>NZ_JAJEKD010000013.1:0-1186514 GCF_021029645.1 Priestia sp. TSO9
GCTTTATGCCTTTTATGCTTTCGGCGGCATCGAAGTCATGGGAATCATGACGGTTCGTTTAGAAAAACAAGAAGACGCACCGAAAGCGGGAAGAAGTATGCTTATTCTCCTCGGAATTATTTATATTGTTTCACTGAGTTTAGCTATTTTAATTGTGCCATTTCATGATTTTTATGGAAATCAAAGTCCATTCATAACGGCTTTAGAAACATATCACCTTCCATTTTTCCCTCATGTTTTTAATGGAGCAATGATTATTGCGGGTTTCTCAACAATGTCAGCGTCTTTTTTTTCCGTAACAACAATGATTGTCACTCTTTCAGAAGATGGAGATGCTCCTGCATTGTTTTCAAAGCAAGAAAAGAAAAAGGTGCAGTTTCCTTTACCGGCCTTGCTTTTGACAACATCGGGATTAGTTATTTCTATTGTTTTGTCCTTGCTATTGCCCGGGAAAATTTATGAGTACATCACAACAGCAGCGGGGCTGATGCTGATTTATAACTGGTTCTTTATTTTAATTTCTTTTCATCGTTTAATGGAACAAACCGTGTGGGATAAAGTAAAACAAGCTATTGGTATCTTGTTAATCTTACTAGCAGTAAGCGGCACGCTGTTAGAATCAGCAAGCAGACCAGGTTTCTTTGCAAGCTTAGGCTTTCTAATTGTCATAAGCCTTGTTATTTTAAAACTGCGCCATAAGTGGAAAGAAGAAGAAGCCGCTAGCTAACATATATTTAATCTTTATGAGGTACACTATGCACGTTGTACAATTACAAAAATAAAAGGTGGTTATGAACATGCCAAAAAACAAGCAGACTCCTTCTTCACAAGTAGATCAAAAACAAGTAGTAGATGACAAAGCAAAAGCGCTACGAGAAAATAATTATGAAGATGGTCATATTCGCAAGATAACTCAAAGTGGAGCAGACGGCCAATAACAAAAAAAGACGCGTTCGCGTCTTTTTTTGTTGAAGTGTATCATCCTTACCAACGATGAGCTTTTGCATTACTTCGCAAGATGATGTTCGTTTGAGACATCTCTGTATGTCCATTTACTTGGGACTTTGAACGCTTCGGTCTCGTCCAGTTGTGGCGGAATAGTTCTGAATGCTGATCTACTTGATTTTTATCATTCATCATAATCACCTCAAGGATAGGATACTTTCACAAGATATTTGCGGTGAAATATCTCTCTTATAGAATGGGATAAAAAAGAAGAAATACACCTAACACTTTTAACCATACATATAAAGGGAGTGACTATTCATAAACTATAGAGGGCAACTTCTCACTTTGGGTTAAGCTTCGGATTTATAAAGTAAAACTGCCTTAGTGGGGACTAAGGCAGTTTTTTAGTGGAGTAATCAAACTTCAATAATGACAGGAAGGATCATAGGTCTTCTTTTGGTTTGGTTATATAAAAATTGGCCAAGCGTTGTCTTGATTTCTTTTTTCATAATGTTCCATTGGTGAACGTGCGCTTTTTGTAATTGATTTACAATTTTAGTCACTTGTCGGTTAACATCTTTTAATAACTGCTCTGAATCTCTGGTATAAACAAAGCCTCGCGAAATGGTATCTGGACCAGACACAATTTTCCCTTCCGCTTTATTTAGAGTAATAACAATAACCAGCATACCATCTTCTGAAAGCTGTTTGCGGTCACGTAAAATCGCATTGCCAACATCTCCAATGCCAAACCCATCTACATATACATTACCTGCAGGGATCTTTCTTGTTTGAACAGCTGCTCCGCCCTTGATGTCAACAACATCACCGTTATTTATAATAAAAATGTTCTCTTTTTCCACCCCGACGGATTCTGCTAATAAGCTGTGGTGATGAAGCATTCGAAACTCACCGTGAATCGGGATGAAATATTTTGGCTTCATCAATGTAGCCATTAATTTTAGCTCTTCTTGATAGCCATGTCCTGATACGTGCATGCCTGTTGCGCTTCCAGAACCGTAAATCACATGAGCCCCGAGTGTGAAAAGGCTGTCGACAATACGAGAGATATTACGTTCATTGCCAGGAATAGGCCCTGCTGATAAAATGACCGTGTCTTCAGGAAGAATCTCTACTTGGCGGTGATTTCCGCTGGCTAATCTAGATAAAGCGGCCATCGGCTCGCCTTGGCTTCCAGTGCAGAGAATAGCGACTTGTTCAGGCGCAAGTGAATGTACTTCATAAGGTTCAATCAGCATTCCTTCAGGAATGGTTAAATACCCTTTCTCTAGCGCAACTGATACAACGTTAACCATGCTTCTTCCTAGCAGCGCAAGTTTTCTGTTCGTTTTAATCGCTGCATCTACAATTTGCTGTACGCGGTTAACATTCGAGGCGAAAGTAGAAATAATCACTTTTCTTGTTGCTTTACGAAAAGCTTCTTCTACATGTTTGCCAACTAGCTTTTCTGAAGGCGTAAATCCAGGGCGTTCAGCATTTGTGCTTTCGGATATTAAAGCCAGTACACCTTCACTGCCGATTTTCGCCATTTTATGAAGATCTGGATATTGGTCGTTAACGGGAGTTAAATCAAACTTAAAATCCCCGGTATGCACAACAGCTCCTTCAGGCGTATGAAAGACAATGCCCAGACAATCTGGAATGCTGTGATTCGTTTTAAAAAAAGAAAGTGGAATATTGCCTAATGTAATTTCTGACTCTTCGTTGATTTCAATAAGCTCCGTCTCAGCAGATAATTGATGCTCTTGAAGTTTAATATCAATTAATCCAAGGGTAAGGCTTGTTGCATAAATTGGAAGATTCAACTGTTTTAAAAGATAAGGAATACCTCCAATATGATCTTCATGACCATGCGTAACAACCAGTGCTCGAACTTTTTCTCGATTCTCTTGTAAGTATGTAATATCAGGTATGATCAAATCAATTCCTAATAAACTTTCGTCAGGAAATTTAGAGCCGCAGTCAATTACAATGATGTCATCATCATATTGAACGGCATACATATTTTTTCCTATTTCATTAATGCCGCCTAAAGCAAAAATGGATAGTGTGTTTCTATTTGTACTCACACTTATTTCCTCCTATATTTTCAAAATAAATATGCAGAATTTCTACTCTTAGTATGAACATTTATTTCTGGTGCATTCTGTTAAACATGGAGATTTTATTTTTTATTCAATGTGAGGGATGCAAGCAAAAAGAAAAGAAGGTCATTTTCCTAATACTACCTCTTATTTTCTTTTTATAACTCCATAAAATATAGACGTTACACATGGAGGTGGATGGAATGAGTAAACAAAATAAAAGCACAAGCCAAGGAGTCAGCAGCAGTGCAGCAGCTGTCGATAATGTGAATAAAAGTATTTTATCAAACGATATTCATACAGATGAGCTTCAAAAAGCAAAAGTAAGCCGTCATAACAAATAAAAGAGTGACAGACAAAAGAGCAGCTTTGAGCTGCTCTGGATAAAATAGAGATAGGGAAGTGAAAAAACGTGTCAGAACACAAAAATTCTCAGTATAAAAAAGAAAATAAGTCAACGCCTAGTCGTCCTCTTGAATATAAAGAACGTACAAATGAATCACAGAGTACACGTCAAATGCTGCGCAGCATTCTCGAATATTCAAGTCGTTATCGTTAATAAAATTTTACATATAAAACTGTAAGGATAAGTGGGCAATTTAAAAGTTGAAGCACCGCTTTCATATATAAAAAAGCAAGCAGCTATGCTTGCTTTTTTTATATATAGCTGTGTACATATTGAAAAAAAACCATACATACGTTATTTTAGATAAACGTATGCATAATGGTAAATCTGTACATGTATTTTTGGAAAAAAGTTAAAGTTTGGAGAAAAGAAGTGGGGGATTTTATGAATTTACATGATCTTGTTCATGGAGTAGATCCAACAATAAAGCTAGTTATTGAAGAT
Source organism: Priestia sp. TSO9 (assembly GCF_021029645.1). Lineage (NCBI taxonomy): Bacteria > Bacillati > Bacillota > Bacilli > Caryophanales > Bacillaceae > Priestia > Priestia sp. TSO9. Next base: position 3,904 of record NZ_JAJEKD010000013.1, read on the forward strand.
GAGTTTCCTGGAACGCGGTGTGTAGGCGGAAAGTATGTCCCTAGCACGCATTCTATTTTTTTATATGACAAAGATATTAAAATACAGTGTCGGCACTTGTTTGGTTCAAATGAGTGTTTAGAATCTTATCAATGGATTATTTTAGCTCATGAATTAGGTCATGCGCTAGATGAAGACCTTTTATCTTTGAGTGCAAAGTTTGATCAAACAGAAGATATATGGCTTTTGTATCAAATCGAATGTAATGCTTGGGAGATAGGAGAGAAATTGATTCCTTTTATTGATTCAGAGCTATTCTCATCCGTCAAAGATGAATCGTTAGCCCACTACCATAAGGAGATGGAAAAGATTAGTTAGAAGAAGAAAAGTTCCTGTAGCTTGTACTATTACTATAAGGAACTTTTCTTCCTCGAGTTTTTTATATACTTCAAATATTAGTTAATTATTACGCTGGCTGTTGCTGGATCTGCCGCCTTTTTTTCCAATTTCCTCGTAAAATTCTTTACCTTGATTTTTGGAAGTAGCTTCTCCGCCTTTTTCACCAATTTCTTGGTAAAACTCTTTGTCATGATTTTTAGAAGTAGCTTTTCCACCTTTTCTTCCTGCTTCCTCACGACTCATTTTGTCATTCTTTTTATTAGTTGCCATCTTGCATCCCTCCTAATAAATTTGAATTCATAGTCTGTCTTCCCGGCCAAAAAAGGATTAAACTGGTTATTTTATATTTTTTCTAAAAATTAGATTTTTCTAAAAAACTAGCAGACCGCAAAGTCCTCTATAGCAGTATTTAGTAAGTTAAAGTTAATCTTAAAAAAATTTATATGAAATATGATATGGTTAATAGAAATAAGAAAAAGGAGCTTAGAAACATGTCAAAATATGTAGAAATGGATAACGCTTCGCTGCGACAGAAAATACAAGAATACAAAGAATTAATTTGGAGAGTAGGGCCAGGAAGTGAAAGAACTATAGAAGCTGTTCAAGAGATTCAAGGAATGGAAAAAGAGTTAAAAGCACGCAATGCAGAATTTGAAGCTACGGATTGGAAAGCTTTTACTCAAGAAATAAAAGAAAACTATGATTTTACTTATTAAGAAGCCATATTCATAATAATGTGATTGGAATAAATGTCTCCAAGTAGAAGGCTTTCTGTTTTCTACTTGGAAACGATATAAGTAGTATGAAGACGATTAAGAAAAATGATCCAGTATCAGTGAAGCAAGTAATCCAAGTGCAGCAATCAATCCTGTAATAGAACCTCCTTCTTCATAGGCCTCTGGCATCATTGTAGAACCTACCATAGCAATAATACCGCCGCCGGCAAAAGCAGCAATAGCAGCCATAAGTGTCTCAGATGCATGGTCTAAAAAAACAAAGCCTGTCCATGAACTAAAAGCTGAAATGAACAAAACCGCTGCCCATAGTAAAAAAATTTTCTTTTTAGAGAATCCGCTTTTTACTAGACCGGTCGTACTGGACAATCCTTCGGGAATATTACTTATAAAAATAGCGATAACAAGAAGCCAGCTAACGGTTGCATTTTCGATTAAGCTAGCCCCAATCATAATAGACTCCGGGATTGCATCCATTACGGTTCCTATAAATATAGCAATTCCAGAACTACTCGCAGCCATTTGTTTGGTAGATCTCTTTCTTTTACTCGCTCCTTGACGTGAAATTAGATAGTCTAAAAAAGTAAAAACAATAGCACCTGCAAGGAACCCAAGAGAAGTAGCTTTTAACCCGCCGTTATGAACCGAGTCTCCAAGCAGCTCATAGGTAGATGCTCCAATTAATACACCCGTCCCAAAAGCCATAATATAACCAATTATCTTTTTGCCGATAGGCAAAAAAACTGCTGCCCAAGCACCAAGAAGGACAGCTGATCCTGAGATTCCGCCCCACATCGCAGCTTGCCACATGAAAAATCCCTCCTCATCTCTATTTTCTATTGATACTTTCCCTAAGTAGAGAAAGTGAAAACGTAAAGGGAGAAGAAAGGAATTTGTTCGATCAAGTAGCGGTTTCATTTCGTTATCCTTAAGAAATAGAGTGTTCCAGCATCCTACGCCTATATTTATTTTTAATATTCATAAAATTTAAATTATACTGAAATAAAAAATATTTCACTGAGATGATTGATTTAATAAAGGTGAAAGGTTTTGTTAAGTGTTTTTCTGAAAAAAACAATTGTATTCCTGAGGGAAATTTATTATTATAAAATAAGTAATTATACAGTCGAATAGCTAAAAATAGAAAAAATAGTTTAGTTGTAAAGGTACTAGATAAAAATGGAAGGTTTTAAAAGCGATAGCTGTTCCATCAGACACAAAAAGTATCTTTCCTAACAGAGCTATCACAAGTTTAGGAGGAGGAAATGGAATGGCAGACAAAGAGCTAAAAAGAGGCTTAGAATCCCGTCACATTCAAATGATCGCGCTAGGCGGAACAATTGGCGTTGGATTATTTATGGGATCAGCAAGCACCATCCAATGGACAGGTCCATCGGTATTGCTTGCTTACGCAATCTGCGGAATGTTTATTTTCTTTATTATGCGTGCCATGGGCGAGATGCTGTACATGGAACCAAGCACAGGTTCATTCGCTACATTTGGCCACAAATATATTCATCCATTAGCAGGTTATATGGCTGCGTGGAGCAACTGGTTTCAATTTGTAATCGTAGGGATGTCTGAAATTATAGCGGTAGGAGCATATATGCATTACTGGTTCCCACATCTACCTGCATGGGTACCAGGTATTATCGCCATGTTGATTTTAGGCACAGCAAACTTAGTTTCAGTAAAATCATTTGGAGAGTTTGAATTTTGGTTTGCGATGATTAAGATTGTAACGATTATTTTGATGATTATTGCAGGGCTCGGGTTGATTTTCTTCGGATTTGGAAACGGGGGAGACGCCATTGGATTATCAAACCTTTGGGCACATGGCGGCTTCTTTGCAGGCGGATGGTCAGGTTTTTTCTTTGCACTATCTCTTGTTATTGCAGCTTATCAAGGAGTCGAGCTAATTGGTATTACAGCTGGTGAAGCAAAGGAACCTAAAAAAACGTTAAGAAACGCAATCCAAAGCATCATCTGGCGCATTTTAATTTTTTATATTGGAGCTATTTTCGTTATCGTGACGGTATATCCGTGGAATGAATTAGATTCTTTAGGAAGTCCATTTGTATCTACATTTGCTAAAGTTGGTGTTACGGCAGCTGCAGGTATCATTAACTTTGTTGTTATTACAGCAGCGATGTCAGGCTGTAACAGTGGAATTTTTAGCGCAGGACGCATGCTTTATACACTTGGCGTAAACGGTCAAGCACCTAAATTCTTCACAAAAATTTCTCGTAACGGCGTTCCAATTTATAGCACACTCGCTGTTATGATTGGATTGGTAATTGGTGTTGTTTTAAACTACATCGCTCCACCTAATGTATTTGTTTATGTATACAGTGCGAGCGTGCTTCCGGGAATGATTCCTTGGTTCATCATTCTTATCAGTCAAATTCGTTTCCGTAAAGCTAAAGGTGCTGAAATGGATAGTCATCCTTTCAAAATGCCTTTTGCACCTGTAACGAATTATGTAACTATTGCCTTTCTACTAATGGTGCTTGTAGGCATGTGGTTTAATGATGAAACGCGTATTTCACTTATCGTAGGAATTATTTTCCTTGCTCTTGTTGTCGTTAGTTTCTACGCATTCGGAATAAATAAGCGTATGATACCTGATACAGAGAACGGTCAAATAAAGAAATAACTATGCATTTTCATAAGTAAAAAGCAAAACAAAAAAACGGCTGAGAGAAGCCGTTTTTTTGTTTTGTTTAAATGAAAGATACAAGAAAAATGTCATTGTACGCTGATAGTTTGGATAAACTATATTCGTTCATATAACGTAAAGGGAGTGATTGTTATGAGAAGCCACAGATATATTATTAAAGATTCACTAAAAGCTGATGAAGTTGCCCGAGATTTGGAACTGCAACTGGATATAAACCGAATGTTGGATGTCAGAATCCTTTCGGTAAATGCACAAAACGAAATACTCGTTCAAATGGAGGAGGAGAACGAAGAAGCAGGAGATGTTATTGATGTATTTATGAAAGAGTATAAAACCGCAGAAATTATTGAATAGCATGCAGTTGAGAAGAATATTGAGGGGTTTCGTTGAATAAATAAAAAGAAAACACCTTTACTTTTTATTAAAAAAGAACACACGAAGAAAACTTCTTGTTTATCAAGAAGTTTCTTTTGTATCTGAACATTCGTTTATATAGGTAGGGAGAGGTGATGAAGGTGAAAAGAAATAGTGAGGGTCACGTCTTTTTTATTATTCTCGGAGGGCTGTTTATTTTAATAGGCACACTCTTTGCAAATACTTCCGTTTATTTTCTCATCTCCGGATGGATAGCAGCTGTCTGTTGTTTAGGAATCAGCGCTGTACTAAAGAAAGGAAAAACAAAATCAGTCAGTAAAGAGGAGGAAGAATAATAATTTTTATATAAAGGTGGAAAGTAAATATATGAAAAGGAAGAATGGATATCCATTCTTCCTTAAGTCATGGTGTGTATGAAATTGTCTTAGAAACGTCCGCCGCCAAGTTGTTGCTCAGCTAATTGTACAAGACGTTTTGTGATTTCGCCGCCTACTGATCCGTTTGCACGTGCAGTAGTGTCAGCTCCTAAATTTACTCCGAACTCGCTAGCGATTTCATATTTCATTTGATCGATTGCTTGTTCAGCTCCGTATACTAATAATTCATTATTATTGCTGCTTTTGTTGTTTGCCATTGTATTCAACTCCTTTCTGTAACGTTAAGGTGTGAATAAAAGAAGAAGAATATACAACAAACTGATATTTATTTTATAAAAAACGTATTTTTACGTTGTTTGTCCTTCTAGAAGCTTAACGGGAAGGCAGATTTCACGAGGTATATTGCTGAATTCTCCTTCAATTTCTTTTAGTAAAATATCAATGGCTGTTTGAGCAATCGATTCGATGGGTTGTTGAACTGTAGTTAGACCAGGTAACAAAGTCTGACTGGTCTCCGTTCCGTCATAGCCCACGATTTTTAAATCTCTTGGGATATTTTTTCCTCTTTTTTGTGCTTCCGCAACTACTAAAGCTGCAAGTAAGTCATCACTTGCAAAAATACCATCTACTTCCGGATGTTCTTCAAAAACCTTAGAAATAGTTTCTCGCTGAATGTTGCGGTCAAAGGTATTTGAAATTTCATACGTGATAGGCTGTTTTCCGTCCTTTTTCATCACGTTTTCATAAGCTTTCCTTCTTAAGTTAGCTGGAGTTTCAAGTTTAAGGGGGCCGTTAATATGAACAATATGCTTACAACCTTTTGAAATGAGCAATTCCGTGGCTTGTTTTCCTCCAGCATAGTTATCAGAAGATACGGTAGGAATATCTGTTGATAAATAATGATCCACTGCTACCACAGGAAGACTTTGACTTTCTGAATCAAAAATACCTCTGTTATAAGTAACGGCAATAACACCATCTACCTGATTTCTGATGAGCATCTCTACATATTTTTTTTCTTTATCAATTCGATTAAGACTGTTACAAAGAAGTACTTTGTAGTTAAGGGAAGCACATATACTTTCAATGTGAAAGGCTAACTCTCCGAAAAAAGGGTTGCTCGTTTGAGGGACAATCATACCGATTAAATTTGTTCGCTTATTAAATAATGAACGTGCAATATCATTTGGGAAATAATTAATTTCTTTCATTGCTTTATAAACATTTTCTCGTGTTTCCTTGCTTATGTAACCACGGTTATTTAATACACGAGAAACGGTAGTCGGTGAAACACCTGCAATTTTTGCTACATCACTAATCTTGGCTTTCATCTAGTTTCCTCCTAATTTCTCCAAAACATTGCTTTTTATAGTATATATCAGACATGTAAAAGGCTTAAAATAAATTGCAATCAAGCAAATAGTTTTCTAGTTGTTCGTTTTGTTTTGAGCGATAAAAATCTATATAAGGATTGTAAACGGTTTATTAAACAATTTAAACATACCACAAAGCCCACTTTTCCGCCTAATACAATCTTTTTTTAATATAAAATGTGAAACCGGTTGACATATGAAACCGGTTGACATAAAATCAAATTTGAAAGTGCTTTCATTTTGTTAGATAAAAGATTTTATATCTTAAGCTAAAGGGGTAACTAAAATGAAAAGTTCAAAAAGTTTATATTGGAAGCTGAGTGCATATTTTTTCTTCTTCTTTTTTACGTGGTCGTCGAGCTACTCTTTATTTTCTATCTGGTTAGGGCAAGAGATTAAGTTGAACGGATCAGCAACAGGCTTAATCTTTTCTGTAAACGCTATCTTTGCTTTGTGTATGCAGCCTTTGTACGGATATATATCTGACAGGATAGGTTTAAAGAAACACATTTTATTTTTTATTAGCTGTCTTTTAGTGTTTGTAGGACCATTTTATATTTTTGTTTATGGACCTTTACTTCAATACAATGTGTTGATAGGAGCTATTATTGGAGGACTATATTTAGGAGTGGCGTTTTTGGCGGGCATCGGAGCGATTGAAACCTACATAGAGAAAGTCAGCCGAAAATATAAATTTGAGTACGGAAAATCTAGAATGTGGGGGTCATTAGGCTGGGCTGCAGCTACATTCTTTGCAGGACAATTATTTAATATTAATCCTCACATTAATTTTTGGGTGGCATCTGTTTCAGCGGTTATCCTAGTGGCTATTATTTTTTCTGTAAAAGTAGAAATGAGCAGCTACGAAATGGAAAAAGCTGAATCCGTCACGCTGAGAGATGTAGGCAGTTTATTCTTATTGAAGGAATTTTGGTTTTTTATGATTTATGTTGTTGGTGTTACATGCGTATATGGGGTATACGATCAGCAATTTCCTATCTATTATGCATCTTTGTTTCCTACTGAATCGATAGGTAACCAAGTATTTGGCTACTTAAATTCGTTTCAAGTATTTTTAGAAGCTGGAATGATGTTCGCAGCACCGTTTATTGTAAATAAGATCGGTGCAAAAAATAGTTTAATTTTAGCAGGGTTTCTAATGGGATTTCGTATTATTGGGTCAGGGCTTGTTGTTGGTCCAATCGGAATATCGTCGATGAAACTTATTCATGCATTAGAACTTCCTATTATGCTCATTGCCATCTTTAAATATTTGGCAGCTAACTTTGACACGCGCCTATCTTCTATCCTTTATTTGGTTGGATTCCAATTCGCTTCACAAATAGGTGCTTCAGTTCTTTCACCTATAGCAGGAGGATTATATGATAGCGTAGGTTTTTCCCGTACCTATTTAATTATGGGAGGCATGGTTTTGGTATTTAACGTTATTTCGATGTTTACATTACTAAACTCTAAAAAACATAGATTTATAAGAAAAGATGTACAAGAAAACACGCAGATTATATAGGGGGATATGATGATGTTAACGGTAAATAAAATCGAGCAAGCTCAACATTCATTAAATGAAGCAGAGAAAAAGGTGAATTATCAATATCGGTTAGGGTATCATATTATGGCGCCAGCGAACTGGATTAATGATCCGAATGGGCTGGTTCAGTATAAAGGAGAATATCATGTTTTTTATCAACATCATCCTTATGACGAGAATTGGGGGCCGATGCATTGGGGACATGTCAAAAGCAAAGATCTTGTCCATTGGCAGCACTTGCCGATTGCTTTAGCTCCTGGAGATACATTTGATAAAGACGGATGTTTTTCTGGAAGTGCCGTGGATAACGAAGGAGAGCTTACGTTAATTTATACAGGACATAATTATATAGACAAAGAGCTGGATACTTTTTTTCAAAACCAAAATATAGCTGTTAGTAAAGACGGCATTACTTTTGAAAAAGCAGAGGTCAATCCAGTTATTGCTGAGCCGCCAGCAGATAGCTCTCATCATTTTCGAGATCCCAAAGTATGGAAGCACGAAGATTTCTGGTACATGATTCTAGGAAACTCAACAAAGAAAAAAGAGGGACGTGTTATCTTATACCGATCTTCAAATTTACGAACATGGGAATATGTTGGTGTCCTTGCTAAAAGCGATGGAGATCTAGGATACATGTGGGAGTGTCCAGACTTCTTTGAGTTAGACGGAAAGCATGTGTTAATGATTTCTCCTCAAGGGATAGAAGCAAAAGGTGATTCCTATCACAACCTTTTCCAAACGGGATATTTGGTTGGAGAATATAATTATGAAACCAATACATTTCATCATGGGTCATTTACTGAATTAGATTACGGCCACGATTTTTATGCTGTTCAAACACTTTTAGATGATAAAGGGCGGCGAATTGCAATTGGCTGGATGGACATGTGGGAAGCTAATATGCCAACGAAAGAGGATGGATGGTGCGGTGCGCTAACGCTTCCGAGAGAACTAACTTTAAGAGGGGATAAAGTGTTAATGAACCCCGTCCAAGAGCTTACATCACTTCGGAAAACTCAGTATAATATGCTAACCAATAAAGCTGTTTCTAACAGCTATGTAGTAGAAGTAAATGAAGACTTGCTAGAGATACAAGCTGTATTTGATTTAGCGGACTGCCAAGCTTCATCGGTAGGAATAAAAATTCGTGGAATAAACAACGAAGAAACGTTTATGTGTTACAACCTTAATGAGCAAAAGCTATTGCTTGACTGTACTCACTCGGGAAAAGAAGATGGAGTGAGGAAAGTAGCGTTACAAGCAGGTGAGACACTAGCTTTACGAATATTTGTGGACCGTTCTTCCATTGAAGTATTTGCAAACGAAGGACAAGCGACCATGACGAGCCGTATTTATCCAAAAGAAAGCAGGCTAGGAATTGAGTTATTTACTGAAGGAGGAAACGTAATCGTAAAAGAGTTAACGTATTGGAATTTAAAAGATATTTGGGGGTAAAATACAGAGGAAGAAGTATATTAATACTTCTTCTTTTTTGAGCATTTAATAGCTCGTCAACAAAGTGGAGGTATTTAAATGGATAAGGCACTTTAGATTAAAAGTACGAGCAAATACGATATAATAGTAAAAGAGATAATGAATGAAAGAGAAACTGTCCTACTCTAAGATGCCCAGAAGAAAGTAGGATAGAGCAAGGCTACTGCGCTTATAAAACAACGATCAGTAAAGAAAGAATTATGTTTTAAGACACAAAAAGAAAAGGAGATACGATGACTAATCAAAAAGAAACAGGATGGAATTTACGTAATAGCTATGCGGAGTTACCAAACATCTTTTTTACGCCTCTCGATCCTAATCCAGTGAGTTCACCTAAAATAGTTAAATTTAACGACTCTTTAGCCGCATCTCTAGGGTTACAAAAAGAACAGCTGCAAAGCCAAGAAGGAGTTAGCATTTTGGCTGGAAACAGTGTCCCAAAAGGTGCCTTCCCACTTGCACAAGCTTATGGGGGGCATCAATTTGGCCACTTTAACATGCTAGGAGACGGACGGGCTATGCTGATAGGGGAGCAAGTTACGCCTTCGGGTGAGAAAGTAGACCTTCAGCTTAAAGGCTCAGGCCGAACTCCGTATTCCCGAGGAGGAGACGGCCGGGCAGCTCTAGGACCTATGCTGCGTGAGTATATTATTAGTGAAGCCATGCATGCTCTTGGTGTTCCAACTACTCGGAGCCTAGCAGTCGTAACAACAGGCGAATCCATTGTTCGTGAAAAAGAACTGCCGGGCGCGATTTTGACGCGTGTAGCTTCCAGTCACCTTCGTTTTGGCACATTTCAGTTCGCTGCAAAATGGGGAACGGTCGAAAACCTTCAAGCGTTAGCTGACTATGCATTAGAACGTCACTTTCCCCACATAGAAAAGAATGAAAAAAAATATTTATCATTGCTTCAAGAAGTGATTAAGCGTCACGCTATCCTAGTTGCTAAATGGCAGCTTATTGGTTTTATTCACGGCGTTATGAATACGGATAATATGACAATTAGTGGAGAAACAATTGATTATGGACCATGTGCATTTATGGATACCTATGATCCAGAAACTGTATTTAGTTCAATTGATGTACAAGGGCGCTACGCTTATCAAAATCAACCAGGCATTACAGGGTGGAATCTTGCGAGGTTTGCTGAGGCTTTATTACCGCTATTGGATCAAGATATAGAAAAAGCAGTTAAAATAGCGCAAAGCGCCGTGACGGAATTTCCAAAATTCTATCGGGAAAACTGGCTGGCAGGTATGCAGGCTAAACTTGGGCTTTTTAACGAAGAAAAAGAAGATGAAGCATTATTCCAAGACCTTCTTACAATAATGAAAACCTATAAAGCTGACTATACAAATACGTTTCGTGCATTAACTTTCGAGAAGCTAGAAAATAGTGACCTGTTTGAAAGCGAAGAATTTGCACAGTGGCAGGAGTTATGGCAGAAAAGACTAGGTAGGCAAAAACAATCTAAAGCAGAGTCGGAAGAGCTTATGAAAAATAACAATCCTGCTGTCATTCCTCGAAATCACCGGGTAGAAGCAGCACTAGACGCAGCACAAAAAGGAGAATACAGCGTTATGGAAGATCTTCTAAAAGTGCTTTCTAGCCCATATGAATCGCCTGATCAGTCGGAGTACTGTACACCGTCTGCTCCGTCTAATCAGCCTTATCAAACGTACTGCGGAACTTGATTTGTTTAGATAAGAACAGCTATTTAAAGACAGCATAAAGGAAATCAAAAAGAGCTCTTTATAAAGAGCTCTTTTTGATTTCCTGAAAAATATATCATTGATCCGTTAAAATGATAGCGATTTCTTGCAAAAATCTACATAAAATTTAACAGGATAAAAGAATCAAAATAAAAAGTGATTATCTGATTCTTTGGTCTCTCATTATTGCCAATAGGAACTATTATATAATAAATTATTCCACTATTTCACAAAAAATACATTAACGATATTTTTTTGAAAATGGTCTACTTTAATAGCTGTAGAAGAGTTTATAAAAAAATAGCAGGTTAAATATGACGATGGATTTGCCTATTTAATCAAAAAATTGAAGGTTTAAGACTTTATAACCAAATGAAAAATATAAGAGGAGAAAAATGAGATAATCACTCCATATTACCTATTTGACTTTTCAATATTATACAAGTAATCTTGGAAAGGTAATGGAACCGGTTCTGTTATTTCGCCAGATTGATATGACTTCTCGATACATAGAAAATGAATTGCTTGTGAGTGACACAAGAAAAGGTATTATACAAAAGGGAGAAAAACAGATGAATATTAAGAAAATCGCAAAGCAAACTACAGCTTTATCTTTTGCTACAGCTCTGTTAGTAGGTGCTGGATCTCAAACATGGGCTGCTGAAAGCAATCATAAAGATACCAACAATAATTATGGAGTTTCCCATATTACGCGTGATAACATGCTGAAAATTCCTCAGCAGCAAAAAAGCGAACAGTTTAAAGTTCCAGCTTTTGATAAATCAACAATCAAAAATATTGCCTCTGCAAAAGGGTACGATAAATCGGGCAATTTAATTGATTTAGACGTATGGGACAGCTGGCCTCTGCAAAATGCTGACGGAACAGTAGCCAACTATAATGGTTACCAAGTTGTATTTGCACTAGCAGGTGATCCGAAAGATGCTGATGATACATCTATTTATGTGTTTTATCAAAAAATCGGTGAAGATTCGATTGACAGTTGGAAAAATGCAGGAAGAGTGTTCAAAGACAGTGACAAATTCGTACCGAATGATCCTCATTTGAAAAAGCAAACACAAGAATGGTCAGGATCTGCTACTTTAACATCAGACGGAAAAATACGCTTATTCTATACTAACTTTTCAGGTACAAACTATGGAAAACAAACCTTAACAACGGCTCAAGTAAATGTATCCCAGCCGAGTGGAGATACGTTAAAAATTGAAGGTGTTGAAGATCATAAATCCATTTTTGATGGTGATGGTAAAAAATATCAAAATATTCAGCAGTTTATTGACGAAGGCGCATATGGTTCAGGAGATAATCATACGTTGAGAGATCCTCACTATGTAGAGGATAAAGGGCATAAATACCTTGTATTTGAAGCAAACACAGGAACTGAAGATGGTTATCAAGGTGAAGATTCCCTTTACAATCGAGCTTACTACGGTGGAAATAATCCATTTTTCCAATCAGAAAAAGAGAAATTACTGCAGAGCTCTAATAAAAAGAAAGCCTCTTTAGCAAACGGTGCATTAGGTATTGTTGAACTAAATAACGATTATACCTTAAAAAAAGTAATGGATCCACTGATTACTTCAAACACGGTGACAGATGAAATTGAACGCGCAAATGTATTTAAAAAAGATGGGAAATGGTACTTATTTACAGATTCTCGCGGATCTAAAATGACTATTGATGGTATCGGCCAAGATGACGTATATATGCTAGGATACGTATCAAATACGCTGACAGGAAAATACAAGCCGCTAAATGATACAGGACTTGTTTTACATATGGACCTCGATCCTAATGACAAAACGTTTACGTATTCACATTTTGCAGTTCCACAAGTGAAAGGAGACAATGTCGTAATTACAAGTTACATGACAAACAGAGGCTTCTATTCAGAGGAACATTCTACTTTTGCTCCTAGCTTCTTATTAAATATTAAAGGATCAAAAACAGCTGTTGTGAAAAACAGTATTTTACCACAAGGACAATTAAGTACGGACAAATAATTTTTAAAAACGAAAGAATATGGCGGTAACTGCTGCTGTTTTCTTTCGTTTTATTATTTAATCAAAAATGTGCTGTAACCGCAGTGCTGATTAAATAAAAAAGCAGTGTACACATTGATAGTTATTTAAAGAAAATGAAACATTCAGACAGACTATAACTTTAAGAATGAAACCGGTTGACATGCAGGTTTGACTAACTTAATATATTTACATATAATGGTTTGAAACGTTTTCATAGATTAGTATGACATGAGGGTACTTGTAGATGAAATAGCTTGTAGTAGCAGGGAATGATCATTTCTTTGAAAGAGAAAATTCCAATCGTTAACTGAAAATAAAGAAGGTGCTTCTAATGAAACGAATTGATAAGGTATACAATCAGCTGCTGAGTAATTTTCAAGAGTTTACAGAAGTGGAACTTTTACATAAACAAGGAAGCTCAGCGATTGAAATTGCTGAACAGTTAGATTTAGAGAGATCTAATGTAAGTCTTGAACTTAACAAACTTGTCCGCATGCAAAAAGTAATCAAAATTAAAATGTTCCCCGTTCGCTACGTTCCGCTAGAGGTTGTTGAAACCATTTGTCGTCAAAAGTGGGATACGAATAAGATGGAAGTAGAAAAGCTAGAGCAGCTATCTAATGGGGGAAAAGAAGAAGATCTTCCTGCTAATCCTTTTGAATTAATGATTGGAGCTACCGGAAGTTTGAAAAAATCGATTTCTCAAGCAAAAGCTGCTGTTCTTTACCCGCCTAATGGATTACATATGCTGCTATTAGGTCCCACGGGATCGGGAAAATCTCTTTTTGCAAAACGAATCTATCAATTTGCCTTATATTCAGAGAGGCTAAAAACAGATGCCCCGTTCATTACCTTTAACTGCGCTGATTATTACCATAATCCTCAATTACTTCTTTCTCAGTTATTTGGTCATAAGCAAGGGAGTTTCACCGGAGCAACTGAAAGTAAAGTAGGTTTAGTAGAACAAGCAAATGAAGGTATTCTCTTTATGGATGAAGTACACCGGCTTCCTCCCGAAGGCCAAGAAATGCTTTTCTATCTCATTGATCAAGGTACGTATAACCGTCTAGGGGAAACAGATCATAAGCGAACGTCTAAGGTATTAATTATTTGTGCTACAACTGAAAATCCCGGTTCAGCCTTACTGCAAACTTTCTTAAGAAGAATTCCGATGACTATCCATATTCCCTCATTAGAAGAGAGGTCTTTAAAAGAAAAAATTCGCCTCACCACGTTTCTTTTAGAACAAGAGGCTAAACGAATTAATAAAAAGCTAAGTGTCCACATTGATGTATTAAATGCTTTAATCCACACTGAAAAATTCGGGAATGTAGGGCAGTTAAAGTCGAATGTGCAGCTCGTTTGCGCACACGGATTTTTAAATAACCTTGATAGTAAACATATGGTGGAACTTACAGTGCGAGATCTGCCTGACGATATTAAACGAGATTGGATTTCAAATAGTAAAAATATGGAGCGCAGCAAAAAAATTTCTGAATATGTAAACCTTAAAACGATTATCTTCCCGGCTATGGAGAGCCAAGAAATAAAAATGGAGGAAGACTTATCATTTAATTTATATCAGTTAATAGAAGAAAAAGTAGATGTTTTAACAAAAGAAGGTTTATCTCAAGAAGACATCAATCAGTATATTCTTACCGACATTCATTTGAATGTTCGAAGCTTTTTTAATCAAAAAAATGGCCAGAGCTCTAATTTAATGAAGTTTGTGGAAGACGATGTGATTCAGCTTACAAAAGAATTAAAACAGTTGGCTGAAAAAGAATTGAACTGTAAATTTGATCGCAGGTTTATTCATTTTTTAAGTATGCATATGGAATCCTTTTTAAAGCGAAAAAAACAAGTAGACGTATTAAATACAAAGGAGATAGATGAAATTCGCGAAACATATCCAAAAGAATATGCGGTAGCCCTGCTTTTTAAAAATCGAATTGAAAAGTGGTTTAACATCAGCGTGCCAGAAATAGAAGTTATTTATCTCACAATGGTTATTCAATCAATTCGAACGTTAGAAGAAAATAAACGAGTAGGAATTGTAGTTGCTGCACATGGAAACAGCACGGCCACTTCTATGGTAGAAGTGGCTACGGAGCTTTTAGGAAGCACTCCTATTATAGCTATTGATGTGCCTTTGACGGTATCTCCGGTCGAAATTGTAGACAGGTTAATACAGGGAATTAAGAAAGTAGATGAAGGAGAAGGCGTATTAATGCTTGTGGACATGGGCTCGCTTGCCATGTTAGAAAGCAAGTTGGAACAAAAAACAGGGACTAAGATTAAAACAATCAGCAACGTGACGACGTCTATGGTGTTAGACACCGTTAGAAAAGTAAATTATTTAGACTTAAATTTATATGCCATATTTGATTCGGTGCAAAAAGACTTTATGGAATTTATAGATAAGCAGCAGCATGTGTTTGGAAAAAAGAAAGCCCTTGTTTCTATTTGTACAACAGGAAGCGGTACAGCAAAACAATTAGAAAAAATCTTAACGATTATTTCACGCAAAGTATCTCAAGAGCCTATTAAAATTCTAACCGTTTCTTCTATTAAATTAGCAGCAAACATTCGGGAAATTCAAAAAGAATATGAAATTGTCGCAACAGCAGGTACCAAAAACCCTAAGATTGATGCGCCTCATGTATCATTAGAAGTCCTCATTGAAGGGCAGGGAGAGCGAATACTTCAACAGGCAATTACAAAAGAAACCATACGCTATGATGACGAGAAAACCGAAGCGAATATCGTGGTGCGCGAACTTTGCGAAGAAAACTTGCGAAAGTACCTTCTATTTATTAACCCGTACCTCATAAGTGAGATTCTGTTAGAGTGGTTAAGTCATGTACAAGATGAGTTAGAAATGGAATTAAGCAACACTGTTATGATTCGAATTGTGATGCATACAGCCTTTGCTTTAGAAAGAATGATAAAAAACGAACCTCTTGCTTTTCCAGAGGATGAAGAAATCACTCATCAGTTAGAAAAGATTTATCAAAAAACGGAAAAAACATTACAAGCCGTCGAAAAAAAGCTGAAACTTACCTTAACAAGAGATGAAAAATTATTTATTGCCACCATTTTTGCGGATGAAATGTAAAAATCATATTATAATTCTGAGAAACTAGTTTGATTTATATGCCACTAGTTTCTTTTTTTATCCCACTTTTTAAATAACAGAAAAACCTGTATTAAAACGCATGACGTTTTGATACAGGTTTGTTTATTTTAAGAAACCTGTATCAACAACACAGAAAAAGGTATTGAAAAACAAATGAAAGCGCTTAATACTCTTTGTTGGCACGATACTTGCAATAAATAAGTGTAGAACGTAAAAGAGAGGAGCAAGTGTACATGATTTCAGTCATTATTAGTGGACACGGTGATTTCGCGCCAGCGTTGGAGGGGTCTTCCAAAATGATATTTGGTGAAGAGAATCACGTAGTAGCTGTACCTTTTTTAAAAGGAGAGGGTATCCAAACCCTTGAAGAAAAATATAAGCAGGCATTAGAGGAAATGCCCTTAGAAAATGAAGTGCTTTTTCTAGTCGATATTTTCGGAGGTACACCCTACAATGCGGCTACTCCATATATCCTTAAAAATAAAACAGCGGATATGGTATCTGGAGTTAACTTGCCTATGCTATTAGAAGTGTTAGCCATGCGAGAACACGTTACATTAAAAGAGATGCTAGGAAGATTAAAGCAAGTGAATGAAGAAAGTTTTCAAGTGTGCAGTGAACATCTGGAGAAAATCCAGCAAGCAAACCAAATCGGAGAGGATGGATTATTATGAAAATCGTTTTAGCAAGAATTGATGACCGCTTTATTCACGGGCAGGTATTAACAAGATGGATCAAAACAAATGCAGCAGATCGAATTATCATTGTTTCAGATGAGGTGGCAGCGGATGAAATGAGAAAAACGCTTATTCTTTCTGTAGCTCCTTCGAATGTAAAAGCAAGTGCTGTCTCGATTTCTAAAATGACAAAAGCCTTTCACAGCCCGCGTTATCAGGATACAACAGCCATGCTGCTGTTTGAAAACCCCGCAGACATTGTCGCTCTTGTTCAAGCGGGCGTACCTATTGAGACAGTAAACGTAGGCGGCATGCGTTTTGCTAATGACCGAAAACAAATCACTAAATCTGTAAGCGTTACCGAAAAAGATATCGATGCTTTTGAGAAACTGCAGGAACTAGGCGTAAAGCTTGAGCTGCGCCAATTACCTTCAGATTCTAGTGAAAATTTTATTCAACTACTGAGAAATGAAACAAAAATCAAATAAGGAGATGAGTTTATGTCTTCCATACAAATTATTTTATTATTAGTCATTGCAGCGGTAACTGGCATCGCAAGCGTGTTGGACGAAGGGCAATCCCATCGTCCTCTCATTGCCTGCACATTAGTAGGCTTGGTACTTGGAGATTTAAAAACCGGCATTATTTTAGGTGGAACACTGGAATTAATGGCTCTTGGATGGATGAATGTTGGATTGGCGATGGCACCTGATACGGCTATTGCTTCTGTTATTTCAACTATTTTAGTTATCACAGCTGGTCAGGGGATTGGTGAAGGCATTGCGGTAGCCATAGCTTTAGCAGCTGCAGGGCAAGTACTCACCATTTTTGTTCGTACCATCACAGTATTTTTAATTCATCGGGCTGACAAGTACGCGGAAGAAGGAAACTTTAAAGGAATTGAAATTATGCATATTACTGCTATGGGTTTTCAGGCTCTCCGCGTTATGATTCCAACTTTAATTGTGACATTAATCAGCGTAAGCGCCGTGCAAACTTTCCTCGGAAATATTCCGGAAGTTATTACAAAAGGCCTGCAAATTGGGGGAGGCATTATCGTGGTCGTAGGATATGCCATGGTTATCAATATGATGAACATTCCTCATTTAAAGCCCTTTTTCTATATCGGGTTCTTATTGGCGGCATTTACAGGGTTTAACCTAGTAGGATTTGGAGCGCTGGGTCTTTGTTTAGCACTTCTTTATCAACAAGTAATGCAGCAGCGAAATCAAATGCAGCCGGCAGGCGTTCCCGCAGCTACAGGGAGCGAACAAGTATATGATGATGACGATGATGATTTAGATGCCTAAACGGCGAACTTAGGGGAGGGATAGAGATGGAAAATGAAAAAAGATTAACGAAAAAAGATATCTTTAGCATGTTCATTCGTTCGAATTTTTTACTCGGTTCATTTAACTTTGAGCGTGTTCAAGCAATGGGCTATTGCTATGTCATGATTCCAGCAATCAAACGCTTATATGGACCGGGAGCTCAGCGAAATGCAGCATTAAAGCGTCATTTAGAATGGTTCAATACACACCCATGGATTTCTGCACCTATATTCGGCGTCACGGCAGCAATGGAAGAAGAAATGGCAAACAAAAAAGATTTTGATGAAAAAGCTATCAGCGGAATGAAAATTGGATTAATGGGCCCGCTTGCTGGTGTAGGAGACCCTATTTTCTGGGGAACGCTTCGACCAGTTCTCGCAGCCCTAGGCGCATCGCTTGCGTTAGGAGGGAATATTGCCGGGCCACTGCTGTTTTTCATCTTAATTAATGCAATTCGATTAAGTACAAAATATTATGGATTAAAATATGGCTACTTAAAAGGAACAGAAATTTTAAAAGATTTAGTAGGCAATCGAATTCAAAAACTGACGGAAGGTGCGTCCATTTTAGGACTCTTTGTAATGGGAGCATTGGTTTCGAAATGGACCACTATTAATATACCAGTGGTTGTTTCTAGGATCAAAGATGATTCTGGTAAAGTTGTCGTTAAAACCGTTCAAGACGTACTCGATAGTATTTTACCAGGACTGCTACCTTTAGCACTAACTCTATTAGTAGCATGGATGCTTCGAAAGGGTACAAATCCGCTGCTTATTATTTTCGGTATTTTCTTAATTGGTATAGGGGGTTATTGGATAGGCTTTTTAGGGTGATAAATAAGAGGAGTCATCTATTCTTCTAGCATCTGCTGGTGAAAATGTTTTACATAACCAGTATGCAAATAAAGGAGGACAGGAAGATGAAAAGAACCGTTAAAAAGTTATTGATGATTGGAGTCGCTTGTTCCATAAGCTTGTTTTCTGCATACCCTGTATTAGCTGATAATACAGGGTATTATCAAGAAAAATACCGGAATCAATTTCATTTTTCTCCAGAAGCGAACTGGATGAACGATCCAAATGGAATGGTCTATTATAACGGAGAGTATCACCTTTTTTATCAGTATTATCCTTACGGTACCACTTGGGGACCTATGCACTGGGGGCATGCAGTTAGTACAGATTTAGTGAAATGGAAACACCTGCCGATTGCTCTTTCTCCAGACGAGAACGGAGAGATTTTTTCAGGAAGTGCCGTTATCGATTGGAATAATACCGCAGGGTTTGGAAAAGAAGCAATGGTAGCTATCTTTACACACTCGGGGAGCAAAGGACAAGTGCAAAGTCTAGCATACAGCAAGGACAGCGGAAGAACGTGGACCAAATATGAAGGAAATCCTGTTATGCCAAATCCCCCAGTTCCTGACTGGCGCGATCCAAAAGTGTTTTGGCACGAGCAAACCAAGCAGTGGGTGATGTCTTTAGCTGCTAAAGATAAAATCATGTTTTATACATCACCTGACTTAAAAAAGTGGGAATACGCAAGTGAGTTTGGACCTGATGGAGGGATTCAAGCAAACGGTCAAAGCGGTGCCTATTCATATACTTTGTCTGAACAAAAAGGTCAATCCTTTACTCTAGAGGGAGAAATTACGCTTGTAGAAAAGAATGGACGCGAAGGTGCAGGAGGCCTTGTTTTTCGTTCTAATAAAGATGCAACAAACGCATATACCGTCAATTTAGATGCTGAAAAGAACCTCTTAACACTTAACAAAGTAGAGAAAGGAAGCGTAACGACTGTTGTTTCAAAGCCAATGAGGCTTGATACGTCACAAGCGTATCGTGTGAAAGTAGAAGCAAACAGTCATCACTTTAAGATACTGCTAAATGGGAAACAGGTTTTAGAAGGCAGTGATGCATCTTTTGAAAACGGTCAGTTTGGACTAACAGCATGGAATTCCACAGCTGTCTTTCGTCATGTTAAATTTACGAATCAATCTAATTTCATAACCAATCTATCTAACTGGAAACCTGTTACGGGAACGTGGAATGATACTACTGATGGAAAAATCGGTAAATCTGACAGCGACGGATATATTATGAGTGAAGAACAGGGAGATCAGTTTATTTACGAGTCAAATATGACATTTTTAGATGAAAACCATGGTTCAGGTGCACTACTTTTTCGAGCAGACGCGGAAGCCAAAAACGGATATATAGCTAGCGTCGATGCTTCTAAGGATACAATCAAACTAGTAAAGCTTCAAAATGGCATTTCAACTGTCCTTGCCGAAACAAATGAAAAAATTGATACGAGCAAATCACATCAAGTAAAAGTAACTGCATCGGGAAATGAACTTGACTTGCATATAGACGATAACTTCACCCTTACTGCAAAAGATGAAACTTTTTCAAAAGGATTGTTTGGACTACACGTTAATCAATCTTCAGTCCGGTTTCAAGACGTTAACATGACCAAGTTTATTGATACAGATGAAAAAGAAATTAAAAATAAAAGTTTTGAAACAGGAGATCTCACCGGCTGGAAAACGATAAAGGGAAATGCATTCACAAACGATCATGTAACGGATGCAACCGCAAATTGGAGCGGTCCTTTTGAACAAAAAGGAAAGTATCATTTATGGGGTTTTTCTGATAAGCAAGATGGAGATAATGCCACTGGAGAATTACATTCGTCTTATTTTAAATTGAGCGGATCAGGTGAAATCAATTTGTTAATGGGAGGCGGAAACGACCCCACAAACCGCTATGTAGCCTTAGTCCGGGCATCTGACGACAAAGAATTGATTCGTCAAGCGAATACAAAGTTTGCAGATGAAAAGTATCAGCGCTACGTATGGGATGCTTCTAAGTATATAGGAGAAGTACTGTACATTAAAGCCGTTGATCAAGCTGTAGGCGGATGGGGGCATATTAATCTAGATGATGTGAATGTATTTAATACAGAAAAAATGCCGGATAAAGTAGACAGTGTAGCAAAAGAACCAGAGGAAGCTAAACAAAGAGAAGGCGGAGAGCTTTCAGATTGGAATACTGTGTCAGGAGAATGGGTGAAATCCACTCATGGAAGCAACGGAGGGATTTGGGAGTGTCCTACTTTACTCGAACTGCCGGTTGATGGAGACAGCACAAAGAAAAAATGGGTGCTGCAGGTCAGCATCAATGATGGAGCGGCAGCTGGAGGTTCAGGTATGCAGTACTTTGTTGGTGATTTTGACGGAAAAACATTTAAAAATGAAAACCCGCCAGAGGAAGTGCTTTGGACAGATTATGGTGCCGACTTTTATGCCGCTGTAGATTGGAGCGGAGTTGAAGGAGATAACGGAGAAAAGTATTGGCTAGGCTGGATGAGCAACTGGCAATATGCCAACAATACCCCAACTACTACTTGGAGAAGCTCTATGTCAATTCCAAGAAAAATAGAACTCACCAACACAGCAAAAGGACTTCGTTTAAAACAAATACCTGTTTCAATTGATTCAATTCGCAATAAGCAAGAAAAAAAGGTGTTAAAAAATCTGATGGTCGTTGAAAATAAAAATCTTCTTTCAGGCATACAGGAAAACAAATATGAAATTATGGCAGAATTCGATGTTTCAAATACAGATGCACAAGAGTTTGGTTTTCAAATTCAAAAAGAAGGCAGTGAAAATACAAAAGTCAGCTATAACGTAAACCAGCAGCGATTATTTGTTGACCGAACAAACTCTGGAAGTTTTGATTTTGGTGGAAATGTGAAAGGCAAACACTCTGCTTCCATGCTTCCAAAAGATGGAAAGGTTAAGCTTCATATATTTGTAGACCAGTCATCTGTAGAAGTATTTGGTAATGACGGCACGGAAGTAATAACAGACCAGCTCTTTCCAACGCTTTCAAGTAATAAAATAAAGCTTTATAGCAAAGGAGGCGCTGTAAAATTAAATTCTCTTAAGATGTATCCGTTAAAATCTATTTGGAATAAAAGTCCTGTTGATACAAACTTATCTGGATGGAAGAATATTAGCGGACTATGGGCCGATACGATTAACGGGAAACAAGGACGAAGCAAAGAAGATTCCTTTACCTTATCATCAAAAGAAGCAAAAAATTTCACATATGAGGCAAAGATAAAGGTGTTAAAGGAGGCTGTTTCAAATTCTACAGGAGCAGGAGCGCTAGTATTCCGTTCGGATGAACAGGCAAATAACGCTTACGCTGCGAATGTAGATATGCTTAATAATCAAGTGAAACTCATTGCGTTTAGAGATGGAATAGGAAAGGATCTCATGATTTACGACGATGGGGGAAAGCTGGATTTAAAACCAAATACAGATTACCATCTAAAAGTAAGGGCTGAAGGAGAGCACATTCAAGTTTATCTCGAAGGCAAGCTGGTAATCGATACAATGGATCCTACCTTTTCAGAAGGTTATGCTGGGCTGAATGTGTGGAATTCTACTAGTTTGTTTAATGAAGTGAAATTTGAAATAGTGAAATAAAGGATTGTGAGAGCTGCCGCTTACTAAGGCAGCTTTTATATAACATAAAAAAGTATGCTGCGGTGAAGTAGCATGCTTTTTTGAATTTCATAGGTTAATGAAGAGGATTTTTACATATGATAAATATCTTACTAATCTAATTAATCATACATTTTAGTTCTTAAAAGGTCTTTTGAAAAATCCTCATAAAAATATGATAAAATCGGATAGGATATATATTTCGAGGAAGGAAAGTGTTTTTTTATGATTATTGGTAACGAACAAGATTTAGAAAGTTTACGCAAAATTGGGCGCATCGTTGCACTTGCGCGCGAAGAGATGAAAAACCAAGCAAAAGCAGGCATGACAACAAAAGAACTTGATATGATCGGTAAAAAAATATTGGATGAACATGGTGCTATTTCTGCACCTGAAAAAGAATATAATTTCCCAGGGGTAACGTGCATTAGTGTAAACGAAGAAGTGGCTCACGGTATTCCGGGAGACCGAGTATTAAAAGATGGCGATTTAGTCAATGTGGATGTATCTGCCGTACTTGACGGCTATTATTCAGATACGGGTATTTCATTTGTTATTGGGCAAGACGAAGAAAAAGAAAAGCTGTGCCAGGCTGCAGTAGATGCATTTTGGGCAGCTATGAAAAAAGTAAAAGCTGGTTCAAAACAAAACCAAATTGGTCGTGCTGTTTCTAACTTTGCACACCAAAACGGATACGCGGTTATTGAAAACTTAACGGGTCATGGTGTTGGCCGCAGCTTGCATGACGCTCCTAACCACATTTTAAACTATTATGATCCAATGGATAAAGCACTTTTGAAAAAAGGTCTTGTTATTGCTGTAGAACCGTTTATCTCTATGAAAGCTGATCATATCATTGAACGTGGAGACGACGGCTGGACGTTTGTTACACCTGATAATAGTCTTGTAGCACAATGTGAACATACGATTGTTGTAACAAACGGTGAACCGATTATTTTAACTGAACTATAATCAAGTTCCGCACATCTTCTTATTTCTATAGATTCCATTAATTAATAAAAAGCTACTTCACTTAGCAATGTTTTTTCATTGTGTTACAGTGAGGTGGCTTTTTTATTATTATGTAATGAATTTCATATTGAGTCGCTTTGTTTATACAACGCTTGAAAGATAGTGTAATTGAATATGCTCAAGGGAATGCTAAGTATAAATCAAAATGAAAAGGGGTACGAAATATGGAATATGTAGGAAGAGAAGCGATTGTAAGTGAACTGACTCATCATATGGATGACATTTTAAACAAATATAACCTTCAAGGCGTTTCTGTATATGAAGAAGAAGGAGAAGGGAATCACTATTATCTTGGCTACACAGTAAAAAAGAATGATCAGGTGTTTATGGTTAACAAACCTTATATAAAAGATAAAGACGGGAAACTAGCAGTAGAAAAGAAAGAATGGACCGTTCAAGGCAACGAAGAAGAAACAAATGGATATGCTTCACTTGAAGATGCATTTCAACAAATTGATCAAATGATACATTAAATAAATTTGACCAATTTCACTGCGGATGCTTTTCTTTACCTGCGTGAGGATGAGCAGAAGAGGCACTGATAGCTGGCGCGCTTCTTTCGCTTATAGGATCTAAATTTTCTTTGCTATAAAGTCTAAAAAATTGTTTTTTAAGGTTTTACTATATAAATACGGGGTACATATATAGTACAGCAGCTATCATGCAAATGGTTGTTGTGGAAGGTTAAATACTTAGCGTTTGAAGGGACTGATTAGTTTTGAAAGGCTTAACAGCGACTTCAGCAAATGTATTACCGCAGATTGAAAGCAGATATTCGTATCTGACACAAGGCACTTTGGTTATGAACCGATATACGTAACGAAAGGGCCTGCCTAGGCAAACAAAGGAAAGACTGAATCAACGAGAAGAAGCCTGCATCTAAACATGCAGGCTTCTTCTTTTTTTACAGATGAAAATAAGACGATGAGTGAGTACATAACGGGTATAAATTAAAAAGATTCACATTCAGTCCATTTTCCGTGCACGTTTTTCTTGAAAAAAGGTCATAAGTTGAAGATACTGTATATAACTATGTAAAAGAATTTTTGAAGAAAAAATAGTAAATCTGCTTGAGGTGAAAATGATGAGAAAAGCAAATAAAAGTGAATTTCTGTGGAATACGTTAGACGGCTGGCTTTTTATCCCTAGGAACATTCCTTTACTATTTCTTTTTGTATTTCTCTTAGGGGTTTCTTACCTAGGTTGGGTTAAGCTGTTTCATAAATTCGTTTAGATACACCAATGAGCTGAAACAAAAAACTGTTTCAGCTTGTTGGCGTGCTGATTTATTTATTTATTTTATGTATAGCTGTACCGTAATTTATCTAAATTATTCATTCCATCCTTTGCATACATCAACCCACTTTAAGCATTTCGAAAATTCTTCTAGTTCGGGTATTGTTAATTCGATTGCACTATTTCCACTTCCACAGGCAGGGAAAACGGTGACAAAACGTTTCAGAGATTCATCTAGATACACGTGAACACCTTCATTAACGGCAAACGGGCATACTCCGCCTACAGCATGACCAATCAGCGTTTCTACTTCACTTGCTCCAAGCATTTTTGCTTTGGTTTCGAACTCTTCTTTGTATTTTCGGTTATCAATTTTCGCATCTCCTGCTGCCACAATCAATAGAACAGTTCCTTCGGCGTTAAAAGAAAGACTTTTTGCGATCCGTTTCGGCTCGCATTTTAAAGCTTGCGCTGCTAGTTCTACAGTAGCACTGGACTCATCCATTTCGATAATTCGATTCTCCATACCGTATTGTTTAAAATATGCTTTTACTTTTTCAATCGCCATTTTTTATATCCATTCCTTTCGTTAACTCTTGCAAATATGTATGGTTGCCTTACAGAGAATGTGCAGTTGTTCTTTACAGTGAAAAAATCTTATTATTTTAATATACAGAAATTATACACAACTTTGAAGTTAAAAGCACATATTCGTTTTAATTAAAAAAGTTACGTAGGTAAAGTATTTTTAACTGATTAAAGCAGGAGTACGGAACCATTTGACGAATGTAACTATGTCGGCTGCGAAAACATAGGCATTAGAACGAAAGATAAATGATGAAATTGAAAAGGCGCAAACGTTCTAGTGAAATGAGGAGAAGTAATGCCAAATTTACACACCGTCGTCAGTTTTTTTAGCAGTACATGTATGGCAACGATGAGTATGATTTATTTATTTTCCCTTGTGCCGCGCGCATGGTCTTTTAAATTTCGATTTGGAGCCATGATTATAGGAATCCCAGTCGGCATTATAATAGGACAGGTTGCTATGCTGATCGGCTGGCACCATC
Source organism: Priestia sp. TSO9 (assembly GCF_021029645.1). Classification (NCBI taxonomy): domain Bacteria; kingdom Bacillati; phylum Bacillota; class Bacilli; order Caryophanales; family Bacillaceae; genus Priestia; species Priestia sp. TSO9. Next base: position 29,625 of record NZ_JAJEKD010000013.1, read on the forward strand.
ATTAAAACTTTGAATTTTTTAACAAAAAAGGAGACGTGTAAAATGAATATTGTTACATTAAACAATGGTTTGAAAATGCCTCAGCTTGGGTTTGGCGTATGGCAAGTAGAAGATAACCAGGCAGCAGCTGCAGTGTCAAAAGCAATTGAGGTTGGATATACCTCTATTGACACAGCCATGATTTATAAAAATGAAGAAGGAGTAGGTCAAGCGATTAAAGAATCTTCTGTTCCTCGAGAACAGCTGTTTATTACAACAAAAGTCTGGAACAGCGACCAAGGCTATGAAAATGCATTACGTGCGTTTGATGAAAGCTTAGAACGATTAGGACTTGAGTATGTCGATTTATATTTAATTCACTGGCCTACGCCTCAATATGATGAGTACGTGGAGACGTATAAAGCATTAGAAAAGCTTTACCACGATGGAAAAGTAAAAGCAATTGGCGTCTGCAATTTTGAAATTGAGCATTTAGAGCGCTTGTTAAACGAATGTGATATAACGCCTGTTTTAAACCAAATTGAGTGCCATCCGTATCTTGCTCAAAATGAATTAAAAGAGTTTTGCGCCAAACATAATATTTTTGTGGAAGCATGGAGTCCTCTTGATCAAGGAGGAGAAGTGTTACAAGACGAGGTCATTCAAAAAATTGCTGAAGTACATAGCAAAACTCCGGCTCAAGTTGTATTGCGCTGGCACTTACAAAACAACACAATTGTCATCCCTAAATCAGTTACACCGTCTAGAATAGAAGAAAACTTTAACGTGTTTGATTTTGAACTCACTGCCGATGATATGGCAGAGATTAATGGGTTAAACAGCAATCGCCGCAAAGGTCCGCACCCAAGTGACATGAACGTCCGATAACGTTTGAAAAATAAAATTGTGCAGCCGTGAATCATCGCTGCTATAAGAAATAACGATTTTATTTCAGATTATTTAAAATTTTCTTAAATAATAATTGACAAATGTTTAATTCAGCGTAATACTTAGTGTAGGTACCCTAGTTGCTTTAAGTTGTACAGCTTAAAGTGTATAGTGATTTAGTCATTTAGCGATTGTATGTATAAGTGAAATACTGATTATTAATAATAAAAGCCCATAGTGTAAGTAGGTTAGTTTATAGGGGGCTATATCAAAAGGAGCTTGTTTCCTCTTTGATATAGCCCCTTTTTGTGTTCAAAAAGAAAAGTCAGTCTACAGTTTAACAAGGGAGCGGGTATGATGTTTATTCAAATTGATGGAAATTCACTGACGTTCGACCAAATTTACAAAGTTATTTACCAAGGATACTCCGTGAAAATTAGCGATCACGCAGTTGAACATATACAAAAAAGCAGAATGTTAGTTGAAGAGAGTATTACGAACAACAACGTAATTTACGGAGTAAATACTGGATTTGGAAAGTTTAGCGATACGGTTATTTCAAAAACGGACTTAGCTGATCTGCAGATTAACTTGATTCGCAGTCATGCCTGCGGACTAGGAGAACCATTTTCTTTAGAGGTAAGCAGAGTGATGCTGCTGTTACGAGCAAATGCATTGGCTAAAGGGTATTCAGGCATTCGACTGAAAACCTTGCAGCTGCTTATCGATTGCTTAAACCAAAATGTAGTGCCGGTTATCCCAAGTCAAGGTTCACTTGGAGCCAGCGGTGACTTAGCTCCATTATCACATCTAGCGCTGCTGGTAGTTGGAGAAGGAGAAGCTGTATATAATGGTCAGCGAATGCAGGGAGAAGAAGCTTTAAAGCTAGCGGGGCTTAAACCTATCCAATTACAAGCGAAAGAAGGGCTAGCTTTAATCAACGGCACTCAGGCAATGACAGCTGTAGGAGTAGTTTCGTACCTTGAAGCTCAAAAGCTAGCAGATCTTGCTGACGGGATTGCAGCACTGACGTTAGAAGGTCTGCAAGGCATTTTAGATGCATTCATGCCCGAGTCTCATGGAGTAAGACCTTATCCGGAACAGCAGCAGGTAGCTGCCCGCATTCTTTCATATTTAGAAGGCAGTCAATTAACTACTTCTCAAGGTCAAATAAGAGTGCAAGATGCTTATTCACTACGCTGCATTCCTCAAGTTCATGGTGCTATTTATCAAGTTTTAAATTATGTAAAAGAAAAGCTGTTAATTGAAATTAATTCAGCAACCGATAACCCGCTCATCTTTGCAGACAGCGGCAAAGTAATTTCTGGAGGGAACTTTCACGGGCAGCCTATTGCGTTTGCTATGGATTTTCTAGGAATTGCAATGGCGGAGCTTGGGAATATTTCTGAACGGCGCATTGAACGAATAGTAAACCCTCAGCTTAGCGGGCTGCCGGCATTTTTAAGTGCAGATCCTGGTTTAGAATCTGGGCTCATGATTACTCAATACGCTGCTGCTTCATTAGTTTCTGAAAATAAAGTATTAGCGCATCCATCAAGTGTCGATTCTATCCCATCTTCAGCGAATCAAGAAGATCATGTCAGCATGGGAACGACTGCTGCACGTCATGCTTATCAAATTATCCAAAATACACGAAGAGTTCTATCAATTGAAGCAATTTGTGCGTCTCAAGCAGCCGATATGCAAGGAGTGGATAAACTTGCTTCGGAAACAAGAAAAATTTATTCAAGAATTAGAAAAACCGTACCAACCATTACTAAAGACCGAATTTTCTCACGTGATATTGAAGCGTTAGCAGCTGATTTCAAAACCTTTGTGCAAGATACTAATTATGAACTAGCGCTGTAATAAAAATGTTTGTTTAACAGTTTTTCATTTTTATAGAGGAGGAAAACGAAATGGAGACAAAACAAAGTGGAATAAAAGCACCTCGTGGAACAGAACTAACGACAAAAGGCTGGGTACAAGAAGCTGCTCTTCGTATGCTTCTAAACAATTTAGATTCCGAAGTAGCGGAGCATCCGGAAAAGTTAGTCGTATACGGAGGAATCGGAAAAGCAGCCCGTAACTGGGAGGCGTTCGAACGTATGGTCGCAGCGTTAAAAGAGTTAGAAGAAGATGAAACGCTTCTCATACAGTCCGGTAAGCCTGTTGCGGTTTTTAAAACCCACAGTGATGCACCGCGTATTTTATTAGCGAATTCGAATCTTGTTCCTGCTTTTGCAAATTGGGAGACGTTCCATGAGCTTGATAAAAAAGGGTTAATGATGTACGGACAAATGACTGCAGGAAGCTGGATTTATATCGGAAGCCAAGGCATTGTTCAAGGAACGTATGAAACATTTGCTGAGTGTGCCAACCAGCATTTTAACGGAACTTTGAAAGGAACGATTACGGTAACAGCTGGATTAGGAGGAATGGGAGGTGCACAGCCACTAGCCGTTACGATGGTAGGCGGCGTTGTAATTGGAATTGATGTTGATCGCACGCGTATTGAAAAACGTATCGAAACAAAATATTGCGATACGGTAGTCGAAAGTGTAGCGGATGCAATCACGTTAGCTGAAGATGCAAAAAGGTTGGGCAAAGCGCTTTCCATTGGATTAGTTGGAAATGCAGCCGAGATTCTTCCTGAAATGATAGAGCGAGGATTTATCCCAGATATTGTGACGGATCAAACATCGGCACATGATCCGCTTAACGGATATTTGCCGATTGGAGTCAGCTTAGCAGAAGGAGAAAGATTGCGGAATACAAATTCAAATGAATATATAAAACAATCAAAAGCAAGTATGGCTATCCACGTTCAAGCCATGTTAGAGATGCAAAGAAAAGGCGCGGTTGCTTTTGACTATGGCAATAATATTCGCCAAGTGGCGCTTGATGAAGGCATCACGAATGCATTTGATTTCCCGGGATTTGTCCCAGCGTATATCCGTCCGCAGTTCTGTGAAGGAAAAGGACCGTTTCGATGGGTCGCTTTGTCAGGAAACCCAGAGGATATTTATAAAACAGATGAAGTCATTTTACGTGAGTTTTCGGATAATACGCATCTTTGCAACTGGATTAAAATGGCGAGAGAAAAAATTGAGTTTCAAGGATTGCCGGCGCGTATTTGCTGGCTAGGCTACGGAGAAAGAGCGCGCTTTGGAAAAATTATTAATGATATGGTAGCAAACGGAGAACTGTCAGCGCCTATCGTTATTGGCAGAGATCATCTAGATGCCGGTTCTGTGGCGTCGCCAAACCGTGAAACTGAAGCAATGAAAGACGGCAGTGATGCAGTAGCAGACTGGCCGATTTTAAATGCATTAGTCAATACGGCAGCAGGCGCAAGCTGGGTATCTGTTCACCACGGAGGAGGAGTAGGCATGGGGTATTCTCTTCACGCTGGAATGGTTGTAGTAGCAGACGGGACGGAAGAAGCCGCCAAACGTCTAGAACGTGTTTTAACAACAGACCCAGGCATGGGTGTAGTTCGTCATGTAGACGCCGGCTATGATAAGGCCATTCAAACTGCAAAAGAAAAAGGAATACAAATTCCGGCGTTAAATGAATAAAAAAGGAGGGGTACGTATGACTATTACGTATATCAAATGCGCTGCACAAGTCATTACGGTTAAAGGAGGAAGTCAGCCTAGACGCTCGGAGGAAATGTCAGATCTAGGAATCATTGGAAATGGCAGCGTACTCGTGAAAAATGGAAGAATTGTATTTGTTGGGCCTGACGTCAAAGCGCAGGAATACCTTGAGCATATCCATGAACCTATTAATATAATTGATGCCAAAGGAAAAATCGTAACGCCTGGGTTGATTGATCCCCACACTCACCTTGTGTTTGGCGGCAGTCGTGAAAAAGAATTAGAAATGCGCTTAAACGGGGCAAAGTATATTGATATTTTAAAAGCGGGAGGAGGAATTTTACAAACAACCGTTAGTACACGACAAGCAACGGAAGAGGAGCTGAGCAAGCAATCTACAAAACGTTTAAATAAATTTCTGCAGTACGGAGTTACAACTGTCGAAGCCAAAAGCGGGTACGGTTTAAATCTTAAAGATGAAATCAAACAATTAAAAGTAGCGAAGAAACTGAATGAACAGCATCCGGTAGATGTTGTTTCAACCTTTATGGGAGCTCATGCGGTGCCAGTTGAGTACAAAGGAAATGAAGATGAGTTTGTTCGTTTCGTTATCGAAGAAATGATACCAATCGTTGCAAAAGAAGAGCTAGCGGAGTTTTGTGATGTATTTTGTGAAGAAGGCGTGTTTACAGTTGAACAGTCAGAGCATATTTTACAAGCTGGAAAAGCATACGGACTAAAACCTAAAATCCACGCCGATGAAATTGTGTCTTTTGGCGGGGCAGAATTAGCGGCTAAAGTGGGAGCTGTGTCAGCGGATCATTTGTTAAAGGCATCAGATCAAGGAATTAAGCAAATGGCTGAAAGCGGAGTTATAGCCGTTCTATTGCCGGGTACTGCATTCTTTTTAATGGAAGAGCCGGCGCGTGCTAGAAAAATGATCGAAGCAGGAGTGCCTGTTGCTTTGTCTACAGATCGAAACCCCGGGTCTTCTCCTACGGAATCGCTGCCGTTTATTATGAATTTAGCTTGTTTAACGATGAAGATGACGCCAGCAGAAGTTTTAACCGCCTGTACGATTAACGCGGCTCATGCCATTTGCAAAGGGGATCAAATCGGAAGTATTGAAGTAGGTAAAAAAGCCGATTTAGTGCTATTTGACGCTCCCAATTACCAAACGCTGCAGTATAACTATGCCGTAAATCTTGTAGACACGGTATTAAAAGATGGAAAAGTTGTGGTTGAAGGCGGTGTTTTACATGAACTATCCGTACCCACAGCTTGATCGACCGCCTTTTTGCTGGCAGCGTCAAAGTACTTCTGATCCCAAAGTAAGTGATTGGATTCAGACAGTTGAAGATGGGAGCAACGTCGACTTTACATCGATAGATATTACGGTCTTGGGCGTGCCTCTTTCAAGATCTTCCATTAGCGCTTCTGGAGCCAGTGAGACGCCAATAGCCATGAGGAAGCTCTGGAAATCCTTTAACCCGTATCATATTGAGTATGATACGGATTTGACTTCCTTGTCAGTGCTGGATTTAGGAGACGTCAAACAGCACGTCACGGATATTGGGAAGTCTCATCAGTATATAAAAGAAGCGATGATATCTATGCGGAAATGTCATCCGCATGCGCTGCCTATTATGCTTGGAGGAGATCATTCTATTACAGCTATGTTAGTAAAAGGGTGGAAAGAGTCATATCCCGAACAGAAAATAGGGATTTTACAGTTTGATACGCACTTTGACTTACGCAGCTTAGAAGATAACGGTCCTTCTAACGGAACCCCTATACGAAATTTAATCGAAAGCAACACGATTGATGCAGCTCATGTATGGAATATCGGACTTCACGGGTTTTATAATTCAAAATCGTTAAAGGAATATGCAGATAGCAAAGGCGTTCATTATGTAACGTTACTGCAAGCAAGAAAAGCAGGAATAAATCGTACCGTGAAAGAAGCATTAAAACAGCTGAGCAAAGAGGTAGATATGATCTATTTAACAATTGATATGGATGTGTTAGATATCGCTTACGCACCGGGAGTTCCAGCAGGAACGACAGGCGGAATGAGGACAGATGAGTTATTTGAAGCAGTATACACCGCCGGGAGTCATCCCCTTGTTCAAGCAATGGATATTGTATGCCTAGATCCGCTGCGTGATGTAGGAGAAATTACCGTGAAAGCAGGCGTACACGTGTTTTTGAATTTTTTAACAGGTGTTGCAAACAGAAAGTAAGGAAGTGTGCTTCCTTACTTTTTTATATGGCTATTTTTATAAGATTCATAAACGATTGTTGAGAGTGGGATAAAATAATTTTAGAAGTGTGTATAGGTTTTAGTAAATATATTTTTACTAAAATAAACGATTTTTATTTTTTTTATTCAAATTTAGTAATAATATATTTACTAAAGAAGATGGATATCTCATGAAGGAAAAACTGGCTAAGGAATATATCGCTTTAATACCGGTTTTATTTGAAAACTTCAAGAACTTAAACAAGAATGAAGTGAAATTAACACATTTACAAAATCACGTAGTTGAATTTATGTATATGAAAAAAAGAGATTTGAATATTAAGGAAATTAGTAATGGATTAGATATTGCCAAACAACAGTTAACGAATGTTATCAGTGAATTAGAAAATGAAGGATATTTAATCAAAATGCCTGATCCGCGGGATAAGCGTGCAGTTTTAGTCTCATTAACGTCTAAAGGAAAAAGTATTCAAGAGGAAAAATGGAGAGGGATTTATAGTAACTTTCATACAAATCTTGCGAAGTTAAATGTCGAAGAGCAAATAGACCTGCAGTTCGCTCTTCATAAATTAAATGTTTTATTAAAAAAGATGGAGGGATAAATCATGAATCAAAGAGAGCGAATTTCACTCATTAGTGTAGGCGTTATGGGCGGGATAGTAATGGGAGTAATTTATAAAGATATATCAAACTATTTAATTACAGGTATTATTATTGCTTCAATCATTACGGTAATGCTCAATCAAAAAGCGAAAAAAACAGCTAGATAGTATGAATAAAAGTAAGTCAGCACCAGCAAGTTGCGAACTCGACGTTCTGGTGCTGACTTTATAAAACCTATCTTCTAGATGAACATTACGAAGCCGAATATGTGTTAAGAGCCTCAATCATTAAATCCCAAAAACCATCTACATCAAGGGTTAAACCAAACTTCGCATTTGCTTTCCTTCCTGTAACTCCAAGTAAATCAACTGAAGTTGTTCCAGCGGTGTATTCTCCGCGTGTTTCTACTACGATATTAACTTTCTTTAGCGTAAATAGTTCTGGAGCTATGCAATAAGCAACGGTTAATACATCGTGAACAGGAGGACCATCAAAGCCAAACGTTTCTTTATAGGCAGATTTAAAAAATGCTAATAATTCACCCACCTTTTTTGCTACGTTATTATCAATGTTCATCACTTGGTTAATAACATTATCTGTTGCAACGGCTTGATGCGTAATATCTAACCCCATTACTACGAGTGGGATGCCGCTATCAAACACTTTTTTAGCCGCTTCTGGATCTGCCCAAATATTAAACTCAGCCGTTGGCGTCCAGTTCCCGAAGGTTCCGCCGCCCATAAGGATAATCTCTTCAATGTTTTCTTTCATTTCTGGAGCTTTTATTAAAGCTAAAGCAATGTTCGTTAAAGGACCGGTAGGCAAAAGCGTAACGGGATCTTCTGACTCTTTGACCATTCGTATAATAGTATCTACTCCGTGTTCTTCGCTCCAGCTGCGAGAGAGCGCTGGGAACTCAGGGCCGTCTAATCCTGAATCCCCGTGTATACTAGGCGCATTTTCACGTCTGCGCATCATTGGTTCGCTTGCTCCTTTTGAAACCATCACGTTATGTAACGATACTAAATCACACACTTTCAAAGCATTCATCGTCGTTTTTTCAATTTCTGCGTTTCCTGAAACAGTTGTAATCGCTAAAATATCTAATTCCGGTCGTGCGGCAGCCAAAATGATAGCAATAGCATCATCATGACCTGGATCACAGTCCATAATAATCTTTCTTTTTTTCATTATGATCACCTCTATAGAATGGATAAATTGCTGTTAATTTTACATGGATTTTATTTTTTCTAAAATAGCTTCTGTAAACTCCGACGTAGAGGCATGTCCGCCTAAATCTTTCGTTTTCACTTCAGCTTGGAGCGTTTGATAAAGTGCGTGTTCTACTGTAGCAGCCACTTCTGTAAGTTTGTGATCCGCATGTTTTTCAGCCAACCATTTCAGTAGCATGGCTGCTGAAGAAATAATACCGGTTGGGTTTGCTATGTTCAAACCTGCGATATCTGGCGCAGAACCATGAGCTGCTTGTGCCATAGCGATATGTTCATTTGCATTAAGAGAAGGGGCTAATCCTAAGCTTCCTACAAGCTCGCCGGCTAAATCTGAAAGAATATCACCGTACATGTTTTCTGTCACAATGACATCGAAATCGGCTGCACGACGTACGAGATGAGCAGCCATGGCATCGATATGGTAGTCGTCTACTTTTACTTCAGGGTATTGCTCAGCTACTTCTCGACAAACGTTTAGAAATAGTCCGGTACTTAATCTTAAAACATTTGCTTTATGTACGATTGTTACTTTTTTACGACGCTGCATAGCCAATGCAAAAGCTTCACGCGCAATTCTTTCTACGGCTTTTCGCGTAAATACGCCCGATGTCACCACAACGTCTTTTGTAATCTGCCATTCGCCGTGTCCAGAATACATATTACGATCGGCATAAAATCCTTCTGTATTTTCTCGGACGATCACTAAATCTGCTTCTTTCACGACGCTTTTAATGCCTGGCATTGTTTTAGCAGGGCGAATATTTGCGTAAAGATCTAAACTGTGACGAAGCTCTCCGCTAGGATTACGCTTTTCTTTGTGTTCAAGAGGGTAAGCCGCAGAATCGTGCGGGCCAAGTATCCATCCGTGCGTACGTTTTAAAGCATCTATCGTTACTTCTGGAAGAGGATCATTATATTGTTTAATTCCTTCCCATCCCATCGGCAGATGAATCCACTCCATTTTTACTCCTGCTTTGCAAGAAGCATTTTTAACTACCTTAACTGCGGCATCGACAATCTCCGGCCCGATGCCATCACCCCCCAATACCCCGATACGATAAACAGTCATTGTTTTGAACACCCTTTCATTATGCGCAATGCTTTTATAAATAGCTTGAAGGTTTATAGTATTAATCTACTTAAAGAAAAGACAATAATAAAATAGTATTTTTTTATGTTTATAGATTAAATTCTTTTATCTTTCTTTTTGCAGCTTTTTAAAAAAGAACTAGCTAATGCTTCGTGCTCCAGATTTTCTATCAACTAACATCTTAATTGGCGCTGTTAATTTTTTAAAAACACCCAATTAACCCCTAAAATACGATTTAATTATATCATAATTCAGAAAATTAAACGGTTCTACGTTGGCACGAAAATTGCTTGTACTGTATATGAGGAATACAAAAGAAAGGAGCAATATGTAGTCGCAGATAAGGAAGCTGCTTTTAAAGAACTTAAAGTTATTATTTCACAATGAAGGGGAGAAGAAGAATGAGTGAACCGCAAAAGGAAATGAGTTCATTAAATCAGGTACGGAAAAAAGAGAGGAAAATAAACGTTTTTGCTTTATTGTTAGGCTTTCTTGTGATTGCTACCATTTTAACGTATATCTTGCCAGCTGGAGAATATGCGCGTGTAGAAGTAGACGGGAGAACAACGGTAGACCCTCAATCGTTTAAATGGATTGATTCTACACCTGTTGGATTCTTTGATATGGTCAAAGCAATACATACAGGAATGGTAGAAGGAGCCGACATTATCTTTTTTGTATTAATTATCGGCGGTTTCTTTGGTGTACTAAGCGCTACGGGGACAGTAGATGTATTAATTACAACGATGGCTAAAAAACTTGCCACCCGAGAAAAATTATTAATTCCTGTTATGATGTTATTTTTTGCAGTAGGCGGTTCTTTAATGGGGATGGCGGAAGAAACGCTAGCCTATATTCCTCTTTTAATTCCCCTGGCACTTGCTCTTGGATTCGATGCATTAACAGGGACTGCTATTGTTTTAATTGGCGCATCGGCTGGTTTTACTACGGCAGTTATGAATCCATTTACAGTGGGTGTTGCACAAGGAGTAGCAGAGCTTCCTATGTTTTCTGGAATGGGCTTTCGACTCATCTTGTTTGTAGTTGTTTACGCTGTTTCAGTTTGGTTTGTCTACCGATATGCGATGAAAGTGAAAAAAAGTCCTTCTATTGGGACGTACGGAAAATACAGCATAACCAGCGCAAATAAACTTTTAAACTCGGATGCCAAGTTAACTAGAAAGCATAAATGGATTATGGCAGCATTTCTTGTTAACTATGTAATTCTTGCTTTTGGGGTTATTAAGTACAAATGGTACATTACTGAAATTGCCTCTTTATTTGTCATTTTGACAGTTGTAATTGGGATTATTGGAAGGCTCTCTGTTGAAAATACGGTTAAGTCGTTTACAAACGGGGCAGCAGCACTAGTTGGAGGAGCGCTTGTTATCGGAGTTTCTCGTGCTGTTCTTGTTGTTTTAAATGGAGGACATATTGTAGACCCTATGCTTCATCAAGTATCTGGAGCTATTCAGCATATTCCGGGATATTTAAGCGTCATCGGAATCTATAACTTCCAAGCGTTAATTCATCTTATTTTAGCATCTGGAACAGGTCATGCGATGCTGACGATGCCAATCATGACGCCTCTTGCAGATTTGCTTGATATTACAAGGCAAACAGCAGTATTATCTTTTTCTTTTGCAGATGGCATTGGAAATATTATCTTCCCGACGGCTGGAACATTAATGGCTGGTTTAGCGATTGCGGGAATTTCATGGACAAAGTGGGCCAAATGGGTGTTGCCGTTAGTCCTTATTCAATATGTGATTGGTTTAATTGCCGTTGTGATTGCTTATTTTATTAATTACGGACCATTTTAAGCATTAAAATTATATAGAAAAATGTTATTCGTAAGTTGAGCTTACTAGTAGGAGGAATAGAAGTTGTTAACCTTAATTAAAAACGCAGAAGTATATGCACCAGAGTATTTAGGAAAAAAAGACGTATTGCTTGCAGACAACAAAATCATCCTTATAGAAGATTGTATTGATCATGTAAATACGTCCATTCCTATTCATGTTGTAGACGCTGCTAATGATATTATAGCTCCTGGGTTTATTGATTCACATGTTCATATTATTGGCGGAGGAGGAGAAGGAGGATATAAAACACGCACGCCTGAACTAATGTTAACGGATGCAACGACTGCCGGTGTTACCACTATTGTAGGTGTACTTGGAACAGATGGTACAACAAGAAGAATGGAAAGTCTTCTTGCTAAAGCAAGAGGATTAGAAGAAGAAGGAATTAGCTGCTTCATTCACACAGGTTCCTATCAAATACCAGTAAAAACGTTAACTACCAGCATCGAAGAAGACCTTATTTTAATTGATAAAATTATCGGAGTAGGTGAAATTGCCATTTCTGATCACCGTTCCTCTGAACCGACATTTGAAGAACTGGGGAAGGTGGCTTCCGCTGCCCGCAATGGAGGGATTTTATCAGGGAAAGCTGGAATATTAGAAGTTCATGTAGGGGATGGAAAACGGAAATTATCTTTATTAAATCAAATCGCAGATGAAACAGACCTGCCAATTCGTCAGTTTCATCCTACACATATTAATCGAAATGAAGAACTGTTTAAAGAAGGGATTCAATTTGCAAAACGAGGCGGATATGTAGATTTTACGACCAGCACCATTCCCCATTTTTTAGAAGAAGGCGAAGTTAAGTGCAGCAAAGGGTTACGCATCATGCTTGAAGAAAAAGTTTCGATCTCGAGTATTACGTTTTCATCCGATGGACAAGCAAGCCTGCCGTTTTTTGATGATAACGGAGACTACAAAGGGCTTCAAGTTGGAAAAGTGTCTTCTTTATTTCAAGAAGTACGAGATGCAGTACTAGAAGAATCAGTGCCTTTAGAAATAGCTCTTCAAGTCATTACATCTAACCCGGCCAAAGTATTAAAACTATCCAACAAAGGGCATATTCAACCTGGAAAAGATGGAGATTTAGTCCTTTTAGATAAAGAGACACTAACAATTAAAACAGTTTTTGCTCAAGGTAAAGTAATGGTAAAAGACGGTGTCCCTGTTGTGAAAGGAACGTTTGAATAACAGGTTTTAGACATCATTTAACGAAAGTATCGCGGAAAGGATACGAGCTAATTAGAGAAAGCTATTAAAATGTGCGTGGAAAGGATCTTTCAAATGAAAAAGAAACTTGTTTCATGTCTTATCAGCTTTACATTACTTTCTTCTTTGAGTACACCGCTGCTTGCAAAAGCACAAGAAAATACTGGAGACATTAAAGGCAGCCTTGTTATTGCAGGCGGAGGTGTAGGGACATCTAATCACGATGTATATGAAAAATTCCTCTCGCTTGCTGGAGGAAAAGAAAAAGCAAAAGTAGGGATTATTCCAGCTGCCAGCACAACGCTGCAGTCTTCTAAAAAGTTTAAGGAAGACCTCGTAAGATACGGAGCAAACTCAGATTCTATTAAAATTCTTCCCGTTTCAAATCACGATTTTTCTGACACACAAAAAGATGAATCGACTTGGAAGAATCAAGTAAATGATAAGAAGTTATCCCGTACGATTAAAGGACTAACGGCAGTTTGGTTTGTTGGAGGAGATCAAACCAAAATTGTGGATTCTCTTCGTCAAAATAATGGAAGTGATTCTGAAGCGTTAAAAGCTATTTGGGATATATATCGTAAAGGAGCAGTAATCGGAGGCACAAGTGCAGGAGCTGCAATTATGAGTGACGTCATGATTACAGGAGGAGACAGTCTAGGAGCGTTAAAAGAAAGTGTAGAACACAAGGGAAATAAACATGTAAGCGAAAACCAACGCAGTCAAAAAGAGTACGAGCCTCTGTCAATTCAAAAAGGGCTGGGGTTTTTCCAACGAGGCATAATTGATCAGCACATGGATGAACGAGCACGACTTGGGCGACTTGCAGTAGCTGCATATACTTCTGAACGTGACAAAGAAAAAAACTTTGCATACGGTGTGGATGAAGATACGGCTATGATTGTTAACAATAAGGATCAAAAGATTGAAGTTGTTGGACGAAGTGGAGTAGCCGTCTTGGATATGAGCAAAGCTAAGCTTGTATCTAAGCAGAAAGCTCGTTCAGGATTAGAGAATATAAAGGTTAGTTACTTATCTCCTGGAGATAAAATTAACTATCATTTAAAGTCATTTGAATTTCCAAAAGAGAAAGTAGAAACGAAGGGATTTGAATATTACTCGTTTAACGCACTGCCTGCTACGGGTGTTTTTACGCCATATGGAAGATTAAAGGCTTATTTATCCTATTCTCTTGTTGACAATAAATCGATGAACTCTGCCAACAGCTATGTTTATGACAGTAAAGGGTCGGGATATGAAATTGCTTTTCAAAAGGATAGTGATACAAACGGCTACTGGAGATATACTGACGGACAAAAAGATGACTATTCCATTGTAAATGTCAGAATGGATATTACGCCTAAAACCTTCAAATTCCAACCGGATAGAAAAACTAGTTTAACGTATAAAAAGCCTACTTTTTCTTCACCTGAAAGTCCTGCATACGATTCGATTAAAGGTAATCTCTTAATTGCAGGAGGGGCGCTTGGCAGCAGCAATTCAAGCGTGTATAACAAGTTTATTAATCTTGCAGGAGGAAAACAAGCCAAAATAGGAATTGTGCCTGCAGCGAGTACTAAGTTCGACTCTTCTAATCAGTTTAAAAGTGATTTAATTAAATACGGAGTGAAAGCAGAAAATATAGAAATTTTACCTATTTCGAATCATGACTTTAAAGGAACTTCTGAAAATGAGTCGACCTGGAAAACAAATATGAACAGTGATAAACTAGCGAAAAAAGTTAAAGGGCTAACGGGTATTTGGTTTGTAGGAGGAGATCAAACCTTGATTACGGGCTCCTTGCGTAATGAAAATGGCTCGGACTCAAAAGTTTTACAAGCTATATGGCATACGTATAAAAACGGGGCAGTACTTGGCGGCACGAGCGCCGGCGCGGCAATTATGAGTAATACTATGCTCGCAGGCGGAGATAGCTACGGAGCGCTTTCATACGGATTTACAAACACATATGATGATATGACTCAGCAAGAAGGCGGGCCTGCTTATTTGGAAAAAGGTCTTGGCTTTTTCCAACACGGTCTTGTAGATCAGCATTTTGATAACAAAGCAAGACTCGGACGTCTTATTGCAACAGCATATGAAAAAGGAAATAAAAATCAGCTTTCATACGGAATTGATGAAGATACTGCTATGGTGGTAAATAATAAAGAAAAACAAATAGAAGTTGTGGGAAGAGGCGGTATTACGCTAGTTGACTTAGCGCAGGTACAGGCAAATGACAAATTTCCGAGTGATTACAAAAATATTCTTATCTCTTGTATCACTCCAGGCGACAAAGTAAATCTCACAACAAAAGACATTGTAATAAATCCAGCTAAAACATCTACTAGAAAAAATGAATACTACAGTGAAAAGGTTGGAGCAAATACAGGTCTTTTCTCTCCGCACGGTGTATTAAGAAAATTTTTGGCTTACGATCTTATTGATAACGCTCAGAATAAAGAAATAAAGAGCTATGCGTTTAACCAAAACAAAGGTTTTGAGCTTACCTTCCGAAAAAGCGCTGAAAGCAATGGTTATTGGGCTTATACAGACGGTCAAAAAGACGATTACTCCATTGTAAGGGTAGCCTTAGATATCAAACCAATAAAAGTAGCTATTAAATAAAAAGAAAATAGAAAGTAAAATGCACTTAGCACTTGATCATGTTGTACCTCCACCTATTAAAGTGGAGGTGCTTTTTTCTACTTGTTTTTATTTGCACTAGGGACAAACATCCGCTAGATGAAATGCACGGCAAAGTATAAAATGATAGGTACAGTATTCCAGGACTAATCTCTGAAGGCAAGTTAAGCTAAAGCCCTGTAGAAAGGTGTTTATACAATGAAAAAGAAATTAGTTTTAATAACAGGAAGCAAGCAAACTAGAATCATTTTACTTAACCAATTAAAAGAGTTATTAGGCGATTACATTTTTATTGAATGCTTTGCGGTTGACGAAGAGTTACCGAAAAAAATTGATGGCAATGTTGTACTCTACTCATCAGAGAGTATAAAGAACGAAATGATGGACAGATTAGACGTTCAGCATGCACATGAAATTGTAGGAAATAGAACGATTCACCACAAACATATAAATGAATTGCTGAAAATTCCTGCCCATACTAAAGTATTAATTGTAAACGATGACGATAAAGAAACTCTTAAGTTAATAGAATCTCTCTATCAAGTAGGTATTAATCATGTTCAGTTTATTCCTTTTAAAAAGCAAAAGACCTATTACGAAGGTGTGGAAATTGCTGTTTCTCCAGGTGAGATTCACTTATGTCCGCCATATGTAAAACATGTAATTGATATAGGTGTTAGGCTTTTTGATATGGCGACCATTTTTGAACTTATAAAGTCATTTGGTTTTAATCAGTCTAATCATTCGATTATTTGGGATCGCTATTTACGAAATATTATTGAGCTGCAAAAAAAACTAATAGAAGCAGAAGGGCAAATGAAAGAACTTCACCTCCATGTAAAGAGTGTTGTAAATGTAGTAGAAGATGGTATTCTTGCCGTGGATTTCAATAAAAGAATTACGTTATTTAATAAAAGGTTAGAATCATTGTTTCAGCTATCTTCTTCTGAAGTTGTAAATCGTGAAATTCAACATGTTATCTCTAACGACGGCCTTGTGGAGTTTATTATGTCTTCCGACGAAAAAAGTCAGTACTTTAACATAAACGGGTACGAAATGGTTATCTATAAGTCTATGATTCAGGAAAGCAATACTACGGTAGCAACGTTTAAAAGTGTGAATCAAGCTGTTGAAATAGAAGGAAAGGCGCAGTCAGAACTTAGAAAAAACGGCTTTTCTGCTAAGTATGATTATCAAGATATTATCGGAGAACACCCAGCTTTGCTTAAAACGATTGAAATTTCCCGGAAAATGGCGGTTACTGAGTACCCTATTTTAATTCAAGGAGAAACCGGTACAGGAAAAGAGCTGTTTGCTCAGGCTATCCATAATCATTCTACACGTAAAAACGGACCGTTTCTTGCCGTGAATTGCAGTGCCATGACCGATACATTGCTAGAAAGTGAGCTGTTTGGGTACGAAGAAGCCAGCTTTACAGGAGCCCAAAAAGGCGGTAAAAAAGGGCTGTTTGAGAGCGCTGATAAAGGTACGATCTTCCTGGATGAAATTGGTGTGCGCCCATACGGGCATATAGAGAATCTCCTTAGACAAGAGATGGGAGTCTGCGCTTAACCCATTTACCGCCTTGCTTACCCACAAGGGGAAACCCGGAGGGGACCAGAGCATGCAAGGAAAGCCCTAAGTTACCAAAATGACCTAGGTACGACTGAGGGGCAAGGTAAAAAATATTATGAATAAGGATGAATGCTAAACTGCGTGAACCATAGTCCAAAGTGGAGTATCGTCGCCCGAAGTGAAGGGTCATTGAAACGCTTCGCAGTCAAGAATGGAAATATTGCCAAAGTTTCCATTGAACATACGTGATACGTATGGCAGACCAACGACTGACTAACTTGGATAACAAGTAACGGACGAAAGTGGCATCCGACATCATAATTAGTCTAGTTTCTATATGTACTAAATGGGGATTACCTAACTTGGAACGCCTCTTGAGGAGGCTATTGAGGATGATACCAAGTGTAAAAAGCAAGGTATGTGGCTCATGAAAATCCAATATGGTAACGGAGTTCTCGTAGTAGTCAGAGCGAGGGAAAGCCTCGTACAAGGCGAAGGAGAACAGTCTTTTCGACTAATATTAAATTGGGAAGGGGCGTGAGGCTCTTGCGAAGCCCAAAAATCGTATTAGAAAATCTAGCATCTCACAGTAACAAAGCAGGATATAAATACAAGAAGTTATATCGAAATCTGTATAATCCATTATTTTTCCTTGATGCCTATCAAAACATATACGCCAGCGAAGGAAACATGACTGCTGGAACAGATGGAAAGACCATTGACGGATTGTCTACAAGAAGAATCTCAGGGTTAGTCGATAAATTAAGAGATTTTTCTTATCAGCCACAACCAGTAAGAAGAGTTTACATTCCAAAGAAAAATGGAAAAAAACGTCCATTAGGCATACCTTCAGTAGAGGATAAATTAGTTCAAGAGGTCATCAAAAACCTATTAGAGTCCATTTATGAACCAACTTTTAGTAAGTTTTCTCATGGCTTTCGCCCTGAAAAGAGCTGCCATACAGCTTTGATTCAGGTCAAAGGCACATTTACGGGGAGCAGATGGTTCATCGAAGGTGATATTGAAGGCTTCTTTGATAATATTAATCATCATACCCTTATTAATATCTTAAGGAAGAGGATTGATGATGAACAATTTATTTCGCTTATATGGAAGTTTCTTAGAGCTGGTTACTTGGAAGATTGGAAGTTCCATAAGACGTTTAGTGGTACACCACAAGGTGGTATTCTTAGCCCTCTATTAGCAAATATCTATCTGAATGAGTTAGATAATTTTATAAATCAATATAAGTCAACTTTTGATGTAGGAAAGGTTAGGAGGATAAACCCAGCTTATTCTAAAATACAACATCAAATAAATAGGGTTAAGAAAGAACTGAGGGAATCCAAGGAAATAGATGAAGTACGGGAAAAAGAACTAACGAATAAGGTACATGAGCTGTTAGCTGAAAGAGAACGTATTCCTCAACGATATCCGATGGATGAGAATTATAAACGAATTCAGTATGTTAGATATGCAGATGACTTTCTCATTGGAGTTATTGGAAGCAAGGAAGATGCGTACAAGGTTAAAAAAGACATTGCTGATTTCTTGAAATCGGAACTTAAGCTAACATTATCCGAGGAGAAAACACTTATAACAAATACGAGGCATAAGGCTCGATTTTTAGGGTATGACGTTAAAGTTGCGCGAGATTTCCACTCTAAACGACGAAGTGATGGAATAAAAACAAGAGCATTCTCGTTAAAGTGTGAACTATATATGCCTACTGACCTTGTTTACAGTCGCTTGTTTAAAAAAGGGGTAATAAAGGTCAACAAAAAGACGGGTCAATGGAAACCAATGCACCGTCCAGAGTTAATTAAGTTGGTTCCTCTTGAGATTCTAAGGAACTATAACGCCCAGATACGTGGGACCTATCAATATTACCAACTGGCAGTTAATGTGTGCCATCTAAACAGTTATAAGTATCTCCTTGAATATTCTATGTACAAAACCTTAGCAAATAAGTACCGTACTACCTTAGGTAAAGCTAAACAAAAGTTTATGGTGAACGGAATATTCCAAGTCAGTTATATGACAAAGTCCGGTAAGAAAACGGAAGTGCTTTATGATAAGGGATTTCGGAGGAATAAAGCTCCTATAACTAAAAAGGATGTAGAAAAACTTCCTTCGGAAGTATCATACCAATCCCGAACATCGCTTATCCAAAGGTTAATGGCTAATCAATGTGAATGGTGTAAGACTGAAGAAGGCTCAATGGAAGTTCATCATGTTCGAAAGTTAAAGAACCTTAAAGGGAAAAAGAAATGGGAAAGACAGATGATAGCAAGAAGTCGTAAAACGATGGTACTTTGTCGAAAGTGTCATCATGACCTGCATAATGGGAAGCTAGACTGAAAAGATGGAGAGCCGTATACCTTGAGAGGGGTACGTACGGTTCGGGGGGGAGTTCTCGGAAACCTAAGACCGAAAGGTTTTAAGGCGCCGGGTTCTTACCCTACGATATCAGTCCGCGTTTACAAACTCAGCTTTTAAGAGTGCTTCAAGAAAAAGAAATTAGACGGGTAGGAGGGACAAGAGTTATTTCGATCAATGTAAGAATAATAGCAGCTACTCACAACAATTTACTACATAAAATGAAAGAAGGGTTGTTTCGAGAAGATTTGTACTATCGTTTACACGTATTATCTTTAACGATTCCTCCGCTGAGATATAGAAGAACCGATATTTCTTTACTGATTCATCACTTTATTTCTAAATCAAAAATGTGGACGCATATTCATCCAGAAGCGATGAAGCTGCTTATCGAATATGAATGGCTAGGAAACATAAGAGAATTAAAAGGAGTCATCGAGTATTTGCTTACTGTCTGCGATGAAAACGAAGTGAAAGCAAAAGACGTAGAATATAGGCTTAGTAGTCAAAAAGAGGAGCACACTTTACATGAAGTCGAAAATGAATCGGTTGACTTGATCGAACTTCAAGAAAATCACGCTCTGTTAGAAACGATAAAGCAGTGTAATGATACAGGAAAAGCAGCAAGCAGAAAGTGGATTGCACAGCATTTGAAAGGCGTTACGCTTACAGAACAGCAGGTGAGAAATCGTTTGGATGTACTAGAAGAAAAAGAGTATATTATAAAACGCAGAGGCAGAGCAGGAACGAAAATAACAGAAAAAGGACTGCATTATCTATATCATTTAAAAACAAAACAGCACTTAATCAATCCTTAATATACGGAAGAAAGGGAAACTTCACTAATCAAGTTTCCCTTTTCTATAAAATAGTGTCGTCATAGACTTGGCGTTTACGGCTGATTTCCTCCGTATACTTTTCCTGTAGAGGAAGTAATAACACCGCCGTTTACGTTTAAAGTATAAGCTAATCCTCCAGAACCTGTCCAAGTGGAAAGATTAAAAGTGCTGCCATTAAATAGTTTATAGATAGAAATCCCCTAAAAGTGCATCCCTCATTGAAAAATAACCTTTAAAAACTTAAAATTGTAATAGAAAGGAAAAACAAGGATAAAAAGAAGAGCTGTCCGCAATAGCGACTTATTTATCAAATAGACCTTCATTCTATCAATATCTTCATCTCTTAAACATTTTCCACCAGCATTTCTACGCAGAAAAATTATACATGAGAGGATCTGTCAAAATGAACAAACAGGAAAGTAGCTACAGATGGGTTGTTTTTGGAACCGCTTTATTAGCATATTATTTGATTGTCAGTCAACGAACAGCCCCTGGACTTATTACAGAACAGTTAATGAAAGATTTTCACGTTTCAGCGTCTGTTATAGGATTAATGACTAGTATACAATTTTTAGCATATGCAGGTCTTCAGATTCCTATTGGTTTACTTTCTGACCGATACGGTCCCAATCGATTTTTGATTATAGGGTCGCTTTTAACTGGAATAGGAAGTCTTATCTACAGCACGGCTCCTAACGAATATGTGTTAATTTTCTCTCGTTTACTAGTCGGTACGGGAGACTCCATGATTTTTGTCAATTTAGTGTTAATTTTAAGTCAGTGGTTTAAGGGAAATGAGTTTGTAAAGCTATTAGGTTTAATTGGGCTGGTGGGAAGTGTAGGTTCATTATCAGCTACCGTGCCTTTGTCTATGTGGATTTCATTTGCAGGCTGGAGAGTTCCTTTTCTTAGCATAGGTCTAGTTTTAATAGCGGTATCCTACCTGCTTTATGTCGTTTTGGTGGTAAAACCTAAACGATTATTTCAAGAGGATGCTACAGCAAATAAATCCTCTGTTAAGACTCCGGAAAGCGTATGGGCGATCCTAAGGAGAGTGATGACGACTCGTCAAGCCTGGGCAACATTTCTTTGTCATTTTGGTGTAGTTGGTACATATATCGGTTTTATTGGTTCTTGGGGAGTTCCTTATGGAATGAATGTGTTCCATTTATCCCGCGCTGATGCAAGTCAGCTTATTATGTATGGTCTGTTTGGCGCTATGATTGGCGGACCTTTAATCAGCTGGATATCAAGCAGGTTAAACTCCATTAAAAAAATTTATTCACTTATTCACCTTATTGTGGTGCTTAGCTGGACTGGATTATTATTATCTGGAGTGAAACCTTCATTCATGCTAGTCGTTATTTTGCTTTTTATCATCGGCTTTGGAAACGGCGCAAGCGCTTTGACATTTGCCGTAGTACGTCAATCCTTCTCAGTAAAAGAAGTAGGAGTTGTATCAGGTTTTGCCAATATGGGAGGCTTTTTAAGCGCCGTATTATTACCTAGTATTTTCGGAAATGTCCTGGATTTATTCCCTGAGCGTTCGCTGCATGTTGGTTATCATTATGCTTTTATGATTCCCATTTTGTTTTCAATGATGGGTTTGTTAGGTGTCTTACTAATTAAAGAAAAGGGAAAAAAGGAGCAGAAAGTGCTGAATGCTTCTTAATGTCTTATACAATGAGAGACATGCAAGAAAAAACGGGGCTGTCTGCACCCACTCTGCGATACTACGAAAAGGAAGGTATTTTACCGTTTGTCGAACGAAATGAACATGATCAGCGTCTATACAATGACCAGAATATCGAGTGGGTCAAGTTTATTTTAGCCTTACGTGCAACAGGGATGCCTCTTGCTGAAATCAAGCAGTATGTAGAGTCATATAAAAAAGGAGAAAGTACCATCAGCGAACGTAGAAACATGATGCTTCAGCATAAAAAGAAAGTGGAAGCAGACATGTCGCAAGCCTACCTGCATCTAGAACGAATTAATTATACACTTGCGCTGTATGATACGTTGGAAGCTGGTTTAAACAATAAACAAATAAAAATTTAAATGCTGATAACAGAGAATCCTGTTCATACACAAACTATACAGGTGTTAAAAACTGCGAAACAAACAAAACAAGATAACTGCATAGTTATCTTGTTTTGTTTGTTCTATTCTAGTATGTACTGCTTAAATAAAGAGCTACATCGCGAATTGCTTCATCTTTTTCTCCTTATTATCTCATTTAGACTAGTTAGAAAAGAAGTCTTCATTACTAGCTTTCATTCCTTTAATTTTTAGAACTAACAAAGATAAAAGAAATGACAGTGCTGATTTAAAAATGAAGTTATGCGTGTTTTTTTTACTCATTTCTAGACAAATATTTAGAATTAAAAAGGAATTCAGTAATAATAAAAGAAAGTTCTTACTAGGGGTTATTTAAATTAGATAAAGCTGTGAGAAAAGCTCCGTTTAGTTAATGAATGGATAAGAGGAGGGAAGGTACAGGTGTCAAATTATTTTCCCGTAATTAAAACAAAAAGGCTTATCCTAAGGGAATTTGAAACAGAAGACGCAGGTAGTATTTTAAAATACCTATCCGATAAAGAAGTAATGAAACACTACGGTCTAGAGCCTTTTACAACGGTTGAGGATGCTTTAAATGAGATTGCGTGGTATAAATCAATCTTAAATCAAAAATCTGGAATAAGATGGGGTATTACTCTTAAAGAACAGGACGACATTA
Source organism: Priestia sp. TSO9 (assembly GCF_021029645.1). Classification (NCBI taxonomy): domain Bacteria; kingdom Bacillati; phylum Bacillota; class Bacilli; order Caryophanales; family Bacillaceae; genus Priestia; species Priestia sp. TSO9. The sequence goes on from NZ_JAJEKD010000013.1 coordinate 52,535, forward strand.
TTGGCAGCTGCGGGTTTCTTAATAGAGTTCATAATCATTACCGTGCAGAAATTGGATATGAGCTAAGCAAAGATTACTGGGGGAATGGGATTGCTAATGAGGCATTGGGCGCTGTTATAAAATATGGTTTTACACATTTTAATTTGCGGAGAATTGAAGCATTAATAGAGCCTGCTAATGTTGCTTCACAAAAATTAATAAAAAAGCATGGCTTTATAAAGGAAGGCCTATTAAGAAGCTATGAATTTACGTGTGGAAAATTTGATGATTTGTATATGTATTCGTTATTAAAACAAGATTTTGATAGGATTCCACCACATGAAGGGAATATCTAGACATCGTTATTAAGAATACGAATAACATAATGACAGATAAGGGGAAAATGTATGGCTCATTTTAATGTTAATATCGTTCACTATCATCCTCAATTTGCTGAGCAAACGGTAAAAATGTGGAGAGATAGTAAAGAAAAAGCGATTGAACAAAAGGAAATGCATAGTTTTGACCGTCATGTCTATTTTTTAAATCATATATTGTCAGCACACTATAAAATTGAATTAGCGTTAATGGATGAACAAATAGTAGGAATGATTGCTTATCATGCTGACGAAATTAGCCAACTGTACGTTCATGTGGATTATCAAGGAGGAGGAATCGGACAGCGTTTACTCGAAAGAGCCAAGACAGAATCAAATGGAAAATTAATATTACGTACATTTGAACGAAATAAAAATGCCCAGAGGTTTTACGAGAAACACGGCTTCAGTATTATAAAAAGAGGATGTGAAAACGAAGAGAAACTCCCCGATATTACATATGAATGGACAAATAAATGAAGCATACGTAATTTTAATAAAGGAGCGGTTAGTGTGAATACGTTAGCACATGAAACATAACAACGCTGTCTATATGTCCGTGGTCCGCCTTTTACTAGTTTAGGATAGATGATTAATGCTAGCTATAAAAAGGAGGAGTTCAATATGATAACGGACAAACATTTTTTTAATGCTGTAAACAATACAAATAATGTTGATTTTACTGGATGGGATTTTTCTATTATTACTCGTACTGGTCGTATGGATAGCGACATGCTTTCGTGGTCATACGGAAGTGAAGCTATTCGTCTTATTCAAAACTCTAATGCCGCTTTAGATATGGGAACAGGAGGAGGAGAATTTTTATCTTTGTTACAGCCTTTTCCTCGCGTTATGTACGCTACAGAAGGATACAAACCTAACATTCCAATCGCTAAAAAACGTTTAGAACCGCTTGGTGTCAAAGTTGTTGAACGAACTGAAGACAAAAATTTACCGTTTAAAGATGATACATTTGATTTGATTTTGAACCAGCACGAATCTTTTTGTGCTTCAGAAGTAAGCAGGATTTTGTCAAAGGAAGGCACGTTTTTCACGCAGCAAGTGGGAGGGTTAGACTGTTCACGAATCAATGAATTTATAGGGGTTCCAATAAATAAAGAGTTTTGTAATTGGAATTTAAAGAAAGCAATAGAAGAGCTTAAACAAAGTTCTTTTAACATCACTTCTTTCAAAGAAGAGTTTCCTGTACAGAGATTTTATGATATTGGAGCGCTCGTCTTTTATTTGAAGGCAATTCCTTGGCAAGTTCCTAATTTTGATATAGAAACATATATCGAAGGGTTGTATAACATACATGGAATTATACAGTCTAAAGGTTTCTTTGACGTAAAACAACATCGTTTTACTATTAAAGCTGAAGCAAAATAAATAGTTAATCAAACAGAGAAAGCCGATCTCTAACTGGAGACCTGCTTTCTCTGTTTTAATTATGTAAACTGCTTCTTTATACTTATCTTCATACAATACAATCATTGATTAATAATAACTCCTTTCCTTCATTAAATGTTTCCTCCTCATTGCTCTTATTATATCTAGTACTATGGTGCAAATCTATTATAATAGTTGAGTAATAAAAATGTATCTATATGGAACGCTTGTTATCTTGAATATGATTTTGTAAGGTATGAGATTTTGGTAATATACAGTCTACTGCTTTTTTTGTAATAGGCATAAAAAAATTAAGCAGCATGCCGCCTAAAAGCACGGTTAATAACGTTCCTACACCAATGGGTCCGTTTAAAAGCATCGCAGCTAGTAAGAATGTGAGGTAAATAAGTGTTCTTGAAAGTAATAAGTTTGTTTTAGCTAGTTTTTGTATGATTAATGTTAAGCGGTCAATTGGAATGGGTGCAAAATTTGTATGTAAATAGGCTGAGGTTCCTACACCTATAATGATTAAACCAATTCCAAAACAACATAATTTGCTGTACCACATTTCAAAGGGAGCCCAATTCTGTAATAAAAAAAGCCATACATCAATACCAAGACCCGTTATGAATGCTGTTAACAGTCCCAGTACTTCCGGCTTTTGTTTGCTTAAAAGGGCATTACCACAAATTAATACACATGCAAGTATAATTTCCCAGCTTCCAACGCTAAGGCCTACGTTTAGGGATAGTCCAACTAAAAGTGCATCAAAAGGTGAAGCCCCTAGGCTGGATTGGATCGTTAAAGAAATTCCCAGAGTTAATAGTAAAATTCCTCCTACATAAACAACATATTTCACTGTAATCAGCCCCTTTATCCACTATTTTTTGTTGCAAATGCAACTATTTTAAGGTACATTAAACTTATATTATTTTTATTGTATTTGCAACAAAAATATGTGCAAAGGAGATATTTATGAGTGAAATTCTGCGTGAAATTGGAATGATAGCAAGAGCATTGGATTCGATTAGTAATATAGAATTTAAAGAGTATGACCTGACTAAGGGGCAGTATTTGTATTTAGTGCGAATATGTGAAAATCCGGGAATCATTCAAGAAAAGTTAGCTGAGATGATAAAAGTAGATCGAACAACAGCGGCTCGGGCTATAAAAAAGCTTGAAATGAATGGTTTTATTGAGAAGAAAGACGATCTCCGCAATAAAAAAAATAAAAACCTTTTTCCAACTGAAAAAGGGAAGAACGTATATCCGTTTATAAAAAGAGAAAATGATTATTCGGATAAAGTGGCATTAGAAGGTTTTACCCAGGAAGAAACAGATACCATTCTTAAGCTGGTTCAAAGAGTAAGAAAAAATATAGAAGCAGACTGGGAGTTTGTCAAAAAAGGAAACAAGAGAAATTATTGAGGATATAAAGGAGAGGCGTATGTCAGTGATGATGGATATAAAAAAGTGTACTCTTGAAGATGTAAATCACCTTCAAGATATTAGTTACAAAACATTTAATGAAACGTTTAAAGATCAAAATTCACCTGAAAACATGAAAGCTTATTTAGAAAAAGCATTTACAGTGGAACAGCTAGAAAAAGAACTATCAAATACGTCCTCGCAATTCTTTTTTATGCATGTTAATCATGAAATTGCAGGTTATTTAAAGGTTAATACGGATGATGCTCAGTCTGAAGAGATGGGGGAAGAAGCGCTTGAAATTGAAAGAATTTATATAGGTAACAGCTTTCAAAAACAAGGGCTTGGTAAACATTTATTTAATAAAGCAGTAGAGATAGCAACGACACTTAATAAAAAGAAAATTTGGTTAGGTGTATGGGAAAAAAATAAAAATGCGATTGCTTTTTATAAGAAACAGGGATTTGTTCAAACCGGATCTCACTCGTTTTACATGGGAGACGAAGAACAAATAGACTTTATTATGGTTAAAACACTTTTATAGTTTTTTAAAAGATAAATAAAGTACGATAAGGATTATTGACTAATTTAGTTGGTAGAGGATAATCCTTATTGCATACAGAGGTTTTATGATTTTTTTTCAAAGCAGATGCTTTTAGGGTAAGCAGTAAGCAAACTAATATGGCTGCTGTGCGAGCACATAGGAGAATGAAATTAATGTTACATGCTTACCAAAACGTTTTTACTTTAATTCTATTTGAAATAACATAGACTAATTAGATATATATCGAATTAGAAAGCTTAAAAAATGAACGTTTTTACGTCCATTTTAAAAGATAACGGGCCACATCTCTTTTGGATTTAACTCGTATTCTCCATTTTGCCTATACATAAAATGCTGCATAATTAACTCTCTGCGAATCGTCGCATAATCTTCATGATATTTTTTTATATGTTCATTCAGTTCTTTCTCTTGATACGTTTTTCCGTGCTGTAAATCGCGTATTAAATAGGCTAATATTACGTTCTTTTTCTTTCTTTGACTTGGAATGATCTTTAAATTACCGTCACTGTTTATAAAGTTTTTAACAATCGATAATTTGTCTTTATCCTGTAAATGGTTTTCTTGATTTTCCATCGAATCCTCTCCAATATTCAAAATAGCCTTCGAGTTATATTCGAGTCTTTCAAGGTCTAGATAAAAATAAATAATGTTCCCTTGTCTTCTTTGATAAATAATTCCTACATCTCTTAGCTTTGAAATGTGATGAGTAATAGTTGAAGGCTGTAACCCCAGCTTATAAGCAATGGCTTGCCCATGAAGAGGCCCTTTTTTTAATAGTGAAATAATTCTAATCCTGGTAGGATCACCAACGGCTTTATGATAATTCACCAACTTATCTAATTGCATAGCTTACTACCTTCTTTCCCTAATTCGATATACATCTAATTAGATAATAATCGAATTAGATGTATATGTCAAAAAAGTGAAAATATTTAAAGTGATCACTTTTCACACTGCATATAAAAAATCTGCTCTGTATAGTCTTCAAACTATAAAAAAAGCGTCTATTTTTTCGTATAATTTAACCATTGTTTTTACCTGTTCTTTTTATTATTAAGAAAAAGTTACCATGTTTTCATCAAATAATACCGGGGAACATATTCAAAGAGATAAATGAATTATTAAAGGTACATGTATGTAAATTATAAATAATAAATGAAAAAGGAATGAGTAAATCATGACAGGAAATTCAAAAATTTTAATGGTTGTTACAAATGGACATACAATGGAAAATGGAGAGCTTGCTGGAATTTGGCTTACAGAATTCTCTGAAGCATATTTAGAATTTAAGAAAGAAGGATATGAAGTAGTCGTAGCAAGTCCAAAAGGCGGTAAATCACCTGTGGATCCTAACAGCTTAACAGATGATGTGACGGACGAAGACAAAGAAGCAGGAAAACTTTTAGAGAATACAAAATCATTAGCTGAAGTAAGTTCACAAGACTTTGCAGGCATGTTTGTACCTGGAGGGCACGGAACAATGTTTGACTTTCCAGAGGATACGCACTTACACCGTTTGTTAACAGAATTTGCTGAAGACGACAAGCTGATTGCGGCAGTATGCCATGGACCGGCAGCTCTTGTAGGAGGAAAGCTTAAAAACGGTGAGCCGATTGTAAAGGGTAAACGTATTACAGCGTTTACTGATTCAGAAGAGAAAGATACAACCTTAGATAAATACATGCCGTTTCTTCTTGAAACAAAGCTTCGTGAGCTAGGCGCTGAGTTTATTGCAAAAGATAATTGGAGCGATCATATTGAAGTAGACGGAAAGCTTTTAACAGGACAAAATCCACAGTCTACTATCAGCCTCGCAAAAGAATTTGTGCGTGCTTTAAACGCGTAAAAGTATGTATGACCTTAATAGGAATGTCTCATGATTGTTTGAGACATCCCTATTTTCTTTAGGATGAAATAAAATAGGAATTAAGGAAAATAAAAAGGGCAGCTATCTAAATAGCGGCCCTTTTATTTATTAGAAGGTTTATTTCTGAAAATGTATGTAGTAATTCCTGTCACAATGATAACAGCTACAACACAAATGATCAGACGAACAATCTGTGTCACAAAGATATTATCTGCAATGCTCATGTTTTTGGTTAAAATTAACGTTCCATAAGCAGCTAAGACAGATAAAAACATATTGACGATTCGTTGAGCCATGTTGTTTTTACTCCTTTCGCTTCACTACTTTACACTTTAACACATGTGTTCGCTGTAAAAAATATTGAATTACAAGTATGTCAGAAAATCAGCACTCCAGTAAAAGAATCTACTTGTAAGGAAGTAGCTGATATCATATTAGTTATGACGACTAGAGCTCAGAGAAGGAAATAAGATTTCTTTAGTCGAATTTAACATGCTTGTATTATTTTTTTAGATAGGTGGGAAAAGCTTGTTTAATAAATTAAAAAAGCTATTTATGGATAAACAGGATCAGGAAACAGATGACAAATATATTTTAGTCCCTGAGAGTGAAATAAATGAGAATTTAAAAAGAGATATAGTAAAGTTGGAAGAAGTAGGAGAGGCATACTGCAAAAGTCTTCAGCACAAATATAGAAATAAATTTGAACGTGAGGATAAGCAGAACTTAAAAATATGGATGTGTCGGGATATTGATGGCGACCAACTACCAAATCTAAGTTCGGAGCAGTGTTTAGAAAAAGAATATCGTTCCCAAGTGGCAATAAACTTTGATGGGTTTACAGATGAAGAAGATGCACACGTTCATTACATCCAGTTGTGGTATTACTTTAGTGGGTATTTTAAAGGGACAGGCACTTTGTATGATTTGTCAAAAAATCATTTAGAAGATGATATTGAAGAAAAGTTAAAAGAATTACTGAACCAATTATAGATTTCTACTTAGCACTAAGATTATTTGTTAATACACAGGGGGAAGGAATATGAGGGGGCGGCCAGAGTTAGAAATAGAAAGGGAAAAAGTTTATAAAACGAAAAAAAATCCTAATGGAACATTTATAGCGCGAATTATTCAAGTGCCTAAGGAAGAAAATATGTTAGATTTTATTCTAGAAATCAAAAATTTAAAGAAAAAGGAACTTTCTTATAGAAGTTTATTAGTAAGGACTGAAAACTGGTACTATTCTTTTCGTCTTGCTAGAGGAGATCTGAAATGGGTATCTTTGCATACAGTAGCGGTATGGGATCGGCTAGGACATAAATTAGTTGAGGTAGCGGCCCCAACCGGTAAGGAAAATTATCGTATTTCCGATGAACACTGTTCAGTTTACCAAGAAAAGTAATAGTGACCATATAGTTAAGGAGAAAACGAATGAAAAAGCATTGCTGCGATTACATGAATTATCATGCGAACTTTACGTGTGATATTCATAGTGATCCGTTTGATTGTCCAGATAATCTTATCTTATTTGATAAAACAAATAAGGAATACGGTTTAATTATCCATGATGGTGGTTCATCTATCATTGGAATTTCATTTTGCCCATGGTGTGGTGCGAAGCTATGAATTAAGAAATGAAGAGGCGTCTTTTGTTTAAGAGATCCTCTTCACTCTTGGAACGGGGGATAAAATCATGAACGTAAATTAAAAATAGTTTTATTATTTTATTGAATAACCCTGAGAAAATCTTAGCAAGTAGCCATCTGGATCTTGAACTATAAATTCTTTTTGAGTGAAGCCACTATAGTTATTCATCATAGCGTCTCTAAAAAGTGAAATATTATGTTTCTTTAAGTTTTGTAAAATAACCTCTATATTTTCTACTTCAATTTGAAAATTAATCCCTCGCCCATATGGGTATTCAAGTTCACCAGTTTCCCAGTGACCATTACATTGTTCAATCATCATTTGTGCTCCATTTAGTGAAATAAATGCAAATTGGTCTTCTGGACGTTCATATGCAAGCTCAAATCCAAGTATCTCTAAATAAAATTCTTTTGATTTATAAATATCTTTTACGGAAAGTTCTGGTATTAACTTATTAAATTTCATGTAATCGCTCCTTTGTTTATAGGGCTACTAATTGTTTTAATAATACCGTATAGATGTAAAATACCGAAATGGGGGATTATACTTGGTCTTACGTTATCTAGCTATGTTATCAGGATTAGGAATTGTTTTATTAAACCTTTTTGATCCTATACATCAAGGGGGTACGCGCTGGTTGATGGTCATCTGCGGTTTATTCATCTTTAGTAGCCATTTAAAATTCATCTTAGATAAGAAATCGAAAACAACGGATAATCAAAAGAAGACCTACTAATAAGAATTTCTTTTGATGTTGTACCTTTAATAATTATGTAAATGAAAAACCTAAAGAATATGTAGTAAAGAAATAAAAAAGAAAATTATATGTTATAATAATCATAAATATCCAAATAAAGGAACATTATGTTGTTATGAATCGTAAATTTAATTCTTTATTTATAGTCTATCCTATCGTTTTCTTTGTAGTGCGTACTGTTTTTTCTTTTGTGAAAAATAGCGCTGCGGAATCTGTCTATGAGACGTTAGCTATAATCGCCATGTATTACTTTGCAGCTAGTGTTTTCTATTGGATTGACTTGTATATGCAAAAGAAAAATAGTTAATAGATTAGAAATCATAAGCTCAACATTGAGTTTTCTTTAGATGACAAGGACAAAGTTGGAGGCATTTTGGTTCAAAAAATAAATAATTAAGATGAGTAATACTTATTTTTGCTGCAGCTTTTAATATGTACTCATTTATGTAAATTGAGTATGTTTGAGCTATAAATCTAAAACAAATAAACAGAAAGGTTTTTTTCCTATTGAGTACGTTTACTAAAGTAGTACCGTCAGCTTTTATACTTCTCTATATAGTATTTTTCTTTTTAGATATTTCTTATCATTATGGTGTTTCTTATTCATATAGCTTTTTTCTTTTTTTATTTTTGTCATTAATATCTCTAGTTTTATGTTTAGTAATATGGTTTAAGGACAGGGAACGTCTTTTTCTATTTTTGGCTGTAGTTTCAATCCTTCAACTTACGTTTACTGTCTTTATTTATCTTTTGCCAGAAGCAGGAACTAAACCACTAATTTATGAAAAAGTAATCACAAAAGAAGATGTTTTACATAAATAAGCGTACACAAAAAAACTTGAAGAATGTGTATCTAGTATAAGGTTATTAAAGAGATCCCCTTACATAAAGAGGATCTCTTTGATGCAGGTGTTTGTAATAGTAATTATATTAACTAGCGTTGTATACTTCTTCATTACAAAGCAGTGTTCCATACTTATTAAAAAAAGAAATGTGTACAGTTAGTGTAAGAAAAGGGAACTGACAAAAACCCATTAATTTATATTTTAACCATAATATGTTATAATATTTCAAAAATGGTGGTGTGACGATGAGCGAAGATAAAGAAACACCTGAAAGAAGAAGAGAGAGATTAAAACACGAAGAGGTCAAGAGAAACCCCACAGGGAATATGAACGATGCATTTAACAGAAATGAAGCTGGAAACCTACCTGGTTTAGCAGGCAGCTTAGGATGGAAGGGGCTAGGTATACTTATTACTGTACTGATTATAGGCTTTATCGTTGTGTCCCTATTTTTAAAATAATATGAGGTTTATAAATTAAAAGTACTGAAGGAGTCATTTTGAAAAATTATGCAGTCTTTATTGGTAGTTTTATAGTGTTACTGTTTGCTTTTCAAATTGTTTCTGGGCTATTTCTTACACTTACATATGTACCTGAGACTTCACAGCATTTGAGTAGCTCAACGGTCAGTATTTTTTCTTTTAGTTACCCATTTTTAAGTGCTACTATAGCAGCGACCGTTGCATTTAGTATTTCAAAAAAAGTATGCAAAGTTAAAAAGAGCACCTATAAATGAGTAGGTGCTTTTTTGTGCTGAGAATATTCATTATGGTTTTTAATAACTGCATATTTTCCTTTTTATGGTATTATATATAAATACATATTTAATACTGTCGAAAGAGGGAGATACATAATGTTGCAATCACTGATTTTTGATATGGACGGAACGCTGTTTCAAACAGATAAGATTTTAGAATTATCACTTGATGATACCTTTAACCATTTGCGTACAATCAATCAATGGGACGCTAGTACTCCTATAGATAAGTATCGTGAGATTATGGGTGTACCTTTACCAAAAGTATGGGAGGCTTTATTACCTAATCAATCAGATGAAATAAGAAAGTATACGGATGACTATTTTTTAAAAAGCTTAGTGGAGAATATAAGAAAAGGGAAAGGTGCTTTATATCCCAATGTAAAAGAGGTCTTTAGCTATTTAAAAGAAAATAACTGTTCCATTTACATAGCAAGTAACGGTTTAAAAGAATATTTAGAAGCAATTGTAGACCATTACGATTTGAATAATTGGGTGACAGAAACATTTAGTATTCAACAAATCCAAACCCTCGATAAAGGAGAGTTAGTCAAAACAATTATAAAGAAATATGATATCAAACATGCTGCAGTAGTAGGAGATCGCCTATCTGATATCAATGCTGCAAAGGATAATGGTTTAATGGCAGTGGGGTGTAATTTTGATTTTGCTCAAGAAGCTGAGCTTGCACAGGCTGATGTGGTAATAAATGATTTGAAGGAGTTAAAAAGGATGGTATCTAACATAAATAGTAGCTTGTCAATCTAATGGACTGATCTTTGTACGTAACCGTTATAGATGGTTAATGTCTCAATTTTATTAAGAAAATAAATTTTTTTATATGCTATGTAAAAGGATAGGGCTTTAAAGGCCTATCCTTTTAATTTACCTTACATTATTGGAATCCACTTTATTTTGAATCTTCACTGCAGTTTCTGCTTCGTCAATGAACTCATACATATAGAAATCTCAATCTATTGAAGTTGAAACATAACTAATGAGTGGTTCCCCTACAACTCTCCAATGTTTACATAATCTTTTCTTGTCATTAATAAATGGTTTACAATACTGAGCTATGCTTAGGTTAAGATTTCCAAAATAGTTTTATATTAAAAATAACTCTATGAGAAAGGAGATTTTTGATTATGACTTCGCATATGATTCGTAAATCTGATAGCGCTCAGTTATATATTAGAGAATATAAGATAAAATTGACACTCAGCCAGTGGAAGCTTGTAAGCACTCAGAGATAATAGTTAACCCAACTATAAAAAAGGAAATCTCCACCTTAATTTAGGTGGGGTTTTTTGCATTTCTTTTATTAACCTTTTAATTGATTAACTATTTAGACTTTATAATAAAAAAGACTAATAATAGTTAAAAAATGTAATAAAAAAGAGGAATATTATTTAAGTGAAATTAAAATAAAGCACAACTAAATATGTATTTTTTAAATGTTTTACCACTTTTTATTGACCATAAAAATTTAAAAGAATTAAAATAAATATAAAGTAAGTAGTTACTTACATTTTAAAACTAGTTTGTAGGAGGATGAATATCTTTAATGTATAGTTTAAGTTTTCAAAAGGTGGACGAGGCGAACGAAAAAGTTGGAGCAAAAGCTTTAAACCTTATAAAAATGAAAAAAGAAAATTTACCGATTCCAGATGGGTTTGTTATTCAACCAGAAGCTTTAAAGCGATATATTGAATGGAATGGGATTAATCGTCAAACGGATAATATCCACGAGAGAATTTTGCAAGGGGAAATTCCTATTGAAATTGAATCGGATCTTATAAAGGCATTTCGAAATCTAAAAAACTCTTATACATCAGTAGCCGTGCGATCATCATCCAGTGCTGAAGATTTAGAAGGTGCATCGTTTGCTGGCCAGTATGAAACCTATCTTAATGTGAAAAGTATCGAGGATTTTTTGAGTAAAGTGAAAGCGTGCTGGGCCTCATTTTTTACTGAAAGAGTCGAACAATATACTCAAAATATGTATGCTGATTTTGATGAAATTTCAATGGCAGTTGTTGTTCAAGGATTAATTGAGTCCGAAGTATCGGGAGTCATATTTAGTCAAAATCCCGTTACTCATAATACAAAAGAAATGATGATTAATGCCAGCTATGGACTAGGAGAAGCAATCGTATCAGGTTTAGTAACACCTGATGTTTACCTGATTAATAAACAAACCTTTGAGATAGAGAAAGAAAAAGGGCTAAAGGAAGTAAAAATAATTCCACTTGATGAAGGCGTTGAAGAAATCGAAACAACGGAAGATGAGCAGCAAAGGTTTTGTTTAACAGACGAGAAAATCATTGAATTGGCCGAAATAACAAAAGAAGTAGAAGCTCTTTACCAACATCCCGTAGACATAGAGTTTGGTATTCAAGACAATCAAGTATATCTATTACAGGCAAGAGCGATTACCACATTAACAGAAACTAAAGAATTAACTCCTTTCCAAAAAGATATATCTTTAAGTTTCGAGAATATGGAAGAGTTTTGGATTTTAAATGACACAAGTTTTTCTCATGCTGTTAGTCCTTTGTATGCTTCATTTATTATTCCAGCATTTTCGGAAGGCACAGCTGCTAGCTTTAAAAAGTTAAAGTTTATGTTTAATAGACTTAATTTAAAACTTTATAAAGGACATATCTATACAAAAACGGAGCCTTTTAAAGGAGATTCCAATAAAAGATTCCAAGCAAATAAAGAATTGATGGAAAGTATTTATCCAATCCTAACAAAACGAATGAATCGAATGATTAAAGAACAATTCCTGCCTTACTATAACAAGTTAGATAGCTTTACCGAGGAAAATCTCAATCTTCAGAGAGGAAAAGAGATTCTTCAAAGTTTGACTGATTTTTATAAAACGGCATATGACTTGCATTTTGACATTGTTATGCCTCAAATGTCTTTAAATACTAAGGTTGAAGAATACTATAAAAACCTTACAAATAAAAAATCCGGACATGATGTTTATGAGCTATTGACCGGGAAAATGAACAAATCGTTGGAAACGGATCAGCAGCTTTCTAGACTTGCTTTAACAGTTAAAGGTGATGCGGAGCTTGCTAAGATCTTTGAAGAAGAATCCACAGAAACTTTATTAAAGAAACTAGAGGAAAGTAAAGCAGCAAAAAGCTTTATAGCTGAATTAGGTGCTTTCTTAAAACAGTATGGATATCGAAGCGTTGTAAGTCACGATTTTGTAGGAGAAACGTGGTTAGAGAATCCTCTTCACGCATTATCGATTATTCAAGGGTATGTTAATGACGGTTACAACTTTGATGAAAACTTCCAACAAACAGTCAAAAAACGTGAACAGAACTATAATGAATTCCTGGAACAGATAGCGGATAGCAAACACAAAGAAGAGTTTAAAAAATATTATCAGTGGGCGCTAGATGCATCCGTTATAAGAGATGACCATCATTTTTATATCGATGCAATGTTGGACGCAAAAGCTCGTTTATTCCTACTCAAGCTAGGTGATTTACTAGTTAATCATCATGTTTTTCTAGTGAAAGATGATATTTTCTTTTTATATCTTGATGAGCTAGAGTCTCTTTTAGAAAATCCAGTAGACGTGACAGAATTAGTTGAGAAGCGTAAAAAAGAACACGCAGAACATGAGCAAACATCTAATTTGCCTAGATACTTTGGCGTGCCTGAGCCAGCTCACCTGAAAGAAGCTGAAAAATATATGGGTGCTATTGAGGAAAGCAACGCTAACAGCGAACATTCTATTAAAGGGTTAGCCTCTTCTTCAGGAACCTATACCGGAAAAGTAAAGGTCATTTCAAATACGAAGGAATTTTTCAAGCTGGAAAAAGGTGATGTTTTGGTATGTAAGACCACTACTCCACTTTGGACTACTTTATTTCAGACTGCGGGGGCTGTTATTACTGACGCTGGAGGTATTCTTTCTCATTCGGCAATAATTGCACGTGAATATGAAATTCCTGCAGTGGTTGGTACGAAAATAAGTACGGATAAGCTAAAGGATGGTGATATGGTTATGGTGGATGGTACGAATGGAATTGTCACGCTTTTAAATGAATAAATAGTTCTCTTCGCTTCCATTTGACAACAGCTCTTTTTCCTTTATATACTGCCTAATGGAAAGTAAATACTTACATTCAGGAAGCATAAAGGATGATTAACATGAAAAAAGATGACACAAAAAAGAAGATAACAAAAGCTACAATAGAACTGCTTAAAGAAAAAGGCTACAAAGGTACTACCACTAGAGAAATTGCAGAACAAGCTGGCGTTAATGAATTAACTGTTTTTCGCCACTTTGGCAATAAAGAAGGCATTATTCAAGATATTGTCAAAACAACAAGCTTTTCGCTTGAAATTTTTGATAAATCAATTGAATGGGAGCTTGAAAAAGATTTGACGAATTTCGGTTACCTGTTACTAAAAGACTTTGATAATAACCGAGACATGATTTCAATTGCTTTAAAAGATCCTTTAATTTTCTCACAGGCGCACGAAGAAATTTTGAAAAAAATTAATGATACGAAAGAAATACTAAAAGACTACTTTGAAGAAATGCAAAGGAAAGGATATATCAAAGAATTAGATTGCTGTACACAAGCGGAGATTTTCCTAAGTACGTATTGGGGATATTTTATGTATAAACTAAATTTTGGAGACAAAGCCTTACATGCAGATTATCAAGATATGATAAAAAGCAGTATAAAAACGTTTATAAAAGGAATTTCTCTCCACTAAAAGGAGGCAATAATGTTTGGGCAAACATAAAGAGCTTATCTTGATTATTTCATTACTAATTGGGACATTTCTTGTACCAATAAATTCGACAATGATTGCCGTTGCTCTATCGACCATATCAGCTCATTTTAACGAACCACTTGCAAGTATTTCTTGGGTAGTAACTATTTATTTAATTGTAATGGCTGTTACTCAGCCTATCGCTGGAAAACTAGGAGATTTGTACGGAAACAGAAATATCTATTTATGGGGCGTGGTGTTCTTTCTGATAGCGTCTTTAGGCTGTATATTTTCAACTAATCTCATTTCCCTTATTATCTTTCGATCACTGCAGGCAGTAGGAGGAGCTTTACTTACTCCAAACACTATAGCAATCATTAGATATGTGGTACCAAAAGAACGGCTCTCTAAAGTCTTAGGTATATTTGGAATGGGGATGGGTTTGGGTGCTGCAATTGGACCTTTATTAGGGTCTGTCCTGCTTGAGAACTTCAATTTGGAAGCTATATTCTGGGTCAACGTTCCTTTTCTTTTCTTAGCTTTAATCAGCGGAATAGTTATGATTCCTAAATTTAATGTTAAAAAGCAAACAAGTACTTTAGATATTCAAGGTTCCATTTATTTAGCAATTAGCATTTCTTTATTGATCTTGCTGACACACGGTATGGAATTTACCAAGGCTTTAATAATGGGAATAATATTTATTTTATCTACAATCTTGTTTATCAAAAGAGAAAATTCAGCAGAAAACCCGATTATTAATTTTTCTTTATTCAAAAATGCCACCTTTACAAGCGCTAATTTATCTATTATGCTTAGCAACTTTGTTATGTATGTGATTTTATTAATTATGCCTCTGTTAATGAAGGCTCAATTTCATTTATCTACAGCGCAAACAGGGCTTGTTTTGTCAATTTTTTCGATTTCAATGTCTTTAAGCGGCTGGATAGGTGGATTATTAAACAATAAGTTTAGTTCTAAACAAGTGATTGGGTTTTCTTTTGCTATGATTATTGTCTCTAATATTCTTTTTTTATCTTTAGAGAACATTAGATCTATTCTTTTTCTTATAGTGGCTTTAATTGTTGGAGGTTTTTCGACCGGAATAGGTTTAACAAGCATGCAGGTTGCCTCGTTGGACTCCGTAAGCAAAGAACAGTCTGGTACAGCCTCTGGTATTTATTCAACGTTTCGTTATTTCGGAAGTATTATTTCGTCCACGCTTATTGCGCTCGTTACAAGTTATAACTACATCTTCATTATTTTAGGGATATCGGGGATAGTAGGTATACTAGTAGCTAGAAGCATTAAATCTAGTAGCCAAGATGTAATAAGCAGCAATAATTCTAGTGCAAAAGCATAGTTGTTTTTTGATAAAGCTTTTGTTTATATACACAATTTACTAATCAATCAATAAAAAAGTACTGCTTCTAAAATAGGAGCAGTACTTTTTTTGCTTAAAAACCTTAGAGAAAACAACATGCGAATTTACAAAATGACTTGTTTTAAATAAAAAAATTCTAATAATTCAATCTTGTTATTGACGAATTCGCATTTCAGATGTAAACTTAAGTCACAAAGCTACTTAGTATACAAGTTACCTAAGTATACTAAATTATATGTTAATGGATATATCATTTAGAAAACAGCAAGTCATAAATTAATGAGGTGACTAAAATGAAAGAAATTAGTATTGAAGAATTAAAAGAAAAAGCCATTCAATTAAGAAAAACAGCACTTACAATGATTTATGGAGCACAGTCTGGCCATCCAGGAGGTTCACTTTCTGCAGCTGATATTATGGCAGCGCTTTATTTCAAAGAAATGAATGTTGATCCGCACAATCCTAACTGGGAAGATCGCGATAGATTTGTCCTTTCTAAAGGTCATGTTTGTCCCATTCAATATTCTGCTTTAGCTTTACGAGGATTCGTTCCCTATGAAACGATATACACGTTAAGAGAATACGGTTCTCCGTTTCAAGGGCATCCAGATATGAAAAAGTGTAAAGGTATTGATATTTCAACAGGCTCACTAGGACAAGGGCTTTCGTGTGGCGTAGGTATGGCAATCGCAGGGAAACGAGATTTTAAAGACTATAGGGTTTTTTCTTTAGTAGGAGACGGAGAATGTCAAGAAGGACAAATTTGGGAAGCTGCTCAAACAGCAGTTAAGTACCAATTAGATAATTTAATTGTATTTGTAGATAATAACAGACTTCAAATCGATGGATTTTGTGATGAAATTATGCCATTACAAGATTTAGAGAAAAAATTTGATGCGTTTGGTTTTGAAACAAAGCGAATTAATGGACATTCCATGGAAGAGATTGTAGAAACATTGGATGAAGTAAGAGTAGCGAAGAATGGAAGACCAAAATGTATCATCTGTGACACGGTAAAAGGTAAAGGAGTTTCGTTCATGGAGGATGTGGCTGATTGGCACGGGGTTGCTCCAAATGAAGAACAATATCATCAAGCAATGGAAGAAGTAGCAGGAGGGTTAAGATAATGAGCATACTAGAAAAAGATCTTACAGTAAAAAAAGCTACAAGAGAAGCCTTTGGAGATGAAATCGTAAAATTAGGGAAAGAAAATAAAAATATTTATGTCATTGATGTCGATATTGCAAAGTCGTGTAAAACAGTAAACTTTATCAAACAATTACCCGACCAGCATATTAATGTAGGAATTGCAGAGCAAAATGCAGCCGGGTTAGCGGCTGGACTTGCTACGACTGGTAAAATTCCTTTTGTAAGCACTTACGCGGTTTTTGGTTCGTTAAGAATGCTTGAACAAATTAGACAAGAAGTCTGCTATCCTAACTTAAATGTAAAGATTGCTTGTTCACACGGCGGTTTAACGCCAGCTAATGATGGCGGAAGCCATCAAGCTATAGAAGATATGGGTGTATTAAGATCGGTTCCAAATATGACCGTCATTATGGGAGCTGACTATTATTCTACTAGAAAGCTAGTAGAACAAGCTGCTAAAGTGTACGGACCTGTATATCTTCGTTTTACTCGTGATACGGTTCCAATGATTTACGATGAAAATGAAGAGTTTACAATCGGAAAAGCGAAAAAAATTAAAAATGGAAGCGATATCGCTATTATTGCCAACGGTGATACAGTACGACTCGCTTTAGAAGCAACGAAAGAATTAGAGAAACAAGGCATATCTGTGAAATTACTAGACATGCATACGATTAAGCCTTTAGATCGGGAAGCAGTGGTTGACTGCTTAAATATTGGAAAAATCATTACGGTTGAAGATCACAATATTCTAAATGGCCTTGGCAGTGCCGTATGTGAAGTAGTTGCGGAAGAAGGAAAAGGTACAGTTCGAAGAATTGGTGTACAGGATCAATTTGGACAATCTGCACCTTATGAAAAACTATTAGAGTTAAATGGAATTACTGTAGAAAATATTATCAAAACAGCCAAAGAACTGATTTAAGAATAACTATATTAAATAGATAAAGCTAACAAGATAGGGGAAATATAATATGTTTGATTTAAAAGAGAGAGTAGCAATTATTACTGGTAGCGGTTCCAAAAAAGGGATTGGACGTACAATCGCCCTGACACTTGCAGAGCAAGGAGCGGCTGTTGTTATAGCAGATATCAATTTTGATGGCGTACAGGATACCGTAAATGAAATAAAAGAAGCTGGTGGCAAAGCCCTAGGAATAGAGTTAAATGTAACAAGTAAAGATTCTTGCGAGGCGATGGTTAGAAAAACACTTGAAGAATTCGGCAGAATTGATATTTTAATTAATAATGCAGGTATTTCTCAAAAGGTTACCGTTCAAGATATGACGCTTGAAGACATTACAAAAGTGTTTAACGTCAATATGTTTGGGTTATTTCTATGTACGCAAGCAGTATTAGAAACAATGAAAGGTCAAAAGTATGGTCGAATTATAAGCTTGTCTTCTGTTTCGGCTAAAAGAGGTGGAGGAGTGTTTGGGGGACCTCACTATTCGGCATCTAAGGCAGCAGTACTAGGTTTTTCAAAGAACTTAGCGCGCGAGGTAGCCTTAGATGGCATTACGGTTAACTGTGTAGCTCCTGGACTCGTTAATACAGAAATTTGGAAGTCACTTCCTGAAGAAGATGCAAAGTCTGTGATTGATAGTATTCCTATGGGTAGACCAGGTGAAGTGAAAGAAATCGCGGCTACAATTGCCTTTTTAGCTTCAGAAGAAGCTTCCTATATTACAGGAGAAGAAATTGATATAAACGGTGGCTCACATATGGATTAATATTCAGGTTCGTTATACAGGCATGCCATGATGGTATGCCTGTATAGCTGTTTATTGATAAAATCATTAGTAAAATGAGAAACTGACTACATAAATAAGGATTTTTTTGCTAGAAGATGCTGGGCTTGTTGCCCCTAAAAATAGAACAGTATATAATAATTATGTCTACTTAATTATGAATAAAATGAGTTAATAATTATAGAGAGAAGTGATTTCCATTAGTTTTAATCCAGTTTCCAATAATAAATTATATATTCAAATTTATAATCAAATTCTTTCTGAAATTCAATCTGGCGCGTTCCAAGTAGGAGATAAACTCCCTGCTGAAAGGGAGCTGTGTGAACAATTTGGTGTAAGC
Source organism: Priestia sp. TSO9 (assembly GCF_021029645.1). NCBI lineage: Bacteria > Bacillati > Bacillota > Bacilli > Caryophanales > Bacillaceae > Priestia > Priestia sp. TSO9. The sequence continues at coordinate 71,525 of NZ_JAJEKD010000013.1, forward strand.
CGCGTGCCTGTTAGACAAGCCCTTAGCGCCCTAGAATTGAACGGTTTTATCTATTCTCGTCAAGGAGAAGGTGTATATGTTAAAGAGTTTCAAAAAGAAGCTGAAAATTCTCAATCAACACTTTTAACGGACTCTACCTCCCCTGAAGACATTGTAGAAGCAAGAATGAACATAGAGCCTCTTATTGTACGTTTTGCAGCTTTGAGAGCTACAGAAGAAGATATTAAGGACCTGCGTGCAACAATTGATAAGATGGAGGAAGAAACGAACGCAGGCGTGTATGTGCCAGAAACAGATGAAGCCCTACATAATGGTATAGCAAAGGCTTCTCATAATGATTTATTTATTAGTATTATGGCAGCTATTAGCAATGCGATGAAACAGCAGGAAATGTGGAAGTTTATAAGAGATCGAACCGTCACTAGACCTGACTACCGGGAAGTTAATTTTAATGAGCATAAATTACTTATTAATGCAATTGAACAGCATAACGAAGAAGAAGCTGTGAGAATTATGAGTTTTCACATGCAAAATTTATATGATCGTTATTGGAAAGCTTAATTCCAACTAATTTTTTATTAGAATAATACCAAATATAGAGGTAAAAGGCAGCTAAAGTGTAGCTGTCTTTTTGCTGTTGAAAAGACAGCATAAAATGAGTAAGATTCAGTGTTTTCTTTCCAAGCAAACTGTATATTCCTTTTGTTTTTAAGAAAATTAAGAAAATATTTAATCTAATAATTATATTGACAATTAATAGGTATGTAAGTACACTGTTTATATAAGGTAACTTAGTATACAAGTAGCTAAATCTATAAAACGGAGGTAATGTAAATCTTAAAATTCATTATTCTTTACAGCTCGATATTTTTTTAGAGAGATTAAGAGAAGGGTTTGGAAATGTAAGCGTTTTTTACCGCTAATGTGGAGTACAAATGTTTTGGATTATTAGGATAGAAAGTAGAAAGTAGATTTATAGTGTTTTCATATCGCTAGTAAGGTTTTGGTGTATGATATTTTCTAATAGTTCTTACTTTTTTAAATGATAAATAATACAGGGGGATACTTCGCTTTTTCATTTTTTATATTTCCATATGAAAGGGATTACAGAAGTAGGGACTAGATTTACTCAGACTTAGAAATAGATCAATCATCTTTTATGTAAACTTTTAATTCTTTCTGTCAATTAGCCTAGAGCAAACACTCAGGTCAAAGACCGAAGAGTATGAAGAATAGAAGGATGGTAACCCAGGGAGGAATTATTTTGGATCCAATTAACTTAGAACGTTCAACTACTAAAAAAGTAACGTTAAGGCTCATTCCATTTCTATTTTTATGTTTTACCATATCGATACTTGATCGAGTAAATATTGGGTTTGCTGCATTACAAATGAATGAAGATTTAGGTTTTTCTAATGCTGTTTTTGGATTAGGGGCAGGGATTTTCTTCCTTGGCTATTTCCTTTTAGAAGTACCTGGAAGTGCTATGATGACGAAAGTCGGAGCTAGAAGATGGATTAGTAGAATCATGATTACATGGGCAGTAATTGCTATTTTAATGGCTTTTATCCAAACACCATGGCAGTTTTATACAGCAAGATTTCTTTTAGGAATTGCTGAAGCTAGCTTTTATCCTTGTATGGTCTTTTATCTAAGTGGTTTTTATCAAACAAAACATCACGCAAAAGCAATTGCTGGATTTATGATTGCAATCCCTGGTGCTAATGCAATAGGATCTCCTCTTTCTACTTATTTATTAGGTATTGACTGGTTAAACATGGCTGGATGGCAATGGCTTTTCATTTTGGAAGCGATTCCAGCTTTAATCTTAGGTGTGATATGTTTCTTCTATCTTGACGATAAGCTGGAGGATGTAAAATGGCTGACTAACGAGGAGAAGAAATGGTTAATCGACGTTACAACAAAAGAGAAGTTAGAAAAGCAGGAAGCCAAACACTATACATTCGCTCAGGCCTTAAAAGACCGTGACGTATTAACCTTATCTTTAGGATACTTTTTCTGGATGGTTGGCTACTACGGCATCGTCATGTTTTTACCGACAATTTCAGAAGGTTTATCTAAAACGACTTCTCTTAGCACGCATGCTATGGGGTGGATTTTAGGATTAATGTATGTTTGTGCAATGGTAACCATGATGTTGGTTAGTAACCACTCTGACAAGAAAAATGAAAGACGCTTTCACGTCGTTGCTTGCTTAGTAACAAGTGGCGTGGCATTGATTATCAGTAGCTACGTTGCAAATATGAACATTGTTTTATCATTTGTATTCTTAACGATCAGTCTTTGTGGAGCGTTCGGAGCATATTCTCCGTTTTGGGCAATTCCACCGTCTTTCTTAACGGAAGCTGCTGCTGCAGGTGCCATTGCCCTTATTAATAGTATTGGGAATCTAGGCGGTTTCTTCGGACCGTACATCGTGGGATATATTAAAGATCTAACAGGATCTTTTAATGCTAGTATGACATTTCTAGGTATTAGCATGTTCGTAGCGTCCTTTATCGTAGCTTTTTTATTAAAACAATCAGGAAGAGCTATTAAAAAAAACACAGTCGATCGATTAGAAAAAACTAGTTGATTCTTGTTTGAAAGAAAAATTGTGCTACTGAGAGTGACCGACAAAAAGGTCTTTAATATGTGTCGGTCACCTTTCTAAATTAATGAGAAGGTGTTTAGCAATGATAAAGCTAGGAGTTTTAACAAGTGGCGGAGACGCTCCAGGAATGAATGCTGCTATTAGAGCAGTAGTAAAAACAGCTAACTATCATAACATAGAGGTAATGGGAATCGAGGGTGGTTACCAAGGTTTAATAGAAGGTAAACTTCATAGATTAACCTCTACGGATGTAGATTACATTGCGGATAAAGGAGGGACATTTTTAAAAACCTCCCGCTGCGCAGAATTTATGAAAGAGTCGGGCAGAATGAAAGCTTTAAGTATATTAAAAGATTATGGAATTAATCATTTAGTAGTAATCGGTGGTGAAGGATCTTTTAAAGGCGCTCAAAAATTACATGAATTAGGTGTAAATGTCATTGCTATTCCCGCAACGATTGATAATGATTTATCTTATACAGATTATTCAATTGGATTTGATACTACATTAAATACGATATTAGAATGCCTCGGTAAAATTAAGGATACAGATTTATCTCATGAAAAGACTACCATTGTAGAAGTTATGGGAAGATATTGCGGAGATTTAGCCCTGTACTCTGCTTTAGCAGGCGCCGGGGAAATCATCTCCACACCTGAGAAAAAATTAAGTTTTGAAGAGATATGTTCCAAACTGAACGAGAAAATGAAAAGCGGCAAAAAAGATAACCTAATCCTGATTACTGAAAAAATGTACGATATTCAAGACCTGCAAAAATATGTCGAGGATCGATTAGATATTAGCGTCAGGACAAGTATACTGGGTTTTATTCAAAGAGGAGGACAGCCGTCCGCATTTGATCGCATATTAGCAAGTAAAATGGGGATCACAGCAGCAGAATTATTACTCAAAGGGTATTCTGGTAGAGCTGTAGGAATCAAAGAAAATGACTTAATTAATGTAGATATTGAAAAAGTTCATTCAAAGCTATCTAGTAATGATGATAAATACAGCTTACTGGCTACCATTCTGGCTTAAGAATATCTTTTCTAACATACAATGATTTATCAAAGTAGAGATAAAACGAGTTTGTCTCTAAAGAAATGTATTTGAATACAAACGAATTTTTCTAATAAAAAGGAGGAAATAGAAATGAATAAGCAGGTTAATGTAAAACAGGGAACTATCGTTTGTCAAGTATGTGGGAAAGTTATTGAGAATGTAGACAACTCTGAAGGGGTTAAAACGTGGTACGGGAAGTGTTCTGAAGATTGTTCTAGGAAATAACGTATTGGTAAAAAGAGACTCCAAAAATCATTAGAATTTTAATTAAGACTATAGCTGAACAAGGAGAGTAATCTTATGAAAGTCATAATTGCTTCAGATCATGGTGGGATAAACATTCGTAGAGAGATTATAAATCTATTAGATGAAATGTCCATAATATATGAAGATCTAGGCTGTGAATGCAGCAGTTCAGTCGATTATCCGGACTATGCGATTCCAGTTGCCCAACGAGTAGCAAATGGAGAAGCGGATTTTGGAATTTTAATCTGCGGTACGGGAATTGGCATGAGTATTGCCGCGAACAAAGTAAAAGGAATTCGTTGCGCACTTGTTCATGATGTTTTTTCAGCTAAAATGACGCGTGAACACAACGATACGAACATTTTAGCCATGGGGGAACGAGTAATTGGGCCAGGTTTAGCCCGCGAAATTGTGAAGACTTGGTTAACAACACAATTTGTTGGGGGCCGTCATGAAAATCGCATTGATAAAATTACAGAATACGAAAATGTATCAGAACCTTCTCTTGAAAGAAAATAAAACCAGAAAAGGCAAGAATCAATTTGATTCTTGCCTTTTCCTATTATTTTACTTACTGATATGATGATTATAGGTCCTATCAGAATAGCAAAACTACCCATTCCAATTCCCATACCAGTTAACCTTCCGTAAGAGCAGCTTATTATGACAAGACTGAGACTAATTATTTTTGCAATTAAAATAGATTTATAGATGTAATAAAATATGCGTAATAATAATAGGAGGAAGCGAATGTGCAGGATAAAACGATTATAACAAAAGTTTTGGCTTACATAACTAGAGTTAATAATCATCATACAGAGTTATTAGTTTACAAGCACAGAGATTATCCAGAAGCAGGAGTTCAAGTTCCAGCAGGTACTGTAGAAGAAGGCGAAACAATTGAAGAAGCATTGTATAGAGAGGTTAAAGAAGAGTCGGGGTTAATGAAGTTTTCATCCGTGAACAAATTAAGAACATATGTTTATCATCATGAAAGTAAAAGCCAGTATCATGAACGACATGTTTTTCATTTAGAAGTTAAAGAAGAAACCTCAGAACTGTGGGAACATAAGGTTAATTCTGAAGGGGAAGATGCAGGATTAATTTTTTCGTATTAGTGGGTTCCTATTGGAGCCGTTCCTAAACTAGCTGCAAACCAAGATGATTCCATTAACCAGTTATTTTTATAGATCCAAATTTATGAATAAGAGAAATATACAGTTAATCAAAAAGAATATTACCTTTTTATTTTTATGAATATTGAGCTTTATGATACGATATGAAGTGAACTTTTTAGATGAGGGTCTATATGCAAAAAATTAAAGGTAGAAGAGTAAAGATCAGCATATTCATGCTGGGATTAGGGATGATTTTTTTTCTGTTTGCCGGGAAAGAGCTTGTCGTAAACGAAAAGCCTGTAAAATCTGACGTGATTATTGTGTTAAGCGGTGATGATGATCGACTGGAGAAAGGAATTGAATTATATAAAAAAGGATATGCTTCTCATTTAATTCTTTCGAACGGTCAAGAGAATAATTTTTATCATCAAGCCAAAGACTCTGGGATACCTGAGGATTCAATTATATTAGAAAATCACGCTACAAGCACTACGGAAAATGCTAAATTTACAAAAGAGTTAATGATGAACGATCATTTTCAATCCGCTATCGTTGTTTCTTCAAACTACCATATGAAAAGGGTAGAAAAAAACTTTAATAAAGAATTTAAGGATACCCAAATACAATTAACCTATTGTTCTAGTGGAAGTCGCTATTATAATCCACAGAGATGGTGGGAAACTGCTTTAAATAGAAAAGTTACCTACACAGAATACGTCAAGCTTATTGGTAATTATTTTGGTTTTAGCGGAAAGAAATCTAAAGAATTATTAAGAGAATTTATCTAACAAAATCGTATAAAAAGTCCATAGGGGATGCCTCTATGGGCTTTTTGCTGTTTAAAATTACGAGTAGTTTAACGTAATCTTGTAAGCTCATATGAAACGGAATGATAATAGATTACTTGTTTAACATAAAGGAAAGCACGGTGCCCCATATAAAGATTACTAAATAGAATAATCTTTGCAACAGGCCGGTAGGCATAGGAACAAAAAATACAAGCATAATGAGTATAAGGATGACTAGTAAGGAGACTAAGCAGCCATAAGTCCAATACTTGCCCCTGGTTAAAGAGGATGCATATATCCAAAGACCAGCTAAAACAGTGATCATGCCAAGTTGAGCGAATATTGAATGCCAAAATAAATTTATATCAGCCGGTATAAAGCCTGAAACAATGTTACCTAAAGCTAATATAAGAATAAAAGCTGTTGCTAGCTGGGTTATTTTTGTTTTCTTTAGTGTTTGTGAAATGTACAGAACACCAATCGAAAGTGTTAATCCGTTTATAATAAACAATACGTTCATCCAGAAATGGTGAGGAGAGCAAATGTCATGAGGTGCAATTGAATAGGTGTAGGTTCCACAAGAAGTTACGCCAAGATCACTCATTGCGTGATTTAAAAAACTGTAGGGAGCAGTTGAAGTCGAAATAAAGAAAGGTTCAACTAAAAAATACAAGCAAGTAGCAAACCAGCTTAAAATGCCAACCTTTTTTGATATATACAGAATCATCACCTCTTAAAAAGCGTTATATAGGAATCGTACATCCAAATAATGTTAAAAAGAATGACCTTGAAGCCTATTTTTATGTAGGGCTTGAGGTTGATTTGGGGAAGGAGGAGAAAGTGTTTAACTTGGAGGTATTTAGGAAAGGACCTCTTTATTAATACTTTGTAGCAGTAGAGAGGTCCAAAAGCAGTTCAATTAGAAATAAATAACGGCTGATTATACGGTCTAACTTGCGTGGAGTTTAATGTATCCAAAACGAGGTGACATTCAAGACGTTTTCTCTAGGATTTAATAATCTGCCTTTTTGTGAATATCTACATCATATTCATGTGCGAATGTTTCTAACTCTTTAAAAACATTTGATGGATTAAATAATGTTATTCGCATATTCCACCCGTTTTCTACTTCTACTACTGCCAATTTTGTTTTCCAACTTAACCGTTTAAACACAATTCGTTTAATGTCCATTGGTTTAACTGTTTTTGTATATACTTTAAACCATGCTATATATGTTCTATAGGTTAAAGTATCTCTGTCTATCTGAAATTCATATCGTAGAAAAAGGGAAAGAAACAAACAAAGGATAGCCAAAAGGTGTAAAAAGGCAAGTTCTTTATGTTGAACTGCTTGAATGAGTAATAAAGTGTTTAAAAGTAATAAAGAAAAAACAACAGTTTTTTGAGCGGTAGCTTTAAATAACATAAAGTCTCCTTCCTATAGTAAATAAGCCAACTTATTTTTCTTCTATGATATTATTTAGTTATTGATTTAGATTAGATTTATATTAGGAGGTCTTTTATATGTATAATACCATTTCAGATTTTATCAAAGAATGGAACAACGAAGCCATGCTAACTCAAAAAGTTTTAGATAGCTTGACGGATGATTCGTTGAAACAACAAGTGTATCCTGAAGGGCGTACGTTAGGGAGAATTGCTTGGCATTTTACAACAAATATTCCAGATTACCTAACTGAGTTTGGATTAAGCATAGACAGAATTGAAAGTACAGCAAGCGTTCCATCTTCAGCACAGGAAATCGCTATAACCTTTAAAAATGTAAGTTCTCATGCTGCTAAAATTATCGAACAGCAATGGACAGATGAATTTTTAGAACATACGCAAGAAGCGTTCGGAAGAACCCAATCAAATGCCACAATCTTAATGGGACTAATCAAGCATATTGTTCATCACCGAGGTCAGATTACCATTCTTATGCGTCAAGCAGGCCTAAAACCTGCTGGAGTTTATGGACCTCCAAAAGAAGATTGGGTTCATTTAGGTGTGGAAAACCCACCGCTTTAATAATATCAGGTAAATAAAAAAAGCGGCTGCCTATAGAAAATACTATAAAATTATTTTCCAGGCAGCCTTTACGTAAAATCTAATTAATCAGTTAGTGCTTACTCTGAAAAAGCTTTTGAGTAATGTACAACACCTTGCACATTTTTTAGCGATCCTTCTGTTAACTCTATGGCCATAAAAAATTCTTCAGGGACGTCAAATGGAGCATATATATTCCATGAGCTAGCTGGTTTAAATCCAAACTTAGGATAGTAATCTTTGTGCCCTAAAACAATTACTGAATGATAACCAAGCTCTTTTGCGCGTTTTAACGCAGCATGTATTAGTTGGCTCCCAGCTCCTTGTTTTTGATACTGAGGCGCAACTGAAACTGGAGCAAGTGCTAAAGAAACGGTAGCGTTATCACCATTTATAATTGTTATTTTAGATAGAAGAATATGGCCTATAATATCTGCTGCATTCTGATTTAATGCGACTAGTGAAAGTTCAGGAATAAATTCATCTGACTTCCTAATTCGTTTCACAAGTAAATGTTCTTTCTTATCGCTGTATTCTTCATTTGAAAAGGCGCTTTTCACAACTTTTTCAGTTTTATTATATTCTTCAGTGAGTTCTTGTTTAATTAAGATATCCATTTAGAGTCTCCTATCAACTTGCTAAATTACCGCTTTTTATACTCCATAAATGGGGCTTCCTTTATGCACACATTTATTAAGGAAGCTTACTCACCCAGCTCTAAGTATAAGTTTAACAAACAAAAACCTCCAAAATTAGTATGTATATATTTTACAGTGTTGTATTTTGTGAGTCCACCTTTAATACATAATATTTGTTTAATGATTATGGTAAAATGTACTACATATGTTAAATTTAAGTATGTAAAGAAGGTGTAATGTCTGGTGTTGAAATTATTATTTATAAGTCTAGTAAGCTGTTTAATCATTTATATTGGGAAACGTGTATGAAAAAAAGGTAGTACTAATTTTATCGCTGGATATGGAAAGATATTTACACCTAAGGATGAAAAGCAGCTCGCTAAAGGAATTGGGCTTATTATTATGTTGTTTGGCTTTGAAACTATAATATTTCCAATTGCTCTTATCTGGGAATTAAAAAAGAAAGATCCTGCTTAAAAATGGAAGGAGTGATGATGTGAAAAGCCGATGGATTTCTTGGTGGATAGCTAATATGATGTGGATCATCCTTTTCGTTGCAGGGACAGTTATTGTCTGGACAAGAGAAGTTGATGGAGCGGGTGTTACTCAAACACCCCAGCTAAAATTGTTGGCATTTATTGTTTTATTGATTGCATTTATTTTCCCATTGATTATTCAAGTTATATGGCTAATTTTCAATTTTAAAGCTAACAAGCATGTACTGTAGAAAATAGAAATGATGTTATGGAATAGAGGGAGAGATATGTATGTACAGCAAAAAGTGCTCTAAATGTGATTCAGCTCTAACCAAAGCCCGTATTCAATCATCACCTGGAACTGTGGGTGTAAATAGAACACCAACCAGCGTATTGAATAACAATCACAATTACAGTGAGTTAATACCTTACGTTTGTTCAAGCTGCGGTTATTTGGATTTTTATGTGGAGGAGCCTGGAAAGTTTGTTTAATAGGACTTTTAGGATTGTTCATTATAATACGTCACTGAACTTTGTATATCGCCTAATGTCAATTTTAATTAAAGGATAAGGAAAATGATTTGCGGAGGCTATTATGAAGAGAACACTTAGTTTTCTGTCAGTAGTTTATTTAACCGTTCTAACTGCATGTAATCAAGAAAGTACAGGAACGAATACAGAAAGTTCTTCTGCTATCATTGTTGTAGTTGAAAACAAGGAATATAACGGAACAGAAGATAAATTAGACCAAACACAAGAAATAGGAGACCAAATAGGAACCATAGAAAAGAAAACTAAAGCAACTACGATGCCCGAAGGTAATAATCAATCAAACTATTTTATAGTTGGTTCAGAAATCTATTCAGTAAAAGGAACAGAGGATTATATTATAGTTAAAGATAAAGATCATAAAAGTCAGTTAATGAAAAAGGTAGCCCAAAAAAGGTGAGTATTATTTAAGTTGACTACTAGAAATATTTTAGAGCCTTTAGTAAAACACAAAATGGTGATTTTATTTATGCTATTAAAGGTGATCCTAAGCATAAACAAGTGCTGCTAATTGAAAACACGGAGATGCCTGCGTGGTTTTTGTATTCTCGTCAATAAAGGTGCTAAAGTGTCTATAAAATCCATTATGGTAAATAAAGATGTTGCATCATTTTTCTTTTGAAATATATTTCGAATAAAGAAGGGGCTGTGTTATGAAAAAGTGGTTATACTTACCTTTTATTCTATCTTTGGCTATTCTAAGTGCAGCATGTTCAAGTTTAACTTGGGAGAAACAATATGCGGATTCTCCACCTAAGGAGTTATTGTCAGATGGAGAAGAATATTCTATTTTGGCAGTAGGAGAAGACATCGATCATCCAGAGGAAATAATGGGTTTAAAACAAGTTCGATATTTTTCTTCGTTGGAAGAAGTAAAGAATCAATATCCAGACTTAAAGGTAGAGAGCAGCCCTTTTTTTATTATTTTTAATGATAAAGAAGTGGTTTTAAGAACTTCAGAATTAAACAAAGCGATACGTTTTGTAGAAGAAAATTACTAGATACAAAAACAAATAAATTTTGTATCATCTTTTCCTCCTACAAAAAATGTATAATAAGCTCCATTACGTTCATCTTCAACATTCATTTCCAAATTAACTTCCTTCTCCAAATCTAATTTTTTAACTAAACGCTTAAAAACTAATAAAAGACACCAAGAAAGCATAAAGCGCCTTGGTGTTTTTACGTTTAATAATAGCTCATATGACAATTGCGAAATACAAAATATAGAAAATATGATAACATATGTTTATTGTTGTGGGATAAAAAATGTTTAGAGGAGAAATATGAAAAAGTTCTATCTTGGTTTGTTTGTTATTTGTTTGATGTTTATCATTTCCGCTTGTTCAAAAACGGAATATGTAAACAATGTTGAGTACTTAAAATTACAGCAAGCAGAGGTAACGTTAACAGATGATAAAAAAATCGTTGGGGAAATGATAGTACCTGATAAAGAGAATAAAAGTAAACGTATCGTTCCAACGGAGTTACGCTATACATTTACGATGGAAAATACGTCTAATAATATTATGGCTCTCTCTGATTTTGCTAAAACAAACATTCGCATAGAACCAGATAAGGAGTTAGTATCAGCTGTAAAGGAATCAATTGGTTCAAATATTTATAATATGGATAACAATAAGTTAGGTATTGGTATGAGTATAGGAGAAATTCCATCTAAAGGAACAAGTAAATTTACTCTTAGTTATACCTTAGGAGCAAAGGAAAAAAATAATGAATTACCTCTTTTGCCAACTGAAGAAAAACTAAAAAAGCTACAAGCTAATGCGTTAAAGGGTACACTCATTATCTCCCAAGATGACAAGGATATTGCAAAGTTTAGGTTAGATTCAAGCCAATAAACATAATTATAAGTTTAAATAGGTTAATAGCTCGCTAACTCTGTATATCGTCAGCGTTAGCGAGCTATTGTTTTTATATTTATACGCTTGTATGTGGATTTACTTATCCCAAAAATAAAATCGATTAGCCTTACTTATTTGGTTACGATAAGCGCTCGAATAATTTCATTCCAATAGTATTTGAAGTTTTTGTCACTTGTATTTTTTTGCATTAGAACGATTGATTCCTTTGTATTCTCTTTTTTTATAGACATTATGATTTCCCCTTATCTCTTTATATTTAGTATGTTGTGGTTTGATTTACCATATTTTATAATGAAATTAGCAATCGTTACAGATGAACATTACGATTGAATCAATCGAAATATCCGATTATAAAGAGGTGAGGAAAATCGAAATAAAACAACTGATTACATTTAAAACAGCTGCAGAAAATTTAAATTTTACATATACAGCTAAAATTTTGAACTTTGCTCAATCAAGCGTTACCGCTCAAATAAAAGCTCTTGAAAATGAACTTGAAACGCCTTTATTTGAACGTCTCGGAAAGCGCTTAATTTTAACAGAGGCAGGTCGAGAATTTAAAAGATACGCTGATAAAATGATTCAATTGACTAAGGAAGCAAAAAACGCTGTAAGTGGAGTGGAGGAGCCCGCGGGTACGCTTATCATTGGATCTTCTGAAAGCCAGTGCACATATAGATTGCCTTCAATATTAAAAGAGTTCAAGGATCAATTTCCAAAGGTTAAAATGATCTTTAAGCCCATTTACTCTCAAGCACAAACAAGAGCGCAGCTACTAGACGGTACTCTTGATATCGCCTTTACAATGGAGCCTATCCAGCATCATGATGCAAATCTACATACACAATGTCTTGTTGCAGAAGACTTAAAAATTATAGCTTCTCCTCAGCATCCTTTAGCTGATAAAACGGATATCTACTTAGAAGAGCTTGAAAATGAGACTCTTTTGTATACTGAGTCGGGGTGTTCATACCGAGTAGTATTGGAAAACTTGTTTCGCGAGGCGGGTATTTGTACATCAACTAAATTTGAATTTGCAAGCGTGGAAGCTATTAAGCAGTGTGTAATGTTAGATTTAGGTATTGCCATATTGCCCGAAGTAGTAGTAAAAGCTGAGGTTGAGAAAGGTATATTAAAAGAATTAGTGTGTACTAAAGTTGATACACCTCTTTACACACAAATGTTTTGGCATAAAGATAAATTCATGTCTCTTCCTTTGCAATCTTTTATTCAATTAGCTTGTAATACCTTTGGGTTAAATTATAAGGGGATTGAAAGTAAGAATCTCTAAGCACATCATATTGACCAAAGATTTATGAAGGGTACATAAAATAAGCTCATATAATTTGAAAGATTGTTTAAGCAAATAGAAAGTTTAAAAACTATTAAACTTTTATAGAAAGGGAGACTATATACGTTAGTCTCTCTTTTAATTTGTGTTAATATATAGATTATATGTAATAAAATTCATAAAATAGGCATCCTTGAAAGGAGAAGAGTTTCTTGTTGAAATTTATAGAAAAAGGTTTTTTCTATGGCCTTATTTTAGGAGGATCATTAGGTTTCTTTGTGATTCCATATAAAGAAGTTGAATCAGTCGGTGATGGTGTAACAGAAACCACCTATTTAAACCTTATTGATTTTATTATTCATCTAATTCGTTTTAGTGTAGTTATGGCTATACTGGGAGCGGTAATAGGTTTCTTTCTTTATAGAAAAAAGAGTTTGGAGTGATTCACCCAAGCTTTTTCCAACTGGTGATTAAGCACATTATGGTAGCTGATAATTAAATGGTGCCATATGAACATAGATCTAGTTCGTGGAGGACCAAATTGAAAAAACGTTTTAGTCAATATTCACTGTGGTTATGTTTGCTTGGAATGGTTGTTGGCGTTGGACAATATTTTACACACATACATAGCCCTAACATTTTGTATGTATATGTCATTGTTTACTTGATAGGATTCTCATGTGGAATAATAGCTTTTGGAAAACAAGAAAAAGGGCTGATGAAATATTTTAGTTTAATCTCTTTTGCAGTAATCCCAATATTTATTATGGCGAGCTTTTTATTTTTGGCAATGAATTTTGGTGAAAAATAAAAGAAGGTAGTTATAATAAATATTTTCATGTTAAAATTTGTATGTGAGATGTAAAAACACAATTCGGTTGGTAGTCCGGATGCATTGATATGTATTAATGTCAGTAACCTTCCCCTCCTCGGGATGTCCATCATTTCATAGTATGTTTAGAGGAGGGAATCGTTATGTCACTAACGATTTACCACGATGGTCAGTTTTGGGTAGGAATTATTGAAGTTGTAGAAGGCGGTAAGTTAAAAGCATTTCGTTATGTATTTGGAACAGAACCAAAAGATACAGAAATATTGGACTTTATTTATAACAGATTGCTAGAGGTGATTAATCAATCAGCTCATGCAGGTATTGATGTAAAAATAAAACCAAATAAAAAGATAAATCCAAAACGTTTACAGCGCCAAGTAGCAAAAGAAAGAAATAAAGTTGGTATTTCGACTAAAGCTCAAGAAGCCATGAAGCAAGCTTACGAAGAAAAGAAAAAAAGTAGAAAAAAGAAAGCTAAACGATATCGTGAAGAGCTGAAGGAACAAAAGTATTCCATAAAGAAACAAAAGGCAAAAGCCAAGCACAAAGGCAAATAGAAAACAAATAAAGAGCCTTATTTAAGGCTCTTTATTTGTTCTTATTCTTTTACAATAGAAACATTCTTAAAAAATTGTTCTCGAATAGTTGCCGATTTAACTGCTTTGTTAATCTTCTCTTTATTATTATCTATAAATTGCTGTGCTTTTTCTTTATCAAATAACTCATTGCTATCTGGTAAAGTTTGAATGTTTTTAGAAATGAATTGTTTCATTTCTTGTCTAGATACTGAGAATTTCTGATCATCTATTTTAAAACTGTACCCTTCAGCATTAGGTATTAATATCGTTAAATAAATAGCATTATAAAGAAAGTTTTTCTCTAGTGTATCCTTACCGTCGAGCCAATATTTTAATATTTCATCTTTTGATAAAGAGCCCTCTTTAGTACCATACATTATTTTTGGTGTTTTATTATGTAAATCAATTTCTTTAAATGTTTCTCCTCCGGGCAATGCCCTTACGATAGCTACCACGTTAGAATTATCTCCAACATAAGTTCCACTGTGGTCTTTAAGCTCTTTTACATCAACAGTGTTAATGCTTGTGACTTCTTCTTTTGAAGAACAGCCGGTTATGCCTACAAGGATTAATAAGATTAAACAAAAAAGTACCTTAAAATATTTCATAAAACCTCCATTTTATTACTTAAATACCCTTATGTGGATATTGTACGGAATATCAGTGTATCGTAAATGCGATGTTTTGAAAAGGTGTAGATACTTTTGTACAAAACACCCTTTTCTATAGGAAACGTTTTGTCTACTGTAAGTAGAAGGAAGGAACTTTGAAACATGAAAAGACCCCAAAGCTTTCTTGAAAAAGCGCTTTGAAGTCTTCATATCTCATGTTTTACTTTTAGGAACTAATCTCTATAATTGATTGGATAATTTGTTCCCAGTCCTCACTATGGACTTCATGTCCTGTACCCTCAAGAGCTATTAATTTAGCATGAGAAATAGCTTTTGCAAGAGCAAGTCCATGTGCGTATGGCAGCGCTGGATCTTCTGTTCCATGAATAATCAGCGTAGGTATAGTAATTTCACTCGATCTGTCATAATATTGGCCTCCTCCTTGAAGCAAAGCATGGTTAAATCTACTCGGCAGCTGTTTGGCGCGGGCAGCTTCTCTTTTTGCTAGCTTATACATTCTTTTCTCTTCATAAGGTTTTGTTCCACTTAAAATTTTCCATCCACCTGCAAGGTAGGGAACAGTCTCCTCTTGATTTGACCAGTCTATGGAAGCGCTCTTCGTGTGGTAATCAAGTATCCGCTGATCCATGGGGGGCAATTTTTCCGCCTCCGTTCCAAATACGCTTGATGCAATTAAAGTAAGGGAGTCTATGCGATCCTGATATCTAAGAGCAAGGATTTGTCCTATCATCCCGCCCAAAGACATTCCAACAATATGAGCTTTGTCTATAGAGTAAGCATCTAAAACACCAATTGCATCGTCAGCCATATCCGTTATTGTATAGTTAGACGTACCGGGTGGATAAGTGGTAGATCGCCCTAAATCACGATGGTCGTAACGAATAACAAATCTCTCATGTTCAGCGAGGCGAAGACAGAAGTCTTCATCCCACCAATCTAACGAAGACATTGCTCCCATTATTAAAAGTACAGCAGGATTCTTGGGGTTTCCAAAACTTTCTGTACAAATCTCAACGTTATCAATTTTTATTATCTCTTCATTCATTCGTGTACCTCCTTTTAAGTGTTAGAGAAATGAAAAGCAGTCCTTTATTCAGTTCTCTAACATAGGGATATTTCCTTTTGGAATTTTATTTAGGAAATCGATTATTCTACCTATCTCTTTACCTTTTTACTAAAAAGTAAAATATAACGTTCTTGAAAATGTAAGTCCAAACTTGTTGAAGACTAGGGGGATTCAGTTTTTGCTGTCTGTAACATGTTGATAAGGCAGGAAAGTTGAATGCATGTATGGAAAAATACTTATGTGAGGTGAAATAAGAATGAATGATTACTATGGACAGCTCTGCACAAGGGTGTACGAGAGTGATAAATCTTTTGCAAATAGAAAAGAGCTGGAGTTTTATCTTTCTTTTGTAAAAGACCAAAATATGAAAGTATTAGAACCGATGTGCGGGAGCGGTAGAATGCTTATTCCATTTATGCAAAACGGAATTAAGATTGAAGGGTTTGATATTTCTAAAGAAATGCTTAAAACGTGTATAGAAAAAGCTGAAACACTAAGTATTAAACCGAATGTATGGTATCAAGATGTCGAAAGTTTTAAAAGTAGTAAAAAGTATGATCTTATTATGATACCTTTTGGCTCTTTTTCACTGTTAGCTGATGATATTGCTGTTAAGAGTCTTCAAAATATAAGAGCAGTTTTAAAAGAAGACGGGAAAATACTTTTAACGATTATGAAGAAAAAAAGCGAAATTGAAGAACTAGTAGGTTGGACTGAAACGGATAGAGTTTCTTTTGATAAGGAAATCATCGTCGTTTACAAAAAAAGCTGCTACGATAAAAGAACAAGCTCTTTGAATACTAAGATAAGATATGAGCTACTTCAAGGAAATAAGACAAAAAAGGTGGAGATAATGGATTTTCCTCTTCGACTTTATGGCTCAGAAGAATTTGAAAGTATCCTTAATTCTAATGGGTTTAACAATCTCACTGTTCATGAAGTAAAAGATGGCTACGGAGAAGGCATCTCATTTTTTGTCTATGAGTGCCGAATATAGACATTGTAATACCTTTTAAACTTTAATCAGATTTTTATGCAGTACGACTTTATAAAATACATAGATAGGATTGCTGAAAGCATGTGCTACTAGTAAGTATACATCTCTAATAGTACTTTGTTCAGCATTTCCATGAGGAGATGCTTTATGAAACGATTAATGAATAAGATTGCCATTGTTACTGGTGCTAGCCGAGTGCAGGGTATCGGTACTGAAATATGTCGGGAGCTAGCTAGAGAAGGGGCAGATATCTTTTTCACTCACTGGTCAAAGTATGATCGTTCGATGACTTATTTTAATGAAGATGATTCTAACTGGTCGAAACATCTTATAGAAGAGATTTGCAGTCTGGGAGTGCGGTGTGAATCAATGGAATTGGATTTATCGCAACCCGATGCACCAAGAAAGCTGCTTGGTGAAGTTCAAAACAAACTAGGTTCTCCATCAATCCTTGTAAATAATGCAACACATTCCGTGGACGTAGATTTTCGTTCTATAGATGCTGATATGCTTGATGCTCATTATAACGTGAATGTTAGAGGGACGTGTCTTTTGACTGTTGAGTTTGCACGTCTAATCGAAGGTAAGCATGGCGGTCGAATTATTAATATGGTTTCAGGTCAAGATAAGTCACCTGAGCCTGGGAATTTGGCCTATGTTGCAACAAAAGGTGCTGTTTCTACGTTTACTAAATCAGTTGCTATTGAATTAGCACCTCTTAAGATTACTGTTAATGCTGTAGATCCTGGACCAACTAACACTGGCTGGATGAGCAGTGAGTTAAAAGAAGAGCTACGGCCAAAGTTCCCGATGGGTCGACTTGGTGAGCCACGGGATGCCGCAAAATTAGTTATTTTTTTAGCAAGTGAAGAATCAGAATGGATTACCGGACAAATTATTCACTCAGATGGAGGCTTTGGTTGATTTAACATAGTAGCGGTCTTCCACTTTTTAGCGGATTTTTGTATGAAACAAGCAGTTAAAAGGATCTTCGAATGAAGATTCTTTTTTTATAATGTAACGTAACATGACGATAACCGATTTTCTCCACTTTATTAGTCAGTCCCAAAGGATTGTTGATGGGCTATAAAAGAAAAAGTACGGGCTTTTCTGAATCAGTAGTAAAATCAGGTATTTCATTTATGACGAATGCTTTATCATTTTCACTTATTGACGACAAATAGGATATATTCAGGGGGAATGTTTATATGTCAAGCTTTGAGGACGAAGAAGTGCTAACAGGAGGGAATGTCTCTAACGTTTATCGCTCGGGAGAAACTGTACGACGAGAACTAAAATCAGATAGCCATAAATTTCATAAGCTATTAAAGCATTTAGAGAACAAAGGTTTTAGTTATACGCCAAAATTTTTAGGCATTGATGAAAAAGGAAGAGAGGTCTTATCATTTATTGAAGGTGAAGCTGGTAATTATCCTTTGAAGAAATATATGTGGTCTGATGATGTTTTAATAGAAATAGGGAAAATGCTCCGTCTTTATCATGATTCAGTGAGTGATTTTTCATTCGATTATAGCTGGAAATCAATAGATAACACTCCTAAACCATTTGAGATACTATGTCATAATGATTTTGCCATATACAACATCATTTTCAAGCACGAAAGACCAGTAGGCATCATTGATTTTGATGTTGCTGGGCCCGGGCCAAGAATTTGGGACATTGCTTATACTCTCTATACGTGCGTCCCCTTAAGTAGATTTTATCTTTCTGAAACAGGTGAGAAGATTTATTATAATTCATTGCAGCATGCTCAACATAGAAAACAAAGAGTGAAATTATTTTTGAATCTTACGGCGAAGAATTACAAGAAGGTTATTTGGAAGTGGTATTGCTGCGATTAGCGGGGTTATGTAAAACAATTATAAGAAAAGCCAGTGAAGGCGACAGGGCGTTCCAAAAAATGATAGACGAAGGGCATCTTGAACATTATCAAAATGACATTAAATTTATTCGTGAACATAGGAAAGAATGGGTTTAAGGATACGTTTTAATGGAAGAAGCAACACACTTTTATTAAAAAGCATGTTTATAACACCCTTTATGTAAATGATGGTTGTTATTCTTGGTAGAGGAGCACTTGTTATGCGAATTATTAATATTAGAGAACAGGTAGAGTACAAAGATAAAGCTATTGAATATATTCAGAGATTGTATTTAATAGATTAGCGATTAATTTTTATTTGAAATGTTTTTAACTGTTTGAATCAGTGAGTAGCGGGTATAAGTTGATTATACAAGCGTAGTGCCCCCCAGGAACATGCATGTATATTTCTTTTTCTTACTTACCCTGTTTGAATCCTCTTTTTATAGAGGGTTCTTTTTTTGTGTCTAAAAGATATAACTTTTTAAATTATATCTATCAAACACTTTAATCATATATGTATTTTATACTCACTGAACCTAGGTCACGTTACGAGATGAAAGGGATTCATTCTGTTTTTAAATTGCAGTAACCAAAACGATCGCTGTTAGAGGAGGCTCCTGTGTTTCAAAGGAGATTTTGCAAACGATATAGTAGTGGAGATCGTCGTACATCTCAATCTCGCTCTATAGTAGATAATTTCCAAAGAGGAGATAAAATTCAAGTTTTTTCTGCTGGAAGACAGCTTGATGGAAATGGTACGTTTATTCGAGCAGAAGGCGGATTTTTGGTATGGGAAGATAATTCAGGTAATAGAAATACGACTAGTTTAGAAGGTATCAGCGTTCGCAGATTAAGAAAACGTAGTTGCTAATAATTTGGACAAGCTCTGATTTTATATAAATAAAAAAACACCTTCAAGCTGATAACCCGGTATGGAGTAACGAGCAATCACTTGGAGGTGTTTTTTCTCATGAAAAACTCGGGATTACGTTTTAGATGCATCCAATAGATAGCATTTTTAGAAATTAAATATTGATAGTTGCTGCATCACTAGTGGTACATGAGCTAATTTATATAAAAGCGACTTACTCAGTTCGTAAGGGGAAAAGTAACTTTAATCTCTGTTCCAGCATGTTCTTTGCTTTGTATATCAATTTCTCCTTTATGGAGGTTCACAATATTTTTAGCAATAGCTAATCCGAGTCCACTTCCTCCTGAATCCCGTTTGCGGGCTTTGTCTACTCGATAAAACCTTTCAAAAACATGAGATAGTTCTTCTTTTGGTATGCCAATGCAATAATCTTTTATTCGGAGAATTCCCTTATACTGATCACTTTCCAAAAAGACCTCAATTACATCGGTACTATACTTTATGGCATTATCTAAAAAGATAATGCTTACTTGTTTCGGCTTCAATTCATCTTCCTTGATGAAAATGGAGTGGGAATTTTTATGCAGGATAATAGGTCGGTCATAAATTTGTATGAACTGAGTTACAAGGGCTGTACTGAGAGAGACAAGGTCAACTGATTTTATGTCAACAGGTTCCGAGTCCTCTAATTCAGCTAAACTTAATAGTTCAATGTCCACAATTCTTGTTGCGTTAAATTTTTATAACAAATTGCTTTGCAGAAAATCAATTATTTTTCATCATTTAATAAATATTATTGAATCTCATGGATGCCTTGTATATTTTTATATTATTTACCGCAATTTAAAAGAAAAAGGTGAGGCTGATATAATGGCTAAAATAATTCCATCCTTATGCATTTTGCTGGGGGCTTATGTTCTTATTGCATTCATCGACGTTTTTCAGGGAAACTATATGTTTCAATCGTTTTATAACCTAAAACAATATTTTGTAATTGCCCGTGGAGAAGATTATTTTTTGGTTATTTTATTTGCTTTGATCTTCCTTACTGTTAGCATTTTTCCTGTTTTAAAAAAACAATAGCCTCCCTTGTCATGAAAGGGCAGGCTTTATTTTTTGTTTTATATATGCTGTAATCAGCAATAGGATGGGAATTGCTATATGAAAAGGAAGGTGCAATAAATAAGGAACAATTTTGAGTCCTTCATTTATATGAGCTTGGTAACTAGGAGCAATCATCAGTGAGGAGAAAAAAATAACACCGCCAATTAAATAAATGTTTGTAACAGAAGATTTCATTCGAAACAAATCAGCCGCGCCAATCACTGCACAAAAGAAATAGATGGTTATTTTAACAAAACCTAAAATGACCATGAGAATAAGAATAAAGGTATCCAACCTTTGAATAAAACTAGCTATGTTAATGTAACTCACAGCTGTAAGAGCCGGGAAAGAGGATCTTAAAACAGTCTCTGGTCCGAGTACACACAAAAGAATAATCGAATTAATGGTTAAGACAATTCCTCCTGTTATAATGGCGGATAACCCAATTGTTGCAGCCTGACTTTTTTTATTCAAATAAGGAAGAATCATAGTGAAGGTAATCAATTCCCCGAAAGGAACAGTAATACCAAGAGGGACTAACTCTTTCCCTATGTTTCCCCATCCATTTGCTAATACGGGTTGAAGGTTTTCCACCTTGATATAGCCTCCTACTACATACAAAACATTTAATATAAAAAGAGTCAGTAAAATAACAACAAAACATAAGCATGTAACTCGTGCGAATGCTTCTATTCCTAAGTGAATACTATAAATCAACACAAAGGTCATACATATCCCCAGCGTAATAATCGATGTAACATAGTAAGAAGAACTAATTAGTAATTCTTCAAAATCACGTAGTACTCTTGAAGCAATATAAACAAAATAGATAATATAGCAAAAGCTGATAGCACCGCCTACGTATTTACCCCAGATTTTAATGAGGTAGCCAGTCAAAGGCATATTAGGGTATCTCTTATATAAGGAGATATAGACTAAATACAGTAAACATCCAAAAAAAGTAGCCAAAAGGGGGACTACCCATGCATCTTGCCTAGAAGCCTTTCCTATATCTAAAAGTAACGTACTGCCTAATATAAAGATAAACATCATACAAAATAATTGAAACCCATCGATTTTTATTTTAGTCAACGCTTTTTCAGCTCCTCATCTAATTTACCTCATAAGGATTTGTACGCATTCCGGTATTTACAATACTGACGTTCACATTCATCGATACCTTCGCACTTGAAAATAGATTCTCCCAATTCTGTTTATGCTGACGCCAATAACTAGGGTTGGTTCGAGATAAGCTATCACCAAAGCCAAAAATATCTGCCTTTTCTTTTTGTGCCATGCTAATAGTTTTTGTAATTTCCTTTTGCAGTTCATTTTGGACTTCTTTTTCCAACTCTTTTAATACCTTAGGGTTGCTTAAATCTTTCTGGCAAGATGTTTCCGTAATTTCTCCCATCACATTCAAATCTGTATGAATAAAAGGTTGTCCATGGCGGATTTTTGTCTTTATTTTACTTTTTATTCCGGTCGTCGTAACTGTGATATTCGCATTTATATTACAAGGGAAAACAAGGGCCGTGCTCTTCACTTTAGACGTAACAAGTTGAACAGATCGAGCCTCATCGCCATCCAGCCATCGAACTAATTTCCCTTTTCTAAACATAGCTAATCCTTTTACCTGCATAGCACTTGGGCTGGTATTCTCTAAATTGCCTGCTTCTTCTGACTTCTGAGATGGTTTGTTAATGGTGATTCCAGGAAGAGATAGATCTTTTCCCTCACTCAAAAGCATAGAAATAACTTCATATGCTTGTATATTACTAACTATTCCGTACATTTTTTGATTGTTCTGGGTTGTACTTAGGATACTTTTGACTGGAGTAACCTCGAAAGGTTCAATTACACCAAGTAATTTCTCAGCAGTTCCATCACGTGCAATAAAAACTGGAATACTTGTACGAGCTTGCTTGCCTCGATCCAAGGCATCAAATAATAAGCTAAGACCATTTCTTGCTAACTTTTCACCTACAACGATAAGCGAAAGATGAGAAGTAATATGTTCTCTTGGGATGACGACAGAGGCTTTTTTTAATGCTTCCACTAACGTTTTGGCCGTTACTGTATAGTTAATGACAGGAAGACCTTGTCCTCCCGACGAACTGCCTTGTGACAAACCACTTGGGTTAATGACCTGATAGGTTACTTTATAAGGTTGTTCCAAATTTTCATTCTTATCAATTCCCAATCCTATAATAACTCCTATTTGGTTTAATTCTCGGTAATTCGAACATCCTGAAACGCATAAACAAATGGCAGCGATCCATAAAAGCGAAAGATAAGTTTTCATTTTCTATCCTCATTTATCTTTATACGAAGTCTATTTATTTTGATGTTTTTTCAACAGAGATGGTAAAGAGAATCGAACTAAAGTATCCTTTTGCTTTTTAAAATCAAAGGGAGCAAAAGGTGAAAAGTAGGGGATACCGAAAGATCTTAGACTACTTATATGAAGCCATATACATAAGGTCATAAGCAAAATTCCATATAAGCCAATAAATGCTGAAATTAGAATCAAGATAAACCGAAAACCACGGGCCGCATTGACAATGCTAGTAGATGGCAGTGTGAAATTGCTGATGGCAGAAATAGCAACAATGATCACAACAGCCGCCGATACAAAACCTGCTTCTACAGCTGCTTGTCCTAAAATCAGCGCTCCTACAATGGAGACTGCTGGTCCGATTGCTCTAGGCATTCGGATTCCTGCTTCTCGCAACATCTCAAAAGCTAGTTCCATCACTACCATTTCTACAATTGCTGGAAAAGGAACTCTTTCTCTTTGCGCCATTAAACTGACCATTAATGTGTTTGGAATAAGTCCCTGATGATGCGTAATCAATGCTAAATAGATAGCAGACGCATACATAGAAAGAAAAAAAGAACCAAATCTTAGCATCCTTAAAAAGGAAGCAATATAATAATTTTGATAATAATCTTCGGGAGACTGAAAAAATTGAGAAAAAATAGCAGGCGCAATTAATACAAAAGGTGTTCCTTGTACAATAATAGCAATTCGACCTTCTAATAAATTTCCTACAACGGCATCAGGTCGTTCCGTATTTAATAGAAGTGGAAAAATAGTCGTCCTATCATCCCGGATAAATTCCTCAATATAGTTCGACTCGAGGACCCCATCTACCTTAATCTCTTTTAAACGTTCTTTGATTTCCTTTAGAATACGTTCATCTGCATTCCCTTTAATATACATGATCCCTATATCTGTTTGAGTTACGCTTCCAACTTTCATGCTGTCTAAGCGTAAATTAGAATCCTGAATTCTAGCTCTTATCAAGGAGGTATTAGTCCTTAAATTCTCTGTAAAACTATCTTTAGGTCCTCTAACAACAGTTTGGCTGGTTGGTTCTGTTACTGCGCGGGACTGAAGTTTTTTTGTATTGCCAATGAAAATTTTAGAACTTCCATTCAGTAGGATGACCGTATCACCAGTTAAAACGGCTGACATAAATTCATGCCAATTCTCTTTTATAGTCAATTGAGATACAGTTAACATCTGGGGTATTTGTGCTTCTATCTCTTTGACGGTTACTACTTGATTACTTTCCTTAAGCCACTGAATAAGAGGAGTCATGATATTTTCATTTATAATATTTTCATCTGCTAATCCGTCAAGGTGAATAACGGCTGCTTTTAACGTTTTTTGATACGGAGACTCAACCATTCGAAACGATACATCAGAGCTATTTCCTAATTCGTTTAATAGTCTCTCTATATTTTTATTTATATCATCATATAAGGGAGTTGCTGAACAATCCGTTGTCTTTTCTTTATTAGAGCTTTTCAAAAGATATCTTTGTCGCACGTTTTACCACCTTTTATATGAGTGAATATTTGTTATACAACGAGTAACGTTATCATTCCTATAAAATGTAAAAAATATGCGCGTGAGGAAGATATATAAAATAAAATGATAGGAAATGTATCTAACTTTGTTTTCTATTTTGTCGCATTAGTTGAACGTCAAAATAAAGCTGAGGATTCTTTAGAGTTTTTAGATGAAAATCAAAGCGGGTTAGCTGGTATTACTTTATATCCAGTGACAGATGAGAAGACATTGTTTTAAGAGTGAAGGAATTGGAGAGAAAAGCATCTTACATTTCTCTGTATATCTGATGTTTTTATGGCCGGTATCGTACATTACGATAATTAAAAATGAAGGGAATATTCATATTGATTGATTCCAAAATTCCCAATGCAAAAGAACAAAAAGCCCTCTCTTAAGTTTAATTGCTTAGAGATTGGGCTCTTGTATAGGAATATCTTCAGTATTATAAATGAATTTCTACACTACTTTTCTCTTAAACAAATGGGAGTTCTCTTTTATGCCTTAACAGTCTGTTTTTTCACAGGAATGTAGATGTCAATCTCTTTATTTTCTGAACCATAACATCTTTTATCATACAGTTCAAACTCCATTGATCCGTAGTGCTCATAACCTGATTCTGGAAACCATTCTGTAAAAACATAGTTCCATGTGGACTGAATGGAAGAAGTAAAAGATTCTTCATTTGATTTTGGAGTAGTGAACACGGCATATTCTAGTTCAGGGAAGCTTCTGTAAACTGTTCCTTCAGGAGCTGGAGTGCCTTCCTTTACTTCCATGCCAATTATATAAACAAACTCACCCGTTTCAGGATTAAAATCAGTGCAAATACCAAGCTCTGCGTTTTCGTTTAGGGGATTGGGGATTTTAGAGCCTAATCCATTTTGCATGTACTGTTGCCAAAATTCAGGAATGTCTTTGTTATTCTGGCCACCCTCGTTCTTCGTTTTTAGCTCATATCCAATGACATAAAAAGCAGATTTAGTGACTAGTTTTGGTTCCATCTTATTTCCTCCTGACAAAAGTGTGGTAGTTAGGTAGGCTTTTCCCCGCAGAGGTCCAGATATTCTCCTTGCGTTACGGTATTGCTTCGGTGAAACATCATAAAATTTTTTGAACGCTCTGTTAAATGATTCTTGATATTGAAAACCAACATCAAGTGCGATATCAATGACTTTTTCATCTGTGAAAAATAAGCGTTCTGCTGCGCGTGTAAGTCTTCGTTTCCTCACATAATCCATCACCGATTCTCCAACCATGGCTTGGAAGACACGGTGATAATGAAAAGGAGAAAAGCAAGCAATTTCTGCTAACTTTTCTAAAGTAATTTGTGTCTCCAAATTCTCCTCAATGTAATCTAGCGTTCTCTGTATACAAGTTACATAATTCATTTACATTCACCTACCTTACGTTCACTATAACAGCAAACAAATCGTTGTTCTTAACATTTTTTGCTATATTCAATTAGATGAGGGTAGTTTTGCAATATACGCCTCTAGAGGTATAGTCCCAAGGGGAATTTTAATGCTAAAATTTTCTATGTGAATTAATGGAATTAACACATTGGTAAAGGGAGCGTTTGAATTGAAGAAACTTTATTTTAGCTCAATGATGATTTTTTTATTAGGTGCTTGTTCTTATCGGGAAAGTACAAAAGAAGTTGGTGAAGAAATTGTATTACCAACTTCTATATTTAGTTCATCGAAAAATAATGCTGTAATTGATGAAAAGGAAATGAAAGAAAGTATAAAGACTTACTTAAATACTAACGAGGATTTATCCAATATCAGTGATCAATTTGAAGAAATGATGGATTCTGATCAACAGCTACCTAAAGCTGAAGCGAAAAAACTTGAACAACTAAACGATGTGGTCAAAGAAAATGATCGTAATTTTTCCACATATATCTCGCACAATACTCTACCAGAAGGATATAAAAAAGAGTCAGAGAGAATTAGCCGCTTTATTATGGGGTCCAATCAAATTTTGGATGAACTGGATCAAGCCATCGATGACATGGTTGAGCATATGAGCGAAGGAGATTTTTCTGAAACAGAAATTGAGTCACTTATGAATAGAAATGAAGGTGTAAATGGAAGGGAACAGAAAAAGATAGAGAATTTTCTAGATGACAAAAAGATTGCTACAAAAGCTTTTGGACGAAAGAGTTAAAACAATTTAATAGAGTTGCTTTGGTTAGGGGGAGTTTACTATTGGAGTAGTTAAGTCTACAAATAAACTTGCATTTTCTATTATCTATTTAGTCTTCGGTACAGCTTTGGGGATAGTAGCCAAATATTTAGATACTGTTGCAGGTGTTAATGGAAGCTGGTGGATGAATATTCTGCCGTATTTTGGGGATTTGTGTTCTAGGGCCGGTATTTGGGTCCTGATTGCTACCCTTATAGCCGCGTATAGTAAAACCAAAACTAGTGGGGCTCTTAATACATTCATGTTCTTTATAGGAATGCTAACAGGCTATTATATATTCCGCTTTTCTATTTGGATTTTTTCCAACTAGTTATTTTTTACTGTGGGGAAGTATCGCACTAGCGTCGCCGTTTCTAGCAGCTATTGTATGGATGGCTAAAAATAATTTACGTCTAGCTTGGATATTACCAGCGTTGCCTATGGGGTTATTGCTAAGTCTTTCTTTAGCGGTTGGAGTATTTTATATCCATGTAAGTTATATGGAAGAATTCATTATGTACGCTGTTTTATGTGGAGTCTTTTATAAAACCACAAAGCAACTTGCCGTAATAATTGCGATTTCATTTATTATTTCGTTTATTATTAAACAAGTAAGTCCGTTTCACTTTTGATTTAGATGAAAATTTTAAAAAAATGAAAGTTTACTATGTGAAAAGGGGATTTCGATAACTAACTATAAATACAAAATAAAAATACTTTTACATATATATTCTTTAAAATACAGTAATTAGGAAACTTTTATAGAAGTAATTCGTATAAAGGGTAGGAGGTGATGGATATTAACACTGAAAAACGTCTGGATGAAATTGAAAGAAAATTAGATGATTTACATAATAAGATAAGTAATCAAGAAAACAGAGCAAAGTATAAACCTATCTTTACACTTCTGCTCATTTTATCTGCAATTCTCATATCTTTTGTGCTGATAGGTGTTGTAAGCTTTTTTACAGGTTAATTTTTTTTACTAATCTCTCAAAATTATTTCTGGGAAACCTTTCATTATTTAAATTAACGACAATTCATTTTGTATAAACTTGTATGTAATATACCCGCTTAAGATAAAAGGGGATAAAATTATAATGGAAAGTGAAAAGAAACGTTCCGCATTTAGCGCAGCTTTCAAAACCTACGAACAGTTTTTAAAAAAGATCTTACATATGTTCTTTGCTAGATAATATTCTACGCCATGTTAACTAAAGATATATATTTTAATAAAATATATAGTAGTAAAAATGACATTATGGTGTTTACATGGAGGAAGAGCATGAGAAAGTTTTATATTGCTTTGTTTAGTCTTTTCTTTTTTGTTTCATTAGTTGGATGTCAAAGTAAAGCTGAGGATCCTTTAGAGTTTTCAGGTGAAACTCAAAGCTGGTCAGCTACTATTACGTTATATCCCGTTGAAAGTAGTAAAGAAACAGCTCAAATTAATTTGAATTATCTAGGTGATAAGATAGAATCGGTAGGGGATTTTAAGATTAATTTAGACACTTCAAATAATGAAAATGGAGTTGCAGTAAGAGATGCAAGATTAGATAAAGAAGGAAAATTTAAAGAGAAAGTAAAGCTGGAGGCTAGTGAAGGTATAATGAAATCTAAACATTTGATTTTAACTGTTAAATGGAATGACCAATCAGAAGATATTGTTTTAAAAGTTAAGTAATTCGAGAGAAAAAGCTCTCATACTCAACTGTATCAAGCATTCCTTCAGGTCTTTCTCTTTATACCATTCGTTATAATATCATATACCAAAAATTTTACCTTTTAGATTAATAGAGTAGGGGTTTTTTAAAAAAAATCCCTAGCTCACATAATTTCTATTTGATTCCGTAAAAGGTGAATGCCCCCTCAAACCTTCTGAGTAGGGGGGCACTATAAGAACATTTTTAAAAATCTAATAGAGGATTATTAATGCTCACTTTCGTCTATTTCTTCTTATTTTAACGTAAGCAGTCGGTGATGTACCAATCACGTTCCCGCAGGAGTCTAATGCTTTTACTTGAAAATAGGGGCCAACTGCCTGGACATGGATATCTGTTTCAAATCCAGTCCGAGGAGTACTAAATGCTACTACTGATAACTTAAAAGCTGTTGGCCCCGCCAGTACCTGCCAAGCGACCGTTTCCGTTGAGCCATTCCAGGATGCGTAAACGGTAGCTTCACTGTCTCGCAGTAAATCTACCGCTATGCTAGGCGGGTAAAGGGGTAAACCTACCCATTTATTTTTAAATGCTCGATATGAAAGGTTTTGATTTGGATATTGCATATCGTATAACAAATTAAATGAAGGATTTCTCGTTGAATTTCCAGCGTTTCTAAACTCTGAAAGGTATGGTTCTTGTCCCCACCCAATGAGTTGATTTCCATTGGAAAGCTTTTGCGCATTTCCTTGACTTGGAACATATAAAGCGGGAGCATGATAATATGTTCGATCTACATTTGCAACCTTGTGTTTATAGTCTAAGTGAAGAATTAAACCACGCGCTTGCCCTTGAGGTGGAGAATCAGGAGAAGCACAGCATGCATTGTCAAACAAGCTTATCCTGTTTTCGGACCTGTAGCGTGCATCATGCTGCCAAGAAAATTTGGCGTTCGGTCCAAGCCTAAAATCACTTTGCTTTCCACCAAGTTGCCAAATCACCTTTCCCGTTTCTTTGTCAATATTATAAATAGCCCACATACTACGCATGCTCACTAAAAGTGTATTGTTTGGACCTTCTTCGACTGAATTTACGTGGTAACAATCCCATATATTATTAGAGCTTGTTGCGGATGAAGCAGGTACCATCGAATCAGATGGATTAATATGTTTAAGTACATCCCAAAAGAAAAGAAGCTCTCCCGTCTCAATGTCTACTTCTTGAATAGAGTAATTACTAAAATACCCATGTAATGGCCCTCCATACTTAGATAAATCTGCGGGTATTTGTTTTACCGCTGTAAACAAAGCCGTATTCCGTTCGGTAATTGTAAACTCGTGCAAATCAGAGGTAAACCCTTTTTTAGCAAATAACTTTTTAATGCCCTCATAATGCTGATTGATAATTTGAAAATAAGCACCAGGCTCAGGTTCACCTACTGGAAGGTTAGGGTTTGCAGTTTGAGTTCCTGAAATTGTTCCTTGCCACATCGTAAGAACAGGGTTTCCACGGTACATTTGTACTCGAAAGTCTGTGTTTTGGATATACCTACTAGCAAGCGGTCTAAACCACACTGGATTACCCGTCTGTTCCATAATTAGTGACCCGGTTTGCCCAATCATCGCTGCTCCATATACCGTATAGGGCGCAACAAATAATAGGCCGGGAGCTGTTCCAGGCTTATTAGTATTAATGGTAACCTTCATGGGATGTAAATTAGGAGCCGAAACAAAATTCCATACTTGCGGGTTTGAATGATTAGCGGATGATTGTGAATTCAACTTATCCATTCCCACTCTCATCTCCTCTAGCTTTTATTAGTAAACACTGTCTCTTGAGCTATTAATATGTCATTTGCTTCAAAATATGTACGTGCTGTTTAGGTTTAGGTCTGTCTTGAGTTTGCTCGTGATTAGCAGGTCAAGAGAAGGATAAAATGGAAAGTGGCAGGGAGCTTATGAATAAAAGTAAAACCGCAAACGGAAGAGAGCAAAAAAAGATAGGGGGACTTTTTAGATGAAATGCTGTTAATAAAAAAGGCTTTGGACAAAAAAGTTAATCACACTTTAACAGATAGGCGTGTTTTGCTGATTTTAAATACTTATATATAGATAAAACATACGTAAAAAACGAGCTCTTGTTTATGAAGAGCTCGTTTTTTTACATGCTAAAAAGATATGAATTTTTCAAACGCCTATAATTAACGTTTTCGTTAACGTTAATTATGGGTAATGTAGTTTATGGATTTAAAAATAATTAGAATGAAGCACCATTTAAATATGATTCAAACTGGTCATTATCATTAAAGGAGAGAGCTATTATGTACACACTTGGAGAACTATTAGAGCAAAGGGCTACACAATCTGCTGAAAAAGAGGCTTTAATTTGGAGTACATCTTACCATACATTTAAAGAATATAATGAACGTGTCAATCAACTCGCTCATTACCTGTTAAGCCATAACATTAAAAAAGGGGATCGAATTGCAATTCTCTGTCAAAACAATCATCCATTTCCTACGATTCTGCTAGCTGCATTAAGAATCGGAGCCGTAGCGGTTCCTATTGGCTGGCAGCTTACGAAGTATGAAATTATCGATATTTTAGATAGTGCACAACCTAAAATTATTTTCTATGACCAAAAATTTCATGAGGTTATTCCTTTTGATTCTGAAATATTAAATAGCGTTGTTACTTTACAAGTAGGAAGAAAAAATAGTGTGGAGACAGTTGAAGAATATAATGAAATTTTTTCTGAGTATCCTATATTAAATCCCAATATACAGGTCTCTCAAGATGACATAGCTATGCTTCTTTTTACTTCTGGAACAACTGGCAACGCAAAAGCTGTATGATTGAGCATGGTCATGTGTATTCTTATATACAACCATCTAGTCAACGAATCGATTATGAAGAGGATGGTCGTTTTCTTGCCTCGCATCCTTTTTATCATATGAGTTCTATTAATAATATTTTGAAATCTGTTTCCAACGGGATGGGGTTATTTTTGTTGTCAGATCCTACACCGGAAATCATCTGGGAAACGATTGAAACTCATAAGATCACTATGATGTTAGGGTTTCCCTCTATGTACATGCAAATGCTCGAAGCAGTGAAAAATGAAGGGGCAAAGAAATCTTCACTAAAGGTTGCTATTGCCGGAGGGGCAAAAGTTCCTGCTTATCTTATTAAGGAATATGAAAAATTAGACATCAGCATGATACAAGGTTATGGAAGTACAGAAGCATGGACAGTCAGTGTATGGACACCAAATATGGGAAATGAAAAAATTGAATCAGCAGGCAAGCCTCTTTCTGGTGTAGAAGTAAAAATTATTGATCCCGAGTCAGGACAAGAAGTGAAAGCAGGAGAAGTTGGAGAAATTATTATAAAAAGCCCCTATTGTTTTAAAGGCTATTGGCATAATCAAGAGGCGACTGACAAAGTCCTTAGAGATGGCTGGTTCTATATGGGGGACGCTGGAAAGGTAGATCAAGACGGCTTTTTATATATTATGGGACGCTATAAAGATGTTATCGTATATGGCGGTGATAATATCTATCCTGATCAGGTAGAAGAAATAATTGAGCAAATAGATACGGTTATAGAAGCTGCTGTAGTAGGAGTAGAAGACCCAGTTTATGGAGAAAAACCTAGAGCGTATGTGGTAAAAGATCCTCATTCTTCTTTAACAAAAGAAGATATCTTAAAATATTGTAGAGATTGTCTAGCAAGCTACAAAATTCCCCAAGTTTATTTTATTGATAAACTTCCTAAAAACCAGCTCGGTAAAGTATTAAAAAGAGAACTAAAATGAAGATAGTTAAAAGCGTGGGCTGAATGCAGTCCACGCTTTTATGATGGGAGATTATATATTTACTGCTCTTTTTCTGGTACCATTTCAACTTTACCTGGCCAAAAAGCAAACCTTCCTAAAACCGTCGTAATCGCAGGTACAAGGAATGGTCGCACAATAAATGTATCTAACAGAACGCCTAAAGCCGTGATAATTCCGAACTGAACGAGAACTTGAATCGGCAGTGTTGCTAGAACCGCGAAGGTAGCAGCTAAAATAATTCCAGCTGATGTGATCACACCGCTTGTTTCGCTTACGCCTTCTCTAATGGCTTGCTTTAACGGCATGTGCTTCTTTTTCTGCCAGATGCTTGAGATCATAAAGATATTATAATCCTCACCAAGCGCCACTAAGAATACAAACGCGTATAAAGGAATCGCTCCTTGAATAGCATCTGCCCCCATGATGTTGTGAATGATGAGCCAGCCTAACCCTAAAGCTGCACTGTAAGACAAGATGACCGTTCCAACCAAGTAAAGCATAGCTACAATAGAACGTAAGTAAGCCAATAGCAGCAGCGATATAAAAATAATGATTAGCGGGACAATGATACTGTTGTCTTTATCACTAACCGTCATCGTATCATATTGCGTCGCTGTTTGACCGCCAATCCATACTTTAGATTCCACTTTGGAAACTCCTGACTGCGATAGTGCCTTTTCTGCTGCATCTTTTAAGTCTGGAATAGCTTCCATTGCTTCTATACTATATGGATTTATATTAAACGTGACGTCATATACTTTTAAATTCTTATTACTTTTACCGCTTTGAGGTGCAGAAACGGCACTAATAAGATCATTTTTCTTTAATGCTTTTTCTAGATCTATTGATTTTCCTTCCGTATCAATAACTACTTGTGCTGGCGCCAGTTCGCCAGGAGAGTATGCGTCAGAGATAACCGCAAACCCTTCACGAGAAGGCATATCTTCAGGGAAAGAAGACAATATATCATACGTGTACTTGATTTGACTAGAGTAAATGGATAAAGCTCCAAAAAAGACTAGACAAGCTACAATGATTGTCCATGGTTTCGTCGTAACCACATTACCAATCCAATTCCCGAAACGGTTTTTCGCTTTTCGGTTACGCACCGGCTTTCCTTTCTTTTTCGCCAATTCCTCTTCCATTTCAGGAGTGCGAGGGACAAAAGGATAAAAAGAACCTCTTCCCATAACTGCAAGCAGGGCAGGAATAAGAGTCAAACTCGCTAATCCCATAACCAGAATAGATAAGCTAAACGGGATGGCAAAACGGTGGTAAGCACCGTATTTTGCTACGATTAAAGCTAGAAGAGAGATGACAACTGTAAAGCCACTCATGGCTATAGCACCTGAAGCACCTTTAAAAGCGTTAATAAGTGCTTGTCTCTTATCTTTTACTTTGCGAAGCTCATCGCGATAATGAGAAATTAAAAATAAACAATAATCTGTTCCGGCTCCAAATAACAAGACCGTCATAATGGATATGGACTGTGAATCGACCGTAATCCATCCTTTATCTGCTAAAATACCGAGAAATGGACTCAGCACCCCATAGGCAAAACCTACACCGATCAAAGGAATAATCGCTAAAATTGGGGAACGATAAATGACAAGAAGTAAAATTAAGACTAATAAAACTGTCGCGATTAGTAAGGAAACGTC
Source organism: Priestia sp. TSO9 (assembly GCF_021029645.1). NCBI lineage: Bacteria > Bacillati > Bacillota > Bacilli > Caryophanales > Bacillaceae > Priestia > Priestia sp. TSO9. The sequence continues at coordinate 105,413 of NZ_JAJEKD010000013.1, forward strand.
TGCTCCTTCAAATAGGCTGGTTGCATCTACTTGAATTCCTACAGGTCCTGTAACGCGCGTGCTTAGCTTATCTTTTTCATCGATATCCGTCGCAAAAGAATCGTATGAAACATTCTCTTTTACTTGTTTTTTAATCGTATCTAGGTTTTTTTCTAGTACATCCGTTTCAACGTTTTCTTCAAAGAAAATAGGCTGTACAAGAGTTGTTCCGTCTTTCGAAACCATCTTTTGCAGAGCTGCTAACGGTAATTTATGCAAAGGCGGAGTAGACGTTTGTGCTTCTAATGGTTTCTTTTCTAAATCCGCCGCCATTTGCTGAATAGATTTTAGATCATCATTATTCAAACCTGATTCTTTGTGCCATGTAAGTAAGGCAGGAACCCCTGATGAATTAGGGAATTCTTTCTTTATAAGATTTTCAGCTTCTACGGAAGGTGAATTCTCACTTAAGTTTGGTGCATTGTTTACTTCCGTCTTATTCACAGCAGGCCAAGCAATCGTGAGGACTACAGTTGCCAAAATCCATACGGCAATTACAATCCATCGACTCACTTTCCCAGTCATATATCGACTGAATGTTGCTAAAGGTGATTCTTTCATTAATTCTCCCTCATTTCCAAATCTGTTTGTTTCTATTACAATATATATAGAACCTTCAATAATTATATATACCAGAAGGTTAATTAATCAACTAGTTTAAATGTGCCAATTTCTTGAACTAGAAGGAGGGCCCTTATGAATACGAATCAGACACCGAAAAAAAAGCCTGGCAGACCTAAAATAACAACTGAAAATAATATAACGAGAGAGCAAATTTTGAAAACAGCTGCTCATTTATTTATGGCATACGGGTACGAAAAAGTTTCAATGGAGCAAGTGGCTGAAGCGAGCGATGTGACCAAGGCCAGCGTTTACTACTACTTTAAAAATAAGGCAACTTTGTTTACAGTTTCCGTATCAAGCATGTTCCAGCGTATTACAAAGCAGACGGAGAAATTATTGCAAAATTCCAATGGGTTAAAACACAGATTATATGAGGTAACATTGGATCATTTAAAGCGGCCGCATATTGATTTTGAAACATTATTGCAAGAAGCGGCTTCTTCGCTTACAGAAGATCATATTCATGAAATTCGTGAGGCAGAGAAAGCGATACATCAGGCATTGGAGAACGTATTCAAACAAGCTGCAAACAACGGGGAAATTGTTACAACAAGCCCTCGCTTGCTTGCGCACACATTTTCAACGGTCACAATGATACGGAATAAAAAAGAATTAATAGCTGAATTAGGAGGACCTGAAAAAACGGCCAAGGCTCTAGTAAATCTTTTTTGGGTAGGGATTGGTCCTAATTGACCTTTTTTATTGCATGGTACAAAGAAGAAATAAAGAACGGCTAAAAAATATTGATCAATATTTTTTAGCCGTTCTTTTCATTGGCCGCAAGTACTTTGTAAAACAAGCCTGAAATAATAGCCATTACCTATTAACCATCCAACTTATAGAGATGTTGGTTCAAAGTTTTCATTAATCATGTAAAAAAACGCAGTTATATGATAAAAAACGTAAAAATTTAATAATTTGGTTTTTATTTGTATTTAAAGCAGTATTTTATAGAAGGTTAGTGTTAAAATAATGAAAATCCTATCTTTTAGGGTTGCCTTTAGGATATATGGTTATTCTATTGTAAATAAAACCTTTAGCATAACAACTTACATTTTGGAAAGGAGAAAAATGGATGGAATCTATTTGGCTCGAATACGTGTGGGCATTACTGATTCTAATCGGATTAGAAGGATTATTATCAGCTGATAATGCTCTTGTACTAGCAGTTATAGCTAAACATTTACCCGAGGATCAGAAAAAAAGAGCGATTAATTACGGAATTCTTATGGCATTTATTTTTCGGTTTGGAGCTCTTTTTGCCATTTCATTTATCGCCAACGTCTGGTGGATACAGGCCGTAGGAGCAGTTTATCTTCTGTATTTAGGTTTGAAGCATGTCATTCAGGCGCGATTTGGGAAACATAATGAGAATATTCATGATGATGATGAGAAGGAGTCTGCTGGAAAGGGGTTCTGGCCGACAGTTGGGAAAATTGCGTTAGCTGACCTAGCTTTTGCCATCGATTCTATTTTAGCTGCGGTTGCTATAGCTCTTGGACTTCCGGATTCACAGTTTGGAGAAATCGGTGGGATGGACGGAGGGCAGTTTGCAGTTGTAGTTCTTGGAGGAGTTGCAGGCCTTATCTTAATCAAGTTTGCAGCAAGCTGGTTTGTAAAACTCCTTGAAAAGCGACCTGCCCTAGAAACGACAGCATACGCCATTGTTGCCTGGGTAGGTGTGAAACTTGCTGTTATTACTTTTGCACATAAAGATATTGGTGTCTTAGATCCCCATTTTCCTCATAGCACCATTTGGACCCTGATTTTCTATGGAGTCTTAGTTGGTATCGCGCTATTGGGTTGGTTTGCACCGGGCAATAAGTCATCAGAAAAATCATCAGCCTAGAAGGTAATTGAGTGTAATGCGCACCCTGAACCCTTACTCTTTCCGTCCAAATGGATCCTCATTTCAGCATTTAAAAGGATGTTTAGATTCTATAGAAAATTGAGTTTTGTAACGATCAAGTGCGTTAATCCAAGCCGGGTTAACGCACTTTTTAATTGAACTGTTGCGTAAACGAACCTGATTATTTTATTTATTATTTTTGTTCCTTTTACGATAATCAGTAAAGCAGGAAATTAAGAAAATTCCAATAAAAAAACCAATAAAAAGACCGATAAGACTTTCTATTTGAACATCCTTTTCTCCAATTATTTTACCGTAAATTACTCTGAATACAACACCAATGAAAGAGAGAATAACAGCCTTAATAGTAATACGTAAAAAGTTGATAGAATCACACCTTTTTACAAAATATATTACCCAATTTTAAACGATTAAAAAGGTCTAGCAAGAAAGACTTACAATTTAAGGTTCATTGAAGGGTTACATATTACACCTAAAGGGATTTATTCTGCAATACAATGGAAGGTCAATTGCAAAAACAGGTGATTATTTTTGTTAGTTTTAATATTCCTGTTTCTTTTTCTAAAATTTTTAAAAAATAATCAATACTTGTTTAAATGGAAATCATTTGGGAATATAATTCACAAGTTAAAAAAATGACAAGGAGGATGCAAACATGGCAAAGGGACTAGCTATGCACGAAACGCTAGAAGTTCACGAAATCTTAACGCTTAAAGCATCATGCGTAACAAAAGGAACAGCGATGTTGGAATTGGTAGACGATGAGGAATTAAAAAAGATTCTTGAAGAAGATGTTCAAACATCTACTGAAGCGATTAAAGAATTGAAAAAAATCTTAAAGAAAGCTCAATAAATAGGAGGGGTAGAAAAATGGCCACTAAAAGTACTCTTACTAAAACGTTAGACGATCTTGCTATTGCGACTGATTTATTATTATCAGCTAAGAATAGTGTACGAACATATGCGGTAGCGCTTACAGAAACGGCGACGCCCGAAGTTCGAAAGGTATTAAAAAAGCAATTAGATAAAGCCATCGAGCTTCATGAAAAGATTGCTCAATATATGATTGATAATGAAATGTATCACGCCTATGATGTAGAAGAACAAGTAAATCACGATTTAAAAAAGGCAGATAAAGCGTTAGATTTAACGAAAGGTTAACTAAAATTCCCCCTCTGACAATAGAGGGGGAATTTTTTAAGGTTACATAAAAAGTTCTCTTTTGATATTTCTACACAGGAAAAGAAGTCTATATTTTATTCTCTTAGAAGTAGATAATTTACCCCGTTTTATACAATATTTAGATGATATTATATAGTCTTTTATCCCATATCCGAATAAATTGGTTTTAATTGGCTGCTGAAGGATACACCTATTAGTAGAACGACATATTCTATGGGGATAGAGGAGGAGAAAATAGTGAAGGAAATTAAAGTAGCAGAAAATAGTGGTCAGGCAAATAAGTTTATTGAAGAGTTTTTTGCTAACGGGTTTAGTAAAAGTGAAATTTATTTATTGACTTATAATAAAGAGCGCTCGGAATATTTAACAAATACAACAAATACAAAAGAATATCGAGGTTCTGAACAAGGAGTTTTTGAATCTGCAGTTAATAAGTTATTTTCTCGTGAAGATGAACTTCATTCTAAAATGGCCTCGTTAGGTTTAACCCAAGAAGAAGCTAAACAATGTGTCGGTGAAATGAAACAAGAACGTATAATTATTATTGCAAAAAAAGATGTGTAATGGTTTTCCTTTGCAATAACTTTTGAAGAAACTAAGTGATCGAGAAGTATTAGTAAATCATACTAGCATGTTGCTTTATATATAATATTTGTTCTTCTGTACGAAGGGTTTATGAATCGGAAAGATACTGAACGAAAAGTATATTACTAGAGTCGTTTACTACTCTCATATGGAGGTGAAAGGGTAATGATTCAATTTTTTGGTATCCATATAGGGACGTTATACTTTCCTACAAGTATCCTTCTAATTACTTTATTAGTTTTAGTAGGTTTTATTATCTATTTTCTTAGTAGAAGAAAAAGAAATAGAGATCAAACGATTCATTCAAATGAGAATAGGGTAAAGGGCAAAAGAGGAAAAGACAAAACTCTGTAAATGATCTAAAAGAAGAATTAATATATTTCGTCATCAAAAAGAATTCTCGTTTGAAGTGAAAAAATGAAGTGAAAAAAATCATCCTAATCCTATAGTTCCTGATACAGCCTTACACCATGATTTAACTCGTAAGAAAGTAGGATTTAAATAAATGCAGAGAGGGCCCTTGAATTCATTTTTAAGGGCTGTTTTTATTTTTGTTCTGTAAAGGACAGACGACCTTTTAATCTTCTATTTTCTTACTATTTCTTATTTATAACTTCAAAAGAAACTTTATTATCATTTTTTAAGATTTTAAACAAGCAATTGAACCCTTGATAAATTTGAAATAGTAGTCTAACCTTCATATTAAGGAGTGAAAATTATGAATGAAAACATTTCGGGTATTGATTATCAGGAAGTCATTGAATATGCGTTAGATCCACTCATTATTCATTCAAATCATAAGATTATATATGTTAACCACGCAGCTGAACATTTTTTTAGAGGAAAAAGGGAAGATATCATAGGTGCCAGTCCTTTAGATATATTTCAAGAAACATCTAAAGCAGCAATAAGGAAAAGAATCCAATCTGCTTATGAACGTCCAGCAGAGCTCATTGAGGAAACCATATTTAGAATGGACGGCACAACTGTTAATGTTGAATTATATTGTCATCCCTTGCTGCTGGGAGATAAAAAAGTAATCCAAACCTATGTGAGAGATATTACGGTAAAAAAAGAGAGTGAAACAAGACAAAAAGAAATAATAAAGCAAATAAATGAACTCTCTACAACCCTTGTTCCTCTTTTGGAGGGAATCGCTGTACTTCCCTTAGTAGGAGCCATAGATGAGGAAAGAGCAAACCAACTTTTAATGGCTGTTCCAGTAAAAGTGCAGACACAAAATATAAATTGTTTAATTATAGACTTTTCTGGTATTTATACATTGAATTCAATTGTAACGGAGCATCTTTTTAAAATTAATAGCGTTATGTCACTACTTGGAGTGCAATGTATCTTAACAGGGTTAAGACCAGAATTATCTCGCTCTGCCGTACAGCTAGGTATTAATTTAGCTTCTACCCCGACAATGGCTACTGTAAAAAATGCACTTCATTTTTTAGGAATTACTTCTAGTAAATAACCTGTAAAATGAAAATAACCAAAGCAACTTTTACAATTTTAAAGATACATATCATATAAATCTTTAGGTGGTTTTTTAAAATTAAATTTGTACCTTGTATATATTAGAAAAACAAAAGAAACTCCTGTATATATGTCAGGAGTTTCTTTTGTTTAAAATAACATATTGTGCAATCGCATGTTTGTTAAATAAAAGATAGAAGAATCATTGAATCGCTTTCTTCAGTTTAAGATCTTGTATAAAGCTTCAGAAGCGTTATCTATATCATAATCGTTATAATTTAAGGTTTTTTGATCCGTAAGTGTAGTGATTTGAAAAATCTTAGATGTTTTACAATACGACAATTCCAGTACTTCAGGAATGATATGAGTAATAGTGCTATCCTCATATTGAACAAGAGTATTAAGCGTTTTTTTTATTTCAAGTATATTCATAAAAGTACCTCTTTCCATTATAAGGAAACTCAGGGTACAAAGAGACCATATAATTTAAATTTATGTTCTTTCTCTATTATAACATATGAATGTATAGAAAAATACCTGCCGAGAATAGACAGTATGGTAACTGCAATTGTAAATTCTATGCACTTCTAGTCCTGCTAGCTGGTCAGTTAAAAAGGCGGGAGAATTACGTAATATATCTATGGTTTATTAACATTTATTAGCCATTTAAAATTTATCCTAAGTAAGAAATGAAAGACAGAAAGTAACCAAAATGAAAAAAGAATAATGGAGATAGATTATCAGTCTATTTTATTGCTTTATAGACAACTGGTGAGGAAAGTTTAATCAATGTAGACGGCTCTCCAAAAGCCATAGATTCATCAATAAATGTTTCAAGAGATTGAACGGAATCAGTTAAAACTTTTACTAGATAGTTGTATTGGCCTGCCAAACGATGACATTCAATAACTTCAGGGTGTTCTTTACAGTATTCTACGAATTGCTTACATTTTGTATTGCTATATAAAATAAAAGCAGTTACAGGTTTGTTGAAATTTTCAGGGTTAATTATTGCTCTATATCCATTTATTATGTTTTTTTCTTCAAGTTTTTTTACTCTTTCATTAACAGCAGGGGTAGATAAACCAACCAGTTTTCCCAACTGTGTAAAAGACAAACGAGCATTCTCTTGTAGATATAGTAATATATTTTGATCAATTTCATCCATAAAACATACCCCGCTTTAAATTATAAATTAAAATAATGAATTTTCCGTCAATATTAAAGCTATTAATTAATAATACAATAAAATAGACATGTGAAAATAGAAATTTATACAATACAATTTAATTATATCAAAAGGAGGGATTTAATGGCTTTAGAAATGAGAAATACATGCGAAAAGTGCAATAAGAAACTCCATAATAGCTCTGTTGCTTATATCTGTACACATGAATGTACATTCTGTGATAAATGTAGTGAAAGTGCGATGTATATTTGTCCTAACTGTGAAGGGGAACTAGTTAAAAGACCAAGGAGCAAAGAACATTCGTTAAGTTGCTCATTAAATTTCTCATAAATTTAGACACAACACTGTATAGATATTGCAGTCAGAACAGCTACAATCAATGGGATGGTTTGACATTAGTGGGTGATGGACATTCAACAACGGACAGTAATGGTTTAAGTGCTGAACAAATCATAAAGCATTATAATGAAACTTTACTTGGTCATTACAACGTTGAACACTTTTCGATTGTCAGAAATGCAGAGGAAGACTTGCTTCGTCTGACATATTATTCTTATAGGTAATTAATTGCACGAAGACAAAGATTTTTAGAGTACTGAAAATCGAATTCAGTAATCAATTGATTTATAGATAAAACAAAAGGTAATAGCACATAACTAAAACAAAGCCCTAAAAGTGTCTAATCGACGATTTTTAGGGCTTTGTTTCTGCCAATTATTGTGTTTCAATCGGTTTTTATTAAGCAGGAAAGCCTCCCGTTGGCGGTGGCCATGCTCCGTTTAATCTTCTCATAATGACAATTTCACCTAGATGATAGCTGTTGTGAGAAGCAATATTACGCAGTAATCCCCCTGGGGTTTCACTTGGCCAAGTATCCAGAGGTTCTTCTATGGCTAATGTATTCGCTAAGTGACAAGCTTCGTCAATTCCATCACAAAAATGCTGGATTGTCGTTTTCCATTCTTCCTCATCAACCGGAGCAGGGTGTTCAGGCCAGCTTTCACTTACACTTTTTGGTCTTTCAGGGTTTTCTCCTTTAGCAAGAGCAAGTAAAAAGTCTTGCCAATAGCTCATATGCTTCACTAATTGATAAATAGAATAAGGTAATTCCTTTTGTTTATGTGAAGCAAGCTCCATATTAATATCAGTTATTGCGTTAATCGTCGGAAGGTGACCTCTTTCACCTCGCAGTGATTTGGTAAGTGCATCACGAAATGCTGTATTCGTTTGTGTCATGTTTTTTCCGGCCTTTCTTTTTCAAAGTCATACGCTTTTAACAGTCTAACACAAATCAGTTTAATATATGTACTTCCGGGATTTCGGAAATATGAAAGCCCTTACTAAATACTAGTTGAATAGTAAATGCCCAATATAAGAATACGAGATCTTCGCTTAAACATCTTTGGGTGTTAAAAAGCCTTTAGTATAATAACACCTGTAATAATAAGAGTAACCGAGATAATCTTTCTTTTGTTTTTTGATTCCTTAAATATATAAATACCTAACAGCGTTGTACTAACAATCGTCAGCCCTGCCCATATAGCAAAAACGACGCCTATTTCAAAATAGTGTGTCGTTAGAGAAATAAAATAAATACAGGCAATGAAGAGTAGAAATGCCCCTATTGTGGGAACAGTTTGTCTAAAGCCTTTGGATAGTTTTACGCACATTTGCCCTCCAATGCCTAAAATTAAGCCAATCGTTAAAAATACGTATCCCATTACGCTGTCATCCTTTCTTTAGAGCTCTCTTTAATGTTAAGAGAAACTGCACCAATTATAATAAGAGAAACACCTAAAATTTTAGATAAGGAAATAGTTTCATCAAAAAAGATAATACCTGTGACCACAACAAGTACGGTTGCTCCTCCAGCATACAAAGCACTTGCTACTCCTACTTCACCTTTGGCGTTGAGTAGCATATAAGCAGCAATTGAAGAACAATAAAATAGTATGGCAAAAACAGTAGGAACAAAGTTTGTGAATCCATTTGTAAGATTAAGAAAAAATACTGCGATTACCTCCAAAATGATGGCAAGAAACAATAGTAAATAAAACAATCAAATTTCCTCCTTTCAGTCACCTCATTTTAAGAACTTTACGTAATTTCTACTAAATAGTTGCAGTAGCACTCGGATGTCATTATTTTATCTAGAGCTTGATATCTTGTAAAATAATGATAAATGATTGTAGATATCACTATTATTAATACCTAAATGAATGTAAGTGGAAAGGAGAATGTTTATGGAAGTAGAAGATATACGCATATTTATGGCTGTAGCAGAATACGGCAGTGTAAGCCTTGCCGCTGATAAGCTAGGCTATGTCCAACCAAATGTAACAGCACGTATTCGGTCTCTTGAACGAAAAATTGGACACCCATTGTTTCATCGTCACAGACGAGGAATGACATTAAATGTAGAAGGTCGAAAACTTTTAACGTATGGAGAACAAATGATGCGGCTGATGGATGAAATACAGAAAGCATTTCAAGATGAGCGTAATCTTGTTGGATCATTATGTATTGGATTAGTTGAAACGGTAATAGGTTTTCCTGAAATCATTTCTTCCTATCATAATAAGCACAAAAATGTGGATATTTCTCTAGTATCAGGAGTAAGTACACAATTAATAGAGAAAGTTCTTAAGTTCCAGTTAGACGGGGCATTTGTAGCAGAACCAGTAAATGTGTCAACGCTTGATCAAATTCCGGCTTTCGATGAAGAAATTGTACTTGTATGCAGTGCAAATGAAAAAGGTAAGAAGCAGATTCAGTCTGCCAAAGAGTTACTGCACTTACCATTCATTTTATTTAATGAAGGCTGCCAATATAGAGAAAGACTACAGCAGTGGTTACAAGACGAACAAATAGTATCACCAAAAATCATGGAATTTGCTACACTTGAAACGATTATGGGGACAGTAGTTTCTGGTCTTGGTGTGACACTTATAGCCCGGTCATTAGGGGAAAGATATGAGAGGGAAGGATTAGTACAACTCTTTTCAATACCTGAGCCTTACAGAAAGCTCAGAATTGTGTATGTTCGTCGCTCCGACTCCTATCTAGGAGTAACTGAGCGTGAATTTATAAAGACAATCAGCGAAATAAGAGAAGGAAAAAAGCAGAAATAAAGAGACTGTTTTTTCATAAAGAGGTTTTTATTTACCCTATGTATGAATGCACTAAGTGTTAACTAGAAAGGTAAAAGTGAGCTTTTTATATGGCATAAATCAAAAATGCTTTTAAAGGAGCAAGCACAGTGAAAATAGAGGACAGAAAATTTGCAGAACGAGTACTGAAGCACTTACTTATTGGCAGTCAAATAGACGGCGTAAAATTTGGGATTAATAGTTCTACAACTCTATTGTATTTTACTAATTATAATAGAAAAGATGATGGTGATTTTGTTTTAAACATCGAAACAAATTGGACTGTATATCCTGAACCCTGTGATACATACCCCTCATCAGAGGGTGAAGTGCCTTTAAATACAGAAGAGCAACATTTTAAGCATATTTGGGATATTAAGAGACAAAAAGTAGTAAACGTTCAGCTAGATACTGTATCGCCTCATCTTATCATTTCTCTAGAATCGGGGAGAGTTCTATTTGTGAATGCTACGATCCTAACTACGAATGCTGGCAATTAGGAGACCCTTTTGGAGGAGTTGATTGGCTTTTAGTTGCAACTCCGGGTGGTGACATAGCTATTTGGTGTCCTAGTGAGTTTGAATGAGCGTTATGTTAACTATTCTTGTATATAGTGTACAAAAAAATCACTTAGGGAAATGGTAAAACATATGGAGGAAACATGCATGAATACTATCTTAGAGAGCTTTTATGATTTAAAGGAAATAGTAAGTTCTTTTAATAATCTCCATGAGAAGTACAATTGGTTGTTGAGTGATTTAGATGGATCTTTTCCAGAAAAGTACCTTACTTACTTTACTGAATACAGAATTTACAACAATGGAATAAACGGCAATACGTACTGGATTACAGGTGAAAAGCTCACGGAGCTTGCTAATAAAGAGGACATCTATTTTATATGGGGAGTTTTTTCTGCCTTTGATAAGAAAGAAACTATAAATTTAGATATGCTTAAAGAAGAGCCTTATGCTGATGGTAATCCTGATTTTTGGATTGAAACACCAACAATTCAGCACCCTAAAGCAATTATAGAATTAGCTTTTTGGGACTCATCTTTAATTATACTTTTGAGCAAGGACGAAGAAATATCTAGGAATTTTAGAAACAAGTTTGCAAAATGGAAAGACCTAGAGGAGTACAATAAGGAGTAGTCTTATGACTTATATATACTATAAAAGAAAAAACATCTATCAGAACTATCCTCAGGAAACAGCCACGGTTAAATGGATAAATGACGAAACAGTTAAAATCAGTGACCATACATTAAACGTTAAACAAGATACATTTAATGCTAATGACCGGAGTAACTAAATTCTATTTTTAAACAATTAAGAGCTCTTGGTATTAATTATTTAAAAACGGGTTAAATAAACAAGCACAGCTGAAGCATCAAGCTGTACTTATTTACTGTTGTTGAAATCGTTTCCTAGCGTTGGTCTAGAAAACAGTAGAGTAGACATTATTTACATGTAAAAGAATAAGCATTGGTAATTGGATTATGTATTTTAAGTATGACTTCTCCTCCTTGGTCGTAACATTGTGAACTAAAGATTTGTATTTCTTTGCTATTAAAATAAGCAGAGCAATTTACTAAAACAGAGATTACGAGTAATAAGGTTAGAAGAATAATAAATAGTTCTTTAATTTTCCCTTGAATCATTAATTTAATTTTGAATTCTCCTTTCTAATCAATAAGATCATAGTAGCCTTTTATTTTCACAAGTTTCACTACCTGAAATTTAACAGCAAGGTATTAGCGAACGGTTATTAAAAAAGTAATGCAACTATGAAGTGGTGCATTACTTTTTTGTACTTTCATTCTTTCCATATCTGTTCCAAATAATATTTAGTACAATCAAAACTAAAAATATGGATAAAGTGTAATACCCTGGCCAACTTTTATCTCTCCAAATCAGATTGAAGACTGTACTGGATAATATTAGTATAGTTAGAACCCAAAAATAATTTCCTTTTAACTGTCTCATTAATAACTCCTTCAAAGTAGTACTCAACATTACTTACTTATTTATCCATAATAACATACTTTAATTAGCTATTTATTTATAAACTAGAAATGCTTTGTATAACTCTTATAACATTTGTCTTCTAAAAACCATACACTTTTACGGACGTATTTGGTAGACTAATAGGAAATAAATAGAAAAAACTTATCGGAAATAGTTTTGTATACGAAATTATTTAAAGAAAGGAGATTTCTTATTGTCTAAATATATAGGTATTTTCTTTTTGAACCTTTTTATAGGGATTATACTATATTTCGTATTAGCTTCTCTTTTAATCAATGGTGATAATGCAGCAGAGGAGGCCATTAATACCTTTGGATTTACCCTCATTGTATTTCTTTCATTTTTAATTGCACAAATGTATTACTTAATACATTTAGTAAAGAAAAAATAATAGGTATTGATGATGGTCTCATTGGAATTACAAAATAAACTAAAAACACTTATTGATACAATATGTTTCCTAGTTCCGTTTTTATAAACTGACTAAGAAAATATTTGATAACAAGGATCCTTTAGCAGAAGGTTAGTCTAAACCTCCATGTTCATACTTTTTCTCTATTTCTATTTCGATAAACTTAACTCATTTGCTTCAAGAGTATTTATACGACTTAAAGCCTGTACAATTACATACTAAATATAAATAAAACATAATAACAATTGAAAGCGATACAATTGCGTTATACAAAGGTTTAAGTTTCACAAATTTACCACAAGGCTTGGGTCATTTAAGACAGGGGAGAATAGAATAATGAAAAAATTAATTGGTGTAACTATTATGGCTGTTTCGTTGTTAATAGGCGGAGCCTGTTCAAACCAAGGAAGCTCAGATGTAGAAAAAAATAAAAAAGTGTCAAAAGAATATCAACAAGATAATCAGAAAAAACCTTTTAAAATTACTAACGTTAAAGTAAAAGTAGTTAATGACAAAGGTTTGGTAGGATCTACAATAATAGAAGAGAACGGAAAAGAGAAAGAAATTGTCCCTCTTGCTCTTTACTACGATATGAAAATTAAGCACTACAGTGATAAAAACCTTATTAATTTTGATAAAGACGATTTAGATTTTAAAATTTTACCCGATAAAGAGCTAATAAAGGCCTCTAAGGATGCTGTAGGAGTTAATATTTTTGATGACGAGAACGGTCTTGATGGATTAGGAAGGGGATCAGGATATGGAGATTTTAATAGAAATAGAACTGGTAAAATAAATGTAAGTTATGACTTAGGATTCACCACTAAATCCGGAGGGCTGCCAGTGGCTCCTAATAAAGAAAAAATAAAAATGCTTAAAGAAAATGCTTTGAAAGGTGTTTTAGTAGTTATTAAAAATAAAAAAGAAATAAGTCGCTATAACCTTAATGCCATAAACAATTAATACATTCTATTTATTTACTTAGCTACTTACCAAGAAAGCTTTAACTGCAAATAAAAAGAGAAAAGTATGAGACAAGCAATTAAATCAAAAGTAGACAAATTAGTGGGTTTAAATCTAAGATACGCAGGGAGAACCTCAAATTTGTTTTGGCTTGGATTTGGAAAAAAGATTTTAGTAACTAGAAGGGGGAAAACGGAAGAGGTAGCTGAATACGCTTTACATATTCAATGTTCTTGGCGTATTGCCAAAGGTAATAAAATTGTAGTAGGTTCTCGGGATTTCTATTCTCCACGAACAGGGTTGAAGAGTGAAAATGAGCACTTTGAATGGGATGTCCAAGGAAATAATCGATTCGATGAACGAATTGAATCGATTATAGAAGATATAAACGAACAAACGATTGTAGAAAGAGTTGAATCGGACGAAGTAGGAGGGCTAAAGATCTTTTTATCTCAAGGTTATTTATTAGAGGTATTTCCGGATACGTCAGAAGACGATGAATATAGTGAGTTCTGGAGACTTTTCAACCGGAAGGAAGACAGCCCTCACTTTGTTGTCACAGGAAATGGGACTAAAAACCAGTAATCGCATAATTAAAGAAACGAAAAAAGCACAAACCCGTTGGAATCAAACGTTTTTGTGCTTTTTTCTTATTTTATAATTGAGTTACATATAATCATAAGCGGAATCATCAAAATAGAGCCAGTGATAATATTCAACCTGCGGATCTGTCATCTTCGAAACTTCTTCTTCATTGAATTTTTGATACTCAACTAATTTCTGCACTTTAGAATTTCTTTCCACTTGGCTCATTTTAAATCCTCCTTATAGTTTGAGAAGTAACAATGCACTTAAATATAGAAAGCGTTTTCTTTTTCTTATTTTTATTATATATCTCAATATGAGATTAAAACAATATCAATTATAGATGATTTTTCAAAAAACAATATAGAAATGGTATTATGGCGTCGGATTGGGACAACAAGGCTTCTGCAATCGAAATTAAATAATGGGTGATTCCCAATGGCAAGGCTAAAATTTTTTTGTTAGTATTGTTGCTTAATCCCTAAAAAACATTATGATAACTAGCTCTATAAATTAGAAATAAAGCTAGCTTAACACAGCTAGCTTTATATTTTTTATGCTGTTTTCCAGAGCTGTACATTTTCAACTGTCGTTCACTTTGTTATAAAAGCTCTTTAACATTTTCATCATGTTACGCCCTGAAGTTCTTGACATTTGATTATTATCTTCATCATCATGAGTACTCAGGTACCAGCTTCCTTTGTTATCTTCATTTAATCTATATACCTTATTCGTTCTACTGTCTGTATAAAAGTTTCCATCCTTCAGTCTCACACAATCCCCCCTCTACCAAGTGTCTATCCTGTATTATGCCCAAGATATCAATTTTATGAAAAATTTCATATACCCAAAAACAGCAGGTTTCTTAATGCGCTTATTATTTTGTAAGTAATCTACAGAGGTGCAAAAATGGTGAAAGTCCATTGAATTTACGTACTGCTAGTAAACCTTAAATTAGCTCTTAATAAGATACATATATTTCCACCTTGGATTTTATCTATTTTTCTGTATTTGCTATCTTCCGTTCTGTGTGTTACGCTTAGGTTAATTATTTTTGTTCGGTGTAGGATTGAGAGAAGAGAAATCTCTTCCATAGAAATTTTCATCTTAAGATAGTATGGTTGGACAAGGGTAGTAATACAAGTGTGGAGATTCCACACTAGGAGGCAATATTATGGAACAAGGTACAGTAAAATGGTTTAATGCAGACAAAGGCTTCGGTTTTATCGAAATTGAAGGCGGAGACGACGTATTCGTACATTTCAGCTCTATTCAAGGTGAAGGCTTTAAATCATTAGAAGAAGGTCAAAAAGTAACGTTTGACATCGAACAAGGCCAACGTGGAGCACAAGCTGCTAACGTTCATAAAGTAGCATAATTAAAATGAGTAAAAAAGACTCCACCTAGGAGTCTTTTTTTTACTTTTGATTTCAGTAGCTCGCAAAAGATATATTATATCTTATTTTAAAATCTCGTTATAATAGAAAAACCAGCGTTTTAAGGCTGATTTTTGGATAATACGAAGGTACAAGGTATGGACTAGTTAACCATACACTAGAAATACAAATCAAATATGGCATGTTTGTTTGGTAAGAAGTTTACTTTCAGTTAAAGAAGTGCCGTAAGTTTTTTATAGATTTATACAACAGACGGATATAAATTATTTTTGATGGGGATTAGGAGACGCATCTAAAAGCCGTTCTCCTGTTCTCATTTTATGGCCACATAAAGGACACTTTTGCTGTTTTTGATAAGAGAAATTTTTTCTCATCCAACCATTACATTCTTCTGATTCACATTCCCAAATCTCTATTCTTTCTTTAGGTAAGGGCTCTTGATTTTTCTTCCTATGATTATAATACATAACTACATCATCCCTCCTCCTAAATAGTATACCTTTTAAAAAAGAATTAGTGAGAACCATATCTTTCTAAATTAAACCACACTTTATAGCCCCTATAAAAATTTATAAATACACGTAAGCACGGATAAAATAAGGCATGAATTCGCCTTGTATAGATACGCTAAAATAAGATGTTCGTGAATAATAACACTGATTTCCAATACGCAGAAATGAATAAATAATATCTCTCGTTAAAGAGTACTTTTCTCATTTCTGAATTTAAGTAAGAGAAGGAGCACGGGAAAATGAAAAAATTTTCTGATTTTAATTTAAGCAAGGACATTGAAAAGGCAGTTCATAACTTGGGTTTTGAAGAGGCTACGCCGATTCAGGCTGAAGCTATTCCGATAGCTATGACTGGTAAAGATCTAATTGGACAAGCTCAAACCGGTACTGGAAAGACAACAGCTTTTGGCATTCCTCTTATAGAGCGGGTTGAGCTTGGTGAAGAAGGGATTCAGGGAATAGTCTTAGCACCGACACGTGAACTGGCTATACAAGTAGCAGAGGAGTTAAATCGAATTGGACAGGTAAAAGGAGTTAAAACGCTGCCCATTTATGGAGGTCAGGATATTAATCGTCAGATCAAAGCCCTTAAAAACAGACCGCATATTATCTCGGCAACCCCAGGGCGCCTTAAGGACCATATGAAAAGAAGAACCATTCGTTTAAATCATATTCGTACAGCTGTTCTGGATGAAGCAGATGAGATGTTAAATATGGGCTTTATTGAAGATATCCAAACGATTCTTGGCGGCATCTCTTCTCCCCATCAAACCTTACTATTTTCAGCAACCATGTCGAAGCAAGTACAAAGTCTAGCCCAGAAATTTATGAACGATCCTGAACTCGTAAAAGTAAAAGCGAAGGAGTTAACGGTAAAAAACATCGAGCAGCAATATATGGAAATTCCAGAGAATCGAAAATTTGATGTTCTTTGTAATCTCGTAGACCTTCAATCACCAGACCTTGCTATTGTGTTTGGACGCACAAAAAAACGTGTGGATGAACTTGCTGAAGGACTAAAAAAGCGTGGGTATGCAGCAGAAGGCATTCATGGAGATCTTACGCAATCCAAACGTGCCGATGTAATTCGTCAATTCAAGAATCATACGATTGAGATTATGGTTGCAACCGACGTTGCAGCAAGAGGACTTGATATTACAGGTGTTAGCCATGTCTACAATTTTGATATTCCTCAGGACCCTGAAAGCTATGTTCATCGTATTGGCCGAACAGGACGGGCAGGTACTAAGGGATTGGCAGTTACCTTTATAACTCCAAGAGAACGTAATCACTTAAAAGTGATCGAAGATGTCACGAAAACCAAAATGTCTAGACAATCACCTCCTACTTCTAGTGAGGTAATGGCAGGGCATCAAGAAGCAATCATTCACCAGGTTTTGGCCGCTATCGACAAGGGGGAGTTTGTGGAATACAAGCCAATGGCGGAAAAGTTATTAGAAGAAGTGGATTCTGTTTCTTTACTGTCAGCCACTTTAAAGCTCTTAACAAAAGAATCAAATATGACCTCTGTCCAATTGACTGAAGTGGCACCACTTCGTAATAAAAAGGCAAAAACAGAACGTAAGAGAAATAGAGGGAGAAAAGAAACAGTAGGCCGTAAAAAAACATATAGAAAATAATCCCTGATTATTTTTGATGCGAGAAAGGATAATGGCTATGAGTGAGAAAATATTTAGTAATGGAGAAGTAGTAACGATAAGAGTATCGAATGAATTAGTGACAATCTTAAAAAGTCATTATGTAAAAAACATGAAAAGATACTCTTATACAGTCGATAAATACCCAAGTACCTTTTTCTTTGAAGAAGAGTTAAAAAAACACGAACTATAATTATTGATGAATAAGTGTTGATATAAAAATCTTTTTAAGTAAAAACAGACTCTGAAAATAGAGTCTGTTTTTTAGTATGGTTTCTTATGCTTTATTTACGTTTGTCGCTTGTGGTCCACGTTGTCCCTCTTCGATATCAAAAGTCACTTCTTGCCCTTCATCCAAGGATTTAAAGCCTTCACCTTGAATAGCTGAGAAGTGAACAAATACATCTTCTCCACCTTCGCGCTCAATAAATCCAAAACCTTTGTCAGCATTAAACCATTTCACTTTACCGTGTTCCATTTTTTGTTGCCTCCTAAAATGTAGAAAATAAACCAGATTATCATTAAATCTAGCTTATTTATATATTATCCCAATGGAGACATCTTAAACTTAAATTAATTTGATCTTTTTAACTTTCTTTATCATCACTCCTTCCATTAAAATGTAACAAGGTATGACTATAACATCATTGTGAGGTTCTCGTGCAAAAACTTCAAATAAACATGGAAATGATAGAAGTCGAGTATTAGCCACTGTTCACACAATCATTAAGGGTATTGAATTCATAAATATGAACCTAAATTAGATGCGAGAGCATAATGGGAGCCGTCTGTCCAAAAGAAAGGGAAGTTCACTCAAAAAACTTTTGAATAGTGGCGTAAAAATACATTCGATTAGATAGAAATCTATATACCTTTTTCATATAAATACAACCTTCGCACTAGAATCCGTAAACTTGTTTCCACATAAAAAATGACGCCGTTTTAGGCGCCATTTTTTATAGAATAGAGAAGGACACACCCTATGCACGGGCGGTACTCTTAACACATCGTCTTGATTTGATAATACCCAGTGTTTAAATTTAATAAACCTTTGGTTATGATGCTTTATGCAAAATATCTACGTGTACCTTTTTAGTGAACCTAAGGTTTCTTAGAGTCATCGAGCAAAAGAGCCCTTACAGATGCAGTGTTTTATGAAGAAATTTCAAATAATACTGGATATTATCAAAATTATTTATTAAATTTCTTTGGAAACTGCTTCACAACTCCCGCAGATATAGTATCTGCCATTAAGATAATATGTGATACTCCTTCATCAATTGCAACGATTCTTGCCTCCCAATCTTTTTCTAAGCTTGCAGATAAATCATTTGTCACTAATTTTAGATGCATATACAGTAATTTTTTTAAATCTTCATTTTTCAAATAAGGGTTGGCCTGGCTAAGGAACGCTGCTATATCATCAGCATTTCCATACCATTCTTTGTTTAATTGATTCACCAAGGCTTTCTTTCCCGCTTTAGCTGCATCTACAATCTTCCCAGCAATCACAATATGTTCCTTAAGCAAATCCGTAAGTCTATTCCCAGCTTTCTCTCCGTATATCGGCTTAACAGCATTCCCGATATCTTCTTGATTTTTTAATAACCTTGCCAACACCTGTTTTTGATCTTCTGATCCTGCTGTTGTTGCACTTGTAATATAATTACTTGTCCATAATACATGATCCATCCAAAGTCTTCTGAATTCATTTTCAAACGTTACCTGAGATTGACTAACACGATATTCTTGTGCTTCAGCACGAGCACTACTTGGTTCAACCAGCATGTTTAGTGAGAATAACAACAAAAATCCCACCATTAATAATCTTTTCATAAAAACGCTCCCTCCAATTTAAACGAGTATGCGCCTTATTATTTGTATATGGGATTTTTTACATTCCTCAAAATGTTACATTCTAATAGAAATTTTTATAGGGTATCTCCACACTTTCAATCAGCCCACATAGAGGAAGGGTTACAGAAGATACCTTTCTGTAAGGTTATAGTAGAGAAAATAAAGCCTTTTTTTGTTCGCTAACAAAGAAACCGTTATTGAGGTCTAATTTCATTTCGATTTTTTTGACTCATTCAATTATTTATACATTCTCTAAAAAATATATTTAACATAAGAACCTAATGGCAACACTATAAACAATAGTTAGTGAATAAGATTTTCTTGCATATGTTTGGGATTTTTGCGAGTTGAAACTAAAAAATGTGATAAAGATTAATGAGCTGTTCCTTTCACATAAGCTTGTCAGAATACTATCTAGAGAGAGGTCGAACAATATGAAAGTGACGGATACACTTGTTCAATGTTTAGAAAATGAGGGAGTTGAATATATTTTCGGAATACCCGGTAAAGAGACCTTGGATTTTATTGATTCCTTATCCAACTCTAAACAGATTCAATTCGTGAATGTGAGGCATGAGCAAGGAGCTGCTTTTATGGCAGATGTATACGGAAGGTTAACAAACAAAGTAGGGGTATGTTTATCAACATTAGGCCCTGGAGCTACTAATTTATTGACAGGTATATCTAGTGCAAAGCTAGACCATTCTCCTGTTGTTGCTTTAACAGGGCAGGCTGCTTTGGGAAGGCAGCATAAAGATTCGCACCAGTATATGGACATTATCAAAATGGTAGAACCGGCAACGAAATGGGGTGTTCAGATAAAAGATGCAAAAACGCTTCCTGAGATTATTCGAAAAGCATTTAAAATTGCACAAATGGAAAAGCCAGGACCCATAGTAGTAGAATTGCCAGAAGACTTAGCAACTCAAATCGTTCCCATTAAACCTATTTTACCTACATCTACACCCGTAAGCATACCTATATTGGAGTCCATTCAGGCTGCCAATACTCTTATTAAACAGTATGAGAGACCTTTTGTTATTATCGGTAACGGCGTTGTCAGACAGGGAGCCGTGGATGAGCTTCAGCCATTTATTGAACGCCTTCAATCACCGGTTACCCATAGTTATATGGCTAAAGGTGTATTGTCTAAAGATCATCCACAAAATTTCTTTACGTTTGGATTTAATGAAAAAGATGAAGTGCTCGCAGGCTTAAAGGAAGCTGATCTACTTATTGTAATTGGGGTTGATCTTGTCGAAAGGTTACCCAAAGAATGGAACACAGAAAAAACACCAATTTTACATATAGATACTTTACCGGCAGAAGTAGATGAATATTACCCTATAGAAGTCGAATTGGTTGGAGATATAAAGCAGACTTTACGAGTATTCAATCAGCTTGATATTCCTTCTAAATCGTGGATTCCCTCTGGTAATCTCCAGAAACAAATTAAGCAATCTTATCACATTGAAGAGAAAAAGATAGATAGCAATTTGCTGCCTTTAACAATCGAGAATACCTTGCATATTATTGACAAGCTCTCTTCAGAGAAAACAATTGTGATTTCAGATGTGGGAGCTCATAAAGTATCTATAGCCCGAACTTATCAACCTAAAAACCCTAACAGGTTCATTATATCAAATGGTCTAGCTTCCATGGGTATTGCTCTACCAGGATCAATTGGAGCTAAGCTAGCCTGCCCTAATGATCCAGCTATTTGTATTACTGGAGATGGAGGAGCTTTAATGAATTTTGCTGAAATAGAGACAGCAAAGCGCTTAGGGCTTTCATTCATCATTATTGTTTTAAACGACTCTACATTAAAAATAGAGCAGGAAATGATGAACAAAAAGTTTGGTAAGAGGTATGGAGTAACTTTTGCAAACCCAAATTTTGTTCACCTGGCAAAAAGCTTTGGAATTAAAGGAGAACAGGCAAATAGTTTAGTTGAATTTGAAAATATAATGAAAAGAGCTTTGAAAAATTCAGATGAGATTGTCCTAATTGACGTTCTTCTAAAAAGCTGATTGCGATTTCTCCATTATTTTACCGAGTTATGTCTGTTAAGGGATTAATTTGTAGATTCACTAGGAAATAAATGTTTTTAATTTTTTAAAATAAGCTAAGCTGAGTTCAACCCAAATCCAACTATAAAGGAAAGTAAATACAAAAATTAAACCAGTAGTAGAAAGAGAAAAATTTTTGGAAATCACGGGACCTAGTACGGGGAATTTGAAACCGTACAATAAGGTACTAATCCCAACAGTTAATAGAGTGGCACCACTTACAACAATGTATAATCTTTTTTTAAAAAAGTAAAAAGCAGCTCCTATGCCCATTCCCAATATTCCTGTTGTAAAAGGAAAAATAATAAGTTCACTTGGCTGGATAATCAGAAGAAGCAGATTTGTTAGTATATAGGTAATAAATCCTAGAGGGAGCGAAAGTGTGAAACAAAAAAGAATGGGTGCAGTAGAGAAGGGACTAATAAAAATTCCTATTCCCGGTAAGAAACCTCCTGCTGAATGAAGAAGGGCTGCTAAGCTGGCGAAAAGAGCGCCTGATACAAGCTGCTTAGTTTTAGATAGTCTATGAACAAAAAGCTGCGCAGATTTTACTTCATTTGAAAGAGACTTTAAAAAGTACATGAATTTCACCTCCGTTAACTGTTTTTACATTATTTTAGATCATTGTCTGATATATCAACTCTTACATGGAATATATGAAGAAATTAAGAGAGAGGACTAATAAGTCGCATTTACTTTTACAGGAATAGGTTATATCCGTTAAGATAAATTTCTTTATCTTTCTAAAGGTATGTACTGTAGCCCATAAAATGAATCTTTTATGGGCTTTATTAATTAAAGGCTTTTTTATTTTCTAGAAAGTTCATTTGTTCATTCTTATAAAATAGCTGGTGAAAAAATTAAGCTATGATTTTTGGAAGAAAATCGATATCCAGTCGAATTTTATAAATATAAATCATGGAACAATTTCAAAAACAGTACCTTGATTAAAGTCAGACACTTTCATAGAGCCATACACTCCTAAATAAAGCCTGGTTTGATCCAGGTTCGTTCCCAAACTAACGTAGTAAGCTGATTGAGAACCAAAATCATAATCAATTTCCACAACACTAAAATCATTTAGCTTACAATCTGTACCTGCTCTGGTATAAGCTAAAACTCCTTTAACTGGAGATTGAGATTCTTTAACCTGGGCAATATCCGTAAACATAACGCTTCCTGTTAAGCTAGGGATTTTATTCCCCATATATGGCTGAACTCCTGTAAGGGAGGTCCCTCCAAATTTATTGGGGCGGGGATCTTTGTGAAAATAACTAGTTAAAGGCTGAAGACGTCTCACTGAAGTTTTTACCGCTTCATTGTAATAAGCAATTATTTTCTCATCCAAGGCCGGATTTTCAGAACACCTTTTTATAAACGAAGTTGGAAAATCTCCTTCCCATCCCCGCCAGCCAAGGTTAATAAATCCTTCTTGACTGGGTTTAGCTCTCATTAAAGAAGCTTGAACAAGTTGAGGAACAGGTATTGGCTTATAATGAACGAATGAAAAAATCGACTCTACTACGTCTTGTCCAACATTTCCTACATATTTGATGTACTGATTATAAAATTTTTGAAATGAAATGCCGGTTATATTGCGAACACCCTTAGCAATGAGCGTAAGAGTTTCCTGAATAGGTGAGGGGAGTTCACTAAAGCGTGTGACTACGGGTGGATTATGGATAAATGTATTCTTACCTACATCAATTTCAATTATTTTCCCGTAAATTTCTATATCATTCTGACTTAAGTTAAAGGGGTCATAGCCTGATCCACCATCTCCAGTTGTAAAGATAAGTTTTCCAGTTTCAGGTGAAAAGTTTAAGCTGTTGACACCATTATGATTAAAAAATGGTCTTCTTAAGTTAAGTAACGTCCGTCTTTTTTGAGGCTGAGCATTTGGTTGGAAAACCCATTCTTCCACTGTATCAATATGATCATATTTAGTTTCTCTATTTATCCACCTTAAGTTTGAAGTTTTAGGATCACACGGGTTAGGTCTATAATGTTCGGAAAGTGCACCTGGGCCTTGTGTTCCAGCTACTGAGTAATGAAGATAAAACAGACCGTTATAATAAAATTCTGGATGAAACGCTAGCCCTAGCAATCCTCGTTCATCATATCCTCCGCGGGAAACACCTGGTTCAGACGTACCTAATTTTATGATTCGTGAGCGAATATCTAAAAAAGTCTGTATAGCTTCGTCTCTTATGTAAAAGATCTCTCCTACTTGGGTTGCAATAAATAAGCTTTCAAATGAGTCACCAGGAAGTATAGCTGTTTTCAAAATGGTAGGTAAATTTATCTTACTAACAATAGGCCGTAAACTAACCTTAGCTTTTATCAACTAACTTGACACTCCTTTTTAATGGTTTCTTTTATAAGAATATGATTGTAACTGTTCTATTAGTATCGATACTATTTTATAAAGTTAGGTAATTTAACTAAGAAACCTAAGTGAGAGGCTCTTTTTACGAAAATTATCCATTCCTGATTACGCCTGCTATTTTCTTCTCTTAGCACCCATGATTCTCCCAACGTTCATAACTATTTGCGCTTTCTATAAATGGAAAAAAGGGAAAAATAATGATTAATTAACAAAAATATTGATATTATTTTATGAATTGGAAAAGAATATGGCTTATGAAAGGAGTGAATGCAAATGTCTATGAAAAAGTGGTTAGCGGGATTAGTCGTTTTGTTTACGATGATGATGGTTGTGATAACTTCAGGTTCACCCAGCGTTTTGGCTGAATCCGACGCGGTAAGACAGAAAGCCATGGAGGTTCAGTTGAACGATGATTACTTCAATCCAGAAACCATCACTATCCGGAGTGGAAAAACGACAACATTGATATTGAAAAATGAAGGTCAGAAAGAGCATACCTTCACAGTAGAAAAGCTCGGAATTGACGCTGAAGTCCAGCCTGGAAAAGAAAAAACGATTACCGTGAAGCCACAAAACCCCGGTACATATGAACTGATATGTAGGTATCATTTTAGTAAAGGAATGGTGGGGAAAGTGATAGTCAAATAACAAGCAGGGCTAATTAAAAGTAATCGCTTTCATTTTTTACTTTCCCGAAATCATTTGATAGGTTATAATAAATATCTACAAAATATTAAATGATATGTAAGTAACAAGCAATTACACCCTTAATATTTAACTAAAAAGAAAAACTCTCTTAAGGCATTAGGGGAGTTTTTCTTTTTTATGTATACCATGTAAGGGGAAATTCACCCTAATAATAGGACGAACTCGTTTTTCAATTCTAACTAATGTTTTTTCCGCCTGCTCTTATTCATATATTCCGTAATTTTAATTCCATAGTCACTTGCAACTTCATAAACATAAGGAATAGTAAATTGATGTTCCTTTATGTTCAATCGATTTCTTTCACCTGAAAAGCAACCCCCATTAGTAACTAAATCATTATTAATAGGTAATTCTACGTTCGAACCTATATAAGTAGCTAAACTCATTTGTATTCACTCCGTTCCTCCTGTTATCAAAAAGGTTTTTAACTAAACTTTATTACAAATAATCGAGTTTTATTCAATGTTCACTATTATTCTGCTTAATGAGTAGGCTACGAAATGTTTATATACTTGTAAATGGGGGATTTACCATATAAGACCATTGATACTTAATTGGAAGGAGAATGAAAAATGAACAATAATACTGAAACCGTTGAAAATAAAGTAGAGGATAAACTAAATGAAATGAGTCAAGAGAAGAAAGACAACATCCTTTCTAGTTTTAACGAATTATATAATAGTTTTAATATTTCAATTTAATGAAAAATAGCTTCGGATAACTCTTTTGTAAAAGTATAAAGATGAGAAGTATAAATTTATTACGAACCAACGGATTGTGCTCTTTTATTAAAACCTCGTTTCCTATAATTCTTACACCTTTTTACTCTCCAATAAAATGCGATGAATTTTTCAAATCCATTCACCATTTTCTTCTCATTAAAACCTAAAGCTTTGTATCCTAAAACTCAAATGGACGTTTTAGAAGATGAGGTGCGGGAATCAAGTGAAGTAAGACAATGATTAAATAAAGGAGGAATTGCTATGAATATAACAGAAGTGATGACTTCTAATATTGAGACAGGTAACCTTAAAAGTTCATGTGGTGAGGTAGCTAATATGATGAAGAATGTAGATGTAGGAGTTATTCCAATTTGTGAAAATGATAAGCTAATAGGCCTAATAACGGATCGTGATTTAGTCGTCAAGGGATTAGCTAATAATTTTAATACGAATACACAAATATCTGAAATGATCACCACTGATGTCATTACCGGTACAAAATACATGTCTGTAGAGCAGGCTTCACATCTCATGTCTCAGCATCAAATACGCAGACTTCCTATTGTAGAAAACGGAAAACTCATTGGAATGGTTTCTCTGGGAGATTTAGCGGTAAGCAATACTTCAAATAAAGAAACAGGAAAAGTTCTTGAGAATATCTCAGCTCCTGCTGAGCTTAATAAATAAAAAAAGCCCTTTTTGTACTTCATCTTATAGATAAGAGCAAGCCAGTAAAAATTAGCTTGCTCTTAGTTTATACATAACAACACTAATGGCTATTACAGCTGTTAAAGATTTTGTTTTCAATAGCTCCAGCAGTTTAGGGCTTTCTATAGAATTAGCCAAGTTTAAACCCATTTTCGTCCTGAATTTTTTTATCATTCATTTTTTATATCCACAAAAAGTTGCCCGTTTAAAAAACTACAATATAAAATACGTTTTACGTCTTTGTATCCTCTTTGTTTCAATTCGTGGAAAAGCCAAGAAGAATTTTTATTTATTAGATTTAAATGCTTTTCTTGGATGATTCCATCAATAACAAGGGGAAGTAAAAATACAGATCCTGATTTATCTTTGCTTTCTGATTTTTTAAATACAGATAATGTACCCGAAGGCTCTAATATCGCATAATCCACCTCACGGATATCTCCTATATTTTTATCCCGCAGTTGTAAAAGCAAGTCGTCCAAATTATAACGTGATTTCCTCATTTGCTTTTCGTCAATCTTTCCTTGCCTTATTACAATAATAGGTTGCCCATCTAGTACTCTGCGTAACTTTTGACTTTTTAATTGGATATATGTAAGAGCTATTTGGATAACTGTTAATATAAGAATAGGTACAAGCTGATAAAGTAAAGAACCTCCCGTATCCTCAATTGCAACAACTCCAAGTTCACTTATCATAAGCACAACAACAAGGTCAATGACATTTAGCTGATTTATGCCTCGTTGGCCGATAAAACGAAAAATAATAATAATAACAACATATAATAATATTGTACGCCAGCTTACTTCGATGATTTCCACTTTACGCTCTCCTTTCATTAGAATCTTTTTCTCTCTTGGAACAGGGATGAATGTAATATATAGATTTATAAACTCAGCTGATTCTCTAAGAACTTGTATTGCTTTATGGTGAAAATTAAATGAATAACGTACAAAGTGTTTAATGTGTCATCCATGGCATTAGATTTTTAACAGAAGCATTATATAAACAATTAACTGGGGAGAATCTTCATTATGTTAACTTTGTTTTGTATATCATATGCATTAAAAAAGATGCCGTTTAGGCATCTTGAATAGTTTGCTCAAGGTATTAGTATTTATACATTTAGCTGTTTAATACCGCAGTCATATTTATACTCTCATATCATCCGCATTATATAAACTGACTTTGTATGTGCTATACATACTTTAGTGGTGAATGTTTTTACTGAATTTTCTTTTCACAGATTCAGCTATAGATATAATTAGTAGGGAGATAAGTGATGAGATAAAAGCAGTAAAGCTAATTGTTCCTACTCTCATACCAATCCAGCCTCCGATAAGGAAACTTACGATAACAACGCCAACACTAACCACTCCTACAATTAGAGGTGTTATATATTTAATAGTAGGTTTTTTTCTGCTGAGTGCATATGAAAGTGCAATTAAACCAGCAATTATAATTGTAGAAACTATCTGTAAGTCACCCATTATTAACAGCCTTTAAATTCAAGATATCCATACTAGTATATTCTCCCAATGAAGTATCAAATAACACCTTGCTCAATCATAGCATCAGCAACTTTTATAAATCCCGCAATGTTTGCACCTACGACAAGATTACCAGGAGCGTTGTATTCTTGAGCAGCTTTCTTGCTATTTTGGTATATGCTTTTCATAATCGCATGTAATTTGCTATCGACTTCTTCAAAAGTCCAAGAAAGCCTAGTGCTATTTTGAGCCATTTCTAATGCTGATACAGAAACACCACCAGCATTTGCTGCTTTAGCAGGGGCAAATAAAATATTGTTCTCTAAGAAAATCTCGACAGCTTCTAATGCAGATGGCATATTTGCACCTTCACCAATTGCTTTTACTCCATTGGAAACTAATAATTCTGCAGAGTTTTGATCGATTTCATTTTGAGTAGCACATGGTAAAGCAATATCACATGGTACTGTCCAAATCCCATTACAACTTTCCACGTAAACCGCTTCGGGATGATCAGTTACATAAGTACTTATGCGTTTCTTTTCTACTTCCTTAATACGTTTAACTGTCTCTAAGTTAAGACCATCTTTGTCATAGATATAACCATTTGAATCGCTGCACGCAACCACTTTAGCCCCTAACTGTATCGCTTTTTCAATTGCATAAATTGAGACATTTCCTGACCCTGACACAACAACTGTACTGCCTTTAAAGCTGAGATTATTATCTTTTAACATTTCTTCAACAAAGTAAACTGTTCCATATCCAGTTGCTTCTTTACGAGCCAAACTTCCACCATAACTAAGGCCTTTTCCTGTTAGAACGCCTGCTTCAAAGGTGCTACGCATTTTTTTATATTGCCCAAACAAAAAGCCAATTTCTTTACTTCCTACACCAATGTCACCTGCAGGAACATCCGTATCAGGTCCGATATATTTGCTAAGTTCTAGCATAAAGCTTTGACAAAAACGCATTATTTCTCCATCTGATTTTCCTTTAGGATCAAAATCAGCACCACCTTTACCGCCGCCAATTGGTTGACCAGTTAAAGAGTTTTTAAAAATTTGCTCAAATCCTAAAAATTTAATAATACTTGCGTTGACAGATGGGTGAAATCTTAATCCGCCTTTATATGGACCAATTGCGCTACTATATTGGATGCGAAACCCTCGATTAACTCTAACATTTCCGATATCATCGACCCAAGGTACACGAAAAGAGATGACTCTCTCAGGTTCAACGATTCTCTCCAGAATAGCTTGGTTAATATACTGAGGGTTTTTAATAAGAACAGGTATTAAAGAATCGAATACTTCTTTGACTGCCTGATGAAACTCACTTTCACTTGGATTTCGTTTTTTTACTGTTTCAAATACTTGATTAACATAATTCTGCACGCTTTCTGTATTCGCCGATTGATTTTTTTCAATTGTTATCATACTTATCCTTCTCCTATTTATTGATTTATAATGAAAATTTAAAAAATTCGTCGCAATTTTTTAGGGTTGTTATTATAAAATATTTTATAATTGAAATAATGATCGAATCAATATAAAGAAACGATAATATCAATGCGTTTTATGCATTAACTAATAAGGAGGATATAAAATGGACTTTAGACAAATCCGTTATTTTATGGAGGTTGCTACACGCGAACACGTAACTGAAGCCGCCCATTCTTTACATGTAGCACAATCCTCGGTAAGTCGGCAAATTGTAAATTTAGAAAATGAATTAGAAGTTGATTTGTTTATCAGAGAAGGAAGGAGGGTACATTTAACGCCAATTGGAAAAATATTTTTTGAACGAATGAAACATGCCATGAATGTGATAGACGATGCGAGACGTGAGGTTAAGGAATATTTAGATCCTGAAAAAGGAATAATACGCATTACTTTTCCGATAAGTTTAGCAGCGTATACATTACCAACTGTAATCTATGCATTTAGATTGCGCTATCCGGAAGCAAAATTTCAGTTAAAACAAGCGCTTTACCAGGAATTAATTGAAGGTGTGATTAAAGGAGATTTTAATCTTGGTCTGATAGGTCCACTTCCTCTCAAAGAAAAAAAACTTGAACAAAAAATTTTATTTACGGAAAATATTGTGGCTCTTTTGCCAATTCACCACCGCCTTGCAAAAGAATCCTCCGTAAAACTTCAAGAACTAGTAGACGAACCGTTTGTTTTATTACCTGAGGGTTTTGTCTTTCGAGATATCGTTGTGAATGCTTGTCAAAATCTTGGCTTCACACCAAATGTTGCCTTTGAGGGGGATGACATCGATGCGTTGAAAGGGTTAGTTTCTGCTGGTTTAGGTGTAACACTCATGCCAGAAGTCACGCTAGTCGATAGCTTGCCGCGCTCAACAGTTAAAATACCATTGGTGGAACCAAACGTAACAAGGACTGTAGGCGTTATTACCCCAAAGGAGCGAGCACTACTTCCAACAGAAAAGTTATTCTATGATTTCCTTCAGGAATTTTTCACTAGATTAGATGATTTTAAGAGTTGATTTACACTCAAGAAAAAGCACGTGATTAGCAGAGAAAAGTAATTACATTACTTTGGTTTGTATAACAATTTTTAAATACTCAAGTCTTTTGATTTTTTCTTAAATCTCAAGGGGTTTTTCTTTAAAAAGGGCAAGCATTCCGTCCGGAAAAGTTACTTTCACAGATAGATAACAATATTGAAAATAAAGTTTTCAATATTACATTGACAAGAATACAAATCCTGCTTACAATTGAAAACGATTATCAACATCAAGTAGGAGGAGACACCGTTATGTCTAAGGGGAAAATTAGTCTGAAAATTAAGTTAACATTTGTGTTTATTTTAATTTTGTCAACATTATTAGTTGGTTGTTCAAATAATAATAATGGAGAATCAACAGCGAAAGGCAGTCATGATAATATGCTTACGATTGCTTGGCCGAGAGATGTAGGGGAAATGAATCCACATGTCTACAACCCTTCACAATTATTTGCTCAATCTATGGTGTATGAACCGTTAGTAAGCTATCAAGCTGGCGGTAAGATAAAACCAAGTCTAGCTAAGTCATGGGAAATCTCTGAGGACGGTAAAGTATACACGTTTCATTTGCGTGAAGGTGTAAAATTTTCCGATGGAACAGATTTTAATGCAGAAATTGTTAAAAAGAATTTTGACACTATTTTGAATAATAAAGAATTACATAGTTGGTTGGGTTTCATTACAAAAATAGCTCAGACAGAAGTAGTGGATAAAAATACTTTTAAATTAACATTGACTGAACCATATTACCCAACAATTCAAGAGCTAGCTGTGGTTCGACCAGTTCGTTTCTTGGGGGAAGCTGGTTTTCCTAAAGATGGTGATACTTCAAAAGGTATCGTTAAACCCGTAGGTACAGGTCCATGGATTTTAGAAAAGTACAAAGCAGACGAATATGCTATTTATAAACGCAATGAAAATTATTGGGGAGAGCTTCCAAAAGTAGAAAAAATCAAAGTGAAAGTTATTCCAGATGCGGAAACGAGAGTACTCGCATTTGAAAAAGGTGATTTGGATATGATTTATGGAGAAGGAGTTGTCAGTCTAGACACGTTTAAGCAATTAAAGTCTACTGGAAAATATGAAACTAGGGTTTCTGAACCAATTGCCACAAGACAGCTTGTTATGAATACAAAAACAGAACAGCTTTCAGATGAACGTGTAAGGCAAGCCCTGCATTATGGTTTTAACAAAGAAGCGTTGGTTAAAGGAGTGACTTCAGGTTTAGAAGAAAAAGCAGACCATATCTTACCTACAAATTTACCTTACACGAAAGATATTGATGCGAAGTTGGTAAAGTATAATGTAGAAAAAGCAAAGGCCTTACTAAACAAAGCAGGATGGAAACTCCCTAAAGGAAAAACAGTTCGTGAAAAGGATGGAAAGTTACTTGAAATTGACCTAATGTATGATTCAGCAGAATCAATTCAAAAGGCAATGGCCGAAACTCTTCAATCTGAATGGGCGGCAATTGGTGTGAAATTAAACATTGAGGGAGTTGAACTACCAGACCAAGTTCAAAGATTTAAAGATAATAAATTTGATATTAATTTCTATAGTAATTTTGGTGCACCTTATGATCCTCATACATTTTTAAACATTGTCTCATCAAAAGGGTATGGATTTAATGAAGCTATTTCAGCATACCCAAATAAAGATGAATTAATTAAACAAATGGCGAAGGTTCCTCAAACAACAGATGAAAAAGAGCGCCAACAGCTTTATTCGTCTATTTTAAAGTCAATACAAGACCAAGGAGCTATTATTCCTATTTCATATATGAAGAAAACAGCCATTTATCAAAAGAATGTAACGAATTTTAATTTCCCTGCTAATCGTGACGAGAATCCATTCACAGGAATTAGCATCAAACAGTAACTAGCAGGAGGTTTTCATGGGCAATTATATACTGAAACGAATTATGTCCATCATTCCAGTGTTTCTTTTGGCCGCACTTCTCACGACTGGAATGGTTCACCTTTCATCGGTGGATCCAGCTGAAGCTTATTTAACAGCAGCACATATCCAACCGACTGATGAGATTTTAGCTCAAAAAAGACATGAGTTTGGTTTAGACCAGCCATTCTTTATTCAATATGCAAACTCTATTATGAAGATATGCCAACTTGATTTTGGCATATCTTATGTTTCGAATATGCCCGTTTGGGATGAAGTTATATATCGAATACCAGCGACCATCCAACTAGCTATAGCGAGTATATTAATAGCCGTGTTCGTCAGCGTGCCTCTTGGATTCCTAGCGGGAGTAAAGAAGGGCAGCGCTATTGATCATTTTAGTCGTTTAATTTCCTTTTTTGGTGCATCTATTCCAACTTTTTGGCTGGGCTATATATTGGTTTTTTTCTTTTCTGTTAAGCTTAACCTTTTTCCAGTTGAGGGAATTGGGACATGGCAGCATCTTGTACTGCCTTCCATTACGCTAGCTCTTCCTTTAATAGCAATGTATACAAGATTGTTACGTGCGAGTGTTCTTGAAAACTTGCAACAACCATATGTGCTATTTGCTCGAACTAGAGGACTTAAAGAAAAAACGATTATGACAAAACATGTGCTGAGAATTGCTATTACCCCAATGATAACTGGGCTTGGAATGAATCTTGGAAAATTGCTTACGGGCACAATTATCGTTGAATCGGTTTTTTCTTGGCCTGGATTTGGGCGTTATTTCATTGAAGCTATTTTTAATCGTGATATACCTGTTATACAATGCTACGTGCTAATAGCAGCCAGTTTGTTTATTTTGAGTAATTTAATTGTAGATATAGTTCAAATGTATATAGACCCGCGTATTTCCAGGAAAGAAGGACAGCATCGATGATAACAAGTATACGTACGATATTTAAAAGTCAAAAAGTAATTCCCATATGTTCAACAATATTAGGTATTCTTTTTATCATCGCCATATTGGCCCCTTGGATTACACCAAATGATCCCATTGCCGTCAATTTAGCTTATAAATTGCAGCCTCCAAGCTGGGATTTTCCATTAGGAACTGATCATTTAGGAAGATGTAACTTGTCACGTATTTTATATGGAGCACGCATCTCATTAGGTTTTGCTATACTTATTTTCATTTCATCGTTAGCAATTGGTTTAATTATTGGAACGTTTTCAGGTTATAAAGGCGGTTGGATTGATCATGTTTTAATGAGATTTTGCGATGGTGTTATGGCTTTTCCAAGCCTTATTCTTGTATTAGGATTGGTTGGTATATTTGGGCCTGGACTGTCACAAGTAATCTTAGCGCTGATGCTTGTACAATGGGTTTATTACGCGAGAATGTTCCGAGGAATGGTCCTTAGTTTGAAAGAACAGAACTTCATCTCCGCTGCGAAGATCAGCGGTTCTTCTCAATGGAAGATCATTAAAAATCATATTATCCCCAATGTGTTACCTCCGCTTGTTGTAATGGGTACGTTGGAAATGGGATGGGCTATCATGGATATATCTGCTATGTCTTTTCTGGGATTGGGCGTCCAGTCTCCTACACCTGAATGGGGAGCAATGATTCACGAAGGAAAATCATATATTCGGACGAATCCAGAACTGATGCTTTATCCAGGTTTGTCTATTATGCTTGTTATTGTTACATTCAATCTATTAGGCGAATCGTTATCAGAACGTTACGGTGTCAAACGTCGATTTTGAAAAGGAATGAAGAAAGTTGGGAACAGAAGAGTCAAAAGTCTTACAAGTTAGAGATTTACGTGTTCAAATAA
Organism: Priestia sp. TSO9; assembly: GCF_021029645.1. Classification (NCBI taxonomy): domain Bacteria; kingdom Bacillati; phylum Bacillota; class Bacilli; order Caryophanales; family Bacillaceae; genus Priestia; species Priestia sp. TSO9. Next base: position 139,304 of record NZ_JAJEKD010000013.1, read on the forward strand.
AAACAAAAAATGGTGTTGCAACTCTTGTTCAAGATATAAATTTTGAACTGAAGCCTGGGGAAATTCTTGGTCTTATTGGTGAAAGCGGTTGTGGTAAAACCGTTACAAGCATGTCCATTCTCCAGCTCCTCAATCGTAAGGAAACAACAATTGAAGGGAGCATAACGCTAAAAGGCCAAGAATTAAATGGTTTAGCTGAGAAAGAAATGCGTAAGATTCGTGGAAAGGATATAGCCTTTATTATGCAAAACCCGATGAATGCTTTTACGCCAGTTTTTACTATTGGACACCAATTTATTGAGACTATTCGCTCTCATACGCATTGGAATAAAAAACAGGCAAAAGAGCTTGCCGTTGAGTCAATGAAACAAGTGAATTTACCTGACCCTGACAAGCTTTTGAAATACTATCCTTTTCAACTGAGTGGAGGTATGCTTCAACGATTAATGATTGCTATTGCCGCAAGCCTGCATCCAGCTATTATTATTGCAGATGAACCGACAACCGCGTTAGATGTAAACAATCAGAAGAATGTACTACATCATTTAGATAAAATTCGTTCTGAATATGGTTCAGCAATTTTATTAATCTCCCACGACCTAGGAGTTATCTCTGAAATGGCAGATGAAGTAGCCGTTATGCAACATGGGAAAATAGTAGAAAAAGCAGGTGTATTTCAGCTATTTGATTCACCAACGCATGAGTATACAAAGAAACTGCTAAATGCAAGACCAGCATTATATTTAGAAGAACCTGTGATCAACTTAATTTGATATGTAAAAAGCATTTTATAAGAGGTGAACAAGTGAGTTTATTACAAGTAAATGAAGTCACTCATAGCTACGGAAACCGAACGTTTTTCAAATGGCAAAATCGTTCTAAGAAAGTACTTTCTGATATCTCCTTCTCTATTAAAGAAGGGACATGCTTAGGAATGCTTGGTACGAGTGGAGCCGGTAAAAGTACTTTAGGAAAAGTAATTCTCGGCTTGGAAAAGCCACAGCATGGACAGGTTCTTTTTCAAGGACATGACATCTATACTGTAGATAAATATACTCGCCAAAAAATTCGGCGTGATCTTCAAGTTGTTTTTCAAGATTCGTACTCAGCAGTTAATCCCCGAATGACGGCTGAACGTATTATTGCAGAACCGTTAGAAAACTATGAAAAATTAACATTGGCTGAACAAAAACGAACCGTGATTGAGTTATTAGAAAGAGTAGGGCTTGATGAAAAAGACTTAAAAAAATATCCGCATCAATTTAGCGGCGGTCAGCTGCAAAGGATCAATATTGCAAGGGCAGTCTCTCTTAAGCCAAAGCTCATTGTTTTAGACGAATCTGTAAGCAGTCTAGACATGGTTACGCAAACTCTCATTTTAGAACTATTAAAGGAGTTAAAAGAAGACTTTGGTCTGTCGTATTTTTTTATTACACATGATATCAAAGCTGCTCATATGATTAGCGATACATTAGGTGTATTAGAAAAAGGAGAATTAATCGAATACTATAATTCGAAAAATCAGTTCTTTACTTCAAACAATCCTGTGGTAAAAGAGATGAGAAGTTCTATACTTGCAGAGCATCCGCGTTTTCGTTCAATTAGAGCAAGAAATAATCATATCTAATTTAAAAGTATACCCATGTATTTAAAGGCCTCGATTTCATCCACGTAATCGAGGCTATTGCTTTTGTGTTTAACTCAAAATGATAGAAGGAGGCCGGTTGGATGAATCATCGTACGTATCTTACTTTGGCGATTCCCCTGACAATCTCAACGATGACTACGCCTTTATTAGGTGCGGTTGATACTGCTGTTGTAGGGCAACTTCCAGCTCCAGCTTATATTGGAGGAGTTGCGGTAGGAACTCTTATTTTTAATACGTTATATTGGGTGTTTGGCTTTTTAAGAGTTAGTACATCCGCCTTTGCCGCACAAGCAAATGGGGCCAGTGATCCAGATCAGGGAGTACTTGCTTTATCCCGGCCATTTTTATTAGCTGTAATAGTAGGGCTGCTTTTTATTCTTTTACAATGGCCGATTGAACATGCGGCTCTCCTAGTAATTTCTCCTGATGCTGATGTAAGTAGGTTTGCAGTAGAATATTTTAGGATTAGAATATGGGGAGCACCTTTTACACTGATGAACTATGTGATTCTTGGTTGGTTAATGGGAATGGCTAAGATTAAAGAATCTCTATGTTTGCAGATAATTACAAATGTTTTGAATATGTTTTTAGCTATTCTTTTTGTCCATGTTTTTTCTTTTGATGTACAAGGAGTTGCTACAGCAACCTTGATTGCTGAAGTTACGGCCTTCATATTAGGAGTATTCATCATTTTGAAAGCATCTCCGTTTAAATGGAAAATGCCATCGATTCAGGCACTTATGAATACAAATTCTATGAAGAGGATGTTTAATGTTAACAAGGATTTGTTTATTCGTACTATTTGTTTACTGGTCGTTATTAATATGTTCACAGCAAAAGGTGCTTCGTTTGGTACAGAATTTCTAGCTGCAAATGCTGTATTATTTCAAATCCACTACATAATGGCTTATTTCTTTGATGGATTTGCTAATGCTTCCAGTATTCTTGTTGGTAAAGCAGTAGGTTCAAATGATAAAGAGCTATATAAAAAAATACTTACTTTATCTAGACAGTGGTCGGTAATAACAGCAGTTACTATAGCCAGTTTATATGCACTTTTTCAAGAGCAGGTTATTGGGCTATTTACAAATTTGCCTGATGTGATTGAACTTTCACTTACGTATGGAGTATGGCTTATCATCTATCCCTTTGTTGCTTGTTTTGGCCTTGTCCTTTATGGGGTTTTTACAGGAGCAACTGAAATTGCTCCCGTTCGAAATTCTATGATTTACGCGATGATTGTCTATATCATTATACAGATTACAGCAACTCCTATCTGGCATAATCATGGCCTATGGCTGGCTTTCATCATCTATACTATCGGGCGATCAGGGTTCCTAGTTATGTACACTCCTCAATTAAATAAAAAATTGTTACAGCTAAAGTGAGAAGGCTGAAAAAATTATAACAAGATAGCTCCGGTTCATTCATGAGGGAATCCTTCAAAAGCGGATATACTAACGGTGCTGCTACTCTCTTAAATAGATAGGGTTATTAAGAAAGAAAGCAGCCAGGGAGGACGGCTTTCTTTCTTAATAAAGGTCTGTTAAATGATTAGTAGGTTTTTATTTAAGTAAAGCAAGAAATAAGTAAGCAGCCAAGCGCTTTTTTAAGAAAGCTTTGGCTTTTTTGCACGTTTCCAAAGCTTAATTCTCTTTTACAAACAATTGTCCTCGCTCTAAAAATATATAGATTTCTGCTAAGAAATTAAAAAATTCGTTATCTGTCCCGACTGAATAAAAAAATTCCATTCATCATCGCATAATAAATTTCTTTATTGAAAACAGCCATACGAATCTAATGGATTCGTATTTTCCGGTGACATTCAAAATACTTCCTAAGCAATAGAAAGAAGAGGTTTTGAACGTCTATAATTAGGTTAAACATATTGTAATAATTATTTTTTGTTTATTCTGCATATTTAAATTATTCGTTCGTAATGGTACAATAAAATGATGGAAAGAGGATATGATGCTTCTTTCTTAATAAAGGATGAAAAAATATGGATATTAAAGCTCAGCAAACAAAGCTGGCGAATAATTTGGGCAAATTGTTACGAGATAACTTTGGAAAAGGTCCCGAGGCTGTTCATGTTACGATATATGAACCTTATGTTGTTATTTATGTCAGTGGCTTTGTATCGCCGATGGAACAAGTACTGTTAAATCAGAATGAAGAACTTCAAGTGATGACTACAAGAGAGCTGTTGGTAAAAACTCTTGAACCTCAAATTACCGGGCAAATTAAAGGGATTACAGACCTTGACATTCAGCACTTATATTATGATTGGAATTTAGATCATCACTCCGGAATTTTTGTGGGAGTTTGTTTAGACGATTTGAAAGCCGATTTGACTGAGGGCGACCCTTACCCAGGAAAACAAGCAATTCATGATCGCATTATAAAGATGAGTGAGATTGCACAAAAAGGGCCTGAAAAAATTTCTTCATATAAATTAAGTGATCGTACATTGGTCATCGTAAGAGAAGGAATACTGGTGGCTATTGAAAAACAGCTAATTTCGTTGGGTTTTGATGACACCTTACGCATCTCTAAACGTCCTTTGGAAAAAGGAATCTTACGACAAAACGATGACTATGATGAGATATTAAATGCCGACATTCTTGATATTTTTGTGGATTGGGATTTTGAAAAGGATAATAGTATTATTACGCTTATTTTAAAACCAAAAAAGTAATGAGGCAGTAATGAATTGGACACACTGTGCCAAACATAAGCCGAGGAAGAAAAGCTCATACCTTTTCTTTTTCGGCTTATTTTTGTTGTCTAAAAAGAGTAAGTCCTTTTGTAACGGAATAATTCCCTAAAACAGCACCTAAAAATAGGATGTGCCAACAGAAAGGATTTGGTCGGGATGGCTGATAATCATGAGATCGTATTGTTTATAAAAGAGCTTCGTCAATTGTTGCAGGATTACCAAAAGTATGACAATGAATTATACAAAGAAGAAATTAGCAAGGATATACTACTTTTAAGTACTATTATCTATGGAAATAAAATTGGAATTTCAAATAAAAGAAGAATCTTTAAACACAAAAAATACAAAGGTAAACAGAAACCAATCTATTAAAGATATACTAGTATGCCTCATTTGCAATTTGTGAAAAGTGAATCTTCTTACCGAAAATGATCTTATGATGAAGAAGGATTTTTCATAAAACATCACGAATAGTATACCTTATGAAACTAGAAACTAGGTGCACCATCTATGGATAAAACGAAACTGGAAAAAGAATTAAGTAGCTATATGGGAAGGTTACTTCGTGAAAACTTTGGAAGAGGTCCTGGAGGTGTGTTCACCGTCATTTCTCCTCCTTTTATAACCGTTTATTTTAAAACCTTTTTATTACCTTTAGAAAAGGCTTTGTTAGACAAGGGACAAGTTATCTATGTTCAAAAAACACGTGATTTGTTAATGGAGACTTTAATTGAAGAGATAAAAGGATATATACAATTAAATATACATTTAGATATTGAAGAATTTTATTATGATTGGAATTTAGAGCTGCAGTCTGGGATGTTTATCATGATCCATTCTAATAAAGAAAACATAGCTAATCATTCCTATAAAAATCAGAAATTGCTGCATAAAGAAGTTGAGGAAGTAACTCAAAAAGCAGAAAAGTTCCCTCACAATGTTTCTTCTTATCTATTAGATCAGAGAACACTTCTTATAATCAGGGAAGGTATTATGGTAACTATAGAGAAAGAATTAGTTCAACTAGGATTTGAAGAAAACCTTACATTGGCTAAAAGAAATCTCGAAAAAAGGCTACTTTATGAACATAGTCAATCGTTAGAAGTAATTTTAGATTCAAAGGTAACAGATATACTAGTAGCATGGGACTTTCATAAAGATAAAAGTACAATTCTTCTGATTTTAAACCCAACTTCATAACGGCACTGATAAGCTAGGCACTGAACTAGATGTAGGCCAAAAAGAAAGGTTATATAACCTTTCTTTTTGGCCTATTATTTTTTTACTACTATTAAAATAAAGAAAGTGGTGATACTTATGCTATTTCAATCGGATGAAGGAAAGGAACCTTTAACTGTTGAGATACACACTGAAGTGGATATAGTAGAAGCGCGTCAGAAAGGGCGAATGTTTTCTAACTGCTTAGGCTTCAGCACACTCGATCAAGCCCGAATTATTACGACTATTTCAGAATTGTCCAGAAATATATATAAATATGCCACTACGGGAAAAATTATAATGGAAATAATAGAGAATCAACTTGAAATAGGACTAAAAATAATTGCTATAGATAAAGGACCAGGCATTAAAAATATTCAAAAAGCGATGGAAAGTGGCTATACAACGTCAGGAGGGTTAGGCGTTGGTTTATCAGGGGTAAAAAAATTAATGGACGAATTCACCATATCATCTCAAGAAGACCATGGTGTTAACATCGAGGTTATAAAATGGAAAAAAAGAAATAAATAAAAGAAACACAAGTTAAAATGGAAACGTTTATTTACAACAGTAGTTAAAGATTTGTATAAATTCATCAGTAGTTAGACTGAAAAATAGATTTTTTTTAAGCCCCCTTAGGGTCAAAAAATTTTAAAAAGTTTAAGAAAGAACTGACTTCCTCTTTACAAAAGGCTCCTTTATTGAATAGGAGATAGCTTCTAAAAATATCATCCCCTGATGATCCTGCTCTAGGTCTAGGGTACGGTTAAGATATTTCACATGCTTGAGTTGGTACCTCCAGCATGTGCTTCTCCTCTATTAACTCCTAGCAGTAGGACAAAAATTTTTCTCCGCAGTAATCACAAGAGGCTTAGAAACATGAGAAAAAGGTGTAGAAAATTATGAGCAATTGGATTTAATCGTTAAAATAATTGATCATAATCAAGTCTCAAAAACCATAGATTCTCGAAAATTATTAATAATGATAATTGTGATATAAACAGTACAAGTATATAATTGTGTGAAAAAAGGATGGATACTATGCCAATTAATTCGTTTGAAAATTATCCGATGAGCTGGAAACCATCTGTTGATAAAACAAGAAAGCCTATTTACCAAGCTATTGCAGGCCAATTGGAAGAGGATATTATCAAGGGAGTTTTATTACCAGGAACAAAACTTCCTCCACAGAGAGAGCTAGCCGATTATTTAGATTTAAATTTGAGTACGATTTCAAAAGCATTTAAAGTGTGTGAGCTAAAGGGTTTATTAAGTGCTACTGTTGGAAGTGGTACATTCGTATCGTATGATGCGTTATCGAATGCGTATTTACTCGAAGATATAAAGCCTAGCCACTTAATTGAAATGGGAGCGACACTGCCAGACAATGATTCATACGAGCCGCTTCTCCTTCAACTAAAAGATATGCTACAAGAGACTGATTACGAAAAGTGGTTTAGTTATGGGAGGCCAGGTGAAAGTCTTTGGCAAAAAGATGCAGCTGTAAAGCTGATGAGAAGAGGCGGATTCAAAACAACAGTTGATCACATTTTATTTGCAAATGGAGGACAAAATGCAATTGCTGCAACACTAGCGAGTCTTTGTCAGCCTGGAGATCGCATCGGGGTTGATCATCACACTTATCCAGGTTTAAAAACGGTTGCAGCTATGCTTAGTGTACAATTAGTACCGATAAAATCAAAGAATTATGAAATGAGTCCAACTGCTTTTGAATATGCATGTAAAAATGATAATATTAAAGGCATTTACTTGATACCAGACTACCATAATCCCACTGCTTGCTGTATGTCTGTTGAAAACCGAGAAAGGCTTGCCGTCATTGCAAAAAAATATAACCAATTTATTATTGAAGATGCAACGTATCATCTCCATCATGAGCAACCAATGCCAGCAGTGGCATCATATGCACCAGAACAAGTCATCTATATTGCGAGTTTATCAAAATCAATAGCACCAGGGTTACGACTAGCATATGTAGCAGCGCCTAGTCGATTTAAAGAGCCTATTTCAAAAGCACTTTATAATTTAAATATATCAGTTTCACCATTATTAGCAGAGCTAACAGCACGTATTATTGTGTCAAATCAATTTGAACCCTTAGTAGAGAATCATCGTCAACAAGCTATTCTCAGAAATCGAATTGCAAATCAACATTTAGAAAATTACACGTGTTTAGGTATGGAAACTGGTATATTTCGTTGGTTACTATTACCAGAAAAGATTACAGGCGCTGAATTTGAAACATTAGCTGAGCAGCAGGGCGTACAAGTGTATGCAGCAGAACGCTTTGTAGTGGGAAACAGTTGTCCAGACAGAGCTGTAAGGATCGCTGTCTGTGCACCGAAAACAATTGGAGAGCTTGAGCAAGGATTGATTATCCTTAAACGTTTACTTAACGACCATTTATAATATTGTTTGCCATACAATTATAATATTGTATGGTTTTTTTATGCGTGTTATGATAATCCAAATCTAGTAATAATATTTTTAAAAATAGAATGAGTTTTCTGAAAGGAAGGTTATGATGGTAAACGAGGATCATGTAAAAGCTTCAGACACCCAATCAACTTGTTTACAAGAATATGTTAATTCACCAGAGAAACAAAAAGCTTTATATAAACGAACCTTATTTGTTGTAAGTGTTTCTCAAATCTTTGGCGGTGCAGGATTGGCAGCAGGAGTTACTGTCGGTGCACTTATTGCACAAGAAATGCTTGGTACAGATGCCTATGCAGGAGTACCGACGGCTCTATTTACTTTAGGATCTGCAGGAGCTGCTTGGTTAGTAGGAAAGCTTTCTCAAAAAAAAGGGCGTCGTGCAGGACTTACGACGGGTTTTATTCTAGGGGGAGTTGGAGCAATTGGTGTTATTTTTTCTGCCATTCTTAATAGTGTTTTTCTTCTTTTTCTTTCGCTCCTCGTTTATGGGTCAGGAACAGCTACTAATCTACAAGCGCGTTATGCAGGAACAGATTTAGCCAAAGCAAAACAACGAGGGACCGCTGTTAGTGTGGCCATGGTTTTCACTACATTTGGAGCCGTTGCAGGTCCGAATTTAGTTGATGTGATGGGGAATTTTGCTCTTTCTATTGGTGTCCCAGCACTTGCAGGGCCTTTCATTTTAGCAGCAGTTGCATATATAGTAGCTGGTCTTGTATTTTATGGTATGCTGCGTCCGGATCCGTTACTGATTGCAAGAACAATAGAAGCGAATAAACAAGAACGTAACGCTCAAAAAAATTCAACGAATGCTAAGCAATCAACGAACAAAAAAGGAGTGGCTGTTGGCGCCACAGTTATGGTCCTTACTCAAATTGTAATGGTCGCTATAATGACGATGACACCTGTGCACATGAAACATCATGGCCACGGGCTAACTGAAGTAGGAGTTGTAATTGGCTTTCATATTGGTTCTATGTATCTTCCTTCATTATTTACAGGGGTCTTAATTGATAAAATTGGACGAACGGCAATGACAATTGCTTCAGGAGTTATCCTTCTTTTAGCTGGGCTGGTAGCAGCTATGGCACCGAGTGATTCAATGGTTCTTCTAGTGGTTGCTCTATCATTACTTGGATTAGGATGGAACTTAGGTTTAATTAGCGGGACAGCTCAAATAGTGGATGCTACAGAACCATTAACACGTGCGAAAACACAAGGTACTATAGACGTTTTAATTGCTTTAGCGGGAGCTTCCGGAGGAGCTTTATCCGGAATGGTTGTGGCTCAATCAAGTTATGCCGTTTTATCATTAAGTGGAGGAATTCTATCTTTGATATTAATTCCGGTTATCATATGGGCTTATAGGAGTACAGGTGAAAATAAAGTTAAAGTAGGTCAAGGACTTTAATTTATCTGTGGTATGGAAGCCCGGTTCTGAAATAAATCATGTCACTCAAATTTACTTGTATTCTTCTACTTCCGTTTAAAGAATTGAATTCTTTTTTACAGAGACTACATTGACATTTCAATTACACGAATGACCTTCTACCTAACAGAGGAGAAGGTTTTTCGATTTTAATTATTCATTAAGACTAATATTAATCGCCGCGTTGTTTATATTGTTTAAAATAGTTTTATTTCTTAACTTAATCCTACCCGACAAATAATCATCCTTTTTCAAGCATGCTAAAAGCATACATTTATGATATATAGATTTTGATGTAATCTTTGGAACATTTCTACCCGTATGAGGGGCGCAATAGAGGAGGGAGTGTGTAAAGAGACTCCCCCTCACTTAACTCAGTTATATATACAAACAATACTCATATACATTTATTGAATGGCTTCTTTAAACTTGTCACGAAATAAAACATAATTCAATAAAGAGTACATGGGAGGAGAAAACATGTTTGTTCATATAGTTCAACGGGGTGATACCCTGTCTTCAATAAGCAGTAGATATGATTATCCCATTGCGCAGCTTAGGAGGGTAAATGGGTTAGAAGAAACAAATATTGTTCCAGGTCAAGCCTTACTTATAGCTTCTTATGTATACACAGTTCAACCTGGTGATACGATGAGGAGTATTGCTAAAAAAGCTTATGTATCCTTAGAACAATTAAAAAGAGCTAATCCTTCAGTCCATTATAATTATTTGCAGGTGGGAATGAAAATGAAAATCCCTAATATATCCGACTATATTGCAGGTACACTGGAGTATTATGCGGTTCGAAATCCAGAATTAGATCGCGATTTAATTACTGATTTTGCAACTTATTCCTCGTCCATTTCTATCTTTGAATATCATTTTGGCAGCAATGGAGATATTATGAACGATTTAAACGATTTAGTAGCGATTGAAACGACTTGGAAAAACCGAGTTACACCGTTAGTTACGATTACTAATCTAACCTCTGAAGGATTTAGTTCTGATCTTGCCCATCAAGTTTTAAATAATCCTCAGGCCAGAAACAATCTTGTTAATAATATTTTTTATTTAGTATCTAGAAAAGGATACGGCGGGGTGAATATTGATTTCGAGCGTGTAAAGGCCGAGGATAGAGATCTTTTTACAGGATTTTTACGTCAGCTGGGTGAACGTTTAAAACCTGCAGGGTACGTGTTGACCATAGCGGTTCCAGCGAAGACAAGCGAAGATATTCCTTGGTTAAAAGGGTATGATTACGGGGGAATAGGTGCCGTTGTTAACTATATGTTCATTATGGCATATGATTGGCATCATGCAGGCAGCGAACCAGGGCCTGTTGCACCTATTACTGAAGTAAAAAGAACAATAGAATTTGCAATAAAAAGCGTTCCGCGAAGAAAACTTATCATTGGAGTCCCTTTGTATGGATATAACTGGTCAATTCCTTACAAGTCTGGCACAGTAGCATCTGCTATATCCAATCAAAATGCAATCAAAACAGCGATGAGATATCAGTCTCCCATTCAATATTCAAAAGAGTACAAATCTCCGTTTTTTCGGTACAAAGATCAAGCGGGGCAGATGCATGAAGTATGGTTTGAAGATGTCAGAAGCATGAGTGAAAAAATGGTGTTAGTTCATCAATTCGGCTTGCAAGCAATAGGAGCTTGGCAATTAACGCTTGGATTTACTCCAGGGCCTTGGCTTTTAAAGAAATTTTTTACTATTAGAACGGTATAAATAGTATTAGTTATTATGGATTAATCTAGAAAATTTCATGTATAGTAACTTATAAGAAGTTGGAGGTACTGCCATGGCAAAAAAGATAGATGTCTCAATAAAGCAGCATCAATTAAAACTATATGATGGAGCTAAATTAGTAAAGACATATCCTATTGCTGTAGGGAAAATGATCACTCCAACTCCAACTGGAAAATTTAAAATTATTAATAAAGATACTACTCCTCCAGCTGTATTTGGCCCCTTATGGATGGGACTGTCAAAACCTACATATGGAATACACGGGACTAATGATCCAGCTTCTATTGGCAGAGATATGTCACATGGATGTGTCAGAATGGACAATGAAGATATTCTAGAACTTTCCTCTGCAGTTCCCATTGGAACGCCGGTTTATATACATAAATAATAGTTTAAGAAGAGCACGACTGCTTACATTTAGCTAATTGTCGGGATCGAGGGTATCAAAGTTTAAGTATATGCTATACAATCATGGGCTTTTGTACGAAAACAAAAAAGTACCCCGATTAACAGAGGTACTTTTAGCATTTTAACTTATTTTGATGCTGGAGACGTAGTAACTTCTGGAGACGTTACTTTGTCATAAAAATCTACGAATTTGTCACGATCCTCGCTATCACGGTAAGCCATAGCAACACGTGGATGTTCATTCAGTACACCAGAAATCATGTAAGGAATGATATAGCCCCATTCCCACTTTTGACGCATTTCAAGCATATGCTTTTCAATTACGCCAAGAATCGGCTTCATCTCATAGCTTGGTTTTGGTATGTAGCTAACAAGCAGCTCTGTGTTACAGTTACCAGCTGCACGGCCCATACCATAAACAGATGAATCAAGGAATGTAACTCCATTACGCATCGCAGTTAATGTATTAGCAAAAGCTAGCTGCATGTTGTTATGTGTATGGATCCCAAGCTGTTTGCTAGGAATCATGGCTTGGAATTTTTTCACTTGATGCTCAATATCCGCAGGGTCTAGGCTCCCAAAGGAGTCAACAATATATACAACATCTACGGGGCTTTTCTTTACCATTTCAAATGCTTCAATAAGCTGATTTTCCGGTACGCTAGATAGTGCCATAATGTTAAGTGAAGTCTCATAGCCTAAATCGTGAAACATTTTTATAAGCTCTAAGCCTTTATCTACTTCGCGAATATAGCATGCCACTCGAATCATATCTAACATACTTTGTTCACGCGGCAGGATGTCATCTGGATCTACACGCCCAATATCTACTAAGGCAGATAGCTTCGTGAATTTTTTCTCAGGGATAATTTCTTTGAGAAAGTTATCGTCAAGAAATCTCCATGGATTGGGCTCAGTTGCTTGAAGAAGCTTAGGTGAATTTTTATAACCAATCTCCATATATTCAACGCCGGCTGCGCTTAGGCCGTTATATAAGTCTTGCACAAATTCAACGCTAAAATCCCAATTATTAATTAAACCTCCGTCACGAATGGTACAGTCTATAATTTTGCTATTATGTTCCATGGTATTTATTTCCTCCTATGTAGTCTATTTATGTATTATTCTAAACTTTATTGCTTTTATGCTTTTAAGCACTAAACTCTCCTATTGTGTTTATACCATGACTGATTCAGAGGCGTCAATGTATTTTCCAAATGTGTCTCTGCTTTACTGTATTCCATGGGTAGGAGATGCTTTGGCTTTTCATCCGCTTGATGCTCTTAAAACAACATCAAGTTCAGCAGTACAACCCCTAGTATATACAAACACAGCGCATCTTACATCACTACTTCCTGCAATAAAGGTTGTTTTTTAAGTGAAACTGTTTATTAGGGAGGGAACTGCCATTAGTATCTACGTTATAGGTTTAGATTGCTCTATAATTAATCCATAAATTTGAGAAGAGATTTAAAACATGAAAAATAAGAAACTTTTTCACATTAACAGTTGTATAGGAAGTATTAGTTGTTACTTAATCATTTTAATTTACTTGTCTTTACATCGTCCAAAACGTAAGAAATGATAAGAGTATAGAAGTAATAAACATCGCAATCAACGACTTTAATGCTTTTGTTCGAAGAGCCTTCATACTTACATTTAACCCTAAGCCGACCATAGCCATTGTTAAAAGAAACGTGGTTAGAGTTGAAATATCAGCCATGATCGTTTTGGGTATGATAAGGTGCTTGCCTACGACATAACTCCCAAAGACACTCATAGTTATAAACCCTATTAAAAACCAAGGGAATTCAATCTTCGTACCAGATTCAATTTTTCCTGTTCGCTTCATCCAATACATTAAGATAAAGCTTAATGGTACAAGTAAAAGCACTCTACCTAACTTAGCCAACAGTCCAATAGCTAGGGCGTCGCGTCCAGCCGGTGCTGCAGCTAGAGCTACATGGGCAATTTCATGGAGACCTACGCCTGACCAAATTCCATATTGCATATTTGTGAAATGTATATAAGGTCTTAAAATTGTATATCCAACTGCAAATAGAGTTCCCACTAAAGCGATAACACCAGCTCCGATAGCTGTATCTTCTTCTTTTGCTTTTATAATGGGAGAAACAGCTGCGATAGCTGCCGCACCGCACATTCCTGTTCCTATCCCTAAAAGAAGGGATAGACCACGATCAGCCTTCATCCATTTGGCTAGAAAAATTGTTAAAACAACCGCAAATACAGCTGTTCCCACATCGCGAAATAACAATCCTAGTCCGTGATGAATAACAACATCAATATTTAGCTTTAATCCATATAAAATAATTGCATAACGCAACAGCTTTTTAGAAGAAAATTGAATTCCAGATCTTATTTTTTCGGGGTATCCCCAAATTTGACGATAGATTACTGCCATTATAATTGAACAGGCTAGTGGACCGATCTGATTAAACCCCGGGACTTTCGCTAAGCATAAGCAAGTAAAGCAAAAAGAAAAGTAAAAGCAATTCCTCCAGCCCATAAAGAAATATTAGATGACGTCCGGGCATTTGTTCGTAAGAATAGAGTCCACTTTTGGGCTTTATTTATATTTATCATACATTTCATCTCCAATATGAATTCTTATCAAGCGCGGCTTCACACAAGAAGTGTATGATTTAACTATAAAAGACACTTTATCATTAGTAAAATATATATAAATCATGATTATGATTAAAAATATTAATAAATTAAACAAAAAAAGAGCAAGTTGATCTTCAGAGTTACTGAAAATCAACTTGCTCCTTTTGTACGTTTTTATCCTTTAATTCTTTAAAAAATAATCCATACAAAAATATATGTGCTTATGAGAGAGAGACAGCCTTGCTAGTTGCTAAGTCTTTTTTACGTCTATACCATAGCAGGATCAAACTGCCTAATACGCAAAGGAAAGAAACTAGCTGAGCTATTCTAATATGAGAAGTTAGCATTAAGCTATCTGTACGCAATCCCTCTACAAAAAATCTTCCTATGGAATACCATAGTAGGTAAGTAAGAAAGACTTCGCCTCTTTTTAACAAGGATTTTCTTAATACGATTAGGACAAGAACACCTATTATGTTCCAAATTGATTCATAGAGAAACGTAGGATGATAGTAGGTTCCATGGATATACATTTGGTTAATAATAAAATCAGGTAAATGCAAAGTTTCTAAAAACTGACGTGTAACAGGTCCGCCATGTGCTTCTTGATTCATGAAGTTTCCCCACCGGCCAATAGCTTGGCCTAATAATAAGCTAGGAGCTAAAACATCAGCCATTTTCCAAAAAGAAAGATTCTTTTTTCTGCAAAACCATATAGCTGTTAATACAGAGCCAATAATTCCACCGTGAATAGCTATGCCTCCATGCCAAATTGCTATAATTTCGCCTGGGTGGTCTTTATAATAACTCCATTCAAAAAGTACGTAGTAAATTCGAGCAGTAATGATAGCAATCGGTAGTGCTATCAGAAGTAAATCAGAGATGGTTTCTGAAGAAATCCCTCGTTTCTTTCCTTCTTTCGAGGCTAACAAGAAGCCTAAGAAAGCTCCTATTCCTATGATAATTCCATACCAATGGACTTCAAGTGGACCAAGATGGAAGGCGATAGGGCTTAAAGGTTGTGTGTATTGGTTCATGTCTTTTCTCCTTTACTTCATATCGGTTTTCTTACATTTTTTAAGAGTAGTATTAAATTAGAGTGCCTTTTTAGTATATCTAATTGGATAAAGAAAGGACAACTTTTGCTTACGAACGATCATGATTTCTTTGCCTACTTTAGTGTAACAGAATAGCCTCCTTAGAATTGTCAACATTAAAATAGACAGTACATTGACTTAATTACCAAAATATACTATTCTTATTTTAGACAATATACTGTCTAAAATGGAGGGTGAATATGGATATTTATAAAGAGCTTTTTCTAATGCAGCAAACTTACGCTACTTTATTTTCTCTGGCAAATAAAATCCAGGTAAAGGGTGATAAATCTCTTGAACTTTTAACTTCAAGACAGCATATGGCGATGGTGGCAATTGCTCATTTACCTAAAGATGAAACAACATTGAATAATATTGCTAGAAAATTAGGAACTACAAAACAAAGCGTCAAACAGTTAATTACTATTATGGAAAAGAAAGGTTATGTGGACGTAATTCCTAGCAGTAAAGATAAGCGTGCAGTTAACGTGAAAATCACAAAAGCGGGAAAAGAGGCACTGCTTGTTGTTTCAGAAAAAGGAATTTTTTTTTTGGAAGACCTTTTTAACAAGTTTTCAACCGAAGAATTGGAAATAATGTGGAAGCTTTTAAAGAAACTTTATAGCTTTGATGGGGAAGAACATGATGGGTTTGAAGAAGAAAGTAACGTAGAAATGGATGAAGATCACACTGAATTACAGTTGAGAGTAATAAGAGAGCTTGAAAGTCGAAGAGTTCAAGCAATTGATAATATGAGAAAGAATATATAAAAAAACTCGAGAGGCTAATCTAATTTAAAGCATATCGATTAATCTTTTTAAAATTTTAAAAATAAAGGATAAAGGAGAGCAATCATTATGTTTGAAATCAGCGATGAAACATTACGATTAATTAATAAAACCTGTAAAGGAAAAAAGCACTTGAAACTAACCGTTGGCTACTTAACGGACAATCAGTCTATTATAAAAGTCTATAATGAAAGCGGTGAAATTGACTCGTCAAAAAAATATCATTATGAAATTGGTTCTATTACGAAAACTTTTACTGTATCGCTGTTATCAAAATGCATATTTGAAAACAAGGTGTCGTTAAACGACTCTATACAAAAATACATAAAAGAACTTAAAGAAGACATGTATTATCCTACATTGCTCCGTCTCGCTACTCACTCTTCTGGATATTCAGGAAGCTTACCTTTAAATAAAAGGGAATATTTTAAAATAATTTTAGGTTTGATTTTTGGCGGAAGTGATTTGAACAAAAATAATCCGTTGCATATGGATTTTAACAAAATGAAGATGCTAATCGAAAGAAAAAAATTGAAAGAAGTAGATTATTCATGGAGATATTCCAATTTCGGCATCTCACTTATTGGGTATGTGTTGGGAATGGTATCGGGAAAAGGATATTGGGATACTATGGATGACTTTCTTCACGATGAGCTTGGACTAAAGGATACTTGTTTAGGCAGCTCAAATAATCATTTACAGGGTTATGACCGCAAAAATAATGATTGCGGTAACTGGCATTGGGACAAAGGAAATTTTATATCACCTTCAGGGGCGGTATCCTCAACCGCTGACGATTTACTGAAATACGCAAAAATAAATATGTACGAAGATAAACCATATCTGTCTTTATGTCATAAAAAACACGGTAATGGAACAAAGAAGTTTGATATGGGTCTTGGATGGTTGCTTTTAAAGAAAAACAATAATGTAGTGTTGCACGGCGGTGGAACAGGGTGCTTCAGCTCCTTTTTAGGAATTGATAAGGAAAAGAAAGTTGCGTCCGTCGTTTTAGCTAATTATAAACTAGGCAGAAATGATGACGAGAATATAGGAATGGCTTTATTGGAAAGTCTACGGAAGTCAAAAGATATATAAGAATAGTCTACAAAAAAACGAAGAAAATTAGTCTATTACAGTTCACCTTAACCCTTTAATTTCAATTAATTGAGAGGTTATTACCAATATACCGACCCTCAAGAAGCATAGATACCACTTCTTTTTTTGATAAAACCGTGCTATTATCATTAAGGTTTGTGAAGAACAGAAGATTTTTGTCTTTACGTACATTCTTTTGGTATAGTGTTAGAAATAAGGAGTGGGTAAGTTGGTTTTTACTGAATTTTTCCAGCAGTTTCCCGTAAAGGTTTTAACGGTAGGGCTGCTGATCGTACTTATCGTTTATTTTATTCGCAAATTCATTAAGCTTTTCTTTGATAAAACGAGCTTTTTAGATGAAAAACGAGAAGAGACGCTCATGCACTTTTCTAATCAGGTCACAAGAGTATTGGGGCTGGCTTTTTTCTTTATTTATGTGCTTAGCCATTTCTTTGACTTCGGAAAGATTCTCACTAGTTCGGTAGTGTTGGCCAGTGCCCTGGCAATAATCCTCCAGCATATTATCCGTGATTATATAATGGGACTGACTTACTTGTTTGAACGCCAGATCCACCACGGAGATTATGTTATTCTCAACGGAAACCGTCAAGGGAAAATAGAAGAAATTACGATGCGCTACTTAAAGATTCGCCAGTATGACGGCTACCTCTATACCGTCTCATATAGCAACATTACAGAACTTCAGAACGGAACCCGAGGAAGACGCCGGGTAAATGAAAGTCTTATTCTCAACTATAGACAAAACCCGGACGATGCTTTCAAAGTAATGGAGCAGGTAGCACAAATATGTAACGAGAAATATGGCCACTATTTGCTGAAAGATGTGAATGGAATTCCTATAGAAAGTTTTCAATTTAATCAAATTACTGAACTGAACGTAGGTTTTAAAGGTCACCAATATTCATTATCAGGCCTTGTGAAGGAAGCTGATTTTGTAGATGCGGGTCAAAAGGTGCGATATGAACTCGCAATGGCTGCCTACAAAAATGACCTAATGATGGCTGAAAGCTTCGAGACAAGCCATTAAAAATAAAACTCGTACCTTGTTTATATACAAGCTTTTATATGTAAGATACAAACACCCTTGTGATTTTTCAAAAGGGTGTTTTTTATTTTAAAAAATATCTATTAAGTACTTCTCCAGTACAGATTAATTATCTGAAACAGAAAAAATTATTTAGTACATCTAAATTATTCTTCTAGCAACATGGTAAAATTAAACAAAACATTCAAAAGGTAAAGGGGGATTAACTATGGCGCAAAAATCTAATTATGCAAAAATCAACTCAAAAATGTGGGATGAATGGGCTTCAGCTGGAGGAGAATGGTCATTAGCTATTAATCATCAAGATTTTGTAGATGCAACTCAAGGTAATTTTGATATCTACTTAACACCTTGTAAGCCTGTTCCGCATAACTGGTTTATTCCATTTAAGGAAGCAAAAATATTGGGACTTGCTAGCGGAGGAGGACAGCAGTGCCCAGTCTTTGCAGCACAACATGCGGAAGTTACGGTTTTTGACTATTCTGATAAGCAATTAGAATTAGAAAAAATGGTGTCCACTAGAGAAGGCTATTCCATTGATTTAGTTAAAGGAGATATGAGCAAGGTATTTCCTTTTGAAGATGAGACGTTCGATATGATTTTTAATCCTGTATCAAACTGCTATATTCAAGATGTTGAACACGTTTGGCAAGAATGTTTTAGAGTTCTTAAAAAAGGTGGTGTTCTGCTATCTGGCTTTGCAAACCCTGCTCTTTATTTATTTGGAGAAGATGAGAAAGCATTACAAGTGGTTAATAAATTACCTTATGATGGAACTAAAGACACGGTGGAAAATGATGAAGAACTTATAAAAAATGGCGGTGTACAGTTCAGCCATTCATTAGAAACTCAAATGGGCGGACAGCTAAAAGCCGGATTCACCTTACAAGCTCTTTATGAAGATCATCACCATAAGGGGGAAATCACCAAATATATGCCTTGTTATATTGCAACTAAATCCATTAAATAATAGTTCGTTATCATGTTGAATGAGCTATCTCAACTTTTTCAATCGAATAAATTAGAAAATACATTTCAATCAAGTCAACTTAGATCTCAACTTTAGAATCCATCAAGATAAGAGGGAAGAGGTTGCAACTAAAATAGAAAATGGTGTTATTAAACCTAATGTATCTGATAGTCCGTCACTTATTCAATGACCTAAAGAGTATACTCAAGTGTTTAAAGGCGGGAGGCGACATCGCAGTCGAAACAAAAGGAAAAGCTAAATTAATTCGTTTCTTTACATATCGTGGGATGCTAGACAACTTTTCGGGATTTGTATATAACCTAAACGATAATAAGCCTTCAAAAAGCGATTTTAACGGGGACTTTAAACAAATAAAAAAAGTACATAAAAAATGGTATTATGTATCTTCTTATTAAAAATAGGGGCTTTAAATTATAATTCAAAGTCCTTATTTTTTAAGGATGCCGACAGCTCTAATTATGGTAATTAAGATTGTATATCTTATCTACTATTAAAAAGCACCTACTATTTTGATAGCAGGTGCTTCTTGTTACTTATTACTTATTACTTATTACTTTTTTAGTGACCAGCACTCTTATACTAGTTCAACCTTAGTTTTTATTTTTTGTTTGTAAATATTCTTTTTGAAACATACACATTCTTATAGCGTTATGATAGCTTCCATCAACAAAAAATTCATCTTTTAACTCGCCTTCAATAGAAAAACCAACCTTCTTATAGATATGAATTGCTTTTTCATTTTCTTTGTCTACAATTAAGTAAAGTTTATGCATATTCAATACCGAGAAGGCATAATTCATTGCTAGATTTGTGGCAACCATGGCGTAACCATGACCTTGATACGTAGGGTCAATGATAATTTGAAACTCTGCTCTACGATGAATATAATCAATTTCGACTAATTCCACTAATCCAAGCATATCCCCGTCCTTTTCAAGTATGAAACGACGCTCACCTTGATCGTGAATATGTTTATCATATAAATCCTGTAGCTCTACAAAAGCTTCATAAGGCTCTTCAAACCAATAAGACATAATATTTGCATCATTATTGAGTTCATGGACAAATTTTAAATCTTCTCTTTCCAAAGGACGTAACTTAAGTTCCTTATTCATTTCTCAAACCTCCACATTCTAGCATTACTTTAGCACTTTCCGTTTTAAATGTAAAAATTGCTGTAGTTTTAAAAAATAAGAGCTACATAACAATTCAAGGTTTGAATATAGGTCATTTTTCTACTTCTAAGGAACAAAATACACCATGTGGTATTTTAGTAGAGGGAAGTGGAAAGAACCTTCGAATTATTAATAATCATATTTTCGGTATTAAGGCTGCACATAAAAATGGAAACGCTCATACAATAGCTTTTTATGGATCCAAAGCTCCGCGTTCATTACAAAACATTGAAATATCGCGAAACCTACTTGAAAACCTGACCTTAGGTTTTAGTGAAGCGCTGACTCTAAATGGGGATGTTTTCGATAAGATATTCTTTACTTAGTTGCAAATCAATAGTCTTGACATAAAAACCCCCCAATCATTAGAGTTTTTTTATCTAATAATGGGGGGCAGTTCAAGCCGTGGCAAAGGTGTTTTATACTTTTATTGGTTTTCTTTTTCGCTATCGTTATCGTTATTGTTATTGTTATTAACATTATCACTATATTTGAAATCAATAATTCTTTTTCTAATTTCTTCTCTAATTTCAGGGTTTTCTTTTAAGAAAATCTTAGCGTTTTCTCGTCCTTGTCCTAAACGCTCCTCATTATATGAAAACCAAGATCCAGACTTTTGAACAATGTCTACTTCAGAACCGATATCTAAGATTTCTCCTTCTTTTGAGATACCTTCTCCATACATAATATCTACTTCAGCAATGCGGAAAGGAGGTGCCATTTTATTTTTGACTACTTTAATTCTTGTTTTATTACCAACTATGTCATTTCCTAGTTTAAGTTGTTCAGCGCGGCGAACCTCAAGACGAACGGAAGAATAGAATTTTAGTGCTCTTCCACCTGGCGTTGTTTCTGGATTTCCAAACATAACGCCTACTTTCTCCCTGATTTGGTTGATGAAGATGGCAATGGTTTTAGACTTATTGATTGCTCCAGATAGTTTACGAAGAGCTTGAGACATCAAACGAGCTTGTAAACCTACGTGAGAATCTCCCATTTCTCCTTCAATTTCTTTTTGCGGAACTAATGCTGCTACTGAGTCAACAACAATAATATCTACAGCACCACTTCTAACTAATGCTTCAGCAATTTCAAGTGCCTGTTCACCAGTATCTGGTTGAGATAACAGTAACTCATCAATATCTACGCCTAGTTTTCTTGCATAAACTGGATCAAGTGCGTGTTCAGCATCAATAAAGGCAGCTCGACCTCCATTTTTTTGTACTTCTGCAATTGCGTGTAAGGAAACGGTTGTTTTACCTGAACTTTCCGGCCCGTAAACTTCCATAATTCTTCCTTTGGGATAACCATTAATTCCAAGAGCTATATCTAAAGCTAATGAGCCTGAGCTAGATGCCTCAACTTTTGTATGTGTGCCTTCTCCCATTTTAATAATTGATCCTGTACCGAATTGTTTTTCAATTTGTTTTAGAGCCATATCTAGTGCTGCTTTTTTATCATTCATAATTTGAAACCTCCGATTGTTATTACGTTTACAATAAACGCCAAGGTATTTCGATAAAGAATAAGAGTTGGCTCAAATGTTTTTGCTCCGTGCGAGAAAATTTTGTGTTTAACTGTCTTAGTTTGTTCTGGTGTTCCTTTATTCATCTCTAAACCCTTAGTATCGAACAAATGTTCCTGTTGTGTAATCATACAATAAATGCATCTAATTGTAAAGGTGAAAGTTTTTCTACAAACTAGCTAAAAGAATATCTTATATTTATAAAAAGTAAGTTTATGCTTTCATATAAGTTAAATTAAATAAGAACCATTTTTAAATTTTTATGTACATGAATCTACCAATCTGATTAGACTAATGACGTATTCCTCATATTCCTAGTTACTATAAAACAGATTTCAGGAAGAAATAAAGCAGTCTATACAAATAGACTGCTTCTTGATTAATTATTTACCTGTTTCAGCAAAACGCTGAATACGTTCAGCGATTTCATCACGTACACGCTGGAAAAACGCCCATTTTTCTTCTTCTGTTCCTTCAGCTTTTGCTGGGTCATCAAATCCCCAGTGTTCACGCTTCACATGGGGAGGCGTTACTGGGCAGTGATCTGCTGCATGGCCACATAATGTAACGACCAAATCCGCATTATTTAAAATTTCAGGATCAATGACATCAGATGTTTGATTTGAAATATCAACACCAGCTTCTTTCATTGCTTTTACAGCATTGGGATTTAATCCATGAGCTTCTAATCCTGCACTGCGTACATCCCATTCATCATTATTTAGATGTTTTTTTGCCCATCCTTCAGCCATTTGGCTACGGCAAGAGTTACCTGTACATAAGAAATAAAGTGTTTTTTTAGACATGTGTAAAATCTCCTTTATAATGTGTTAAGAAATAATTGATAACCAAATATATAAACCAACAAGCGTAATAAACAATGTTGGGATGGTTAAGATGATACCTGTTTTAAAATAGGTTCCCCAAGAAATCTTAACTCCTTTTGTCGAAAGAACGTGGAGCCATAAGAGAGTGGCTAGAGAGCCAATAGGTGTAATTTTTGGTCCTAAGTCCGAACCAATGACATTTGCATAAATCAAGGCTTCTTTAATTGTACCTGTTGCAGAAGTTGCATCAATGGCCAAAGCATCAATCATTACGGTTGGCATGTTGTTCATGATCGATGAAAGAATGGCTGCAATGAATCCCATGCCAATAGTTGCTGCAAACAATCCATGGTCAGCCGCTGTTTGAATAAGGCTTGCTAATACTTCAGTTAGCCCTACATTACGTAATCCGTAGACAACCACATACATACCAATGGAAAAGAAAACAATTGCCCATGGAGCTCCTGCTAACACTTTTTTAGTGTGAACAGCAGGACTCTTTCTCGCTATTCCTAAGAATAAAATGGCAATAATTCCTGCAATAATTGAAACGGGAACATCGAAAAACTCAACAATAAAGTAACCAAGAACTAAAATGAATAAAACGATTCCTGATAAACGGAACATTTTTTCATCTTTAATAGCCTCAGCCGGTTTCTGTAAGTCATCTAAGTTGTATTTCTTAGGGATGCTTTTACGAAAGTACAAATATAAGACAACAATACTTGCCGAAAGTGAGAACAGATCTGGCACAATCATACGTGATGCAAATTCAGAAAAGCGAATACCAAAGAAATCAGCTGATACAATGTTGACCAAGTTACTTACTACAAGAGGCAACGACGTTGTATCTGCAATGAATCCACTGGCGATAATAAAAGGAAAGACCATTTTATCTTCAAATTTCAGTGCCCGTACCATGGCAAGTACAATAGGTGTTAGAATTAAGGCTGCTCCATCATTTGCGAATAATGCGGCTACTACAGCTCCAAGTAGGGATACATACACAAACATGCGAACGCCATTGCCTCCCGCAGCTCGTGCCATATGTAAAGCTGCCCACTCAAAAAATCCAATTTCATCTAAAATTAAGGAAATAATAATAACTGCAATAAACGTTAATGTTGCATTCCATACAATTTGAGTTACGTTTAGCACGTCATGGAAATCAACCACACCTGCTAAAAGAGCTAGTACTACGCCTCCACATGCTGACCAGCCAATAGACAAGTTCTTTGGCTGCCAAATGACAAAAATCAATGTCACTAAGAAAATGAGGGAGGCTACTATAACTGATACCACTTTACAAACCTCCTACTATTAGCAACAATTAATACGTAATCCTTGCTTTTCTAATTCTTTTAATCGTTCATCTTCGCTTGGTAAAGATTCAAGTACATTAAGGACAAACTGATAATAGCTGTTTTCTTTATTTAATGAATAGAAGATCCAATGTCCTTTTCGTCTTTCCTTTACAAGTTCGATGTCTCTCAATTTACGTAAATGTTGACTAATAGCCGGTTGACTTGCCTTATAGATTTCAACTAGCTCACAAACACAGCATTCGTTATTTTGGAGCAGTTTCATCATAGATAACCTTGTTTTATCGCCAAGCAGCTTCAGTATCTGTGCTGCTTTTTCCATTTCTATTTGCGTTTGTACATCCAATCTAACTCACCTCCTTGTTTTCGGATATAATTATATAACTATTTTATTATATATTCAATAAAAATATACGCTATGATTAATCAAAAAAAATTGATTAATACCTTGATTTATCTAAATTTTCCAGATATGATGAATACATCAAAAAAAATCGATTTATAAAAGTGAGGGTGAACGCAGTGAGAGTCAATAACTCTGGCAACTTATCTGTTACTTACTTTCGAGCCTATTTTCATTTAGTTATGAACACCCAAGGGATGGACCATAAGGAAGCACAAAACCTAATCTTTCAGCGTTTTTTTCATCAAGATCCTATGCTAAGAGGGGAAACTACATATCGTAACTTTAAAAAAGCTGCCGAAAACTTCGAACTTTAAATCAAAAAAAGTTGATGAAGGAGAATGACAATGGAAACAGTTAAGGAAGGAAAGCACCCATTTAAACAGTACGAACAAAAATTCAAAGCCCTTGCTGATCAAAAGAGATTAGAAATTATGTATGAGCTCTGCCAGCCAGGACAGACATGCGTATGTGATCTAACTGAATGCTTTGGAATGTCTCAATCTAAACTTTCCTATCATTTAAAGATTTTATTAGAAGCAAACCTTAT
The DNA here is from genome assembly GCF_021029645.1 of Priestia sp. TSO9. Classification (NCBI taxonomy): domain Bacteria; kingdom Bacillati; phylum Bacillota; class Bacilli; order Caryophanales; family Bacillaceae; genus Priestia; species Priestia sp. TSO9. The sequence goes on from NZ_JAJEKD010000013.1 coordinate 164,420, forward strand.
CACAAAAGAAACGAAAGGGACATGGAGCTATTATGATTTAAATAATAAAGAGGTAAATCACCTGTTATCTGAGGAGCTTTGCTGCTTGTTTAGAAAAGATACAAGTAAAAGCGGCTCATGCTCTTAAAATAATATTGTTTATAATGCGAAGGAGGAAGTATAAATGAAATATGTTCACGTAGGAATTAATGTCACGAATCTAGAGGCGTCCATGGAGTTTTATCAAAAAGTATTTGGCGTTCAACCTGTGAAAACGAAAGTAGATTACGCTAAATTCTTAGTAGATGAGCCAAGATTAAATTTCACTTTAAACGTACGAGACGAAGTAAAGGGTAATCAAGTGAATCATTTCGGCTTCCAAGTAGAAACTCCTGAAGAAATCCATTCCCACAAATCACGATTAGAAAAAGAGGGCTTCTTTGCCCGTGAAGAAATGGATACAACTTGCTGCTATGCTGTGCAAGATAAGTTTTGGGTAACAGATCCGGACGGAAACGAATGGGAATTCTTTTATACGAAATCTGATAGTAAGATTCATACGACTGAGGATAGCGTTGGAGTGAATGAAAAGTCATCTGCAAACAACTCATGTTGTTAATGATTAATTGACTAAAAAGACAGGAAGAAGTAGACTCTTTCTGTCTTTTTTATTTAGCATAGAATTAATGATGTTTAGCGGAGTTTTCTTGCTAAGACAGCTAACTGTAAGCAAGAAAACCTCGTGATGCACGTCCTTTAACTCGACTAAGCAGTTATTTTGTTTCTGTATGAGAAATATCCCAAGGGTTAACAAACATCATTCTGTCTTCTTTAATTGAATCTCTCTTACCTTTTGACGAAGATGATCTGGCCACCACGCGCCACAATCATCGGATACAATGCAAGCAGCGCATACTTTGAAATCGTAAACCATCATCTCCTTGATTGGGGGAGAGTAGAGATGAAGAGTAACTAGACCCGCGCCTTCAGCACTCTTCATCTTGTGCACACCTTTCTTGGGAGCAAAAAAAAGCTTACCTTTTCCCTGATGCTGAGAAAACAGTTCTTCTGGCATTTGGTTTTCTTTAACTTCGTAAACCGTATTTATAGTTGTACCATTTACTACTTGAATCCATCCATGCGAATGACCGTGATCGTGAGGAGCACACTCTATTGCTGACCAATTCATAACAAGTAATTCTACTTCATCATTTTGATAGAGAAGCTTTCTATAGTATGGCTTGTCTTTTGCTGACTGCAATAGTGGTTTTAAATCATTAAAGTTTATATCTAAAGCCAAAAGAGCCTCTCTTAGTTCCAATTTGGTAGGGGAGTCCAAGTTATCTAAAATATGCTTTACCTGTTCAATTAAGCTCATACACGCATTACCTCCTTATCAGTAGCACAAATTTTTAGGTTTTCTGCATAGCTACAATTTTTTGTTTCTCCATGGCAAGTACCTTAAAAAAGTTAGTAGTCTTCCATTAGCTACAATTACTCCCACTATAATTATGACTCCTCCTAATATGCTGACGGGAATAATCTTTTCTCGTAACAGTAAAACAGCTGTTATAAGCGTCGCTACTGGTTCTAAATAAAGAAACACAGATACCTGTGACGCCTCTAAAACCTCTAAAGCCTTTGCCCAGTACCAATAGGCAACACCTGAAACGAATACACCGAGAAATAGTAAATGAGCCCACTCCACGCTCGTTAAAAAAGGCATGATCTCCCATCCTTTATTTCTTACAAGAAAGGGAGTTGTTAGAGTAAATCCTATTAAACACATATAAAACGTAACAACAAGAGAGGGAAGTTGGATATCCAGCTTTTTTAATAGGACAGAATAGATTGCCCAGTTTAATGTACTTAAAACCATTAACAGGTAACCGATATTAACCGGAAGCTGAAGGGAATGCTGATTGCTAGAAGTGGTCACCAGCAGAACGCCAATAATAGCTACAATAATCCCTGATGCTTTTAATAACGTCATCTTTTCATGCAAAAAAAATACGGAGAGAATGACTGTAAATACAGGAGAAAACGAAATGATCCATCCGGCTGCCGAAGCATTTATTGTGAGAAGTGCTGTTGCCTGAATAACCTGATGAATAAACACTCCAAGGATCCCTAACACAATTAAGTGAGGAATATACTTAAGTGGAATGTTTAATGGATAGCGTTTGAGCACTAATAATACCAATAAAAAAAGTGCCCCAATTCCAAAACGAAGAACAAGGAGTGTGTATGGATCTAGTTTATCTAAAACCGCTTTGGTAGAGACAAAGGAAATTCCCCAAAAACTAATAGACATTATTGCATAGAACGAGGCAGCAAATTTAACCCTGGACGCAATCATAGGCTCAATTTTTCTTTCAACAATAAAGATATCTTTTATTAACTAACATATGTCTTTTCGAAAGGAAAATGAAAAAAATCATGCCATTCTAAAAAAATTAGTAGAAACTTTAGTATTTGTATCGTTATCACTATCACTATCTCTTAACTAAAGTAACTATAGTTGTCATTTGTAGAAAACTAAATTTGGAAGTTTATAGTCATATATAGGCTAAATCCTGAAGAGTTCGTTACCAAAAGTAATCATGCCAACTTTCATAAGGAACTTTCAGACTTTTAAAAGGTGCACAGTATTTTCTATTCATATGTATTAATTGTAAGTCATAATTCTTTTGTACAAGAACAGGTGAGAGTGCCTAAAACACAATTGACATCGATCATAAATATCATATAAAATGATAATGATTATCAGTATCAATTATAGTGGTATTTGTATTTATAATAAAAAGGAATTTTTAAAAAATAGAAGGAAATAGAGGAGAATGTGGTATGGATAAACACTTTGTCATAATGGAACCATTTTGTCATGAAGTAGGATGCTGCTGTCCAGAACAGCAGCACCAGCATATGATTAACTTCCGTGAAGGAGACGTTTGGACAATTACAAACAACCGCAAGTACGTCGATTGCTTAGGATGGCATTGTTTAATCGATATTAATAACGAATTTCAGTTCTTTATCTATGTAGACGATATTCACGAATTACATACTAAGGGCAGTATTTGCTCTATTTCAGATTTGGACCTAAAGATTAATTATTTGAACTTCAAAATAAACGAAGCACTTGATGCACAGAATAAAGAAGCGTTTCTTTCTCTTTCTACTAAATTACAACATGCACAACGGGTAAAAAATAAAATTCCCAACGCTGAGGGGCAGATTTTTTAAGCAACTTGAATAGAGACCTCTAATGTTCATTTATTATAGTATTCACTTGATATATATTTTCTTGCTTATAGTCAGAACTTATTCCTATGCCAAAACTTGGTTATGGTAGAATATGAACAATAGGTTTGATTGTATGTTAAATATTAAAGGAATAAAGTGAGGGATTCTCCTTAATTATTGAGACTCTTTTATTCCTTCTTCCTGCTTGCTTATATAAGCATTCCCCCATTGTTCTAAAGATTTAAGTATTGGGAGAAAACTTTCTCCAAGTTCTGTTAAATAATATAAGACTCTTTTAGGGTTATCATTGGTTTCTTCTCTTTTTATTAATCCGTCTTTTTCCATATCCCTAAGCTGGAGTGTAAGAATGCGCTGAGTAATACCCGGTATTTCACGGCGCATTGCATTATAATACATAGGTGACTTTGATAACAAAGATAAAATAATGCCTTTCCATTTACCGCCCATAATATGCATTGCTAATTCAATTGGACAGGCTTGCTTTACAGTTAACGTACAAGGACCATATTGATCACTTTTAAAGTCTGACATTTTCTCACCTCAATCGGTAGTAACAAATTTGTGCCTTCTTGTTACTCCTATTTTTTCTGTTTACACTTATGATATCAAATAAATCAGAAGAAGGTGTATGAATTGGAATTTATTCAAATCTCTGAGCATATTTATAGGCTCACTTATGAAACTGTCGTCGGTATTCCGATTAAGATTAATACATGGTACGTAGTGGATGGTGAGGATGTTTATCTCATTGATACCGGAATGGAAGACTATGCACATACGCAGCTGAATGTGGCGAAATTTTTAGGAGCGCCCAAAAGCATTCTATTGACACACGGTCATCTAGATCACATTAACGGCGCCAAGTATTTAAAGAATAATTTGAATATTCCTATTTATGCTCACGAAGCTGAAATTCCGTTTATTAACGGTGAGAAGCCGTACCCAAACAAGGCAGAAAAGGAAACAACAGGTGTGAAACATCAAGTTGAAGGTTTAAGTGATAACATCATTAAAACGCTACCTTTAGATGTATATTTAACACCTGGCCATACGCCGGGACATGTGATATACCATCATAAAAGTGACAATGTGCTGCTAACTGGAGACTTATTCTTTTCTAATGCTGAATCCTTACATCCACCAATTCGAAAGTTCACAGTTGATATGACCGAAAACATTAATAGTGGACGAATTATAGATGAAATTAAACCGTCTATAATTTCATCTTCACATGGTGAAGATGTCAAATATAATAATGATTTATATTCTGTCTATAAATTTATATATGAATAAGAGGGAGAAACATGAAAGTACAATTATTTCAAATGGAGATTGTAGAAGGAGAAGTTAAGCAAAATGAAAGCCGTATTAAGTCCTTATTTGAAGAGAAGCTGAATATAGATACGGAGATTGTGGTGATACCAGAAATGTGGAATACTGGTTATGATTTAAAAAATGTAGCAGAAAAAGCAGATATTGATTTAAAGAGAACTTTTCCTTTTATCCAAAGTTTAGCAACTAAATATCAGGTGAATATCATTGCAGGTTCAGTTTCGAATAAAAGGCATAACAACATTTATAATACAGCCTTTGCGGTATCAAAAACAGGGGAGCTACTCTATCAAAAAGATAAGATACATCTCGTGCCGATGTTAGATGAACATCATTATTTAACAGGTGGAGATGAAGTCCCAGATGTCTTTGAGATTAACGATATTAAAGCTAGTCAAATTATATGCTACGATTTGCGTTTTCCAGAAATTACACGTTACCCAGCTTCTCAAGGTGCAAACGTCATATTCTACGTTGCACAATGGACTACCAAAAATATAGACCATTGGAGAACACTATTGAAGGCAAGAGCTATAGAAAATGGTGTATACGTCATTGCATGTAACAGCGTGGGGAATGTGAATCATAAAAATCATGCCGGCAACACATATGCTGGACATTCAATAGTCATCGATCCAAATGGAAACATTATAGAAGAGGGGAGAGACCAAGAAGAAATCATAACAGCAGAAATTCATCTACAGAAAGTTACAGAACAACAAAAAAACATCCCAATATTTAAAAACCTGAGACCGGATGTTTATAAGCATGCCAAATAGAGATTTATATATTATTTGTAGCGTAAAGGCAGCACATGACTGGGTCTCATTGCTTTTCCATACTGAAAAGCACCCTTTTTCAGTATGGAAAAGCTATATGTTTCTTACGTCAGGACTGAAAACTTTACATCTTTTCTTGATAATATTTCCGATAGACGTTAGGAGTTATATTTTCGAATTTTTTAAATGTCTTGATGTAATATCCAGGGTCATTAAAACCTAATTCATCACTAATCTGTGCAATAGACAAATCCGTTTTTTCTAATAATTGTTTGGACCACTCTATTTTTGTTAGATTTCTGTTTAGCAGTAGGACTTCCAGTTTGTCTCGCTGATATTGGAGTGGAACAAATTACGCAAGAAGAGTTAATGGAAGTAGCTAATAAAGCTTGTATTCCAGAGGAATCTATCTATTCTATGCCATTCCCTGTTAATCCAGAGTCAGTAGCTGCAGCTATTCTTGCAGCAGATCAAATTGGAAATGATTATAAGAAGAGGTTGATATAAAATGAAAAAAATTATTAATAAACCGGAAGATGTTGTACTTGAGATGTGTAAAGGGATGGTTCTAGCACATCCTGAACTGAATTTAATTGAAAAATATAAAGTCATTAAAAAAGACCAAATTAATAAAAGTAAAGTAAGTATAATTAGTGGGGGCGGAAGCGGACATGAACCTGCTCACGCTGGATATGTCGGGAAAGGCATGTTAGATGCAGCAGTTTGTGGTGATGTATTTGCTTCACCTTCTCAAATACAGATTTATCAAGCCATTAAAGAAACAGCTAGCGATAAGGGAACTTTACTAGTGATTAAGAACTACAGTGGTGACATGATGAATTTTAAGAATGCTGCTTATCTTGCAGAAGAAGATGGCATTCAAGTGGATTATGTAAAAGTAGATGATGATATTGCTGTACAGGACAGTTTATATACAGTTGGAAGACGCGGAGTAGCTGGTACTGTTCTTGTTCATAAAATAGCAGGTGCAGCAGCAGAACGCGGATATGATCTATCAAAAGTGAAAGAGGCAGCAGAAAGCGCTATTGCGAATGTTAAAAGCATTGGTATTGGATTAACTTCTTGTACAGTTCCTGCTAAAGGAACTCCTACTTTTGAGATTGCAGAAGATGAGATGGAATTTGGCGTTGGTATTCATGGAGAACCTGGTATCCGTCGTGAAAAAATTATTTCAGCGGACGAACTTGCAGAGCGTACGGTAACTTCATTATTAAAAGAAGTAGGAATAGAAGATGGAAATGGAAAAGGAGAAGTGGCTGTCCTAATTAATGGATTTGGAAGCACACCTCTTCAAGAACTATATTTATTAAATCATTCTGTCATTCGTGAATTGTCACGTAGAAACGTAACGATTGCAAGAACGTTTATCGGAAACTACATGACAGCCATCGATATGGCCGGTGCTTCTATTTCAATTATGAAATTAGATGAGAACTTAAAGAGTCTCCTATCTGAAGAATGCGATACTCCTGCGCTAAAAATCAAAGGTGAAGTACCAGCTGTTACTTATGATGAAATCATTGGTACGGTGGAGGCACCGAAAGTGTCTTATGAGGTGCAAACCAACCAAGAATATTCCGTAGTAACGGAAAATCGACTGACGTTGAATAATATTATTTTTATGGTTGACCAAATGAGCGAATGTATTATTAGAAATGAAATACCGTTCTGTGAATTAGATTCCCATGCTGGTGACGGAGACTTTGGTATGAGTGTTGCTAAAGGGTTCAAACAGTTGAAAGCTGAATGGCACGAAATTCTAGAAAATAAATCAAATGATATTGGAAACTTCTTAGAGGCTTGTTCCATCGTTATCATGGAGCATTGTGGCGGAGCATCAGGCCCTATTTGGGGATCAGCATTTCGTGCGGCTGGAAAGAACGCCGAATCTAAAACCGAACTGACTTTAACAGAATTTGCTGAAATGATACAAGCGTCTGTAAAAGGAATTCAAGCAACAGGAGAACGTTCTTTTGGACGTGGAGCTGTTGTGGGAGATAAAACTTTAATCGATGCTTTAGTACCTTATGCAGATACGTTAACATCAAGTGCTGTTGAAGGGGAAAGCTTGAAATATGCTCTTGTCAAAGCAGCAGAAGCTGCTGTTGAAGGAGCAAAATCAACTGAACAGATTGTTGCACGTATGGGGCGTGCTGGTACGGTTGGAGAAAGAAGTCTTGGTTATCCAGACGCAGGTGCACATGGTTTAGGCGTAATCTTTACTGAAGTGGCTCAAGTAATGCAAGAAGATAAATAAACTTTAATAGGATCCTCTTCAAATATAGTGTAAGAAAAGCACTCTTTAAAAATGGGTGTTGCATTATATTTGGAAGAGGATTTTTTATGGTTTAAAAAGGATAGGCTCTAACTAGTTTAATATAAAATTAGTGGAAGTTAAGTCAGAGCACAGATATCTAGCTCTAGTCTGTTAAAAGCATAGGTAAGAAAGTACAATAACCACTATCCTTTAACATATCTCAATACCCTTGGGTTGGCGCGGTATTGTTATTCTAGGGGTATCTAAGATAGAATCTGTAGAACTAGAGTCACAATTGAACGAATAATAAGATACTGATAAGGTTCTGGCGGAAAATCTTGAATTCACTTGTAAGCAATCTCTAAAACTTAAACATGCTGATATTAGTACTCTGAAAAAGGGAAGTGATTAGTATGGAAAAGCAGAGTATATTTATTCTTTTCAATGGTTATCTAGTTATCATAAAACGTATTATCGGCAGAAATAAAAAAAACTAAATACGTTCCCACTATAAGCATGATACCCGAAGCTATAAAAATTAACCAGTACGTTAAAGGGAGACTATATGAAACTGTCATAACTCCAATATCTCTATCTAATGTTCTAACGATAAACGGAGTATAAATCATCTTAATAGTTAAGTACGTTAATAAAGCCTGAGCAATAAGAAAGATCCCTATTGTACGTTTCATGATCTTGCCTCCAAACTCATACATGTTTCTATGTACACTCTAACATAAATAGGCTTACTTATTAATGTTAGCTACCATAATCCCAGTATAATGAGAAAGAGAAGAAAGAAGGGATTATGCGTTGAAAAGTAAAATGAATCAGTTGTTAATCCTGTCTCTGTTGTGCATTGGCCTTGCTTATAGCATTTCTTAAGAGTATAGGCTCTTTCACGCTACAAACTGTTAATATTTACGTAACAGTTCGTCATTATTAAAGTACACTCACTTCTATGAGACCTGTCTAAATAAAATGTACGCGAAATGAATAATAATTTTCTTGATTTATCTGTCGTATATAAATATAATGTAACTGAAGTACGCAAAAAGAGAACATGAAATTAAAAATATACTTTTCGTTATTATCATTTTTTTGGTTCCATTCATTACCTATATACAATAAACGCATGTTTATTATAATGAGATTACAGTATGAAGAGGCTGAAGGAGATACCCCAACTTAATGCTGTACTTTCGTAATTTAAGTTACACATGAAATAAATCCTAAATTCCTTTAGCTTTCGGAGAAGATATATGTAGTTACTACGATTGAAATTTTTGAAAGCGATATCATTTCATTTGAAGAAAAACATTTTAAGAGATTTAATTATTTTAACAAGTTATAGAGATATCTAGTGTTATTGCTACCTTATCTCTAGACACTAGATAAAAAAGAAGATATTTCTTTATCTGAAATGAGGGAATAATAGATTAGGATATTGTTGTCTAACATTCATATAAATCTAGAAGTGACTGTCACTAGATTTATATGAATGTTAGACAATAAACAGGATTTCAAAAAGGTTAAAAGGATAATAGAAAATCTCTTTATAAACGATACTATATGCTCAGGTATATAAGATGAGCCGAAAAAGTGTATTTTACATTAAAGATTTTGAAAACGCTTTACTGAAGGGGGGAGTTAATTTCAAATCATATGGTTATCATTTATTTTAAAGATTATTTACACATTGGACTTATTTTTAATTATTGTCTTTTTTATAGACGCTAGCCTAAGAATAGGCTCTCTTTAAGTGTTTTAATGAACCGCAAATTGAAAGGGGTTACAACTATGAAGAAATTGGGATTAGCTACACAAATATTTATTGGACTTGCGTTCGGGATTGCTATAGGCGCTATTTTTTATGGGAATAATACAGCGATGGCGATTCTTCAACCTTTAGGAGATATTTTTCTTCACCTAATCAAAATGATTGTTATTCCTATCGTTGTATCTGCACTAATCGTATCTATAGCTGGTGTAGGTGATATTAAAAAGTTAGGAAGACTAGGTGGAAAAACCATTCTTTATTTTGAAATTGTTACTACAATTGCATTAGCAGTGGGATTATTAGCCGCAAATTTATTCCATCCAGGTAGTGGTATAGATATGGGGAACCTTGAGAAAGGTGATATATCCAAATATGAAGAAACATCTAAAACAACTGAGAGTGCAGGTGTAGCAGCTCAAATCGTTCATATTATCCCAACTAATATATTCCAATCGTTGACGGAAGGGAATTTATTAGCGATTATCTTTTTCTCAGTCTTATTTGGTCTAGGAGTTGCAGCAATTGGAGAAAAAGGCAAACCAGTTTTAAACTTTTTTGAAGGCGTACTAGAATCTATGTTTTGGATGACAAACTTAGTTATGAAATTTGCTCCATTTGGCGTATTTGCTTTAATTGGTTTAAATGTCGCGAAGTTTGGAATCGGTTCATTAATTCCTTTAGGAAAGTTAGTACTCGTTATATATCTGACCATGATTTTCTTTGTTTTTGTAGTATTAGGTATTATTGCAAAAATGGCTGGAACTAATGTTTTAGTCCTTATAAAAATCTTAAAAGATGAGTTAATTTTAGCGTTTACAACCGCAAGCTCTGAAGCAGTATTGCCAAGGTTAATGACTAAAATGGAGAACTTTGGTTGTCCGAAAGCTGTCACATCATTTGTTATTCCGACAGGATATACCTTTAACCTTGATGGGTCATCTATTTACCAAGCCATTGCTGCCCTTTTTATTGCACAAATGTATGGCATTCATCTATCTTTCATAGAACAAGTTACACTTTTACTTGTGTTGATGTTGACTTCTAAGGGAATGGCAGGAGTTGCAGGAGCATCATTTGTTGTTGTGTTAACAACACTGGGCTCAATGGGATTACCTCTAGAAGGTATGGCATTCATTGCTGGTATTGATCGTATTTTAGATATGCTTCGTACATCTGTCAACGTGGTAGGTAACGCATTAGCTGCTATTGTGATGTCTAAGTGGGAAGGCGGATTCGATAAAGAAAAAGCAAAGCATTATACAGATTCTATTAAAAAATCAGATGTAGCTTAAAATAATTTATTTGTTTATAAAGAAGGAGATCAATATTATGACAAATATAGGAACACTTGAAAAACAAGATGTAAGAATTGAAAAAGATTTCTTAGGAACGAAAGAGGTGCCTGTCAGCGCTTATTATGGGATTCAAACATTACGTGCAGTTGAAAATTTCCCAATAACAGGTTACCAGATTCATCCGGAACTCATTAAAGCATTAGGAATTGTTAAGAAAGCTGCTGCTCTTGCTAATATGGAAACAAAAAGGTTATATGATGGGCTGGGTAATGCAATTATTGAAGCAGCAGACGAGGTTATTGAAGGAAAAAGAAATAATCAATTTATTGTTGATCCAATACAGGGTGGCGCGGGGACCTCAATGAATATGAATGCAAATGAGGTTATTGCAAATAGAGCTTTAGAGGTACTTGGTCATAAGAAAGGTTCTTATTCCGATTTAAGCCCTAATAGTCATGTAAACATGTCACAGTCAACAAACGACGTATTCCCAACTGCTATCCATATTGCAACGCTTAATCTGCTAGATAAGTTACTGAAAACAATGAATTATATGCACAGTGTATTTCAGAAAAAGGCAGAACAATTTGATTCTATTATAAAGATGGGACGTACTCACCTACAGGATGCGGTTCCAATCCGTCTTGGTCAAGAATTTGAATCATATAGTCGTGTTCTTGAGCGCGATATGAAACGTATTAAGCAATCCTATGGACATTTATATGAGGTTAATATGGGAGCAACTGCAGTTGGAACGGGTTTAAATGCAGATCCACGTTATATCGAAAATGTTGTAAGATATCTAGCAAATATCAGTGGTTTACCACTTAAGAAGGCCAATCATCTTGTAGACGCGACTCAAAATACAGATGCTTATACAGAAGTTTCTGCAACATTAAAGATTTGTATGGTAAATATGTCGAAAATAGCGAACGACTTACGTCTAATGGCGTCTGGTCCCCGTGCAGGACTAGCAGAAATCACTTTGCCAGCTCGTCAGCCAGGGTCTTCTATTATGCCTGGAAAAGTTAATCCTGTCATGCCAGAGATGATTAACCAGGTTGCCTTTCAAGTTATCGGTAATGATCATACAATTTGCTTGGCTTCTGAAGCAGGTCAGCTTGAGCTTAATGTTATGGAACCTGTTCTTGTTTTTAATTTACTTCAATCAATTAGCATCATGAATAATGCTTTTCAGACATTTACGGATTATTGCCTGCAGGGGATTGAAGCGAATGAAGAACATTTAAAAGAATACGTAGAAAAAAGTGTAGGTATTATTACGGCTATTAATCCTCATATTGGATATGAAGTGACTGCTAGAATCGCACGAGAAGCAATCCTAAAAGGTGAATCTGTACGTGAATTATGCTTAAGGTATGATGTTTTAACAGAAGAAGAATTAGATCTAATTTTAAATCCTTTTGAAATGACTAATCCAGGGATTGCTGGAAACTCCCTTTTTGATAGAGAATAAACAGGTTTTAATATGAAAGGAAATTCACTACCATCATCTGTTTGATTCTTTAATTAAATAATATCTGTTGGATTAACGTTTTAACTTTAAAACATGTGGTACACATATAGTACAACGCTAATATTATTGTTGGTTGTTGTGGGAAGGTAAATACTTAATTTATGAAGGGACTGATTAGTTTTGAAAGAATTAACAGCGACTTCAACAAACGTATTGCCTCAAATTGAAAGCAGGTATTCGTATCTCACACAAGGCACTTTAGTTATGAACCGATATACGTAACGAAAGGGCCTCACAAGGGCAAATGAACAACTTCTTAAACAGTATGGGAAGAAGCCTGGATCTAAGGGGATCCAGGCTTCTTCTTTTCGAGTTTACATAAACACTCTTTCTCGAACACTTGCTGTAGTAGTACATCCCTAATCTAAGCCTCCAACGTAATGAGGGTTAGTTTAAAGATTAGTTTAATGGTGGAATCATTTCGCTTATCACCGGTAATCAAGTGATTATTTATAGGGACTTTCCAGAAGTTTCGTGACTTGTTGGAGACTTTTATTTTGGGTTATTATAAATAACAAAACTTCATTTTACCTCAAATTAAAATATATTGTCAATGAAAAAATTGTAATATTTTCAAAAAATGTTATAATAGTTTTACAATTGTTTTTTCGATCGTATTCCGAATTCCGCTGTGTTTGTTTCAGATAGAATTATGGATACATTTTTTCAATACCCTTTTTTAAACTGAAAAAAACTCAAACAGTTGTGTGAGCTTTAAAGGTAAGTTAGTTGAATAAAATTATTAATTTACTCTCTAATAGTAACCGAGTTTTTATTCTACAAGGAGGCCTAGAATAATGAATCTAATCAATAAGAAAGTTACACACAAGCTTTTTGGGATAGGTAGTATAGTTAAATGTAATGATTCTAGTATTGAAATACATTTCGCATCGGAAAATAAAAAGTTTGTTTTCCCCGATGTATTTGGAAAGCATCTAAAACTGCATGATAAAAGTGTTGCTCATTCGCTCGAAAAAATTATAGAAAAAAAGGAAATGGAACACAACGAGGAAGAACGGAAGAAGGAAGAGGAAAAAAAACTACAACGAAAAAACCAAGAACTTCGCTGGGGACTTGAAAAACTTATGAAAAATCATAAACTTCATTCTGAATCACAAATGGTTTTTTGGTGTGACACAGAAGAACAGAATAGTTCTTTTTTAGAGTGGAAGGTTTTTTCAGGTGTAATAAAAAGCGGTAATAACAAGGGGAAGCCAACCAAACCCATCCGTTTGCACCAAAATAGTGCTGTCTTATTAACAGCAATAGATTCCAGTATGCCTGAAAAAGACAGACGTATCTTAGGCGTCTATATGGTGAATGAAGATTTTATCGGTAAGCTTTGTGAAGATGGATATATTCCTGCTCATTCAAAATACAGACTCCAGCTTACAGAACAGGAATCGGATCAGATGCCTTTCTGGAAATATTATGCAAATGAAAGAGCATCACAAAAAATGACATGGAATACAGGTAAATACCGTTATTTTGATAATTTATGGATGGCTCAAATTTTGCTTGATATAGCTGAGTTGAAAAGTGACGCAAAGGAAAGAGAGCTGGCACAACAATTTTTTGAACATTTTTGTAAAATGAATCTGATAACAGCTGAGGAGTTACCAAAGCCTAATGGCGCATTGATGCGTATGTAAACGTTAGCCCAAAGATAATAGCAATGACCAAGGACTGACACATTTTTCTCCCTCATCATTAATACCGAACGTTCCTTGGCTCTGTTCGCTACTAAAAAGGCAAGAACAGAACGTAGGAGAGAAGATGAAGGATATAACGTGAAAATATTTAGTAATGGAAAAACAGTAACTATAAGAGTATCGAATGAATTAGTAACAATCTTAAAAAGTCATTATGTAAAAAACATGAAAAGATACTCTTATACGGTTACTAAATATCCAAGTATTTTTTTGAAGAAGAATTGATGAAACAAGAACAATAAGTAGATAATGAGGAGATACACCTATGCTTAAATTTAAAGTTATTTTCGAATTTATAAATGGCAGGACAAAGGAATTAAAATTCGAAGCCGCATCAAAGAAAGAAGTCATTAGTCATATAACAAAATATAAAAGATTCATTTCGAATGAAAAAGAGTTAGTGCACATCAATTTAAATAATGTGGTACAGTTTATGATTACAGAAGAAAAATAATAATAAAAACTAGGCATCTATTAATTGAGGTGCTTTTTATTTTAATAAATAGACTGATTTAAATTTAAATGACATTTCTCAGAGTAGTAATAAAATTGAGCGGTTAATTAAAGCTCTTCTTAGCTCTTCACTAGATAAAGAGAAAGTTATAGAACAATTAATTGAAATAGAGTTAGAACTTGACCATATTAATTGGCACTATAAAAGCTTTTAAAAAAAGAATTAAAACAATTACTTAATGTTTAAGTAAAAAAAGTTACTTATAAACTATAAAAACTAAAAAATATGGAGAAAAATACATGAGCACTAACACTCTGCCTTCATTTTTAGAAAAATACTTTGAAGGATTAACTTTAAGTGCAGCTCTGTTTTATTCGTGGAAATATAGCATTCGCTTTGAAATATCAGATCCATTAATTTCATCTCACGAAAAAGATTGTTTGAATCAAGCTTTTCATCGATCAATCACATTATTTCAAAGGGTATTTGGAGAGGGAGATGAGATTCTTTTTGTTACGGATGTGCATACTACGAACAAAGATCGTTTCCTTCAAAAAAGACCTTTAAACGTTTATTTAAAATACATAAAAGATAAACAGCGGCTATATCAATTAAACCATCACTGTTTGCCGAGTATATTTCAGGATGAAGATGAAGACGATGATCAATCTTTGACCCATCGCTTTGGACTTTCTTGTAAGAAAACAGAATTAAGATATGCGCAGCTTTTAAAGGCTATTAATTATGAAGACTTTGCTCATCCATCTACTATTCTGAAGAGTAATTCCCAAAGTAGTTATGATATTTACTTTATTAATCTCTCTAAAAAAATGATTTTTCATTTGTATGATGATCGCGGATGTGATGTCTTAGCCTCAAGTAAAGAATCTATACGCTTTCTTTATGAAGAATATAATAATTGGATTTTGGATTATGATCGAGGAGAAATTGACCTTTTATTTAAGTGAAAAGTAGGATTCATCCACTAATTAGCACATTTAATTAGCACATTTTTCATATCCATAATCACCTGTCTCACAGTAACTAAAAATAAAAAGGGTATCTACAATCTTCTAGGTTAATTTTGATATATAATCAGATTAGCATTAGGCTTATAGCTAAATGAAAATATGACCCTAAGGAGATATTACAATAATGCAAGACCTAAAAAATAATAAACCGACAGCAGCTTGGCAACAAAGAATGGAAGATGATGAGATTTTCACTGCAGAGAATATTAAAGCCACTGATGAAATCCTTGATGCTTATATGAATAGACTTGAAGGTTCTGTAGATAAAATGTCAGAACAAGATATTTTAGAATATGTACAAGAGATAGTTATAGGATTAAATGAGTTAAATGAACAATTTGACTATTTCAACGAAACGTTAGAAAGAGAAGAACTTTGCGAGTTTATCATTAAAGCCGCAAATGCAGCTGCCTTAGAGACTGAAGAGGATATCACAGAAGAGTGGTAACATACAGATGCTTACATATAAGAGAATGAAATATGGATTCTAAACAGTTATTTCTAGTTACCATAATCATGACTCTAGGAAGTAATGTAAAAGAAGAACATTCTATGAAATGTTCTTCTTTTATAAATGATCAGAGTGAGGTATAGCTGCATACACTTGCAGTTGTCTTTTTGCCACTTATACTTAATCATTCTAATGGCCATGAAATAATGAAAGGGAATATTGATAAACATAAATAATTACGAATCCTAGCGAAATTAATAGCCATACATGCAATTTCCTGAAGTGCTTGATGGTATTTCCAATTATTTCATGAAAGATAACAAAAGACAGTGTACCGATTGCTGCGCCAGTCGATAAAGCTTGTAGTTTAAGTGAGGAAACTTGTACACTTTCACCAATGAATAAACTGCCTCCTAAAGACAGCGACAGAATGGCTACAATTAGTAAAAAGAAGATGTTAGGTATTTTTGCTATAGAGAGGACTGTCATAATTGCCATCCCCTCTGGGACCTGATGTAAAAGGGTAGCTGCGAATACAGAAGCTGATTGGTGCATATCTGTTATTCCAAATGTAATACCTGTGATGACATTATGAAAAAAGATAGCAACCGTTAATAAGATAAGTGCCTGTAAGGGTGAAATTTCGCTGTTTTGTTTATGCAAAAAGAGGTCAATGCATAGCATGATGATATATCCGACTACAATTCCTAATAAAACGCCTCTTAAATCATATAGATGCCAAGTAGACGGAAGGATATCAAAGAACAATAAGCCCAATAAGATTCCACCGCATATAGCATACATAAATTGGATTCTCCCCCTTGCCAAATGGTTTACTAATTTGAGAAGTCCTCCTCCTACTAATAAACCCAGTAAAGAACCTAAAGTAAATAAGATATTTATTTCTATATGCATAATTGCTACTTCCTTTCGGCTATATGTTTTTTTACAACTAACCTATTCAAAGGAAAGGCAATCATACCTATGTTTTATAAATGATTTAAAAAATAAAAGTACATGATATTAACTTGGGAGTGATTTTTAGGTAAATCACTAATAAAAAAGGACATACTAACGTTATCTAAAAAAGAGGTGTTGCTATGGAATCTCCTTTTGAAATGATAACAAATGTGAACAAGGTCGAAAATGCTTATTATATAGAAGTGAAACCAGGGGAGTACAATGCAAAATTGGAATAAAGAATCGGTCTATTTTGCTGATGAAGCTTTTGCTTATTTCTACACCACGATTTGCAAGTATGTGCCACAGTATCAACCTACCCAAGTGACAGAAATCAAAGCAGAAACATGGCTGAGGATCAGTAATCAGCTGCAAGAACTCGCGTATTTTTTGAGCACTAATCCGCCTATGATTAAACTAAAGAAATGGATTGATTTTAGCAAAGTAGAGGGAACGTACAAACAGTTTGATCATCACAAAAACAAGTACATTCGTGAGTTAATTAACATGATTAACGAATTTACAGTGTGGATAACAAAGGTATGTCAAACACAATCGTACATCACCATTTTGGGCACTTAATGGGAATCGATGTTGCTTATTGTAATCTACAAGCTATGCAGAAAATGAAAGAAGTGCTCAAAACGAATATGGCATATTACGCTAAAGGGATAAACTACACTCACAGCGAAAACAACTATAAGGAGGTGCAAAGAGTATCTTACACTTACCAGGCCTTGAAACCTCAGATGCTTGGAATGAAGAACAAAAATCCCAAAAACAAATCGTGAGTTAAATCACTAAAAATGCTGTCAGATGAAGCAAGTGATTCTATAAATCAAAAAAGCTACTTTAAAAAGTAGCTTTTTTGATTTAAGTTTTTGAAGAATGTAAAATCTAATTGGTATCATTCGGTACTTCAAGAGAAGTAGGTTTGGTGTTCCTTTTGAAAAATGAAAGAATTACCATTACGAGAACGAATGCTACACAAACTATAGAGCTCAACTTATTCGCACTGTCTATGAGAAAGACTATGAAGCTAATAATTAATGTACATGCGGCAAAAAGCGTTAAATAAGGGAAGCCCCAAAGTTTAAAATATGGTTTTTCTTTATATTGAGGACGTAGCTTTAGCTGAGCTAAGCAAATACTAATCCATATAAGAGAAACTGTAAATCCAGGAATAGCTAATAAATAAGAAAAAGCTTTTTCAGGATATAAGTATACGAGGTACGTTCCCAATAATAAAAATAAGACACTGAAAGCTAAGCTGTAAACAGGTACGCCTTGTTTATTTACATAGGACAAACTTTTAGGAGCATCTCCCGACTGAGATAAAGAATGAAGCATCCTTGTACAGCCATAAATACCTGAATTGGCTGCTGAAAGGACAGCTGTTAATAAAATAAAGTTCATAACATGAGAAGCCCCTTGAAGCCCGGCTGTTTCAAATACTTGGACAAAAGGGCTAGCATTTGCATCAATTTTATCCCATGGTATCAAGCCGCAGATAATAAAAATAGGCAAGGTATAAAACAGAACTACTCTCCACATAACGCCTTTAACTACCCCTGGCAATACCTTTTCAGCATCTTTTGTTTCCGTAATAGTTAAACCAATGAGTTCTGATCCTCCATACGAGAAAATGACTACAAGTAATGTAGAAAAAACGGCTTTCCAGCCATTTGGCACAAAATCACTATAATTGTGAAGGTAATGAGAAGATGAATTATTACTTGGCATAATTCCAAATAGTATCGCTATACCTAATAAAATAAAAGCAATAATAACAAAGATTTTAATACCAGCAAACCAAAACTCAATTTCTCCAAAAGACTTTACGCTTGTAGCATTAATTAAAATAAGTACAATTGAACAAATGAGACAGAGAATCCATAAAGGGATAGAAGAAAACCAATATTGCAGAAAACTACCTGCAGCGATGACTTCAATAACGCACACAGTAAGCCACATAAAGCAATAAGTAGTTCCCGTTACAAAAGAAAAACGTCTTCCAAAAGCTTTTTGAATTAGATCTTTCATATTGTGAGATGGGTATACAATAGCCATTTCAGCCAAAGCTCCCATTACAATGAGAAGCAATAGTCCAGCAAATAGATACGAAAAGATAACCGAAGGTCCTGCTAATCCAATTGTATCAGCACTTCCTTTGAAAATTCCTGTTCCAATCATTCCTCCAATAGCAATCATTCGAATGTGTCGCGGTAATAACTGTTTTTTTAACGTATTCTTTGATACGGTATTTTCTTTCATGATGCCCTCCTTTTAACATAAAAAAGTCCCTGCTGAATTATTCAGCAGGGACGAAAATTTCGCGGTACCACCCTATATTGTAAAAACATCTTACCTCTTAATTAGCATAACGGTTTTATCCGTCCTCTCTAAAACACCATTAGAAGAGGAAGCTCTAGGAGTGAATTTCATCTCTAATCTTTGTACTGACTTCCACCAATTATCAGCTCGCTATAACAGGGAGATTAGGATTACTTAAGATCCTATCTTAGCTTTTGTTTATTAAATTAAAGTGTATGTAATGTATATCATCTTAGTTAGTTTGAAATTAAATGTCAATATGTTTTTATCTATTTACAGCTATAAGAAGAGTTATTAGATTTTACATAAAAATAATAATTACCACTATTTAGTAGTTAATCATTCCTTTTCTATTCGTTTGTACTGTGATTGAATTGTAGGCTTTTCTATAATAGAAAACCTACTGTGCAAACAAGAGTACAGTAGGTTTTCAAATCAGAATAAAAATGGTGAGAAAATATCTCAGTATCGTATTTTATCCTAAAGAATAGAACAATGCAAGAGTTATTCTTTTCTTTTACAACATTTGAATTACACATATACCAAACCTTTAACAATAGGAATTTTAAAGCTTTGTTACTTCTTATAATTCATATTAAGTGAACAAAAAATTTCTTTAAACAAAAGGTCTGGAGGATATTTTTATAGAAGTATAGTTAAGTTGACTACTGATACCTTGTGTAATGTCGATAATGAATTGGGAAATAGGAGGAGTTTCAAATGTCACATCACTCATTAAAATTGTACGACTACCATGTATGGGCAAACCAAAAAATTTTCGACCGATTAAAAGAACTTTCTGAGGACATTTACGAAAAGGAAATTCAGAGCGTTTTTCCTTCTATATCAAAGTTGATGGCGCACATTTATGTTTCTGACAACATATGGTTAGATTGTATTTCTGGTAAAAAGTTTGATGAAGCATCTGCGTCGGCTAATCAATTGAGCGAACAGATTGAAACGAAAAGAATCGAGGAAGTAGAAACAATGTTTTTCGATTTATCTGGCCGGTACAAAGCGTTTCTCAATCGTCAAGAAGATATAGAAACCGCCTTTGTGCTTGAAACTTCATTTGCTGGACGACTCGAAACCCGTTTATCTGATGTAGTACAACATGTTGTCAATCATGGAACATATCATCGTGGCAATATTACAGCTATGCTAAGGCAACTGGGCCATCCCGGTGTTATGACTGATTATATGTTATATTTATATGAAAGGGATATAGAAGAGTAGTTTCTCCTCTATCTAAAAAGGGTAGCGTCAGGAAATGCGGATTTACAACGTTAAGGGAATTCTAATATTAAAAGGCCCAATTCCTAAGTATTAAACTAGAGAAATTGGGCCTTTTTTTCGTGCCTCCATTTTTATATTTTTATAAGAAACGAAAAAGCAGCTCCCGTACAAATAGAAAGGTGCTTTCTCGTCACACTCATTTATAAATAAAAACCTAGTTAATCAAAGACTTTGAAATGCAGAGAACTGCTCGCTGACAAAATTAACTTTTGTTTTTCATATAATTTTTTTATATAATTCCTGATTCAACGCAAATTTCGGCGTTGTAGAACCTTCATTTTCTTGTTATCAATTTATTTTTCAAACTGAAGCCAGAGCTTTTATACCTTCAACAATTTAAAGATATGGACCATTTTGAGAGAGAGCTAAAAGAATATATACACTACTATAATAACACTCGAATTAAGGAAAAATTAAAAGGCATGGGTCCAGTCGAATACTGTACTTATGCCAATTACGTTGTTTAAATATAAATCGTCTAACTTTTTGGGTTCGGTCCATTTCCAAGGGTTCTCTTTTTGCGTGTGTTCCGGAAAGAGTGTCTATGTTAAGTAAATGATACAGTATCTTATTAAATTTATTAGTTTTATCCTTTATATAAAATGAGGACAAATAGCTTCTTGATCCTTCTCTATTTCGATTAATATCTAGGTAAATCAATTATATTTGTATACCCCTGAATTTATAAAATTTCACTATGTATTTATTATAATTTGATCTACATTTTCCCCTTGGATAATTAAGGTAATATTTAGTAAAATAAATATAGTGAAGAAAAATTAGCAGCAAGGGATGTGAATGTTTACCTTGAAAGCAAAGAAAACTGGCCCCTCTCACAATATATCTAATTTTTTTGTTAAAGCATTTACTGTTATTTTTATAACTTTAATTGTTATTATTGCTATTTTATTAATGTTAGGAGCATTTGTGTTTGGATTTATTGGTTTATTTGAAATATTTGGGGTGCAATACGATTCATTTCTATCTCTATTAATATTCCTATTAATGTTTTTTATTATTGGGTTTATAGTTGATTTATTATCAATATTTCTCATTAATACATTTTCCCAACAAATTAAAAACTCTAAAAGAAAATTCCTTGTGAGACTGGTTATTGACTGTAGCTTTTCTTGGTTTTCTATACATACTGCTGATGAATTAATTAGAAGCATTACTATTCCCTCTATAACTGAGCTTATAGCTGTCTTTCTACTCTTTTTGTTAGAAGTGATAATGGATATGAATAGCAAAGGAGAACGTAATAAGAGCTCACTGATTCCTTGAAGTCTTTGGGGTTCTGGTGCAAAGATTGCTTCAACCTAAAAGACCACTTTTCATAAATATAGTTATAAGGAAAAAAAGTAATGTACATTATGCTTTATATTTCATAACACTGGTTCCAATTGTTTGGTCAATATTCAAGGGAGGGATGGTAATGAAAAATATATCGAAACATCATGATATCCAACGAAAATACAGAGAAAAGACACAAAACAAACAAGAATTAAACACTTATGCCAGAGGTTGGTTCTTGTTCATTTTATTTGCTGTCCTTTTCGTAGTATGGGGTTATTTTTTGGGCGGAACATTTATGCCTTATCGAACAATGTAAGAAAATGAACGTTAATATTTTTATGGTACTATAAATTAATGTCATAAAAACCCCTAACATATAACGTACATATAGGAGAATAGAAGATGGATTCTAAGCAATTATTTTTAAGAGAAATACATAATATTATCAAAGAATATTCAGAAATAGGGGAACAATTAAAACAACCTCCTAAGGAATTACCGTGGGAAGAATTCAATTTAACTAAAGATGAAATAAATTCTTTAGAGGCCCAGGAATTCACAGATGAAAGTATTAGTGCAATTGAAAAAATCGTAAGAGATAACATAATGGGCGCCTTTCATAGTGCTTTTTGTTTACTTGATGGAGTAAGTGATCCTGTATTGGAAAATGATGATGACATATGGTTTGGCTTAAAGTTGGTGGAAAAGCAGGAAGAGGAGGACGAAGAAGATTTTTTACATGATGAATTATATAGTTCATATTGGGATTGGCGAGAGTCGAATAAATAATAAAAATAAAAAATAAGTAGATAGCTATAAAACCCCTTAAAAAGGGCTTTTTATTATGTTGCTACCGATAAAGAAACATTATGTTAACTAAGTTTTTAAGATATATCTGTAGAATAAACTTTGATACAAGCTAATGGGAGATTAAGCATAAGAAAGGGTTCTTTCAACGATTATGAAAGAACCCTTTTAAAAATTATTTTTGTTTTTTGTTTGCTTGAGCGTTTTGACGCTTCACGTGTTGTACGTCAGTCTCGCTTGCAAATTCTGTACCGTATTTACCAGAAGATGCTTGAGCATTTTTTTGCTTCACATGTTGTACGTCTGTTCCTGAAGCAGTCTTGTTAGAGTATTTGTTTTCCATTACTATCACCTCCACAAGAATTAATATATCCAAGTGAAGAGCCAGTATCCTTAGAATTACCTAGTAAGAAAAACTTGAAAATTTCAGAAGATATTGGGCACATCGCTATCAGGAATCAGAACGTATTTAAAAGCTATAGTAATCAACATTAAGTTTTAAAGCTAAAAATAGAACAACCTGCTGTCACTCTCAGCAGGTCGTTCTATCAGGTAACATGTACAAGAATTCTTTGTGTAATTTTAGAATAGATGTACACCTTAAAATAGAGAGGTGTATAGAATCATGAAAAAGAATAGGCTATTTTTAATACTGTTAGTTATCACTTGTTGGTCCAGCTTTTCATTTATGAAGAGCAAAGATTTTAAACGTTTTCTTCCAGCATCCATTGCTATCTGCATGGTGACTAAATACCTTAATTGTTATGCTAAGAGGAAGAATTTTTGGTCTTTTAAACGCAGTATACATCCGAAAATTCCTGGTGAAGATGTGTGGACATGGGGGCCCTTTTTTACCGTATCTATATGGGTGCTTAAATCCACATACCGCAAGTTTCCTCTGTATATAGCTGTAAATTTTATGATACATACTACATTCACATTCGTAGTTGTACCCAAATTAAAAAAGACAAACATCTTTACGCTGAAGAGAATTAATCCGTTTCAGTATGTAACCATTTTGACTGTCAGACAACTCCTGTTATATGGTTTTCAATATATGAGTGAACTTATTATGTCGAAAAAGTGAAAGATTAAATTAGATAATGGGTAGCATTTCCTTATTAGGTATGTGATAAAAGTATCTGCTCATAAGACACGACAAACTCCTGCTGAATAGCTAATTGTTTCTTGAGTTGTCTCTACTCGAGAGTAGAGACAGCTTTTTTAACACCCTCATCTCTTTTTTCTCGGTTATCACAAACTTACTTAACTATGTTATTTTTGTTTTAATATGTAAAAAAGGGTAGGCATTTTAAGAATCAACTAAAATAGGAGGAGATCAAATGAGAAGAGCGAAACAAGCTGTTATAGCTTCAACTGTAGTTTTGGCTATGTTAGACGCCATTAGCTCTACCGAATTTAGGAGGTTCTGCTGGTTCCGCAGATGCAGCTAAAACGGCTGACAATCGAAGCGGTTTTGTCAAAGGAGCAAGAGAAAAAGCTTTCTATAAAGCAGGTGAGCAATATAACGTAATTGTAATGAACTTGAGTCAAGGTTACGATGAGAAACTATAAAGCATTCAGTACTTTGATAAGGTAAATTATGATGGTGGGACATTTGGAGTGTGGGTGTTTGAAGGTGGAACATTTGTTAATGAAGGGGATGGGGGATATGATAACTGGGCCTTCAGAGGATGGTTTGAACGCACAGGAGATGACGATAAAACCGTCAATTTTCATAAAAGAGTTTAAGTTGCTTCTCATTAAAATAACGTTTATTACATATTCTTAATAAACATTATAATGCTTTATTTCGTTTTGTTGTGAAAGAAACCAAAACTCGTTATACTGTATACAAATTAGGGAGGAGTCATTATGGATAAAAGACAGCAGTTAATGAGTGAACTTATGGATTTGTGTAATGAAATAATCTGGCGTAATAAACCGGAAGTAGAATTGGCTTTAAAGGACTATAAGTTGAGTGAAATAGAATTAATCGAAAATATTGCTCTGATCCCAAATGCAAATGTAACAAAGCTTGCAGCTGCAAGCTACATGACTCGAGGTGCTATAAGTAAGCTTACTAAGAAGCTGATAGCTAAAAATATGATTGAGAGTTATCAAAGTGTTGAAAATAAAAAGGAAATATATTTTCGCCTAACAACCAATGGACAAAAAATAAATGATGTCCATCAAGAATTACACCAATCTTTTCTTGAACGTGATAAAGAAGTATTTAAGTACATGACCGATGAGGAATTTGACACTATTTTTCGTTTCATTGGTCGATATAGACATCATCTGAAAAATATCACTGAGTAAGTGGTGTTTTTTTTACGATGATTTATTGTTGACGAGGAAACAATAAAGAAGTAAACTTATATTTGTTTCCTTAGAAACAATAAATCCGAAGGAGAACTATCATGGATACTTCAATAAATAAACATGCCCTAACGTTTGGGTTTATCACTGTCTTCTTAACTGGTCTTGGATTGACTATAGTTAGCCCTGTTTTACCTTTTTTAGTAAAGACTTATACTAGTAGTCCCAATAGTCAGGCTACTGCAGTAACATTACTTACGTCTATATACGCTCTTTCTGTCTTTTTGGCTGCACCAGTCTTAGGTGCGTTAAGCGATAGATATGGTCGTCGTCCAGTATTAATTATTAGTCTTATTGGTTCTGCTCTTGGTTATTTTATCTTTGGACTTGGAGGTGCACTTTGGATTCTCTTCCTTGGTCGTATCATAGAAGGTTTGACAGGTGGCGAAATTTCAGCGATTTTTGCTTACTTTGCAGATATCACCCATTCAAATGAACGCACTAAATACTTTGGTTGGATTAGTGCTGTTGTTGGGATTGGCACTGCTCTGGGCCCTATCATTGGTGGTGCACTTGCAACTTTCGGAAACGGTGTTCCTATGTATGCTGGTACGGTTATCACATTGCTTAATGCCATATATGGCTATTTTTTCATGTCTGAGAGTCTTGAGAAGTCCAGACGCTCTTCCAGTATATCTGTTAGACACCTTAATCCATTTATACAATTATCAAAGGTTTTTTCCTTTAAATCTGTTAAATGGCTGCTAATTGCTGGGTTCCTAATTTGGATTCCTAACGGATCATTACAAGCTATCTTCTCTCAGTTTTCAATAGATACATTTGCATGGCAGCCTATATTTATTGGTCTGACATTTTCTGTAATAGGTGTACTGGATATCTTTTCTCAAGCAATCATTATGCCACGGCTACTCGAATTTTTGACGGATAAAAAAATTGCTCTTTTAGGCATGATAAGTCAAATTATTGGCTTTATCCTTATTGCGATTTCAGCCCTTACAGCTTTTTATTTAGTCTTTATTGCTGGGATGGTTTTCTTCGGACTGGGTGATTCGGTCTTTGGGCCATCATTTAATGGTATGCTTTCAAAATCTGTTAGTGACAGTGATCAAGGTCATATACTAGGGGGAGCTCAAAGTATTCAATCTTTAGCCCGGTTCATGGGACCAATTATTGGCGGTCAGTTGTATTCAGTAGTTAGCCACACTACTCCGGCAATCATGGGTGTAGGATTGATTGGTATCTCTACTCTCGTTTTATCAAAAAAGCAGCGTTATATTTAATAAAAAACAACCATTAAACAAGAACAGAAGAACTGCTTCTTCACCGATAGCAATTTTTTCTGATTTATAACTGTATATCTTATACGCGTTTAGGTAACATAAAATCTCTTTCCAGAACATACAAAAAAGAGAATAATAGGAAGGCAAGGGTTCTCAAGGAGTTTCTTGTTATGAAACATGCAGATTTTTATACATTTTTGAAACGATACTTATTCTGTTAATCCAGGCAATGAAAGCAATGTATAAAAAGTGCATCTTATAGATATATACTCTTCTAAAAAAGATAGTATACGAAGGGGTAAAATGGTAAAAGTCATTTGTCTCACACATGGATATATATGAGCCTGATAAAGAGCAATTCTGTAATCAAATAACAAGTTTTCCCTTCTCACAACAAAATTTGTATGACAATCTTTCAAATAATATGTTACAATGACTACAGATCTAATATTTCTTATATTTTAGTATAGAAAATCTAAATTCCCAAAAAGCACCCTTACTCTTCAATGCCATTAACGATGAGGGTGCTTTTTTCTATCCCTATTTATCCTTTAAAGTTAATTAGTTTGAATGGAAATGTTTAATTCAATTAAGAAAAGACCCTTATGCTGTTAATGTAGCAAGGGCCTTTTCTTTGACTATATATAAGCATATTCAACTGGAATTTTGAACTATTTTCTCTAAGCAATATAGTAAGAATAAAAAGATTTTTATGTATTATTTTTTGTTTAACATTGGAGAAAAAGTCATAATTAAATATTTAATATGTCAGGAGTTATAACCAAGTTGTAGATTATTTGTATGTTTTACTGCTAATGTAAACATAATTATTTGATAATTCAGATATATGTACAACTGAACAATAAGTGAAGTACACAAATTAGTTAACTAATAACTATATTTCTGTTTTACAATGAACAAACTAGACAAAGGAGCAAGATGATTTGAAGAAACGTTACGCATATCGAGACAAAAAAATAATGACCATGAAGATTGTTACTGACATGACAGGACTTTCTGAAAGGAAAATCCGTTATTATGAAACCAAAAAGCTTATTTTTCCTGCACGCACACCTTCGGGCACCCGAAGATATTCCTTTTCTGACATTGAAACACTAATGGATATTGCAGAAAAAATAGAAGAGGGCGTGCTCACTCGAGAAATTCGGGATGATTTTTATAAAAGAGGAAAAGGTATTCGTAAAGCAAATAAAAGATTGTAGACTAATTCACTATTACTTTTCTACAAATTCCACTTGATAACTTCACAGCTAAGCAGCAATTGTTATTACCTCACTCAAGATTAATACTTTTACATTTAAATAAGTTGAAACGAATAGCTTATATGGGGAAGGGGCCAATAATATGAAAAAATTTATAGGGATGAGTATTAAAAATAGTATTTGTACAGTTGAATTTATTTACTTGTATGCATTGCTCTCTTTTGTGGAATTACACGTTGTTATCGTAAAATCACTGTCGATGAAGTAATTTTTCACCCCAAAAGATGTATATTATATATACCTTTAGTTGTCAAACTATTTCTTATCACTAACCACATCAACGTCTATCATTTTTAAAACTCAGTATTAGAGCTTATCAGCTTAATTATTTGCATCAATTACATGTAGTCACTGCTGTTAATATCAATGTTTTAAAGAACAGCTACAATAATTTTTTTTATATTAATTAGACCTTATTTCTATTTCAAATCCCGTTTTATACTCTATCCGTCATGCACACATGTTCTGATGTACCCACCAAAGTTTGTTTTTATGAAATAAAATTATACACATGGATATAAAGAGTAAGCTCACTTGAATTAGAGGTTACCCTTCGCTGTTCTTAACTACCTTATATATTTATAGACTACCTCATTTTTATAGTAATTGCCCATACGTTTCAAGAGATATGTTACCCTCTACAAATCTTTTGAAGGTGATCAATGCAGCGTAGTTGAAATTGCTATAAAACTTATATGACATAGATATTACTAACATATATGAATAATAGGAATGATTGGTTTCTCCTTGAATGAAATGGGGATTAGTAAAAGGACAGTCTTAACAACCTTAAATAGGAGGGAAGAAGATGTTTAGTGATTGGAAAGAAGAAATTCAAGCTCATTTAATCAAAGAAGGTTATAGCGTTAGAGAATTTTTAGGTGAATCCCGAAGTTGGTATTACTTTAGAGTCAATAGTATTTGGATAGGTGACCATATAGTTAAAGTCCAAAATGGATTTCTAGGTTATTTAAAAGAAAGGGTTAGTGGATAGAGAATAAATTGTTTAAACAGCACGACCATAAAGCATTTTAGGAAAAAAGACAAACCGAAAGTAAAACATATTTTTCTACGTAGAGATTAAAGGTTAAATCTTAAAAATAAAAAGGGGGTTCTATAAAGAACTTTTTTTGAAATCCTTTAGTGGTATCAAAATCCTGTTTAATTACAGTTGTGCTTATATATTTATATCTAATTATTTGTTATTAACAGTTAAAAAAAGATCACAGAAGACAGTCTTCTATTTGGCTTTCCTTAGACTAACACACTTACATCCATAACCTCTAGAGTAGTGGATCAATAGGTCTTTGTTAATTAAACTGATTCTGTTGAGTAAATAGTAAAGTAGCTCGTTGAGATCAATAGTTTTACTATTTAAAATTAGTAACGACAAATAAGGCCTTTTTCTGATCGTAATATATATTATATAGTTTTTAAAAAAATGACGTAAATCTAAAAGATATAATGGTTTCTATATAAAAAGTGTTGTGTTTATACGAAATATAAAAAAGGCCAATAATCGTATTGGTCTTTTTTTATGAGATAAATCTACTTGTTTAGACGTCTTAAAATGGAGGAAATACTATATATTTCTCTTTAAAATAGAAAAGCCCTCTAACCGTTTCACGATCAGGGGGCTCCTTTCATTATATCATACTTAGTTTGTTAATCTTTCTTCAGGCGATATTATAATTTATACATACTGACAATGTACTATACTTCAATAGAGCATAAGATCACAATAAGATCACAAACAGAAAAAACACGATAGTAATTATTGCTTTATAGGGTATACACAGTGTTTAATTGATTTAATCCCATACTATGGGACGATCAACCTCCATTGTTCTTAAATATTGTAAGAGTTGTCCAGCGTGTACGGACTCGTGATAACCTATGCGCATTAACATATCTCCTAAAGAACGAACGTAGCCGACATCTGAGCGATCTATTTGAATATCTGTTAAATCTGCATTCGAAAAAGTACTTATCATTTCTAAAAATTGCTGATGATATGTTTCTGCAAACTCTAATTCACTTCTTACAGAAATTAATGGTTTTTTTTCGAAAGGAGAGTCAAATTTTTTTAAGCTCCCTTTATTTTTAATAGCTAGATAATAATAGTATTCTGATTCTAAGACATGTCGAATCATTTCTAAGCATGTCATAGCTTCTTTATCTGGCTTCCAATTCAATTTACTTTGAGGAATTGCTTCCCATATTTTTATACTTCTTCTTCTAATCTCTTTTATGTTTAATAATATGATTTCCGTTGTGCTCATTCTTACTTCCCCCTTTTCACTAAATTAGATTATTTTACCAAAAAGAATAATATCCAATTAACCTTATTTCAAATGCTTATGGTTCTTATAAAACCCACTATGCTAACTAAAACTGTATAAAGGGAAGAAGGCCACGTTAAAGATCCTCTTCTTTTATAGAATTTAAGATTATATGTAAAGCTTTACGAGCAGTTTTTCAATTTTGATTATGCTCATAAATAGGTATATCCCTTTCTACTATAAGGAAACATCAGGTGCAAAGAGACCAAATAATTTGTTTTATTTGTTTCTTCCCTGACACTAACATAATAGGGTGGAGAAAGATACCTTTATGTGAATAGCACATTAGCAAAAGGGTTTTTCCTTTTTAAAGCAGAATAGGTTCCTTAAAAATCATAAAGGGGTTGATTTCATGTCTGAACAAATGAAAGATATACAAGTAATAAGGCTTTAGAATTCTCAAATTCACTTGTGTGATGAGATTAGAAAGTTGTTAATAAAAAAAGAAACAAGGAAGTTACCTTTTGTACAAGAGTATACAGAACATGACATAATAGACATTGCTTTAAACAGATTAATGAGTGAGTTAATATCCAGACATAAACATGTATAGTTAGTGAGTGGATTTAATAGATAATTAAAGAACGAATGTTAAAGCAGCCTAAGTGTTATTAGACTGCTTTATCTTTTCCTGAAAAATATTTTATGTTAACTAAATAAGTATAAAATATACAGCTGTAAAACAGAACAACCTACTGCTCCTGTACAGTAGGTTGTTCTGTTGGGAATACGAATATGATTTTAGTGGTAGATACCTCACGGCGTCTTAAGTAGTTTGATCCGTATAGAAAAAATTTATGTAAAAAAACAAAAAATTAGTGTTTTCTTATATTTACAATTTTAGCAACGTTCTCTAAATGGATGCTTAACAGCGTCTTTTCTATTAACCATTAAAAGGAATTAATATAAAAATAATCCTTTGCTGATAAAGGCAAAGGGTTTTTAAATTTATTGGAATGGGGGGAATATGTTATTAGTCTGGCCAGATTTGTAGATTCATATACAGATATACTTGAAAATAAATGTTTTAGTGAATCATTTTTCTACAAAAAATATAAACCATATAACAAATAAGACCTAGTGACAGCTTAACAATATTTTGTTTGAAAGGAATTTGTAACTTTTTAATAGAATCATTATGAAAATGAACAGATAATAAAATTTCACACATAAGGAGATAAAACCATGGAAAAAAACAACTTACTAAGAATGGACAATGTCAGCATTGTTGTAGAATCCCTTGATGACGCAATTTCTTTTTTTGAAGAGATTGGCTTGAGTCTCGAAGGGCGCACCACTGTCGAAGGTCAATGGGCTGGCTGCGTAACGGGATTGGGTTCTCAGCGCGTAGAGATTGCGATGTTGGTTACTCCAGATGGCCACAGCCGGATTGAACTTTCGCGATTTCTCACCCCATCTATTGTATCAGATCACCGAAATACTCCTGTAAACGCTCTGGGCTATCTACGCGTTATGTTCACAGTTGAAGACCTTGACGAGATGGTGTCCAGACTCATCAGGCTTGGTGCGCAGCTCGTTGGCGAAGTGGTTCAGTATGAGGACTCGTATCGGCTCTGCTACATCCGTGGAGTAGAAGGACTTTTAATTGGTTTGGCAGAACAACTTGGTAATAAATAATTAAGCGATACTCTACCCCTATCTCGTATTTACTCAGTAATCCTATTTTAACTTAATTATGGTATTTTTGTTTTAATGTGTAAAAAAAGGGTAAATGTTTTAAGAATCAACTAAAATAGGAGGAGATCAAATGAGAAGAGCGAAACAAGCTGTTGTAGCTTCTGCCGTAGGTATAGCTATGTTAGCGACACCATTAGCTCTACCGAATTTAGGAGGTTCTGCTGGCTCTGCGGCAGCTGCAGAAGTTGGAGCAGACGTAGGGATTGATCCAGTAGCGATTGGACAAGCGATTGCAGATGCAGCTAAAACAGCTGACAATCGAAGTGGATTTGTTAAAGGAGCAATGGAAAAAGCTTTCTTTGAATCGGGTCAACAGTACAATGTAATGGTAATGAATTTAAGTCAAGGTTATAATTCTGATCAACTACAAGGTGTACAATATTTTGATACTGTAGATTACGATGGTATTACGTTTGGAGTTTGGATATTTGAAGAAGGTACGTTTATTAACGAAGGCGACGGAGGATATGATAACTGGGCCTTTAGAGGATGGTTTGAACGTACAGGAGATGACGATAAAACCGTCAATTTTCATAGACCTTAATTAAAATAGAGATAACAAAAAATTTAAAACGGTAATAATAAGAAGAGCCTTCCCTTTTACCATTAAAGGGGAAGGCTCTTCTTATTATGCAACCGGTTTGGCTATTTAGAAAAAGTATGAGAATCCCAAACTTTAGCGTTTCTCTGTCCAACAATAAAGGAAAGTATTGTTTTTACATACAGAATAAGCATATTGTTTTTAGTTAAAGTACATTGATTAACTTTAATAAATGCCTAGATAACTCTAAATCATAATTTATCTATACACTTTTAATTATATGAACATTATTTACTTAGATATTAAATTGGAGATGTTTACTTGTATGAATGCTCACTGTCGATTTACTCTTAGCTTTATCTTATGTATATTATTTGTTATTTGTTTTGGCATCTTATCTGTACTTATGCACCACCAGATATTGACTCAATTTGATTATGCCCTTATATCTTTTATTCAAGGGTTCGAATCATCTCTAGTAACATCTGTCATGAATACCTTTACTTTTATAGGGTCTACACCTTCTGTCGTTACTCTTTCTCTTTTGAGTCTTTTCTTTCTATATAAAGTATTACATTACATCATCGAAAAGAGCTTATTTTATTTATCGCCATCGTTGGAGGACATGTCATATTAAATCAATTATTAAAGGTTTCTTTTCAAAGAGATAGACCTAATTTACATAGGTTAATTGAAATCGATGGTTATAGCTTTCCAAGTGGTCATGCTATGAGTGCATTTGCTGTATATGGTGCTCTTTCATTTCTATTATGGCATGATATCTCTACAAGGTGGGGACGCATAGCTTTAATCCTAACTAGTAGTGTAATAATTCTAATGATTGGAATAAGTCGTATCTATTTAGGTGTACATTACCCTAGTGACATTATTGGTGGTTTTCTTGCTAGTGGTATTTGGCTTGCACTATGTATTTGGTTTTATCAAAGGTATCAAGAAAAATATTTTATGAAAAGATATAAACGTATAAACTAACTCATAAAGAATAGTTATTATGTTACTTCCAACTAATATAACAAAAAATAAAAAGTTTTTAATCGTGTCATGTAATCCTTATTGTTTTATAAAAAATTAAATTAATGTAGTTATGAGATATAATAGGTAATGTATTTATTTAAAAATAGCGTTAACTATTACATAGATTGTAGAAAAATACGCTATTTGTCGTCAGTTAGTGTAAATGATAAAACCTAAATAATATATGAAGTACTTTAGTATTTACTTATTAAAATATCGAAAATAGATAAGGTTACAACATTTATTTTTAAAGCTATTCGCAGAGCCAATCGGTGGATTGCTGATTTAATTAGAGGGAATGATGTTCCTTTTTTAGTTTGTTATAATGAAAGTACATATAATACGGGGGGCAGAGGATTTAAATATGATACTTATTAAAAACAGTGAAGAAGTAATAAGAGAAGCGAAGTATCAACTTCACCTAACTATGGATGATTATCAAACCAAAATTATCTCTATTTTTGATAAACAACGTATTCTTGTGAATCAACGAATTAGATTGATGATTCTCCTTTCGGATATAAAAGAGCAGGCTGTATTAATTGGAAAACACTCTGCAGCCAAAGGGAGATTAGAATATGAAGGACAGGATCAACTAATTACAGAAGTTGTAGATGAAGTTCCTTTCCAATACAGTAAAGAGACAGTAACTGATTTGGAAAATAACATACAAATTAGTAAAGGCGAAATTGAAGAGCTAGCAAAAGAGTGCGGATTAGATACGGAAGAAACAATTAATCTCAAGGCTCTTTTACTTAATTTAAAAGTATCAAGTTACATAAATGGACATTATGAAATGTATGTAAAGGATAACACTTTATCCTGCAAAAGAACCTAGAATGTTAGGATAAAAACAGTAAATATTTACATATAAATAAAACTAATCAAGATGTGTTGAGACATTAGTACTCAATCATAAGGTATCTGCGTAACAGAAAAATTACTATACGAAAGCAGTATTTATCTATATTTAAGCTTTATACTTCATAAATTTTTAGTTACCATAATGGAATTTATAGGTAGCAGTAGTCTTGATAATATTTCCAATTAGTGTATAGTAAAGAATAATTTTTTATTATATATCTAAGAGGTGTGATTGCTATGGAAAAGTTAGACTATGAATGGGTAAAACAAACAAGACAGATTTTACTAGATCAGTGTAAAGAATTAAATGAAGATGACTTTACGAAAGAGTTTGAATTTGGGTTTCAAAGTATTAGAGACTCTTTAGTTCATGTAGCAGGTTGCTATCATGCTTGGTTAGGTTCTTTTGTTCTTTCAGAAACCTCATCACCACTACTTACAAAAGAAGTCATTAACACTATGCAGGTAGAAGATATTAAACGTTATTTTGAACAAGCTGATAGCTACGTAGAAAAGGTATTCGAGCAATTTACAGATAAATTTGATGAATCTATCGAAAAAGAACTTGCTTGGAGAGCAAACAGTGGTGTTATAAGAAAAACACCTCGTCAATTGCTTGTACATTCAATTACTCACGAATCACATCATAAAGGACAAATTGTAGCTATGTTACGTCTACTTGGGCATACGCCTAAAAATACGGACATATTAGGGCTATCTGCAAAAGAACTTACCAAATAATAAATTAAAAAAATTTGCCTAAAAGAGCACATTTTTATAACAATATATGTGCTCTTTGTTATGTATATCATATGCATTGCTAGTTTAGTCGGGTAGGCAGGCACTCTCACGAGTGCCCGCCCCCCTAAGAACCGCACGTGACAGATTTCTCGTCATACGGCTCAAGCCTTCTTTTTATCCGAACAACTTATTTAATACATGGTACGTGTACTAATTTAGCAGCTTTACCTATAGAAGTTTCTAAGTTTCGCACTGTAACTTCTTCGCCATTTTGTAGAGTGTGTTTACATAATGCGCAACGATAACCTTGTTTTTTTGCGAGTTTCATTCTGTCTAGCGTATTTTCGCTATTGAAGACCTTACGGTCTCCCTTTTCCCAATATCCTTTTAGGTTCGGATCATCTGGACTGTTCTTATAGGCTACCATCACGTGTCTTTCTATTTTAATCCAGGCCATCTTCAACAATTGAATATTAGTAAGTGGGCAGGTGAGAGTCCATTTATTATTTCCACCGTGGTTGGGTTTCTTAAAATAACGCTTAGTAATCCACTTCCACGACTTCTTTGGGTGTAATTGTTTAAGATGTTTGATTAACTTAGAGAAAACATAATGGTCCATATAACTAAACGTCTTTTTGGAAACGACATGTTTCCAATACTGTCCGTAACCTCTAATAATAGGATTTAAGACACGTATAATTTCTTTTACTGGTCGTCCTCTCATCCTTGTGAACGTATCTTTTATCTTGTTTTTAGCTTTTTTAATACTATCTTTGCTAGGTTTAATGAATAACTTCTTTCCTTGTCCTGTTTCGTATTGACGCAGCGAGAAGCCAAGAAAATCGAACCCATTATCGATATGTGTAATCCTAGTTTTATCGGCGCTGAGTGTAATTCCTCGTTTTTGTAAATAAGGAATTAGATTTTGATACATACTTTTAGCTTGTTCCTTCGTTTCGGTTACGATGACGAAGTCATCAGCGTAGAGAACACGTCCTACCTTACATTTGGGATCGATTTTATATCCTCCGTTTGATTTGTACGTCTTTTTATAGACAATACCAATCTCTTCTTCCATACCGCATAAGGCGATATTAGCTAGAAGGGGAGACACAATTCCCCTCGCTGGCAATTTTGTGATAAAGATTCAACAGCAAATAAAGGCTTAGCTATTTTTTCTAAAAGAATTTGTGACATAGCTATTTGAACTCCTATAATTAAACAGTTAATGTTCACTAGTAAACAAAAACTATTTTAAATCCAAATATTTGTAAAAGTCAACATTTTTTCTTTATTTTGTAAATAAATAAGTGTTTTATCTGCAAATATAATAGGTTTTAATTACTATGAAATCTCATTTTATTGTATGAAAATGAGATTTTACATTCATTTAATAGCTTATTAGTAGTATAATGTTTACTAGTAAACATTAATCATTTATACATTAGAAAGGTAAGGAACCAATATGTCTCTATTATCTAAACAGTTAATATACGAAAATTATTTGCAATTATTACACTTGAATGAACAAAAAGCTGACTCAGTCTCCCAAACATTTTTTGATTATCTTGATGAAAAAGAACTGAACGAAATAGGAGCATTACCCAGTAATATGAGCAGCATCCACGTGATTGAATGCATCGGAAATAATGGACCTATAAATAATATAGGGATTGCGACTAGGATGAATTTATCTAAAGCAAATATCACAAAAATTACCCGAAAATTAACGAAAGATGAGTTAATTAGAAGATTTCAATTAGCAGACAATAAGAAAGAGGTTTACTTTAAGTTAACAGCAAAAGGAAAACAAGTTTTCGACCTTCACGAAAAACTACATAGCAAGAGGAAACGACAATTTTATAATTTAATTGATGATTTCTCTGATGACAAACAAAAAATTATATTAGAATTCCTTGAAACGATGATTAATGGATTAAGACAAGAATAACCAAATTAGGTGCTCTTAGAATGTCAAACATACTTTTTATATGGAAAAACTTATTTACAAGGTAGGAGATTTATATGGGACATACAAATACAAAACCTATTTTTATCTTATACGTCGTTTGTATAAGTGCATTTTTTGCATCTTTAAATCAAAATATTTACTCGCCTATTATTCCGTTAATTAAGGATTCATTTGATGTGAGCACAACATTAGTCAATCTAACTGTTTCATTGTTCATCTTTATTACAGCTATTATGCAAATAGTCTACGGTACCATTCTTGATTTTAAAGGAAGTCGTTTTATTCTTCTCCCTAGTCTTATGCTTACAGTATTGGCTAGTATTGGGTGCGCTGTTACAAGTAACTTTACGTTGTTTCTCATTTTTCGATCTTTGCAAGCCCTCGGAACAGCAGCTATTCCATTGATTGCGGCTGCTACAATAACGGATCTTTTTGATGGGGAAGAACGTGGAAGTGCTATGGGAACTTATCAAACCTTGTTATCCATTGCTCCCGCAGTAGCTCCCATCTTAGGCGGATTCATAGGAGACCGATACAATTATGAGGGTGTTTTCTGGTCATTAGTGGGTACATCTATTCTTTTACTCATTATCAATATATTGTTTTTTCCTAAAGACCCAAAAAAACACAAGACAAGCAAGAGGAACGGGCTTCATTTTTATCGTGTAATGGTGAAGGACAAGATGGGAAGTATATTGTTGTCATTAAGCTTCTTGAACTTTTTGATTTACTTTTCTGTTCTAGTTTATCTCCCCGTATTATTAACAAGCCACTATCATCTAAATCTAAAGCTTGTTGGTTTGCTTTATCTGCCTATGACGATAAGTCTTATAGCCGGAAGTCTATTATTTAAATACATTCAAAAGAAGATTTCTCTTATAAATGTATTTACCTTTACTAATTTTTTAATTGCTTTTAGTATTATAGGGTTTGGACTCACACATACTGTTTCTTTATCCCTTATGTCGCTAAGCCTATTCATTTATGGAATGGGAATTGGCATTTTAACACCTTCTTATGCAACTATATTGACTCATCAATTTGAGCAAAACCGAGCTAGTGCTATGGGAGTATTTAACTTTGTCAGATATACTGGTATGTCCATAGGCCCCATTTTGTCGGGTACATTACTAGAAGTTTTAAGAGGTGAAATCATATTCACAATGTTTGGGGTTATTTTTGGTATTATAAGTATTTTTGGATATTTACTAGTGTACAATACAAAAAACATAGATAAAAATAGCCCTACCAATAAACCATCTTTTTAAGTGAAAATATCTAACTAATTACATATTTAGAATTAAGTGTTGACATTTACAAATAATATAAATTATAATTTCATTTATTGGAAATAAACATGTTGAGCGTTGAAAAGGACACGAATTATTTTTATATTTCTTTACAGAGAATAGGGTCTTTGGCTGTGAGCCCTTAAGAAAGAGAGATAATTTACCACCTTGGAGCTTTATTAGTGAAATAGTAGTAATTAATAACGTTTGCGACGTTACAGCACCAGAGCCATCAATCTATTTTTTATATTGATGGGAATTTGGGTGGTACCACGTGTGAAAACATACTCGTCCCTTACTTAGGGACGAGTATGTTTTTTTTTGACTTTATTTAAATGGGAGAGGTTATTATGAGTAAAGATTTGATTCAAATTCGCTTTTTAGATGGAAATGAGAAAGAGTTCTCAAAAGGTATTACGCTACATACTATTGCAGAATCGATTAGTTCTAGCCTAAAGAAGAAAGCCGTTGCGGGTAAAGTAAATGGAGAATTATATGACTTGCATCGATCTATTAATCAAGATGCAGAAATCGAAATCTTAACATTAGAGTCTGACGAAAGTCTAGAAATTATGAGGCATACAACAGCTCACATACTTGCTCAGGCAGTAAAAAGAGTACATAAGAATGTGAAATTAGGTGTAGGACCGGTTATTGAAGATGGATTTTATTACGATATGGATCTTTCTACAACGATTGCTTCTAATGAGTTGCTACAACTTGAACAGGAAATGAAGAAAATTATTAATGAAAATCATCCTATTGAACGTACTGAAGTGACACGCAGTGAAGCTGAAAGAATATTTAGCGAAATAAATGACGAGTTGAAACTCGAGTTATTACGTGATATCCCTATGAATGAAACAGTTACGATTTATAAGCAAGGAGAATTTTTCGATTTATGTCGAGGCCCTCACCTACCTTCTACTGGAATGGTTAAGGCGTTTAAATTAACAAAAGTATCGGGAGCTTACTGGAGAGGTAACAGCGATAACCAAATGTTACAACGTGTATATGGCGTAGCTTTTCGTTCTCAGAAACAGTTAAACGAGTATGTAATGTTTCTAGAAGAAGCAGCGAAAAGAGACCATCGAAAATTAGGAAACGAACTAGAATTATTTATGTTTTCTGATGAAGCACCAGGAATGCCTTTTTATTTAGCTAAAGGGCAAATCGTTAAAAATCAGATGGAGCAGTTCCTACGATCCGTTCAAGAAAAGCATCAATATGAAGAAGTACGCACACCTTTTATGATGAACCAACAATTATGGGAAAAATCGGGTCATTGGGATCATTACAAGGATAATATGTATTTTTCAGAAGTTGATAACGCTAAATTTGCCCTAAAGCCTATGAACTGTCCTGGTCATATGCTTATCTTTAAAAATAAGCTCCATTCCTATAGAGATTTACCAATCCGCATGGGGGAATTCGGCCAAGTTCATCGTCATGAATTCAGTGGGGCTCTAAATGGATTGTTAAGAGTACGTACGTTTTGTCAAGATGATGCTCATATCTTTGTTACTCCTGAACAAATTGAGAGTGAAATTAAATCGGTCATTGAATTAGTCGATTATATCTACAAAACATTTGGTTTTGAATATGATATTGAACTTTCAACTCGACCAGAAGACTCTATGGGAGAAGATAGCTTATGGGAACTTGCTGAAAGCTCTTTAGAAAACGTATTAAAAAAATTGAACTTTGATTATAAACTGAATGAAGGCGACGGAGCATTTTATGGTCCTAAAATCGATTTTCATATTAAAGATGCCTTAAAAAGAAGTCATCAATGTGCAACAATTCAATTAGACTTCCAGCTTCCAGAAAAATTTGATTTAAATTATATTAACGAAAAGAACGAAAAACAGCGTCCAGTTGTCATTCACCGTGCTATTTTTGGATCTCTTGACCGTTTCTTTGGGATTTTAATTGAACACTTTGGAGGTGTCTTCCCAACATGGTTGGCACCTGTACAGGTGAAGGTTATTCCCGTATCGCTGAAAGCTCACCAGCAATATGCACAACAAATTAAAGAAACGTTAGGACAGAAGGGAATTCGAGTAGAGTTAGATAATCGAGAACAAAAGCTCGGATATAAGATTCGAGAAGCTCAAGTGGCTAAAGTTCCTTATATTTTGGTATTAGGAGATAAGGAAATGGAAAGTAACTCCG
The DNA here is from genome assembly GCF_021029645.1 of Priestia sp. TSO9. NCBI lineage: Bacteria > Bacillati > Bacillota > Bacilli > Caryophanales > Bacillaceae > Priestia > Priestia sp. TSO9. The sequence continues at coordinate 204,571 of NZ_JAJEKD010000013.1, forward strand.
TAAATGTACGAAAACACGGAGAGGAAAAGTCTGAAACGTTCAATTTGGATAACTTTATTGAAAAACTTCAGGATGAAATTGTTGAAAAGAAACTGAGATAATGAACAAAAAGAAGGTTCCTTAACATTCGACAAGGAACCTTCTTTTTGTTCTAATAATCATGTTTATGGTAACAGGATCTTGAAGGATCGATGATAGTAAAAATCAAAAAAATTTAAAGCGCTGAGATTCGCATTAATTGTTCTTGTTCTATGTAAAATTAAAGTTAATCTCCTTTGAGAACGTTTCTCCACTTATTAAATAGAATAAGAAATTTTACAGTCCTTAAAAGTATAGTTTTTTAGACACCTTTGTATTTCCCAAGTATCTAACATAACGAATAAATTACGTGTAGTTGGCCCTTGGTATCATACATATATCTTATAGTCTTTTTATTCTTCAGGGCCTATCAGTTGTTCACCTTGATAAAGTTCATATACGTACGGATTGTCAGGCTGGTCAATGGACTCAATCTGTTGAACCTGAATATAGGGGACATTTTCTCCATTATACGTAGTTTTTTGTATTATCCCTTTTATACGAACCCAGCTATCGTTTTTTAATGTTGACGCATTTTCCAATTTAGATAATAAACCGTATACAGATGCATCTGCTGCACAACAAGATATCCCAAAGCGAGCAACAACAAATTGGTTATCTTTAAATCCTTTTTCACGATATACAAAGCCATTGACCTCGATTTTTTTCCCAATGAACTGCTCTGTGTTGTTTTCAATAATATTCATAACTGGAATATAATCGGTGTCATTTATAGAAATCTTCGTTTGTTTGACTAGCTTCTTTTCAAGTAATTCATAGAAACCTCTAGGAGCCACTTTAGCAGCAAGACTATTTTGATGTGTTGTTGGAACATTCTTTGGTGCTTCCTCTGAATTTCCAGACAATAAATCATTCGTATCTTTTTCTAGTTCTGAATTAGTGGCTTCAATGTTTTTATCACTTCTGGTTTGTTGCTGAGTATCAGATTCAGTAACTGAAAAAGTTAATCCTCTTTTTACTGCAACGGAACTGTCAAGTGTGTGATTAGAAAATAAAAAGCCCGTCATAATAGGTAATAGAAATAAAGAGTAAATAAACGTTGTTCGAATTTTGCCTTTTTCCGCATGATCGTGACCGCATTCGCAAGTTAGATTTTTATTTACGCTACTTCGCCAAATTTGGATAATGCCCAACAAAAAAAAGGTGCCAGAAGAAAATAATATAAAAGGCATCATTTTGGGCGCGATAAATTGAACGATTTTACCCGTTAATATAAGTTTAAACATAAGTAGTGAAAAGCCAATTAGTAATATCCCCCTTATATAGAGAACAAACTGCTGATCAATTTTTTTCATACCACTTCTCCTATCTACTTACTAACTATTCCATAAGTCATGACAACGAGATACACAATCACAGTGATGATAAAAATAAGGCTAAATGCGAAACGTTTTTTAAAAAAAGACAATAGCATAATTGTGTTTTTAAAATCCATCATAGGCCCATATAGTAGAAAGGCAAGAAGAGCTGTAGGTGAAAATGTATGAGAAAAAGATGAAGCAACAAAAGCATCTGCTTCTGAACAAAGTGACAGTACATAAGCAAATCCCATCATAACGGCAGAAGACATATAGTCATTGCTTGCAAGGTTCGTTAATAGTTGTCTATCTAAAAAGGTTTGAAATAGACTTGCCACAAGCGCCCCGAATAATAAATATTTACCCATATCGAAAAATTCATCACTAGCATGATACAACGTTTGCTTTAACTTATTACCTACTTTTGCGTCCTCATGTTCATGAACGTGTACATGTCGTAGCTGATTCGAATTTTTAAAAAAGAAATAAACGGATAGACCAATTAATAGACAAGCAACAACAGCTAGTCCCATACGGCTGTAGACGATGGATGTATTTGATTGAAAGGCATAAAAAGTAGCAGCAAAGACAACGGGATTTAAAATGGGGGCCCCCACTAGAATGACAACCCCGATATGAAGAGGCATTCCTTTTTTTAATAACCGCCTTATAACTGGAATAATGGCACATTCACAAACGGGTAGAAGGGCGCTTACTAAAACAGCAGGTAGAAGCGCAATATATGGATTTTTTGGAATCAGACGTTGAACAAGTTCTTCTGAGACAAATACTTGAATAAGAGCAGATGCAAATACTCCAAGCAAGATAAAAGGGATAGCTTCAAGTACAATACTTAAAAAGATTGAGTTTACATTCAATAGAGATGCTGGAATGGCTAAATCTTTTGTATTTATATCAACAAAGAAAAAACAGTAACCAAAAAGCACTAGTAACAGCACACCTGTTAGGTCTTTACTTAACTGTGATAGAGTTGTCATAATCTATCATCTCACCTCCAATTACTAGAACTATATGATAAAGTTTAAACACATTATGCAGCTAATAAGAAAGAGTTAATATAAAAAATATTTAAAAGATAAAAACCTTAAAAATAATAATTATCCCTTAATCAAAACGTAATGTTTACGATTTGATATATGTTATGTAAAAAGCATAAGGTATAGAACTGAGAAATATAGATACGTTTAGTTTTACAATTTCTTATCTTATTATTGAAAATCAGTACTAAAATACTGTAAATTTTAGTACTGATTTGTACGTAATAAAATTTACAATATTTTAATACTTATATTGTTATAAAATATATAAGTTGGTAAAATAAAGAAAAACGATTGGTGGTAGCTAAACATTGATGAGCATTAAAGAGAAGATACTGATGAAGCATGTAGAAAGAAAACTACATAAGTTACAAATTGATCTTGTGCATTTTATTCCAGGAAGAATTAGACTTCGTTCAACTGTTTGGAAAGAGAATGAAAAACTAGTTAAATTAATTATTTTAAATTTGAAGTCTCAAACCCTTGTCTATGACGCAGTATTTACACCAGATACCGGGAGTTTACTTATTACATATAACGCTTCTTATATGACAAATAACAAAGAGCTTGAAGAGTGGTTTCAACTTATTGAACAAATATATCAAGAAGAATATAGAGCTTAAGGAAAGGGAGGGATGAGCATGCTTCCTACTATAATTGGTTTAGGTGCCTCTTTTATTGCTCCAAAAATTATGTCTCAATTCCGTGATCAAAAAATAAAAGTATTGCATGCGATGCCGGGGCGACTGCGTATACAATGTGACAGTTGGAAGCACCGTATCATTGCACATGCTCTAACGGAAGAAGTAAAAAAACATCCTCTTATTTTAACATCGGAAGCTTCAGAACTAACCGGAAGTTTAGTGCTTCAATTTGTTGTACCGCATATTAACCAGGAAGAGCTAGACGAACTGATGAGTTATATCGTACAAATAGCATCTAACGCCATTTTAAACAAAGATGCTACCTTAATGAATGGTATGACTAACACACTTAGATTGATAGATAAAGGGATTAAAAAGCAAACCAATGGCTTTGCTGACTTTGATAGTTTATTTGTTCTCTTTTTATTAGGAAAAGGAATTCAGACGTTTGGAAGTGCGCCTGCTTTCTCTGCAAGCTTACTTTATTGGTCATACAACATCATTAAGGATAAGGGGGAAAAGAATAGGTGATGATGTTCGGGGTAAAGTTAGCTCATTCTCTCCCTGGAAGAACCCGATTTTATATACCTAAACAGCTAGAGACAAACCATATTGAAACTTGGTTACGCTCTTTTCCAGGGGTATATTCTGCAAACTATAATCAAGTAACCGGAAGTCTACTCATTTATCATCATATTACTCTCTCTTTATACAGTCTAAAATCGTTCATCCATAAATATAAACATACACTCAAGCAAGCAGCATGTTCATGGAAAAAGGCTATACCTATCATAGCTTGTGGAACTATTTTTTTAGTTAACTGGTACCTTCAACGTTCTTCGTATCCTGCTATAGTAAAAGTACTTTCCTATTGGGTTAGCACTTTTACTGCTATTAGTACTTCCTATGATGTAATTAAAGATGGTGTTCTTCATGTCCTAAAAGAACGAAAAGGGAATGCTAATACATTAACAGCTGCTTCTATATTCGCTTCTTTGTATATGAAGAATCCAGGATCGGCTTTAATTATCACTTTGATGTCTACTATTAGTGAGCTATTAACAGACTATACGTCTGAACAAACCAAGCATTATATTCACTCCGTTCTAAAATTAGATGTCTCATATGCCTGGAGAGTAAAAGAAAAGGGTGTTGAAGAAAAGGTTTTAGTCGAGGATATTCAAGTTGGTGATAAGGTTGTAGTTTTTACTGGAGAAATGATCCCCGTGGATGGAATCATAATAGAGGGGAACGGTACAGCAGATGAGGCCTCAATTACTGGGGAGTATATGCCGCGAGAGGTAAGTGGTGGAGATAATGTGTACGCTGGAAGTGTCTTGCAGAGTGGACATGTTACCGTAACAGTTAAAAAAGTAGGAGAAGATACATCTCTCTCTAAAATTGTGAAACTGTTGGAGGAAGCACAAGATAAACGCGCTCCTATTCAAAATATAGCCGATACAGTAGCTGAAAAAATGGTTCCTGTTTCTTTTGGTTTGGCACTGCTTACATTTTTCTTCACTCGAAACCTTAACAGAGCGATGAGTATGTTAGTTATTGATTTTATTTGCGGGATTAAATTATCAACGGCAACAGCTTTATACGCATCCATCGGACGTGCTGCAAAAGAAGGGGCTATTGTTAAAGGCAGTCATCATATTGAAAAGATGTCTAAACTAAATACAGTTATTCTTGATAAGACAGGAACTATTACAGAAGGAACGCCTGTGGTTCAGCAAGTAATTGCTGCTGAAGGCTTTAATCAAGAAGATGTTATTCGTTTAGCTGCAGCAGCTGAGAAAAATTCTACCCATCCTATTGCTGATGCAATTATGAAGCAAGCGAAAGAATGGAACATTTTAATTCCTATTAGAGACAATAATGCTCAAGTAGAAACAACGGTAGGAAAAGGAATTTCCACTTGGCTAAATGGTAAAAGAGTTGTTGTTGGAAGTTTACGCTTTATGAATGAATTAAAAGTCAAAACAACCAACTTACTTCAACACATGCAAAACGACGAAAATGTGATTTATGTAGCTTATGATCAAACACTTGTAGGAGTAGTTAGCATTTTTGACAAAATACGTTCTGGTATGCACCGCGCAGTGAATAATCTTCGACATCAAGGTATCAACGACATCATTATGCTTACTGGAGACAAGAGAACGGTTGCAAGAGAGATGGCGCGTCGCTTAAAACTGAACTGGTATCATGCAGAGGCTTTGCCAGATGATAAAGCCTTTTATGTGAAGAAGTATGGGAGCACAGGAGCTGTCATGATGGTAGGTGACGGCATTAACGATGCACCAGCTTTAGCTCATGCTCATGTAGGTGTAACGATGGGTGCTAAACGAACAGACATTGCTTCAGAAGCCAGTGACGTTATTATTACGTCTGATAACCCAGAAATGCTTTCTGAATTAGTTGGACTATCTAAAAAGACCATGAACATTATTAGACAAAACTTTATTGCCACGTTTGCTATTAATGGTATTGCAATTTTATTCGGTGCTTTAGGTATCTTCTCTCCAATTGTGGGAGCAGCTATTCATAATGCGGCCACTATTGGTGTAGTAATAAATAGTGCAAGAATTTTATGGTTAGGGAGGGAAACTAATGAATCCCAAATTCTACGTTCTGCATGATATACCAGGTCGTATTCGATTTCATATCCCAGCATTGAGAGATAAGAAAAATCATGTGGAAATAGAGCATATGTTTTCTGCTTTAAAAGGTATAACGAGTGTGAGAATAGAACCCACCATTCAAACCATGCTTATTTACTATGATGTTTCACAACTTTCTCGCAATACCATTTTTCGTTATGTATCTATCTTTTTTCAGCAAACGCGTTTAGATCCATTAGATGATATTATGATTCAAATGGATCCTGCCACACGAAATGATTGGCTACGTACATTGTTTTCTGGGGGATTACTTCTATTGGCAGGTATTCGAAAATCATCTTTTTATAAACCAGATGCACTCGTATATGGAGCAGTAGTTGCAACAGGCTATACGGTCTTATCCCACGGTACGAGCAATAAAATGAGGCACCCAGATATTTTAACCGGCATTGTTACGATGTTATCTCTAGGGCCATCAAATATGCTATATGTAGCGATGATTACATGGATTGTGAATGTGTTGGAATTGTTACATGAAAAGCAGAAAGTGCAATCACAAAAGCTATCTACAATTACGTAAGATATTCATTCATACCTTTTGTATGAATTGATATAAAAAACTTAGGATTATGGGGGAGTTTTATAATGATTAATCGCGATTTTCTAATGGGATTTGTATCAGGAACAGTGGTAGGCGCAGTAGGCTACCGTTTATATGAACAAAACGGTGGGCAATTACAACGTTTGGTTCAACCTAAACAGGCATATGGTGGACAACAAACTATTTCATCTTATCAACCTTCTATGGAAGAGCTTCAAGCACAGAAAGAGCGTCTAGAAGATATGATTGCTGAATTACAAGTAAAATAATGATAAAAAGAGTGAGGGATAGTTCCAGGCTAACTCTCACTCTTTTTATTCATAATGAGGGAATCATTTTTAAATGATGAAACGCTTATTTACCGTACGCTAAAAAGTTTCTTGTGGTAAACTCTTGTTATTATTATATTCTGCAATTTAAAAATTATCAATAATTATAGAGGGGAATGTTCTAATTTTACAAATGATCAGAAGGAGTAATTTACTTTTTATTTATACAGCGTTAAAAAGTTACAAATAAGATTCTAGACTTTACCTCTATAACTTTTGAAGAAAATTGAACGTACCGACCGTAAAAGTATACCTTTACGAACCTATCATTTACATAAGAAATCTATTATTTTTACCGTTCGTTTAAGTTTAAAGATGACATATAAACGTCCTCTAAAAACATAGACTTTATCGAACTTATTTTCGTAATAATATAAATATTAATTTAACTTAATTATAAAAGTACAAAAGAAGGAGCATCATCTAAATATATATAGGAAACTCATAAGAAGAGTCTTTAACTTATAAAAAGTAAAGACTCTTTTTGTATTTGCTTTATTTAAGATAATTAAAGTAAAATTATTATTTATTTAACCTTGTTGATTTAGAAGTAAATTGCTCTTTACTTTTAAATAAGTTAACTCCATAACCTGCAAGACCTCCAAGAATTGCAGGGAATATCCAACCTAATCCAATATGGTAAAGAGGAAGATAGTAAGTAAATAATTGGTCAATACCAGGGATGTGTAAGCCAAAATCATTTAATCCATCTACCAGGCTTACAACAAATGTTAAGAATAGGCTACCTTGGTATACTTCAGAGCATCCTTTAAATAAAGAATGAAGGAAAGTCAAAAAGATTAGAACAATTGCTAATGGATAGAGCACTGTTAAAACAGGTACTGAAAAAGAAATTAAATGATTTAATCCAACATTTGCGATGATTGCGCTAAACACGGATAAGCTAATCGCAATTTTCTTATAAGAAATAGAAGGTAATAATTTATGGAAATAAGAAGAGCATGAAGTAATAAGCCCTACGCTAGTTGTCAGACAAGCTACTGTGATCATTAAGCCTAACAGTAAACCTCCATATTCTCCAAAATAATAATCAGAAACTTTCGCTAACACCGTACCACCATTATCTAAATGCCCAAGCTTTTCTACACTTGAAGCGCCCATGTATGAAAGAGCAGAATAGATAGTTGCAAGAATAATAGCAGCAATTCCTGTAGCTTTTAGGCAAACAGTTATAATTTGCTTCTTTGTTTTAGCGCCTTTTTCTTTAATTGCATTGATAATAATGATTCCGAAAACGAAAGATGCAAGAGTATCCATTGTTAGGTATCCTTCTTGGAACCCATTGAAAAAAGAGTTTGTTACATATTTTTCTGTAGGTGCTTGAAATTTTCCAATAGGATGAATAAAAGCTACTAGAACTAGAATTCCGATGAATGTTAATTTAATTGGCGTTAAGAATTTTCCGACAATATCGACAATTTTCGCCGGATTGAGAGAAAAAAAGCATGTAATACTGAAAAATATAATAGTAAACACGAGTAAAGCCATAGAACTAGAGCCTTCAGAAATGAAAGGTTTAAGTCCGATTTCAAAAGAGACGTTACCTGTTCGTGGGATAGCAAATAAAGGTCCAATAGCTAGATAAAGAACAGTTGTAAATATTAAACCAAAGATAGGATGTACGCGACTTGCTAATGATTGTAAATCTTCCTTTCCGGAGAATCCAAAAGCTAGTACACCAAGTAAGGGTAAGCCTACTCCAGTAACTAAAAAACCCGCATTTGCTGACCAGATATTTGCTCCCGCTGACTGACCAAGCATGGCAGGGAATATTAAATTTCCAGCTCCAAAAAATAATGCAAATAACATTAAACCAATGATTACTATAAAAGAAAACGGTACTTTGTTTGACACGGTGAAACCCCCATTAATAATATTCTTCATAAAAAATTAAATTTTCAGACAACTTAAACTGTAAATAACTTATCTTTTTTGTATTATAAACAGTCAAATTACATATTTCAATATAAAAAATAAACTTTTTTAATAAAATTTTAAAAATTATCAATCTTCCGTTCATTATCCATTATTAAAATAAAAGTAATATTAAAAATCCAGATTTTTATTCAAAATGCGTACGCTAAGTGAGTCAATAACGGTTTTTTTAAAAAAAATTTATAAATCATATTCTAATCGCGTATACTATTCTTTTAATTAATTTGATTGAATGATATGCAAGTAAGTCAAGAAAGTTTGTAAATATAGTACTACGAAACTTATAAAACTTTTTAATATCAGCTAAACATCTGAAAGGAAAAAGTAGTTGATTTATTGCTTCAAGAAATGGAGTATTCTAAGTCTTATAAAGAACGCTTACTTTTATCTCCTGAGCTAGTAATTTGACAATCAACAGCTTATCTCTAGACATAGTACTTTTCTAATGTAAAATCACTGTCTAGAATCACAAACGTTTCTGTTTCCTTAAAGACCTTATTAACAAATTAATTAAGGTCTTTTTATCTTTTCTTTTTGAAGCCAAAACTCATCATATAAGCTATTAATAAAGAGATAAAAGCAGCAAAACTAATTTTTATGTAAGAAACCTCTAAAGCCCAAGGACCATATTTTTTTATATTTAAACGATACATAGACCACCACTGTCCATTTTCACCTTTAAAAAATGAGAAGATAATCCATAAAAGAACTAAAAACAAAAACCATGATAAAAAGATAATATAATTAGGCATTTTTCTATTCATAGGTCACCCCTCCGTTCTTCCCGTTTATATGTGATGCTCTTTTCACTTATTATAGTAACAATAATCGGGAAAAATTTAGAGTTTTTTATTGAATAAAGAACGTTTGTTCGTATATAATAGAGAACAAACGTTCTTTATTCAAGGAGTTATTCCAATGGATTATGAATATCTTCCAAACAGAGTCATTATTTGTATTGATATGAAGGCATTCTTTGCTTCTGTTTCATGCGTGATACGTAGGCTAGATCCATTAAAAACAAAGTTGGCAGTTGTAGGAGATACAAAGCGGTCGGGATCAGTTGTGTTAGCTGCCACACCCTTATTAAAGAAAGAAGGGATCAAAACAGGCAGCCGTCTTTTCGACATTCCTAGAAGGAAAGATATCCATGTCGTAAACCCATCCATGAAAAGGTATGTCAAGGCCTCGAACTATATTTCTAGTTTAGTGTTACAGTATGTCGCTCCTGAAGATTTCCATGCATATAGCGTTGATGAGTTGTTTATTGATGCGACAGCTTCTTTACATTTATTCGCTCGTACACCAGACGAATTAGCCCGTAAAATCATCAACGAGATTTATCGTAAAACACGGCTTACAGCCACGGCAGGAATCGGTCCGAATCTCTTACTGGCTAAGGTGAGCTTAGATCATGAGGCCAAGAATAACCCAACAGGGGTTGCTTATTGGCGATACGAAGATATTCCTTTTAAGTTATGGTCGATTCACCCAATGAAGGATTTCTGGGGAATCTCATCCGCTACGGAAAGACGCTTAAATCGTTTGGGCATTCACTCCATCAAAGAACTCGCTCTTTCTTCTGTAGAGATGTTACGTAAAGAATTTGGTGTCTTGGGAGAAGAAATCCACCAACATGCAAATGGAATTGATTTTAGTCGCATTTCTGACGTGTATATTCCGAGATCTCGATCATTCGGGAAGAGTCAAATTCTGTTTCGAGACTATACAAATCGAAAAGAAGTGGAATTGTTGCTATTAGAGCTGTTAGATGATGTGTGCTTTCGTTTACGTATGCATCAAGTCGTGGCACAAACTATTCATTTATCCATTGGCTACAGCAAACAAACAGGTGGCGGCTTCTCAAGACAAAAGAAAATGGGGCGGGCTTCGAACCTAAGTCAAGATATCTTTCCTTATTGTTTAACCATACTACACACGTTTGATAGCGGAATGCCCATTCGATCGATTGGAATTTCTTTATCGAACACGAGTATTCAAGAAGAAGAGCAAATGAGTTTATTTGAAGATATTGATCAGCGTGAAAAAGCCTATGCCCTTGCTAAAACAATTGATGAAATACAGATGCGTTATGGGAAGAATAGCGTTTTGCGAGCTTCAAGCCATCTCAAGCATTCAACAGCTCGTTATCGAAACGGCCTTTTAGGAGGTCATAAAGCATAAAGGAGGAAGATGATATGCAAAACAGAGGAATGAAAAAGTGGCGACCATTTGCCACTATGCCAGAGCAATACAGAGGATTACAAGAAGTTATAAAAAAGCACTCAGAAATACCTCAACCTTTTTTAACAGAAGATCAAATGGAACAAATTAATTTTACCTTGATCGAAGCGCTCCATACACATAAAAAAGTATACCTTACGTATTACAAGCACGGGCAATGTATAACGGAAACAGGCGTTATTCAATTTGTAGATTCCCTTGGAGGTTTATTTGTATTTATAGATGAAGGATGTAAGCAAACGGAAAAAATGAGGTTAAGCGAGCTAATGGATGTTCGTTTCGTGTAGTAGAAAATAATAAAACAGTTTATTTACATAAGATTTCCATACATAATTAGTATAAGCTTAAAAAGTATTTAATCATTTTTCATAGATTCATTTAAAGATGTTATATAAGGAGGCTCCTAATATGAAGCAGGTTTGGACTGAGTTTGAGCAGTGGTTGAAAATACATCGACCGGAAGCAGTAGGAACGCTTAATGAAGCTGCTACTGAAGCAGAAATTGCAGAGGTTGAACAAAAGATGGGCCTAACATTCCCCAAAAACCTTAAAGACTGGTTAATGATACATAATGGACAGCGTGATGAATATATAGCAGCTATCGACAATTATACGCTACTACCTTTAGAGGAGATTCTGTATACGTGGCAAACATTAAAAGAACTTTTAGAGGGAGGAGAATTTGAAGATTTTCCAGAAATTGAACCTATTGGACCAGTAAAAAAAGAATTTTGGTGGAACCCACGTTGGATTTCGATTGCCACGAATGGAGGAGGAGATGATATTTGTATAGACTTGGATCCTGATGAAGGAGGGAGAATTGGCCAAATTATCACCTTTTGGCACGATTGGGAACAGCGTGAAGTAATAGCGGACAGCTTAGAGGAATGGGTAATAGCCACGATAAATCATACAGATCATTAAAGGGGTGAAGTAAATGATAAAACCTGATATAGAGAAAATCTATAAAATTCTCAAAGCACTTCCAGGTACGTCGGTGAAAGTAGAATTTGAAGATGAAGTGGGAGAAATTCTTTCTACTCCTTATTATATCTACCTTAAAAGCGAGTTTCTAGACGGACAATTAGGTTACAGAGAAGATTTAGAAGCAAATTCCCTTATAGGAAATCAAGAAGGAGATTGGCAAGAAAACTGGTTTGTCATAGGGTATGATGAAGAAATAGGCGGTGACCCGCTCTTTATTGATATAGTGAATGTAGATTACCCAGTTTTTACAGCTGAACATGGCATGGGCGAATGGGAAGCTTTAAAAATGTATGATTCTCTAGAAGAGTTTGTAGAAGATGTTACTTAATTATTGCTTCGTTAAAAGATTTTGATAAAAGTACGGCTAGAAGAGGACAGATAGTAGTTTAGTATATACCTAACTGTCCTCTTTTTTAGTACCTATTAAACTTAGAAAGAATGTAGAGGAAGGGACTGATGGTAGGAATCGATTTCTGTATTACCGATATACGAAGGCGCAAAGGCATTCATATCCTTTGCGTTCTTTTATCGTTGAATACTGCTAACAATTGAATAGTATATGGCTACAATGATCAAAAGCATGCCAATAATGTATAAGGTATATCTTAAAGTGTTGGTCATAGAGATATTCACCTTTCTAATTTAATTCTAATTCAACAAATTTTTATTAGTTTGTTTAACCACAGAAAATATGATGTACAAAAAGGGGAGATTGTTCTTTTGTTTCTTAAAGAACCTATTCATTACGGTAACTAGAGTTAGTATTTTCATTCCCGTATAGGATAATCCAAATTTAGCTATATTAAGTTGTAGTGCCGAAAAAGATTAATACATATGAAAAATTCTTAAAAGGTGGATGTTATATGCTTGATTCTAAAACGATTGAAATTGTCCAATCAACAGTGCCAGTTTTGAAAGAACATAGTAAACAAATAGGAAAGAGATTTTATGAATTGTTATTTGAAAAAGCGCCAGATTTGTATAATATGTTCAACCAAACGAATCAAAAAAGAGGGATTCAGCAGGAAGCATTAGGCTATGCCGTGTATGCTGCTGGGGAACATATTACAAACTTAGAAGCCATTAAACCTGTAATTAAACGAATTTCACAAAAACATCGTGCGATAGGGGTAAAGGCAGAACAATATCCAGTCGTTGGTGAAACCTTACTTCAAGCAGTAAAGGATGTTTTAGGAGATACAGCTTCAGATGAGATTATTGAAGCATGGGGAAAAGCGTACGGATATATTGCCAATGCTTTTATTGAGCTAGAAGAAGCTCTCTACGAAGAGACAGAGAGTCAACATGGAGGTTGGGAAGGATATCGAAGCTTTTATATAGATAAGAAGGTAGAAGAAAGTGACAATGTAACATCTTTTTACTTAAGAGCTAAAAATGAGAAAGGAATTGCCTCTTATAAAGCAGGACAATACCTTACATTAGCAGCAAATGTTCCGGGAGAGAAATAAGTTCTCAGCTCCCGCTGGAGATTTTGTACTTGATCACAGTGAACTTCCCGTTGTGCTAATTAGTGGAGGTATAGGTATTACACCTTTGCTTAGTATGCTGAATACCATTGTAGAAAAACAACCTACACGTAAGGTTACCTTTCTTCATGCAAGTATTAATGGGAAAACGCATGCTTTTAAAGAACATGTGGCTCAACTAAATAGAAATAACGAAAATGTTACCTCCTTCGTCTGTTATAGCTCGCCTAATCAAGGGGATCGACTTGGTACTGATTTTGATAAAGAGGGTTATATTGATTTAGAATTGTTACAATCCGTTGTTCCCTCAAAAGAAGCTGTCTTTTATTTCTGCGGATCGATTCCGTTTATGGAAGCTATTCTTAAAGCACTACATAGATGGGATATACCAAACGAACGTATTCATTACGAGGTATTTAGCCCTGTAGCCATTTTAGGAGAAAAATAAAGAAGTAATTGTTGCCAGTAAACAGAAAATGTTCGATTAAAACACACGTACTGTTTAAATAAATATGCTGTAAAAAAGCACTCATAAGCGTGCTTTTTTACTTTGCCCTAAGGAATGATTCTACAAACGATCATGATACATATAAGTATTTCTACACTCTCTGCGTACAAAAAACTGGAAAAAATTCTCTTCGGTAATTTATAATAGTAGAAAACTATGTCGAATCCTAAATATTGGAGAGATTACTATATGAGAAGAATACTCCCTTTTATAATTTTTACCATTTACTGCATTCCATATGTTTATTTATCTATGCGAAAGGATTTTGAAGATGATTCAAAGGTAAACTATATAATCATGGCCATAGTTACACTAGCACTGTCTTATCTAAGTGGGCTTATTAGAGCGGATTTATCACTTATTTTAGGAAATATAATTTCTTTTAGTACTTCATATTTTTATAACGCATTAAGGCTTCCTGATTCTAAATGGGAGAAATATTTTTCGCCCTTTAATTCTGTCGAACAAGTAGTACTCATAAGCCTTGCAGCGCTAGTGCTGCAGGTAATTATTTATACACTTGCTCGAAAACGAGCGAAGAGATACATTCGTAATACTATGGTTTCGGAATAGTTCAAAAAAAGAGAGTTAATCATCTAATGAGCTAGACTCTTCAGGTGACCAAATGAAAGAAGGGTTAAAATGAGGAGAGCTGCTGAAGTTTTATCCTCTAAAAAGAAAGTGTTAAATGAGGAAGATCAACAAATCCTTCAAACGTGTACTTACCTGCTTTAAAAAGGATATGAATCAATTAGATAAGTTAGTTATACAACTTTTAAATATGTAACCGCAAACAAAAAGGTATGTATTTCTCTTCCTATTTTAATTATACCATATAAAAAAACGCCGATATAGACTGTTTATTCTCATTTACTGCTGGTAAAATCAATAAAACATTACTGGTTAGGAGAGATGTTGAATGAACTCTTTAGTTCTTAGCTTTCAAGAAATAAAAGATACACAGCTTTCACTTGTTGGAGGAAAAGGCTTAAATTTAGGGGCGTTATCAAAAATTCAAGGAATACAAGTACCGGAAGGGTTTTGTGTGACAGCGGCCGGGTATCAAAAAGCTCTTGAACAAAATGAAACGTTTCAAGCGTTACTGAATCAGCTGACGATGCTAAAAGCAGATGATCGAGATCAAATTAGTGAAATTAGCAAAAAAATTCGCCAAATCATTCTGGAAATAAAAATTCCTTCTGACGTTGTAAAAGCAGTTATTCATTCTCTCTCTCAGTTTGGGGAAGAGCATGCTTATGCCGTTCGTTCAAGTGCGACTGCTGAAGATCTGCCACATGCTTCTTTTGCTGGTCAGCATGACACCTATTTAAACATCAGAGGCAAAAAAGCTATCCTTGAGCACATTAGCAAATGCTGGGCTTCCCTGTTTACAAATCGCGCGGTAACCTACCGGATTAAAAATGGATTTGATCATAGTCAAGTGCACGTATCGGTTATTGTTCAACGAATGGTTTTTCCCCAGGCTTCAGGTATTTTATTTACCGCTGACCCAATTACTTCTAACCGAAATCTGTTATCAATCGATGCAGGCTTTGGACTTGGAGAAGCGCTAGTGTCAGGTTTGGTCTCTGCCGATTGCTATAAAGTAAAAGAAGGCGAAATCGTCGATAAAAAAATAGCAGCTAAAAAGGTAGCTATTTACGGATTACAAGAAGGCGGAACAGAAACGAAGGAAGTTCATTTCGATCTGCAAAAAACGCAAGCGCTCACTGACTCTCAAATTTTACAGCTAGAACGCGTTGGCAGACAGCTTGAAGCTTACTTTGGTTGTCCTCAAGATATTGAATGGTGCTTGGCTGATGATACATTTTATATTGTTCAAAGTCGTCCAATCACTACTTTATATCCAATTCCTGAAGCACATGATCAGGAAAATCGCGTTTATGTATCTGTTGGACACCAGCAAATGATGACCGATGCCATGAAACCACTGGGATTGTCTTTTTTTCTGTTAACGACTAATGCATCGATGCGTACAGCCGGTGGAAGGCTGTTTGTTGATGTCACCCCTATGCTGGCTTCACCTAACAGCAGAAAAATGATATTAGGCGCCATGGGACAACATGATCCGCTCATGAAAGACGCACTTACAAGCATAATAGAGCGAGGAGACTTTATAAAACCTTTACCAAATGATCAAAGTTCTGGTAAAAGCAAAAAAAGCGTGCCGCCTACGAAGCCTAAGGCACAAATCGAAAACGATTCGACAATCGTTTCTGACTTGATCAAGAAAAATCAAGCATCAATAGAAGAGCTAAAGCAAACCATCCAAACGAAATCTGGTTCGGAATTAGTCGATTTTATTTCAGAAGATATCGGGACATTAAAGAAAATTTTATTTGACCCACAAAGTACAGCTGTGTTTATGGCCGCTATGGATGCTTCATCATGGATCAATGAAAAAATGGAGACGTGGCTAGGTGAAAAAAACGCAGCAGACGTGCTTTCTCAATCCGTACCAAACAATATTACTTCAGAAATGGGTCTGGCGCTATTGGATGTCGCAGATGTGATTCGTCCTTATCCAGAAGTAATTCATTATTTAAAACATGGAAAAGATGATCATTTTTTGGAGAAACTAGTTAAGTTTGAAGGCGGAGAGAAAACTCAAGACGCTATCTATGATTATCTCAGCAAATACGGAATGCGATGCCCCGGCGAAATCGATATTACGAAAACTCGCTGGAGCGAAAAACCGGCTGCACTTATTTCTGTGATTCTTGGTAATATTAAAAACTTTGAGGCTAACGCTAGCAAACAAAAATTTAACAAAGGTCTGCAGGAAGCCTTGAAAAAAGAGCAAGAGTTATTAAATCGATTAAAGCAATTGCCGGATGGTGAACAAAAAGCTAAAGAAACAAAAGAAAAGATTAATCTCATACGGAATTTTATCGGTTATCGTGAATATCCCAAATACGGCATGATTAGCCGTTATTTTGTTTATAAGCAGGCTCTGCTGAAAGAAGCCGCGCAGCTTGTAAAAGCGGGCGTTATTTCTGAAACAGAAGATATCTACTATCTGACGTTTGACGAACTTCAAGAAGTCGTGCGCACACATAAAGTGAATGATCAAATCATCACCAAGCGAAAAGAAGAATACCAATTATACACAAAGCTAACACCTCCGCGTGTCATCACGTCTCATGGCGAAATTGTTACAGGTGCGTACAAACGAGAAAATCTTCCGTCCCAGGCAATTGTAGGTTTACCGGTTTCTTCAGGAGTGATAGAAGGGCGCGCGCGCGTCATTTTAAACATGGAAGATACTAATCTATCAGAGGGAGATATATTAGTCACTTCCTTTACTGACCCTAGCTGGACCCCGTTATTTGTAGGGCTAAAGGGGCTTGTTACGGAAGTTGGTGGACTGATGACTCATGGAGCAGTCATTGCACGTGAATACGGATTGCCAGCGGTTGTCGGAGTAGAGAATGCTACTCGGCTGATAAAAGACGGACAGCGAATTCGCGTACATGGAACAGAAGGGTACATTGAACTATTGTAAAAGCTAAAGATGCTTGCGCTGTTTTTCTTCTTTTTACCTAATTAATAGATGAAAATTTGTCTAGATTCCTATACGTATCTTCAGTCAATACAAAAAGGCAGGCCATTATAACGGCCTGCCTTTTTCATATTGGTGAACCAGTAGAACGTCAAATGCTGACTTTCTTTACAGCCGACTGCTGCACATGCTCCATAAACAGTTTGAACAAGTTTAGCATTGAAGTATGTTCTTTTGCCATCATTTCTGGATGCCACTGGACGCCGACTACAAATTGCTCTCCTTGTTTTTCAATGGCTTCAATAACTCCATCTTTTGCCCATGCAGAAACTTCAAAACCTGGCGCTACGTCTTTAATAGCTTGATGATGAAATGAATTAATAAGAGCTTGATTACCGTAAAGGTCATGCAGGCGTGTTCCGTCTTTAATCATGATGGAATGAGAAGGGTCGCTTGTATTGTTGTATTGATCATGTTTGATAAATGCCTCTTTAATGTCTGACATATCTTGATAAAGAGTGCCGCCGTAAGCAACGTTTAAAATTTGTAAGCCGCGGCAAATCGCTAACACGGGCTTTCCTTGATCGATCACATGCTTTAACAATAGCTGTTCAGACTGATCTCGTGCTAAAAAAGGTGAACCCGTTTTGGTTGTCGGTTCTTCTCCGTATAAAAGGGGATTAACGTCTTGTCCACCTGATAAAATCAACCCGTCTATACTTTCTGCCTGCGCTTTAATCATTTCTTCGTCTTTTAGCACTGGCAAGATGAAAGGAACTCCGCCGCTGAGCGCTGTTGATTCGATATAGTCGTTATTCACATACGCTCGCTTATAGCCTGGAAAGCGTCCTCCTTGATCCACAATAATGCTTCCTGATATACCAATTAAAAATCCCACTGTTGTTTTCTCCTTTTTTGTTAAATTACCATTTCTTGAAATGTTTTTTCTTTTGTAATGCGCTGATAAAGTGTTCTCAACCGCTTGCTCTATAAGAAATAAATGGTTCTTTTGTTCAACTATTATACATATATACCATATTTATTTAATAGAAAATGGTATAATAGCCTCTGTGTGTCAAAAATACTAATTGCCAAAGGTAGAAGGTAGTGCTACAATTGTTCACATTCCTACTATTCTTCTTATTATAGTCGGATTAAAATTTTATACAAGGAAATAGGAGTGATTTTAGTGAAAAGGACTTATTTACTTTTCATCTCTCTTTTAACCATTGTCCTCATGGTAGCAGGGTGCAGTGGTAACGCAAGCAAAAATTCTTCAAATGAAAAAGAAGGAAAAGAAGGCGGAACGCTAAACGTCGCGTCTCAAAGTGAGCCAGCAACGCTAGATGCTCAAATTACTGGGGACTCAGATGTGAAAGACGCAGCGCGCAGTATCTACGAAGGACTAATGATTTTAGACGACAAAGGAAATCCTAAGCCTGACTTAGCGTCTAAAGTAGATATTAGCGATGATAAAAAAACATACACGTTCCAATTAAGAAAAGGGGTTAAATTCCATAATGGTAAAGAAATGACTGCAGATGACGTTGTCGCTTCTATTAACCGCTGGATTAAGCTATCATCCCTTGGAAAAACAAACTTCTCTGGTGCTGAAATGACCAAAACCGGTGATTATACGGTAGAACTTCATTTACCATCACCAAATGTTAACACGCTTTCTTTATTAGCTGATCCAATCCCCGCAGCAGCTATTTTACCAAAAGAAGTGGTTGATAATGCATCTGATGAAGGGATCAAAGACTACATAGGAACAGGTCCATATAAAGTAAAAGAATGGAAGAAAAATCAATATCTTTTATTAGAGAAATTTAAAGATTATTCTTCAAAAGGCCGTGAAGTTAAGAAAACTCCTCACGTCGATGAAATTAAGATTAGTTTCGTAAGCGATGAGTCAACTAGGATTTCTGGTATTACAACCGGACAATTTGACGTTGCGCTATCTGTATCAAGTGATAATGCCAAACAAGTTGAAGGCAGCCAAAATGCAAAAGTAGAAACATCACCAGGCGGATTTATGGGACTTTTCTACAACGCAGATAAAGGCGTCTTTAAAGACATCGATGCACGAAAAGCAGTTAACGCAGCTCTTAACTCAAAAGATATCTTAGACAGTTCTTACGGCAGCTCAGATTATTACAAGCTTTCTTCATCCATTGTGAACAAAGAGTATCCAAATTACTACAGTACAGCTGGAAAAGAAGAATACAACCAGCATGATAAGAAAAAGGCAAAAGAATATTTGAAGAAATCTGGTTATAACGGGGAAGAAATTCGCTTAATGGCGTCTCGTGATTACCAAGATCAATACAATACAGCTGTTGTTGTTCAACAAGAATTAAAAGACATCGGTATGAATGTAAAACTCGAAGTATACGACTGGGCGACATTCAGCGATAAAATGAGTGATACAAGCCAATGGGATATCTATCCTGTTGACTGGAACGCTCGTTCTACTATCTTCCAAGGATTCTGGACTACAAAAGGTACATCAGTTGAAAAATCAATGGACTACTTAAACAAAATTAAAGCTGCTCCTTCTGTTAAAGAAGCTCGCGGTGACATTGATGCAATTCAGCAATACGTATGGGACGAGCTTCCGTTTACGCTTATTGGTCATAAAGTGAACATCAATGCCGTTTCTAACAACGCAAAAGGCTATGAGTATAATTTAGGTCCAATTTTCTACAATATGAGTTTAACAAAATAATATCTTATTAATCTAATAAACAGAGGGCTTATGCTCTCTGTTTTAGAAAGGAGTTTACGATGGGAGCTTATACACTTAAAAGACTTTTTGCACTAATTCCTGTTTTATTCATTGTGTCTATTGTTGTGTTCTTAATTACGCGCTTAACGCCTGGGAGTCCCGCAGCAATCATTTTAGGACAAGGCGCAAGTCCGGAACAAATTGCAGCGCTGAGCAAAGAAATGGGATTGGATGAGCCTGTTATTAATCAATACTTTATCTGGCTATCTAACATTTTTCACGGAGATTTTGGCTATTCTTACTTTTTAAATAAACCTGTGCTCGGGGCAATTTGGGATAATGTAGGTCCTACGGTTTCTCTAGCTATACTCGCGCAAATTTTTGGTGTGGCGTTTGCTTTACTATTTGGTATATATGCAGCTAAACATAAAGGAACGATTCGTGATGAAAGCATTATGGGAGCCAGCCTTTTAGGTATTTCCATTCCTAGCTTTCTTCTCGGTTCATTCCTTATTTTGCTTTTTGCGGTACAGCTTCGAATTTTTCCTGTTTCAGGATACGTTCCGTTAAATGCTGGATTATTTGAGTATTTAAAGTACTTAGTTTTACCAACGATTACGCTTGGAGCAATTCAAGCTGCATTAATTACGCGTATGACGCGTTCATCTTTACTCGATACCATTTCTGAGAACTTTGTTAAAACGGCAAAAGCAAAAGGATTAAATGAACGCACAATTATGCTCAAGCATACGCTGCGCGTGAGTTTTTTACCGATTTTAACAGTTATCGGAGAATCATTTGCGGGACTTGTGACCGGAGCGGCGGTAACAGAATCATTATTTAACATTCCAGGGCTAGGTCAGCTGATTGTTTCATCAATTGAACGCCGTGATTACGCACTCATTCAAGGAGCCGTACTTTTAATTACGGTTGCTTATGTGGTCATCAATTTAGTTGTTGACTTGCTGTATGCCGTGATTGATCCGCGTGTACGCAATTCTTATCATGATTAAAGGAGGGTGATGAATGTGAACGCACAACAAAATACAGAGACCATTTCAGTAACTGCAAAGAAAAAAAGAAACCCAGCGGCAGCGCGCTTTTTCTCAAATCGTTTGCTAGTAAGAGGAGCGATACTTATTTTATTATCTATTTTGATTGCTGTTTTTGCTCCGCTCATTTCTCCTTTTGGCAGCTTACAAATCGATCCTGCAAATCGATTAGCACCGCCGTCAAGCACGCACTGGTTTGGAACGGATAACTTTGGACGAGATGTATTTAGCCGGACAATGTACGGCGTCAGAATATCATTAATGATTGGAGCCGCAGTAACGATTATTGCTACTGTACTTGGTTTAATCGTTGGACTTCTATCTTCTTATTATAAAATTCTTGATTATATTTTAATGAGAATTTGTGACGGCTTGTTTGCTTTTCCATCTATTTTACTGGCAATTGCCATCATGTCTGCTTTAGGACCTAAAACAAGCAACGTTATTATCGCACTGAGCCTTGTATTTGTTCCTTCGATTGCGAGAATTGTTCGTTCAGCTGCGCTTGTTGTAAAAGAAAAAACGTTTATTGAAGCGCTAAAAGCTCAAGGAGCAAGCTCACTTCGAATCATTTGTTTTCATATGGCGCCAAACGTCTTATCGCCTTTAATTGTTCAAGTAACATACGTGTTTGCCGTAACGATTTTAACTGAGGCTTCGCTAAGCTTTTTAGGAGCCGGGATTCCTGCGCCGACACCGAGCTTAGGAAATATGCTGTATGACGGAAAGCTTGCGATTTACAACGCGTGGTGGATGACCGTGTTTCCGGGTGTATTCATCATTTTAATTGTACTTGGCCTTAATTTATTTGGTGACGGTCTGCGCGATTGGCTAAATCCGAAAAACGTAATGCTGAAGAAAAGGAGGAAAAAACGTTGAGTAACGCCCTTTTAAAATTAGAAGACCTACAAGTAACTTTTACAACGTATAGCGGAGAAGTAACGGCTGTTGACAATGTATCTCTTCAATTAAATAAAGGAGAAGTATTAGGGATTGTCGGTGAATCTGGATCTGGAAAAAGCGTAACGTCCGAATCTATTCTTCAGCTATTAGATGAAGACCTAACAAGCTACGACGGCAAGATTTTGTTTGAAGGAAAAAACTTATTAGACATGTCTTCAAAGCAAATTCAGAAGCTAAGAGGAAACGAAATCTCAATGATTTTCCAAGATCCAATGTCGTCATTAAATCCCGTTATGCCAATTGGAAAACAAATTGCTGAAGTGATTCGTCTGCATCAGAAAGTCTCCAAAAAAGAAGCGGAAAAGAAAGTCGTAGAGCTTTTGAGACTAACTGGCATTCCGTCTCCAGAACAGCGAGCAAAAGAGTATCCGCATGAAATTTCCGGTGGAATGAGGCAGCGCATTATGATTGCGATGGCTTTAGCCTGTGAGCCAAAGCTTCTGATTGCCGATGAGCCAACAACAGCTTTAGACGTAACCATTCAAGCGCAAATCCTTGACCTCATGATGGATTTAAAAGAAAAGCTCAACATGGGCGTGCTTTTCATCACTCATGATTTAGGCGTTGTAGCTAATATTTGTACAAAAGTAGCCGTGATGTATTTAGGACAAGTGATGGAAGAAACGGACGTTAAAACGTTGTTTTCAAAGCCGCTTCATCCTTATACAATGGGTCTAATTAAGTCGGTTCCTCACTTAGATGGGGACAGAACACAAGAGCTTTCGTCCATTCCCGGAACGGTGCCGCCGCTTTCAAACGTGCCAGACGGCTGTCGTTTTGCACCAAGATGCCCATTTGCAACGGAAAAATGCCATAAAGAAGTACCTGTTTTAGAGCATGCCGATGATACGCACCGCATTCGATGCTGGCACTATGAAAAAATTCAAGAGGGAGAGGTTGCGTATGTCTAGTGAAGCAAAGCAGCAAAGCGCCAAGCCCTTGCTTGAAGTTCGCAACCTGCAAAAATATTATCCGGTTCGTTCTGCTTTAGGGAAAGCGAAAGGCCAAATCAAAGCAGTTCAAGATTTATCCTTTGATATTTATGAAGGCGAAACGTACGGATTAGTAGGTGAATCTGGCTGCGGGAAAAGTACAGCAGGGCGCACGCTTTTAAAATTAGTAGAACCAACGGGCGGAGAAGCACAGTTTAATGGAGAAAGTATTTTCGAATCTAAAGCATCACGCTTACGAACGATTCGTAAAGATTTACAAATGATTTTCCAAGATCCGCATACTTCTCTTAATCCAAGAAAAAAAATTGGTGCTTCCATTCAAGAAACATTAACAATTCATAATGTAGGCGCAAAAAGCGAACGAAAGCAGCTTGTCATTGAGTTATTAAAAAAGCTTGGATTTAACGAAGAAGATTACAACCGCTATCCGCACGAATTTTCAGGGGGGCAGCGCCAGCGCATAGGCATTGCGCGTTCATTGATTTTAAACCCAAAGCTTATCATTTGTGATGAGCCGGTTTCAGCGCTGGACGTATCCATTCAAGCACAAATCTTAAACTTACTGCGCAGTTTGCAAAGAGAAATGAAGCTGTCATATCTCTTTATCTCCCACGATTTAAGCGTCGTAAGACATATTGCAGACCGCGTTGGCGTGATGTATTTAGGAAGATTAGTAGAAGAAGGGCCAACAGATGAGATCTTTTCAAATCCTCGTCATCCTTACACAAAACTTCTTTTATCATCTGTCCCGGCAATTCACGAACATGAAAAACGCGAAAAAATTGAGGTTAAAGGTGAAATTCCTTCTCCTCTTAATCCACCTTCAGGCTGTGCGTTTCATAAAAGATGCCCGTTCGCATTTGACCGCTGCATGAAAGAAACACCTGAAGATACAGTGATTGACAGCCATCATAAAGTAAAATGTCATCTTTATAGTTAAGGTGAAAAGCTGTGGCGATAGAGAAAACAAGCGTATTGATGCAGCAGCATAATTGAATAAATAGAAATGAAAAAGTCACTAGTGCCTCTAGTGGCTTTTTTGTGTGAAAATAGCGGATTTAAAGGGTGGTGAAAAGTCATTATTCAGCGTATTAGATTCATTTTTATATAAAAGATATGAACAGTCTTTACTAACCTACCTATCCTAATATATGGAGATATAAAAACAAAACGTGTTATGATAGTATCGGTGATAATTATGGGTAAAAAAGCAGATAAAACGAATGTCATGCGAATTTTAGATCAGAAAAAAATTGAGTACAACTACTATTCTTATGACACTAAAAAGCTGAGTGGGGTACAGGTAGCTACTTCGCTCGGAGAGGACCTTGCTAAAGTCTTTAAGACGCTGGTGACCGTAGGGAAATCAAAAGAACATTTTGTCTTCATGGTACCGGTTGAAAAGGAGCTTGATTTAAAGAAAGCGGCAAAAGCAGCTGGTGAAAAGTCTTTGGAAATGATTCCTCAAAAAGAACTGTTGCCTCTTACAGGATATGTTCACGGAGGGTGTTCTCCTATCGGAATGAAAAAGCAGTTCGAAACCTTCATTGACTCTACAGCAGAAAACTGTGAAACGATTTACTTTTCAGGTGGACGTGTAGGTCACCAAATACAGTTAAAGTTAAGTGACTTATCAAAAGTAATTCGCATAGGTTTAGCAGACATCACAAAAGATAGTTGAAATGCAGTTCCCTTGAGCGAAACGCACTCCGACATGAGCGTTTCGCTTTTTTAGTTCCCTTAATTACTGTCTTTTTATCTGTTAAAACAACAAAGTAAAAGTAAAAATATAGAAAAAATGATATTATATAGTTAATGTTTAGAAGCTTTATAAAAGGACTAGGAGGAAAATAAAAATGATTAAATCCATTATTGGTGGGTTCGTCTTATCTTTTATTCTTTTAGTAGCATGTACAATAGCTAACGTAAATTCAGAAACAGTATTTTTGGCAGTGTTCATTATACTAGTAGGGCTAGCCATTATTATATCTGGAGCAGCTGTAAGCGGTGATCGAATGAGAGCTAATCTGGCCGCGGAATCAAAAACAGACAAGAAGTGGAGAATTAGAAATTCTATAAACTTCATGTTAGCTGCGGCTCCAGTTCTCGGCGTATTTCTTCTCATTCATTATTTTGTATAGTCATTTTCTTTCATAATAAGGGCAAGCAGCAAGATCCCTAAGAAACAAACTAATTATTAGGTAATAGGGGGAAAGAGGAGCTAGTATGAAAGAAATCACTTCATCTGCGGTAAGTCCGTCCATAAAAAAACTGTTATCTTATGCAGCTTTAGAAGAGAAGGTTGATGAAGAATATAAAAAATACGTTTGTTTGCCAAGTCGGAAATTGTACAGTATGGAAGTAAACGAAGAAACCGTTAGTTGTATAGGAGTTGAACTTCTTAACTCCAAAGAAGCTGTTATAAAACATATAGCTGTTTTACCAAGAGAAAGAGGTAGAGGAATAGGAAGCAGCATGATTAATTTTCTTTGTAAGAAACATGATATACATTCTGTTTTTGCTGAGACAGATATAGAGGCAGTAAATTTTTATTCTAAGTTTGGTTTCCAAATAACAAGCTTAGGTGAAAAATTTCTCGGGATAGAACGCTTTTTGTGTGAATTTAAAATCAAATGAGCCAAATTAAGGTCGCCCATGTAACAAAATTACAGAGCATCCATGATTGTATATATAATAGAGGACAAGATTAAAATTCGATAATTACCTTAAATTTAGGTTAGAGCTTAGTACAAGTTACGTTTATTCTACATATTATGTAAATGTAAGCAGCTTACAGTCACAAGTTGATAAGAGTATTTTCTTAACCGTGTTCTCACTGAAAGAACATGGTTTTTTTCTGTTTGTCATATAAATTAGAAAGTCGAACTTTGTAAAATTTTTGTATAAATAATTAGAAAATATTATATTTTCTAATAAATCAATAGTACAATATATAAATAGAAGGGAGGATTAACACTACATATGTAATAGACAGCAGCCGCTTTTAAAACCGCTTATTTTGTTATCTATAAATGATATTGAAATGAATTATCCAACCTTTTTTAAGCGCTCTCATTATATAAGTAATTGGTTGAATAGGTTTTATAGAAAGCAATACAATCTAGCTGTTTAAAAAGATTTGCTGGTAAATTACTTACTACTTCATGTTACAGGAGAACCAACATTAAACACTCAAAGAAAAGAGGGATCACTCATGGCTCATACCAGTGAAGCTGCAAACAACAGGCGTGTTACAAGTAATATTTTTAAAGGATCTGTTGGGAATTTAATTGAATGGTACGATTGGTACGTTTACTCTGCTTTTGCCGTCTATTTTTCATCGCAATTCTTCCCGGAAGGTGATTCAACAAGTCAGCTGCTTAACACAGCGGCAATCTTTGCTGTCGGTTTCTTAATGCGTCCAATCGGTAGTTTATTAATGGGGCGCTACGCGGATCGATATGGTCGTCGGGCTGCGCTTACCTTATCTATTACCATTATGGCGAGCGGTTCTTTTATTATCGCTTGTACTCCTAACTATGGCACCATAGGATTATTA
Organism: Priestia sp. TSO9; assembly: GCF_021029645.1. Taxonomy (NCBI): domain Bacteria; kingdom Bacillati; phylum Bacillota; class Bacilli; order Caryophanales; family Bacillaceae; genus Priestia; species Priestia sp. TSO9. Next base: position 231,187 of record NZ_JAJEKD010000013.1, read on the forward strand.
TCTCCTATTATTCTAGTACTAGCGCGTTTGCTGCAAGGAATCTCCTTAGGAGGAGAATACGGAACTTCTGCAACTTACCTTTCTGAAATGGCAAGCAGCGGGCGAAGAGGATTTTATTCAAGCTTTCAGTATGTGACGCTTGTTGCTGGTCAGCTGGTGGCATTAGGTGTTCAAATTATTCTGCAAAACGTTCTTAGTGAAGCAGATATGATTTCATGGGGTTGGCGTATTCCTTTTGTTATTGGAGCAATCGGCGCGCTAAGCGTTTTATGGCTGCGCCGTACGATGGATGAGTCAGAGCAATTTTCTAAAATGGACTCTGAAAGCCGTGAAAATGCAGGGACAATTAAAGCACTTATGAAGCATCCTAAAGCGGTGTTGACCGTTATTGGCTTAACATTAGGAGGAACGGTTGCGTTTTATACGTATACAACGTATTTGCAAAAATTTATGGTAAACAGTGTAGGACTAGATAAAGGGGTCGTAAGCTGGATTAACTTCTGTGCGCTGCTTGTATTTGTTGTTATTCAGCCAATAGCAGGTATGCTATCGGATAAAATTGGACGCAGACCTCTGTTAATGAGCTTTGGTATTTTGGGAACATTGCTGACTGTACCGCTGTTTCTTTTTATGAAACAAGCACATAACCCAGTCATGGCCTTTTTATTAATGACAGTTGGACTTATTATTGTAACAGGTTATACATCGATTAACGCTATTGTAAAAGCTGAGCTTTTCCCAACAGAAATTCGAGCTCTTGGTGTAGGATTACCGTATGGACTTACAGTTGCCATATTTGGAGGCACAGCAGAATTTATCGCCCTATGGCTAAAAAGTATTGGCCATGAATCAATTTTCTTTTTCTATGTAGCAGGGTGTATTGCCATCAGCTTTCTTGTTTATTGGCGTATGGGAGAATCCTCTAAAGATTCATATATAGAATCTGAGCTCAAGAAAGAGGACAAAGGAGACAATGTACCGCCAAATAATATCAGTTTTTAATTTTGGTTAAATAAATAATCGTTTGATAACATAAAAAAGGACGGGCTTTTATAGCCAGTCCTTTTCTAGTATTCCGCGCGTATACATGTATTAAACGTACTAAGTGACTGTTCTTGCTATAGAATTCTTTTTTCTATAGTTTTGCATTATGAATTTGTACGACTAAAGCATGAATAGGAAAATAATTACAGTCGCATAAAAAAGATCAGCGCCATAATAAAAGGATTATTTTGTGATATAACGAAATAAAGAGTATATACATCAGAAATAGAGAGAGGGTAAACTTCATGAATACTTTATATTCCTTTTTTACGAACCCAGTTTTAACTGCTTCTAAGTTTTTAATAGAATTGCAGAGCGTGTTCTTTCAACCTATTTGGAAACAGTATAATTATGATGATTATTTTACCTACAAGGTGTATGTTCCGAGTACATATACTGGGTTAAGTAAAGTACCATTAATCGTTATGCTTCATGGATGCCAACAAGATGCAGATGATTTTGCTGCAGGTACGGAGATGAATAAGCTAGCGGAAGAAAGAGGCTTTATTGTTCTCTATCCTCAAATGAATTACTTTGCTAATTCCAACGGATGCTGGAATTGGTTTTATGAGTATAACCAGTTTCGCGGTAATGGAGAGCCAGACATAATAAAAGATATGATTGATCACATAACCGCTAAATATGCTGTTGATTCTGCTAATATATACCTTGCTGGTATGTCAGCTGGAGGCTTTATGGCAAATGTGATGGCTATTGCTTATCCTGATGTATTCAAAGCAGTAGGCATTCATTCAGCAGGCAGTAATGCGTATGCCGTAAACCTCATCAAAGCTGGAGAAGTCATGCTATACGGCTCTTTAAATCCTGAGCTTGACGGTGATGAAGCTTATAAAAAAATGGGACCTTATGCACGGCCTGTTCCCATCATTACGTTTCATGGTCAATCAGATACAACAGTCCATCCAATTAATGCGTCTACATTAATTCAGCAGTGGATTTATACATATAAGAATTTCGGTATAAACCTACATGAAAATGCTGCTTTTTATACGTCACAAGACAACGGAAAGCATTATAGCTACATAATGTCTGACTACATAGATGCAGGAAATAAAATCTGGATGAAAAAAATTATGGTAGAGGATATGGGGCATGCATGGTCAGGAGGAAATGACAATGGATCAGATACTGATTCAAAAGGTCCTAATGCTTCAAAAATGATGTGGGATTTTTTTGAAGCACAGAACGATTAAATAGAGTATGAACGAGCGATCAAGACGTACTACTAAATAACATCAGCCTTCATTTTTTTGAAACAAATAATTGTCTACCAACAGCAAAAAAGGATCTTATCGAAAGATCCTTTTTCTGTTATCAACGAAAATTTTTTAACAGGTAGCTTCAAACCGATTTAACAATACATCGAGATCCTGACTGATTTTAATCGTATTACTACTTGTAAACCCTTCTTCTAGGGCAATCATCATCATCATTTTTCGTATAAATTCTATCTTTATCAGCAGTATTCTACATTTGAAACACATTAAGTTTCCTCCACTTACCACGTCATTTTAAAGGCTTAAATTGTTGAATTATTTATGTAAAAATGGTTCCAATTTAAAAATAGAACCTAAAAAATATAGTAACAAATAGATAGTGTCGAAGTCTGTCGTATTTTGAATTCAGATATTTTCATTTAAAAAGAATTAGCTCTTAAACGTTTGGCTGGAAGCTATGCTCTGTCTTAATTGTAATTGTTCCACCGGTTGTAAATAACTCACAGAGCCACAGAGCTTATCCGGTTTTTTGGACATAGGCATAATCCGATTATATTTAGGCATGTTAACATAAGATTGGACTTATTTAAGTTAGTTAACTTTAAGCCAAAACATATCTTTTTTTCGTTTATTAGTTTCTGCTTAACTATTTATGGCTATCAAGCACTGACAAATAAAGATAAATGATAGGTGAGGGCCGTTTCTAACTGCTATAGACTTTGTAAAAAGCGTAACAAAAAAGCGTCTGTTAAGACGCTTTATATATAATACATATACTGCTCATCTTTATTAACCTTTGGTGTTTCATGGATTATTTCTTCCGGGATATTGGACGTCCGGTTAGTAAAAAGCATAAACAAAGCAATAATTGATGCCGCAAAACCTAAAGTAACAATCACAATAAATCCCTCCCTTTAGAATATATATTCTACTTTTATCTTCATTTTCCTATATTTATTATATACCCTTATTTTATTTTCTCAACACATAGAACAAAAAGAGTAGTGCATCTCCTCAATATCTCCCTCAAAATAAATATAATCTAGGGAGCTTAAAACTCCCATTTCCCCTAAAAAAGTAGGAAGCCATAAATTTTTTTCGTATGGGGGACACAAATCATTAACATTATTAATCGTTGAGATAACTTTTTTGTATTGTACGAATGAAAGAAATTTATATATATTAAAAATACAAAATATTCATTAAATTATATGGTGCTTTGGTTTTGAGTCGAAAAGAGAAAAGCTGCTGTTTTAAAGGCAACGAGTTTAAGGAAGTTGCAAGCGATATAAAAAGGTATAGAAATGGATGCATCTAGAATTCTTTTTGCTGAGATATTCACAGAGTTTTCATTCGTGAAAAAGACTGAAAATTTTGATAATAATTTCACTTTTATTAAGGGGGACTTTTTATGACAACAACGGTATTAAATGTATCAACTTATTCTTTTTATCTTAACGGTGAGTGGAAAGAAAGTAAATCAGGGCAGACAATTGACATTGTTTCTCCATACCGTCATGACGTGATTGGAAAAGTGCAGGCTATCATAAAAGAAGAGGTCGATGAAGCAGTACATGCCGCGCAAAAAGCTCAGAAAGGGTGGGCAGAAATTTCTCTGCAAGAACGTGCCAAGTATTTATACAACTGGGCAGATGAGCTGGTAAGAATGCAAAGTGAAATTGCCGAAATTATTATGAAGGAAGTTGGAAAAAGCTTAAAAGATGCAAGGAATGAAGTAGTGCGCACAGCAGATTTCATTCGCTATACAGTTGAAGAAGCCCTTCATATGAACGGAGAAAGCATGAAGGGAGATAGTTTTCCTGGGGGTTCTAAGTCTAAAGTTGCCATTGTTGAACGCGTGCCTTTAGGGGTGGTCCTCGCAATTCCTCCTTTTAATTATCCGGTAAATTTAGCAGCTGCTAAACTGGCGCCTGCGCTTATTTCAGGAAATGCAGTTATCTTCAAACCCGCAACGCAAGGAGCGATCAGCGGTATTAAGATGATTGAAGCTCTTCATCAAGCAGGTATTCCACAAGGTCTTGTAAACGTCGTGACGGGCCGCGGATCTGTTATTGGGGATTATTTAGTTGAACATAAAGGCATTAACATGATTTCATTTACCGGGGGAACAAATACGGGTACTCAATTAGCTAAAAAGGCAGGCATGATTCCTCTTGTACTAGAACTTGGAGGAAAAGACCCGGGTATTGTATGTGAAGATGCAGATTTACAAGAAGCAGCAAAACATATTATAAGCGGAGCATTTTCTTATTCCGGTCAGCGCTGTACAGCTATTAAACGTGTACTTGTGCATGAAAAAGTGGCAAACGAGCTCGTGAATATTTTAAAAGAAGAAGTACATAAACTATCAGTCGGTTCTCCTGAAGATGGATGTACGATTGTTCCATTAATTGATAGCAAAGCAGCGGACTTTATTCAGATTTTAATTGCAGATGCTCTAGGAAAAGGTGCAACAGTTTTGACTGGAAACAAGCGTGAAGGAAACCTTATCTATCCTACGCTTTTAGATGAGGTGAATGATACTATGCGCGTGGCATGGGAAGAACCATTCGGTCCTGTGTTACCAATTATCCGCGTCGCTTCGGATCAAGAAGCCGTTGATATAGCAAACGAATCAGAATTTGGCTTACAAGCAAGCGTTTTTACAAAAGATATTAATAAAGCCTTCTCAATTGCAAATAAAATTGAAGTCGGCTCCGTTCAAATCAACGGCCGCACAGAACGAGGTCCTGATCATTTTCCTTTTATCGGCGTAAAAGGATCCGGTATGGGTGCTCAAGGCATTCGTAAAAGTATTGAATCCATGACTCGTGAAAAAGTAACGGTATTAAATCTTCAATGATTGAATTCCAAGAGCTCTCCAAATCAAGCCAGTAGAGTGTAGAGAATCTCATGGGAAAAAGCCTGTGCTCCAAAAAGCACAGGCTTTTAAATGTTTTATTTACCTATCACTTCACTCGATTCCATCTTTATAGTTCTTATGCCAGTTTTTATCACCTTTATGCTCGATATCTTCAACGGTTTTTTCAAGCTCTGACATAATGAGTGTTTTCACTTGATAAATGGTATCAAAAAAAGCTTTCTCTTCATCCGGATTCGGCTTTATTTTGGCTGCTGCCGAAATATCAACATATCTGCGATGTTCAGTTGTTAATTTATCAAGCGCATCAAAAATATGAGAGGTCAGAACAGCAACCTCCTTATGATTATCAGGCAGTTTTTCTTTTAATGTTTCAATTCTCTTATCCATGTTAAAGTCCCCCTATAACGTGTTGTATTTATGTAACTTTCCCACTAATAAAAATGAATAACCTTAAATAGCAAAAAATCATGGGAATTAGCGCGTGAAACAAAAGTATACTACAGGATATCATGTTAAAGTGAAAAAATGGTGAAACGAATGAGTATATTTTTCCAGAAAGGGTATGTAATAAAAGGCGTTTTTTTAGAAAAGGTAATTACCTTAAGATACATTGAAGCATGCAATCAACATAAAAGTTCATCTATTTTTAATGAACAATGACCTTTTTTGACTACTTTTTTACGATTTTATGACTTTTTTTGAATGAATTTGATTGTTTTTGATGATTTTTCGAATAATCTGATATATAATGAAAGCGTAAACAGTAAAACATGTCGGTTGGTTAAGAAAAACATCCACAAAAACTAGATTCGTTATTACATAAAATCAGACCTCTGTTTTTATAAAAATAAATAGAATTTGAGAAAAGGAGAATGAGGATGGACATATTGGATGCAAAAGTAGTGAATACAAAGTACGGTTTAGAAACATATCTGGATGTGTCAGAAAGCGTAGAAATAAAAGAAATTCATATGCCGAGTTCAGAGAACCAATCTCATAAAATTAAATTTGGAATCAAGTATTTTCTTTTAAGAGAAGGAAAGTATTACGATAGCCAAAAAGGTTATTTTTGGCTTTGTATGAATCACGATTTTAGCAGCCTTATGCTGAGTGAAACGGAAACAGAGAGTTTGTTTGCAGTTAAAAGTGAAGAAGAAAGAGAAGCAACAAAAACGCTATTAGCAGAATGGTTTATCCAAACGAATGCGTACAAAGAAGTCATCAACGAATGTATCCATCAGATTAAAACGGAGAATATTCGTACAGAGGAAGACATCGAAGACCGAGTAGACGCTATACAATTTTTAGAAAAATTAAAGGTATTAACTGCAAAAGAGATTGAAAACGCTTCTATGGAAAATCTATATGCCCTGCAGCAAATTGGCTAGGCTATAGTTCGCGCAAGTTGAAATGCAGATTGATGTATAATAATAAGGAGGAATAGTGAGATGAAATTTTTTATTGATACAGCAAACCTTGAAGATATTAAAAAAGCATACAAAGTAGGTGTTCTAGCTGGTGTGACAACCAATCCATCTTTAGTAGCAAAAGAAGGCGTAAGATTTGAAGACCGCATCGAAGAAATTCTTCAAATGGTACCGGAAGTTGAATCCGTTTCCGCTGAGGTAACGCCTGACGCACTTTCTGCTGAAGACATGATTGCTCAAGCTGAAGAACTGATTAAAATTAACGACGGAGATAAAAACATTACGATTAAGCTGCCTATGACATTAGCTGGTTTGGAAGCGACGCGCTACCTTGCTAAAAAAGGCGTAAAAACAAATGTAACCCTGATCTTTACAGTAAACCAAGCGCTTTTAGCAGCTCGTGCTGGAGCGACGTATGTTTCTCCATTTTTAGGACGTCTTGATGATATTTCAGAAGACGGAGTACAGCTGGTATCTAAAATTGCTGAGTTATTCCGCGTTCAAAACATCGACTCTCAAATTATTGCGGCATCTGTAAGACATCCGGATCATGTAACGCGTGTAGCACTTGCAGGAGCTCATATTGCCACAATTCCATACGCTGTTATTGAGCAATTAGCAAAACATCCGTTAACTGACCAAGGAATGGAAAAATTTGCAGCAGATTGGGAAAAAGCAGTTAAAGCTTAACAAAAAGTCATATCAATAAAAAAAGCTTGGAGTAAGCATAGCTTATTCCAAGCTTTTTATCGTTTAACTAGCTAGTTTCTTTTTACGTAAACGCTCTAAGCGTCGCTGCACGCTATTTCTCGAACGCCCGAGCAGCTGTCCAATTTCTCGCTGATTGCGCTTTTCCTGATAAAACATACGCCACAATCTGGCATCTTCTTCTGCTGTCCACTTTTTATGCTCGTATTTAGGGCGCTTTACATAGTCTAGTTTTCTTTGTTCATTCACCCACGCTGGTTCTGGAATAAGCGTATTTTTAGGTATTTTAAAAAAGTTAAGGCACGATTTATTTTGTTCAGCCCACTTCCAAAAAGATTGAATGTCAATTCCCATAAATGTTCTGGTCTTGGCGATGATCATTTTGTACGATAGATTCTCTTTATGAATCCACTTGTAAATTGTATGAACATCTACTTCAAGGCAGGCTGCTAGTTCACACGCTGTAATATGTCCTACGTGTGCTTTGGCTCCATACACTTCTAAACGGTTCAACCTCGATTCTAGCGCTTGCACACTTCGCTGTAATTTAGCTGATATGTGTGAAAGAGGTTTTACCCCGTAATACCTTAGCAAATATTCGTCTTCTTGCAGCGTCCATCTTCGCATCGCCGTTTTTCGTGTTAGTCCCAAAACTTTTATGCGCGTAGCAATAGAAGAAGGACTCCTGCCTAAGGAATGTGCCATTTCACGGTTATTCATGATATCAATGTTCTCCTGCAAAAAAGCATCTTGTTCAAGCGTCCATTTTTTACGTAAAGCTGTATCCGAAGCACGAAGATTTAATCGAGTAAGTCGTTTATTAACCGATTCCTTGCTTCTATGTAAATACTTACCCATCTCTTGAAGCGTCATAGCGCCATAGTGTTGAATAAGAAATCTATCTTCTTCTTTTGTCCATCGTTTTTGATTTTTACTCACTGTTGTCTCACTCCAATTCACACGGAAAGCTCAAGATGAAAAAGTTGCTAGCAATCTATTTTACGAATGAGCAGTGCCTATTCAGACTGATACTCACTGCGTTTTAGCCTATATATATTTTATCATATTTCTAGAGAAAAACCAAACATGTGTTCCTATCTTGTTTTAGTCATCATAAAAGGAATTAGAAAAATAGTTGGCTCCTTTAATAGAAGCGAATTATGGTAAAATTGACTATAATCTCTAAAGGATTTACATAACTGACAGCTCAGCATCATTACGTTGAGAAAGGGGAATTGATATGAATTTTAATTTAAAAGAAGCGATTGAAATACTTGAGCATACGCCACAAACGCTTGAAAAACTTTTGTCTGGTCTATCTGCAGGGTGGCTGCAATCCAATGAAGGAGAAGGAACGTGGACTACCTCCGAAGTCATAGAACATTTAATAGAAGCAGAAAAAAACAATTGGATACCAAGGCTAGAATTTATTCTTGAAGAAGGAAGAAAGGGAGCTTTTCCTCCGTTTGACCGCTATGCCCATTTAAACAAGGAATCTACTAGTTCTATTGAAGAGAAGCTTCTTGAATTCAAAAAGGTAAGAATACAGAATTTACATCAACTAAAGCTGCTAGTTAAGCATGAAAAGCACCTTGAAGTGAGAGGAGAACACCCTGAGTTTGGGGAAGTAAAAGTCAGAGAGCTGCTCTCGACTTGGGTTGCTCACGATTTAACCCATATTGCGCAAATTGTTCGAGTAATGGCAGAACGATATAGAGAAGATGTAGGACCTTGGGAAGAATACTTAGGAATACTGAAGAAATAGCAATAACAAACGGTAGCCAGCCTTTATCATTCAAGCTTGAATTAAGAAATGTACACGATTACAATAAAATGAGAATAATGAAGATTCAGGAAAGATTGCAGAGGGAACTATAACAACATATCCGATGTTTATAACATGCAGGGTTCGTTGAGCAATTTATGAATAAAAAGAGGATTGGACTGATTAAAAATGAAAGTGAACTCAGAGAAATTTGGCGAACTAAACAATCAAGCTGTACATGCTTATACCTTATTAAATGATGAAGGGCTTAAAATCACCTGCCTTGACTATGGATGTGTAATATCAAATATTGAAATGCCGGATTCTGAAGGGAAGATTGAAAGTGTTGTATTGGGATTTGATTCAATAGAAGAATACCAAAAGTATTCTCCTTATTTCGGAGCTGTGGTCGGACGCGTAGCAGGGCGTATAGGCGGAGCAGCGTTTGAGCTTAATAATGAAACCTACCGTCTAGAGAAAAATGAAGGAAACAACCATCTGCATGGCGGAGCAGAAGGATTTAGTCACAAAATATGGAATGCCAAAACAATTGATGCAAGTGATTATGTAGGCGTTGAATTTACATATGTAAGTAAAGACGGAGAAGAAGGCTATCCCGGCAACCTTGAAGTGAAAGTTACGTATACATTAACGAATAAAAATGAGTTCCATATTTCTTACGAAGGAATAACAGATCAAGATACTCTTATTAATTTAACAAATCATACGTATTTCAATTTAAGCGGAAATCTAAAAGAAACGGTGTTGGATCATGTTTTGAAGCTGAAAAGTAACGAATTCTTAGAGTTGAATGATGATCTTTTACCTACTGGAGAAGTGTTAAACGTCACAGATACCCCATTTGATTTTAGAGAAGGACATAGTCTCAAGGAAGGAGTCGAATCCACACATCTGCAAAATATATTAGTGGGTAAAGGATACGATCATCCATTTCTTTTAGAAGCAGAAGCTGAAAATCAGATGTCATTATTTGATCCTGCAAGCGGCCGCAAAATAGAAGTCAAAACGGATCAGCCTTCAATCGTTCTCTATACGGGAAATCATCTAGACGAAGAATTCAAAATTAGAGGAGTTCATTCAGAGAAATACCTTGGTGTTTGCCTAGAAACACAAGGTTTACCGGACGCTATTCATCATAAGCATTTTCCTTCTTGTGTATTAAAGCCAGGTGAAAAGTATGAAGCATATACTCACTATACATTTATAACTGATCGCAGCCTGTAACAAAACGGGATGATAAAAAGGATTACAAACGAGCCTCTGCCGATTGTAATCCCTTTTTATTCTTACTTTTTCTTTTGGCTTTTTGCACGATTAGCGTCAAGCTCAGCCGCATATTCTTCTTGAGACTTTCCTTGCTTTTGACTCTCAGACTGAATCTTTTTAAATTTGTTATCGTTTAAATTTGGCATGTTAGCACCTCCTTGCAGACAGGGTTATTTTGTACAAGCATTAAGGATTTATATGCTGAAAAGTTTTAATGAACTTGGTTAGAAATTTCGCTTAATGCTGCACCAGCTTCATCAACATATACGTTCACTGTCGCAAGATCGCCGATTGCGCAGATTCCAACCATATTATTATTATTCTCCACTACAATAATGCGGCGGATTTGATGGTCAGCCATCATACGTGCACACTCGTGAATATCCGTATCCGGAGAACACGTAATTACATCTTTAGTCATACAATCATGGCAATGCACAGTGCTGCAATCTTTTCCATCCGCCACGCAGTTTAATACGATATCACGGTCTGTGATCATTCCCATTACTCGATTTTCTTGACACACCGGCACAGAACCACAATTAATATCACGCATTAATTTTGCAGCTGCTGTTACTGGGTCGTGCGGTGCACAAGCTTTCACATCTTTAGTCATAACTTCACGTACTGTAGTCATTTTTAATTCCTCCTTTTAAACATTCACCTCCGTATTTTCTCCATGCACATGCAGAATATGAGAATCAATAATTTCCTGAAAGCAAAAAATCTTGTAATAAAAGGCGAATAAAAAACTAACGCAGTGTAATAAGCACATAAAAAAGAGCGTATTACACAAACTAAAGAGGATATGATCTAGCTTACATTTTCGTAACGGCAGGAGTTGGGTACATAATGAAAGGAAAGTTAACGCTTTTGGCAGTACTTTTATTGCCTTGGCTGTCTATAGTAAAAGTTGATAAATTTGTCTTTAAAAGATACCTACCTGTTTTAACATTTAGTTCATTAGTTATTGCTTTTATAAGTGAGTTATCTAAAAGCTTTACTTGGTGGAAAGTGAGAAAACCTCTTTTTCCTAAACTTTCAAGCGATATATCTTTTATCTTTGGACCATTTTTTGTAGCTAATTTTTGGGTATTCAAGCTGACCTATGGAAATTTCAAAAAATATTTGCTGATTAACGTTCTATTTGATTATCTATTTGCTTATCCTTTGACGAGTCTGGCAGAAAAACTAAAGGTATACAAAATGGTCAACATGACGCGTTTTCAACTTTTTGCCATCTCGATTGCGACTGCTCTTATTAATTATTTGTATCAGCATTTTATAGAAGATGTATTAAGGCAGAGAAGGCAATAGCTGATATTTCGTTAACCAGCTCATCGTCACTTGAATTTCGGTACTGTCTGCTTTAAATCATATTAACGGCCTCCTAAACTTGGTACATAAATAATTAAACGAGATAATAAAAGAAAAGAGAAACATGAGAGAAGATAAACTTCTTTCATGTTTCTCTACTTTATCATGTACATAACCTTTATCTGTACACCGTCATCGGCAAATACGTTAAAGATTGCCCCGTAGCTGAAGCAGTTAAATGCGATTCTAATTCAAAATCTTCAAATGGTTCGATATGAGAAAAGGCCTCTAAAAAGGCTTCTAATATGATTGTCATTTCAAGTCGAGCAAGAGGGGCGCCCAAACAAAAATGAGGTCCGTTCCCAAACGTTAAGTGTTTTTTATTAGTTTGGCGATGAATGTCTACAGAAAAAGGGTTTTCAAACATATTCTCATCCATATTACATGCGCTCATCCACGCAATAACAACATCTCCTTTTTTTAGCTTAACGCCTAATAAATCGTTATCTTGTTTAACCGTCCGATCTCGTCTGGAGATGTGAAACCGATATCGAAGCATTTCTTCTACTGCTTTTGGAGCTAATTCTTTATTGTTTCTCAGCTCGCTGTATAACGACTCTTCGTCATATAAAAAAGAATAAAACATATTTGCAATGGCGTGACTTGTGGTTTCAACTCCTGCACCTAAAAGCAGCATGGTAGCGTGTACAATTTCTTCATCTGTGAATGTTTCACCATCAACTTCGGCTTGAATTAAGTCTGAGATAATATCATCAGAAAGGTTGGAGCGCTTTTCAATGACAATCGGGTAGAGGTATTGAAAATATTCAGCTCCTGCACGCTGCTTTTCTTGTTCAATCTCTTCTAATCTTTCTTGGTCATAAGGCTGAAACAGAATATCTACCCATTTTTTAAACTGATATCGGTCTTTTACCGGTACGCCGAATAGATCTGCTATAACTAAACTAGGAAAAGGAGAAGATAAATCGTCAACAATATTAATAGTTGAATTCTTTTGTATCGCTTCTACAAGGTCTGCTGCAATTTGTTTAATTCGCGGTTCCCAGTTCTTTAAACTGCGAGGAGTAAAAGCTGCAGCAAGTAAAGATCGCGCTTTCCGGTGGTCAGGAGGATCTAAGTTTGTAAGATTGGTAATTGGAGATGTGCTTTTTTTCTTACTATTATCCCCAACAAAAATAGTGGTTCTTTGTCCATCGCTTGAAAAAAATTCGTAGTTGCTCAAGACTTGTTTAACATGGTCGTATTGGAATACATTCCATGTGTTTGTTTCTTCATGAAAATAAACAGGATGGTTGTTCAGCATTTCTTTATACCATTGGATAGGGAAAAACTCTTCTGCACGTGATTGGAATTTTGGAATGTCTGTAACGGGAATGACTTCTTTGTTCATATGATCTTATTCCTCCTTCAGAATAGGTATAAATTTGGAATCTACTAACTACATAGCGCTTAGTAGTTGTTACTTGCTAGAAATTACTTTGTTAAATTAACCTATACTATTAGTACATTTTTATACTATATGTATAAAAATGTACTGATAGTATATAATTATTTTTAGTTGTTTATCAAGGAAAAAGGATAAAATTCACGTAGGAAAAAGCAGATAAGTTATACTAAATAAAAAGTAAATTGTAAACAGAGGAGTAGCAGCAATGAATCAAAAACAGCTCGATATTTTAAGGCATACGCACCAGCTTTTTATGGAAAAAGGATACGTAGACACTTCGGTACAAGATATATTAGAAAGAAGCGGGATTTCAAAAGGAACATTTTATAAATATTTTTCATCTAAAAGCGAACTGCTTCTCTCATTACTTTCGTCTTTGCAAGAATCACTTATTCTACAAAGAGAAAAAGTAGCCATTGAATATAAAGGAGACAATCAGAAGGTATTTGAAGAACAGATAATTTTTATGCTGAACTTTGCAGAGCAAAACAAAATTCCTGAAATGATTGAAAGTACACTCGTTTTAAATGAGATCAAAACATTTCAATATATAGAGGAGTTAAAAACAGCAACATTCAACTGGATATATGAACGTTTGCAGCAGATTTTCCCGTCTAAGACTTCTCCTTATTTATTTGATGGAGCTGTGCTGCTAGAAGGAATGCTTAACAATATATTTAAAATGAATAAAGCACTAAACTATCCATTGCCTATTGAACAAATTGTCCGTTATTGTATGAAGCGTATAGAGGAAATCGTAATCGAAGTAGCAGAACAAAAAGAACAGTTATTTAATCCCTCCGTTTACTCTGCGGTATTTAATGAGAAAAGAGAAAGTCATTTTTCGACTGAGCTTACGCGCGTAAGCGCGAAGTTAAAACGGGTGATTGAAAATAAACTAACAAATCAAGAGGAGCAAAAGAAGAGTCTGGAATTTGTGACGTTTATCTCTGATGAATTACTGCAAAATGATACAGAGCCTCGCACATTTATTATTCAGAGCTCTCTTTTATCGCTAGAGAAAATCAATACCCTCGCACAGACCAAAGAGTTAGAGGAATATAAAGAAGTCATAACTGTCTTAACAAAAAATGATTGATTGGATGTTTCAGCATGTGAAGCAAACAAACTAGTAAGAAATAAAGCTCCATACTTCATTACTCCTAAAAAGCTCTTCCAGTTAATAAGAACTGGAAGAGCTTTTTGCTTTTATCAGAATCTACGCGCTAGGAGCAAGGCATTTCACACCACATTTACCCAAATATGTGACGAAATTATGGTAAAGCCATTTAAACTAGATAAAAATCGCTTCAAGTGTGATAAATATCACACCCTTTAACAACGCAACATGATAATTTTTTAGGAGTAAGCAATATGTCATGACAAACTTCAATATGTTAGGAGGTTTTTAGCCTTTTGATCTGTTGAGATGCATCTCTAATATGAACGTTTATATACCATTATTATGTACAGAGATTTAGAGGAAGGGAGCCTGAACTTAGGTGAGAAAGCAAAAATCAATGCATATTAGCAAGTTAATCATTCTCTCCGTATTCATCACAATTTTTTTAGCAGGCTGTGATAGTCGTTATTTGATTTTAAATCCGCAGGGGGCGGTGGCTCAAAAAGAATACCAGTTAATTATTTTTTCCATAATTTTATGCACAATTGTTGTTATTCCTGTTTTAGGTCTGCTTGTGTATATCGTTTTACGCTACCGCGATAAGCCTGGAAACAAGGCTCCGTATCGGCCAGATTGGGACGATAGTAAGCGTCTTGAATTTATTTGGTGGGGCATCCCCATTATTATTATTGGTATTTTAGGTTTCGCTACGGCCAAGACGACGTATGACTTAGCAGATCCGCCGAAAAAAGATGTAAAGCCGCTAACGATTGAAGTAACATCCCTTGACTGGAAATGGTTATTTCAATATCCGGATCAAGATATTGCGACAGTGAACTATGTCAAAATTCCAAAAGATGTGCCCGTTCAATTCGTGCTAACGTCAGATGCACCTATGAATTCTTTTTGGGTACCCCAGCTGGGAGGACAATTATATACCATGCCGGGAATGGCAATGGGGCTTTGGCTGCAAGCTGATCACAAGGGAGAATATTTTGGTTCGGGTGCTAATTTTACGGGTGAAGGGTTCGCTCATATGAACTTTAAAGTTAAATCTACATCGACAAAAGAATTTAATCAATGGGTAAAGCAAGTGAAAGAAACATCACCAGCTTTAACAAAAGCTGATTATAGCAATCTTGCCCAACAAGGTCTTTCTCTAGAAAAATCGTATTCTACCATTCCTAAAGGCTTATTCCAAGAAATTGTCATTAAAAACGGTGGTCAATATTATAGTCAGCATCACCATATGAAAAATGGAGACATGAAGACTATGAATGTGGCTTCTGAAGAACAAGTACATACACAGCATGAGCACCAGGAAGGAGGAAAATAAGTTGTTAGACAAATTAAAAGATTTTTCATCTCATTTTTTCGTGACAGGAGAACCTATGATTTACGGAGCAGATGTCGCCATTTTGTTAACACTAGCCGGTATTATTTTTGTTCTTACGTATCTTAAAAAATGGAAGTGGCTATGGCGTGAGTGGCTCACAACGGTGGATCATAAAAAAATTGGAATTATGTATATGCTTTCTTCATTATTGATGCTGTTTCGAGGCGGAGTAGATGCATTATTAATGCGTATGCAACTAGCATTCCCTCAGTGGCATTTTCTAGATTCTAATCATTACAACGAAATTTTTACTACGCACGGAACTATTATGATTCTATTTATGGCAATGCCGCTTATGTTTGCTTTCTTTAACATTGTTGTGCCGCTTCAAATTGGAGCAAGAGATGTCGCCTATCCTTTTTTAAACGCGGTAAGCTTTTGGCTATTTTTCTTTGGCGCCATGCTTTTTAATTTGTCGTTTGTAATCGGCGGCTCGCCAGATGCAGGATGGTTGAGTTATCCGCCGCTTTCTGGCATGCAGTTCAGTCCTGGACCAGGTCAAGATTTTTATATTTGGGGTATTCAAATATCAGGTATTGGCAGCTTGGCTTCTGGAATTAATTTTATTATGACTATTTTAAAAATGCGTGCGCCGGGCATGAAACTTATGCATATGCCGCTATTCACGTGGTCCGTTCTAGCAAGCTGTATTATTATCATTTTCGCGTTTCCTGTATTAACCGTAACGCTTGCTTTATTGTTTATTGACCGCTTCTTTGACGGACACTTATTTACTATGACCGGCGGAGGAAATCCGATGATGTACATTAACTTAATTTGGATGTGGGGACATCCTGAAGTGTATATCGTTGTACTTCCTGCATTCGGCATTTTTTCTGAAATCGTTGCAACGTTTTCTCAAAAGAAGATATTTGGCTATAAGTCTATGGTTTTTTCAATGATGATTATTAGCGTTCTATCGTATTTCACATGGGTGCATCATTTCTTCACGATGGGTGCAGGTGCTAATGTGAATGTGTTTTTTGCTATTACGACGATGGCTATCGGAATTCCAACGGGTGTTAAAGTGTTCAACTGGTTATTTACGATGTTCCGCGGCCGTATTCAAATGACACAGCCAATGCTATGGACAATTGCTTTTATCCCGTGTTTTGTTGTGGGAGGAGCAACGGGTGTGATGCTTTCAGCAGCTCCCGCGGACTATCAGTATCATAATAGCTACTTTTTAGTTGCACACTTTCACCAAGTGTTAATCGGAGGCGTTGTATTCGGCTTTTTTGCAGGTTTGTACTACTGGTGGCCAAAAATGTTTGGCTTTAAACTCAATGACCGTCTTGGTAAATGGGCATTTTGGACGTGGAATATTGGTTTTTACGTATGCTTCATGCCTCAATACGCATTAGGATTTATGGGAATGACGCGCCGTATTTATACGTACGATTTTGACATGGGATGGGGACCGCTGAACGTTATCTCTACAGTCGGAGCTTTCTTTATGGGCATAGGGTTTATCTTTCAAGCATGGCAGATTCTTCATGGCATTAAGTACGGAGAACGAGATGTAACAGGGGATCCTTGGAATGGACGTACATTAGAATGGTCCATCCCTTCACCGCCGCCGCACTACAATTTTGCAGTGATTCCAACAGTAGCGGGCCAAGATGCGTGGTGGACAACAAAAGAAGAAAGAAAAAAGAAAAAAGCGAAGGAAACAGCTGCTTTTTCTCCAATTCATATGCCTAAGAATTCAGGTATTCCATTTATCATGTCGGTTTTCTGGTTCATTGCTGGTTTTGGCTTAACGTTCCACTGGGTGTGGATGGCGATATTCGGTTTGACAGGAGTCGGAGCTTGTTTACTAGCTCGTTCTTTTCAATACAACTCGGACTATTATATTCCAGTGGATGAAATTCGACATACAGAAGATTCAGTAGGGAGGGTTGGCTGACATGGCTTATGCGACAACGCACCACGAAGAACATCATGATAACCATGATGAAGGAATCAAAGTTATGGGTTTTTGGCTTTTCCTCGTAACGGACTGCATCTTATTTGGAGCATTATTTGCTACGTATGCCGTTCTTGTTAATCATACTGCGGGAGGCCTTACAGGAAAAGATTTTTTTGAAGTTCCAGGATTTGTTTCTGAAACGTTTATCTTATTAACGAGCAGCTTTACGAGCGGATTAGCTGTGCTGAGCATGCACAAGGGAAAAATAAAGCAGTTAATTGGCTGGCTAATCGTGACTCTGCTTTTAGGTATGTGCTTTGTTGGCCTTGAAATTCATGAATTTCAAACAATGGTTCATGAAGGAGCCACCATTTCCACCAGCGCATTTTTTACAGCTTTCTATACACTGGTTAGTACGCACGGGCTGCACGTTTCTGTCGGCATCATTTGGATGATTTCAATTACAATCCAATTAAAACGATATGGAATTACCTCTGTAACAAAACGAAAAGTAACGATTATCAGCTTATACTGGCATTTTCTTGATGCTGTCTGGATCTTCCTTTACACGGTTGTGTATTTAATGGGGGTGATGTAGATGGAGAACCATGGGTCGTTAAAAGCTTATACACTAGGATTTATTTTCTCGATTATTTTAACCGTTATTCCTTTGATGCTGGTATTAAACCATGTATTTGCTAAAAATATATTACTAGCTAGCATTCTAGGAATGGCCGTGCTTCAATTTTTCATTCAACTGTTTTTCTTCATGCATATTAAAGACGGAGAGAAGCCTCGTTATAATGTGATGGCTTTAATACTTGGAATCGTTTTTGTTATTACGATTGTAGCAGGATCGATTTGGATAATGACTTTTAACTCTCAAGTTCAATAAAAATGGAGCCGTGCACTACACACGGCTCCATTTTTATTAATTTCTCTAAATTGTGATAAAAATCACATATTTTCGCTTGTGCAAGAAGTACAATAAAAGTGTAGCAAGGAAAGTTCTTTATAAACGAAAGACAAAGGAGAGATTATGATGAATATGGCTTATCGTAACATCCTCGTAGCAGTAGACGGTTCTGTAGAAGCAGAGTGGGCATTCAAAAAAGCAGTTAACAGTGCGAAAAAAAATAACGCTCATTTGATAGTTTGTCACGTTATCGACATACAGGCGTTAAGTCCATCACCTTATGCATTCTATACAGATACACGCTTTCAAGATGCAGAGAAATTTGCTGAAGAACTTTTAACCAACTATCGTAACCTAGCCATTAAGGCTGGCGTAACGAAAGTCGAGACATTAATTGAACACGGTTCTCCTAAAACAAAAATATCTAAAAAAATTGCTCCCGATAAGCACGTTGATTTAATTGTATGCGGTGCAACCGGGTTAAACGCGGTAGAGCGTATCTTAATCGGAAGTGTATCTCAGCATATTTTGCGCTATGCCAAATGTGATGTGTTAATCGTTCGCACGCCTAAAGAAGCCGAAGAAGAATCAAAGCCTTTACAAGTGGAACTAACAGAGTAGCAGAACAGAAGAAAAAGAATGCTTATTGTTCACAGCAAAATAAAAAGCTCTCACCATTTATTTAAAGGGGGGGGGATAAACGTATTTTAGTTAAAAGAAGATCCGAACAAGGAGTCAAGATTCTTAAGGGAGAATTTGACTCGTTCGGATTTTTTTATTGTGATGGTAAACGTAGGTTTCACGTATGCAGCTGTTTCTAGCTGTTGATTGAAGGGGAAAGGCAATGAAAGAAAAGCGAGGCGCTAATAGAGCACATCAAACATGTTTACTAAGGAAGAAGACGGGAAGAACAAGCATATAGAAAACTTTTCCTTAGTTGGTTAAGGTTGATTTATGAAGGAGTGACGAATATGTCAAAGTTAAATAATCCATTAACTCAATATTTCCGTGAAGACTATCCAAAACAGTATCAAGAACCGCCTGGTGTACAAAAAGAAATGAACGTCATCCCAGACTGCGGGGAGAACAGTTACATAGGTGCAGGTAAATTAAAAGGCAGAAAAGCTCTTGTGACAGGTGGAGATTCAGGTATTGGCCGAGCAGCAGCGATCGCTTACGCAAGAGAAGGAGCGGACGTTGCACTTAATTACTTGCCACAAGAGCAAGCAGATGCAGAAGAAGTACAAAAGCTTATTGAAGCAGAAGGAAGAAAAGCCGTGCTCATACCTGGTGATGTAGGAGAAGAATCTTTTTGCAAGGAGCTAGTAGAAAAAGCTTATAAAGAATTAGATGGTTTAGATGTTCTAGCGCTCGTAGCTGGCAAACAGCAGGCAGTAGAAGATCTTGCTGATTTAGAAACGGACCAACTGCGCAAAACCTTTGAAGTAAATGTATTCTCTTTATATTGGACCGTAAAAGCAGCGCTGCCTTATTTACCGGCAGGTGCTTCTATTATTACCACAAGTTCTGTACAAGGCTATAGCCCAAGTCCTAATTTATTAGATTATGCAGCTACAAAGTTTGCCATTAACGGATTCACTCGCGGACTAGCCAAGCAATTAGCTCCAAAAGGTATTCGCGTTAACTCCGTTGCTCCAGGACCTATCTGGACGCCGCTACAAATTTCTGGAGGGCAGCCAAGCGACGCTATTCCAGGCTTTGGACAAGATACACCGTTACAGCGCGCTGGTCAGCCGTTAGAGTTAGCGAATGTATACGTATTTTTAGCTTCAACAGATGCAAGCTACGTAACAGCTCAAGTTTACGGAATTACAGGCGGAATAGAACTAGCTTAACTTAAAAAAGCCACTTGCAGTTATAAACTGCAAGTGGCTTTTTTGTAGAGTTATTTCTGTTTTATCGTCTTTTACCTTTTAACGTCTGTACACAAATGTAGCTAAGCGTAGCGAATAACGCTGTAATAAACGCCGAGTGAGACAGTGTAGCAAAGACATTTAAACGAGACATGACAACAAAGATACCGCTAAATATTTGAGCAATGGTTAAAGCAACTGCAATGATGGACGCATAGTAAATATCACGGCGAGTTTCTTTATACTGTTTGATAGCAGATACCATAATCCAAATGATAAGAACAAACAGCACAAGAGCAGCAAATCGGTGAGCAAAGTGAATGCCTGTTGTTCCTGATAGCTTTGGAATAAGAGTGTTGCCATAACAAGCCGGAAAGCTTGTACACGCTAAGCTTGCACCTTTGTGACGCACATATGCACCTAAATAAATATCGCAGTAGGTAAATATAAGCGTAAACCATGCGAGCCATTTAAATTTGCCTGTAACCGCTCCTTTAATAAAATGATCCGAACGGTCCTTTTGAATAACAAATATTGAAAGTAAAAATACACCGGTAAACGCAATAAGCGAAAGACCGAAATGAAGCGCTAGCGCTTCAGCTGACTGAGGCCAGATAACGGCAGAAGCCCCGAGCAATGACTCGATAACAATAAATGCAATACTCATAATCGCTAAAATTTTCACTTCACGGTTTCTGCGGTAACGAATCCAAGCCCAAATAGAAAATGCCAAAACAAGAAGACCGGCAAATGCGGTAATTAGACGATGCGTATATTCAATCATTGTTGCTACCGCGTATTCGGGTATTAGCTGCCCGTTGCACAGCGGCCACTCGTTTCCGCATCCTAATCCAGATCCTGTGGTTGTGACCAGACTGCCGGCAATCATCAAAATAAACATAACAATCGTTGTAAATATAGCTGTTATTTTAAATAAATTTCTCATACGTTGACTCCCTTTGCTGAGTTACTAATTATGACTATAGATTTGATGAATACGATAGTCAAGTAGTAGAGCGTAATTAACAAATAACTGTCACAAACTCGCACATGTTTCCCTTAAAATTGATGTCAGAAAAGCTTTCTTCCTTAAACTTTATAATGGTTTTTTCCTTTTAAACGATGTAAATATGGTTCCCTACATAAGATATAAAAAAATTATATTAGTGATTTTATACAATTTGCAAAAAAAACTTTAGAGAGAATGGAGATACAATCATATTCCAAAAGTGATAATATAGATATAAATCAAACAATGTTATAAAACCTATCATTTTATGTAAGGTGTGAAATAAACTTTTTTATTAGAAAGAAACTTTGTTGAAAGGAGAGATAACGATGAGCTTAGAAGCTTTAAATAAAAGAGTAGAAACCGATCTGTCTTACCTTTCCTTCAGGAAACCAACAGAAGCACAGCCAATTACCCCTAAGAGCGGACACGTATACGATGTAATCATTATTGGAGGAGGTCAAAGCGGTTTAGGAACGGCCTTTGGTTTACTGCGAGAACGCGTGTCGAATATTCTTGTTATTGACGAAAACCGTTCGGGTTCAGAAGGTCCATGGGAAACATATGCACGAATGATTACGCTAAGAACACCCAAAAACTTAACGTCTGTCGATCTAGGAATTCCTTCACTGACGTTTCAAGCGTGGTGGGAAGCACAATTCGGCTCAGAAGGCTGGGAAGCTCTTGACAAAATCCCAAGAGGAGACTGGATGAATTATTTGCGCTGGTACCGGAACATTCTTAACCTTCCTGTGGCAAATGAAATAAAATTAACGTTAATTGAGCCTGCAGAAACAGGTATCCATCGCTTGCATATTCAAGGGAATGGAGCCGTGTGTCCTACACTGATGGCACGTAAAGTTATACTAGCTACAGGAATTCAAGGAGGAGGAGAATGGCATGTTCCGCCTATGATTTCTGAAAAATTGCCGCCTCATCTTTATTCTCACACTTCAAAAACCATTGATTTTACTACGTTGAAGAACAAAAAAGTAGCTGTTTTAGGAGGAGGAGCTTCCGCTTTTGATAACGCCAACTATGCGCTTTCCGAAGGGGTTGCTGAAGCTCATGTATTTGTTCGCCGAAAAGAACTTCCCCGTATTAATCCAATTAGACAAATGGAAGATTCAGGAATGATTGAACGTTTCCATGCTCTGTCAGATGCTGAAAAATATGAAGTGATGGCTCATTTTTTCGAATACAATCAGCCGCCTACGAATGATACATTTGGACGCGCTTCCTCATGGCCAGGTTTTCATTTGCACGTACATGCCCCATGGCTCGACGTCGAGGAAAAACACGACAAAGCAGTTGTAACCACTCCTCAGGGAACGTTTACGTTTGACTATTTAATTATTAGCACCGGACTTCTAACAGATCCGGCTCTGCGTCCAGAATTGCAACTTGTTGAAAAACACATCGCCCGCTGGAACGATCATTACAAAGCACCGCATGAAATCGCCAACCCAGTATTGGATGCCCATCCTTACCTTAGTAACGGCTTTGCTTTTTTAAGTCGTAATAGGGAAGGTCAAAAAATGGTATATGGCCTTTTTGCTTTTAATTATTCCGCTTTAATTAGCTGTGGAATTTCTGCATCCGCTCTTTCAGGGCTAAAATATGCGATACCAAAGCTCGTCTCAGAAGTCGCCAATCAGCTTTTTATTGATAATCGCCATGAGAATTTAACTAATTTCTTTGACTATGATGAGCCTGAATTTGTCGGCAGTTGGTCAAAGGACAATAATCAAGTGAAAACAATATAATAAAACTACATTTTTAACAATGAAAAAGGTGAAGCATATGGAGCCGATCTCTAAAAAGAAGATAGCTACTTTGTATACTCAAATTAGCCAAGAAATTTTTAATGTAGGCGTGAATACTCAAAAAATAGATATTATTGATAATAAAATTCTTATACTAGCTCAATCAAAAAGAATGCCGGCATTAGAAGCACTTAGTGAAGAATATAGAGAATTAGTGATGTCTCTTGATGCCGCTTTGTCGACTAAATATAAAAAAATGCTAAAGCAAAAAGTGGAGCTTTTATTTGATATCCAGGTCACTTCTTTATTTAGAGACTATGATCCTGTTACAGAGAATTCTTGTACGGTTATTTGCTTTAAATAACTTCTCTATATAAATGGCAAAACGTTCGATGAAATCGTTTGTTGTGCAAAACACGTAAAAAACGGATGCTTATCTTCTGTTTACAGAAGCAAAGAGCCGTGAAGATAGAAGGATTTCCTTCTGTTTTCACGGCTTTTTTTATAGATATTTTCATAAAAAAGAGAGGGGAAATGCTTAAAAACACACTGTTTTATAGAGGAGCTGTAAAAGCGAGTGAAAAGAAGATGAATCGAAAATTAAAGGAGTGAAAAGTAAGTGGCGATGAATGAAAAAGTTGAAGCTCAGCATATGGAACTAATAAAAAAATCAGCACCTAACCCTTCATGGTTGGATAAGCTGTTTCATTTAACCAAACGTAAAACAGATGTAAAAACAGAAATTCTTGCTGGAATTACTACTTTTGTGACGATGAGCTATATTATCTTTGTTAATCCGACGATTTTAGCAGATGCAGGCATTCCAAAAGAAGCGGCAATTGCAGCGACGATTTTTGCCACTGTCTTTGCTACTCTTTTGTTTGCATTATGGGCGAACATGCCTATTGCAGTAGCACCAGGAATGGGGCTGAACGCTTTTTTTACGTATACAGTGGTATTGGGTGAAGGGCTAACGTGGCAAACAGGTTTAGGAGCCGTATTTATTTCAGGCGTTGTATTTTTTATTTTAACCATAACGGGCTTACGCAAGAAGATTATTGAAGGGATACCCGCTATTTTAAAAAGTGCTATTTCTGTGGGAATCGGTCTATTTATTGCTTTTATCGGTTTTAAGCAAGCAGGAATTATTGTAAGCAACAAAGAAAATTTAGTAGCCCTTGGTCAGCTTACAAAACCGGGTCCATTACTTGCTTTATTAGGTTTTATCGCGGTAACTGTATTAACTGCTCGAAAAATTAAAGGAGCTGCCCTGATTAGCATTTTGCTAGTATCAATTGGCGGGATGGTGCTGGGCATAGTAGAAGCACCTAAAAGCATTAGCAGCGTTGTGTCATTTTCAATGCCGAGCATGTCAGAAACTTTTTTACAAATGGATATTAAATCAGCTCTTCATTACGGTCTTTTTTCTATTATTTTTTCATTTACACTTGTGGAGCTATTTGATAATTTAGGATCGATGATTGGATTATCTAAAAAAGCTGGATTAATGGATGAAAAAGGAGAAATTAAAGGGTTAGATAAAGCGCTCATGGCAGATTCTCTTGCGACAGTAGCCAGTGCTGCTATGGGATCTACCGCAATGAACGCGTATGTAGAAAATGCTGCGGGAATTGCAGAAGGAGGCAAAACAGGCCTTAAAGCACTGGTCGTTGCCATGTTGTTTTTAGTGAGTCTTTTATTTACGCCATTAATTAGCATTATTCCTGCTTTTGCTACAGCGTCTATTTTAATTATGGTTGGAGCTCTCATGTTAACGGAAATCAAAAACATCCCTTTAGACGAGATAACAGATGCTGTGCCTGCTTTTTGTACCATTATTTTGATGCCGTTAACGTTTAGTATCGGCGAAGGCTTAGCGCTAGGGTTTTTATCTTATACATTCGTTAAATTATTAGCCGGCAGGGCAAAGGAAATTCACTGGATTATGTACATCATTAGCGCTGCTTTTATTATCAACTTCGTCTGGGCTGCTTGAGGCATGTATTTACAGTAAAAAAGACTTCTCAGCTGAGAAGTCTTTTTTACTGTTCGCGTAGATTTTAATTTTTCTTCCCTTACAGAAATAAAAGATAGCGAAGGAAGATATATAACGTTGAAATTAAAAGAGATACGAGCGTGATTGGAGCTCCAATTTTCAAAAAATCCATAAACGAAAATTTATGTCCTTTTTTTACAGCCATGCCAGCTACAATTACATTGGCAGACGCTCCAATTAACGTACCATTTCCTCCCAAACATGCTCCTAGAGCCAGTGACCACCATAGTACACTGATTTGAGCAGAATCAGGACTCATTCCCATTCCATGAGCCATATCTTGAATAAGCGGAATCATTGTAGCAACAAAAGGAATGTTGTCAATAACAGCTGAGGCAATTCCGCTAATCCACAAAATGAGATAGGCTGACAGTGCGATATTGCCGTCTGTAACGTTCAACGCGCCGGCAGCCAGCTTTTTAATAATGCCTACATCGATTAATCCTCCGACAAGAATAAATAAACCAGCAAAGAAAATAATGGTTGTCCATTCAACAGAATCAAACGCACTTTCTACTTCATCATGGGTTCGTAATCCAATTACCAATAATACAGCTGCACCCGTAATGGCTACCATAGCCGCATCGATATGTAAAACCGAGTGCAGGGTAAAACCTAGAATCGTTAATACTAATACCGTTAACGATTTTTTCATTAAAGCGGAATCTTGAATATAATCTTTTTCATTTAAACTCATTAGCTCTTGTTTTTTACTATCTTCTACTTTTAATTTTTTACGATAAATAAGAACAAGAATTCCTAGTGTAACAACACCGATAATTAGTACTGCAGGAGCTAAATTTAATAAAAAAGCGTTAAAATCAAGATGAGGATTCGCTGCCCCAATCATGATATTAGGCGGGTCGCCTATTAAAGTTGCCGTTCCTCCAATATTTGAAAACAGCACTTCTGATATAAGAAATGGAAAAGGATTAATATTCAAAATAGTAGTGATGGAAAATGTAACGGGAACAATTAATAACACGGTTGTCACATTGTCTAAAAATGCTGATCCGACGCCTGTTAAGATTGATAAAATAACTAGAATTCGAACAGGGTCACCTTTAGCGATTTTAGCAGACTTGATGGCTGCGTATTGAAACACGCCTGTTTTGTTTGTAATGCCGACTAAAATCATCATACCCATAAGAAGGACAATCGTTTCCCACTGAATGTGTTCCATAATGGCCTTATTAAAGTCAACAATACCTAACAAAATCATCAATATAGCGCCTAAAAGAGCTGCCGAAGCGCGATTGATCTTTTCGGTCATAATCAAAAAATATGTAATGATAAATATAATAATGGCTGCGTATACATGAAAACTTGTAATGTGTTGAATTGCATTGTGCATAACAGTAACCTGGCGATATGTCATCTAGACATCACGAAGTGTAGATGACAAAAACTTTGGATGTTTTCCAGGTTTTCACCTCATCTTTCATCGTTTAATTTACATCCAACTTTACGGTAAAACTTCTATAAAGCCCGTTTTGCTTTAACCAACCTCCTTTAAAAGCTTTAGTATCCCTCAAAATGAAGACGATTCCTTCAGCATTATATCATATTTATATAAAAGCTTTCTTATTGATTATTCAATGCGATTTTCCTCCTGCACACTTATTATGCACCTTAAATTCAGTTTACATAATTGGTTTCCCTAAGATTGGACAAAGTTAGACAAAGTTGGAACAGCGTCCAACTTTGTCTAACTTTATGAGGCCAAATCCAACAATAGATTGCTAGTATAAAGCGATTTTACTATTGGCACGGTACTTGCAATAGTAGTTAAGTGAAGTTTGATAATCAAATGAGGAGGCTTACCATAATGAAAACTGCTCAAAACAAAACAGAAAAGCTTACGAAAGAAAAAGCCAGCTGGATGTATCAGAAAATGGTAGAAATTCGAAAATTTGAAGATGAAGTACATCAAATTTTTGCAAAAGGTGTACTGCCTGGTTTTGTTCATCTGTATGCAGGTGAAGAAGCGGTAGCGGTTGGAATGTGCGCTCATCTTAATGACAGTGACAGTATTACGAGCACTCATCGCGGACACGGTCATTGTATTGCGAAAGGCGGCGATTTAGATGGAATGATGGCTGAGCTTTTTGGAAAGGTAACCGGGTTAGGCAAAGGAAAAGGCGGATCTATGCATATCGCAGATTTAGATAAAGGAATTTTAGGAGCAAATGGCATTGTAGGAGGAGGCTTCCCGCTTGCATGCGGTTCTGCTTTAACTGCTAAGTATAAAAAGACAAAAGATGTAAGCGTTTGCTTTTTTGGAGACGGAGCGGGCAATGAAGGGACGTTTCATGAAGGAATTAACTTAGCAGCCATTTGGAAACTGCCGGTTGTTTTTGTTGCTGAAAATAATGGCTACGGAGAGGCAACTCCATTTTCTTATGCTTCGAGCTGCAGTGCGATTGCAGACCGTGCCGTATCTTATAACATTCCTGGGGTACGAGTGGATGGAAAAGACGTGATGGCAGTTTATGAAGCAGCTGCAGAAGCTATTCAACGAGCCCGCAGAGGGGAAGGGCCAACGTTAATTGAATGTGTAACGTATCGAAATTACGGACATTTTGAAGGTGACGCACAAACGTATAAATCAGGAAATGAAAAGAAAGAACATCTCCAGGAAAAAGATGCGATCGCTCTTTTTGAAAATTACTTGCTTTCAGAACAAGTAGTAACAGAACAAGAGCTTAGAGACATTGAAGGTGAAGTAGAAAAAGCAGTAAAACGTGCAGTTAAGCTAGCAGAAACAAGCGATTATCCTGATGCTTCGGAACTATTAACGGATGTTTATGTATCTTACTAATTAAAGGGGGAAAAGAAAATGACTAGAAAATTAAGCATGTCTGAAGCTATTAATGAAGCAATGAAACTGGCGATGCGAAAAGATGAGAATGTAATTCTTTTGGGAGAAGATGTAGCTGGCGGAGCGGAAATTGACCATCTGCAAGATGATGAGGCGTGGGGCGGGGTCCTTGGAGTCACAAAGGGGCTTGTGCAAGAATTTGGACGTGAACGAATTCTTGATACGCCTATTTCAGAAGCAGCTTATATAGGAGCTGCAATGGGAGCGGCAGCTACAGGGTTAAGGCCGGTTGCAGAATTAATGTTTAATGACTTTATTGGCTGCTGTTTAGATCAAGTGCTGAATCAAGGGGCGAAATTTAGATACATGTTCGGAGGAAAAGCTGAAGTGCCCGTCACGATTCGGACAACCCATGGAGCTGGATTTAGGGCTGCAGCTCAGCACTCTCAGAGCTTGTACGCCTTGTTTACTAGCATTCCTGGCATTAAAGTAGTCGTACCTTCTAACCCTTACGATGCAAAAGGGTTATTGTTAGCAGCTATTGAAGACAATGATCCGGTTATCTTTTTTGAAGACAAAACATTGTACAACATGAAAGGAGAGGTTCCTGAAGGCTACTATACAATTCCGCTAGGGAAAGCTGACGTGAAACGCGAAGGAACAGATTTAACCATTGTAGCCATTGGAAAACAAGTAAATACTGCACTTACAGCAGCAGATCAATTGTCTCACAAGGGAATTGATGTAGAAGTAGTCGATCCGCGAAGTCTATCACCTTTTGATGAAGAGACCATTCTTTCTTCTGTAGAAAAAACGAATCGATTAATTGTCATTGACGAAGCCAATCCAAGATGCAGCATCGCAACAGATATTGCTGCGCTAGTTGCTGATAAAGGATTTGACATGCTTGATGCACCTATTAAACGAATTACAGCACCGCATACACCTGTGCCATTTTCACCTCCGTTAGAAGATATTTATCTGCCAACACCGCAAAAAGTAATTGAAGTTGTAGCGGAGTTGCTAGGAGATAAATCGCTTCTAAGCGTGTAAGTAAAGAGAAAGGAGGAGGAAGCAAATGGCTGCAGAGGTTGTAATGCCAAAACTAGGGATGGCAATGAAAGAAGGAACCGTTTCGACGTGGAACAAAAAAGTTGGAGACTCCGTTTCAAAAGGAGATATGATTGCAAGCATTAATTCTGAAAAAATCGAAATGGATATTGAAGCGCCGCAGGACGGTGTGATTCTTGATATTCTTGTACAAGAAGATGTAGGAGTGCCTCCTGGAACGATTATCTGTTATGTTGGAAAGCCAAACGAGCAGCTCAATGAGCAGAACCGTTCAGCAAATGAGCTGCAAGCGCCTAAAAACGAGGTAGCGGCTGCTATCTCTTTAGAAGAGCCACCAGCAAACGCAGCTCCATCAAAAAAGAATAAAGAAACTGTGCGCATTTCGCCAATTGCACGGAAAATAGCAGAATCTGAAAACCTTAATGTTGAAACGATTCAAGGCACAGGACCAAAAGGAAGAATCACCAAAGCAGATGTAGAGAAAGTGCTGGCGGAAAGAGCTTCAGAAGCGAGTCCCCAAACGGTAGAAAGGGATAACCCCGCTATAAACAAAGAAACGCTTCCCGTAGCGGGCATGAGGAAAGTCATTGCAAGTCGAATGCATAATAGTTTATTAAACAGTGCCCAATTAACGATTAATATGAAAGCTGACGTGACGGATTTGCTGTCTTTTCAGAGAGAAATCAAAGATGTAATCCAACAACGCCATAAGGTGAAAATCTCTCTAACTGATTTTATTGCTCGCGCTGTTGTTCTTTCACTTCAAGAACACAAACAAATGAACAGTGCCTATATTGATAACGAAATTCAACTCTATAACCATGTTCATCTTGGAATGGCCGTAGCTTTAGAAAATGGGTTAGTTGTTCCAGTTATGCAGCATGCTGAAAAGATGTCGTTAGTTGAATTAGCTGCAGAGATCAAAACCCGAGCAGCAGATGCTCGGCAAGGTCAGCTGAGCACTGATAGAATGCAAGGTTCTACATTCACTATTACTAATCTCGGTGCTTACGGAGTAGAGTATTTTACACCTGTATTAAACCCGCCTGAAACAGGAATTCTTGGTGTTGGAGCTACTGAAGATGTACCGATGTATAAAGGAGACGAATTACAAAAAAGAAACTTGCTGCCTTTAAGCCTGACGTTTGATCATCGCGTACTGGACGGAGCACCTGCAGCTAATTTCCTTGGAACCATTAAACAATACTTAGAACAGCCTATTTTACTACTCTTATAGAAAGGGGTGCATTCCGTGAAACCTTTAGTTGTCATTGGCGGCGGTCCAGCAGGATATGTGGCGGCAATCACTGCCGCCCGGCAAGGAAAACAAGTTACGTTAATCGAACAAAAAGATTTAGGTGGAACCTGTTTAAATGAGGGCTGTATGCCAACAAAGTCGCTATTAGCAAGCGCGGAAGCCTATGAGAAAATTAAGAAAGCTGAGCAATTAGGGATCACTCTTCCTTTAGAACGAGTGAAAATTAACTGGGATGGCGTTCAGCATCATAAAACAGCCATTGTAAAAAACTTGGTCAGGGGAATTGGCTATTTGATGAAAAAGAACAGTATTAAAGTCATAAAAGGAGAAGCTTCTTTTTTGACAAATCATTGTCTATCCGTGCGAAACGAAAATCACGTAGAAGAGATAGAGGCTGAACAGTTTATTATTGCTGCGGGTTCAGAACCTGCTAGCCTGCCATTTGCTCCTTTTGATGGAAAGTGGATCATTCACAGTAAACAAGCAATGTCGCTGCCTGCTATCCCTTCATCTCTTTTAATAGTAGGAGGGGGTGTAATTGGATGTGAATTTGCAAGCATTTACAGCCAAATGGGAACAAAAGTAACAATTGTGGAAGCGGCAGACCAGCTGCTTCCTGGTGAAGATGCCGACATCGCATTTACGTTACAGGAAGAATTAGAGAAAAAAGGCGTGACAATTTATAC
Organism: Priestia sp. TSO9; assembly: GCF_021029645.1. NCBI lineage: Bacteria > Bacillati > Bacillota > Bacilli > Caryophanales > Bacillaceae > Priestia > Priestia sp. TSO9. Next base: position 262,213 of record NZ_JAJEKD010000013.1, read on the forward strand.
ATCCTCTTCGCTAACAGAAATGCAGCCAAAAGATAAAACAGCTCTATTTAAACATAAAGAAGAGCTGCATGAACTGCAGGCTGAGTATGCATTAATTTCAATTGGAAGAAAACCTAGAGTGCTAGGTTTAGGTTTAGAACAGGTTGGCGTACATTTTTCAAAACAAGGAATTGATGTTAATGAGCATATGCAAACGAATATACCTAACATCTATGCTTGTGGAGATGTAGTTGGCGGAATTCAGCTTGCTCATGTCGCCTTTCATGAAGGCACAGTTGCCGGTTTACACGCATGTGGAAAAGATAAGAGCGTAAATTATCGAGCTGTGCCCCGCTGCATTTATACTCACCCTGAAATTGCAAGTGTCGGTATGACAGAAAAGCAGGCTCGAAGCGAATACGGCGATATTCGCATCGGAGAATTCTCGTTTACGGCAAATGGTAAAGCAATGATTGCCAATGAGTCCGTTGGAAAAGTGAAGGTAATCGTAGAACCGCAGTTTAATGAAATTATTGGGCTTTCCATTGTAGGTTCACATGCTACAGAATTAATTGGCCAAGGAACCATTATGATGCACGGAGAGTTGACTACAGATATAATGGAAGACTTTATCGCTGCCCATCCTACGTTATCTGAAGCCATTCACGAAGCTCTTTTGCAGTCAGCGGGGCAGGCCGTTCACTCTTAACTATACAAATACCCTAAGTGATTAAGCCCTTTAAGAATGAAAAGTAAAAATGAAGGGCTTAAAAAGATAAACTAGAGGATGAAGGAATCATGCAAGAGCGATAGGAGTTTTCCTGCATCCTCGTCTAGTTTTTCTATACTTTTTACATAACGTAAGTTTAAGAATCTCTCTTTAGTAATGATAACGTTTTCTTTGTGGTTTATAATAATAGTAACAAGCCTTGATTTACTATATTCAATTAAGTTTATAGGGGAGAGGTAAGAAATGGAATCCACACTTTCTTTAAACACATGGAAACGTTTTGTAAACGAAGGAGCACTTGAATCTTCAAGGTTAAACGACATCATTGTGAAATCGTGGCACCGCTGTAAAAGCGCAGATGTTAATCCTTACCTAGATAAAGGCAGATCGATTTTAAAAACCGAAGCTTTTCATTCTCGAAAACAAATGAACTCTTTATTTCTTGAGACGGCTTTGCCGCATTTAGAAAGAATCAGACAATCAGCGGCGGACTTAGGAATGGTTGCTTTATTAATTGACCCAGAAGGCTATATTTTATCTATTACAGGAAATAGACTTACACTGAATGAAGCAAGGAAAATTAATTTTGTGGAAGGTGCCTGTTGGACAGAAAAAGAAGTAGGCACAAATGCAATCGGTACGGCTCTGCAAACGGAAGAGCCCATTATGATAACGGGTACAGAACATTATTCAATTGCTTCGCATCAATGGAGCTGTTCGGCAGCGCCTGTTCGAAATGACGACGGAAATTTAATTGGGATTATTAATATTTCTTGTCCTGTAAACAGAGCTCACCCTTATACACTTGGAATGGTTACGTCCATTGCATATACAATTGAACGGGAGTTAAGCATTCGAATGCACAAAGACGAAATTGAGTTGGTTCATGCTTCTATGAATTTCGTCGATAGCAAGCAGCTCTTGCTGCTTTGCAATTACAAAGAAGTGATTGTGGGAGCAAGCAAAACCGTACGAGAATGTATACCAAAATGGTCAGGCCTGCAGTTAAATACGATTGTACAACAGGGATTTCGTATAGTGATGGAAGTGCCTGTAATTTCAAAAAGACACGGTCATTCTATTGGAAAGATTATTTATCTATCAGAAGAAGCGCACCATAACCAAACAGCTACACAGATCCCTGCTCAATCATTTTCTTTTAAAGGAGAAGCGGGCATAAGCCGTTCCTTTCAGCAAACACTAGAAGAAATAAAGCATGCGGCTCCTACGGATACAACGGTCTATATTTTAGGGGAAACAGGCACTGGAAAAGAAGTAGTGGCGAGAACGATTCATGAAAACAGCTCGCGTAAAAACGGGCCTTTTATTGCTCTTAATTGTGGTGCCATTCCGAAGGAACTTATGGAAAGTGAATTATTTGGCTATGCAGAAGGAGCATTTACAGGAGCACGGCGTCAAGGATATCAAGGAAAGTTTGAGCAGGCTAATCACGGTACGATTTTTCTTGATGAAATAGGTGAGCTTCCTCATTCTATGCAGGTTTCTTTACTAAGAGTACTGCAAGAGCGCAAGATAACGCCTGTTGGAAGCAATCAGGAAATTCCGGTAGACATCCGGATTATTACCGCTACTCATCGAGATCTTCGTCAGCTTGTCAGTGAAGGGAAGTTTCGAGAAGATTTATATTACCGGCTTCACGTGTATCCCGTGCATGTTCCGCCTTTGCGAGAAAGGAAAGAAGATATTCCACATCTGATGCGCTACTTTTGTCAAAAAAATGATTGGAATATGAATTTCCCTAAAGAATTAGTGGATAAATTAATAGATTACCAGTGGCCCGGCAATATTCGAGAATTATTTAATGTACTTGAACGCTTGAAAATCTCACTAAACACGGAAGTAGAAAAAGAGAAGGTATTGAATTATTTAAGTTCTTTAAATCTTGGCAGTCAGAAAAGCATCTCCCACTTTGATACTTCACAAGAAATAGAAGAAAATGATTTTACGTCCTTACCCGCACTCACATTTCGTGAAAAAGTTCAAAAAGACTTAATGATGGATGCTTTACGTAAAACGCAGGGAAATGTGTCACTTGCCGCTAAGCTGTTGGATATACCAAGAAGTACATTTTACAACAGATTAAAAAAATTCAATTTGTAAGCTTAAAGTTTGTAGCTGTTTTAAATTTTTAAATAAGGATAGGAGCTGAGTAGAATGAAAGCATTAAGATGGCATGGCGTTAAAGATGTAAGGTTAGAACATATTTCAGAACCTACCGTCTCTCAAGGGAAAGTGAAAATTAAAGTAGAATGGTGTGGAATTTGCGGAAGTGATTTGCATGAGTACACGGCAGGACCCATTTTTATTCCTACAGAAGAACCTCATCCATTAAGCAAAGATAAAGCACCGGTTGTGCTGGGTCATGAATTTTCTGGACAAGTTGTAGAAATCGGAGAATGTATTACCAATGTAAAAGTCGGAGACAGAGTAGTGGTAGAACCTATCTATGCATGCGGAGAGTGTGAAGGCTGTAAACAAGGAAAGTATAATCTTTGTAATAAAATGGGGTTTTATGGTCTTGCAGGAGGGGGCGGAGGTTTTTCTGAGTATGCCTCTGTACCCGTAGAGATGATTCATAAAATACCGGAAACGGTGTCTTACGAGCAAGGAGCTCTCGTAGAGCCTTCAGCTGTGGCTCTTCATGCTGTGCGTCAAAGCAAACTAAAGGTAGGAGATAAAGCCGCTGTATTTGGGACGGGGCCAATCGGTTTGTTAGTTATTGAAGCGTTGAAAGCATCGGGTGCATCTGAAATTTATGCGATTGAACTATCGGAACAGCGCAGACAGAAAGCTGAAGAACTTGGGGCGATTGCCATTAACCCGCAAGAATACGACCCCGTAGCAGAAGTACATAAGCGCACAGGCGGAGGTGTAGAGGTTTCCTATGAAGTGACAAGTGTTCCCTTAGTTTTAACTCAAGCCATTAATTCTACCAAAAGTGGCGGAGAGACAATGATTGTTAGTATATTTGAAAAAGAAGCGTCCATTCATCCCCAAACAATCGTTTTACAAGAGCGTACAGTAACAGGTATTATTGGCTACCGCGATGTATTTCCAGCGGTTATTAGTTTAATGGCAAAAGGCTATTTTTCTGCTGATAAATTGGTGACAAAACGTATTAAACTAGAACAGGTGATTGAAGAAGGTTTTGAGACATTGTTAAAAGAAAAAGAACAGGTGAAAATTTTAGTGAAAGCCGAATAAAAAAAGAGGCTGGGACAAAAGTATTTTAGATGAAGTAAAAAATGAACCATTGATCAAGATTTTTGATTAGCGGTTCATTTTTTTGTTATGTTAATCGTAGGTTCGATTGTTTAAGTACTTCTAGCAGTTGATTGGATTTATTTCGTTATATCTCAACCTCTTTAAATGTAATAAGGTAAATATGGCTGTTTTATTATCAGATTATTCTGTACTATATACAGTATATTGTATACAATATATAATCTAATTAATAAAATCAGAGGTGATGAGTGAATGACAGACAAACAGTTTAGAAATGTACAAGACGGAACAAAAGCGGTATGGGCAGGAGAAAAAGAATCGCTTGCTTACAATGCCACCCAAGTTCCTGTCGTCTTCAGCGTAGCTTACAATTATGATGATGTAGACGAATGGCAAGAAGTTGCGTTAGGAAACAAACCAGGATATACGTATAATCGCATGAGTAATCCTACGGTTAAAGCTTTTGAAGAAAAAGTAAGGATACTTGAAGAAGCAGAAGAAGCGGTCGCATTTTCCTCCGGCATGGCGGCTATTAGCAGCACATTATACACGTTTTTAAAACCGGGAGACCGCGTCGTATCTGTAAAAGATACATATGGAGGAACAAATAAAATCTTCACCGAGTTCCTTCCTAACATCGGAGTTGATGTAACCTTATGCAATACGGGAAATCATGAAGAAATTGAAGCGGAAGTAAATAAAGGATGTAAAGTGCTATATTTAGAATCACCTACAAATCCTACGATGAAGATTATTGATATTGAAAGAATAGCAAAAGCAGGAAAAGCAGTAGGGGCAGTCGTCATTATTGATAATACGTTTGCGACACCCATTAATCAAAACCCTCTTCAATTAGGGGTAGATCTTGTCATTCACAGCGCAACAAAATTTTTAAGCGGACATGCGGATGCCTTAGGAGGGGCAGTATGCGGCTCTAAAGAATTAATGCAGCAGGTGTATCACTACCGTGAGATCAATGGCGCGACCATGGATCCCATGTCAGCGTATCTTATTTTAAGAGGAATGAAAACGTTAAAATTACGTATACGTCAACAAGAACGAAGCGCTTTGGAAATTGCTAAATTTCTTCAAAAGAAAGAAGCTGTTGAAGCCGTCTATTATCCTGGATTGGAAACACACCCTCATCATCATATTGTCAAAAAACAAATGAAAGGCTTTGGCGGAATATTAAGCTTTGTTTTAAAAGGAGAAATGGAAGCTATTAAAATTTTGCTGCCAAAGTTAACGTATGCAAATAAAGCCGGCAATTTAGGAGCGGTTGAAACGATTTACGGCCCGGCAAGAACGACTAGTCACGTAGAATGTACGCTTGAAGAACGTAAAGCTCTTGGAATATCCGAAGGACTGGTTCGCATATCTGTAGGAATTGAAGATACGGAAGATTTAATTGCAGACTTAGAGCAAGCATTTGCTCACTTAGAATCCGCATCATCTATTAGTAATTAAAAAGACATGTATTACTTTTTTAAATAAAAATAAGATAAGCAACTCTTTTTAGCTGGTAGACATTTCTTCAAAATTGCAGAGATGTTGTGGAATAAAGCTGATAAATTAAACTGCACGTGTATTTTTTCGTCTGATTTTGTAGGTATGCTGATAAATTAGATGAAATAAAATGTTTTTACACGCTTTAAAAATAAACTAACTTACAATAGCCTACAAATAAGGAATGATAGTATGTCGAAACAAGAAAGTGAATACACAATAAAAGATGCATCATTGTTTGGATTCAAATTAATGCAGGTAAGTAAAGCCATCTGGAGAGCTGCAGAAGATGACTGGGAGCAATGGGTGAAACCTTATGGTCTAAATGTAAATGAGCATCATATTTTATGTTTGGCTAGCAGCACGGGAGAAATCTCGATGTCAGAGTTAGCTCATTTAGGAGCTATGCATATCTCTACAGCGTTTAATTTTTCGAAAAAATTAGAAAATCAAGGATATCTGCATTTGTCCAAAAGAGAAAATGATAAAAGAAACACCTACATCAAATTAACTGAAAGCGGAGAACAATTATTACTTGATACGCTCAAAGGGTATGAACCACATAACAGTAAGGTGTGCAAAGGCGCACTTCCTTTAAAAACGTTATACGGCAAATTTCCCGATTTTCCAGAGCTCGTAACCGTTGTTCGCCACGTTTGCGGCGGCGAGCTAGTGACCGTTGCTGACCAACCTTTTGTGAATATAGAAGAAGAGGGAATAGAAGAAAATGAAGATAAGAAAGAAGTCCAGCTAACTAGTAATTGAACGCAGTGAATAACAGGCGGAGCTGTTTTATACGTGAGAAATACGACGTATAAAACAGCTCTTTTTTATTTTTGGAATAATGATTCTCTATTATATTATGAGAAATTTAGGATAAGCTACCAGTAGTAATTTTTCTGAAGAGACGGAGTGATTACCATGAATAAGTCAGACTCAATTTCTGTTTTTCAATTGATCCTTCTTTCAATGACGTTTATTGGCTTAAAAACTCATGTGATGCTCATATCTCCATTAATTAAAACGGCAGGACGAGATGCTTGGATTACCGTTCTTCTTACTTGTCTTTTAACGCTCATATGGGTTCCTTTACTCGTATATGTAAATAAAAAAACAAAAGGCGAACATCTTTTTCAATGGATGAAAAAACATATGAATAAGTCATTTACCAATGTCGTTATTTTTTTTACAATTGCTTATTTGACCATTATGGAGATCGTCACTTTACGAGAGACAATTACGTGGATTAATATTATTTTTCTTCAGCGAACACCTTTAATTATCCTCGTTTTACTATTTGGTTTTACCTGTTGCTTACTTGCCGCTACGAGTATTAGAACGATTAGCATTGTAAACGTATTTCTTTTATTTTTTATTGTACTATTAGGTTTCTTTGTTTCTTTTACAAACTTTCAATTTAAAGATTATTCTTTATTGCAGCCAGTTTTAGAAAATGGCTATTTTCCTGTTATTAAAAGTATTGTATTTCAAGGATCGGGGATGGTAGAGCTGCTGCTGCTGCTTTTTTTGCAGCACAAAGTACCGCAGCCTATACGCTATAAGCATTTAGCGGTGGCTGCAATTCTCTTAACAGGCCTTACGATTGGGCCTCTCATTGGAGCAATTACTGAATTTGGCCCTGTAGAAGCCTCTAAGCAACGTTTCCCTCCCTATGAAGAATGGGGAATTGCATCACTTGGAAAGTTTATAGAGCATATTGACTTTCTATCTATTTATCAGTGGTTGTCGGGTACCTTTATCCGCATTTCGACCTTTCTTTTTATTATAAAAGAATTAGTTCCGTTTCAAAAAGGCCAAAAAAGGTTTCTTTTACTCGTTTTAGTGGTTATCACTGTATGTACGCTGGCTCCTATAACGGACTTTGCTTTTTCAAATCTTTTATTTTTTACAATCATACCGGCTACTTTCTGGTTATTTGTTGCTTTCTCTCTTTTCTTAGTAGTCATAGTCTTTCTATTTTCTCATAAAACAAGGAGGGATAAGAGTGGAATTTTTTAAGAAGAAAAAAGGAGACAGCTCTAAAAAACAAGAGACGGAAAGCCTTTTAAAAGAAAGCTCTTCTCGTACTCAGATAATCAATGAATGTACGTTAAGAGATTTATTTGGAAAATGCAGCGATATTAACTTTGAGACCGTTTATTTTTATAACAAACGAGTGCTTATGATTTATTGTACCGGTCTAGTTAGTACGGAAATGCTCTATGAAATGATTCCTAAAAAATTAGAGGAATGCTGCGCTAAGCTAGAGGGGGAAGTAGAAGGAGACAAGATCATAAAATTATTAAATCTTCCCTCAGTTTCTATCGTTCAAGATGAAGAACAGGCAGTTTCAGAAATTTTTTCTGGGAAATTATTCATTGATTTTGGATCACCACAATCTGTTGTGTCTATCGATATTTCGGACCGTCCTCAAAGAAGCCCAGAAGAAACGAAAAATGAAGTAACCATATTGGGTCCTAGAGATAATTTTATTGAAGACTTACCTGTCAATATTGCTTTAATTCGTAAGCGTCTTAAATCGGTTTCCTTGTTAACAAAATCTTTAGAGATTGGAAAACGAACAAAAACAAAAGTAAGCATTTTATACATGGAAGACGTAGCTGACAAGAAGATACTTGACGAAATTATGAAGAAGTTAGGGAATATCAATATAGACGGTATTTTCAGCGGAACACAGCTAGAAGAGCTCATTAATAAAAATCCGTATAGTTTTTTTCCTCGCCACGCTTATACAGGGAGACCTGATTTTGCGGTTCAATCTCTGTTAAATGGCCGGTTCATTATATTAATTGATGGAACTTCATATGCGTATGTTACACCCATTAACCTTTTTTACTTATTAAAGGGATCTGAGGATAAAGAAAATACATATTTATACAGCTCTTTTGAGCGTGTTCTTCGAATCTTCGGGCTTTCTATCGCTGCTTTTTTGCCCGGTTTTTGGGTGGCAATGACGGCTTTTCATCAAAATCAGCTTCCGCTCAGCCTATTAGCTACGGTTGTTGAAGCAAGAAGAGGTGTCCCGTTTCCTACCTCTCTTGAGGCAATATTAATGCTTCTTTTATTTGAATTGTTTCGAGAGGCAGGGTTTAGACTCCCGACTTCTGTCGGGCAGACTCTCAGTGTAATCGGAGGGCTTATTATCGGTGATGCAGCCATTAGAGCTGGTTTAACAAGTCCTGCCATGCTTGTTGTTATTGCAGGCTCTACGATTGCTACCTTTACGCTAGCAAATCAGTCCCTTATAGGAACCATTTCACTGATCCGCTTTTTTAGTATTATCTGTGTCAGCATTTTAGGTTTTTTTGGCTTTTTTATTTCCATCTTTTTAGTCATGATTTATATTACAAACATTCGGACGTTTGGTGTGCCATATTTCGAATTAGCAACCCGGTTAGACGCGAAAAACATTTTAAAATCTCTCTTCCGCCTGCCCGAAAGTAAAAAAGCTACAAGAGCTAGTATGCTTAACCCAAGCGATTCCACCCGCGAAGAAGGAGGAAGTTAGTGAAAAGAACCATAAGGAACTTACTTATATTTGTTATGAGCTCTTTTTTATTGTTTCTTTCGGGGTGCTGGGATACGAATGAACCGGAACAAATGGTATACGCACAGGGAATGGGGGTAGATTTTAAAGATAATCGTTACGTTCTCTACCTGCAGACAATCAATTTAAGTTTACTGGCAAAATCCGAGGCAAGCGGTGCTGGCGCTGGTCAAGTCAAAGTAGAAGTTGGCTATGCAACAGGAAAAACCATTGATGAAGCTATTTTTAGGTATTATCAAATTTCTCAGCGCAGAATCTTTTTTGGGCACTTAGCTTTCCTTGTTTTAACAGACGATGCGTTAAAGCATGGCGCTGTCAAATCTGCGGTGGATTTTTTAGATCGTTATCGGGAAACGAGATACAACATCTGGATGTATGCTACAAAAAGCCCTTTGAAAAAAACGTTGTTAGCTACCCCTATGTTCGAAGTATCTAACGCTCTTTCACGCTTGAGCGATCCTAAAGTGATTTTTAAGCAAAACTCATTTATTCCACCCATCGATTTAAGAGAGCTCATTATCCATCTTAACGAACCAAGTCATGAAGTAAACATTCCTTTAGTTGAGACTAAAGAACATTTAACAACGGATCAAAAAAGAGAAACAGCTATTCAGGTAAACGGAGCAGTGGCTATTACATCATCTGAATTAAAAGGAGTTTTTTCTGAGAATAAAATCAAAGGGCTTAGATGGATAACGGATGAATTTGTACGAGCTGGTTTACGGGTAAGGCTGCCTGATCATTCCGATATTGATCTTGTGGTAGACAAGAAAAAAGTAAAAATTGAACCTGTTATAAAAGGTAGTAATCTAACATTTAATATAAAAGTTCGGGCAAAAGCAACGATTTTAGTTATGCCGCAGGACGAAAAACTATCAACTATAAAAAAGAAGCTGAACAGAAAATTAAGAAACAAATTATTGAAACGTATGAGCGAGGCTTAAGTATAAACAGCGATGTTTACAGGCTTTCTCATGTTCTTTACAAAAAAGAACTGCGTAAATGGAAAGCTGTTCAAAGCAACGGGGCAATTCCTTTAACACAAGACTCAATAAATGTGAAGGTCAACGTACAGGTTAAGCACGGAAACAAACAGAGAATAGGTGCGACTTTAGATTAAAATACTGAAAACCTGCATATCTCACCTGATAATGTTAACTCGTTAAACAAAGGACAAAAGTGGAGGAATAGATAAAATAGAAAAGACCAACCTAAGAACAAATCGAATTAGGAGATTATAGATGGAAACAATCAAACCAATTAAAATAGGTTCAAAAAAAACAAGCGTGAAAGAGAAATTAACAGCCCCCGAAATGGGTAAACTTTGGGCAACCTATATGGGCAACAGCATGTCTTCGTATATTTTAAGTTATTTTCTTGAACACGTTGAAGATCCCGATATAAAAAAGCTGTTACAACATGCAAAAGGCCTAACGGAAGAATTTCAAAGTACCGTAAAAGACATTTTCACAAAAGAGAATGTGCCAATTCCATATGGATTTACGCAAGAAGACGTGAACCTAGGCGCTCCAAAGCTGTTTGAAGATGAATTTTACGTGCATTATTTAAAATATGCTGCTAAAGCGGGACTAAGCATTTACAGTATCGCACTGCCCCTAATGTATAGAGAAGATGTAAAAACATTTTTAACGTATTGTATGAAAGCTACAATGGAACTTATGGAGCAAATAAAGGCAATCTTAATGGATAAAGGATTTATTATTAAGCCGCCAATTATTCCCGCACCAGAAAAAGTGAACATCGCTAATACTCATTATTTAAGCGGGTTTATAGGAGATGTTCGACCTTTGCATGCATTAGAAATTGCTCATTTGTATGATAACATCGAGAATAATGTGACAAGCAAAGCCTTAATTTTGGCATTTAGTCAAGTTGCTAAAAGTGAAAAAATCCGCGCATTATTTGTAAAAGGTGAAGATCTGACAAATAAAGCGGTAGAACGCTATATCGAAAAGCTTCACCGAGCTAATTTACCAGCGCCATCTTTTCTTGATCATTTAGTCACTACTTCTACTTTTTCACCATTTTCGGATAAATTGATGCTGTTTCACAAAATGGATATGTTCTCAATGAAAATGAGAGCTTTTGGAAATTCAGTAGCCGTCAATGGAAGGCATGATTTGGCGCTGTTATATGGAAAATCAATGACAAATATCTCAAGGTTTGTATATGATGCTGCAGCTATTATGATGGAAAACGGCTGGATGGAAACACCGCCTGAAGCGGTAGACAGAGATCATTTAAACTCCAACTAGTTACTCAACGCGTCATAAAACAACGAGAACCAGTTTAGAAACAGGTTCTCGTTATGTTGTTAAGTTAAAGGAGCAGGGTTAAAAAGACATAAATCATTATGCAGCCCCCAATAATCACTCCACGTTTTCTTATGGCCGCTTGCTATTTCTATAATTAAGTGAAAAAGTTCCCAACCCACCTCCTCAATGGTTGCCTCTCCTTGTGCTATTCTTCCTGCATCTAAATCTATTAAATCATCCCATTGCTCAGTTAATGAACTTCTAGTAGATACTTTAAGAACAGGTGCCATTGCCAGGCCATATGGAGTTCCTCTCCCTGTTGTGAAAATATGCATGTTCATCCCAGAAGCTAACTGTAATGTTCCGCATACAAAATCACTCGCCGGAGTTGCTGCATAGATTAAGCCTTTTTTAGTCGGTTTTTCTCCAGGCGATAAAACTTCGACGATTGGAGTTGTTCCTGCTTTAGCTATAGAGCCAAGTGCTTTTTCTACTACGTTTACAAGTCCGCCTTTTTTATTTCCAGGTGAAGGATTTGCACTTCTATCAGCTTCGCCTCTTTTTAAATATTGATCATACCACTTCATTTCATTAATTAGAGATTGACCGACTTCTTCATTAATTGTTCGTGGTGTTAACAAATGAATAGCATCTCGAACTTCAGTAACTTCAGAAAATAAAACAGTAGCGCCTGCTCTTACTAGTAAATCTGCCGCATATCCAACTGCTGGATTGGCAGTAACACCGGAAAAGGCATCGCTTCCTCCACATTGTAAACCTACCGTTAAATCAGATAGGGGGCAGGTTACGCGCGTCCTATTATTTAGCTTAATTAATTTTTCCTCTGCCATCTCTATGATTGTAGCAACCATTTGCTTAAAGCCGGTCTGGTCCTGCAAACGTGTTATATTTCCTGAATCCTCCTGGGGAATCAAACGTTCAGGAAGAAGCTTTTCACACCCTAAGCCAACTACTAAAACTTCACCCCCGAAATTTGGATGGGTAGAAAGATTTTGTAATGTACGAATCGGAATGACGGCATCCGGTGCATTAATGGCAACTCCGCAGCCATAATTATGAGTTAAAGCTACTACATCATCTACATTTGGATAAGAAGGAAGAAGCTCTGTTTTGATTTTTTTAACCGCATAATCAAGTACTCCTGCTACACATTGAACACTTGTCGCAATCCCAAGTATATTTTTTGTTCCAACACTTCCATTTGTATTTTTATAGCCTTCAAATGTGTAACCTTCTAAAGGAGGTAAATGGGCAAAAACTTTAGTTTCCAAAGGCAACTTTTCTAAAATAGGAGGATCAGGCAGGGTAACATATGATTCTTTTACCCAAGTTCCCTGAGAAATTGGTGAGGAAGCAGTTCCGATAATTTCTCCATAGCGAATAATTTTGTCATCTTTCTCAAAGTTTCTTAATGAAACTTTATGCCCTTGAGGGATATATTCTTTTAACTCTAACCCAGATGGAAACACAGTTCCTTTCGGCAATCCTTTTGAGTTTACAATAGTAGCAACATTATCGTTTTCATTTACTTTGATATAAAGGGGTTTTTCCGTTTGATTGATTTGCAAAGACATGATTCATCTCTCCTTAATCGCTTTTAATTTCTTTCTAAACATGTTCATCTTTATTTATTGCAATAAGCATGCCAAGTGCTTTAACGGGTAAAAAAAGCCTTTATATCGAATAAAAGTGATGAAATATACAACAATTGTTGTACATAAAGCAACAATTGTTGTGTCAATGCGTTATAATAACTAGAATATTCTAACTAATAAGGAGGGAACGAATATGTCAAAAATTGCTTTTATTGCTCCAGATAAACAACTGTTTTTACAAGGGAGAAGAGTAATTCAAGAGTTAGGATTACAAGGAGAGGTTGAAATCTATCTTGCAAGGTTAAGTCGCGCCGTAAAACTCGCCAATAAATTAGAATCCAGTTGTGATGTTATCGTTTGCAGAGGAGGGACTGCAAGGTTAATTACTGATTCTGTAAGCAGAATTCCTCTAGTTGAAATTCCAATTACAGGACAAGATTTAGCTCAAGCCTTTTATAAAAGCAAGAAGGCAACAGGCTTAGAGAATCCTAAAGTGGCCATGCTCGCGTTTCAGAATATGAAAAATGATGTGGAAATTTTAGCAGATATTTTGGGTATCAACCTTTCTATTTATCCTCTTAATTCAGTTGAAGATATTCCAACTTGTATTGAGCAACTTTCTTCAGTAGAAACAGATATTGTTATTGGCGGAATGAAAACAACTACTTTATCGCTTAGGAAAGGCTTTAAGGCAATTCCTATTGAATCTGGAAACTCCGCTGTTAGAACAGCATTTTTAGAAGCTAAAAAGATTTCTTTAGGAAGAAAAATTGAAAAAGAGCGTTCCCAAACAGTTAAAGCCCTTATTGATTATTCTATACAAGGAATTATTAGTATTAATAGAAATAAAAAAGTAGAAGTATTTAATCATGCTGCTGAGCATTTACTAGAATTAAAAAGGCAAGAAGTGCTAGGAAAGCAGATCGATGCTGCTATGCCTTTTTTGCCTATTAAAAATTGTTTTGAAGGAGAAGAGCATCTAGGTATAATCAAAAAAATCAAAAATAAAAGTTTAATATTTAATATTGCTCCAATTAAAGTGGAGAAAGACATTATTGGAGCAATGATAACTTTTCAAGATATTACAAGTATTCAAGAAATGGAAGCTAAAATTAGAGGGGAAGTACTGTCAAGAAAGTTCGAGACACGCTACACATTTTCTGATATTTTAGGACATTCTAAGCATATTTGTGAAGCCAAACGGATTGGACAGACAGTGTCTTCGGTAGATGCAACCGTTCTAATTTATGGGGAGTCTGGCACTGGGAAAGAGTTATTTGCTCAGAGTATTCATGCAGAAAGTTTGCGGAAAAACGGTCCTTTTGTTGCTGTTAATTGTGCCGCCATTCCGCCTAATTTACTGGAAAGTGAGTTATTTGGATATGTAGAAGGGGCCTTTACTGGGGCGACCAGAAAAGGAAAGCAAGGTTTGTTTGAAATGGCGCATCGAGGAACGATTTTTCTGGATGAAATCTCTGAGATGGATACATATGGACAATCGCGCTTACTTAGAGTTTTACAAGAAAAACAGGTTATGCGCTTAGGTGATAATAAATATATTCCTGTAGATGTAAGAGTTATTGCAGCAACGAACAAAAATTTATTAAAAGTCGTAGAAAAAGGCGAATTTCGAGAGGATTTACTCTATAGGCTTAAGGTCTTAACTATAAATATTCCACCGCTCCGTAAAAGAAAAAATGATATTCGTTATCTTGCTCAGCATTTTTTAGTCTATTACACTAATCTCTATAAAAAGAAAAATATAGAAATTACAGAAAAAGCTTATTCACAATTAACTACCTATGAATGGAAAGGAAATGTAAGAGAATTAATGCATTTTATTGAAAGATTAGTAGTGATCAGTAAAAATAATGTAGTTTCGGCTCAGGATATGAAAGAGCAGCTAAATGAAAATGTTTTTGAAACAAATTACATCGGTGAAGAAGCGGAAACTAACAATCATCTTCAATCTGAAAAAGAGCAAATTTTGCTTACTCTAAGGGAAACCCATTCCAATATATCTCAAGCAGCTAAATTGTTGGGAATTGATCGAAGTACACTTTACCGTAAGTTGAGAAACTATGAAATTGAAATAAAAAAAGCGTATAAATAGAAACAAAACACACCTCTTTGTTAGAGGTGTGTTTTGTTTCTATTTTAAAATTCTTTATTTAATAACTTAAGCTTATTTATTTTATTGACAAACAATTTAATTTGTCTTACAATAAAAATGTAAAAATTATCTGAAAATTTATAGGAGGATATGAATGTGAATATGAATAGAAAAGCACCTACAGGAATTTTAGGTTTTCCCGTTGCTCCCCTTAATAACCAAGGAAAATTAGATGAAAAAGCTTTAGAAACAAATATTCAATTTTTATTAGACGAAGGATTAGAGGCTATCTTCATCGCTTGCGGTTCAGGGGAATTTCAATCCTTAAATACAAAAGAATATACAGCAATGTTAGAAGTAGCTATATCTGTCGTCAACGGAAAAGTTCCCGTTTATACAGGTGTGGGCGGTAATCTTTCTACAGCTTTAGAGTGGGCTCGTATTTCAGAGGAAAAACAGGCAGACGGCTATTTAATTTTACCTCCATACTTAATTGAAGGTGAACAAGAAGGCCTTTACAACTATCTAAAAGCAATCATTGAGCATACACATTTAAACGCAATTGTTTATCAAAGAGACAATGCCATTTTACAGTTGCCAACTTTAGAAAAACTTACAGAATTAAACCAATTAGTAGGATTAAAAGACGGATATGGAAATATGGAATTAAATATAGAATTAACCCAGTCTTTAGGGAAACGACTAAGCTGGCTAAACGGAATGCCAATGGCTGAAGTAACGATGCCAGCATACGCTCCAATTGGATTTGATTCTTATTCGTCAGCAATCTCTAACTATATTCCGCACATATCAAGAATGTTTTACAACGCTTTATTAAGTTACGATCAAGAGTTACTAAGTGAACTCTACCAAAATATAATTCTTCCAATTAACGATATTCGCAAGCAGAAAAAAGGATATGCTGTTTCATTGATTAAAGCAGGGATGGAAATTATAGGTCTACCTGTTACAGATACAGTAAGGCCTCCTATTGTTTCAGTAGATAAAGAACATTACGCACAGCTCGAAAAGATTTTAACACGAGCATTTGATCAATATCCTAAATCCTCTAAACAAGTTTTATCTTAACCAATAAAATGTAAACGCTTTATAAAAAGGAGAGTTCATATGACAATTAGTGTTCAAAACAAACAATATTTAAATTTTATTAACGGAAAAGGCGTGCCATCATCGTCTCAAGAGATGATGGAAAGTCTAAACCCAGCCAACAAGAAAGAGGCTGTAGGATATGTACAAAAATCAACTCTTGAAGATTTAAATCTAGCGGTAAAAGCAGCTCAACAAGCTCAAGAAAAATGGAAGCGCTTGTCAGGCGCAGCTCGCGGACAGTACCTTCACAAAGCTGCGGATATTATGGAAAATAGACTAGATGAAATTGCGGAATGCGCTACCCGTGAAATGGGAAAAACCTTGTCTGAAACAAAAGGAGAAACAGCTCGCGGAATAGCTATTCTTCGATACTATGCGGGAGAAGGTATGAGAAAAATGGGAGATGTAATTCCTTCTACCGATGCTGAAGCATTGATGTTTACATCTCGAGTGCCGTTAGGCGTTGTTGGAGTTATCACCCCATGGAACTTTCCTATTGCTATTCCTATATGGAAAATAGCTCCGGCACTTGTCTACGGAAACACTATCATAATTAAACCAGCTACCGAAACAGCTATTACGTGTGCTAAGATTATCGAATGTTTTGAAGAAGCAAAAATTCCAGCGGGTGTAGTAAACATGATTACTGGCTCAGGGTCAATCATTGGTCAAGCTATTGCTGAACATCCAGAAATTAATGCGATTACATTTACAGGTTCCGATCGAGTAGGTAAACAAATTGGTCAAAAGGCTTTCGTTCGAGGAGCTAAATATCAGTTAGAAATGGGGGGGAAGAACCCTGTAATTGTAGCGGCGGATGCAGATTTAGATTTAGCAGTAGAAGGTACAATCAGCGGGGCATTCCGTTCGACAGGTCAAAAATGTACTGCGACTAGTCGGGTAATTGTTCAGCACGAGGTATATGAAAAATTCAAACAAAAGCTATTAGCAAAAACAAAAGAAATTACCGTTGGAGAAGGGTTAAACGTGGAAACGTGGATGGGGCCATGTGCAAGCGAAAATCAGTTACAGACCGTATTGTCATATATTGAAAAAGGAAAAAGTGAAGGTGCAACTCTTTTATACGGAGGACGTCAGTTAACTGACGGGGAATACGAAAATGGATTTTACGTAGAACCTACTATTTTTGAAAACGTAGAATCGAATATGACGATTTCACAAGAAGAAATTTTTGGTCCTGTCATAGCGCTGATGAAAGTAGAATCCATCGAGGAAGCATTAGCACTAGCTAACGATGTTCAATATGGGCTAAGCGCTTCTATTTTCACTACAAATATTTCTCATATGCTTTCATTTATTAATGAAATGGATGCTGGACTTATTCGAATTAACTCGGAAAGCGCAGGCGTTGAACTTCAGGCACCGTTTGGAGGCATGAAACAATCAAGTTCTCACTCTAGAGAACAAGGGGAGGCTGCTAAGGAGTTTTTCACTGCTATTAAAACTGTTTTTATAAAAAGTTAAGTACCTTTATTGTATTATGACCTTTTATTCTCTTGAAAAGGAGGAAAATTCCTTCTTTTTAAGAGAGATAAACATAGGAAAAGAACAAAACGATAAGAGGGGGATGGAATAGGTGATTATGCAAGCTAAACCAAAATTGGAAGCGGAAAGCAGCAAAAAAAGCCATGTACGCTGGTTTGTCGTATTTATGCTTTTCGTTTTGACAACGATTAACTATGCGGATAGAGCGACGCTGTCCATTGTAGGAGACTCTGTTCAAAAAGAATTAGGCTTAAATTCAGTTTCAATGGGGTATGTTTTTTCAGCATTTGGATGGGCTTATGTAATTGGTCAGCTTCCTGGAGGTTGGTTTTTAGACAAATTCGGATCAAAGATAATCATTGCATGCAGTGTATTTTTTTGGTCTATTTTTACCTTTTTTCAAGGATTTATCGGCTTTTTTAGTGGCGGTGCTGCTATAATTATCTTATTTACGCTTCGTTTTATGGTTGGGTTAGCTGAAGCCCCTTCTTTTCCAGGAAATAGCCGTATTGTAGCGGCCTGGTTTCCAAAATCTGAACGGGGGACAGCCTCTGCGATTTTTAATTCGGCTCAGTATTTTGCACTAGTATTATTTTCGCCTATTATGGCATGGCTCACTCACAGGTTCGGCTGGCATTTTGTATTTATTATTATGGGTGTCTTAGGGGTAATCTTAGCTGCTGTTTGGATGAAAGTGATCTACAGTCCAAGCAAACATCCTCGCATTACAAAAGGAGAAGTAAATTATATCCAGCAGGGCGGCGGGCTCATTGATATGGATGATAAAAAAATAGAAAAAAAGAAAAATACCGGCCCGGGATGGAATCAAATTAAACAACTTCTTAAGAGCAGAATGTTGTTAGGGGTTTATATTGGACAATATTGTATTACGACGCTCACTTATTTCTTTTTAACATGGTTTCCCGTTTATTTAGTTCAAGCACGCGGAATGTCAATTTTGGAAGCTGGATTTATTGCTTCTCTACCTGCTATATGCGGATTTTTAGGAGGGGTGTTAGGGGGAATTGTATCTGATTTCTTTTTAAAGAGAGGTCGTTCATTAACGTTTGCACGTAAAACACCTATCGTTATTGGCATGTTGCTTTCCTGTAGCATGGTTGCTTGCAATTATGTAGATGCTGAATGGATTGTTGTAGTAATTATGTCACTTGCTTTTTTTGGAAAAGGATTTGGAGCATTAGGATGGGCTGTTGTGGCTGACACTTCCCCTAAAGAAATAGCGGGTTTAAGCGGCGGGCTTTTTAACACATTTGGAAACATTGCTTCTATTACAACACCTATTATTATTGGGTACATTGTCAATGCAACAGGCTCTTTTAATGGAGCATTGGTTTTTGTGGGCGCTAACGCTCTTGTAGCTATTCTCTGCTATCTTCTTTTAGTGGGAGAGATTAAACGAGTAGAACTAAAGAATATCCCCGCAAAGGATGAAAGTACGTATAATATGTAAGCGGATACAATAAAACCTAAATTAGGAGTGGAAATCATGAACAATTATGTCCTTACAAATAGTGAAATTCAAAACGAAAAAAAATCGTCTACGCCTCAAATTATAGATATGCAGGTCATACCAGTGGCTGGGTATGATAGTATGCTGCTTAATCTCAGCGGAGCTCACAGTCCCTTTTTTACTCGAAATATTGTTATTTTAAAAGACAGTACCGGAAGCACAGGGGTGGGAGAGGTACCTGGAGGTGAAAACATTCGTCAAACGCTTGAAGATGCGAAAACATTTGTAGTAGGTCAATCAATCGGAAATTATAATAACATCTTAAATACAGTACGTAAAAAATTTGAAGATCGAGATATGGCAGGGCGAGGCCTTCAAACATTCGATTTACGGACGACTATTCATGCTGTTACAGCGTTGGAGGCGGCGTTATTAGATTTAGTAGGGAAATTTCTTGATGTACCAGTTGCAGCATTATTAGGAGAAGGACAACAAAGAGAATATGTGGAAATGCTAGGTTATTTATTTTATATTGGAAATCGCAAAAAAACCGACTTGGAGTATGTAGGTGGTGAAAATGAAAAAGTGGAGTGGTTCCGACTTCGTCATGAAGAAGCTCTGACTCCTGAAGCAATTGTAAAACTTGCACAGGCAGCTCATCAGCAGTATGGATTTAATGATTTTAAATTAAAAGGCGGTGTACTTCAAGGTGAGCAAGAAATAGAAGCGGTAGCAGCATTAGCTGCAAAATTCCCTGAAGCTCGCATTACCTTAGACCCCAACGGAGCTTGGTCTTTGGAAGAAGCTATTCAACTATGTAAAAATAAACATCATATATTGGCCTATGCAGAGGACCCTTGCGGAAGCGAAAATGGATATTCAGCAAGAGAAACAATGGCGGAATTTCGCAGAGCAACTGGACTGCCAACTGCTACGAATATGATTGCTACAGACTGGCGTCAAATGGGGCATGCTATCCAGTTAAACGCTGTAGATATTCCTCTAGCAGATCCCCATTTTTGGACGATGCAAGGCTCAGTTCGTGTAGCTCAAATGTGTCATGATTGGGGTCTTACATGGGGATCACATTCAAATAATCATTTTGACATTTCACTGGCCATGTTTACTCATGTGGCTGCTGCCGCTCCTGGAAAAATAACGGCTATTGATACGCATTGGATTTGGCAAGATGGTCAGCGATTGACAAAAGATCCTTTTAAAATTGAGGGAGGAAGAGTAACAGTACCTAAGAAACCAGGACTTGGCATAGAGGTGGATTTAGAACGAATCGAGCAAGCACATCAGCTATATAAGAAAATGCAATTAGGAGCACGTGATGATTCAAAAGCTATGCAGTATTTAATTAAAAATTGGAGCTTTGATAATAAACGTCCTTGTCTGGTACGTTAAAAATTTTTTCAAAAATAATTATAGGGTGCTTTTAGCTCGAACAATTCTATGTCTTTGTTCGAGCTTCTGTTTTTATAATAACGAGCAGTTTAATACATAATCTTATGTAGATAAGAAATAAGAATAGTTAAGAAGTAGTGGTTGGTAATACATAAAAAAATTCTATATGATATAATTAGTCTTACAAATAAACAATATTCAGAAAAGGGTGGATGAAGATGAGTGGTTCGACTAAAAAAGTGTCATTTGAATCCGTTAATCGTAATACGCTGGCAAAACAAGTAGTCGACCGTATTATTCAGTTATTGGTCAGCGGGCAATTAAAGCCAGGAGACAAACTGCCAACTGAAATGGAGTTATTAGACGTACTGAATGTAAGTCGCCCTGTATTGAGAGAAGCCTTGAGTGCATTAGAAGTACTTGGTGTAATTACACGAAAAACTCGTGGAGGTACGTATTTTAATAACAAAATAGGAGCACATCCTTTTTCCGTTATGTTAGCGTTATCAATCGATAATTTACCTGCAGTAGTGGAGGCGCGCATGGCACTAGAACTGGGCCTAGTAACCATGGCAGCGGAAAAAATAAACGATGATCAATTAAGCCAGTTAAAAGAAACGATCGAGGAAATAAAAAAGAGCACAGATAACAATTACGGTGCAGCGGATAAGGAATTCCATCGAATTATTGCTGTTAGCGCGGATAATCCGGTGGTAGAAGGTATGATTAATTCCCTGCTTTTCACTCATGAAAAAACAGATAGCGAAATTACCTTTAGAGAACCAGCACTTACTGTAGAACATCATACCGCTATTTATGATGCGTTAGCTAATCATGACCCAGATGATGCATTCAAGAAAATGTATCATCATCTTAAATATGTACGTGATAAAGTTCTTAAACAATATAATCCTACTAAATAAAAAAAACACACAAAGCAGATGTAAAGAATTTGTTTTGTGTGTTTTTTTATGAAGTGATACAGATACATGAAGTAAGAAAGAGATTTTCCATTTTATAGGATCGCTTTTTTCAGTGAGTTATATATTTTAATTTAATGCATCCAGATATATGAATGATATTTATTCGCTGCTCTTTATTTTAAAGAAATTACTATACATTTATAAGAGATTAAAAAGAAATTAAAGAGATTATAAACATTGTTAAAACTTATATTGGTAAAAGCCTTCTGCTGACTGAGTTTAAGGGGTATTAAGGAATCAAAAAAACTGCAGTTAACAACAAGAATTTTCACGAAAAAATAAAGGATTTTTTTATAACAGCCATATTTTCTACGCAGTAGTTCGGAAAATAACGTTTATTTATTGTGTTTTTTGTTCATTTAGTTGATTTTTTTCACGAAAACGAAAATCATTATCATTTAGAGGTATTTATTATAGCTGAGAGACATGTATGTTTTAGTAAGTGAAAGAGAAAGAAAGAATGGAAGGAAAATAGAGTAGAAATGAGTAAAAAAAGGCATAACAAAAAAGAGTATTATAGAGCGTTAATTTTTGCCTGATAATACCCGTTGGCAATTTTGCGGATATACGTAAAGAAATTTGACTCCATTTCATGCACAAGAGGTCGAAATGCATCCATACTTTCTTCTATGTAAGTTTGTTGTAAGTAACGCTGAACGGACGTTAAGGATTTTTCGATTATATCTAAACCAAACTCATGCACAATGGAATGAATATCTTCTTTTTTAATGGAATAATGGCCAAAAGATTTAAAGAAATTCTTAAACTGAGCAAATGCATGCTCTCCACGGATTTTTTCGATTTCTTTTTGTTTTTTACTATCATGAGCACCAGTTAAATTGAAACTTAAAATAAAACCATCCTTGATTTTTTCAATAATTGATTTTCTTGGCTGCTTTTCTTCTAATAATGTTTTGACACAATCATCTTTTTCTAGTACATCGATACGGAAAATTTTACTCAATTTACTAGCCATTTCTTTAATAGCAGCTTTATAGCCAATGTATTTCGGAAGAATGTGTTTTACCTCAGTGTAAGATAAAAGGGCTTCTGAATCTTTCTTTACGTTTACATCAGATTCGTATACGTACAACGCACGTAAAGCCAGGCGCAGCATGTTGATATTTTTAATAGCCAGCAGTTGATAAATCACTTCCATCGAAACAGAAGTATAACCACCTTTTGAAGTATATGTATTGTGATCTTCGTCAAGCATTTCAGAATTATATGATATGTTTTGAACATCAGCAGCTTCTTTTATATGTAAATCTAAAAAATCCTCTAAATAGTTGTTTAAAGAAACTTGAATATAGTCTCCCCATAAACGATCCCAGCGAATGATGTCATAGTCTTCTAAAAGCTTATTATTATTTTGAACGGTCCGAACGGAACATTGGATTGTATTAGCTAGTTCTTGCTCAGAAATAATTGAAATATGACCCTGGCTGTTACATTTGGCTACGTAAGCTACAATTTGCTTCATCAGAGAACCTGTCCACTTTATATCTACAAAGTTTTTTGCAAGACCAAATGAATGTTTTTCATAGTAATAGCTATTGTCTCGTTTCGTGTTTCTATTTAAGCCGCTCATGACAATCAGCAGCTTATTTGCTATAAGGGTGTGCCGTTTTAGTGACAGCTTTTGTATACTCATGTAGTGACCTCCTTTCCAAAACTATATACGTCGTCTTTTACAGTATAGACACAGTCATATAGGCTGTAAAATGACATATTTGCACGGGAAAATGGTGCATTTTTTAAGAAGACTAGTGATACCAAGGGATGAAACATCTATTTACAAGGTGACATATTTGCACGGAGATGTGGAGCAAAAATAGCTTTATATTTTATAAACGTTGATAAAACAGCATTCTTAAGCTAAATGTCGTATTGTGACGGATGAAATACACAAAATGCGACAAATTCAAAAAAAATTTGATGTAAAAATGACATATTTGCACGGAGAATAGGAGCAAAAATAATAAAAGTAAAGATTCAGGTAAGAAAGTGACACATTTGCACGGAAAATAGGGACAAAAAAAAGAAAAATGCCCTTTTTGAGACACAAAAAGTTCACATTTTCAGAGGGGATAAACAAACATTTGCAGAGAAAATAGTGTTTTTTTAAGAAAATGACATGTTTGCACGGAAATCTGGAGCAAAAAACACTTTTGCACGGAGATGTGGAGCAAAAATTGGAGAAAATGAAGAGGGAAAATCGCTGCCACAAGAAAATTTATGTAAAAGTGGCATATTTGCACGGAAGATTGGAGCCAAACTTATAGTAAATGCAGTATAGAAAGAAAAACGACACATTTGCACGGAAATATGGAGCAAAAAACAATTATAACGATTTTTTTAGACACAAAAAGTTCACAAAATGACGAGTAAGGTGAAGTTTAACTGCCATATTAGCAGGGGAAATAATATGTTTACATGGAGAATTGGAGCAAAAAAACACTTTTGCACGGAAATGTGGAGCAAAAAGTGCAGTAACTAATAGTAGATAGATAAAAAGAATGCCCTTATAAAGATTATAAGGGCATTCTTTTTTAGCCTATAGAACTTGTTACGTTTTGATAAATAGAAAGGGGAGCATATTCGTAATCACCGGCTAATAAGTCTTTTACTTCACTTTCTCCCACAGGAATAAAGGTAATCTGAAACACTTGGCCTACTCTTTTATAGGATTGGACAGCTAGTTTTTGTTCGACTAGCTCATCTAAGGCTGTTTCAATTTCGACAAGGTTTTCTTTTTTTCGTCTTTTTCGAAAGCGGACTCTTGTCGAAAAATATAAATAATCTCTTGTGACATTGTATGAAGATTTTGTTTCATAGCAAATGAGACGCTCTTTTTGCATAACGAATAGCAAATGATAAGCGGCGTCTAAACTTAATTTTTCTACTTTATTTTTATAAATACGCACCGTTTGGCGTTGAATATAGTCTCTATATATCACTTCGTTGACGTGAATTTCAGCAATTCGCGTTCCGTTCGGCATCGTAGTAATATCCACAAAGTCAAAAATACCGTAGGCAATTTTCTTATTATGCTGTACTTTTGTCATGCTGTAGTGCTTCATTTTTGTAATTCTTTCTTCTATCATTTGATAGTTGCGCTTACTGTCTGTTTTATAAAGTGCTTTCACAAGGTCACCAATTTTTACGTTAATGATTTTCTGTGTAGCGAACAACTCGTCGCGCTGGCTCATGATTTCTAAAAACACTTTATAATCAAACCGATCTAAATCACTAATCTTGTTTCCATTTTCTTCAGCGTATTCTTTTTCTATTAACAATTCGTAATCTGTCCCGTCTTCAGAGTTATAAGTACTTAAGAAATATTCTTTTCCTTCTTTCTCTAATAGGGGTTGCTCGACGAGAAGCTTTGCTCTTGAGTTAGAGAAAAAAGGGTTCTCTACAGTTGAAAAAGGGCTTTCAATAATACTATGATTTCCGTTTTGGAAGCTTGGGTCCAGTATGGTCAGCCCAATAATAATAGATATATCCGTATGGATTGCTTTTTCTCGCTGAGTCTTGGTTTTTTGATGAATATAAGGATAATCCGTTAAGAAGAAGCTATCTTCTTGACTCCATTCACGTAGAATACCAATTCGTTTATCAATGACTTCTTCCGGAGATGATACGTTTTCAAACTGTTTGCAAAAGAGTTCTTTTCCGTTCGTTTTATAATAAGCTGTTAGCGCTTTGTATTCTCCAATCAGCTCTTTATTCTTCTTAGGCTTTTTTTGCTCATAATCGCGTATAGCAGCATCTAACCATCTGCGTTTCGTACGATTGAGAAAGTCTTTTTTTAAAATCCTCAACGCTTCGTTTACATCTTTATTTTCAAAGTGCTGCTGATAAAGAGGGAGGATGGTGCTTTCTAAATCACTTTTTATGCTTTCATTATAAACAGATAAGAGGCGTAATTTAGATACTCTATCAATGACTTCGCGTATGAGTAAAGATGAATAATCCATACACATCTAACCTCCTTAACCTTAAGTTAGTCATTTTAATTCTTAGTTGGATAGTGGCTTTAAATCTATTGTAATGCACGAAAGTTCGATGCTACAAACAAAAGACGGCTACTATCTATAGTCTATTTTTCATTATACACGTGCAAAGCAGGAGAAGGGGGAGATTTTCTCATTTTCTTTTTTAGTCATCTACATTTTGTCATGAAGCATCTACATTTGCCGTGTAGCTTATGTATGGAGAATAACCGTGTCCGCAAGACTGCTAATTCTGCTACCGAGTTTAATGGACTGATAGAAAGCATCTCAAAATAAAAGGTTATCAGCGATTAAAAGAGAATACTTTGTAAAACTACTAAATCCATACCGGAGGTCATAAATGAACCCTATACTAAATGAAGTAGGCACAGTTTTTATTCCTGTAAAGGACATAAAAAAAGCACGAGATTGGTATTGTGACATACTAGGTTTGATAGCAGATGGAGACACTTTATATGATCATTTATATGTGATACCTATGAATGGAACCGGAATTGTATTAGATAGCAAAACTTATTCAAAAAATACGCTTTTTAAAACGCCAGCTTTTCATTTGAATACAAACGATATCAAAGAAGCTTATGAATATATGAGACAGAAAAAAGTAGAGCTAACGACAGGAATTGAACACAATCACTGGTTTACGTTTAAAGATCCAGATGGAAATCATCTTATGGTGTGTGAATGCTGAACCTACGGAACAATAAAAGAACCTTCAAGAGAAGGTCCTTTTATTGTATTGCCTTTGCATTTTACAGCTTGACAGATTTGTTTCTAAATTGAATCATTCTTACAATATTTATCACAATTGTTTTTGTTACAGCATAAGCCGGAATCGCTAAGATCATTCCAAGTATTCCTGCAATGTTACCCGCAACAAGCAATAAAATAATAATCGTTAAAGGATGAGTGTTTAATTTCTTTCCAATTACCAGAGGAGAAATAATGTTCCCATCTAGCTGTTGAACGATTACGACGACGATAATTACTAATATCGCTTTTGTAGGAGAGTATAATAAACCTACGATTAAAGCAGGTGCTACGCCAATAAAAGGGCCGACGTACGGGATAATATTAGTAAGGGCTCCTATTAGTGCGAGTATCAATGCATAAGGCAACCCGATGATGAGGTAACCAATGAATGTACTAATACCGACAAACAAACAAACGAGCATTTGGCCTTGAATATAAGTAGCTAGCGTATTTGTTGTTTCTTTCATTGTACGTAACGTTTCTTTTCGGTAAGAAGCAGGAACCATACGCAGCGTATTTTTACGAAGTTTATGGCTGTCTTTAAGCATATAAAAAAGAATGAAAGGAACGGTTACAACCGTAAGTGTAATATTGGTTACGACGCTTAAAACAGATGAAATACTGTTTGTAAGATTCGTAGGTAAAGTAGACGCGTAGTTTAAAAGTGACTCTTCAATATGATCGAGCGAAACATATTTTTGTTCAACGAGCCAGTTAAACCATCTTGAGTTAGATAAATCATTTATGTACTCTCTCGTTTCTACAATATAAGACGGAATATTTTTAGCCAAATCAGTTAATTGTTTAGATAAAGTAGGTCCCACACCGCCTACAATAGAAGCAATTACGCCGATAAAAACAACATATAATAGTAAAATGGCCAGTGTTTTTGGCACTTTTTTTCTTGTGAGAAATGACACAATTGGTTCGAATAAAAAGAAAAGAAAACCAGCTACGAGAATAGGGAAAAACAAAGTGGAGATAAACACACCGATTGGTAGAAAAACAAACGAAATATGTTTACAAATGTAAATCAGTAAAGCAATCATTAATAGTTCTAATGTCCAAAAATGCAGTTTCGATTTAAACAAAAAGGTACCCTCTTTCTTTACTATTTTTTACTATCATACATCAAAAAAGAAACCCACTGCACGTTAAAAGTGGGCTTTTTAGTCTGTATAACTTTTATTTACATGAAAATTAGGATTTTTCCTCTTTATTTTCAGTAGTATCCTCTGGAGTTTTTTTGTCGTCATCCTGTATAATTCCTTCTGCTGCATTTTTAAATTCTCGCAGGGAATGTCCAAATGCTCGTCCTATGTCCGGCAATTTACTTGGTCCAAATACAATTAAGGCAGTAATCCCGATTACGACCATGCTTGTGGCTCCTGGCATGATATCCTCTCCTTTAAAAGCAATGAATATATGAAAATTAAAAAGAGATAGTAAATAAAGTGCATGTTTATACTATTCACTTTTCTCTTTAAAATTCCTTTATTTTAAATGATACGAAAACAAGGTGCAGCGGCTATGTACGATTTAAATGCTAGTAGTGATATTTCGCATACGAAATTAATTATAGCATTAAAGACAGCCGTTCGCCTTATTACCCCTGTATAAGCTTCATGTAAAAGAGTCTTCATAAGAATTTGCAAAGCAACGGAGGCAAATACGGCTTGTGGATTCGAGCCTATGAACGTTCTCCTGTCACAAACCTAACGATTCGTCATTCTAATTTCCAGCATGTTGCAACACCATTATTAATGGAAAATGTGATCCTGTGTTTGAAGAGCTTTGTATAAATGGAAGCTGCATGAACACAAACCGGTAAAAGGTGTGTGTTCATGCAGCTGCAAGTAAAAGATGGAACAAAAGTATCTTAGCCCAAGAAGTATCCGCACAATTAATCGAGATTATCGATTAATTGTGCGGTCTTTTTTTGTTGTGATGGTGAACGTAGGTTTAATGTGTTAATAATGGTAAAAACCTGCTCTGTAATTTTTCCTATCTTATAGATAAGTCAAATGACTCTTACTAATTGATAGATAACATGTATGAAAGAAATTACTTTTACCGATTGTTTTCTAAGCAATTTATTACCTAAATGTGGATATGGGAAGTGTGAGGGAAGATATATAAAAGAATTATAAAAACTTTTGTCTTTGTAAGCGTTTTATTCTTTATTTTAATAAAGAGCAAAAAAAGGATGTTTTTCTCTAAATTTTTACCATTGAATATTTTGAATAAAGTTCATAAAATAAACTTGTAAGCGTTTTAAAAGATTAGGAAGTATGTATCTTGAAAGTTGAATAGAGATTTATTTATGAAGAAAATAAATGTGATTTTTTTGCTTTTGATCACCGTTTCCGAGTAGACCTTAATAAGTAGCAGCAAATCGTTCATTTAATGAAATAAAGAAATAGATAGGAGTAGAGAAAAATGTACATCGGTGTCGATTATTACCCTGAACATTGGCCAGAGAATATGATAGAAGAAGATATCCAAGGCATTAAAGAGCTAGGATCAAACATGGTGAGAATAGGAGAGTTTGCTTGGCATCTAATGGAGCCTAAAGAAGGTGAATATGACTTTTCTTTTTTTGATAGCGTTATCAATAAGCTTAAAAAACAAAATATTGATGTTATGTTTGGTACACCTACTGCCACTTTTCCGGCTTGGCTTGCGAAACAGCATCCTTCTATTTTATCGAAAGATGAAAATGGGGCGGTCAGAGCCTTCGGAGGAAGACGTCAATATTGTTTTAATTCGCCTCTTTACCGGAAGTATAGCGCTCAGATTACAGAACAATTAGTAAAACAATACAGCTCAGAAGACGCAATTGTAGCATGGCAAGTTGATAATGAATTTGGCCATGAAGGTAGTGACATGTGTTACTGCGAACAATGTCATAAAGAGTTTCAGCAGTTTTTGGAAAGAAAATATAAAGATATTAATGAGCTAAATGAAAAGTATGGGACTATTTTCTGGGGACAAACATATAACGAGTTTACTGAAGTGCCTATGCCTGTAAAAACAATTACGACCCACAGCCCTTCGTTAAAGCTTGACTGGGCGCGCTTTCGCTCTTTTTCGTTAAACAGATACGCTCACGAACAAACAGCAATTGTGAAGAAATATAAAGGTGATCACCAGCTGTTGACAACAAACGTATCAGGGGGCTTTTTTGATAAATGGTTTGATCATGAAGAAAATCTAGAAGTAATGGACTTTGTATCTTATGACAATTATCCGGTATGGGGCGGTCAAACAGAGCCAATTACCCCAGCTCATATTGCACTAGGGCATGATTTTAATAGAGGTTTGCTGCATAAAAACTTCTGGATTGTAGAGGAGTTAATGGGCGCTCAAGGTCATGATGTCATCGGTTACCTTCCGCGACCTAACCAGGCAAAGATGTGGTCTTATCAGGCTTTTGCTCATGGATGTACGAATATGCTGTATTTCCGTTGGCGGGGAATGACAAGAGGAGCCGAGCAGTACTGCTATGGAGTTGTAGGTCACGATAATCACTATGGAAGACGCTACAAAGAAGTTCAGTCGTTATTTAGTGAAATCGTTCATTATGAACATGTACTCGAGTCTGATATTAAATCCGATGTTGCCGTTTTGTATGACTATGAAAATATATGGTCATGGCGCTTTCAGCAGCAAAGTGAAGGATTTGACTTTACGCAAGAGCTTCTTAGAGGATATACACCGTTTTATAAGTTGAATACACCTATTGATGTTATTCCTGCTGCGAGAGATTTTTCAAGCTATAAAGTACTGGTTGTTCCAGCTTTGCAAATAATTGATGAAGAACTAGGCAAGAGATTTACTGAATTTACTAAAAACGGAGGCGTCATCGTTTTTACGTTTAGAACCGGCATTAAAGACAAACAAAATAATATTCACTTTAAACAGACGCTGCCTGGATATGTAAAAGAAATAACAGGCATCGAAATTCATGAAGTGGAAGCACTGTCTTCTACTCAAAAAGCAGCCATTAAAGGGGTAGGACCGTATGAAGGAGAACAGTCAAGTGCGTCCGTGTGGAGAGACATTGTCACACCTGTAACAGCTGAAGTGCTGTATGAGTATGATGATCCATTCTATAATCAAGCCGCTGTAACAAAAAATCAGTTTGGTCGCGGGACGGTTTATTATGTAGGCTGTGGAATTGAAGGGCAAACGTTTGAAAAAATTGCGCTTGATATTGTAAAACAGCAGCAGATTGAGCATACGGAAAGTGAAGATGGAGTTGAAGTATATCCTCGCAAGCTTGGAGAGAAAAGTTATTACTTCCTTATGAACCATACGCCAGAAGTAAAAGTATTTAAAGATATTGTTCTGCAGCCTTACGAAAGTCGAGTTGTAGAAAACATGTAGCAGCAACAGGAGACTAGAATCTCATAAAGCAATGAGATTCTAGTCACTCATAATATGATATGAAAGCGTTTTATAGGAGAAGGGAGTTAGGTTATATGAGCATGGGGGTACAGTCAAAAGTTTCTCTGAAAACCGTACTATCATACGGAATGGGAAGCTTTGGAAACAATATTATTTATGCATTAACAAGTACATATTTAATGATTTTTTATACGGACAGCGTAGGATTAAATGCCGCAGCTGTAGGAACTTTATTTCTTATTGCTAGGATATGGGATGGGATTGCAGACATTATTATCGGAATGATTGTTGATAATACAGAAACGAGATTTGGTAAGTTTAGGCCTTATCTTTTAATAGGCGGATTTTTTGCAGCTGTTGCTACAGTCGCGTGTTTTATTAGTCCTGATCTTTCTCATACAGGAAAATTAATTTACGCTTATATCACCTATATCGCATGGGGAACAAGCTTTGCTATTATGGATATTCCCTATTGGTCGCTTTCAGCAACGATTACACAAGATGTAAAAGAACGAAATAAAGTAGTGGCGTTTCCTAGAACCATTGCAGCAGTAGGGTCTTTATTTGCTAGTTTATTAACTCTTCCATTAGCTCATTATTTTGGAAACTGGTTTATGCTTAGTCTTATTTATGCGTGTATCTTAATGATTACAATGATTATTACATTTTCAGGAGTAAAAGAAAACTATACCGTAAAAAGACAGGAAAAGCAGACGCCAAAAGCAGTTTGGAACTTATTTATTCAAAATAAACCGTTGCGTTATCTAATTTTCTCGATGCTTTTAGTTGAAACGATTTTAACAATTCGAACTACGTTTTCTATTTACTATTTTAAATACAATTTAAATGCAGAGAATATCGCGTCTCTTTATTTAACCTTATTTTTTACAGCACAAATTGTAGGAGCGATTGCGTCTCCTTTCATTTCAAATAAATTTGGAAAGAAACGCGCAGCAATAGGGGGAATTGCGCTAAATGCTGTAGCCACTCTTACAATGTTTGTAACCGGTTTTCACGTTATGCCGGTAATGGTTTTAAGCTTTTTAGCTTCTTTCGGCGGTGGAGTTAGCAACATTGCTCAAACATCTATGCTCGCTGACTGTGTAGAATACGGCGAGTGGAAAACGGGGAACCGAGCGGAAGGAATGGTGTTTTCTACGAATATTTTCAAAACAAAGGTTGCTTCAGCAGTGGGTGGAGCAGTAGGCGGGTACATCCTTTCAGCAGTAGGGTACGTGCCAAATCAAATTCAGTCACACAGCACACTCATTTGGATTGCTTTAATCTTTACGATCATTCCAGGCATCCTTTGCTTGTTATCACTTGTCCCACTCGCAAAATATGAGTTGACGGAAAAGAGATATTTAGAAATTTTACAAGATATGAAAAAGCGCTCAGGCCGCATAAAAGAAAAACCGGCTATGAAAGTGTCTAGCTAATTAAAAATTAGCATAAGCATTGTACACAAAAACAACAAGAAAAAAAGACTGCATTTTCTCAGCTCCTCTTGCTATGATGTCAGGTAGACAGATATCAATGTAAAGAGGAGTTTTGTTTATGTTTATTAATTTTTCAAAAGAAGACAAAGATAAAATGCTGAATGAAATTCAAACGTTTTTTTATAACGAACGAGATGAAGAAATCAGTGAATTTGCAGCAGAAAATGTATTAGAGTTTATTAAAGAACATATCGGTCCTCACTTTTATAACCAAGCAATTAAAGATGCAGAAGATATTATGAACCAAGTCATGCTTTCTGCAGAAGAAAATTTACATGCATTAAAAAAACCAATTGAAAAGTAGTTCGAAAAAGAAAATATGAAATAGGAAAAAAGCGTTTTATGTACAAAAACATAAAGCGCTTTTGTTTGTCTGTGAAACAAATTATTTGTTCGCATGAGTGATATATGATACATTCGTTTTAAGATAATATTAACGTTAACGTAAAGGTTATATTAGGAGTGTTTTGATTTAACTCGATGAGGGCATAACTTCAGCAAG
This sequence comes from Priestia sp. TSO9, assembly GCF_021029645.1. Lineage (NCBI taxonomy): Bacteria > Bacillati > Bacillota > Bacilli > Caryophanales > Bacillaceae > Priestia > Priestia sp. TSO9. The sequence goes on from NZ_JAJEKD010000013.1 coordinate 294,910, forward strand.
CAGGGACATAATGAGGTAATTATATGAGGAAAGAAGGGACTATACGTGAGCAACATTACGAAAGATCAGCTAACAAAATCTATTGTGAAAGCAAATGAAAATCGTTTAACAGATAATAGTGATTTTGATATCTATCAAGAGCTAGAAAATGTGCTTCAAGGAGTCGGCTTATCAGCAAAAGACAGCGGAGGAAGCATTACGTTTTACGGAGAAGATCCGATTGTTCCTAGTACGCTGCGCCTTGCCTCAGCAGCAGCTATTGCACTAGTTGCTAAATCAGTAGCTGTCTCAAAAATTTGGAGAATACGCGGGGGAAAAGGTCAAGATATTCATATGGATTTACGAAAAGCGATCCGAAGGTTATCACCTTTTTACGATAAAAAATGGGAAAAGCTTAATGGGTACGCACCAAGTAAAGCAAATGATCCATATAACCCATTAGGCTTTCGCTTTTATCAAACAAAAGATGACAAATGGGTGATGCCGCTGAATCCATATCCACGCTCTAAGCATGAAACGCTAAAGCTGTTAAATTGTATAGAAGACCCTGATGCAGTGGCAAAAGCCATTCGCGGTTGGAATGCAGAAGAATTAGAAAAAGCTGCAGCGGAGCGAGGAGTTATCATGCCTGTTGTGCGGACAATTGAAGAGTTTATGAAAGAACCCGTGTATGAAGAAGTAGCGCAGCTTCCTTTAATTGAAATTGAAAAGATTGGAGAAAGTGAGCCGATTCCTTTTTCAAAGAATCCTAAAACGCCGCTAGATGGTGTTCGAGCATTAGGCCTTGGTCATGTTATTGCAGGAGCAGGATTTGGTAGAGCTCTTGCTTTACACGGTGCGGACGTCTTAAATATTTGGAAGCCAACGGATTGGGAGCATGATACGATTTACGCTACATCTAATATCGGTATGCGCTCTTCAACGCTGGATATCGGTGAAAAAGAAGGAAAAGAAAAAATGGTTGAACTTCTAAAAGAAGCAGATATCTTTTTTGCGAACCGTCGATACGGATTTCTAGAGAGATACGGTCTAACAGCTGAAGAGTGTGCCGAACTAAAACCAGGAATCATCCACTGCACGGTCAACCTGCATGGAACGCAAGGAGAGTGGGCAAAAAGAAATGGATTTGACCAAACAGCGGGAAGCGTAACGGGAGTCATGACGTTAGAAGGATCGCCAGAAAATCCTAAGCTGCCTCCTATTGTAGTGGTCAATGATTATGCGGTTTCTTGGCTGCTTGAAGTCGGTGCTTTGATGGCACTGGAAAGAAGAGCAAAAGAAGGAGGCAGCTACCGCGTGCGTGTATCATTAGATCGCGTATCTTTATGGATTTTATCAATGGGCATCTATGAGAAAGCGTACGCTCATCAAACAGCTGGTTCGTCAGAGAAGCATGAGTACATTGCACCGGATCTCTTTACGGCCCAAACACCTTTAGGATTGTACCAAGGGCTTACAGAACAAATCGAAATGGCGGAAACTCCAGGGGAATATAAAACGGTTCTGGTTCCTCGAGGTTCTTCACGCCCAGAGTGGTTGTGATAACAAGAGGCTGAGACAAAAGTATTTTAGTTGAAAGAAAATCCGAACGATGAATCGAGATTCTTGGTAAAGGATCCAACTCGTTCGGATTTTTTCATGGTGATGGTGAACGTGGATTTTGTGTATTCTGTTGCTTCTAGCTGCTGATCGGAGTGCAAGGCGAAGACTCCTGCGAGAAAAGCGGAATAGTTGAGACCCCTCAGGAGTGTAAGCAACGAGGAGGCTCACCGGCCGCCCGCGGAAAGCGAAGCCCTGCACGGAAATCAATTCATTCAATTCGCTCGCCTTTGGATTAAAATGATTTGGGTATGTCCAAAGCTCATTTTGAGAGGTGAATTTAAAATGAAAAATAAGAAAAAATATTTGAATAATTATATGATTTCTTATATAATAGCGAAAAGGATGAGGAGTTGACTTGTAATGGAAAACTATACGTCCCGCAAAATGACACAAGCAGAAGTAAAAGTATCAGACGCGACAGCAGCTCAACTAGTGCTAAACAAATCTCTTCGTGACTTTAAAAAAGCACAGCTTTTACTGCAAATTGATCAGTCTTTAGAAAAAAGAGATAAAGAAACTTTTTTACGTTTAACTGAAGAGTTAAAAGAAGTTTGTTAAATAACCTACTAACATAAACAATCAGCCTTTGCTTCTAGTGAGCAAAGGCTTTTTATATGGGGAAAAACGGATAAATGTTTTGTTTTTTCTGAAAGCGGTAAAAGTATAGTATGGCTGATAAAGCATCTAGATGGTAACGCATCATGAAAGAACAAAAAGAGAGAGGGTTCTTTATATGTATAACAAAATCTTAGTTGCCTTTGACGGTTCGGCACCTTCTATTCGTGCTCTTCAACATGCAAGTAAACTAGCTAAAAGCGTAAATGCTAATAAGCTGACAATTGTACATATTAAGGAAAGAATTCACTTGCAGCAGCCTGTTTTTAGCGTTGACTTAGACGCACTGATAGAAGAAGAAAACCGCGATATTTTATCTGAAGCTCACAATCATTTAACTCAATCAGGTATTCCATATGAGGCATACGGTTTAGAGGGCACCGCTTCAAAGAAAATTATCGAATACGCACATGACAATCAACAAGACGTCATTGTAATAGGAAGTCGAGGAAAGGGCTTTGTGAAAGAGACATTTTTAGGAAGTGTAAGTCACGAAGTTGCTCAATCCGCAGAATGTCCTGTTATCATTGTTAAATAAAAAGCATGTTCTCCAGGGAGAACATGCTTTTTGTTATGAGTTAATCTGTGTCGCCTTTAAATCGCCTAGTGCTTTAGCTGGTTGGGAATTTTTAATACGGTAAAAACGCAGAAGTTCTCTAAGCAATACACTACTTTTATTAGAAGCTCTAAGAAAATGAAAAAAATACATGTCTAAATAACTAATAAGACGAGATAAGACCTAGAAAAAGGTATAACTGTAAAGCCTTACACTTCCATAAGTTATCTCTAAATTCGATAAATTAGCATATATACCGCTTGATTTACTTCTGTTATCCTTTTGTTTGCAGAAAAACTTATAGTGTCAGACGCACAGGGGTATAAAAGTTTTCGCTCTTTTGAGTATATGACTTTTTACAAAAACAACGCGATCTCCACTCTTTTTTCTACTAGCAAACTAAAAAGTGTAGAGAAAGTGATAAAAATACGTAGAGGATACAAAAACAGAGGTAGAAACGTTTTTTCCTTTACATCATAGCTAAAAAGGATAGAAAGCAGGTATGCATGTGCAAACAACACAATTCAACAAAAAGAACAGGCGAGGTGAGAAGACGGCTGGTTCGCATACGGACAAAAGTAAGAAAAAATTCATTTTTGAGACTAGTTCTTTAAAACGATGGCATATTATTGTAAGTCTATTTATACTCGTAATTATTTTTACTCTTTTTTCAGCTTTCGTTTCAGGCTTAAGCCTTCACTTTAATCCGGTCTTGCCAACATGGGGGACTGAAGAAAAGAATGAATTTTCGACTATTTATCCGTCCGATAATGATAGCGGCCAGCTCTCTTCTTTTTCAGAAGATGAGTCTCATAAAAAGTTTTTAGAAAACCGGATTGTGAACAAAGATGATTTTTATGCGTTCTATGTTAATTGGGATAAAAATAGTGAGCGTTCATTAAAAAATAATATTGACCAAATTGACGTTCTTGTACCTCAATGGTTTTCATTAAATTCGAACTTGGAATTAAAAAGCAGTGTTCAAAAAGATATCGGAGATTTTGCTAAAAAGCATCATACAAAGGTTTTACCGCTGCTCACAAACGAGTCAAATGGAAAATGGGATGAGCAAACGGTTCACCGCTTGCTGCAATCTCCTCAGGAACAATCCAAACTCATACATAATTTACATCATCAAATTAAAGAGAATGGATATGATGGAGTAAATATAGATTTTGAAAATATCAAAAGCAGCGACAGAGAGTTACTAACAGATTTTATGAAGAAACTTTATACAGCCTTCCATGAAGATGGCTTAATGGTAACTATGGATGTGCCTCCAGCTAATAAAGCATTCGATTATAGTGGTTTAGAACAGTATAATGACCGTATGATTTTAATGATGTACGACGAGCACTTTCAAAGTCCAGGTCCTATTGCTTCATTTTCTTGGTATCAAAACAATTTATCAAAATCGTTAAAAGATAAGATGATTGTTAGTCTTGGAAACTATGGATATGACTGGAACGAAAAAAGCAAGCAAGGAGGAGAGGTTGTATCATTTGAAGACGTCATGCGAATGGCTCAAAAAGCCCACTTGAATGTTGAGTGGGATGATGAAAGCAAAACGCCATATGTAAATTATAAAGACGGAACGGGTACGCATGAGCTATGGTTTTTGGACAGCGTGACATTTTATAACCAGTGGAAAGCTGCTTCATCAAGCGGTGCCAAAGGAGTTGCTTTATGGAGACTGGGAACGGAAGACCCGTCTGTATGGGATGTAGTAAAAGGACATAAAGTAAGTGAGATTCAGACTGTTAAAAATGGAGAAATTGCTTACAATTATGGAGAAGGAAGCATACTTCATGCAAAAACAGAGCCTTCTCCGGGAGAAAGACGTTTTGCTTTTGATTCGAAAGGATTTATTTCAGGGGAAGAGTACACAGCAATGCCGCAAGCTCCTGAGATTGAGCGGTTAAGCAAAATATTTAACAAAGAAATTGTTTTGACATTTGATGATGGGCCAGATCCTAAATACACAGAGAAAATTTTAAAAATTTTAAAAGCTCACAATGTAAAAGCTACTTTCTTTATGATTGGTGAAAATGCAGTATTTCATCAAGATATTGTTAAACAAGTATATGAAGATGGTCATGAAATTGGAAATCATACGTTTTCCCACCCAAATACAATCAATATTTCTAAAAATCAGCTAAAGTATGAAGTAAATGCAACAGAACGAGTCATTCAAGGTATAACTGGTCATTCATCTATTTTATATCGTCCTCCGTATGGAGATAATCAAAGCACTTATAATGGTTACGATGAAACGGTATATGACCCAGCTTCATTTCAAAAAATGGCGGATACGACGAACATGGGATATATAACGGTTAACTACGATATTGATTCGAGTGACTGGAAAGCCAAAAATAGTAAAGAAATTGTAAACCGTGTGATGAAGCAAGCAGAGAACGGTGATATTATCTTACTTCATGATGGAGGAGGAAACCGAGAAGCAACAGTAGAAGCACTGCCTCAAATCATTGAAAAGCTACAGGCGCAAGGGTATACATTTGTAACAGCAGGTAATTTGACTAACAAAAGCAGGGAAAGTACAATGCCAGCCGTTTTAAAAGCAGAGAATCCTATTATTCAAAACATCAAATTGATTCTAGTGAATATTGCTGCGCTGCATACTGTTTTTTTCGTTTTGTTTTATGGAACATTAATTGTATTTACACTGCGTTTGCTTATTGTATTTTATCTCGCTCTTAAACATAAAAGAAAAGCGGATAAACTGCAGTTTGATGCTTCATATCAGCCTTTAGTCAGCGTAGTTGTCGCTGCATACAACGAAGAGAATGTCATAAACAGGACAATTAAATCGGTGTTGAAGAGTTCATATCAAAACCTTGAGATTATTATGGTTGATGATGGTTCAACAGATGGCACGTCAAAGACTGTTACTGAAGCTTTTAAAAACAATGACAAGTTTCGTCTTCTTCGAAAGAAAAACGGAGGAAAGGCTGCGGCGGTCAATTTGGGTATCCAAAAAGCACAAGGAGATATTATTGTGTCAATTGATGCCGATACCATTATTTCATCTGAAGCTATATCGCTTATGGTAAGACACTTTAACGACGAAAAAGTAGGAGCGGTATCTGGGAACATCAAAGTAGGAAATGTCCGTAATTTATTAACAACATGGCAGCATATTGAATATGTGTCAGGTTTTAATTTAGAGAAACGTGCTTTTTCCATGCTTAATTGTGTGACAGTTGTTCCAGGCGCAATAGGAGCATGGCGAAAAAAACTTGTTCAAGAATTAGGGTATTTTACGGCCGATACATTAGCTGAAGATACAGACATGTCTCTGCGTATATTGCGCAGCGGTTATAAAATTTCAATTGAAGAGAAAGCAAGTGCATATACAGAAGCACCGGAAAAGCGTAAAGATTTTCTCAAACAGCGCCATCGCTGGAACTTTGGGACTTTACAGTGCTTATGGAAGCACAAAAGAGCTTTTGGAGGGCGCAAGCATAAAGCATTAGGTTTTATGGCTCTTCCTAATATGCTGCTGTTTCAATTCATTTTTCCTTTATTTGCACCATTTTTAGACCTTTTATTTGTTTTGAGGCTATGTACTGGAGATGTTAAACATTCGGTTCTTTTATACGGGTGCTACTTTATTGTTGATTTTCTTGTTTGCTTAGTGGCCTTTAGATTAGAGCGAATAAGCAGTAAACCATTGATTGCTCTAGTGATACAAAGAATTGTGTATCGCTACTTATTACTATGGGTAGCTTGGAAGGCAGTTTTAGCTGCATTAAAAGGAACAAAAGTAGGGTGGAACAAATTAAAACGCTCCGGAAACTTGCAGGTAACGGGAGACAGTTCAACTGAGAGAACTGGGTGAAATTGCACTATTTAACGAGGTTAATTAGCTTTTGCTGATTAACCTTTTTTATTAGAAAAACAGTAAAGAGTTCGCTTAATAATGATATTTAAAAGAACCTTCATTTTTACGCGTATCCATAGGGATCATTCACATTCCTTTTTTGTTCATTAAAATGCTGTTCTGCGTACGTATCCGTTCCTTCTACCTATGGTAAAATGTCAGAGAATAACGCTTATTTGACCAATTCAGTACAGTTGTATCAACAGAGGAAGCTTCTTCTTAGAAAACTTTTCATAGTATAAAGATAATTATTTTGTGGCGTATTTGTATTCTGCACAGTTTCTTCAATTATTACTTTTATAATGAAAGCAAAGGATGTGAATAAATGAATCAAATTTCTATTAAGCTTGGACTCTTATTTTTAATGTTCATTTTACTAATTGAAGTTGCTCTCTTTTTTTACTTATATAGCGGTCTTGCCAACACACGAATTTCGGAAGAATTAGAAAGTTTGCGTTTAAGAGGAAACAGTCACCGGGAAGTATTAGAGAAGCATCATGATGCGGCTACGCTTAACCATGTTGCACTGATGGAATCTGAAGCAGAAACTGATGTTGTCATAACAAATAAAACAGGAAAAATTATCAGTTCATCTAGGCCTTTAATTCAAGGTGCAAGAAAAGCAGTAGAGAAATGGAAAGGAAAGTCTCTTACATACGAAGGTGAAATTATGCAAGGCGACTGGAAAAGCAGACCTTATATCGCCACAGCATCACCCATTGAAAAAGGCCGTCAGCAGTTCGGAACGGTTTATATGTTCAAAAACACAAATGATATTCACGAAATGATTGCGAGACTGCAGCATCATTTTTACGTAGCGGGAGCTGTTTCCATTTTATTTTCGATTGTGACTATTTTTGCTCTGTCTAAATTTATAACCGCTCCTTTAATCAAGATGAAAAAAGCAACAGAGAAGCTGAGTCAAGGGGATTTGTCTGTAAAGCTTGGTGCTCATTCAAGAGATGAACTTGGACAATTAGGAACGTCCATTCAATCGCTAGCGAATGAGCTGCAGCGGTTACGAAAAGAGAGAAATGAATTTTTAAGCAGCATTTCACATGAACTTCAAACTCCTTTGATGTATTTAAAGGGCTATGCGGACGTAGCGAGAAGGCCTTCTAATACACCGCAAGAACGTGATAAATATCTTACCATTGTGGAAGAAGAAGCGGAAAGAATTTCACAGCTAGTCAAAGATTTGTTTCAGCTGGCGCAGCTGGATCAGCACACATTTTTTATTCAAAAACAAAAAGTAGAACTGGCTACGTATTTGCACGCCATATGCGCACATTTTCATTTAGCTTTAAAAGAAAAAGAGATGAAGCTGGACATAAGCTGCCCTCAAGACCTTTACGTTTCACTAGATCCTGAAAGATTTCAGCAAGTGATTATCAATTTACTTGATAACGCAATGAAATATTCAAAAGAAGGGACTAAAATTGATGTAATTGTAAAAAAATCAGCTGAATTATTGACAATAACTCTTAAAGATCAAGGAATAGGCATTCCAGAAAAAGATCTGCCTTACGTATTTGATAAGCTGTATCGAGTGGAAAAATCTCGCTCGAGAAAAAGCGGAGGTTACGGATTAGGCTTATCAATTGTAAAGGAGATTGTAGAAGCTCATGAAGGAGACATAACACTCACAAGCGAGATGGAAAAAGGAACGACTGTAGAGATTGTATTAAGAGAGGATGGATAGGATGGCCACTATTTTATTAGTAGATGATGAAGCAAGGATGCTGGATTTACTGGAACTTTATCTGCTGCCAAACGGATTTACATGTATAAAATTTGAAAATGGCACAGAAGCGCTGCGCTATCTTTGTGAAGGCAAAAAAGCAGATTTGATGCTATTAGATATTATGATGCCAAGCAAAGATGGGTGGGAGATTTGCCAAGAAGTAAGAAAAATGTCTGATATACCAGTGATTATGCTCACAGCCCGCAGCCAAACGTTAGATGTAGTAAAAGGATTAAATATAGGGGCAGATGACTATATTACTAAACCGTTTAGCGAAGAAGAATTGGTTGCACGCATCAGCGCGGTTCTTAGGCGTTCCTTAAAAGAAAAGAATGAAATCACCTATAAAGGGTTAGTATGGAGCAAGGAAGACCACGTATTACAATATAAAAATCAGTACATTCAAGTGACCCCTAAAGAGTTTGAATTAGTGGGATTACTTCTTCAGCATTTAAATCGTGTGTTCAGCCGGGACGACTTGCTTGTGTTAGTGTGGGGATATGAGGCTGAGATTGGAGATCGTACTATTGACTCCCATGTGCGAAATGTTCGGGATAAGCTTAGAAAAGCGGGTTTTCCTGTAGACGAATACCTGCAAACCGTATGGGGAATAGGCTATAAGTGGGTTGATGTTAGTTGAAAATGATATGAGCATAGCTATCGAAATTGGTGAAAAGATAAAATAAACGTTTCTTTCCCTTTACATAGGGTAGGGGGGTATAGTATGATGAAGTCATGAAGGGAGGATGTTAGATGGTCGAAGCGAATCACATGAACAGTGAAGAAAAATGTTGTACGATAAATAGTGAAAGAAAAAGTCACCATTCTCCAGAAGTGAAAAAAAATCTAACAAGCCGATTAAATCGAATTGAAGGACAAATTCGAGGAATTAAAGGATTAATTGAAAAAGATACGTATTGTGACGACGTGATTACTCAAATCGCAGCTGCGCAGTCTGCTTTAAATAGTGTAAGTAAAATTTTGCTTGAAGGTCACTTGAAGCATTGCATTGTAGAACGTGTGCAAGATGGTGATGAAGAAGTAGTAGATGAATTATTAACAACCATTAAACGATTAATGAAATAAAGGAGATGCTAGAAATGGAAAACGTAACATTATCAGTACAAGGAATGTCTTGCGGTCATTGCGTCAAAGCTGTTGAAGGCGGCGTAGGCGAACTTAGTGGCGTTAAAAGCGTAGAAGTAAGCTTAGAAGATGCAAAAGTAACAGTGGCATTTGATCCAAGTCAAGTAACGGTTGAAGATATTAAAGAGGCTATTGATGACCAAGGTTATGACGTAGCATAAACATCATCGCGTGCGAATACCTTCGCACGCTTGATTTAAGAAAAATATATACCCCTTATAGGTATATAACAGGAGGCGAAACGTGATGAGTGACAAACAAAAAGAAGCCACCTTGCAAATTACAGGTATGACATGTGCAGCGTGTTCTAACCGAATTGAAAAAGGATTAAAAAAAATAGAAGGTGTAAAAGAAGCAAACGTGAATTTGGCTTTGGAAAGATCTACTATCATATTTGATCCGTCTAAAACAAGTCCACAGGTCTTTGAAGAAAAAATCGAAAAGCTTGGGTACGGAGTTGTAAGTGAAAAAGCCGAATTTGCTATTACGGGAATGACGTGCGCCGCTTGTTCGACTCGTATTGAAAAAGGGTTAAACAAATTAGAAGGCGTGACAAAGGCAAGTGTTAACCTTGCTTTAGAAACGGCTTCTGTTGAATACAGCCCTTCTCAAATAGCTCCGCAAGATATAACGCAGCGAGTTGAAAAGCTTGGATACGGAGCAAAGCTAAAGTCGGAAGAAAGCGAAGAAGAGCAAAGCTATAGAGAAAAAGAACTGAGTAAACAAAAAGGAAAGTTCTGGTTCGCATTTATTTTAAGCGTACCGTTATTGTGGGCAATGGTTAGCCATTTTACGTTTACGTCGTTTATTCCTTTACCTCATATGCTAATGAATCCATGGGTTCAGCTCGCTTTAGCTACGCCTGTTCAATTCGTGGTAGGGAAGCAATTTTATGTAGGCGCATTTAAAGCTCTGCGTAACAAAAGCGCCAACATGGATGTTTTAGTAGCACTAGGTACAAGCGCAGCTTATTTCTACAGTCTATACTCTTCTCTTAAATCGCTTGGGTCATCTGCTCATACGAATCAGCTTTACTATGAAACGAGCGCTATATTGATTATGCTGATTCTTTTAGGGAAATTATTTGAAGCAAATGCCAAAGGCCGTTCTTCAGAGGCAATTAAAAAGATGATGGGCTTACAGGCTAAAACGGCCGTTGTCATAAGAGACGGAGCGGAAGTTGAAATTCCAGTGGAAGAAGTCCAAAAAGGCGAAGTTATTTTTATTAAGCCTGGTGAAAAAGTGCCTGTAGACGGAGAGATTATTGACGGGCAATCGGCCTTAGATGAGTCCATGCTGACAGGTGAAAGCGTACCGGTAGATAAAAACATTGGAGATAAAGTAATTGGAGCTACACTTAATAAAAATGGTTTTCTGAAAATAAAAGCTACAAACGTTGGCAGGGAGACGGCGCTTGCGCAAATTATTAAAGTAGTAGAAGAAGCGCAGGGTTCTAAAGCGCCTATTCAGCGATTAGCTGATTATATCTCAGGTATATTCGTGCCAATTGTAGTCGGAATTGCACTTCTTACTTTCTTTGTTTGGTATATCTGGATTGCGCCTGGCGAATTTGCACCGGCTTTAGAGAAGCTTATTGCCGTATTAGTGATTGCATGTCCATGCGCGTTAGGCTTAGCTACTCCAACTTCCATTATGGCTGGGTCGGGCCGCGCAGCAGAATTTGGTATTTTGTTTAAAGGCGGAGAGCATTTAGAAGCAACGCATAAAATCGATACGATTCTTTTAGATAAAACGGGAACTGTTACAAATGGAACCCCAGAGTTAACCGATGTACGTATTGCACAAGGCTACGAAGAAAATGAGCTATTACAGTTAGTTGCATCGGCTGAGCGTTTGTCGGAGCATCCTCTCGCTCAAGCACTCGTAGCAGGTATAAAAAATAAAGGTATAGAGATTCAAGATCCGTTATCTTTTGAAGCTATTCCAGGGTATGGAGTAAAAGCAACTGTACAAGAGCGAGAGCTGTTAGTGGGAACAAGAAAGCTTATGAACCAACATAAAGTAAATATTGATACAGCCTTAGAAGAAATGACAAATTTAGAACGAGACGGAAAAACGGCTATGCTCGTTGCTCTTGACGGAAAATATGCCGGTATGCTTGCTGTTGCAGATACCATTAAAGCGACTTCTAAAGAAGCAGTTTCCAGGTTAAAAGAAATGGGCTTAGAAGTGATGATGATTACAGGTGATAATCGTCAAACAGCTCAGGCTATTGCGATGCAAGCGGGTATTGAGCACGTTATAGCAGAAGTGTTGCCAGAAGGCAAAGCAGAAGAAGTGAAAAAGCTTCAGCAGCAAGGTAAAAAAGTCGCTATGGTAGGAGACGGTATTAATGATGCTCCTGCACTTGCGTTAGCTGATATTGGAATGGCCATCGGAACAGGAACGGATGTAGCGATGGAAGCCGCTGATATTACGCTGATGCGAGGAGACTTGATGAGCATTGCAGATGCAATTGAAATGAGTAGAAAAACAATTTCTAATATTAAGCAAAACTTATTCTGGGCAATGGGCTACAACACGCTTGGTATTCCAATTGCAGCAGTTGGGCTGTTAGCCCCTTGGGTCGCTGGAGCCGCGATGGCCTTTAGTTCTGTGTCGGTTGTATTAAATGCACTGCGATTGCAGAGAGTGAGGCTATAAGATATGAAAAAGTGGATCGTCTCAGCTATTTTGTACTTGCTCGCAGTCATAGCAGTATATGCTATGTTGGCAATATAAACTAAAAAATATTGGAGTCATCGAGTTATTCTCGGTGAAAGTAATCTAAAAACAAAGCTGCTAAAGAATATTCTTTAGCAGCTTTGTTAGGTGCAAGGAATTTTTTTGATTCAATTCATACCCTTTAAGATGAAGGTCTTCTGGATGCTTTTGCTGAGCAATTAGCACATCACGTCCGTCATCCATAATCCAAATGAAATAATGACGGCTAGAACCATCTCCATAGGTAATAGTCATTTTGCAATCGATGCTCCCAGCAGATTCTTCATCCAAGAGAAGTTTCATATGCTGCGCTTTTTTTATACTGTTAGTGAATGAATTCATATCTTGTTCATCAATAAATGTTTTGAGCGTTTTCATTTTAATGGACGTTACTTCTATTTTTTGTACGCTAGATGAGAGAGTGGAGTGTGCGGAAGCAAAAGGCGCTCCCATCACCAAGCTAAACGCAAGTAACAGTGAGGGCAGAGCAAAGCGTATTTTTAGCATGTTTCTTTCCTCCTTTTATTTTTATACTTTTTCCTTGTGGTAAGTGATTCATACGAAGGCCTTTTTTAGGCACAGGAATTTTTCGTGTCCAATTATCTTCATCTTCACAAAATCTGCACAAATTTTGGCTACAATAAAGAAAAGAAGAAGAGTAGGCAAAGATAAATTGTTTCTAATGATTAAATGATTTTTATTTTAAAGTTTATTATGTGGAAAAGAGGGACTGTTATGAAAAAACAGCTATTTATTCTTGGTGCATCTGTCATTATTGGACTAAGCGGATGCGGAAACGATTCTAGTCATGAAAAGCCTTCAGCTGACAAAAACGAATCTATGCACGATCACTCAGAGATGAATCACTCTAGTTCAGGAGAGGTTCCAAAAGGATTAAAAAAAGCAGAGAATCCAACATATAAAGTTGGAGATAAAGCCGTTATAAAAGCAGATCATATGAAAGGCATGAACGGGGCTGAAGCAACCATTGTCGGTGCTTACGACACTACGGCCTATACCGTTTCGTATACGCCAAAGACTGGCGGAAAAAAAGTGAAAAATCATAAGTGGGTTATTCAAGAAGAAATAAAAGATGCGGGTAACGAGCAGTTAAAGGCAGGTAGCGAAGCAACGCTTGAAGCAGATCATATGAAAGGTATGAAAGGGGCAAAAGCAACGATTGATTCAGCCGAAAAAACAACGGTATACATGGTAGACTACGCACCGACTACAGGCGGAGAGAAAGTAAAAAATCACAAGTGGGTAACCGAAAGTGAACTTTCAGCCAAATAGACTGTTAGCGAAAAAAGAGGCTGGTACAAAAGTATTTTAGGTAAAAAAGGTCCGAACGATGAATCGAGATTCTTGATTGAGAATCCAACTCGTTCGGATTTTTTCATTGTTATGGTGAACGGAGGTTTCATGTAGGTGGTGGCTTCTAGCTGTAGTTTGGATTGATTTAGTTATGACTCAATCTCTTTTTGTTTTATGTTTTATCATGAGGAATTTCTTACATGGTGGATGAAGAAAACGCATGTTTCTTTCAAAAGAAGTTGTGGTATTAAGTAGAATGCTACGGTAATAAAACGAACAAACTACTGATGAAAGGAGCTAGCTATGAGTGAACATTCAGTAAAGCGAACAGGACGTACACGATGGTTTATTTCATCTTTGTTAAGCAGTATGATTATTTTAAATTATTTTGATCGTGTAGCGGTGTCAGTGGCCGCTCCTGCAATACAAGATGCATTTCACTTAACGGGAACAGAGCTCGGAATTGTCTTTTCTATTTATACGTATTCTTATACGATCATGCAAATACCTGCGGGAAGCTTACTTGATCGGTTCGGAGTAGCATGGGTAACAAGAGTGGGTATGGTAATTTGGAGTTTATTAACGATGTCGATGGCATTTTTGCAAGGAAAACTTCTTCTCTATATCGTCCGGTTTTTAATAGGAATAATGAGTGCTTCAGCTTTTCCAGCAGCATCAAAAGCTACGTCTCTATGGTTTCCTCCAAACGAAAGAAGCTTACCAAATTCTTTGTTTGATTCAGCGGCCAAATTTTCAAATGTACTTGGCGCGCCTCTTGTAGCGTTTCTCATCACCAAATTTGATTGGCGCACAGCATTTTTATCCATTGGAATTATAAACGTGCTGTTCACGCTGCTTTTTTGGTTTTATTACGAAAAACCAGAAAAGCACAGACGCATATCAGATGATGAGTTGAAGTATATTCAAGAAAATAATTTAAATGCGAACGATGAACAAACATCAAAATTTTTACATACCTTAAACGTATTATTTACGAATCGAAAAGTTTGGGGGCTGATGATTGGGTTTACAGGCTATGGATATACGTTTAATTTACTGTTAACGTGGCTGCCAACTTTTTTAAAAGAGAAATACGGTATGGATATCATGTCATCGGGTCTGCTTACGGCAGTACCTTGGCTAATTGCTACATTTGCTGGCATTTTAGTTGGCGGTTGGCTTGTTGATTACCTCATAAAAAAAGGATATAACAGTCAAAAAGTATATCGCACGATCATTGTTGTAGGATTATGCTTAGGGTTTGTTTTTTTAGGCTCTATTTTCACCAATAGTGTTGTAGTAGCGATGATTTGTATCTCGATTGGACTGGCAGGTATATCTGCAACGGCACCAATCGGCTGGTCAATTTCTGCTGAAATTGCGCCTGCAGGCTCTATTTCTCTGCTCAGTTCTATTGTTAATTTAGCTAATAATTTGTTTGGTGGAATTATAGCTACAGCTTTAACGGGATATCTTTTGGATAAAACCGGTTCTTTTAATCTAAGCTTTATTGTAGCGGGAATTGTGCTGTTGCTAGGCTTAATTTTTTATATTTATGTGCTGGGAGATATTAAACAAATTAAAATTCCAAAAAACCAACGTACGAAGTAAAACCCCATGACTCGCTATGGGGTTTTACTTTTGATTATAAATAACGACCTTGCTTGTGCGTTTAGTGATGTGAGAAACGCTATTAAGAAGAGAAACAAGGTGAATTTGTTTAAAACATATGATAGGGACTTGTTTTAAAATAGCATTGTTGGTATAGCATGTTCTTAAAAAGGTTAAGATGGTTTTTATGAAGAAATTCTGTGGCTATTTTTGTGATGTCAGCAGAAGTAGATATGAACCGCACTATAAAAAATAGAAAGGCAGAGGAACATGAATCATAAAGAAAGTGAAAACAATACTGAGTTAAATCAAAGTCATCTGTTAAAGGAGCCTCAGCGCATAGAATTATCTAAGTATCAAATTTTAAAGGCACTAATACCTGTTATTATACTTGGGATTGTCGTTTTAGTTGCCGTATTACAAAACGATGGTCTTCTTAATTGGATTTAGGCATGCAATAAAAAGAAACTGCATATAGTGTAATTCAAATCGCTTGTACACAGTAGAGGGAAAGAGGGATATACATGCCAAGAGTAACCGTTTTAGGATACGGAAGTTTTGAAGTGGCAAAAGGAAAAAAGCTTGTCTTGGCACTCGAAGACAACGGTATAAATATTCTTCATCGATGCGGCGGGAAAGCTAAATGCACGACTTGCAGGGTAGAAGTGCTTGAAGGCGAATATTGTGATTTAACACACGCAGAGAAAAATGCATACTCAGAAAGTTCAATTGAAGATCACTTGCGCTTATCATGCCAAATTCGTGTAAATGAAGATATCACCGTTCGGCCAATACTAACGGTAGAGAACTCAGGACGAGAAGCAGGACCTCGACCCGCAGAGTAGTCCTGTGATCTCAAAAAGCAGCGTGTGGAATGTTCAGTATGCTGCTTTTTTCATTTTTATTAAAAAATAACAAGAACAGCTGTGGGGAGAAAAAGCTGTTCTTGTTCAAGTAAAATACCTATGGAATGATTCTTTTAAATTTTAGCATTCTGTAAGAGAAGTAGTAAATCACTCAAAAGAGTGATTATGAAGGCTTTTTTCGAACCGTTATTTGTAAATAGGTTTAATTGGATGCTTCAATCACATCTCCATTTTTGTAAATGTGATACCACCCTATGGTACCTGATCCGCCTTGATCCATCCAGTCTTTGTTTTTTGCTACGAATCTGTAGTAAGCTTTATTATTGTTATCTTTCCGTAAGCGGTCGTCTGTACTGAAGACAATGTTGTCACCGAGTTCTTTTTTACCGAATGTAATAGCTGTGCTGACAGGAAATTGCTTTCTTTCTACCTTGTTCTCATCTAAAGCTGCCCATGTTAAGGGGCCAACAATACCATCTGGAGACAAGCTGTGATCGGTTTGAAATTCTTTTACTACGTTTTGTGTTTGCGTACCGAAAATTCCATCAACTGATGTGTTATACTTCACATCTTTTAAGCTTTGCTGTAAGTCCTTTACGTAGCTAGAGTGAGAACCTTTACGAAGCGTAGGCCTTGCTTCTGCTTTAGTTTCAATTTTTTGTGAGTAGGTATCTTTACCAGCTGCTTCAGTAGTTGGAGTGCTGAATGCTACGCATGTTGTTACAAGGGTGAGAGTAGAAAGCATGACAAGTGTTTTTTTCGTTAACATGAAATAACCTCCTTGTTTTTAGCAACTATTTGTCGCTTTTCATGAGTTTTATAACTAATCAGTAGCTATAAAGTCAATTTATTATAGCGCAAACAGTTTTCTCTTTGTTTTTATATTCCTATGATTATATAAGATAGTCATAAAAAACTAGTGAAGTAGATAAATTGTTCTATGCTTTCACTATAATTTCACTTTTCTCTGATACAGTACGGAATGAAAAATAGCAGGTGGAGTGTCTTGCTGTATAGCGCTCACAATAAACGAATGAAAAGACTGCAAAGAATTTAGACCTCTTTGCAGTCTCTTCATGTTCAAAAGCCCTGCGTTCAAATAATAACTAGAAAGGAATTATGTGATGTCAGCTCTGTATTCCCAGCATATAAGGAATCTTTTTTCGAAGCAAAAGTTTAATAAATTATCACGTAAACAAATCTTTCTCTATATACTAGGAATTTGATGTTTGTGTATAGCGCTAATAGTAACAAACCACAATTATTCGCTTTATAAAAAACCGATAGCGGAGGTAGTGAAGACGAATGTTGTAGAACAAAATAAATCTACTGATTTAAATCACAACAAAGATACCGTATATTATCAAAAAATTGTTGCTAAAATCATGAACGGAAAATACAAAGGGAAGCTTATTCATTTAGAGAATACGTACTCATACTCAGGTGCTTATGATCAAAAGTACACTGTCGGAACAGATCTTTTTGTCTCCTTAGAAAAGAATTCACAGCATGCTTTAAGCGGCACGATTGAAGGAGTGAAGCGGGACACGCAGGTTACCGCCGTCGCGGGTTTATTTATATTAATTTTGCTGGCGATTGGAAAAAAACAAGGTTTTTATTCAATCATTAGCTTACTTATTAATATTGTCCTTTTAATCGGGGCTCTCAATGTATATTTAGCACTAGGGAATGTGAGCTTGCTCGCTGTATGTATTGTTGCGGTCGTTCTTTTTACGGTTATTTCTTTGTTATTAGTAAGCGGTAATCAAGAAAAAACGCATGTAGCAATCATTTCAACTTTAATAGGTACGTTTGTTTCTCTGTTAATTGCATACATAGTCATGCAGCTAACAGATTCGAACGGTCTTCATTATGAAGGAATGGAGTTTGTAACAATTCCTCCACAAAAAATATTTATGAGTGAGGTATTAATAGGATCTTTAGGAGCTGTCATGGATGTAGCCATTACCATTACTTCTTCTGTTTATGAACTATATGAAAAGAATAAAGAGATAGCGCACAAAGACTTAATGAAATCGGGCAAGGAAATTGGCGGAGACATCATGGGAGCCATGACGAATATTTTATTTTTTTCATATATAAGTGGAACAATTCCAATGGTCCTTCTTTATTTAAAGAACGGTTCTCCTTTAGGATACACGTTTTCAATGAATTTCTCGTTAGAGTTAATCCGTGCTCTTACTGGCAGCATTGGCATTGTGCTAACGATTCCAATTACACTCTATCTTTCGATTCTTTTTATTTTTAGGAAGGGGAACAGAAAGTGAACGTTTTACTGTTGCTAGCTCTTATTTTATTTATTCTGATGAGTATGGTAGGCGGAAAAAAAGGAATTAGATCTTTCCTTGCTTTGTTCTTGAATTTTGGCGTTATTTTTCTAACCATTCTCTTTATGCTGTCTATAAAAAATACGATTATTGTTACGGTGATCGCTTGTACAATCATTAGCTGCATTAATTTATTTTATATTAATAAATTCAATCATAAAACGCTTGCTGCGTTTGTTTCAACGATTATTACCTTAGCCGTTTTAGTACTCTTTATTTTTATCATTGAACATCATGCCATGATTCAAGGGTTTGGAGAAGAACAAGAAGAAGAAATTAACGCTTTTTCACTTTACGTTGGAATTGACTTTGCTAAAATAGCCATTTGTACAATTATTATGGGAGCCATAGGAGCGATCATTGATATTTCGCTATCTATTTCGTCTTCTATGAATGAGTTATTTGTTCATGATCCGTCCGTAACTAAAAAAAAAACTCTTCAATTCTGGTTTGAAAATCGGAAGAGATATTTTGGGCACCACAACCAATACACTGTATTTTGCCTTTGTAGGCGGGTATTTGACGTTAATTATCTGGTTTAAGAGATTGTCGTATTCGTTTGGAGACATTATCAATTCAAAAACCTTTTGTGCAGAAGTCATTTCTATTTTAAGCGGAGGCATTGGTGTAGCCATTATTATTCCGATTACTTCTTGGATTAGCGCTTCTATTTTCTTACAAAAAAGAGAAAAAGGGAAGCAGTACAAGGAAATAAAGTAGAGAAGCGTATGGACAAATAAAAACAGAAAATCATAAGAAACTGCCCCTCCAATGGTTAACCACTGGAGGGGCAGTTCAAATTAACCTCGGCCTATTTGTGGAATTTTGAGAGGAAACTAGGTGGAGGATGGGAGTTGTAATAGCATTAAGGATTACATTCTGTTTTTCTTACTGATAGATAATACGAAAAGGCCAAGAAGCAGAATTTACAGGAGAAGCAGCTTTTACAAGGACCGTCTCACCATTAGCTGGAAGCAGATTCTTAAAAGCATAAATTCTACGTTCACCTCTTGGAGATCCACGTCCTCGAGAGGTCTTTTGAGGTATAATATTTCGTTCATTTTTTGGATCGAGTATCCAATGTGCGTACCAAATCTGCCGTAAAAATTGTCTATTTGTACTTTGTGGACGTTCATCAAATATACAGTGATTCACTTGGCCTGTCCAATATAGATATCGCCCGTTTCCTATATGCCATTCATCTCCTATCCGATATCTGATTCCTACACATTCACCAGGATAGATAATATCACGGATATTATAATGATTCTCTCTTTGACAGCTAGGGTCACTATATTGCGTATAAGGCGTAACTTCTACTTTTTCTAACTGATTTTTTCTAAAATACAAATATTGCTGCGTGACTTGCCCTGTCGTTCGGTTTACGGCTCGGTGGCTAAGAAGAATACCATTATAAGTCTGTAACTTTGTGTTATCGATGCTTCTTGTAACCGTTAAGGTACCAGCATTTGAGCTTATGACGCCGCCTACTAATCTTCCATTATGAACACAGTACCCGTTTCTGCATGATGCACCGGCATTAGCTCGATATAGAACTCCTACGCATGTCCCACTATTAATTAAAGTCAATTATATTCACCTCGCATTCTAACTTGTTTTATAGAAACAGCTTTCGAAAGTGCTCTTCGGTTGAAATTCTTTCTATAGATCATCCGGGCCGTATCGATAGGAAGGCTGTGTTTGAATAAAGTAGCCATTTCGCACTTGAGCCACCCAGTTTTGAAATATTTCTCTCCATTCAACACGGTTAAAAAACTCATCAAGCGGTTTTGTAGAATCCCATTCAATAATAAAGAACGGAACTACTGCTGGATTCCAAACGCCTATACTGTTGACACCTGATTCTTTGATAAGAAGTAAAGGCAGGCCTCGTTGGTAACCCATGCTTGGCTCTATTTGTAAAAACGGAGCACCTTCCCATGATGGTGGCGGAGGTGTACCGCCGGGAATATTCGTCATGGTATAATTGGCGAAGACTTGCTGCATATTCACCGCGATCAACCCATAGCTAGAGAGTATCATTCGGCGAACGCTTGTTATTGTTTTATTAGGATATTGCTCTGTATCAGGCAGTGTACGAGGGAAAAGAAGAGCACGTTCAATTTCATCAATTAAACGATTAAGAAATCTTGTTTGAGTAGTATTAAGCATAGAAGGGTGGCTGAGGAATACAGGGATTTTAAAAGCTCTGTCGGCTGTATTTTTCAAAGGGATTTTAGGAGAAGCAGAGGGGGATACTTTATTGTCTCTAAGAGAGTAAGGCTTGTCTACATAATATTTACCATCTTGAGGGTTATAATAGGAATAATGTTTTTTTATCATAATCATCCTTTCTTATTTTTCTCTATATTTTATGCGGATCGACAAAATAAGTATGTATGTTTGTCCAAGGACATTAGGAGCATTTTTACGAGAAAATATACCTATAGTATTATGTGCTAGATTTTGTTTAGATTAGTAGGGAAAAAATAACTTCTTTAAATTCTTAGACAACTACTAAATCACTTTTAGTTTACTAAAAAATTGTAAAACATTTAGAAATCAATTATAGTAATGAGCATTAATACATAAGCACATTATTATCTATCAACTGAAAGGGAGTAGGAGGTATTCATTAATGAGCACAAAATCTATAGATAGTATTGAAAAGGCAGCCCAAATCTTAAAATTATTGGGAGATAAAACAAGGCTTTCAATGGTGAAATTAATAGAGAACAATGAATGCTGTGTGTGTGAGTTCGTAGATATCTATCAAGCTAGCCAACCTTCAATTAGTCAGCATTTACGAAAATTAAGAGATGCTGAGCTTGTGAAGGAAAGAAGAAAAGGGCAATGGGTTTTTTATTCTCTTAATAAAGAAAGCCAGTACTATGAGTTTGTTCTGGGCATACTTGAATCTGTACCAAGTCAGGACGAACGTTTAAAAGAGCTGGAAAAACAAGGACTGCGTATTAGTTGTTGTGAATAATTGGAGGTTTAAAAAGTGGCATCAGTTGTACTAGCATCATTGATTTTTTTAGTAACATTAATTTTTGTTATTTGGCAGCCGAAAAATTTATCAATCGGCTGGTCGGCTTGCGGGGGAGCTATGATTGCTTTACTGGCAGGCGTTGTTGATTTTCAAGATGTTCTTGAGGTAACCAGCATTGTGTGGAATGCGACTCTTACGTTTATTGCTATTATTATTATTTCTTTAATTTTAGATGAAATTGGTTTCTTTGAATGGGCAGCGCTTCATATGGCTAGAGCTGCAGGAGGTAATGGCGTGCGAATGTTTGTTTATGTGTCTCTTCTTGGAGCCGTTGTAGCAGCGCTATTTGCTAATGACGGAGCAGCGCTGATTTTAACACCCATTGTACTAGCCATGGTTCGGGCATTAAAGTTCGACGATAAAATGGTTTTTCCGTTTATTATCGCAAGTGGATTTATTGCAGATACAACGTCGCTGCCCCTAGTTGTTAGTAACTTAGTAAATATCGTATCAGCCGACTTCTTTGGTATTAGCTTTTCTGAATTTGCATCACGCATGATTGTTCCAGATTTGGTTTCTCTGTTTGCAAGTATTATGGTCTTATATCTGTATTTCCGCAAAAGGATTCCTAAGAAATACAATGTAGCAGATTTGCAGAAGCCAGTGGATGCCATCAAAGATGAAAAGATGTTTCGGTTATCCGGAATTGTCTTAGTTTTGTTAGTGCTAGGCTATTTAATTGGAGAATTCTTTAGCGTCCCTGTTTCGATTATTGCAGGCATTATTGCTATTCTGTTTTTGATGATGGCTAAAAAAAGCCGAGCGGTTCATACAAAAAAAGTGTTACAGGGAGCTCCATGGGCGATTGTCTTTTTCTCTATCGGCATGTATGTCGTTGTATACGGCTTGCGTAATGCTGGTTTAACAGAAATTCTGGCTGATGTGATCCAAGCAACAGCCAGCCATGGACTGTTTGCAGCAACAATTGGCATGGGATTTACTGCGGCTATTCTTTCATCGATTATGAACAATATGCCAACCGTTATGATTGATGCACTAGCAATCGATGCAACACATGCAGCTGGAACAATCAAGGAAGCGTTGATTTATGCAAACGTCATTGGATCGGATTTAGGTCCGAAAATTACCCCGATTGGTTCTTTAGCGACGCTTTTATGGCTTCATGTTCTTTCAACCAAAGGCGTGAAGATTTCATGGGGAACGTATCTTAAAACAGGTATTATCTTAACGATTCCGACATTGTTTATTACGCTTGTTGGTTTGTATATTTGGTTATCAATTATTTCATAACACGTCCTAAAGGAGATTTGTTTTAGTCGATATGATAATGGCTGTTGCCAGAAAAATTCAGATGTGTATCGAAGCTGTAGAAAATGATCTACAGCTTTTTTATTGAAAAAGTATAACGGATAGCGACACGTTTTTAAAATGAGATAGGTATCTCTCATCTAAACTACTTTTCTCCTCATTCATACTCTAACAGCTCTTTCTATGATAAAATGATAAAACTGACTAAGTTTCACATGGAAATTTGAAATGTAAGGTGATTAGATACATGAAGTTAATTATTGCAGAAAAGCCGGATCAAGGGTCGACGCTAGCTTCACAGTTTAAGCCGAAGCGTCACGACGGCTATTTAGAGATTCCACCGAATGAAGTGTTTACAGACGGAGCATATGTAACGTGGGCAGTGGGGCATTTATGTCAGCTTGTGAGTCCGGAAGATTATAAGCCGGAGTGGAAAAAGTGGTCAATTGACACGCTGCCGATGATTCCAGACCGTTTTCAATATGAAGTGACGCGCTCAAAAGCGAAGCAGTTTCAAGTGGTAAAAAAGTTGCTTAAAAAGCCCACGGTTACAGAAATTATACATGCGGGAGATGCGGGGCGTGAAGGGGAATTAATCGTTCGTAATATCATTCAGCTGTCGGGTGTGCATAAGCCGATGAAGCGATTGTGGATTTCGTCTTTAACGCCAAAAGCTATTTATGATGGGTTTCAACAGTTAAAAGACGAAAGCGATACCCGTAACCTTTATTATGAAGCATATACAAGAGCATGTGCAGATTGGGTCGTTGGGATGAATGCTTCACGGGTGTATAGCATTTTGTTAAAAAAGCATGGCATGTCAGATGTTTTTTCAGCAGGGCGCGTGCAGACGCCAACGCTTGCTTTAATCGTAAAGCGTGAAAAGGAAATTGATAACTTTAAACCAGAGCCTTTTTGGGAAGTGCTTGCTAAGTTTGATATTGAAGGAAAGAAGTATGAAGGCAAATGGCATCAAGACGGAGAGTCGCGTCTTAAAGAAAAAGAAATGGCCTATAAAATTGCCCAGTTTTGCGAAGGAAAAGACGCGGAAGTTCATGAACTCGTAACGGAGCGAAAAGAGTTCCAGCCGCCTTTATTATTTAACTTATCATCACTTCAAGCAACGGCGAATAAAGCGTTTAAGTTTTCTCCTAAAAAGACGCTTGATGTGCTGCAAGGGCTGTATCAGAAAGGAATTGTTTCTTATCCACGATCAGACTCAAACTACGTAACAGAAGGTGAAGCTGAAACGTTTCCTGAGATTTTAGAAAAGCTGAGTGCTTTTTCTGAATACGAACATTTATTTCCGCTTCCTTACTCTTCAGTCCTGGGAAATAAACGCTATGTAAATGCAAAAAAAGTAAGCGATCACTATGCGATTATTCCAACGGAACAAGTAAAGGACCCGAGCAAACTGTCAGGAGACGAACAGAAAATTTACGACTTAGTCGTAAGGCGTCTAATTGCGGCACACTATGAAAAAGCGATTTTCGACTATACAACGATTACGACACTCGTTGAAAAGCGAGCAGCTTTTATTTCAAAAGGAAAGCAGCAAATCCAAGAAGGCTGGCGTAAAGTAATTTTTCAAAATGAGAAAGATGACGACGTTATTCTTCCGAATGTTCAAGAAGGCGAAGAAGGAAAAGTTATTAAAGTAGACGTAAAAGAAGGTAAAACACAGCCTCCAAAACGCTACACGGAAGGTCAGTTGATTACACTGATGAAGACAGCGGGTAAGCATTTGGATAATGATGAGCTGGAGAAAATTTTAGCAAAATCAGAAGGATTAGGTACGGAAGCTACGCGTGCCGGCATCATTACAATGCTTAAAGACCGTAAATATATTGATGTGAAAAAAAACCAAGTGTTTGCGACTGATAAAGGAAAGGTATTGATTGACGCGATTGGCGATAAAATTTTAGCTTCACCAGAAATGACGGCTAAGTGGGAGCAGCGTCTAGCTGAAATTGGTGAAGGAACAGCATCAGCCGGTGCCTTCATGGAACAAACAAAGAAGCTGTCAGCTAAAATTATCGAAGATGCTGTCGAAGCCGAAAGCAAGTGGAATTTCAGCGGATACGACACTGAATCCATTCAGCGAAAAGGCAAGGGCAAAGGTAAAAGCTTTTCTTCCAAATCGTTTGGTTCGTGTAAGCTTTGCGATGGAAAAGTAGTGGATAAAGGCTCATTTTACGGATGCTCAAACTATGCAAAAACCAAATGCACGTTTACCGTATCGAAAAAGATTTTAGGTAAAACAGTCACTCAAGCTAATTTAAAAAAGCTGTTAAGTGAAGGACAGACAGATTTGATTGAAGGTTTTAAAAAAGGTGATAAGACCTTTAATGCCAAGTTAGAATGGAAAGAAAACAAAGTACAGTTTTTATTTGAAAAATAGAGAAATAAAAAGCGCTTGCTAAAGAGCAGGCGCTTTTTGTATGTAAAAACAGGATTTCTCCAGCTCTTCTAGAAGTTCTTACATAGCTTATTTATGTAAAGGATGAGATTGATGAAACGAACGAGTAAAGGGATGATTCCGTTTTGGGATTATATTGGCATTGAGGAAACGCTGCTTGAAAAAGGATATGCAGAGTTAAAAATCACGATTCAGCCGCAGCTTCTGCAGGGAAGAGGAACGGTTCATGGAGGCGTTATTGCCACGCTTATTGACGCGGCGGTTGGTTCAGCTGTCCGGTCTTCTCTTTCTGAAGAGGAAAGTGCCAGTACAGTTGAATTAAAAGTAAATTACACAAGGCCGGGTATAGGTGAGTATTTAGTTGCTAAATCTACACTGTCTCACCGAGGCAAAACGCTGGCTGTTGGAGAAGTGAAAATTGAAGACAGCAGCGGAAAGCTTGTTGCGCTTGGCAGTGCAACGTATATGATTTTTTCAGCAAAAAAAGCTTAGGATTCTAAGCTTTTTTTGCTGAATTCAGCTGCTGGCTAATGAATGCAATAATCGTTTCATAGTAAGCTTTGGGATGAGGAGCAAATTCACTTTTGTGTGCTATAAGGTGAATTGGCTCTTTTTCATTTGTTATCCCTTCAACGGTCAGTTCTGTTTGATTTCCAAGCCACAGTTCGCAAAAGTGAGAAAACGGAGCTTTTACAAGGCCTGATACCTCTTCTTGCTGCAACGTAAACGCACTAAGAGGGTGGGAGCTGTAGTATAAAAATACGTGTGCGAATTCTTTGTCAATATAGTACGGCTGAGCTACTTCGTATTTAAAGACATCTAAAGGAAGCAATTCATCAAATGAAATGTTGACGCCGAGCTCTTCTTGAATTTCTCTTACTCCATTTTGAACGGTTTCCGTATGAAGCAAATGTCCAGCAGCTGTGATGTCAAGCGCACTGGGATAATCTTGTTTTTGTTCGCTGCGAATTTGAAAATAAATATAGTCTGTATCATTTTCACGGCTGATAAACCAGCAGTGAAACGCTTCGTGCCAATAGCCTTTTTCATGAACTTCTTTGCGAGACGCTGTTCCTATGCGCTGCTGTTGGTCGTTAAATACGGTTAACACTTCATCGTTCATCATAAAACCCCCATTTGTTTCCTACTTCTTTCTACTCTAACCTGCCATGAAAGTTATGTAAATAATGGAAGATGAAAATCTGCTTTGATCCATATAAATATGCACAAAATAAAAGATACATCAATTTTAGTAAAGAAGGTGCATGCGTTGAATCATTGGATGGAAGTAGTACTTCGTTCAGTGCTGATTTTACTTGGCTTGTTTTTTATTACAAAGCTGTTGGGGAAAAAACAGTTATCCAAACTTTCTTTTTTTGAATATATCGTTGGCATTACAATTGGAGATATTGCGGGAACAATTTCAATGGATGTAGATTTACAGGCAAGTCACGGGGTAGTCGCGATTTTAGTGTGGGCATCCTTTCTTATTTTTGTATCAAACGTATCATTAAAAAGCATAAGCTTTCGAAAAGCGGTGGAAGGGACGACAACAATCCTCATTAAAGAAGGAAAAATTCTTGAGGAAAATGTAAAAAAAGAAAAATATACAGTAGATGAGCTCATGGAGCAGCTTCGTAAAAAAGACATCTTTTATGTGGAAGACGTAGCTTTTGCGATGCTTGAAACCAACGGCGAATTAAGCGTGCTGTTAAAAAAAGAAAAGCAAAACGTTAAGAGAGAAGATCTATTAATAAAAGGAGAGGCGACACGATTACCTCAAACGATTATCATGGACGGAAATATAATGAAAGAAGCCGTTCATGAGCTAGGGTATAGCGTAGCATGGGTTAAGGAGCAACTCCAAAAGAAAGATGCTGCAGTGGATAAGGTATTTTTAGGCCAAGCAGACTCAGCAGGTCATTTGTATCTTGATTATTATGAAGACTGAGGATGGGACAAAAGCATTTTCCCCTAAGTAAAAAACGAACCATTAATCAACATGTTTGATTAGCGGTTCGTCTTTAGGTTGGATTCATTTAGTTATTTCTCAACCTCAGCGAGGATCTACTTCTTGCCCTGATTTTATGTCGATTACTTTAAGGTTATTTTGAGGTGCTTTAATATCTTTACTTGCAGGCGCTGCTTTTTTATTTTCCACCCAGTCTACTAACAAATCAAAAGATTGATGAGCATATGGAAGCAGAGGCTGAAGCTCTTGATTTGGATCCGTTTGTTTATTCCATACTAAGCTGTCAACGTGATTTCCGTTTTTAACGGTATAGAGACGATGCAGATTTGCTTTGCCAGCTTTTTTAACGAGTTTTTCATAGCCTTCCGCGTGAATAGACGGGAAGATAAGTGAATCGAGAGAGCCGGCCATACTGATAAGAGGTACATCGATATCACCCGTATTTTCTACTTTTGCTACATTTTCTTTTACGCTTTTTGGCCGGGTTTGATAGCGATAATTTTCAAAGATATAATCCCATGAGCGATCACGTAGACCTGCTGAAGTAAAGTTTAAATAGTTGTGCCAGTTTGTTCTTCCTGGAGCAGTTGGATCAAAGTGATCACGGTAAATGTTTAATGTGACCGCCCAGTACACTTGATCATGATAATTCCACAATTTTTCAGATCCTTTTGGAAGACCTGCTTTATACATTTGTTTCATGGCTTTTTTCTGTTCTTTTGCCGTTCCGTACAGCGCTTCTTCCGAGTTGTTGACAACAGGTGTTAGTGAGCTAATTAAATTTGGTGCTTTTGAACTCCATAATACGCCTTCCCAATCGACGCCTCCATCAAATAAACGAGGCTCTTTTGTTTGCTTTGGATCATCGTGTTCAAGTGCATATCTGACGACGTATCCACCGTTTGAAATGCCAATTGCATACGTTGGTACTTTATGATCGTTTCGAATCAAATCGCTTGCAGGGTTTTTTCGATTGGCCGGGTTGATTAGCTTATCCGAATAATGAGTAGTCAAGTATTTCTGGGCAGCTTTTGTCAGTTGACGATAGCGCATATTCCATTCTGCTACGCTGTCGTCATCGTTAGCGAGTACATTTTTTACTTTAGCAAAAGGATCGGTAGGATCACTTTCTCCTTGCGTTCCTTTATCGGTGGCTGCAAACGCATAGCCTTTTTTAAGAACGTAATCACTGAATAATAAATCGGTGGACGTTTCGTTGCGCGTGGCAGGAATGCCGGCTACCACAAGTTTTCCGTTCCAGTTATCAGGAACGCGGATAACGAACTGAGCGTCTTCAAAAATTCCGTTCACTTGCGTTCCTTTGACCTCAGCGGGCTGATTGATTCGATACCAGCCCGATTCATCTTCAGGTTTCCCCCAGTTATAAGGAGTAAGCCCAATATTGCCATAGAGCGTAGCCTGCTGATACTGAGCGGGGTTTTTAGTCGTCAGCCAATTCCCGTTCGCTCCGTCAAAATAGGTTTCTGCCGACTGATCAG
This sequence comes from Priestia sp. TSO9, assembly GCF_021029645.1. Lineage (NCBI taxonomy): Bacteria > Bacillati > Bacillota > Bacilli > Caryophanales > Bacillaceae > Priestia > Priestia sp. TSO9. The sequence continues at coordinate 323,551 of NZ_JAJEKD010000013.1, forward strand.
CATTTGGAATGACCTCTGCTTTGTTAGAAGCTTCAGCAAGAGATCCTGAAGCAGAAAAACAAAGAGCAGCAGAAAAAGTAAGCGCTATCATTTTTCGTTTCACATTTTTTCCTCCTCATAAAAATACTCATACCTTTTAAGTAAATTCCATAAAAAAGAAAAATGTCCTGTTTTAAAATTAGTTTGGAGGAAAATTTTTTCATTTGTTTCTAAGCTGTTTTTGTCTAACAAACAGGTAAAGTGCATCCAATTCTCTAGTTTCTTTTTAGGCTGCTTATATTATAATGAAACAAGGATTAAAAAAGACAGGGTAAAACAATCGATTAAATAAGTATAAAAGAGGGCAAGGGAGTAGGTCTATGAGCAGCTTTAACAATCAGTTTTTGTATTCCGTTACAATTATTCTATTAGGATACATACTAAAACGAACAAACCTCCTTCAGCAAAAAGACGGGGAAGCTTTAGCCAGAATTATTTTTAATATTACAATGCCTTGCTTGATTATTGTCACATTCAGCAGTATTAAAATTGATGGATCGCTTATCTTACTATTAGTTATTGGGATTGTCTATGGCTTGCTGTTAGCTGCGGTAGGAATTTTTGTTTTTCGAAAAGATGAGCGAAAAGTGAAAGGCATGCTGATGATGATGATTCCAGGTTTTAATATTGGAATGTTTGCTTATCCACTAGTAGAAGGCATCTGGGGAAAAGAAGGACTTAAATACTTTGGTATGTTTGATGTCGGAAATGCCTTTGTTATTTTTGTTTTATGCTATGTAATTGGCAGCTACTACTCTAGGGATGACATTGACATTGAATTTAAAAAGATTTTATATAAAGTATTAAAATCAATGCCGCTTCTTACCTATATAATCATTTGTCTTCTTGCGATTATAGGCATTCATTTACCATCATACGTATTAGACGTTTCAGGCATTATCTCGAAAGCGAATATGCCGCTTTCTCTTTTGCTTTTAGGCGTATATTTAAATTTCTCGTTCCAAAAAAGCTACTTGAAAAAAATTATTATGTTTTTAAGTATCCGCTACGTAATCGGACTCGGCGTAGGAATTGCGCTGTTTTTCCTGCTTCCATTTGAAGATATGTTCCGGTATACAATCTTAGTTTGCTTCATTCTACCGGTAGCGGGGTCAGTTTTACCTTACGCAGTAGAATTCAAATACGATCAAAAATTTGTCGGCACCGTGTCAAATATGACAATTCTGCTGAGCTTTTTGCTGCTTTGGGGAATGACAAACATTTTAATGTAAATAGCAAAGGACACTCACACTTGTGAGCGTCCTTTTTGATGAAAAAAGGATATTCCCAAATAAACAGAGGTAAGCTAGGAGGAGAGAAAATCCATCATACATACAACCTGACGGGAGGAAAAAAAGTGGAGTCCTTAACTTTTGTTTTATTTGGCGCAACGGGTGATTTAGCAAAAAGAAAAATCTTTCCTGCTCTTTATAATTTATTTACAGACAAAAAGCTCCCTGATGCTATTTCTATTATTGGATCGGGGTACGAGCAGATGTCTCATAAGGATTTTAAAGAGCGTGTAAAGCAATCTGTAAACGATTTTTCGAGACGGAAAATGGAAAGTAATGAAGAAGATTTTTTGTCCCTGTTTCATTATCAAGCAGTAGATGCAAGTAAAACAGAAGATTACGAACAGCTGCTGAAACTTGTGAATGAGCAAGAAACAACTCATGGAAGTAAAGGAAATCGTTTGTTTTATTTGTCCGTAGCACCAGAATACTTCGATGTAATTGCTTTGCATATAAAAAAAAGCGGCTTAGATCAAACTGGAGGCTGGAAGCGTCTAATGATTGAAAAGCCGTTTGGACATGATCTTATTTCAGCAAGAGAGCTTAATGAGAAGCTAAGCAGTACGTTTAAAGAAGAAGAAATTTATCGAATTGATCATTATTTAGGTAAACCGATGGTGCAAAATTTAGAAGCGCTTGAATTTACGAACCCCGTGCTGCAATCATTGTGGAATAACAAACACATTGCGAACGTACAAATTACGGCAAGTGAAACAGTCGGTGTTGAAAATCGTGCAGGGTATTATGATCATACGGGGGCCATACGCGACATGATTCAAAATCATATGCTGCAGGTTCTCATGATGACAGCTATGCATCTTCCGAAACGAATTTGCTCAGAAAACATTTTAGAAGAAAAGCAAAAAGTAATGGAGTCACTGAGGAAAATTCAAGCGGAAGAAGTAGCTCGCGATGTTGTACGAGGGCAATACGGAAGCGGAGAAATCGATCACAAATCTGTTAGAGGATACAAAGAAGAGCCTGGCGTAGAAGCAGACTCTAAAAATGATACGTTTGTAGCAGTACGTTTATGGATCGATAATCCATTTTGGAAAGGTGTTCCTTTTTATATTCGAACGGGCAAACGAATGAAAGAAAAATCAACTCGCATCGTCGTAGAATTTAAAGATTCTTTAAAAGGTCTGTACGAAACTCCTTATGACAAAGTAGCACCAAACTTATTTATTATTGAAATTAGTCCAAGCGAAAACGTCGCTTTGCAGCTTAACAGCAAAAATCCATTAAAAAATGGTGTTATTGAGCCGGTTCGTATTACGTTTTCAAGAGAAGAAGAAAGTGTTCCAGAAGCATATGAACGAATTATTTACGACGCATTAATCGGCGACTCCACGTTTTTTGCTCATTGGAAAGAAGTAGAGCTGTCTTGGCAATGGGTACAGCCTGTATTAGATGCATTTGAAGCTGACATGCTGCCGCTTTATGAATATCCATCGGGTTCACAAGGTCCTGAAGAAGCCCAGAAATTAGTTGAACAAGAAGGCTTTAAGTGGTGGCTCGATGACGATGAACATGGGGAAGCACCTGGAGTGTTTTTGCCGATTTAATAAAGACATCTCTTTTAGGGGTGTCTTTTTCATACTTTGTATATTCTGAATTTTCTTGAGGCGCTTATGTTCCCTGCGTATAATCAAAAGAGTAGATGCATGAAGTATTGTGTAAAGATTAATATAAAAAGACGCAGGGGGATTTTTGATGAAAACGTTAAAAATAGCGAACATACCAGGAGATGGAGTAGGAAAAGAAGTTGTGCCGGAGGCGGTTAGGGTCCTTCGTACGATTGCAGATCTTCACGGGGGATTAAAATTTGAATTTACAGAATTTCCTTGGAGCTGTGATTATTATTTGAAGTACGGACAGATGATGCCGGAAGATGGGCTAAAGCAGCTTCAACACTTTGACGGAATTTTTTTAGGAGCCGTAGGAAATTTAAATCTTGTGCCAGATCACGTGTCGCTATGGGGGCTGCTCATTAAGATTCGTCGAGAATTTCAGCAGGTAATTAATATTCGTCCAGCCAAGAGATTAAAAGGCATTGCATCTCCACTAATGAACCCAAAAGATTTTGATTTAATTGTTGTTCGTGAAAATAGTGAAGGAGAATACAGTGAAGTAGGAGGCCGGATTTATCAAGGAGAAGATCAAATTTCTATTCAAAATGCGGTTTTTTCTCGAAAAGGAACAGAACGAGCGATGCGCTGCGCATTTGAATTAGCTTCTAAAAGAAAAGCAAAAGTTACAAGCGCAACGAAGTCAAATGGAATTGTTCATTCCATGCCGTTTTGGGACGAAGTGTTTCAAGATGTTGCCAAGAGTTATCCTCATATTGAAACAGACTCACAGCACATCGATGCGCTGGCGGCTTTTTTTGTTACAAATCCAAGTCGTTTTGATGTAATTGTGGCAAGCAATTTATTTGGAGATATTTTAACAGATATCGGAGCTGCTATTATGGGAAGTATTGGCGTTGCTCCTGCTGCAAATATTAATGTGAACGGAAAATATCCTTCGATGTTTGAACCGGTGCACGGGTCTGCTCCTGATATTGTCGGAAAAGGCATTGCAAACCCAATCGGACAGATTTGGACGGCTAAAATGATGTTGGATCATTTTGGTGAACAAGAATTAGGCAGTCATTTATTAGAGGTTATCGAACAAGTGACGGAATCGGGTATCATTACACCAGATGTTGGAGGCAGCGCAACTACTAGTGAAGTAACGGATCAAATTATTTCTCATTTAAAGAAGTGAAGGTTCTAAAAGAGGCTAGGACAAAAGAATATTAGACGAAGTGAAAAACGAACCATTGATCAAAGTGTTTGATTCATGGTTTGTTTTTTTGTGGTAAACGTAGGTTTCATTTGTGTAGGTCTTTCTAGCAGTTGGTTGGAGGGCAAGGCGAATATTCCCGCGGAAAGCGAAGTCTTGCCCGGAAATCAAAATCGATAAATACATGTTGACACTTACATATATGAACCCTATAATAGTTTGAGTTGAGATAATTCGTATACATATTATTTCTAGACTATGATTTAGTTTGTTTTAATAAATAGATACGAATAAACAAATAAAAGGAGGAAAATTATGCAGGAATCGAAATTATGGACAAAAGATTTTTTAGCGGTCTCATTGACCAGCTTTTTTGTTTTTGTCATTTTTTATATGTTAACTGTCACATTGCCGCTGTTTGCAACAGATGAACTTCATGCAAGTAAACAAAGCCTAGGGTTAATTGTGACAATTTTTTTAGTGTCCGGTATTGTGTTCAGACCGCTAGCCGGTAAGTGGATGACAACATTAGGACAGAAGAAAGTGCTATTGATAGGTGTCTTTATCTTTTTAATTGGTTCTATTTTATATATGAACGTTCACTCATTATCTGCGCTGCTGCTGCTGCGTGTGCTTCATGGTATTGGTTTTGGAATGAGCACAACTGCTACAGGAGCAATCGTTGCAAATGTAATCCCAGAACAGAGAAAAGGCGAAGGGATGGGGTACTATGCGACGTTCATGAACTTAGCGATGGTAGTAGGTCCGTTTGTAGGCTTAACGTTAACAAATACTTTGAGTCATACAGCGGTTTTTACCGTTGCGGTTGTATCTTCTGTTTTAGCAGTATTATGCAGTCTAGTACTTCGTGTACCTGAGGTGCAAGCTTCTTCTGTAACAAATGAAATACAGCCAGCTAAAGGTCTTGCGGCGTTTTTTGAATACCGTTCGCTGCCTATTTCTGTTGCTGGGCTTGTGGTAGCTTTTTCATATGCAAGTGTTATTTCGTTTGTGTCTATTTATGCAAAAGAAATGGGCTTTACGCAAGCTTCAAGCTTTTTCTTTGTTGTCTACGCGGTGTGCTTATTAGCTTCTAGACCTTTTACTGGAAAATGGTTTGATCAATACGGAGAAAACAGCGTGGTATATCCGTCCATTTTATCTTTAGCCATCGGTATCTTTTTGCTTAGCCAAGCGACGACAAGCTGGGTATTTTTATTAGCTGGAGCATTGATTGGATTAGGCTTTGGAACGATTACATCAAGTTTTCAATCCATTGCTGTAAAAAAAGCTTCTCCTCATCGCCGAGGTGTCGCCACAGCTACGTTTTTTGTGTTTTTTGACTCTGGAATGGGTTTAGGGTCCTTTTTATTAGGCATTTTATCCACAGCAGCCGGGTATAAAGGAATGTATGTATTCTGTTCCATTGTTGCTCTTTTAGCTATAGCAGTATACCTTGTATTGCACGGTCGAAAAAGTCAGAAACAGCGCATTATTTCTCAAAATGAATCATTAGGAAAATAACATAAATAAAAAAAGGCGTGCTCAAGGGGAGCATGCCTTTTTTATTTATGGAGCTCTAAAGAAAACGAAAACGGCTGTGAGCATATCGATTTAGAAGCCTCCTGATTTCTTTAGAGATTTCTTTTATTCCACTTCTTCTTTTGTAATCACTTCTTCTTTTGTAATCCACTCACTGGACCATGTCTGAATTTCCTGAATTACCGGCGCTAGTGCTAATCCTTTGTCGGATAATGAATACTCGATTCGAACAGGAGTTTCCGGAATAACCGTACGAATGACGATTCCTTCATGCTCTAATTCTTTTAAGCGCTCGGATAAGAGCCTTCCGCTTACTGGAAGTGCTTCTTGCATTTGAGAAAACCGCTGTGAGCCGGAAAGCAGCTGAAAAATGATCAAACTCGTCCAACGTTTCGTTAGTATAGTAACAGCCTTTTCAAAACGTGGGCAGAGTGCTAAACCGTCCATGTTATTACCTCCATTCTCTTCCTATATTATAAAACAAAGTCAGCATTTTATCTAGTGTTATGTAATTTAATTACTTAAAGATTATAAATTACTTTACGTATTTATATTTTGATTATATAATTTATATAATTATAGAAGTTAATTACTAAAAGTAACAAAAAGAGCATAAAAGCTTTACAAGATAAATGTATCGTCATATAATACTTTAAGCAAGTAAAGTTACTTACTTTTAGTAAGCTGATACATCAACTAAAAAAGATAAATGTAGTGAAGTGCTAAAAAAAACAGTTGTTCATGTGAGAGATTGAGCACAATGTGAAAATAGTAGATAAGTGAAAGACACATAAGAGGAGGAAATGACTGTGATTAACCAAAAAGTTGTTTCAATTTTAAAAGATAAAATTAACGTAGTAAAAAATGAAGACCATTTTATTTATATAGTAGGACCTATTACGCTTCCTGTGAATCTGGATGGCGAGACACAAGTATTTAGTTGGTATTCATGGTTGCGTTCTGATAATGTAAAAGAAGGATCTTTAAGTACGGAAGAGCTTATTGAAAAAATGCAAGGAGCTAATTTAGCTGACATGCAGCAATCGAGTGTTCTTGTGTACGGAGATTTTCAAGAATCGCATGAGGCACTCATTCGTATGCACAGTATCTGCCATACGGGAGATATATTCGGAAGCAAACGCTGCGACTGCGGTTTTCAATTAAAACAATCGATGAAAATGATCGTCGAAAATGGAAGCGGAGCGCTATTTTATTTAGCAAATCATGAAGGACGCGGCATTGGCCTATTCAGCAAAGCAATGGCATACGTTCTTCAAGAAAACGGATTTGATACGGTAGAGGCGAACGAAGGGTTAGGATTTGAAGATGATACTCGCAGCTATAGTGATGCCATCAGCGTGTTAAAAGTGCTGCGCCAAAAACCGGTTACGCTGATTACCAATAATCCGAAAAAGCTAATCGCGCTTGAGAAAAACGGCGCACTTTTATCAGGGCGCGTTCCACTTTGGGGAGATGTATCGCAGTTTAATGAAAAGTATTTAGATACTAAAGTTAAACGTTCAGGACATTTAAAAGAGGAGGTTCTTCTTTGATCAATCACGAATTTTATATGAATATAGCTTTACAAAACGCAAAAGCAACAAAAGGACAAACAGAGCCAAATCCGCTTGTAGGATCGGTCATTGTAAACGATAATCGAATCGTTGGAATTGGTACGCATTTAAAAGCTGGTGAACCGCACGCTGAAATTCACGCGCTGCGAATGGCTGGCGAACAAGCAAAAGGAGCGACTGCTTACGTAACGCTAGAGCCTTGTTCACACCACGGACGTACAGGTCCTTGTGCTGAAGCGCTAGTTGAAGCCGGTGTAAAAAAAGTGGTCATAGCAACTTTAGACCCCAATCCTTTAGTAGCAGGTAATGGAGTTGAAATTTTAGAAAACGCAGGCATTGAGGTCATAACAGGTGTATGTGAAGAAGAGTCACGTCAAATGAATGAGGTCTTCAATAAGTATATTGGAACGAAGAAGCCGTTTGTTTCATTAAAGTCAGCGATTACGTTAGACGGTAAAATAGCAACTGCTTCTTCTCACAGCAAGTGGATTACGTCTGAGGAAGCTCGTTTGGATGTACATCAGCTGCGTCATGAAACAGCGGGTATCTTAGTAGGGGTGAACACGGTCATTAAGGACAACCCCGAGCTGACAACTCGCATTGAAGGCGGCCGCAGTCCAATTCGTATTGTGATGGATTCAAAGCTGCGCATGCCGCTTGAATCTAAGCTAGCAACGGATTCTTTAGCTCCAACGTGGGTATTTACAAGTCAGGGCTATTCAAAAGAAAAAAAAGAACAGCTCGAAAAGCAAGGCGTCGAAGTATTTGTTACAAGCGGTGAGGACAAAGTAAATCTTGAAGATATGCTTTCTATACTAGGTCAGAAATTTGTGTCGTCTCTTTTAATTGAAGGAGGGGGCGAAGTGAATGCCGCATTCGTGGAAAATCGTTTAATTGATAAATTGGTGCTGTATATGGCTCCAAAGCTTTCAGGAGGAAAAGAAGCTCCTACTTTCCTAGAAGGAAAAGGCGTAGAGAAAATGTGGGACGCAGTGGACGTGGAGCGTCTTTCTGTGACGTCAATCGGCAAAGACTTTAAATTTGTTGGATATCCTGTTTATAAATAAAAATGTGAATGAGACTGGAACAAAAATATGTTAGTTGAAGGAAGGTCCGAGCGATTTATCGTTCGGATTTTTTGCTGTTATGGTGAACATAGGTTTCATGGATGCAGATGCTTTTAGCGGTTGATTGGAGGGCGAAGCGAAGTCTTGCACGAAAATCAACGGTGGTGTGACAAGTAGTCCAGATTATTTATCCTATTTGTTCGTCTTTAGATTGGATTGATGTAGTTATGTCTCAATCTCGTTTTTTATGGGGTTTTTTGGATAAGAGGAATCATACACTATTTTACTCTTATAGATTAATTTGCTATTATAGGGAATGGTCAATTTCGAAACATCGTATAAATTTTTAACGTGTTTACAGTTGACTATCTAAATAAAAGCACTATATGTTTATAGAGAGAATATATTATGTGAAAGTAAGGGTGAGAAAAGAGATGAGAGAGTATAGAATTGGGAGTGTTATGAGAGACCTTCGTAAAATGGCAGGGTTGACACAACAAGAATTATCAAGAGACATTTGTACACAAGCGCAAATCAGCAAAATTGAAAACGGTGAAGAATATCCATCAAGCATTACCCTCTATAAAATTTCTAAGCGCCTTGGCGTAGATGTTAACTACTTTTTTGATAGTGTCGAATCACCTCGACTTGATTACGTAGATGCGGTTCAATCGTTAATTCGTCAATATATTCGTCAGAGAGATTATGATGCTATTCATAATATCATTGTAAAAGAAAAAGAAAGTCCGCTGTTTCAAAATCCGCTGAACAAGCAATTTTTAATGTGGCACGAAGGTATTTGCGTGTATTACATTCATCATAACAAAGAAGATGCGCTGTCTAAAATGTACCAAGCGATCGAGCTTACTAAGCAATCGGCAACGTTTTATAAAGAAAGAGAAATTGAAATTTTAAATAGCATTGGAATTATTCTTTATGAAGAGAAAGAGTATGAACAGGCTCTAGATACATATCAAACAGCACTCAAAAGCTTAAATGAGTTGCCCCAAACAAAAGACGAAAATATAAAAATTAGAATTCTAAATGCACTTGCCAAAACGCTTGGAGATATGAGTAACTATGATGAATCATTAATATATAGCAACCGAGGAATCGATTTGTGCATTAGTAATGAATCAATGTATTTATTTGGAGAACTTCATTACCAAGCAGGAGAGAGCTTAATCAAATTAGGTAAAATTGAACAAGGTAAAGAATATATGGAAAAGTCTATGACCATTTTCACCCTGCAACGAAATGAGCGATTTGTCAAGCTAGTAGAAAAAGAACTTGAAGCTCTATTTGTTTAAAATATTCCTATCATTATAATTTTTGAGAAATTTCTATTAAAATGGAGGAAATCCATGATTTTAAGGGGATAAATGCTGATAGAAAGGAATTCATCTACTTTTATCCTGTGATACACTAGAGTCAAATCAAAGAAAGAGGAGGAAATAATTATGAAAAAAGTATTAGTCGGTATGGCATTAGCGTTTACATTAGTAGCAGGTGTTGCTTCAGTTGGAACAAGCGTAGCAACAGGAGATTTTTCAACATTAGGTCTTCCAAGCCAACATTAATAAAAAAAGCCGTGCTAAGAAGCACGGCTTTTTTTATTGTGTTTTACTTGACTGATCTTTGTTGCGTTTGTTTCCTTTTGAATTATCCCCGCTTGAAATTTCTTCACCCATTTCAACAAGATGGTGCTGCGTTTTTGGATTACTTTGATTAGCGCTTCCTTTGTTATTCTTTTTAGTCATCTTCATTCTCCTTTAAAACGATGGCAATGCATCGAGATTATTTGTTTTGTCATGATCAGGAATACTGCGAATATACGTACCGCCGTCTTTCCCTACAAAGGTACTCACATGCTCAACGTCCCCGGCTTCTACTTTCTTTAACGCTTCTTCATAGGTTAAAACGTCTCCTGAAGCCGTTTGGAATTCTAAGAGGTCACCGTCTGCATTTTTACGTACTGCAACGAAACGTTCTTTCATACAAATAAACACCTTCCTTTACATCTATATGGTTGCTGAAATAGTCGTTTTTATTCATTATAAAAAGTGATAAGGTAAAGAAAAGAGTGCAAAGGGGATAAAAAATGACAACATTTAATTGGCATGATCAAGCTCAAGACGAATGGAATCAAAAAGTCTCATTTTGGAATAGCCGAAGTGAAGAGATGTGGAAAAACGGAAGTCGGAAAACAGTGATTCCATTTATTCAAAAACATCTTAAATCAGGTGGTATAGTGGCAGACGTGGGCTGCGGTGATGGGTTTGGAACGTCTCTTCTAGCTGCTTCTGGATATAAAGCAGTCGGTCTTGATTTATCAGAAGAAATGATTCAAAAAGCATCCCAGCTGCATAAAAGTGAAAATTTGTCGTTCGCTCAAGCTGATATTATGCAGCTTCCGCTGTCTTCTGAATCAGTAGAAGGGGTTATGGTAATCAACGCCCTAGAATGGACGGAGCACCCGCGATTAGCTTTGAAGGAATTGCACCGAGTTGTAAAAACAGGAGGATATGCATGTGTAGGTATTCTTGGACCAACTGCTCAGCCTCGTACCAATAGTTTTCAAAGACTATATGGTGAAGACGTTATTTGCAATACGATGATGCCGTGGGAGTTTGAACAGCTTGCAAAAGAAAATGGATGGGAAGTAATCGATGGCGAAGGTGTATATAAGCGAAATGTTACAGATAAACTGATTGGACAGCTCCCAAATGAATTAAAGCAAGCCTTAACGTTTCTATGGCTATTTATGCTCAAGAAACAATAAAAACAGCACACCTCTCCTTATATGTAGCTGTACAAAGGGTACACTACAAACTGGAGGTGAGTGACATGAGTAAAATTAAAAAAGACCGCTCAAAATCAGAGCTGGGTTCACCAAATGTAGAAGGACAAGGGACGACCACTTCTGAACAAGGTGTTCAAAGCAGTTCAGCTAACAAAAAGCAGAAGCGTTCATAACAAAAATAAAACGAACTTGCAGGGAGAACAACGAGCTCCCTGCAAGTTCGTTTTATTTATGGGGTCAGTTTTATAAATAAGAAGGTATTGTGTGCAAGATTATAGATAGCTTATAATAAAATCTGAGCCAATAATTGTAATTTTATACAAGTTTGGTTTACATTCGATGTAAAGTGGAGGTGTAATAAATGGTAAATAAAAGATGTTTACCGGATACTGCAGCGTCTCATGCAAAGCCTGATATTAGAAAGGCGATACTTTGCATGGGGTGGACGGTTTAGTAATAGACATCGCCTAACCGCGCATATCTCATTTCTAATATATACGGCTTTGCCCCTTATTGTATAAGCAAAACCACATAAGGAGCTGGCAGAAATGACGTATGTAAAAGCAAGAAATATTTTACCTGAAGAGCTGATTAGTGAAATTCAAAAATACATTCAAGGAGAAACCATTTATATTCCAAAGCCGCAGAAGGCAAAAAGAAAATGGGGAACTTGCTCTGGTGGAAGAAAGTTGATTGACGAGCGAAACGAACGGATTAAGAATTTGTTTGAAAAAGGAACTTCAATTGAGGAACTAGCCCGTGAATACTTTTTATCAACCGAAACCATCAAAAAAATTGTATATAAAAAGCAACGGTAGAAATCAAGCGCTGGCAACTGAATGCCTGCGCTTTTTTAGGTATAGTTTATTTCTGATTTATTTTTTACATTTCATAAAAGGAATCCGTACGGTAAAGTAAAAAGTAGCTGATTAAATGAAGAAGGAGTGAAGAACGTGGAAGCGTTTATAAGAAATGATCAATATAATTTTATCAAAAGCCAAGCGCAAATTCTTATCAATGGGCATGGAACAGTAAACAATTCTGATGTGTTGCAGGCTTTAAAAGCTCTTGCAAAAGAAAAAGTATTAAATGTGTTTGATGTTCTTAGCGATGAACAGGAAGAATTACTGCTGTCAGTTGCTGAGGTTAGAAATAAGGAGCAAGCAGAGGTGTTTTTAGAAACGATAAAGCCTTACGTGATTCCATTTAAATCTTTTACAGAAGCTGGCGTGAAAAAGCTGTTTCCAAAAGTGAAAAAGTTAAAAGTCCCTTCTGCTGATAGCATTGATCTAACGAGCATTTCCTATGTCAGCTGGATCGATAAAGGCTCAAACAGAAAGTTTATCGTAGCGCAGGATCCGGATACCCAGAAGTTAAAAGGTATTCAAGGAACGTTTAAACCTATCAACCAGAAGGGAATATGCACACTTTGCCACAGCTACGAGGAAGTCGGTATGTTCACTGCTGAAATCAAAGGAACTGTTCAAGGGACATTTACACAACGAGGAAATTATATTTGTCAAGATAGCGAAGCATGTAATCAAAATTTGCTTACCTTAGAGCGGCTTCATGATTTTATGTTAAGGCTTAGTAAATAACATGCGCCTAATAAGAAGAATACAAAAAGAGAAGGTTCAGCCTCTATACTTTTGGTGAGACTGAGCCTTCTTTGTCTATCTGTTTTTCTCGATTGGATTGTCACGATAGCTAATCCAATCGCTCCAGCTGCCGGCATATAATTTTACATTTGGAAAACCTGCTGATTTTAAAGCTAAAACGTTCGGGCAAGCAGATACACCCGATCCGCAGTATACAATGATTTCAGCGTGAGAATCAATAGCTGAAAACATTTCCTTCCACTCTTTATCTGTTTTCCACAAACCTTCTGAAGTTAACACATCTTGCCAGAAAGAATGAATGGCGCCTGGGATATGTCCTGCTACAAAATCAATGGGTTCTTCTAAGCCGAGATATCTCCTTTTTTCACGAGAGTCGATAAGAACAACATTAGGGTTATGAAGATTCTCTTTTACGTATTCAACTCCTGCGAGTCCCCAATCTTGTTGAACGAAAGGTACAAACGTTTGAGGAGAAGCTTCTGGTACGTTCTTCGTTGTTTCATATCCCGATTGCTTCCATTTATTAAAACCTCCATTTAAAATTTTCACGTCTTCAATTCCTATATATCGCAGTAGCCACCATGCTCTTGAAGCCATCATTCCGTTTTGTTCATCATAAACGACGATTTTTGAATCAGCATTAATTCCTAAGCTGCCGAGCTTTTGAGCTAGCTTTTGAACGTCAGGCAGCGGGTGTCTGCCTCCGGGAGAAGCAGCTGCAGAAGACAAATCTTTCTCTAAATCCAAGTAATGAGCATGCGGGAGGTGCTCCTTTTGATAAGCGCTTGCGCCTGCCTCAGAATTTCCAAGGGTAAATCGGCAGTCAAGCAACACAATGGAGTGTTGAGGTTGCTGTAATGCAGTATGTAAGTCTGCTGGTGAAATAATAGTATTCATAACATTCACATCCTTTTACCAAAATTCTAGTTGAAATAACTAAAAATGAAAAGCGTTATATGTAAATTACGGCAAAGCTATTTTGTTTTCCTTCAATTATTCCCCGTAGAATAATTGACCATTTTAACGCTTATCTGATGCAGAGCGAAATGCTCCTGTGCTACAGTTATAATAAGAGTTACATAGTGTAAGTCAAATGCTCAGCGTAATGTCATACCTACTATTGAAGAGAAGGAGAGAGAAAGATGCAAACAAATGAAAAGAAAGAATTTAAACTGATCGCACTAGATATGGATGGAACGCTGCTGAACAATCAGCAAGAAATTTCTAAAGAAAATCGTGATGCCATTGCTAAAGCTCAAGAACAAGGTGTTCATGTGGTGCTAAGCACGGGACGATCTCTTTTAACATGCCGTGAATATGCGCAGTCTCTTCAGCTATCTTCTTACCTTATTACAGTAAACGGAAGTGAAATTTGGGATGAATCTGGAGAGCTTGTAGAACGAAAGTTAATTGATGCTGCTTATATAGAGAAGATGTGGAATTTAACGCAAGAGCATAAGCTTAACTTTTGGGCGGTGACTACGGATAAAGTATGGAGAGACGAATTTCCAGAAGATATTGCCTCACAGGAATGGCTGAAGTTTGGCTACGATATTCCAGATGATGCTTTACGAGAAGATGTGCTGAAACAAATAGCAGGCATTTCAGATTTTGAAATTAGCAACTCTAGTTTAACGAATCTAGAAATTAATGCACTTGGTATTAACAAAGCAAAAGGGATCATGACCGTATGTGAACGTTTGGGCATTTCAATGGATGAAGTCATTGCCATGGGAGACAGCTTAAATGATATGGCTATGATTGAAGCGGCAGGGTGTGGAATCGCCATGGGAAATGCTCAGGAAGCTGTAAAAGAAGCAGCGGACTGGGTGACAGATACAAATGTCAATAACGGAGTAGCGAAGGCTATCAGCCACTGGGTGCTGAAATAACAGCAGCTCTCCATGTTGCACAACTTAACTGCTTCCCGCATAAACTGATACTGGATGCCTCCCTTAGAGTTCGTCTTATACGTATATATAAGGAGAAGCCATCTAGTTAAGGAGTGGGGAGTATGAGTGATTTATCATTAGACAAGCTGTTACAAAAAGCAGAAAATAAGTTGCAAGATGTACATGAAATAGTGCAGGAAAAAGCGTACGAGCTCATTGGGCAAGCATATAAAGAAAGCATATTTGTTAGTATCACTGAAGGATTTAGATCGATAGCGCATCAGCGCAAACTATATTCACAAGGCCGAACAACACCAGGAAGTATTGTGACTAATGCCAAAGGCGGGTATTCTTATCACAACTATGGACTAGCTTTTGACATTGCGCTGCTCGATAACGACGGAAAAGTTGACTGGACCATTGATCGAAGATGGGACAAAGCGGGAGAGATAGGAAAAAGGATTGGGTTGGAATGGGGAGGAGATTGGACAAGCTTAAAAGATTACCCTCATTTTCAATATACATTCGGTTTATCTTTGTCGGAGCTTCGAAGTGGAAAAGGACCTAAAAAACAGACGCCAAAGGCTTCAAGCATGTTAATTAAATACGGAGATCGAGGAAATCACGTACAGTTAATTCAGCGTATGCTTATTCACTTAGGTTATTCTCTTTTTGGAGGCGCAGACGGTATATTCGGGTCTTCCACTTTCAAAGCGGTAAAAGCTTTTCAACAAGCACTTTATCTGCAGGTAGATGGAATAGTTGGACCGAAAACACTCGAAAAGCTCTACAATAATTTTAATAAAACTATGTTCTAAATAACCATAAAAACCGATAACGAGAAAAGGAAGAAAGGAGATGGATGGAAATCGTCTCCTTTCTTCCTTTTCTGTAGTTATAGTAGAAAAACTGAAATTTATAAAGAAATAAAAAGGATTTTCTAAGCGTAAGAAACGTTCACGTGATCTAACTGGATAACATTGCTCAACAACACGATATCTTTATATATTTCACTTTTTACAGAGGCGTTTGAACAGTTTTGATAGTCTTTCAACAAGCGGCCAAGTTCTTTAATAAATAACAACGTCTCTTGTTCATTAATCATAGTCAAAACTCCTTGTTTAGAAATGAATCCAGGTCATTATATAGGAATTCTATCATATCTATACGCACCTGTTGACAAAAAAAGTTCGTCAATTTTTTTGTGAGAAGAAGAAATTTAGGGATATGTGGAATGCGTTCGACTCTCTCATTTTATATATATGCAGCTTGTCTAAAAATATGAGAGTAGTTATAGTAATATTTACTCCTAATCATGCAACTTAAAACCTATTTTAGAGGTTATCCGTAAATTCCCTCTATTGTAGAGGGATGGAACAAAAAAAGAATGTCTCTTTTTGTATCTTTAGTATGATAATGTTTTGAAGAAATAAGGCATATTTTTGAGTGTTAAGATGGATTTGAATTAGATCTTTTGACACGCTCTTTTTGTAGGAGAGGCATATTTACTTTCTATCAAGGGAAATCGTAAAGCTCCAAAGAGTTTCTAAATCAGAAACTCTTTGGAGCTTAATTTTTTGGATAAGGGATGTGCAAAAGTTCTGGGACGGTCACAAAATGATATCCTTCTTGCTTAAGTCTAGGAATGATGGTATCCAGTGACTTTGCGGTGTTAGAAAGGTCCATGGTCCAATGGCCGCCGTCGTGCATCAAAACAATTGTTCCGGCATGCATGTTCTTAAATACATTATTGGTGATTTCTGTTTCTGGGATTTGCTTCCAGTCTAATGAATCAGAAGACCAGTTAATCGCATAGACATTTTCATTTGGCAGCTCGTTGATCATTTCTTTCGTTAAATTTCCATATGGAGGACGAAACAGCTGTGTTTCAAAACCGGTAATGTTTTTAATAATAGCCTGAGTTTTGGCAATTTCCCAGTGAAACTTTTCAGTAGATTCCTTTAGTAAATTGGGGTGCCAATAGGTATGAATCCCAACAGCATGACCTTCGGCTACCATTCTTTTCACCAGCTCAGGGTGTTCGTGAGCTTTTGCCCCAATAAGAAAAAAGGTTGCTTTAATACCATGCTTTTTCAATTGATCCAATACATGTGGAGTAAAGCGCGGATCCGGTCCATCATCAAATGTTAGGGCGGTTTGCTTTAGTTGGTTATTACCTTGATAAAGCAAACGGTCACGCACAGCTACATTTTTTACTTGTTCCGCTTTACATAGTGCAGGAAGGGCTCCATTAAATAAGAAACACAGTGTGAAAAGCAGTACGCTAATTTTTCGTATCATGTACATGCACGCTCCTTTCTAGGGCAAAGTATAACGTTATGATACCCGATTAAAAATTTTGTATGAAGCTGAATTTCCCTTTTGTGTCAAAGCGTATGATATGAATGAAACAGCGTACTATAATAAACAGTTACTATTAGGTGAAGAAAGGAAAAAGCAGATGAAAAAAATAATGATTGCCGTAGCATTGATTTTTTCGCTAAGTTTATCTCCCTTAGCTGAATATATTTCCTATCATGATGACTATAACGCAAGTGCAAGGTCGTATCGTTCGGGGAAGCGGTCGTTTAATAGACAGCCAAGTGTTAGACAAAATGAGCCGAGGTCTAATTTTTCAAACCGCAGAAATGGAACTGTAAATCGAGGCGTTACCCGTTCAAAACGAGGAGGATTCGCTCGTGGACTGCTTTATGGCGGCCTGGCAGGGATGTTATTTGGCGGTTTGCTTGGTCATATGGGTGCACTGGGCGGGATTTTTGGGTTGTTAATTAACATTTTAGCTATTGTGCTTATAATTAATTTAATTCTGCGTTTATTCCGCCCTTCTCGTCGCGACAATAATTGGAGATAGACCGTAATTGCTGTCATAAACTAACAAGAAAGCTCCATATAAATAAGAAAACGCTTTCTATAGTTAATCGAAAGGATGAAACGTATGTCAGCAAACAGACAGCGCAGCAAATACCTGGCGTTTTGCACAGAATGCGGTCTCCCAAACAGGTTAACATTGTTTCTTTTAAGACAGTACGTTGCGACAGACGAATATAGCGGATTTTATTGTGGGAATTGCGGAATTCGAAACGAATTTCCAGATTCGGTCATTGAATATATTAAAGAACTTTAAAAAAGCTGGGACAAGAAAATCCGAACGCGTTTGATTCTCCACCAAGAATCAAACGCGTTCGGATTTTTTCATTGGTAGAGTGAACGTAGGCAGTATGTAGGTGCTTCTAGCTGTTGATTGGAGGGTAAGGTGAAGACTTCTGGGGAAAAGCGGAAAAGGTGAGACCCTGCAGGAACAGAAGCGGCGAGGAGGCTCATCGGCCGCCCGCGGAAAGCGAAGTCTTGTACGGAAATCAACAGTGGTGAAACAAGCGATCCATATTAGACCATTTATTTCATTTGTTTGTCTGTAGATCGATTTCGTTATGTCTCAATCTCTCTGTTTATTTGATAAAACTATGTTCTAAATGAAAATTAAAAAGAAAAACATAGCTGTGCAAAAAGATAGCTAAATAATTTTTTTCCTAAGGATAATCAATAAATTCCGCCCTTCAGGCTTGCTGATTAGGGCAAGTGCAAAACGATTTATAAGAAGAGTAGGTATAATGACTAATTGTAAGACCTAACTAACATTTTTGATTGCAGAAAATCGATTGAACCATACTTTAAAAGGAAGCATACACTATATTAAAATTTTAGAAAACGGAGGAATTGACTAATGCCTGTTTCCGTCATTTTCAACCAAATAAACGTGGTAAGTATGGTGTCCAATTCAGTAATTGCTTCAGGTCAAAATAGCCAGCCAGATTGGAATTCCCAAGGTAAATTTAACTTAGGAAACGGTTTTGCTATAAATTCAGCTATATTGGGCAGCACAAATATCATTAATGATCAGGATGTTTGTGATACGCCAATTACTCAGCCGGAAAATATTAATCCTCAGCCAGTTTCTCAGTTCTAGGAAAAGAAGATGAAAGAAGTTGAGAAAAGTTGATTATAAAATTTACTAATCTTAATGTTACGTATATTTCTAATAACTCTGGTATTTTCACAGGAGAAAATACTCAATCAGATTGGGAAGTGAATTGGAAAAGTAATACGGGGTTTGGTGAAATAATTGGCTATAATAACTTTGCCTCTCAAATGGTAAATGTTATTAACGATAATGACGTCGTTGATTCCTATTTTTCTGAAAATATAGATGTCAACAACGCCCCTGTTACACAAAGTTAAATGAGGAAAAACGGGTTCTGCAAATACCCCTTTAAGCACTCTTATTATTCTGTCAGAGTGGCGAGAATAGATTAGTAATAGAGTTAAACCATCTTTTATACAGATGGTTTTTTGCTAGCTTATTTTAGGATGTAATCGCAGCTATTAACATAGACCAAAAGGTAATGACAGGAATACTTTTATCGTAAACGGAGTAAGTATCATAGAAAAGACGTAAAAGCTCAAATGATTAAAGAGACGTTCAATTTGAGGTAAACAGATAAGAATTTAAACATAAGATAATGTATTTTCAGTTTTATATTGAATGTGATGAAGTAAACTGCTGTCTGTGAGGTGTTTTTATGTCTAATATTCACTATCATTCCATCAAAGTAAATAAAATTCAAAACAGTTCAGGCCTATTTTATGGCGTTAATATTCAATATAAATGGAGTCATAAAAGTCGAATTTCTGACGGTTTCGGAAAAATAGTTGGTGATTCTAATAAAATTTTAAATAATACCACCGTGGCGAAAATCCCTAAAAAGAATGATGAATAAGAACGTAGAGTTAAGCTTTCTTTGCGACTTGCTCAAAAGAATCATTTACATCATCTTCACCAAGAACAAGATGTGTGTTATAGGATAGTTGATTATCATCTCCCGAAATTGTGCCGAAACCTGAATTACTGCTGCTGATCGTAGTTTCCCAATTTTGTTGAACATTCTTCCCTATAAAAACTCCTGCGTTGTTTTTAACCGCATTTACGGTGAGATCATCAAAAACGATTTGAGGAGAACAAAGGTGTATTTTCATAATTCCTCCCGATACATATGAGACATTAGTTCAAGTTATCTAATACACTACTATATGTTGTAAATGGGCTAAAAGTGTTAAATCAAATAAGGGGTCAAACTCTATGGATGAAAAGGTGCTGAATATACTCCAAAACATTGAAAAAAGGCTCACAAGTTTAGAAAAAAACCTGCATGAACTTTCAAAAGAAAAGGTCCACTCTTTTCATTTGGATATAAAGAACGTTGAAACACTGAACTTGGACGAACTGTCTTATTATTTAGAACATATTGATGTAAAGGAACTCAGTGGAACGTTGAATATTGGTAATACTTTTCCTGCGCAAACGAATCGATATCAAGCGCCGGTAAAGAAAGGTAAACAAACAACAAATGACTCTGATGTTAATGGGAAATCGGGTAGTCAAAATAATAAAGCAAAAAATAAAGAAAAGGGCCCTTCTGAAATATCAGTTAAAATTAATGAAAGAAGCGTTCCTTACAGACTAATCCATACGGAAGAAATGAGGGAGCCTGATCAAGCTCTAGAATCCACTTTTAGCATAGGTGACATCCACATTGGCACAATCGAAGATGCTTCAGCTGTGAATTTTGGCAATAACTTTCCGACAAACTTTAGAAGTCATAAAAAAGTGAGTCAAGGATTCGGCAATATTTTAGGTAATCAAAATGACATTCATGACATCTTATCCTCTTTGGAAGAAAAAGGTATATCGGAAGTATACAATGAAAACCAAGACGGTAAGCCGCCCCAGTGGCTGGACACAATGATAGAAGAACAAACGAAGGAAATGGATGAAACAAAACTAAATGAAGATGAAAAGGGGGAATAAGAAATAGTATGTGAATGTTGGATTTCAAAAGCAGTGTTGTTGATGCTGAATTTCTGAAAGGAAGCTTTAATTGCGGAATAAAGAAGAATTAGTAATAGAAAACCTGCTACTTGTTTGGAGTAGCAGGTTTTTTAGTTTGTTTCTCGGCTGCTGCAGTTTTAACACAAAAAAGAGCATGCGTAATTTAATTGAATACTGGGACAGATCGGTTCTTTCATTCCCACAGATATGGAGTCTCTTGGTAAACATAATAGTTCAACCAATTCATAAACAGCAGGTTGGCATGAGAACGCCATGTTTTTAAAGGGTTTTTGTCAGGATCATTGTTTGGGAAATAGTGTTCCGGAAGCTTTGGTTCTAGCCCTCTTTCTGTATCTCGAAGAAATTCTTCCTGCAGTGTTTGAACGTCGTACTCTGGGTGACCTGTAACGAAAACAAACTTTTCGTCTTTAGACATCGCCATATAAACACCAGCTTCTTCAGAGTAGGAAAGAAGCTCAAGCCCAGGATGGTTTTTTACTTCATTCATGTCGACGTCGGTGTGACGAGAATGAGGAGAATAAAAGACATCATCAAATCCTCGCAGCAGCTTAATCGGTTCTTCACTCGATACCACATGCGTAAATACACCCGTGCATTTATCAGAAAGAGGTCGCTTGTCAATGCCAAAGTGATGATAAAGTCCGGCTTGAGCTCCCCAACAGATATGAAGGGTAGAAGTCACATTTGTTTTACACCAATCCATAATTTCTTGAAGCTCTTTCCAGTAGTTTACTTCTTCAAATGGTATATGTTCTACAGGTGCCCCTGTAATAATCATTCCGTCATATTTTCGTTCTTTAATTTGTTCAAACGTTTTATAAAACTGATCTAGGTGATTTTTACTCGTTGTTTTTGCTTTATGGCTTGCCGTATAAAGAAGTGTAATATGCACTTGCAGCGGTGAGTTCCCGAGTAAACGTAATAATTGCGTTTCAGCTTTTTCTTTTTCCGGCATTAAGTTTAGGATAACAATATTAAGCGGGCGAATTTCTTGGTTAACCGCGCGCACGTCGTCCATGATGAAAATTCTCTCTTTTTCTAAAATTTCTTTTGCCGGAAGATCACGTGGAATATTAATAGGCAATAAAATTCCTCCTATTCGATTTCGAAGTAATGACGCGTATAAATGTTCTTTCTCACGTGAAGATGAGGTCCAACATTTATGTACAATATACTATTATAGGAATATACAGAATATTAAGCAATTGAATTTTGAAAAAAAAGAGCATTAATATGCGTAATGGCTAAAATGAAATGGTACAATAAGGTTAAACTGGAGCGTTGCTATGCTTTTTTAGCTTGACTGAAACTCAGTAAAATTTATAGCACAGTCGTTCTTGTATTTATTAAACTTCATATCTCCCCCAGAAAATGGATTTTATCCTTTTTTGATGAAGTGTTTAAAAAGAATTCTCAGCAGAAAAGGGGTTTTTATATGACAACTAAGAAGCAAATAAAAAGTGATTTGCAAATTGCACAAGAGGCAACGATTAAACCGATTAAAGAGATTGCCGAGCACCTGGATATTTTAGAGGCCGAGCTAGAGCCGTACGGACATTATAAAGCCAAGCTTTCTTTGTCCGTTATGGAACGTTTACACACAAAACAAGATGGAAAAGTGATTTTAGTTACAGCTATTAATCCAACTCCAGCAGGAGAAGGGAAGTCGACAGTGACAGTTGGCTTAGCTCAGGCATTACATAGATTAGGTAAAAAAGCGATTGTCGCCATGCGTGAACCATCTCTTGGTCCGGTAATGGGAATTAAAGGAGGTGCCGCTGGCGGCGGTTATGCTCAAGTGCTTCCAATGGAGGATATTAACTTACACTTTACTGGAGACCTGCATGCCATCACAACAGCTAACAACGCGCTGGCAGCTATTTTAGATAACCATATACATCAAGGAAATGAATTGCGTATTGATACACGTAAAATCACGTGGAAACGAGTGGTGGATTTAAACGACCGCGCGCTGCGTCAGGTCGTCATTGGATTAGGTGGTCCGATGCAGGGTGTTCCGCGAGAAGATGGATTTGATATTACGGTGGCATCAGAAATTATGGCTATTTTCTGCTTAGCGTCAGATTTACAAGACTTGAAGCGTCGCTTAGCGTCTATTGTGGTAGCTTACAACATAGACAATGAGCCTGTAACGGTTGCAGACTTAGGTGCACAAGGAGCGCTTACTCTTCTTTTAAAAGATGCGATTAAACCAAACCTTGTACAGACGTTGGAACATACTCCAGCCCTCATTCACGGAGGTCCTTTTGCTAATATTGCCCACGGTTGCAATAGCGTCATTGCCACAAAAATGGCTGCAAAACTAGGCGACTATGTAGTAACAGAAGCGGGATTCGGGGCAGATTTAGGCGCAGAAAAATTCCTGAATATTAAAGCTCGTATGGCAGATATTAAACCTGAAACGGTGGTAATCGTTGCGACAATTCGGGCTTTGAAAATGCATGGGGGCGTTCCTAAAGAGCGTTTAAATGAAGAAAACATTGAGGCTTTAGAAGCGGGAATTGAAAATCTGGAAAAGCATATTGAAACGATTCAGGCATTCGGCGTTCCTTACGTTGTAGCCGTGAACCGTTTTGTGACGGACTCAAAAGGTGAAGTAGAAGCGCTTATGAATTGGTGTGCTTCAAAGAATGTTCCAGTTGCTTTAACAGAAGTATGGGAAAAAGGTGGAGAAGGCGGCGTCATGCTTGCTGAAAAAATTCTTGAAGTCATGAACGAGACAGAAAGTCAATTTTCTCCTCTTTACGATGTGTCAGCTTCGATTCCAGAAAAAGTAGAAGCTATTGCTAAAACTGTATATGGAGCACAAGGCGTAGATTTTGCTCCAAAAGCGTTAAAACAAATACAGCAATTTGAAGCAAACGGTTGGGATCACCTGCCAATTTGTATGGCCAAAACGCAGTATTCGTTAAGTGATGATCAGACGAAGCTTGGGCGACCAACTGATTTTAAGATTACGGTAAGGGAATTCCGTCCTTCACTCGGAGCTGGGTTTCTTGTGGCGCTAACAGGTTCAATTATGACAATGCCTGGACTTCCAAAAAAACCTGCTGCGCTCAATATGGATATTGACGAGAATGGACATGCCCTAGGGATTTTTTAAGAGAAGAGGCTAGGGTAAGAGTGTTTTAGTTGAAGGAAAATCCGAACGATGAAGCAAGATTCTTGATGAAGAATCAAACTCGTTCGGATTTTTTCATAGTTATGGTAAAAAGAAGTTTCATGGGTGTAGTGGCTTCTAGATGTAGATTGGGTGGACTTAGTTGGGTCTCAATCTCTTTCTTGCAATATAAAACAAAATAACAGGTATGTTATGAATTAATTTGGCAAGAAAGAAGAAGAGCTGACTGTTCGTATTTTATAAAAAAGGAAGTAGTTGAAATGTTTGATCCGATTGTATTTGATAATTTAAAAGTTGTTGTAGAAGGAGAGATCTATGATCTTGACTTATCTGGGCAAGTATCTGTTACGAATCGCGAAGATTTTGTAGACTTAGCTCAGTTTACTCGAACGTACCGCATTTCTTTTCAACAGCATTTTTGCTGTACCGCGTCGCTAACTTTATCAACCGACTTAGACAACATTCATGCCGAATTAACGCCTTCCCGTGTAGAAAAACCAGGGTGTACAGTTTATATTCATTTTCAGCTAAAAAAACAAAAACCGTTTGAAGAAGCTGAGTTTCAAAACATACAGGGAATGTGTGAGAAGATCTGGGGAACAACAAGAGTTGTTAAGCAGCGTATTACTCATGAAGTCGGAGGAAGCGAATACGAAAACAATATTGAGGTAACCTTTAACCGATTTATTTACGAAGACCAAGTAGGAGATTTAATTGAGATGATTGATTACATGCTGCAAACGACTGATCAGCTAAAGGTTCTTTACGACAAATCATAAGAGCGTTTCAGTTGTACTTCCGAAATAAAGTGAATTACAATAGGGAAAAGGAGGCGTTTTGATGAGCGTGTATGAATACTCGGCAAAAACAATTAAAAACGAAGACGTATCGCTATCTAACTATCAAGGTGACGTGCTGTTGATTGTAAATACAGCTAGCAAGTGCGGCTTTACCCCTCAATATAAAGATTTGCAGGCGCTGTACGAAGAAGAAAAAGAAAACGGTCTAACGGTTCTAGGTTTTCCTTGCAATCAGTTCGGTGGTCAAGAGCCAGGAAGTTCAAATGATATTGAACAATTTTGCGAGTTAAACTATGGCGTTTCGTTTCCGATGTTTGCAAAGGTAGATGTAAAAGGGGAGCATGCACACCCATTATTTACATACTTAACAGAACAAGCACCGGGTCTACTAGGTTCCAAAGGGATAAAGTGGAATTTCACAAAGTTTTTAGTGAATCGTCAAGGTGAAGTCGTGAAGCGATACGCACCTCAAACTGCACCAAAAGATATTCAAAAAGATATAAAAGAATTGCTTTAAAAGCAGGTGGATCTCCATCTGTTTTTTATTTTTCAGGAAGGATTTTCAAACGGTGATCCGCTGTCAGTGAGACGAGCGCCTCACTTTGTGCTAAAATAATGGTGGATATAATTGAGGTGAGCAAATGAATAAAATAGTGGAAACAGAAAAGTGGGTTCAAGCAAAGCTTGCGCATGACACAACGGGTCATGACTGGCAGCATATCGATCGCGTGCGTCGAAATGCAGTGCTTTTATATAAAAAAGAAGGCGGCAACCGGGAAGTTATCGAACTAGCCGCACTTTTACACGATGTTGTAGACGATAAGCTAGTGGAAGATGTTGAAAAGGCGTACGAAGAAGTGTGGGAGTGGCTGAAGAGTCATCAGGTAGAAGAAGAGAACTGCAAGCATATCGTTCACATTTTACAAACGATGTCATTTAAAGGCGGAAACCGTCCGGCTATGGATACGCTTGAAGGTGAAATTGTTCAAGATGCAGATCGTTTAGATGCGATTGGTGCAATTGGTATCGCACGTACGTTTACGTATGCAGGTGCTAAAGGCACGGCTTTGTATGATGAAAACATTGCTGTACGAAGTGAGATGACGGAAGAAGAATATAGACACGGCAAATCAACGGCTATTGCACACTTTTATGAAAAGTTATTAAAGCTCACTGCGTTAATGAATACTCAAACAGCACGGTCTCTAGCGCAAGAGCGACATACATATATGAAAGAATTTTTAGTTCAATTTAAGAAAGAGTGGAATTATCATTATGAAAATGCTGACTGTTGAAAACTTAACAAAAACGTATGGAGAAAAAGAGCTGTTTCATCAACTAACATTTACCATTACGGAAAATGAGCGAATCGGCTTAATCGGTGTAAACGGAACAGGGAAATCAACGCTTCTTAAAATTATCGCAGGTTTAGAGCTCGGAGACGAAGGAGATATTGTTCATGCTAAAGACTACAGCGTGACATATTTACCGCAGCATCCGGATTTTGATGAAGACTTAACGGTTCTGGAGCAAGTTTTCAGCGGAGATACGCCTCTTCTTAACTTATTAAA
The DNA here is from genome assembly GCF_021029645.1 of Priestia sp. TSO9. NCBI lineage: Bacteria > Bacillati > Bacillota > Bacilli > Caryophanales > Bacillaceae > Priestia > Priestia sp. TSO9. Next base: position 349,605 of record NZ_JAJEKD010000013.1, read on the forward strand.
AAACTATGAGCTAGCTCTGTATGCGTTAGAGCAAGACTCTGCAAACGAAAGAAATCAGCAAACATTGTATGATTTACAGCAGAAAATGGATGCGATGAACGCATGGGAAGCCAATTCTAACGCACAGTCGATTTTAACAAAGCTTGGAATTTCAAATATGAGTGCAAAAATTGGTGAGCTTTCAGGTGGACAGAAAAAGCGCGTGTCCATTGCGCAAAGCCTAATTCAAACACCTGATTTACTGATCTTAGATGAGCCGACTAACCACTTAGATTATGAGACCGTTAAATGGCTCGAAGAATATTTATCCAAATATCAAGGAGCCGTGCTGCTTGTTACTCATGATCGCTATTTCTTGGATGCTGTTACAAACCGAATTTTTGAATTAGACGGTGGGAATTTATATAGCTATAAAGGAAACTATGGTGCTTTTCTAGAAGGAAAAGCGATTCGAGAAGAGCAGGAAAAAGCAACTCAAGCAAAATTAAGCAACTTATACCGCAATGAATTGGCTTGGATTCGCAGAGGAGCAAAAGCGCGTACGACTAAGCAAAAAGCGCGTATCCAGCGATTTGATGAATTAGAAGGGAAAATCGATTCCTCTGAAAAAGAATCACTGGATTTAAGTTTAGCAGGCAGTCGCCTTGGGAAAAAAGTGTTTGAATTAAAAGATGTGTCTAAGACGTATGAAAATAAAATCATTCTTTCAGATTTTACGCACATCGTGAAAAAACAAGATCGAATTGGAATTGTCGGAAAAAATGGAAGCGGAAAGTCTACCCTGTTGAATATGATTGCAGGACGCATTGAGCCGGACAGCGGTGAAATTGACAGAGGACAAACGGTTAAAGTTGCTTACTATACCCAAGAAAGCGATGATATGGACTTGAATCAACGCATGCTTGATTATATTAAAGAATCGGCAGAAGTTGTGCATACGACGGATGGAAAAATGATCTCTGCGTCGCAAATGCTTGAGAGATTTCTATTTCCTTCACATACGCACGGAACACCGATTCAAAAATTGTCCGGAGGAGAGCGCCGTCGTTTATACTTATTGAAATTATTAATGACATCGCCAAATGTTTTGCTTCTAGATGAGCCGACTAATGATTTGGATACTCAAACGCTAACGGTGCTTGAAGACTACCTCGAAGAATTTCCAGGTGTTGTGATCACGGTATCGCATGATCGCTATTTCTTGGATAAAGTAGCAGATTACTTACTAGTTTTTGAAGGAGAAGGAAACATTTCGATTTATTTTGGCGCTTATACAGATCAATTGGAAGAAGCGATGAAGAAGAAGCAGGCAATGGTTCAGCAGGCTAAAGTGAAAGAAGAAAAGCCAAAACAGCCGGAGAAAACAAAAAAGCGTCGCTTAACGTATAAAGAACAAAAAGAATGGGAAGAAATCGAAGATAATATTGCAGCAAAAGAAGAAGAAATTGACCGCTTAACAAGTGAAATTGAACAGGTGGGCAGCGATTATACAAAAGCGCATAACCTATCGTTAGAACAAGAAAAAGCAAATGAAGAATTAAATGCACTGCTTGATCGCTGGGCAGAGCTTTCAGAGCTGATTGAAGAAATTGAAAACGCGTAAACAAGTCGTTAGACTGAGTATAAAGCACATGCTACAATTTTAATGAGAGGAGTACGATACGATATGAACATTAAATCAATTGAGCCAACGCCAAGTCCGAATACAATGAAAATTAATTTAGACGAAGTGCTATCAGGCGGAAAAAGCAATAACTATACGGAAAAAAATGCTGAAGCAGCGCCTGAAGTTGTTCAAGACATCTTGAAAGTAGAAGGGGTAAAAGGAGTCTACCACGTAGCGGACTTCTTAGCAGTAGAGCGAAATGCCAAATATGACTGGAAGCAAATTTTGCCGCAAGTTCGTGCAGCGTTTGGTGAAGATTTGCAAAGCAGCAGCGAGCAGCACAAAATGAATGAGCATTTTGGTGAGGTCAATGTGTCAGTTCAAATGTTCAAAAATGTACCGATGCAAGTCAAGCTAACGGACGGAAATGAAGAAAAGCGCTTTGGTCTCCCCGAACGATTCGCAAAAGCGGTAGCAGAACTTCAACGTTTTTCAGATAATGTGGTATTAGAACGGAAATGGAAAGAACAAGGCGTTCGTTACGGAGAGTTAGCGGCTATCGGAGACGAAGTAGTGGAAGAGCTAGCAGCAGCATATCCGCAAGAAAGATTAACTCGCCTTGTGGCTAATGCACAAGAAGAAAAAGAAGGCGGAAAAGTTGTACAACCGCGTAAAACCTATAAAGTTACAGAAGAAATGCTAGAAGACAACGATTGGTCAGTGCGCTATGCCCATTTAGAACAAATGGATCCAACAGAAGCTGATTTAGACGTTTTAAATAAAGCGCTTGATGATGAAAAAGCATCTATTCGCCGCTTAGCTACGGTCTACTTAGGAATGATTGAATCAAAAGCGGTACTGCCTTATTTATACAAAGCCTTAAAAGACAAATCAGTCACTGTGCGCCGTACTGCTGGAGACTGCATGTCAGATTTAGGTTTTGAAGAAGGTATTCCGGCAATGTGTGAAGCTCTTGGTGATAAAAACAAGCTTGTTCGCTGGCGTGCAGCTATGTATTTATACGAGGTAGGGGACGAGACGGCTCTTTCTGCATTAAAAGCAGCAGAGAATGATAAAGAATTTGAGGTAGATTTACAAATCAAGCTAGCAATTGAACGTATCGAAGGGGGAGAAGAAGCAAAAGGTTCTGTTTGGAAACAAATGACGGAAAGCAGAAAAGCATAAAAAAAAGATCATTCACTTGAATGATCTTTTTTTACGACTGTTTTGCAGCGGGAATTGGAAACTGCATAGGCTGCATGGTGTTATCAATTTTAATAGGCTGATAGCCCGACTGCTTTAAGTAAGTCAAAATAGCAGGAAGGGATTGTGCCGTAAAGGATTTATCATGAAATAAAATGACTGGTGTTCTTCCATTGGAATTAACCCCTTGAATATGAGGTTCAAGGCCCTGAATAATTCTAGGTGCAGAACGAAGTGCCCAGTCTTCACTGTCTACATTCCAGTCCCATAATTTAAAGTGGCTTAGCAACTCTGTACGGTGCGGCTCTTTTAAATAAGGAACGCTGCCGTAAGGAACGCGGATTAACTTACTGTCAACACCGGTTACTTTCTTCACTGTCGCTTGACACTCCTGCATTTCTTTTAACGCGGCGCCGTCTTCACTATACATGACATGAATATCATGAGAGACGCCGTGACAGCCGATGGCATGTCCTTCCTGTGCTACTTTTTTAGCAATTTCAGGGTGAGCGTCAATTTGATGCTTTAACATAAAGAAAGTTGCTTTTACGTTATATTGACGCAAAGCATCTAAAATATGAAGAGTATCAGGTGTTGGACCATCGTCAAACGTAAGGTAAACAGGCTGTGTAAGAGCTTGATTTTGATCGTTCACCGTATTTCCTACATACATATTATGATGAAGTGTATTAAGCAGCTTCTCAGGCTGTGCTGAAGATGTAGCTTCTTTCAGCGGCAACGCAGTAGATGCTAATACTTGCTGAGATGCAGCGGATTCACTTCCTTTGGCTTCTGTAATAAAAAACAAAGAAGCGACGATCACTAACACTAAAGACAAAAATGCATAAAATCGTTTGTTTGGCTTAAATCGCTTGTTCGGTTTAAATCGCTGGTTCAATTTGAAAATCCTTTCTACTAAACTACTATTTACTACTATAGTACAAAAAATGGAATATTAATAGTAAAAATCGACATTTTTATGGAAAAAAATTAGATGATATGACCCGGTTTTAATCTTTTTTTGTCAAATGGAAAAGGAGAACGGGACAGCGATAAGGATTTGAAGAGTGAGTAGCTAGATTTTTCCTGGTTTTTATAGTATGCTTTTAGCGTGAATGATTGTTAGGAGGAATGTTAATATGTCAATGGCATATGAAGAATATATGCGTCAGTTAGTTAAACCAATGCGTCAAGAATTAACTCAAGCTGGTTATGAAGAATTAACAACAGAGGAAGCCGTAGTTGATTTTATGGAAAACGTAGAAGGCACAACTTTTGTTGTCGTTAATTCAGTTTGTGGATGCGCTGCTGGTTTAGCACGTCCTGCAGCAACGCAAGCGTACTTACAGTCTGAGCAAAAACCAGATCAAGTGGTAACTGTTTTTGCTGGCCAAGATAAGGAAGCAACAGCTAAAATGCGTGAATATTTTGGGGACATTGAGCCTTCATCACCGTCTATGGCGCTTTTAAAAGGAAAAGAAGTCGTTCATTTTATTCCTCGACATGAAATTGAAGGTCAGCCGTTAGAAGTTATTTTTGAAAACATTTTAAATGGCTTTAAGCAGCACTGTTCATAAAATGTCCTGCTTTTGTCACATCTAGTATATAGATTTTTAGAGAAAAATCGCATATACTTTATAAGAAAAAGGATGTCTATCGGCATCCTTTTTCTTTATGTAAATAGCCAAACAGTGTAGGGGGAGTTATGAAAGTGATTGTTACGACTGCTGGTCGAACAAATGAACAGATGATTGTAAAAGCCAAACAAGTAGCCGCTGATTTAAGTATACCTTTTGTAGTAAGAGAGAAGAAATCCGTTGCAGATCTTCAGAATCTTCAAGCTGCAGATGTGCTGGTTGTCGGTAAGAATAGAGTAGAGTTGCACGTTCAAAACGAAGAGGAACCTATTTTTTTTCATCCAAACTCCGCTATGTTTAGAGTGAAGAGATGGCTGCGGGGAGAACGTGATCCGTTTATTGAAGCTGCTGGTTTAGAAAAAGGAATGAGCGTGCTTGACTGTACACTTGGTCTTGCATCGGATAGTATGATGGCGAGCGCAGCGGTAGGGGAAAGCGGGAAAGTTGTCGGACTAGAAGGCAACCGCTATGTAGCTTATTTAGTCAAACAAGGGCTTTTAAATTGGGAAAGTGACGTACAAGAGTTGAACGATGCAATGAAGCGTATAAACGTGGTTCATCAAAATTTTGAAGCGTTTTTGGCGTGTTGTGAAGATAATTCTTTTGATGTTGTCTACTTTGATCCTATGTTTCAAGAGCAAATTGATGAATCGAATGGAATTAACGGTATTAAAGCAATAGCACTTTATACTACGCTGACGCCAATGGCTATACAAGAAGCAAAAAGAGTAGCCAAACAAAAGATCGTGCTAAAAGATCATTGGAAAAGCACTCGTTTTGAAGAACATGGATTTACCGTACAAAAACGAAAAACATCAAAATTTCATTACGGGACAATTGATATACAATAATAAACAAAAAAGTAAAATGAATCCCGATCATTGAAAAGACTTCCAAAACCTTTTAGGGATTAAAAAGTTTTGGAAGTTTTTTTTATGAATTTCATCTAAAGTTCATAAAAGTATGATATATTTTTGAACATAAAAATACTTTTGTGTTTAAGCATCCAGCAAAAAAGGAATATCTTGTATAGGTTTCCGCTCGGTGTGACAAGCTCAAACAGAAGAAGGAAGGTGCTAACTAAAAAGTCGTCGAATGCCCGTAGGCAGCATAAATGAATAAGCAAATATAGGTAAAAAATTAATAAGTATGTTACAATACCTAGTGAGTTATAACAATGAATTTTACGATATGAAAAGACCATATGGGAAAAGATGAGAAAGGAAAGATACGAATGCCTAGATGGATAAAAAGAATGCTAATTGTATTTATTACAGTATTTACATTTGGGCTTGTCACTCCACCAGAATATTTATACGTTGATGATGCAAAAGCGGACAAGCAACATAAAGCAGGGTATGTAAGAGAAACAACTCCTGTCACAGCTGTTATAGAAGATATTCATTTGCCATATGAAGAACCAAAATATGAAGACGTTTCATCATTTGTTACGTATGCAATGGAATCAGCTGAAAAACAGTCAGTGGAAAAATTCGGAACAAAAATTGGACCTGTCATTGAAGATGAATTTCGTCAAGCAGTGTTACCTAAAATTGAAGAAGTGCTGACCGACATTGGCACTGAGCGTGAACAGTCGATTCAGAATCTCGAGATAAGCGAGCATCCTGCTGCTGGCTACGGTGAAAAGATTTTCCATGTATATGACCGGGAAACCGGTCAGGACTTAATACGATTTCATGTACGGCGTGAAAATCCTCCAAAAGATGGATACTGGTTTAATTTTCACTATCATGCGGCTGCAGATAATTTTCAGAAGCATTATGATTTAGGGAAAATTTATTGGAACCGAAACATGCCGCCTAAATGGTTTAGCTGATAATAGACACAACATTCTGTGATTTCGAAATGTTAGCTTTTTTAAGCTAGCATTTTTTTACGTCTAAAACCGTTATGGTCTAAATAAGCTGAAACATTAGCACAACGATAAAAAAATCGTTTATAATGAAGTCAGACTTCTTACCATAGAATAGGGAGAAGGAACGAATAGATGCTGGAGGTAACACAATGAAACAATTTACGGAAGAAAAACAATTTCGCGAACAAATTAAGAACGAAACACTAAGCGTTGGGATTTTTACGACAACGTGGTGTCCTGATTGCAAACGTTTGGATATGTTCATTGATGAAATCGTTGACGAAAATACAGATAAAGCATGGTTTAAAATTGACAAGGATGAGTTTGAAGAACTTTCTGCTGAAAACAATGTAATGGGTATTCCTTCTCTTCTTGTATATAAAAACGGTGAAAAAATTGCACACTTGCACAGTGCAAATGCTAAAACGCCTGAAGCGGTCCGTGAATTTTTAGCAACTCTTTAATTCCCTAAGCTGCGAGAGCATTCTTGCAGCTTTTTTTTGTGAGAATGGCTATTTCCATTTTTCCATGAGTGGGGTATACTAGGACAAGTGAATAATCGTAAAGCAATAAGGTCTCAATTTAAAGATTGAGTGAAAAGGGAAGTCTGGTGAAAAGCCAGCGCGGTCCCGCCACTGTAAGCGCTTTGTGCGTAAGTCAGGAGACCTGCCTTATTGTTAGCTGTGAAACCTTCGAGGAAGGGTGAAGCAGGGTAATGAACATACATATCAAGTATAGTGAACGGATTCTTTTCCTGCTTATCTTGACGTTACCTGCTTTGCTTTCAATTGAAAGTAAAGCTTTTTTATTTTGAAGCTGCCTGCGAGCAGTATACATAGTCAAAGCGGAAAAACGGGATAGCGCTGCTTTTTGCATGATCATTTGCTTTTTCTTTAACGTGGAGGTTTCGTATTCACAATGAACAATATATAGGGGGAGTATTTAGATGAAAAAATGGCTTTCGTATTCCATTATTGCACTGTTAGTCATCGTACTTGCTGCATGCGGTGCAGGCAGCCAAAGCAACAGTGATAAAAAAACGAAGCAAGATACAGCACAAACGTCACAAGCTGCATTTCCTGTGAAGGTAAAAGACGCGCGTGATAAAGAAATTACGTTGAAAAAACAGCCTAAGAAAATTGTTTCACTAATGCCAAGTAATACGGAGATTGTATATGCCCTTGGCCTTGAAAAAGAATTAGTAGGTGTCACAAGCAACGATGATTATCCTAAAAGCGTAAAGAAAAAAGCGCAGGTAGGAGATATGAACGTTAATGCAGAAAAAGTTATTGCTTTAAATCCTGATTTAGTGCTGGCACACGCTTCAAGTATGGGCGTTTCGGATGAAGTATTTAAACAAATTGAAAGTGCGGGGATTCCGGTATTTGTTGTAAAAGATTCAACAACGTTTGATACGGTTTATGATTCTATTACCCAAATCGGTAAATTAACGGGTAAAACAAAAGAAGCTAATCAAACAATTAAAGACATGAAAGAAAAAGTAGCTTCAATTGAGAAAAAAGCAAAAACGATTTCAAAAGAAGATCGTAAAAAAGTATGGATAGAGGTATCAGGAGCTCCTGAGATTTATACAACAGGAAAAGGTACGTTCATGAACGAAATGCTTACTATGATCGGTGCTGATAACGTAGCGGCTAGTGAAAAGGGTTGGGTTAAGTTTTCTGAAGAGCAAGTTGTTAAGTTAAACCCTGACGATATTATCGCAACGTATGATGCAGACAAAAATGAGATTATGAAGCGTCCCGCTTGGAGCAGCATGACTGCTGTAAAAGAGGGTAACATCGAGAAGGTTGATCAAAACAAAATCAACCGCTTAGGACCTCGTATTGTAGATGGCTTAGAGGACTTAGCAAAAGCAGTATACCCTGAGGTGTACAATAAATAAGAAGAGGGACCATATTCCAGTTCGAATTGAAAAGGGGATTGGTCCCTTTTCACATCTTAAAATTGAAGAACGGCCTGAGCTTTTAATCATGAAAACCGAGACTTCTTATAAAACATACAGCTCAGGGGTTTTAGGAACAGGCATTACGGAAACGGACACCTTTTACAATCGATTTGTTCACAAAGACTATTATTCAGATACTCCTTCTTTGGAGTATGAGCAATATTTGATGAAAGAAAATGTGCGCCATGAGCAAATCGTAGGGTTGATGACAGCCGTTTGGTTAAAAGAAAGAGCGGTTTACTGTTATGAAGGCTACGGAGTAAGAGTAGCTTCCGTGATAACGGCTGGAGTAGGAAACGCAGTAGATATTATAGCTGACGAAGCTGTCCCGTTCTATTCCTCTCCCGGTACAATTAATATGTTTTTTTTCGTGGAAGGTACGCTTACGGATGCAGCGTTTTTACAGCTTTTTATTGCGGCCACAGAAGCTAAAACAAAAACGCTGTCACAGCTGGGTGTCATAGATCCGGCTACAAAGACGATTGCTACGGGAACATCTACGGACAGCATCTCAGTTGCAGCGTCTCAGCAAGGACCATTATATGAATATGCAGGCTCTATGACCGCTTTAGGGCAAGCGGTAGCCAAGCTGGTGAAAATAAGCTTAGAGCAGGGACTTAAGGGAAAGAGGTGAAGAAGTGAGTATTACACAAGCGATAATTGCACACATGACGGCCATGACGATTGCTTTACTAATTGACCGAATTATAGGCGACCCTGAAAATTGGCCGCATCCCGTTCGCTGGTTTGGCAAATGGATTTATTGGATGGATTCCAGATTAAATAAAGGTGCAGGAAAACGATTCAAAGGATTGCTTCTTGTGATAAGTATGGCTGTGCTCGCAGGAGTTGTTCCCTTTTTGTTCCTTCATGCTTTATACGAAGTTCATTTTATAGCAGGTGTTTTAGTAGAGGGCGTAATGATTGCGACTACTATATCCACTCGTTCTTTAAGCGAAGCTGCTTATAAGGTACAAAAGCCGCTTCAGCTAGGAGATATGGAGAAAGCTAGATATGAAGTAAGCATGATTGTGGGACGAGATACAGATCGTTTGTCAGAAGGAGAAATTGCCAGAGCCACGGTAGAGACCGTGGCTGAAAATACAAGTGATGGTATTACAGCTCCGCTTTTTTATGCATTTATAGGAGGAGGAGCCCTAGCGTTTTTTTACCGGGCTATTAACACATGTGATTCGATGGTTGGGTACAAAAATGACCGCTACTTTCTGTTCGGCTACTTTAGTGCAAAAACCGATGACGTATTAAACTATATTCCAAGTCGGTTAACTGCAGTGGTGATGACGGCTGTTAATGTAGCAAAAAGCCAGTATTCTCTTGGGCATGTAACGAGTTTGATTAAACGTGATGCTAAGAAGCATCCAAGTCCAAATAGCGGATACGGGGAAAGTGCAGTAGCTGCTCTTTTAGGTATTCAACTCGGCGGACTTAATACATACAAAGGCATAGAATCTAATCGTGCAAAAATGGGCGAACCGTTCATTCCTCTGCAAGCCGGTCATATTGAACAAGCTGTTTTCATTATGAAAAGGACGGTCTATGCTACGTGGTTATTATATCTTTTGTTAGGAGGAGTTATTAGTGCTATTACCTACACATGGAGCTAATCCTACTGTCTTTTTAAAAGCAATAGGGACCGAGAATTTGTCACACATAAAAGACTTTAGTGTGAACACAAATCCTTTAGGGGCTCCCCCTGTGCTTCACGAAAAGTGGAACGAATTCAAGGATGCTGCGTTTAGCTATCCTGACCCTCAAGTAACAGAGCTGAAAAATAAACTAGCAGCTCATCATGATGTTTCAGCTGCTCAAGTGCTGCCTACAAATGGCGCCGCTGAAGCGTTTTTCCTTATTGCTTCGTTATTTTCAGGAGAGAAAGCAGGGATTGTACAGCCGACTTTCGTTGAATATGAACAGGCAAGTAAAGCTTATGGATGTGAAGTGACGTACATTCCTTTAGCTGAAGAAAACGGCTGGAGCTGGGATATAGAGTTAATTATGAGCATCCTTCCGGATATAAAAGTACTTTGGATTTGTCATCCAAACAACCCAACAGGCGTTATGTATAGTCATGAGGAATGGATGAAAGTAGTAAAAGCTGCTGCTCATCATGGTACATACTTAATGATTGATGAGGCATTTGTTGATTTTGTCGAACATCAGCCTTCATTTGATTCTCTTATTCTGGATTATGAACATATCATTATTGTGCGTTCTATGACGAAGATGTTTAATATTGCCGGGCTTCGCCTTGGCTATATTTTGGCAAATGAAAAAATCATTAGCGAGATGTCTAAAAAACAGCCTCCTTGGAGTGTAAATGGATTGTCGCAGCAAGTAGGGATGATATGTGTAGATGAAAAAGATTTTGTGAAAAACACCGTACATTATATTAAACAAGAACGAAAACGAATCTTGAGTCAACTAGAGGAATGGGGGCTTTTGGTTTCTCCTTCTCAAACAAACTATTATCTTTGCAGCGTTCCGTCTTCTATTAAAACGCGTGAATGGCTTGGCTATTTAGCAAGCCACGGTGTGGTAGCCCGGCATACTGAAAACTTCCCATTTTTAAATGGACGCTATATCCGTTTGGCTGTGAAAACGAAAGAAGAAAATGACTATTTACTTAACGTAATCAAACAAGGACTTGATGAAATATGATCATCTTTATTAGCGGAGGCGTTCGAAGTGGAAAATCACGTGCAGCGGAGAATATGGTTCAAACTTTTTGTACAAAGCGCGCTGTTTATATTGCCACAAGCAGGCAAACAGATAAGGAAATGCAAAAACGCATCCAGCTTCATCAAACAGAACGCCAAGCAGCGAACACGCCTTGGGTAACGATCGAACAGTCTGTAGATTTACAACAAATTCTGCCAAATCTTCAAAGTGATGATGCTATACTTTTGGATTGTGTCACGAACTGGCTTGCCAATGAGCTTTTTTTAACAGAAAAAAGGTGGCAAACAAAAGAGGGCAAACAAGAGGTTTTTCGTCATATGATCAAAGCGCTCGATAAGCTGTTTGCGCAGTCTCAGACGGTTGTGCTAGTATCTAATGAACTGTTTGAAGCGGGCGTATTAGAGGAGCCCACATATAGCTATATGAAGATGTTAGGGAAATTACATCAGTATATTGTAGAAAAAGCAGATGTGGCTATTTGTGTAGAAGCGGGAATTTATCGTTTTAAAAAAGGAAAGGAATGTGTAGATATATGAAAGAATGGATAGCCATACTACGAATTTCTCTCCAGTTTTTTACGATTTTACCGCTGGCTAAAACGGTTCAATGGACTGAAAAAAGAACGGCACGCTCACTTTTTGTGCTGCCGTGGATTGGTATGTTACTAGGCTTGATGCTTTATAGCTTTTTACAGCTGCTTCAATCTTCACCTATCACTACGATTGTTGATAGTATTTTAGTTTTGCTTTTACCGCTTATCTTAACGGGTGGTCTTCATTTAGACGGCTGGATGGACGTAAGCGATGCGTATTTTTCTCATCAGTCAAAGGAAAAAAAACTGCAGATTTTAAGTGATCCGCACGTTGGGTCTTTTGCTATTCTTTCTCTTATGGTTCTTCTGCTGCTGCGTTTTAGTGCGATCTATGAATTAGCGTCTCTTTCTTCTTTATCAATTTGGGCATGCTTAGTTGTCTTTACCCTTCCAAGAATTGGAGCAGCCTTTTTGTTGATGAGAGATAAGCCCGCTAAAGATACGGGTCTGGCTGCTTATTTTCAAAAAGGAGTCACCAAACGGTCTATTTATGTATTTATCGTCATGAGCCTATTCTTAGTTGCTATTTTCGCTGTTTTTATGGACAATAAATTCATTATTCTTTTCTTTGCCGGTTTTTTATGGCTGTGGATACGGTTTTATCGTTCGCAGTTTGGGGGCGTAACAGGAGATGTTATAGGGGCAACCATTGAAGGAGGAGAAACGTTTTTATGGATAATTCTTTGGTTATCACATGTATTCGTCACGGCATGACGCTTGAAAATCAACAGAAAAAATATATAGGGTGGAGTGATCCGTCTTTAAGTACAGAAGGGAAAAATGAATTAAAAGAGCTTTTTCTAGAACCTCAGCTCGTTATTTCCAGTGACTTAAAAAGAGCGCTAGAAACAAGTGCAGTTGTTTTTCCAAAATCTCAGGTGGTTAAAAGTAAAAATTGGCGTGAGCTGCATTTTGGAGATTGGGAAGAGAAGACGTATGAAGATTTAAAAAACATACGGGCGTATAGAAATTGGATTGATCACTGGACAGAACATACGCCTCCGAAGGGTGAAAGCTTCTCAAGCTTTTCAAACCGAGTTTGGGGAGCGTGGGAAGAAGCGGTCGATTTGGCGGCCAGTCGGCATTTGCGTCACATTGCTATTGTTTCGCACGGCGGACCACTGCGTTTACTTGCATCCCATTTTAAACAGACAGCGTCGCTTTGGGATGTTTCTTTTTCTTATGGAGAAGGTTTTTCAGTAGCGTGTACATACAAACAGGCAAAGGAGAGAAGAGCATGCATTTCGTATTCGGCGGTGCATTTACCGGCAAAAGAAAATGGGTGAAGCAGCATTATGCCAGTGAGTCGGTAAAATGGCATTGTTTGTATGAAGACCCTGTTTTACCAGCGCTTGAGTTCGAAGAAAGTTACATAGTGCTAGAAGGATTTGAGCACTATGTTAAGGAATTAATACATAGCGAGCTGGAGTCTCCGCACCTTGTTGTTGAAAAGTTGATACAGAAGTGGAGAGACAGCGGTGTATGGGAACAGTTGATAGTGATTGGAACTGAAGTCGGCAGAGGGATTGTTCCTTTAGATCCAACAGAGCGGCAGTGGAGAGATGAGTGCGGGTATGCGTATCAGTATTTAGCAGCGCATGCCCGGAAAGTAGATCACATTTGGTACGGAATTGCTAATCGATTGAAGGAGGAAATACAATGAACATTTACACAAAAACAGGGGACAAAGGGCAGACAAGCTTAATTGGAGGACGAGTAAATAAAGACGATATTCGAGTGGAAGCATACGGTACGATTGATGAGCTAAATGGCTTTGTAGGTCAAGCAATTTATCAGCTGGATGAAGCAGCATTAAAAGATGTAAAAGAAGAGCTAATTACGATTCAACATGAGCTTTTTGACTGTGGAAGTGATTTAGCATTTGCAAAAGATGATCATCCGTACAAAGTAACAAACGACATGATATCAGTACTTGAAAAACGCATTGATGTCTATATGTCAGAAGCGCCGGCCATTGAGCGTTTTATTTTACCTGGAGGCACACCTGCAGCAACAACGCTTCATATTTGCCGGACGATTACACGCCGCGCAGAACGGCTTGTTGTTGGCGTGCAGCGTGAGCATAAAATTAATGTGGCGGTGCTTCAGTATTTAAATCGTTTATCCGATTATTTTTTTGCTGCGGCTCGAATCGCTAACGCGCGAGAAAATGTACAGGATGTAGAGTATATTCGCAGTGCTAAAGTATTTAAACAGCCTAAAAAATAAGGTATAAAAAACGGTCGAGCTAAAAGCGATCGTTTTTTTTATGAGCTATTTCGATAGGCAAAATAAAGCTATAAAAAAGAGGTAAATGCATCTATAATGATAAGAGACAGAGAGATAAAGAAAAGAGGTTGAGAAATGAATCAAGATTCTAAACGAGCAGGTATTGTTTATACAGCCAGCGCTTACGTTATGTGGGGGCTTTTTCCGCTTTACTGGAAGCTTCTTGGCGAAGTGAATGCGAATGAAATACTCGCTCACCGTGTCATATGGTCATTTGTTTTTATGCTTTTACTTTTGCTTGTGACAAAGCAAATGAGTGCTTTAAAGAAGATGCTTGGTTTATTATTTCGTAATACGAAACAAGCGGTCATTTTATTTGTGGCTTCAGTGCTGATCAGCATCAACTGGTTCGTTTACATTTGGGCGGTTAACCATAATCATATTATTGAAACAAGTTTAGGTTACTACATCAACCCGCTCGTTAGTATTTTGCTTGGTATAGTCGTTTTAAAAGAGAAGCTTAATTTTTGGCAGGGTGCTTCTGTTGGATTGGCTGCTATAGGTGTTATCGTTATGACAGTTACATACGGGCATATCCCATGGGTATCATTAAGCTTAGCGTTTAGCTTTGGTTTGTACGGTCTTGTAAAAAAGACGATTCAATTAGAAGCAAAAGTAGGATTAACGATTGAAACGATGATGGTTGCACCTATTGCGGTTATTTATTTTATTTTTCTTTTAGTGAAAGGATCTTCAAGTTTTTCTCTTCAGTCGCTTGATCTGAGCGCTCTTTTAATTGGCGGCGGTGTCGCTACAGCTATGCCACTACTGTATTTTGCTAAAGGAGCGCCGCTTATTCCGCTATCGATGGTCGGTTTTTTACAGTACATTGCTCCTACCATGACGCTTTTATTAGGGGTATTCGTGTATCATGAACCGTTTTCTAGCGTAGAGATGATTGCCTTTTTGTTCATTTGGGGCGGATCGGTTATGTTCATTTTATCTAAAACTAAGTTCATGAGTTCTCATCAGCCGAAATTCTTTAAAGGGCGCTCAGCTTAACGGACAAAAAAGCGGATATCTTTAGATATGCGCTTTTTTGTCTGCCGTAAAGAAATAAAAACGGAGACGGGAAAGTCACCGTATGTATACTTTATAGCTTCCGCTTGAAATGAGCGTTCAACTGACCTTGAAGCATTTGGTTTTTTACTTCTTTCATTTTTCTCGCTTCATCTTTTTTGGCCAGTTCTGTGCGTATTTCACTTGTTTGAACTCCTTCTTCTATGCGATCGGCAATATCCATTAATCGTTCGACGTCTGAAAACGAATATTTCCGGATACCCGTATTGGTTCGGTCCGGAAAGAGCAGGCTTCTTTTCTCGTAGTAGCGAATTTGCCTTTCTGATAAACCGGTTAATTCTTTTACAATCCCAATAGACATGACTTTTTTATCTCGATATGACGCTTCATTCGTAGACAATCTCCCTCACCCCTGAGTACGTAGTAGTATGTTATTATTATAAAGGAAAAAAATACAAAAAATTATAACATGTAATACATTCTAACATATATATGTTATATTTTTGAATTACTATGTGAGAAAAAGTGACATAAATAATGAAATAGGGAAAAGAGTCCTATAAACTAATGATTAACTCGATCCCAAGTGGTTAACCATACAGGATAAAGCCTTGTGGTTAATCACTTGCTTTCAAAATGATGAATAGAAAATAAATGTGAGAATATACATAAATTCTAAAAGGGAAGGGCGTTTTAAATGGCTGTGCAACAATTGAAAAAAGAAGAGATTATTGAGCTGGCAAAAGAAATTATTGAACTTGATTTGAAAAGAGATGAAAAATTTGAAGAATTGACAGAGTTAGCCGGAAATCATGCATATGAAATTTTGCGCAGAGTACAAAATGCCTGTTTATAAGTAATAAAAAAATCCCGCCTAGAGCGGGATTTTTTAATGAGATTGCTGTTCAAGAGTAAATAATTCTTGTTTCATCTTAGCATGATTGAGGTTTTCCCCTATAAAGACAAGAGTGGTGGGCAGCTTCATCATTTCTTTCATATATAGAGGCATGCCGTATGAATATTGAAACGAATACGTATCGTTCGAATGAGTAAAGCGCATATAGCCTTTAATACGATAGATGGTATCTGGCATTTGGCGCAGCCAATTTTCAAATAATTCAAGATCCACTTTTTTTGTAAACTCATATACAAATGTTTTCAAATGAAGATGATCTTCAACATGAGCCTTATGGTGCGGCTGTTTTTGAGACAGCTGAGCTTTTTGAATCACATCAAGCTTCACGCGGGAAAATGCCGTTAATAACGTCCTTGCACTTGGGTTAATGGATTGAATCTCAAAAAGCAGGGAAGACTTTTCTGACTCAGACAGCATGTCCGTTTTATTTAATAAAATTACATCCCCATGTTTTACTTGTTCTTGAAGAAGTTTTTGGAGTTGAATGCTTAAGGACCCACGTTCTTCCCACCTTGTTGCATCGAGTGTGGTGATAATACTTTTAATCGTGACTTGATGCGCAAAAAGAGGAGACATACAGGCATCCAACACTTCAATGGGATGTGCAACTCCGGTTGTTTCTATATAGATAGCATCCAATGTGTTCTCCTGTAGAAGTGAATGAAGCTGAGTTTCAAATTGACCTTGAATAGTACAGCACACGCAGCCGTTTAGCAATTCTTTTAACGGCGTGTCTTTTTCTACTTCATTTGAGTCAATCGAAACTTGGCCAAGCTCATTCATCACAACAGCAATGTTGCGATTACGATCTTTTTCTTGCTGAAGCAGCTGTTTAAGTAACGTTGTTTTTCCACTGCCTAAAAATCCAGATAAAATGTAGATTTCTGTTTTCATTTCAGTCTCTCCTATGTAAATAACATTGTTTAAATCGAAACTTTTCCGATTACCGATTGGTAAATAGTATATCCAAGAGGGGATAAATATCTAAGAGTAAATTTTTATGCTTTTTTGTATTCATTATAACAACTTTAAAAGCGCTATGGCTATCTTTTGTAAAAAACTCAAAATACACAATGAAATAAGAATATTATAAAATTTCAAACTAGCTGTGCTACAATAAAAGAAAAAGAAAAAGGGGAGCAAAAGTTATGCGAATATTAGTTTTAGGCGCAGGCGGCGTTGGAGGTTACTTTGGAGGCAGGCTTGTGGAAAAAGGAGAGGATGTGACTTTCCTTGTCAGAGATCGCAGAAAAAAAGAGCTGGAACAAAATGGACTTGTTATCAAGAGCATACACGGTGACTTCACTTCACCTGTACAAGCTATTACAAAATCTGAGATGAAAGAGCCTTATGATGTTATTTTGTTCACAACTAAGGCTTATCATCTTAAACAAGCAATTGAGGATGTGCGTCCTTTTATAGGGAATCAGACAGTTGTCGTACCTTTGTTAAACGGTATGGCTCACGTGGGTCCTTTACAAGAAGCTTTTGGGGAAGAAAAAGTCATTGGGGGACTGTGCTTTATTGAGACAACGTTAAACAAAGATGGAGATGTCGTCCAGACGAGTCCTGCTCACAGACTTGTATTTGGTGAATTTAAGCAGAAGGAAACAGAAAGATTACAACTGATTGAGCAAGTGTTCGGTGGTACAAAAGCTTCGTTTGTAAAAAGTTCATATATTGAACAGGATATGTGGCATAAGTATTTATTTATTACGGTTATGTCAGGCATGACTACTCTTATGCGCGCACCTGTTGGCCCAGTGCTAGCGGCAAAAGGAGGGCGTCAATTCGTACAAGAGCTTTTTAAAGAAGTTGAAAATATTATGATGGCATACGATGCCCCATTAGCTGAAGGGATTATTGAACAGCATATGAATACGATGGACAAAATGACGTATGACATGAAGTCATCGATGCAGCGTGATATGGAAAAAAGTTCTCAAATTGAAGGAGACCACCTTCAAGGATATTTGCTGACATTAGCTGAAAAATCGTCTATACACGTACCCCTTCTTCAAACTGTGTATACGCATCTAAAAGTGTATGAAGAAATGTTAAAAGGTTATCAAAAATAATGACAGTGAAAATTGATTTAGCAGTCATGCAGGTACTGCAGAAGCTGCTAAGTACAGCAGAAATAGGACAATTGCCTTCCGCTCCCGGCATTTATTTTTTCTTTGATAAACCCGGCAGGCTTTTGTATATCGGAACAACGACGGGCTCTCTATTAGAAAGAGTAAGAGCTCACGTTGCAGGAAAAGGCGTTAGCAACACAAAAAAATTTCACAAAGAGATTTATGCTGTTGGATATATTGAAGTTCATGGATTAAAAAAAGAATTGGATATGCTGAGAACGATGCTTGTAAATGGTTATTTTCCAAAATACAATAAACAAGATGTAAAAAGAGAAAATGAATACGACATTTACACCGTTCACGGCAGAAGCCTCAAGGATACAGGAGTTGATAAGAAAAAAGCCTCCAAGCGAAAAACGGTGCTAAAGCCAACGTTAAAAGAGATAGAGATTCGTCAAGAAAACAGCGATATTACATATGCACGAGTGGCAAATATGAATGCTGAAGATCGAGTGAAAAAATTGTGGTCTTGTCAAGAAGCAGGAGCGCAGCTACATCTTCCGGAGTCGAAAGTGTTAGCAATAAGTGATCGGCTCTTAAAAGAGCAGTATACATTTCAGCGAGATATGAAAAAGAATATAATGTTTACGATGTGGGATTTAGTTGTTATTCAAGTGTTGTTAAATTTAAATCCGATCCATGATTTGAAAAAACGAGAAATAAAGGAAGCCATCAGTTTAGTGCGTAAATTTGGCATTGAAGAAGCTCTTCGTATCTCTGAAAAATTACTCAAAACGTGATAAAATCCATGATCATTGTGATCATGGATTTTATCATTTATCATTCACACTTAAGCTAATTCGTCAATAACTTTTGGTAGAGCCATAATGGAAATAACGCAAAGTGAACTGACAACTTGATGCATTTCAAAAATGGCAATGATGAATAACATCAGTGATATATATAATTGAAGGCCTTTTAATCCCCATGGCTTGCGATCGAAAAAAAAGTCGCTAAGTACAAATACAAAGAAAATGAGCGAACTGAACAAAATAATCATGGATGTAGACATGGAACGATCATAAGCAATGATAAATAACAAAGCGAGAAGCGACACAACAGATATAACTTTTAATGTTTTAATCATCGTGTTTTTATTCACTTTTTTCACCTTCATTTGTAGGATTGATCTTTCATCCTCATTTTATAGGATAGTCAAAAGTTCTAAAAGTCAAACGAATAAATCATAACAACAATTTAACATCTTTATACTACATTTACATTGAGAGAAAAAAATGGGCGTGTTTTGAGCTTTGTGCCCTTCATTGACGCGTGCAAAGAACAAGTGCTATAGTATGTTTGCTCTAAAAGCTAAAGGAGCAAAGTTTTCAAAGGACGTGACTATGTGAACGAAACACTATTAGTAATTGATGGATTTAATTTATTAAGCCGCTGTTATTTTGCTACTTCTTATGGCAGAGATGAAGCAGCGTTGACAAGAAACAGTAAGGGTCAATTTACGAATGCCCTGAGAGTAACGATTCAAAAAATGCATGCATTGATTCACCAATATGAGCCAACCCATATTTTCGTCGCTTGGGATGTTAAGCGCGAGGATACAAAACGTAAAGATACATACGCCCTATATAAGCAAACAAGAGCAGAGCTGCCTGAGCCGCTGATTCAGCAGTACGAAACGTTAAAGCAGTTTTTTGACACCGTCGGGATTTATCAAATGTCATTGTCTTCTTATGAAGCAGATGATTTAATCGGCGCACTGGCAAATAAGTGGAGCAAAGAAAAGCAAAGCCCAGGATATATTTACAGCAACGACCGAGACTTGCTTCAGCTCCTAGATCAACATATTTCACAAATTATTGCTAAAAAGCAGGTGGGAGATCTTGTTTATGGCTTTAAGCACTTTCAAGAAGAATACAATATTCATCCTCGTCAATGGGTGGACGTAAAAGCATTGCTTGGTGACAAATCTGACAATATTCCGGGCGTTCCTGGTGTAGGAGAAAAAGCCGCACTGCCTCTTATTCAACAATATGGCTCTATCCATGAAATTTATGCACAAATTGAACAATTAGATCCAGCTTTTAATCGGTACAAAAAAAAGCTGGTCGAAGGAAAAGAACTAGGTATGCTTAGTCGTGAACTTGCTGAGATTATTATAGACATTCAAGAAATCAGCATGTTGACTTGGGGAGAATTAACATTTATGTATGATTATGAACGATGGAATAAAGAAATTCAAAGTCTAGAACTAAACATTAGGATTCGCTCATGATTTTTAGTACAATACAATTTATGAACATGAGAAAGGAGTAACAAGCGTGCAACCAATTCATAAAGAAACAGTCCAAAAAAAAATACAAACATTTTTAAATAAAGACGTATATGTACACCTTGAAACGACAAACGGTGCATATGCTTCACACGTAAATGAAAAAGTAATGACAGTTGGGGCTTTTATTCGCAATGGTAAAGTCACTATTTCAAACGGAAAGATAACTGGAGAAGGTCCTTATCGTGTAGGTCTTCAAATTGACTTAGGATGGATTTATGCAGAGGGATTAACAGATTGGGAAATTGATGAAGAAGGCCGACTTCTTCTAGCTGGGCATGACTTTGAAGGTCGTTTAGCAGTTGCCCTTCAATTAAGTGAACATCCGTTTTCATAACAGAAAAGAGAGGAGAATAGAACATGGAAGAAAGATTATTAATTGTATTTCCGCATCCTGACGATGAAGCATATGGAGCAGCAGGAATGATCACGCAAGCGAGACAAAAAGGAACGCCCGTTACATATGCCTGTGTTACGCTAGGTGAAATGGGACGAAATATGGGTAGACCGCTGTTTGCTAACCGTGAAACTTTACCTCAAATCCGAAAAAAAGAACTTTTGGATTTAGCGAACGTTTTAGATATTCAAGACTTGCGTATGCTAGGGCTTCGTGATAAAACGCTGGAATTTCTTGATATTGATGTTTTTGCAGATAAAATTGAAGAAATCATTAACGATGTAAAGCCGACTCACATTTTAACGCATTACCCTGGCTTTGCGGTACACCCTGATCATAATGCTACAGGAGCAGCTACCATTCAAGCAGTAAAACGTATGCCAAAAGAAAAGCGTCCGGTGGTTTGGTGTCATGCGTTTTCAAAAGATCGTATTGAACATATTGGAGAACCAGATGTTATTTTTGATGTAACAGCGATGAAAGATAAAAAAATTGAAGCGTTAAAAGCCCATCGTTCTCAAACAGAAGGAATGATGAACGCAATTGACTTCGACCGCTTATCTGACTATCCGCAAATGGAACGTTTATTAACTAGAGAAGAATTCTGGACATATAACTGGGAGTAACAGATGAAAAAACAGCGAATTTTATTTATTGGAGCAGGACGAATGGCTGAAGCTGTAGCAGCTGGTTTGGTTACGAGCAGCGCTGACAGTATTGAGGCAGTGGTGATGTCAAACAACGGAGATATTGAGCGGTTACAGCGTGTTGAAAAAACGTACGGCGTACAAACGACGCAAAATTGGCGCCAAGAAGTTGACAATTCGGACGTTATTATTTTAGCGATGCCTCCTGAGGCCCATCCTTCCGTGCTCAAGGAACTTTCAACTCATTTAAATCAACAATTTGTCGTAACGTTAGCGGCAGGAATTGGTCCGAGTTACTTAGAAAATCACCTTCCGCAAGATACGCCTGTCGCTTGGATTATGCCAAATACAGCTGCTATGATTGGACAATCGATGTCACTGTATACACTTGGAACTTTTGCCACAAAAGAGCATAAAGAAGTGCTTCACATGATTTTAAAAGGAATTGGTGAAGCGCATGAGTGTTCAGAGAAAGAAGTACATGAGTTAACGGCTGTAACTGGCAGTGCACCTGCGTTTTTATATTATTTTGCAGAATCGTTAATTGATGCAACTACTGCTTACGGTGTAGATGAAAAAACAGCCAAAGATTTAGTTATTCAAATGATGTATGGCTCTGTACAAATGCTGCATGAAACCAAAGATCCTGCGTCTTTAAGAGAGCGAGTAACAACTCCAGGCGGCGCTACTGCCGAAGGGTTAAAAGTGATGAAAGAACAGGACTTCTCTTTAATAATGAAACAGGCAATTGAAGCAACGAATAAAAAAGCAATGGGTGGAAGTTAAAAAACTCGTACAACCATATGTTAGCTGAAAAATCCGAACTATAGTTCAGCATTCTTTCATTAGAATGTTGAATCAGTTCGGATTTTTTAATGAATAGACTTCCTTAACATACATATATTCCTCTTTGGAGCTGTTTTTTCTCTATGTCCCAAATTTTTTTAGTCATCAACAAACCGCTTTTTCATATCAGAAGTTGGGAGCATGCAGTGCTGCTGTTTACCAAACCACTTATATCGGTTGCGAGCGATCCAGTTGTATACTATATCTCGAATAGGTGCAGGAATGATAATGAAAGCATATAAAAATTTAACGGGTCCATCTAAGCGCTTGGCGATTTTTAAAGCAGCCGTTGATTTTACATATCTTTGGTTTCCATGAATATATACAATGCTGTCTAATTGCTCAGGAAGTAAACCGTGAGAGGCTAGCTGCTGCTTTCCGAAATCTGATTGAAGAGAAGCGAAAGAAAACAAAGCTTGTTCATCATGTTTAATAATATATTGAACACTGCTATTACATAAATTACATATACCATCAAAAAGAATTAAATGTTTCATTGGACGATTTCGCTCCTATTCCATAAAAAAAGTATAATTACTTGTCATTTTTGAAAAATAAAGGTACGTTTAAAAGATGTGAAAGTGATCCAAATTCAAAGGTAATTCGATTATACAATAAGGACTCATAAGAGTTAAAGGAGAAGGGTATGAAAGAGCAAAACGACGTTGTCTTATACAATAGAATAAAAGAACGAGACAAAAAAGCCCTTGAACTGCTGTATGACAAGTATGAGCGAATTCTTTATTCGTTTATATACCGGTTAACAAATAGCTCTGATATTGCTGAAGAAGCTGTTCAAGAAGTGTTTATTAAGCTGTGGAGAGGAAAGGGAGTTTACAGCGATGAAAAAGGGAAGTTTTCATCATGGCTGTTTACGATTACAAGAAACACCGCGATTGATATTGTAAGAAAAAGAAAAAACGATCCTATTTTCTCAGAAGAAATTTTTGATTTTATTGAAGATGATCATCCTCAGATTGACGAGCAGCTTCAGTGGAAAGAAGAACAGCAGAGAGTACGGCACGCTGTATCAAAATTGTCTGAAGACCAAAAAAAGATTATTCAATCCGTTTATTTTAAGGGATTAACGCAGCAAAAAGTAGCAGAAGAGCAGCAAATCCCATTAGGAACAGTAAAGGGTAGGGTGCGATTAGCGTTGCGGAAATTAAAAACATATTTAGGTACTGATGCAGAAGGGAGAGCTGATTCATGAGTATGTGCAATAAACTAATTGATTACTATAATGATCAGTTGACTTCCCATGAGAAAAAAGAGTTTGAAATGCACTTAAAAAACTGTCAAAGCTGTCAAGAAGAACTAAGAGAGCTGGAGGAAGTTCTTGGAGATCTAACGTATTTGACACCAGCACAATCTCCTCCGCCAGAAATGAAACAGCGAATACTTGCGAACGTATTTGAAGAAGATCAAGATGAGACAAAGAGAGAACCAATCGCTTTAAAAAGTGAAAAACAACATGCTGCGTCTAAGAAATCAAATAAAAAATCCATCATTATTGGATTAGCTGCGGCACTTCTTTTATCCCTTGCAGGAAACAGCTACTTTCTGTTGAAAGATGGAGACAAAGGCAAACAAGAACCAAATGTTTCGGTTGCTCCTCAAAACGAACCTCTTACATCTGAAAAAACAATGAAGCTGCAGGCGGAGCCGAACGTTTCTGGTGAAGCAACAGCATCTCTTACGAAAAAAGGTGGAAATTTAAATGTGGTCATTCAAGCGAATAACTTGAAAAACGTAAAGGGAAATGAAGTTTATCAGGTGTGGCTCATAAAAGGTGATAAGCCTCATCCGGCAGGTGCTTTTGTAACAGATAAAAATGGAAACGGGACAGTGGTCTATACGATGAGTCAAAAAGAACAGACTGAAAAGTGGGATGTTATGGCCATTACTTTAGAACCGAATGCGAACAACAAGACGCCAAAAGGAAACATTGTGTTAAGTTCAGCGCTCTAACAAAAACCCTTCTGCTAACAGAAGGGTTTTGTTACGTGCAGTTAATCATCTTCAAATTGTATGGCAATGGTTTGGTCATTTTCTATCTTATTCAGTCGAATTTCCAATAATCCATTTTTGTACTTAGCGCGAACTGGTTCGTCTGTGTAGTGAAAAGGAAGTTTGACCGTGCGAGAAAATACGCCTGTATGGCGTTCGTTGAGCTTTAACTTTTGTTTAGATGCTTCATAAGCATAAGGAACGTTCCCTTCAACTGTTAATATATTTGCGTCCAACTTGATTTGAATGTCGTTAGTTGAATGCAGTCCAGGAACCTCAACGACGATAATGCCTTCTTTATCGGTTTCATATAAGTCGACGTTTGGAAATCGCTTTGGTAAGATGTGATTTAAATCGCTCCAAAAGTGATTTCCAAGCATATCTTCTACCTTATGCTGAATCGAACCCCAATCAATCTCTTCATATTTTTTACTCAAAGGAACCCCTCCTTATATTCACGTAAATTCCTTCTATATATATGAAAAAAAGAAAATTCAATGCCTGCTTACAAAGAATGAGAAAAACGCGTAAATAAGTGAAAAAATGTGAGAAAAAAAAGAGATTTTGAGTGAAAAAGAAGGATTATGTAGAATAAAAAAAGTATAATTACGTATAGAGCTTTCTATTTTCCTGAATGAAAGCAAGTATGTGAAGGAGGAAGTTGAGATGAGAGAAAAGCGTACATCCAGTGGTTTTCTATTAAAACAACGTGCTTTCTTAAAATTATATATGATTACGATGACAGAACAAGAGCGTCTGTATGGCCTTCGGTTATTAGATGTGTTGAGAGATGAATTTCGACCTTTTGGGTTCAAACCTAATCATTCTGAAGTATACAAAGCCCTTCATGACTTGATTGAAGACGGTGTCCTCAAACAGGTGAAGCGTAAAAAAGAAGGAATGAAGCTTCAAGAAGTGGTTTATTATACATTTACAAATGAGGGAGAAGAGAAAGCTAAACTATATAAAAAACAATTAAAAGTAGAGCTGGAGCGGTGTGAAGCTATGATTCAAAAAGCTATTCGTGACAACTTCGGGTCCAAATGAACGTGTCTTTAGTTAGAAAAGGCACGTTTTTTCTATAGCTGATTTTGTCGTCTTATGTCGGAATAAAAGTTATAAAATGGGTACAAAGTAGTGTAAAAGATGGATATATAGTTATATTATGGATAAAATACACACTTTTAACATATATGGATGAATTCGATTTTAAAGATTATGCACTATTCATAAATAGTGTACGAATTGATATGATACAAAGTGTATATAAATCTATTTAATGCGTTATTTGCCATATTTTAAGAACTTATAAACCGTTATCAGACCATCATTGAAGCATTTTGGTTTTAGCAACTCTGACGAATTTGACTAGATTTGTATCGAGAAGATATTATTTGTTTACTATGAAAGGAATGGATTTTATGAAGTCTACAGGAATTGTAAGAAAAGTAGATGAATTGGGTCGCGTAGTAATTCCTATTGAATTGCGCCGCATTTTAAATATCAACACAGGTGATCCAGTAGAAATATATGTTGATGAAGATATTATTATTTTACAAAAGTATAGCCCGTATGGTGCTTGCTTAGTAACTGGGGAAATTACGCGTGAAAACTTAACCTTTGGGAATGGAAACGTTGTGTTAAGTAAAAAAGGTGCGGAACAGCTTTTACAAGAGTTAGAGCGTACCTTAAATAAATAAGAAGTTTTAGGCCTTAGTATAAGGAAGAATATCGATCCATCTTTAAACAAAAAAAGAACGTTCTTTTGAGAACGTTCTTTTTTTGTTTAAGCCGTTCGAGAAGATTTATCCTCCTCTAGCAGCTGCTTTTTTTGTATTTTTATCAAACGATACGCAAGTCCTGTTGCTCCTGCAGCGAGCCCCGCAATTAGTCCAACCCAATAGCCAAACGCCTGCAAATCGGTGTATTTTGCTAAAACAATGCCTAAAGGTAGACCAATTACCCAATAAGATACCAAGGACATTAAAAAGGTAACATTTACATCCTTATATCCTCGCAGAGCGCCTTGAATAGGAGCTTGAAGAGCATCAGAAAGCTGAAAGAAAATTGCATAAATCAAAAAGTGAGAAGTTAATGCGAGTACCTCTGCATCTTTTGTATATAAAGATGCTACAGATTCTCGAAGAGTAAATAAAAGACATGCGCAAACAAAAGCCATGCCAACAGCAATTGTTATACCGATCCTGCTATAGCTTCGTGCATCTTGATTCCGTTTAGCACCCGCTTCAAATCCTACAACAATTGTTAAAGCCATAGAAATACTCAGCGGAATCATATAGAGAAATGAGGCAAAATTAATAGCTGCTTGGTGAGAAGCGATTGTAATGGTATTGTATGAGCTCATAAACAGCGTGACGGCTGAAAAAATACTTGTTTCAAAAAAGACCGAAAAACCGATAGGTAAACCAATTTTTAATATTTCTTTCCAATTAGAAAAAGAGATACGGTGAAATCTTTTAAATAAATCGAAGTTAGAAAAAGGTTCTTTTTTATGAATAATTACAATGGATACAATGAGTATGCACCAATACGTAACGGCAGTTGCATAACCAGAGCCTACTCCACCTAAGTGGGGGAAGCCTAGCTTACCGAAGATTAATACATAGTTCAAAGCTACATTAACCGGAAGCCCTAAAATGGTGATAAGCATAGACGTACGAGTTTGCCCTAAAGCATCAATAAAGTTTCGTAAAACCGTATAAATAAAAAGCGGAATAATACCAAAAGATAAAGCAATTAAATACTGTTTGGCAATGCGCATTACGTTTGCTTCTAAATTCATCCCTTTTAAAATAGGATCAACAACAAAAAAGCCGATTAAAATAATCACAACGGCCATTAAAATGGAGACATAAAGCCCTTGAATGACGGAGAACGGAACTTTTTTCTTTTGATTAGCTCCGACAAGCTGTGCAACAATTGGCGTAATAGACATTAAAATTCCGCTTAGCCCTGTAAAAACAGGTACCCATAAGCTTGAACCAATTGCTACCCCTGCCAAGTCGTCTGCGCTAACTCTTCCTGACATCATCGTATCAAAAAAAGTCATTGAAAACATTCCAAACTGGGTGACCAATATCGGAAATAAAATAAAAACGAACTGCTTAACTTTTTGAGACGTTGAAAACGTTTGTTGCATTAAAAAACCCCCAATTTGAAAACATTTACACCAAAAAGCATTATATCACGCCGTGGCTTGTTTTTGCTAAGAGTTCTGACAATAAATTCAAAGAACGTATCCATAAAACGCAGCGATTTAAAAGGAGTAAAAAGGTAAAACAGTATATGATTTTAATTTTGACATGCAGTGAGCTATGATAGAAAGTATAGTAATTATCATTTAGCGTGGAGGGATACGTGTGGATTTACAGTTGCAAAATAAAAATGTACTTATTACCGGCGGGTCAAAAGGAATTGGGAAAGCTATTGCTGCCTTGTTTATTCAAGAAGGAGCAAACGTTGGAATTGCGGCAAGAGGAGAGGAAGCGCTACAGGATGCACAGTCAGAATTAGAAAACGTACGTACATATACAGCAGACCTAACAAACGAATCAGACAGAGTTGCATTAATCGAGAAATTCATTAAAGACTTTGGAAGCATCGATATTTTAATTAATAACGCTGGAGGAAGTAATGGAAGCAAGGCAATGGAAACAGATTTATCCCTTTTCAAAGAAGCGATGGAGCTTAACTATTTTTCAGCTGTCCACTTGAGCAAGCTAGCAGCAGCTCGTATGACAAAAGATGGGGCAATCGTTAATGTGACGTCTATTTTCGGGAGAGAAAGTGGAGGGAAAGTCACGTACAATAACGCAAAATCAGCGCTTATCAGCTTTACAAAGTCGTTTGCAGATGAAATGATTTCTAAAGGAATTCGTGTAAATGGAGTAGCGCCGGGAAGCATTTTGCATGAAACGGGTAATTGGAAAAAAAGAATGGATGAAAATCCGGAAAAGATTAAGCAGTTTGTTGAAAACGAAATACCAGCAGGGCGCTTTGGAGAGCCGGAAGAAGTGGCAAACGCCGTTGCTTTTTTAGCATCTTCTCAAGCTTCATGGATAGTGGGTGCGACGTTAAACGTAGACGGTGGGCAGTCAAAAATGAACTTTTAAAAAAAGTGCAGGAATTTCCTGCACTTTTTCATTATCCAATATCTTTTTGCATACGGGGAATCTGAAAATCTTCGTTAATTGCGTCCGCTGTAAGCTGACCAGATAATGTCACCATTGGCACCCCGCCTCCAGGGTGTGTAGAGCCGCCTACAAAATAAAGGTTAGAAAGAAGCTGACTTCTTGCCGGGATTTTAAAACCTCCATTTTTCTTACGGTCAGTCGCTACGCCATAAATGGACCCGCCGTTAGCACCGTAAAGCTCCTGGATATCGTTAGGAGTAAACGTATATTCAAACTCAATGCTTGAACGTAAGTCTTCTAATCCCATTGCCTCAAGCTTTTTCAATACGACATCCCGGTAGCGGTCTTTTAATGCAGCCCAGTCGTCGCCTTCTTTTAAAGGAGGTACATGAGTAAGAACGAACAGATTTTCTTTTCCTTCAGGAGCTTGCGTAGGGTCTGATTTAGACGATACGCCAATGTAAATTGTCGGATCCATAGCTACTTGACCTTTGTTAAAGATTGTATCAAACTCTTCTTTCTGATCCTTTGAGAAGAAGAAATTATGATGTTGAAGCTGCTTGTACTGTTTGTTAACCCCTAATAAAAGAACAAGCCCAGAAACAGTAGGCTCGAATTTAGCAAGCTGCTGAGTTTGCTTAGCTGCCTGCGCATGATTCTTTAATAAATAGCGGTAAGTTGGAATTGCTTCTAGATTAGATACCACAATATCTGCTGATAGATTCTCGCCATTTTCTAGTGTAATTCCAGTTGCCTTTGCTCCGCTTGTTGTGATTTCTTTTACCGGCGTATTTAGATGCACAGTGACGCCAAGTTCTTGAAGAAGCTTATCCATCGCTTCAGCGATTTTGTACATTCCGCCTTTTACGTAATAAATACCTAATCCTAGCTGAACGTGAGCAAGCTGTGTTAATACAGCCGGTGCATGATAAGGAGAAGAACCGATGTACATAATTAAAAAATTAAACAATTGACGCAAATGTTTGTTTGAAAAATATTTGCGTGTAGTAGCATCCATAGATCTCATTGGATCCATTTGAAGCAGTTCTTTTACTGTGTGCATCGTTCGTAAGTCGTGCAGTCCAGATAAACTTTTTTTATAAAAACTTTTTAAGTTCGATTCATACATTTTATTTGCATAAGATAAATAGTCAAAAAAACCTTCAATGTCTTCTGGAGCAAGCTCTTGAAGCTGCTGAAGCATGCCAGGAAGGTCACTGGTCAAATCAATTTGTGTTCCATCTTGGAAAAAAGTTCTCCACTGAGGCTCAATTCGTTCTATTGTTAAGTAGTCGTGGATATTGCGGCCCGCACTTTCAAATAGCTGCTCTAGCACCCACGGCATCGTTAAAATAGAAGGTCCCGTATCGAAAGAAAATCCTTTGCCGCTGCGAATATTTAACTTACCGCCAATTCGCTCGCTTTTTTCAACGACTGTTACATCATATCCATCAGCTGACAGACGAATAGCAGCTGACAGACCACCTAAACCTGCGCCTACAACAATTACTTTCTTTTTCATCTTTTTCCTCCTTATAAAACCAAAGCGAGTTGTCAACAATGTGTATAAAATGACTTCACGCAAAATAAAAATAGGTCTACAACTTTTTATTTTGTCCAGTTCGCTAATTTTCATACGTAAAGGAAAGGAGAAAAGGATGTCCTTTTTACTGGTTGCTCTTGTCTTGACAGGTACGCTTGTCATCACTATCCCTACATTTAAACGTGTAAAAATAGTAAAAAACGATATGTCATGTTTGTCCATTATTATTCCAGCTAGAAATGAAGAAAGAAACCTTACCTTTTTATTGCAGTCACTCCAGTTAGAGAATGCTGACTTTGAAGTGATTGTTGTAGATGACAATTCAACAGATAATACTGAGAGGGTAGCCAAAGCATCTGGCGTAAAAGTAGTGCACCCGGGCGCACTTCCAGCTGGATGGCTAGGAAAGTCATGGGCATGCTGGAATGGAGCACGAGAAGCAAAAGGCTCGGTGCTTTTGTTTTTAGATGCTGATATTACAGTAGAGAAAGACGGAATTGAAAAAGTATTTTTCTATTACCAACAGCAAGGGGGTGTGCTGTCGGTTCATCCTTATCACCTTGTTAAGAGGCCTTATGAAATGTTTTCTGCTTTATTTCACTATGTTACGTTTGCATCGATTGGCGCGTTTCACCCCTTTAAAAATTGGAAAAGTCCTTCTGTCGGTTTCGGGCAGTGCTTGCTTTGCAGCGCAGCCTCCTACTTTCAAAGCGGAGGCCACGAAGGGATAAAAAAAGAAGTGGTTGAAAATATGGCGCTGGTTGAGAAAATGAACAAACAAGGTGAATTTATTACGTGTATGAGTGGACAGGGAGCTCTTTCCATGCGTATGTATCCAAATGGTATGAAAAGCCTTATAAGAGGGTGGAGTAAAAGTTTTGCTTCAGGTGCGGGGAAAACGGAAGCCATTTATTTATTTCTAATAAGTTTGTGGCTTACTAGCATGATTAATTATGTCCTTTTTTTACCTACTCTATGGAATCAACATGCAGGCTTGGCAATTAGCAGCTATGTTTGCTATGTAAGTCTCTTATTTAATAGCTTAAGAAAAATAGGTTCGTTTCCTTTTTTTTCTTTATGCTTATTTCCTATTCATGTGCTATTTTTTCTGGGTCTATTCGTATGGTCTTTCATCCAAACAGCGGTGAGAAAGAAAGTTAAATGGAAAGAACGCAGCATATCTATAGAAGAAGAAAAAAAGAAGAAAGTGATAAAATGACAGGTGTTCAGCTCTTAATTAATATCATGGCATGGTTTGTGATTCACATGTTCATCGCCTACAGATGCACAAAAATTTCTGCCTTTTATTTAAAAAAGGACCTTGCGCTGTTTAAGGTTCAAAGCTGGGAAACAGTTGGGATATATAAAAAATTCGGGGTACACCGATGGAAAACGTGGCTTCCTGATGCAGGAAAGCTATTTAAACGAGGATTTTATAAAAAGAAATGGGAGAGTAGAACGAAGGAATATGCACAGCTTTTTTTAATTGAAACAAATCGAGCAGAGTTAACTCACTGGATCAGCATACTTCCTTCTATTCTTTTTTTTATATGGAACTCTCCTTCTATAGGTGTTTGGATGGTTATTTATGCGATTGTCGCAAACGTCCCGTTTATTTTGGTTCAACGATATAATCGAATACGAATTCATCAAGTTGTTTTGAAACTCAAATGAAATTAATTCACGTGCCTTTGGCTCCGAGTAGGGGCCTCGGTTTTTATTTTTTTCTCCTTATTCGAAGACAATAACTTCTTGGATAAAAGAAAAAAAGAAGCAAAGGCGATATAAATACTAAAAAAGACTAAAAACCCCCATAAACCTGCTATAGCATCATCAAATTCCATATTGCCCCGAGTGGTAATTCCTTGCTGAATTTCAATGGCAAAAACTAAGACAAGCATAACGGTAAGGGTATAGATAAAAGAAATAGCTGTAATACTAAATTTCCACTTTGACAATAATTTAAAGATCATATAAACGCTTAAAAACGTGAGCAGTCCAATAATACCGATAATCCAGAAGTGAAGTTCTTTATCTGAAAGAGAAAATCCTAGTAAATAAAAAATATAAATTAATCCGTCGTGCAATACATTAATAATATTTGTAATGAAAACAATACATTCTTTCATTTTTTCTCCTTTATAAAAATGTAAGACGTTTAAACTGCTAGGCATACACGCATGCATAGCCCGTACTCATTCCAATTTTATATAAAAAATGCACTTTCTAGATCAGACGTTAAAGAGATCTGAAATTTCAAATAATATTTATAATTTATATTATAAACAAAAAGGTAAAAAAATAAAAATTTTCGATGCAAACTGACACATTTTTTTCATATTTAAAGAAAGAAATAACTCAAAATATGTGGTTTACTGTAGAAAGAAAAGAAAATAAGAGGGATTGATATAACAAATATTCACAAGTGCTTTTATGCATTCTCTTGTAAAGTAGAAGGAAAACTAAGGCAAGTGTTAAATTTATATGTATAGTGGACAAAATAAAAAATAAATATAAAATAGTGAAACTTAAAGAGAAGCTGTCCGTATTAAATAGTGAGAAGAAAAAAGCACAGAATACATTTGTGTTTGAAAGCCGATAGAGCTGGGAATAAGAAAGTAGTTATTTTCTCACGTTTGGTGAAAATTATACGTAACGGTGTTGACAATTTTTTTAAAAGAGTTAAAATGTGAAAGAACAGATTAGCTCTCTTACATTTTTTGTAAGAGAGATTTCTTTTTACATTTACTATAAAAATAAAAGTGAGCTTAAATTTCAATAGAGACAGAGGTGGGAATATGAAACAGCTCATGACAAACGGTAAAAATATTTTTTCGAAACAGCTGCCGTTATTTCTAATTGCAGTTTTGTTGTTTTGGATTAAAACGTATACCGTTTATCGTATCGAATTTAACTTAGGGCTAGATAATTTTATGCAAAAGTTCTTACTTTTCATAAACCCAATTGGTTCGGCAATTTTCTTTTTTGCCATTGCATTACTATTTAAAGGGCGCGGAAAAGTACGAGCACTGCTTGGAATGAATTTCTTACTTTCATTCATCCTGTACGCAAATGTAGTATACTATCGCTTCTTTAATGATTTTATTACTGTTCCTGTATTGACTCAGTCAAACAACTTTGGTCAATTAGGCGGCAGTGCCATGGCTTTAATTAGCCCAACTGATATTTTATACTTCACAGATTTCTTTATTCTTTTAGTTTTAGTACTATGGAAAAAAGTTGACTTACCAGCAACAATTAGTCGACGTACTGTGACAGGTGTATTTCTATCAGGGATTTTATTCTTAAGTGCCAACATCGCACTAGCGGAAATGGATCGTCCTCAACTATTAACAAGAACATTTGACCGCAACTATTTAGTAAAATATTTAGGAACGTATAACTATACGATCTATGACATCATCCAGAGCTCGAAATCTTCAGCACAGCGCGCGCTAGCAGATAGCAGTGATGTGGCTGAGGTAGAGAACTATGCAAAAGCAACATATGCTGAGCCGAACAAAGAATATTTCGGTCAAGCAAAAGGCAAAAACGTTATCTATATTTCATTAGAGTCACTTCAGTCATTTATGATTGGTTATAAGTTAAATGGTGAAGAAGTAACGCCATTCTTAAATTCACTATTAAAAGATCAGAACACAATGTATTTCGATAACTTCTTCCATCAAACAGGGCAAGGTAAAACGTCAGATGCTGAATTCATGATGGAGAACTCATTATTCGGCTTACCTCAAGGTTCTGTATTTACAACAAAAGCAAATAACACCTATCAGTCGCTGTCTGGTATTCTAGATCAGCAAGGCTATACAACATCTGTGTTCCACGGAAATGGAAAATCGTTCTGGAACCGTGACGAAATGTATAAATCAATGGGTGTAGAAAAATTCTTTGATTCAGCTTATTACAATATGTCAGACGAAGATACGTTGAACTATGGTTTAAAAGATAAGCCATTCTTTAAAGAATCAATGCCGTACCTAAAAGGCTTAAAGCAGCCATTTAGCGCGAAGTTCATTACGTTATCAAACCACTTCCCTTATCCGCTAGATAAGGAAGACCAAACGATTGGACCTCATAATACAGGAGATAAGTCAGTTGACCAATACTTCCAAACGGCTCGTTATTTAGATGAATCAATCAAGCAATTCTTTGAGGATTTACAGGCCTCTGGCTTAGCAGACAATACGATGGTCGTGATGTACGGTGACCACTACGGTATTTCTGAAAACCATAAGCGTGCAATGGGCAAAGTAATGGGTAAAAACATCAATGATTTTGAACAAGCTCAGCTGCAGCGCGTACCATTATTTATTACTTCACCAGGCCTTAAAGGCGGCGTAAATCATACGTATGGTGGAGACGTAGATGTTCGTCCAACAGTGATGCATTTATTAGGTCTTGATACAAAAGACTATATTGACTTTGGTACAGACTTATTATCAAAAGAACATCAGCAAGTTGTACCTTTCCGTAACGGTGACTTTGTTACACCTAAGGTAACAAAAGTTGATCAGAAAGTGTATGACAACGCAACGGGCAAGCAGCTTTCAGATAAGGAAGCGAAACAGTATGATAAGTATGATGAACTAGTTAAGAAAAAGCTAGAACTATCAGATAAACTTGTTTACGGAGATTTACTCCGCTTTCATACGCCAGAAGGGTTCAAACCAATTGAACGCTCGAAGTATGATTACAACAAGCGCGAAGATCAATAAAAAACAGGCAGCTTTTAATAGCTGCCTGTTTTTTTGTTTTGTGAAACCTTTAAAGGTTTTATCCGTATATAAATTATAACAGTAATCGTTTTAAGAGACGGGAAGACAATGGTATAATATGTATACGTTTAAAAGTTCGGTCACATTTGAGATAGGAGTGAAAGCGATGAAAGTCGTTCGAATTATAAAAAAGATTCTTGCCATTTGGGTAACAGGAGCAGTAGCCGTTCCGGTCAGCTATTTTGGATTTAGTACCACGATGATTCAATCCTTTGGCATTAGTGTAGGAGTAATGGTCGTGATGAGCCTGTTTTTTATTATGAGCAGTGCTCGACGTCATTATCAAAATCCGTATAGAGAAGAAATTGCATACGTTCGTCATCAAGTAAAAGAGGCAAGAAAGCAATTAAGAACCATTGGAAGCTATCGTTTTAAAATTCGATCTGTTCATATGTGGACAGAACTTTCTAAACTATACAAAGTAGGTAAAAGCATCATTGAAATGGTAGAAAAAGAGCCCGCACGATATAAAGATGTTCAGCCCTTTTTTACGAACTACTTACAATCAACGGTTACCGTCATTGAAAGGTATATGTTTTTATTATCAAAACCAACGAAAAGCATAGAAGTCAAAGAAAGTCTTCATGAAGCGGAAGACATGCTGCGCGGGTTATCAGGAAAGTATGAGCATTTATTAACAAATGCTCTTTCACAAGATAAGCTGACGTTAGATGTAGAGCTTAAAGTGCTAAAACAAGCATTTGAAGAAGAGCAGCCGTATATACCGACAGCTACTAATCGCACAAAGTAACGTAAATGCAAAGGATGGGATTTTATGATGAAAGAATATAATCAAAATCAATCGTTAGATGCGCTGCTTGATGACCCTTTTGCGTCGCCTACCCCGCAGGTACAATCGGACTCTCGCGCTGTAAAAAGAAACACATACGATGATTTGACACCGGAATATCAGGAAAAAGCACAGAAAATCGCAAATCAAATTGATTATAAAAATCAGCAGGCTATCTTACAGTACGGGGTAGCAGCTCAGTCAGAACTATCTCAGTTTTCTCAATCTGTACTACAGCATGTTCAAACGAAAGATACGGGACCAGTAGGAGACGTTATAGGAGATTTAATGAGTAAGATTCGCCAAGTGAATCCCGATGATTTTTCTGCAAAGAAAAAAGGAGTCATCGGTCGATTGTTTTCAGGAGTCTCTAGGCCTATTCAAAATTTATTAACAAAATATCAAAGCATTAATGTTGAAATTGATAAAATTGCAGATAAGTTAGAGCGCTCAAAACAAATGCTGTATCGAGACATTACGATGCTAGATAGCTTATATGATAAAAATAAACAGTTTTACGAGGCGCTTAACGTCTACATTGCAGCGGCAGAATATAAGTTAGTGGGGCTGCAGAATGAAACGCTGCCCCAGCTTCAGCAAACAGCATCTCAAAAAAATGATTACTTGATGGCTCAGGAAGTCAATGATTTAAATCAATTTATCAATAGGCTAGAAAAACGAGTGCATGATTTAAAACTGAGCCGTCAAATTGCCATTCAAAGTGCACCGCAGATTCGATTAATTCAAGAAGTCAATCAGACCCTTGTTGAAAAAATTCAAAGCTCTATTTTAACGGCTATTCCACTTTGGAAAAATCAAGTAGTAATCGCAACCACTTTATTACGCCAAAAGAAAGCAATGGAAGCCCAAAAGCAAGTATCTAAGACAACAAACGACTTGCTTACTAAAAATTCAGAGCTGCTCAAGCAGAACACGATTGAAGTAGCTCGTGAAAACGAGGCGGGGATTGTCGATATCGAAACATTGAAAAAAACGCAGTCCGATTTGATTACCACGTTAGAAGAAGTGCTAAAGATACAAGAAGAAGGACGTACGAAGCGTACCGAGGCAGAATCAGAGCTGTATCAAATGGAAAAAGATTTAAAAACTAAACTGTTAGATATGAAATAAAGAAAAAGTCGGTTTACACACTTTGTAAACCGACTTTTTCTCTGTTTTATGCATTTTGAAGCGTTCTCGCCATTTCAAAAAACGGCGTTAAATCCCTTTCGGATTTAGGAGCAAAGATCGTTAACCGGAAAGTAGGGTGTTGATTTTGCTTTCGAACGAGAAAACCGTATGCGTTACTTTTATCATCTGACGCTTTGTACGCAGCTTCTATCTCTAAGTTATGGTGAATGAGGTGTGTATCAAGAGAAGCCACTTCCGAAAAGCCAGCTCTTAAAATTTCTTTTGTTTCTTTATTGAGCTCCTCTACACTTTTATTTGAGGGAAACACTTCAATCCGCATCCACAAAGCATCATTTTTTTGTTGTAAATGACATCTTTTCGTGGCTCTTCTTCTGTAAACTCGTATCCTTCTAGTACGTAAAGCGTATAGTTTTGATTGGTGCTTCTTTTAAGATAACCCGCATCTGTTCTGCTGCTTCCTTTGTAAGGATAGGTGAACTTTTGCTGTGGCAAGCGTTCTTTTGGAATTTCTTCTTGTGTGTTAATAAGCTCTTCACGAAAAGCAGTTGAGCAGCCACCCATCAAACATATAAAGCAAACAAGAAATATCTTTTTTTTCATAGTTGGCTTCCTTATCTATTTTCATTCATGCGTTTTTACTGAGTTCACAATTGAAATTAACTTTTTTTCATCATCAGAATTTTCAGCTGTAACCATCGTGATTTTTAAAGCAGGGTGCCCCTTTGTTTCTCTTAGTACATACAGCTTTGCCGTTTCTTTTTTACTCCCTGATGTAGATGCAAACATAACAGGTTGAAGAAATAGGGATGTAGAAGAAATTTTTAACGATTTTCCAAACTGGTCATCAAACAATTCTTTTGAGCGCTCTAGATATGATTTGCTTGTACTTTCTTTCGCGGAAAGGACTTCAATTCGCATCCACGTATAGGGAGTCTTGGTTGAAAAAAGAATATCTTTTCCATCCTCTTCTTTTTGAAGCGTATATTCATTGGGCAATGAAAGAGAATATCCTTGTTCGCTTACGGTGAGCTGCTGATGTTCCTTATTGCTTTCACTGACTGCTTTAACAGAAGGCAGTATAACCATGGTTATGCTTATCATTAACAGAAGCGCTAAATAAAATTTTCGCATGTATATATCTCCTATTCAAAACGCTAGACAGCGTGTAGTTACTATAAAAAAATGTTTTCGCCATGTTAGAACCTGTAGGTTTATTTTTGACTTTTTGGTAAAGCTAAAAACACAATCAATTAGTAATGGAGAGAAGACTATGAAAAACCGTAAATCAACTTCTGCAGCTAATCGCCGTCAACAGCGCGTGTGTTTGGGTGATGAACGATTATTTGCAGTTGGTATCAAAGCGTTTATTGACAATACGCATGAATCACACCTAGACAAAAAAGGAGGTCATTGAGTGAAATGGTGCTTGTCAATTATCATTATTGTTTCCATTAATTTCTATGGTATTCAGGCGGATGCTGCAAAGAAGAGCAGATTTTATTATGAAAAAAAAGGAGATATCGTGTGGGAAGTTCCCATGAAAGACGAGAAGTTGATTGCGCTCACATTTGATGATGGACCAGATCCTAAATATACGCCGACCATTTTGAACTTATTGCAAGAGTACGGTGCCAAAGCAACTTTTTTTGTAGTCGGCGATCGAGTAACGTCGTTTCCCAAGCTTGCTCAAAGAGAAGTTCGTGAAGGGCATGAACTTGCCAATCATACATATAGCCATTTGAAAGTAAGGGGCCAGGAAGTAGAGAGAATTGAACAAGAAATCGAAAAAGCGGATGAACGTATACAAGCTATTACAGGAATAAAACCTTACCTGTTTCGTCCACCTACTGGCTATTATGACGATAGGGTAGTAAAAGCTGCTAAAAATCAGCAGTATACCATTATTCTTTGGTCTTGGCATCAAGATACATTTGATTGGAGAAATCCAGGCGTAGGTAAAATTGTAAGTCAAGTGCTTAACCATGCCAGGTCAGGAGATATTGTATTGTTTCATGATACGGGAGGAGATCGAACCCAAACCATTGAAGCATTAAAACAAATTTTACCGAAGTTAAAGGAAGAGGGGTATAAATTTGTAACGGTCTCAGAACTTTTAAAACATCACCCCAATTATAAATCTCTTTATTTGATGCAACAGCAAAAACAGCACTCCGTTCAATAATCGGGTGCTGTATTTTTTCTCGTAAAGACTTTAACCAATTTTTTAACTGGTTTTTCCTTCTCTTTCGTCCCCATCAGACGTATTTTTTTGGAAAAATGCTTTTACTTTATCCCGTTTTTTCTTCGAAATAAGAATATATAATGTATCCCCTGCAAAAATTTGTGTATTTCCTCTAGGAGTAAGTAGTTTATCATCTCGAATAACAGCAGTCACTAAAATGTCTTCAGGGAGGTGAAGTTCTTCAAGCGATTTTCCTGATATATCTGCATGTTCCACGAGCTTCAGCTCAATCATTTCATTTTTGGTTTTGCCCATCGAAACAAGCTCGAGACTGTGAGGAACCGTCTCTTTTTCACCTTGAGAAAGATTTAGAAATTTGGCTAAAGGAGCGATTGTTGCTCCTTGAAGAAGAGCGGAAGTTAAGACAACAAAGAAAACGACGTTAAAAATGAGCGTGCTGTTCTCCAAACCTGCCATCATAGGATAAGTAGCCAATACAATTGGAACAGCCCCTTTTAAACCGGCCCAAGAAATAAACAGTTTTTCTTTGGGTGAGTATTTAGCAAACATCATCGAAAGAAATACGCCGAGTGGACGAGCGACAAACATAAGTAAAAGAGATAACAGTATACCCTGCCAAATGATATCTAGCAGTTGATTAGGAAAGACAAGAAGGCCGAGTAAAATAAACATTAAAATTTGCATCATCCATGCAAAACCTTCGTTAAAGCGGACAATTGTGTGACGATAAGTTAGATCTGCATTCCCTACTACCACTGCCATTACATATACAGCAAGTAGACCGCTTGCTTCTACAAATGTGGAAATTCCATAGGTTAAGGCGGCCAATGACAATGTAAGCACAGGGTAAAGACCTGAAGAATCCAAATTAATTCGATTAATAATCCAGACGGATGCTTTTCCGAGTACTAAACCAAGTACCAGCCCGATTCCCATTTGCCAAAAGAAATTAAGGATTAACAAGAGGATAGGAGAGTCCGGATGTTGAATTATTTCAATAATAGAAACGGTTAAGAAGATGGCCATCGGATCATTGGAACCAGATTCTGCTTCTAGCGTGGAGTTTAATTTTTGGCGGATATTCTGTGTCCCTAGTACAGAGAACACGGCTGCAGCATCTGTAGAGCCAACGATTGCCCCAAATAAAAAGCCTTCAAGCCAAGTAACACCTAAAATATATTTGGCAAGTGCACCCGTTAAAACTGTCGTAATGAGGACTCCGAAAGTAGCTAATGAAACGGAAGGGCGAACAACGCGTTTAACATCTTTCCATTTGGTCTGCACGCCCCCATCAAAAAGAATAATGATAAGCGCTAATATTCCGAATCCTTGTGTTAAAAGAGCATTGTCAAAGTAGATGTAGTGGCTAACAACCATTCCTACAATAATAAAGAGTACAAGCGAAGGAACTCCAAGGCGAGTAGAGAACTTTGCAGTAAGTACCCCTATGACAAGGAGAATAGATAGTAAAAGAATTGAATGGTCTACCGTAAAATCCAAAAAATACACCTCTTTTGTTCAAAATTTTTATGTAAGCAATAAGTGAGGCTCTTCTATAATAATTGTAGCATAATGGATTTAAAACCTTGAGAAATCTGCTTATCAAAAAAAGAGATGCATAAACATCTCTTTTTTTGATCATGTATGAATAACAGGGATAGATTCTTATTTAACATCTTGCTCGTGATAAAGATGAGGAGCTTTAAATGTTGCTTTCTTTTTAACTGAAGAACCTTGTTGGTCGGGACGGGAACGATCGTAAATAGCTGTTCCAACAATCTCAGCCACATCTTGAAGTTTTTCTTTGCTTATTTTATCAAGGCTATCTTCAGGCGTATGATACCAAGGTTCAGACGGACTATGAATAAATAGAGCAGCCGGTATTCCTGCTTCTGCAAAAGGAACGTGATCACTGCGGCCGCCAGCTTGGAATGGCGTAGGTGATCCATTTAATCTTGTACTTGAAGCTTGAGCTAATTCTGTGACAAGATTTGGTGTTCCATCAGCTGTATTCATCACCAAATCTCCCGCATCTCGACTTCCTACCATGTCTAAATTAAACATTCCAACAATACGATTTTTCTCATCTTCAGATAGCTCACTAACATAATGCTCGGATCCTAGTAAGCCTACTTCTTCAGCTCCGAATGTAACAAATCGCAGTTCTGTAGCAGTAGGAAGAGTTTTAAATACGCGAGCTAATTCAAGCACCATTGCTGTTCCAGAAGCATCATCATTTGCCCCCGGCGCTCCGGCCACAGAATCATGATGAGCACCTACTACAATAATATCATTTGTTCTTTTTTTCTTAAAAGTAGAAGGTTTAGTAGCGGTTACATTATAAGATGTTCGCTCACTTACGACAGCTCCTTCAATTTTTACTGTACCTGAAGGCTTTTCGCCTTTTTGAATAGAAGTAAGAATCTTTTCACCTTCTTCTTTGGTAACAGCAAGAGACGGAATGTAGTTGTCATTAGCGCCGCCAAGCGTTCCGTTTAGCTCACCGTCTGTATTATTAAAAATAATGACGGCTGCAGCCCCTTTTTCAGCAGCATTTAATACTTTCTCACCAAAAGTAATAGTGCCTCGCTGAACTAATACAATTTTACCTGTCACATCTTTGTTTGCTAAATTATCTTTTGTACCCAGCCCTCCATCTACAATTTCAGCTGTGACATTTCCATTGGTGCTATAAGTAAAAGTTGTTGGAGAGTAGCTGGTACTGTTTACGCTTAGTGAAAAACTAGCTGCTGGTGTGTAACCGGTAAAGGTAAAAGGCTCTACTGCGCTCTTATAGCCTAGTTTAGATAAACGCTTTTGAACAAATGTAGCAGCTTCGCGTTCAGCTTCAGTTCCTGCCACACGAGGTTTTTTTGAGAGATACGCAATGTCTTGATAAATTTTCTCAGCATTGATTTTTTTTAATACTTTTTGTTCAGAAATTTGATGGTGAGAAGCATTTGCAGAAGTAGAAGCTTGTACACTTGTAAAAGATAAAGTCAAACTTGTTGCTACAGCCAAAGAAATCACGGTTTTTTTCATTAAAATCCCCCTAAATTTATCGATGTAGTTGGTACTACTCGAATTTACAATATTAAGAAAATACAAAAAAGAGTATTATTACCTAAATGTTCCAGGATATTCCGTATCTAAATTCCTATTTTGATAGAGAAAATAATTCAAATAAAATGAAAATGCAAAAACAAATAAAGAGGATAAAAGAAACTGTGTCAAAAGTAATAAAAAAAGGTATTAGATAAGAATAAAAAAATAAGGTAAACTAGTTTAAAAGTAAGAAGAATATTCAGAACTTAATTGATGAGACATAGAGAGTATTCACGTAAAAAACAAAGGCTGGTGGGAAATATTGATAAAAAATAGGGAGGGTGTACGAAAAGCAGCGGCGGTAGCGGGTCTTCTGCTTGTAGGGGTGTACATCGTCTTTCAAACAATGGCATTTTTTAAAGGAGCATATGCTCTTAGCAGTTTGATAAAAGATAGTTTACTAGTGGGCGTAACGGCTGGCACGTTTTATTTACTTCATAAGCGTTCGGTTCATACCCAGGTTTCTGATGAACAGTATCAGCTTGCTACATTAATAAATTCAATGCCAGATTTTATTTGTTTTAAAGATGGAGCTGGCAAATGGGTGGCGGTGAATGATTTTGGAAGAGAACTTTATCATTTAAAGGGTATTGATTACAGGGGTAAAACCGATGCAGAACTTGGGGAACTTGTGCCTTTCTTTCAATCCGCTTTCTTACACTGTATTTCATCGGATGAAGAAGCATGGAGAAAAAAGGAAAAGGTACGCACGGAAGAAGCATTTGAAATACCAAACGGCGAGGTCAAAACATTTGATGTTATTAAAGTGCCTGTGTTTTTTGATGATGGCTCAAGAAAAGCCCTTATCACGATTGGACGAGATATCACTCAGCAAAAGCTCGCAGAAGCGCTTCTCATAAAAAAGGAAAAGCTTTCTGTAGTAGGCGAACTAGCTGCCGGAATTGCTCATGAAATTAGAAATCCGCTTACGAGTATTAAAGGGTTTGTTCAGCTCATGAAAGAAACAGACCGATCCGCAATAGGGTATGCTAACATCATGCTTGATGAGCTGGAACGAATTAATGGTATTGTCAGTGAAATGCTCCTTTTGTCAAAACCTGAAAGTGAACATTTTCGCGTGTTTTCTCTTACAGAAGCGGTTAAGTATGTAATGAGTTTAACTTCCCATGAAGCTTTATTGAAAAACATTGACTTCTTATACGATGAACAAACAAATAACGCTAGTGTGTATGGAAATAAAAATCACCTTATTCAAGTATTACTTAATGTTTTTAAAAACGCAATTGAAGCCATGAATAGGCCTGGAAATATTTACATTACAATCAAAACAGCGCAGGATAACTATATTTTTATAGAAGTTAGAGATGAAGGAGTAGGAATTTCTAAAGACCGTCTAGAACATATAGGAGAACCGTTTTTTACTTTAAAAGAAAAAGGAATGGGGCTTGGATTAACAATCAGCTCCAAAATTATTCATGATCATCACGGTACCCTGCAGATTGA
Source organism: Priestia sp. TSO9 (assembly GCF_021029645.1). Lineage (NCBI taxonomy): Bacteria > Bacillati > Bacillota > Bacilli > Caryophanales > Bacillaceae > Priestia > Priestia sp. TSO9. The sequence goes on from NZ_JAJEKD010000013.1 coordinate 392,948, forward strand.
GAGTGAGCAAAACAAAGGGACGATTGTTAAAATCCGACTGCCTCTGTATGTCGAAGATACGGCGGTTTTTGCAAGCAAATGAAATGTTGTAAACGAAAAGTAATGAAAACGTCATCCATTTCTTATTGCTAAACGCAGCCGTACATGATGTAATAAAAGAAACGAACATGTCAGGAAGGTAGCAAAATGAGACGTGCAGATCAAAAAATTATATTACCGTATACACCGGAAAATTTAAGAATGCTATTGCTTCAAGTATGTGACGGAGAAAATCCGTTTTCCCATCAGGACCTTACGTATTGGTGTGATAAATATACTCTCCATTATTATGAGTATGAAGCGGATGAAACGCAGTGGATGAATGATATGCAGCAGACAGATAATAGGCAAGATCTAGCTAAATCCTATGCCATTGCTAAAGATATTGGCTGGCAGTGGTACTTTTATATGGCTAGAGGAACGACGCTATCTGATATTCAATATGTCGAGCTTCACGAACTAGAATTACCCAGACATTTGTTTGTAAAATGGCTAAATGAATTATATGAAATGTAATCCTATATATGTATATGAATTGTAGTACATCTGGTCTGATGAAAGAAAGGCCATCACTGGTAATGGAGCAAAAGACCACTGAAGTACATACAGGCGTAAAATAGAAAGCTAAGGAAAATCCTTAGCTTTTTTATTTTGTCAAAATTATTCAAAAAAACTGTCTTCAGGAAAAAATATAAAACCTAGTTGACTTATTGGTATTGTTATATTATAAGTAATAGAGACATAATTTATGGAAAAAATTACAGGGGGAAACATCTATGAATAACTTATTAGTCATCCTAAACATCCTTATTATGCTTGCATTGCTTGCGGGGCTGTTTATGATGCAGAAAAAACATGTATCATTTTCAAAGCGTGTGTTTACAGCGCTTGGACTAGGGATTATTTTTGGCTTTGCCCTTCAGTGGGTGTATGGTCCGACTCATGAAGTAACGATGACGACCGCCGATTGGTTTAGCATCGTAGGAAGCGGATATGTTAAGTTTCTTCAAATGATTGTTATGCCGCTTGTATTTGTATCGATTGTAGCGGCATTCACTCGCTTAAAATTGACGAGCAATATTGGAAAGATTAGTAGTTTAATTATTGGGATTTTGCTTGTCACAACAGCGATAGCAGCTGCAATTGGTATTTTTACAACAACGAGCTTTAATTTAGAATCTGTCCAAATCACAAAAGGGGAAGCAGAACTTCAGCGCGGAGAGGACTTAGAAAACAATTTATCTAGTTTAGAAGCAAAAACAATCCCGCAGCAAGTAGTAGAATTATTGCCTGCTAACCCGTTTCTTGATTTAACAGGCGCACGTTCAACTTCCACGATTGGCGTTGTCATCTTTGCGGCATTTGTTGGAATTGCGTATTTAGGCGTGAAGCGTAAAAAGGCTGAGGAAGCGGCGTTATTTTCAAAAATTATTGATACGCTTTATGCAATTGTAATGCGTGTAGTGACGCTAATTCTTCGTTTAACTCCTTATGGGGTACTTGCAATTATGACCAAAACAGTAGCAACGAGTGATATTGATGCAATTGTTAAACTTGGAAAATTTGTTGTAGCATCATATGTCGCATTGGCAGCTATGTTTATTGTTCACTTAGTTATTCTAACAATCATCGGTGTAAATCCGATCACATATGTTAAGAAAGTATTTCCTGTATTGGCTTTTGCCTTTACTTCCCGTACAAGTGCTGGAGCATTACCTTTGAATGTTAATACCCAAACAAGACAGTTAGGGGTTCCAGAAGGAATTGCGAATTTCGCAGGTTCATTTGGTCTTACAATTGGTCAAAACGGATGTGCTGGAATATATCCAGCTATGTTAGCCGTTATGATTGCACCAACGGTAGGTATTGACCCCTTAACGCCTTCATTTATTTTCACGTTGATTGCCATTGTAGCAATTAGTTCGTTTGGCGTAGCAGGCGTTGGCGGAGGAGCGACATTTGCGGCTTTACTTGTATTATCTTCTATGAATTTGCCCGTAGCGCTAGCAGGCTTATTAATTTCAGTAGAGCCATTGATTGATATGGGGCGTACGGCGCTTAATGTAAGTGGAAGCATGACAGCCGGAGTCGTCACTAGTAAATTAACAAAAGAGCTAGATACAAACGTATACAACGATCAAACCATCTCATCTGAAACAGCAGAAGTGTAAAAGAGATATGTCATCCATAGTTAACATTGTTAACTATGGATTTTTTTTCTTTATCAACATAAAATAGGAAAAAATACTTATGATAACGCTTCCAAAAAAGGTTATAGTGAAAAATGTGTACGTACTTTATTTTACGGGAGGGTTTTCATTGAAACGTAGTTGGACTAAATATGCAATGGTACTGACGGCTTTACTCTTACTAGTAAGCTCTTTTTTTAGCCCATTTATGCAATCGTTTGCATCTGCATCAGACGCAACAAAAATCACGATTCACTATCAGCCTGCTCCAAATGATACAAAGGAATGGGGATTATGGGTTTTTCCTGAAGGAGGAGAAGGGAAGCCTTACGCATTTACAGGGGAAGATCAATTTGGAAAAGTAGCGGAAGTTGAATTACCCGGTACTTATGACAAAGTAGGTTTTATTGTTCGAACAGAGTCGTGGGAAAAAGATGGAGGAGACCGCTTCGTTTCGGTGGAGAACGGTGAAGGAGAAGTATGGGTGAAAAGTGGAGATGAACATACATATACGTCTCCTCCTGACGGTGAATACCGAGATTTACCGAAGTTTGATAAAGTAAACGTTACCTTAAATTATCATCGGTACGACGGAGATTACAGCGGGTGGAACATTTGGACATGGCCAGGTGATGAAAAAGCAGGCAAGCAAATCGAATTTACGGAAGACACGAATTTTGGGAAGAGAGCGACTTACGCCATTAACAGTGGAAGTGGCAATTTATTTGACAAAATTGGTTTTATTGTACGCCATTCTACTAGTGACAGCGATTGGGAAAATAAAGATGGAGGAGACCACTTTATTACCAAGGTTGGTAAAGATGGGAATGTAGAAGTATGGATTGTTCAAGGACAAAATCGAATTTATTATGATAGAGCAGGAGTAGATATCACTCGGAAAATCACGAAAGCGACTATGGATACATTTAATCAAATCACCTTAGAAACAAACGTGCCGTTTGACTCTTCTAAGAGTGTAGGAGACATTGAAATTGACGGAGCTCAAATTGAGAAAGTGATACCTTATAAAGAGGGAGAAGACGCTGCTACTACTAAAGTTAAAATCATAACAAAACAGCCTTTGGATGTTACAAAAACGTATAGAGTTAAGCAAAAAGGCTACGGCTCAGCTGATGTAGTCAATGGAAATGTCGTTCGCACGAAAGAATTTGACGAAAAGTATGCATATAGCGGAAACGATTTAGGAAACACGTATTCTAAGAAACAAACAAATTTTCGCGTATGGGCTCCAACTGCAAGCGAAGCCAAGCTAGTGATTTATGCGTCCTGGAACTCCAAAGCTGTAAAAGAAATTTCTATGACTAAAAGTGAAAAAGGAACATGGAAAGCGGAGTTAAAAGGAAACCAAGATGAACTAATTTATACGTACAAAGTAAAAATTGGGAACAGCTGGAACGAAGCGGTTGATCCATATGTACGAGCAACAACGGTGAATGGAGATCGCGGAGTTGTCGTAGATTTGGCTAAGACAAATCCGAGAAAGTGGAGTGCAAATAAGCCGAATTTTAAAAATCCAGAAGATGCGATTATCTATGAACTGCACGTACGAGATTTATCGTCTCAAAAAGAGAGCGGTATCAAAAATAAAGGAAAATATTTAGGCGTAGCGGAGTGGAATACGAAAGGACCAAATGGAGTAAAAACAGGACTCAGTCATATTAAAGATTTAGGTGTGACGCACGTTCAGTTCCTGCCTATTTACGATTATCGTACGGTGGATGAAACGAAATTAAACGAGCCGCAGTTTAACTGGGGATATGATCCAAAAAATTACAACGTCCCAGAAGGTTCTTATTCAACAAACCCATATAATCCTAAGACGAGAATTATTGAGCTTAAACAAATGATTCAAACGCTTCATGACAAGCAGCTTCGTATGGTAATGGACGTGGTTTATAATCATGTGTATGCAGTGAGTGAGCATAGCTTTGATAAACTAGTTCCAGGCTACTACTTCCGTTATAAAGAAGATGGAACTTTATCCAACGGAACAGGTGTTGGAAACGACACGGCGTCTGAACGGAAGATGGTTCGGAAGTTTATTGTAGATTCTGTTGCGTATTGGGCAAAAGAGTACCACATTGACGGGTTTCGATTTGATTTAATGGGGATTCACGATACAAAGACAATGAATGAAGTGAGAAAGAAATTAGATGAAATTGATCCTTCTATTATCGTCTTAGGAGAGGGCTGGGATCTAGGAACCGAGCTTGATGCTAAGCTAAAAGCTAATCAGAAAAACGCTCAGGATATGAAGCGCATCGCTCACTTCAATGATGGTATGCGAGATGGTCTTAAAGGCAGCGTGTTTTTTGATCGTGAAAACGGATTTGTTAATGGAAAACAGGGTCAAGAAAAGCTCATACAGCAAAGTATAGCAGCTGGAATAGATTATGATCATTCAACTGCCACGTATGAAGACCCGGATCAAGTTGTGACGTATGTAGAAGCCCACGATAACCATACGTTATGGGATAAGCTTCAGCTGACGAACCCTGCTGACACCGAGCAAACGAGAAAGCAGATGCATAAGCTTGCTTCTTCTATTATTTTAACATCTCAAGGAATGAACTTTATACATGCAGGTCAAGAGTTTATGAGAACAAAAGGCGGAGATCATAATAGCTATCAGTCACCCGATTCTGTCAATCAGCTAGATTGGAAGCGCCGAGCAGCTTTCAGCCAAGAAGTAGATTATATGAAGGGACTTATTGCGCTTCGAAAGCAATATTCCTCATTTAGAATGACGAGTGCACAGGCTATTCATCAAAATTTACGCTTTGTTGACGCACCAGCAAACGTAGTAGGTTATACGTTAAATGCTAAAGCCAATAAAGATAAAGCAAACCAAATAATGGTGATTCATAATGCAAATAAACAAGCTCAAACGGTTCATCTGCCTTCTAACAGAACGTGGAGATTACTTGTTGACGGCGAGCAGGCAGGAACAAAAACGCTCCGTACGGTGAAAGGAAATACAGTAAACGTTTCGCCTCTTTCGACATTTGTACTAGTAAGATAAGTTTTAGATAGCTAGAATACATGTAGAAAAATTCAGAATATTGTATGTAAAATTGTTGATTTTACTAGATAACATGGTAAAATATTCATTGTTAGCGTTTTCAAAATTCGTGGGGAGGTATGTATTTGATGCAAAATCTTGGAGCGAAAAAAGTTGAAATGAGTCCGAAAGTAGTGGAGTTTTTAAAAGGAGTTAAACAGCTATACATTAACGGCGAGTGGGTAGACTCTGTTTCAGGAAAAACGTTTGAAACAGTAAATCCAGCAACGGGTGAAAAGTTGGCAGATGTAGCTGAAGCAAATCCAGAGGATATTGATCGTGCCGTCAGAGCGGCTAGAGAAGCCTTTGATCATGGACCTTGGACAAAGATGTCAGCAGCTGAAAGAAGCCGACTTATTTATAAATTAGCTGATTTAATGGAAACACATCAATTGGAACTTGCGCAGCTTGAAACGCTTGATAACGGAAAACCAATTCGTGAAACATCAAATGCAGACATTCCATTAGCAATCGAACATTTCCGCTACTTTGCTGGGTGGTCAACTAAAATGGTTGGACAAACTATTCCTGTGCAAGGAGCGTATTTTAACTATACAAGATATGAGCCGGTAGGAGTTGTAGGCCAAATTATTCCGTGGAACTTCCCGCTTTTAATGGCCGCTTGGAAGCTCGGAGCCGCTTTGGCAACTGGATGTACAATTGTGCTCAAGCCAGCCGAGCAAACCCCTCTTTCTGCACTTTACTTAGCTCGACTAGCAGATGAAGCAGGGTTCCCAAAAGGCGTGCTAAACATTGTGCCAGGCTACGGGAAAACAGCAGGTGAACCGCTCGTTCATCATGATCTTGTCGATAAAATTGCTTTTACGGGATCTACTGCTGTCGGAAAAGCAATTATGAAGCAAGCTAGCGACTCCTTAAAGCGTGTGACGTTAGAGCTTGGAGGTAAATCACCAAACATTATCCTGCCGGATGCAGACTTAACAAAAGCGGTGCCTGGTGCGCTTTCAGGTATTATGTTTAATCAAGGACAAGTATGTTGTGCTGGAAGTCGTCTGTATGTCCAAAAAAGCTTATATGATAATGTCGTAGCTGATTTAGTTTCTCAAACGAAATCTATTAAACAAGGAAATGGATTAGCAGATGAGACGACAATGGGTCCTCTTGTATCTGCGCAGCAGCAAAAACGAGTGAAAACCTATATTGATAAAGGAATTGAAGAAGGAGCGGAAGTACTCGCAGGAGGAAACATTCCATTTGATCAAGGCTATTTCGTAGAACCGACTATCTTTGCAGATGTCGATCATTCAATGACGATTGCTCGTGAAGAAATCTTCGGTCCGGTTGTAGCTGCTATGCCGTTTGACGATCTTGATGATTTGATTGCCAAAGCAAATGATACAGCATATGGTCTAGCAGCGGGCGTCTGGACACAGGATTTAAAGAAAGCACACTATATTGCTCATGGTATTAAAGCAGGTACAGTTTGGGTGAACTGTTACAACGTATTTGATGCAGCAAGCCCGTTTGGAGGCTATAAACAGTCGGGAATTGGCCGTGAAATGGGAAGCTATGCGCTTGATAACTACACTGAAGTGAAAAGCGTATGGATCAATATGGAATAATAAGTAAGAATTTTTGTGAAAATCAATAGCATATCTTTGTGTGAAAAAGAGTAGTCTTTAGTGGACTACTCTTTTATTTGTTTAAGTCCCGCATTTTTAGAAAAGGAGTGATAACATTGCCGGTTATACAGGGCCCCTCGTCGTATAAGCTTACCGGTCACCTGCAAAAGTTTAGAGAGAACCCCCTGGGTTTTTTGGAAAACTTGACTCAGTATGGAGAAATTGCAACATTTAGAGTTGCGCACAAACGCTTTTATGTAACGAGAGACCCTCAACTTATTAAAGATGTAGTCATTACAAACAGCAAGGCGTTTCAAAAAATTAAACTAACGCACATGTTTAAAACGCTGCTAGGCGAAGAAATGTTATGGACAGATGAAGCATTATACATGAGCCCCATTCAACCCTCACAACTTAAACAACATCTAACTTATAATAAGGAAGCAATCGCAAAAATAATTGAAAAGCATACGGAAACGTGGGAAGAAGGGCAGCTTCGAACGATAGTAAAAGACATAAGACAGATAGTCGTAGCTGTACTCCTTCAACTTGTATTTGGCATTTCGATTCAGGATGAAGATAAAATTCACTACGTTCAAGCGCTTATGAGAAAAAAAGAAAAGTTAGGCAAAATTTATATTCGTCTGCCTTTGCACCAGCCTGACTTAGATGAGCAGCTAGAACAACTCCTTTTTGAACGCGTTCAAATGCGTGTTCAAAACAAAACCGAAGGAAATGATTTACTGCAGTATATATTGAATTCTTGCGGAGAAGACAGCGATGAAAGAGAAATATACGAACAGCTAAATTCTATATTCCTTTCGATGTATGAAATGATTACGCACGTATGCAGCTGGTCTATTCATTTACTGTCTCAAAATACTAGGGAGCACCTTCAGCTGCATAAAGAAATTCAAGCCTATGCTAGCGGCGAATCGCTTTCAACCAAAAATCTGACCTATATGCGCAAAATAATTGCTGAAAGCATGAGATTATATCCGCCTCTTTGGCTATTTGGGCGTCAAGCATGTGAAGACATACAAATAGATGGCTACAGTATTAAAAAAGGGGAGATTATGTTAATTAGCCCTTATATGATGCATCGCCATGAAGATTATTTTTTAGAGCCAAGTGAATTTTTACCTGACCGTTTTGAAAAAGGAGGGTCCATTGATGTCCCAAGCTATATGTATATGCCGCTTGGGATTGAGCATCAAGCGGAAAGGGGCATGGACTATATCACTGAAATAGTAACCATTTTTCTGTCAGAAATGACAAAGCGCTTTTTATTTCAGCTGACTAAGCCCGAATCTATTGCTCCGATGGCGGGCGTAATGCTGAATATGAAAGAAGAACTGAAGGTGAATGTTCACAAAGTTCACATCCAGTCTTGAATGAACGGGAATACTTTCCCTCTTTATATCAGGCTGTCAATTTATTGACACATCCTGCATTGAGATTTATCATAGGGTAATATTTGATAGAGATTACTGAAGGGTTTTTAGAGGGGACTATGGATAAAACAATTAAACAGTTGGTGTCGCTAGTTGAAACATCATTACTAACGCAAGTTACGATTCAAAGTGAAAGTGACTATGATCCAGTTGAAGTTACGAACAAAACAAAAGAGTGGGTACTTATTGGTAAAGGAAACTATGCCGGTGTGTTTACGCACGAAAATTATCCTGAATTTGTCGTAAAAGTATACGGAAGAGAAATTTATGGTGTAAAGAAAGAAGCGCAAGTGTATAGAAAGCTGGGCGTTCACCCAGCTTATTCTCAACTTTTTCATGAGGGAAAGACGTACTTGATTTTAAAAAGACTTACAGGCGTTACCTTGTATGATGCCGTCCAGCGGGGAATAAAGATTCCAGAACAAGTCATAAAAGATGTGAACGCAGCTTTGGACTATGCAAGAAGCCAAGGTTTAAACCCGTATGATGTGCATGGTAAAAATGTCATGATGAAAGATGGAAGAGGGTATGTGGTGGATATCTCTGACTTTTATAAGGAAGGTATTGATAAAAAATGGACAGACCTTGTAAAAGCTTATTACACCTTTTATCCGTTTATTGATAAGTACCATATCCGCTTGCCGTATCCGCTTTTAAACGTGATCAGAAAAGCATATCGTCTATATCGTAGAATCAAATCAAAAAGGAGTTTCCGCTAAAGGAAACTCCTTTTTAAGATGAAATACAGCGCAATACATGCTGCTGCTCAAAAGTTGGTTTTAATTTGAATAGAATGGTTTGTAGTATTTCAGATTGATAGACAAATTTTAGCGTATGTTTAAGAGAAAGAGGATGTAAGAAAGAACGTATTCTTTTTTCAGCATAACGTATCACCTGTTCTTCATAAAATAAAGTACGTGCGGAGATTTTAGCGTGAATGTCTTTTGTTAGTTCGATTGTAAACTGGATAATCATTAAATCAGTGTCTTTACAGTATTTTTCTAATAGCATAATATCACCTCCATTTTGTCAACTCATTTACATAATCTTAATATAAAATTTACAAATGTCAATAAAACACGGAAAAATAAATGGTAAGACTGTTCTTTTTATATGTTGAATAAACAAGAACGTGATAGAGGTGAGTAAAGTTGAACATTAACGTCGGATTTGCCATTTTAGCTGATATTGATAATAAGATGACGGCTGCTATTTATGTGGAAAATCAAATTGTAGCGATTATAGCTGGACCTTCAGATATTCTGTATGAAAAGTTGAAAAAAGTGTTTTTATAATAAGAGAAAAGCTGTAATTGTAAATATGATTCATAAAAAGCTTAAAAATTCTATGAAATAGTCGAAATAAAAGATGAGGATAAAATACACAAAAAGAAAGAACAGGAAGTTAAGGATAGGAGAATTACATATGGATAAAACATCTTTTATTGGACTGATTTTAGGAATAGCCTCTCTTATTGTAGGCATGTTTTTCAAAGGGGTTAATCCATCTGTGTTAGGAAATCCGGCTGCTATTTTAATTATTATTGTGGGAACCGTCGGAGCAGTAGTGATTGCATTTCCTTCAAATGAAATCAAAAGAGTCCCAAAACTGTTTGGTGTCCTGTTTAAAGAACAAAAAATGCTGCAGCCCGTTGATTTAGTATCCATGTTTTCTGAATGGGGACAAGTTGTTCGAAAAGAAGGGTTACTATCACTTGAAGCCCAAATTATTGATGTAGATGACCCTTTCTTAAAAAATGGTTTGAATTTAGCTATTGATGGTCAAAGTGCGGATTATATACGAGACGTGTTGTCTGAAGAAATTGATGCGATGGAAGAAAGACATCAAACGGGTGCAAGTATTTTTGCTTTAGCAGGTACATATGCTCCAACTCTCGGTGTACTTGGAGCTGTTATAGGGTTAATTGCTGCGCTTGGGAACATGGAAGATACAGATACGCTAGGACATGCGATCAGCGCGGCGTTTGTTGCTACGCTTCTTGGTATTTTTACTGGGTATGTACTATGGCATCCGTTTGCAAATAAACTAAAGCGTAAATCGAAACATGAAGTAAAGGTAAAGTATATGATGATCGAAGGAGTGCTTTCACTCCTAGAAGGAGAAACACCAAAAGTAATTGAGCAAAAGCTGGCTTCTTATTTGCCAACAGCGGAACGTAAAAAGCTTCTTCAAGAAAGTGAAGTGGGCATAAATGAGTAGACGCAGAAAACGAAAGCATGAAGAGGACCATGTTGACGAAAGCTGGCTGCTTCCTTACTCAGATTTGCTTACACTTTTACTTGCTTTATTCATTGTATTGTTTGCAATGAGCTCAGTGGATGCACAAAAATTCAAGAATCTTTCTCGCGCATTTAATGAAGCGTTCGTTGGAGGAACGGGCGTGATGGAATTTCAATCTCTGGAGGAATCTGAAGAAGCGGTTCAGCCTTCAAATACTCCTGCAGCTAAAAGTACGGAAAAAACAAATGAAGTGGAGACAGCTCCTAATCAGTCTCCTGCTTCTTCACAATCGTTAACGAGCGAACAAAAGGAGCAAACCATTCGAGAAGCTGATCAAGAAGAGCTTCAGCAAATTCAATCTAAAATTAATGCGTATATTCAAAAGAAAAACCTAACAAATCAATTACAGACTTCGCTAACTGATGAAGGTCTCTTAATTTCCATTCGAGATAATGTATTGTTTGATTCGGGAAGAGCGCAGGTTCGAAGTGAAGATACAAAAATCGCCAATGATATTTCAGAACTTTTGGTGATTGATCCTCCTCGTAATATCATTATTAGCGGTCATACTGATAACGTACCCATTCGCAACGCTGGTTTTGAATCCAACTGGGAGTTAAGCGTGATGAGAGCAGTTAACTTTATGAAAGTTATCTTAAAAAACGATAAGCTTAATCCAAGCATGTTCAGTGCAAAAGGATTTGGAGAGTTCAAACCCGTGACATCTAACAATACAGCAGAGGGGCAAGCGAAAAATAGAAGGGTTGAAATATTGATTACTCCTCGTACAATTAAACAGCCGTAAAAGCAGTCCTGCTTTTACGGCTGTTTTTCTATGTGTTATAAAGCTAAAAGTCTTCTCTTTTCAAAGTTTCCTCGTACTAACTTGAGATCCATTCCATCTAAAATCAAGTCAATGAGAGCGCCTTTAAAGACATCCGCTGTTTTTTTCTTATCATTGGACTGCAAATATTGCACCCGATACCACTTGTCTTCAACTTGAAAGTACATAAAACGTCCGTGCGTAAAGTCAATCCAAAACTTTGTAGGTTGTCCATTGAGATTTTTATAAACATATCCCCAGCTTCGACCTTGGTGAGCGTCCTTCATTTTAGGGCGAGCTGTATTAAATACTTCGTAATATACTTTATGCTTAATATCATAGAGCATCATATGACAGTCCTCCTATCTATAGACGTGCTAGCAGGTAAAGGTATATTTGTATACAACAAGTATACTCAGCTGAAAGGAATCGTAGACTATTTTTTTGAGACAAGCAGAAACGCAGTTAAACGAAAAAGACAGTTTAAATTAGCTCAATCATTCCGCTTTTTTTATACTGTAAGTAAATGCGTTAAATAAGGAGGAAAAAATGAGACGAGTAGGAATAGTAGGTGCTGGAATGACGGGCCTTATAGCAGCGGCTGAATTACAAAAAGAGGGAATAGAGGTCTTTCTTCTTGATAAGGGTAAAAGTGTAGGGGGACGAATGGCTACCCGAAGAGTAGGGGATGGAAAAGCAGATCACGGAGCTCAATTTTTTACAGTGAGATCCGATGAATTTCAACAAGACGTAAATAAATGGATAGCTGATAGAAAGGTTAAGAAGTGGTTTGGGGACCCTAACCCTCGGTATCAAAGTCCGAATGGCATGAATGCGCTAGCTAAATATTTAGCTGAAGATCTACGCGTATACGTGAATCGAAAAGTTCAAACCATTGATTTTCAAAACGGAAGGTATCAGCTGTATACGGAAGAAAATGAGATGTTTGAAGCGAATGATATCATTCTTACACCTCCGTCTCCTCAGGTTATTGAGGTACTTAATAATAGTAAGCTGCAAGCGGACCAATCTATTCTTAAAACACTGAAATTTAGTCCCTGCTTGGTTGCTATCGTGGAGCTTTACACAGAGATGCTGTATGGTGATCATGGTCAAATCACGAATCCATCTAGCACAATCCAAAGAATCGTTAATCATGAGCAAAAAGGAATATCAAAGACGCCCGTTCTTAGCATATATATGAATAAAGACTGGTCAGAAAAACATTTTGATGAGCATGAACATGAGTTGCTGCAGGCGATAAAAAATGAAATAAAAGAATGGATAGATGCAAATCATATTAAAAGCATTCAGTTAAAGAAATGGCGCTATGCAGAGGTTGGACAAGTGCTTCATCAGCCCTTTGCTAAAATTATGCCGTCGCTACTGGTGGCAGGAGATGCTTTTTTAAGAAGGGAAGACGAGACGAATCACTCACGGTTAGAGAGCGCATATTTGTCAGGGAAATCGGCAGCCGCTGAATTAATGGGAAAGAACATCTAGAAAAAGGAGGGACCAAGAAGTGAAAAATAATTGGATAATGAAACAAACGTGGAAAGATTTACTGTTTATTCATTGGCCTGTAGATCCGGCATTTTTGGCTTCTTTATTGCCTAGTCAGTTAGAGCCTGACACCTATGATGGTCAAGGATGGATTGCACTTGTGCCTTTTACGATGACAGACATTCGATTTAAAGGAACGCCCGCAGTTCCCATCTTTTCACGACTATATGAGCTGAATGTGCGTACATATGTTACATATAAAGGGGAAAAAGGCGTTTATTTTTTTAGTTTAGACGCAAGCAATCCGCTAGGGGTATGGATTGCTCGTCAGTTTTTTCATTTGCCTTATTACCATGCTGCTATGACATTCAACAAAACTCAGAACCATATTTCTTTTCAGTCAGTTCGCACGCACAGAGACTCAAAAAAAGAGCGAGTAAAGCTTACATATAGAGGTACTTCTCCGTCCTATCGCAGTAGAAAAGGAGAATTAGCTCATTGGCTTACAGAGCGCTACTGCTTATTTACCACTCATCAAGGAAACGTCTACAGAGGAGACCTTTATCATGATCCTTGGGAGCTGCAAAAAGGAGAGTGTGAAATAAGAGATGATTCTATTACTCAGCCTTTTTTGCGTCCGGCGGACAATCGCGATTTAATTATGCACTATGCGAATCAAGTCACGGCTTATTTTTATCCTTTTAAAAAAGTATAAGTATCAAAACAAAATTAAAAAGTCTTCATACCCTTCTTCTTTAAGCTTCTCTTTTGGAATGAAGCGCAAAGCCGCGGAATTTACTTGATAGTATTCGCTGTTTTCTTCGGTTAATAGTAAACCCAAATAGTTATTTCCTTCTTTGCTTTTTAGTGCTGTTTCATGCTGCATCGGAACTTTTTTTATATTTCCGTATAAAAGAGGGCGTTTAAAAACCGGCCACCCTGTATGGGAAAGGAGTTGATCTGACGTTTTAAACAGTGCTTCTCCCGTTAGAAGATCAACGTAAATTCCTTGTTTTTTGTTATTCCAATATAAATTTGTAAAAGGAGGTTCGGTTCCGTTTTCCTGCGTAACAAAATATTGCATGGGCGTTAGGACCTTTTTTAGATAGGAGCGGTCCTTTGGCCAATGCTGTGTCAAAAAATCAGTTCGACCCGAGCCTTCTTTGTATAATTTATAGTGAAATGCGTTTTTTCGATAATAATCCTGCTGCTGCTCTTCTGCTTCGTAAAAAGAAGAAAAAGGTAAAATAGGTGTGACGATAGGGTTCTTAAAACGTCCGCTTTGGGAGAGCTTTCTTTTAGAATCGAGAGCCGCTTCTTTTTGCTTTTCGTTATGATAAAAAATAATGGCACGGTATGACGGTCCGCGGTCTGAAAACTGTCCGGCGGAATCCGTAGGGTCAATTTGCTGCCAATACAGGTTAAGCAGCTCTTCAAACGTAATGTGAGAAGGATCCCATACAATTTGTACGGCCTCTACGTACTCGTTTTCCTTTTTTACAAGAGCAGAAGCTTCAGAACTGATTTGTTCATCTCTAGCGTAGCCCGAGCGGATACTGAGGATTCCTGTAAGCTGATCAAAAGGAGCGACCATGCACCAAAAGCACCCTCCCGCAAACGTTGCATATTCTTTCATGTTACTTTCCTCTTTTCGTTGAATAAAATAAATGAAAATATATTTATATATTAAAATGTATAAACAAACAGAAAGCGCTTTATAACGAGTCTTGTAAGAAAGCACGCTCTTATGGTATTATGACCACTGGATAAAAGAAAAATGGCTTATTGTTTATGCGAGTATCCTTATTTTATGTTCTTAAAAAGATGCAGTTTATTGTTTAAGCACTCATAGAAATACATACGTTGGAGCAGTAAGAGGAACAATTAAAAAATAAGGACGTTTTGCTCTTAAACGATACCACATTCCAGAATCTACATACCAGTTTAGGAGGAGCTAGTTTGAACACAACCCGTTTACCATCTATGTGGGAAATAATGATTGTGCTTGCTTTATTTTTAGCTGTTGTTATTTCATTTGCAACTGTTTTTGATTTACCTATTCAGCTCGCTTTATTTATTTCATGGTTTATTGTTATGGCGCTAGGAGTACGACTTGGGTATACGTATAATCACCTGCAAGGGGCCATTACAAGAGGAATATCAAACGGCTTAGAAGCTATTTTAATTTTATTAGCCGTCGGTACGTTAATTGGAACATGGATTGCCGGAGGAGTTGTTCCTTCTCTTATTTACTTTGGATTAGAGTTTATTAATCCAACATTCTTTTTACTTGCTACACTTATCATTTGCTCTATTACCTCGATTTCAACAGGAACATCTTGGGGAACGGTTGGTACAGCCGGAATCGCGATGATGGGAATCGGACAAGGCCTAGGTATGCCGCTTCCTTTGGTAGCTGGAGCTGTGATTTCAGGAGCTTATTTTGGAGACAAGCTTTCTCCTCTTTCTGACAGTACCATTTTATCTGCGTCAATGGCCCGAGTGAACGTTATTGATCACGTAAAAGCAATGTTAGTGTTAGATATTCCTGCTTACCTCATTACGGCAGTATTATTTACGGTAACAGGGTTTATGTATGGCGGAAAAGATTTTGATGCTGGACGGGTAGAAGGGTTAAAATCTTCGCTGTTGGATACATTCCATATCAGCGGGTGGATGCTGATTCCGGCTTTGGCTGTCATTGTCCTTTTAGCATTAAAGAAACCTTCTCTTCCAGCAATTGCGGTTGGCTCATTATTAGGAATTATATGGGCAGTTGTCTTTCAACATATGGATGTGGCGAGCGCATTTAATACGGCTTATGAAGGATTTAAAATTAATACTGACAACACATTTTTAAGTGAGCTGTTAAATCGTGGCGGAATTTTAAGCATGGTCGGTTCTATTATTGTCATTATTTTTGGACTAGGATTTGGCGGGTTATTAGATGAGCTCGGCGTCTTAGAAGTTCTGCTATCTAAATTTGAAAAAATTCTTGTCAATTCAGGAAACGTTACGGCTTCTACTATTTTCGTTGGGTTATTAGGGAATATATTTGGGTGTGCGATGTATGTGTCATTAATTTTAACACCGAAAATTATGGAGAAAAGTTATGATAAGTTAAGAATACAGCGTCTGGTGCTTGCCCGTAACTCAGAAGTAGGAGGAACCTTAACTTCTGGAATGGTTCCGTGGACGGACAACGGTGTATTTCTAGCTACAACGCTTGGGATTTCTACATTCGCTTATCTGCCGTTTATGTGGCTCAGTTTTGTCTCTATTATTTTGGCGATTATTTACGGATATACAGGGAAATTCATTTGGTACGTAAAAGAAGAAAAACAGCGTTCTGCTATAGCAAAATAAAAGAGGCTGGGACAAAAGTGTTTTAGTTAAAGAAAAATCCGAACGATGAGTTGAGATTCCTAATGAAGAATCAACTTCGTTCGGATTTTTTTATTGGTATGATAAACGTAGGTTTCATGTATTTCGTTGCTTCTATCTGTTGATTGAATTGATTTAGTTATGTCTCGAGTTCTTTTTGATCAAATCATTTCTGGATATTCGATTTTCCAGTGAACATTTTGAAGGTAAAGCTGAACCTCCGCCTTTTTTTTCTGCTGCAGAAGTTTCAGAATATGTCGGTGATGTTCATTCATTACATGTAAAATGGCGTATAGCTCTTTATTGTCATCGCTAAAGTACGTTTGTCTGATGAATCCGTCTTGTAGAGACATAAGCTGTTCTTTTAAGGTCACATTATTGCATCGGTTCAAATAGACTCGATGAAAATACGTTTGATATTTTTGATAATCCTGATAATTTTCTAATGCAATCGAAGCATCGATTTTTTTAATAAGCTCATCCATTTTCGTAAAATCTTCTTCAGTTAAGTGATCAATCGACAGGGCAGCTGCTAGACCATCTAAAGCACCGACGATTTCAAATACTTCTAGTTTTTTTGGTGTGCCAATTTTCTTTACGGTAAACCCTCTGCGCGGTCTGTATTCCAATAGGTTGTCTGAAGCCAATTTAATAAGCGCTTCTCTTACAGGCGTTCGGCTGACATTCAGCTGAGAACAAATACTGGCTTCATTTATTTTGTCGTTAGGCAGCAGTGTACCGTCTTGAATTTGACTTGCTATGTAGTTATATACATGATCTTTTAATGAATGATAAATCATAGGCCCCTTGTTCATTGTTTCCCCCTAAAATAAATATCGCATCAGCCGTTCTTTCTCTTCATGTCATGGTGATGAAAGAGTATAAAAATAGCAAGAAAGAACGTACAGGTGTAAAAATAATCATATCATATCACTTCATTTAATCTTAGTTAGAATATAAAAAATAGAATTGTTGAAATATTTTTTACTATTCATTGTTGTAAAAAATCTGAAAAATGATATAATCGTAAAAAGATTTAAGAAGTGTATATTGTATACAATATACAAAATTCGTACATATCGAAGAAACAGAGCCTACTCCTGCAGAGAAAAGACTGTAGAGAATATGTAAAAAAACCAAGTTTTTGGATGGGTTTACTATAAAAGGAGGTACATAATGGGTGAGAATACAACATCTATGAATCAGTTACAAAGAAAAATGAAAAGCCGTCATTTATTTATGATTTCCCTTGGCGGTGTTATCGGTACGGGGCTGTTTCTTAATTCAGGCTACACAATTAATGCAGCAGGTCCTGGGGGAACACTCCTTGCTTATTTAATCGGTGGATTAATTATGTATTTAGTCATGATATGTCTAGGGGAACTAAGCGTAGCAATGCCTGTGTCGGGATCATTTCAAGTATACGCTACGAAGTTTATCGGGCCGGGAACTGGTTTTGCGGTTGGCTGGCTCTACTGGCTGACGTGGGTGGTATCTGTCGGTTCGGAGTTTACAGCGTCTGGATTGCTTATGCAAAGATGGTTTCCTGACGTTTCGGTTTGGATATGGAGCGCGCTGTTTGCTCTTTTATTATTTGGTTTAAATGCAACATCTGTACGTTTTTTCGGCGAAACAGAATTTTGGTTTTCAAGTATTAAAGTATTAACGATTATTGTATTTATTATTTTAGGCGCAGCAGCGATGTTTGGATTCATTCCTCTTAGCGGTCATGAAAAAGCGCCGATGCTTTCTCATTTTACAGGAGAGGGCGGTTTATTTCCAAATGGACTTATGCCTGTATTAATTACGATGGTTTCTGTTAGCTTTGCTTTTTCGGGAACAGAATTAATTGGTATTACGGCGGGGGAAACAGAGGATCCGGAAAAGAACATACCTCGCGCAATTAAAAATATCATTTGGCGTACGTTCTTCTTTTTTATTGGCGCCATGTTTGTACTATCTGGGTTGATTTCATGGAAACAAGCAGGAGTGTTAGAAAGTCCTTTTGTGACGGTATTCGATCAAATAGGTATTCCTTACGCAGCAGATATCATGAACTTGGTTATTTTAACAGCTTTATTATCGAACGCTAATGCAGGATTATACGCATGTTCAAGAATGCTATGGTCATTATCTGATCAAAAAATGGTCAGCACTTGGTTAGGGAAAGTAACGTCTAAAGGAGTTCCATTTAATTCGTTGCTTATCAGCATGGGAGTGGCATGTCTGTCCTTGCTGTCAAGCGTAGTTGCACCAACAACTGTTTACTTAGTATTAGTTTCTATTTCTGGATTTGCGGTTGTAGCTGTATGGATGGCTATTGCGGCTTCTCACTTTATGTTCAGAAGACGTTATATTAAAGAAGGGAATGATGTATCGAAGCTTGTTTACAAAGCTCCTTTATATCCTATTGTACCTATTTTAGCGTTTGTTTTATGCTTTGCTGCTTGTGTCGGACTGGCTTTTGATGAGAGTCAGCGTATCGCATTATACTGCGGTATCCCATTTGTCCTTTTTTGTTATCTGTTTTATTATTTGAAAAATAAAAAAGGAAATAGAAAAAACGAAAGTCAGCCTATAGCAAAATAAAAGGCAGAAGACCTAGGTCTTCTGCCTTTTTTTGCATACAAAAACACCCTATCCATCCGTACTGGTTAAGTGTCCCGCAACAAGCGAAATTGAATTGGATAGGGTGCGTATCTATATAGTAGAGAAAGAGGAGCCATTTGTCAAACTTATTTAGCCGCGACTTATTTAAAAATAGAAGTAAGCAAGGTTTTCACTGTTTTTTCATTTTCACTATGTATAGTAAGGAATGTAAAGAAAAGATATTCGCAGCAGCACGTCGTACAGATCCGTAGAACGCGAAAGAAAGGAGGAGGTCAAATGGCTAAGCGGGATGCGTATTTTGATAACGTAAAGTTTATCTTAATTGTATTAGTAGTGTTTGGCCATTTGTTAACTCCCTTCATCAATGATGGACAGTGGCTACGAACGCTCTACATATTTATTTACACCTTTCATATGCCAGCGTTTATTTTAATAAGCGGCTATTTTGCAAAGGGATACCGAAAAAAGGGATACATGTGGAAGATGACGAAGAAAGTATTACTTCCTTATATTATTTTTCAACTTATCTATGCGGTATACGACTATAAACTGTATGATGAATCCACATTCGAAGTTTCAGTGTTTCAGCCAGCTTGGTCGTTATGGTTTTTGTTGAGTTTATTTTGTTGGAACGCCATGTTGTTCATTTTTACAAAAATCAAATATCCTTTAGCCGTTGCGGCAGTTTTAGGAATTATGATTGGCTTATGTGAACCGCTGGAAACAACGTTGAGCCTTTCTAGAACCTTTGTGTTCTTTCCCTTCTTCTTAGCAGGATTTTATATGAAAAAAGAACATTTTAAAAAGTTGACGTCTGTTTCTTGTAAAAAAGTAGCTGGAGGCACTTTGCTGATTATTGCTCTATGGATCCAGTATATAGCACCGGACTTTGAGAAAGAGTGGTTATTTGGTTCAAAATCTTATGCCTCTTTAGGTGTAAATCAATTAGAGGGAATGACCATTCGTACGCTATTTTATAGCATCAGCTTAGCAATGACGATTTCCTTTCTAGCTTTGGTCCCTACACAAACGATGTCCTTTACATCTCGAGGTGCTCAAACCTTTTATGTATATGTGCTACATGGGTTTCTGATTAAATATATCCGCCTATCTTCTTTTGGAGACTGGATAGAAAGTGTACAAGGATACAGTATTCTTCTAATTGGAGCTTGTGGAGTGGCGTGGTTGTTGTCGAGTAAATACGTATCTACTATTGCAAGACCTTTAATTGAGCTTAAACCGTTACCAAGGCGCAAAAGTTTAAGTTTAGGTAAGTAATGAGAAATGGAAAAGGAGTTTAACGATGTCTAAAAACAAAATAATTATGATTATTGCAGCCGTTGTGGTTATTGCTGCAGTAGCTATCGGTGCCGTAGCAATGAATAAATCAAAGGTGGTTGCTACCGTTGGTGATGAAAAAATCACAAAAGATCAGCTGTACAATGCTCTTCTTGCTCAAGGAGGATCAAGTGTCCTTGATTCACTGATTGAACAAAAAGTCATTTCAAAAGAAGCAGCTAAACAAAATGTTAAAGTAACCGATAAAGAAATTAATGCTGAATTAGAAAACCTTAAAAGTCAGTACGGGGGAGAAGATGCATTAAATCAAGCATTAGCATCTAGCGGTGTAAAATTGTCAGAGCTGAAAAAAGATTTAAAGACGAATATTGAGGCGAAAAAAATGGTCGAGTCGACTATTAATATTAAAGATAGTGAAATGAAATCGTACTTTGATCAAAATAAAGATTCACTAGCTACAGAAGCACAGGTGAAAGCTAGCCACATCTTAGTAGCAGACGAAAAGACAGCGAAAGAAGTAAAGGCTAAGCTTGATAAAGGAGAAGATTTTGCGAAGCTAGCAAAAGAATATTCAACAGATACAGCTTCTAAATCAGATGGCGGAAACCTTGGATACTTCAAAAAAGGTGATATGGTCGAAGCTTTTGCCAACAAAGCATTTTCAATGAAGGTAAATGAAGTAAGTGATCCTGTTAAAACAGAATACGGTTATCACATTATTAAAGTAACAGGCAAAAAAGAAGCGCAAAAAGCAACATATGAAAATAGCAAAGCAAAAATCAAGCAAACGCTGCTTGATCAAAAATACCAAACAGAGTATCCAACGTGGTTACAAAAGCTAAAGAAAAAGTATGATATTACAAACAAACTTGATTCATAAATAATACCTTAACGAAATGAGGGGATGGATATGAAACAAACAGCGTCTTATAGTAAGTTAGAAAAAATCGTCGAGCAATTGAAGCACAGAGGTGTACGAGCTGAAATATGCCGGCGTGTTGTAAAGGTCACAGAAACTGTTAATGGATCAAATCCTTCATATTCAAATCAAATCGTTAGGCATTCATAAAGAGTACAAAAAACTAAACTGCTGGACAGCAGTTTGCGCCCGTGCTGAGTATAGCTAAGAGAATTTAAAATGAAAAGAGATCAGTAGAGGCAGCTTGTTTCTGC
The DNA here is from genome assembly GCF_021029645.1 of Priestia sp. TSO9. Taxonomy (NCBI): domain Bacteria; kingdom Bacillati; phylum Bacillota; class Bacilli; order Caryophanales; family Bacillaceae; genus Priestia; species Priestia sp. TSO9. The sequence continues at coordinate 414,328 of NZ_JAJEKD010000013.1, forward strand.
TGATTCTTTTTGTATAATAAAGTAAACAAAAGGATGCAGCGACATGTATCAAAGGAAGGAGTTACACGGAATGAATGTACTGCTAGCAGAAGATGATTTGCAGCTAGGTGAATTAGTTAGTTATATGCTAAAGAAAAAAGGAGGTTATAACGTCGAATGGGTGACGGAAGGGAATGATGCATATGATTATGCATCTGAAGCGCATTATGACGTGCTAATTCTTGACTGGATGATGCCCAATGGAGACGGAATCGATGTATGTAAACGTTTAAGAAAAGAAGGATACGCCGGCGCTATTCTTATGTTAACAGCAAAAGATGCGGTTCAAGATCGTATACAAGGCTTAGATGCGGGAGCGGATGATTACGTTATTAAGCCATTTGAAATTGACGAGCTGCTTGCAAGGCTTCGTGCTTTGTCTCGTCGTAATTATGCACCGATTTTAGAAGAAGAAGTAGAGATTGCCAGCATGATATTAAAAAGAGCAAGTCAAACTGTACAGTTTGACGAAGAGTTTATTCAATTAAGTCCACGTGAATTTCAACTCCTAGATTTTTTAGTGAAAAACAAAGGACAAGTTCTTTCTCGAGATATTATTTTAGACCGGGTATGGGGATATGAATCAGATGTTTCCATTAAAACGATTGATGCGACGGTTAAACTTTTGCGGAAAAAACTAGAGAAATTTAACAAACAGGATCTTATTCAAAGCATTCGCGGAGTAGGCTACAAAATTGAAAGCTAAACTCCTTACAAGAGCTAAACAGAAAGTAAAACAAAAAGTAAAGCAAGATTTATTCAGCCAGACGCAAAATCGTTTAACATTCCGATATAGCGCATTACTAATGCTGTTTCTGCTATTATTCGTGTTTATTGTTTATGCATTGGTATATGTGGTTGTATCCAACAGTCAGCAGCAAAACTTAAATAGCATGCTAAAGCAAGAGTCCCGAATTGTCCAAAGCATCTTAATTAAACAAGCGATAAACAGCTCGAATCAACAGTCAAAAGAAGAGTACAAAAACATTGTCGTAGCCGGTGAAGATCAGTTTTTTTATTATGTCATCAGTCCTGAAGGGGACCTTATTATGGGAAACGAAGCGAGCGAGCGGCTTCGCTCTAACTTATTAGATTTAATTGATGGGTGGATCCCTATCGAAAATGAAGTGAGGAAAGAACGAATAAAAGCCCCGCGTCCTAGTTTCGAACACATTGAAGGAGTAAAAGGGCAAAACGGGGAAGGCAAAATAGATATTGATTTGATGATGGCGGGTGAACCTATTTTTTATAAAGGTCAATTTTTAGGGATGCTTTATATTGGAAAAGACGTTTCATTTCTTTATCAGCTGTTAAAGTGGCTCCTTATTATTATGTTAAGCCTTACCGTACTGTTTGTAGGAGTAGCCATTTATATCAGCCGCTTAATGTCAAAACGGGCTATGGTTCCAATTGAAACAGCTTTCCAAAAGCAAAAAGAGTTTGTGGCGGATGCATCTCATGAGTTAAGAACGCCGCTTAGCGTTATGCTTTCTTCTATCAATGCTTTAGAAATGCAGGAGGAAGTAACAGAAGATCCTTTTTCTAAAAAATTAATCAATAATATGAAAGCTGAAGTGAAGCGCATGACGAGTCTCGTCAGTGATTTGCTTACGCTTGCACGCTCAGACTCTAATAAAGTAGAAAAAGCAATGATGCCCTTTGATATTACAGATGCGGTGCAAAAGGTAATGGAATCCGTGGAAACCCTAGCGATTTCTAAACATATTGATTTGCAGCTGGATACGCCGGAAAAATTAGTAGTAACAGGAGATCAAGAGCGTCTAACTCAGCTGATTTACATTTTGTTAGATAATGCGATTAAATATACGACTCCTCATGGAAATGTAAACATTCAAGTAGTTCAGCATGGGAGTGAATGTATATTAAAAGTACGTGATACAGGGGTTGGGATTCATCCCGACGAAAAGGATCGAATCTTTGACCGCTTTTATCGTGCTGACAAATCGCGATCTCGTCAAATGGGAGGTCATGGGCTTGGCCTAGCAATTGCTAAATGGATCGTAGAAACACATAAAGGGAAAATTGACGTAGAAAGTGAACAAGAAAAAGGAAGTACATTTACAGTAAGCTTGCCAATGTCACAAAAAGTGAAAAAGAGTTAAAAGAGGCTGTGACAAAATTATTTGAAGGAAGATCCGAACAAGTTTGATTCTTCATGGGGAATCAAACTCGTTCGGATTTTTTTATGGTTAGGGTGAACGTAGGTTTTAGGTATGTAGTTGCTTCTAGCTGTTGATTGGTAGGCAAGGCGAAGACTCCTGCGGGAAAAGCGAAATAGGAGGGGAGAGCGGGCAGAAACGAAAGGCTTGCACGGGAATCAACAGCAGTGTCACAAGCGATCTATACTTGTCCCTTTATCCAATTTGTTCGTCCATTCATTTATTTATGTCTCAATCTCTTTTTAGTTAGTGAAAGTGACCAAATAAAAAAGAAAAGGTTAGACAAAAAGGCGAGTGTAAAAATCAGATAATTCAGTTATATTTACTAGCGTAATAACCAGTCTATGTGTCAGGTTTCTTTACAAGGATAAAGACTTTTTGAAGGAAACAATGCATGATAGAACAATAGCAGACTGCTTCGTTTAATAAGAAGACGGAGTAGTTAAATAAAGGGGAGTTTGATAACATGTACGATTTAATTATTAGGGATGGTTCGGTCGTATTAGAAGACGAAATAGTAAAAGCGGATATAGGGATTAAAAAAGGAAAGATTGCAGAAATAGCGCAAGGTGTTAGCACACCAGCAAAAAAATGCGTAGATGCTAAAGGCAAATATGTTCTGCCTGGAATGATTGATATTCACGTGCATTTTGATGAACCGAGCCGAGACCATTGGGAAGGGTTTGACTACGGTTCAGCATCTATGGCTGCGGGAGGCTGCACTACATATTTTGATATGCCTTTAAACGGCGTTCCTCCTACCGTAACAGAAGCAGCGCTGTGGGAAAAGAAAAAACTGGCTGATCAAAAGTCAGTAGTAGATTATGGTCTATGGGGAGGGTTGGTTCCTGGTAATAAAGAAGAATTAGGCAAAATGGCTCATTCGGGTGTAATAGGTTTTAAAGCATTTATGTCAGAAGCCGGTTCTGAATTTGATTTCTCAGATGACCTCACATTATACGAAGGAATGAAAGAGATTGCAAAACTAAATAAAGTGCTTGCCCTGCATGCTGAAAGAAATGACTTAATACAAAAGCTTGAACAGGCGAAACAGAAGCAAAAGCAAACTGCTATTAAAGATTATTTAGAAACACGACCGGTTGTAGCAGAAGTAAACGCAGTAAAGCAAGCGCTTGAGTACGGTGAAGAAACGGGATGTCCGCTTCACTTTGTACACATTAGCAGCTCTGAAGCAGTGCAGCTTATTACGGAAGCAAAGAAGAATGGAATGAACGTTACGCTGGAAACATGTCCGCATTATTTACTTTTTACAGAGGAAGACTTTGAAGAAATTGGCGTAACCGCTAAGTGTGCACCTCCTCTTCGCAGCAGAAGTCAAAAAGAAAAATTATGGGCTTGTATTCAATCGGAGGAAATAGATATGATTTCTTCTGATCATTCTCCTTGCCCGATTGAGTTAAAAACCGCTCATCAGAATGATTTATTTAAAGTGTGGGGTGGAATATCAGGCGGTCAGTACTCTTTGCAAGCAATGATTAGCGAGGGAGCCATCGCTAGAGGGATTTCTCTTTCTTGCATTTCAAAGCTTGTATCAACCAATCCAGCTAAACGATTCGGTTTATACCCTAAAAAAGGAAGCATCTTGCTCGGATCTGATGCGGATTTGGTTATCGTTGATCTGGATCAAACTGAAAAAGTGACAAAAGAAGGAATGGTTTTCAAACATAAGCACAGTATATATGAAGGAACGGTATTTAATAGCGTCATTTTAACTACCATTAATAGAGGAACGATTGTATACAATAAAGAAGAAGGTGTGTTTCCTCTTCACAAAGGACAAATGGTAAACGGTGAATACGTAAAATTGTAGGTACAGTGAAAAAAGAGGTAAAAAATAAACCTTTTATCTCTTTTTTTACATAAAAAAATGAGGATGACTTATATTAAAGGTAATACATAGAAGAAAAATGAGTATCTACTATAACAAAAGAGATATTTTTAAAGAGGGTTTTATTATTTTGAAAAAGTATATTTTTGGTTGAGGAAAGTATAATGAAAAAATAATAAAGCCTCTTTTTTAATATAAAGAAAAAATTCCTAAAAAGAAAAATATTATCTGGTTGTATGAAAAGTAGATAATCAGATGCTTTATAATCAAGGGTTTTGTATAAAAAAATTTTCAAAAAGATATTTTAAGAAAAGAAATCTTGATTTAAAGCTTTTTATAGGTGCAATTTTATAATAGAAAACCGTATATTATGCACTCATTGTAAAATTCTGATATTGACAGAATCATTTTATAAGAATAAAATTTTCTTGTTTCTATTTTTTTATATCATCATAATTTTTTGACAGTTTTGTCTATGGTGGTTTACGGTTGAAAGAGAGGTTAAGGAATATGTCGGTAGAGAGAGAAAAAGTGTATGAAACAGTTCCTCAAAAAGGATTCTTCGGACATCCTAAAGGTTTATTTACCTTGTTCTTTACAGAATTCTGGGAGCGTTTTTCATACTATGGAATGCGTGCGCTACTTGTATTGTACATGTACGATACAATTGCAAACGGTGGATTAGGAATGGAACAAGGAACCGCTTTAGCGATCTTTTCTATTTATGGTTCTCTTGTTTATATGTCTGGAATTATTGGCGGTTGGATTGCAGACCGCATTTTAGGTACGTCTAATACGGTGTTTTACGGCGGTATATTTATTATGCTGGGACATCTAGTGCTTGCGTTGCCAGCAGGTGTAACAGCGCTGTTTATTTCAATGTTCTTGATTATCATCGGAACAGGTTTATTAAAACCAAACGTTTCGAGCGTTGTGGGCGATATGTATAGCCCGACTGATAACCGTCGAGATGCTGGATTTAGTATCTTCTATATGGGTGTAAATGCAGGTGCATTTATCGCACCTCTAGTTGTTTCAACAGTAGGGGAAAAATACAATTACCACTTAGGTTTTGGAATCGCAGCAGTAGGAATGCTTTTAGGTCTAATTGTATTTATGGCTACACGAGGCAAAAACCTAGGTCGTGCAGGCAGACAAGTTCCAAACCCTTTAAAACCAGAAGAACGCAAAAAAGTTTTTGGTACCATTGCACTCGTTGTAGTTGTACTGGCAATCTTTATTGTACTGACTTCTTTAGCGGGTATTTTAACTGTTGAAGGTGTTATTTTATTTGTAAGTATTTTAGCGATAGTTATTCCTATTATTTACTTTGTTGTTATGTATAAGAGCCCTAAGACAACAGCTGATGAGCGTTCACGCGTATTAGCGTACATTCCTCTTTTTATCTCTGGAGTAATGTTCTGGGCGATTCAAGAGCAGGGGTCAACAATTTTAGCAACGTATGCAAAAGATCATACGCAGCTAACGTATGGTGGTTTTAAAATTCCAGTTGGTTGGTTCCAATCTTTAAATCCGCTATTCATTATTATATTTGCGCCAGTTTTTGCAGCGATTTGGGTAAAATTAGGAAACAGACAGCCTTCTACACCAAAGAAGTTTTCATTAGGACTTTTATTTGCAGGGCTTTCTTTCCTTGTCATGGTTATCCCGGCTAGCATTCATGGAAATGAAACGTTAGCGAGCCCGCTATGGCTAGTGCTAAGCTTCTTCTTAGTTGTAGTTGGAGAGCTTTGTTTATCACCAGTAGGGCTATCAACGACAACAAAACTAGCACCTGCAGCGTTTTCTGCTCAGACAATGAGTTTATGGTTCCTAACAAGCGCAGCGGCGCAGGCAATCAATGCTCAGCTTGTTCAATATTATGAAAACATTTCGCAAGTTGTTTATTTTGCTGCATTGGGCGGAGTGTCGGTCATTTTAGGTGTAATTGTACTAATGATTTCGCCAAAAATTCAGCGTTTAATGAAAGGTGTTCAATAAAAAAAACCGTCCTCAAGGGCGGTTTTTTTATGATTTATTTGAAAAAATATTCATGAAGGAGGCGTATGTCTGATCGTCTTCACCTTCGTAAAATGCAAGATTTAAAAGTCTGTTTAGTTCGTTTGTTGATTTTTCAGTTTCTGCAATAATTTGATGCATATGAGCAATCTTAGACATGGATCCGTTGCCATGCGCATTTTTGATTTGATTTAATGTTAAATGAAGTGATAAGACCTCTCGGCGAAGAGCTTGTCTTAATTCAGAGGAAGCCGGAATAAAAAAGCGTTTATAAAAATAACTCGCTTCTTCAAACACCAATTCTCCATTTTCTAGCTCTTTAGCCGCAATTTCTTTAATTTCTTGATCGTCTAATCGACTGGACGCCTCTTCGATAAGAAATCCAAAAATAATAGCTGTATCTGGTTTTAGCATGCAATAACCTCCATTATTATAAAAAAGAACTATGTAGTTTATATGTATAGAGAGAAGAGAAAGAATATTCATAGTAATTTACTAATCAGCATAGACAAAAAAATAAAAATTATTCTTTTAAAGGTAAACTGAAATTATTTTTAAAAAAATTTTTTATAATTAAACATTTTTTCCATATTAAAGAACTGTTTTAACTCTCAAAAAGAAATACCCATTGTAAATAAGGTTCTTAATACCTATATAAAAAGAAAATTAACAAAAGATATTAAATTCGGAAATTTCCACCTCTTTATAACTAAAAAATTGCTCTACTAAAATAGTTGACAGCAGAAATAGATAGGCATAAAATATACTATTGTCAAATGAATTAGCATGCTATTCATAAAAAGTTAACGGACATTTGAATAATATGTAATATCCATATAAGATGTTAATTACTTAAATCTAACCAACTTGTATGCTTGTCATACAAGTCTACAGAAAGGAAGATAGTCGTATGCGCAACGTATTTTTTGCAGATAATGAAACAATCGAAACGACTTTACGCGGGAAAGAAATTTTAGGAGCTCCAATGTTAAACAAAGGGGTAGCTTTTACAAAAGAAGAGCGCAAAACGTTAGGATTAGAAGGTTTACTTCCTCCAATGACTTTAACTTTAGATGAGCAAGCAAAACGTGCATATGAGCAATTTTTAGCTCAGCCAGATAACCTTGGTAAGAATGTATATTTAAACGATTTACAAAACCGTAATGCTGTATTATTTTATCGTTTATTGCAAGATCACTTAAAAGAAATGCTTCCTGTTGTTTATACACCAACAGTTGGACAAGCAATCCAAGAGTACAGCCACGAATATCGCCGTCCGGGTGGCGTATACTTATCAATCGATAATGTAGAGGGCATTGAAGAAGCTCTTAAAAATATCGATGCAAATAGTGAAGACATTGATTTAATGGTTATTACAGATTCAGAAAGTATTTTAGGAATTGGCGACTGGGGCGTTGGCGGTATTAATATTGCTATCGGTAAATTAGCGGTATATACAGCTGCAGCAGGAATCGATCCAAGCAGAGTGCTTCCAGTTGTTCTTGATGTAGGAACAAACAACGAAAAATTATTAAATGATCCTTTATATATCGGAAACCGTCATGAACGTATCCGCGGTGAACGCTATGATCATTTCGTAGATCAATTCATTTCAAAATCTCTTGAAATATTCCCTAATGCACTGTTACACTGGGAAGATTTCGGTAATGTAAATGCTCGTAACATTATTAACAAGTACGGAAAAGAAATTTTAACGTTTAATGATGATATCCAAGGAACAGGTGCTGTAACGCTTGCCGCTATTTTCTCAGCAGTTCAAGTGTCTAAAATGCCACTTCGTGACCACCGAGTTTTAATCTTTGGACCGGGTACAGCAGGTATCGGTATTGCCGATCAAGTTCGTGACGCAATGGTATTAGATGGTATTACAGAAGAAGAAGCATATAAAAACTTCTGGGCAGTTGATTTCCGAGGCCTTTTAACAGATGACATGGATGACTTATTAGGTTTCCAAACGCCTTATGCACGAAAAGCAGAAGAAGTGAAGGACTGGAACCGTGAAGAAGACAAAATTTCTCTTTTAGAAGTTGTCAGACAAGTTAAGCCAACAATCTTAATTGGTACGTCTGGTGTAGCAGGCGCATTCTCAGAAGAAATCGTAAAAGAAATGGCGAAGCATGTAGAACGCCCAGCTATTTTACCAATGTCAAATCCAACTCCGCTTGCGGAAGCTACTCCTGAAAACCTATTAAATTGGACAGAAGGAAAAGCGCTTGTAGCGACTGGAAGTCCGTTTGAACCAGTTAACTACGATGGTGTGGAATATGAAATTGGTCAATCTAATAATGCTTTTGTTTTCCCTGGTCTTGGTCTTGGATCAATCGTGGTAAAAGCAGAAGTTATTACAGACAGCATGTTTGCAGCATGTGCACACGCTGTAGCTCAAATGGTAGACAGCAGCAAGACGGGTGCTTCATTACTACCACGCGTAGAAGAATTACGTGAAGTATCATATAACGTTGCTTTAGCGGTTGCTAACGCAGCAATTAAAGATGGCGTTGCAAAAGAAGTTCCAACAGATGTTAAAGCGGCAGTAAAAGCAGCAATGTGGGAACCAACATACAAAGAAATTAAAGCTTTAGAAACAGTAAATGCTTAATTTTTAGATAGAAAAAGCACAGCTTCTGAAAAAAGAAGATGTGCTTTTTTTAGTTACAAAAAGAATTCTTAAGTTACATAACGTATATAGTTTTTAAAAACTTGTGTATGATTCTCTATATTAGAAGCACAGGGGGTTATGACATGAATACAGCACGTAAATTGGAAACGTTTACTCAAGATTCACAGCCTGAAAATAAAGGATTTTGGAAGCGCATCAACAATATTAAAGTAGGAGTTATTCCTCTACCGCTATATGTGTTACTTGCCTTAATTGTATACGGTGCGGCCGTTTACAACGAGCTTCCTCCAGATATGATTGGCGGATTTGCAATCATTATGGTAATGGGAATGCTGCTTGGTGATTTAGGGTTAAAAATTCCGATTTTAAAAGATATTGGCGGACCAGCTATCTTATCACTGCTTGTACCTTCCGTATTAGTTTTTTATAATGTTTTAAATCCTGCATCTATGGAAGCGGTAACAACTTTGATGAAAACATCAAACTTTTTATATCTTTATATTTCTTGTTTAGTAGCCGGAAGTATTCTTGGTATGAACCGCAAAGTTTTAATTCAAGGCTTTACACGTATGTTCGTACCGCTTGTATTAGGTACGTTAGCCGCTGTAGCTGCAGGCGTAGCTGTTGGGATGTTATTTGGTTACGGAGCAAAACATACATTTTTCTATATTGTTGTACCAATTATTGGAGGAGGGATTGGTGAAGGTATTTTACCGCTTTCACTTGCTTATTCTCAAATTTTAGGTAGTTCAGCAGAATCTTTTGTGTCGCAAATGATTCCAGCTGCTGTTATCGGAAACATCGTTGCTATCGTATGTGCTGGCTTAATGAAACGTCTAGGAGAGAAAAAGCCAGAATTAACAGGTAATGGAGTTCTTGTGAAGACAAAAGGCGGAGATGGCATCTCAGAAGATACAAATATCAAGAAACCAGTAGATTTTTCGTTAATGGGCGCGGGTCTTTTAATTGCATGTAGTTTCTTTATTTTCGGAGGCTTAGCACATAAGTTTTTAGGAATTCCAGGTCCAGTTTTAATGATCGTAGCGGCAACGCTAGTCAAATGTTTACAAGTAATGCCTGCTAAGATGGAGCAAGGTGCTTACCATATGTACAAATTCATTTCTACGAGCTTAACATGGCCGTTAATGGTGGGGCTAGGGATTTTGTATATTCCTCTTGAAGATGTAGTGAAAATTGTTACACCAGGTTATGTAGTCGTATGTGCTGCAGTTGTTATTGCTATGGTAGCAACAGGTTATTTTGTAGGTAAAATGATGAAAATGCACCCTGTAGATGCTGCTATTGTAACAGGTTGTCACAGCGGTTTAGGAGGTACGGGAGACGTAGCGATTTTATCAGCTTCCAACCGTATGTCACTTATGCCATTTGCTCAAGTAGCAACAAGACTTGGAGGCGCTTCTACTGTTATTTTAGCTACGCTTCTTATGAAACTTTTAGGAGTATAAAATCAAAACGAAAAAAGCAGCTCAGTTCGTACGAGCTGCTTTTTTGTCTTATGAAACGCTAACAGGTTTTAAGATAAATTCTTCCACAACTTTTGCCACACCGTCGTTCATGTTTGTATCTGTTACATGGTTGGCTTTTTCTTTAATATCTTCAGGAGCATTTCCCATTGCTACGCCAAGTCCTGCAAATTCAATCATGGCAAGATCATTATAACTGTCGCCAATGGCAATCACTTCATCGCGTGTAATGCCAAGCTGTTGAATTAATAAGTGAAGACTTGTCCCTTTTGTGACGCCTTCTTCTGTAAATTCAAGGAAGTATGGTTTAGATCGCATTACGCTTAGCTCTCCTTGAAGCTGCTTTTGAAGTTTCTTTTCAACATGAACCAGCATTTCCGGTTCTGCAAGCATGAGTACTTTTACAACAGGCTCTGTAACGGCATCAGTAAAAGATGAAACAACAAGGATCGGCAGACCTGTAATGTCACTTTCAATATCCGTAAATTTATTTTCTACTTCAGTTATAATTTCATCTCCAACGTACGTATGAATTAAAACGCCTTCTTCGCGGCTAATATCGTCGAGACGTGCAACGGTTCTCGGAGATAATGTGCTGCTAAATAGCTCTTCATTTGTTAGGCAATTAATGATTTTTGCCCCATTAAACGATAAAATAAAGCTTCCGTACTTTTCTAACTCCAGTTCCTTGGCGATGTGAACCATTCCGTAAGTTGGTCGTCCAGAAGCAAGTACAACTTTCACTCCCGATTCTTGCGCCTTCATTAATGCTTCTTTTGTGCGGGGAGAAATAGTGTGATCATCGCATAATAGTGTATCATCCAAATCTAAAACAATCATTTTGTAAGGCATATTTTTAAATTCCCTTCTTCTACTAGACTCATATCTTCATATGGTACTATAAAAAAACGTTTGATTCAATTTAATGATTTTTTGAAAAAATGAGAGGCATGCGTATACTTTGTTTGAACTCCTCGGAAGTAGATAAAATAATGAAAAACACGAACTGATAATCGATAATTCTGATTATTAGTTCGTGTTTTATTTCTGCTAAAATACTTTTGTCTCAGCTTCTGGATTAGTAAGCAGCTAGAGTGTGATTAGTTCTCTGCACATCTCCTTCATTGAATGCTTCTTTTAAGAGCGTGTAAGATCGCTTTTTTAGTTCAAAATCTTGAATGGCAGTAAGAATAATGAATTCATCAATAGAAAATTTCTGTTTCAAAGCTTGAAGCTTTTGACGAACGGTTTCTTTTGTACCGTATATAATGTTTGCTTCTTTTTCTTCAATTCGATAGCTTTCTTTGGACTGCTGACCAAATTCTTCAGCTTTTTCTTTGGAGCCTAATGTAGCGGACTTCCCATTTTGTAAGTATACTTTAAATATTTTTGTGCTGGATGCTAATGTTTTTGCTTCTTCTACGGTATCCGCTACGATGACGGAAAGGGCAATGACAAGCGAGCGTGCGCGAGATGCAACGTGCTGATTATAGACAGAAATCGCTTCTTCTAGCACTTTTTGATCACCATTAATGAATTGAGCAAATACATAAGGAAGGTTTAATGAACCCGCAAGCTCTGCGCTTGAAGCACTTGCTCCCAGTAGAAACATATCTGCTGATTTTTCCGGCCTTGGATAGGCTTTTAAACCGTAAAGAGGGTGATCTTCCGGCAGCGTATCGTTTAGGTATTGTTTAAGTTCTATCAGTTTGTCTGTTAAGGACTTAGTGGGCTGAGAGTTTTGTTGCAAGGCTTGAGTAGAATGAGGTAGTCCTCCTGGTGCTCTACCGATTCCAAGATCGATGCGATTTGGAGATAATGAGGCTAAAACATTAAAATTTTCTGCTACTTTATAAGGGCTGTAGTGCTGAAGCATAACACCGCCTGAGCCGATACGGATATGATGCGTTTTAGCGAGCAGGTGAGAAATTAACACTTCAGGTGATGTTCCTACAACATGTTCAGAGTCATGATGCTCCGCTACCCAAAAGCGGTGGTAGCCAAGTTCTTCTGCTAGCTGAGCTAATTGTATAGTATGCTGAAATGCATCTTCAGCACGCTCACCTTCATAACGTGGGCTTTGATCTAAAATACTTAATTTCACTGAAAACACTCCTTAAAGTTGATAAAAAAGGTAAGAATAATTGGGGTTAATTTTAGCAAAGGATTTTCCAGATGAAAAGAGTTTTTTTAAAGAAAAAAATTTTTTGAAAAATAAGTTGACTTTGCTATTTTGAGGCTATATAGTTGAATCATCAAACAGAAAAGCCGATAAAACAACTTGGATAAATAAGAATTAAGTGAGTATGTTTCAAAGACACTTCACTTCATTCTCCGGTTTTATCAAAAAAACAGTTAAAGCTGATTGGTCTACCAAAGGCTCCTGAGGAAACTCCAGGAGCCTTTTTGCTATAAAAAGGAGGGGAAGAAAGTGAGCGATGTATGTATTTTATATAACGGAAGCTCTCATAATTATCAACAAATAGCCTTAGTGAAAGATGAGCTAGAAGCTTGCTTAACCTCAAAAGGAGTGCATGCAGAAACTATTTTGTATCATGATGTACACGCTTTGAAGCAGGAAGCACAGAAAGAAGTAAAGGGATTTATTTCAAAAGTGAACCAAGCTAAAAGTATTGTCGTTCTGTTATCTAGAGTAAACGAAACATACGTACAGTCTTTTGAAAAGCTAACAAAAATATTGCCAGAAGATTTATTGCATAAAAAAATACTTCTGCCAATTTTTATTGGTGAAAATGTGAACTCTTTACTAAAAGCTAAGTATGATTTAAAACTTTTAGCGTCTTTTTTAGGTATGCCTTATTGGCTCAGCAGTCTTTTTCTGCTGCATGAATACGTCTCTTTTACAGGCATCAACAATGCGAATGCCAAAAGTCGTTTAAAGGAAGCTGTGGATGAGCTGATTTATAAAGCTGATCTATCTCTTCAAACATTTATAAAATGAGGTGAAGAAAATGAGTGAATTATTTCGGTTAGCAACCGTAGAAGATGCTGAAGAACTGTTGAGTTTAACACTTCGAGCATACGAGCCGATTCGAGAGCTAGGAATTAAGTTTCCAGCCGCAACGGCAACGATTGAACTTGTAAAAGAAAACATTCAAAACAGCCGTTGCTACGTGCTGGAAAGTGATAAAAAAATCGTAGCTACGATTACAGCAAGAACGTATAAAGAAATAACGAACTGGCCTTTTTTATGGTGGTTTGCGGTAGATCCTTTGGTTAAAAAGAAAGGAGTAGGTTCTAAACTCTTAACATGGGTTGAAGAAACAATTATTCGGGATCAATTGGGGGAACCTGCCGTTACATTGGCTACTTCTGATCGACATCCGTGGTTGATTCCTATGTATGAAAGGAAAGGGTATGAACGTTTTTTTGAAGTCGATCAAGGAGAAGAAGGAAAAGGCGTATTCTTAAGGAAGATCTTACACCCCGAAAGATATGAGTTAGAAAAACACAAGGAGTTACAAAAAGCTAATTAATCATTTAAAAGAAAAGAGGAAAAACCATGTCAGTAAAAATTTTATTATGGAATCGAAAAGGTTGTCATCATTGCGAGGAACTAAAAGCATATTTTCATGAGAAAGGATATCAATATGAAAGTATCGATGTAGAAGGAAAAGATTATTTGCGGGATTTACTTGAAATTAAATACGGTATTCGCCATGTACCGGTCGTTGAAATTGGAGACGAGGGGCAGTTTAAAGGAGTAATTGAAAAAGATTATGAACAAATAGAAAAATTGATTGAAGACTATTCACCAATCGTTAAATAGCTGGAACATCTATTTTATTCATTCATTAAAACAACAAATTATTTTGAGACATAGTGAGGGACAAAACACATGAAAAAACTACAGCTGACAGCTATCTTTTTATCACTTCTTTTATTACTAGCCGCTTGCGGAACACCAAATAAAGAAACAGCGGCTAACGCAAGCAAAGACAAAGTACAAAAAATTATTGTAGGAACGGGTACGCAATTTCCGAACATTTGCTTTCTTGACAATAAAGGAAATCTAACAGGGTATGACGTAGAGCTTGTTAAAGAAATAGACAAACGCCTTCCAAACTATAAGTTCGAATTTAAGACAATGGATTTTTCTAATTTACTTTTGAGCTTAGAATCGAACAAAATTGATTTAGTAGCCCATCAGATGGAAGTGAATGAAGAGAGAAAACAAAAGTTCCTTTTTAATAAAGAACCTTATAATATCTTTCCGCTGCATGTAGTTGTAAACGAAAAAAATACGTCTATTAAATCAATTAAAGATTTGAGCGGTAAAAAGGTAATTGTAGGAGCAACGAGTAATTCTGCTAACTTAATCGATAAGTATAACAAAGAACATGGAAATAAAATTAATATCGTCTATTCAGGCCAAGGATCTGATGATACAAAAACGCAGCTGAAAACAGGGCGTGCGGATGCCACGATTAGTACGCCGTTTGCAGTTGACTTTGTCAATAAACAAGCGGACGCAGAGCAAAAAGTTGTAGGGCCTGCTATTTCAAATTCAAAAGTATATTTTATGCTTCGCAAAAATGAAACAGGTTTACAAAAAGACGTTGATAAAGCGTTAAAAGAAATAAAAGAAGACGGAACATTGACAAAATTAAGTAAAAAATGGCTGGGAGAAGATTATACAAAAGCAGCTGGAAATAACTAAAGCACTTACTAGCACTTACTGTGACCCAAGCCTTGAACTTGGGTCCTTTCGCTACCTGCAGAGGGAAACAAAGGAGAGAAAAAGATGGGAAAAGCATTTGATATAGAGCTGATTTTCACCTCTATTCCTCAATTATTATCTTATTTGCATATTACAATTTGGATTTTAATTGCTTCACTTGTGATTGGCAGTACCTTGGGATTGTTTATTGCCCTGCCTCGTATTTATAAAGTACCGGTGTTAAGCCAAATAGCAGCAGTTTATATTTCTTTTATGAGGGGAACGCCTATTTTAATTCAATTATTTTTAGTTTTTTACGGGATACCTGCCCTTTTACAATTGATTCATATTGACGTTTCAAGAATGGCTCCGCTTGTATTTGTTATTATCACGTATTCACTGAGCACGGCGGCGTCTTTTTCTGAAATGATGCGAGGTGCCATTAATAGTGTGGATAAAGGGCAAACTGAAGCAGCTTATAGTATAGGAATGACGGGAAAACAAACGTTCACTCGAATTGTGCTGCCGCAAGCTCTCGTTGTAGCCTTTCCTAACTTTGGAAATCTTGTGATTGGGTCCTTAAAAGATACGTCTTTAGCCTTTACCATTGGTGTGATGGATATGATGGGAAGAGGAGATACCATTATCGCTGCAACGGCTCATGCAGTGGAGGTATATATCGCACTTGCCATTATTTATTATTTGGTGGCGATTATATTAGAGAAATTTTTTGTGAAATCAGAACAGAAGCTGCAAAAACATGATCAGCCTGTTCATGTATAAAACGAGCTTACTAAAAGAGGTGTAAACATGATTATTGACGTACCGTTTATATGGACAGCATTTGTAGAAATTTTAAAGGCATTACCTTTAACGCTCCTTATTACCATCGGTCCGTTACTAGGCGGGTTGCTTATTGGTATTGCTGTTGCGGCTGTGAGAATCAACTCAGTAAAAATAATAACGCCAATTGCCAACGTATACGTATCATTTTTCCGAGGAACGCCTGCTATTCTTCATATTATGGTTATTTACCTAGGGTTCCCGCTATTTATTAATAAACTATCGAGTTACTATGGATGGAGCTTCAATGCAAACAGCATTCCTATTGTCGTATTTGTATTAATCGCTTTGTCTTTTACAGCGGGAGCTTATATGTCAGAGATTATTCGCTCTGGTTTGTTAGCTGTAGAAAAAGGACAAATTGAGGCTGCGTATGCCATTGGGATGAATCGCTTTCAATCAATGAAACGAATTGTTTTTCCGCAGGCGTTTGCTTTGTCTTTACCGAATTTATGTAATATCTTCATCGGCTTTTTGCATACGTCTTCTATCGCATTCATCGTATCGCAAAAAGAGCTAAACGGTGCTGCTAATATCGTAGCTTCGAACAATCTCAAGTTTTTAGAAGCCTATATTGCTGCTGCTCTTATTTATTGGATGCTGACGATGTTAATAGAAGGGATAACAGCGCTGCTTGAACGAAAATTAACGGTTTATAATCGAGGAGGAGTTGTATGATTGCATTAACAAATATCAAAAAAACATTTGGTCATAATACAGTATTGGACGGTATTGATTTACTTGTTAAAAAAGGCGACGTTGTGACCATTTTAGGACCGAGTGGTTCTGGAAAGACTACGTTTTTACGCTGCATTAATTTCTTAGAAAAAGCAGATGAAGGAGAAGTTTCGATTGATCAATTTACGGTTCAGTGCCAAAAGCCAAACCGCAAAGACATTTTAACTCTTCGACAAAAAACAACGATGGTTTTTCAGCAATACAATTTGTTCAAACACAAAACCGTTATTGAAAATATTATGGAAGGGCTAGTTATTGTTCAAAAGCTGCCAAAGGAAGAAGCGAAACAACGCAGTTTAGACGTCCTTGAAAAAGTTGGGCTTGCTGAAAAAGCAAATGCTTATCCAAGTCAGTTATCAGGAGGTCAACAGCAGCGAGTGGGCATTGCTAGAGCGCTTGCTTTAAATCCTGAAGTCATTTTATTTGATGAGCCGACGTCTGCTTTGGACCCTGAACTGGTGGGTGAAGTACTGTCTGTTATTCGTAAAATTGCTGAAGAAGGAATTACAATGATCATTGTTACGCACGAAATGAGTTTTGCCCGTGAAGTTTCTAATCATGTGGTATTTATGGACGGAGGAAAGATTGTGGAACAAGGTTATCCTGAAGACATATTTTCAAATCCAAAAGAAGAACGAACAAAGCAATTTTTCAAGCGTATTAACCCAACGCATTCGCCTTACTCTTATATTTATGAAAAAACAATCTAATATTTTAACTAAAAACCAACTTGACTCATAGGAATAATAAGTATATGATAAGATCATCAAATTAAACAAACCGACTAGATCACTAGAGGTTCTTTGCACAATATGTGACATTGTGCAAAGAACCTTTTATTTTTTACTAGACTTAAGGGAAGAAGGGTGAACGTAGTGAATAGAGGAGCATTAAAAGCTAAAACAAGCAAAAAACTTATTATAAAAGGCCAGGTTGTACCTGGAAGGCAGCAAGGAAGACACTTAGGGTTTCCAACAGCTAATATAGATACTCAGCATGAGGAATTAAAAAATGGCGTGTATGGTGTCCTCGTTCATCTGCGGGGACTTGAACATATAGGAGTTATGAATGTAGGGGTTAAGCCGACATTTGGATCGGAACTATCTAAAACATTTGAGGTTCATATTCTGGATTTTAACGACGTTATTTATGGAGAGACAGTTCAATGCGACGTGATCTTTCGGGTGCGAGGAGAGAAAAAATTTCCTTCTATTGAATTTTTAAAGCATCAAATTAAAGCTGATACGCTACAAGCAAAGCAAAGATTTCAACATATGGGCTATGTATCTAGTGAACATACAGCTTCCAAGCTAGGGCAAGCGCGGTATTTAAATCTGCCTGATCTCCAGTTTTTTAATTGGTGCCACAGTCAATTCAGAGTCAATAAAGGGATTTACAATACAATTGATCAATGGTTTTATGACGAAGGAATTGAAAATATTCACCCTAGAAGAGTTCACGTTATCGCTTTTTTGCAATTTGCACAAGAAGGAAATGGAAGAAAGACAGAAAAAGAAGGAGTCCTTCGCTTTGGAGCAGGTGGTTTAACCAATCAATTACGAGAATTTATGAATGGGTATGAAAAAGGAGAATGGTAATATGACAGTAAAAAGACAATTAAAGCTAGGGGCTATTATTCATGGAGTTGGAGGAAATATGGGGGCGTGGAGACACCCTGAAATTTTGTCAGATGCCAGCGTTAATTTCGGTTTTTACAAGCAGCAGGCTCAAAAAGCGGAAGAAGGAAAATTTGATTTATTATTCATTGCCGATGGGTTATATATCAATGAAAAATCGCTTCCGCATTTTTTGAATCGTTTTGAACCTCTTACTATTCTATCAGCACTTGCTTCTGTCACTTCTCATATTGGTTTAGTCGGCACTCTATCGACTTCGTATAGCGAGCCGTTTACGGTGGCTAGACAATTCGCTTCACTTGATCATATTAGCAGCGGCCGAGCGGGATGGAATGTTGTCACGTCTCCATTAGAAGGATCTGCGCTTAACTATGGAAAAGAGCACCCCACTCATGACAAACGCTATAGAATAGCTGAAGAGTTTCTAGAAGTAACAAAGGGATTATGGGATTCTTGGGAAGATGATGCATTTATTCGAAATAAAGAAACCGGACAATTTTTTGAGGAGAAAAAGCTGCACCGGTTGCATCACAAAGGCGAATTTTTCTCTGTAGAAGGTCCGTTAAACATTGGGCGCTCAGCTCAGGGGCAGCCCGTAGTGTTTCAAGCAGGCTCTTCTGAAAGCGGAAAAGATTTAGCAGCAAAAACGGCTGACGCAGTGTTTACGGGACAAGACAATTTAGAAGAAGCAAAAGCTTTTTACCAAGATGTAAAATCGAGAGCCGCAGCGCAAGGACGCAATGAAAACGAACTTCTAATTTTTCCGGGAATTGGTCCTATAATTGGTATTACAAACGAAGAAGCCGAAAGAAAATATGAAGAACTTTCTCAATTGGTGACAATTGAACATGCGCTAAACTACTTAGGACGCTTTTTCGATCATTTTGATTTTTCACAGTTTCCATTAGATGATGCATTTCCTGACTTAGGAGATATAGGAAGTAATAGTTTCCGCAGTACAACTGACAAAATTAAAGAAAACGCCAAAAAATATAAGTGGACACTGCGAGAAGCAGCGCTGCGAATTGCTACACCTAAAACACAATTTATTGGGACGCCAGAGCATATCGCTAATTTGATGGAACAGTGGTTTGAAGAAAAAGGAGCTGACGGCTTTATTATTCATTCAAGCGTTCCGCATGGCTTAGATGACTTTGTTGAACACGTTGTACCGATACTGCAAGAAAGAGGCTTGTATCGTACAGAATACGAAGGGAATACGTTAAGAAGTAACTTGCAGTTGAATGTTCCTAAAAATCGCTACACACAGGTGAAAGTTAATTGAAGTGGATTCAAAGAGACTCGAAGGAGTCTCTTTTTTAATATTTTTAATATTAAAAATATGATAAAATTCTTTTTGTAGGTTATTCGTTTCAGTTCATAAGGCCTAAAGGGTTTTGAATACCCGGAAAGGAGTCAAATGGAAAAAAGACATAAAAGTAAGAAGAAGCGTATGATCATTTCGATATCTTTATCCGTTTTTTTAGTCGGGGGAGGAGCGACAGGGTGGATATTGTACCAAAACGGAAAAATTCCTTTTTTATCACAGCAAAGTATACAGGCAAGCGCCATTAAAGTGGATCAACAAAAAGTTGATAAACTGGAAAGCAGCGATCAGCAGGCAAAAGACTTTATTGCTGAACATCATGACGTACTAAATGATTTGACGGGGTGGAGTGCCATTGAGCATCCAGACTGGTCTGCCGTACAAGAAGAAGCCCCAGCCATTAACAATACGATTGGCACGATTGAAGTAAAAGATTCTGTTTTAAAGAAAGACTTTCAGCATATGGAGAAGCTCGCTGTACAGCTAGAGCAGACGAAAGATCAAGCACTGTTAAAAGAACTTCATCGTTATTTTCATGACTTAGATGTTGTGATCAATGAAGACGATGGATCAAATACATATTTTGATGTTACTAGCTATGGTAAATCAGTTGTAAAGACTTCTAAATGAGCTATAGCAAAAAGCTTTATACATAAAAGTAGTTTTGTATAACAAACGTCTTCGCTTATTCATGCATATGCTACGGATAAGGAGGAGACAGGTTATATGAAAAAAATTTATTTAGATGCAGGTCACGGAGGGGCAGATCTAGGGGCTGTCGCCAGCGGGTTATATGAAAAAGACTTAGTGTTAGCTGTTCAACAGTACATCATCTCTTTTCTTTCTACTCACTATCAAGGATTTTCTCTTTGTACAACACGTACAACCGATGTGTTTTTGTCATTAAATGAACGGGTCAACAAAGCCAATGCGTGGGGTGCTGATGTATACTTATCTATTCATATAAATTCGGGTGGCGAAACGGGATATGAAGATTTTATTTATAGCAAAAATATAAATAACCAAACCATTGTGTTACGAAACGATATTCACGATCATGTGAAATTTGTTCTTACTAAATACAATCACTTTAACCGAGGCAGGAAATTGGCTAATCATAGTGTGTTAAGACGTTCCTATATGCCGTCTGTACTAACTGAAATAGGGTTTATTGATACAGAACATGATGCAAAGCTCTTAAAAAATCCTCAATTTCTAAAAGATATGGGGGTGGCATATGCAAAAGGGGTTGCGCAGTTTTTAAACTTGGAGTCTAAATCTACAAATCCTGTGGGAGATTCTGACGAGGAAGGTTTTCCAAAGCCTACTTTTTTATATAAACCTTTATGGATAAAAACAACCGAGGATACGGAGACGTATAAGGATGCAAATATGTCGGAGAGAACAGGTTATTTAAAAAAGAATACCTTCTTTCAAGTTTATGGTGAAACGCGTGCAGCCTGGATGATGGATGGACAACATTTTATTGGAAAAAAAGATACAATCATTGAAGGAGAAACCATCACAACTGCGGAATTAACAAAAGAGAATATGGAAACATTAAAAGTGTTTGTGACAAAAGAGAAATTAGAAACAGCCGTAACCTTTTCCAAAGAAGGAGCTGCGGTAGCCATCATTACCCTTCGCGATAAAAAAATACTGAATGTAAAAGCATTTTTAGATAGAGAAAATTGGTGGTACAAAGCTGAACGGATAACAAAATAGTGAAAAAACCTTCTTGTTTTTTGAAGCTTTCACCCTAGTAATTTTACTTATTTTTGATAGAATATAAAGAGCTGAATCGTAAAGATGCATAAAGGTGTGATGGAAATGGAAGAGCAACAAGAAGCGATTGATTTAACAAAAGTATATGTATATGAGGAGTTTCCGGATAAAGTTGCAGGCAGATGCGATAACTGTGGACATGTGAAATTTAAAAGCTTAGTAAAAGACTTTATTTTTATCCGTACATGCGCAAAGTGCGGCATGAAAAAAAGCATTTAAATCCCTACTTCTTTATAAAAAACGCTCTTTTCTGAAATGAAAAGAGCGTTTTTTCTCTATTTAACGTATAAATGATCGCTAAGCTGCTCTGAAATAGTCTCTACATCTTCTTGTACATGTTTTTGTTTTTTCATCATTTCTAATAGGATGTCTTCAAGGTTCTGTGAATGGTTTTGCTTATCTTTTGGTTTATGTAAGTACTTTGCAATTTGATGCATATTATTGCTTAGCCGGCTTAGTTCAGACTCAATTTTTCGCAGGTTAACCAATAGTTCCACACCTGCTTCTTTGCCGATTAAAGGAGGCTTAACTTTTCCATCCATAATAAATTTTCGAATGAGAGACGTTCGTTTTAAATTATAGTGTTCAATAAGTTCCTCTAATTTTTCTTTTTCTTCTTCATTCAACTTAATTGCTGGAATGCTGTGTCCTCTCATAAGGTATCTCCTTTCAAGAGCAGTTCTTGCTGCGTTCAATCATATGTAAACATTCTCTTGTCTTTAATAATAGCAACCTTTTCCATGGTTAACTATGGTGAAAAGTTACTAAAATGTCGAACGAACAGTCTGTTAAAAAACTGGTAAATTAAGAAATTTGGTTTAGTAATAGTTGAATTATAGAAGGAATGTCATTATCTACAATATTGCTGCTTTATTAAAAAGGCAGCAAAAGGGATGAATGGACCGCTGTTGTACTTAACCATTTTTGAGAGCGCAGCTTTAAAGAAGAGGGATGATTTTTATGATTTTTTCCTCGTACCACATCTTTCCTCCTAGTAACTCTGTCGAATCTTCTAGACTATTGTCTCAAGGGAATAGAAAGAAAGAAGACGAAATGGTTGAGAACGAGATAAAGTCATATTATGTCTTTATTGACCTCATTTACATACTTTACGGGGGAGGAATACGTTTGAAACTAAAAAAAAGATTAAAACTAAATAAGATAGGGGTAGCCATGCTTACGGCTGGTGTCATATGTACAGCTTATATGCCCCTTCATACGCTGCAAAAGCCTGTAGTCGCTTTGGCTGCAGAGAATCAGTCAGATTCTTTGGAGCGAGCATTTGCACAAGCATCTAAAGAATTTGGTGTGCCAGCTTCGCTTTTAAAAGCAATTTCCTACAACAAGTCGCGCTGGGAAAGTCATAACGGAAAACCTAGTGCAGCCGGGGGATACGGTCTTATGCATTTAACAGACATCCCTTCTTTAGAAGATGGAAAAGGAAACGGAGCTTCGCCTTCAAAACCAGCATATGACAAACACCAAACTCTCTCCTTAGCTGCTAAGCTGCTTAAGTCCGATAAAGAAAGATTAAAAAAAGACCCCGTGCAAAATATTCGCGGTGGCGCTGCTGTGCTGGCTTTTATCGCAAAAGACAAAAACGGAAATGTACCGTCCACTGATCAAAAATGGTACGATGCAGTCGCAGCTTACAGTTCTTCTCAGGATAAACAAAACGCTCAAGTATTTGCCGATGATGTATATGAAACGTTGGAAAAAGGAGCAGAGCATACAACGTCAGACGGACAGCATCTTAAAATTTCCCCTCAAAATATAGATATGTCGATTCCTCGTGCTGAAAATTCTAATACGAATAAAGCGGACTGTCCGGCATCTTTAAAATGTGAATACATCCCTGCTTTTTACGGGAAATTCAGCGAAAGTCCTTCAGATTACGGAAACTATGATATTGCAAATCGCCAAAAATCAGATGTTCGCTATATTGTTATTCATGATACAGAAGTAAGTTATGATGGAACGATTGATTTGTTTGCTAACCCTAATAGAGCCGCTGCAAACTATGTAATCCGTTCAAGTGATGGTCACATCGCACAGATGATCAATAACAAAGACGTAGCATGGCATGCAGGAAACTGGTATTTTAATACGCACAGTATTGGAATTGAACATGAAGGCTTCGCCCTTGAAGGATCTACGTGGTTTACAGAAGAAATGTACCGTTCTTCGGCAAGACTCGTACGCCACCTTGCCAAAGAATATAATATTCCGTTAGACCGAGCTCACATTATTGGTCATGACGAGGTGCCAGGTTTGTCTCCTAAGGCTCAATCAGGTATGCATTCAGATCCCGGGCCGTTTTGGGATTGGGGGCACTACATGGATTTGGTAGGAAGCCCGGTCGAGCGCCAGCACACAAACAAACTAGCCGTTACGGTTAATCCAGTCTTTCAAAACAATCAGCCGGAGGTATCAGATGCACCAAAGCAGCCGGCCAACTTTGTGTATTTGCATCAAGCTCCCAGCAATGATTCACCGCTACTGAATGAGCCTGCAGCTTCAGGGCCTGGAACGAAACAAACGTTAGACTGGGGAAGCAAAGCTGTAACTGGCCAAACGTATGCAGTAGCTGAGACAAAAGGAGAATGGACAGCGATTTGGTACGGAGGACAAAAAGCGTGGTTTTATAATCCTCATAATAAAAATACAAGTAAAGGTACAGGCATCTTATTGACGCCAAAACCAGGAAAAGAAAGCATTCAAGTGTACGGAGGAGCTTTCCCGGAAGCTTCAGCCTATCCTTCTGATATACCAGTTAAAGCTATGGTGCCACTTCAGTATAAAATTTCTCCAGAGCAGGTGTACGTGGGGGTAGAAAAAGTAAGGAGTGACTATTACTATGCCCCAACTTTTACAACAAACCCAAACGATCACAAAATGATTGTTGGAAAAGACGAATATTATCAAATTTATTTTAATCACCGCTATGCGTTTGTGAAAGGGTCGGATGTAGAGGTTAAAAGACAATAGAATAGAGTGTTAAAAGAAAAGGAAGAGACAGGATGCTTAAAGGATACGTCTCTTTCTTTTCTTTTAAAAACCACAAAAATTCAGAAGGTTATTGATGATGTTTTCTTATAATGATTTTCTAGCTTATTATCTTTTTACAAAAGGAAGGAATGTCCCATGATTATAATTAAGCCTCTAAGCCAGTGTTCTTTTTCTGATGCACTACAAGCATTCAATAAGGGTTTTGAAGATTATTACATTCCGATTGAGCTGTCACTAGATCAATTCACTTGTAGATTTGGTTTCGATCAGCTATCTGTCGACCATTCATTTATGGCTTTTTATAATAATACACCAGCTGGAATTATGTTACATGGAATAAAAAAGGTCAAGGGAAAAAAATATGCTTGGAATGGAGGTACAAGCGTAGCCTTACCTTACCGAAAAATGGGAATTGGAGAAGCCTTACTAAAAGCTACACTTGAGAGATACGAGCAGCAAGGAGTAGTGGAAGCCAGCCTGGAAGCATTTAAAGTGAATGAAAAAGCCATTCACCTTTATCAGAAATACGGATATGAGATTGTAGATACGCTTTTCTTTCTAAAGCATAGAGGCAGTTTTCCCGATGCTTTACTTAAAAAGAAGAATCAGCTCACGTATTCGTTAAAGCTAAGGCTTGCAAAAGATATTCAGAACCTATCTTTTTATACATACGACGTTCCGTGGAAAAATCAATTTGACTGTATTCGTAATGGAGAATCGTTTATTGCGTTGAATGAAAGAAACGAAGAAGTTGGCTATCTATTATTTCAAAAGAATTTTTCTTCCATAGGCATCGTGAATTCCGTTACTTTTTATCAAGGAAGCGTTAAGGAACATATCTCAAATTCAGAGGACGTTCTGGGCTTTTTATTAGCAACCATTTTTAATATGTATGGACCAATTGCTTATAATACATATAATGTACCTGAAAAAGGAAATAGCTTACTCGTGAAAATGTTAAAATCATTTGGTTTTCAAGATTTATATACAGATGAAGGAATCAAACTTGAGCAGGTGTTTATGAAAAAACAACTTTAAAAAGCGGCCATGGGCCGCTTTTACTGCATTTCCGTAATTGGATGTGCATCATAAAATTCCTCGATTTTTTCTTGCTGCCCTTCGAATTTTTCTTTCCATACTTGTTTCACGTCATTATAATTCCGAAGATCTATTCCATAGAAGTCGGTTAACTCTTTTCGAGTAATCGTGATTGTCTGAGGAACAGTCGTATTAATAGTAAAGTGAACGCTGTCAATATTTTGTACGGCAGAAAGTAAGATGGTTGCGTTATGTAAAAGTATGCGTTTGGTTTTAACAGACGTCCAGCTTTTTTCAAACGTATGCTGATTATCTATTGCAGCGTAATTAATTGCTAAGTAATAAGGTTTTTGCGTATCTTGAAAGGCTATACCTTTTAAATAAACGTGTCCCGGAAGCTTATTTGTAATTTCCTCTACTGAAGCCTCATGTTTTGAAGAAGTATATTGAATAGAAGAAGCAGAGACTCTTTCGGCAGACAGGTTATTATGAGGTGCATAAGCACACCCTGATAGGCAAGTGAGCACTGTGCAAAGTGTAAGAGAAGCATATATTTTTTTCATAATGGTAACTCCTTTTGTTTATATCTACTTGTAAAGACGAAAGACCTATATATTTTGTTTCATACAAAATATAAGTTTATTCATTAAAAAGACAGATAATCCAAAATAATAGAAGTTAATAACCCTAATGAGGCAATAAAACCAATAACAGGACCACCTTCTTCAAAAGCTTCCGGCAACATCGTCGAAGCAACCATTGCCACAATTCCACCACCGGCGAATGAGGCAATAAAACCCATCATGTTTGGGGTAGCATTTTGAAGAAATAGATAACCAATCCAAGAACTAAGAGCCGATATAAAGAAGACAGAAAGCCATAATGAAAAAATTTTCTTTTGCTTATATTGGCTTTTTAGTAGTCCGCTTGTCCCGGAGATTCCTTCGGGTATATTGCTGATAAAAATAGAAACAACAAGCAGCCAGCTAACGTGGTGCTGTTCAATCAAACTTGCGCCAATCATCAGTGACTCAGGTATAGCATCCATAATGGTACCAATAAAAATGGCCAGTCCCGAGCTAGCGGGGACAAGGTGGTCCGAACGTTTTCTTTTGTGAGCGCCTTTTTTAGCTAAGGAGATGTCAAGAAGAGTAAAAAGTGCTGCGCCTGTTAAAAAGCCTAAAGAAGAAGAAATGATTCCCGCTTCTTTTACCGAATCTTGAATGAGCTCGTAAGCAGCAGCTCCTAACAAAACGCCCGTGCCAAAAGCCATAATATAAGCAGTCAACTGTTTTTTTAAAGGTACAAAAATAGCTATAATAGCTCCAATTAATACAGCTGAGCCTGAGACACCACCCCACATAAGGGCATCTATCACATGAGATCCCTACTTTCTTACGTACTTACTTGTAGTGTAACCATCTCTATGATTATTATGAAACAAGATAAATGAACTAAAAAAATGGAAAAGAATCACTGATTTAGACCTTAAATAAAATAAGTCTTCTGTATAATTGACAAAATTTTCTGAATATGTCCGTTGAAAGTGAAAAAACCTTGTGATAGTCTGATCAAAAGATACAAAGATGGAAAAAAATTCTTTGATCTGTAGAAAATTTAAAAACTTAACGAGGTCACTTCTAAACGAAAGAAGGAATACGAGATGAATTCAAAAGCAGTAAAAAGAGAAAATCGCTATGCTAACTTGATTCCTATGCAAGAAATCAAATCAGTTGAACAGCAGCTTTACCCATTTGATATTTATAACAGCCTGCGTCAAGAGGCACCTATTCGGTACGATGAAAGCCGAAACTGCTGGGATGTATTTGATTATGAAACAGTAAAGTATATTTTAAAAAACCCGTCGCTTTTTTCATCCAAACGAGCAATGGAAGAGCGCCAAGAAAGTATTTTAATGATGGACCCTCCAAAACATACAAAGTTACGAAACTTAGTAAACAAAGCTTTTACGCCAAGAGCTATTCAGCACTTGGAGGGTCATATTGAAGAGATTGCCGATTATTTATTAGATCAAGTAAGCAACAAAAAAAAGTTTGATATAGTAGAAGACTTTGCTGGACCACTCCCAATTATTGTAATAGCAGAGCTGCTAGGAGTACCTATACAAGATCGAGCACTGTTTAAAAAGTACTCTGATGATTTAGTGAGCGGTGCCGAAAATAATTCAGACGAAGCTTTTGCAAAAATGATGCAAAATCGTAATAAAGGCGTGATTTTTTTACAAGGGTATTTTCAAGAAATTATCGCTGAGCGTCAGCAAAATAAACAAGAAGATCTCATTTCGCTGCTTTTAGAAGCAGAAATTGACGGCGAGCATTTAACAGAAGAGGAAGTGCTGGGGTTTTGTATTTTATTGCTAGTAGCAGGCAATGAAACAACCACAAACTTAATTACGAACGGAGTCCGGTATATGACAGAAGACGTAGACGTACAGAATGAAGTTCGTCAAGACATATCGCTAGTGCCGAACCTGGTGGAAGAAACGCTTCGCTATTATCCTCCTATTCAAGCGATTGGACGCATAGCTGCTGAAGATGTAGAACTTGGAGAGTGTAAGATTAAAAAAGGGCAGCAGGTAATTAGCTGGGCAGCAAGTGCAAATAGAGATTCGGCTAAGTTTGAACGGCCTGAAACTTTTGTCGTGCATCGTAAAACAAATCCTCACGTGAGCTTTGGATTCGGCATCCATTTTTGCTTAGGAGCACCGCTAGCAAGAATGGAAGGGAAAATTGCTTTTACTAAGTTACTAGAAAAAGGAGAATTTTCGAAAGTTCAAAATCAGTCTTTAAAGCCAATAGGCAGTCCTTTTGTTTTTGGTGTAAAAAAATATGAGATTACTTTTAATAAAGCTTAAAAAGCGAGCGCAAATTATGCGCTTGCTTTTTAGCGTTCAGTGTTCCATTTTTGGTCTTCTGAAGGGGACGTGTACGTGTCCATTGAAGAGATAAGCTGTTCAGGAGTATCAGAAATGTTGATGAGACGAATAGCAGAATCCGTAGAAAACCCTTCATCTACGGCATGCTGAACCATTTGCATAAGCGGGTTGTAGTAGCCGTTCACATTTAATAACCCTACTGGTTTTTTATGTATACCAATTTGAGCCCAGCAAAGAGCCTCAAACAACTCTTCAAATGTCCCGAAACCTCCAGGAAGCGCAATATAACCATCAGCTAACTCGTGCATAGTTGCCTTTCGCTCATGCATGCTCTCTACTTCGATGAGTTCTGTCAGCGCAGTATGAACAATTTCACCGCTAAACAAACCGCGGGGCATAATGCCGATGACTTCGCCTCCATGCTGAAGCATTTCATTTGCGACTTCTCCCATCAGGCCCATTCGTGAGCCTCCGTAAATCAGCCGGTAGTTTTTTTGGGCCATACAGCGTCCTAGCGAGACGGCGGCCTCTTTATATTCTGTTTTCATTCCAGCGCTTGATCCTGCAAACACACAAATTGATTTCAATTGATTCACTCCTTTGTTTCTTCTCTATATAAGTCTTTTCTGTTTGTGAAGAACAAATTCCTTCTTAATAATTTATGAATTTTCACAATGTCATCGCTTGATTATTCTAAAAACTTTGCTTATAATCAAAGCGAAACGTCTGTTTGAAAGCGTTATCTTTTGCTTTTGCTTTTTCTTTTAATGGTGAAGACAGTACGTATAGATCTACTTGTAAGATAAGTAGATAACATGAACTTATAGGGAATTTGACTGTTTTAAACGTTTCATTTAGTAAGCATACGTACTTGCAGGATTAGGACAAGGGGGATATGGGGATATGATGAACAATCTAATACGCACATTAATGGTACAAACACCGACCGTACCGGGAAACTTAGGAAGAGTAGCAACAGCTATTGGAAATGTTGGAGGAGATATTGGCGAGGTTGAAACCGTTAAAGTAGGACATAACTACACCATGAGAAGCATTACGGTTCAAGTAGAAAGTGAAGACCAGCTTGAGGAATTGCTTGAAGCGGTTCGTAGTTTAGAAGGCATTACTTTACATACAGTATCAGATGAAGTTCTTCATGCGCATGAAGGCGGTAAAATTCAAATGAAAAGCAAAATGAAAATTGAGTCGATCGCTGACTTAAGAAGAGTATATACACCAGGTGTAGCAAACGTTTGCCGTGCTATTCAAGAACAGCCTGATAAAGCTAAAATTTACACGAGCATTGGAAACACGGTTGCGATTGTAACAGATGGTACCGCTATACTAGGATTAGGAAATATTGGTCCTGTTGCAGGGATGCCCGTTATGGAAGGAAAAGCTGCGTTATTTGATCAACTTGCCAATGTGAACGCTATCCCTATTTTATTGAATGTAAATGAGCCGGAAGAAATCATTCAAACGGTTAAAAATATTTCACCGGGATTTGGCGGTATTTTACTAGAAGATATAGGGTCGCCTCACTGCTTTGAAATTGAAGAACGTTTAAAAGAAGAGCTCGATATTCCAGTTATGCATGATGATCAGCACGGAACAGCGGTGGTGACACTAGCAGCAGCTATTTCAGCTTGCCGCAGCACAGGTGTGAATTTGAAAGAAGCTAAAGTAGGGCAGATTGGCTTAGGAGCTGCCGGCATCGCTACTTGCAGAATGTTCATGGCTTACGGTGTCAAACAGGTGATAGGAGCTGATAAGTCTCCTGAAGCGAATGAGCGCTTAGTCAGCTACGGTGGAAAAGTAGCGGATTCATTAGAAGAGCTTATGGAGAACTGCGATATTGTTATTGCGACAACAGGTGTACCTGGCTTAATACAAAAAGAATGGATCCGAAAAGGCCAAATCATTCTAGCACTTTCTAATCCAAAGCCAGAAATTGAACCTGAAGATGCTCTTGAAGCAGGAGCTATTTACGCTACTGACGGAAGGTCAGTGAATAATGTACTTGGCTTCCCAGGTATTTTCAGAGGAGTGTTAAATGCGGGGGTGCGCGATATTACGCATACGATGCTGGTAGCTGCAGCTGAAGCCATTGCAAATTCAACGCGTCCAGGCGATTTGGTTCCTCATCCTCTTAATCTAGCTGTACATGAAGCAGTATCTGAAGCAGTTGAAAGAGCGGCTGTTGTACACGGAGAGAAAGACGGCGTTTATCGATAACAAACAAGGCTGCCTCGAAATAGGCAGCTTTGTTTGTTTTTTATCAAAAAATAATAAGAAAATAGCAAACTATGAAACTTTTTTCCTTTTTTAGCGTAATATAGTAATAGAAATAGTAAAAAAGGTAGAGAAAGGAGTTTTTATGGAGTTTGAACATTTAAAGGGCAAATTGCCTCTCGAAGCTAAAAAAGCGATGCGCTGGCAATCAATTTATACGCATAGCCTGTGGCTTCTTGCAACAGCGGGTTATTTTCTACTCGTTCATTTTTTTGATTGGTGGTCAATTATTGGATGGATATCAGCTGGATTATTAGTCGTGAGCTTTATCATATATACAATTATAGCTCCAAATGTATATATGAATGTATATTCATATGAAGTCACAGATACTCAAATTGATGTACAAAGAGGGCTATTCATCTGGTATCATACGAAAATTCCGCTTGTGAAAGTACAGCACGTTGAAACGTTGACAGGGCCGATTTTTAGAAAATTTGACTTGGCATCTGTTAAAATCATTACAGCAGCTGGAAGCGTCGAAATTCCTGCACTTGTACAAAGAGATGCTGAGGCACTGCGAGAGTATATTGCTAGACTAGCAGAGGTAGATGATGAAGATGAGTAAGCGGCTGCATCCTCTATATATTGCAATAGCATTTATTGAACATATAAAAAATAATATCCTGCCTTTTGTGTTTGTATTTATCGTCAATCGGCACCTATTGTTTACATATTGGTGGGCAACGCTATTAGCGGGAGGCGTAGTCGCTTTATTTGCTTTTTTTACTTGGAAGGAATTTCGTTATGAAGTAACGGAAACGGAAGTGCGTCTGTATAAAGGGATTTTAAAAAAAGAAAAACGATTTATTCAACGAAATCGCATTCAATCAATTCAGTTAGATCAGCCGTTTGTTTTTAGAATTCTTCGCTTAGCCCGGCTTCGTATTGACACGGCCAGCAGCGGTACGGATGCTGAAATTGATTTATCTGGTATTTCACTAAAAGAAGCGCACCATCTTAAAGATACGTTAAAGCTGTCAGGGAGTCAGCCGGAAATAAGGGAAAAAAGTCCTGAATGTACGATGAAAGTGTCGGTGAAACAGCTTGCGTTAGCTGCTGCGTTTTCCGGGAATTTTGGCTACATATTTGCTGCTCTTGGTTTTCTCTATCAGTATATTGATACCTATATCAACCGCTGGGTGAAGACAGCTTACGAAGAAGTCATTCATCAATCGATGCTTGGTTTATTTGTATTAGTGGCTGTAATTGTGGTGATTGCTTATTTGCTGTCTATCGTTTTATATGTAATACGATTTGGCGGTTTTACAGTAGAACGCTACGATCATTATCTACATATTGAATACGGATTGTTAAATAAGAAATCCCTTACGATTCCTTTTCATAAAATACAGGCTGTTACGATAGAGGAAGGGTTGGTTCGGCGCTTATTTGGATGGTCTTCCGTTTCGTTAAACGTCGTAACCTCTGATTTAAAAGAAAAGGTCTATTTGCACCCGTTTATTCAGCAAAAAAAGATTGCAGCGTTAATGAACGTATATGTCCCGCACTATGAATATGTAAAGTGTCCAAGAAATACAGCGATTCAATATGCGTGGTATCCATTACTATTACCGGTCTTGTTATTTGCGGCAGCAGGGATTGGCATCAGTTTTTGGAAATCAATGTTTGTGTGGATTATTGCTGTGCTATGCCTTGTATACGTACTCATTCACTGGTTGGGCTATCGCCAAGGCGGCTTGATGATGAACGATGTATTTGTCAGTATTCGATCGCAGTTTTTAACACGAAAAACAACGATTATTAGAAGGAAGAAAATAGAAGAAATTGAGGTGTTTGCAGGCACCTTTTTATGGAAAAAAGGATACAGGAAAATAAAAATTGCAACTATGGGTACAAGCGGCAGCTATAAGTCCGGATATTTTCCATTTGAGATTTGGCATCCTATCTTTTTGCAAGCTACTTCGGCTAAAAAAGCATGAAGAACATCATTGTTCTCCATGCCTTTTGACGTTATCTATTCATTAAATTTTTCCCTTGCTCGTAATAGCTGTTCATCACCTCAACTGGCACCATACTGCCTCCAGTTGACCATACAAGATGAGTAGCTTTTGACATATCGTTTTCTAATCCTTGCGCTTGTATATAGGAAGGCCCGTTTTTCATTAGGTGAAGAGGCCCTTGTAAACCAGCCGCTGCTGAAGGTTCTATATACATATTTTCACGATTGGCTAGCTCATAAATAAATCGGAAAAGCTGATCATCTTCTACGGTATAAATTCCGCTAATAAGCGATTTTACCGTTTCGCCTACAAAGCTAGATGGCCTTCCTACAGCTAGTCCATCGGCAGCTGTTATGTTATCAAGTCCAATATCCGTAACGGAAATGCCATCATGCAGCTCGGTCATTAATCCAAGCAGCATGCAAGGGGAGTGAGTAGGTTCAGCAAAAAAGCAGTGAACGTGATCACCGTATATTGCTTTTAATCCAAACGTAATACCGCCAGGACCTCCGCCTACTCCGCAAGGTAAATAGACAAATAAAGGGTGTTCGGCGTCTACTTGAATCTGCTGCTCTGCTAGCTGCTTTTTTAAACGTAAAGCCGCAACGGAATAACCAAGAAATAAATCTCTAGACTGCTCATCGTCAATAAAATGACAGGCGGGGTCTGCTTCGGCTTGCTTTCGTCCTTCTTCCACGGCTTTTCCGTAGTCAGACTGATATTCAATAACGGTTACACCTTTAGAACGAAGCAGATCTTTTTTCCATTTTTTAGCGTCCGCTGACATATGCACGGTGACGTTAAAGCCGAGAGTAGCGCTCATAATACCAATGCTTAAACCTAAATTACCGGTAGATCCTACTGCAATAGAATAAGAAGAAAATAACTTTTTACATCGGTCTTCAGCTAGAAGAGCGTAGCTGTTTTCCTCGGTAAGCAGTCCTTCTTTGATAGCAAGACTTTCAGCAAATTTTAATACTTCATAAATGCCGCCTCTTGCTTTAATAGAACCTGATATGGGAAGATCGTGATCGCATTTCATCAATAATTTTCCTTGCAGCTTATTATTCATTTGTTGATTTAAATAGTCTTTCATGTATGCAATTTCTTGAAGAGGTGATTCAATGATTCCTTTTGATGCTTTCAGCTCAGAAAAAGCAATTTGAAGAAAAGAAGAAAAGCGAGAAAGTCGTTCTTTTGCATCTTTTATATCTTTGGTATGTAAAGAAAGAGAAGAAAGTGCTTCTTGAGCAGGTTTTATATAAGGATTTATCCAATGTATTTCCTGTTTATTGATTAAAGGTGTTAATAAAGGATATTCATGCATCCATGTAGCAAGGGGTTTTTGGTGAAATAAATGTGTCGTCATAAAGGCTCCTTTCGCAATATGTTATTTCCTTTATATGTATAGTATCAAGAATAGAAGAAGTTGAAAACGAAAATATCAAAAAGCAGAAAGCGCATTTTAACCACCTCTTGTATACTAATAAAGATAATCTATACAACTGCATAGAAAAAAGGAGAGGAATTCATGACATTTTCAGGCGATGATAGCAGATGTCCTATCTGCGGAGAAAAAAATAACTGTGCTTCTGTACAAGATAGAGAAATAGAAAAATGTTGGTGTATGCAGAAAGTTTTTACCCCTGATTTGTTTAAACAAATTCCTTTAGAAAGCAGAGGAAAAGCGTGTGTATGCGTCAAATGCGTTGGGAGACAGAAGAAAGAAGGTGAGGATTAACTTGAAAAAAGGAATTATTTCATACGGTGAGGCATTTATTGATTATATTGCTAAAAACGAATTTAACACCAGCTTTGACCCTTTTTTAGGAGGCACAACGGTTAATGTAGCAGTCGGAGTTCAGAAGTTAGGAGCAAAAGCATATTATATCTGCAAGTTAGGCAGTGATGAAACAAGTGACTTTGTAAGAAAGAATCTTTTAATTGAAGGAGTGAATCAAAGCGGCTGTGTAATATCGGAGATTAAAAAAGTTTGTGAAGTGTATGTACATAAAAGTAAAGA
This sequence comes from Priestia sp. TSO9, assembly GCF_021029645.1. Classification (NCBI taxonomy): domain Bacteria; kingdom Bacillati; phylum Bacillota; class Bacilli; order Caryophanales; family Bacillaceae; genus Priestia; species Priestia sp. TSO9. Next base: position 448,773 of record NZ_JAJEKD010000013.1, read on the forward strand.
AGGAGATCGTTACTTCCATTCCTACATAGATTCTACACCTCATGAGCAAGTGTATAAACATGAGCTGCAGGAAGCTTTATTTGAGCAGGCAGCGATTTTTTATTTTGGATCAGGTACGTTGTTTCATTCGATTTCCCAGGAAACTACAAAAGAAGCTGTGAAGCTCGCAAAAAAACATCGTATGCTTGTAGCGTTTGATCCAAATATTCGAATGAAAAGATGGGAAAGTGAAGCAGCATGTAGAAATATCGTGACACCGTTTTTGTACGAGACAGACATTTTGAAAATCTCTCAAGATGAGCTCCTATTTTTGATGAATTCAGCAGACCTGGCAGAAAGCCTAGAAAAACTGAGAGCGTATCATATTCCGTACGTATGGGTCACTCAGGGAGAAAATGGCGCAGTAGCCGTTACTGCAAATCAAACGCTTCATGTGAGTGCAAATGAAGTGCAGGTGATAGACACGACGGGAGCGGGTGATGCATTTATGGCAGGAATTTTATGGTGTGTTCACGAAAAAGGATTACCTGAAAGTGAGGAGTCACAGAAGCAGTACACAATGTTTGCTAACGCGTTAGGTGGAGCAGTTTCGGCAAGGTACGGAGGAATGATTTCGCTTAAAGCAAAAGATGTATCTAGTATAAAAGCAGGTAGCTGATAGCTACCTGCTTTTGAAAGTTTATTATTTGAAAAATGACAGTATAATCATAAGGGCAAAAATAATCGTAAGATGGTTCAATGAGAACACAAACATTAAAGTAGCCCATTTTGTATCTTCTAATTTTTTAAATCCAACAATCCCAAGAAGCATCCACACTAGTGTTAAACCGAACATTGTAAATGCGATAATTTTACTAAACGATAAAAATAAGAAAGATGCCGCTAGTAAAATAACTAGATATACAAGCGTTTGGACTTTGGAACGACGGATCCCTTTTACTACAGGAAGCATTGGTACACCTGCGGCTTTATATTCCTCAAGTCTTCTAATCGCAATAGCGTAGAAGTGAGGAGGCTGCCATAAAAACATAAATACAAACAATCCAACGGCTACCGGATGAAATAAGTCTGGTGAAATAGCGGCCCAGCCAATGATTGGAGGCATAGCTCCAGAAATACTTCCGACTTCGGTATTATAAATAGTTGTACGTTTTGTAAGCATAGTATAAGGCACTACATAAAAGAAAAATCCTAAAATACCCATAATGGCGGCCATGTTAGAAACTAAAAATAAAATGCCTACACCGATAACAAATAAAGCCAGTCCTAACCATAGAGCAAATTTAGGGTTGACCGCTCCTGTTACCGTCGGTCTGTCTTTCGTACGTTTCATGATCGCATCAATATCACGGTCATAGAAGTTATTAACTGCCCCAGCTCCTCCTACGACAAAGGATGTCCCAATTAAAGCCAAAATAATGATAGGAATTTGTGTCACAAAGCTTAAGTCATTAACAGCAATTGCGAGACAAAGCCCAGCAACCATTCCTAGTGAGTTCGATTTAATAATCCCAGTTTTTATAATAGCACTGATTACTTCCCGGGAAAAATACTGATTGATAGGAAGTGATTCCTTTGTGATAACTTCGGTATTTTTCACAGCAATTCTCCTTTTTGAGCTTATTCCTACATGAATAAACCTAATCTTTATTAATCAACTAAACTATTTTAACAAAAAAATATCGTAATTACATCAAGGTTGCTCGTAAAATTTGTTAACATTCCTTGAACTTTTTAAAAAAACAATGAATAATGTCGAATTACCAATTAAAAATAAGTACATCCTTTATTATAAGATAAAAATGGAATGCTTAAAAATAAAAATTTTGACTATCTGGTGAACTTTTAACGAGCAAGAAACTCGAACTTAATCGTACCATATTTATTGGTAATTGCAATCACATAGTATGTGATGAAAGAAAAGATGTGGTACATTAAAGAAAGAACTAATAAGTTTATTTACTATGTCTTATTCACAAGGAGGATATATGATGCCAGATAAATATGCTAGCTTCTCTGAACTTGCCTCTCATGAAGTATACAACCAAGACTACAAAATTCAATTTGAAATCAGACCTTCTAACATTATTATGCTCGCGATACACGGCGGAGGTATCGAAACTGGAACATCCGAACTTGCTGTTGGGCTAGCAGGAAACGAATACTCGTACTATATATTTGAAGGGTTAAAGAAATCAGGAAATGCCGATCTTCATATCACCTCCACTCATTTTGATGAACCTCATGCGCTAACTATTATATCGAAAGAAGACTATGCCGTATCTTTTCATGGATACAATGATAAAAGTGAAAAACACACTAAAATCGGCGGTGCTGACAAGGCATTAAGATCCAAAGTGTATGAAGCGCTTATTTCCAAAGGTTTTAGTACAGAAATTTTATCAGATCAAGACCCGTTTTCCGGTACAAGCCCTAGAAATATAACCAATAAAACAGCTAGACGGATGGGTGTGCAAATTGAGATAAGTAAAGCGCAAAGAGAAGCTTTTTTTGCCACTAACACGAGAAATGAACGTAAAAATTCGAAAACCCAGGAATTTTTTGAGTATATATCAGCTATTAGAAGTGCATTTCCTCTTAGATAAATCAGATACGTTTAGTATTTATTAAACAGGTTAGATTTATTACGGACATGTTTGTGGTATACATATAGTAACTACATATATTGGAGGAGATAATGATGAAAACATTTGACCAAGAAGATACCCTAGAACGTCTTAAAGCCTCTTATCGATATTTAAAAAGCGTAGATGTACAGGGAATCAGCACATTAGATGATCAAAAACGAGCGGAAGCTGTGCAGTTAATTGAAGAGATTGGTCTTAAAATATCAGAAATGCGTGTGAAAGTAGAGTGAGAAAAAAAGAGAAGGACATCTGTCCTTCTCTTTTTCAACAACTATAAACAGGAGATTGGCCATGAATGAGCAATATTATGACGCTTTATTAAATATAAAAACAACGGGAGAACAAAAGGGATTCAATGATTCATTTCATTACCATCGTTATGAACCCACGCCTTATAGTGCATTAGAAACACTTTTCACTCAGTATGAGCTAACAAGCAGTGATAGAATTGTCGACTTTGGGTGTGGAAAAGGAAGGCTAAATTTTTATGTGAACTACCTGTGCAATGCCACCGCTGTAGGGGTAGAAATGAACGAGCACTTTTATGAGCAGGCCATAGATAATCAGAGGCGCTATTTAAAAAAAGCCAAGGGTCGCAAACATCATATTCAATTTCAGTGTTGTTTAGCCCAAGAATATAAGATTCATCCGCTAGACAACTGCTTTTATTTTTTTAATCCTTTTTCAGTTCAAATTTTTATCCAAGTAGTGAACAATATTTTGCTTTCGTGGGAAAAGAATAAACGGGAGATTGATTTGATTTTATATTATAGTTCGGAGGATTATCTTCATCACCTCGAAAAACATCCTTCTTTCATTTTAAAAGAAGAGGTAATGCTGCCAGAGTTGGATCGTAAAAACCCATATGAACGGTTTTTGATTTATAAAGTAGCTTATTAAGACGAACTATTCACTGTTTGATAAAGCTGTATCGTGCCGGTTCTATTTAACAAATCAGCAGGAGGTGGAAAAAGACCTGCTGATTTTATTTATAACTTTTTAGAAATTAAAGCATAACACTTTATTATGTAAGCGCTTTCTGTTATAATGAAATTAGGTTGGATAGCATGCGTGGCTATCGGTGTACTCAGCGCAGGCGGGGCTAGTACAGAAAGGGAAGGCTACATACAAGTTAATAAACATTTAATGGATAGAAATAAGAACTCTCAAACACAAATTTATTAATTTGTATGCTAAATCGTAAATTAACAAAAACGGCATTTATGATAAGGTTTTAGAGAAAAGAACCCAGCATATACTGTATAAGCAATTTTTTTACTCTAAAAAAGGGTAAAGAAATTGCTTATTTATTTTTAAATAAGTGTACAGCTGTTCAGATTTGTTTTGAGATATCTAGCGTTAGTGTATAATAGTAACAAGTATGAAAAGTTGACATTGTGAATTGATTAAAGGGGATTTAAAAATGAGTGAACTAAAAATAGATGATGTAGCGAAGCAAAGCGGTTTAACAAAACGTACAATTCGTTATTATGAACAAATCGGACTGATGCCAGCACCACCAAGAAGTGAAGGTGGATTTCGTCTGTACACCGAAGAACATGTAGAATTTTTAAAGAAAATTACGAATGCCAAAGAAGTCATGGGTTTTTCACTTCAAGAATTACAGGAATTTCTTGCTTTAAGTGATACTCTTGAAATACAAAAGATGGATTATAGGCAAGTGAAAGGAACAAGTCAACAAAAAGAAAAGTTAGAGCAAGTATTACATACGGTAGAAGAGCAGCTCAAGCTGATTGAACAGAAAAAGAAAAACATCTTAAAAGTAGAGTCTGACCTTCTGTCATTGAGAGATCGTGCTAAGACTGCAATTGTAAAATTTGAGCAGGAAGAATCATAAAAAGCAGGCGCATTCACCAGAAGAGTGCGTCTGCTTTTACGTTTTTTATAGGGCATTGATTTACGATTGTGAAGTGTTTTCTTCTAGCTGTACCCCTAAAAGAAGTAAAATAGCCTGTATCCCATCGGCTTTTCCACTGTGAAAGCTTCTTGTTTCAGCATCCAAAGCTTCATTTACAGATTCCATCATATTTGATTCGTACAAGTCTAAAATTAATTGTTTTCCTTCGGGACTCAAATGCAGCTGCCCGCGTTCCTTCATTTTAAACTTCAACTTCTTCAACTCCCTTTCCCATAATACTATCAGTATACAAAATTAATAACATTTACGTAAACGTTAATTTTTGTATATGGACAGAAGAACGTATTGAGTATAGGTACTAAGTGAGGTGAGAGATACTGATTATCCTTTGCTTGTTTTAATGTTTGTCAGCTTATAGCCGCAAGCTGAGCATGTATAGATAACGTTTTGATTGGACTGAGCAGTTAAAACGGTAGCAAGCTCTTTTTGAGAATGACAGTTAGGACAAATAACAACAGGGGATTTCATGTGATTTTCTCCTTTTCTTTTTCATAGTCAAATTTTATTTTATGTAAAGTTTAATCAAATATCCTTTGTGCTATCAAAAACGACGGAAGACATGTAAAAAAGCATTCTCGCTCAAAAGAAACGGGAATGCTTAAGGTGAGTTTAAAATCCGTCCTGGCTTGCTGTAAATGGAATGTTAAGTCTTCTTTCTACATTGCGTAAGCGCTGATTTAATCTGTTTATACGATCAGTATGTCGCTCCACAACGCGATTTAAACGAGTAATTTCTCTGACTTGCTCCTCATTTTGTCTCTCAAGGGCACGAATTCTTCGTTCAAATCCTCCAAGGTTTTGAAGCTGCTGTCTTTCATCGTATTCTTCATGCTGTGGTACGTAAGGGGGATAGTATTGTTGAACTGAGTAATCAACTTGTTGAGGAATGTATCCAGGGTTGAAATAATAAGGGTTCATTAGGGCACCGCTCCTTTTACATAGTAATTTCAAATCAAACACGATATAACGTATGCGAAGATAAGAAAAATGCTATAGGCACATACCTAAAGACATTCTGTATTTAAAAAAGAAAGTATTTTTAAAAGTCAAAAGGAGATAGCCGGTCTTGTCTTGAATATGCAAAATAGAAAAGCTTCTTTTTTAGACACTTTATTTAAGAAAGAGGGAAAGTGACTAATGGCTCAAGGAAAACAAAAACCAGCACCTAAAATAGAAGAATCAAAAGCTTCGCCTGCAAAGAAACAAAAGTCGAAGAGCCGCAGCGCTAAAAAAGCGCAGCCTCCTACATCGCCCTGGGTAAAAGCTGCTTCCATTGTATCTAACATTGATTTCATTCGTTTGTTTCGAGTGCTGTTTCTTGCTTTAGTGGTTGCTTTTATTGTGTATCAATATATTTTACTTACAAAGGGAATCTTCATCAAAACATATGCGGCCCTTTGGCATCATCACAAAATGCTCTTGCTGGCTGGAGCTGCATTCATTACCTATACTTCTTTCGTTTTTTACCTTGGTTACCGCACCGCTAAAAAACGGTAGAACTGCTCTAGGGGGCGAATAGCATCTATTCTTTGAGCAAACCTTATATGTATATCAACATAGAGGGGGGAAGAAACGTGGACAAGCAGCGAGCAAAACAAATTGCTGATTCACCCGTTATGGCTAACGTTACGTATAACGATACGGCCGTTTATATTCAACATGTAAGCGAAGAAAATGATACGGTAAGAATTTATCCGCTAGGTCAGCCAGAAAATGAACAAAATGTTTCCGTGAGCCAATTAGTAGAGAATTAAGGTGGATAAATAGAGCTGGTTTTTCAGTTAAATAAAAGCCAGAGAGTACAACATAGCTCTCTGGCTTTTATTTATTCTTCCCATTTCTTACTGCTGATTTTCTCAATAATTCCGTGCAAATCACCAGGCTTATGAAACTCAATGGGAGACGCGCCTTTTTCAAACAGAATCGATTCCGCTTCAATTATAGCCACGTAGCGTCCGTTCACTTTCGCTAAGTGAATATTTTCCCCGAAATCAGCTAACAGTCCTTTAATCTCTGTTTCGCCAAGCTTCATTTTAAGCTCAGCATCAGGCGTATGCTCGACGATATGAGCAGCAGCTTCCATGACTTGATGGGTATCTAAACGTTCTTGAAGCTCACGCTTTTCACTTGTTGCCCACAGTTCCATGTCCGATTCAAACTGTTCGAGTTCTACGCTTTCTGCTTCAAACGTTTCGCTGACGTGTTCACGCACCATATCCATTACTTGTGTTTTCATAATCTCAGGCATCGGCTCGTTGTAGTCAATAAATTTCAAGAAGTCTTCAAAGTAACGAGCGTGAGACGCTTGGTGGATGACAAGTTCACTTTCTTCGACCATGCCTTCTTCAGGCATGTATGGGTATTGAATGGATTTCATGTTTTTAGTAGTAATCGCCATTTCTACGTGACGAATAAGGGTTGATTCGTCTGAAATTGAAGCCACTTTTGGTTCGAAGTCACATTTTAAAATAAACACAAAAGCATGATCAAAATATTTTCTTGGAACAGCAGATACAACTAAAAATGCTCCTCCTCGAACGGCTGCAGTATCAAGGTATGCATTGATAAACTGTTCGCTATTTTCTTCAAATTCTTCTTTGGTTGTGGCAAAACGAGTGCGGTGAAATAAATTATAATTAGGGTTTGAGTCGAGAGCGTGTCCTGGTTCAACTATAAAATATCCGAGCTTTGTAGGCACTTGTTCTGCTTTGGGGTGTCGCTCTACTTTGCGCTTTACAATTTTTTTAAATTCACCGTCTAAAAAATCTTTAATGGGACTTTCTTCATATTCTTCTGTATCAAGCGTTTGAAAATGCTTATATTGTTTAGAAGCCTGTTCTTCTTTTCCTTCTACTTGTATTACGTAAAATGATAAAAAATTAATTTTAAAATCCATAGCAGTCACCTTGTTTCTTTTTAGTCAGTTACTCCAGTATAAGAAAGAGTCCGGTAAGCGTCAATGCCTGTTAGCTTTAGGGGAAGAAGATCTATTTATACAATTGATCAGCTGAGGAATAGTGTATAAAGTAAAGAATAAGAGAGGCAGGAGCCTCTCTTATTTATACTGCTCCAACCGTTCAAAAAAGGTTTTGACAAACTTATAAAAAATTTTATCAGAAGGTGCTAAATCACGATTTCGAGGAATAATCATCCCGACTGTACGCTGAAGCTGCGGCGTATGAATAGGAAGTTTAGTTGTAAAACGAGGAGTCGTTTCAGACACTGTGCTTTCGGGAAGAAGCGTGACGCCAATTCCTGCGGATACAAGACCTTTAATCGCATCTAAATCTTCTCCTTCAGATGAAATATTAGGCATGAATCCTGCTTGTTTGCAAGCGTCAAAGGCCATTTTATGTAAAATGAATCCTTTTGGAAATAGCACAAAATCTTCATTTCTTAAATCCCGCAGCCGAATGTTATCCCGTTCAGCGAGCGGATGATGAGAAGGAACAAGGGCTAAAAGATTTTCAGTGAATAGAATATGCCCTTCTATACTCTGGTCCTCTACAGGTACAGGGCCTAAAAAAGCGATATTAATATCTCTTTTTTTAACCGATTCAATTAAAAATTTATACGAACCTTGTCTAAGATGAAAAGCAACATTTGGGTGTTCTTCTTTAAAGGCTGATATAATAGTAGGAAGAAGGTGACTGGCAAGGCTTGTGGGAAATCCGATTTTAATCGTTCCTCTTTCGGGATCCAGGTATTCATCAATTTGTTCTTTCGCATAGTCAATAGCTTTCATAGCCGTCTCCGTATGCTCAAGAAAGACTTTTCCTATTGCTGTTAACTTGACATTTCTTCCTTCGCGTTTGAATAAACTAACACCTAGCTCAGACTCCAGGTTCGCGATTTGACGGCTGATCGCTGATTGAGCTACATGCAGATACTCTGCCGCCTCAGATACGTGTTCTCTTTTTGCAACTTCCATAAAATAGCGTAATTGACGCAGTTCCATAGGCATCCTCCATCTATATATATCAAATTTAGATTAGTTTTATCTAAATTATATATTGTTTATATTGATTTGAAAACTTACAATGTAAACAGGTGATCTTAAAAAGATAAAGAAAACGAACGGGGGAGAAGAAGATGACATACAATCAAATGCCAAAAGCTCAAGGTCTCTACCGTCCTGAATTTGAGCACGATGCATGTGGAATCGGACTATACGCTCAATTGAAAGGCGTAGCGTCACATGATATCGTTAAAAAAGGACTAAATATGCTTTGCCAGCTTGACCATCGAGGCGGACAGGGAAGCGATCCGCTAACAGGAGATGGAGCTGGATTAATGGTACAAATTCCACACGCGTTCTTTAAAAAGACATGCGTTGAATTGAACTTGCCTGAAAAAGGTCGTTATGGAGTTGGAATGATCTTTTTCTCAAATAACGAAGACGAGCGTCGAGAAATCGAAGTTTATATTAATAAATTAATTGAAGAAGAGGGACAAACGTTACTAGGTTGGAGAACTGTACCTGTAAATGTCGGAAAAATCGGAAAAGTTGCAAAAGAAAGCTGTCCGTACGTACGACAAGTATTTATTGGGGCAAATGACGGTATTCAAGATGACTTAGCGTTTGAACGCAAGCTATATGTTATTCGTAAGCAAGCGGAAAATTGGGCGCAGGCGCGTCAAAATCGTTTTTATTTTACGAGTCTTTCAAGTAGAACAATTGTGTACAAAGGGTTATTAACGCCTGAGCAAGTTGATGCTTTTTATCTTGACCTACAAGATGAAGACTTTACTTCAGCGTTTGCTTTAGTGCATTCTCGCTTTAGCACAAACACGTTCCCAAGCTGGGAAAGAGCACATCCAAACCGTTATTTAATTCATAACGGTGAAATCAATACGCTTCGCGGCAATCAAAACTGGATGAGAGCACGTGAACAGCAGTTTGTTTCGGACGCATTTGGTAAGGATTTGCCGAAGGTTCTTCCAATTTTAGATGCTGAAGGAAGCGACTCATCCATGTTAGATAATGCGCTAGAGTTCTTTGTATTGGCCGGCCGTAAGCCAGCGCATGCAGCGATGATGCTTATTCCAGAACCTTGGTCTGAGAATCCGCACATGTCAAAAGAAAAACGTGCTTTCTATGAGTATCATAGCGCATTAATGGAGCCATGGGATGGTCCGACTGCTATTTCGTTTACGGATGGAAAACAAATCGGTGCTATTTTAGACCGTAACGGTTTACGTCCAGCTCGCTATTATGTTACAAAAGATGATTACATCATACTTTCATCAGAAGTAGGCGTCATTGATGTTGAAGATGAAAATGTATTATATAAAGATCGTTTAAGCCCAGGTAAAATGCTTCTAATCGATTTAGAGGAGGGCCGAATTATTTCAGACGAAGAAATTAAATCTGAAATGGCACAGGCTGAGCCTTATCAAGAGTGGTTAGATGAACAGCTGGTAACGTTGCCAGAAGTACAGGGAGAAAAATCTGAATACTTCGATGATTTGGTCATTCGCCAGAAGTCATTTGGCTACACGTATGAAGATATTCATAAATACTTAGTTCCAGTTATTACAGAAGGAAAAGATCCGCTTGGTTCAATGGGTAACGATACTCCATTAGCCGTGTTGTCTGATCGTCCTCAATCGCTGTTCAATTACTTTAAGCAGCTATTTGCTCAAGTAACGAATCCACCGATCGATGCTATTCGTGAACAGTTGGTTACATCGACAATGACATTGCTTGGTGCAGAAGGGAATTTACTGCATCCAACCAAAAAAAACATTCATCGAATTCAGCTTGAGACGCCGGTTTTAACAAACGATCAAACTGATCAGCTGAAGTCTGCCATTCATCCGGATTTCAAAAGTGCTGTTATATCTGCTGTATTTACAAATGATTTAAAAGCAGATCTTGATCGCGTATTTGCTGAAGCTGAAGCGGCAATTAACGCGGGTGCTAGCATTCTTGTTCTGACAGACCGTGAAGCGGGAGCTCAATCTGTAGCTATTCCAGCTTTATTAGCGGTCAGCGGGCTGCACCAGCACCTAGTGCGAAAAGGAAACCGTACAAAGGCGAGCATTGTAGTGGAAACGGGAGAAGCGCGTGAAGTGCACCATTTTGCAGCGCTGATTGGTTACGGCGCAGACGCAATTAATCCATATCTTACTTTTGCAACATATCAAAATGAAATTAACGCAGGTACGTTGAACGTATCGTATGATTATGCTGTTGAGAAATATGTAAAAGCCGTTACTGAAGGTGTCGTAAAAGTAATGTCTAAAATGGGTATTTCAACGGTGCAAAGTTATCGGGGCGCACAAATTTTTGAAGCAGTTGGAATCAGTGCAGAGGTTATCGAGCACTATTTTACAGGCACTGCCTCGCAGCTTGGCGGTATCGGTTTAGATGTTATTGCAAAAGAAGCAAAAACGCGTCATGACAATGCTTATGTTGAAACAATTGAGCAAACGTTAGAATCAGGAAGTGACTTCCAGTGGAGACACACGGGCGAGCATCATGCGTTTAATCCAAAAACAATTCACACGCTGCAGTGGGCTTGCCGTAAGGGAGATTACAGCTTATTTAAAAAATTCTCTGAATCGGCTAATGAAGAACGCATCGGTTTCTTGCGCAACCTGTTCTCGTTTAATGGATCGCGTTCATCTATCTCCATTGATGAAGTGGAATCAGTTGATTCGATTGTAAAACGTTTTAAATCAGGTGCTATGTCGTTTGGATCTTTAAGTCAAGAAGCTCATGAAACATTAGCGGTTGCGATGAACCGTTTAGGGGCACGCAGCAACAGTGGAGAAGGTGGCGAGCATCCTAGCCGCTACACTCTGGATGAGAATGGAGATAATCGCCGCAGTGCGATTAAACAAATCGCTTCTGGGCGTTTTGGGGTGAAAAGTCACTACCTTGTGAATGCCGATGAGCTTCAAATTAAAATGGCACAAGGTGCAAAACCTGGAGAAGGCGGTCAGCTTCCAGGAAACAAAGTATATCCATGGGTGGCAGATGTACGTGGATCAACGCCAGGAGTAGGCTTAATTTCACCTCCTCCACACCACGATATTTATTCGATTGAAGATTTAGCGCAGCTTATTCATGACTTGAAAAATATAAACCGTGATGCACGAATCAGCGTCAAGCTCGTTTCAAAAGCAGGTGTAGGAACGATTGCTGCCGGAGTAGCAAAAGGAGTAGCGGATGTTATTGTCATTAGCGGTTACGACGGAGGTACGGGAGCATCTCCAAAAACAAGTATTAAACATACTGGACTACCGTGGGAACTTGGCTTAGCAGAAGCTCATCAAACGCTTATGTTAAACGGTCTTCGTGAAAAAGTAGTGCTTGAAACAGACGGGAAATTAATGACGGGTAAAGATGTAGTCATGGCAGCACTTCTAGGAGCAGAAGAGTTTGGTTTTGCTACGGCACCTTTAATTGTTTTAGGATGTATCATGATGCGTGCGTGTCACTTAGATACATGCCCAGTTGGAGTGGCGACGCAAAATCCAGAGCTTCGTAAAAAGTTCCTGGGAGAAGCGGACCACATCGTTAACTATATGAAATTTGTTGCACAAGAAGTGCGCGAAATTATGGCTGAACTTGGATTTAAAACAGTGGATGAAATGGTTGGACGTACAGACGTATTAAGCGTTAGCGAACGTGCAAAAAATCACTGGAAGGCTCAGCACTTAGACTTAACAACTCTTTTATATCAAGCTGAAGGTGTACGTACCTTTAAAACACCTCAAAATCATAAAATTGACGAATCTCTTGATATGCAAAAGATTTTGCCTGCGGTACAGCAAGCAATCGAGCATAAGTATCAAGTCGAGTTAGAACTTCCAATTTCTAATATTAACCGTGTAGCTGGAACAATTGTGGGAAGTGAAGTTACAAAACGTTACGGTGAGAAAGGTCTGCCAGAAGATACGATTACTCTTCGATTCACTGGCTCAGCAGGACAAAGTTTTGGTGCGTTTGTTCCAAAAGGAATGTCTATGTATCTAACTGGAGATGCAAATGATTATATCGGAAAAGGTTTATCAGGAGGTAAAATCATTGTTGCTCCACCTAAGGAAACAACAGCTGTGTCAGGCGAGAATGTTATCGTTGGGAACGTTGCATTTTACGGTGCAACAAGCGGTGAAGCCTATGTTAGCGGGCTAGCAGGGGAACGTTTTGCAGTTCGTAACAGCGGTGTGAACGTAGTGGTTGAAGGAATTGGCGATCATGGCTGTGAATATATGACTGGCGGACGTGTTGTCGTATTAGGCGATGTAGGTAAAAACTTTGGTGCAGGAATGTCAGGCGGTATTGCTTACGTATTTGCTGATGATCAAGAAGCATTCAAAAACCTTTGCAATAAAGACATGATTGGGTTTGAGAGCTTAAAAGGCGAAGAAGCAGAAGAAGTAAAAGAGATGGTTTCAAATCATCTGAAATATACGAACAGTCATAAAGCAGCATTTGTTTTGGAAAATTGGGAACAATCACTTTCAAAATTTGTAAAAGTGATTCCGAATGATTATAAACGCATGATGAATCGCATTGAAGAGCAAAAAGCAGCTGGACTAACGGAAGAAGAAGCAGCTATGAGTGCGTTTGAGGAAAATGCAAAACAAGAAAAGAAAGCATCGGCAAAACAACAAGAAGCGGTAGCTCAGTAAGAAAGGGGAGAGTACAATGGGAAAACCAACAGGATTTATGGAAATCAAACGTGAAAAAGGGAAGGAACGTGACCCGTTAAAACGTTTAGGTGATTGGAAAGAGTATGCTGCTCCTTTATCTGATGAAGCGCTAAGCCGTCAAGGGGCACGATGTATGGATTGTGGCACACCTTTTTGCCACATGGGAATGGATATTAATGCTTTTACTTCTGGATGTCCAATCTATAACTTAATTCCAGAGTGGAATGATTTAGTTTATAAAGGACGCTGGAAAGAAGCTTTAGAGCGTTTAATGAAAACGAACAACTTCCCGGAGTTTACAGGACGCGTTTGTCCTGCTCCGTGTGAAGGTTCCTGTACGCTTGCTATTTCAGATCCAGCCGTTTCGATTAAGAATATCGAACGCGCTATTATTGATAAAGGCTTTGAGAATGGGTGGATTACTCCGCGAATTCCGGAGAAAAGAACAGGCAAAAAAATTGCTGTTATTGGCTCTGGGCCAGCAGGCTTAGCAAGCGCAGATCAGCTGAACCAAGCGGGTCATTCGGTAACGGTATATGAAAGAGCAGATCGTGCTGGCGGTTTATTAACATATGGAATCCCGAATATGAAGCTAGATAAAGAAGTAGTGGAAAGACGTGTTCGCTTATTGACGCAAGAAGGTATTGATTTTGTAACAAATACGGAAGTTGGAAAAGACATTACTGCTGAAGAATTAAAAGAACAATATGATGCTGTAATTTTGTGTACAGGAGCTCAGAAGCAAAGAGATCTAGTATTAGAAGGTCGTGAAGCAAAAGGAGTTCACTTTGCAATGGACTACTTAACAACTTCAACAAAAAGCCTTTTAGACTCTAACTTCAAAGATGGTCAATTTATTGATGCTGAAGGAAAAGACGTTATTGTTATTGGAGGCGGAGACACGGGAGCTGACTGTGTAGCTACTGCTCTTCGTCAAAAATGCCGCAGCGTTGTTCAGTTTGGTAAACATCCTCAGCTTCCTGCTGAGCGTACGGCAGATAATATGTGGCCTGAATATCCACATGTATTTAATCTTGAATATGCTTATGAAGAAGCACAGGCGAAATTTGGGGACGATCCACGTGAATATTCAATTCAAACGAAAAAAATCGTGGCAGATGAGCAAGGCAATCTAAAGGAACTTCATACGGTTCAAATGGAAAAAGTAAAAGGTGAAAATGGACAGTACATCTTTACCGAAATTCCAGGAACAGAAAAAGTATGGCCAGCTCAGCTTGTCTTTATTGCGATTGGGTTTGAAGGTCCAGAGCATCCGGTTCTATCAGCGTTTGGTGTTGAAACGAAAAATCGTCGCGTAGATGCAGCGTATGGAAATTACAAAACAAATGTTGAAGGTGTTTTTGCTGCTGGTGACGCTCGGCGTGGGCAAAGTTTAATCGTATGGGCTATTCATGAAGGTCGTGAAGTCGCTAAACAAGTTGATAGCCATCTAATGGGAGCAACTGTATTACCATAACAAAAAACCGTCACAATTGTGGCGGTTTTTTGTTTATCTAGGATTTGGAACTTCATTTCCTCTACGTAAATTCTCAAATGAAACGGTTAAAATCGTGTTGGTAATTCGAACTTGTGAAGCGGGGGAAACGCTGTATAAGTTAAAAAGTTCAAATATCCAGGGGTCACGTTTTTTTAACTGTCGCGCGGCTTTTTCAACGCGTTCGTTAATAGATCCGCTGTAATTGTTATAGTTATCATCAACAAATCTTACAATGGAACGAAATAAGTATTCTGTTAGTTTGCTATCCATCCCGCCTCGTTGAGCATCTCTGTAGATGGACTGATACTGGCGTTTTAAAATTTTCATCACTCTGTCTACATCGCGTGTAGATCTAACTTCCTCTTCTTCATGCAGGATATAAGAAAATAAGTCTTCATTGTATCTATAAGGTTCTAAATAATTTTCATTCGTAGTAGGAACCACTGGATGGTAATAGCGCGGCATATAGGGGTAAACCCATTGACTGTACATGAAACATTCACACCTTCCTCGTTCATTTCCCATTAGTTTATGCACGAGCGTGCTAGCTGCTGCATGTTTGTTTTAAATAAAATTTAGGAGTTTGATAATAGGACCACCCTCTAAATTCTTGATAAGTCGATATAAAATAAATGTAAATTGGTGTATTTAGCAAGTCGGGATAATGTTGAAAAAACGCTTGGTCTCCGTAAAACATTGCTTCTAAAGCAAGGGGGAGTTCACGACGGAAAATTTGATAACGAAGCTGAGCTTGCTCGCGGCTGAACTCGCCCCCGCTAACAAAAACTTCGCCTTGAATAACTGCTTGTCGGTCTGTTACGTGAAGAGCAGCCAGTACTTCATCACGCATATTTTTATCTATCGCCTTGTTGTTATATGAGCATCCGATGCTTAAAAAAAGCTGACCGGTTGTATCAGAATGAGTAAGAGTATATTTTCTTCCGGAAACCGGATAGGAGGAAGTAGCAGGGGGAATAAGAGTCGTAGAAAGTTTTGAAGAATTAAACGAACTCATAGTCATTTACACTCCTTTTTTTGAATAAATTTCAATATTATACGGCGCTAGGGGCTCAGTTGTGATAAATGTCTACTTTCTTTCTGTAAGAAAGGCGTTTTGATGTACTTTTTGAGAAAATGATGGTAATATTTAACTAAAATTATGCATGTATAGTCCCCAAGAGTTTCTTCAAAAGCAAATGTGAATGGAGGTCATCACTTGAATATCACAACGTTTGACGGTAAGTATGGAAACTGGCTAACGACTAAAAATCCTCTTCAATTTCAAGCAGCGACTGCCTATGGAAACATTGGGCTGGCTCCTATCTATTGGGGAACAAAAGAAGAAAAAAATGGATGGTATTACATGTATCAGCCTGAAGAAATAACGGGCGTTCAAGTAGAAGGTGAAGTTGATGGTGGTAAATTTCTCATTCGAATTCCCGATGATTGGAATGGAAAGTTAGTTATGTCAGGAGTCCCAGCTACCCGAGATGAGAAATCAACGGATTTACTATTCAGTGACTATGTGTTGGCAAAAGGGTTTGCGTTTGCTGCTTCTGATAAAGGAACTCAGGGAGAAGAAGTGAGTGATGATCCATTTGCTAAAGCAAAGAACGCTCTAGTCAAAGAAGAAGACTCTATTAGAAAATGGCATATTCAATACCGAGAAGTGACAAAAATCGCGCAGAGATTTTTGTTTGAAAATTATCGTCACAAACTTCAAAAAGAAGTGACAGAATATTTTGATATAAAAACGTATGCGTTAGGTATTTCTAACGGGGGTTATGTTGTTCGCTATGCTTTAGAAAAGGACGGGAAAAATGGAGAGCCTCAGCTTTTTAATGGAGGCGTTGAATGGGAAGGGGTTATGTGGCGAGCTGATCACGATAACTTGATTACTTCCTTAACACCTGTTGTAAATCATGCTGAAGAAGCACTGTACACCGTAGGTGAATCGCAAAAAGAAGCTTTGCACCGTTTGTATCAAGCAGGGTTGCCAAAAGGATCTGAGTTTTTATGGCCATATCATGACCAGTATTATTGGTTTTTAACGCTTAATATATATAGAGATGAGTTTGACAGTCAAGCACCTGGAAGCATTCCATGGCAAAAATACTTGACTCTTTTTGAAAACGGAGTTAGAGATCGTTCGTTAGATTCTATTTTTGAAAAGTATGATTATCAAGAAAGACCGCAAGATGTAAAGCAAAGAGTTCGTGAAATTGAAAATACAGGTGATATTTCCGTTCCGTTGATAAGCATTACAGGGTCGTTAGATGCTCTTATTTTTCCGGATATTCATGCTTATCCTTATGAACAACTGGTAAAAGATTCTGGTAAGCAGCACCTTCATCGTCACTATGTAATTGAAAATGGCAACCACATTGATAGCTTAGTATGGAATCATCAAATTGACCCAGATCGAAAGCTTCAGCCTCTTCTGCCTTATGTGTATCAAGGATTTGAACTGCTATGTGATTGGGTGGAGAATTTTGAAGAACCTCCGAAAAATAAGAAAATAAGTGCGCCTCTCAAGGAAATGCATGTAAAAGATCTAAAAACAGAGGAAGACGTGCTGCCGTTGACTACAAAGAAAAGCATATCAACAGAAAAATAAATCGTTCAAAACCGTGCCGAAGGTGCGGTTTTTAATTTGGGAAAGCAATGTTTGAATAAAAACACCTTTGGTGAATACAAAATATTATAGTGCGATAAGAACGGAATATACGTTATTTGTTATTTATTTTCATCTATTTAAAATAAAAATAATAAAAACATTGAACAAAACCGAACTTTTGTGTTAGATTAATAACTATAATTCGTACATTTATTAAATGGCTACAGTTGAAAGGAGCAAAAAACATCATGACAGCGAAAGTAATTAAAGGAAAAGAAGTAGCGCAAGAACTGCGCGCCGCATTAAAAGAAGAGGTAGCTCAATTAAAAACAAAAGGTATCGTTCCTGGTTTAACTGTGATTTTAGTAGGAGAAAATCCTGCTTCGCAATCATATGTAAAAGCAAAAGCAAAGGCTTGTGAAGAAATAGGTGTTGCATCTGAAATTATCAAACGTGACGTAACGATTACTGAAGAAGAGCTTTTAAACGAAATCCATCACTTGAATGGAAATCCATCTGTTCATGGTATTCTTATTCAACTTCCATTACCAAAACATATTGATGAAAAAGCAGTATTAAATGCTGTATCTCCTAAAAAAGATGTAGATGGCTTCCACCCAGTAAGCGTAGGGAATATGGTTATTGGCGATGAGTGCTATTTACCATGTACACCACACGGCATCGTTGAGTTAATTAAACGTTCAGGTGAAGAAATTTCAGGTAAACATGCGGTAGTAATTGGACGAAGCAATATTGTTGGTAAACCAGTATCCATGCTGTTACTTCAAGAAAGTGCAACGGTAACAATTGCTCACTCTCGCACAAAAGATTTATCTGCTTTAACAAAACAAGCTGATATTCTTGTGTCAGCTGTAGGACAACCTAGACTTATTAAAGCAGATGATATTAAGCCGGGTGCGATTGTAATTGATGTAGGTAACACAATGGAAAATGGTAAACTCGTTGGTGATGTTGATTACGAAGCGGCTTTAGAAGTTGCAGGTTATATCACACCAGTACCAGGCGGAGTTGGCCCGATGACCATCACAATGTTATTAAAAAATACGGTAGACGCTGCTAAAACAATTAACAACGTAAAATAACAAGAAGTAAAAAAGAGGCTGAGACAAAGGTATTTTCGTTGAAGGAAGATCCGAACGAGTTTGATTCTTGATTGAGAATCAAACTTGTTCGGATTTTTTCATTGATAAAGTTAACATAGGTTTCATGTATGAGTGTGCTTCTAGCTGGTGATTGGAGGGCAAGGCGAAGACTTCCGCGGAAATCAATAGCGGTGTTACAAGCAATCCATACTAGAGCATTTATCCAGTTTGTTCGTCTTTAGGTTGGATTGATTTCGCTATGTCTGAATCTTTCTTTGCTTCAGTAATGGAATGGAGGCTAAAAGAATAGAATGTAACAACCTGTATACAAAGAGGAGGAAGCGATGGTTACGTTACCTGCAACCGTATATTCTCAACAAATGGTGAAGAAAAAGTTAAACGTTTATTATCCAGTTGTACATTTGACTAATCAAGCTGTTCAGCACAGCATGAACAGTAAAATTTTGCAGCGCACGAATGAATTAATTCGTCAGCAAGGATATGGAGAAAATCCGGATACAGAAGAAACGGGTTATTATGAGTTGAAAACGAACGAGCGAAATGTGCTCAGCTTAACACTTGTCAATTTTGCTTATTCCGGGGGAGCGCATGGTTTGACCGTGGTCGTTCCGTTAACGTTTAATGTGCTGACTGGAAAAACGTATCAACTCAAAGATCTATTTAAAAAAGACAGTAATTACGTGAGCATTCTTTCTAAAATAGTAGGAGAGCAAATAAAAGAGCGCGATATTATGGTTCTTGGAGAGTATAAAGGAATTAAACCAGATCAAGATTTTTATATCGCCGATAAATCACTTGTGCTCTTTTATCAGCTGTATGACCTGGCTCCTTACGCATATGGAATTCCTTACTTTCCAATTTCTATCTACGCTATTCAAGATATTATTGAAGATGAAAGTCCACTTGGACAAATGTTTGGATAAAGTTATAAAAAATTGCGGTGCGGCCGTACGTATCTTTTTAATTCGGCCGCTAACTGCTGACGAAGCGAACGAACGCTAATCGCTTCAGCAATATCTTTTGCTACAGGGAATACCCCGATTTTAGTGATATGAACACGAAGATAACCCTCATACAAGCATCCCCGCTCCGCATGCTTGATTTTGGTGCGTACCACAGCTTCTATTTTATCGTTTTCATTTTGCAAAGGGTAAGAATCTGTGATATGAAAACGAAAAGAATATTCCTCCATCACCATCATCCTTTTTTCTATGATATGTACTAGCATACTATACAAATAGTGAATCAGAAAAAATAAATGTGTCAAAAAGACAAAGCGCAAAGCAATCAAGGAAGCAGTTTCTTGCATGTAATGGTCCTTATTTGTGAACGATAACAGAAAAAGACAAGAAGCTGGAGTTGCGATGATAAAAATAGCATTCAAAGGATTACTTATTATTTTATCTTTATATATTCTGTACGTGGTTATAGCGGCGGTGGTTCTCTTTTATGTACCTTTAAAAACAGGAGAGGGAACGACCTCAATTAAACCGGCTAGCTTTTTTGGTCACAGGGAGTCTACGGACCGAGTGAGACTTCTTGAAGATGGTTATGAGGCAGGAAGAGTTCGTATTCAAATGATTCAAGAAGCTGAGAAATCGATTGATATTGCTTATTACTCAATAGGAAAAGGAGAGTCAACTGATTTAATTATGGCCGCTCTTTTTAAAGCAGCTGATCGAGGCGTCCATACTCGCGTTCTTTTAGATGGGATAGCTAACGGCTTACGAGGAAATCGAAGAGGCGTGCTCTATGCATTAGCTTCACATCCTAATATTAAAGTGAAGTATTACGAACCGCTTCAATTGTTTAAACCTTGGGCGTGGCAAAATCGTATGCATGACAAAATAATGATTGTAGACGGTAGACTAGGTATAATAGGAGGACGGAATATAGGGGACAAATATTTGGCTAAAAAGCCTCCTCCAGACTTCGTCTATGATCGTGATGTCTTTATTACAAACAGCAAACATAAACAAGATAGCGTCATCACTCAAATGCAAAATTATATAAATGAATTATGGGCTCATCCTTACACTAAAAAAGCTTTTTATCATCTCACGCAGTACCAGGTCGATCAGGGAAAGAGAATGAAAGCTTTGCTGCTGCAGCAATATGATAAAGCTAAGCAAGTAGGAGAAACGTTTGCGACGCTTAAGATTAATTGGAATACTTCCACCGTTCCTACAAAGCGTGTTTCTTTTATTCATAATCCAATTGAACGCTTTAATAAACGACCTTTTATGTGGAAAACGTTTATTAATTTGGCAGAAGCAGCTAACCGCTCTGTTCTTATTC
Organism: Priestia sp. TSO9; assembly: GCF_021029645.1. Classification (NCBI taxonomy): domain Bacteria; kingdom Bacillati; phylum Bacillota; class Bacilli; order Caryophanales; family Bacillaceae; genus Priestia; species Priestia sp. TSO9. Next base: position 469,564 of record NZ_JAJEKD010000013.1, read on the forward strand.
AAAGTCCTTATGTGGTGCCAACCAATGCGATGAGAAAGTATATAGCAATGAAAAAGAATCCAGCTGTTCAATGGACGCTACTCACAAATTCAGTTACATCTACGCCCAATGTGTTGGCTTTTTCCGGGTATATAAGTATGCGTGATACGATTGTGAAAACAGGTGTAAAGCTTTACGAATACCAAGGACCTTATTCGATTCATGCAAAGTCTGTGATTTATGATCAAAGACTCAGTGCCGTAGGCTCTTTTAATTTAGATTCCCGTTCTACATTTTTGAATAATGAATCCATGGTCCTTATCGATAGTCAAGAATTTGCAAAAAAGCTGACGATGGCGATGGAAAACAAAATGGATAAAAGTGTCCTTGTTGCTAACCATAAGCGATGGATTAAATCTCCTGACATCCAAAAGAAAGAAGAACCTGTTATGAAGCGGACCTTCCTATACGCCCTTGCAAAAGTGACAAGGTTTTTTAAGGAATTTATTTAAACAACCGGCAGTAGAACAAAAAGCACTCAATGGTATATCCATTGGGTGCTTTTTGTTACATATCTTATAAATAAATGCATAAACAAACTTATCAAATAACGTAAATTATCCTCTTTTATTTATTGGGAAAACTAGGTAGTATAAACATAATAAACAAAAAGGAGGAAGACACGTGGAAACCCCCGTTTTAATGAAACCAGATGCAGCTTATAAAAAGGCTTATATGAGCTTTTATCATGAATGGAAAGCAAGTGGAGAAAAAATGATTCCGTGGGTAATTGATAAAGAACCTGCTTACTTTGAAAAAATGGTTCAAGAGTTGTTAGATGCAGAAAAAGGGATCGGATTAAAAAAAGGATATGTACCCGATTCCACCTACTGGCTAATGCATCACGAAGAAGTAATAGGCGTAGTTAATATCCGCCATGAGCTAAGTGAAATACTGCGAAACAGCGGAGGACATATAGGTTATGGTATTCGGCCGAGCGAAAGACAAAAAGGATATGCGAAGCTGCTACTGAAGTTATCTCTTCAAGAGATTAAAAAGCTGGGAGTTCAACGGGCATTAGTTGTGTGTGATGATTGGAACACGGCTTCTCGTCGAACTATTCTGGCAAACGGTGGTATACAAGACGAGGATTATATAGAAGAGGACGGAACTGTTGTTCAACGCTTTTGGATTCATACGGATAAAATGGCATAAGAAAGAGGTGAATTTTTCAATTCTCCTCTTTTATGCTTAGTCATATTGTTTTAAAGCTAACTTCAGCCGCATATAGGTATACATGGCGTATGCCTGTCTTCCTTTTAAACTGTACGGATTTGCTTTGGAGCAAAGACAGTCAAGAAATTGCTCATCACATGAGCGGCATGATCCATAATCTTCATAGCATAAATCATGGTATTTGCAGCAGCAGTCTACATCGTTTACCGGACATCCGGGACCACACCATTTATAGCCGGGAAAGAGGCAGGGCGTGGCTTTCCGTTTGTTCGGAACAGACATAATCATACATCCTTTTCAATAGTCTCTTTACATTAAATGCAAAAAAGAGAAAAGAGACAGGGACAAACACCTTGTAGCAGCAGCCTAATTTTCATGAATTTCTATTTAATCGATAAATGCGTCATTCATCCGCATTAATAGTTTGCCAAACAGCTCCTTTTCTTCATTTGACCATTCCTTTAACATACTATGATAGCGTTCAAGGCGCATTTGTTTATCAGTTTCCAGCATTTGTTTTCCGCCTGGTGTGATGTCAAATAGGCTGACGCGTCCATCCGAAGGATCAGAAGAGCGAGAAATAAGCTTTTTATTTTCTAAAGCAGCTGCTTGTCTAGACAGAGTTGAAATGTCGAGTTTAAATGCTTCTGCCAGCTCTTTTACACGAGCTGGTCCAAATTCATCTAATTGCCGCAATAATAAATAAGCTGATCTTTCTAGATTTCCTATTTTATTTTCAGAATTATCAAGATAGACGGCTCGTCTAATAAAGGTAGTAAGTTCATATTCAATCAATTCAATTGAATTTTTTTCTTGCATTATAATCTCTCCTTACAAAATCATTCATTGACAAAGAAATATATACTTGTATAATACAAATGTATATATAGTTGTATAGTACAAGTAAAAGTAGGTAAAGTAAAGGATGTTTATATAGTTAAATGTTAGACAACATGACAAAATAAAGAGAGGAGGACAGCTGTTCTTTATCTATAGGACAGCGACCTATAATGAAAGTGATACGAATCATTTTACAAATTGCGATTCTTTATGCTTTTTCTATGATTGGCGAAGCTGTTCACCACATGCTTCACCTGCCTATTCCAGGTAGTATTATAGGCTTAATTTTAATGCTCATTTGCTTAACCTGCAAAGTTGTTCCCATCAAAGTGATTGAAGACGGAGCAAGCTTCTTGTTATCTTTTTTACCTTTATTATTTATACCAGCTATGGCGGGAGTGATGAATTATCCTTCGCTTCTTTCAAGCAGCGGAGCGATTTTGTTTTTAATTATTGTGCTTAGTACAATCATTACGATGGCCGCCGCGGGGGCTGCCAGTCAACTTTTAGAAAAGAAAGCGAACAAACGAAAGGAGAAACAACAGTGCAAGAATTCTTTATCGCGCTCTTTATAATTATAGCTACAGTTGCTCTGTATCTAGTCATGGCAAAACTATACGTACGGTTCTCCTACCCAATCCTTATTCCAGTTTTAACTACAACCGTATTCGTTATTCTTCTTTTGCTTGCTTTTCATATTTCCTATGACGAGTATATGATTGGAGGCAAATGGATTAATTCACTTCTGGGGCCAGCGGTTGTTGCATTAGCGTATCCACTGTATAAACAGCGTGAGATGCTAGTAAAATACAGCATTCCTATTATTGGAGGAGTGTTTGTAGGATTATTTGCAGGCATGATTAGCGGACTTGTGTTCGCTGAAGTATTCGGCATTGACCGAAGCCTGATTTTATCCATTGTTCCTAAGTCTATTACCACTCCCGTTGCAATTCAAATTGCCACAGGACTAGGAGGGGTTCCATCCATGACTGTGGTATTTGTTATGATTGCAGGCTTTTCGGGAGTAATTCTTGGACCTTTACTTTTAAAGTGGATTCGTATTAAAAGTTCTTTAGGAAAAGGAATTGCACTAGGCAGCGCTTCTCATGCCCTAGGAACTTCTAAAGCATTTGAATACGGTGAACTAACGGTATCGATGAGTTCAGTATCAATGACGTTAAGCGCTGTACTGGGCTCGGTTTTTGGGCCGATTGTTGTCTGGCTATTCCAAGTGTAAAGTGAGATAAGTAAATACAGAAAACAATCCTGTTTGCGTTCAAACAGGATTGTTTTCTATGTCAAATTACGAATTTTATTCGCAGCAAACTTTCAGTTGTGCGGCTCTTACTCTGGTACTATAATAAAAAGAAAGAAAATTCATAAAATAACCGCTTTTTTGTTATTTTTAGGAAGGCTAGTCAATTGTCGGTTGGGTAAGTAGGCTTAGTCAAGGTTATATACGCAGTAAAAATAGCAGAAAAGAGGAGCTGAGCGTATTTTATGAAAGAGGAACTCGTGTATATAGGAAAAAAGATTCTTGAACATAAATATAGCTTGTCAGAAAAATTAGCCCAACGTTTAGATTCTACACATACGCTAAGTATAGAGGAATTAAAAGAAAAGAAAATTTTGAAGTGGCGAGTGTCAATTATGGAGTACTTTGGAAGAGCGCTATTTGAAGAACAAGAGGATGTACTTAAACTTGTTAAAGAATGGGCACTAGAAACGGGAAAATATGCGGTAGAAAAAAATATTCCTTTAGAAAAAGCACTGGGTACCTTACCAATCTATCGCAGCGTTATTTGGGATGTATTTACACGAGAACTAGAGGAGCATCAGTTTGCTGCAATTACCATGCTGCATGTCAGTGAACGAATTGATCCGCTTTTAGATACGGTAACATGTGTTTTTGGTCAAATTTATGATGAGCATAATCGATATATGATGAATTTAGCTTACACGTCACTAGAAGAACTGTCAGTTCCGCTCGTACCTGTCACAAAAGGTATCGCTATTATGCCGATTATTGGAGAAATTGATACTCATCGCTCGCAAGTTATTATGGAAACTTGCTTGAAAAAAGGGACAAGCCTTCAATTATCCTATCTTATTTTGGATATTTCAGGTGTCGTGATTATTGATACAATGGTAGCAGACAATCTGTTCAAAATTCATCGATCTCTCAAATTAGTAGGAGTGGAAGCTATTGTAACAGGGATACGACCGGAAATTGCCCAAACGGTAGTGAAACTGGGAATTGATTTTAATCAAATTAAAACAGAAGCAAATTTAGAAGCAGCGCTTTTAAAAATTGGGTTTAGACGTCCTGAAGAACATAGCCGCGCGCATGTGTCATCACGGCGCATAAAATGACCGGTTATGAACATGCAATGGAGATATTCTTTCTTCTAAACGTCGGTATGAAATATGGATTTCAGCAGATAGAAAGTAAGCGCATAGTAAAAAAGCGGATGTTAATCAACATCTGCTTTTTTACTTAATAAATGCCATATGCCATGGTAGAACAAAAGCATAAACGAGGAAGTATACCACTATTGAATAGATAAAAAACCAGCCGTTTAAATGCATATAGCCACTTTTAATCATTCCGTATTCTATAAGTAGTGAACCAGCGCAAAAGAGAAGTGATAAAACCCATTTATTTTTAGCTGTTAGGTAAGTTAAAAATAAAATGGAAAGGGAAGGTGGAATAAATGTATAGCTTAGAATATCTCCAAGTCCTGTAACTTTTGGATCTCCCAAATCAATCATGTTAAAAACACGCGTAATGATAACATCACAAAGCCATCCGACAAATCCAACTATGCAAAACGTGATATAAAAATCTCGCCAAGTTAGCTGTCGTTTAAATAAAACAAGGGCAAGAATAAATAAACATAAACTAACGGTAATCGGAAACCACAAACCATGTGCAGATAAGTCTAAATGCTGAATTGCTTGTTCCAACATTTTTCACCTCAAAAGGAAGAGTTAGTGTTGAAGTTAGCCTATGTCATGGAAAGTATTTTATACATTTTCTACGCGTTGCATGTATATTCTTCTCGCAAGATTGAATATAACTTTAAGTCTTGATGAGCTCCCTTAATAAACATGGCTTTTCGAATTGTTCCTTCATAAGACATACCGATTTTTTTCATTACTTTCTCAGATGCAGCATTTTCAACAAAGCACCTCGCCTGAATGCGGACTAAATCCATTTCTTCAAATCCAAACGCAATTACTTTTTCAGCTGCTTCCGTTACAAATCCCTTATTCCAATATTCTTCAGAAATCGCATAGCCAATTTCCGCAATGCGATGAGTAGGGTTCCAAGTGACAAAGTCAATGGTGCCAATACATTTTTTTAAGGCTTTGATTTCCATAGCCCAAGGAGAAATGGATTGGTTGCTGTACTGCTTTAAAACGAAGGAAACAAACTCTTTTGTATCTTGAAGCTTTCGGTGCTTTTCCCAATTTACATATCTGCTTACCTTTTCATTGGAGGCATATTCAAACATGTCACGCACATCTTTTTTGGTAACTTTCCGCAAGCGGAGTCTTTCTGTTTCTAGTGTGGGTAAATTTCCGTATATATCTTTTACTTGAATCATAAAGTTGTCTCCTTTCTCAGCAAGAAGTGGATGAAGTGTTGATAATAATGTTTCATAGAAGCGGCAGCATTCCAAGAATATGCTTTCTATTTCATGTGCTTGATTCTTTAATTGTAAAATATTTCATTGGTGAGCGTAAGAGGTCAAATCGGTTTTTAAAAAATAAAAAATTATTTTTCCTGTTCATAATCAGTTCACATATGCTTGTTAGACTAAAGTCAGAAATTACGAAGGAGTGAAATGAAACACATGAACAGTGAAGTGAAAGAAGAACGAACTTCAAATAAAAAAAGAATAGACTTATTTTTAGTTCCCATTGTTTTAATTGCAGCGTTTTTGAACTTATTTAAAATTTGGACAGATGAATACGCCAACGCTTATTACACGGCAGCTGTCAAAAGTATGCTTCAAAGTTTTCATAATTTCTTTTATGCATCTTTTGATCCAGGAGGCTATGTAACGATTGATAAGCCGCCGGTTGTATTTTGGATTCAGACAATTAGTGCCAAAATATTTGGATTTCACGGATGGAGCGTCATTCTACCGCAAGCATTAGCAGGCATCGGTTCAGTCCTTTTACTATACGTACTCGTAAAACGTACGTTTGGCGTATGGGCTGGGAGATTTGCTGCTCTTGCCATGGCTCTTACGCCAATTGTACCTGCGGTAAGCCGAACAAATAATATCGATAGTATGCTTGTATTTACATTACTAGTAGCAACGTGGATGTTATTTCGTGCTGTGCGTACGGCTAAATTTGGCTGGGTGTTAGCAGCTTTTGCGATGATTGGTGTTGCATTTAATATGAAAATGCTTCAAGCATACATGGTTTTACCAGCATTTTATGTTTTCTATGTAGTGGCAACCAAAATCACTTGGAAAAAGAAAATTGCTTTTTTAACAACAGCGACTGCACTAATGCTCGCCGTTTCTGTCTCATGGGCAGTTGTAGTGGATTCAACTTCTGCTGATAAGCGACCTTATATGGGAAGCAGTCAAACAAATTCAGTTCTAGAGCTTGCTTTCGGATATAACGGTATTAATCGTTTAACTGGAAATACAAGCGTGACGGGAAGCAGTCATAAACAGCCTGCTCAAACTGAGCAGCAAACAGCAAGCAGTGAAACAAAACAAACTAGTAATTCAAGTGCTGATTCTTCACAAAGCTCAAATCAAAGAAAGAGCAGCTCTTCTCAAAAGATGCAGGCTCCAGGTGGAGGGAATCAAAACGGAATGTTCAACACGGGGAATCCTGGTCCATTCCGACTATTTCAAAAAGGGTTATCAGATCAAATCAGCTGGTTATTACCATTTGTAATCTTTTCAATCGTGGGTTTATTTGCCGGAGTAAAATTTAAAGGCCCTTACACGACAAAACAAAAAGAAAGTTTATTTTGGTTAGCGTGGCTGCTACCAGTAGCTGTCTTCTTTAGTATCGCAGGATTTTTCCATCAGTATTATTTAATTATGCTGGCACCTCCAATCGCTGCATTTGCCGGAGCGGGAGCAGTAGCTTTATGGAGCATGTACAAACAGCATAATGGTTGGAAATCATGTCTGCTGCCAGGTGGTGTTTTAACAACAGCAGCACTTCAAGTATATATTATGTCTCCTTATGTCAGCTCAATCGGCGTAGCGCCAATTGCAGGTGTAGGAGCACTGGGCGTCATTTTAGCTCTTGTTTTAGCTGTTCGTAAACAGCGTAAAAATTCGTTGACGAACTACCTAGGAGCCGCAGCGATGGTTGTCTTACTTGCGATGCCGGCGTACTGGGCGATGACACCAATTATTTATGGTGGAAATAGCATGCTTCCATCAGCAGGTCCTGATTCTTCAAGCGGTATGGGAGGACCTCCAAGCACAGCTACAAATAGCAAACAGTCTGGCTTTAACGGCATGCAGCCTCCAGGAAGCTCTAGCGGCAATTCATCATCGAACAATCAAATGCAGCCGCCAAGCGGTTCATCGAACGGCGGTCAAATGCCGGGCGGTTCGTCCAATAATGGTCAAATGCAAATGCCAGGCGGTTCATCTAATAATAGTCAAATGCCAAATAGCTCTTCAAGCAAATCATCATCTTCAAAACGAAAAAGTGGAGGGATGAACGCAGAAGTAAACCAAAAGCTACTAAACTATTTAACAAAAAATAATACAGGTGAAAAATATTTATTTGCCACAACGGATTCAACTTCAGCTGCGCCTTACATTATCAAAACGGGCAAGCCAGTAATGGCAATGGGTGGATTTAGCGGTTCAGATCCAATTTTAACGGTAAGTAAATTAAAAGCCATAATTAAAAAAGGTGAAGTGAAATATTTCTACTTGTCTGGAATGGGCAAGGGAGGTCAATCTGACGTTATCACGTGGATTAAAGAAAATAGTAAGGAGATTCCTTCTTCCAAATGGCAGTCTACTTCATCAAGTGCTCAGCAAGGGCCATCTGGAAACGGAACATTATACGAAATAACGCTTAAATAAGGAGGGCATGAACATGAGTTCAATTGTTAAATATTCTATTGTTGTTCCTGTCTACAACGAAGAAGAAGTGATTCATGAAACCTACCGCCGTCTCACAGAAGTGATGCGTTCAACGAAAGAAGCTTACGAGCTTCTTTTCGTGAACGACGGCAGTAGAGATCGAACAGTAGAAATCATTAAAGAGTACAGTGAGCAAGACCCAGCGGTTGTTTTATTAGATTTTGCCCGTAACTTTGGTCATCAAATTGCTATTACAGCCGGTATGGATTATGCAAGAGGAGAGGCGGTCGTTGTGATTGATGCTGATTTGCAAGATCCGCCCGAATTGATTTTAGAGATGATTGAAAAATGGAAGCAAGGGTTTGACGTTGTATACGCTAAGCGTACAAAGCGAAAAGGAGAAACATATTTTAAAAAACAAACGGCTGCTATGTTTTATCGCTTCTTACGCGCGATGACCGATATTGATATTCCACTTGACACAGGGGATTTCCGTTTGCTAGATCGTAAAGTGTGCAATCAAATGAATAGCATTCAAGAAAAAAATCGCTTTGTTCGCGGATTAGTAAGCTGGGTTGGCTTTAAGCAAACAGCAGTAGAATATGAGCGAGACGAGCGTTTGGCCGGGGAGTCGAAATATCCTTTGAATAAGATGCTGAAGCTTTCAATGGATGGTATTACATCTTTTTCATATAAGCCATTAAAGCTAGCTAGCTATGCTGGTGTAACTCTATCTGGTATCGGCTTTATTTATCTTTTAGTAGTGCTGTATTTGAAGTTATTTACAGACAGCACCATCACCGGGTGGTCGTCATTAATTGTCATTCAGCTATTCTTTAGCGGCATCATTTTAATTATTCTTGGTATGATTGGAGAATATATTGGCCGCATTTACGATGAAACAAAAAATCGTCCACTCTATATCGTCCGTGAAAAGTATCAGCTTGAACCACGCAAGGAAGTATCACTTCGTGACTAACAAATGGGTATCTTTTATTAAATTTGCGTTAGTAGGAGTTGTAAATACACTGATTGATTTTGTAGTATACGCACTTTTAACAACAATCGGTGTTAACTACATACTAGCGCAGTGGATTTCATACAGTGCGGGCATCTTAAACAGTTATGTCATGAATCGCAAATGGACGTTTGAGAGAAAAGAAAAAAGCAGTAAGCGTGAAGTGATTTCATTCGTGATCGTAAATTTGATCACTTTATCCCTAACATCATTTCTGTTGACTGTTCTATATAATAAATGGGGTATATCGCTGCTAATCAGTAAACTTTTAATTGCAATCGCAAGTGTCGGTATCAACTTTATTGGTACTAAATTATTTGTATTTACTACTAAAAAAGAAAGAGGGATTCATATATGACGATAAAAAAAGCAGTTATTCCAGTAGGCGGTTTAGGAACTCGATTTTTGCCAGCGACAAAAGCGCAGCCGAAAGAAATGCTGCCAATTGTCGATAAGCCTGCTGTACAATATATTGTAGAAGAAGCTGTGAAATCAGGCATTGAAAGTATTATTTTTATTACAGGACGAAACAAAAAATCAATTGAAGACCATTTTGATAAATCAATTGAGTTAGAGCAAATGCTTGAAGAAAAACACAAGTTTGACATGTTAAAGGAAGTACAAACGATCTCATCAATGGCCAGCATTCACTATATTCGTCAAAAAGAGCCGTTAGGACTCGGTCATGCTATTCTTTGTGCCGAACAGTTTATTGGAGATGAGCCGTTTGCTGTTCTTCTTGGAGACGATATTATGACTTCTGAAGAACCTGCGCTCAAACAGATGATCCAAGCGTATGAAACGACTAATCAATCAGTTATCGGAGTTCAAAAAGTGGATGTTGAAGAGGTATCAAAATACGGAATCATTCAGCCGAAAAATAAATCTGGCAGCCTTCATGAAGTGAATGACTTGATTGAAAAACCATCGATAGAACAAGCTCCGTCAACTATTGCCGTTATGGGCCGCTACATTTTAAATCCTTCTATTTTTTCTTATCTAAAAACGATTGAAAGAGGGGTAGGAAATGAATTACAATTAACAGATGCACTGCGTGTGGTATGTGAAAAAGAGCGATTGTTTGCTCTTGAACTGGAAGGGCAGCGCTTTGATATTGGAGATAAGGTAGGCTATATGAAAGCGATGGTAGAAGTTGCGTTAAAGCGCAGAGATTTACGTCACACGTTTTTATCGTATTTGGAGGGAATTGTAGAAAAAGAACGAGCAAACAACTTCAGTTACTAAGAGTTAATCAGTTTGTTCATATTCAGTTCATATCTGAAGTATAAAATCATTGTATGATCTTATGCGGCTCTCTGTTTGGTATAAACAGAGAGCTTACTGTGCGTAAAAGCTGGACAAACTTAGGAATAGGGAGAGACATGTATGATTCAAATATTAGTTGCAGATGATGATCAACATATTCGAGAGCTGATATCATTATATTTAGAAAATCAAGGATTTAAAATTATAAAAGCATCAGATGGTGAAGAAGCATGGACGAAAATGGAAGAGTTTCGAATTGATCTAGCAGTCGTTGATATCATGATGCCATTTAAAGACGGATGGGAACTAACAAAGGAAATTAAGGAGTATTTTGATATACCGGTTTTAATGGTAACAGCTAGAGGCGAATCACATGATAAGCTAAAAGGATTTGATATCGGAACAGACGACTATGTCGTGAAGCCTTTTGATCCTCAGGAAATGGTTGCTCGTGTAAAGGCTCTTTTACGCAGGTACCGAGTAGAAGCTAACAATGTAATCTATATGGGGAATATAAAACTAGACCGTACCAAATTAGAGATGAGTGCAGGAGAAACAAGCGAACAGCTGCCGTTAAAAGAGTTTGAACTACTGTTCACGCTCGTTAGTTCTCCAGGAAAGATTTTTACTCGTGATCAGCTTATTCAATTAATTTGGGGATATGATTATGAAGGCGATGAGCGCACGGTAGACGTTCACATAAAACGTCTGCGAGAGAGGCTTAATCATATGAAAAACGTCGGTATGGAAATCAAAACAATTCGCGGATTAGGCTATAGAGCAGAAGGGTGTTAACGTGAAATCAATTTATGTAAAGCTGGTTCTGTCGTTCATCATTACAATTTTATTGAGCGTTGTGATTACCGTTGTCGTTACGACATTTCTTAGCAAGCAGAAGCTCGAAATGCGATTAGGTCAGGATATGGTGAAGATGGGCGAAGATTTTATCGATTTGTACGGAGCAGAAGACTCCGACAAAGCTGCAAGGTTTTTATCTAATTCATCATTCATTCATTTTTCGTTTATTATTATTGATGATCAGCATGAAGAAAAAGTATTAGGACAGCCAGGACCGCCTATTCCAATTACACCGAAAGAAGTAGATCAAGTATTAGACGGGAAGCGTTATTCTAATTTAAACGAGGAAAAAGATGATCGTCCACAGCCAAACGTAGTGGGTCTTCCTTTTAAAGAAAATGGACGGTCGTATGCTCTATTTATTCAGTCTCATCCTCAGCGGCAATTTTCAGTTATTCAAGATGTGCAAAATATCCAGCTTATTACGATTTTATTAGTGGGTATTGTATTATTTGCATATGTTTCAATGATTATTATTAAACCGATTAAGCGTCTCAGTACAGCGATGAAAGTTGTTGGACAAGGTGAATACAATGTGCAAGTCGAGCACGCAGCGAATGATGAAATCGGTCTGTTAACTAAAAATTTCAATCAAATGACTAAAGAATTAAACAAAATAGAAACGATGAGGCAAGAGTTCATTGCTAGCGTTTCGCATGAGATTCAATCACCGCTGACCTCTATTCGCGGTTTTTCAGCGGCACTTAAAGATGATATCGTCAGTGAAGATAAAAAGATACAATATTTAACGATTATTGAAAAAGAAAGTACAAGACTTTCTCAGCTGAGTTCCAATTTGCTAAAACTTGCTTCTCTAGACTCTGAACATCAAACGCTAATGCTACAGCCATACCGGTTAGATGAACAAATCAGGCATGTGGTCATGGCTTTAGAACCTCAGTGGACAAAAAAGAACATAGAAATTGACCTTGATTTATCCAATGTTCAAATGGAAGCAGATAAAGATTTGTTAGAGCAAGTGTGGCTAAACTTAATAACAAATGCTATTAAATATACGCCTGAACATGGATTTGTGAAAATATCCATTTCTCTAAAAAACGAAGAAATAGACGTGAAAATAAAGGACAATGGAATTGGTATTGCCCAAGAAGATCAAAAATATATTTTTGAAAGCTTTTATAAAGTAGATAAATCGAGAACGTTAAAAGGAAGCGGCCTCGGTCTAGCCATCACAAAAAAAATTGTTCGGCTGCATGAGGGCGCAATACATGTTGAAAGCAAAAAAGAACAAGGAAGCATCTTTACGGTAACCCTGCCTATCCAAAAAAATAGAACTGAAAAAGACTCGTCTGTGTAACTTCATGCAGATGAGTCTTTTTTATTAGGTCGAAGATATAAAAAAATTTAATAATATCTATTTATTTTTTTAATCCCTACTTGACATATAGGTAAAGTGTAAATAATATAGATAGTATAAATCTTTTGAAAAAATTGGGATGCTAAAGAAGCTGATCGGTCAACCGAAGGCTCATACTTGTTCGCTACTAGTGTGGGCCTTTTCTGTACATTGGTTGTGGTCATTAAAATCTCAATCTTCAACTGAACATATGGGGAGGATTACCATGTATTTATCTTCTGCACATTATACAAGTACTTATAGATGTTGTTCGCTTTGTTTATTCAACTGCAACTAAAATATAAATTTATCTATGAATAGGAGAATGATAAAATGGCTTCAATTACACAAGAAAAATTAGACTATATTGTTAAATTACTAACTGAAATCAACTATGGATCTGTACTAATTACTCTTCACGACGGACAAATTACTCAAGTGGACAGCACGGAAAAAAACCGCTTTTTAGCTAAAAGTAAAGTAGCAAGCCACAAATAAGTCTATTTGAATACGTATTTAGAGAAACTGAAGGGCCAGCCTAGATAGCGAACGCTTGACGGCGGGGCAAGCAAGTACTGTACTAAATATAGAAAACGTGCGTATTCGAAGAAAAATTGACTTTCTTTCCGGTCGAAGATTTAGAATTTTTTGAATTTAAATTGTGTTATAGGTTGTATGAGTATGACGATGAAAAGTGTAAAGCTGCTGAAGCAGCAGCTTTACACTTTTTAAAATGATAAAGATCTGGCAGTTTTATCCCTGTGCTGATCGGATTACCGAAGGCTTCTGACCTGTGTTAGGAGTCTTTTTTTATTCTTAAATTAATGTAATAGGAGGAATAAAGATGGAAAATTTATTACGAGCAGCGGTGCGGCAAAGAAAACAATACCTCATTGAAGAGTTATTGAAAAAAGGGATTTACAAAAAAGAAAACCATCATCTTTTTGAACTCACACTTTCTGACTTAGAAAAAGAGTATCAGGCACGCAGTAGGTAAGGCATAGAAAAATTTATATCCAATAAAAAAGCGTAAAGGATATGGCTTTGCGCTTTTTATCTGTAATAAATTAGTACCAGATATTAAAAGTAGGTGTTATAATTAAGTATCAACTGATTTGAGGTGGAGAAATGATACAGTCAAAAGCTAGAATTACGGGAATGGGGACGTATACACCAAAGCAAAAATTAACGAACGACCATTTAAAAGAAATGGTTGATACAAGTGACGAATGGATTGTGCAGCGTACGGGAATGAAAGAGCGACGAATGGCTGGTGAAGGCGAATACACGTCTACGCTTGCCATTCAAGCCGTTGAAAATTTGCTTAACCGATATGCTGTAGAAATAGAAGATGTAGATGCAATTATTGTTTCGACCACAACGCCGGATCACTTTTTTCCTAGCGTAGCATGTCAGGTTCAAGATTACTTTCATATTGAGCAAGCTGCTGCATTTGACTTAAGTGCAGCATGCGCCGGGTTTACATATGGCCTTCATGTGGCGAACGGCCTAGTGACGTCTGGACTGCATAAAAAGATTTTAGTTATTGGTGCTGAAGTCATGTCGAAAATTACAGATTATACGGACCGGGCCACATGCGTGCTGTTTGGTGATGGAGCGGGAGCCATGCTTGTAGAGTACGATGAGCATAATCCAAGTTTCTTAGGATGTCACTACGGAACGGACGGAAGCGGAGGGGTAAATTTATATCGTACTAACTTATCTAATACTCTTTCAGGAAAAGAAATTAACTCGAGCGGAAATTTAGTTCAAAACGGGCGTGAAGTATACCGCTTTGCTGTCCGAACGATTCCAAAAGGAGTAGAAGCATTATTAAAGAATACTTCTATTTCTCTTTCTGATGTAAACTGGTTTATTCCGCACAGTGCAAACCTTCGAATGATTGAAGCTATTTGTGCTAAAACAGGTGTTTCAATGGATAAAACGTTAACGAGTGTGCAATACTGCGGAAATACGTCTTCAGCTTCTATTCCGCTTGCTTTAAACGAAGGAATAATGACAGGAAAAGTACAGGATAATGACCTCCTTATTCTCTATGGGTTTGGAGGAGGATTAACGCACTGCGGCTTGTTAATTAAATGGACGTGTAAAGAAAAACGCTAAAAGGCATGGCCTTTTAGCGTTTTTTGTCTTTTACTGCTAAGAAGAATTCGATAAAATGGAAAAAGAAGTAAAGGGGGTGTGCATATGAATCACGTTTTATACATTGAAGACAATGAAGAAATTGGATTAATGATTCAAAATGAGCTTAAAAAGCAAAACTATGAAGTTACTTGGTTACAATCAGGAGATATCGCCAGTCAGTTTATTAAACAAGCGGATATTGTCATTTTAGATGTAATGCTGCCTGGGTTAGATGGATTTACAGTGGGAAAAAAGCTTAAAAAACTAGCACCTGATGTCCCGATTTTAATGCTTTCAGCTCGTACAGCCCTAGAAGATAAGATCATGGGGCTAGAGTTTGCCGATGACTATGTCACAAAGCCGTTTCATCCAGAAGAGCTGCTTGCAAGGCTTGAAGTATTGTTAAGAAGATTTTCAAGAAAGAAAGAAGAGCTTATTGTAAAACATTTGCATATTTCGATGATAGACTATCGCGTGATGAACAGAGAGACAAGTGAAGAAATTAGTTTAACAGGTAAGCAATTTCATATTTTTACTTATTTCCTTCAGCATTTAAATCAAATTTTAACAAAAGAACAAATTTATGAAGGGGTATGGAAAGAGCGTTATATAGAAGGAGATAAAACATTAATGGTACATATTCGCTATTTACGAGAAAAATTGGAGAAAAATGCAGCTAAGCCTGAAATTATTGAAACAATACGAGGGATTGGGTACAGGGTGAAGCAATGAACGTTACACAGTCTCTTATCACGAAGTATATCTTAATTATGATTGCAGCTGTACTAATTATACCGGTATCATTTTTTGCAGGCTCATGGCTGATCACCGTCCCTTTTATGCATATTCAAGGATTATTAAATGAAGAGTATAAAGGAAAAAGCTACTACGAACAAATATGGAATGAAGAAGCCCAAAAGCTAGAAGGAGCAAATGAGAAAACAATTAATCAAAAGCTAAAATTATTAAAAGCAAAATACCCTGAAGCTTCAATGTTCTGGGTAAACGAAGCTGGACAAACACAGCTTCCGCTTCCTTATCATGAAGCCCTTCCGAAGCAATGGTCATCGTCTTATACGGCTGAATTTATAAAAAAACGATACGGAAACGATCCGTATACGGTTATTACCTTTATTGGAACAGATAAAAAGCAAGGTTTTATGGTCATTGAAGTGCCAGAAAAAGCCGTTGAGCCTCCTATTCAAAGGCTAGACCCAGCCTACTATAATATTTATTTAGGATTTGTTTTTATCATTGTGCTTTCTTTTATTGTACTTTCTCTGTTCTTTTTTCTTCGAATTCGAAAAAGGCTGCGAGTGTTACAAGCTGCTATGAACAACAAAGGCGAGCAAGGAATTCCTTTACCTGTTGTATCTGAGTCCACGGATGAAATTGGTCAGCTAGAACAATCGTTCAATCAAATGGTTAAACAGCTTCATGAAAGCCGGGACCGAGAGAAGCAAGAAGAACAGCTGCGGCAAGACTTAATTATGAGTCTGTCGCATGACTTACGAACACCGCTCACGACTGTTCGAACGCATATTTATCAGCTGAAAAACGAAGAAATGGCCTTGAACGTTCAACAATCTCTTGAGGTAATTGATACAAAAGTAGAATTTGTTAGTGATTTAATAGATAATTTATTTTCCTATACGCTGCTGTTAAATGGAAAATATCCATATCGGGAAGAGGAAGTTGATATGGCTCGATTTCTTAGAAAAAGCATTGCACAATCGTATCCACTATTTGAAGAAGAGAATATGGAAGTGGATATTCAACTGCCTTCTCAGTCCATATATTGGCGCGGAGATGTTCAGTGGTTAGAAAGAATAATAGATAATTTATGTCAAAATGTCATTCGTCATGCCAAAGAAGGTAACTTTATTGGCTTTCGCCTTGTTCAAGAGCATGATTTATCTTCTCTCACCATTTCTGATAAAGGGTCAGGCTTTAAAAAGAATAGCCATACGAAGCAAAACGGTGTAGGTCTAGCGATTGTGGATGCGATGATTAAAGAAATGGGGTTAACGTGGTCAATTCATTCTACAAAACATGGAACGGATATTCAAATTGTGTACAAAGCGAGTGATTAATTCACTCGCTTTTTTAAACAAATTTTAACCTTTCTTTTCCGTCCTCTTAACTTTGGCTGTTTATAGTAAAGGAGAGGTGATAAAAGTGGAAATAGTTAAAACGACTCAGCTGGTAAAAGTATTTAAAGGAGCAGAAGCTGTAAATGAAGTGAATTTATCCATTAAAGAAGGAGAAATCTACGGGTTTTTAGGACCTAACGGAGCAGGGAAGACGACAACGATCAGAATGCTGCTCGGGCTAATGAAGCCAACGAGCGGGGAAATTGAGCTGTTTGGAGAAAGAATAAAAAATCACAGGCAGCATATTCAAGCCTTAAAAAAGATAGGTTCACTTGTAGAGAGCCCTTCCTATTATGCGCATTTAACTGCAAGAGAAAATCTAGAGGTACTTCGTAAAATACTAGGTGTATCTAAAAACAGAGTGGATGAAGTACTAAATATTGTAAAATTAACAAAAGAAGCAAATCGTCCAGTCAAAGGCTTTTCTCTTGGGATGAAACAGCGGCTTGGTATTGCTTCTGCACTCCTCGGAAATCCTCGTTTATTAATCTTAGACGAACCAACCAACGGACTGGATCCTGCAGGAATTCAAGAAATTCGTTCATTAATTAAAGAAATGCCAGGGGAAAACGGAGTTACCGTATTGATTTCAAGTCATTTACTCTATGAAATTGACCATTTAGCGACTCAAGTAGGTATTATTACAAAAGGAAAGATGCTATTTAATGGATCGATTGAATCGCTTCGCAAAAAAGCTAAGCATCAAGTGGCATTTACAACGGGAGAGATAGAAAAGGCTAAAACAATCCTATTAGCAAACGGGTTTGTACCTACTATCGATGAACATAGTCTTCTTTTAGATTATATTGATCATGAGCAAGTGGCACATCTTGTTTATCAGCTTGTGCAAGAAAATGTCTCAATCTACCGAGTTGAAGAAAAATCGAAGTCATTAGAAGATATCTTTTTAAAGCTGACGAGCGAGGAGAATAGATATGTTCGCAAAAATACTGCAGGCTGAGTGTATAAAGTTAAAAAGAAAATGGCTCTGGTTTTTACTATTTTTAGGTCCAGCGGGTGTAATTGGCTTAACGCTAGTTGATTATAGCGTTCGATATGAATATTTAATTCAGCAAAATCCGAATGTGTGGGAAGGTCTTTTACATGAACTAAACATCACGCTTCCAATAGCTTTTTTACTGGGAGGAACGATTCTTGCTTCAAATGTAGCGCATATTGAATATCATAGAAGCTCATGGAAGCAGCTGCTGAGCTTACCTGTGAGCAGACTGAGTGTTTATACAGCAAAATTTGTAGTAGTTATGTTTATGCTACTTATCGCTTCTGCTGTTCTATTAATCGGTATAATTGGGTTAGGATGGTGGTTAGGATTTGGTTTTCCGTCTTCTTGGAAAAATCTTTTCGTGTATACCTTTTATCCGTTTTTTTCTGCCATTCCATTTGTAGCTATTCAAATATGGTTATCTATGCTTTTTAAAAATCAAGGCCGCTCTCTTGCACTAGGTATTGTGATGAGTGTGACGATGAGTGGTATGAGAGAATTGCCGAGCTGGTTTTTCTGGCAATGGCCAATGTTAGCGTTTTCTGACTATCGGAATATGTACATGATAGCAGGTGTAATTATCGGCATTTTCTTATATGCTGCAGGCGCCTTGCACTTTATCAAAAAGGATGTGGCCTAAATGTTTTTGCAATTATGTAAGATAGAATCGTTTAAATTGTTTAAAACAAAAGCCTGGACGTACCTTTTTGTGAGTCCTATTCTAATCGCTATTATCCTTTTTGTAGGTGATCAGGCAATGCCAAGCGGGAGAATGAAATGGGCAATGGCAGATGCCTTGATTGCCAATGTTCACGGATTGCTGTTTTATCCGTTAATTGGCGGGTTAGTAACATCCTTCATCTGTCGGTATGAACACGAAGCGGGAGGGTGGAAGCAATTATTATCTCTTCCTGTGACAAGGACATCGGTATACGGAGCAAAATTGATTACAGCAGCAGCTTTCATGGGAATTCTTCAAGTGCTTGTATTTGTTGTTTTATTAGGAGTTAGCATGTTAAAAGACTATCCGAGCGCTGTGCCATTAAAGATGATAGCTGGAAATATGCTAGGCGGATGGGTTGCGGCGTTGCCCATTCTTGCGTTTATGCTAGCTGTGTCAATGGCATGTTCTAGCTTTGGAGCATCTTTGACAGTCAACGTCATTTTAACACTACCGAATTTATTCGTTGCTAATTCTGAACGATTTGGCCCCTGGTACCCATGGACTCAGCCAATGTATGGAATGTTAGGTGTAAACGGAAAAGCATCATGGGGGTTGATGCTGACTACACAGAATTTCTTAGTGGTTGTTATAAGCAGCTTTCTGCTTTTTGGAGCAGCAGGTTTACTGTATTTTCAGCGCAAACATATATAATAGAAAAAACCCGCTTTTTTACAGCGGGTTTTCAGCTGGCTTTTGGAATAGTAAAGCCTACTCCAAATACGTCGCGCACATCGTGGACAACCACAAAAGCCTGTTCGTCGACTTTATGAATAATGCGTTTTAATTCTAGCAGTTCTTGTTTGTTCACAACTACGTACAATACGTCTTTTGCTTCTTTTGTATAGCTTCCATGAGCGGAAAAAACAGTGACTCCTCGCTGCATCTTTTTATTAACTTGTTCGGCCACTTCAGCGGAACGGTGTGAAATAATAGTAATTGCTTTGCGAGGATTGAGTCCTTCAATGATATAATCAAGCACTTTCGTTCCGATGTAAAGAGAAATAACCGTATACATCGTCTTTTCTCCTCCGATGACAAAATAGGCGCTTGCTACAACCAATAAATCAATTGCCAGCATCGTTTTGCTAATATTCCAGTCTAGATATTGATTAGCTAAGCGGGCAATAACTGCAGAGCCTCCGGAAGTTCCGCCTCCTCTAAACACAAGTCCGAGTCCTACACCAGCTAAAATACCAGCAAAAATAGCCCCCAGCAGCGTATCATCAAGAGGATTTCCCAGTCCTTCAGTTATATGTAGGAATAGAGATGTGAAAACAATACATATAATTGTGTAAGCAATCACACGTTTGTGAAGCAATTTGTATCCGATTAGTACCAGCAAACCGTTTAATATAAAGTTTGTGATACCCGGAGACCAGCCTAATACATAATAGGTAATCATTGTTACACCGGTTACGCCGCCTTCTGCTAATTCATTTGGAATAGCAAAGTAATTAATGGCAAGTGCAAAAATAAGGCTTCCTAGAATAATAAGGATAATTTCTTTTATTTTATTAATCATGAACGTTACCTCCAATCATCAAAAACTCCGAAAACACAGTCATGACAATGTATTATACCAACTCTAGAGACCGAATTAAAGATGAGATATTATTATTTTTAAAAAAATCAGTTTCTGCTATCATCATAAAATCTTTTGACAGTTTTTATCTAATATGAAAAAATGAATTGTTTGCTTTTATTTTGATTAAAAAGTTTTGCAATGAGAATGTTCGTTCGGTAAAATAGAAGCAAGAGTCAAGGGGGAGAATGAACGTGTATCAAGATGAATTAAAACAGTATGCGAAGTTAGTAATGCCCGAGCATTTAGAGAAAATGAAGAAAATGTACAGTCCCGATGCGCATAAGCAGTCCTTAGGGTTGAAAAAAGAAAAGATTGAGCATATTGAAAATGTCATTATGAACAGTTACTCGGAGCATCATCCAGTAACGCTTCACGTCTATGAAGCAGGACATATTCAAAGGTATGAACGAGTGACGATTGATAAAGTCTCGCTGCAGTCGAATACGCTGATGGTTACAGGCCCTTGTTATACATATTCGATTCGAGCGGATGCAGTAATTGAAGCAGATGTATGGAAAGATGAAAGCTACTCTAGCTAAGAGTAGCTTTTTTGTTCGTTTTGTATCTTTTTTTTAACGCATGCATACAATACATAAAAGCATATTCTGCGAGTAGTAACTTCTAGCTACTAGGAAATTTTAATTAAAGAAGGGATCATTAGTATGCAAAATGAAAAAACTCAAGTAAGAGAAATCGAATTAACGCAGTTCATTAAGAAAAGACTCGTTCGTTTTATCTCAAGTTTAGCTATTTCTTCTGCCCTTGCTTCCATATTATATATGCTTCTGTTTTTATTTAAATGATGGGTCACTTTGAGTTGTCCAAAAAGGTGGACAACTTTTTTGGTGTGTAGGCTTTTACGAAATCAGGACAAGCTATGGCTGATTCAGTCAGAAAAATTCAATCGGTCAAGAAATAGTCAAAAACAGTCATAGCTAATTGAGTAGAAGAAAACCTTTACATATAATGAGAAAAGTAGACAAATTCTTGAATTACCAGCATATTTCCTTTTGTAGTAACTATTATTAAACCAAATGCAAATTTAATTGTTCGTTCAAAAAACTTTATTTTGTAATTAAAAAAATGAATGTTTTTGATTTTTTATGATTGATTTTGAATGTAAACCGTGATAAAGTAAGTACATGAAATAAATGAAAACGCTTTTTTGAAAAAGGAGCTAGAACATGTTAACGCCGGAGAGACATCAACTAATCTTAAAACTTTTAAAAGAGAAAGAACTTGTAAAAGTGCAAGAGTTTATCGAAGTTACAGGCGCTTCGGAATCCACCATTAGAAGAGACTTAAGTCAACTAGAAGAAGAGCAAATGCTCAAACGTGTTCACGGTGGCGCTTCGCTTATTCGCAGTAAACGAATCGAACTGAGCGTTATCGAAAAATCTGCTAAAAATGTTCAAGATAAACGAAACATTGCAGAGTATGCGGCTTCCATTATAAATGAAGGTGACTGTATTTTTTTAGATGCAGGAACTACAACGTATGAAATGATTCCTTTTTTAAAGCAAAAAGATGTAGTTGTCGTGACAAATGGTTTAATGCATTTAAACCCGATGCTAGAACAAGGTATCACCCTCTATTTAATTGGGGGATCTGTTAAACATAAAACGGGCGCTTTAATTGGCAATGGAGCTCTTTTAAGTCTTGAGCAATATCGTTTTGATAAGTGCTTTATGGGAGCGAATGGGATTCATCATCAATATGGATATACCACTCCTGACCCAGAAGAAGCATTGATCAAGCAAACGGCAATGAAGCTGTCTAGAGAATCTTATATTTTATCAGATTCCACTAAGTTTTTTGAAACAAGCTTTGCGAAAATAGCCGATTTACATGAAGCAAAAATTATAACAAATGACGTACCTAGCGATGTACTTATACAGTATGCAAACAAAACAGACATAAAGGTTGTGAAATCATGATTTATACATGTACGTTGAACCCATCCGTTGATTACGTAGTACATGTTTCAGCATTCGAAGAAGGCGGGCTTAACCGCACAACGAATGAAGCCAAGTTTCCAGGAGGAAAAGGCATTAACGTCTCTCGCGTTTTAAAGCGATTAGGTGTTGATAATAAAGCCCTCGGTTTTGTAGCCGGCTTTACAGGAACCTATATCGAAGACTACTTAAAAGCGGAGAATATCGAAACAGCTTTTACAAGAGTTGAGGGAGATACCCGTATTAACGTAAAGTTAAAAACAGAAAAAGAAACAGAAATTAACGGTCAAGGACCTGCTATTACAGACGAAGCGCTTCAGTCTTTATTGACTCAAGTAAAGCAAATGACTGAAGGCGATATCTTCGTATTAGCGGGGAGTATACCGAAAACGCTTCCAAGTTCTGTGTATGAAACGTTAACTGAACTAGCAGCAGCGAACGGAGTAAAAGTTGTAGTAGATGCAAGTGGAAAAACTTTGCTAGACGTCGTGTCCCACAACCCGTTTTTTATCAAACCGAATCATCATGAACTTGCAGAATTGTTTGATGTAGAAGTAAACAGTGCAGAAGATGCGCTAGTATACGGTAAGAAGCTCGTGGAACAAGGAGCGCAAAACGTCGTTGTGTCTATGGCAGGTGATGGAGCACTGCTTATTAACGAAAGCGGTGTCTACAGTGCCACAGTCCCTAAAGGAACGGTAAAAAATTCTGTTGGAGCTGGCGATTCACTTGTAGCTGGATTTATTGCTTCTTATGTAAAACAAGGGGATTTATTAGAAGCTTTTCAAACAGGAGTAGCTTCAGGAAGTGCCACAGCATTCTCACTTGAATTATGTACAGCAGAAGATGTAAAGACGCTTCGTGAACAAGTGTCAATCACAAAGGTAGAGTAGGGGGAAACGAGAATGAGAATTACTGAATTATTAAAAAAAGATACAATCATTCTTGATTTAAAAAGCACGTCAAAAGCTGATGTTATTGATGAATTAGTTGGAAAATTAGACGAAGCTGGTCGCTTAAGCGACCGAGCTGGCTATAAAGAAGCAATTTTAAATCGTGAATCTCAAAGTACAACGGGAATTGGAGAAGGCATTGCCATTCCGCATGCAAAAACAAGCTCGGTAAAAACACCGGCCATTGCATTTGGACGCTCAACAGAAGGTATCGATTATGAATCATTAGACGGACAGCCTGCACACTTATTCTTCATGATTGCAGCGAGTGAAGGCGCAAATAACGCTCACTTAGAAACACTATCTCGTTTGTCTACGTTATTAATGGACGAATCATTCCGAAAAACGTTGCTAACAGCATCATCAATTGATGAAGTCATTAAAGCAATTGATGATAAAGAAACTGAAAATGAAGCGCCGGAAGAGGAAGTAGATACAGCTTCAGATCAATTAGTGCTTGCTGTAACGGCTTGTCCAACGGGAATTGCACACACATATATGGCAGCGGACAGCTTAAAAGCAAAAGCGAAAGATATGAACGTGACGCTCAAAGTTGAAACAAATGGTTCCAGCGGGGTTAAAAACGCGTTGACGAAGGAAGAAATTGAAAACGCTACCGCTATTATTGTTGCAGCGGACAAGCAAGTAGAAATGGAACGTTTTGCAGGTAAAAAAGTCATTCAAGTTCCAGTAGCTGAAGGGATTCGCAAGCCTGAAGAATTAATTAACCGCGCGTTAAAAGGAGACGCTCCTATATACAGCGGCGGCGGTGGCAGCAAAGAAGGCGGAGAAAGTAAAGGATCAGAGCGTACAGGGTTTTACAAACACCTAATGAGCGGTGTATCAGCAATGCTTCCGTTTGTTGTAGGGGGCGGGATCTTAATTGCTATTTCATTTATGTTTGGCATTCACTCAGCAGAACCGAAAGATCCAACATACAATGCATTTGCAGCGGCGCTAAAAACAATTGGCGGAGATAATGCATTTTTCTTACTAGTACCAGTACTAGCAGGGTTTATTGCAATGAGTATTGCTGATCGTCCTGGTTTAGCTCCCGGTATGGTTGCAGGTCTTTTAGCAGCTTCTGGCGGAGGCGGTTTCTTAGGTGGTTTAATCGCTGGTTTCTTAGCGGGTTATGTAGTAGTGGGGTTAAAGAAATTATTCAGCGGCCTGCCGCAAGCGCTTGATGGAATTAAGCCAGTTCTTCTTTATCCGCTATTTGGGATTTTTATCTCAGGATTGATTATGCTTTATGTTGTAAATGAGCCAGTTAGTGCAATTAACAAAGGATTAACGCACTGGTTAAGTGGATTTGGTACAGGTAACTTAGTATTATTAGGTATTATCTTAGGCGGTATGATGGCGATTGATATGGGTGGCCCTATTAATAAAGCAGCCTTTACATTTGGTATTGCAATGATTGATGCTGGAAACTATGCACCACACGCAGCGATTATGGCAGGCGGTATGGTTCCACCATTGGGTATGGCTATTGCGACAACTTTGTTCAAAAACAAATTTACTCGCCAAGAGCGCGAAACAGGTAAAACGTGTTATGTAATGGGTCTTTCATTTATCACAGAAGGTGCGATTCCATTCGCAGCAGCTGACCCAGGCCGTGTGATTCCCGCATCGGTTATCGGTGCTGCAGTAGCAGGTGCTTTAACAATGATGTTCCACATCGGTTTACCAGCACCACACGGCGGCGTATTCGTTATCGGAATTGTACAAGGAAATCCTCTTTTATATGCACTAGCAATTTTAATTGGTGCAATTGTAACAGCGGTCCTTGTAGGTGTATTAAAAAAGCCAAAAGCAGAATAACAAATAAAGACTGATTTTACATCATGTAAAATCAGTCTTTTTGTGTTTTTGTGGTAGACATTTGTTCTTTATGGGAGTACAATTACGGTAGTATTCCTTTAATTTTTAGAAAAGTTAGATAGATAAGCTTTTCTACTTGATAAAATATGGTACAATAATCGAATATTAAAAACAAAGTAAGGAAGTGTCTCAAACATGAAGGTTGCGAAGTTTGGCGGGAGTTCAGTTGCAAGCGCAGAGAAATTTAAACAGGTTGCGCATATTGTAACGTCTGATAAAGAGAGAAAGCTGGTGGTTGTATCAGCTCCGGGCAAGCGATACGGAGAAGATACAAAAATGACAGATTTGCTAATCGCACTTTCTGCCAAAATACAGCTTGGAGAAGATTACGTCGATGAGTTTGGGCAAGTAATTGATCGCTATCGTGAAATCGTTGTGGACTTGTCTATGCCAGAAACGATTATTACGGACATTATTACGAATTTACAATCACTTATTGATTTACATAAAAACGATCCGTTTCGCTTATTAGACTGTCTAAAAGCAAGTGGAGAAGATAATAACGCAAAGGTAATGGCCGCTTATTTAAACCATTTAGGATTTGAAGCTCATTATGTAAATCCAAAAGAAGCAGGTATTTTTGTTTCTGATGAACCCGGAAGAGCAAGAGTGCTTCCACTGTCTTATGAAAAACTGCCGCAGCTAAGAGAGCGTTCGGGCATTTTGGTGATTCCAGGATTCTTTGGCTACTCTGAAGAAGGGAACATGGTTACGTTCTCGCGCGGTGGGTCAGATATCACAGGCTCAATTGTAGCAGCGGGAGTCAAAGCTGACTTGTATGAAAACTTTACCGACGTAGATGCTATTTATAGCGTAGATCCACGACTTGTGGAAAAGCCTCATGAAATGAAAGAAGTCACATACAGAGAAATGCGTGAACTCTCTTATGCAGGTTTTTCTGTCTTCCATGATGAAGCGCTAGAGCCGGTTTATAAACTAGGCATTCCTGTATGTGTAAAGAATACAAATAATCCGGAAGCAAAGGGGACATTTATTGTAGCTGAGCGTCCTCACGGCGATACGCCGGTGGTTGGAATCGCTGGCGACAAAGGTTTTTGCAATATTCATGTGAGCAAATACTTATTAAACCGTGAAATTGGTTTTGGCAGAAGATTGCTTGAAATTTTAGAAGATGAAGGCATTTCATACGAACATACCCCTTCAGGAATTGATAATATCTCTGTCATCATGCGCGAGCATCAGCTTACGCCAGATGTGGAAAAGCGTGTATTTGCTCGAATTGAAAAAGAACTTGAAGTAGATGAAATCTTTATTGAACGTGATCTTGCTATGGTTATGGTAGTAGGAGAAGGAATGAATAGCACAGTAGGAATTGCTGCAAAAGCTACAGAAGCTTTTGCTCGTGCTGAAGTGAATCTTGAAATGATCAACCAAGGTTCTTCTGAGGTGAGCATGATGTTTGGTGTGAAAGCAGACGCTTTAGACCGTGCCGTTCAAGCTCTTTACAATACGTATTTTAACAGCATGTACAGTATTTCTTATTCGAACGTAAAATAAACAAGACGAAAAACCCCGCTTTCTTTTTAGAGAGCGGGGTTTTCTAGTGGAGGCGTATAAAAATCAAATTTGTGGACATAAAGGGAAGGAAGAGTGAAGTCAAAGGAGGAAATACAGTGAAGAAACGACCCTTTTTCATATTCTTTTCCCTTATAAGTATTAGCGTACTTTCAGCATGCTACAATGATGATGCAGCGCCGGCAAAAGAAGCTCAAAATAAACAAGGCGTGACGAATGGCGGAACGCCGATGAGCTATGATAATCAAAGCGAAAACACATCTTTTAACTTTTCGAAATTTGATTTAGAAGTAGACTATAAGGGGCTCAACAATGATTATGAAGCCGACTACGAAAATGAAAATGATGAGATAGAAGCCAAAGTGGATGATAATATTAACGATGAGCACTTGAACGGAGACAAAGCTTTTAATAAATTATCTTCAAAATTTAAAAAGTTAAATTTTGATCAGCGCACGCCCAATGAAGATGTAAAAAAGGAAGTAATCGATGCGTTTGGTCTAAAAAAAGATTTTCAGTCGTTTGAATTAGAAGTTCGTTTTTCAAACGGAACGGAAAAAGAATACAACTTTAAACAGAAGTAAGACGTTAAAGCAAAGTATTTTAGTTGAAGGAAAATCCGAACGATGAATCGAGGTTCTTCATTAAGAATCCAACTCGTTCGGATTTTTTTATTGGTAAGGTGAACGTATGTCTCAATCTTATTTTTGATGTCTAAAAAAAGGAAAATAGTGAAAGGATGGTGATAAATAAGAAAAAGGAGGAATCACGGATGCAAAAGTTGATAATGAACGGATGCGTAGTCTTTGTTCTGTTATGGTTAGGAGCATGCAGCATGGTAAAAGAGCAAAATAACGCTCATGAAAACCACCTGAAAACAGAGGAAGCAAAAGAAACAAGCGAAGTATCGGTAGAACCTGTTAAAGTGGATTTAACAAATACATCGGGCAAAAAAGTAGGAGAGGCTACCCTGTCAGAAGCAAAGAACGGCGTGCACATTAAATTAACTGCTCAAGGTCTTTCACCGGGGAGACATGGATTTCATATTCATGAAATAGGAAAATGTGAGGTGCCGGATTTTAAAACAGCGGGTGCCCATTTTAATCCTTTTAAACGTGAACACGGCTTTAAAAATACAAAAGGCCCGCATGCAGGTGATTTGCCCAATCTAGAAGTTGCTCCAAATGGCAAAGTAGATACAGAAATTTTTGCTTCTCTTGTCACTCTGCAAGAAGGAAAGCCGAATTCTCTTTTGGATATGGATGGATCGGCATTAGTGATACATGATAAAGTCGACGATTACACAACGGATCCTTCAGGAAACTCAGGAGATCGGATTGTTTGTGGAGTGATTACAAAATAAGCCAAAAAGCTGTGAGATCATTCACGGCTTTTTTATTTCAGTAACGAGCCGCTTCTAAATTGCGGTGAGCTTCTTTTTTTTGCACAATAGAAGAAAGAGCTAAAAGAAGGTGAAAACATGCATAAGCAAGTTGTCGTAATAGGCGGAGGAATAGGTGGGTTAACAGCGGGAGCGCTTTTAGCTAAACATGACTATGAAGTGACGGTTTTAGAAGCTTCTCGAGAATGGGGAGGTTGTGCAGGGAAATTTCAGCGTCATTTGTATACGTTTCCTGTTGGGGCGACGCTTGGAATGGGATTTGAGCACGGAGGGGTACATGAGCGAATCGGCACGTACCTTGGCCTAGAAATTGAAAAGGTTTCTCTTGAGAAAATCATGAAAGTTCATCTTCCTCATCGTACACTGATTTATTATCAAGACCGGTATCAGCATATTTCCTATCTTCAAAAACAATTTCCTCATAAAGCAAAAAATATTAGGAGCTTTTATGAAAATGTTTTTAGAATTGCAAAAGAAATTCGCAAGCTTATGCAGTCTCTGCCGGTTCTTCCTCCTCTAACAGTCGGTGAGTGGAGCAGGCTGGTAAGTTCGTTGAATGTTGGTTCTGTGAAGCTGTTGCCTTATTTTCATCAATCGTTTAGTTATTTACTAAAAAAACACAGCTTGGTAGACGAAGCGGACTTTCTTCATTTTGTTGATGGTCAATTAATAGACAGCATGCAGACAACGAGTGAGAACTGTTCAATGCTTATTGGATGTTTAGCGTTGGATATTTATCACGAAGGTGCTTTTTATGTAAAAGGCGGCTTATACAAAGTCGCAGAAGCGCTGCAAAAATCGATTAAAGCCAACGGAGGAAAAACCACTCTAGGAAGGAAAGTAGTAAAGATAGAGCGTGATAATGACGGGTGGATCGTACATGATCATAGAGGTAACCATTACCGTGCATCAGACGTTGTATGCAACGCGCCGGTTCAAAGCTTAAAGTCTTTGCTGCATGATGAAGATTACCAGCATATTCATAAGCGGGCAAAAGAAAAAAGCGAGCTTCCGCAGTGGGGAACGTTTTCGATGTATTTTGCGATTGATGAAAGAGATCTGCCGCAAAAGGTAGAGTTGTTTCAGCAAGTACTTCAATCCGAACAAGGGGAAATGACGGAAGGAAATCATTTATTTCTCTCAGTCTCTCATCCTGATGATCGTTTTCGAGCGCCTGAAGGCAAGCGTACAATTACAGCGTCTACTCACATTGATCTTAGCAAGTGGAGTACCAAAGAAGCCTATGATCTTCAAAAACAAGTTCTTGAAGAAAAAATGGTAGCAGGCATTAAAACCATTATTCCTAGCATTGAAAAAGCAGAGCATCAAATTTCGGGAGCTCCTAAAGCATGGGAAAGGTTCACTTCTCGCCCAAGCGGCGGAGTGGGAGGCTTTCCGCAAACGTTAGATCATGCCTTGTTCAACAGCATTTCGCATCGATCTGGCTTACAAGGAATGTGGTTATGCGGAGATACAGTATTTCCAGGAGCAGGAACTATAGGCGTATCGGTAAGCGGCTATCATGTTTTTCAAAGTATAACGTCTCATCGCCACGCGTTACCTTAACATTTCTTACATACAAACTACGATTGTTCATACTATTAAAAAACACCGGCCCTATTACCATAGGGCCGGTGTTTTCAGGAGAGAAACAGCTTCCACCACTTCCTTTTTCGCTTCATATCAGCAGCGGCGGTTTGTCTAAAGGTTTGGACAAAATCACTAAACATCTCTTCGCGTTCAGCTACGCTTTGACGATGAAGCTTACGTTCTTTCTCCATTTCTTTTAAATAATAGACTCGTTCCTCATTCATTGAATCAATTAAATCACGAAGCTCTTCTGTTGTATTAGTTGAAGAATTGTTTAATTTTTCAACCATAAATTTTACTTGATTCATCGCAACGGTGGAATTGCTTGAGAATCGGTCTAATAAATACTGCATTTCTTTAGAGGATTCATCCGCATTCTCCATCACATCTTTCATGAACAGGCGCATATCCTCAGTTTTCTCTTCAGCGATTGTTGAATAATCTTCAATCAAAGAAGTGACTTCATCAAACGATTTTTCGTTAGAACGGATAATTTTTTTAGACATATTTTCTACATCTCTTGCGCTGCGTTCTGAAGACTCAGAGATGTATGCCCCGACCGACTCCACCATTTCTACAGTTTGAGTAGCACTTTTTTCAAGCTCTCTTTTTACTTCTCCTACAATTTCTTCGCGAACTTCATTTCGCATACCTTCTCGCATTTCTTTTAACAAATCAGCTTTAAACGTATCAAGTACCTCAAACACATCTTCATAGCGGCGAACAGCTTCTACTAATTCCCCTTGAAGCAGTTCTTTTTCATTCACAACAAGGTCGTTTGGTTTTGGCTCTTCAATAGAAGCAGAAATAGCCTGCTTTTCTTCTTCAGTAGCTAATCGTGCTTCAGGTATAGGAGGGGTCTTCTCTTGCTTGTTTTCTGAAATGCTTTCCTGCTTTTCGGCAGCCTTTTTCTTTTCTTGTTTCATTTGTTTATTGGAATGTTCTTGAAAATCAATGACATTTTCTTTTTTAGCTGTTGTTTTCAACTGTGGCGGTTCTTCTTCTTTTGAAACCGCTGCCTCTGATTCCATCACTAAATGTTCCTGCTCTTCTTGTTCCTTTATCAGCAGCTGAACATATTCTTTGACTTCATCTAACGTACATTGTTCATCAAACAGCTGTTTAATATCATTAAATAATTCAATTTGTTCCTCTGTATAGACACGGGCCCCATCTACTCGTTCAATTGTTAAATAGCTGCCCAATAATTTTTCCCATTGTTTTAGCGTTTTCTTTTCTACCTCTAATTGATCACTTACTTTTTTAATTGTATATGTCTCCATCATTTTTCATTTCCTCCCTTATCTATTTTCATCCAACTATGTAATGGATTATTTGTTGTATGTTGTATTCACCATATCTTCACTTGTTTTCCTGCTAGGTGACAAAGGTTGTCAAAACTAGACGACATTAGCCTTCTATGTAAAGAAAACGCATATTTTGTAAAAAAATGTACAGAAATGCGCAAATGGCAAAAATGGAAAACATAAAAGAAAAGGAGAGTATAGAAAACAGTTGACGGGAAAAAATGAATCCTATAAGATAAGTTTAAACGTTTAAGTTCTTGAACATATAAACATAAGGAGTGAACACTATGTCACAGCATTATGCACTTATCACCGGTGCGTCCGGAGGAATAGGTAAAGAGTTAGCTTATCAATTCGCAAAGGATGGGCATCCTGTAATTTTAGTTGCCAGAAGCGCTGATAAACTAACAGCGATTAGAGAGAATTTAAAATCTACTTATAATATTGACGTGATAACGGTTGTTAAGGATTTATCAAGAGAAGAAGAGATACAGTCACTATATGAAGAACTTAAAAATAAAAAAATGCACGTTGACTATTTAGTGAATAATGCTGGTTTTGGACTATACGGCAAATTTATTGAAACAGCTTTAGACGACGAGTTAAATATGATTGACTTAAATATCCGATCATTAACTCATTTAACAAAATTATTTTTACCGGATATGGTCAGACGAAATCACGGTAAAATTTTAAACATTGCGTCCGTTGCTGCATTTATGCCGGGTCCGCTTATGACGGTGTATTATGCAACAAAAGCGTACGTATTGTCTTTCACAGAGGCCCTTGAAAATGAATTAAAAGGTACCAATGTAACGGTAAGCGCTCTATGCCCGGGTCCAACTAAAACGGGTTTTAGCGACCGCGCCCAGCTAAGCAGCTCCAAGCTTTTTCAAAGCGGTGCAATGGATGTAGAAACAGTAACGAAAGTTGGCTATAAAAAATTTATGAAAGGGCAGACGGTTATCGTACCAGGAGTGCAGTTTCGTCTCGCCACGTTCATCCCGCGCTTCGTGCCAAGAAAGTGGCTTACATCCGTTGTCCGAAGAACACAAGAAATTAAATAAAGGGGAATCTATATGAGTGAAAAAGCAGTCGAGTTATTTCGTGCCAGCATTCCTATTTTTCAGGCGCTAAGTGATTCAGCAAGACAAGATATTATTTTGCTGCTCGCGGAAAAAGAGCCTTTAACCGTAAATGAAATTGCAAACGAGTCTACGCTATCACGACCGGCAATTTCTCATCATTTGAAAATTTTACGCGATCAAAAGCTTGTGCAAATTGAGCAAAAAGGAACGCAGAGATATTATTCATTAGCTTTAAATGAGGCAGTTGAGCTATTAAAAAACTTGCTTGCTACAGTTGAAAGCGAATGTTTATAGGGAGATGAAAGAGATGAACCACGAGCAATTTTATATCACAGATGAAACGGTCATTGAGCATATTGTCTCTACACAAAAACAATACTTCTATGCGCAAAAGACAAAGAGTATCAGCAGCCGCATTCAAGCGCTGAAAAAGCTAAGAGACGCAGTCAAACAAAACGAGCAGAGAATTATGGATACTTTAAAACAAGATTTAAATAAATCTGAAGTAGAGGCGTACACGTCGGAAATTGGGATTTTACTAGAGGAAATTCGGTTTACGCTTAAGCATTTAGCAAAATGGATGAAGCCTAAAAAAGTAAAAACCGCTTTAACACATGTGGGCTCTAAAGGGAAAATTGTTCCTGAACCGTATGGAGTCGCGTTAATTATTGCTCCGTGGAACTATCCGTTTCAATTAGCACTGTCTCCTTTAGTAGGAGCGATTGCCGCTGGAAACACGGCGATTATAAAACCTTCTGAACTAACGCCTAGCGTATCTCGCGTTATACAAGAATTACTTGCTGAAGCTTTTGACCCAGCATTTGTGACGGTGGTTGAAGGGGCTGTAGACACGACAAGCCTGCTTTTAAAACAGCCCCTTGATTATATTTTCTTTACGGGAAGTGTAAATGTAGGGAAAATTATTATGCAAGAAGCAGGGAAGCAGCTTATCCCCGTCACGCTTGAGCTAGGCGGAAAAAGTCCGTGCATTGTACATGAAGACGCAAATCTAGATCTTGCAGCGAAGCGAATTATGTTTGGGAAAGGGATGAATGCAGGCCAAACGTGCGTTGCTCCCGATTATTTGCTCGTGCATAAAAAGGTAAAAGCGCAGCTTGTAGAAAAACTTCGCGAAGCAATTTCTCAATTTTACGGTAACAATCCGCTTGAAAGCGACCGCTACGGCCGTATTGTCAGTGAGCGCCATTTTACTCGGCTAGTTGAGTTTTTAAAAGACGGAAATGCTATAGTTGGAGGCGGGTACAATAAGGACACGCTAACAATAGAACCTACGTTGTTAAGTGAAGTAAGCTGGACATCAGATGTTATGCAAGAAGAAATCTTTGGACCTATTCTTCCTATGATTGAATATGAAACACTAGACGAAGTCATTCATAAAGTTCAAGAAAAAGCTAAGCCGTTAGCTCTTTACTTATTTACAGAAAGTGAAGATGTGCAAAACGTCATAACGGAGCGCCTTTCATTTGGAGGAGGCTGTATAAACGATACGCTTATGCATATCGCTACGCCATATTTGCCGTTTGGCGGAGTGGGAGAAAGCGGCACGGGTCAATATCATGGAAAAGACAGCTTTCAGACATTCACTCATTTTAAAAGCATGCTGTCTCAAACAACCAAGTTTGATTTGTCATTCCGCTATCCTTCGGAAAAACAAAGCTTGAAAATGATCAAAAAATTATTGAAATAAAAGAGCCTCCTGACAGGAGGCTTTTTCGTTATTTTGAAAGTGAAAGCTGAGAAAGCGGCCATTTTTCTTGGGTATATGCCATTTCCCAAAATAAATACTCCAGTTCACAGCTTTTGATGAAGTGATCTTTCATACGGTTACGTTCTTCTTCAGTCGCTTGTTCGGCGAGTTCATCAAGCTTGTTACAAAACCATTGTGTTGTGCCATTCATTTCTTCATTATTATAAAACTGAATCCATTCATAAAAAGGATGAGAAGGAGATGGATTTACTTGTTCTGTAATGCGCTGGCCAATTTCAACGTACGTCCATGGACATGGAAGAAGCACTGCAATGATTTCCGCTAAGCTGCCTGTGTGCGCAACACTTGTCATATGGTTAATGTAGTGGCTGGCCGTCGGTGAAAGCGTCTCAGTGTGAAGGTCTTCATAACGTACGCCTGCTACTTCACAAAAATTATTGTGAGGATGTACTTCACTATGTAATACCGTAGAAATGCCGGCATTAAAGGCTTCCATTTCGGTACGCGTGCGGCATTTTGTTAAAGCAGCGCCGTAAATGCGAACAAATGCTGTTAAGTATTCGTAATCTTGAGAAACGTAGTGAATCAGCGCTTCTTTTGGCACGTTTCCTTCAGCAATTCCTTTAATAAAAGGATGGTTAAAAATGGCTTCGTAAATATAGTTTGCTTCTTGTCTTAATTGAGATGAAAATGACATCAAAATCCTCCTTTAATATGAGGAAGTCACAAACAAGCACATAAAGGAAATAAAAAACACTCCGTTTATAAACGGAGTGGCAAAGGACAGTAAAAAACTGAACATTGCCACTTTCCTACGCTGGTATGAGCCAGATCAGGTTCAAAGGGATCAAGAAAACTTGTCTCAGCCGGTGGGCACCCCTAGTGGACTTCCTATTAATCTATGTTTAACTTACCATATATTCTGAAAAATAGAAAGCGTTATGGGAAAATGTGCGCTAACCGTTTTTATTTCTTAAATTTCTTAAAGAGGGAGCTTCTTAAAGCTATTTTTAATCATTTTTGTTTAAAAATGCATATTTTTAGGGAAGAAGAGGTATTAATGAAGGGAAGAGCCGTTTTCGTCTCCGAAACATTCCCATATAAATAGAAGAAAGGAGAGAACAAAATGGCGAAATTTCGTTTGTATGCTATATTAAATGCAGTAGGCTTGGCTATTACACTGCTTGTGAATTATTTAGCAAATGCCATTCCAATAGGAGGAAAAACAACGGCAGAGGCTTCTGCGCAAGTTCCTACGTTGTTTACACCAGCGGGTTATGCCTTTGCTATCTGGGGCGTTATTTATTTGTTATTAACCATTTGGGTTATACGCCAATTTTTTGCAAGAGAAGATCAAAAGGAAATATATGCACGTATCGGCATTTGGTTTTTTCTAAACTGTTTGTTAAATAGTGCGTGGATCTTTATTTTCCAAAACGATTACTATAAGTTATCCCTTTTAGTTATGCTCTTTATTTTAGGTACATTAATGATTGTGTATTCCATTATTCAGCATTCTCGGATGACGACATGGTTTATGCGTCTGCCAATTTCGCTTTATCTTGGATGGATTTCTGTTGCGACTATCGTCAATGTGTTTGTCGTATTTCAAGCAAATGGAATACAGCGCTTGCTTGGCCTAAACGAGTTAGCATGGACGATCATTATGCTGCTGGTAGGAGCTGCGCTGGGCATTGTGTTTACATTAAAAAACCGAGACGCTGTTTATCCGCTTGTTTTTATCTGGGCTTATGTTGCCATTGCAGTGAAGCAAAGTGGAAATCAGCCAATTGTCATTACTGTTATCATTTCGATTGTTTTATTAGCAATTGCCATTATTGTGGGACTGATTAAACGCTATAGACGTTTTTAAAAAGAAGCTCTAGCTTTTGTAAGCTAGAGCTTTTTATGATGCTCTTTTGATTGTAAAAAAGCAGCTGTAAAAGCAATTAAGCTAATTAAAATACCAAAAGGAACAACAATTGGTACGAATGATAAAATAAATGTCATAAGTGTAACCTCCATGTTGCATCGGCGCATAATGAAAAATTCAACTTTTTTAAATTGAAGTTCCGCTATTATAGTATGCTAGGCTTTATGTTTGGAGCCTATATGTTTAGAAATAAACGAAAAAGGCAACATACGTTACATACAGGTTATATAGGAGGAGTTAAAATGGAAACATATTTAGTCGCCTACACAGATAAAGATGATATGGAATATAAACAAGTGACGTGCGAGAGCTATGAAGATGCAGAGCGTACGGTCCTTCGTTTAGAGAGAGAAGGGCATATGCATATTGAAGAAATTTCAAATCAAGAAGCCTACCGTGGAGATGAATCATCGTACAGAGAATAAATTTTGAATAGAAACACCGACCTTAAAATGAAGAAGCAGCTGCTTCTTCATTTTTTC
Organism: Priestia sp. TSO9; assembly: GCF_021029645.1. NCBI lineage: Bacteria > Bacillati > Bacillota > Bacilli > Caryophanales > Bacillaceae > Priestia > Priestia sp. TSO9. The sequence continues at coordinate 505,676 of NZ_JAJEKD010000013.1, forward strand.
TATTCTATATAGATATCGTTTTATAGAAAAAAGTAAAACGGGAATGATTTTCTTCTGCATTTATGGTACAGTACTAATCAGGTGAGTTTTGAGTTTAGAAGAGGAGAGAGTAACATTATATGAGTAAAGGAAATCAGTGGTCTTCACGCCTCGGTTTTATTTTAGCATCTGCTGGGGCAGCAATTGGTCTAGGAGCGATATGGAAGTTTCCATACGTAACGGGAACCAGTGGCGGTGGAGCGTTTTTTGCGTTGTTTATTTTATTTACGATTTTTATTGGATTGCCGCTTCTGTTGGCAGAATTTATCATTGGAAGACATACGGGGAAAGAAGCGATTAGTGCTTATAAGGCAATTGCTCCAAAATCCGCTTGGGTATGGATTGGCAGGCTGGGAGTACTAAGCTGTGTCGTTTTGCTTTCCTTTTACAGCGTCGTTGGCGGCTGGGTGATTTTATATACGATTATGAGCGTAACCGGTATGCTAAGCGGAAAAGAGTACGGCCCGTTGTTTAATGCCGTCATTAGCCAACCTTATGTAGTATTAGGTGCACAGGCGCTGTTTTTACTAATTACAGTGTTTGTTATTTCAAAAGGCGTACAAAAAGGAATAGAGCGTGCTAATAAATACATGATGCCGCTGTTATTTATTTGTTTTATCATTATCGTGGTGCGTTCTTTAACGTTAGACGGAGCAATGGACGGAGTAAAGTTCTTTTTGAAACCGGATTTTTCAGCCATTACAGGGTCATCTGTTCTCTATGCGCTTGGTCAGTCGTTTTTCTCGCTTTGCGTAGGTTTATCCTGCATGGTGACATATAGCTCTTATTTAGGGAAAAAAGTAAGCTTGACGCGTTCAGCTGGCACCATTGCTATTTTGAACTTGTTTGTTTCGCTGCTGGCGGGCTTGGCTATTTTTCCAGCCGTTTTTTCGTTTGGATTAAAGCCAACTGAAGGACCTGGACTTTTGTTTGTGGTCTTGCCAACAGTATTTGAGAAAATGCCGTTTGGTACCGTCTTTTTAGCACTGTTTTTAATTTTATTTCTATTCGCTACGCTTACGTCCGCTTTTTCACTGCTGGAAATTATCGTAGCTGCTTTAACCAAAGACGATCAGACAAAACGAACTCGCTACGCTTCTTTATCAGGGATTCTTGTGTTTGTGGTAGGTATCCCATCAGCGCTTTCGTTTGGTGTACTAAAACATGTCTCACTTTTTGGCAGAAGTATATTTGACGTAGCTGACTTTTTTGTGAGCAACTTAATGCTGCCTCTTGGAAGTTTAGCCATTGCGATTTTTGTGACATTTAAAATGAAAAAAGAAGCCGTGTATGAAGAGTTTATTTCAGGAAGTACAAAAGGCGCTAAATTATTCAACACATGGTTCTTTCTAGTTAAATACGTATTGCCTATTATTATTATAGCTGTTCTATTAAGCTTACTTGTTGCATATTAAAAAAAGCACTCATCTGAGTGCTTTTTTTGTTTATTTTGCAAAAACGTGATTTCCGATTGTAATCGTAACCTGTTTTTGACGAAGCCATTGGTCGCTTGTTTTATCTGGATTAAAGAAGAATAACGAACCTTTTCCTTGACCTCTAAAAGCTAGTGCTTCATTTACAGCTTTTTTTGCTTCAGCATCCGCTGCTTTATTAATTTCACCGTTTTGTACAGGTGTAAACTGTGTACCTTGATAAATGACATCATGAATAGAGTTTGGGAAAGAATCGCTATCCACGCGGTTTAAAACGACTGTTGCTACAGCCACTTTGCCAGCGTAAGGTTCGCCTTTTGCTTCAGCTTGTACAAGGCGAGCTAACAGATCTTTATCACTTTCGCTAATAGAGTTAGGGATTGTTAATGTTTCATTTGCATTAATAGAGTCGGTAGATTTGTGATTCGCTTCTTTTAACTGTTTAACCGTAACGCCGTATTCAGCGCCAATCTTGTAAAGAGTCTCTCCGGATTTTACGCGATGAGTTGTTTCAGCGGCATTTGCCCCGTGACTCATGCCGAACATAGGAACTGCTAGTGCTCCAATAATTGCTAGTTTCTTAAACATAAAGTAAGTACCTCCTGAAATCCTTTTGAACGCCCCTTTTATCACGGATCGGTGCGTGCTGTGCACCGAACTTTATATGTACGTTTCAAAGATTAACAGGTGTCAATACATCTTGTCACTGCTTAAAACATACCAATCTAGGAAGATATTATAATAGTTAACAGATAATTTAAAAAAATACGTTGACTGATAATAAAGGAGTGAATTATAATGAACGAGTAAATAGTTAACCGTTTAACTGGAGAGATTTTATGGGAGAAAAGATAACGATTCGTGATGTAGCAAAGCATGCAGGGGTGTCTGCAGCTTCAGTATCTTACGTCTTAAACGGAATTAACAAAGTATCCGATGAAACAAAAGAGCGAATTTTAACAGCGGTAAAAGAATTAAACTACGAACCAAATTTAACCGCCGTTAGTCTTTCGAAACAAAAGTCAAATATGATTGGCGTTATGTTCCCGCTTACAGATGATTCACTTTCTACTATATTTAAAGATAACCATTATTACAGCGAAATGATTAGTGGAATTGAATATGTAATCCGTAAGCATGGTTATGATCTAGTCATATCTGGAGCGAGTAGCCCAGCTGATTGCCTAAAATGGATTCGAACGAGAAATATTGATGGTCTTCTGTTTTTAGGAGCCTTCCCTCATCGATTGTATGAGAAAATGAAAGCGTTATCGAATCCGATTGTGCTAGTAGATACATACGAAAGGTACGAACGTGATTATCATCATATTTCCGTAGACGATGAGTATGGAGGATATCTAGCTACAACACATTTAGTGAATTTGGGGCACAAAGAAATTGCGTTTGTTGCGCATCACCTCGTCAATAGTCCAGTGGATAAAAAAAGGTATATAGGCTACGAGAAAGCATTAAAAGAAGCGGGCATTACACCATCAAAGACATTTGTTTTTGAAGTGAACGAAAGTTCTTTTGATAACGGTTACAATTTAGGGAACAAGCTGCTGCAAGATCATAAGGATATTCGGGCGGTTTTTGCATCCTCTGATACGCTGGCGCTTGGGATTATGAAAGCACTGCAAGAAAAGGGGAAAAAAATTCCGCAGGACTACTCAATCGTAGGGTTTGATGACATAACGTTTAGCAGCTATGCATCTCCAAGTCTAACAACCATTCGTCAAGATGTATTTAACAAAGGAGTCGTCGCCGCTACGTCTGTTATTCAAGCAATTGAACACCGTTTCAGCACGCTGCAGCATGTGAAGTTATCGGTTGAACTTATTATTCGAGATTCGACTGCTAAGCGCGGGTGAATCACAGTAAGTTAACCGGTTAACCAAAGTTTAGCGTTTATAAAAAAAGGGGATATAAGTTAGCATTCACAAAAAAAGGGGATATGAAAATGATTAATGTTACAGTATGGAATGAAAATCGTCATGAACAGAAAAATCCGGTTGTAAGAGAAATTTACTCTGAAGGCATCCATGGTGCCATCGCTTCTTTTTTAGAAGAAGGAGGGTTTCGCACGCACACCGCCACATTAGACGAAGTAGAACACGGGTTGACTGAAGAAGTATTAAATCAAACGGATGTTTTAGTATGGTGGGGTCATTTAGCACATGACGAAGTAAAAGATGAGATCGTTGAGAAAGTAAAGCAGCGCGTGCTAGACGGTATGGGGCTTATTGTCTTACACTCAGGTCACTTTTCTAAAATTTTCAAAACGTTAATGGGCACAAGCTGCGACTTAAAATGGCGTGAAGCAGATGAAAAAGAGCGCTTGTGGGTAGTAGAACCGAGTCATCCGATTGTGGAAGGTATTGGTGAATTTATCGAGCTTGAGCGCGAAGAAATGTATGGAGAGCACTTTGATATTCCAGCACCTGATGAACTGGTTTTCACGAGCTGGTTTGAAGGCGGAGAAATTTTCAGAAGCGGCTGCACGTACAAACGCGGAAACGGAAAAGTATTTTATTTCAGACCTGGACATGAAACATACCCAACATACCATAACAAAGACATTCAGCGTGTCATTATGAATGCTATTAAATGGGCGAAGCCAGCAGAGAGAAAACGTCCTGTTTATGGCAATGCGCAACCGCTTGAATCAATCGCTGTTAAAAACTAATTAATAATGCTTAAGCAAAGGGGATAGGGAAGATGGCAAAAGTAAAAATTGGCGTTATTGGGTGTGGAAGCATTGCGCAACACCGTCACTTACCAGAATATAAGATGAATGAACAAGTAGAATTAGTAGCCGTTTGCGATATAAACACAGAACGTGCAAACAGCGTAGCACAGCAGTACGGTGTAAAAGCTTACACAAACTATGAAGAACTTTTAGCAAGCGGTACAGTGGAAGCAGTGAGCGTATGTACGCCCAATTATCTTCATGCGCCTATTTCGGTTGCAGCGTTAAACAGCGGAGTTCATGTCCTGTGTGAAAAGCCGATGGCAACATCAGAAGAAGAAGCGAAAGCCATGATTGAAGCAGCAAAAACAAACGGTAAAAAACTAATGATCGGACATAATCAGCGCTTTGTAGCTTCTCATCAAAAAGCTCGTGAACTTATTGAAAAAGGGGAAATCGGTAAAATTTACAGTTTCCGTACGGCTTTTGGCCATGGTGGTCCTGAAGGTTGGAGCGTGGACGGAAAAGACAGCTGGTTCTTCAAAAAAGACGAAGCGTTTATTGGGGCTATGGGGGATTTAGGCGTTCATAAAACCGATATGCTCCGCTACATATTGAATGAAGAAATTGTAGAAGTCGGTGCATTTGTAGAAAGCAATGCAAAAGACTTTGCAAATGTAGACGACAATGCTGTGTGCGTATTAAAAACGGAAAGCGGGATTATCGGGACGCTTGCGGCAAGCTGGGCTTACAATGGAAAAGAAGATAACTCCACGATTGTTTACGGAGAGAAAGGGATTCTTCGTTTGGAGGACGACCCGACGTATTCATTAGTTGCACAATATGCAACGGGTGAAGTGGTGAACTATGAATTAGGAAAAATTCAGTCGAACGATGAGGGCGGCCAAGGTAATTCTCACGTCATTGAACAATTTGTAGATGCAGTTGCAGAAGATAAAGAATCTCCTGTTCCTGGTGAAGAAGGATTAAAATCACTTGCTGTTATTTTAGCAGCTTTAAAATCAAGTCAAACGAAACAAATTACGCGCGTGTAAGAGGTGAAAAACGTGAGAATTGGCATAATCGGAGCAGGAGGGATTGCTGTAAGCAGGCATATTCCGGCATTCAAACAGCTGGGTGATGAATGTGTGATTTGGGGGCTTAGCGATATTAATAGTGAAAGAGCCACAGAGGTAGCCAATGAGCATAATATCCCTCACGTATTTGTTGATTACAAAGATATGTTTAAAGAAGTGGATGCTGTATGTATTTGTACACCGAATAAATTTCACGCAGAGTTTGCAGTAGAAGCGCTAAAAGCAGGCGTTCACGTCCTATGTGAAAAGCCAATGGCGATGTCTAAAGAGCAAGGTGAAGAAATGCTTGCTGCTGCTAGAGAATCAGGTAAGCAGTTAGCGATTGCGTATCATTACCGATTCATGAAAGAAGCACAGGCAGCGAAAAAAATGATGACAGAGGTAGGGCGCCCATTAGTTGCACGTGTCAGAGCAATGCGTCGCCGAAAGGTTCCGGGTTGGGGGGTATTTACGAACAAAGATCTTCAAGGAGGAGGCAGCTTAATTGATTACGGCTGCCATTTGCTTGATTTAACGCTTTGGCTGATGGGAAACCCAAAGCATACTGAAGTGCTGGGAAGTACCTATAATGACCTGAGTAAAACGCCTAACCAATTAAATCAATGGGGAGCATTTGATCATGAAGCATTCAGCGTGGATGATCATGTAACGGCCTATATTAAATTTGAAAATGGAGCGTCGCTTCTTTTAGAAACTTCTTGGGCTGCTAATATCGAAGATGATGAAGAGCACGTAAGCATATCAGGGGTAGATGGCGGTTTAAGCGTGTTTCCGTTTGAACTATACACGTCTAAAAACGGTATGCTCATGAACAGTACGTCACCTTGGATAGATGGAGAAGATGATTACAGCCTAAGTCAGGCTAAAAATTTCGTTGAAGCGTGTAAAGGAAATGCTGAATTAGTGGTAAAGCCACAAGAAGCGCTTCAAGTCTCAGCTATTATTGACGAAATATATCGCACAGGGGGAAATTAAAATGAAACTTGGAGTATTCACGGTCTTATTTGCGGATCTTTCTTTTGAAGAGATGTTAGATAAAGTAAAAGCAGCAGGTCTTCATGCTGTTGAAATCGGAACGGGGGGCTATCCGGGAAACAGTCATTGTCCGTTAGATGAGCTGCTTGAAGATGAACAAAAAAGAGAAGCCTATATGAAGCAGATAAAAGACCGCGGACTTACAATCAGTGCATTCAGCTGCCATGGCAATCCTATTTCACCTGAGGCACGTTTTGCAAAAGAATCTGACGAAACGCTTCGCAAGACCATCCAACTAGCATCACTAGTAGGTGTTCCAGTGGTTAACTGCTTCTCTGGAACGGCAGGAGATCACGAAGAAGCGAAGTACCCAAACTGGCCTGTTACTCCCTGGCCTAACGAGTATGGAGACGTATTGAATTGGCAGTGGGAAAATAAGCTTGTTCCTTATTGGAAAGAAATCGGAGAGCTAGCGGAGGAGCATAACGTGAAAATTGGTTTAGAACTTCACGGTGGATTTTTAGTTCATACTCCGTATACGCTGCTAAAGCTTCGCGAAAAAACAAGTCCAGCGATTGGCGCTAACCTTGATCCAAGTCATTTATGGTGGCAAGGAATTGATCCGGTAGGAGCTATTAAAATTTTAGCAAAAGAAAATGCGATTCATCATTTCCATGCAAAGGATACGTACTTGGACCAGGATAATATTAATATGTATGGACTGACGGATATGCAGCCATACGGAGAAGTCCAAACGCGTGCATGGACGTTTAGATCCGTAGGATGCGGACATGATGTGAAAGAGTGGTCTGATATGATGAGTGCACTCCGCACATACGGATACGACTATGTAGTCAGCATCGAGCATGAAGATCCAATCATGTCGATTGAAGAAGGATTTAAACGCGCGGTTACAAACTTACAAAGTGTATTAATTGAAGAAACTCCCTCACAAATGTGGTGGGCGTAAGCAAAAAGAAGCATCTCTAAAAAGAGGTGCTTCTTTTATTTTCGTTAATAAATCACTTCGTCTTTTGTTCACCTGAACTTCGATACAAACGGGTGATTGGTAACCCAAAAGCGCCAAGGGTAATCCTTCGCTTCACCAGAATTATCAATGCCAACGCGAGGTCCGGCGGAAATCTCTGAAGGAGTGAAGCCACGAGCAATATAAAGAGGAGGGCTAGTTAAATCATGACCGTACAAATCCATTGAAACCCCTAGCGCTTTTGTTAGTTTCCCAGGACCGTTTGTCCAATTTATTTCATTTTCCATCCCTCGACGTCTATTTTTCATCAAATTTTTTCCGCTAAATGGCTCAATAGCTCGAATGAGGACGCCTTCTGGGCAATCGATGTCGCTACTTACAACATTGAGTAAACAATGTGTATGCATTGTATGCGTATAGGCATGACCAGGAGGACCGAACATTACCTCCGTTCTTTTTGTGCGCCGGTTATTAAAGCTATGAGCTGCTCGGTCGAAAGGCCCTTTATAAGCCTCCGTTTCTACAATAAAACCAGATGCAGTTCCTTCTGCCGTTTCGTGAACAAGAAGACATCCTAACAGCGACTGAGCTAATTCAAGTGTAGGCTGTTGATAAAATAAAAGAGGAAGTGGTTCAATTGCTAAAAGAGAACGCGTCATTTGCTGTAGTCCATCCTTTCAAAACAGAGTCATTCACGCTGTTATGCGCACCTTTTATTATGATGTTTTCTTTATTATTTTGCAAAAGGAGGGGCCGATTAATACAGTAACCTTTCTTATCCCACGTTCAAGTATTTATCATGATTCAACTCACTCTATGAAGTTATTTTAAAGAAGGGTTTCATTTTGCACGTATAGGGGGAATATTTTACTACAATGCTTTGCTTTTTCTGCTGGTATGGTATACACAGTTCATCCATATTTTACATGCTTTTAGTTTTAAAAAATAGTGATCCGTCTTTTCTTTATTTTCGTTCTACACATGAAAGCAAAATAAAAAGATTGAATTGTAGAAAGTTCTTGATAAATGGAAATAAAGAAAAAATATCCTTCAAAGAGTATTTAAGGGATTTTAGAACATATTAAAAATAAAATTTATATACTGTGAGGAATAGCTATGAACATCCACTTTGATACATTAACCGACTTATCAATTAAACATATTTTTGGGCCTGCATCTCAAACAATCACCCATCTCACATATCATTCAAAGCAAGTTCACGACGGATCCGTATTTTTTAGTATAAAAGGTGAAAATGAAGATGGACATCAATATATTAAAGAAGCTATATCTAGAGGAGCGGTAGCAGTATTTGGGACAAGCGTTGAGCAGCTTCGTCTTTTAAGCACTCAGTATGCTCACTGTACGTTTTTAGCTGTTGACGACGTCCGTAAAGTAATGGCATCTTTTTCTAAAATGTATTTTGATTATACGGATGAAAAAATTGAGACAATTGGCGTTACAGGTACAAATGGTAAAACAACCGTAGCAGCTTACGTGAGGTCGCTGTTAACTCTTTTAAAATTGCCGACAGGAGCGATTGGAACGACTGGGATTTGGTCATCGAAGGAGAAGTTAGTTTATAAAAAAAGTACGCCTACAACGCCGGAATCGGTAGACTTGCATAAAATCTTTAATGATTTGTATACAAGAGGTGATGAAGCAGCAGTGATGGAAGTGTCGTCAATTGCGATTGATCAGCAGCGAGTAGAAAATATTTATTTTGATGTAGCCATTCACACAAACTTATCCGAAGAGCATTTAGAGTATCATAAAACGTTTGAGCACTATAAAAAATGCAAGATGAAATTATTTCAACAGGCCAAACATGCCGTTATTAATATAGATGATCAGGACATGGGTAAAGACTTAAGCAGGGTATTTAAAGGACCTAAAGTCACGTATAGTTTATTAAATAATGCGGAAGCAACTCTGCAAGCAGAAAACATTATTGTCAAAGAAGGAGGCTCTTTCTTTGATTTACTTTATAAAGGACAGTCATACAAAGTAGCAGTGCCTGTATATGGCGATTACAACATTGCCAACGTGTTAGCGGCCATTGGTACAGCCCTTCACTTTGAATACCACATTGAAGATATTATTAGCGTGCTTCCTCAATTGGAAAGTCCAGAAGGGCGCTTTCAAGTGATAGAAGGTCCTAATAACCAAAAAGTGATCTTAGACTATGCCCATACGCCTGTTGCTCTTACTCGTTTGGTCGAAGAAGTAAAAAAAATGGAGTACAACCAGCTGATTGTCATGATTGCAGGGATCGGCATTCGAGATTTTAACAAAATGCCTAAAATGGCGCGCACCATTGAAGGAAAAGCTGATGAAATTATCGTAACGGTTGATCATCCAGGTCATCATGATCCGAACATAATCGTAGATCAAGTGATGACAGGTTTTTCGAATCCGAGCGCAAGCAATATTCACCGCGCCCCTACTCGAACGGAAGGAGTATTAAAGTCGCTTTCTTTAGGAAAGCCGAATGATATTATTTTACTTACAAGCGGCTGTATTAACGGCGCTCAGCTTGTAAAAGGAAAGGAAATTCCGCATTCAGACGAAGAAATTATTGCCTCTTATTATGCTTCTTTAAGCAATATTTCTTAACACTCATCTTTATTTATTGAACGTAGAAAAAGTGAAACACCATACGAAAGAAGGTCTCTTACTATTTTTAGAGACCTTCTTTTTGCATCAAAACTATAGGCTGTTTTCTCGCTGTGTTTTTGGTTCTTCAATTTTCACATCATGTTCTTTAGCCAACTTTTTAATAGCTGCATTGTAATCGCGTATCCCTTTTCGTGCCTCATCAAGCATAGCGTTTGCCTCAGCAATAAGGTTGCGGTCCTGCTTTTCTAAAGCGCTGACAATTTTAATGAAAGCATTATACTGGGTATTGGCAGCCTTTATATAGCCTTCATGAACCTTTCGAAGCTCGTCGGTTTCTACATCGATGTTTTCCAGTTCGTCGACAAATTTACGATAGGTAGGAATGACTTCACTCGTCATCGTATCATACATCACTGCGTCACTTGTGTAGTTAGCGCCCGTAACAGAATCATATGCGTCAATCGCTTCTTTTTCAAGCTGAGCGGCTTTTTTTAAATCTTGATTGTTATAGTTGATTAAATCATCTTGAACAGGATCACTAAAGCAGGCGGATAATAAAAACAAAAGAGGGACAAGACAAAATAAAACCTTCTTCAACGAATTTCACCTCCGTTTAACAATGTATGAAACATCTGCTTGGCAAAGTCGGTTTTAATAACTGAGAAAAAGAAGGGAGTGTATAAAAGGATTTTTAAAGGTTGACAGTGAATTTATTCATAAGTAGGTTTGTAGTTGACCACCCGTTAGTAGCAGGAAGGAAGAGAAAATGATTAAAATAAAAAGAGACCACTTAACGAACAATGAAGTTATTGAATTAGTAAGTTCACACCTTCAAGGAATGAACTTACATTCGCCGCCTGAAAGTATTCATGCTCTAGATATTGAAAGCTTAAAACAACAGGACATTACGTTTTGGAGCGTGTGGGAATGCAGTCAGCTAGCAGGATGCGGGGCTATAAAAGAGCTAGATGAGCATCACGGAGAAATTAAATCGATGCGAACAGCCACGGCTCATTTGCGGAAAGGAATTGCTAGAGAGCTGCTGCAGTACATAATAAATGAAGCACAAAAACGAGGGTACCGACGCTTAAGCTTAGAAACAGGATCCGCACCCGCTTTTGAACCGGCTAGAAAGCTATACGCCAGTTTTGGATTTTACGAGTGCGAACCGTTTTCTACCTACAAAGAAGATCCATACAGTGTATTTATGACAAAGAAATTGAATGATTAAACAAGGCTGGGGCAAAAGTAGTTTCGTTGAAGGAAAATCCGAACGAGGAATTGAGATTCTTGATGGAGAATCAAATTCGTTCGGATTTTTTCATGGTAATGGTGGTAGGTTTCATGTATCCCATTTGTTCGTCTTTAGATTGGATTCATTTCGTTAAGTCACAATCTCTTTGTTTTTTTATTTTGTCACGATTCATATAAAAAGGTATAAACTAGGTTTTCTCACTAGACAAAAGGGTTTTTCCTATGTAGTATAGGTGTCAGATAATACAAAACGAATGTTCAGTATAAATAATAAATGTGCCGGGCGGTGGAAATAGCTTGAATAAAAAAAAGCTTCAAAGTGAACAAACCAAAAGAAAAGTGGCAGATGCCGCTAAAGCGTTGTTTTCTCAAAAAGGCTATAAAGCTACGTCTATTGAGGAAATTGTAGAAGCTACGGGAAGCAGTAAAGGGAATATTTATTATCACTTTAAAAGTAAAGAAGGGCTTTTTCTTTATTTAATAGACGAATGGGATCTCGAGTGGGAACGAAACTGGAAAGAAAGAGAGTCTCTTTACAAAACAACAAGAGATAAGCTTTTTGGAATTGCGGAGCAAATCATTTTAGATGATCTAAATCATCCTCTTACGAAAGCTGCCGATGAGTTTTTTAACAACGAGGAAAAGGGCAGCGACATCGAAGAGCGAATTGATGAGATGGTGAGACGACACGTAGAGTTTAACCGAGAACTTTTGCAAAAAGGCATTGATGAAGGAGAGTTTTCTCCTAAAAATGCAGAACAGCTTGCAGTGATTTTAGAAGGGCTGTTTGTTGGAATGAGCCGCATGTCTCGAAAAACGAACACCGAAAATGCCCTGCAGCTTTACCATTCAGCAATCGATGTATTTTTAAACGGAATTATACCAAGGTCTTCTTAAATAATCGGGGATGCTTATTGAGGTAATGAGTAATCCCTCATTATTTTGTATTTTTATAGACCGAACGTTCAGTATTTTTGTAATTAGGAGGTTTATATGTCATTATTGTTAAGAAATCGAGCGGCGATTTTGCTGCTCATGCTAAATATTTTTATTGTTTTTACAGGAATCGGTCTTGTAATTCCAATTATGCCAACGTATATGACAGAGCTTCATATCAACGGTAGCGTGATGGGGCTTTTAGTAGCGGTGTTTTCACTAACTCAATTTTTGTTTTCACCTTTAGCAGGACGGTTATCAGATTCGTTAGGGAGAAAGAAAATTATTGTAGCGGGAATGATTGTTTTTGCCCTGTCTGAATGGTTCTTTGGTTCAGTGAGTACACCTCTTTTATTATTTGTATCGAGAATGTTAGGCGGGGTTGGGGCCGCGCTCATTATGCCTGCTGTTATGGCCTATACAGCGGACGTGACGTCTGCTAAAGAACGTGCTAAAGGAATGGGCTATGTGACGGCGGCGATTACAACAGGATTTATTATTGGACCCGGTATCGGCGGCTTTTTAGCTGAATACGGCATGCGTGTACCATTTTATATGGCCGCAGTAGCAGGAGGCTTGGCTGCAGTGATTACGCTTCTTGTTTTGCCAGAGTCTCGCCCTGTACAAAATCCTGCTGTTTCAAACCATGAGAATCCAAAAGAAGAGCGGCTGCTACTGCAGCTTATGAATTCTTATAAAGAACCTTATTTTTTAAGTTTAATTATTGTTTTTGTGACATCGTTTGGATTATCCAATTATGAAACGATTTTTTCACTATTCGTTGATCATAAATTTAGCTTTACGCCAAAAGATATTGCGTTTGTTATTACGTTCGGCTCTATTGCGGGGGCTGTAGTGCAGGTTACGATTTTCGGGTGGATTTTAAATAAATTTGGTGAAAAAAGAGTGATTTCTTTTTGCTTGATGATGACGGGACTTTTTATTTTACTTACGCTATTTGTGCACACGTACTGGCTTATTATTGTTGTGACATTTATCGTTTTTTTAGCAACAGATATTTTACGTCCGGCAATCAGCACGCAAATGTCGATGATGGCACAAGACGACCAAGGATATGTAGCCGGACTAAATTCTGCTTATACAAGTCTTGGAAATATTATTGGCCCCGTTGTAGCAGGCTTTCTTTTTGATATAAACATTAATTATCCGTACGTATCAGCTGCACTTGTACTGCTTCTTTGTTTTCTTTTATCTTTAAGAGCAGGGAAGGACAGAAAAACAGCTGTGAGAAATCAAGCGGTTCAAGAGAAATAACGATAAGGAAAAATGATAGAATTCTTAGGGAATAGAAGACCTCCAGTAGCTTACTGGAGGTCTTTTGATTATTCTTTTAGGAATGGTGTAAGGTTTAAAGCGCCACTCAGCCTATAGAGAAGCTTTATTTTATCGGCAAAACAATGAAATGGTTGCAAATAAAAAAGGTTAATAGTAAACTTTAAACGTAACAAGAATAGTATGGGAGCTTGCGCGGGGCAGGCTGAGAGTACAGGGACGCCTGTTGACCATTTGAACCTGTTGGATAATGCCAGCGCAGGGAATGTGAGTACATACCAAAGCACTTTGCGCATGCAAGGTGCTTTTTTGTCTTTTTTGCAGTGTTAAAACTAAATGAAAAGAGTGAAAAAACATGGATATTAGTAAAATTTCAGCTCAATTAGAGAAAGTAAGAGACATAAGTCCGCTTGTTCATAATATTACGAATGTTGTGGTAACCAACTTTACAGCAAATGGACTGCTTGCACTAGGAGCTTCACCTGTTATGGCTTATGCGAAAGAAGAAGTGGCTGACATGGCACGAATCGCTGGAGCGCTTGTCTTAAATATGGGTACACTGACGGCTCAAGAAGTAGAAGCGATGAGAATAGCAGGAAAATCAGCAAATGAAAATGGCGTGCCGGTTATTTTCGATCCTGTAGGAGCCGGAGCGACACCGTTTCGTACAGAAGTAGCACGTCAGCTTGTAGAAGAATTAAATATGGCAGTTATTCGTGGTAACGCTGCTGAAGTTGCGAATGTAGTAGGCGAGTCATGGCTCATTAAAGGCGTTGATTCATTAGAAGGGCAAGGAGACGTCATTGAACTTGCTGAGAAAGCAGCGAACAAATTAGATACAGTGATTGTTATCACGGGTAAACAAGATGTAATCACAGATGGAAACACAACGTATACAGTAGACAACGGTCACCCGTTATTTACGAAAGTGACGGGGACTGGATGTCTGCTGACATCAATTATAGGAGCTTTCGCTGCTGTAGAAAAAGAATATGTCGAGGCAAGCGTTGCTGCTTTAAGTTTTTACGGAGTGGCGGGTGAAATCGCCGCAGAGAAAAAAGGTGAAGAAGGGCCGGGAAGCTTTCAAATTGAGCTGTTAAATCAGCTTCATCTTTTATCTGGGCAGGATATTGAATCATATGCAAGAGTACATCAACGTTAAAAGGAGAGGGAAAATGACAAATGAAGAAATCAAAAAGCTGCTGCAAGTTTATTTTATAATGGGCAGCAATAACTGTACAAAAGATCCGAGAGAAGTGTTGAAAGAAGCAATTGAAGGCGGCGTTACTGTGTTTCAATTCCGTGAAAAAGGCGAAGGTGCCCTAACAGGAGAAGCGAAATATCAGCTGGCGAAGGAACTTCAGCAAATTTGTCAGCAGCACAGCGTTCCTTTTGTTGTGAATGATGATCTTGACTTAGCGATCCGCTTACAAGCAGATGGCGTTCATATTGGCCAAGAAGATGAAAAAGCTCATATTGTTCGAGAGAAAATAGGAAAAGGAATTGTAGGCGTCTCTGTTCATAATGTACAAGAGCTGCAGCAAGCGATGAAAGACGGGGCGGATTATGTAGGAATGGGACCTGTTTTTCCTACTTCTACAAAAAAAGACGCAAAAGCAGTGCAAGGTACAAAGTTAATTGAAGAAGTGCGAAACCAGAATATTGACTTTCCAATTGTAGGAATCGGCGGGATCACGCCTGAAAATGCCAAACAAGTAGTAGAAGCAGGTGCAGATGGCGTTTCTATTATTACCGCGATTAGCTTAGCAGCGTCTCCAAAAGAAAAAGCAGCTCAATTGAAAGAAGCGGTAGGAAAATAAAAAAAGCGCACAGTGTGCGCTTTTTTTATTATAGCTGAACAGTTTGAGGAGTTTCTTCGCCTTCATTCATAAAGCGAATTTCGTTCGGCGTAATTTCAAGAACAACATACTCAGGGTCATTTGGACCGTCAAACCATTCTTTCATGTGATCGTTCCATATACGTCCTTTTAATTGATCACCAGTACGAAGGACAGCTGTACCAGATAATTCTAAGTATTGATCGCCATATCCTTCGCCGCTATAGCCCAATAGTACGTGCACGTTCGGATTGGCTTCGATTTCTTCTGCCTTATGTGTATTGATATTTGTTGGTGTGTAAAGAGCGATACCATCTTCATCGCTAAAGAATGTCATATAGCGAGAGTGGGGTTTGTTGTTTACAACTGTGGCTAATGTTCCTACACGATTTCCTTCTAATACTTCGTTTACTTTTTTAGCAATTTTTTGTTCATTCATTTTATCCATCTCCTTTATTACTTTTTATGTTCCTCAATCGAAGATAAATAAAACATACATGTCTAAAAAAAATATAAGTTAACGATAAAATAATTATGTAAACTAATAAAATAAAAAATAAAAAAAGCTAGCTACAGCTAACTAAAAAATAAGCCCGCACTGCCGTAACCCTAAGTGTCTTAAATACCCAGATCTACTAGGTGGGTGCCCTCATAGCCGGGTTTAGCGTCCCAAGAAGGGCGTGCTATCTGCAGCTAAATTTTGAGCTCCCTTTTAACACTCAAAGGTTTAAGACAACATGAGTATACGCACAGCGCAGGTATGTATAACAAATGTAAATAAGATGCCGATATATAAATATTTTCTAATTAATCAACTTTCATCGTACAAGAAATGATTATAACGGAATAATGAATGGAACGCAAGACTTTTATTTAACGTTTTTCTTCTCTAATATCTTGGCGGTTATCCAGTAACAAAATAAGAAAAGGGCCGGCAACTGGAATGAAACATAAAAGAAGGTAAGGCCGGGATGCGATCCTTTCTTTTGTCATAACGGAGTAAGAAAGCCACGTTAAAACAAAAAAATCAGCGGTCATCACGCTAACAAGCTGTGACTGCATAAAAGCATCTCCATAAGCTTTTATTGAACCTACGGATAGTCCGTATGCGTAACCTGCAATCGTGAGCGCTAAGCATAGTCCGATCCATAGACGAGAAGAAATGATAGCAATGAAACGTGAAGGAATACGCGAACGTGTTCGAACTTTTTGTCTTGTCCAATGATAATAGAACAAAAGAGAAAAAGCTCCAAGCGCAAATGATAGAAGAGAAAATGGCCATCCAGGCAGTTTATATGTATCTTTTTTACAGATCATTATCATAAACAATACTGGGAAAAGTCCTAAAAAAGAGAATACCATAACCACGAGCGGATCTACCTGTTGAAAATTTCCTGTGATAAGTTTTTTAAACAGCAAATCATCAGAGGCGCTTGCTCCCGGAGCTAGCAGAAAGGCGTATAGTACAAGCATAGCCCATACAATGATATACATATTCTCAACTCCTTTTAATTGTTTTAGTGTACAAAAATCATTTCAGTATATTTCCCCGTCTTGTGACGAAGGGAAACGCTTGAAACTCTTCTTTAATTAGGTGTAATATTACACTAAAGAAATGTGCGTGTATAGAAAGAAAGGGCTGTGAAAATGAATAAACAAGAAGTGATTAAATCAGTATCGGATAAAATACGATTAATTCGTTTAGAAAGAAACTATTCACAAGACAGAATGGCTGAAGTCATTGGTATTTCCAAAAAAACATTGGTTCAAATTGAAAAAGGGCGCACGGAAGCAGGGTGGACGACTACTGTGGCAGTATGCAGTTTGTTTGGTGACAGTGAAATCCTTCAATCGGTTTTAGGAGACGTTCCTTTAGAAGTAGTAGAAATCATTGCTCATAACGGCGTATCTTCTCCAAAAGATAAAACGCTCGGAGGAAGAGTATGGTGGAAAGAAATTCAAAAAGAAGGCTCTTTTCGTCTGCAGCAAAATATGATTAGTCAGCACTATCGCATTTTAGATGACCAAGACTATCGATGGTTTAGTTCATTTGATAAAAGCGAAGCGGTAAAAAGGTTTGAACAATTAACGAATGAATAAAAAGAGGCCGAGACATAACAAAATCACTGCATAACTGCATATATGAAACCTACATTCACTCTGCTCATAAAAAAATCCGAACGAATTTGATTCTCCATCAGGACTTTTGATTCATCGTTCGGATTTCTCTTCCACTGCTATACTTTTTTCTCAGCCTCTACTGATTCATTAACGTACCTGACGAGGGACGACTGAACCAATTCCATAGCTCTACATCTCCAAGTGACGCATATGTGATCGACGGATCATTTTTAAATTTCAGAAGTTTTTTTGTAGGCCCTGTAATCACAACGCCGTACACACCGACTCCATGTTTCTTTACATAAGAATATCGCTGCTTTAGCAACAGATCAGAATGGTCTAGCTGACGAACTTTTTGGACCGTTTCTTCATTATCGGCTAATAGTTTCATCATATTTAAAACGTTCGACTTGCTAGTAGAGTGGGTTTGATTTCCTTTGTGATCGTAAGGTAAGTCTAAAAACTCTGGAAAGCCAAATGTTGATGTTAAGTCAATTAATGGCTCATCTTTTGTACTTGTTTTTTGTTCGTGCCCTGTATTAAGCGCGTACCAAGAGGTAGAAAAATCACGGCTGTCGATGGCGTTCATTTTTTGCTGAACTTCTTTTAGCGAGTACGTATCATCAAAAGAAATAGCCACTTCGCTTACCGTTCCTTTTGGTAGATTTTCTAATGCTTTCCATGTTTCATTTGTCCATTCCTTATACTCTTTTGCATGTAGCTTTAATTTTTTTGGATCAGGATAGACAAAAGAAAGGTTAAGATCGTATTTGCCGCCGGAAAATTCTTTTTCTACACCGCTTGTTTTATCAAACAGCTGATGAAATGTAAACGTCCCAATGGCCTGCTCTTCACGTCCAATTTGCTTATAAGCTTCCATTTGCGACTGCATCCGGAAAAAGGATTGTGTATCAGAAGTGGTTTCACGTATGTGAACGTTCGGAAAAGCAGATTCGATAGCCGCTTGATTCACGCTGTTTATGTATTCGGTTTTTGATTGATGATAATATACAATAGATAAAAAGCTGCCGATTATCCATAGCAGAACGACAGAGCCAATGACAGTTGTCACATTTGAAAGGCGCTGCTTCCATTTGGCGATATAAATGGACTTTTTAACTTTTTTATTATCCAACATCGTATCGTCACTTAGTGAAGTAGCTGATGAAGTTGGCGGTAACGGTTCATCTTCGGTTAGCAAGTGCTCCAAATGAGCTGAGCATGCTTCACAATTTTCCGTATGTTCTTCAAGTGTTTCTGCTTCTTTGTCTGTCAAAGTGCCGTTTTTATATTTTTCCCATTGATGCTTCATATCTTGACAGCTCATCCGTCCTCTTCCTTTCTTTTTTTCAATTGTTGACGACCACGATACAAGTCCATTTTCACTTTTGACAGAGTATAGCCAGTCATTTCTGCAATCTCTTCATATGTGAAGCCGTGATAATCTCGTAACAGTACAATATTCTGCTTAGCCGGAGGCAAAGCAGATACATCAGAAAGCCAGCCGTCGATTTCACTTTGAATCATCACTTGTTCTTCAGCACTTGGCTGAGGAGTAAAGTGCCATTCTTCTATTTCGACAGTAGGGCGTTTTTTTTCTTTACGATACCAGTCAATAAAGGCGTGATAAGCAATTTTGAACAGCCAAGGCTTCACTTCCTCGCCTTTATATGTTTCTAAGTGTAAAAGTGCCCGGTAAAAGGTCTCCTGCATTAAATCTTCCGCTGATTCTTTTCTGCGAGTAAGAGAGAGAAGATAGCGCAGCAAATCATGCATGTGCTGTTTATAAATGTGTTCAAAGTTATGCTGTTGTGCCATTTTCTCCCCCTTTCATTTAATCAACGCAATTTGTGGATAAAAGTTTCGGTTTTTTATCAAAAATCGTATGTAATAGAGAAAAGATGCTTAAAATACGATATATAGCTTATCATACTAAAAAGAAAATCATATGAAATTCGACATAATTCCGTGTAATTTGTCATTTTTTTAAAAAACTAAAGGGTAATTGGTGTTCGAAGGAAACAGAAAATGTTATGATAGAACAAGGATGTGCTCTTACAAAAAACAGCTACATACATAATAAAAAATACAGCGTTTGTTTGCAAAATAAAAATGGACAAACACATGGTGTTTAACCATAGATGTTTGTGGGAAAATAAACTAAGTATTTTCAACAAAAAGTAAATTAAATTGTGTTTTCACTTATAAAAAACACGGTAAATTGGAAAAGGTGGGGTCATGATGGACGTAGAAAATACACAAGGTACAGAAGAACAAGCACCTAAAGTCAAAGCAGCTAAAGTTGGCGATACGATTCAGCCAAAAAAAGGCGACTATAAAGGATTTAAAGGAATTGTTATGGTAGTGCGAGACAATTCGGTTATCGTAGATTTTGGGAAAGATGCTGAAACGGGCGAATCCATGAAAACAGTTGTTAATCATAAAAACTATAAAATCGTAAAAAAGTAGGTGAATAACCTACTTTTTTTTACTGAATATATGTTTAAAGACCGCGGTTTTTCTATCGGAAACCTTAGAGAAAAGCGTAGGTAAAGCAATTCTTTGAGAAGAAGAAAGTTTTTTAGTAAACTATAGAAAGTATGCAGAAAGAAAGGATTTTTGTTATGTCAATTCAACTATCACAATTATCATTGCCAAAAGAGGTTCTTTCGCTTTTAGCGAATCGTAAATATGAAAATTTGTCCGATGCTGATCAGCTATTAATTGGAAAAGGCGGCTATACAGCAGAAGAAGCAGATATTTTAGAAGATGCCATTATTGCTTTGTCACTAGGGAAAAACGTACTTTTAAAAGGGCCAACAGGTTCAGGTAAAACAAAGCTTGCTGAAACGCTGTCGCATTTATTTTCTCAGCCGATGCATAGCGTTAACTGCTCGGTTGACTTAGATGCAGAAGCGCTGCTTGGTTTTAAAACAATTGCTGAACAAGAAGGGAAAACAGGTATTGAGTTTGTGGAAGGACCTGTTATTCAGGCAATGAAAAAAGGCCATTTACTATATATTGATGAAATTAACATGGCTAAACCTGAAACACTTCCTATTTTAAACGGGGTTCTTGATTACCGAAAAATGATTACGAACCCATTCACTGGAGATGTAGTACGCGGTCAGCAAACGTTCGGCGTAGTAGCGGCGATTAATGAGGGGTATGTTGGTACCGTTCCATTAAACGAAGCGTTAAAAAATCGTTTTGTTGTTATTGAAGTGCCGTATATTCAAGGAGGCAGCTTGAAGCAAGTTCTGATGTCTCAGTCTCAGTTAAAAGACGAAAAATTAATTGATAAATTTGTCACGCTCTCTGCGGATTTAATTACTCAAGTTCAAAGCGGCCATGTATCAGAAGAAGCTGCGTCTATTCGTGCGCTTATCGATACGTGTGATTTAGCTCTTTATATGCCGCCTCTTCGCGCGATTAGACGCGGTATTATTGAAAAGCTAGAAGATGAAAGGGAAAAAGCCGCCATTCAAAATATTGCTGAAACATTATTTGAGTAAGGAGTGGCGCTATGCGATTTATTAAATTTAACGACAAAAATGTAGATTCCTTTCTCTATATGGAGCTGGCGGATTTAACGAAAACATTAACAAAAAATGATGAAATTGAAGTAGAGTATCGCGTTTCATCTTATTATGATCCTGTACACGGCATTATTTATCTCAGTCACTTTTGGGATAACCGTCCAGAAGAAGACAAAGTGTACGGCTTAAAAAGTGATGTGTTTTTAAGAAGTATTGGAAGCTATAAGCATTCAAACTTCAAAGAAATTAATGCATATTTAAAGAAAATAAATAAAACGTCGGTACCTAGCTTAGCTAAGCAGCTGTTTATGCTGTTTGAAGATATTCGTTTAGAAGAAGTATGCAAACGCGAACGTCCTGGAACGAAAAAAGCCTTCGCCGTCAGAAGACAGCTCTACAGAAAATATTTTGCTACACAAATGAGCGCAAATTTAACAAAAAGCGTGTATACGGATGCACTTTTTAACGGCATCTACTTGCTATTGACGGCCGAAAATCCGTTTGAAGAAATTCCTTCAATGAGTGAATCGATTAATTTAGCGATGCCTTTTATTCGCAGACAGCTAACAAATGTATATGAAGCTAAAACAACAAAAGATGTATCGCGCATCTGTCTTGAACTTGTAGATGTGTTTGATGATATTATTGAAAAAGATATGCTTAATACTTATTTCTTCTTGGCTGAACTTCAGTATGATCAGTTAGCAGAAGGGTTAACATTTGAAGATTTAAAGCGCAAAGATTCATTAGTGAACGATGATATTTTAGAGCATGAAAAAGACGGAGATGAAGATATTCACGAAGAGAAAATGGAAATGTGGCATCGAGAGACAAGCGAAGCGACGCAAAGTTTTCTACAGTTTGATATGGATCAAGGTTCAAAAACAGACATGCTAGGCGATGGTGTTCGTGAAGGCGACGATGGAGATCAAGCAATGGGCATGGTGCAAGGGGCTTCTCAAAAAACATCGCGCAACGATTATTCTCAAATGGAAGCAATGGAGCAAACGCATCCGGAAAAAGACGGGGAAGCGGATTATGAGTATGGGAAAGAAAATAAGCATGCCTATGCTGTTTTTGTAGATTCTAAACTTCCGAACGACGATCACGTTGTTCAGTATGATGAGAATAAAAAAATCATTGCATCGTATCAAAAGAAATTAAAGCAAATGATTGAAAAAACGCTTGAACATAAAAAAACGCTGCCTAGAAGCGAGCTGCACTTTGGCCGATTAAATAAAAAGCTTCTAAAACTATGGACAGATGATAATCCTCGTCTGTTTTATAAAAAAGATGAAGATTCTGCGCAGATTGATGCCGTCTTTTCTCTTTTAGTTGACTGTTCCGCGTCGATGTACGATAAAATGGATGAAACGAAGCTTGGAATTACGCTATTTCATGAAGCGTTAAAATCCGTTATGGTGCCTCATCAAATTGTAGGGTTTTGGGAAGATACAAATGATGCCACCGAAACGAGCCAGCCTAACTACCTGCAGACGGTTATGGACTTTCAAGCATCGTTAAAGCGTAAAAGCGGTCCTGAAATTATGCAGCTTGAGCCTGAAGAAGACAATCGTGATGGATTTGCCATTCGCCATATGACACGCCGCTTGCTTCAGCGTTCTGAACAGCAGAAGTTTTTACTTGTGTTTTCAGACGGTGAACCAGCCGCTATGGGATATGAACAAAATGGTATTGTAGATACGCACGAAGCGGTATTAGAAGCACGCAAGCACGGAATTGAAGTCATTAACGTCTTTTTATCCAACGGGGAAATTGATGAAGGACAAAAGAAAACCATTCAAAATATGTACGGAAAATATAGTATTCTAGTACCAAACATCGAAGAACTTCCCGATGTGCTATTTCCTTTACTGAAGAAATTACTTCATAAAAGCATTTAAAAAAGTCGAAGCATATTGCTTCGACTTTTTTTGCTATTGACCGTTAAAGAGGAGCGAGGTAAGTTAAATATATATGAAAAAGAGAGAAGGAATGGCAAGTGGAAGGAGTTCAAACGTCATCTAGAAGAGCATGGGGGCTGCTGCTTGTAATCATTGGCGCCACAATGTGGGGAGTATCTGGCACGGTGGCTCAATATTTATTTCAGCATAAAAGTTTTAACGCAGAGTGGCTGGTTGTCGTTCGTATGTTAGTATCCGGATTGCTGCTTTTGGCAATAGCCTCTAAGCAGCGCAATATTTTTGCAATTTGGAAAACAAAAGAAGAGAGGACTTCGCTGCTTTTGTTTGGTGTAATCGGTATGCTCGGCGTGCAGTATACATATTTTGCAGCTATTGAAGCAGGAAACGCTGCTACAGCTACAGTGCTTCAATATACGTCGCCAATATTTATTATTGGCTATTTAGCTGTGCAAGCAAGAAAATGGCCGGTGAAAGTAGAAATGATTTCTGTTGCTCTCGTCATAACGGGGACCTTTTTTCTTGCAACAAGCGGAAATTTTAACGAGCTGTCTATTACAGGATGGGCGTTGTTTTGGGGGATTGGGGCAGCTGTGACGTCTGCTTTTTATACGCTTCAGCCTAAACGCCTTCTTGCGAAATGGAGCTCAATTGAAGTAGTAGGCTGGGGAATGGTAATAGGAGGTGTAAGTTTTTCATTTATTCACCAGCCGTGGCATATAGCCGGTGAGTGGTCGCTATTGTCGCTGTGTGCGGTGCTATTTGTGATTATCTTTGGAACGCTCATTGCCTTTTATTGCTACTTGGAAAGTTTAAAGCATATTAGCGCTTCTGAAGCCATTGTTCTTGCGTCAGCGGAGCCTTTATCAGCAGCTGCGCTATCTGTTCTATGGCTTCATGTGACTTTTGGGTGGACGGAGTGGCTAGGTACAATTCTTATTATCGCTACGGTATTTTTGCTTTCTCAGCGAAAGCCAGAGATGACATCATAAATAAAAAGGACTTTCAAATGAAAGTCCTTTTTATTTTTATAGAGGTTTTAGCGTAAACGTGTTTGTATACGAGCGGTTAGCATATAGCGTGTAATCAGGATGTGTTTTAGCTTGCCAGCTGTCGTCTCCGCCAACGCCCATTTGCTTGTAATTAACCCGTACGGTTACTGAATCGCTTGACGGCAATTTGTAAAAATGATCGTAAGCCTCCAGTTCAAAAGGTGAGTAAGGTAAAGCATTCAGCTCGACTGTTGGCAAACCTTTTATCAAAAAGCCGCGTCCTTGATTGTTTG
The DNA here is from genome assembly GCF_021029645.1 of Priestia sp. TSO9. Classification (NCBI taxonomy): domain Bacteria; kingdom Bacillati; phylum Bacillota; class Bacilli; order Caryophanales; family Bacillaceae; genus Priestia; species Priestia sp. TSO9. The sequence continues at coordinate 529,704 of NZ_JAJEKD010000013.1, forward strand.
TAATAGTGGCCCATCGAACGTCCGTTTTATTTCCGCATTCTTGAGGGCGTAAATACGGTGTGACTTGCTCTTTTACACTGCCTTTATGAAGGGCCAGCTTAGCGCCAGTTTTACGGTCCCAATAATTTTCATGAGGGCCTCTTCCGTACCATGTTAAAGAATCAAAAGCCTCGTCCATCGCAAACAGCATGCCGATTTCAGGAATTTCAGGCATTGTCTCAGAAGGTGCTAAAGATTGTTCAATCTTCATTTCACCATCGTTATATAGCGTATACGTTACATAGCAAGAAGCAAGAGAGTTGTCTAAAGCTAGTTCAACCGAAATGATAACAAAGTCAATTTGCGGCTGAACGGTTATTTTTTGCACATGCTGCTCTAAGCTTGCTTGACGCCACGTTTGACATCTTTCATGCAGTTTATTTCCGAGGTCATTATCGGTTACTGCACGCCAGAAATTCGGACGGAAACCCGACGCAAGCAGCTCGGTGCGTTCATAGTTGTAAGAAATAAACTGTCCTTTTCGCTTATCGAAAATAGCCGTGAAGTTAGATCCAGTAACCGTAAGTGTTTGTTCATTTTGGTCAACGGTTAAAGCAGGATGAGCAGCTTTTACTGAAGGTACAGCGGTTTTAGCAGGCAGTACAAACTGTTCGTACGCCACTTCATATCCAGCTGAAGCCCAAGCTGTATCTTTGGACAATCTGAGAGAAAGAGTTAAAACAAATTCATCAGTTTCATTTTCTTGCTCATAAAGAGGATAAGAAAGCGTCAGTTCGTCTGTATTATCAGGAGCTACATTTAAAAGAGACGCATGCTTTTTAACGAGTTCACCGTTTTTTTCAACAGTCCAAACAAAATCATAGGCGTTCAAGTTTGTAAACAAGTGTTTGTTTTGAACGGCAAATTTTCCTTTAGAAGCGTCGATTGCTGTCCACTTTACAGGCTGATAGCATTTTTTTACTTCTGCAATTTTTGGGCTAGCTGTCCCATCAGCAAAGATTAAGCCGTTTCCGCAGAAGTTGCCATCGTTTGGCGTATCACCAAAATCTCCGCCGTAAGCTAAGTAAGAAGTACCGTCTTCAGCTGTTGTTTGAAGAGCTTGATCTTTCCAGTCCCATATAAAACCACCTTGCAAGATTGGATATTGATCGAACAGCTCCCAGTATTTGTACAGATTTCCGCATGAATTGCCCATTGCATGACTGTATTCACATAAGATGTAGGGTTTTTTCGGATTCATTAATGCATAGCGCTCTACATCTGCTGGCTTAACGTACATCGTGCTTTCTATATCTGAAGCATCATAGTCGCGATGATGGAAGATTCCTTCGTAATGAACAAGTCTCGTGGAATCTTTTTCTTTAAAAAAGGTATACATATGCTGAAAGTTTTCTCCGCCAAATGATTCGTTTCCAAGCGACCAAATAATGATAGAAGGGTGATTTTTGTCACGTTCGTACATAGAACGACAGCGATCCAATACGTTTTCTTTCCATTCTGGCTTGCTTCCTGGAACGGCTTTTTGCTCACCTTCTTGTAAATAAGTCCACGTTCCGTGCGTTTCTAAATTGGTTTCATCAATAACGTACAGCCCGTATTCATTACATAGTTCATACCATACTGAATCGTTGGGATAATGGGATGTACGCACCGCGTTAATATTATGCTGCTTCATCAGCAAAATGTCGTGAAGCATATCTTCGCGCGTGATGCCTGCCCGGCCTTTTACTGAATCAAATTCGTGGCGATTCACTCCTCGAAGTACAATACGCTTGCCGTTGATTGTCATAAGACCGTTCTTTAGTTCAAACGTACGGAAGCCGACTTTACAGCTTTCTGTTTCAATAATAGAACCAGCAGAATTCTTTAAGCTGAGTACAAGCGTATACAAATTAGGACTTTCTGCGCTCCATTTTGCAGGGCTGTTAATGTGTGTACGCAAGGAGACTGTACGTTGATCGCTCACACTTAAATTTGTTTGCAGCGGAGCTTGTAGTACTTCTTGGCCATTCGCGTCATACAGCATGGCTTCAAATGTTAGATCTTGAGTATCGTGCTCAAAGTAATTTAAAATATCAGCTGAAACGATAAGTTCACCATCTTGGTAGTTGTTATCAAGCGACGAACGAACGCTAAAGTCATAGATGTGAACCGGTGGAGTAGAATAGAGATACACATCTCGGAAGATGCCGCTCATTCGCCAAAAATCTTGGTCTTCAAGCCAGCTTGCATCACTCCAGCGATATACTTCTACTGCTATCGTATTTTCACCATCGTGAAGGTAAGAAGTTATATCAAATTCAGCTGGAGTAAAGCTGTCTTCGCTGTATCCAACAAACTCACCGTTAACCCATACGTAAAAAGCAGATTCAACGCCTTGGAAGCTGACGTACACGGGCTGATCTTTCCATTCTGATTTAGGTGTGAAAGTACGGACGTACTGACCGACAGGGTTATATTTAGTCGGTGCAAAAGGAGGTTCGAGCTCTTCACTTTCAACCCAAGGGTATGTCACGTTTGTATATTGAGGATAGTCATATCCTTGCAGCTGCCAGTGTGAAGGAACTGAAATAGAGTCCCATTTCTCATATGAAAATTCAGGAGCGAAAAAGTTTTTGACGCGGCCATTTGCATTTTCAGCAAAATGAAAATACCAGCTGCCATTTAAGCTTTGATAGTAAATAGAAGATTTTCTATCATTTTTTAAGGCTTCTTCGACCGTTTGATAAGGCATAAGTAAAGCATGTGCTTTTGAACGGTTCAATTGAAAAATTTCAGGGTTGTTATTCCATTCAGGATATCCGTTTGCAGGTGCTGTGTAATGAAATTTCTTGCCGGTTTTTAACATGTCGATCCCTCATTTCTAAAGTACTAGGTTATTAGTTTATATGAAGATGATAACGTTTTCTGAAAACCTTATCAATCTAATTATTTTCATGATAATATAACTATATTCACATAAAAAGGGGGAAGTATTGTGGACCGTATGTACTTTCCGGCTCTTTCAGATGAAGATATGAAACTGCCATTCTATGTTACAAGCGCTGGAAGCTGGAGACACCAAACACATATTAACCGTCAGGGAGAGTTTCCTGATTATCAATGGATTCAATGCATAAAAGGAAGAGGCGAGCTTCGTGTAAATGACGAGGTTTATATTATAAAAGAAAATGAAGGGATGTTTCTGACGCCGCACGTTCCGCACGAATACTATCCCGTTACGAGCGAATGGCAAGTATGCTGGGTTTCTTTTAACGGAAGTGTGATTGATGATATCATGCTTTCTCTTCAATTTATTAATTCGGGGAAAATCGTCCTTACAAATGCTGAAAGTCTTCATAGGATGCTACAAGAACTAATGAATCGATTAGAAGAAAATCATACTTCTAGCACCATGCAGTGCTCTGAACTACTATATAGCGTCATTTTAAAACTTCGCCAAGACAGCGTATATATAGAAAGCAAAAGTCGGCTGCAGCAAATTACTCAGCTCAACCCAGTCCTTCGTTATATCGAGGAATATTATCATCAGCCGTTAACGCTAGAAGTACTGGCGCAGCAGCTCAACGTAACGGAGCAGTATACGTGTTTGCTTTTTCAACAATCTCTTGGCATCCGGCCATTTGAATACGTAACGCGCGTGCGGATTCAAAAAGCAAAGAAACTGCTGCTTAAAAACAACCAAATCTCTGTACAAGATATAGCAAGACAAGTAGGGTATGAACATCCAAGCTACTTTATCAAGCGTTTCAAAGAACAGGAAAACGTTACGCCAACTATTTTTCGGAAAATGTATTTTTCATAAGCTACATATATCGGGTTTTTTCTAGGTCATAAGGCATGGTGTGTATGCTGGTTATTTCGTACGAGTTTTAAAAAAGAAATTAAATGTAGTTTTAAGTGAAAACGGGGAGGAAAAGTAGAGAGAAGAAACAAAAAGGAGGGATAAACGTGTTTGGGTTAAATGATCTTCCAAAGTTTGTGTGGTCATTCTGTCTTGTATTGCCACTTGTATCATTTGTTCATCAGCTGGGGCATTCCGTCATGGCAATTATTTTCGGAGGGAAGGTCGATTTTACTATTGGGCGGGGGAAAACGATTCTTAAAATGGGGAAATTTAAAATTAAGTCAGTCTATTTTTTAGACTCGTTTTGTAAATATGAAAATCTTAAGAATGACAGTCGCATTTCTCATGCAGTGGTGTATGCGGGTGGTGTACTGTTTAATTTGCTTACTATTTTTATAATAAATGGATTAATTATGGCTAATATTCTGCCTGAAGATATATTTTGCTATCAATTTGTTTATTTTTCAGTCTATTATGTTATTTTCTCACTGCTGCCAATTCAATATACAGAGACATCTGCAAGTGATGGACGTGCTATATATAACGTATTACGGTACGGGAAAACGTGTGATCCAGATTAAAGGGCTGTGTGTAGCAGCCTTTTTTGGTGCGTTTTTTCTCGTTCATTTAAATAAAAAAAGGAAAACTTTACGAAAAGAAAATAGTAGCGGATAATAAAGATAGTAGATGTTGGAATGTACGAAAGGAGAGGATTCATACGATTATTGAGACAGAACGAATGACGCTGCGAGCCATGGCCGAAAGCGATGCAGGCAATTTACTGAAAATCTTTGAGGATGCTGAAGCAATGAAGTATTATTCTTCTACTAAAAGCGAACAAGACACACGCCGCTGGATTCAATGGATGAAGCAGCATTATCAAACGTACGGCATTAGCATGTGGGTCGCCGAGGATAAACAGAAAGGAGAGTTTCTAGGGCAGTGCGGCATGGTTCTTCAAAAAGTAGACGGAAAGGTAGATCCAGAACTTGGTTATTTATTTTTACGCAGCCGCTGGGGGAAAGGCTATGCGAGTGAAGCAGCAAAAGCTTGCTTAGATTATGGACTTCATACGCTGAAATTTCAGAAGATTATATCATTAATAGATCCTGACAATTCCTCCTCGATTAAAGTGGCTGAAAGAATTGGCATGAAAAACGAAAAGCAAGTTAACAAATGGGACAAATCATTATTCTTTTATAGTATATATAATGAAAAATGAGAGTATAGGAGTGTTAGCATGATCAACATTAAGAACGTTTCGGTAAAACGAGCAGAAAAAGAAATTTTAAAAAACGTGTCGTGGTTAGTGGAAAAGGGGGAACATTGGTGTTTGCTTGGGTTAAACGGTTCCGGAAAAACGACGCTTTTAAATATAATCAACGGATATATCTGGCCTACAAAAGGCCAAGTAGAAGTTCTTTCAAGGAAATTTGGAGAAACAAATCTGTCTGAGCTCAGAAAAGAAATCGGATGGGTAAGTTCTTCGCTTCAGCAGCGGTTTCGAGATGAAGATACGGTTTTAGAAATGATTTTAAGCGGCAAATTTGCATCTATTGGTTTATATGAACAAGTGGAGCAAAAAGATATGAACCAAGCCATAGAATTAATGCAGCTGCTAAATTGCGCAGATTTACAAAATCAGGCGTACGGAACACTTTCTCAAGGAGAGCGCCAGCGAGTGCTAATTGCCCGAGCTCTTATGGCTTCACCGAAGCTTTTAATACTTGATGAGCCATGTACAGGTCTAGATATAATGGCCCGAGAGCAGCTTCTTCAGCTGATTGCAAAAATGGTAGAGCAGCCAAAAGCGCCTACGCTTATTTATGTTACTCACCATGTAGAAGAAATTTTGCCGTGCTTTACCCATACGCTTTGTATGCGCCAAGGAGAAGTGTTTTCTTCTGGAAAAACAAAAGACCAGCTCACTGAGCCGCATCTTTCTGAATTTTTTAATCACGCCGTAGAGATTCAGCAGCAGAAGGAACGCACTTGGCTGTCATTAAAAGAACCGGTAAAAAGCTGAGCTAGCGTCGTGAAACCTTCTTACATACCATGGGAAAAAGAGCGCTGCTTGCAATGGAAATAAGCTCGTTGTGGAAATAATGTTTACATGCTACATAAATAGTGGTGCCGCAAATAATATCAACTAGTAAAAAAGCAGCAATGTCATGTTTATCAATGGTTACAAATACAAAAGAAGAGGAATCATAAGCTGTCATCGTTGGCTCCTTTAGTTATATCGTTATGTTACTTTATTCACAAAAGGCTTGGGCTATACGAACTTTTAAAGAAGTACGATGATGAAAGCTGGTTCTCTTTTCTAAAGCTGATAATACTCTTGTTCGAGTATACTCATGATAAGATCTGTCTGAAATGCTTCTTCAATAAAAGCACCTTCACGCTCTATTCCTTCTTTTACAAAACCGCATTTTTCATAACAAGCAATGGCTCTATGGTTGTATTCGAGCACTCGTAAATCGACTCTGTGCAAGTGAAGGTGTTCAAATGCGTACGCAAGTACCAATTTTGTAACTTCAGTGCCGAGCCCTTGATTCCAAACGGAAGAATCAAATAAACCAATTGCATACCGTGCGCGCCGGTCGTATTCGTTAACGGTCAGCCGGGCTTCTCCAACAAAACGCTGCTGATATTTAATACACCAATTCAGCTTTTGAGACTTTATGTACTCGACGTGCCGCTTGGCATCTTGTAATGTAAGAGGTTTTAAGTTTCGGGTATCGCCTCCGTACATGCGAATAAGTTCTTTTGTTTGCTTGCATGCTAAATAGTCATTTACATCGCTGTCTTTTGGTTTTCTTAGTATCACGTTTTTTCCTTTTAGAAGTGGTGAATCATTATTCATTTGATGCATCCTTTCTTTTCTAACATTTAAAAAGGTATTCCACTTGTTTCTTAAAAAACCTGCTTTTACGTATAAAAAGAAATTGAGACATAACTAGGTCCATCGAATCTTAAGACAAACAAATGGGATCAATGTGCTAGTATGGCGTGCTTTTTACGCTGCGGTTGACTTCCGTGCAAGCCTTGGACTTCCGCAGGCGGCCGATGAGACTCCTCGTCGCAAACGTTCCTGCGGTTTCTCATCTATTTCGCTTTTCCCTCAGGAGACTGCCCCTTGGCTTCTCATTAACTGCTGAAAGCAGCTACATACATGAAGCCTACGTTCACCCTACAAATGAAAAAATCCGAACGAGTTAGATTCTCAAGCAAGAATCTCAATTCATCGTTCGGATTTCCCTTCAGCTAAACTACTTTTGTCCCAGCCTCTTTACGAAGAATGTTTTTTTGCGTAGTGGGCAAGTGCAAGAAGAGGAAAAATATCATTGTAGCTGTGGTACTGAATATAAAATTGTCCAGGAAGACCAATTCCCGTGGGGTAATGAGTTTGCTGCTCTGTAAGATTTGGATTCAGTAAAAATTTAATTCCTTTTTCAACGGCTCTATCTTTTAACGGACATATTGTCATTAAAGCATCGAGAGCCCAAGCCGTTTGAGAAGGGGTGCTAAACGATAGTGGCACATATTTTTTTAAAGAAGCGCTATAGCATGATTCTCCGAATCCACCGTCTTCTTGTTGAATGCTTTTGAGCCAGTTGATAGCTTTGATGATACGCGGATCAGAAGCAGAAACCCCTACAGCACGGAGCCCTGTAATAGCAGCCCACGTTCCGTAAATGTAGCAAACTCCCCACCGGCCGTACCAGCTCCCGTTATCCAATTGACGATCAAACAGCCATTTTACTGCAGCTTTAATCGAAGGGTGGGATTTATTCATACCAGCAAAGTTTCCGAGGCACTCAAGCACTCGACCGGTTAAATCGGCAGTAGCCGGATCCGTCGCTGCATCTTTTGCATTTTCAAGCGGAAGATAAGTAAATAAAATAGAGTCGGTATTTTTTTCAAATGCAGCAAAACCCCCGTCTTTGTTTTGCATGGACAGCAGCCAGTTAATGCCTCTTTGCCAAGACTCCAAATAATCTGTATCGGTTTGCGCTCTTCTAGAAAGAGCTCTGATAGCAGCAGACGTATCGTCTAAGTCAGGGTTATTCGTATTAATATCGGAAAATCCCCAGCCTCCAGGCGCTGTATTTGGGTTATGAAACTGCCAATCTCCAAGCTTTGTATGCTGTCTTTTCTTTAAGTAGCGAGTTGTGCCTTTAATCATGGGGTCTTGCTGCTGTACACCTGCTTCCTGTAGAGCGTAAGAGAGCAGCGCGGTATCCCAAACGGTTGACGTGGAGTTTTCTACGTGCACGTGGCCGCTGCATGTACTAAGTAGTGAACAAATACCGTCAATTGCTTTTTCGATCACAAATGAATCTTTTTTATAGCCAAGAGCCAAAAGACCGTAAATCATAAAAAAAGTAGAGGTGGCGTAGCTGTAGAGTGTTCCATCTTTTTCAATTCTTTCTAGCATGTAACGCTCCGCTGCTTGATAACCAAGCTTGTGGATGTAAGAAGGTAAAGAAGCCAGCTGTTTTAAATGGTCGACTAAAAAAATAGAAGCGCGTGATCCTTGAGTAGTTTCCTCCGGTTCCTGTTTTTGTTCTCTTACATCTAAATGAGAAAGAGAAGGTGTATGCCTAGAAGTAAGTGAAAATTTTTTGTTTCCTGCTACCATCATCGGAACGAAGTGAATTCTGGCATAGGTGCTTAATTCATAAAAGTTAAGCGGTACATAGGTAGGTACGAGCAAAAGAGAAAGCGGGAGGTAAAATAGCTTTGGCCACTCGTATAAGCCGTTAACAGAAAGCATCCATCTTGTGAGAAAATGAGCGCGCGAAATGCCTCCCGAATCTATAATATATCTTTCTGCTTTTCGCAAAATCCGGTCATTTTTTTGGTAATAGCCTGAATATAAAAGAGCTGTATAAGCTTGAATAGTGGCGGATAAGTTATGTTCTTCATCATCAAACAACGTCCAAAGACCCTCTTGATTTTGAAGGGAAACGATCCGTTCGGTTAATTGTTTAATCAACACTTCTTTATCTAAATCAAAGGTGCGAAGAAGCATAATTAAAAACGCATCAGGCATAACGCCTGTTTCAAAACAGTAGCGAAATGACCCGTCATTTTTTTGTGTTGGGCGCAGATAGGCGATTCTTCGCTGAATCTCTAGCTGAACTTCCTTTAGCAATATGATCACCTCTTATGATAATGCTTTTTCAATCTTTCGACCTGTTTCTTTATAACTGTATTCAAAGGAAGAGAGTTCTATGAGAGGAGAAAGTTGCAAAGAATAGAGCGCTTGCTGCACAATAAAGGTACTGGAAAATTGGAGTGATAGAAGTGAAAGAAATACAGGTAGAAGTCATTCAAGGACGAGGCTCTTACCGAGAGCTTGGTAAAATGCAAGGGGAATTACATAAAGGAACAAAGCTGTTTGAAAATCATCAAAAAAGAAGAAAACGTTCATTACGAAGCTATCAAACGATAGCAAAAGAAGCTCGTCATTATTACGACTTATTTGCTCTGGGACTGTGGGATGAGCTAGTGGGATTAGCAGAAGGCTTAGATTGGCCTCTTGAAGACGTTATTCATGAGTACAGCGGGTATCAGCAAGAGTGGAAAAAAACGGGATGTTCGGCTCTTATGCAGCACGGCGTGTATGTACGAAACTATGATTATCATCCTAAAACGTACGAAGGCCGATTTTTGCTTTTTCAGCCAAAGGAAGGATATGCAAGCGTCGGATTTGGAACGAGAATGATTGGGCGAATGGATGGAATGAATGAAAAAGGACTGGCAATTGGCTATCATTTTGTTAATCGCCGCCGTCAAACAAACGGATTTATTTGCTGTACGCTCGCTCGGTTTATTTTAGAAACATGTGAAACGACAGAAGAGGCTGTTGCTATTTTAGAAAGAGCACCGCATCGTCATGCGTTTAATTATTCCATTTATGACCGCAGCGGACAGGGAGCAGTAGTCGAAGCATCCGGACGAGGCGTTCATGTACAAAGAGGGACGATAATGGGGTGTACGAACCATTTTAATCAGCTAGTCGAAGAAAATCGTCATCATTTGGTAGAATCAAAGGAAAGGCTCGATCATATTCGAGATCATATTGAAAAAAAGCTATCGCCTCTTGAAGCTTTTTCTTTATTTAATGAAGATGAATACGGTATTTTTAAAGAAGATTACCGGAATTCTGCTGGAACGCTTCATACAGTAGCATATGTACCGGAGACGCTGCAAGTCATTGTGGGGATTGGACGAAAAGCAAAGCCTCTCATTTTCTCGTTTGAAGATTGGGTGAAAGGAGAACAATTAACTATAACGAAAATAAAAGGAACGGTAAATACAGATGAACCATTTCCGTTTCAGTAAGGAGCAGCATAATGAGAATTGTAACGAATCAAGAGATGTATCAAGTGGATAATTATATGATGAATACAATTGAGATGAGTGAAGAGTCCCTTATGGAAAATGCCGGGCAGGCTGCTGCCAACGCGCTGAGTGAGCGAATCGAAAAACATGAAAATATAGGGCTGCTTATAGGAACGGGAAACAATGGAGGAGACGGCTTTGTTATTGCCCGTGCTTTGAAGTCAAAAGGCTATGAAGTTGACGTCTGGGTAGTTCCTGCACGGGAAAAAATAAAAGGTGCGGCTAAAAAAGCCATGATCATCTATGAAAATGCCGGGTTCACGTGGCAATCGGCGGAAGATAACTTCTCTGTAAAAAAGTATACGGTGATTATTGACTGTCTACTAGGGATAGGAGTAAAAGGCAGTATCAAATCTCCTTACGATAACATTATAAAAAAAATAAACGATTCTAATGCTTACATATACAGCATCGATGTCCCAAGTGGAGTAATGGAACAGAAGCAAGAGCTTACGGTACGTGCAGATGCTACGATTACGCTTCAGCAGCCGAAAATCACGGCATTTACATACCCGAGTAAAGAAAGTTACGGTGAATTGATTGTAGTAGATATCGGTATTCCGCCGCTAGCAATTGAAAAAAGTTCATCTCTTAAGGAAGTATGGTCAACTCAGCATATTAAACAATCTTTTCCCATTCGAAACGCTTCGTCTAATAAAGGTACACATGGAAAAGGAATCGTAATAGGAGGTTCGCTTCAAACACCCGGAGCGCCGATGCTAACGTCAAAAGCAGCGCTCACAAGCGGAGCGGGACTTTTAACGCTTGCGCTTCCGAGCGATATTCATGCGATTGCAGCTGCTCACATGCTGGAAGTGATGTATAAACCATGTCCAAGCAAAGATGGATTTTTTGCAGGCGAGATTCCTTTAAAAGAAGGGAAGTATGATGCAATTGCAGTCGGACCAGGGCTTGGGAGAACGAAAGAAACGAAGAAAGTCGTCGAACAAGTGCTTCACCAGCCGGTTTCTGTTGTGGTGGACGCCGATGCTCTTTTTCATCTTCCCCATTTAGAAAAAGAAGTAAAAGAAAGAGAACATGCAACGATTTTAACGCCTCATCCGGGAGAAATGGCAAGGCTCGTGGACACAACAATCGCCGAAGTAGAAGCAAATCGATTTTCAATAGCTAGGCAATACGCAGTAGAAAATGGTGTGTACCTTGTATTAAAAGGTCCAAACACGATTGTTACAACACCTGACGGAAAACAATACGTAAATACCACTGGAAACGCGGGACTTGCAAAAGGCGGAACGGGTGACACTTTAACAGGGATCATCCTGGCTTTTATTATGCAGCATGATTCTCTTCAAGAAGCAATCAGTAATGCGGTATATGTTCACGGAAAAGCAGCGGATGTGCTGCTCGATCAGGGGCATACAATGATGGATATGTTAGCAAGCGACGTTATTTCTGCACTGCCGGCAGTATTCGAACAGCTGAGTGAGAAGTAATTTCTTCTGGATTATTAAAATTTGTTGACAAAATCCTTCAAAAAGTTGTCAAAACTCTTTGTAAATGATAACGTTATTTTACGTAAGATTTTACATAGAAAGAAAGTGATGTTGTGTACTACTCAATGAGACCAAGAGGCATTCATTTAGCTGTGCCTACACTTTTCTTCCTTATCACAGTCGTGTTATTTGCGATGATGCAGTTTGGTTTTTATTTGGATTCCAGCATTCTTCGTAAAATTTGGGTCATCGTTATGGCTTTATTGCCCATTGCTGGACTAATCACGGCTATTAAAGGTAGAAGAGGAAGCGCAAAGCCGTGGTTAATTATAGGGAACGTGATTCTTATTTTAACCGTTACAATAATGAGCGTACAGGCTATTATTTACTAAACAAAAAACGTGTTCGCCAAATAGGCGGACACGTTTTTATTAGGAAAGAGAAACGATTTGCTTGGTTACATAGGCAGCTTCTCCTGCGATTACCACACCATACGTGTTCTCTTTTTTTGTAATTTCTACATGAACGAAGCCATCTTTATCTATTTCCTGTCCTTGCTCAATCACAAATTGCCAGCGTTCGTTATCTTGCTGGTCCACATATCTTGCATAATAGGCGCCCATTACGCCTGATGCTGTTCCAGTTACGGCGTCTTCTACGGTACCTGAAAATGGTGAAGAGAAATGTCTTCCGTGCATATGGGCTTCTGAGTGAATCGTTTCAAAACAAAAGGGATGAATAGATGCTTTTGGCATATCTGTTAAAATATAAGGGAAATCTTCTTGATTAGGCTTCATCTTTTTACAGGCATCTAAATTTTTTAAAGGTACCATAAGCGTCCAGTTCCCTGTACTTCCATATACAATAGGAAGTCTTTGATCAAGGTCATCAATATGAAGATTAAGAGCGTTTGCCAGTTTTTCTTTTGAACCTGAAAACGGATGAAACTGCGGAGAAACTTGACTCATGGTGATAACAGGTTGTCCGTTTCTATTCTGTACAGTCATCGGCAAAATTCCAGCATTTGTTTCCACTGTAAATGTAGTTTTTGGAAGTTTGTTTTTACTATGTAAAGCATAAAGAGAAGCGACGGTCGCATGACCGCACAGATCTGCTTCTTGTCCGGGTGTAAAATATCGAATTCGTAAATCAGCGCGGGAAGATTTCATGATAAAAGCCGTTTCGTTAAACTGTGCTTGATAAGCAATTTTCTGCATTTCTTCAGCTGAAAAATCATCTCCGTTAAACACAATTCCCGCAGGATTTCCTTTATTAGGGCGCGTACTGAACGCATCGTATTGATAAACAATTGCTTCTTTCATAGAAATTACCTCCATTTTTATATCATTGTATGAAAGCTTTAACCAGTGTTATTAAATGATCGGCTATTAAAATAGTGAAATACCTGAACGTTAGAATAAAAAAACAGCAGTTTTACCTGCTGCTTTTCACTTCGCAAAACTATTCTTGCATCGTGGCATTTATTCCTTCTTTTCTAACTTCTAGCATATGAGTCGCTTTTTTATCAATATCTTTAGCTGTATCGGAAGAAATGACGCCTACGCTGCTTAAGTCATAGGCAAGCCTTGTAACAAGCAGCTGCTCTCTTTGTGCTAGTGTGCCGTATGTAAGTGCAGCGGTTTTAGCTTGAATGCCACCCATATTTAATTCATCAGTAGAAGAAACTGCTTCTTTTTTTGCAGCTATTGCTTCTCGATAAAGAGAACCATATCCTCCAAACCCTACTTGGGCAATTAGAAAGTTATAAATGTCATCGGCCGATTTTTTAGAAGGCTGAGAAAAAGCTCTTTGAAATTTATTGCGCGGTAAAAAGTTTAGTGCTGCTTGCCTGCCATCTTCATACATTTTTTCCTGTATTTCTTTAGTAGCTTTTTCGTCGTTTTTTTTCTGCGCTGCATCTAGCTGTTTGCGATATTTTTGAATAATGGCTCCGTCCTGCTGATTGTTTCCCTCTTTGAAAGTAGCTGCGGCTTGTGGAACATCTGACGTTGCTAGAGTCTCAGCAGCGTTATCTGAAGAAGAAAAGAACGTATTTTTGACAAAAATAAGTGCAAAGATAAGCAAAATAAACCATAAAAACCTGAATTTCTTAAACAAAATGTTCACCTCTGTATAATGTTTCTAAATTATGTAAAACAATATGGACCAGTATACAACAATTTTAGTGTCTTTTTACACATTTACCCAAAAATAAGAAAATAGTAAGAGGTGATTTTATTAATCTAATAGATATACAGGTTCATTGTTATGGTTCTAAAGAAACCATTGATCTATTTGTACTGATTCACATAATCGAATATGTTTTTGCTAATAAGGCTTAAAGTGACAAGGATAAAAAGCGTTCGGACGTACGTCACGCCTTTTGATAGAGCGACATTTGACCCGACAAAAGAACCCACGATCATGGCAAACCCCATAATTAATCCGTAAGAAAATACAACAGAATCGAAATATAAAAACACAAGCAAAGCACCTAAATTACTGCCGAAATTTAAAAATTTTGCACTGCCTGCTGACTGCAGGAAATCAAATCCCATAAATAAAAAAGCGAATAAAATAAATGAACCTGTGCCTGCTCCTAAAAATCCATCGTAAAAGCCAATAATAAAAATAAGTACGGTAAAGAAAACAAGTTTCTTAATAGACAGCGGCTTATACGTGGACGTGGTGCCCCAGTTTTTTTTGAAGATTGTATAAATAGCAACTAAAACAAGAAGAATCAAAATAACAGGTTTCAAAAAAGCAGAGGATAGAAAATGAACGGTGATTGAACCTCCTAAAGAGCCAATAAATACAAAAGGAAACCATTTGCCTACAACGCGAAAATCGACTTTTCCGGATTTGACAAATCGAATGGTACTCGTTAATACGCCCATCGTTCCGGCTAATTTATTTGTAGCTAAGGCAGCAGCGGGAGGCAGGCCTAAAAATAAAAGGGCAGGCGTTGAAATTAAACCGCCTCCGCCAACTACAGAGTCTATGAATGCAGCTAAAAAACCAAAGAGTAAAAGCAAAAGAACAATCTGTAAACTTAATTCTTCCATAAAGCACCTTCCTCATGTCATAATATATAGTGACTACTTAAATAGTAACTATATAAAAAGCAGTTGTAAATATGTAAATGATGAAAATTTCAAATAACTTAAAAAACAGGGAGGTTTCCTTTATGGAAAATATTATTCAGCAGCTGCAGTCGCTTGGATTTAATCAGTATGAATCAAAAGCATACGTGACGCTTGTCAAAAAAGGATCTTCCACTGCTTATAGCATTAGTAAACATTCAGGTGTGCCAAGAGCGCGTGTATACGATATTTTACAAAGACTAGAGGAAAAAGGCATGGTGTTAAAAGAAGAGAGTAATGATGGCACCCAGTACACGTCGCTGCCCGTCGATGCTTTTTTACATTCGCTGCAGAAAAAATGGAACGAAACGTATGAAGACGTTAGCGAAACGCTTAAACGTCTTGAAACTGCAGAGTCTATAGAAGAAAGCAGGGTTATGACGATGAAAGGAGAAACAGCCATTCTTGCTTTTTGTGAGTCGCTATTGTTAAAAGCAAAAAATAAAATTGTCATCTCGCTTTGGCCCGATATTTATAATGAGTTGAAGCCTCTTTTATTACAGCTAAGGGAGAGTGTCACACTAAAAGGAATTGTGTTTGAACAAGATAAAGCAATGGAGGAATTTGACCGGCACCGTCATACGAGCTATACCGAAAACATTGGGAATCAAAACTGGTTTATTATATCTGTTGACAGCAGTGAAATGATTTATGGTCATAAAGAAATGGCGTACTATACAAATAACGCAGTCAACATTAATTTACTTGAAAATTATATTTGGCATGATATTCTCGTTAACAGACTTGTAGAAAAAAGTGATAGAGAAATGGACAGGTGGATCGAAAGGGAAAGAGAAAGTTTTTTTGCGTAGAAAAGAGACTTAGACATAACGAAATCACTTCTATCTAAAGATGAACAAACGGGGTAAATGATCTAGTATGAATAGCTTGTTACATCGCAGTTAATTTCCGTGCAAGGCTTCGCTTTCCGCGACCGGTCGATGAGCCTCCTCGTCGCTTACGAGCCTGTGAGGTCTCATCTGTTCCGCTTTTCCCGCAGGAGTCTTCGCCTTGCCCTCCAATTAACTACTGGAAGCAGCCGCCATGCATGAAAGCTACGTTCACCTTACCAACAGAAAAATCCGAACAAAGTTGATGCTCCATTAAGAGTCTCGAGTCCTCGTTCGGATCTTCCTTCAATTAAAATATTTTTGTTACAGCCTCTTTATATTAAAAAGTTTGGGCAAGTTTTTTTGCTTCTGCTATTCCTTTTTCTTTAATTTCTTGGGCTTTATCTGGCATGGCGTTATGCCCTTCCACAAAAATGCCGTCTAACGAAGGTACTCCGAAGAAATTCATCATAATCCCAATATAACGATGCCCCATTTCCATATCAGCTGCAGGGCCTTCAGAATAAATGCCTCCGCGCGCTTGAATATGAAGCGCTTTTTTATCCGTTAATAGCCCCACAGGACCCTCTGCCGTGTATTTAAATGACTTACCGGCTACGGCTACAGAGTCTAAATAAGCTTTCATAACCGGTGGAAACGAAAAGTTCCACATAGGCGTTACAAAAACATATTTGTCCGCTGATACAAACTGTTCGCTCAATTCTGCAAGGCGATTGACCTTTTCCTGTTCATGAGAAGAAAGTTCCGAGCCAGACTGAAGTTTGCCCCAGCCGCTAAATACATCCGCATCAATATGAGGGATAATTTCTTTATAAAGGTCAATATGTACAACTTCGTCACTTGAATTGTGCTCTTTGTAAGCATCGATAAATGCTTTTCCAGTTGCCATACTGAATGATTGAGACTCATCGTGAGGATGAGCTGTAATATAAAGTACTTTTGCCACGTCTTATCATCTCTTTCTTGTTTGAAATAATGTACTGTCTTATCGTTATCACTCCCATAAAAAACTATACGCGCTTTGTCAGGCAAGCTAAAAAAGAACACAAGAAAGGGATGTCTATATAGAAAATAATGGTATAATGAGTGTTTGAATATTTACATAACAAGTATGTCTAACAGAAAGTAAATAAGAGGTGTCGAGATGAAAGAAAAATGGATAATTGTCACGGGTGCAGGTTTTGGAATTGGCAAAGAAATTGTAAAAGAGTGTGTGTCGAAGTGCTATTCAGTTATTGCTTGTGATATTAATGATGAAGCTTTGAGACAGCTAGCTGAAGATACAAAGGGCCAGGGCCATATTGAAACGTATGTAGTAGATGTTAAAAAAGGAAAGGATGTAAAAGATCTTTTTTATCAAATAAAAGATAAAAGTTTGTATGGGTTAGTTAATAATGCGGGCGTATATTTAGGAAAAAATTTATTGGACTATGAAGAAAACGAAATAGATTTTGTGATGGATATTAATATTAAAGGATATATTTATTTTTCCAAGTACTTTGGCGAATTATTAATGAAAAAAGAAACGGAAGGAGCGATTATTAATATATCCTCCGTGTCAGGAATGGAAGGAAGCTCCGATGCTATATATGGAATGTCTAAAGCAGCAATACTAGGATTAACCAAGAGCTGTGCGATGAATTTTTCTCCTTATATCCGGGTGAATGCTGTAGCACCTACAATAGTGAATACCGACATGATGAAAAACATTCCAGAATGGCGCAAAAATGAATACATCGCTCATCAGCTGATTCCAAGCTTTGTTACGCCTCAAGACGTGGCAGATACGGTTCTTTTTTTACTGAGCCCTCAAGCAAAACATTATACAGGAGCCACCTTTGATTTAAATAGCGGCTGTTATTTACGATAAATTATCTTTTAAACGAGGCTGGATAAAAATATTTTAGTTAAAGGCAAATTCGAATTATCAATCGATATTATTGACTGATCATTCGGTTTTTTTACTGTTATTATGAACGTTGGTTTTACCGCTTCTAGCTGTTGATTGGAGGGCAAGGCGAAGACTCCTGCGGGAAAAGCGGAACAGGTGAGACCCCGCAGAAGCGGAAGCGACGAGGAGGCTCACCGGCCGCCCGCGGAAAGCGAAGTCTTGCACGGAAATCAACAGCGGTGTCAAGAGCAATCCATATGGGTTTATTAATCCAATTTGCTCGTCTTTAGATTGAGTTAATTCCGTTATATCCCATCTTCCTTTTTGTTTTCTTAAGAATTCTTAAGAAATTTACTTAACGTTTCTTTAGATTTTTTTTCTATTCTAGAAAGAAAGAGTAGAAAGAAGGAATAGAAAATGAATTTAGCTTTTATGTATCAATATTTTCACCAGCCGCGAACGGTAGGAGCACTTTTGCCAAGTTCTACGCACTTAGCGAAAAAAATGGTAAAAGGGATTGATTTTGAACATGCAGACTGTATAGTAGAGTACGGGCCAGGAACCGGAGTTTTTACCCGTGAATTAATAAGAAGACGAAGCGCTTGTACAACTTTGCTTCTTATCGAATACAATCGGCATTTTTACGAAAAAGTAAAGGAACAAGTAAGAGATGAAAAAAATGTGTATGTGATACACGGATCCGCTGAACATGTTCAAAAGTACTTGATACAGTATGATATTCCAAAAGTGGATTACGTACTATCAGGTCTTCCTTTTGCTTCTTTAACGTCTGAAGTGTCGGACTGTATTTTGCAAAACACGCGCAGCGTATTAGCCGAGGAAGGGAAATTTATTACGTTTCAGTATACGAATTTAAAAAAACAGCTGATCCGCTCGTTTTTCCCTCACATTAAAGTGGAAAAAGAGTGGAGAAATGTTCCTCCTGCATATATTTTTACATGCGAAAAGAATCAGATATAAGGAGTTTGTAAATGAAAGATAGAATTTTAATTATAGATGACGATGAGCAAATTCGTAATTTAATTGCTATTTACTTAGAAAATGAAGGATTTGAAGCGCTGAAAGTTTCTAATGCTGTATCTGGATTAGCGCTTTTAGAGGAACAAGAAGTAGATTTAATTATATTAGATATTATGATGCCGCAGATGAATGGAATCGACGCTGCTTTTAAAATACGTGAAGAAAAAAACATGCCCATTATTATGCTGTCGGCTAAGTCAGAAGATATGGACAAGATTTCTGGGTTAACAGCAGGCGCAGATGATTACTTAACAAAACCATTTAATCCTCTCGAGCTCATCGCACGAGTAAAATCACAAATTAGACGCTATAAAAAATACAACGAACGTGCTGAGCGAGATATCATTCAAATTGGCGATTTGGAAATTAACCGCAGCACCCGGCTTGTCTTTGTGCGCGGCCAAGAGATTCGTTTAACACCAAAAGAGTTTGATATTTTAGAGCTGCTGGTACGCCACAAAGGAACGGTGATGAGTATGGGGAAAATATATGAAGCTGTATGGCAAGAAGATGCGTTTAAATCGGATAATACCGTAATGGTTCATATTACAAAGATTCGCGAAAAAATTGAGGATAATCCGAAAAAGCCTATTTATATTAAAACCATATGGGGCGTAGGATACAGAATATGAGAAGAATAAGTGTAAAGCTACTTTTTGCTATCATTATAAGTTTTTTGGCTACCAATTTAATTTTTATTTTAATTGCTAGGCTTGTTTTGAGCAGGTATATACAAGAAGCGAAAATGAATGTCCCTGCATATAATGTATTGGCGTTTGGACTTTTTTTTATCGCCGTTGTGGTCTTTGTTTTTGTTTTCTTAGCACTTATCCGTTCCCATATTCGTTATTTGAAAGAAATCTCTAAACAAGTTCAAAAAATCTCAAATGGAGATTTAGGCGCAACCATCCATGTACGAGGAAAAGATGAACTGGCTGAATTAAGTCAAAACATTAACAAAATGTCTGCGCAGCTTCGGACAAAATTTGATCGTGAACGAGAGCTGGAGCAAGTGAAAAATGAGTTAATATCCAGTGTATCTCACGATTTGCGTACGCCGTTAACATCCATCGTTGGATACCTGGATTTAATCAAAAAAAGAGAAAGTATGGATGATGAAACATTAGATAGCTACTTATATATTGTTGATTCAAAAGCAAAATACTTAACTGATTTAATTGAAGAATTGTTCGACTATACAAAATTAACGAGTCCTGATCTTCAGCTTCAACGAAATGAGGTCGATATGAAACGTTTGCTTCAACAGGTAATAGGAGAGTACGAGCCAATTTTAACAAGAGAAGGCATTAACGTTCAGACTAACTTTGCCTGTGAATGGAATGCATTTATTGATGTGGAAAAAATGGTAAGAGTATTTCAAAACTTACTCGAAAATGCCCAGAAATACAGCAAAAAGCCTTCTGTGTTAGAGGTGAATCAGGAGATTGACGAGGGCTACATAGTTATTTCTTTTAGGAACAGCATTAACATCAGTGAAAAAATTGAGGTAGAAAAGTTGTTTGATCGATTTTATCGAGGTGATGAATCAAGAACGGACGCGAATGGTTCAGGTTTAGGACTGGCTATTGCAAAACAAATTATTCAGCTGCATCAAGGAGAGATACGAGCGGATCTTCAGCATAATAAGCTCACTTTTTTTATAAAGCTGCCGTTAACACAAGAAAGCCTTAAGAATCACTTGTAAAGATTCTTAAGGCTTTTTGCGACTATTTTGATGCCGTATTCAAATTCTGCAAGCGTCGCATAAGAAAACGATATTCTGATATGCTGTGATGTCTCATGGTCATACAATGCGCCTGGATTTAAAAGAACTCCTTCGTCGAGACAGTGCTTAAATAACTTCCGCATCGAAACAGGCTTATGCAGCGTAAGCCAAAAATAAAAACCTCCGCTCGGAGCATTCCACACAGCGAGATTCTTCAAATACTTCTCTAGAATAGCCAGTGTTTGCTGAGATTTTTCTTTTAATTTATAGCGTACGCTGGCCACATGCTTGTCATAGATTCCGGTTTTGAGAGCTTCAGCAGCGGCCCATTGAGATAAGGAGCTGGCTCCGTAGTCAACTTGCATTTTAAGATCAGCTAATCGCTCAATTACATGTTCAGGCCCTACAATCCATCCAATTCGAAATCCTGGACTGAATGTTTTAGAGAACGTTCCTAAATAAAGAACCATTCCATTTTTATCTTGAGCTTTTAATGAAAGTGGAGGCAGTGAATGGAACCAAAGCTCTCCGTAAGCATCATCTTCAATAATAGGCAAATGCATTCTTTCACACTGGCGAAGCAGTCTTTGGCGCCTTTGTTCACTCATCGTTACATTGGTGGGGTTATGAAAGTTCGGTATTGTATATAAAGCTGTGCCTTTTTCTTTTTCGTGCTGGCCTTTTAATGAAGCTAAATGTATTCCTTCTTCGTCTAACGAAACGCCCGTTATTTTCATTTGTGCGGACTGAAATAACGGTAGAGAATAAAGATAAGAAGGCTTTTCAGCTAATATATTGGCACCTGGAGGCAGCAAGCCGATTGAAATCAACTGAAGAGCTTGAAGTGAACCGGATACAATTAAAATAGATGAAGGAGAAGTTTCGATGCCTCGTTTTTTTACATGCTTCACTAACTCTTGTCGAAGTTCATTATTTCCTCTTGGGTGCTCGTAGCCCAAGTGTACGCTTCTATGGTTAATTCCGCTAAATAGTTCCGCAAGCTGATGGGAAGGAAGCAGGTCAGGTGCTAACTCTCCAGTTCCTAAACGAATAATGCCCGGTTGAAATTCAGCTTCGTTAATATGGCGGATAGTCGGAGAATTTGGTCGGTATATTCCTGCTTCTACATACGAATTCCAGTTCATGTGAGAACCTGATGCTAGTAAGCTCCACGTATTGTTAATGACCTTGGTGCCACCGCCTTTGTTTCCGCTGAGCAGTCCTTCAGCAATTAAGTTTTCGGTTGCTGTCACCACCGTGCTTCTATTTACAGAAAAGCTAGCAGCTAAATGGCGCTGTGAAGGAATTTTAGTTCCAATAGGCCACTCTCCATTTATGATTTTCTCTTTCATATACTCTTGAATTTGTTTGTGCATTGGCTTTTTATCAGCCGGATCTGGAGTCCAGTTCATGTGAGACCACCTTTTTATAATTTGGTTGGTATTATAAATCAAAATTTGGATGGAGACAACAGGGGATGTCAATTGTAGGATAAAAGAGAAAGGAGAGAGCAACATGTTTACAGTGGTTATACATGCTTTGTTGTTAGCATTCGGTTTGATTTTACCTTTAGGGGTACAAAATGTGTTTGTTTTTAACCAAGGAGCAAATCAACGAACGATCAAACAGGCGCTTCCCGTAGTGGTAACGGCTTCTGTTTGTGATACGATTTTAATTCTAGTAGCAGTGCTGGGAGTTTCAGCCGTAGCCGCTGCTTTTTCATTTTTTCAAACGCTTATTTTTGGAATAGGTTTTCTTTTTTTAGCGTATATGGGCTTTGTGACGTGGAAGAGCGAACCGTCAAAAACGTCAGTAAAGGAAGGGATGACGGTAAAAGCGCAAGTTTTATTTGCTGCTTCTGTATCTTTGCTAAATCCCCACGCGCTGATGGATATCATGGGCGTAATCGGAACAAATTCTCTACTGTACAGCGGAAAAGAAAAGTGGGTTTTTACATTGGTTACGATATGCGTTTCATGGATATGGTTTTTATCCTTAGCTTTTGCAGGAAAAGCAGTAGGGAAAATGGATTCAAATGGAAAAATAATGATTTGGGTCAATAAGGCTTCTGCATGTATGATTTGGGGAGTAGCTCTTTACATGGCAAAAAGTATGTTTTTTCAGTAAAATAGATGCTAAAAGGAAAGTTATGTAATAGAAAGAAGTACTTTTTCTAGAAAGCGAGGGGTAAAGATGATTCAAGGAATTAATCATATGTGCTTTTCTGTGTCAAATTTAGAACAATCCATCATATTTTATCAGAAAGTGCTAAGAGCGGAACTTTTATTAAAAGGAAAATCCACCGCTTACTTTAGTCTAAATGGACTGTGGCTGGCGTTAAACGAAGAAAAAAATATTCCTAGATCAGACATTCAGTATTCGTATACTCATTTAGCGTTTTCTATTTCTATTGAGAAATTTGACGAAGCAAAAGAACTGTTAAAACAGCATAATGTAACCATCTTACCGGGAAGAAACCGCGACAAAAGAGACAGAAAATCTATTTATTTTACGGATCCGGACGGTCATAAATTTGAATTTCACACCGGTACGCTCCAAGACCGTTTAGCGTATTATCAAGAAGAAAAGCCTCATATGACATTTTATTCGCCAGAAGAGTAGTATTAAAATAGTTATATAAGGTTACAGTTTTATTACATTCGCATTCCTCGCTCAGTTATCATTAAATAAACGATGCTGTTGTGATATAATGGAAAAAAAGTGAGGAGGAGGAAGAATGTATACCGCAAAACAGGTGAAGTTTGGTTCGCATATTGTGATAGGCGTACTTTTCGGCATTTTAGCTGCAATGTTAATCGGCACTTTTTATCAAAATGTACCAGGTGTATTACCGTACGGGATGATTAGCGGACTTGCAGTAGGACTCATAGCAGATACATATTATACAATTAAAACAAAAATAAAGGTTATCTAATATAGTGTAGTACTATTCTCAGGAGAAATAAAAGATTTCTCTTGAAAATAGTACTATTTTTATGAAAAAAATGATTAATTTCTATTTTAGAAAAATAAGTAAATTTGCTAAAAATTGTAAATTTATGATTTTGAAGCAGAACTAGAGGGTGAAATATCAAATTAACTCTAAGTATAGAATTATATGTTAAAGTAAATAACCATTTTCTAAACAGTGAAGCGGTTTTTATTTTTTCCCTAATTAGTTTTAATGCGCGTAAGATAAAAGATATAATAACTAAGCAATTGTTAGTAAAACTGCGGATAAGAGGTTTTTTAAAGTTGCTACTAACAGATAAAATATTGTTGCTTTTAATGGTTCATCTATAGAAAACTTGATAATTTTACTAAAATCGTTCTTTTGGAGTACGTAATATATGCTATCATTGTTGGGTGAAAAAACTACATACCAAAGTTGGGTGAAAAAACTACATACCAAAAAAAGGAGAAAGAAATGAAGAATTTAAGAAAAATCGGCCTAGGACTTGTAGCATCATTGTTATCTATTAGTTTAGTAGCTTGTGGGTCAACAAAAGAAGAACAAAAACAAGAATCTGCTAAGCAAGAGCAGAAACAAATGGGGAAAGAGCAGAAAAAACTTGAACAAAAAATCTCTAAATTAGAGAGCGAGTGTAAAGACTATACAAAAGAAAAAGGATATATGGAATCTGATGATTATCTTGTTTTTGAAGCAGACTTTAACATACTTGCAAAGTCAATTGAAAGCAAGAATATTCTTCAAGGCGATGATGGTGAAATAGACAAACACTTAAAAGACTTAAAAACTGAGATAGACAATTTAAGTAATGATCAAGCAATAAAAGCTCAAAAGCGTTACGGCTCAGCAGCAGATGTGTACGAGGCTGCAATAGGTACCCACTTACATTATGTATTAACTAAAGCCGATATTACTCAGCACTTTAATGCAGTGAACACTATTGAGTTAGACAAAGATTTTAATGCAGATAGCTATAATTATGAAAAAATTGATGCAGACGCAACTGAGGCTATTAAGGCCATACAAGGAATGCCTATGAAAAGAATAAAGCTTATTAAGGAAGAGTTGGAGAAATATAAAGCTAGTTTTAGTACTGAAGAATATAATCAATTGAATTCCGCAGTCACTAGCGTAACTTCGTCATTAAATAAGCAAGTTGAAATGCTAGAAGTTCTACAAAAAGAAAGTGGTAAGGATAAATCAACTTTAGAAGAAAACACAAAAGCTGCTGAAACACAATTTTTAGACGCTAAAGAAAAAGTGTCTGCATTTGAATCTAAATATGATATCCAAATGTAAAATATGTGCTTTAAATACAATTGTTTATTAAAATAAAAAGCCGTTTCTTATACAAAGAAACGACTTTTTTATTTTTCTCTATTAATCTTAGGTGTATGTAAGAAGAAAGAGAGTAATAGTGTAATTAGAGCCAATAGCGTAGCAAATAAGAATGCATCGTTACTACCATCTATAACAGAAATTATAAATAAAAGACTTATCCGCTGCTACTTGCATTAGGGATAAGCCTTTTTGTTTTATACTTAGTTCCAAACTTCGTCTAAAGTATCTCTAAATAATTGATCTAATTCATATGTAGGGTCATCTAATTCTACAGATAAAGTTCTGACGTATTTGTTTAAACGGTCAATTTCTAAGTTTAAAAATTCATTAATAACATTGATGCGTGGTTCTAAATCTAACTCATCACCACTAATTTTACGCTTTAACAGCTTACTAACCTCTTCTTTTAATTCTCCTTCAGGTAACAGTTTCTCTAAGAGAATAGGGAATTCTAGTGGAGGAAATTCGTTATATTGCTCAATCCACTTAGCAGCTAACACGGGTCTTAAAACATAAAAATATTTTTTGATTTTTACTTCGTCACCTTGTAAATATTCTCTAAAGTTATTTCTAGCCATATTTAAATAGTGATATATACAAGAAGTAGGAGTAAAGATGTTAGAATGTAGTTCTTTCATTTTATCAAATGTTGAATACGCCTTGTAATATACAATGTTTGATTGCATCCATTCTAGTAAAGGTGGGTTTGATTTTCTAAAAAGTTTTAATGTCTTGGTTAAGTCCCAGCCGCTAACATCTAATAGGTCATTAATAGGTAGCTCTATTACATCTCGCTTTTTACCTAAACCGATTGGATCAATGCTTAAATATTTATTTCTCTTATGAATATAAATAAACCTAATATCATAATCGCTATCTTTAGATGGAAAGTCCCACGCTCTACTTCCAGATTCACAAGCGTATAATACTTTTACGTCGTAATCTTCTTCAATTTTCTTTAAAGCTGCAACAATTGTTTCTCTCATAACCCAACCTCATTTTCTTTTAATGCTTTCTATATACAAAAGCTATTACTATTTCTCCTATTATATTTCATAATGGATGGAAGATGGTAAATAAATAAAAGAAGCTTCCTTTAAGCCCCTAAAAATCTACGAAAATATAAAGAGTAAAAAGTTATATCACTCAAAAAGCACTACATCCAATCCGTTTCTGCGGTAACAGGTTAGAAGCGTATACAGTTCTGCACGGTGATGGTATAGATGAGACTGAATTTCAAGCAGCCATTCAAAACGTGTATACGTGCATCCCCAATAGGATGTCTGCAGTGAAAACAGCTTTTGTTCGTCAAAAGAAGAGTAGACCGCTTTTAGCTGGTTAAAACCTTCTATTAAAGCTGCTTTGAGTTCAAGCTTTGTATAAGCTGGATGCTGCAGATAAAAGTCATTCATTTTATCTGCAGAGTAGCCTAAGGAAATATAGTAGTCTGCACTACAAATGAGACATAAATGCTGCAGCAGCTCTTGAATAGACCGCTTGTGAGGGAGGGGACGATAAGCAAGCTCTTCTTCTGTAACGTCATTAATGATGGCGGTTAGGGAATGGATATTAACGTTTATTTGATTAAACACCATCTCACAGTACGAATTCATATATTCACATCCATTTTATTCAACTAAATACCGCATTTTTTGATCGAGCCAGTATTCTGATTTTTCATTGTTATCGAGCTTGATATAGCAATCGACAATTTCATCATAAATGAATTCCTTTTCTTCTACTAAATCAATAAATTTAATGAGTAAAAATACGGCTTTTGAAACTTTTCCATTCTCACAAAGCCATTCTTTCATCCAAATTAATAGGTCAAGAAGAATAATTTCTATTTTCACTCGGATATCAAGGAACCAGTCGTCATAAATCGTTGTTAAATAATGAGGAACCAATTGGTGCAGTCGCTGTTCAGCTTCCTTGAATTTCAGCGCCGGATCAGACTGTTCGGTAATCCACTGAAGGTCAGTTAGTAAGTCTAATCCATCGCTTGACACATCGGCGTTTAAAGAAATGAGCTGCCTGTTAACAAGTAAAACCGGCTCTCCCTTTTCTGCGTTCAATAACTTTTTTAAATGAGACAAGTAGACGCGTAGATTCTTTTTGGCGTTGCTTAAAGGCATTTCGGGCCACAGCGCTTCGCATAGCTGTTCTCTGCTGATAGAATGGTGAAAAATAAGATAGAGTAAAATCTCTTGAGCAAAGCGCTTATTCCAGCCTTCTGTAATAAGCTGGCCATTTACATAGACGGAAAAAGAGTACAAAAAATCTACTTTAAGAGAGGGTGTATGTGCATGAAAATCTTTTTGTATATCTATAGCTGTGTCACTTTCCCAGTTCTTAAGTATTTTCATAGGATCATTCTTTAAAGAAGGCAGTTGTTGTGTATTATTTTTAATAAAATCTATGATGATTTCTCTGATTAAAGCTGTTTTTTCTTTTACTAGAAATAAAGAATGTGCGTTGGGTATGGTCATATGACTGTAGTTTTTTAAAAACATCGTCTTTGAAATCAGATACTGAGATGAAAACAGCAAATCATGTTGGCCAGATAAAGTGAGTACAGGAAGTGAAATACTAGTCAACTCTTGAAATAGATTGTCTGTAATAGATAGTTTAAGAAAGCGGAAATATATACTGGGATCCATTTTTTTAAGTCTTTCAATTACCTGTTGTATGTTTATAGGTTCCAGACTCTCTAGTTTGCCTAATTCGAAAATTTTTTCTACCGGTATTTGGTTTTTACTTTCTTCGTTGTAACATCTCTTAATCTTTTGAAGGGTGCTATCTGAATAAAAAGGAAGAGACAATAGTATAAGTCCTTCAATAAGAAATTCATAGCGAGCAGCAAATTTAATAGCGATTTGTCCTCCAAATCCGACTCCAACTAAGTAACATTTTTTTATATGTAACGTATGTAATAAGTGGAAAAGATCTTCAATATGACCCTCAAACGATATCTCCCCTGTAGAGGAGGAGCTGTTTCCTATCTCTCTCAAATCGTATTGAATAACACGGCAATGTTGGGTTAATTCCGCAGTAATGGAATCAAAAAGCGTATGATCAGTGATAACAGAATGAATCATCACAATGGTTTTTGTCTTGTCAGTGAATACGGGCGAATGAACTTCATAGTAAATTTTTTCTGTCGCCGTATGCAGAAAAGGCATAAAAACAATCCTCCTAATGTCTAACTGTAGCGTTTGTGTAACGGTAAAATTATTATGATAAGAATAGACAAAAATTTCAAAAAAATGGGTGATTTTTAGTAATTAAAAAATGTCTAATGTTCTAGTAATATCCATTATACTGTAAAACCATAGTGAAAAATAAGGGAGAATGCCCAAAAACAGAAAAAAGAAAACGTTATCAACTTCGAAAAAAGAAGAACGGAGGAGAATTATGAATTTTAAAGACGAAAATACGTTAGACTTAGAATGGGTTATGCTTATAATGGAAGCAAAACAAACAGGTATAAGCATCGAGGAAGTTAGACAGTTTTTACAAAGTATTAGCTCAAATTCTTAGCCGATACACTAGTAAGGAAATAAAGAATTCTCTAAGCATAGATAACCTTTATAGCGAGTCTCAAGCTATGTCCACTAGATGTATAATCATCCCTTTACAGTAAGAACGTTTATTTATAATGCACGGTAAAGTGAAATTATGGTATTATTATCGATAAGTAAGCATTAGTAAGGGTGATTAAAATGACAATTGGCCAACGTATTCGAGATCTCAGAACGAAACAAGGAATATCGCTAACAGAACTTGCAAACCGAGCGGGTGTTGCTAAATCGTACATATCTTCAGTAGAAAGAGGAATTCAGCTCAACCCATCTATTCAATTTCTAAACAAAATTTCTACCTCATTGAACGTGAGTATTGATAGATTGATTCATGAGCCTATGGATAAATCTGAATCGTTGGATATTGATAATGAGTGGCTTGAGTTAGCAAAAGAAGCAGCGGAGTCAGGAATAAGCAAAGAGCAGTTTAAACAATTTCTAGAATTTCAAAAATGGCAGCGGGCAAAGCAAGATTAACTTCGCGGAATATACATAAAAGAGAACTTACATAGAATAACTGCTAAAAAAGAGATTCCATTTATCTATGGAATCTCTTTTTTTAGGCTTAAGAAGAAATAAAATGGGACGAGAATTCTTTTTCTCGCTGAAACTGAATACGTTCAAGAGTTATTAATTTAGGCTTTCTTTTCTGTTCAAACTGTCTCAATGTTTCTGAAATCTCTTTGTTTTGATAAAAAACTTGATGCAGTAAGTCAGACAGTAAGTCAGCATCTTTTAATGACTCGTTTAATCCAAAAGCGCCAGTAGGAGTCATCGTATGAGCAGCATCCCCTAATAATAACAGGTGATGCTTTGACCATACTTCGCTTATGCTGCTTTGCACAGAAAGAAGCGTAAAGTCTGACCACGACGTAATAAACCTTTCTATTGAAAGGTTTAAGCTAGGGAAAGCGTCTATTAAACGCTGAATAAACGGTCTAAACGATTGTTTCCGAAGAGCAGGATAGCTGCCTTTTTCAATATTCCATCCGATTTGAACAAAGCCTTTTGCTTGAGAAAAAAGCGCCACCTGCTGCTGTTTCACAAGCGCAAGTTTAATAGAAGGCTCCCAGTTGGCTGGTGCAGGAATTTTTGCCCACAGCAAATCGTATCCATGATTATGAATGTTATTTTTTATGTGCGCAAGTTTGCGAACAGTTGAATATCGACCATCTGCTCCAATAATGATTTTACTTTCAACTATTATTTCACCCCGGCCTTTTTGCTGAGCTTTTATTCCAGTATATTGTCCTTTTTCATTCTGCATGAGCTCCGTTACTTTTGTGCCCAGCATAAGTTTGTAGGAGGGATGGATGCTTGCTTGGTTATTTATAGACTGAAGGAGATGCTGCTGTGGAACATGAATTCCTGCATGTCCAAGTTCAGATTCTATCGTTTTGAATACATGTCCATCCTTCCAGTATTCAACCCTAGACATTCGAAGGAGGCCTAAGCTTTCAATCTCTTCAAATATATAATGTTTCTTAAGAATCTTTTCTCCATCTTCATTTAAATGTTCGCCTCGAAATTCTTTTCCAAGCGTATTAGAGCTCTCTATAAGTATAGTTGATATATTTTGTTTAGCCAGTAGATAGGCTAGTAGAGCACCGCCTGGTCCGGCTCCTATTATACACACGTCTGTTTGATAGTTCATTTTCTTCACCTTGTTTGTTATATGCAATTAAGTTACTTTTCGTAAGTATATTAACTTTTATAAATGTGAATGTCAACTTTTTTATAGCTTTTCTTCGATGGAATTCGCTGTTTGGTCAAAACACAAATAAGGTTTTACATATTCAAAGTCAAAGATTAAGTTTTATGGTAAACTAAAATACACAAATTATTTTGAATAATTTGTATAAAAAGTAAAATTTCAAAATTGTTGAGAAAAAGCACGGTTGGAAAGCTGCAGGATTTTTAGCAAGAAGAGTAGAGATCGTCTCTGGAAATTCTAGCAAACTCCAATTTCGACTGGAGGATGATTATGACAAAAGTAGAACATTATATTCAAACATTGGGTAACAGTGCAGATTTGCTAACGAAAAAGCAGACAAGCATTTACTTCGAAAAACTTTCAAACACCTTTCCTTTTTTAACAATCATGCAAATTAATTGGCGAAAAGTATTAATTAAAAAGTCCACCCGGCATATTGAAGAAATCAAAAAATGGCTTCAAGAGATGAATATAAAAGAACATCAGGTTGTTTTATTTTGGAAACGAGCAACTAAAGCTGTAAGCGTCGATTTAGCTCAGGCTTTACTGTTTTTTCAACAAACAGCTGATCTGACAGAAGAAGCATTTATTTACTGTCCGTCTGTTGACTATGTCATTGAGTATTTTAAAGACGGTAAAATGATGATTGGTTTAGCAGCACGTTAATTAAAAGGAAAAAAGCTGAGGGAGGAGGGGAATTAGAACTTCTTCACTCAGCTTTTTATGCATATAAAATCTAAAAAATACGAAACATAACGTTATTTACAATATAAATTACCTTCTCTTTATAATTAGTGGGAAAAGTATTGACATTTTCCATAAAACAAATATAATTAACATTAATCATATTGTTAATTGTAAAAAGAGCGATCAGGAGAAATGATGAATGTCGAACAATAAAGCAATGACGAATCAAACGAAAAAAGAATATCCTAAACCCTATGGCTATACGTCAGATATTGCTGTATTTACGATTGTGACGGAAGAAAAAGAGCCATACAAACCACCTAAAATGAGTTTGAAATTAATGCTTATCCAACGAGCAATGGTGAACGCAGAGGGAGAAAAGAACAGCGAAGCAGGAAAGTGGGCGCTTCCCGGCGGATTTGTCCATCCTGATGAATCAGCTTTTGAAGCGGCTAAAAGAGAGCTCGAAGAAGAAACGGGCGTAAAGGACATTCATTTAAAACACTATGGTGTCTATGATGAGCCTGGCAGGGACGATAGAGGATGGGTCATTACAAACGCACATTATGCAATCGTCCCAGAAGATAGTCTAATAAAGCGAAAAGCGAATGATGATGCTGCTCGAGTTGAATTATTTAAAATAGATGAAATCTTTTCATTGCCTTTAGCTTTTGATCATGAAATCATCATTCGAGATGCAATCAAGGAAATTAAGAAAGATTTATTGCAAACGACCATTGCCCAGAAATTTCTGCCTTCTCAGTTTACATATTCTGAGCTGCAGGCTGTGCTGCTTACCGTAACAGATGATGCAGCGATTAAAAGTGATCAGGCCTTTGCACGAAAAATAAGAATGCTGCCATTTATTGAAGAAGTAGACGGAAAAACAACGACGAGAACGTCTAAAAAACCAACAAAGCTCTATCAGTTTGTTGAAATGAATGTGATGAAGCCAATCTATACAGCACGCTATTAAAAGAAAAACTTTCAATCTAAATAATTAACAATATGTTAACTGTTAATTTTCAATTATGAGGGGGAAACATAATGAAAAAAGCACTGATTAACATCGATTATACAAATGATTTTGTAGCTGAAAACGGAGCTTTGACATGCGGAGAACCAGGGCGATACATTGAAACATTCATAAGCGATATTACGCGTGAATTTATTGAGCAAAACGAGTATGTGGTGTTCGCCATTGATTTTCATAAAGAAAATGATTCCTTGCATCCAGAATCAGCGCTGTTTCCGCCTCATAATGTTGAAGGCTCTGCAGGAAGAGAGCTATACGGAAAGTTAAATGATTTATATAATGTGTATCGATCACAGGCAAATGTAGAATGGATGAATAAAACGAGATACAGCGCATTTGCTGGAACGGATCTGGAGATTAAACTTCGAGAAAGACAAATTACCGATGTCTACTTAGCAGGTGTATGTACGGATATTTGTGTACTTCATACAGCAGTAGATGCCTATAATAAAGGATTTGCTATTTATATCTATGAAAAAGCCGTAGCAAGCTTTAATCAAAAAGGCCATGAGTGGGCGCTTGAACATTTTAAATCTTGTCTCGGAGCAAAAATTATTTAAGGACATAAAAGTGGAGGAAATCAATGAATATGTTTACAGATGACAGCGTAATGCTACACACCGATTTATATCAAATTAATATGGGAGAAACGTACTGGGAAGATAATATTCATCAAAAGAAGGCTGTTTTTGAAGTTTTCTTCCGCAAACTTCCTTTTGGGAATGGCTATGCTGTTTTTGCTGGATTAGAAAGAATTATTGAATATATTAAAGCATTTAAATTTAGCGAATCAGATTTAACTTACTTGCATGAAGAATTAGGTTTTAAAGAAGATTATTTAGCTTACTTAAAAGACCTTACGTTTACTGGAACGATTCGATGTATGCGTGAAGGTGAGCTTGTGTTTCATAATGAACCAATTTTACGTGTAGAAGCACCATTAATTGAAGCTCAGCTCGTTGAAACAGCTATTTTGAATATTGTGAATTACCAAACGCTGATTGCGACAAAAGCAGCTCGAATCAAACATGTAGTAGGAGATCAAGTGGCAATGGAATTTGGAACACGCCGCGCTCAAGAAATGGACGCTGCTATTTGGGGAACAAGAGCAGCTTATATTGGCGGATTTGGTGCTACTTCTAACGTGCGAGCAGGAAAGAAATTTGGAATTCCAGTTGCAGGAACGCATGCTCATGCGATGGTGCAAGCTTATAAAGACGAATATATTGCATTTCATAAATATGCTCGTCGCCATAAAAACTGCGTGTTTCTAGTTGATACGTACGATACGTTAAAATCAGGAGTTCCCAACGCCATTAAAGTAGCAAAAGAATTAGGCGATAAAATTAATTTTACAGCGATTCGCTTAGACAGCGGCGATTTAACATATTTGTCTAAAAAAGCTCGTCAAATGTTAGATGAAGCAGGGTTTACAGAAACAAAAATTGTTGCTTCCAACGATTTAGATGAAGATACGATTATGCATTTAAAGTCGCAAGGTGCACAAATAGACATGTGGGGAATTGGTACGAAGCTCATTACTGCATATGATCAGCCGGCGCTTGGAGCAGTGTATAAACTCGTCTCTATTGAAGGAGAAAATGGCGAGATGATGGATACGATTAAAATTAGCGCGAATCCTGAAAAAGTAAGTACACCAGGGTTGAAGCGCGTATATCGTATTATTAATAATTTGAATGGAAAATCTGAAGGGGATTATATCACGATGGAAGACGAAGATCCTCAAAGCGAAGAACGTTTAAAAATGTTCCATCCTGTTCATACGTTTATCAGTAAATTCGTCACGAATTTTGAGGCAAAAGAACTCCATCATGATATCTTTGTAAACGGAGAGCTTGTGTATGAAACAGAAGAGCTTCAGGAAATTCAGCAGTACGTAAAAGATAATCTAGAGCTGCTTTGGGATGAATATAAGCGCACGCGCAATCCTGAAGAATATCCAGTAGATTTAAGCGAAAAATGTTGGGAAAATAAAACGCGTCAAATTGCGTACGTGAAACAAAAAGTAGCGGAAGCCCTAAACAAAAAATAGTAGGGAGCTGGAGACATGTCAGATACGCTTGCTTATTTTCAACAGTTAAACCCTGATAAAAAAATAGATAAGCTTTTAGAAAAAGGAGCGAAAATTGGGATTTATGGTTCTTCTTTTGATCCGGTTACCAATGTTCATCTTTGGACGGCATCAACGGTTGCGCATCGAAAGAAGTTAGATGCTATTATCTTTTTGCCTTCATCGCACAAACGAACGGATAAAAAGCTCCAGACGTTGGATGAGCACCGTGTAAATATGGTTAGCTTGGCGATTAAAGATAACCCAAAATTTTTGCTCGATACGTATGAGCTAGACGTATTGCCCGGCTATCATTACACATACTACACTATGGAACACTTTAAAAAATTGCTTCCACACGCTGACTTATTTTTTATTATGGGAGCGGACTTACTGCAAGATATTGGCGAAGGCAAGTGGAAGAAAGCAGATGAACTTATTAGTAAAAACCAGTTTATCGTCATGGCAAGAGAGGGAATAGACATGTTGAAAGCTATTAGCCGTTCTCCTTTGCTTCGAAATTATGACGACGGCCGGTTTCAGCTTCTTGATAAAGGGCTGGCGATGGAAATCAGCTCTACTTATATTCGTCAAGAA
This sequence comes from Priestia sp. TSO9, assembly GCF_021029645.1. Lineage (NCBI taxonomy): Bacteria > Bacillati > Bacillota > Bacilli > Caryophanales > Bacillaceae > Priestia > Priestia sp. TSO9. Next base: position 564,069 of record NZ_JAJEKD010000013.1, read on the forward strand.
TTTGCCCGGGGTGGAGAACCAAGATATTTAATGCCTGATCTCTGTTATTTTTATAGTAAAAAACATGGATTGTATCAGTAAGAAATCTACATATAATGGAAGGAGAGCATGTGTCATGTCAGACATGCAAGAAAAAATAAGAAAAGAGCTACATGTGAAATCTGAAATTGATCCAGCACAGGAAATTCGTGCCCGCGTTGATTTTCTCAAAACCTACCTAAAGTCAGCAAATACAAAAGGCTTTGTATTAGGTATAAGCGGAGGGCAGGACTCTAGCTTAGCTGGACGATTAGCGCAGATTGCTGTAGACGAATTGCGAAAAGAAGAATATGAAGCAAAATTTGTAGCCGTTCGCTTGCCTCATGGCACGCAGCATGATGAAGCGGATGCGAAGGCGTCACTAGAATTTATTAAACCTAATGAAACATATACGTTTAATATTAAAAACACGGTAGAAGCATTTGAAAGTTCGTTTACAGGTGCGACAGATATAGCGCTGTCTGATTTTCATAAAGGAAATGTCAAAGCACGTACGCGTATGATTGTACAGTATGCAATCGGAGGAGAAAACGGCCTTTTAGTTATCGGAACCGATCATGCAGCAGAAGCAGTAACAGGCTTTTTTACAAAATACGGGGATGGCGGAGCAGACGTGCTCCCTCTAACGGGACTAACAAAACGTCAAGGAAAAGCATTGCTAAAAGAATTAGGTGCAGATAAACGATTGTATGAAAAAGTACCAACAGCTGACTTATTAGATAATAGTCCTGGTCAATCTGATGAAACGGAACTAGGAATTTCTTATAATGAACTAGACGATTATCTGGAAGGAAAAGAAGTATCACAAGAAGCCGCTGAAAAAATTGAACAGCGCTATCGTATTACGGAACATAAACGTCAGTTACCGGCTAGCATGTTTGATGAATGGTGGAAATGAGAGAAATGCCCATATTAGGTATATCTAATATGGGCATTATTTTGACTGATTTCTTTCATAAAACAAAAAAGAGGCGGAAAAAGTGCAATTTAACAAATTGTTTTCTCATACACACTTTGTTATTCTTACGCACTTTGGTATAATGAAGTGCTTTTAATATTATTGAGGAGGAACATTTTTTATGGCAGTTGAAGTAGGTAGCAAGGTACAAGGTAAAGTAACAGGTATTACTAATTTTGGAGCATTTGTAGAATTACCTGGAGGTCAAACTGGGCTTGTACATATTAGTGAGGTAGCTGACAGCTATGTAAAAGACATTAATGACCATCTTAAAGTTGGTCAAGAAATTGAAGTGAAAGTCGTTAATGAGAAAGACGGAAAAATTGGATTATCGATTAAAAAAGCAATAGATAAACCTGAAAGACCCTCATCTTCTTATTCACAACGCCCGCCACGTCAGGCAAGAAATAATGATAATCGTTCTAAAAGCAACTTCCAACCAAAGGAAAACTTCGAACAAAAAATGGCGCGTTTCTTAAAAGATAGTGAAGATAATTTATCTACACTAAAACGCAGCACTGAATCAAAACGAGGTGGCAGAGGCGGAAGACGCGGATAAATCCCTTCCACTTTAACTACTTTATTATATAGCTGAAGCAAGCCAGTAAAAATTGGCTTGCTTCTTTTTTGTAATAGCTTAAGTACATGTGCTAGAAGAGTAAAGAGAAGGTTAGGTACTTACTTGGTTGTAAAGTAGATGCCAATAGTGACAAGAGATGAGAGAAGATCAAGGATGAGTAGGATGAAATTTAAATCTATCATAATCATGCCTCCCTTTGTGCGAGCGTTGACGTTAGTATCTGCAAGATCTCATTTTATTATTCCTAATTTTTGAAAATTTCATTTAATTAAGTGCGATATTTTATATTAAATTAAACTATGTTCTAAATAACAAGTAATAAAATAAAAAGCGCTTATAAGAACAATTTTCTTAAAATAATAAAAAAACCTTATAAGTAAACAAAGGAAAAGTAGGGATGAGTCCCTGATAAAAATAGCTAAATTAACAGAAATTCGTCAGTATTCTTGTATATTCATCTAATCTCTTCATAATTTTAGGAATAAAAAAGTTACAAAAAGAAGAGAAACAGACAAAATTCTTCATTTTTTGAGCATTAGTGCTTAATTTGCACGAATATATAAAATGATTCCATAGACTCAAGGATTTTATAGTAATATATAGAACTTCCATACTATTCTAGTTTTTAGCTCACTAGCTAAGTAAAAGATGCGTATGTTCTGGGGATGAAGGCATACATAGTAGCACGAAGTATAGAGAGAAATGGAGAGGGAAAAAACAATGAAAAAAGTATCAATTCGGTCTGTATTAAGTACAGTAGCATTTTCGGTTGCTTTATCTTCTTTTGCAATGGGCGCATCTGCGAACGGAAATTCAAAACCAGCGCTTGAACCGTCTTTAGTTAAAATTCAAGGAGACTATAACTTAAAGTCGGCTAAAAAAGTAAAAGTGATTGTGGAGTTAAATGAAGAGTCTGTAGCGGAAGCAAAGAAAAAAGGAGTAGCGCAAAGTAAAGGAAAGATTAAAAAAGCGCGTGACGAAGTGAAAAAAGAGCTTTCAAAAGCTTCTAAAACTTCAAAAGTAAAGCGTGAATATGACCAAGTGTTTTCTGGGTTTTCAGCGGAACTTCCGGCTAATGACCTTGAAAAAGTAGCAAGTTTACCGGGAGTAAAAGCTATTTATCCAAGCGTTGAATATCATACAACAGAAGTGAAATCGAAAGAAGTGAGCGCCGAAGAATACGGTTCTGAAATGGATAAAAGCATTTACTATGTAGGAGCAGATCAAGCGTGGAAATCAGGATATACAGGTAAAAATATGACCGTAGCCGTTATCGATACAGGCGTTGATTACGACCACCCGGATTTAAAGTCAGCGTTTGAGAAGTATAAAGGATGGGATTTTGTAGATGAGGACAAAAATCCTCAAGAAACGCCTGATGGAGATCCAAAAGGCGAAGCAACAACGCACGGAACGCACGTAGCGGGAACAATTGCAGCGGATGGGAAAATTAAAGGGGTAGCTCCTGATGCTCATTTACTTGCTTATCGTGTACTAGGGCCAGGAGGAACAGGTACAACGGAAGACGTGATCGCCGGTATTGAACGTGCGGTAGAAGACGGAGCGGATGTAATGAACCTGTCGCTTGGAGATACGATTAATAATCCGGACTTGGCAACAAGTATTGCATTAGATTGGGCAATGGAAGAAGGAGTAGTTGCCGTTACGTCAAATGGAAACAGTGGACCAGCTAACTGGACAGTAGGGTCTCCGGGAACGTCTCGTGAAGCTATTTCAGTTGGTGCAACTCAGCTTCCTTACAATTTGTATAAAACGACATTAACTGTAGATAACGCAAGCTATGCTTCAGCTGAAGTAATGGGCTTTCCAAATGACAAGGCGCTACTGGATGCAAGCGGTAAAAAGTATGAATTTGTACCTGTCGGACTCGGAAAACCAGAAGACTTTGAAGGAAAAGATGTAAAAGGAAAAGTAGCGGTTATTTCTCGCGGTGACATTGCGTTTGTAGATAAAGTTGATAATGCGAAAAAAGCCGGCGCTGTGGCAACGGTGATTTACAACAATGTAGAAGGGACAATCCCTGATATTCCAGGCACATCTTTGCCAAGTATTCGCCTATCAAAAGCTGATGGACAAGCCTTGGTTGCTTCTTTGGCAAAGGGATCGGTTACGGGCTCTTTTAGTGCAACGTTTAATCAGACAGTCGATGAAACAATGGCTGACTTTTCATCGCGCGGACCGGTTGTTGATACATGGATGATTAAGCCGGACATTTCGGCACCGGGAGTCGATATCATCAGCACAGTGCCAACTAATGATCCAAGCAACCCTCATGGATATGGGTCCAAACAAGGAACAAGTATGGCGGCACCCCACGTAGCAGGAGCAGCAGCGTTAATTTTACAGGCGCATCCAAACTATAAAGTAGAAGACGTAAAAGCATCTTTAATGAATACAACGGAACTGCTTCGTGACCGCAACGGGCTGGTTTATCCTCATAATACGCAAGGTGCAGGAAGCATGCGCGTAGTAGATGCAATTAAAGCAAAAACCCTTATTACACCAGGAAGTCACTCGTACGGTGTTTTTTATAAAGATAAAGGGAAACAAGTAGAAAAACAAAGCTTTAAGATTAAAAATCTATCAAATCACAGTCAAAAATACTCGATCAAAGTAAAATTTAAGAAAAGCCATCAGGCAATTGACGTTAAATCAACAAACGATTTAGTGGTTAATGCCGGGAAAACGCAAAAAGTAAATCTGAATGTAAAAGTAGATGCAGGGAAATTATCTCCTGGCTATTACGAAGGGACAATTACCGTAAGTAACAATAAAGAAACGTACGATGTTCCAACCATCTTATTTGTAAAAGAGCCGGATTATCCTCGCGTTACTTCTGCGTATGTAGATGTACTTGGAAATGGCTCATTTGAATACGGGAGTTATTTACCAGGAGGAGCAGAGAAGCTTAGCTATTACATTTACGATGCAACGTTAGAAAAAGGGGAATTGTTAAGTTCGTATACGAATGTAGAAAAAGGATTCTCTAGCGCAACGTGGGACGGAAAGATTAATGGTGAAGCTCTTCCAGCGGGAACGTATTATTTATACGCAGAAGCAGTAAAAGCAGGTCAGACGACAGGTTCTTTAGGAGAATTTGAAATTAAATAAATAAAAAAAGAGTGCCAGTCTAACTGACACTCTTTTTTTATTGAGCCGTATATCCACCATCGATCACCGCAGCTTGGCCGGTTACGCCTTTTGCTAAATCACTTGCTAAAAACATTGCATAATCTGCAATTTCATCAACTGCAAGCAAGCGCTTTTGAGGAACAAGAGGATAAATGACTTCTTCTAGTACTTTTTCAAGCGCTACATTTCGCGTACGTGCCAAATCTTTTAATTGATTTTGAACAAGCGGCGTATCCACATAACCAGGGCAAATCGCATTTACCGTAATGCCGTGCTCTGCACCTTCAAGAGCAGCCACTTTCGTTAAGCCAATCACGCCGTGCTTAGCGCTGTTGTATGCCGCTTTTCCTGAGAAACCAATCAATCCGTTAATAGAAGACATGTTCAAAATGCGGCCGAATTTTTGCTTTTTCATAATAGGAAACGCATGCTTAGTCGCAACAAAAGGTGCAACAAGCATAATTTTCGTTAAAAGTTCAAATTTTTCAGTAGGAAATTCTTCGAGCGGGGAAACAAATTGCATGCCAGCATTGTTAATTAATACATCAAGGCGGCCATATGTTTCAACCGTTTGAGCAATCATTTGTTCAATATCACTTTCATTTGTCACATCTGCTTTAATGCCTAATGCTTCGTAGCCTTTTGTCTTCAATTTGTCTGCTGCTTTCTTAACTCCATCTTCATTCAAGTCAGTTAAGACAACAGTCGCTCCGTCTTCAGCAAAGCGCTCACCAATTTGATAACCAATACCTTGAGCTGCACCTGTAATTAACACAATTTTGTTTTCAACCATCGTTTTTTCCCCCTTATATGTAGATGATATAAAATCGCTTACTTTTCCATTTTATCAAAAATTATCTTGATTTAGCGAGTTTTTTAACTGTACTTCACGCGAAAAGAATGGGTGTGGGAAGGGGTGTTTACTATCTTTACTTCCACGTTGCTAACAGAAGCGAACGGCGAGGGACCTTTTTTAATTTCTTCAATAAATTTTTGGATATTACTTTCTTCACCTTCAGCATCAATTTCGACTTTTTGATCGTCTCGATTTCGTACCCATCCGTTAATAGAGTATTCCATTGCTTTTAGCTGCGTATAGTGACGGAACCCAACTCCTTGAACGCGTCCGTCTACAATCATATGCACATGTTTTTTCACTGTTCTCACCTCACAGGCAATTTTCCCTTTTTTATAAAAAAGAAAACAACTACAATCTTACTTTTCACTGTATAATAGAAAAAGACATTGTAAGACTTTAACAATTATAATGTAGATTAAATAAGAAAGAAGGGTTACGAATGCAAGCAGCAGCACGAACGCAGCAAGCGCAGCCGGCAACGATTTATCGTATTTTATTTGCTATTAGTTTAGGACATTTCCTAAATGATTGTATGCAGTCCGTTATACCGGCACTTTTTCCTGTCCTTGAAAAATCGATGAATTTAAACTACACGCAAATCGGCTGGATTGCCTTTGCTTTAAACATGACGTCATCGATTATGCAGCCGGTATTCGGCGTATTTGCCGATAAGCGTCCCTCGCCATTTTTATTGCCAATTGCAATGTGTTTAAGCATGATTGGTATGGTCGGGCTCGCTTTAGCGCCAAATTTTTATTTTGTGATTATATCTGTCTTATTTGTAGGATTCGGCTCAGCTATTTTTCATCCGGAAGGTTCTCGCGTAGCGTATATGGCAGCAGGAGGAAAACGGGGGCTGGCGCAGTCTATTTATCAAGTTGGCGGAAATACAGGACAGTCGATGGCTCCGCTATTTACGGCATTTATCTTTATCGGACTTGGTCAGTTTGGAACGATTTGGTTTACGTTAATTGCAGGTATCGGCGTAGTGGTTTTGTATAGCGTCTCTAAATGGTATAAATCGGAGTTAGCTACTCGTCAACGCTTGAAGAAAAAGCAGTCAGATGCTTCATTTACGATGAACAAGCAAATTATTTTTGCATTTGGACTTTTAATTTTCCTAGTTTTTGCACGTTCATGGTACGGAGCAGGCATCCTTAATTTCTTTCAGTTTTATATCATTGAAAAATTTAATTTGCCTATCAAAAGCGCTCAGCTTTACGTTTTTTTATTTATGATTGCAGGGGTCTTTGGAACATTCTTTGGAGGTCCGCTTGCCGATCGTTTCGGAAAACGAAATATTTTATTGTTTTCTATGTTAGGGTCAGTACCGTTTACTTTATTACTGCCTCATGTTTCTCTCGGAGTGGCAGCACCTCTTTTAGTACTAATCGGCTTTATTCTTCAGTCAAGTTTCAGCGTCACGGTCGTCTATGCTCAGGAGCTGATGCCGGGAAAAATCGGCTTGGTTTCCGGCTTAATTGTAGGTCTTGCTTTTGGAATGGGAGCTTTAGGAGCTGTTGTATTCGGTAAATTAGCCGATGTATTCAGCCTTCAGTTTATTATGCTGTTTTGCAGCTATCTTCCAATTCTAGGGCTGTTAACATGGCTGTTACCGAGCGATAAGCGTGTGAAAGAAATGCACGAAGCAAAATAAGAAAAAGAAAAAGCAAACGCGCCTTAGCGTTTGCTTTTTCTATGAGCGTGAAGCAAATTTCAAGACGGATTCATATTTTTCTCCTACAATAGAGACAATAGAAATTGAAAATCGAAAGGAAGAATCACCTATGATTAAGCTAAGCGTATTGGATCAGTCTCCTGTTTCAAGCGGATCAACACCAAAGGAAGCGTTGAAACGCACGGTAGAGCTGGCTAAATTAACGGAAGAGTTGGGCTACCACCGCTTTTGGGTAGCAGAACATCATAATACGAACGGTCTTGCGGGTTCATCTCCGACACTATTAATGACGCACTTAGCTTCTCAAACGAGCCGAATCCGAATTGGATCTGGAGGAGTCCTTCTTCCTCAATATAGTCCCTATAAAGTAGCAGAAGACGCTCAGCTGCTTGAAAATCTGTTTCCGAATCGAATTGACTTAGGTCTTGGACGGTCACCGGGAGGAGATGCGCTGACTCGGCTAGCGCTGACAGATGGAGTCCGTAAAAGCCTCAATGAATTCCCTCGGCAAATTCAAGCGTTAAAAGGACACCTTGAACACAATTTGCCGTCAGATCATCCGCATTACGGCGTGACGGCTTATCCGTTAAGTGAAACAAAGCCAGAGCTGTGGCATCTTGGCATTAATAAAAGAGGAGCAAGATCTGCTGCTGAGCTGGGCATCTCTTTTACATTTGGACACTTTATTTATTCGGTTGGTGGACAAGAAGCCATTCGTCATTATAAACAACAATTTATCCCTTCTTCGTATCAATCAAAGCCTAAAACCAATGTATGCGTATTTGTTGTATGTGCAGAAACAACAGAAGAAGCCGAGCTGCACGCTAAAACGTTAGATGATTGGTTGTTGAAAGTAGCTAAAGGCGGAGATACAACGGTCTCATCAATAGAAGAAGTGCATAATCGTTCTTATTCAGAAGAAGAGCTCAAAAAAATAACCAACAATCGCCCTCGTATGATCGTAGGAAATCCAGCTGAAGTAAAACAAGGATTAATCGGGCTGCAGCAAAAATACGATAACGACGAATTTTTAATTATTACAAATATCCATGATTATGAAGCAAAAAAGAAGTCTTATGAGCTGCTTGCAGAGCTATTTCCTCAACCCTCATTTTTTTAAGAAAAAGATGGGGTTTGTGAGTAAGCTATTGATATGAGAGGGGTTTAAGAGGGGGGATTAGGCGTTTGCCCCATTTTTGCCCCACTAATTACTTAGATAACGATCTAGCTTAGTGATGTTTTCAGATTCATATTTCTTTGTAATATGAAGATATACATCAGCTGTCATTTTAATGTTTGTATGTCCTAGCCGATCACTTACAAATTTAATATCAGCTCCGCTCTCTAATAACATAATTGCATGAGTATGGCGTAAACCGTGAGGGCTTATGTGATGCAGTCTAGCTTTGTTGGTAATAGCCTTCATAATATCGTTAATTCGAAATTCACTAAGCGCTTTACCATTGGCTTGGGTAATCATGTACTCTTGTTCAATATAATTAGCTCCATATTTAAGTTTATTTCTTTTTTGCCAAGTTTGATATTTTTTTAACTCAGTTACCAATGTATCATCTATACTTATTGTCCGCATACCGCGTTTCGTTTTAGGAGGCTTTACGCCGTGACTGTTCCGTGTTTTAGTGATGCTAATAGTTTTATCTTTAAAATTAATATCGTCCCAATGTAATGCAATTAATTCACTTTTTCTCATGCCTGTACGCAAAAGGGTAATAGCTACGATATATTGATAAAAAGGGCACTGTTTTGCTGTATCCATAAAAATGGTAACTTCATCTCTTGTAAGATAATTAATTTTTCTCTCGGAAAGATCCTTTTCTTTTTTTATAGAGATATTTCTATATTTGTTGTAGGTTAGCATTTCTAGCTCTACCGCTTTATTTATAGCAATACAAAAATGAGAATGATGAATTAATTGCTTCACTAGATGCGGCCCAGGGCGGATTTAGTAATTTGTATGTAGGTAATTTTGATAGTCCTACGGTGGTAGAGTATAGCGCAGATGATATAAACCTTTTTGTTTCTGACAGACTTTTAGAGTATAGCGGGGCCATTGAACCAAATGACGATAACGAGGGAACAGGATGGACAAAGCCGCTGGCCACAGTAACCATTACAGCAAGTAGCGGTGATAGCTGGCGTGATAACTTTGGAGGTCAGTGGTACGGTCAAAATGAAGTTGTACAAGGAAAATGGGGCAGCTATGGTATTTTTGCTACTGCAGGTTTAATAGGTAGTTCTATAAGAATAATGCTTATTCTTGCACAATTAATACCTGACGAGAAATAAAAATCAATTAAGTACAATTGAAGCTAGCAATTTCATTTGAAAACACTATTCAATTTGGATGGTGTTTTTTATGTGTCTCATTTTAGGAGGGGAGTCCCTTATAAACAATTCTTATAAGGCAAAAAAACAACCATCATAAATCATAAGTAACAGATGGTTGTCTTTCTAGTTAGGAATTATTAGAAGATAGAATCATATCTTGTTCAAGTGTTACTTATTAATATTAAACCAGCCTTTACTTCTAAACCACAGAATCATACCTACTGTCATTAATACCATAATTCCTAAAACAATATAATACCCATAGTGCCAGTGAAGCTCAGGCATATTATCAAAGTTCATCCCGTATAAACCTACTACAAAGGTAAGAGGAATGAAAATAGATGAGATAATAGTTAGGGTCATCATAATGGAGTTCATCCGGTTGGCGTTGATGGAAAGATAATTGTCTCTCATATCTGATGTCATGTCTCGATTGGCTTCCACCATATTTGTCAACTTTAATAAATGATCGTAGATATCATTGAAGTAAGCTTTTTGATCTGCAGGTATATTTAAACGTTCAGAGTTAATAATTCGATATAATAAATCCCGCATGGGAAGAATCGTTTTTCTCAACTTTAATAAATCACTTCGAATATCAAACACATCATCCATTAGTAAGGCAATTGATTTTTTTGCGTCTCTACTTTCAATTTCGTTTAGCTGGTCTTCAATTTCGTACACAATTGGAAAGTAATCATCTACTAATTGATCTAAAACAGCGTAAGTGAGATAGGATATCCCTTTATTAAAGCCGCTCGGGTGTTGGAGAAGACGTTCCCAAACAGTTTCGACACCTGACAAAGGTTTGAAATGAAACGTCACTAAGTAATTTTCCCCTACAAATAAGTCTAATTCTTCAATATCTAAAGTTTTATTGTTTAAATAATGAAGAACTAAAAAGCTGTATCCTTCATAATAATCAAGCTTGGGTCGTTGCAAAAAATGAAAACAATCTTCAATAGCTAAAGGGTGAAAATGAAAAAACGCCTCTAATATTTTTCCTTCCTCTTCAGATGGAGAAGAAAAATCTACCCAAAACCATTTAATTGAAGGATCAGATAAGTGATCAAGAGGTACGTCTTGTCTTACATTTAAATCTTGTGTAACAGCTAATGTTCTAATCATGTTACTGCTCCTCCAAATTCTTAAAGTTCCTATACTGTATATTGTTTTACATAAGATAAACGATTAAACCCACTGCTAACAAAATCAAAAAATTTTTTTGGTATCTTTTCCTTTTCTCTTCCTTTGTATCTTTATTTCTTCCAAAATATCTATCTGTAAAAATAACGCAACAAAGGAAGAGGAAACTTAGGATGATGTCTAGTATTAAGAAATGAAAGAAATTATTTATGTCCCCCAAAGATATATCACCTCTTCTTATTGTTGACTCTTAACTGTAAAGCCGCTAGGTAAGCCTTTTTTATAATAATTTTTATCTATAGGTTTAACGATTAAGAGAGTAGAAAGAAATTAAGAAAAGATTAGTAATTTATTGTTTTCTTTCTCCTAATGATTATAATTAAAACATGAAAAACAACTTATTATACAACAAAGTCTCATGCATTTCCTAATTTATTGAAAGATAAGAGGGTAATAAACTCGTAAATTCGCAGTTTTACATGAGTCAATGTGATGAGGTGAAGACTAAAAAATGGAATGTCAATGTCAATATACTAGAAGACAGTGTAATAGGAGAAATTTATGAAGTACGCACAAATTTTTACTGAAAATCGAATTCGAAACACAACTTTAATTGTATTACTTATTTGTATGAGTATAGCTTGGGTACTAGATAGCTATTATTGGTACAATGTGGCCATTTTCGTTGTTTCAATATCTTTTATCCTACATGGTGTAAATGATTACATCGTAGGAAAGAACAAAACGCGGGGAACTGTTATTATATTATTGAGTTTTCTTTTTACTTTATATAATTTACTAAGAGTCTTTTTTAAATAAAAATAAGATTCTTATACTTGCAAGGAACGAGGAATTTCTATGTTTAAGAAAATTGTAAAATGTTATGACTACAAATTTATTGTAGCTTTGGTAGTTTTAGGCCTCATCGGCTTAGTTATGGTTTATAGTGCTAGTATGGTAACAGCGGTTAGTCGCTATGGTGTAGAAGGTGATTATTTTTATCAAAAACAAAAACTTGCTCTTATAGCAGGATTTATCTTTTTTTGTGTTGCTGCATTTATTCCTTATAAAATTTATCGCGAGAAAAAAGTGTTAAAAATCCTATTAGGCATTGTTATTACGCTTCTTATTTTGGTCTTAGCTTTTGGACATACGGCAGGTAATGCGCAAAGCTGGTTTAAACTTGGCCCTATAGCAATTCAACCATTAGAATTTACGAAGCTAACCATCATTGTGTATTTGTCAGCAGTTTTTGCGAATAAACAAGAGTATATCAACGATTTAAAACGCTCTATTATTCCGCCTGTTCTCGTAGTATTTTTTATTTGTTTTTTAATTGCTTTACAGCCAGATTATGGTGGTATCCTGCTTATTTTAGGGACAGTTTTAGCTATTGTTTTATGTTCAGGTATTTCGACTAAAACAATGCTGAAGATTACTTTGCTAGGAGTAGTAGGCATCTTTATTATGTTAGTGGTTTTATTAGTAACCGGACATATTGATACAGTATTTTCACCTGTTCGTTTGGCTCGTTTTACGGGTTATCTACACCCTTTTGAGAACCAGCAAGGGGATGGATATCAACTGGTGAATTCTTACTTAGCTATCGGTAGTGGTGGTCTTACGGGAATGGGATTAGGACAAAGTGTTCAAAAAGCGGGCTATCTACCTGAATCTCACACAGATTTCATTATGGCGATTATCGCTGAAGAACTAGGTTTTTGGGGTGTACTCCTTGTATTAGGATTATTATTTTTTATTATATTGCAAGGGTTAAAAATATCAAGAAGATGTAATGATCCTTTTGGAGCGTTATTAGCAATTGGTATTTCAGTCATGATTGGTATTCAAGCATTTGTCAATCTTGGGGCGGTAACAGGAATTCTTCCTATTACAGGTGTAACGTTACCTTTTGTAAGTTTTGGAGGTTCTTCTCTTACGTTACTTATGGCAGCTGTAGGGATATTGGCGAATATATCCATGTTTAACATGTACGAAAAGAAATACAAAAATAATAAAGTAAATGAATCAGGAAAATTGAAAAGCGTTTAAGAATTTTATCGGCACTATAATAAAAGGCTCTGACAAAACAGAGCCTTTTATTTATGTAAGCTATAATGATTTAATATAAAATATTGCTAAGTTAATTTAATTATATAGTAGTTCTTTTTTACATCCCTTATATTCTGACATACCATTTATATTTTAAAGCAAGAGTTATTTTCTTTTAAGGATTTTTAGAGAGATATATATTATCCATATTAAAGCTGCTATAATGAGTTGTTTTTCTATACAAAGAATAACTGTCCATAACACTACTAAAATCAAAATTGATATAGAAAAATTTCTTATTAGTAAAACCTCCATTTCCTTCGTTATTCTACTACAATTTATTCTCAACAATACAAAATTATTTTAGCTAAGAGTCTTTTTGCACAAAAAAAAGACGCCTAATGGGGCGTCTGTATCCAACCGTATAATTTGGAAAAGGGGAAAAATGCTAACTCAAGGAGTTAACATAATCTTCATTTGAATTTTACCCGTTTAACAAAGAAGTAAAACATCTATAGCGATGAAAAGAAATAAGTTACTGAAACCTTTCTTGTCACTGGTCTTCTGGATCTATTTCGAGGCTTTCAACTTCGTCATTCTTTTTTACTTCTAATCGTACAATTTTATTTTTACTATCTCCAGACACATTATCATTATCTAACTCAAAATCTTTGGCTTTTTTATAAGTCTTTTTACCACTAGAAACTTCTATGGTTAGGTCTTTGTCTGTTTCACTAATTAACTTACCAATTACGCTATAATCTCCATCGGATTCTTTTTCATAGATACCGTCTGAATCGGCTTTTGCTAGAGCTGTTAATTCTAAGTTTTCAGCACTTTGATTTTTGGCATTAACTTCTACTTTTACTTGTTTTCCATCGATAGTCTTAGGAGTATCTTTTTCCTTCTTAAAGGAATTACTCTTAGGTACCTTTACCTTTTTATCATCAATGACAAGTGTTAACTCATCGTTTGTTTCTTTGTCCAAAGTACCTACTAAATCAAAGTCCTCATCCTGTTTACTATCAGGATCTTTGGAATACCGTTGTAAATTTGATTTATTTTCAGAGGAGCCGCTTTCATTTTGAGATGTATTTTGAGATGAATTATCTTGACTGGAACATCCCGTCAGAGATCCTGCCGTTAAAGCTCCAGCTAATGAAATAGATAGCGTTAACATTTTTTTGTTCATATGGTTTATTCCTCCTTTTTTATTTATAATTAATATTGCCTTTCTTCTATGGAAGTAAACAAACATGTAGTTTGTTAAATGCCTGTGTAAAGAGAATACGTGGTTTTTTATAATTCCAAGCCTTATATGTGCTAATGACTACAAGAGAAGAGGGCAAAAAGAGATGCCCCATTTTTGCCCCACATAATTTAATTTATAATGATATATTTTGAAAATTAGAACCTAATAAAAGTTAATTAAACCGCTCTACAATAGCTTAATGACAAATTATGAAACCCACTTATTTTTTTAAGAAAAAGATGGGGTTTTTTTACGGAATTAAATGTTAGAATATTTAAAAAGGAGGAATGGCATGCACGTAGATCAAAAAGTGTAAGCAGCCAAACTAATAAGATTACCTATACACATATTAAAACAGGAGGGCCTCGCATTTGCTTTATGTTTTCAGGGCTAGGCTATACGTACGAAAAGCCGCTATTGTATTATGTAACGATGCTGATGCTAAAACACGGAATTGACGTTGTTCATATTCACTATACATATCCAAAAGAGCTCATGACAAAGTCTACAGATGAGATTGCAGATGTTATGATGAAAGACATTGATCTCGTGCTGCAAGACGTTTTATCTCATAATGACTATAAAAATATCATATTTGCAGGAAAATCGCTGGGCACCATTCCGCTGATTCAGCGAGTTATGAAAGATGAAGTCTACAAAGATGCAGTGATGCTTTTACTGACGCCGCTTTTAACCAGACCGGAACTGTTTAAAAGTTTACTAGAAAGCACTCATAAAGGTCTTATTGCAATAGGAACTCGTGATCACTATTATACTGAAGAAGTGTATCAATTAAAAACAAACACATTGAATATTCAAGTGATTAAAAATGCCGATCATTCATTGGACGTTTTGTATACTCCTGCGAAATCGTTAAAGGCACTTGAAACGGTTTTGAATGGCATAGAACAGCTTCTGTGAAATAGGAAATAAGGAAAGGAGTACAAAATGGATACGCTACGTGAAATTATTTGCGAAAAAAGAGCCTACAGCTATTCACCTCATACTCATTATCATAACTACAGTCAGCTTTTGTTTCCGCTAGCAGGTGCTCTTGATATTCAAGCGAGTGAGCAGCACTTAACGCTGCAAGAAGGATGCTTTTACATTCCGCCTCGTCAGCTTCATACGTATCAAGCTAAAAATACAAATGAATGTCTGGTCGTTGATATTCCATTGAAATTTACAGAAAGTGCGCATCTTTCTCAACAAGCAGCGTTTATTCAATGGAATTCAACGTGGAAAGCAATTCGCTACCTTTTACTTGATGGGCTTCAAAAAAGCACTGACAGAGGGGCGCTTGAAGATTTAGTCCGTTACGTTCAGCATTATTTGCCAAAGAAACAAACGTTTAAATCCATTGATTATCTTCATGCTAACTTTAATCAAGAGCTAAACATAGAAAGTCTTGCCAAGATGGAAAATTACCATCCTGCCTATTTTTCTGCTTGGTTTAAACAAAAAACGGGCTATTCGCCTCAAAGCTATGTAGCGCGTATACGTTTAAATAAAGCAAAAGAATTGTTAAAAGAGAGCAGCTATTCGATAACGTATATTGCGCATGAAGTCGGCTATCACAGCTTGTCTTCATTCACTAAATGGTTTGCAAAACAAGAAGGAGTCTCACCCACGCAATATCGAAGTATCTTAAAAACAGACAAATAAGATCATAAAAGCGGAAAAACTTTTTTCTTTCTTTTAGCTATGATAAAAGAAAGGAGATGAAACGATGAATACTTCATTATCAAAAATACTTATTTTATGTGCCGCAGTTTTGTGGGGAACAACAGGAACCGCCCAAGCTTTAGCATCTGCTGAAGCACATTCCGTGGCGATTGGAGCCGTGCGTTTAGCTGTGGGGGGGCTGTCGCTTCTTGCAGCTTGTCTTATTCAAAAAAAGAATGTGGACGTAAGACGTCTTCCTATTTTGCCTCTTGCGGTTGCTGCAGCAAGTATGGCCGCTTATCAGCCGCTGTTTTTTTCAGCCGTTATCAAAACGGGTGTTGCAGTAGGAACAATGGTGGCAATTGGCAGTGCGCCGCTTTTGTCAGGAGTGTTAGATTACATAGTGTACCGCAAGAAACCTACAAAAAAATGGCTGCTTGCTACGTTTACGGGTATTATAGGGTGCTGCAGCTTGTTGTTAAAAAAAGATAGTCAAATCGACGTGATAGGTTTGGGTATGGCGATAGGAGCAGGGGCATCTTTTGCTTGCTATACAACTGTTAATAAAAAAATTGTTCAGCATGTTGATCCGCAAGTAGGCGCTTCTCTTGTGTTCACAGCCGCAGCTGTTTTACTGATACCATGCTGGTTTATGTACGATATGAGCTGGCTAGTTTCTTTAAATGGAATAGGCATAGCTCTTCACTTAGGAATACTTACGACGGCTCTTGCTTATGTATTATTTTCTACAGCGCTCAAGTCGGTGCATGCGTCTACCGCCGTGACGTTATCGTTAGCAGAGCCCGTTACCGCTTTTTTACTCGGCGTCTTTTTCTTAGGAGAATCTCTAACTTTGGTGAACATATGCGGAGCAGCACTAGTGTTTGCTAGCTTAGCGTTTTTAACCTATTCTCCGAAATCATCGCTAAATCAAGAGGTGCGTATATAAAAAAATCCCCTTTCTCTAGAGAAAGGGGATTTCTTATTAAGCGTACATGCTAGCTACTTGTTTTTGCAGGTTGCTGTCTTCTAAATACTCATCGTACGTCATTTGCTTGTCAACTACTCCGTTTGGCGTAATTTCAATTACACGATTCGCAATCGTTTCAACGAACTGATGGTCATGAGATGTGAAAATCATTGAACCTTTGTAGCTGATAAGTCCATTGTTTAGTGCTGTGATTGATTCTAAGTCAAGGTGATTCGTAGGATCGTCTAGTAAAAGAACGTTTGAACCGCTTAGCATCATTTTAGAAAGCATACAGCGAACTTTTTCTCCTCCGGAAAGAACGTTGGCTTTTTTCAACACTTCTTCACCAGAGAATAGCATTCTGCCTAAGAAACCGCGTAAGAAGCTTTCGCTTTGGTCATTAGGTGAATACTGACGCAGCCAGTCTACTAAATTTAAATCTCCGTTTTCAAAGTACTCGGAGTTGTCTTTTGGGAAAAAGGCTTGAGACGTTGTCACACCCCATTTGTACGTACCGCTGTCTGCTTCCATTTCACCCATTAAAATCTTCATTAATGTTGAATTTGCAAGTTCGTTGCGGCCCACAAGAGCGATTTTGTCATCTTTATTCATAATAAAGCTTACGTTATCAAGCACTTTTACGCCGTCAATTGTTTTTGTTAGACCTTCAACGCGAAGTACGTCATTTCCAATCTCACGTTCCGGTGTGAAATTCACGTACGGATAGCGACGAGAAGAAGGGCGGATGTCATCTAATGAAATTTTATCAAGCAATTTTTTACGAGACGTTGCTTGTTTTGATTTCGATGCATTTGCGCTAAAGCGAGCGATAAAGGCTTGAAGCTCTTTAATTTTTTCTTCTTTTTTCTTGTTCGCATCTGACGCCATTTTTTGTGCTAATTGACTTGATTCATACCAGAAGTCATAGTTACCAACGTAGACTTGGATTTTACTGAAGTCAAGGTCAGCAATGTGCGTACATACTTTGTTTAAGAAGTGGCGGTCATGCGATACAACGATGACTGTGTTTTCAAAGTTAATTAAGAACTCTTCTAGCCATTGAATAGCTTGAATATCCAAGTTATTCGTAGGCTCATCTAAAAGTAATACATCAGGTTTTCCGAATAAAGCTTGTGCAAGAAGCACTTTTACTTTTTCACTACCTGTTAGTTCAGCCATTTTTTTTGCGTGAAGATCTTCAGAAATACCTAATCCTTTTAAAAGAATAGCTGCTTCTGATTCTGCTTCCCAACCGTTTAATTCAGCAAATTCACCTTCAAGCTCAGCTGCTTTCATTCCGTCTTCATCTGTGAAGTCTGCTTTCATATAAATAGCATCTTTTTCTTGCATTACTTCATAAAGGCGAGCGTGCCCCATAATAACGGTTTTCATAACTTCTTGATCTTCATATTCGAAGTGGTTCTGTTTTAAGACAGCAAGGCGTTCGCCAGGGCCCATATGTACATCACCAGTTTGAGATTCAATTTCACCAGATAAAATTTTTAAAAACGTTGATTTTCCAGCACCGTTTGCGCCGATTAATCCATAACAGTTACCAGGCGTGAATTTAATATTCACATCTTCAAATAACTTTCGGTCGCCAAATCGTAAACTTACATTACTAACTGTAATCATGTATGAGCAGTCCTCCAAATTCAATATCTATAAAATTATACCATTCTTTTTATATAAGAGCGATATGAATACAATATTTCAAACATAAAGTGTAACCGACACTTTAAGCACTCGTCAACCATTTAAGGGATTTTTTGAGCGGTGAAACTTGATTATTCTAGCATTCACCAAAACTTTGAACAGCAAACCAGCATGTTTAATCCTTCAGTAATCAGCTGTTTTTCATTTTTAAGATGGATGTTGTATTCCTTTGTATAAGAAACAAAAAGAAGAATAATACTACCTGGTAAATAAAAGAATTTATATGAAGTAAACACTGATATTTTGCGGTTGCTTATTTCTAAAATTTGTTTGTTAAAGACATAAATAGGGTGATTATCATGTGGAAATTAATTGTTTCCTATCTTCCAGAAGGGCCAGTTTTTATACAAGCAGTTCTGGTTTTTTTCATCCCGTATATAATCTACAAATTAGTAAGCGGGGTTCGTAATTCAGAGGAAGAGTGATGAAAGTGAAAAAATGGAGATCAACGATAAAAAAAATAGGAAACCATGCGAATGAAAAGGAAAACAAACAGGAATTTACACTTCAAAATTCATCTAATCCTATTACGGATCATTTAGCTTTAACTCTAAAAGCAGTTAAAAATGAAATTGGTCATAACTCCGACGTTCATTTTCGGGAGTTTATTATAGGACGCACAGGCATTCAGGCAGCTATTATTTTTGTAGAGGGGCTATCAGATAAAGATCTTATTGAAAAACATATTTTGTCATCATTGATGGCTGATTTTTCAAAAGAATACCAACAGGATCAGCTTTACGTAAAGGAAAGCCTTTCAAAACATTTTATTAAAAGCCAAGTATTATCAATTAGTGATGTAGAAGAGGTTCATTCTATTAAAGAAGTAACATCAAAAGTCTTAACAGGATCTACGGCGCTTTTAATTGACGGGTTATCATCTGCTTTAATTCTTGGTACAAGCAAAGTGAAAACAAGAACGATTGAAGAGCCCGTATCAGAAGCATTAGTGAGAGGGCCAAGAGTAGGCTTCACTGAATCTTTAAGTGATAATACTTCTTTATTAAGAGGAAGCGGAGACATTGAAAATTTGTGGCTGGTGAAATTTCAAGTAGGAAAGCGTTCCAAAAAAGACTTAGTTGTTGCTTACATAAAGGAGATTGTTGATCCAGAACTAGTTGAAGAAGTAGAAAAACGAATTAAAAAAATTGATCTTGATAATGTACCTGAGTCAGGATATGTGGAACAACTCATTGAAGATAATTACCTTAGCCTATTTCCTCAGGTGCAGAATACGGAGCGTCCGGATCGTGTAATTGCTGCTTTGATGGAAGGGAGAGTAGCCATTTTATTAGACGGGACGCCTTTTGCTTTGATTGCCCCCGTTACGTTTAGCATGATGCTACAGTCGCCGGAAGATTATTATGAAAGGTGGATTCCCGGTACATTCATTCGTTTTCTTCGTTATATCGCAGTAGTTCTTTCTCTTTTTACACCAGCCTTGTATATTGCTTTTATTTCGTTTCACCCAGGGATGATTCCGACTAAATTGGCTATTTCCATTATAGGAACAAAGTCTGGAGTGCCATTTCCAGCCCTTATAGAAGCCTTATTCATGGAAATAGCTATCGAAATCTTGAGAGAAGCTGGACTCAGGTTACCAAAACCAATTGGTCCAGCAATGGGAATTGTCGGTGGATTAATTATTGGAGAAGCTGCGGTGCAGGCAGGAATTGTTAGCCCTATTTTAGTGATTATTGTGGCGTTAACTGCCATTTCATCGTTTGCTATTCCGCAATATAGCGTCGGGATTTCATTGCGTATTCTTCGCTTCATAGCTATGCTATGTGCTGCCGTACTTGGATTATACGGCGTCGTTTTATTTTTCCTTTTTATGACCAGTCATTTGGTAAAACTAAAAAGTTTTGGCGTATCTTACATGAGTCCAGCGGTACCCTATCGTTTAAGTGAATGGAAAGACTTGATGGTCCGTATGCCTCTTATGATGATGAAAAGACGTCCAAAGATGATGCACACCAAAGATTCTCTACGAAAAGGATAGCAGCTTATGATAAAAGGAAGTGAATCAGAGGTAATGATAAATTCAAACGATCGTATTACGACGCCACAAACAGCTATTATTGTCATCAATTTTATACTTGGAACTGGTATTCTGACATTGCCTCGAACAGCTGCGGAACAAGTGAAAACACCAGATGTGTGGTTAACTGTTATTCTAGGAGGAATAGTCACGATGATAGCAGCGATAATCATGGTGAAGTTAAGCCGGAAATTTCCTGGAAAGACGTTTTATCAATACAGTAAAGAAATTACAGGGAAATGGTTGAGTAAGTTAATTAGCTTACTTATGATAGGTTATTTTTTACTGCTTGGTGGTTTTCACGCCCGTTCATTGGCAGAAGTAACCGGATATCTCTTGCTGGAAGGAACGCCGACGTGGGCTATTATTATGCCATTTATGTGGATAAGCCTCTATTTAATTAGAGGGGGCATTAATCCGATTGCTCGACTGTTTGAAATTATATTCCCTATTACCGTTATTCTTTTTTTACTGGTAGCTTTTATGAGTATGAAAATATTTGAAATAGATAATCTGCGCCCCGTACTTGGATCAGGAGTCCTTCCTGTACTAAAAGGGGTAAAAACAACTGCTCTTGCATTCACGGGTCCTGAAATTATGTTAATCATTTTAGCTTTTATGAAAGAACCTCACAAAGCAGGAAAAGCTGTACTAGTTGGAATTACTATTCCTATATTTATTTATGTGATTACTGTTGTAATGGTGATCGGAGCGTTATCGATTGATGGAGTAGTAATAAGAACATGGCCAACGCTTGATTTAATAAGGAGTTTTGAGCTGACAGGCTTGATTTTTGAACGATTTGATTCCTTGCTGCTAGTTGTATGGATCATGCAGATGTTTGCTTCTTTTACTATTAACCATTACGCCGCTTCATTAGGACTGTCTCAGCTTTTCCAAAAAAACATTCATCCATTTATGTATGGTTTGCTTCCGGTTATATATCTTATTTCCATGATTCCCAAAAATATTAATGATGTATTCAAATTGGGAGATATGATTGGCAATATCGCCTTAGTTCTATTTGGCTTTTTGCCGCTGCTTCTTCTCATTATTTCAAAAGTAAAGCGAGTAAAATATGAAACAAACCTTTAACCATTTCCAGTTCCTATTGGTTTTGTTTTCTGTTTTTTTGCTCTTTCCTCTGGCAGGCTGCTGGAGTAGTCATGAAATTGAAGAGCAAAGTTTTGGAGTGGGTGTAGCCTATGATAAAGGTAAGGAGTCCATAGCTGAAAAAGAATTTGATGAACAAGGAGAAGGGTATACTAAAAAGAACCTGATTACGTCAACTTATCAACTTATCACTCCTCAAGTCGCAAGTTCAACCACTAAACAAGGAGGACCCCAGCAGAAATCTTATGTAAATATCTCGGAAACAGGAGATTCTCCTTTTCAAATGCTTCGTGAATTATCTTTAAGAAGTGACACTCCTTTAACTAGTCCTCATATGAAAGTAATGGTTATCAGTGAGGCCCTTGCACGAGCGTATAGTTTAGAGCAATTAGTGAACCAAACTCTTCGGGACAATGATTTTAGACCTAGTTGCCTTGTGTTTATTAGCAAAGGAAGAGCTAGCGACACGTTAGAATCAAAAACAGCAGGAGAGATCCCGGCTTTTCACCTGTATGGAATGATAGACAATACGTATCGAACAACGCGAATTTTACCGCCCATGCCGCTTATTAAATTAGCAAGCAAGATTCAAACTGGGTCTAGTTTTCTGCTGCAAAATGTATTATCAGCAAATGGAGAAATCAAATTTGCAGGTGCTGGTATAATTAAAGGGAAAACAAGCAAAATGATTGGTTTTTTGAATGAAGAAGAACTAGATGGTTTGGCTTGGATCACAGGCAAAGGAAAAGGCGGCCTAGTAAAAAGCTTTGATAAAAAGACCGGTCAGCTGATTGTATATGAAATAGAGTCTATGAAAAGTCACATTCAACCTCATGTTAAAGGAAATAATATCTCTTTTGATGTACACATTGAATCAGTGGGAAGGCTATCTGAAAGTTGGATGACCTCAGGGAGCTCTTTTAACAATCAATTTTTACAGAACGCGCAAAAAACTTCAGAAAAAAAAGTAAAGAACCTGGTAAAAAACGTACTAGAAAAAATGCAAACAAAATATAAAGTTGATGTTGCAGGTTTCGGAAATCAATTGAGAATTAAGAGGCCCGGAGTATGGATGAGGGTTAAAGACAATTGGGATCAAACATTTAGTGAAGTGCCAATTAATTATGATGTGAAGTTAACGATTAAAGATTATGGAGCATCCGGGTCAAAAAAGTAAGCACCCGACTATAACTTTGTTTATCTTTATGTCAAAAATGAAAAAATCCCCCCAAAGAAATACTCATCACATGCTTCGTACGCAGCCCTCAATAAATAATAAATAATAAATAAGAGCTGCCACTTTTGGACAGCTCTTATTTATTATTCAAAAATATAAGCTAATGCTTGAAGAGCCTGTTCTGGCGTTTCGACTACAACCTGGGCTTTGTTTGACAGTTCTTTAAGCGGATGGTGCAGTTTTTCAGGGCGAACCAAAATTAGCGGTTTATCTAATGCGATGGCTGTCGCCGCATCCATTGCGCTGTTCCACTGCTTGTATTTTTCGCCAAATAAAGCAATAACCACATCAGATTTTTTAAGGAGCACCTGCGTACGTAAATTATTAATTTGAGAAGCAGCCTCATCTTTTAAGACAGCGTTAGGCTGTTTTCCTAAAATTTCTTCTCCAATGTTGTCGGAGCGGTCATGGTCTGTCATGGGACCGACAAAGGTAAGGGGAAGGTTTAATTGTTCTGCTTGGTTTTTAATTTCGTCTCGCCAGTTATCGTGAATTTGCCCGGCAAGGTATACGGTTAAGTTCATTATGTAGAAGTCCTCCTCTAACTAAGATTTGTTTTATTTTATCAAATGTAAGCGGATAATACGAATGATTTGAATGGGCTACTTTTCCAAAAATAAGGTTATAGTAGACAAATAGTTAAAAAAGAGAAACAATAGAAGGCGTATTGCTAATTAAAGAAAGGATGTACATGATGACAGAAACAGTGCTACAAGTAGATCATGTCAGTAAAGTAATTGGGAAGAAAACCATTTTGCATGATGTATCCTTATCGGTTGAGCGCGGTGAGATTTTCGGATTGCTTGGTCCGAACGGTTCTGGAAAAACAACGCTAATTCGTACCGTCGTAGGACTCATTAAAGAAACAGAGGGAACGATTACCGTTAACGGCTTTCCTTTAAAGGAACAGTTTACATCAGCAATGAAATCAATTGGCGCGATTATTGAGAACCCTGAGTTTTATGATTATCTGACGGGCTATCAAAATTTAAAACACTTTGCGAATATGCATGAAGGAATCACATCAGAACGCTTGGATAAAGTGATTGCTTTAGTAAAGCTTGAAAACAGCATTCATGCAAAAGTGAAGACGTATTCTCTTGGGATGAGACAGCGTTTAGGAGTAGCTCAAGCTATTTTACATAAGCCTGCATTGCTTTTACTAGACGAACCAACAAATGGTCTAGACCCAGCGGGAATGAGAGAGTTTCGTACATATTTACAAACGCTTTGCAGGGAAGAAGGAATTTCAATCTTAATCGCGAGCCACTTATTAAAAGAAGTAGAAGCATTATGTGACCGCGTTGGTATCATTCAAGACGGTGAGTTAAAAGCCGTTCAAGATCTATCTCCAAATCGTCAAGATCAAGGAATGCACGTAGAATTTGAAGTGTCTGATGCGCAAAAAGCAGCGGATCTTTTATCACAAGAATTTGAAATAACGATGAGATCAGATATTATCGACGTGGCGATTGTAAAAGAGCAAATTCCAGCTGTAAATAGAAAATTAGTAGATAGCGGTATTTTAGTCTACCGAATTACACCTGTTTATGAGACGCTTGAAGATTCGTTTATGTCCGTTACGGAAGGAGAGCACCATGCTTAAGCTAATTCAAAATGAACATATGAAATGGTTTCACAAAAGAAGTACAAAAATCACGTTTATCACAATCGGCATTTTAACTCTTTGTATGGCTCTTTTAATAAAGAAAGTGTCAAACAGTGCAGGAACGGAAGACAACATTTTGAACTTCCTGTCATTTAGTTCAGGTATGCTCATTCTTGTTCAATTTTTCGCGCTTGCTGTTGGAGGGTCAATGGTTGCAAAAGAGTTTGAAGCAGGTACCATTAAGCTTCTGTTAATTCGTCCGGCTAGACGTTCAACGATTTTAGCATCGAAGTACATAACGCTCATTTTAATTAGCTTGTATTATTTGCTGAGCTATTTGCTTTTTTCGTTTGTATGGGGAGCATTGTTCTTTGGATTTGCCAGTCTAGAAGGAGATGCGCAGCTGCTTAAACATATTACGCTTACCTATGACAGCGCGTATATGGAAACGTTTATGATGATGACGTTCGCATTCATGCTGTCGTCTTTATTTAGAAACAGCGCGCTTGCTTCAAGTCTAGCTATTGTCGTAAGTATCGGGGCTAAAGCGGTAACTGCACTAGTATCAGAGCTAGGTTTATGGTGGGGTAAATTTCTATTATTTGCCAACACGGACTTTCTTCAGTATATGGACGGAATGAAGACGATGTTTGACAGCATGACAATTCCATTTTCAATTTTCATCTTGGTCGCGCATTTTGTCTTCTTTATGGGCGTGGCATGGGCAGCGTTTTTAAAACGTGACGTAGCTAACTGATGTGAGAATTTTCGTACTATACATTTTTCTAAAATAGCATTTGACAATTAAATAAAAAGAGATTACAGTAGTGAAAGACTATTTTTAAAACAACTATAAACTTCTTATCAAGAGAGACGGAGGGACTGGCCCTATGATGTCTCGGCAACTGGCTGTACGCAGTGCGGTGCCAAATCCAGCAGACGATGCTTCGTTTGGAAGATGAGAAGGGTAATCTTATGATACAAATAAGAGACCTCTTCTTATCAATAAGAAGAGGTCTTTTTTATTACGTAAACAAGAGGTGTTAAGAATGGAACAACAAAAAGGAAACGGCTGGGCGCTGTTACCGCTGGGCGTCTTTTTAGTCCTGTTTGTCGGATCAGGAATTATAACGGGAGATTTTTATAAGCTGCCTGTACTAGTAGCCATTATTATTGCAGCCATTGTGGCGCTGGCTATGAACCGCAAAGATTCACTTAATGTAAAAGTGGAACGTTTTGCTAAAGGAGCAGGGCATCCTGATATCATTATTATGGTGCTTATTTTTATTTTAGCAGGTGCTTTCTCTCAAGTTGCTAAAGGCATGGGAGCTGTTGATTCAACTGTAAACTTAGCTCTGTCTGTGCTTCCGCAAAGCTTAGTGGTAGTCGGAATCTTTGTTATTGGCGCATTCATTTCAATTTCGATGGGAACGTCAATGGGAACAATCGCTGCGCTAGGACCTATTGCTGTAGGAATCAGTGAGCAAGCGCATGTATCCATTACATTAGCAATTGCTGCCGTTGTTGGTGGTGCAATGTTTGGAGATAATTTATCCGTAATCTCTGATACGACCATTGCAGCAGTTCGTACGCAAAAAACAAATATGTCAGATAAATTAAAAGTAAACTTTTTTATTGTCCTTCCTGCAGCGATTGTTACGGTAATTTTATTGCTTGTAATGACGCTAGGCAATACGTCATCAGTAGAAATTAAAGATTTTAGCTGGTTTAAAATCTTGCCTTATGTCGGCGTACTCGTTGCTGCCATATTTGGTGCAAACGTATTAAGCATTTTAACCGGAGGAATTGTATTAGCCGGCGTGATTGGATTAGCTGACGGAAGCTACACGCTTTCTTCTCTTGCTAAAACTGTGACAGAAGGTATTGGCGGAATGTCAGAGTTAATTATTTTATCTCTGCTAATCGGCGGAATGGTTGAGCTTATTCGCTATAACGGCGGTATTCAGTTCTTATTGAATTTATTAACACGACGCATTCAAACAAAAAAAGGCGGCGAATTCAGCATCGCTGGACTGGTAAGTTTAACTAATTTAGCGACGGCTAATAACACGATTTCAATTATTACAGCAGGTCCGTTAGCAAAAGAAATCTCTGATAAATATTCAATTGATAATCGTAAATCAGCCAGTCTGCTTGACTTGTTTTCATGCAGCGTTCAAGGGCTGATCCCTTACGGCGCACAAATGCTTCTCGCAGCAGGATTTGCTAAAGTTTCACCGATTGAGATTATTCCATTTACATTTTACCCAATGTTAACAGCGGTTTGCGGGATCATTGCAATTGTAATTGGATTTCCTCGTTTAAATAAAAAGTCAAAGTCATCTAAAGAAGCTGCGTAATATCAAACCCTTAAAAAGAATGTTCTTTTTAAGGGTTTTTTACTGTTTAAAAAAATCAGTCGGCTTTTCATCATCTAACTCCTTCCAAAGCGTCTCGTTCTGTTTAAGTGCATAAGCCGCTCCTCCAATTTCAATTCCGCATAATAAAATGAATAATAAAATACCCATGAAATGACCTCCTTACGTAAATGAATAAAAACACGATGGTAACGGGTTTAGCTTCTTGCTGTTTCACTTTATAATGAGAATAAAGTATGAAACGCGTTTCAGCGCAAGAGAAAAAGGTGAAAACATGACAAATATCCGAGATATCGCAAAAAAAGCTGGTGTATCTGTCTCGACCGTATCACGGGTGCTAAATCATCATCCGTATGTAAAAGAAGAAAAACGCCGGCTGGTAGAGCAGGTTATTCACGAACTTAATTATGAACAAAACATTAATGCCGTTCACTTATCAAAAGGGAAAACAAATATGATTGCCGTCGTCTTGCCTTTTATTAATCATCCGTATTTCAGCTTGCTTTTAGAAGGAGTCGCCTCTCAAGCGTTAGAAAAGCAGTATCAGCTTGTTATTTGTCAGACGAACTATGATGTAAAAAAAGAAGAAGAAGCGCTTCATATGCTGAAAACAAAGCAAGTTGATGGAGTGATTATTTGTTCTAGAGCAAGCAGCTGGAGCACGATTGAATATTATCAGCAGTACGGACCGATAGCCGTGTGCGAAAACGTACAGAATCGTTCTATTCGCTCCGTATACGTTGATCATTATGCAGCTTTTAAGCAGGCGCTCCTGTATTTAAAAGAAAAAGGATATACGGATATTGGCTACTGTATTGGAAGAATGACAGGTACAAATAGCCTGCAGCGGCAACAAGCATACAAAGAATATGTAGAAAGAATAAATCAGCCTTATCATCCGGAATGGGTTTTTCAAGGCTGTTTGAACGTGACAGATGGTGAAAAAGTGGTTGAAAAACTAGTGCAGATGAAAAATCGGCCTCAGGCGCTTTTAGTAACAAACGATCAAGTAGCTATCGGAATAAAAGCTCAGTGCGAACAAGCAGGTATTTCAGTTCCTGGTGGATTAGCTATCATTGGTTTTGATAATCATCCGCTTTCTTCTTATTTACAAATAACAACGATCGAACTTCCTCTTAAAGAAATGGGAGAAACGCTTTTTACATTAGTGGGAAGCAAGGCTCCTCAGAAAATTGAGCTCCCTTTTCGGTTTATTGAGCGTAAAAGCGTATGAGTTCTTGATGATGCCATGAGTTGTTTTTACCGGATAAAATGAGCAAAAGCGGACATCATACGAGTAAAGAAAGAAGAAAAGGATGATGACCGTGGAGAAAAAAGAATATCAAGTGGGAGATCAAGTATTTGTTATTTACCGAAATCCTCATACGGCAAACGTTGCGAATATTAATCAGGCTGAAATTGTTGAACATCCTGAAAACAAAGGTGAAAAAGCGCTGTTTTTACATGAGTCTTATCATTTGTTAGCTGAAGATGATGCCGTGTATTCAACGTATGAAGAAGCTGAAAAAATGTATAATAAGATATTTGATTATGAACAATATGACTGATGCAGAGGCTAAGACAAAAATAGTGTAGTTAAAGGTGAACACGAACTATCTATCAAAAATGGATGAATAGTTCGTGTTTTTTTATGATCATGGTGAGCGGAAGTTTCATGTATGTAGGTGTTTCTAGTGGTTGATTGGATAGCAAGGCGGAGACTCCTGCGGGATAAGCGGAATAGATGAGACCCCGCAGGAGCGTAAGCGACGAGGAGGCTCATCAGCCGCCCGCGGAAAGCGAAGCCTTGCACGGAAATCAATAGCGATGGAACAAGCAGTTCGGCTCATGTATCCCTATTGTTCGTTTTTAGATTGGGTTCATTTCAGTATGTTCCCATCTCTTTTTGTGTGAAAAATAATTAATTACCAAGGATAGAGTCTTTTTATTTTTCAAACGCTATTAGTATTAGAAAAAAGGAAGTGTACATGATGATAAAACCTTTTGTACCTCAATTAGTATATATTGAGCCAGGGGCAATGGAGTATCCGCTTGGTGTTCAATTAAAAGAAAAATTTGAGAAGATGGGAATTGAGATTCGTCAAACAACTTCTCATAATCAAGTGCGTAATATACCGGGAAAAAATGATTTGCAAAAATACCGCAATGCCAAGTCGACTTTAGTAGTTGGCGTGCGTAAAACATTGAAATTTGATACATCTAAACCGTCAGCTGAATATGCAATACCGTTTGCAACAGGGTGTATGGGGCACTGTCACTATTGTTATTTGCAGACAACAATGGGAAGCAAACCATATATTCGCACGTACGTGAATGTTGAAGAAATATTAGGTCAAGCAGAGCAATATATGCAGGAAAGAGCCCCTCAAATAACGCGATTTGAAGCGGCTTGTACATCTGATATCGTAGGAATTGACCATTTAACACATTCATTAAAGCGCGCGATTGAATATTTTGGGGAAAGTGAACTAGGTCAACTGCGCTTTGTAACTAAATTTCATCACGTGGATCATTTATTGGATGCTAAACATAATGGTCGCACGCGCTTTCGCTTTAGCATAAATGCAGATTATGTTATAAAAAACTTTGAACCTGGTACATCTCCTCTTGATTACCGGATTGAAGCTGCTAATAAAGTTGCAAAAGCTGGATATCCACTTGGCTTTATTGTGGCGCCTATTTACATTCATGAAGGTTGGCAAGAGGGATACCGTCAGTTATTTGAAAAGCTAGATGCCTCTATACCTGAGGAATCAAGAGACGATATTACGTTTGAAATGATTCAACATCGTTTTACCAAGCCGGCCAAGCGGGTAATTGAGAAAAATTATCCAAAAACAAAGCTTGAGATGAATGAAGAGGAGCGCCGCTACAAATGGGGGCGTTACGGAATTGGAAAGTATGTATACGCAAAAGATGAAGAACAAGAATTAAGAGAAACATTAGAATATTACATTGATCAGTATTTTCCAAATGCAAAAATCGAATATTTTACGTAATTATTCTACAGTAATTGAAAAGTTATTCTGACGCCTTAGTCAAAATAACTTTTCAATTTTTAATGTAAAAAAATAAATTGCTTGCTAATAAGTTGAAAAAAAGAGGTTATTTTTATCTCTTGTCGTATTACATACAAAAGGGAGGTGACTGAGATGTTAAAGAATGAAGAGTTTGCGCTAACAAAAGAATTAACAAACGAACAGCAAGAAGCTGCACGGAATTTTATTCAAGTGTTGTTCCAAGAAGATTTATCTGAATTTTGGAACATATTATGTGATATCGATAAGTCTCGTATTTACGGCTTGTATGAAGCAAATCATTATTATGATTCTGATGTTGAACTGCATGGGTTTGTACAAGAAATAAGAGATAATGTAAGAGCTGTTTATGCGCCTCTTCAAGGGCAAGGGGGGATTTCGACGAAGGTTCGATATACAAGCGAAGGAAAGATGTATGTATACATATTAGGCAGTGGCGAAAACCCTAAGGTATATCCTGTTGGATTAATGCCTGAAACATATATCGAACAAGAACGTTTTTCTCAGCGGCTTCAAATTAGCATTTATAACGACGAGTTTCGAAACGTTGCCCTATAAACTATATATATGGAAAAAGAAAGAATAATAAAATTAATTTGTTAAAATAGCAATATTTGGGGTATGTAATAGGTATAACATTAAAAAGGGGTGAAAGAAATGCATTATTATCGTATTTCAGAGGGAGACCATGAAGAGTATTGTGAAACGATTCTGCTTCATGAAAAGAAGTTTTGCAAAGAAACATTTCAATCTATGGTGCGAGAAGCAATGAATAATAAGCCCGGTAAAATTGACCGTGTGGATATTGTTAAATATTTAATTGGTCACCATAGCTTTCAAGTAGCCCACATCGAAGCGGGATTTCATAGTACATACAGCGAGAAAGTGACATAAAAAATGCAGCACATCCTATACAACGAACTTTTCTTTTGAAAAGGGCGCTGTATTTTTTTTTGCTTAAAGTAGAATGTTTCTAAGGTATATCCCTTTTAATGGTATAATAGTTAAGTTCTGTTAGATATACATATAAACATCACAAATACTTTAAAGGGAAAGGGTGAGAGAAAATGGAAAAAGAAAGAATAGAAGAACTTGAACGAAAAATAAGCAGTTTAGAAGAAGACGTAGCCAGGCTAAAGTCGCTCGTATATAAAACAAATTCTCCAAGACCAAAAGCAGTTCACGCTCCTCCCAAGCAGCGTGAGGAGACGACTAAACGTCCTGCTCAACCAGCAGCTAAAAGCTCACAGGCAATAGAAGAACCCGTTGATTGGGAAAAAGTCCTTTTTCAAACATGGCTGCCGAGAATTTTTATTTTTGTATTTATTATTGGCGTGCTATGGGGATTTAAAGCAGCCTCTGACTATGGGTTAATGAATGAAAAAGCAAAAGTTGTTCTCGGTTTCGTTGTTTCAATAGGTTTTGCTGTGACAGGTCATTTCCAAATTAAAAAGGGCAGGTTGGTGCTCGGGCAAGTACTTGTAGGAGGAGCTATTCCTATTCTCATGTTAACGACGTTTGCGATGCATAGCCTGTATCATTTAGCGGGACCAACGCTTGCTTTTATACTAAATGCGAGCTGGATTATCCTAGGGATTATCGCGACAGTCTTTTATCGTTCACAGGCATTAGGGATTATTAGCGCGGTTGGAGGCGTACTAGTTCCTTTTCTTATTGAAAGTAATTCGCCTAATGCGCTCGTTTTCATTGGCTATGAAACGCTTCTGTATATTGCCTTTTTATATGTGGCAGTCAAACAAAAATATTCAATTTTATATGTTCTTTCCGCGGTACTATTAAATCTTACGCTACTCATTTATTACTCGTTTGTTGGTGATAATGGTGTAAAAGAGTTATTAGGTATGGCGATTCTTATTCAGCATTTATG
Source organism: Priestia sp. TSO9 (assembly GCF_021029645.1). Taxonomy (NCBI): domain Bacteria; kingdom Bacillati; phylum Bacillota; class Bacilli; order Caryophanales; family Bacillaceae; genus Priestia; species Priestia sp. TSO9. The sequence continues at coordinate 595,811 of NZ_JAJEKD010000013.1, forward strand.
CTTAATTTCAAGTTTTTTTCTATCACAATCCGTACTCCAAGTATATGCGTTTACCCTTTTATCGAGTTTAGCAGTTACGTACGGCTGGCTGCTCGCCGTTTTTGACGATGGCACGACCACAATGGTGCTGCTTGCGCTAGTCATTATTTACGCATTAGGTGTTTACGCAGTAAGAAGTTCTAAAGAGAAATTTGAATTTTTTATTACCTATTTAATTGTTGCAGTAGCGTTTTTTATTCATCAGCTCGTCGATTTAAGAGAAGGAGTTATTTTATATGTGATTCAAGGACTGGCTGTTTACTATATCGCCATGACGTATAAAAATCTACTTCATCAACTATTTTCTTATACGATTTATATACTGAGCGCAACGTATATCTTAGTTACACCAATCGAACGAGTGCTGTCTCTTCCGACATTAAATTGGCTTGTTGTGTTAGCTTCTATTCCAGTATTTATATGGATCAGCGTTCAAAAAACAGAACAAGATGAGCACGATATGTTCAAAATTGGAGGAAGTATTGTTTTTTCTATTCTTTCTTTAATTTTTGCTACGGAAGTGACGGTCGCTGGCACCAATCATCTTTCCACTAATCCGCAAACGCTTATTATGACGGCCGTTTGGTTAGGGATGTCCATTGCAGCATTTGTAATAGGATCACTTAAAACGTTTAAAACAGCAACGTATATCGGCGTGGGCATTTTGTTCTTAACACTTTTTAAACTCATTTTATACGATTTACCTTTTATCCCAATGGCTATACGAGCCTTGTTATTTATCGTCTTAGGAGCTATCGGTTTAATTATCTCGCGACTATTTTATAAAAAGAAGTAGCTCGAAGCTGAAGAGAAATTCTTCAGCTTTCTTTATTATAATATGATTATGTAAACTTAATCTTGAAGTCGTACAAAAGGTATACAATCATGTATAATGGAACAAGTGAATTGGAGGTATACATAAAATGAAATCACTTGTATTAGCAGAAAAGCCAAGTGTAGCACGTGATCTTGCGCGCGTACTTGGCAGCACACAAACAAAAAAAGGGTATATTGAAGGACCAAAGTATGTCGTAACATGGGCACTCGGTCATTTAGTTGAATTACAAACACCAGAGGATTATGATAACCAATATAAAACATGGCGATTGGAAGATCTGCCAATCATGCCTGAAAAAATGAAATTAAAAGTAATTCGTAAAGTGAGCTCTCAGTTTCGCACAGTATCCGATCTAGCAAAAAGAAAGGATATTGGCGAGTTAATTATTGCGACTGATGCAGGGCGTGAAGGAGAGCTTGTAGCACGCTGGATTATGGAAAAGATACGCTGGAACAAGCCGTTTAAACGCCTTTGGATTTCGTCTCAAACGGATAAAGCAATTCGTGACGGATTTAAACAGTTAAAACCAGGAAAAGAGTTTAATCGCTTGTACGACTCAGCCGTTTGCCGTTCAGAAGCCGATTGGCTTATCGGTTTAAACGTAACGAGAGCGTTAACGACTAAATACGAAGAACCATTGTCGGCAGGAAGGGTACAAACACCGACGCTTGCGATGATAATTGAGCGTGAACAAGTAATTAATACATTCAAACCTAGTGAATATTGGACGCTTACAGCGCAGTTTTCATCTTTTGAAGCGGCTTGGCAAAAGGGCAATGAAAGGCGCATTTTTGATGAAAAACGCGCAAAAGAGCTGCACTCAAAATTATCAGGTGAGGCAGTTGTAAAAACAATTAAACGCAAAATCCATAAAGAAGCCCAGCCGCTTCCTTATGACTTAAACGAACTGCAGCGAGATGCTAACAAACGCTTTAACTTCTCTGCTAAGAAGACATTGAATGTACTTCAAAAGTTATATGAACAGCATAAGTTAGTCACGTATCCACGTACAGATTCCCGTTATTTAACAACAGATATGGTTTCTACTATGAAAGAGCGTTTGGAAAGCATCTCTGCTGTATATAAAGAAGAGGTTCGTCCAATTTTAAGAAATGCACAGTTGCCAAAGCGAGTGGTTAATAACGAAAAAGTAAGTGATCACCACGCTATTATCGTAACGGATCAGCCTGTATTTCTCCAGGACTTATCAGCTGATGAACGAAAGCTGTATGACTTAATTGCAAAGCGATTTATTTCATTATTTTATCCTGCATATGAGTATGAAGTGGTTAAAGCAGAGCTTGAAGTAAATGGGGAACAGTTAGTAGCAAGCGGAAAGCAAGTCGTGAATGCAGGTTTCAAAAAAGTTTCTGGTGGAGACTCAGAAGCAACGGTGAAGCTGCCTGATATGGAAGAAGGCAGCAAGCTGCTCATTCAAGATGTAACGATGAAAAGTGCATTTACAGAGCCGCCGCAGCGCTATACAGAAGCGGATCTTCTTGGACAAATGGAAAAACATAATTTAGGTACCCCGGCAACACGTGCAGATATTATTGAAAAACTTCTGCAAAATGAATCCATTGATCGCCAAAACAATCGTCTGCACGCAACCAAAAAAGGGAAGCAGCTGATTGACCTAGTAGCAGATGAGTTAAAGTCGCCTGAGCTTACAGCTAAGTGGGAACGTGACTTAGAAGCAATTGCTAAAGGAAAAGGAAATGCAAAAGAGTTCTTAACAAATATTCGCGAACAAACAGAAAAGCTAGTTAAGCAAGTAAAAACGAGTAATCAAACGTACAAACCTCATAATTTAACGGGTTCTAAATGTCCGGAATGCGGTTCTTTCTTGAAAGAAAAGAAAACAAAGCAAGGAAGAGTGCTCGTTTGTTCAAGCCTTGAGTGCAGTTATAGACGCGCAAAAGACCCTAAACTATCGAATCGACGCTGTCCGCAGTGTCACAAGCGAATGGAAATTCACTCAGGAAAAGCGGGTACGTACTTCCAATGCCGTTCATGTCAAGTAGTGGAGAAAGCTGAGGACAAAAAGAAAAAGATTTCAAAACGAGAAGAACGAAAGCTTCTTAACAAATACAATGATGATGGAGCATTTGGTTCAAGTTTGGGTGATGCTTTAAAACAAGCTCTTCAAGATAAAAAAGATAACTAACGTCGAAAAGTGCGATACCATGGTATCGCACTTTTTTCGTATAATATGGAGTAAGTGATGAGTAAGTAAGGTGGAGTGGAATATGGATCGTTTGATTTTGTTCTTTATAGTAGGAGTGATGGTACTAATCATTTTAGCGGTGACTCTTTTATCCGTCTTATTTTTTTGGATGGAGAGTGCATTGGATAGTGAATTTCTACGTAAAAAAACAAGCTGATGAAATTTTTCATCAGCAGCGCATCAGCAAGAAAAGCGCATCATATCAAGCTTCAACGCTATTTAAAGAACCCTGTAACATATTTTTTTAAAAAAGTATGTGATTTTTTTCACATATCTCTTGAAAAAGAACAAACAAGTTTGTATAATAAGAATTGTAAAAGATATGTGAAACATTTCACAATATATGTGAAAAACTTCACAATATTATATTTTCTATAATCCTAAGGGGGATATCATCTATGAAAATTGCAGTAGTAGGGTGTACACATGCAGGAACGGCAGCAGTAAAAAATATGGCAGAACTTTATCCAGAAGCTAAAATTACAGTTTATGAGCGAAATGATAATGTTTCATTTTTGTCTTGTGGAATCGCGCTCTATGTAGGCGGGGTCGTAAAAGATGCAAATGGCTTATTTTACTCTTCACCGTCTGAATTGCAAGAGATGGGTGTAAATATGAAAATGAAACATGAAGTTACGAATATTGATACAGAAGACAAAAAAATAGCTGTACGAAATTTAGAAACCAACGAAGAATTTGAAGATACATTTGATAAACTAGTGATGACAACTGGATCATGGCCGATTATTCCAAACCTTGAAGGCATCGATTTAAATAATGTTGTGCTTTGTAAAAACTATCAGCATGCTAATCACATTATTGAAAAAGCGAAGCAAGCGAAGAAAATAGCCGTGATTGGTGCGGGTTATATTGGTGCAGAATTAGTAGAAGCATTCGAAGTGTATGGAAAAGAAGTGACGTTTATTGATAGTGCTGATCGCATTTTAAATAAATATCTTGATCCAGAATTTACGAATCTAATGGAAACTGAGTTTGAAAATCGAGGAGTTAAATTAGCATTAAACCAAGCGGTTACGAAATTTGTAGGCAGTGAGGGATCTGTTGAAAAAGTAGTGACAACTGAAGGCGAATACGAAGCGGATCTTGTTATTCTGTGTGTTGGCTTCCGTCCAAATACAGACTTAGTAAAAGGACAAGTAGACATGCTTCCAAACGGCGCAATTGTGGTTGATGAATATATGCAAACAAGCAAAAAAGATATATTTGCTGCCGGAGATAGCTGTGCCATTTACTACAATCCGATTAAGAAACATGCCTATATTCCGCTTGCTACCAATGCAGTTAGAATGGGAACATTAGTAGCTCAAAACCTTGTTAAGCCAACGATTAAGTATATGGGAACACAAGGAACGTCAGGCTTGCATATTTATGATTACAATGTTGCATCTACCGGCATAACTGAAACAGCAGCTTCTCTTTTTGATATGAATGTGAAAAGTATCACAATATCAGAGAATAACCGACCTGAATTCATGCCAACGTACGAAAATATTACGTTAAAAGTAGTATATGAAGAAGAAACAAGACGAATTGTAGGTGCACAGGTTATTTCTAAAATTGATGCTACTCAAGCAATCAATACATTGTCTGTATGTGTACAGCAGGAAATGACGATTGATGAGCTTGGCTTCATGGACTTTTTCTTTCAGCCGCATTTTAATAAGCCTTGGCATTTCTTAAACCAAGCAGGACTTCAAGCGCTTCAAGCATAAAAAAGCAGGTGACTACCTGCTTTTTTTATGTGGATTTTATTATCTTTTTTATTTTAGCAGGTCTAAAGCGGATCCAGCCTATAGTAAGGAGAATAAAAGGATAAAAAGCTCCTACGAAAAAACTATAGGGAATCCACGTTTCGGCTAACCATGTTTTTTGATAGATAATAGTTGGATAAACGATAATAGAAAAAGTTGTAACGATTAACCCCATCGGTAACGTTAGAAATCGAGTTTCGTTAACGTTAAAAATGTGGCAAAGCCCAGCGATAGAAGCATGAAAATAGAGAGAAACTTTAAAGAAAAGAGTAAGAAACCATATAATAGCAATAATTACTTCAATTCCTTGCAAAAAATTCCCCAGTTCAATTCGCTTAGCCATTTCGTATACAGGAAACATGGTAGTTGAAGAATGATAAGAGCCAATAACCATTATACAAAAGAGAATGATCGCTACCATAATAAATCCACCTAACAGACTTCCGCTGATTAAAGCTTTAGCACCTTTTTCAGGTTTTCTTAAATGAAGAGGAAATACCATCATTAAAGGAGCAAAAGTAAAATAAGTGATGCTAAGAAAGGTGAAAACTGAATGAGTCAGCGGCTTTAAGTGAATATCTAATAAAGGCATAAGGTTTTCTACTTTCATTTGAGGAGTCAGTGAGAAGATGAAAATTCCGAGAAGGCCAATAAACCAAGGGAAAAATATTTCACAGCAGCGTGCGATGGTTTCTAGTCCGAGTCTTGCGCCGAACACAACCACAAGCATAAAAATAATGTGAATAGCAATCAGCGGAGTTTCCATCATAATATGTGTATTTAAAAAACTCCCCACGTAGTATACAATGCGGCTGCATGTTATGACAGTAGACGTGACAAATAAACAAGATACACCTTTTCCTAGATATTTTCCAAACACTGCTTCATTGATTTCTATCAGATTTTTATCTTTAAATAAAAGTCCTAGAGCTATATATACTTTCACTAATACAAATCCGCATACTGCTCCAAGGATAGCTGGAATCCAAGCGGTTTGTTTAGAATCTACAGTCATAGCTGCTGGAGCAATAACAATTGTGCTTCCAATTGTATAAAGCATAACGAGCATGCGAAATTGAATCGTTGAAATTTTAACTACAGGTTTCACTGTATTCACTTCCTCGTCTTAACGTCTTAAGATAATAAATGAAGTAAAAATATGCTGATTGGCTTGAAGATAGCAGCTGATAAATCAGAAGGATTTGGAACATTTAAACCAAGTGCTTTACAGATGCTTACGACCATTCCGATTGCAAGAACTGTATAGAATAGCCACAGTTCTTTCTTTGCTTTTTTTTGCCGTAGTTTAGGTACTTCAAACCAAATGACGAGCGTGCAAACAATAAGCAACCCCAATACCCCTAGCATACACTAGCTCCTATACATGAATAATTAATGTTATATTTTCCTGAAAAATAATTACTTATACTGAAGGTGCATTCTTTATTAAAGGTTTGTGAGTTTTTATCCATTGCTAGAACGCCGCTTTTTATTTTGAATAAACCCTGCAATTAAAAGGAAAAGTGGATATAAGATGCCTACAAGTAAGCTGTAGGGAATCCACGTTTTTGTATCCCAATCCTTTTGATAAGAAACGTTTGGATACACAATAAGGGAAAGGGTAATCATAATGAGCGCGACTGGAAAAGAAAATAGCTTGTAGTCCTTTATATGAAATACATTGGCAAACCCTAAAAGAGTAGCGTAAAAGTAAATGCAAAGTTTAAAAAAGAGAGTAATAAACCACAAAATAGCAATGACTACTTCAATTCCTTGAAGAAAGTTTCCTACATCAATTCTTCTTCCTAATTCATAGCTTGGAAACATGGTGATTTGGGAGTAATAAGGACCAAGTACTAGAATTCCGAGTAAGATTAACGTAACCATCACTAGTCCACCGGCTATATTACCTATATAAAAGGATTGAGTGGCCTTTTTCGTGTCTGGTGTATGGGAAGGAAAAATCATAAGCAGAATAGTGTAAGTCAAAGAACTCATGCTTAAAAACGTTAAAACAGCCCGAATAAAAGCTTTTGGATGGATTTCGAACACAGGCTGAATATGCTCTATTTTAATTTGAGGGATCATAGACAAAATGAGAAGTCCGAATAATCCGACAAACCAAGGAAATAAAATCTCGGCACTTCGTGCAATAACTTCTATTCCTAGGCGTACTCCTACGATGACCACACCCATAAATGCAATGTGAATGGCTGTAAGCGGCGTGTAGGGAAGAATTTGTGTAGTGAGAAAATTCCCTACATAGTAAAGAACTTGACTGCTGATAAATAAATTGGATAACACAAAAACAGCAGAAACAATCTTTCCAAATAGTTTGCCTAAAATTTTTTCGTTCATTTCCATCAGCGTAAGTGTTGGAAACATTTTTCCTAGTGAGGTAAAAAGCAAAACTAAGCCAATGCCTGATGCTACACCGAAGAGTGCGGCAATCCAGGCATCTTGATGAGCATCAGCTGTAATAGCGGCAGGTACAACAATAATGGTGCTTCCGATGCTATACAAAGTTACTAATTTGCGAAACTGCGCAGCTGAAATATTGATTTCATTAAGCAAAATGAGCACATCCTTTTGCCATATACACTAATTAAGTGATCCAACGGAATAATAAGTGACTTAAAGGTCGAAACATTCCTTCTACCCAATCAGAAGGGTTCGGTAGAGGCAGCCGAAAGATTTTTGCAAGAGCGATTATGATACTGACTGTCATGAACACAATAAAAATGTTCCGTTCCTTTTTATGGGAGTGTTGAGGTAATCTTTTTATTTCCATCCATATAATCCCTGCACAAATGATCAAAAAGGAAAGAAACAAGTGCATGCAGTCAACCCCAATACATTTTTTCGTTCAGATAAGCTATTCGTATGATGTCCGCTAAAGAAAGTGATTATACATTTCTGTAAAATATAGAAAGTATTTCAGGAGACAGAAGATATTTTCTAGGGCTCTTAAATGATTGAGGGATTTGTTATGAGGAATATTTACTTAGCCTTAACCTATTGAAGCATCGTATGAATAAGTAGAAAAATGCCACACTAAAGAGTGAACAAATGGAAAGGAGCACTATGATGAAAAAATACCCATATAATAAAGATAAACAACAATCGTTTCAAGCAGCGCAGCAGGGGCATAAAGAAGCAGTAGATGCATATAAACAAGCAAATGAAGCTAAAAATGATGCATCGTACGGCCATGAAGCGAAGCAAGCGATAGGTGAAGTGAATGAAGCCTCTCAGCAAATTGAGAATGCGCTTGAAAATGCTTCTGAAACACAGCGTCAGCGTTTAACAGAGTTTCAGCAAGATATAAAAGATATGGAGAACGACCTTAATCAATAAAAGAGCCGCTGTTTTACTTAGGCAGGTTCACAATAGAGAGTATAAATTGTAAAAGCAGAAGATAATCAACTTCTGCTTTTTTTATTGGTAGTATGAACGTAGGTTTCGTCTATATAATTGCTTCTAGCTATTGTTTGGAGGGAAAGGCGAAGACTGGCACGGAAATCAACAGTGGTGTAATAAATAATCCATCATTCCATTCTTATTTTAAAAGGTATAGAAGTTAAAAAAGTAAGAATCCTAATAAAAACAGAAGAATAAGAATGGAAAGGGATTGTGACAGGAAACATGCTAATAAATATACTAATAATGATTGTCGTATTGTACTTCATATATGTATTCGTAACTGCAGTGGTACTGTTTTATGTCCCTTTGCACAAGGGAAAAGACTTAAAAGTAATGAATACTGAGAATTTTTACGGGAAGAAAGAATCCACAGACCGAGTTATGCTTTTAGAAAATGGTTATTTTTCAGGACTTGTTCGGATGCAGATGATTCAAGAAGCGAGGCATACAATCGATATTGCGTACTTTTCCATCGGTAAAGGTCGTTCTTCGGATTTACTTATGGGCGCTTTATTCGAAGCTGCGGATCGAGGTATACGTATTCGAGTGCTGTTAGACGGGATCTCTCATGGGTTAAAAGGCAAGAGAAAAAATGTTCTGTATGCTCTAGCTTTCCACAATAATATTGAATTAAAGTACTATGAGCCCTTTATTATTTTTAAACCTTGGACATGGCATAATCGTCTTCACGATAAAATAATAGTAGTCGATGGCCAATTAGGTATTAGTGGAGGACGAAACATTGGAGATAAATACTTGGCCAGTCAACCAAATAAAAATTTTGTCTATGACCGTGATGTGCTGATTTATAACACAAAGCAAGAAAGTCATAGTGCCATTCTCTCGATGGAGAAGTATGTAGAGAAATTATGGACTCATCCGTATACACGCAAAGCTTTTCCAAAGCTCAACAAAACTAAACAATTTCGTGGTCTTTCAGGAAAAAAATTGTTGATAGATCAATACGAAGAGGCCAAAAAAGCAAACGAACCTTTTGTTCATCCTTATATTGTATGGAGAGAATCAACGATGCCTACAAGAAAAGTTTCTTTTATTACAAATCCTATCCAAAGAATGAATAAAAGTCCTTTTATATGGAAAACATTTATTAAGCTTTCCCAACAAGCTGAAAAATCCATTGTTGTTCAAAGTCCTTATATCGTACCAACAAAAGAGATGGAACAGTATATAGATAAGCGAGTGAAACCAAAAGTGCAAAGAATTATTTTAACTAATTCGATTACATCCACGCCAAATGCTATGGCTTTTTCTGCATACCTGGGAGTAAAGAATCGCGTTATAAAAGCTGGTTCGAAGCTTTATGAATATCAAAAGCCTTATTCAATTCACGGGAAATCTGTTGTTTATGATCAGCGTTTAAGTGCAGTTGGTTCTTTTAACTTAGATTCACGATCTGTATTTTTAAACACTGAATCCATGGTTATGATAGATAGTGAAGAATTTGCAGCCGAGTTAACAAGAGCTATTGAAACTAAAATTTCTCACAGTATGCTTGTGGGAAATGAGGGAGAACCTGTGGAGTTTTATACGGATTCTCAAAAAAACGTGCCTCCTGTAAAATCTGCACTCCTACATATTCTTTCGGTCTTTACGCGATTTTGGAGACATTTTGTATAGCGCTGTGTTACAGCAGAGTCTTTAAAAACAAATAGCGGAGATTAAAGAGGCTGCAGCTGGTGAAAGGAATGTGTAAACAACTGTGATATGCCTCACAGTTTTTTGAAACCCCTAGTACTAGTTATGATTCATCAAAAGACCTATTGACGAAATTCCATATATGTTTTATTATGATATAGCGTCGTTCATAAACGAGGTTCTTTTGAAGAAATCATTTCTAGGGGCATAGTTTAAAGGTAGAACTACGGTCTCCAAAACCGTCAGTGTGGGTTCGATTCCTACTGCCCCTGCCATTTTGGAGTTATCTTTTAATTCACACGCGGGTGTGGCGGAATTGGCAGACGCGCTAGACTTAGGATCTAGTGTCTTATGACGTGGGGGTTCAAGTCCCTTCACCCGCATCTTTATTTTGATATATGCGCGGAAGTAGTTCAGTGGTAGAACACCACCTTGCCAAGGTGGGGGTCGCGAGTTCGAACTTCGTCTTCCGCTTCTTTTCAAAAGCAGTTTGCATGTGCAAACTGCTTTTTTGTTGTAGAAATAAAGAGTTTTAGTATGCTGTTTGTAATCAGAAATATTTTATTAAAGCAATACTGCTTATACGGGTTGTTTTCGTGAATATAGACACAATATTGGGGTTACATTAAAAGCTAATGAACGATACGTGAAGACATCTAATATGGTTTTTAAGATAGGGGAGAGTCCTATGGAATCTAGTTGGTTTTCAATTATACCGTTTTTAATTGTTATTCCCATAGCTATTTTCACCAAACAAGTGCTGCCAGGGTTGTTTTTAGGCCTATTAGTAGGCGCTTATTTGATTGATCATTCGATTATCGGAGGTGTTGAAAAACTGCTTCACTACGTTGTACAAGCTCTTAGAAACAAAAGTAATATAGAAATCGTCGTCTTTTTATACGCGTTTTCAGGGCTTATCGGAATGATTAAGATGGCTGGAGGAGTTAAGGGGTTTGTAGAAACAGCTGCTGAAAGAATTGATACAAGAAAAAAAGCCCTTATTTTAACCTATGTTTCAACCATTGGAACATTCAGTGCTCCCACATTTCGTTTTGTGACGATCGCGCCCATCATGAGAGCGCTGCTGAAAAAAGTGAAAATGACGACAGCAGAGCTAGGGTTTGTTATTGAAACAACTGCTACTCCTGTTATCGTCTTAATTCCCGTGGCAACGGCATTTGTAGGATACATGGTATCCATCATTCAAATGGCGATTGATCATCAAGGCATAAAACAAGACGCTTATTCTTTGTTCATTCAAAGCATTCCTTATAATTTCTTTTCGATTGTGATTATTTTAGTAGGGATTTATTTAAGCTTTTTTCATCATTCAACATCTACAGCTCCTATGAAGCTCAAGAAAGAAGACGAAAAAGATTGGCATGATTGTCATCCTTGCGTATCGAAGGATTTGCCTTCTAAGCCTTGGAATCTGTTAGTGCCTTTACTTATTGTGATTTCACTCACCTTACTTTTAACATGGTGGAGTGGACATCGTAAGAGTCACACCTTTTTTGAAGCATTTATTAAAGCAGACGTGCTAGAAGCGATGGTAGTAGCTTTAATTATGACTACGTTAATTACCCTCATTTTTTTCTTATTTCAGCGCTTTACATTACAGAATTTGCTTAATGGGTTTATCACAGGAGGGAATGACTTAATGTCCGTTATTCTGCTGTTATCGGTAGTATGGGGGTTATCCGCTGTTACAGAAGACTTGGGTTTTTCGAATTTCGTGACCGCACATTCTAAGTGGATTCCTCAAATGTTTGTCACTCCTTTTATGTTTGTGTTTGGAGCTGCTATTTCTTACTTTATCGGGTCTGCTTGGGGGACGTGGGGGATTTTAATGCCGCTTGGCGTATCGCTTGCGAGTTCTGCAGATATTTCTTTGCCGTTGATTATCGGTGCAGTATTTGCAAGCGGTTCATTTGGAGCGTTTTCTTCGCCTTTAAGCGACGATACGAATACCATCGCCAAAATATTAGATTTATCTGTTATTGAATATGCCAAATATAAATTAAAGCCAGCTTTAATTGCAGCTGGAATAACAGTTGCTTTTTATCTCGTTGTATCTTTCTTGTTTTAAATGAGGGAAATAGCCATCTAGTATCAATTTTTCATTTTTTTCAGCTTAAAGTATGCATACAGTCCTAATGATACGCACACTAGCATGATACAAGTAAGCGGAAATAAGATTGTATTAACAAAATGATCATAAAACCATATATACACGAACATCACCTCGATAATTTTAACGCCATTTTTCTATTTATTAGAGATATATACTATCTGTGCTGCTTCTTCCTATTTTTCAAAAAGGCGATAATCAAAAGCAGTATAGGTATGATAGAAAATAGCGGCATATGTAAAAGAAATCTCGCTACGTGCAGCCCTTCATAAAGGTGTTCTTGAAAATTACTAGCGATTGTAATCGACAGAAATAACACAATGATGCCTAAAGGATACGCTAGACGGGAAGGCGATTTAATTTTAAATAAAGTAGCTGTACTTATTATAGAAGCATAAAACAAGATGCTAACTTTAAAATAAATCCCAATAACCATAGCGAACATAAAAAATACATCTAGACGCTCTAAAAAATCAGCTACTTGGATCGTTTGGACAGTACTCAGAAGAGGGAACTGTGATCTTGTCGTCAAATCAACTCCAAGCACGCTAATGTTAATGATCATCGTAATAATTAGGTTAATTCCGCTTAATCCCGTTGCGCATATCATGGTGACACTCGCTTTTTTGGGATTGCTCAAATAAGGAAGAAGCATGGTAAATACAATAGCTTCCGTGAAAGGAAAATACAGCGTTTCGGTTAAAGCAACTTTTGCAACGGGCAGTACTCCTTCTTTTAATACCGGCTGTAAGTTCTTAAAATCAATTAGTCCTGAGCTAATAATTAAGATGAAGCCTGCCACAGCCAGAAAGTACATAAAAATAAACAGAAGCTCTCCTGACCGGGCTATCGCTTCAATTCCTTTTCGGGTAATATAGATAATGACCAGCATTAATAAGGCATTGGCAATAAATAAAGGAGTATCGGGATAAGCAAAAGTAAGAAGCATCTCTCCGAAATCTCTTAGAACTCGTGATGCATCGTATAAAAAATAAACGATATATACGAATGCAAGAAGCGTTCCCAGTGCCTTACCTAAAATTTTCTGCATATATTCTGTGGGCAGGAGGTCCGGATAGTAGGAATAGAGCTTGTGATAAACTAAAAAGAAGAAAAAACTGCACAGCATGCCAATTAAAATAGCTAGCCATGCATCTTGCTTCGCTCTCATTGCAAGAGGAACTAATAGAGCGCTTCCCAGTTCGAATAACACCATGAGAATAAATAATTGAGTGGCGCTGATTTTTGCTTTTTCCATATAGCCAGAACCTCCTTACCTCATTGTTGTTTTTCTTTTACGCTAGAGAGAAACGATTTATTGCGCAGACCCGTTCGGCGAATGTAAGCTTCTACTGTAACGTCTACATTCAATTTTGGAAAGTAAACGTCATCCCATTCTGATTTGAGTTTTTCCCACTGGTTAGGCCTCGTGCGTTCCAGCGCTGCTCCAAACCCAAAGATGTCAACTTTGTCTGTCTGAGCTTGTTTAATAGCTGTTTGTAATTCTTTTTTTATTTCTTTACCTGCTGCTTTTTCCATTTTTTTGAGTACAGCAGGTTGACGTGTATCAACAGGGACCTCCACTTCTCCAAGATCGCCTTCTACGCGAGTGTGAACGGACACATAAGGTTTTCCTTTTACCATTTTTACAGATACATCCGTTTTTTGACGAACTGTTTGATAGGCAAGCGCTTCTTTTTTTCCTTTCCAGTCTATATTAATATCGGTTCCTTGTATTTTATCAAGAATCCAAACGCTGCCTCTGGCTGGACTATTGTACAACCAGTCGATTAACTTTCCATTTTTAAAAACAGCAATGCCAGAAGCACGAAGGGTAGCTTCTGGTGCGCTTTGCTGGAGGTTAGCTAATTTTTCTGCTTGTTTAGGATTTCCAACTAAACGAAAACCCGAGACCAGTGCTTCTCCTCCGGGAGATTCGAGAGATCTCATCACTTCTTGAAAGGAAACCTTTAGATTTTCTCCCCATTTTCTTTGAGTGAACTCCAGCGTTTTCATAATTTTGTTTGCTGGAATTTTATCGACAGGTGTTAGTGCTTTTACCAAATCAGCAGCACTTGACTGGTTTGCGATTACTAAGGAAGTCGTAATTCGAAAATCAGGATCGCGATCAATAGAATCAATAAGAATGTTAATTCCTTCTTCACGCGCTAGTTTTTCTCCGATCACGACTAAGTTGGTATGGGCATAATAAAGTCTTCGGGAAATTCTAGCTGAAGCGCGCCTGCTTGCTTCAACTAAATTATCACCGGAAGCAGAATAGATCGTAACAGGCGGACTTTGGGTACCGCCGCCCCCTTGTAAGCCAGCTACATTTCCCGGGTTAATAATTTGAAAGGTAAGCTCATACCGCCCGTCTTTCGTTTTATCAATTCCCATTGCCGATACAAGTGCAAGATCCGTTAACTCTTTTTTACTCCAGCAGCTAGTAAGCAATACCATCATTATGGTCATTACCAGTAAAAATAAACTTTTACGTTTCATTTTGATCATCTTCTTCCATTTCTTGGTTGATCATACCTCTTGAAGAAGGAGGCTCAGGCTTTTGATGTTTGCTTTGACGAACTTTGTTATCAGTAATTAACTTAGGTCTTCTTCTCATCGTCCACCATGGCAACCGCATCAACGTATCTTCATTGCTTGCAGGAATAAACGGTGCTAATGGCGTCATATAAGGAACACCAAATGAACGTAAGCTGCACAGGTGTCCAACCCCCATTAAAAGAATAAGAATAATACCATAGAAACCGAATGTAGCCGCCCCTAATATAAATAAAAAACGAATTAAACGCGCTGAAATAGCCATATCGAAAGACGGCGTTGCAAAGCTAGCAATAGCTGTAATCGATACGATAATAACCATAGCTGGTGAGACGATCCCTGCTTGAACCGCTGCTTGCCCAATAACAAGAGCTCCGACGATCGATACGGCAGAGCCGATAGCTTTTGGTAAACGAATCCCCGCTTCACGTAAAATTTCAAAGGTGACTTCCATAAAAAAAGCTTCTACAAACGCGGGAAATGGAACGGATTCTCGCTGTGCCGCAAGAGCTACAATAAGCGTTGTGGGTACCATCTCTTGATGAAATGTCGTAACCGCCACATACGTAGCAGGAGCGATAAGTGAAATCATAAACATAAACACCCGCAAAAGACGAATGGACGTCGCAATATCAAAGCGTGCGTAGTAGTCTTCAGCCGATTGGAAAAATTGAATGAACAACGCTGGAGCAATAAGTACAAAAGGAGTTCCATCCACAAAAATAGCAATTCTTCCTTCCAAAAGGTTACCTGCCACCACGTCGGGTCTTTCTGTATTATAAATAGTTGGAAAAGGAGTGACCGTTTGATCTTCAATTAGCTGCTCAACATAACCTGATTCCAAAATACTATCAATATCAATGTTTTTTAATCGCTTTCGAATTTCTTTTACAACTTTATCGTTTGCGATGCCATGAATATACATAAGAGTGACATCCGTTTTAGTTACACGGCCAATCTTCATCGATTCTAGCCATAAGTCAGGTGTTTTAATAATTCGGCGCACCATGGCTAAGTTTGTGCCAATAGACTCAGTAAAGGCACCTTTTGGTCCCCGCACTACCATTTGGGTAGTAGATTCTGAAATGGCACGCTTTTCACCGCCTTGTGTACTTACGCTGAGTACGCGGTTTATGCCGTCGACAATAAGAAGGCTGTCTCCTGACATCAAAGAAGACAGTAAATCATTCCAGTTGTCTGCAAACGATACGTTGCCGATTGTTACGATGTCTTCGGAAATTAACTCTAATGCATTTTTATCGTTTAGTTCGTTTTTTTGATTATCTTTCATAAGAGACTGCAGTAAGTAATCTTGAATAGCCTGATTATCTACAATCCCTTCTATGTAGACGATAGCAGCAGCTAAACTGTTATTGACGCCTATTTTAAAATGACGAATCACAATATCTGAGCTGTTTCCAGTTTTCTCTTTAATGAGGGTAAGGTTCTCAGACAACAAATTCTTAAGAGAAGACACTGTTTGTTTGCTGTTCGTTTGATCTGCCTGAGGTTGAAGCTTATTTTTAGATTTTAGATTTTTAAAGAACGAAGGCATAAATGAAAGCACCCTTACTGTAGTTTTTATTAATTTGACCAAAAACCGTATAATTATGTAATTTTTAACAAAATATCTTTTGCATGACGGTAAATGAAAATGACGACCCTATGAGGTAAGTAACGATTAGGTGAGGAGTGAAAGGAATGAAAATTATTGGAGTTAGCCTGCTGCTATTTGGATCTGTGATCGCTCTGTCTGTAGGAATTGATCTTTTTCAAGGAACGAACGTACTGCAGGCACTATACAATGCGTTAAGCCCGTTTCGTGTAATGGAAGTGGCCGAATTATTTGTCCTTTTTTCTCTTTTGTTTTTCTTTTTCGCAGAGTCTCTTTATCTTCTTTTAAAGAAGCGGCAACAAAAACAACAGTAACTTGGTGCAAAAAGGTTTTTATCTCTTCACTATCGAAACAAGCGTATAGAAAGATAGCTTTGAGATAGGGGAGAACCACATGAACATTGATACTGACAGACTACTAATACGCAAATTTAACTATGAAGATTGGCAAGATGTCTACGCATATACATCTGATGCTCATGTCATGAAGTACATACCAGAAGGTGTTTTTAGTAAAGATGATGCAAAGAAATTTGTAAATGAAAATATGAAAGAAAATGCTAAAAATTTTCCAGTTGTATTAAAAAACGAAAAAATTCTAATTGGTCATATCGTCTTTTTTAACTATTTTGGGGACCATACTTATGAAATTGGCTGGGTATTTCATTCTTTCTATCATCAGAAAGGATATGCTTCAGAAGCGGCAAAAGCAATCGTGGACTATGGCTTTAACACAATGAACCTGCATCGGATTATTGCTACTTGTCAACCTGAGAATACGTCTTCTTATCGTGTTATGGAGAAGATCGGGATGAGAAGAGAAGGGTATTTTAAAAAATGTATTCCAACTGACAAAGGATGGTGGGATGAATATTATTACGCGATTTTAAAGGAAGAGTGGAAATGAGCTTTACTTTTACGGAATTGCATTTTTCGAGTTGTAAAGACGAAAACAAGCCCAATTTTTAAAAAATGAGCAGAACAGCAAACCAAAACGTCTAGGCAGACATACAATAAGCTATCCATGAGAAACACCCCATGTTTGAACCTTCTTTGTTTTAGCAACAGAAAATCACGTTGAAAGGGAGTGCTTGTATGTCTAATGCTGGATGTGGATTCGGTTCTGGTTTCGCTTTATTAGTTGTATTATTTATTCTATTAGTAATTATCGGATGTAGTTGTTATAGCGGTGGTTATGGTGGCGGCTACGGCTGCTAATTATATCACTGAATAGCCTAAAGAAATTTCTTTAGGCTTTTTTGTGTTTTAAAAGTCCGTTAGTTTCTAAGAAAATTACTTATTTATTAGCGGTTATGATAAACGATTGAACAATTAAAAGACCCTACCACGATCGATATCTGCTATACTTTTAATATAGATAATAACGCTTACATATATAGATCAGCAAACAAAAAAGAGAGGGCATAAGGTGAACTTTCCTATTTCGAAAAGTATTACAACTAAATATCTTCTTTTATTTACGGTTATTTTAATTGTCCCGGGCATCATCATTTATTACATCATTACGGGCTATGCAAGCAAAATTATTAAAGAAGATGTAAAGGTTCAAAACATTGCAAGTAAAGACATTATAGCTAAAAGGTTGAATTCAGAAATTGAGCATGTAGCTTCGCAGCTGCAGCTTATTGCAGGAGAGGGGCTAGAGTCAGATCTTAACATAAATAGAATGTATAACCGAGCTAAACAAGCAAATTCACAAAGTTCAGTTATTCATTCGATTTACTATATCAATGAACAAAAACGCGTAAAGTTTGAAACGCCTTTTGCTTCAAGCCAAAACAATTTAATGTATCATCACCCTAATTTTACCCAAGTATATTGGACACATACGTACGCTTTATCGGATCTTATTCAAAATTATCGTCATCAAAAAGTAGTAACCATTTCTGTACCCGTTCTTACTAATGATAAAGAATTTAAAGGAATTATTGTTGCAGAACTAAGCCGGGATTATTTATCAGAGGTGTTAAAAAGCGTCAGCCTGTCACGAGGACACTTCGGTTTTTTAACGGATCGCAAAGGAAATGTCATCGCATCTACAAGCGATAAGCAGCTTAACAAGAAGTTTTCAGTAGACAAAATACCAAACGTTTCTGGCTATACTCACATAAATCATAATGGACAAGAGAGTTTAGCAGCTTATCAAACGAACCAAGAAGGCTGGAACTTGGTTTACGGTGTACCGACTAACGTAGCCTTTTCTCCTTTACATAAATTATCTCTTTTACTGCGCGTTAGTTTTATTAGTATATTGCTGCTTGCTTTATTTTTTATATGGTTAGGCATCAAAAATATTTTACAGCCAATCGTCAAGCTTACAAGCTATGCAAAAACGTACCGGAATTCTCAAACGTTCGTGCCATTAAATAAAGAAGCGCCGGCAAAGGATGATGAGCTGAGTATATTGACACGTACAATTATTGAAATGGGAAACAGCAATTACGAAAAACAAAAAATGCTTGAGCAAAGTGAAAGATACCTTCACGATGTATTAGAAGGAATTCCTTATGGGATTATTACAATTGACCCGAGGAGTAAAATTACATACGTGAATCAGCAGTTTGAAAGAATGGTTGCTTTTCAGCGCCAGGACATGATTGGTTTTAACTTAAAAGATTTACCAATAAAATCTGAAAGCGTAGATTTTATTTTGCTTCACACATTGGCATCTGGGAAAGACATGGAAGAGATAGAAAGCTATATTCTCGATTCAGACGGCAGAAAAAGAATTGTTAAAGTTACGACATCTACTTTTTATACCGACACAAGTGAAGTGATGGGGATTATCGCGGTCATGCAAGATATTACCGAAATAAAGCAGTTACAGCTAAGACTGCAGCAAAGTGATAAGCTAGCGTCTATCGGACAAATCACGGCAGGAATTGCCCATGAAATAAAGAATCCTCTAGCCATTTTATCAGGATCAGCTGAACTTTTGCTGGATGAAGCGGAAGAAAGCGCCTGCTCAGAAGAAGTAAAAGAGCTTGCTGCGGACGTATTCATCGTTGTAAGCCGTCTCAAAGAGATCACAAATAATTTTCTTAATTTTGCAAACATGAGTCAAAAGGAAAAGAAAGAAGTGTCACTTGTACAAGTGTTAGAAGAAGTGTTTCATTTACTGCGTTTAAAGTGTAATGAAGCAAACATTAGCATTGTAAAAGACTTTGAAGAAAAATGTTTGATTACAGGGGTCTATGATCAATTGATTCAAGTATTTTTAAACATTGTCTTAAACGCAATGGAAGCAATGGATGAGGGCGGGTATATTATCGCTTCCATTCAAACGATGAATATGAACGAAGAATATGTGGTTGTTCGTATAGAAGATACCGGTTCAGGCATTAACAAGCAGGACTTAGAGTGGCTGTTTAATCCCTTTTACTCCACGAAAGAAACAGGTTCAGGACTAGGGTTAACGATTGCAAGAGATATTGTAAAAGAACATGGAGGAGAATTATTTATTGAAAGTATAGAAGGCAAAGGGACAACCATTACATGCCGTTTTCCCAAACAGAAAAATACAAAAGGAGGCTAAAAACATGGAGAATAAGTGCAGTGTGTTAATGATTGATGATGAACAGAACCTTTGTAAGCTGGTAGCCAAAAAGCTTCAGAAATCTGGTTTTCATACGCACGCGGCATATACCGGAGAAAAAGGAATCGAAATGGCTAAAACGCTGGATATAGATGTCGTGATACTAGATTATATGCTTCCGGATATGACGGGGATCGATGTATTAAAGAAGTTAAAAGAGGTAACGCAATCAAAAGTAATCATGCTTACTGCATACGGGAATGTTGAGAGCGCTGTGCAATCTATGAAAATAGGGGCTGTTGATTATTTGAATAAGCCTATTGAACTTGAAGAACTAAAAAATATTATTGCTTCGCTATGTACGGGCAAGCAATCGGATGCGGTGATGGAAAAAGATAAAGATAAAGACTTTATTTCAAAAAGCCCAGCAATGAACAAGTTAGTTGAAATGGTGGAGTACGTAAAAGATACAGACGCCAGCATTTTAATTCTAGGTGAAAGCGGAGTAGGTAAAACCGCGATGGCTAAATGGATACACGAGCAGAGTCATCGAAAAAATAATCCTTTTGTCGCTATCAACTGCGCAGCCATACCGGAAGCCCTTCTTGAAAGTGAGCTGTTTGGCTACAGAAAAGGAGCTTTTACAGGGGCTTCTTCTTCTCAAAAAGGTAAGTTTTCTGCTGCGGATGGCGGTACCATCTTTTTAGACGAAATTGGAGAAATTTCGTTAAGCATGCAGGCAAAGCTATTGCATGTGATCGAGGAAAAAAAAGTAATGCAGCTCGGAAGCAATGAGTATGAATCCTTGGACGTCCGAATTATTTCAGCTACAAATAAACCGCTTCAACAATTAGTAGAACAAAAGAAATTTCGGGAAGATTTATACTATCGGTTAAATTTAATGGAGGTCACCATTCCTCCTCTAAGGCACCGAAAAGAAGACATTGAACCGCTCATTCATCATCACATTATAAAGTTAAATACAAAATACAATAAGACACTTGCTGTTTCAAACGCAGCACTTCAACAGCTAATTTCTTATGATTGGCCGGGAAATATTCGTGAGCTGTTAAACGCGATTGAAAGAGTCCATATTTTAAAACGGCATGGAACAATTGAGCTCTCCGATTTAACGTATCTTTTTAATAAGCAAGAGTCTGATTCATATAGGAATCAGCCGACAAAAGCCAAACAAACAAATTTATCACACGCATTAGGTGAAGTAGAAGAAGAAATGATTAAAAACGCTCTTGA
Source organism: Priestia sp. TSO9 (assembly GCF_021029645.1). NCBI lineage: Bacteria > Bacillati > Bacillota > Bacilli > Caryophanales > Bacillaceae > Priestia > Priestia sp. TSO9. The sequence continues at coordinate 616,880 of NZ_JAJEKD010000013.1, forward strand.
AGAAATGAAAGGCAATCAAACGAAAGCAGCTCAAAAACTAGGAATTGCTCGCCATACGTTAATTTATAAAATGAAAAAAATGGGTCTTAAATTTTAGAAAAAGGATATGAAAGAAATGACCTATCGTAAAATATTCAGCTTACTGGTACTGTGTTTTACAGTGCTGGGAGCATGTCAGCAGCCCAGTACTGCCCCGCTTAGGGAAGAAAAGAAGCCCCTCGATTCTGTTAGTATTACAATTGGGTCGAAATCCATGACCGAGCAATATCTACTAATGAAAATGACCGCGCTTCTATTAAAAGAACAAGGAGCTACTGTACATGAAAGGCGCTTTTTAGATAGCGATTCTATTCGAAAAGCAAGCTTGGCGGGATATGTTGATATGTACTGGGAATATACAAGTACGGCAAGAATTGTGCATCAAAACCAAGAGCCGGTCTATAATGAAAAAAAGTTGTATCAGCTGGTGAAAGAAACGGATGCGAAAAACCACTTAACGTGGCTGAACACTAGCCATTTTAACAGCAGCTGGGGGGTTTTAGTTAACCGTTCTTTTGCAAAGGAGCATCATTTAAACTCTGTTTCTGACTTGATTTCCTACATAAAAAAGCAAAATAAAAAGGTGAAAATAGCTACAAACAATGAATTTCTAAAAAGAAAAGACGGGTTGATGCAATTAGCTGACAATTATGAGTTGAAGTCCATTTCAACTGAAATCATTGGAATCGATTCAGAAATTATTCCTTTAGCAGTGAAAGAAGGCAGAGTAGACGTAGGGATTGGAATGATATCTGATAGCCGAATTCAAGCTTACGATCTTGTGTTACTAAAGGAAGATCAATCTCTTTTTCCGCCTTATTATGCAGCTCCCGTAGTAAAACAATCGTTAGCAAGCCGTTATCCGTCTGTCGTTTCTACTTTAAATGAACTATCAAGTAAACTAACGAATAAAAAGATGGTAGAGCTGAATTATCAAGTTGATATTTTACACAAAGACGTATCAGATGTGGCCTATAAATTTTTACTTGAAAATCACTTGCTTACTCCTTGATAGATACAAAACATTAAAAGCTGCACATTGTGCAGCTTTTTTTATTGTAGAGTGTAGAAAATTTCTACAGTAAATTGTGTGAATTTTCTACACTTTATTTTTTGTTTGCCATTAAGTAGCGATTACATCAGCTATTTGAACTTGGCACGCATCTTGCAATAGATATAAGTGAAAGTAAAAATGCTGAAACGTAAGGAGATTAGTATTCAATGAAAATTACGGGAATAGAGATCAAACATTATTTACTGCCTTTAAATCCGCCTTTTAAAGCAGCTTGGGACCCTGAGCCCCGCAAAAAGTTTGCTTCTACCGTTGTCTATGTACATACGGATGAAGGAATAACGGGAGTCGGATCAGGAGATTTAATGATGGGGCTTGAAGGACATGAACATTTGTTTATCGGTCAAGATCCTTTTGCCATTGAACGACATGCACAAGTGATTCAAAATATAGATTTTCACTATGGCAGATGCTGGCCGCTTGATTTAGCTCTATGGGATTTGATGGGGAAAGCAACAAAACAGCCCGTCTATAAATTGCTTGGAGCCCGATCTAACAAGCTTCTCGCTTATGCTTCAACGGGAGAAATCGTGACTCCTGAAGAACGTGCGGAGCGTGCGATTCGATTTGTAGAGCAAGGATTCAAAGCTATGAAAATTCGTTTTCATCACAAAGATGTAAAAGACGATATTCAAGTAGTGGAAGCGGTCAGAAAAGCCGTTGGTGACAAGCTAGAGATTATGGTTGATGCAAATCAAGGATGGAAAATGCCGTGGGACGTTGAACGGACGTGGGACTTAAAAATGGCCTATCAAGTAGCTAAAGAACTTGAAGAACTGAAAGTGTTTTGGCTTGAAGAACCTCTGCCTTCTCATCAGTTTGAACTGATGGCAAAACTTCGGGATCGAGTAGGTATTCGAATCGCAGGGGGAGAGATGAACCGTCATATGCATGACTTTAGAGAGTTAAACAAAATAAATGCATTAGACGTTTATCAGCCGGATGTAGCATTGTCAGGAGGAATTACGCAAACGAAAAAAGTTGCGGATCTTGTTCAAGGAAGCGGCGCTTGGTTCAGCCCGCATACATGGACAAACGGCATTGGTTTACTGGCAAATTTACATCTAGCAGCGGCGGTCAGTCACTGTCCATATTTAGAATTTCCTTACGATCCTCCAGCATGGTCTAACGAACGGAGAGATTATATTCAGCAAAACCCGCTTATGATTGACAAAGATGGTTATTTAGTAGCGCCAGAACAGCCCGGTTTAGGCATCGATCTTGATGAAGAAGCTTTAAAACAGTACGAAATTAATCATTTCTACGTAGGTGAAAAAAATACAGTTTCTATTTAACTGATATAAAGGGTGAACACAAAGTGAAGAAATACAGTGCTTATATAAACGGAGAATTTATTCAAGGCAGCAGTCAAATGGATGTCACTTACCCAGGAACGGGTGAAGTCGTAGCCCAAGTCTCTTCCTGCAGTATAGAAGAAACAGAGCACGCTGTTTCTTGCGCTAAACAAGCTTTTAAAGAGTGGAAGCTTCGTCCGTCATATGACCGAGCTGAACAAATTAAAAAATTTTTAACGAACATGAAAACAGAAGAACATATGGAACACATCGGAACAGCCATTACACAGGAAATGGGAAAACCCTTAAATGCAGCGAAATCAGAGGTGTTTTACGGAGCAGAGCTTGGCGAGTACCAAGCTCAGTGGGCAAGACGCATTGAAGGTCATGTAGTAGACAGCGATAACGTAAAGGAGAAAATTATTTCTTATAAAGAGCCTCTTGGCGTAGTCGTGGTAATTGTACCTTGGAATTTTCCGATTTATGTGCTGATGAGAAAAATTGTACCGGCGCTTGTCGCAGGTAATACGGTTGTGGTCAAGCCGAGCGTAAAATCTTCTTTATCTGCTTTAGCATTAGCGGAGTGCATTCATCAATCCGGCTTTCCAAAAGGTGTTATTAATATTGTGACAGGTATGGATGACATTGTGGGAGAAACGTTAACCTCATCTCCTGATGTAAACATGGTGACATTTACCGGAAGTACTAAAGTAGGAAAAGGTATTATGGAAAAATGTTCTCGTCATATGATTCGTACATCACTTGAATTAGGCGGAAAAGCACCTGCCATTGTAATGGAAGATGCGGATATTGATTTAGCGGTTGAAGCAATCAAGGGAGGCAGGTTAGCTAACTCCGGTCAAGTCTGCAATAACACTGAGCGTGTGTACGTTCATAAAAGTGTAAAAGAAGCGTTTACTACTAAACTATTGAAAGCGTTTCAAAATGTAGAGATAAAAGATGGTTTGGCTAATCCAGATGCAGAAATGAGCTGTCTCATTAACAAATCTGAAGCGAACCGCGTTCATCAAATGGTACTTGAGGCCGTAGAAGAAGGAGCCGCTGTATTATGCGGAGGATATTTGCTAGAGGAATTAGGAGGAAGCTTTTATCCGCCAACGCTATTAGATGAGTGTACGCAACAAATGAATATCGTGCAAAAAGAAGTGTTTGGACCCGTTCTTCCTATTATTTCGTTTGGGTCGCTTGAAGAAGCAATTAATCTAGCGAACGATTCTGAATACGGATTAACCGCTAATTTATATACATCCAGCTACCGTTATGTGATGGAGCTAACTACGCAGCTAGAATGCGGTGAAGTATACGTGAACCGCCAGCAGGGCGAAGCATATCAAGGCTATCACTCCGGCTGGAAGCAATCAGGGATCGGCGGAGACGATGGCAAGCATGGATTTGAAGAGTTTTTACAGGTAAAAACAGTTTATATGAAATTTTAACTTTAAAAAGCAGGTGAGCACAGGTGGGGAAAACGCGTGTGGAGGAAGATAGTTTTGGAAAAGTTGAGCTCCCGGCAGAGATTTTGTATGGCATTCACACGGCCAGGACAATGGAGAATTTATCATTTTCTAATAAAAGATTGCATGAATATCCGGACTACGTGCATGCACTGTTAATCGTAAAAAAAGCAGCTGCCTTAACAAACGTAGAAGCTGGAGTAATTCCAAAAGAAATGGGAGACTCCATATCAAATGCATGTGACCAATTGCAAAGCTCCGCTTATCACCATCATTTTTTGATTGATGTGCTGCACGGCGGAGGCGGTATCGGGACGAATATGAATGTGAATGAAGTAATAGCAGGCTGGATAAACCAGCAGTGCCCACATCATCTTCCTATTCATCCTATTGAACATGTAAATGCATCTCAATCAACTTCTGATGTGTGTCATACCGCTATCCGAATTGCGATTATTAAAAGCTATCATTATTTACAAAAAGAAATGGAGCATCTCCATTCTATTCTTCAAAAAAAGATGGAAGAGTTCCAGCCTGTGGTGACAATCGCAAGGACTTGCTTGCAAGACGCGATGAGTATTTCGCTTAGTGATACATTCAGCGGATATGAAGCGGTTCTTTCACGGCGTACGCGCTATTTAAAAAGAGCGGTAGAAGAACTGCACGCTGTTAATCTTGGAGGTACGGTTATTGGCTCCGGGTCGGGAGCATCAGAGATATACCGAAGTAAAGTCGTTCAGCAGCTGTCACGTCTATCTGGTATGCAGCTTTACCACCGCGCTAATTTATTTGATGCAGCACAGAATATTGATGATCTTGCTAATGTTTCGAACGAATTAAAGCAGCTGGCTACGTCTTTTATAAAGTTTGCTAAAGATTTAAGACTGCTCTCTTCTGGACCAGAAGCTGGCTTTGGCGAAATTCAATTACCATCTGTTCAAGCAGGTTCCTCATTCTTTCCAGGCAAAGTCAATCCTGTGGTACCTGAAACCTTAATTCAATGCTGTTTTCAAGTGCTAGGATGTGACAGAATCGTTCAAGCTGCTCTTGAACACGGAGAATTAAATTTAAATGTATTCGAAGGAGCCGCTGGAATTAATATTTTAGATAGCATTCAGTTTTTAACCAGCGCTGTAAGAAGTTTTTCGACGCTTTGCGTGCAGGATTTATCAGCCAGTTCAGAGCGCTGTCAGCAGCTTTCTCAATCGCGTATTCCGTTGATTGTTGAAATGAAAGAAAAATATGGCTATAGCCGCGTTGTAGGTAGTTTAAAAGAAGCAGGCTATGAAGGGCTGAAAAAATGGAGGAAATGTGAATATGACAAAACTAAATGAAAAAACCTTATTTAAAGGAATGGAACAACCTGCATTATTATGGGCAAAAGAGTGGCTGAAAGAACCTAAAAAACTCTATATCAACGGGGAGTGGAAAGAAAGTTCAAGCGGTGAACTAATTGATTCTATTAACCCTGCAAACGGAGAAATTAATGGCCAAATTCAAAGTGCAGCAAAACAAGATATCGACGAAGCAGTAGCTTCAGCTAGACACGCGTTTGACCACGGTCCCTGGCCAAGCGTTACAAGAAAAGAACGCGCGCGAATTTTAAGAGAAATAAGCAGCTTAATTAAAAAACATCAAGCAGAGCTCGCCACATTGGAGTCTCTTGATAACGGCAAGCTTTATACAGAATCGTACCATGACGATGTACAAGAAGCGTCGGATTTATTTGAGTATTACGCTGGCTGGACGGATAAATATTACGGTGAAAACAATCCGGTGGAAGGAGATTTCGTGAGTTATACAACGCGCGACCCAATCGGCGTATGCGGTCAAATTGTACCATTTAACTTTCCAATCGATATGGCCGCATGGAAACTAGCACCGGCTCTAGCGATGGGCAACACCATTATTTTAAAGCCCTCTAGCACCACATCTTTTTCTGCGATTCGTTTAGTAGAAATCATCGATGAAGCAAACATCTTACCGCCAGGTGTTTTAAATTTAATTTTAGGAAAAGGATCGATCGGTTCTCATATCAGCCGTCATATGGGAGTTGATAAAGTATCGTTTACCGGAAGCACAGGAGTAGGCAAACAGTTGGTTCATGATTCTGCCGACTCTAATTTAAAGCCTGTGACCCTTGAGCTTGGAGGGAAATCACCAAATATCATCTTTAGCGATGCACCCGATTTGGATGCTGCGATTGAACGTTCTTTTTACGGCTTGTTTACACATAAAGGAGAAAAATGCTCAGCGCCTACTCGCTTGTTAGTACAGCGTGACATTTACGAGCAGGTAGTTGATAAGTTAGCAGATTATGCAAATAGCTACAAGTGCGGCAGTCCTTTTGATCCTGATTCAGATCAAGGAGCCCAAGTCTCTGAATCTCATATGCAGTCAATCTTACACTATATCGAGAGCGGTATACGTGAAGGAGCTACGCTAGCAGCGGGCGGAGAGCGCGATGTAAGTGGAGATAATAAGCACGGGTATTTTATCCGTCCTACTATTTTTGCAGATGTTGATAATAAGATGACCATTGCACAAGAAGAAATTTTTGGTCCTGTACTGTGTGTAATTCCGTTTGATACAGAAGATGAAGCGGTGCAAATTGCGAATGATACGATTTATGGTTTAGCAGCTGGACTCTGGACAAAAGATGTGTCAAGAGCCAATCGTGTAGCCAAGAAACTAGAAGCAGGCATGGTTTTTATCAATAAATATGGCTGCTATGATTTTGCCAGCCCATTTGGAGGATGGAAACAAAGCGGATGGGGGAAAGAATATGCGATTCATTCTCTTCAATCTTACACAAAAATAAAAGCAATATGGATGGCTTATTAAATTAAAAAGCTGGAGGAAAGCATGATGAAGATGAAAGCAGCGGTCATGACGGGCGTTAATGCGCCTCTTGAAATTTTAGCGGTGGATTTAGCAGCACCAAAAGCCAATGAAGTACTTGTGAAAATAGAAGCAACGGGCGTGTGCCACAGTGATTTAAATGCTTTAGAAGACTCTTCAACACCAACACCTACTATTTTAGGTCACGAAGGTGCAGGTATTGTAACGGCAGTCGGTTTAAACGTGAAAACGGTAAAAGTAGGAGATAAAGTAGCACTTAGCTGGGTTCCTTACTGCGGCACGTGTGAGTTTTGTGTGACAGGGGCCGTACATCTGTGTGATTCGGCTTTTGGTCCGATGTTTAACGGAACGCTGTTAGACGGTACCTCTCGATTAAGTAAAGATGGAGAGCTGGTTTTTCATAACTCGCTGCTTTCCACTTTTGCTGAATATGCGGTGGTGCCGGAAATGTCTTGTATTAAACTTCCTGATGAAATGCCGATGGCTCAAGCCTCTTTAATTGGATGCGGTGTAGCGACTGGGTACGGAGCAGCTGTGAACGCCGCAAAAGTTACGCCGGGATCGACGGTAGCCGTCTTTGGCATCGGAGGGGTAGGGGTTAATGCTATTCAAGGGGCTCGGATTGCGGGAGCAAGTAAAATTATTGCATGCGATGTCAAACCAGCAAATTTGGAACTTGCTAAAACATTCGGAGCTACTCATACGATAAATGTAGCTTCAGAAGAAGCAAGCGAAGCTTTAAAAGCTTTAACAGGAGGACATGGCGTCCATTTCGCGATTGATTGCACCGGTCATACAAAAGCTACTGAATCTGCTTGGGAAGGAACGAGAAAAGGAGGTACGGTAGTTGTAGTAGGAGCTTTTAACCCATCCATGTCTATTAATTTACCAGGCGGAGGCTTTCATCGTGTCGGCAAAGTGTTAAAAGGAAGCTTTTACGGAGACACGCAGCCGTTTCGTGATTTTCCTAAAATTGCTCAGCTTTATTTAGACGGAAAATTTATGTTAGACGAACTGATTCTTGGACGCATGCAGCTTGATGATATTAACGAAGCTTTTCAGTCATTTCATGATTGTAATTGTGTAAACGTAGGCCGGTCAGTGATTGAATTTCCGTCGATTGTATCCCAAGCCTCGCTAGAAAATGGAGATGAATTTGACATTGTTTCATAATGTAAATGAGCTAAGAGAGGAGAAAAACAATGAATTCAGTATTTGAATTTACTACAAAAACAAGCATAGCGTATGGACTAGACCGGGTTTTGCAAATTGGAAAAGATGTTGAAGCGGTGAGCGGTGAAAAAAGAGCCGTGTTAGTGACAGACCCAGGGGTAATCAAAGTTGGTTTAGCAGACACCGTATTGAGAGCGCTTCAAAATGAAGGTGTAGAGACGTTTGTTTTTCATGATGTGAAAAGTGATCCTACGGCCGCTTCTATTGATGCGGCTGCCCAGCTTATTCGTGAACATCAGATAAAGTGCGTCATTGGTCTTGGAGGAGGCTCAGCTATGGACGTGGCTAAAATGGCTGCGCTAGTTGCAGGGGATCAGTATGAAACGATGCACTATGCTTTAATGGCCAATCCTTTTGCAAAAAAGAAAGTGAAAACGATTATGCTTCCAACTACTTCAGGCACAGGGGCGGAAGTCACAAGCACGGTTGTATTTTCTACTCACGATCAAGTAAAGGTGTGGGCATGGGATCAAGACATGGCACCGGAGCTAGCGATATTAGAACCGCGATTTACCTTGAAACTGCCGGATTTCTTGACAGCTGCCACTACATTAGATGCGCTTGTGCATGCAATTGAAGCATGCACAGGCAAGCGTACGAATCCTTTTATTCAAGCGCTGAGCCTTCAAGCCATTTCATTAGTAAGTCAAAACTTAGAAACGGCTCTGCAGCAGCCTGAAAACTTAGAGGCAAGAGGAAAACTCGCGATTGCGGCAACGCTTGCAGGAATGGCGATTGAACAAGGAGGAACGGGGCTTGCACACTGCATAGGGCATGCGCTAGGAACAGTCGGAAAAATCCATCACGGCCGCGCGGTTTCAATTGCCTTGCATGCTGTATACGACTGGAACATTGAAGGTGCAGTGGAACTGTATGCAGAGGTAGCAAAAGCTTTGGGAGTAAAGAAAGCATTTTCTACGAAGGAAGAACTTGCTTATGCAGGTGCAGAAGAATTTAAGCGTCTAGTAGCTGTAAGTGGATTAAACCTTGCGATTGGAGATAGGGATGAACTCTCTGTGAATATCTCTAACTTTGTGGACGTGATGCTTTCCGTTGAAAATGAACCGATGAGAGTAAATAATGCCCGTTTTGCCAGCGAAGAGGATCTACAGCAGTTTGCACATGCAATTATAATTATAGGAGCGTCGAAAGTTTGATAGAAGCACATACCGCTTGCAAGAAGCGGTATGTACCATCTCATTAATCAGGCAGGAGGAAGCGTAATGAAAAAGATCAGACATGCTGTATTTTGGCCTCCATTTTTATTGTTAATTGGAGCTGCATTACTAAGTTTTACAAACCGTGAAACCTTTACGACAGTTACGACTAATGCAAATAATTGGGTTATTTCTAACTTAGGCTGGCTGTTTAGCATTAGCGGGCTGCTGATGGTAATTGCATGTATTGGTGTTTATTTTTCACCGCTCGGCAATGTTAAAATAGGAGGGCCTGACGCAAAACCCTTTCTTAAATTCGGCAACTGGTTTGCGATTACCTTATGTACAACCATAGCTGCAGGCGTTACGTTTTGGGGAATTGTGGAACCGATCTACCACGTATCTGCACCTCCTGAATCGTTAGGAATTAAACCGAATTCTCCAGAAGCAGCCATTTTCTCGATGTCTTCTATGTACCTTCACTGGACCATTTCGCCGTATGCAATTTATTGCGTACCTGCAATTGTATTTGCATTTGCTTATTACAATATGAAAAAACCGTTCAGTCTAGGATCTACGCTAGCTCCAATTTTAGGGGATAAAATTAACGGGAAAACAGGGAAAATAATTGATGCGGTATGTTTGTACACTCTTGCTCTTGGGATGGCCTCTTCTCTTGGAACAAGTGTTTTAAATTTAGCAGGAGGCGTTAATCATTTGAGCGGTATTGCCAGCAACCCTTTACTCTGGGCGATTATAACGGCTGCCGTTACAATCACCTTTATTTTATCCGCATCAAGCGGCTTAATGAAAGGAATTAGAATTTTATCAGATATTAATATGAAAGCGTTCTACGGCATTGCCATTTTTATATTTATTGTAGGACCAAGCTCTTATATTTTAAATTTAGGGACGGAGTCGGCCGGTAATTATTTTACGCATTTTTTTGAAAAAAGCTTATTTACAGGAGCGGCAGCAGGCGATACGTGGCCGCAGTCATGGACTACTTTTTATTGGGCAAGCTGGTTTTCATGGGCAGCTATCACCGCATTATTTTTAGGAAGAATTGCATACGGATATAAAGTGAAAACGATGATTCTTGTGAATTTTATTTTACCAGCCTTTTTTGGAGGCGTATGGATGACGATATTTGGCGGAACATCGATTCATATGCAAATGACAGGAGGGAAACTCGCAGATATTATGGCACAAAACGGGCCTGAAGCCGTTTTGTATGCAGTATTTGCTGCTTTACCGTTCGCTAAATTTGTTATTCCGTTCTACTTGTTTATCGTGTTCATTTCATTCGTGACAGCGGCAGATTCTAATATGGAAGCGATGGGCGGAATCAGTTCATCAGGAATTTCTCCGCAAAGTCCGTCTCCGGGCATTATGATTAAAGTAGTATGGGGTGTCACTGTAAGTTTAGTGGGATGGGTGATGATTAGTTTTGCAAAATTAGACGGAATTAAAATGTTAGCCAATCTAGGAGGAGTACCTGCACTGTTTTTAGGTATAGGTGTTCTTATTGCATTAGTCAAAATTGCTCAAAATCCAGCCAAATACGATCGAACGACAAAGGTAGATAAAAACGCTGCGATTAAAGATGCAGATGAAACAAAAGCTGTATAAATAAAAGCAAGGAGGGCTCACTCCTTGCTTTTTTACGTTTTAATCGGCAGGCTCAGTATCAACATGCGATTCAATTTTTTTCTCTCTCGGCAATTGATCAATAGAAGCCCAAGGCACGCGCCGAGGCTTATATTCAATCGCATCAGTAGAGTAAACGGCCACGCTTATGACTCCCCCCTGCACCTGCGCTCGAATCAACAAAGGATCACTATACGTATTTTTAAAATGAAAGTCAGGTCCATACCAGCTGACGGTAGCGTCTCGTCCAGGAGGTACGTAGGAAACACTGCGACTGTGTGAGTAACGCTGTGTAATCGTTACGCCAGCGTTATCGACGGCGTTAAATAAAGTAGAAGAAACTTGGCAAATTCCTCCTCCAACTCCTTCAGAATACTCTCCTTTTACAATGATTGGCGCACGCATATACCCTTTTGCTGCCGTTCTTTTTCCGACGGTTTGATTAAAAGAGAAAACTTCCCCAGGAAATATGACGCTGCTGTCTAGTGATTCAGCCGCAAGAGAAATATTGTGAGAACGATTTTTATTGTGAGGGTTAAATACCGTATGATAATGACCGATTTGCTTAATTCGAATCGTTGCAAGCAGTTCTTTATCTACGCGAGGCGGAACAGGAAGCGTCGGGATTTCTAATGTTGACGTACCGCCGCTAAAAAAATAAGTATAAAATTTCTCCGCAAAATCTTTATGATATAGTTTGACACCCGCTTGCTCTGGAACAATTTGTCCGCTTTTATCAATGCGGGCATTTATGGGCTCTCTATATGTTTTTTTATCCAATTCTTTTAGAAGAAGATTGTATCTGTCATAATCAACCATAGGGACAGGAAGAAGAGGCACGGCCACTTTGTCCCGTTCAATCCGTTCAATTGGTTTACCGTCATGAGTAATAGATAGGTGGTCTTGTGTAGAAAGAGGTTGAATGAGCATTAAAAGTCCAACCATCCAAGTGAAATTCATAACATATACCTCGCTTTCACCTGTTAGTATGAATAAAATGAACCGTTTAATGTATAGGATTCACAAGCTCTTTTTTGTATTATTTTCCATGAGGCGAGCGTGTAAAAATTTCTATTTATAATTGTATGTGTACTTTCGCATATTACATAGAGAAACTACAAGGTAATGAGGGTAGATAATGACAAAATTAATGATTTTAGTCTTTATGCTTATTAGTTTTTTTGTGCATCCCCAAAAGATGAAAGCAGAAGAAAACCTTACGTACTTTCCGGTAAGTGACACAGGAAAAGTATTAAAGTGGAAACGTGTAGAAAGCTTACTGCCGAAGGGGAAAAAGTTTAAAGTGATCGATGTAGAAACCGGCTTTTACTTTTACGTGCAGCGAAGAGCAGGCTCACACCATGCAGATGCTCAGCCGCTTACACGCCAAGATACGAAAGTAATGAAGCACTTATATAATGGGAAATGGAGCTGGAACCGAAGAGCTGTTCTCATTCCGTTTAAAGGTCAAATGCTTGCCGCTTCCATGAACGGAATGCCTCACGGAGCCGGTGCGCTTGACAATGGATTCCCCGGTCATTTTTGCATTCATTTTGCAGGAAGTACGACTCACAAGTCTCAAAATGTGGATCCAGGTCATCAGTTAATGGTATTAAAAGCAGGAGGAAAGCTTGATGAATATGCATTAAAAGCTGAGCCGGCAGAAGTCGTAAATATGTTTTTAACAGGATTAAAGCAAGATGATGATGCTTTGATGCAGCCGATTTTGCGCGTGAAGCAAGAGCATAAGCTATGGGCAAAACTGCATAGTATCTCCACTATTTATTATAAAACGGACGTATTTCATGCAAAAAAGTATAAAACAAAAGAGAAAATCGCCGTAGATTGCCTTATTTATTACGAAGATAAAGGGGCTCAAAAGACCACGATGGTTTTTACTTTAAAGAGAAATCCGTTAACAAACGGGTGGGAAATTTCTTCACTTACATTGTAAGTACTGATTAATGCTTAAAAACACATCTGACAGAAAACAGATGTGTTTTTAAGCATTTGTTTAGCACTTTAGTCCTTCGCAATGTTATAGTGTAAAAACGTGCTTACATACGATAGAAAAGAATAAAAAAGGGTATAAGTAATAATATTACTCTTTCTGCAAAGAACTCTACAGCACGAAAGGAGAGGGTGTTTATTTTTTCATATTGGTTTAGCCGCTTAGTTGCTGCAGACCCTGGACGAAAAAGGCTCAAAACGGCTTCTAAAGCTACGATTAGCGTCATTACAGCGGTCGTTATTATGCTCATCGTATTAAAAGCAGCGGGAAGCTCACAAATTACCGCTGCTATTTTAGCAGGCGTAATCGGCCTGATGGGTATATTGGTCGTGAATGATGAAACAACAAAAGCAAAAAAAGTGACAACAGGCTTAGTAGCGCTTTCTAGCGCCGTTTCTCTCGGAATTGGCTCGTTTTTATCACGATATGGACAAGCAGAAAATATTTTTCTTGTTCTGTTGGTGTTTTTGTCTTTTTATTTACAGAGATTTGGTATTCGCTATTTTTCCCTGTCGATGGTGGCCTTTATGTCGTTTTATTTTGCTTCTATTTTACACGTCACATTTTCTCAGCTGCCGTGGCTGTTAGCTGGCGTTATAGTAGGAGCATGCTGTGCATTTATTTATAATTTTGTTATCTTTAAAGACCGGCCTGCCAACGTACTGAGGTCTTCAATGAAATCATTTCATATTCAAGTGAATTTGGTGCTTGATTTAATTATTGAGTTAATTCAAAAGAAACAAATTGAACCGGCTCAAATCAAACAATATAACCGCAATATTAAAAAACTGGCCGAGTATGCCCGTGTAGTATCAGAAGAGCTTGGAAATACAGATCCCCACGACATATGGCCTGGCGTAACAGCTGAACAGATGCGGCTTTATGTATTTGATACAGTTATGCTGCTCCAGACATATTCCCCGGCGATTCGAAAGCTCAGTGAATTAAAGGCATTTAATCATTTTGATATTCAGCAGCTGCTGTTAAAGCTAGTGGAATCAATTCGCGAAGCAGAAGTATTAAATGAAAAACCTACTCATTCCTTAACGGATGCAGCTCAGCATCTGCAAGAGCTGCGCCAAAAATTAAGTGAACTCGAACCTCAAGATAAAAGGTATAAAGAGTGGCTTTACTTAATCCGCCGTATCGAAACGATATCAAATCACGTGATTGATGAAGCCTATGAGCTGCAGCAAGCAATTGTGAAACAAGAAAAACAGCCTCAAAAAGAAGCGGAAGAAAAAGAAGACGAAGAGGACAATGATGAAGAAAAAGGATTAAAACCCTCTACGAAAAAGTCTATTCAAGCGGTCATCACTGCTGTTGCGACATTAATATTTGGCTCTTTTTTATCTCCATCGCATCAATATTGGGCGCTGTTAGCAGGCTATCTAGTGCTTCTTGGTACAGAAACGATAGGAAGTACGTTTGTAAAAGCCGTGCAGCGAAGCGTAGGAACGCTTTTAGGAGCAGCTGTTGGCTTTGTTGTCGCAAGCTTTGTCTCACCCGGGATACTTGAAATAACGCTGCTTTTTATCTGTGTGTTTATGGCTTTTTATTTCTTTCCTATTACGTATTCGTTTATGAGCTTTTGGATTACGATGATGCTGGCCTTTATGTATGACATGCTTCTTGGGGGGATTTCAGAGAGTTTATTACTAGCTCGCGTATTAGATACAGTTGTAGGAGTTGGAATTGGTCTAGCCGTATCTGCTCTTGTGTTTCCTAAAAGAACAAGAGATAAAATAACCGACACCTCAGTAGAATACGTAGCGGCTTTAAAAGAATTTGTTCATACTTATTTGCATCGTTTTACGAAGCAGTATGCGTTTGCCAATTTAGCTGATAAAGGAATGGAATTAGAAAAAAAGCTAAAACAGCTTCATGTAGATTCAGATCCTATTATCAAAGGTTTCGTTGGCCGTTCACGTCTTCAGCAATTTTTGACCGTTTTTACCGCCATTAATTATTACGCCAAGCATTTGGTAGCATCTTCTACTAGAAACGAGGCTTTTTACAAGGAAGCGGAATTTCATGGCGTAGTAAAGGAAGTGGAAGAGAAAGTAGCAAGCAACTTCACTCAGCTTGAAAAAGCGTTGCGAGGAGAAAGAGGAACGTATGTATACACGCTTGAAGATGTAAGACAAAAGATTGAACAATCTTTAGATTATTTTGATACGTCCGTTCAATCAAGAAATTTACAACATCTTCAGCTGCTGCATAACATTTATTACGTATGGAAAATCAATCAATCGGTTGTTCACTTAGCCAAAGAGCTAGGAGCAGAAGAAATAAGTAGTGAAGACTAAAAAACCAGCGAATATGTCGCTGGTTTTTTAGTCTGATGAATAAGGTGACGTATCTTTTCTAATCGTTCTCCACGTTGTTTTAAGACCGGCGTAGCTGCCAATTGCGGCGTATCCATAAAAATATCCCATAAACAATCCGGCAATAATATGATGAGGGTGACTGATAAATACTGAAAAAAGCACGCCGACAGCTAAAGCAATAGTCGGAACATATTGCTTTTTAGGATGAAAAAGCCATTTGATCAGCTACGTCACGATTAATACGACAGGAACACCAATGACTGCGTCCCAAAAATTTGTATGAATTGTAGCGAAATCCATATTCAAGCACCTCGTTAAATGTGTTAGATGTAAGGTTATCTATGCTGCTTACCTTAAAACACTTCAATTAGTTATGAGGTGCTCCAGGCGAATAATAATAAGGCGGAATTTTAAGCCAGCCTTTTTGCTGCATTAGACTTTTCACTTTTGATCCTAATATGATCTTTTCAGTGTGGAATTTTAGCCACATCAAACTAATATCGGTTCTAATAGACTGTCCCATATTCGTGCTGCACATGACGATATTAGAAGCAATTTTTACAGATATTAAGTTAGCGATTTCAGAATCCGTCGCTTTTGCTCCTAATGGAATGCTGTTAGGGTCGGATTTCGGCTTGGTAGCCGGTATTTCAGGAAGCAGAATTCCTTCTTTAATCATTAATTTTTTGAGTGTATCAATCTGAGATTCAGCCAGGTTTTTTGAGTCTTGAATAAGCTTAAGCAGTTCACTGTTAGTTGTTGTATTAAGACAGGTTTCTAAGGCAGGTACTTCTTCCGCTAAAGCAGTGAAATATAACCAGCATCCCATAGCCTCACCAATATGTGGGGGAGGGGGCGAGTCATCTGTAGAAGAGTTTTTTATATAATCAAGTAGTGTCTCAATGACGTTAATCATAACTTTTCACCCTTTATATAGTTTATGCATCTTCATTATTGCCTTCAGCAGAAAAGGATAAACACAGCTAAGAAATGTTACATATAAAATTGATTATGGTGAGTGGAAGAAAAAGCCTCTTACACAGCAAATTACAATGAAATACATTTACTGTCATTACATCTAAAGGTATAAAAATTGCGTTAAGGCGTAATAAATACGTGGGGGTAGAAAATGAAGTAAATAGAAAAAACTCCTTGCTTATCAAGGAGTCTTTTTATCAGGTGTATTATATCGTTTTTCTCCGATGCTCTCTCCATAACGAAGTTAGTTCTTCTGACCAATATTTATAATCAAATACCGTTATATTTTTGCTAGGCATAAAAACATTCAACAGCCAATTAACTCTTAATTTGTCTCTGACGCCTATCGTTTTATCATTTTTACAGCAGCCTTCATCACAAGGTTTATCGTGTATCTTGTAAGGAATATTTTTAACGACTAATCCATTTTTTACACGTTTTGTGTACTCAATTCCTATAATCAAATATATCACTCCTCACAGTAACTCTTATCTTCATAATCATATGTATGAATGACTTCTTTAATGAAAGGGTGAAAGGGAGTAAGTCAAAATAAAAAAGCCCTGCTGTAGGGCTTTTTTATTAAGCAACTTTTGATGCAACGACGATTACTTTGCCGTGATCTAATTCTTCTTCATAGCGTTCAGCTTCCGGCTGTGATAATCCTAATGAACGCATTTTGGCACGAAGCTCGTCTCCTCGAGAACGAAATACGTTCGCAATCGCATCAAAAACACCTTGTTCAGAAAGACCGATATTGTTTGTATTTGTTGCAGCTGTTAAATCCTCGGAGCGATCTTGATGGTGTGCAAGTAAATAAACTTGGTCTTTTGTAAATCCTTCACGCAAAAATTGTTCGATTGTATCTTTTGCCTGTACGCCATTTTCAACTACTTTTACATTTACCATTTCAAAAAACCTCCTTGTATGATAGACAACTTTCTCGAGTACGTTGAGTAATGAAGAGAAGTTTAAGTAACTTATCTCCTTGGTTTGTGTATACACGTTATTGGAAGAGATAAAACCTATTTTCTGAAATTGAGTT
The DNA here is from genome assembly GCF_021029645.1 of Priestia sp. TSO9. Classification (NCBI taxonomy): domain Bacteria; kingdom Bacillati; phylum Bacillota; class Bacilli; order Caryophanales; family Bacillaceae; genus Priestia; species Priestia sp. TSO9. The sequence goes on from NZ_JAJEKD010000013.1 coordinate 634,027, forward strand.
AAAAAGCTTAACATAGGAGAAGGGAAAGCAGCGCTGTTATTTTTGAGGAGGATCCTGTGAAGGATAAGCGGGAAGAAGCTTTAGTTAGCCTTTTTCCTGCATCGTTTTTTTTTGATCTTTTAAGGTACAGTACAAACTGCAAAAAGCCTGGATCTTAAATAGCTAAGATCCAGGCTTTTTACATACATAAAAATAGAGAAATTTAAGATGAAAGACGTTCTTTTTGTTTTTCATAAACAGAAGTAGACTCGTTCCATGTATATCGACCATCTTGTAATTGAATGGTTGCGCTGAATGGACAGTCTATTGACGTTTCTGCGTCATCTAAACTACTTTCAAGTAAACTTTTTTTAAAGCGAAGCAAATCCTCTTTTGAAGCAACTCGAAAAACCATTTCTAACGTAAGATCATCGTCCATTGCATTGTGTAATTGACTAATACTTTTGCGGAATTCTTTATTATATTGGAGCATAATTTTAATATCTGCTACGCAAGCAACACCAAACACATCTTTCACAACAGACTCAACCGTTAGCTGAGTTGTGGAAGCATATGTTGAAATATTACGCTGTGGATTTTCTAAATAATAAATCGTTTCTACAGGATGTCTCGTGATAAGCACCTCTTTCCTATTCTTAAGTATACAGGAAAAAAGAATGGAATGGGGAAAGATTTTTAGGAAAGGAGTCCTGACATACATAAAAAGACTGTTTGTAATAGGAAAGAGAGTTATAAATTGAGGGCTTTTCGTTTATCATTTTTGCTATGACCTTAAATCAACGAATTCTGTGCAACTTCCTTTAAGATTTGATAAAATAAAACCCTACGCCTCAATTTCTTCTAACTTAATCCCTCAACTACTATTTCTACTTATTTTAAAGGAGGACGCAATTTTGCAGTTTGAACAAGCTTTAACACATTTACAGTCCTATTTTGGCTATGATTCGTTTCGAAAAGGACAGGAAGAATCTATTCGTTATGTTTTAGAAGGGCACAATACTGCTTGTATTATGCCAACAGGAGGAGGGAAATCGCTTTGTTATCAAATTCCTTCATTATTACTAGAAGGCACGACACTGGTTATTTCTCCGTTGATCTCCTTGATGAAAGACCAAGTAGACACGCTGAACGCAGCTGGTATTCCGGCTACGTATATTAACAGCTCGCTGACGCACACGGAGGTGCAGGAGCGCTTAGAAGAAGTGGCGCTTGGCGAATATAAGCTGCTTTATGTAGCGCCGGAACGACTGGAGTCTCCGCAGTTTTTAGAGCAACTTCAAATGCTTCCTATTCCGCTTGTAGCGGTAGATGAAGCCCACTGTATTTCACAGTGGGGTCATGATTTCAGACCGAGTTATTTGCGTATCAATGAATTAATCAGCAAGCTGTCTAACGCTCCGATTGTGATGGGGCTGACGGCTACTGCGACGCCTCAAGTGCGTGAAGATATTTGCCGAGCTCTTCATATTAATGAAGAGTACACGGTGATGACGGGATTTGAACGTGAAAATTTATCGTTTGCTGTCGTGAAAGGTCAGGATCGAATCAGCTATATCGAGCAGTATATCCGTAAAAATGACCAAGAAGCAGGAATCATCTATGCTGCTACGCGTAAAGATGTTGAAGAACTTCATGCTAGATTGCAAAAGTCAGGAGTTAACGTATCAAAATACCATGCTGGTATGAATGGGAACAGCCGTGATGAAGAGCAGAACCGCTTTTTGCAAGATGATGTGCAGGTGATGGTGGCCACGTCTGCGTTTGGAATGGGAATCGATAAATCGAATATTCGCTTTGTTCTTCACTATCAGCTTCCGAAAAATATGGAAAGCTATTATCAAGAAGCAGGACGTGCTGGTCGTGACGGACTGCCAAGTGAGTGTATCGTGCTTTATTCACCTCAGGATATTCGCGTGCAGCGCTTTTTAATTGAACAGTCAACGTCGAATCCTAAAAAGCAGATTCAAGATCTTGAAAAGCTGCAAAGTATGGTGAACTACTGTCATACAGAAGGCTGTTTGCAGGCGTATATTCTTCATTATTTTGGAGAAAGTGAAGCGCATGAGTGTGGCCGCTGCAGCAACTGTACGGATGATCGCGTGGAAATTGACGTAACGGTCGATACGCAAAAAGTGTTATCTTGTATGATTCGTATGGGCGAACGCTTTGGTAAAATGATGATCGCTCAAGTGTTAACGGGTTCTCGAAATAAAAAAGTAGTTGATTTTGGTTTTGATAAACTGAAAACGTACGGCGTCATGAGCGACCGGTCAGCTAAAGAAGTAAGCGATTTTATTGAGTATTTGATTTCCGAGCAGTTTATCTTAGTAGGACAAGGGTCATTTCCTACCTTATCCGTAGCGGCCAAAGGAAAAGGCGTGCTTCTTGGTACGGAAAAAGTGATGAGAAAAGAACAAATGGAAGTGAAGCAAATTGTCCAAGACGACGAGCTATTTGCTCATTTGCGTTCCGTTCGAAAGCAGCTGGCAGACGAAGCGGGCGTGCCTCCTTTTGTTATTTTTTCAGACGATACTCTTCATGATATGTGTTCAAAACTTCCGGTAACCCTTGAACAGTTCGCCACTGTAAAAGGAGTCGGAGAACAAAAACAAGAGCGATACGGAGAACGATTCACGACTGAAATCAAACAGTTTTGTGAAGAAAATCCAGACCGAAAGCGAGAAGTTTCAGCACCTGCTCCGAAAAAAGCAAGAGCGTCATCAAAAGAAGGCTCTCACTTAATGACGTATGAGCTATTTCAGCAAGGAAAATCGTTAGATGAAATTGCTGCTGAACGTGAATTGAGCCGCATTACCATTGAAAATCATTTGTTTAAATGCGCAGAAGAAGAAAAAGAAATTGACTGGTCACCTTTTCTTTCAGAGGAGGACGAACAGCTTATTTTAGAAGCTGCTTCCTCAGTAGGCGATGAAAAGTTAAAACCAATCAAAGAAGAATTAGCTGAAAACATTACTTATTTTATGATTAAAGTAGCGTTATTCAAACAAAAAATGAAGCAACTATCTTAAACAAAAAGCTCCTATTAAAGGAGCTTTTTGTGTTGAATAAGCGAGTTTACTGATAAAATGGAAGGTATAAATATTTGAAAAATCAGATTAAATAAAAAGGAGTACTGCATTGAGATGATTGAACGAGAGCTTGAAGCTATTTTGCATGCTTCTAACGACAATATCGTCATCACTGATGAAAAAGGGTGTATTTTACGAGCGAGTCAAAACTGCCGTGATATATACGGGTATAACGTGTCAGAGTTAGTCGGACAAACCGTATACGAATTGCAAGACCGCGGGATCTTTTCACCTTCCGTTACGATTGAAGTGTTAAAGAAAAAGAAAGAAGTACAGCTGATGCAAAAAACAGAAACGGGCAAAGTTGTAATGGCAACCGGTATTCCCGTGTATGATGAACATCAGTGTATGAAAAGAGTAATCAGCTTTTCACATGATTTAACAGAGCTTCAGCGCTTAAAAGAAGATTATCAGCAGCTCGAAGTGAAAATGAAAACATATCAGCTAGAAGTGGAAGAGCTTCGGGAACAGCAGTCAAATGATATGGTCATACGAAGTGAATCGATGAAAAAGGTATGGTCCATTATTAATCGCGTGGCAGACAGCGATGCAACGGTTGTGTTGCTAGGTGAATCGGGTGTTGGTAAAACGGCTTTTGCTCGTGCTTTACATTATGGAAGTGAACGAAAAGAAGAGCCGTTTATTGAAATCAACTGCGGAGCCATTCCGTCTAGTTTGTTTGAATCTGAAATGTTTGGATACGAAGCAGGCTCTTTTACAGGTGCAAGTACAAAAGGAAAAATAGGAAAGTTTGAATTAGCTCATAATGGTACGCTTTTTTTAGATGAAATAGGAGAGCTACCACTTGATATGCAAGTGAAGCTTTTAAAGGTGCTGCAAGAAAAAACAGTCACCAAAATTGGAAGTGAACGATCCAAAAACGTAAACTTCAGGCTGATTGTAGCAACAAATCAGCCGCTTGAGGAAATGATCAAAAAAGGAACATTTCGCGAAGATTTATTTTATCGATTACACGTTATTCCGATTACAATTCCTCCGCTTCGCGAGCGAAAAGAAGACCTCGCGGCACTGCTTTATCACGTGTTGCATAAACAAAATGAAAAGTATAAAATGAAGAAATTTTTTCATACAGAAGCACTAAATCAATTAGTTGAATATCATTGGCCCGGAAATGTGCGCGAGCTAGAAAATACGATTGAACGCCTCGTGTTAACAACGGATGAAAACAGCATCTCACCTAAAGACCTGCCGTTTCATGCAGAAAAGATCAGAATTGAAAAAGAAGAATGGGAGACTCTAGATGTGTTAACCTCTCAAGGAATGACGCTTCAGCAAGCACTTGCAGAAGTGGAGAAAAACTGGCTGATCCGTGCTTATCGCCAGTGTCAAACAACGTATGAAATGGCAAATGCATTAGGAATTAGTCAGCCTACGGTTGTAAGACGTTTACGAAAGTACAATATTAAATAAGGGAAATTTAATTCAAAATGAATTAACTGATTCAGTACTGAATCAGTTTTTTTGTTTTGATTCTATTATGAATTAAAAATCGTCCATAATTGCACGAAATAGGGCGATAAAATTTGGCATGCATTTTGCATTAATAAAAAGTATCTAAATAAAAAGCGTCAGTCTCTAAAATGATGATACGGCGCTAATGAATGAAACCCATTAGGAGGAATAAATCATGCCAAAATATCAGCCGAAAAATTCATTTGAATCTCCGCGTTTTTGTGGACCTCGAACGTTTATGAGACTTCCGTATGTAGAACAAGTAAATGCAGATATGGATTTTATTGTGACGGGTATTCCATTTGATTCAGGGCAGTCTTTTCGCACAGGAGCACGTTTTGGGCCGGAAGCTATTCGAGATTTCTCCATTTTGCTTCGCCCGTATAACCCAGAACAAAAGATTAATATTTTTGATTACATTTCAGGTGTGGACTACGGCGATTTGGCAGTGGTTCCGGGATATATTTTAGAAACATATAAAAAAATTGAAGAAGGGTTAACACCGGTTGTGAATGAAGGAATTATTCCGATTTCACTAGGCGGTGATCATTCGATGACGCTCGGTGAACTTCGTGCTATCGCCAAAAAACACGGACCCGTAGCGCTTTTACAGTTTGATGCTCATTCTGATACGTGGGATAGCTATTTTGAACAAAAATACAATCACGGTACCGTGTTCAGACGAGCAATTGAAGAAGGGCTAATTGACGTGTCGCGTTCGATTCAAATTGGTATGCGAGGCGGTCTGTACGGCATTGAAGATTTAGAAGATGCAAAGAACTTAGGTCTAGCTCTGTATACGACAAATGAATATAAAAAACTGGGCGTTGAAAGAATGCTAAAAATTATTCATGAGCGTGTAGGAGAAGGACCCGTATTTTTGTCGTTTGACATTGACTTTTTAGATCCAGTTTACGCACCGGGAACAGGAACGCCTGAAGTATCGGGTGCAAGTATTGACGATGCGCTTCAATTCGTTCGTGGGTTAACAAATATTGATTTTGTCGGGTTTGATTTAGTAGAAGTACTGCCAGCTTATGACCATGGACAAATTACAGCAGCAGCGGCCTCGAACATTGTTTATGAATTTATCACGCTTATCGCGTTAAGAAAAAAAGTAAAAGAAGAAGAAGCGCTGTTAGTAAAAGTGCGCGACTGAATATAAGCAAGGCGGTAAAAGTGGGAAGGTACTATTATCTTCCCACTTTTATATAAGAGTTTTCTATAGGGAGTGTTGAACTATGAACGAGCAAGTAAATGTAACAGTAGATAAGAAGCAAGTAAAACCATGTAGAAGAGAAATACTCAACCCAGCGACCAATAAGATCATAGCGAAAGTATTTGATTCGTCGCTTCAACAAGTAGAGGAAGCGGTAGGTAAAGCAAAGCAGGCTTTTGAAGAGAGTGAATGGAAGAAAAATAAATCACTGCGTGTAGAGGTGCTTAAGAAACTAGCAGATTTATTAGAAAATGAAGCGAGTATATTCGCTGAAACGGAAACATTAAATACTGGAAAACCGATAAAAGAAGCGCAGTTAGATATTGAAGATACGATTAATTGTTTAAGATATTATGCAAATTTAATAGAAGAAAACCAGCCGTGGACAAAGGACATGTTCGACGATACAAACAGTAAAATCATGCAAGAACCTATCGGCGTATGCGCGCTGATTGTTCCTTGGAATTTCCCTTTGCTACTTGGTATGTGGAAGCTGGCTCCTGCCTTAGCAGCTGGAAATACGGTAGTGTTTAAGCCGTCAGAATTAACGCCACTTTCTTTTTTAAAGTTAGCTTCACTATGTGAAAAAGCTGGTATACCAGAAGGCGTGTTTAATTTACTTACAGGAGACGGTAAAGTGGGAAGTGCCCTTGTTGAACACAAAGACGTAGCCAAAGTCTCTTTTACAGGAGGATCAGAAACAGGCAAACGTATTTATCAGCAGTGCGCAAAAGAGATGAAAAGAGTTTCGCTTGAACTGGGAGGGAAATCTCCGCTTCTTATTTTCGAAGACAGTGAAATTGATATTGCAGTAGACTGGACAATGTTTGGCTCGTTTTTTAACCAAGGGCAAGTGTGTGTAGCTTCATCGCGTATACTCGTACATGAATCTATTTATAAGCCGTTTCTTTCTGCTCTTAAGGAGGCTGTTGCTGCTATAAAAATTGGTAACCCCTTAAGAGAAGAAACGGAAATGGGTCCGGTTATTAGCAAGGAGCATCTGAACAAAATACAGGGTTTTATCAAGCTAGGTCAAGAAGAAGGCGCGAATTTATTAACAGGGGGAACGTTAATTGACTGCGAAGGTGGAAACTATATAAAGCCGACAGTGCTCGTTGATGTGGAGCAGCATATGAAAGTCGTACAAGAAGAAATATTTGGTCCCGTCATTACCGTTCAATCTTTTTCAAGTGAAGAAGAAGCCATAGCACTTGCCAACGGCACGAGGTTTGGTTTAGCTGCAGGAATTTTAACGAATGATGTAATGAAAGCAGAGCGAGTTGCTGAACATCTTCAAGCGGGAACGATTTGGATCAACGGCTACCATACGCCTCATATTGAAACGGCGTGGGGCGGTTTTAAAGAAAGCGGCATTGGGCGGGAGTTAGGTCCATCAGGATTAGCTGCTTTTACTGAAACAAAACATGTGAATACAAATTCCAAGCTAGCTCGAGCCAATTGGTATCAATAAAAGTGAAAGGTGGAATAGGAATGACAACAAAAAGTGGTCTCGCCCATGATGATGTGCAGCCGATTGCAATGAATAAAAGAAGTATGGGCTTCTTCTCTACATTTTCCATGTGGATAGGAGCTAATGTGGTGGTAACGACCGTTTTTACCGGAATGCTGTTTGTACCCGATATGACCTTTTTAAAGGCAATATTTATTATTGTGCTTGGCTCTTTAGTTGGCGCGATACCGCTCGTGTTGATGGGGAATATCGGAACTCGAACCGGTCTTCCAACCATGGTTTTGATGAGACCAGCTTTTGGGCAAAGAGGAGCTATGCTTCCTGCTGCTGTTAATCTTATTACATTGATCGGCTGGGCGTGGGTTCAAGCCTACATGGCAGGGCTAAGTTTAAATCATGCCGTTACTTTTTTGACCGGTTACAGCAATATCAATCTATTTACAATTCTTACTCAAGTATTGGTAGTAGCTATTTCTATATACGGACATAAAGGTATTGAAGCAACAGAAAAATTAGTAGCTACGCTTATGGTCATTTTAGCAACCGTTGTGTTTAGCTATTTGTTTATCGAATTTGATGCAGCAAAATTAATTCAAATGAAAGCAAGCGAAAATCCTGGTATTACAGGAATGTTAGCTTTTGATATTGTAGTAGCTACAGCTTTTACGTGGATTCCTATTGTTTGCGATTATAACCGAAACTGTAAATCTGAAAAAACGGGAATTGCGGGAACTTATTTAGGCTATAACGTTGCGACTTTGATTGCGATGGGATTAGGCGCAACGGTTTCTGGTTTTTCAATTCTCGGAAATATGACGCAAACGTATGACCCGGTAAATTTAATTGGCGCATATAGTCCGATGTTAGGGTTAGTAGCTGCCATCGTAATTTTTTTATCGGTGCTGTCAACCAACGTAATGGTATTGTATAGCGCGACAATGTCTTATTTATCTATTTTTCCAAAGCAGAGGTTCTGGATACCGGCACTAACCATGGGAGTTGTCACAGTCCTAGGTTCTTTATTAAAAGAATGGTTAATGACAAATTTTCAAAGCTTTTTGCTTATGATCGGCGTATTATTTATTCCTATTATTGCGATTGTTCTTGTTGATTATTATATCATTCGCCGAAAACACTATGACGTTTCAGCTATTTTAGAAAAACAAAATAAACTGTACTGGTATACAAAAGGCTTTAACCTTCATGTGTATGTCTCTTACATAGTGGGGGCTGTATTTGCCTACTATTTTACGTACGTTCACCCGGTAGCCACAGGCGCAACGATCTTAGCTTTTTTATTTACAGGTGTTTTGCATGTATCGTTAACCAAACTTTCACAGCTTTCCATCCCTTACTCAAAGGGAATTGACAAAAATGCTTGATATACGTTTAAAATAGACTGAATTATCTAAAAAATATAACCATCAAAAAGCTCCTATTTAAAGGAGCTTTTTGTGTTAAAAATAGCTAAGAAATAAGCAAAAGCGGGGAAAAGAGAGGTTCTTGATTGAGCTGAAAATAAAGTAATAACATGTATTTGATTCTCTCAAGGGTCTTTCCTATAATAAATGTAGGAAAACTTTCCAAAGGAGAATTTTATGCTCGAATTAGAGGCTATTCATGGCAGGGCCATTGAAAAAACTAAACATACATTACTACAGGATATAAAAAGCGTACTAGGTGAACAAGACGAATGTCCGGATTTAGAGACGTATTTAACAGACAGGCATTCTTTTATTAAAAAAGCCTGGGGGACTGCGTGGAGAAAAATAGCTGTTTCTTCTATATCTAAGAAAAACAGAAAATCGTATTTAACAGAAAGAGGCTTTGAGATAAAAGGGTATAAACCTCAAGCTATAGATAAGTTATTTGCTAAAGAAACGAGAAAAGGTATGGAGTTTGATGCTTTTTCTTGGTTAAAAGAGCAGTACGGAAATGGCAATAAAGCAGAGTGGCTATCACTATACGGAGAAGCAAGAGCTGAATTTGCCAAAAAAGAAGAAGAAAGAAAAGAGAAAGAACGACAGCAAAGTATTAATGATCGAAAAGCCAGATATCAATTACAGTTAAATTTAGAATCAGATCCTATCTTGGAATCAAATAAAGAGCTGTATTACCTACATATAAGAGAAAAGCTTTCACAACAGCTATCAAAAGATATAAAAACAAACTCAAAGTATATTGAAAACTATGCGCCGCATACTGAACTTGAAGATGAATTAATAGAAAACGGTAATTTAACACGTTATGATTATGAAACGGTTCATGACTTTTTTCAAGAGCTCACCGGCGGCGTAAGCTCAGAATTAGACAGATATTCAACGATTATCTTGTTTGAAACGTATGAAGATGTGTATGAGGTATTTATCACCGATAAGATTTATGAAATCATTCCAACTATGATCATAGATGACCTTCCTGCTTCATTTAAAGAAGAATATAAATCTTATACAAATGCTTCAGTAACAAGAATGGATATTATAAAAGCACTTAGAAGTGATTTATCGGATTTGGTCTATGAATATAAAAAAATGCTTGTAGAAGAAAAGCTTTCCGATGTACTAGAAGTTTCAGATCACAACTTAACGATTGAAGAGCATCAAGAAAGATATCAACAGCAGCTGGAAGAAAGACGATTACAACAAGAACGTGAGCTTGAAGAAAAGAAAAAGCTTATCGAAGAAGAACAGCGACAGTTAAACTATATTTTTGGTGCAGAATACGAAATGGACCCAAGAAAAGAAACGGAATACATCCTTCATCTCGGTGATACAAACACAGGGAAAACGTATACGGCATTAAAGTCATTAAAAAAAGCTGCTTCGGGTAATTACTTAGCGCCGCTTCGCTTGTTGGCTTTAGAAGTTTTTGAAAAGCTGAACAAAGACGGAGTCCCTTGTTCGTTAAAAACAGGTGAAGAAGAAAAGATTGTTGAAGACGCTCAGCATATGGCCGGTACCGTAGAGATGTTTAGTGAATTAGAACATGGCGATGTAACCGTAATTGATGAAGCACAAATGATTCAAGACAGAGACCGAGGGTTTTCATGGTATAAAGCCATCACACGAGCCAATGCCAAACAAGTTCATGTGATTGGGAGTTTAAGTATTCGAAGTATGTTAGAAGAGATGCTTGACGGTGTGATCTCAGAAATTCATGAGTATGAAAGAGATATACCTTTAAAAGTAGATCTTCGAAAGTTCAAAATTGAACAAGTAAAACCCGCAGATGCTTTAATTGTTTTCTCGCGTAAGAAAGTGCTCCAGACAGCGGCTAAGCTAGAAAAAGATGGTCACAAAGTTAGCGTGATTTATGGAAGTATGCCGCCTGAAACAAGAAGAAAACAAATTGAGCAGTTCATTAATAGAGAAACAACTGTCATTGTGTCTACAGATGCGATCGGAATGGGATTAAACCTTCCAATTAGACGAATTGTCCTTTTAGAAAACAAGAAATTTGATGGGCAAAAACGGAGATTACTGACTTCTCAAGAGTTAAAACAGATTGCAGGTCGTGCTGGAAGGAAGGGACTCTACAATGTTGGAGAAGTTGCGTTCGCTAAAGATGCAAAGCAAATGAGAGAACTGTTATTTTCAACAGACGAGCAAATCAGCAAATTTTCAATTGCGCCTACTTCAGATATGCTTAGAAGATTTAAAGAATATCATCATGACCTCGGAATGTTTTTTGACATGTGGGCTAAATTTAAAAATCCAAAAGGGACACAAAAATCAAATTTGGCACAAGAACGTGAGCTTTATGAGGAAGTGAAAGACACGCTGATTGAAGCGAAAATGCCAATTGTTGATTTATACGGTTACTTGCAGCTTCCTTTTTCAGCCAAAGAAAGCTCTTTGAAAAAACAGTGGGTGGCCAGCATGAATGCGATTGTTAACAGAGAAGAGTTACCTGAACCAAGGATGATAGAAGGTTCACTGGAAAAACTAGAGCTGTCTTATAAGGCGATTGGCCTGCATCTTTTATTTTTATATCGAATGGACAGAAGGCCAGAGGCTATTTACTGGGAGCGTGTCCGAGAAGAGCTTACAAACAAAATACATGATGTATTAAGAAAAGATATGAAAAAATTTAAAAGAACGTGCAGTACGTGTTCTAAAGACCTTCCTTGGAATCATGATCATGCGATATGCGATTCATGTTTTCATAAAAGATTTCGCAGAAGACATGGAGACGGCGATTTTAATTAATAAGATGTAGAGATGAAAATGAGGCTTGTACAAAAGTATTTTAGCCGAAGTGAAAAACGAACCATTGATCAACATGTTTGATTAGTGATTCGTTTTTTTTTGTTATGGTGAACGTAGGCTTCATCTGTTTCGTTCCTTCTAGCAGTTGATTGAGAGCAAGGCAAAGACTCCTGCGGGAAAAGCGGAACAGATGAGACCCCGCAGGAGCGTAAGCGACGAGGAGGCTCAGCGGCCGCCCGCGGAAAGCGATGTCTTGCACGGAAATCAACTGCGATGTAACAAGAAGTTTAGCTCATGCATCCCATTTATTCGTCTTTAGATTGGATTCATTTCTTTATGTTTCAATCTTATTTTTCGTATAGGCTTTTTATCTTTTTCCTCTGAATTTCTGCGTCAAAGCAGATTTTTGCAGAAAAAAATCGGAAATGTATAAGCGGTCATCTTGTAAAAAGAGCAATAAATTATTATGATATAGAGTGGAACTTATATTTCAAAGAGTTCCGTGATTTTTTTGTTGGGCGGACGTGTATTGTATTAGAGTAAGTTTGCTATCATTCGTTATGTTAAAAGCAGCACTTTTAAATAGAGATACGGTTCGTAATAGAAGGGAAGAGGATGATGACAAGTCATAACAAAGAAAACAAAACTGCAGTCGAGCAGTACAGTAAAGGGAAGATTTTGTGGCAATTAACCCGTCCTCATACGCTAACAGCATCGTTTGTACCGGTTTTAATTGGAACAGTTCTAGCTATGTTTTATGGCCATGTGAACGTTTGGATGTTTCTTGCGATGCTTTTTTCATGTTTGTGGATTCAAATTGCGACGAACTTATTTAATGAGTACTATGATTTTAAACGCGGGTTAGACACAGAAGACTCCGTAGGTATCGGAGGAGCCATCGTCAGACACGGAATGAAACCGAAAACGGTATTAAATTTAGCACTGATTTCTTATGGAATTGCTCTTATTTTAGGTATATATATATGTGCAAACAGCAGCTGGTGGCTTGCTTTAGTTGGATTAGTAGGTATGGCGATTGGTTATTTATATACGGGCGGACCGCTTCCGATTGCGTATACGCCGTTTGGAGAATTATTTTCAGGTCTTTGCATGGGCGCGATGTTCGTGTTGATTTCATTTTTTATTCAAACGAATACCGTAACGTCTGAAAGCATCTTTGTATCACTTCCGATTGCGATTTTAGTAGGTGCGATTAATTTGTCTAACAACATTCGTGATATAGAAGAAGATACAAAAGGCGGACGTCGTACACTAGCCATTTTATTAGGTTCTAAAAATGCGATTAGATTTTTAGCTGCTTTGTTTGGCATTGCGTATATTTGGACAGTTGCATTAGTTGTATTCTTCGATATTAGCCCTTGGATTTTCTTAGTGTTTCTTAGTGCACCTAAGCCAATTCAAGCCGTACAAGCATTTGTACGCGGAGAGCTTATTGCGATGAAAGCAACTGCACAAACCAATACGTTTTTTGGATTTACTTTATCAATTGGATTATTAATTGGCTATTTAGTAAGCTGATTGAGTGGAAAAAGCCTGTCTTTAAAAAGACAGGCTTTTTGTTATGCTCCAGTTATTTTTTCTGTTACCGCGCTAATAAATGCGTTCATATTTTCAGAAGATGAAAAGCTGGCTTGAGCTTGTTTTGGTCCGCCGCCGCCTTTTCCATCGTAAAGCGGAAGCAGCTCTTTATAAAGTTCTCCGCATTTTACTTCACTTCCGCTGTGAGCCAGTAAGACTTTTTGATCACTTGAAAAAGCAAAAAGAAGCGTCGTATCAGGTGTTTGAAGCAGCTGCTTTGTCAAAGCTTGCACATCTTTTAATGTGCGGTTTTCAAAGTGATGGTACAGAAATGAACCTTCTTTTTTGGCTTCTAATTCACTCGCTAAATAAGCTGCATTTTCATTTTTTAATTCTTCTAGTTGTTTTTGCAGCTCTTTTTGTTCAGTCTCCAATTTTTTAATGCGTTCTATAACTAATTCACGGCTTGTACTGAATTTATTGCTAATTTCCGCTACGATTTCTTGAGACTGCTGATAATCAGCTAATGCACGCATACCGCATTTAAAAAAGAGGCGTGTATTGCCGCGCTGCTTTTCTGTTTTCGTAAGTTTAATAAGGCCAAGTTCTCCAATTTGATTCACATGAGTACCGCAGCAGGCAGAAACATCAATGCCTTTAATTTCCACGATGCGTACCACTTCGTCTTCTAGGTCGGGCACTTTGCGAAGCGCAAGAGTATACAGATCTTCTTTTTTTACTTCGTACGTTTTAATGTGACGATTGCTGTAAATAGCGTCATTTACAACTTTTTCAATGTGTAATAACTGCTCATGAGATAACTGAGGTACATTTAGATCAATAGAGACTGCTTCGCTTCCTAAGTGAAAGCTAACGGTGTGAATATCATATGTATCGATTAATAGAGCCGAAAGTAAGTGCTGTCCACTGTGCTGCTGCATATGATCAAAGCGGCGTTGCCAGTCAATTTCACACGTGACGTTCGTTTGTTCAGGGAGTGTATCGACGATATGATATACTTCTCCATTTTCTTCATACACATCTTTCACGTCGATTCCTGCAATATTACCGTAGTCAGAAGGCTGTCCGCCTCCTTCTGGATAAAAAGCGGTTTGTTTTAACGTTAATGCGTAGCCATTTGAAAGAGAGCGCGTCTCTATCACTTCAGTTTCCCATGTTTTTATGTAGGGATTGCTATAATAAAGTCTTTCTGTCATGTTCCTCATCCTTTCTAGTAAAACCATATCTAACTTTTTCTATAGTATCAGAAATATGTTTCTTCGAACATGGATAAGCTAACTTGTAACAATAAAACTGGGTGGGACATATGAAAAATACTGTTTATATTTATACGCGGGATTTAAAAAGAATTTTCACCAATTGGGCGATGATTATCATTGTGCTGACGCTTATGATTCTGCCGTCTTTTTACGCATGGTTTAATATAAAAGCATCTTGGGATCCATACGGTCGGACTGAAGGTATTGCCATTGCAGTAACGAGCGAAGATGAAGGTTCTACGATAAGAGGTCAGCACGTAAATGTGGGTAAAGATATTATTGCAACTTTAAAGAAAAATAAAACGCTTGGATGGACGTTTGTCTCCAAAGAAAAAGCTGATCACGGAGTAAAGCACGGTGACTATTATGCAAGTATTGTTATTCCAAAAGATTTTTCACAAAGGCTTGGTACCGTTCTTCAAGATCGTTTGGAAAAACCAGTCATTATTTATAAAGTGAACGAAAAAATAAACGCAGTGGCGCCTAAAATTACAAGTAAAGGAGCCAGCAGCTTAACACAACAGATCAGTGAAAAATTCGTCAAAACAGCGAATGGAGCTATTTTTTCAGTGTTTAACGAACTAGGTATTACACTGCAGCGGGATTTGCCAACCATTCAACAAGTTGAACAACGGATTTTTGAACTTGAAAATCGTCTTCCTGAAATCAAAAAAGTAATTAATGAAGCGAATGACACCACTCAAAAAGCTGGAGCTATTGTATCAAAAGCCCAGGCCGCTCTTCCTGAAGTAGAGAGATTAACAGCTGACGGCGCACAGATGACTCAGCAACTAAACACTTTTTTAACTAAAAGCGATGAAGTTTTAAAAAATGCTGAACCAACGATCAACGAAACGCTGCAGCGGGTTCAGCAACGATCTCTCCGAGTTCAAGAATTGAAGAATCAGCTGATGGAAAAAGATATAGCACCGGCTGAAGTCAGCGCAGCAGCGGAACACCTAAAAGTGCAGTTAACAAAACAAATTGCTGACACAGGAGAGACTCTTACACTTCTTACAGATTTAAATGCGTTATCTCAACAAAAAGTTCTTTCACCTGTTATTAATGACGTAAAAGATGTAAATACGCTTTTACAGCAGCAGCTTTCAGATGTAAACAGTCTGCAGCAGCAAACAAAGAATGGGGATGGTCCCAATCAAAGCGTACTTGATAGGTTCAGCTCTCGCACCGACCAAGCGGTTTCTAGATTAAATGCGTTAACGAACTCATATTCTTCTACGATTGTGCCCGCTGTTGAACAAGCAATTAAAGAAGCGAAAGATAAAACGGCAAGCGCAAACTCACTGCTTGATGAAGCTAACAAAAGCATACCGGATGTTTCTAACGTCCTGTCTAAAACAGCGAGTGGCATCTTGCTTGGACAGCAGGAGCTTGCGAAAATAACAAAAGACTTTCCGCGAATTGAACAAAACGTGCACAATATAGCGGATAAGATACGAGAATTTCAGCAAAAAGAAAATATTGAAGATATTATTAATTTGCTAAAAAACGACGTACAAAAAGAAAGCGACTTTTTTGCTAAGCCGGTTCTTTTAAAAGAAGAAAGACTTTACCCGATTCCGAACTACGGCTCGGCTATGTCGCCGTTTTATACAACGCTTTGCTTGTGGGTCGGAGCTTTGCTGTTAGTTTCGATTTTAAGCGTAGAAGTAGCGGATGAAGAGCGGTTTAAAAGCTATGAAGTCTATCTTGGAAGACTGTTAACGTTTTTGTCTATTGCGCTCGTGCAAGCTTTTATTGTGACGCTAGGGGATTTATTTTTAATCAAAACGTATGTCGTAGATAAAGTGCCTTTTATCTTTTTAGGCTTGCTGTGCAGCTTCGTATTTATGACGATTGTCTATACGCTTGTTGCGATATTTGGCAATGCAGGAAAAGCGATGGCGATTGTTTTACTTGTGCTTCAGCTTTCCGCTGCAGGCGGTACATTTCCGATTCAAGTCGTGCCTGCTTTTTTTCAAGCAATCAATCCGTTTTTACCATTTACCTATGCAATAAGCATGATGAGAGAAGTGGTAGGAGGCATGTTAGCGGATATTGTCAGAAAAGACGTTACGGTGCTTCTTTGCATTTGGCTAGGCGTGCTGCTCGTTGGCATTTTTCTTCATAAGCCTCTTAGTAAAACGAGTGCAAAATTAACAAAAAAAGCGAGTGAAAGTAAATTAATTCATTAAAAAAACGTTTTGGGTTTCCAGACAGAACAAAATGCGGTAGTGTAGATATAAAGGAGTGATAAGCATGGGTATATTAGATGGACTATTAGGAAATGCATCAGAAGCAGATATAAGAGGAACTGAAAAAGATTTACAAAACATTTTAATTGCCAACGAGCGAGTAGAACAAGCATATAAAGTCATTCGCGATTTGATGGTGTTTACGACGAAACGCTTAATTATCGTTGATAAGCAAGGAGTGACGGGAAAGAAAACAGATTATCATTCCATTCCTTATAAGACGATTACCCATTTTAGCGTAGAAACTGCTGGAACATTTGATTTAGATGCGGAATTAAATATCTGGGTATCGGGTTCTAGTGCACCGATCTCAAAAGAATTTCGTAAAGATAAAAGCATTTACGACGTGCAAAAAGTATTAGCATCTTATGTACTGGATTAAAAAAGTTGAGCCATGAAAAACTGGCTCGACTTTTTTTATGTGTACGTAAAATGAGAAAGCATAACAGTCTTGCATACAGTCGGTTGAAAATACTCTGGCTGTTGTCCATTCCTATTTTCACTTCACTCATTACTGAAATGTATGAAAACGATTTACATAATGAATTATACAGAATAAAAAAACCGTGATATGCTTTTTTTAGAGAAAAAAGGAAGTGACCAACTGTGAGTTATACCGTAATTGGAACATCAGCTTTTCGCAAAACAAATGTTGCGCTTTTTGCAGCAGGCTTCAACACATTTTCGATTTTATATTGTACACAGGCCATTTTACCCGAATTTTCTAGAGAATTTGGGATATCCCCGGCGTTTGCGAGTTTATCTCTTTCGTTAACAACCATCACGCTTGCGGTTAGTATGCTTTTTTTAGGTTCTTTATCGGAAGTGTGGGGACGAAAGAAACTGATGGGCCTATCGTTAATTTTTGCGTCATTGCTATGCATCATGACAGCATTTAGCTCTACCTTTGAAACGCTGCTAGTCTTTCGCGTCATTCAAGGAATCGTGTTAGCAGGGCTGCCTTCTGTAGCCATGGCTTACTTAGGAGAAGAAATTGAACCAGGGAGTTTAGGAAAAGCGATGGGGATTTATATAAGCGGAAACGCCTTTGGAGGCGTAGCGGGAAGGCTGATGACAGGGGTGCTCACGGAGTATTTCAACTGGTCCGTAGCTCTTGATGTTGTAAGCGCAATTAGTTTGCTGGCCACCTTTGTCTTTTTTATGAACTTGCCAGATTCACAAAACTTTACTTCCAGGTCCTTTGAACTTCGTCAGCTTACCGGCTCTCTTCGCAGTCATCTTCAAGATAAAGGGATGCTTTGCCTTTTTGCTATTGGTTTTGCGCTGCTTGGAAGTAACGTAGCTTTATACAATTATATTGGATACGCTTTATCCGCTCCTCCGTATTCTTGGAATCATACGCTTGTAAGTTTTATTTTTGTTATTTTTTTTGTGGGAGTATTCAGCTCGGTTTGGATGGGGACGCTGGCGGATCGATACGGCCGGAAAAAAGTGCTGTTATGTACGATTGCTGTTACGCTTATAGGTTCAATTGTTACGCTGCATCCAATTTTGTGGATAAAAATTACCGGGCTTTTGCTGCTGACTTTTGGCTTTTTCGGAAGTCATTCCATCGCGAGCAGCTGGGTGGGAAGAAGAGCGACTCATGACAAAGCTCAGGCTTCGTCTTTGTATTTGTTTTTTTACTATGCAGGATCAAGCATTGGAGGGACGGTGGCTGGCTTATGCTGGAGTGCGTACGGCTGGAAAGGTGTGATTGCTTTAATTGGCGTATTTCTTACAACAGCCTTTTTCTTAGCTGTTCGTTTGTCAAAAATGCCGGCTCAGCAGACGCATGTTCACTAAGAAAATGTAAAGACATATAGCTATTGATTTAAAAAAAGAGGCCGGTACAAAAGGATTTTAGCCCAAGTGAAAAACGAACCATTGATCAACATGTTTGATTAGTGGTTCGTTTTTTTTGTTATGGTGAACATAGTTTCATCTGTTTCGTTCCTTCTAGCAGTTGATTGGAGGGCAAGACGGAGACTCCTGCGGGAAAGCGGAACAGGTGAGACCCCGCAGGAGCGGAAGCGACGAGGAGGCTCAGCGGACGCCCGCGGAAAGCGAAGTCTTGCACGGAAATCAACTGCGGTGTCGCAAGTAATTTATACTAGGTACTTTAGTCTTTAGATTGAAGTAATTTAGTTATGTCTTAATTTCTTTTCTTAGTTTAAAAGCTGAATAAAAAGCTCGGCTACTTTTTTATGAGCGCTGTTAGCAGGATAGATATAAGAAAAACGGCGCTTAAAAGGAGCGGTGTTAACGTTGAGAATCGATAGGTGCTTTTGTTCTACATCTTCTTTAATAGCGCAAAGTGACAGCACAGACATTCCTAAATTATGAACAATGGCTTCTTTAATTCCTTGATTGCTGCTGATCGTTAGCATGCTTTTCATTTTTAAACCGTTGGACATTAGAACGTGATCTAAATATTCTCTTGTTCCAGAGCCTTTTTCACGCGCTACCCACCGCTGATTTTGTAAATCATCAATTTCTACTTTTTTAAGCTGAGCTAAAGGGTGATCCACTGACGCAACGATGGCAAGCTCATCGTCCATAAAGGACTGAATATGTAAGTCGGACTCTTCCGTGTGTCCTTCAATAAGTCCTACATCTACTTTGAAATGACGAACAAGCTGAGCGATTTCCTTTGTATTACCGATAGTCACTTCTACATCAATATCAGGATATTGTTCACGAAGCTTTGCTAAAAATGAAGGAAGAATATATTCGCCAATCGTAAAACTGGCGCCAATCGTTAGCATTCCTTTGACACGGTGATGGTGTTCATAAATATCTCGTTTCGTATGCTCATATATTTGAATCATTTGTTTAGCACGATCGTATAAAATTTCGCCGCTGGGTGTGATTTTTAACATTTTAGGTGAACGCAGGAACAGGGAAGTTTGAAATTCTTTTTCAAGATTTTTGATGTGTACGCTTACGCTTGGCTGTGAAATCATTAATTTTTCCGCAGCTTTTGTAAAGCTTTGCTCTTCTACAACAGAAACAAACGTCTTTAACGCATCATAGTACATAGAGTATGGCTCCTTTTATATTAAAAAAATTAATTATAAACATTATAAAACATTATTATGGTAATAACTAGAGGCACCTGGGTAAGAAAAACAAAATGAGGTGCTGATTTAAAGGAGTACTTTGGCTTCTAACGAAGGCAGCCCGCGCAATTTGTTTACAGTTATTTGCATTTCATCTATAAAGCTATTAAACACTTTTTTGTCATCTATTTGTAACAAAAGTAAAAAAAGTACTTGTTTTTTCCAAAAAACATACTATAATATTAACTGTAATACGATAAGTAATACAGTTAATACACCTAGTACACACATCATGATTTTGGGTAGATGAAGGGAGGCAGACTATGTTCGATTTAGATATTCGTAGTCGCAAGCCGATATACGAGCAATTAGTAGATAAATTGAAAGAGCTTATTATTCATGAAGTCTTTAAGGCCGATCAAAAGCTTCCATCTGTTCGGCTGTTAGCAAAAGAATTAACGATTAATCCAAATACAATTCAAAAAGCGTATCGTGAACTAGAACATCAGAATTATATTTATTCAGTTCCAGGCAAAGGAAGTTTTGTAATGCCTCAAGTTGATACACTAAATAACGAGAAGGTGAAAAAGATGAAAGAAGAATTAGTAAAGCTGTTGGCAGAAGCTATGTATTTAGGGATGGATAAAGATGAAATTCTATCACTTATTTCACAGGCTGAAAAAGCAGTAAAAGGAGGAAGCGATAGTGATTGAACTGAAGGCGATAAAAAAAGAGTTTGAAGAAATGGAAGCTCTAAGAGACGTCACGCTTTCTATAAAAAAAGGATCTATTTACGGACTGCTTGGCTCGAACGGGGCAGGGAAAACAACGCTATTAAAAATCATCGCAGGTATTTACAAGCAGGATCACGGGAAAATCGCCATAGACGGCGAGGAAGTATTTGAAAACGTTGGCTTAAAAGAACGTCTTATTTTTATGCCAGATTCTCTTTATTTTTTTCCTCAAACAACGATTAAGCAATTAGCGTCTTTTTATAGAAGCGTCTATCCGACTTGGAACGAAGAGCGGTTTCAAAAATTAAAAGAAGCTTTCCCAATTCAATTACATAAAAAGGTACACAGAATGTCTAAGGGAATGCAGCGTCAAGTAGGCTTTTGGTTAGCGCTGTCTGCTATGCCTGATGTACTTATCTTAGATGAGCCGCTCGACGGTTTAGATGCGGTAATGCGTCAAAAAATTAAAAACCTTCTTGTTCAAGACGTGGCAGAACGGGAAATGACGATTTTAATTTCGTCACATAACCTGCGAGAAGTGGAAGATCTGTGTGATCATGTAGGCATCTTGCATCATGGTCAATTATTAATTGAAAAAGAGCTGGATGATTTAAAATCAGACGTGCACAAAATTCAAGTTGCATTTGAAGGAGATGTGCCGCTAGCGCTTTATGACACGCTAGACATTTTATATCAAGAAAAACGAGGAAGCGTCTTGCTTTGTATTGTTCGAGGAAAAGAAAATCACTTAGTCAACAAAGTTCGATCGTATAAGCCTTTAATTTTTGACATCTTGCCACTTACGCTGGAAGAAATCTTTATTTATGAAATGGGGGATGTGGGTTATGCAATCGAAAACATCATCGTTTAACCGCGGCATGTGGATTCAATCCATGAGAAACGTGGGATGGATTGGGCTTGTATACTTGCTAGTACTGCTGTTTGCTTTACCTTTACAACTGATTTTCACTTTCACAGGCAAGGTAGAGCCTTATATAGAGAAACCAGATACGTTATTTAACGTATTGGATGGGCTGGAATTTGTGTTTATGTTTGTTGTACCAGTATTACTTGGTATTTTCCTATTTAGATATATACAAACGAAGATTGCGGCTGACTATATTCATAGTTTACCAATTAAGCGTTCTACGCTGTTTCATCAAAATATGCTCCTGGGCGCGTTGGTTTTAGTTGTTCCTATTTTAATTACGGGAGTCGTTACTTTTGCTGTTAAAGGAGTTTTAACCGTTGAGAATGTTTATACAACAAAAGATGTTCTAAGCTGGGTCGGTTACAGTATTTTAATTAACTTATTTGTGCTGACTGGAACTGTTTTAGCGGGAATGTTCACCGGCATGTCTGTCCTCCAAGGAATCTTTTTATACGTTCTATTTCTTCTACCCGGAGGAATCTCTTATTTAGCTATATCCAATGTAAAGTTTTACTGGTACGGCTATGCGTATGACTATTACATGAGTGAAAATGTTGACAGCCTTGTTCCGTTTTCACACGTAGCGCAAATGGTAGCCCATAAAAGCTTTTCTACTAGTGCATTTGTCTATATTGGACTCATTGTCTTATTTTACATCATTGCTTTAATCACCTATCAAAAAAGAAAAGTAGAAGCTGCTACGCAAACCATTTCAGTTAGCTGGTTAAAACCGGTATTCGTATACGGAGTAACCGCTTGTTCACTCATGTTAGGCGGATTTTACTTTATTAGCATGAAAGGTGAATTTTCATGGATGGTCGTGGGCTATATTATTGGTTCATTAATAGGCTATACAGTTGCTCAAATTATTTTAAATAAAACGTGGCGCACCTTTACGAAATGGAAAGGATATCTAGGGTTTGTTATAGCTGCAGCTATTGTGGGCTTTATCATTCATCTAGATGTGTTTGGCTATTCTACTAAAGTGCCAGCAGCTTCAGAGATTGAAAGTGTATATTTCGATGAAGATATATATCCATTGACTGATAAACCTGAAAACTATGCAAATGGAATGAATGGCTATTATGAAGCTCCATATTACTATACAAGTAAAGAAACAATTCAGAGCGTTCGTCACCTGCAAAAACAAATTACAGCATCTAAAGATAAGAAGCTGGATCCTGATAAACAAAGTGAAATAGAAAGCAGAAACGGGAAAATGGCTGTATTTGCTTATAAATTAAAAAATGGAAAACAAATGGTTCGAGAATACTTTATTCCATTTTCAGACTATAAAGCTTTTTATAAAGAAATTGCAGAAACAAAAGAATACAAAGAAAATTTCCATCCGCTTTTACGAACAAAAAACACGGATAAAATTAAAAGCGTGAGTTTTTCTGTTCCAGGAAAGTCAAATTCAATCAATATTACAAATCCAGATAAAGTGCAAGAACTTATACACGTAGTCAAACAGTCGATGATGAACGAAACGTTTGATGAAATGTACAGCACAAAAGAAAGCTGGGCTTCAATTGAGTTTATGGATGGAAAAGGACAGTACGTACAAACTGCTTCTTGGGATAAGTCTTATAGCGAAGTAGAAGCATGGCTGAAGAAAGAGCATTTATATGAACGTGCTCGCCTGATGCCAAAGGACGTAGAAAAAACCGAAGTGTTTAAAAATTCTTCTCATCTTAAAAACGATTATCGTCTTGAAGAAGAGTTTACATCTCTAACGAAGGATGAAAAATCAATTAAAGTAAAAAACAATCAGCAGGTAGAAACGCTTCTTCAACGTGCTAATTTACGAGATACAGGAGATTATCTTGTTTCTTTTTATTACAAAGACCAAGTAGATACTCCTCAGATTTATATGTTGAATGAAAATGAACTGCCAATCGAACTAAGAGAAAAACTAAAATAACAAGGGAGAACTTATTATGTGCGGCGAGGAATTGCAAGATTATTTAAATCAGGTGCTGGCTTATTTATTGAAAAATGGCGTGAATAGACAAGACGCCGAAGATATTACGCAAGAAGTAGCATTAAAATATTTAGAAAAACAAGAAATGGTCGATCCTGAAAAAATAAAAGCTTGGATGTTTCGCGTCGCATTAAATAAACGGTGTGATTTAGGAAGGCGTAAAATAGTGAAAGACCGCTATACGTCTTCTTACAAAGAAGAGCCCGTTATGTATACCCCTATTCAGCAGGTGCTTAGAAAGGAAGAAGCGGCTGAATGTCAGGCGATTTTAAATAAATTGAATCCTAAGTATCGCAATTTGCTTCTATTAAAATATGGATTTGGATTTAAATATGAAGAAATTGCGGAGTTATTAAATATGCAGATGACTACGTTAAAATCAGCTCTTTACCGCGCGCGCAAATACTTTGTAAAGGGATATAATGAAGTCATTTAATATAAATGAAACAGCAGCAGTTTGTGAAAAAAGAACTTTTTTACACAAACTACTGCTGTTTTTTTCGTATTTTTCTTCTTTGGACGGCATAGATAATCAAACTGATCGCACAAAAAGCTAAAGTGATCTCAATCACGTCCGTATAAGAAGATGTCGTATTAAAAAAGGAACCGAAAATAAATAAAGCAAGCGTCCAAATAAAACCGAAAGAAAATGAGACTTTAATATAATGCCGATGCTTCATTCCGCTTGCTCCGAGAAAAAAAGGCATCACATGTCGCATGCCTGGTAAAAAGTAGCTTGCGATGATGGCATGAGATCCATATTCTTGAATCGTGCGCTCGACTTTCATCACATTTTTTTCCCATCGCGGGCGTTTTAATACCGCAAGCGCCTGAGCTGAAAAAAGACTGGCTACCAAAAACTTAAGATATAAACTAATCATCATGCCGCTGTAGGTAAGTATAAAAGCTGGAATGTACTGAACGGACGGAGAGGTAGCCTGACTGCCCGCAAGCATAATATAGACCGGGTCAGGAATAGGAGTAAGGTTGGCTCCGACTAAAATGATAAAAAAGAAATATCCGTAGCCTAATTGGTTAATGGCTCCGATAAGCTGATCAATCATGTTTTCTTCCTCCTTTCTTCATTAGAATACGAGAGAGTGACACACAGTGTTCGCTCAAAATAAAAATAAAGTATAGGTACGCACAACTTAGAAAAAAAGAGTTATAATAAATAAGAATGTACGTTCTTCTTTCAGGGATTAATTATACAGAAAGAGGTGATAGTATGAAAATGATGTACCCTAAAAACGGCAAAGTTATTCTTCATATTGATGCCAATGCTTTTTATGCATCTGTTGAAACCGCACATGATCATACGCTCAAAGATAAGCCTCTTGCTATTGCTGGCAATCCAAAGGAACGAAGAGGAATTGTTGTAACCTGTAACTATATTGCTCGTAAACGCGGAGTATATGCGCCAATGCCTCTTTGGGAAGCGAAAAGAAAATGCCCTGAGCTGGTTGTTATAAAACCTAATTTTCCATTATATCGCCAAGTGTCCAAAAACATGTTTGATTATTTAGTAACCATTTCACCTCTTTTAGAGCCTGCTTCCATTGATGAAGGCTATTTGGATATTACAAACTGTGCTGAATTAGGTTCTCCTCTTGATATAGCAAAGTCAATTCAGCAGCATTTAATACAGACGCTGCAAATTCCTGTGTCAATTGGAATCGCACCGAATAAATTTTTAGCCAAAACGGCAAGTGATATGCAAAAACCTTTAGGGATTACCGTCCTTCGAAAAAGAGATGTCCAAACCGTTCTTTGGCCAAAAGCGGTGGAGGAAATGCACGGAATCGGTAAAAAAACAGCTGAGAAGCTAAATGCGATTAAGATCGTGACGATCGGTGATCTAGCAAATGCCGCTCCTGGTCTTCTTAAACAGACTCTCGGAGTAAAAGGAGAAGTGATGAAAGAACGAGCATGGGGCCAAGATGATCGACAGGTGAACCCTGATCGCCAATCACAGTTTAAATCTATTGGAAACTCTACGACGCTGTCTCAAAATGCAGTAGATGAACATGAAGTTCTTCCTATTTTAAATAAACTATCGCATTCTGTAAGCTCTCGCATGAAAGCGAAAAAAGTTGTAAGCAAAACGATTCAGTTAACGATACGATACAGTGATTTTAAAACCATTACTCGAAGCCAAACCATTTCAAAAGCAATTAGCGAGCCAAGCGATCTTTTTCATTACAGTGCGGTATTATTTCAAAGGCATTGGAACGGAGAACCGATTCGTTTATTAGGCGTAGCTGCTCTTCAAGTGAGCCACCATCTTCAGGAAGGAGAACAGTTAGATTTGTTTACATATGGAGAGCAAGCAAAAAAAGAGCCTTTATACAAAGCGGTCGAAAGTTTGCGTGAAAAATATGGAGATAACATTATTCAAAGCGGTTAAAAAAAACAAAGAGGAAAAGAAGAGAGGTAACTCTCTTTTTTTGTATAAAATAATAGGTTTACACTCATTATAGAAGGGGAAGTACATTACTATCACGGTAATCAAAGTGATTACAAAATGAATTTGATTGCGACTTTTTTGATTGTCTGCAATGAAATTACATAAAATAATCTATGAGGTGATCTTATGTCAGACGTACTATTTACATCTAAAGCAACAGCGGTTGGAGGCCGAGATGGTCGAGTTAAATCAGATGATGGTATTATTGATTTAACCCTTGTAAATCCTTCTCCAAATAACAAAGAAGAAGGAACAAATCCCGAGCAGCTGTTTGCAGCAGGATATTCTGCTTGTTTTGACGGTGCTTTAAATTTAATCGCAAAGAAACAAAAAAAAGACATTGATTCGTCTATTACTGCAGAGGTAAGTCTACTAAAAGACCACACTGATGATGGCTTTAAAATTGGCGTGGTGTTAAACGCTCATATTAAAGGCGTTTCACAAGAAGTAGCTGAGAAGCTAGTAGAAGATGCACATCAATTCTGCCCGTATTCTAAAGCAACGCGTGGAAATGTTAACGTAACGTTAAATACAACGGCTGAGTAAATAAAAAAACGCCTGGATTTCTCTTAAATCCAGGCGTTTTTTTATGTGCAATTTTATATGGTCTATTTTTGATTGTACGTATGCAGTGATTGCAATAACTCCTTCAGCGTTTCTTTTAGCTTTTCTAATTCTCCTTGTGACTTATTCGTCATACTAAAAACTTCTTCTGGAATATGACAAGCTTTATCACGTAAGTTTTTTCCTTTTTCGGTTAAACTAATAAAAACAACGCGTTCATCTTCATGAGAACGCTGACGAATCACTAATTCTTGATCCTGCATTCTTTTTAGCATAGGAGTAAGGGTGCCTGAATCCAAATACAGAAGTTCGCCCATTTTTTTTACGCTGAGTGTTTCATGTTCCCATAAAACAAGAAGGGCTAAATACTGCGGATAGGTTACTCCTAATTTATCGAGCAGCGGCTTGTACACCTTTGTAATTTCTCGAGACGTGGCGTAAATTGAAAAACAAAGCTGATTTTCTAGCTGCAGCTGCTTATAAAGTTGTTCCATTCATGTTGCCTCCAGTCTATTGCTTTTTATTTAATTATACACAATTAAATAGTGGTGTCCAATAACGCCGAATGAAAAAGTAATCAAGCTGTAAATAAAAAATGGGAATTTTACATATACTAAGAAAAAAAGGGAGCTGTGCACATGTATTTTGCAAAAAAAGCCGTAGAAGAAGAAGTAGATCAAATGATGGATACGACTGTATATGCGTGTCAATCCGAATCATGTAATGGGTGGATGAGAGAAGATTTTGTTACGGTTGATTATAACTGTCCGATGTGCGGAACGGAAATGTCGCAGGAAGTACGCGAGCTGCCGAAAATTAAGTACGATCACCAATTTTATAATAAATAAAAAAGAAGCAACTGCTTCTTTTTTTATTTTTCACTAAAATTTCATTAAGCTGCGCTAGACTAAAAACCAACATACGATGAAGGTGAGGAATATCAGAATGAATCAAGGGAACTTTTTGAAAGGTTTATTTTGGGGAACCTTATTTAGTATTCCTATTTGGATTTCATTGTTTGGCTGGTTCCGCATTTTATCACATCTTGCATAGTTTCGTTTTATAAACCGTCATACGCGCCCTTATCTTTCTATTTCCGCTATAATAAAGGTGATAGAAAAAATAAGGAGCTGTTCTCATGATTCAATATAAAACGGAGCAAATGACGGTTTTTGAAAGCGCGCTGTTTCAAACAACATCTGCAGTGATTGAAACAAAAGACTGTGTTATTGTTGTTGATCCAACATGGCTTCCTCACGAAATTAATGAAATTAAACAGCATGTTCAAGAGATCTTAAACCATCGCAAACTGTATGTGTTTTTTACTCACGGAGATTTTGATCACGTCATTGGATATGGCGCTTTCTTAGAATTAAATGCCACCTTTATCGGCAGCAAATTTTTAGAACATCATCCGGACAAAGAAGAAAAAGTTCAAATGATTAAGCAGTTTGATCATGACTATTATATAAAAAGATCTCATGATATTATATTCCCGGAGCTGGATATTGTGGTAACCGACAATGAACAGCACATTACTTTAGGTGAAACATCCATTACCTGTTATTTTGCAAAAGGTCATACGAACGATGGCTTATTTATGATTGTCGATGATTCGATATGGATCGCGGGTGATTATTTATCAGATTTTGAATATCCGTACATATATGAAAGTGTAAACGATTACCGCGACACGCTTGCTACTGCGCGACACATTTTAGCTAAGCACCAAAATCTGACGCTAGTTCCAGGGCATGGGAAAACGACACATCACCGAGCTGAAATTCAAAGACGAGTGGAGATGGCCAGCTCTTATTTAGATGAACTGCACGCTGCAGTGAAAGAAGACAGTAAAGAAGCGCTCGATAAGCTAAATGATAAACTGGCGTTTCCCTCTGACTTCACCGCACAATGTCATCAAAAAAACGTTGAAATTATGAAAAGAGAATTGCTGTTATAGAAATCGAGTGTACAGTCATCCCGTCGATATTAAAAGTAAGAAACCGCATCTTCTGTTGGAGATGCGGTTTCTTACTTTCCTTTATTTATCAATTTAATGAAACTTTTTCCTCTTATATCCGTTTATATAAATAAGAAATTATTTTATGTATAAAGGAGTATGACAATGGGGAAAAACGGTTGTGTAAAATGCGGACATACAGAAGCACAAACAAAAGAAATTGCTACAACGGGAACGGGACTGTCTAGATACTTAGACGTTCAGCACAATCACTTTACAGTGGTATATTGCACGAACTGCGGATATTCAGAGCTATATAATAAATCATCTTC
Source organism: Priestia sp. TSO9 (assembly GCF_021029645.1). Classification (NCBI taxonomy): domain Bacteria; kingdom Bacillati; phylum Bacillota; class Bacilli; order Caryophanales; family Bacillaceae; genus Priestia; species Priestia sp. TSO9. The sequence goes on from NZ_JAJEKD010000013.1 coordinate 662,595, forward strand.
AAGAGGCAGCAATATTATTGACTTATTTTTTGGAGGATGAAAATGAGTATCGACCTTATTGAAATTCATAAAGACCGGCGCGCTTCCTATTTGAACCTGCTATTAATAGGGGATGAAGACGAAAAAGTGGTGAAGTCGTATATAAATGAAGGTTCTTTATTTACCATTGTGTATGAAAAGAAGGAGATAGGAGTTGTGCAGTGCCTCATCGATGAAGAGGAATCGGCAGTAGAAGTGAAAAATATCGGTTTAAAAGAAGCATACAGAGGAAAAGGAATCGGCAGCAAAGTTATTAAAAAGTTAGAAGCATTGTATGAAGGTAACCATTATTCTAAAATGATTGTAGGAACAGCGGACTCCAGTCTTCAAAACATAGCGTTTTATAAAAAGGCAGGCTTTTATCAAAGGGGTGTCAAAAAGAATTTCTTTTTGCAGTACGTTCCACCAATTTACGAGAATGGCTTGCAAGCTATCGATATGATTATGTTTGAAAAAAAATTAAAAAGCAGAGGCGACTAACACGCTTCTGCTTTTAGTGATTAATCTAAAATTTGAAGTTTTACCGTTTTGCGTCCCCAATTTAAAGCTGAGCTTTGAGATGCCATAAATAAATCAACGCGAGTACCTTTAATCGCACCGCCAGTATCTCCAGCAATTGCTTCTCCGTAACCTTCTACGTATACGCGAGAACCTAATGGAATCACGCGAGGATCAACTGCAATTACTTTTCGATTAGGATTTGACCTTAGGTCGATGCCTGTAGCAGTAATTCCGCTGCACCCTGCACAGTAAGCAGTATAAGCTGTTGCTTCAACCGTAATCTCTTTCGAAACCGACTTGCTTTCTTGCACTGGAGCAGGTGCCGGCGTTGAAGTCGACGGTGCTGAAGTTGACGGTGTTGAAGGAGCAGTAGTCGCTGGCGTCGATGGTTTTGCCTGAGCTGCAGCTTGTCCGCCTACTTGTAGCACTTGATTAATGTAAATCGTATTAGACGATAAGTTATTCCACTGTTTTAATTGAGAAATTGAAATGCCGTGTCGCTGTGCTACGCTCCACATTGTATCTCCAGGCTGAACTTTGTAACTTTTACTGTTCCTAGGAGCCGGAGATGCCTGCGTTTCGTTTGTTTTTTCTTGTACAGGTGCTGAAGGTGATGATGAAACCGTTCCTGTTCCGCTTATTTTTAATACTTGATTCACATAAATTAAATGACTAGATAAGTTATTCCACTCTTTTAGCTGCTGTACAGAAGTACCGTTGTTTTTAGCGATACGATAAAGCGTGTCGCCTGATTTTACTGTATATGTATGATTTGAAGATGTTGTAGTTGGAGTTGAACTAGATGAAGAGTCAGTAGATGTAGATCTAATTTGTAATGTTTGGTTTGCATAAATTAATGTCGAAGAAAGACCATTCCACTTTTTTAAGTCTTCAACTGTTACATTATGCTGCTGTGAGATGCTGAATAACGTTTCTCCAGCTTTTACTTTATGCGTGTCTGTGTCAGCCGATGCTGCGTCTGCAATTCCAATTGATACTAAAGCTGTGGCCCCTAATGTAAAAATGTGTTTTTTCATCTAATAATTCTCCTTTATTTCCAATAGTTGACTCTTATTCTATCAGCAATATGTAACAAACTCATGACAAAATGGTAGGTTTTATATTACAAGTTTGTAACAACACGTCTAAAGTTATAGAAAAAACGCGGTTTTTTTACAATTTTGATGAAAAAAGTCTTAATTTGTCTGTAGAGATAGAATAGTAAAAAAGGTGTTCTGCTTTGATAAAAATGAAAAAGAAAGAAGCTATGCTATATTCAAATGACATGATAGAATAGACAAGTTAGAAATGAACGGATAAAAAGGGAGTTAGACATCTATGGAAAAACGCTCTATCTCTTCATATTTAAAAGCATGGGTGCGCGCACTTTCAATTGAGATTAATTATATGAAGAAACACGGCGGAGAAAAGTATACGGTAGGAAAAGGAGAATACTTAGGGCAGCAGGAGGATGCGTATCTTTACCGGTTTGAACGCACAGCCGATTTATACCTTTTTGATGGAGCTCAGGTACGCCTTGTCCACCAGCATAAAGAAAGTAAAGGAGAAGTGATCGGAACAGAAGGGTTTGATTTGTATCTTAAAATAGATGCGTTTATTGGACAAGAAGTAGACGAACTCGATATATATAATGAACCATGGGAATTATTGCAGGCTCTCATTGATAGACTCACGGAAGCAAAAGATTACAAGCAAAAAATAGTGAGAATCAAACGTCTTATGAGAGGTGATAGTCCTGTTCGTCATAAAGAATATACGTCTAAGAACGCTCTTCATGAAGTGTTGCTGCGAGCGCGTTATAACCGTACTACGTATATTTGGGGGCCTCCTGGAACAGGAAAAACATATACGCTGTCCAAAATCGCGGCAAGCTACTACCGGAAATCAAAGCGGATCCTTTTATTATCTCACAGTAATGCAGCGGTGGACGGTTTGCTGCAAGAAACTGCGCGTCAGTTAAAAAAGAAAGAAGCTTGGAAAAAAGGAAAACTCATTCGATACGGAGCAACAAAAAGCAGCGGCTTAGAAAATATAAAAGTAGAAGAAGTCATTGGAGAAGATGATCCGTACTTAGCTCAGGAGATGCGTGATTTACAAGAAGAACGAGTTTACTTAAGCAGGTATCCCAATAGAGCACACCAGCTTCAGCAAGTTAACAAAAAGCTAAACGCCCTTCGTAACAAGTGGATTGAAGCGGAGAAAAATGTTTTTGATCAAGCGTATATTGTAGGCACTACTTTATCAAAAGCGGCTATTGACCGATTACTTTATCAAAGTGAATTTGATATGGTTGTGGTAGACGAAATTAGCATGGCATATGCACCGCAAATTGCTTTTGCAGCTACGTTAGGAAAACGAATTGTCGTATGCGGCGATTTTAAACAGCTTCCTCCGGTATCTCAATCTTCTCATGCTGAAGTGAAGAAGTGGCTGCAGCGAGATTTATTTGAGCAGACGGGTCTTGTAGAGCAAGTAGAAAGCGGTGAGATACACCCGCATCTTTTTATGTTGACGAAGCAAAGAAGAATGCATAAAGATATCTCAGCTTTTACAAATCGCTATATTTACAGCAATCGAGTAGCAGATCATCCATCTGTCACAACAAGTCGAGAAGTAGTAGCAAGCAGCCGGCCGTTTGCTCATGAAGCAGCGCTTATGCTTAACATTGGTCATTTGCATTCTTCCGCTATGCGAGATGCTGCTTCCGGCTCACGTTACAATGTGATAACGGCTGTGTTGGCGGTAAGTTTGATGCTGCGGGCAGGCAAAGCTTCTTCGGCTACTCTTGGCTATGTGACTCCTTATAAGTCTCAAGCTAAATTGATCAATGCATTTCTTCAAGATATTGAACCAGCTAGCGGTATAATTGCAGCAACCGTACACAAGTTTCAAGGCGCGGAACGAGATATCATGATTTTTGATACGGTCGATACAAAGCCGCAGTCAAAACCAGGGTTACTTTTAACAAATGAAAATAGCGACCGATTGGTAAATGTAGCGGTGACGCGTTCAAAAGGAAAATTTATTATGCTTTCAGACGAGTCGTTTGCCCAGCAGCGCGTACCAAAAGAGCGAGCGTTATGGAAGTTGGTCAATCACTTTAACGAAAATCAAAAAGTATACCAGCCTCAGCAATTTTTAAAAGAAGTCATTCAGCATCCTAAATTGATTTGGTACCATCCATCGAACAGCAATCAGTTAAAAAAAGACTTATATCAAGCTCGGCAGCAGGTTTTATTGTGCATTCCTTATGCATCCCTTATCCCTCAAGAAATACGGGATGTGTTAAATTCGTTTAAAGGTGAACTGACCGTTCTTACTCGTGAACCAACAGAAGTTCGAATTGACGGCGCGCATGTCATTTCATCTGCTGTTCCGATGTCACTGCTTATCATCGATGAATCCACTATATGGATTAATATGCCTTATGGCGGAAAGAATGAAGCGTTTATGGCTGCTAGAATTGAGTCAAAGCTAGGCGCTAAACAGCTTATTCGGTCGATTGACTTTACCGAAGATAAAACAAGAAATCAAGAAACGAAAATGTATATAGAAACAAATAAACCACAATATTCTTTGAGCAATTACCTTTTCAGCTGGGATCGCTGTGAATCTTGTCAGCATATGCGAGAAGTAGAGATAACAAAAAAAGGAAAAGTAAGGTTTATTTGCTATTATTGCGGGAAAACAAGTGGGGCAACACGTTTATTAGTGGAAAAATATTTAAACTACGTACATGCTGTATGTAAAGCATGCAAGCAGCCGATGAACGTAGATTATGATGAAAATAAAGGCGTCTACGCATGTTGTCCATCGTGCAAAAAGGAAGTTTTGCCTAGAGATTTATTGTAACTTTAAGAAAAGGGCGTGATCTTATCGTTTACTCTCGTAATGTAGCGGCTTTAGCTGATTGTTTGCTAGAAGGGGACGTTCAAAAAAGCTGGCTGCTCATTGCTCTATATATAGAAGAAGGCCATTCTTCAACTGACGTATACACGTTTCTGACAGAAGCGATGTATGAGATAGGGAAAAGGTGGCAAGAAAATAAAATTTCAGTCGCGGACGAGCATTTGGCTACTGCAACCTGTGACTATGTGTTAACTCGCTTTCAGCTATTACAGCATCAGTTGATTCAGCGCCATCGAGCACTTCTTTTTTGCATTGAAGGAGAAGAGCATTACTTAGGTATTAAAATGATTGCAGGACTTATGAGAGAACAGGGATGGGAAGTTAAAAACTTAGGAGCAAACTTGCCGCTGCCGTTTGCTCTAAAAAGCATTGAAAGATGGGACCCTGATGTAGTGTGCTTGTCTGTCTCCCAAGTGCATTTGCTGCCTGATTTACAAAAATACATTGCTGAGATTGAAAACATGCCGCAAAGTCCTCTAGTATTAGTAGGCAGCAGGCTTCTCAACAAGCACGATTTGTCGGCTTCAGGATCTTCAAGAACCATATTCATTAATCATATTCAAGCTTTTAAAGACTGGCTTCTAATCAACAATAAAGAAAGTTCGACGCAAGATAAAATGTTAGCAATGGGGGAAGAAATATGATCAGTTTGCCGATTCAACACATTCCGGTTCCAATGTTTTTACTCAATAAAGACAACGAAATAATTGAATTTACACCAAGCGTCACGAAAAATTTCCCGCCTGTTCAGAACTTTTTAGATCTAGTTGATGAAGACAGCCAAGAAAAAGTAAAAAGAGCACTCCAGGGAAAGGAGGAAGTGCAAATCGAAGTAAATATGCGCACGTTTTCTAACCCGGTTGCTCTTTTTGATTTTCATTTTAAGCCTGAAGCCTATCATTCGCTGCACGCTGTTTTCTGCTATCCTATTCATGAGCATATGATGAGTGTTCAATCAACTCTTCAACAGTTTCGCTCTATGCTTCTGCAAGACTCACCACAAGTGAACCCAGATTTTTCAGTCAGGGAAACAGATGTAGAAACGGTGAAAAAAATGCAGCTAGTTGATCTTCAGCGTCATTTTCGAGAAATGAAAACAAATGTGCTAACCATTCAAGACCTCCTAAGTATTATCCGCTCCGACGTGATTGAAGCAGGAAAAGGAGAATATATTGAATTGGTCTCTACACATTTGTTTGACATTCAAGATGTAATTAATCAGGAGCTTGAATGTTTAAGGCAGAAGAACAAAGTACATTAAGAAAGCGGCAATCGGATTTCTACCGTTGTTCCTTTCCCTTCTTCACTATCATACGAAATGCTTCCTTTATGATTACTAATGATTTTGTGACTCACCATCAATCCTAATCCTGTTCCTTTTTCTTTTGTTGTATAGAAAGGCTCGCTAATTCGTGTTAATCGATCTTTCGGCATGCCTTTTCCTTCATCTATCACTTGGACGACTACTTGATTTGTATCTGGATCAAATTTAGATACCACCAGGATAGATCCGGGGTCATCCATCGCTTCAATAGAATTTTTCACCATGTTGATAAATACTTGTTTCATATCTTTTTCGATACAATGAATAACAGGTAATTTTTCTTCAAAATCTGTTGAAATAGTAATGTTTTTAAGAATGGCCTGTGTATGCAGCAGCGTACATACGTCTTGAAGAATTAAATTTATCTGTTTATTTTCATATTTTACGACTTCGGGTTTGGCTAGAATGAGCAGTTCGCTAATGATCAGTTCTAAGCGGTTAAACTCGGACATCATGACATCCATATATTCTTTTTTATACGTTTCTTCTTGCATCATAAGCTGTAAAAAGCCCTTTAATGATGTAAGAGGATTTCGTATTTCATGGGCAATGCCAGCAGCCAGCTGTCCAAGTGCTGACAGCATCTCTGAATTTTTGAGCATCATTTCCGACTGTTTGCGCTGTGAAATGTCTTCGCTTAACCCAATGTAATGGATGATTTCATCCTGATCATTTTTAACAGGCATTAAGGCTAACTGTTCCCAAACGGTTTCTCCGTCTTCTTGAACGTAGGAAATTTCTCCGTTCCATTTTTCTCCTCTGTATACTTCATTCCAAATCTTAGGGAATCTTTTAACCCCCAGTTTTTTTGTATATAAGTCATAGAGGTGTAGCCCAAATACTTCCTGCGGCGCATGCTTTTGCTCCATGAATTTTTGATTAATGTACTTAATTTTACCTTGATGATCGGTAATGAAAATGCCCGTAGGACTGTGAGCGACTGCAAATGATGTAATAGCCAATTCTTCATTTGATCGTTTAATTTCTGTAATATTAATAAACGTAATAACTACACCGTTAATTAAATTCTCATTTGTACGATAAGGCATCATTTTCATGCTGTACCATTGGTTATCATAGCTTTGAATTTCTTTTTGAAGGGTGTTATTTGTTCTTAAAACGTGCATTGCATCCTCGATTAGATGGTCATATCTAAAGTTATGCGAAATATGAAAGAAAGGTCTTCCAATATCTTGATGAAGAACGTTGATCACTGTTTTCGTTTCCGGCGTAAATAATTTAATATTCAGCTGCTCGTCTAAAAAGATAGTAGCAATAGTTGTACTGATTAATAAATTATCAATATCGTTATTTAAGTCCGTTAATTCTTCAATCTTACGCTCGTACTGGTTGTTAACACTGATTAATTCTTCATTCACCGACTGCAACTCTTCATTTGTAGACTGCAGCTCTTCGTTAGAAGCAATCAGTTCTTCGTTTGTAGACTTTAGCTCCTCATTTGCTGTTTCTAGCTCTTCAATCGTCGTTTGCAAATGCTGCTGCGTGTAATGAAGCTCTTGCTCTAAATCTACTACAAGCTCACTAATCGAGCTTGTTTGATTAAGGAACATGGGCTCTTCCTTATCAATAATGGCACCATCTGTCTGTTCATCAAACATAAGTAAGTAAAGAGAGTGATTTGTTGGAAGGGCAGATATCGTAATATTAAAACGGCGCTGCACGTTGTTTATGACAAATTCAATGTGCTGACAGCATACGCTCATACCTTGCTCTTTTACGCGTTTAATAGCTGCTCCAATGGCTAAAGAGACGTGAACTGGAACCATTTTGAAAATTGTATAATTAATTTTCCCTACAGGAACGTTAATAAGCTGAGTCGCTTCTTTTGAACAAAATATTACTTCGTTGTATTCATTTAATACGAGACAAGGGCTCATAAAGTGATCAATCATTGACTGATACATCTCATCTAATTTAAGTGAAGGAAGAGGCTTATAAAGTTGACTTGGCAGCGGCACGCTAGAAAAATCACCTTCATGCAAGCTGGATTTCGAAAGATTAAAAGCTCCCGTAATTTGTCGGCTGGGCTGTCCCGAACGCTTAAATATTTTCCACTTACTGTTGATAGGGCGGAACAAATCAGACAAATTTCCTGTTGTTTCACTAGGACCTAAAAAAAGTACGCCTTCTTCTGTCAAAGAAAAATGAAAAAGAGACAGAATGCGCTGCTGCAGTTCAGCTTGGAAGTAAATCATCATATTTCGGCAGCTAATTAAATCAACGTTTACAAAAGGCGAGTCTTTTCCTATATTATGCGGGGCAAAAACAATCATTTTACGAATTGTTTTTTTAACTTGATAACCACCGTGTTTTGTTTGCTCAAAATATTCGTTAATCTGAGCTGCTGAGAAGGAATGAACTTCCGCTTCTTCATAAATACCTTGACTAGCTCTTTTGATTGCATGACGATCGATGTCCGTAGCAAAGATTCGGACATCGAAATAACGGTTGATTGTTGATAAATAGTCATGAAGCAAAATAGCTAATGTATATGCTTCTTGACCAGTAGAACAACCTGCTACCCAGATGCGGATTTCATCTTCTTGACTATGAATCTTTCTTTCAACTAATTGAGGGATGACCTGTTCTTCAATAATAGAGAATGCTTCTTTATCTCTAAGAAATTGTGTCACTCCAATCAGCAAGTCTCGCTGCAGTTCGACGATTTCTTCGGCTTCTTTACATAAATAGTCCCGGTATTCTTCCATCGTTTGAGAGGGCGGATCGAGTAAAGCCATTCTCTTTTCAAGTCGTCGCAGCACCGTGTTTTTTTTGTACATAGAGAAGTCGATGCCTGTTTTCTTCTTTATTAATGAATAAATATATTGCAACGTTTCTTCATTATATGTAAATTCAGTTTGGCTGACATGCGTTTGCACAAGGTCAGGCATATCAGCAGGAGAAAGAATATAATCAGCAAGGTGTGCATCAATAGCGCTTAGGGGCATATCTCTGTACTTTGCTGTGCTTTCATCTTGTACAAGTACAGTTCCGCCATACTCTCGTATTGTTTTTGCTCCTCCTGTTCCATCATTTCCTTTTCCCGATAAAATAATGGCTGTGCACCGGTGTTTTTTTGAAGCAGCCAAAGAATGAAAAAAGGCGTCAATGGGATACTTTACTTGATCATTTTCTTCATAGGGACGAAGGCGAAGAGTATGATCCGCAACGGTCACATAATGATGGGGAGGATTTAAATAAATTGTGTCTTCTTGTAAAGTCATCCCGTCTTGTGTCAGTTTGATATTCATTCCTGTTTTTTTTGCTAAAAGTTCTGGCATAAAACTTTTATATTTAGAGGAAAGGTGCTGCACAATAATAAACGCCATTCCATTTGGTGAAGGCATATTAGCGAAAAACTGCTCAATAGCTTCTAACCCTCCGGCAGAAGCGCCAATTCCCACAACGTGTAAATCCTGTTTCTCTATTCCTTCTGAAGACGATGGAACTGTAGAAAACGAGTTGTTCTTCATAATAGAACCTCCAATAATGTTTCGACACTTCCTAGATTGTATGTCGTTTTGTTTATTTTAATGTCGACAGCACAGCGTGGTTTACATCAAAAGTAAATTTTTCAAAAAAAACCAAGATGCTGGTACATAGGTTCATTTTAGCAAACCTATTATATTGTTCAAATAACGTTTTCAAAATTCCTCTATTTTTTGTAAAAAAAATTTAAAGCCCAAACTATATAGTATGCCCCGATTTTCTTTATATAAACGCATTTTTATAAAAAAAATCGGTTTTTTTTACAGAAAAAAATATTTAAAAAAGTTTTGTTTGCGCTTACATATGCATAAGGTTAAACGCTCAAGGAGGAAAAAAACGGTTAAATTCAACTTGACACTCTTTTTCAGCGTGTTACTATAGGAACCGTTGAAAGAAACGAGAACAAAAATACGAACAAATGACAGGGGAGATTTGATGGATCAAAAACAAAAAGTTGCTTTTTTAGGTGCTGGATCAATGGCAGAAGCGATGATTTCTGGTATGTTCAATGCAAAGAAATTACCTGCTGAAAATATTATCGTAACAAACCGAAGTAATGATGCGCGACTGCACGAACTTGAAAAGAGATATGGTATCACAGCAGTAAAGCGCAGCGAGCTGAAAACAGATGACATTGACGTTTTTATTCTAGCGATGAAGCCAAAAGGCGCTGAAGAGGCATTAAACGAATTAAAGCCTCAAATCAACAAAGACCAGCTTGTCCTATCTGTTCTTGCAGGGATTTCGTCTTCTTACATGGAAGAGTTATTGCATGATGAACAGCAGGTCATTCGAGTGATGCCGAATACATCAAGTATGATTCAGCAATCAGCAACGGCTATATCTCCAGGTCAATATGCTGCAATGGACGCTGTGCTAACAGCAAAAGAGCTGCTTTCTGCAATCGGAAAGGTATACGTGATTGATGAGCCTCAAATGGACATTTTCACAGGAATTGCCGGAAGTGGACCCGCTTATTTTTATTTCCTTATGGAGCATATCGAAAAAGCAGCTAAAGAAGAAGGTCTCGATCCTGAGCTAGCACGTGAAATTGGCGCCCAAACCATTTACGGTGCAGCAAGAATGATGATGGAAAGAGATGAAACGCCGACGGAGCTTCGTGAAAATGTGACGTCTCCAAACGGTACAACAGCAGCTGGTTTAGACGCCTTAGCTAAACACGGCGGCGGAGAAGCAATGATGCAAGCAGTCAAAGGAGCATCAAAGCGTTCAAAAGAAATGAGTGCTCAACTACAAAAAGTGGCAAGTACTAATTAATGCGTCACTTATCTTCTTCGTGAATTCCTCACCACAAAAAAATAATCATAAACAAGAAAACATACAGAACACACTAGGAGTGATTTGATGAGTCCCGACAATAAGAAGCGGGTTGTAATTAAAATTGGAAGTAGTTCATTAACAAGTTCACACGGCGAAATCAGCAGACGGAAGCTGGAGCGCCTTGTGGATCAAGTCGTAGACTTAAAAGACAGCGGTCATGAAGTGCTGTTGGTTTCATCAGGAGCTGTAGCTGCAGGATACCGCAAGCTTGGCTGCTTAGAGCGACCTAGCTCTTTGCCTGAAAAACAAGCAGCTGCCTCAATCGGTCAAGGACTGTTAATGGAGGCTTATTCAGAACTGTTTCTATCGCATGGGTACGTTGCTTCTCAAATCTTAATTACAAGAGACGATTTTTCAGACGAAAATCGTTACAACAATGCCCGAAATACAATTAACGTGCTGTTAGAACGCGGCATTGTGCCAATTGTCAATGAAAACGACACGGTAACCATCAATCGATTAAAATTTGGCGATAATGATACACTTTCAGCTAAAGTTGCTGGACTAGTGGATTCCGACCTGCTTATTATTTTATCGGATATCGATGGCTTATACAGCGCGGACCCTCGCCAGGATCCAAATGCAAAATTAGTTCCTCACGTAGGGGAAATCACGCAAGAAATCGAAGAATCTGCAGGAGATTCAGGAAGTTCAGTTGGAACAGGCGGTATGCGCTCGAAAATTGACGCGTTCAAAATCGCTATGGCGTCAGGAATTCCAGCATTTTTAGGAAGAGCTGGCGTGCCAAACATTTTAACACAAGCGGTTGACGGCGATGCAACAGGAACGTACTTTGAATCTGAAGATGATTCTGCGAACCTTAATCAGAAAAAGCAATGGATTGCGTTTAACTCTGGTCCTGAAGGGGAAATAGTAGTCGAAGATGCCGCGAAACGTGCAATTATTGAAGATAAAGAGCCTTTACTTCGCGAGCATGTTAAATATATTAAAGGCCACTTTAGTGAACGAGCAGTTGTACGTATTCTAGATAAAGACGAAAATGAGCTGGCTCTTGGCGTGACAAATTATTCATCTGATGAACTTGCACTGAATGAGCCAATTGATCAACCGATTGTAGACAGCGAAGGTCTAGTGTGTCACTTAGAAATTCCAGTACCGGTCGGTTTGTAAGCAAACATGCTGTAAAGAAAAGGAGCCCTTCCTTTTCTTTGCATGATTGCATTTACCTCTTATGCCTCACACTTTAAAATCAAACAAAACTAAAACGAATCCAGGAGTGATTTGGTGTTACAAACAAATGAAAAGTATTCAGTAGAAGAACAAGCTATTTCAGCAAAAAAAGCAGCTAAACAATTAAGTTTACTAACAACAGAGCAAAAAAACGATGCGTTGTTAACGATTGCCTCTACACTTGAAAACAACACGGAGTATATTTTAAAAGCAAATGAAGTAGACTTAAAAAACGGGAAAGAAAAAGGGTTTGACGAAGCGCTGATGGATCGCCTTGCTCTTTCAGCGGAACGTGTAAAAGAATTTGCAAACGGCCTTCGTGAAGTTGCTGAGCTAGACGATCCAACAGGAGATGTTTTATCAAACTGGACATTGGATAACGGTCTAGATGTAAAGCAAGTACGCGTGCCTCTTGGCGTTATCGGAATGATTTATGAAGCACGTCCAAACGTAACGGTAGATGCAACAGGGCTAGCGTTGAAATCTGGAAATGCCATTGTGTTAAAAGGCGGCTCTTCAGCTATTTCATCTAACCAAGCTATTGTGGACATTATTCATAAAGCTCTTAATGAAACGCCCATTCCTAAAGAAGCGGTACAGTTTATTTCAAGTACAGATCGTGCGGCTACGCAAGAATTATTTACAATGAAAGAGCATATTGACGTGCTAATTCCGCGCGGAGGGGCTTCGTTGATTCAAGCGGTCGTCAATAACGCAACGGTTCCTGTGTTAGAAACGGGAGTGGGAAACTGCCATATTTATATCGATGAACAAGCTGACGTTAAGAAGGCCATTCCGATTTTGATTAATGCAAAAACAGATCGACCAGCGGTGTGTAACGCAGCAGAAACGGTTCTTGTACACAAAAACTGGCTCGATTCTCATAAAGATGAATTGATTCAAGCATTCAATGATCACAATATTGAAGTATATGGTGACAAAGCGACAGTAGGTGAAATTCCTGGAGCAAAAACAGCGGCTGAAAAAGACTGGGCTGAAGAGTATTTGCGCTTAGCGATCGCGATGAAAGTAGTAGAGAGTGTGGATGAAGCGATTGACCATATCGAAACATATGGAACAAAACACTCTGAAGCCATTATTTCAGAAGATGAACAAGCCGTTTCACGCTTCATGTCTTTAGTGGATGCAGCGGCACTGTATCATAATGCATCTACGCGTTTTACTGACGGAGGAGCTTTAGGATTTGGAGCTGAAATTGGGATTTCAACTCAAAAGCTTCATGCACGCGGTCCAATGGGACTTCCTGCGCTTACGACAATTAAATATATTATGAGTGGAAACGGACAAACTCGATAAGAAATGAAAAGCGAGCCTAATCATGTGCTCGCTTTTTTTTTTTTTGAAAAGACAAGTAAATGGAAGCTGATTTGTAAAAAATTATAAACTCTGTTATAATAGTAAAATATATAATTTTTGTGATCTTCATTTTTGTTCTTTTCAGACTATCCCGTTGTTTTAAGAAAAGCAACTGCTATCTGCTTTGTTATAACTTCATTTTTATTTTAGTCTTTCAAGACGCCGTATGTATTCCTCAAAGATTGATTTACGGATGTATAGTATCACTTTATCTTGCACCATTTACCACATTTACACGCTAAGTTAATCTTCATTTATTATCCACTTAAAAAGTACTGTTTAAAGGAGACGATGTGTATGTATAATCGTAAAAATTTAGAGCCGGCTGTTATTGAAGAAACAAAAGTTTGGGAATGTACATCAGATACGTGTAATTGTTGGGTTCGAGATAACTTTAAAAGCGGAGATCAGCCAACTTGTCCAATTTGCAAAAGCGACATGAAGCAAGCTGTAAAAGAACTGCAGGTTATTCATAATCCTAGAGTCATTGATTAATAACTTTTAGGAAGACGTTTTTTGAAAGGGGTTTGTGGATGTTTCTGGGAATTGATCATGTTCAGCTTCTTGGTCCAGAAGGATGCGAGCAAGAAGCAAGAAATTTTTATGAAAATCTTTTAGGAATGAAAACTGTTCTTAAGCCGAAAAATTTAAGGCACAGAGGCGGTATATGGTTTCAATGTGGGACTCAAGAAGTGCATATCAGTATTCAAGATGACTACATACCTGCTAAAAAAGCGCATCCAGCTTTTGTCGTGGAAGATATCAAGACGCTTAGACGTAAGTTGGCAAATTCAGGGTGTGTTCTTTCTGAAGAAGAGCCTATTGCAGGGAGAGAGCGTTTTTTTGTCCATGACCCGTTCGGAAATCGATTAGAATTTTTACAATATGACAAATAAAAGACCTCCAAGCGGAGGTCTTTTATTTTAGGGCGTTATCTAAATACGTATATACCGTTTCTTTGCTAATTAATACTTCATTTTCTCTGTCTTTATCTTTTTGCCACTTTTCTCGTGCTTTTGCTAATACTTCTTCGGCTTCATCCTTAGGAATGACAATGACTCCACCGTCGTCACCTGCAATAAAATCCCCAGGACGGATCTTCACGCCTCCGCAGGAAATGATCTCGTTTACCTTTCCTTTTTCTTTTTTGCTGCTTGCTGCGATCGTAGAGCCCTTGCAAAATACGGGGAAATTGAGCTTTTCAATATCTTCCTGATCTCGTATAACACCATCTAGTACAATACCTCTTATTCCAACAAGCTTCGCCATGGCTACTACGAAATCTCCTGCTAAGGCACGGTTGCAGTAGCTTTTTCCATCAATGACGAGCACGCTTCCGGGCTCCGCTAGTCGAATCGCTTCAAGCACTGAGTAATTATTGCCAGCAGGCGTATCTACGGTAAGAGCCGGCCCAAATAGTTTGTAATGACGCTGCAATGGCTTAATGGAAAAGTCTAAGTGGTTTGCACCTTCCATTGCATCTGATAAATTTGCTGTTGATAATGGGAGCTGTTCATTCAACATCGTATCTCTCCTTTTTAACTTTAGTCTATCTATACATATTCATATAAGAGAAAGCTCTTATTTATGAAAGGGCAAGTAGATAACGTGATGAAGCATTGACCATTAATTAACTGCAAATGCACAGCATTAGAAGTTTTCAGAGCCAATTTTTAATAGGCGCTGTTTCTCGTATGGTATTCGTCATATAAGCGCGTATATCCTTTAATTAGTAATAAAGGCGAAGGTAGCCTATAGCCTATAAAGACATTATTAAAGAATTGGAAAAACCAAAGAACTCTACAAAAGTTACTTTAGATAATATTTTTGGCAAAGTGTAAAATAAGCTGTATTTAATGAAGATGAAGGACCTTTGTTAGTTTTATGAAGGTCTCTGGTTTATACTTGAATAGTCTTATATACACAAGAAATACGTGCAAATGTTTAATCCTGTGAACATTTGATGGAGCTTGATGCATTTTTATATAAAAAAGTGAAACCTTTTGGTATGATGAAACGTAGGAACATATATGGAAATCATATATGAAAAAACATATGTGACGTTAGTCATTTAGTGGAGGGAAAACAATGGTAAAAAAATTATTGGCCGCATTTATCGCATTAGCGGTTGTGTTTTCACCAGTCGGTGGATCACTTATTCATGACGGTTCAAACGTAGCAAGCGCAAAAGGGTATAAGTCAGGAAAGCGCTCTTTTGACAGCGGAAGCAATAACCAATCAAGCTTATTTAAAAACAATAATAGTAATTCAGTTAAGCAAAACAATACGTCTAAAAACTCATCATCTAAAAGTACAGCGGCTAGCTCAAAGCGCGGCGGCTTAATGAAAGGTCTTTTAATGGGAGGAATTGCGGGCTTATTATTTGGAAGCTTACTATCTAGCTTAGGACCATTAGGCCCAATTTTAGGCTTTATGGTAAATATGCTTGTGATTGTAGCTTTAATTCTTCTTGTAGTAAAGTTATTCCAAAGCGTACGTAGCAACAAGCGTAAAAATGAGGAAGTGAAATCTTGGAGACAATAAAAATTTCTGAACAAGATATTATCAATGCGATGTGTTTGTATATCGCAGAAAAGAAACAAGTTCAGCCTCAAGAAGTAGAGATTGAGCTAATGTATGATGATGACTACGGTTTTTCAGCAGAGTCATACGTGCATGATCGTAAGCAGGTTCATATTACTTTGAACATTATTGAAGCGCTGCGCTTTTGGCTGGATACGGAAATGAACGTAGACCCATACGCAGCAGGACTAGAACTGGAATTAGACGATGAAGAAGGCATTATCGCTTTTGCAAAATTAAGTCGATAAAGAACTTCAATGCAAAACCCGCTCAAGTGAGCGGGTTTTTTTATTATGATTTTAACTGTTCGTTGGAACTGGACTTATCGCGTTTTTTAGTGAAAAACCACCAGTTGGCATCTCCAAGCAATTTCATTAGAGAAGGGACAAGAAGCATTCTGACAATCGTTGCATCGATAAATATAGCTAAAGCAATTCCTACACCCATTTGTTTAACAGGCGTTACATCTGTAAAAGCGAAGGCCCCTGTAATCACAATCATGATTAAAGCAGCGCTTGTGATGATTTTACTAGTGGAAGCTAATCCTTCTACCGTTGCCACATTATTATCACGGGTTTGATGATACACTTCGTGAATGCGCGAAATTAAAAAGACTTCGTAATCCATGCTGAGCCCAAATACAAGGCCGAAAACAAAGACTGGCAGCACTAAAGCAATATTAGACTCGGTAAGACCTAAATGTCCATTTTGAAACAGCCATACAAGTAAACCAAACGTAGCTGTTAAGCTTAAAATATTCATAATGATAGCCTTTAAAGGAATGAGGACAGAACGAAAAGCAATCATTAAAATGACATACGTTGAAAATAAAACAAGAGCCAAACCATATGGAGCTTTTTCATAAATTTCATCGAATATTTCTTGTTCAAATTTTGGATAGCCGCCAATATGAACGGTGAAAAGTGAACGTTTGTCTTTCCATTTTCGAACAAAATCTTTTGCTTCATCTGAATTTTGGTCTGTATCTAGCGTAGCTTTTATAAGCATATAATGTCCGTTAATGAACGAATCTACAGCTGGCTTTGCCTGCGCACTTATCTGCGGGTTTTCCAGCATAGCTTGAAGCTGATCACTCGATTTTACGTTTAAAGCGGTAGAAATAGAATCGACTTGCTTAACTAACGAATCTTCTTTTAATTGTTTTATAAAAGTAAAGGCATTTGTTAAAGGCTTTTCATTCAGCATATCTTGCTTAGCTTCTAGCACAAAATAAACGTCTGCCGTGTTTTTATTTATAAACGTATCGTTATACGTGTCAAAAGCTTGACGAGACTCGTATTTTGTTGGCAGCGCTTCTGAAGACGGTATTTCTAGATGCATGTCTCGAACGGGAATAAGTGCTACTAACAGAATGATAAGAGAAACAATTGTCATAGTTACAGGCTTTTTCATGACAAATGTAGCGAATGAACGCCACCTAGACTGACCGCCTTTTTCACTGACTTTTAAGATGCGTAAACGATTAATGCGTGTACCTAATATAGCCAGTATGGAAGGAAGGAGCGTAAGAGCTGAAAACACAGCAATAAAAACAACAGCCATTCCTCCAAGAGCGACGTTTTGAAAAATATCCACTTGAATAAACAGCATTCCCGCTAATCCAATAAATACGCATAATCCTGAGAAGATGACCGAGCGTCCCGCTGTTTGAATGGTAATTTTGATTGCTTGTTCTACCGATTTTGTTTGAATTTCTTCTTTAAAGCGATTAATAAATAAAAGGGCAAAGTCAATACTAAGAGCTAATCCAATCATTGGAATCACATTTAAAATAAAGATGGACAGCTCTGTGTACGGATGAAAGAAATAGACAACACCCATGGTGGTAACGACGGTTACAATTCCTATCATAAGAGGGATTGCAGCGGCTACCACGCCGCCAAAAGCTAGAAGAAGCACAACTAAAGCAACAGGAATACCGATGGCTTCTGCTTTTGCTAAATCTGCTTGGCTTGCTGTATTCATATCTTTTTCAATAATAGGACCACCGGTTAATTTTACACTCATTTCTTTTTCTTCAGCTGAAAGAGTTCTGATCTTTTCCACTCGTTTGTCCATCGTTCCATCATCGTGATTAAAGTGGATAATTCCATACGCTGTGCTTCCTTTTATCATCTTGTTAGAAGCCGTTGGTATGTCAACTTTCGACGCGTCTGATTTGTCCTCTGCTTTTTGCATATACTGAGCGATTGTTTGCTGGAATTTCGAGTCAGAAACTCCGTCTTTTTTTTCAAATAAAACGATGATCTGAGCTTCGCTAACATCAAATTTATCAACTAAAAGCTGCTCGGTATCTTTATACATTCCGTTCATTTCAAATCCGTTTCCTCCCAGCACAGAAGGAAGCTTAGCCGCATAAAAGCCAAATCCGACAATTAGAATGATCCACAGTATTAATAAAAATTTTCTGCCCGCATATAATGCGTTCGCTACTTTATTCATATTAACCTCCCATTTTTTGTACAGTTACTAGACTATTTTATACTAACAGTTATTGTAATTAGAAGAAGTATTGTGTTTTTTTGTTTTTCTTGCCTGAAAAAGCTTTTTAGATAGATGCACAGAGGTGTTTCCTCAGTAAAATCGTGTTTATGTTTCAGGAGATTTAGGGAACACTGTACATAAATGCACGAAGGGGGATTTAAAAAGATGCAAATGAAACAGCCAGCTAAAATGACGAATAGTTATGGGTGTAAAAATGAGTATGATACATTAAAACGTGTGATTGTTTGCCCACCTACATATATGAAAATTGAAGAAATTATTAATGAAACACAAAAGCATTATGCGGACGAAAACATTGATGAGAGCTTGGCTTCAAAGCAGCACCGTCAATTTGTCGAATGCCTTCAAAAAGAAGGAGTGGAAGTCATCGGGCTATCTGCTCAAGAGCCGTTTCCAGAACAAGTATTTACGCGGGATATTGGCTATACGCTGGGAGATACCGTTATTGTCACGAAAATGGGAAGCGAGATTCGAAGTGGAGAAGAACAAGTGCTAGCAGAGTGGCTGCAGCAGCAAGGTATTCCTTTCCATCAGGTACCGGACCATCCCATTGAAGGTGGAGATGTGCTGATTGATGGACAAGCTATTTTTATTGCGCTCAGCGACCGTACAAGTAAAGAAGGCGTGGAGCATATCCAAGAGTTGCTTCCAGCGTATGAGGTTGTTCCGATTCCTATTGATCGGTCTTATCTTCATCTTGATTGTGTGTTAAATATTTTATCACCCACAGAAGCGCTCGTATTTTCACCAGCTTTACATGAGAAAGAATTAAATTTACTTCGCATGAAATATGACTTAATTGAAGTAACAAAAGAAGAGCAGTTTACGATGGGAACCAATGTATTATCCATCGGTAATCAGCGGGTGATCAGCCTGCCAATGAATACAGAAGTGAATGAAGAGTTAAGGAAACGAGGCTATAAAGTGATTGAAGTTGATATATCTGAAATTATTAAGTCCGGCGGTTCTTTCCGCTGCTGCACAATGCCTCTTGAACGAGTGTAAAAAAGCTTGAAAAGAAAAAAAGATCTCGGCGATAGCCAGGGATCTTTTTTTGAAGGATGTTGTATAAAATTTCAAGTGAAAGGAACATTAACCTATATAAGCTGTTGAAGGAAAGGAGTGATAAACATGGCAAATCGTAATCCTATTTTAGTTCAAGGTGCTGAACAGCTTCTTGATCAGTTAAAAACGGAAATTGCGGGAAGACTTAACGTTCAGCTTGGCGCTGAGCAAACGGCTCGTGCAAATGGTTCTGTTGGTGGAGAAATGACGAAGCACCTTGTTGCAATGGCGCATCAGCAATTAAGTGGTGCACAAGGACACATTCGCTAGTCTGCTCTACATAAACACGCTGATGAAAAGTTCTGGCTCTTTTGAGCTGGAACTTTTTTGTGTAGGAAACATCATTTTACTTTCTCTTGGTCGTTTGATTTGAGATTTCGCTTAAAATTCTCCACTTTCAAGGTTGAAAAGTGCATAAAATGGGAAAAGGACAAAAAAAGAGAAAGTAGAGGTTTATCATGAAAAAGCTATTATCATTTGGAAAAAGTCTTGGTAAAGAAATTCAAGAAGACCAAGCAACGGGACTAGCGGCTGAGCAAGCCTATTATTATATGCTATCATTATTCCCTATGCTTATTTTACTGATATCCATTGTTCCGTATCTATCTATTAAACCGGAAGAGGCAATCGATGTCCTTCAAAGCGTTATGCCGGGAGAAACGGCTGCAATCTTTAAAGATAACGTAGCTCAATTTGTAAGCCAACCAAACGGCGGGCTACTGACTGTAGGGATTTTAGGAACTATTTGGTCTGCTTCAAACGGGATGAACGCCTTTATCCGTGCAATGAACCAAGCCTACGATGTGAAAGAACAGCGCTCGTTTATTAAAGTAAGAGGTCTGTCCATTCTTTTAACAATTGGATTAATTGTAACAATTATTGTATCGCTTCTTTTGCCAGTGTTCGGAGGGGTTTTGTTAAATTGGGTAAGCGAATGGTTTTCTCTTCCTTCCGGTACAACAGTGGTTTTAAATATTCTGCGCTGGATTATCGGTGTCGGCATTATGGTACTTGTTTTATCCGTATTATACAGATTAGCGCCAAACAAAACGTTTCCTTTTGCTCATGTATGGCCCGGAGCGCTCGCTGCTACGCTGTTATGGCAGCTGACATCTTTAGGGTTCTCATTTTACGTAAGCAACTTTGGCAATTATTCTGCTACTTATGGAAGCTTAGGAGGCGTGATTGTTCTGATGCTTTGGCTATTTTTAACGGGGTTAATTCTCGTTATTGGAGGAGAGATTAACGCTATTTATCACCGAAACAAAACGGCTGCGCCTCCTAAAGATACGTCTCAGGCGATGTAATAAAAAAGGAAACCTTTATAGAGGTTTCCTTTTTTAACGTTTAAAGCTATTCACAAGCTGTTTAAATGAGTTGGCTGTATATTTGACCGAATCTTTTTTGTACTGTACATCGGTTTTAATCGCTGCTTGTGTTACTTTTAAATGATTTGTTTTTTCTTTGATATGATCAGTTTCGTTTTGAAGATGTTGAGAAGTGGCATTTACAGAGTTCACAGTTGGCTTGATTTTTTTATTAAATGATACGCCTGCGTAAATAAGGTACGCAAGTGATGCCAAAACAACAGCTAAGCTTATATAAACAATAATCATCGGTGTGCCTCCTTTGTACGTATTTATATCTATATAGGTGAGAATAAAATATATACGAATATCATCCTCTTTATTTAATTGTTATACCCATTTTTAATCAAAACAAACAAAAGCCTGCCGAGAAGACAATATATTGGATTTTTTCTGAAATTTCATTCATCATTACATATAGAGTTACCTTGAAAGGAGAGAGAAGAAGAATGCCGTTAGATCCGCATATTCAAATATTTCTAAATCAATATAATGAAATGCCCCGTCCTTCTTTAGAGGACGTTACACCCCCGCAGCTGAGGGAAATGGAAAAGATGTCTTTAACTCCTTCTAAAGAAGCAGTTAAAAAAGTATATAATGAAGAAATCCAATTAAATGAACGTACGCTCACTCTACGAGTGTATGAACCTGAAGGAACAGGGCCATTTCCCGCTCTTGTTTATTATCACGGAGGAGGCTGGGTATTAGGAAGCCTGGATACTCATGACTCCATATGCAGGTCGTATGCAAATGAAACAAACTGTATTGTAGTGTCTGTTGATTACCGTCTTGCTCCTGAAAGTAAATTTCCGGCTGCAATAAACGATGCCTATGACGCCTTGGAGTGGATTTCAGCTCACGCGTCTCAATTAAATATCGATTCAAACAAAATTGCCGTCGGGGGCGACAGTGCCGGTGGCAACCTTGCTGCGGTTGTAAGCATTTTAGCAAAACAAAGACAAGGTCCATCCATTGTTCATCAGCTGCTTATTTATCCGTCTGTAGGATTTAAAAATCAGCACCCTGCCTCTATGAAAGAAAACGCCGAAGGATATCTTCTTTCAAAAGATCTTATGGATTGGTTTCGCCTTCAGTACTTAAATAATAAAGAAGAAGAACAGCATCCCTATAACGCTCCGGTATTACTAGAAGATTTATCGAGTCTACCAAGCGCTACCATCATTACAGCACAGTATGATCCTCTAAGAGATAGCGGAAAAGACTACGCAGACGCATTAAAAAATCACGGTGTCCCTGTCACCTATGAAAATTACGAAACAATGATTCACGGGTTTTTAGGGTTTCATGAATTTGTCCCGCTCGCTCAGCAGGCGATCAATAAAAGCGCAGCTCAACTGCGTCAAGTATTTGATTCTATTTAAGGCGCAAAGATATATAGTGTCATAAAATATCTAATTAAAAAAATACTAAAAATATAGTAAAAGTTAAAAAGTTCTTTCCTTAATTGGATTGGGCTTTTTTACTTTTCAATTTTCTCGTATAATTCATCCATTTTAACATTCAAAACGTCAGCTAACTTAAGTACTTTATCCATGCTAGAACAAACTGAAAAAGAAGAAAAGAAATTCTTGAGGTTATGGAAAGTACGATAATGGATTATAGAGAAGAAGATATGGGCAATATTAGCGATTTTAACGGAAATTTATTGGAAAATAAAAAAGAAATATAATTGAAAAAATAACAAAAATAACCTATTTCATGATATTATTTACTCGTTGAAGGGCTGAGTACTGTGACAGAGCAATTGTAGGGGTTAAGCTTGAGCTTCCTGAAATATGCCATAGCGTAATGAACAATAGTTGCAGACCCGACCAACTAATTATGAACGTAGAAAAAGTAATCAGCCAACTTAGTTTATCAGTTTAAAGTAACACTATATAAAAAGAAATTTAAGGTACTACTGGTTGTGGCTTCAATTAAACAAAAGGGGAGAATTCTGTGAAAAAGCTGCTAATTGGTACTGCTTTGTTGTCATTGAGTTTGACTATGGGTGCTTGTGACAGTGATGAGAAGGAAAATGATTTACTAGAGAAGAAAAGTGTAGCTGAAGAACCTAAAAAGAAGTCTGAAGGCAAAGATTTAGATAAAAAGTCCGAGTCTCAGCAAATTCAAAACGAACAGAAAGATTTACGTGCGTATAGTGTAAAAGTTGAAAAAGAAAAAAAAGCTAAAGAATTAGCAGAGCAAAAGGCGAGAGAGGAAGCGGAAGCTAAACGACAAGCGGAAGTAGCTGAGCAACAAAGACAACAAAAGATTGCTGAACAACAGCGTATCGCAGCGCAACAAGCAGAAGAACAAAAGAAGCAACAAGCTCAAGTAGCACAAAATCAACAGCAGCCAACAAATGATGAAGAATTATCTCATGCTGATCAATATGAAGAACCTGAAGTAAATGAAGATATTTCTGCTCCAGATCAATACGAAGAAGAGGTTCGTCAACAACAAGAAGACAGTTTCACAGACGAAACAAAGCAACAAATTAATCAAGAAATGAAAGAAAACGATGGATATAGTTCTACTTTATGGCGATGTGATCAAGTGTTATATGGAGTGCAAGAAGGATATATTTCAAAAGAAGAAGCGGGAGATTGTTTGAAATAATACTATAACTAGAAGAATTTTGCTTGGGATATTTTTCTTAATACTATTGATAAAAAAACTATCTAAATGGTACAATAGACTTATAAAAACATAATGGAACGTTGTTTTCACAGAGTTTATTGACGACATTAAGTAAGGTGATTTTTTGAATGATAAAAAACAAGTAGGTCAGCTGATTCAAGATCTGCGAAAGATTGCGGAAATGACAACTGTCGAGTTATCAGAAGGAATTTGTACTGAAGAAGAGCTACATCGATTTGAACAAGGTGAAATTCATGCAAGCAGTGAAGTTCTCTATCATTTATCGAAACGCTTAGGGGTTCCGATGAATTATTTCTTTGAAGCAGGAGAGCTAACGCCCAACGATTATTCAAAAGAAATTAAATCGACCATTAGGCATTATATACGAAAACGCGATTATGAAACCGTGTTACATATGGTGAACAAAGAAAAAGATAATCCTATGTTTCAAGATCCTTTTCATGCACAATTTTTCCTATGGCACGAAGCCATATGTGATTATTATATTGGAAATAAATTTGAACAAGCGCTTCGTAAATTGGAAAAAGCTATTGCGTTCACGCGTACGAGTGAACAGTTTTATTCAGAAAAAGAGATTGCTATTTTAAATAGTATTGCCATTATTTATGAAGAAGAAGGTCATTTAAAAAAAGCGTTCAGTACGTTCATGGAAGGATTGCAGCATATTGCTTTGCTTCCTAAGTTAAAAGATCCTCTTGTTAAAATTCGAATTTTATATGGATTATCGCGTGCGCTTTTGCAAATGGAACGTTATGAAAAGTCGGTTAAATATGCACAAGCAGGACTAGAGCTGTGTATTCAGCATGAGACGCTTTATTTATTAGGAGAACTGCACTATCAAATTGGAGAAGCACTCTGTCAGCTTGATGAGCTTAAAGAAGGAATAGCCTACCTAGAAAAAGCTATTACCGTTTTTAAAATTGAGCAGAATGAAGCGTTTGTGACCATTATTCAAGAAGAGATGTCTAAATATCAAGAAACAAAAAAGAAGAGCTGATCGCTCTTCTTTTTTTATCTCCAATACACTGGGTGTGGGTAAAATGGCCGAGGGCGAGGGTAAAAGTAAGGGGGGTGGTAATAAATAGGACGAGGATAAGGGTAAGGATAAAATGGCCGAGGGCGAGGATATGGATAATAACCATAAGGGAATCTTTCGTCAGCTTCTTGGGGATTTGAATAATAATCATAGCCATATTGATACTCTTCTAAAGGTTGTTCCGGGTAATATTGATAATTCACTCTTTTCACCGCCTAAGTTTTTATGCTTTTTACTGTATTCATTACAGAAAGAATTGGAGTATGTACTCATCAAACTTTTAATTTGAAAAAGGCGGGAGACAAGGAGTATTTTAAAAATAAAAACAAATTAGCTTTCCTTCTCGTTTTCTTGTAAGTTATCAGCATCGGGAAGGGTGGGATGTTCAAAGCTTTTAATAAAAGAAGCGTAAGCAATCGTATCTTTAATAGGGTTTACATAAGATAATGGTTGACCTCGGTAGCTGAAATTAAGTGTCATCCAAGCAAAATCTTTATTATTGTTGGAAATCAGTTTTGCATTATGTATAAAAGCAGATGCGGCAATCATCGCATCTGGTCCTTTAATTTTTTTATTGGATTCTATTTTAGCTTTTCTACGAATTTGAGCTGCTAGCTGTGCAATTTCACTTGTAACGTCCACAATCTTATCTGTCATATCGTAAATATAATGATTTTTTACTGCTTTGACTTGAGGGTTTGTTTCTACTTCCCAATGCGACAGAAGTTCCATTTCTACAACGGTAGGCATTAAAAATTCCGCGTTATTTGAAATAAGTTCATTAATATATTCCACAACTTCTGGATAATTAAGCGCATGTGAAGCCCAAATGTTTGTATCAATAATTACTTTTTCATCCAACACAAATCGTTCACTCCTCTCTACTAGCCATTCGTACCAGCTCTTCTAACCCAAAAGGTGAGTAAAGAGCGGCAGATTCTGAAAGCTGATTGCTTAATAGAAGCTTTTCATATTTAGTTAATCTAGTTTTTGCAGATTTTATGAGCTTTTCTTGTGTGTCATTTAATGTTTTATCTTTTTTATCGTACGTGCGTAGAACTTTATTTTGAGGTTTGTATTTAAGATTTTTCTTCTGCATAGGGGGTGAGGAAGGTGATTGCGGCGAGGGTTGTGTATAAATTTTTCCATTTATTTTTAGGTTGAAGTGCTTTTGAACTTCCTTGCTGTATGTTCCTTTTTGGTCATCTACTAAGCGCTGTGCTTTCATGATATCCCTGCCTTTTATATAAATTTATATAGTATATGTGATGAAGTTTTCTCTTACTATTCCTTTTATATAAAAACATTGAAAAATTAGCTTCCGGGAGTTATTAAATTAACTAATGTTTGCCTGGTGGGTGATAATCTCAGCGAATACCGGACAAAGGTTTAAAAACATGATATCGTGTAAGAGAATAAATCAGTATCGGTTAGAGAAGGAACTACAAAAAAGGGGATGCAAAATGAAAACAGAAAAACAAAAAATGCTGGATGGAGAATTATATCTTTCTGCTGATCCGCAATTAATAAAAGAACGTGAAAACGCTCGAAGATTAACAAGGCTTTATAACCAAACAACAGAAAGGGAAGAAGAAAGACGTACAAACTTATTAAAAGAACTGTTTGGATCTACGGGAAATTCTCTTTGCATAGAGCCTACTTTCCGCTGTGACTACGGTTCTAACATTCATGTTGGAGAAAATTTTTATGCTAACTTTGATTGCGTACTTTTAGATGTATGTGAAATAAGAATAGGAGATAATTGTTTTCTTGCACCAGGTGTACATATCTATACAGCAACTCATCCTTTGCATGCTCTTGAAAGAATTTCAGGAGCTGAGTTTGGCAAACGCGTAGAAATAGGAAATAACGTCTGGATTGGGGGAAGAGCCGTTATTAATCCTGGAGTGAAAATAGGCAACAATGCCGTAATTGCTTCGGGTGCCGTTGTGACAAAAAATGTTCCTGATAACGTGGTAGTGGGAGGCAATCCTGCAGTTATAATCAAGCATATTGAAAATTAAAGAATAAACAAAGAGCTCTTGAATTGTAAAAGCTCTTTGTTTATATGATGTTTTATTGCCGATTTGGCTCGTCCTCATTTATAATGTTTTGGTTAAATGTAAAAATATATATATTTCCTTCCGAGATCATCCATACTTTATTGACAAAGGAAAATTAATCATGGTATATTATCTTTAATTAAAGATATTCAAATTAAAGATAAATAATAAATGATAAACTAGACGATTTATCCGGAGGAATGTAGAATGAATCACTTAAAAGGAATACACCACGTAACGGCCATTACAAGCAGTGCAGAAAAGAATTATGAATTTTTCACCTATGTGTTAGGCATGCGCTTAGTTAAAAAAACGGTCAATCAAGATGATATTCAAACGTACCATTTGTTTTTTGCAGATGATAAAGGCAGCGCCGGAACGGACATGACTTTTTTTGATTTTCCAGGTATTCCAAAAGGTTTTCACGGAACAAATGAAATTTCGAAAACATCTTTCCGTGTTCCAAATGATGCGGCTTTAGACTATTGGGTAAAGCGCTTTGAACGCTTAGAAGTAAATCATACGGGGATTCAAGAGCTATTTGGGAAAAAGACGCTTTCGTTTGTTGATTTTGATGATCAGCAGTATCAGTTAATTTCCGATGAAGGAAATCAAGGAGTTGAATCAGGCACTCCTTGGCAAAAAGGCCCTGTCCCTCTTCAATACGCTATTACGGGACTTGGTCCTATCTTTATTCGTATTGCCGAGTTTAATTACTTTAAAGAAATGATGGAAAAAGTCCTTTTATTTAAAGAGATTGGTCAAGAAGGAGATCTTCACCTATTCGAAGTAGGAGAAGGAGGAAACGGTGCGCAAGTAGTAGTAGAACACAATGAAAAACTTCCGCAGGCTCAGCAAGGTTTTGGAACTGTTCATCACGTTGCTTTTCGCGTAGAAAATAGACAGGCTCTTGAAGAGTGGATTAATCGAATGTCAAGCTTCGGTTTCCATACGTCTGGTTATGTGAATCGTCACTTCTTTGAGTCGTTGTATGCAAGAGTGGCTCCGCAAATTTTATTTGAATTTGCGACAGATGGACCAGGATTTATGGGAGATGAACCTTACGAAACGCTCGGAGAAAAATTATCACTTCCTCCTTTTTTAGAGCCAAAACGTGCAGAAATTGAGAAGCTCGTGCGTCCGATTGATACAGTAAGAAGTACAAAAGAGTTTGTGAAAGAATAGTACACAAAAAACACTCAAATAGCTATTTGAGTGTTTTTTGCTGTTTCAAAGATGAATCAGCTTTCAAAACGCTAAAAAAGAACGTGTTTTTGGTACCTTCTACTTTTATATATACCTATCGCGAATGTTTGCTTAAAAACTGCCAATGTCTTACAAGGAAGGAGTAGGAGTGGGTTGTGCATAGCCTTCTTTATATTTTTCATCGATGTCTTTGCGAATATCTTTTATTGATTTGCCTCGGTTATAGTCGAGCATAGCTTTAGCTGCAATTTCTATACACAATCCGCATTTTGTTCCATGATCATCCCAGACAACTGCTCCATTTCTTTTGTTTTTAAAAATAAAGCAGTCATAGCTGTTTTTGTGATTTGCTTCCATGCCACATCCGCAGTAGCAAGGGATTTTTTCAAGTAGTTCACGATTTTTAGCAACGGATAGATAAACTAGTTTCATATCTTTAGGCTGGTTCTTCAAAAACTGTGGCAAAACATCTGCTCCTGGAGTCTCTTCGCGAATATCAGCAACTGCAGCTTTGTGATGTTCATGACCTGAATGTGCAGAAGAGTTTGTGGCAGAAGAAGTTGTTGTATTGTTTGAACAAGCGGATAATCCAATACTTGTAGCGAGAATCCCCAACAAAATAATTGATTTTTTCAATACAATTAACATCCTTTCATGTGAAAATAAATGATAGTTGCATCATACACGGCAGTTTATCTATGTAGATAATCCAATACCTGCTTGTTTATATCTAATTCTCTATAAGTATGCAGAGCGGTTATCGTGTATGATAGAGATGGACGAGGAAAAAATATGAAGCATGAATTTATCATAAGGTGCGTTTTGTAAGTAATTGGACAGAAGGAGAAAGTGAACGGAGGTTAAACAGTAGTGAGTGAACAAAATCAACGTCTTTTTGAATATATTTTAGAGAATTCAGCCTCTATCAGTGAAGAATGGCTGCGCCAAAGAAGTAATATTAAAGGATCGATTTACTCAAAGGACGCAGACGCTTCAGTTGAGAAAAAGCTGCGCGAGCAGCATCTTTATACGATCGAAACAATTGCGAGCGGCTTTCTTGACGATCAAGAGATTTTCAAACAACGTATGGTGAAATGGACGACGGAAGTAGTAAACAGCAGAATTAAATTTGATACGCCGATTTACGAGGTAGTAGAAGCGCTAAGCAAAACAAGAAAAATTATTTGGACGTATGTCAAAACATATAGTCTGATACATTCATCTATCACAAAAGAAGATATACTCTCTTGGAGCGAAGTTTATCATACAACATTTGATAAACTCATTAATGAATTTTCCGAACAGTACTATAAAATCACAAGGCAAAAAATAAGTCTTCAGCAAGAGCTAATTGACGAAACGAGTTTTCCTGTCATTCCACTTGTAGATCACATCGCGGTCTTGCCTTTAGTAGGGCTTATTGATGAAATCAAAGGTGATTCTATTATCGAGGTTGTTCCAAAAAGATGTGCAGAAAAACATATAAGACATCTAGTCATTGACTTATCCGGTGTAAATTATGTAGATACGTATGTTGCTCACAAATTTTTTGATTTGATTAACATTTTGCAGCTGCTAGGCATCCATGCGATTATGTCAGGAGTGAGTCCTGACATGGCTCAGACGGCTGTTAATGTAGGAATTAGTTTTAATAAAATTGAAACGTTTGGACATTTACACCAAGCTCTTTCTTCGCTTGGTGTAAAGAAAAAAGAAGAATAAAGTATAGAAATGCTAAAAAGAAACGGAACTGAAACTTTTGCTCTCAGTTTCGTTTCTTTTTGTTTGTCTACATTCTTCTGCATTCAAAATCTTGTAAGCATGCCTTACAAACTCCTTTTCACATGGTGACAAATGGAAGATACTAAGGAACAAATAAACGGCGGTTTTCTATGCCAAACGTCTCGTTTAGCTCAAGAATGGAGGTGTAAAGAGAAGAATAAGAGAAGTACATAATGAGATAGTTAAAGTCTTAGATAAGTACTGATAAGCCGTGTGATTAAGGAGGAGCTCTATGAAAATAATTTATCTTCTTTGCCTGCTTCCGTTTGTAGGAATATTAGGTTTATTGCCTTTTGTTAACAAAGTAACGCCGTTTATTTTAGGGATGCCTTTTTTTCTCTTTTGGATTGTTATGTGGGTAATCCTTACGTCTTTTATTATGGGTATTGTGTACAAGCTCGATCCTGCTGTTAAAGGAGGAGATAAATAATGAATACCGCTCTGATTATTATTTTTGGTTTTTTACTTTTAGCTATTTATCTTGGAATTCGAGCTACGCGGGGCAAAAAAATGGATTTAGAACAGTGGAGCGTAGGTGGCAGAGGTTTTGGAACTGTTTTTGTCTTCTTTTTGATGGCGGGCGAAATCTATACTACTTTTACGTTTCTAGGTGGAAGCGCTTGGGCATATGGAAAAGGAGGGCCAGCGTTTTATATTTTAGCTTATATTTCTTTGGCATACGTGTTAGGGTATTGGATCGGCCCGCAAATATGGCGGTATGCGAAGCAGCATAAGCTCATGTCTCAGCCGGATTTTTTTGTTTCAAAATACAACAGCCCGTTTCTTGGCATCGTTGTTTCATGTGCAGGGGTGCTGGCAATTGTTCCTTATATTATTTTACAATTCAAAGGCTTAGGTATTATTGTATCTGAAGCTTCTTATGGGTCTATCTCTTCAACCGCAGCCATTTGGATTGGTGCCATATCATTAACGGTTTACTTAATGATATCAGGCATACATGGTTCCGCGTGGACGGCTATTGTCAAAGATATCATGATTTTTATTGTTGTCTTATTTTTAGGAATATATATGCCGTTTCATTAATACGGAGGCTTACAGCCAATGTTTGAGGCTGTGCATCAAGCAAATCCAACGTTTCTCACTCTTCCCAAGACAGGTCTAAGTATTTCGTGGTTTATTTCTACAGTCATGCTGACCGTATTAGGATTTTACATGTGGCCGCATACGTTTAATGCAACGTATTCAGCTGAAAACGAGAATGTATTTCGAAAGAATTCTATTATAAGTCCTATTTATACGTTAATGCTGCTTTTTGTCTTTTTTGTAGGGTTTACTGCTCTTATGCAGGTACCTGGACTACAAGGCGCAGAAGCAGACTTGTCACTGCTTCGTCTTTCCATTCAAACATTTGATCCGTGGATGGTCGGCTTTATTGGCGCAGCTGGTTTATTAACAGCACTTGTGCCTGGATCGATGCTTTTGATGGCAGCTTCTACGTCACTGTCTAAAAACGTTTATGGCATTCTTGTTCCTTCAGCGACGGGCAAACAAATTTCGATACTGGCTAAATGCTTCGTACCGGTCATTGCGCTTGTTTCAGTCTATTTTACACTTCATGGAGGGAATACGATTGTAACGCTTTTACTAATGGGCTACAGCATTGTGACGCAGCTGTTTCCTGCTTTTATTTTTAGTTTAATGAAAAACAATATCGTGACTAAATACGGGGCATGTGCAGGTATTGTTGCCGGCATTGCGTCTGTGATGTATATAACGCTTACTGAAACAACGCTTGGCACGTTGTTTCCTGCGTTGCCACAAATCATTAAAGATACAAATGTCGGCGTTATTTCTTTATTTATTAATTTAGTTGTATTAATGGTGGTCAGTTTAGCAACGAAAAAAATCGCCGCACAGCCGCATTTTGAAAGCGGGGCAGTAGATGGAAAACAAATTTTGTGAAAATCTTTTTCCAATTGCGTTTTAAGAACATCATGAAGGGTATAAAAGTAGTGCATCACCAAAATGTTCAATATGGCTGCAAGACATAAGCAGCCTTCTCGATAAAATGTAACGATTGCGTTGTTTTTAAACATAGGTAACGAGTGTGAAAAGCAACAAGACGTATGCCACAAGCGGTGTACGTCTTTTCTATGAAAGATATTCACCTAAAAAAGGAGATGATAACATGACATCTGAAAAAGCATTTGAGCAAAAGAAAGATCTTTTAATGAATCAAATTATTGAATCGGGTTACTTTAAAGCAGAAGACGGGAGACATTTGTACGAATTGAATTTAAGTGAACTAGAACAAACGCATCACGATCTTCAAAACCAAAAGGTAAGAGAAATATAATTAAAATCTCCCAGATTATTAGAAATTCAGCTGATTTCGTATATATGTGTAAACACCTGCTGTTCAGTTTGTTCCTCCGCGGCTTTTTGCTTGAAAGCAGGCACTTTTCTTTTTCTTCCGGTGCGTTTACAGCCTCGCTGTTTCCAATCATACTCCTCAAACATATAACTCAACACTTAAGAAATATGCGAATAAAAACAAAAAAAGCGCAGCTTCTGCGCTTTTTTTGTTGAGTTAAAAACGAGTGGAAGCCGCTGTTTTTTTAGGTTTGCTCATTGCTTTTTTTAATACTTCAGAAAAATAGGGATCTCCGCTAGGATTTTGCTGTCTTAGCAAGTCAATGGTTCCTTTCACATCATCCATAGCTCTGTGAGCGTGCTCTCTCTCGATATTATGATGATCAAGAAGCGTTGTTAGTTTTTTATTAGGAAAGCCGTATTCTTTCCATTTGACAGCACGCATAGAGCAGTGCCATTTTTGGTTAAATAAAGATGGATACCGTTTTAAAAGAAAACTGCGATCGAAAGAAGCATTATGAGCGATGATAGCCGAAACGCTAGTTAACAGCGATTCCACTTTTTTATCGTCTAATGTTTTATTTTTGACCATCTCATTTGTAATTCCCGTTAAGTTTGTAATATACGGGAAAATGGGAGTTGAAGGCATATTAAATTCTTCATATTCTTCTACAATGTCGATTATTTCTCCGGTAGAAGAATCATAAGAAACAACAGCAATTGCTAGTTCGATAATATCGCATGTTTGCGCACTTAATCCCGTTGTTTCAACATCTAAAACGGCTGCTAATTTCACTTGTTCAGTTGACAACTCGTCGCCCTCCCTTTCTATTTATCATTCTATTAGCTTATCATTTTTTAAAAGAAAACGTTAGTAAAAAAGATGAGGGAGCACGTACAGAGATTTATTTTATATGCCCACGCGGAAAAGGAATTTACTTTTTTAAAGGAGATGACGATAGCAAAGGAGAATAGTAATATTTACTCATCTAAATTAAGTCTTCATTGAAAATAATGAAATGAAGGAAGAAGGGGATCGCTATCATGCAATTGCTGTATATGGTACTTTTTCTTGTCTTAATTTTTTGGGGAATTACATCTTTTATTCATTACAGGAATCAAACTATTAAAGTTCGTTTGAACAAACATTATACGAATGCAGTAGAATGGATTGAAGCTGTTAAACAAGAGCTAGAAAAGCAAGGGAAATCCGTGAGTTATGAAGGGGATTTCTTGTTTAAAATTGATGAAAAACCTTATGAAATCGCAGCGCGCAATATGTCTATTTGGAGCATGTCGCTCTATCATATCTTGCTGCAGCGTCAAAAAGAACATTCTTAAATTTACTTGCATACAGAAATTATCACTTCTCGTCTATTGAGAAGTGATTTTTTTATCTTTCTGTATCCATAATAGGGAATTTTTTGTTTTTATATAATAGTAATACGAAAAAGATGGTTCTAATTTCCTAAAAAAATACGCTTCATATATTTTAAGTTTTGGTTATCGATTTGGCATGGAATTTGCATACGTAAGAAGGGTTTATCAGACATTTTAATTGTCAGGCAAAGAAAACTAGTTACATACTATAAAACTATTTTACATTATCTACTAGAATTAAAAAATTTTAATAATATAGTAAAATGTAGTTGACCTTCCTAGTTTTAGAATATAAAATAAATCTTGCTAATAGTTTGAAAATTCTAAAATGGAGGGGTTTACTTGAAAAGCTGGAAAAAGATTTTGGGGACATCTTTTCTTGCCACAACTGTTACATTAAGCGGAGTCGGGCCAGTACTTATGAATGGAAGTACTGCTTCAGCTAAAACCGCACAATCGGAAGAACTTCCGAGTTCACCAATTGATATGAATACAGTACCGGAAGAAAGATTGGCTAACGCACTGAAAAACCAAGGAGTTATTTCTCAAAGTGCAACACCGCAAGAAGTGAAGAAAGCCGTTACTTCTTACATAAACAAAAAAGATGCACATAAAGAGAGCATGAAGGGACATAAAGCTAGCAAAATTGATTTGAAAGCGAAAGAAATGCAAACAAAACAAAAAGAAAAGTTTCAACGAGGCGAATTTGCTAATATTAAGTCTCAAGGAAACAATTCGGGGAACGGGGTAAACGTTAAACCTGCAGCTCAGGTCAAATATAACGGACAAGTGAGAAAAGATAAAGTTCTTGTTCTTTTAGTCGAATACGCAGACTTTAAGCATAACAATGTCGTTCAAGAACCTGGTTACATGTATGCAAAAGATTTTAATCGAAATCACTATCAGCAATTAATGTTTGGAAAGAAAGACTTTACGTTATTTAACGGTAAGAAAATTAAAACATTTAAACAATATTATGAAGAACAGTCTGGAGGTAGTTACACAGTAGATGGAACGGTTTCTGACTGGTTAACTGTACCTGGAAACGCAAAAGAATACGGAGCAGACAATCCAGCGGGAGGAAACGATAATGCGCCTGGATCTAAAGGGCCTCGTAATCTTGTAAAAGAAGCGCTTGCTGCAGCAGCAAAAAGCGGAATTAATCTTTCAGATTATGATCAGTTCGATCAATATGATATCGATGGAGACGGCAACCGCAATGAGCCTGACGGCATAGTGGACCACTTAATGGTCATTCATGCTGGAACTGGGCAAGAAGCAGGTGGAGGGAAATTAGGAAACGATGCTATCTGGTCTCATCGCTCTACTTTGGGCCAAGTGTATAAAGTTCCTGGAACAAACATGGCTGCTTATGATTATACAATTGAACCAGAAGACGGAGCAGTTGGCGTTTTTGCTCATGAATTTGGCCATGATTTAGGTTTGCCGGATGAGTATGATACACAGTATACGGGTCAAGGTGAGCCGGTAGGCGTTTGGTCAATTATGAGCGGAGGGAGCTGGGCTGGTGAAGTAGCTGGAACAGAACCGACAAGTTTCTCCCCGCAAAATAAAGAGTTTTTCCAAGCAAATATGGGTGGAAACTGGGCAAATATTAAACAAATCGACAGCAAAAACATTACAAAATCGGGCTCTGTGAGCGTGGTTGATCAAAGCGTGACAAAATCTAAACGCCCGGGTATTGTAAAGATTAATTTACCTAAAAAAGCTGTTCA
Organism: Priestia sp. TSO9; assembly: GCF_021029645.1. Lineage (NCBI taxonomy): Bacteria > Bacillati > Bacillota > Bacilli > Caryophanales > Bacillaceae > Priestia > Priestia sp. TSO9. The sequence goes on from NZ_JAJEKD010000013.1 coordinate 697,550, forward strand.
AGGGATTAAGCCTGAGTTTGGAAGCAACTACTACTACAGTAAACGCGGAGACGATCTGCATACGACAATGACGACGCCAGAGTTTGATTTAACAGCAGCAAAAACAGCTAAATTCAATTACAAAGCGTTCTATGAAGTAGAGGCAGAATACGATTACTTATATGTAAATGCAATTCTTCCTGACGGCTCAAAAGTTCTGTTAGATACAATTGGTGATAAAGCGAACAATGCAGACGGTTCTGCTGAAACTTCCGGCGGAAAATGGGAAGATAAAAGCTATGACTTAACGCAGTTTAAAGGTAAAAAAATTAAGCTTCAATTTGAATACGTAACGGACGGTGGACTTGCCCTTCAAGGATTTGCTCTTGATAATGCCAGTTTAGTAGTAGATGGAAAAACGGTATTTACGGACGATGCTGAAGGAGCGCCAAAAGTAACGTTAGATGGATTTGAAAAGACAAACGGCATCAGCTATAAAGACAACTATTATTACCTTGAGTGGAGAAACTATGCAGGCAGCGATAAAGCACTTCAATTCGCGCGAGGTGCAAAATATAATACAGGCATGCTGCTTTGGTACGCAGATGAAAGCTACCTTGATAACTGGGTAGGACAGCACCCAGGTGAAGGATTCCTTGGCGTAGTTGATTCCCATGCTCATAAAGTTCTTTACTTTAATGTAAATGGGATTAGCACGACAGCAAATTCAAGCCGATATCAAATTGCAGACGCGGCGTTCTCATTTGATAAATCACCTGCTTGGTCATATTCTCATAAAACGTGGGGAACGATTTCATCTAAAGAATCAAATGGCGTTACAAGCTTTAACGACAAAAAATCGTATTTAGATGAAAGAATTAAAGATGCAGGCCGCTTGCTTCCTCAAAACGGATTAAAGTTAGACGTAATTGGTGAAGCGAAAGACAATTCAGCTGGTGCTGTATGGATTCATAAGTAAAATTGGATGTATTAAAAAGATCTGAAGAGCGTATTCTTCGGATCTTTTTTTGTATCATAAATTCAAAATAAACTATGAGCTAAATAATCAAAAACGATAAGCCCGTTTAAAAAATAAAATAAAGGGAATTTTCAACAGTGAATAATTGTTATTATGTCATGAAATTCATCCATATAATCAATACTAATAGGTAAAGAAAATATTGAAAAGGAGTTCTAACTATGAGCTATCGTATCGAAAGAGATTCAATTGGAGAAATCAAAGTGGCAGAAGATAAACTATGGGGAGCGCAAACGCAAAGAAGTAAAGAAAATTTTCCAATAGGGATTGAAAAAATGCCGATTGAAGTAATACGCGCTTTTGCGGTTTTGAAGAAAAGTGCGGCTATTAGTAATCATAAACTAGGCAAACTATCAGCAGGGAAATCGGAAGCCATCGTACAAGCTGCTAACGAAATTATTGAAGGGAAATGGAATGAACATTTTCCTTTAGTGGTATGGCAGACAGGAAGCGGAACGCAATCAAACATGAATGTAAATGAAGTGATTTCTCACCGGGGAAACCAGCTAATAAATGGCGACGAAACGCTCCATCCAAATGATGATGTCAATATGTCACAAAGCTCTAACGATACTTTTCCTACAGCTCTTCATATTGCAGCTGTACTAGAAGTCGAAGATCAATTATTGCCTGCTCTAAAAACATTAAAAGAAACGTTCGCTGCGAAGCAAGAGCAGTTTAAAGATATTATTAAAATAGGAAGAACCCATTTACAAGATGCTACACCGCTAACACTAGGACAAGAAATTAGCGGATGGCATCATATGCTCGAAAAGAATGAAGAAATGATTAAACAAAGCGTAGAGTATATGAAGGAGCTAGCTATTGGCGGTACAGCTGTTGGGACGGGAATAAATGCACATCCTGACTTCGGCGATGAAGTAGCGAAAGAAATCAGCAGCACGCTTGGAAAAACATTTATCTCAGCAGCTAATAAATTTCATGCATTAACAAGTCACGATCAAGTGGTTTATGCTCACGGTGCACTCAAAGCCTTAGCAGCTGACTTAATGAAAATCGCCAATGACGTACGCTGGCTGGCAAGCGGTCCTCGGAGCGGATTAGGCGAAATTACGATTCCTGCTAACGAACCAGGAAGTTCTATTATGCCTGGAAAAGTAAATCCAACTCAAAGTGAAGCTCTAACAATGGTTTCTGCACAAGTGCTTGGGAATGACGTGACAATTGGCATTGCGGCTAGTCAAGGAAACTTTGAATTGAATGTATTTAAGCCGGTTATTATCTATAATTTTTTACAATCAGTCAGATTGCTGACAGATTCCATGCAGGCTTTTAACGATAAATGCGCAGTAGGAATTGAACCCAACAAAGAAAAAATTCAGCATAATCTAGAAAATTCTCTTATGCTTGTAACAGCGTTAAATCCGCACATAGGGTATGAAAATGCGGCTAAAATCGCCAAGCTGGCTCATCAGGAAGGAACGACATTAAAAGAAGCAGCGTTCAAAACGGGCCTTCTGACAGAAGAACAATTTGAGCAATGGGTAAATCCAGCTAATATGATTCATCCATCAAAATAAAACAAGCAGCCAAGCATTCTGAGCTGCTTGGCTGCTTGTTTTAATAAAATAAACATTGTTCTAAATAAACATATAAAAAGAAACTGCGGATTAAAAGAAATTTTACACTACTTTATACTAGATTCAAGTACATACGATTAGGGTATTTACATTTTTATAAAGGAGGGATTCACGTGACGTACGAAGTGAAGTTTTATTTTGGAAATGAAAAATCAATCAGTACATTGGTTGAATCAGAAAATGTAAAAAAGCTTGAGGAATCTATTATTCATACGCAAGGATGGTATCGTTATTATGACAAAAAACACGAAGCTTATTTAGCGATTCAAATGAGCAACGTTTTACACATCGTTATAAAAGAATATCAAGATCCGGAAAAACAGGGGTTTTGAGAGATTCGTCGTATACATAAGGAAGTTAGCAAAAGAGGTGAAAACTATGCAAAGGCGACATTCAAATAATCCTATTATTCTCGACGTTTCTCATCATCAAGGAATCATTAATTGGAAAGAAATAAAAAACACCTCAGTAAAAGGGGTGTATATAAAGTTAACAGAAGGCGGAACTTTTGTAGACCCTAGATCTTATGAAAATTATATAGGCGCTAAAAATGCGGGTTTGAGAGTAGGGTTTTATCATTATGCTCACTGTACAAATAGCCCAGAGAAAGAAGCTGCTTTTTTTATTGCTCAGCTTGGACAAATGAAACTAGACCTTCCGCCGTGTTTGGATCTAGAAGAAGACAAGAAAAAATCCAAAGAATTTGTTTCTCGCTTTGCCGTAAGCTGGCTCGAGCATGTTCACAAAACAACAGGGATTAAGCCTATCGTATATACAAATTATCATTTCGCTAAAACTTTTTTTACAAACGAAATAAGTAAGTATCCTTTGTGGGTAGCAAGATATAGTGCAGCCAACAGACAGGGCGGTATGCAGCACCCTGGTGAGCTAAGTCAGTGGCAGCGATGGGCAATGTTTCAATATACGGATTCTGGCAGAGTAAAAGGAATTTCTACAAATGTGGATATAAATGAAATGGACTGCTCATTTTTTAAGGAAGTCACAACAAATCTCTCTATGACAAATAATACAAAAGGGCCCTTTGTCTATTCCAAAGGCGATAGAGGGTTAGGAGTCAAACAAATTCAGCAAAACTTACTTGCGCTAGGTTTTTCTCTTCCGAAGTTTGGAGCAGACGGTTTCTATGGAGATGAATTAATCGCTGCAGTGAAAAAATTTCAGAATCGATATGGCCTTTTTTCAGATGGGATAGCAGGAGCGGACACACTGCCGCGTCTTGTTAAAGAAGTGAATAATCTGAATAATCTGGTTTGAGAGATTACCAGATAGGGAAAAGTCACTGTAAGATTCAAAAAGGTACAAGGAAGGAGCTATTATGAGAAAACGAAAACAAAAAGCATTGATATCAGGTATTACCCTATCAACTGTAGGAGTCGGCATTACGTCTTATATATTAAGCGATGCTGCGAAACGACGAAAAGTAAAAGGACTTGTTCGAAGTGCCAAAGTAAAACTTTCAAGTTTATCTAAAAAACAGCAGGTAAATGCTAGCCTAAATAAAGATGTGCATTCAGATCCTACGTACGTTTCTGAAAGCAATATGATTTCAGAAGGACCTATGTATCAAGATCAGCATAGATAATAAAAAAACTAGTCTTGCCTCGGGCAAGACTAGTTTTTTTATTAATTTTATAAATAGCAGCGCTTATTCATGTTACACTCTCTATATAAGGGAATTATTTCACGCATATTTACAAGTAAAGGAGGAATAGAAGGAGTGGTTAGTAGCGGACTATTTGTTAACTTATGTATTTTTTCGTTTTTTGTCAGTATTATGATTGCGATACGAATATTTTTGTTACAGCGTCTAGCCCATAAATACAAATGGATGAGTGGTATTTATGCAAGTATTGTTTCTGCTATTCTTATGGTATATAGCGTTACGTATCAACAGATTACATATGATTTACGTTTTCTTCCTCTTATTTTAACCGTTCTATACTTTGGTTACAGAGCCGGTGCAGTTGCAGGTATCACTATGGCTGCGTGCAGTATCTATTTAGAAAGTCATTGGTTACTGACTATCTTAATTTTAATCTTTACCTTTTTGTTTTCCCTTCCTCTTATTCGATATAGAAAGCAGTTTTCTTTATTAAAACAATCTCTTCTTTGTTTCTTTATTCATTTTATCGTTCATGTCTTACTGACAAATTACTTCTGGAATACACCTATTCAGTCGCCGTTTTATAGCGAAATAGAATATTTAGTGTTCGGAATTATCGGACTGGGAGTAGCCGTGGCGACGATAGAGTTTTATCGTAAATTTTACGCTGTAGCAGAAGAAGCTGCTTATGCTGGATCAGATTCATGTAAGGAAGAAGAAGATTCTTTTTTTGTCAGGATAATGAAAAAAGAACTAGAATATACGAAAGAACAGCTGGAATCTTTTATTAATCATCACATGGATGCGGTTATTATAACTGATTTAGAAGGGCGAATCTTGCGAGTTAATGAAGCTTATGAAAAAGTGTATGGCTGGAAATCCCATGAAGTCATTGGGAGAAAATATTACGATATAGCAGGAGCTTTTAGTGAGGATGTGCATGAGAATATAAAAAAGACTGTTGCTGAAAAAGAGGCAATCAATCGAGTAGAAGTAGTAAGAGCTCGTAAAGATGGAAGTTTAGTAGACCTTCGCATCACTATTTCGCCGATTTTTAATGGCAAAGATGAGTTGGTAGGTTTGTCTGGAGTGTGTGTGGATATATCTGAAGCTAAAAAAGCTAAACAAGAGCTTGACTTGTTACATCGTAAGCTTAAGGAAAGTGAGTTAAAGTACCGCACGTTATTTGAATATGCAAACGACGCAATTTATTTACTTGAAATAGGTTCGAATCATTTTCCTTCTCGTTTTGTTGAAGTAAATGAAGCTGGATGTAAGCGCTTTGGGTATACGAGAGAAGAGCTTTTATCCATGCCTTGCCACCATATTATACCTAGGGATTCTGACATTGTTCAAAAAACAGTCGAAGAAATTCGCAGCGGAAATCTTTCTTTTACGCTGCAATCACAATTTACATTTAAGTCTGGCGAAATAAAAAAACTAGAATATAGTGGAAAGTTGTTCAATATAGAAAACAAAAAAGTACTTCTTATTGTTTCAAGAGACAGAACAGAGTACTTAAAAACAGAAGAGCTGCTGCAGAAATCTGAGAAATTAGCAGCGGTCGGGCAGCTTGCTACAGCTATTGCTCATGAAATTAGAAATCCTTTAACGGCCATTAAAGGGTTTATGCAGCTATTAACTGAAAAAGCGAGTAAGGAAGAGTTAACCTATTTGAACATTATATCCTCTGAAATTGAGCGTATTGAAATGATTACAGATGAATTCATGTCTGTGGCAAAACCACAGGCCGTAACATTTCAGTCGATTGATTTGCAGCTGTTAATTCAACAAGTGATTTTATTGCTGCAGCCTCAAGCAACCATGAAAAACATTTTTATTGAACTTAACTCATATGGAGAAATGCCTTTTGTATATTGTGAAAGCAATCAAATGAAACAGGTATTTATAAATGTTCTTAAGAATGCGATTGAAGCAATGCCTTCCGGAGGGGAAATTAAAGTTGAGCTGAGAAAAAAGAACGACAATCATATTCATATTCAAATTATTGATGAAGGTGTAGGAATTTCAAAAGAACGCATCAAACATTTAGGTGAACCATTTTACAGTATTAAAGAAGACGGAATCGGGTTAGGGTTAATGATCTGCTTTAATATTATCCAACAGCATAAAGGAACTCTTAGTATTGAAAGTGAAGTAAACAAAGGGACAAGTGTGGAAATTTGTTTACCGTTAGAATAAAAGGTCATCAGTTAAAGGAAGAAGAAATTTTGCAACAAGTTGTTTAGTAAAGTTATAATATTCTATGTTGAAGAAAAATAAGCAAAGGAGTGGTTACGATTAAACAGAAAAAGTGGATTAACATATTTCGTATTCTGTATATTATTTTTGCTATTATTGCGATTGGAGCATCTTTTGGAGACTATTCTTTTGGGCTTAATAATCCCCGCATAGTCAGTTTAACGGCTCTTGTTTTGGCGGTTATTTGTATTGTTCCGTATTACATACTTCGCTTTAAAGAACAAGCTTCTAAAAGTAAATAAGTTAATATTTGTTATCTTAAAAGAGGCTGTGACAAAAGTATTTTAGTTGAAGGAAGATCCGAACGATTCATCGTTCGGATTTTTTTATTGTTATGGTGAACATGGATTTAATCTAGTCGGTTGCTTCTAGCGGTTGATTGGAGTGATTTTGTTATGTCTCAATCTCTTTTTTATCGTCATAAAAGGGCGATAAATGGGCGAGCATTTTTTCTAGCCTGTACATATGCTATAGAGTAAACAGGCTACGGAGGTGAAGTGAAATGGGATTTTACAACTGGGGTTACGGCGGTGGTTATGGCTACGGCGGCTACGGTAGTTACGGTGGCGGTTTTGCATTAATCGTTGTACTATTTGTTTTATTAGTTATCGTTGGTTGTACATGCTTGAAATAAACAGAAAAAGCACGGATTTACAAAGGTTTTAGTAGATTCGTGCTTTTTTATGTTCATAAGAAGAACAGTACTATAATAAAATAATGTTGTGCATGTACATAAAAAACATACAAAAAATTTAATTAATAGATTAAAAAAATAAAAAATTGAAGAGGAAGAGTAAATTTAAGCCACAAAAAAGGTCTGAAATTTATAATTTTCCTTATAAGTAATTTTTGTAAAATGCTTCGCAACACTGATAATAAGACTGAATAACACTCCATAGACCGCTAGTTTTTATCCGATGACTAAAAGAATTATTTTACTTGTCTGAAAATCAACATAAATGATTTTCATATAGTTTAAATAGGTAAAAAAGACTTATTGCAAAAGCTATATTCTTAATTTTCATAATAATAGGAATATTAAAATAATATATAGACGTAGTAATTTTTAGTTGCTATAATGTTGCTAATTATCACAATTAACAGAAAAATTGCGGTAATTAAATTTACTAAGGATAGGGAGAAAAAACTATGAAAAAGAAAAAACAGGCTTTAAAAGTATTATTATCAGTTGGTATCCTTTCTTCATCATTTGTTTTTGCACATACGAGCAGTGCCGCGCCAAATAATGTACTTTCAACCGAAAAGTATAACAAAGAAATTAAATCTCCTGAGTTTATTTCTGGAAAGCTTTCAGCCCCATCATCACAGAAAGCTCAAGACGTCGTATTTCATTATATGAATACAAATAAAGACAAATATAAATTAGGAAACGAAAATGCTCAAAACTCATTTAAAGTGACAGAAGTAGTGAAAGATCCCGTTGAACAAGCAACCGTTGTACGCTTGCAGCAGGTATATAATAATATTCCTGTTTGGGGATCTACTCAATTAGCACACGTAGCGAAAGATGGAACCTTAAAAGTTGTATCAGGTACAGTAGCTCCTGATTTAGATAAAAAGGAAAAGCTAAAAGGCCAGAAGCAAGTTGACAGCAAAAAGGCGATTCAAGCAGCTGAAAAAGACTTAGGCTTTAAACCGACGTATGAAAAATCCCCTTCATCTGAACTGTATGTTTATCAAAACGGTTCAGACACAACGTATGCTTATGTAGTAAATTTAAATTTCTTAAATCCTGAACCAGGCAACTATTATTACTTTGTTGATGCTATTAGCGGTAAAGTGCTAGATAAGTACAATACAATTGACTCCGTAGCTGGCCCAAAAGCCGATGTGAAGCAAGCGGCGAAGCCGGCAGCGAAACCTGTAACAGGCACAAATGCTATTGGCTCAGGTAAAGGAGTGCTTGGAGATACTAAATCGTTAAAGACAACGTTATCTAGTTCTACTTACTACTTACAAGATAATACAAGAGGGGCGACAATCTATACGTACGATGCAAAAAATCGTACATCTCTTCCAGGTGCGCTATGGGCAGACACCGATAATACGTACAATGCAACCCGCGATGCAGCTGCAGTAGATGCTCACTATTATGCAGGTGTGACGTATGATTATTATAAAAACAAATTTAACCGCAACTCCTATGACAATGCAGGAGCTCCGCTAAAATCGACTGTTCATTATAGCAGCGGCTACAACAATGCGTTTTGGAATGGCTCTCAAATGGTATATGGAGATGGAGATGGAACTACTTTTGTTCCGCTATCAGGAGGGTTAGATGTTATCGGACATGAATTGACGCATGCGGTCACAGAAAGAAGTTCTAATTTAATCTATCAATATGAATCAGGTGCATTAAACGAAGCGATTTCCGATATTTTCGGAACATTGGTAGAATACTATGACAACCGAAATCCAGATTGGGAAATTGGAGAAGATATTTACACGCCTGGAACAAGCGGTGATGCCCTTCGTTCAATGAGCAACCCAGCAAAATATGGAGATCCGGATCATTATTCAAAGCGCTATACAGGTTCTAGTGACAACGGCGGAGTTCATACAAACAGCGGTATTATCAACAAAGCTGCCTACTTACTAGCTAACGGAGGAACGCATTACGGGGTTACTGTAACAGGCATCGGCGGCGATAAGCTAGGGAAAATTTATTACCGTGCTAATACGCTATACTTCACTCAGTCTACAACATTTAGCCAAGCGCGTGCAGGTTTAGTACAAGCTGCTGCTGATCTATACGGTTCAGGCTCTCAAGAAGTAATTTCAGTAGGCAAGTCATTTGACGCAGTTGGTGTTCAGTAAGTTATAAACCAAAAGTCGCAAGATAAATGAGGTATCTTACGACTCTCTATACTACCTTACTACCAATAAAGGAGTACTCGTATAAATATATTACAGTACTCCTTTATTTTATGTTAATAAATAAGGAAAACAGATTTCTTCTTGATCTATAAAAATCCACGTCTTATTCCTCCCTTTTATATCCATTCGAATTATACCGTTATTTGTTAAATGAAGCTGACCCGTTTTAGTAAACGGTCTTATTATAAAATGTTATAATAAAGAAAAGAATTAAATACATACATATGAAAAAGGAGTGGAGGAATCAATGGATAAAATTGCTGTTATTTCAGATATCCACGGAAATCTTCCTGCATTAGAAGCAGTTTTAGCTGACATACAACAGCGAGATATCCATCGCATCATTTGTCTAGGTGATTTAGTAGGAAAAGGACCGGATTCAAGTAAAGCGATTGATATCATAAAAGAAAAGTGCGAAGTAACGGTAATGGGAAACTGGGATGACTTCATTACAAAGCCTGCGGAATTTGAAGCGTTGAAATGGCATCAGAAGCAGTTAAGTTCAGCCCAAGAAGCATACTTAAAGGAACTTCCTTTTTCTGTTGAGTTTATGATGAGCGGAAAATTAATTAGAATGTTTCACGCTTCACCTAGAAGTCCTTATGACAGAATTCAACCCTGGGATTCACTTGAAAAGCGCCTTAGTCTATTTGCTAATACGGAATATACGGAAAATATAAAAGGATCAAGAGAGCCGGATGTTATCTGTTACGGAGATGTACATAATGCATTTATTCAACATATTAAAGGGAAAACGCTATGTAATGTAGGAAGTGTAGGAAACCCGCTTGATTTACCACAAGCTTCCTATCTTATTTTAGAAGGAAAGGATCAAGACGAAAGTCCTTCAGCATTTTCTATTCAATTTGTACGTATTCCATACGATATTGAAAAGGCTATCGAATTGGCGAGAGGTTTAGAGATGCCGGACTTTGAACCCTACGTTCAAGAATTAAAAACAGCTCGCTATAGAGGACTAAAAAATTAAGAATAGAATGTATCTCAACCTTCAGCATAAATGCTGAAGGTTTTTTAGTGGAGTAGATGAGGGGTTTTTTAACACCATTAGTATGATACATGCAAATAAAAGTTATTCCGGTGAATTTAAGGAAGGGAAAACTTGGAGAAAAACATACAGCATTTAAAAGGAAATAAATTTTATTTTATGAAGACAATATGAAGAGGGCAATTCTATTTGAACATAAAGTCATGCAAAAACGTCCCTGAAAAGCTGTTTTTACCATAACGAGTGGAGGAATACATGATGAAATTTTTTATTGATACAGCTAACCTGGAAGATATTAAAAAAGCATATAAAATTGGGGTATTATCAGGTGTTACCACAAACCCTTCGCTAGTAGCGAAAGAAGGCGTAAAGTTTGAAGATCGCATCGAAGAAATTTTAAAAACCGTCCCGGAAGTAGAATCCGTTTCAGCAGAAGTCACGCCCGACACAGTAACAGCAGATGACATGATTGCTCAAGCAGAAGAACTGATAAAAATTAATGGAGGAGACAAAAATATAACGATTAAACTTCCTATGACCATTGCTGGATTGGAAGCAACCCGTTATCTAGCTAAAAAAGGCGTAAAAACAAACGTAACGTTAATTTTTACAGTGAATCAAGCGCTTCTAGCAGCTCGTGCCGGTGCCACGTACGTATCGCCATTTTTAGGACGCTTAGACGATATTTCAGAAGACGGTGTTTATCTGGTATCTCGAATTGCGGAGCTATTTCGAATTCAACACATTGACTCACAAATTATAGCAGCGTCAGTCAGACATCCAGATCACGTCACACGAGTAGCTCTTGCTGGGGCTCATATTGCTACCATTCCGTATGCCGTAATTGAACAATTGGTAAAACACCCGTTAACAGAGCAAGGAATTGAAAAATTTGCATCAGACTGGGAAAAAGCTGTAAAAAGTTAAATTCACTTAAGGAGAAGACATCATTTTAGTGTCTTCTCTGCTTAAAGGGTATACAGAGATTCTTTTTTCTATTTTGTAGCAAACAACTTATCATTAATAGGCGAACATCCTATACATATATGCAGAGATGACATACGTTAATAGAAACGAAAGAGGTGTTAAAATGGGCTGTATTATTAACATTGAAAATATCGTGACTAACGGGTTAAAAGACAATTCGAACGTAAGCGTAGGCTGTGTTGTACAAAGTAGTCACACGACAAATACAAAATCGGTAGGAGCTTGTTTTTCGTTTGGAAACGGCTCTCCTGCTATTGCATCTATGACAAACAGTAATGTCGACTTTTGCAAAGGCGAAGAAAATAAAGAGCAGCAATCTTGAAAACAATTCCAGAAAGAGTATTTCTGGAATTGTTTTTTGGTAAGTGATAGAGTTTTGTTAACAAGTTGTGTTGGCTTTTAAAAGAAAAACATTCATGAGGAAGGGGTTTGAGCGGTGCTATGAGCATTATTTCTATGATTCCTTATACATACGTTGAAAGAAAAATAAAACGAACACAAAAGGTGACGATTCAGCATTCAAAAGACATGTGCTTGTATCCTGATAATATTCAAACAGAGAATAACTGCTTTCACATTAACAGCATATTTGACATCTCTTACAAATGCGTTTCAAAAGACAGTGGTTTTTTATACTTACATACAAATCAAGGAATGTTCGCTTATACCATACACACCGATCCTGCTGATTTTATAGCAGCATATAAAGATATAAAAAAGAAGGGCTGACAGCAATGTCACCCCTTCTTTTTTTGTTATTATTTTATCCACTGTACAACTTGATCCATACTTCTTCTTGTTTTTCCACGCTTAGGCTCATGAATTCGGTAGCCGAACGCAACCATAACGGAAATATCAAACTTACCGTCTTCTAGTAATCCTTCTTCTTTTAGAATTTCATGTACTTGGTCATAGTTAAACCCTTCAATCGGACAAGAATCAATACCAATTTGAGCAGCTGATGTCATCATATTAGCTAGTGCAATATAAGATTGTTTGCTAGCCCAATCAAATAGTGCTCGCTTGCTTTCGAACAAGTGAAAATCATTTTCTTGGAAATCTTTATAACGAGGCATTAATGTCTCTAATACATCATCCGGCATTTCTTTGACGTTTTTTTGAAGATCTAATACATATTCAGAGTCATATCTTGCGTCTGTGCGAGAAAGAATAATAACAAAATGACTTGCTGTAGGAATTTGGCCTTGTGCTCCCCAAGAAACAGCTTTTAATTTTTCTTTTAAATCTTTATTTTCAACGACTAAAAACTTCCACGGCTCATAACCTACTGAGCTTGGAGATAGGCGTCCCGTTTCTAAAATGAATTGGAAATCTTCATCGGAAATTTTCTTCGTTGGATCAAACTCTTTTGTAGCATGACGGAAGTTAAATGCGTCTAAAATTTCTTGCTTTTTATCTGTATTGTTCATGTGTAAACAACCTTTCTGTAAAAATATTTAGTGATGAACTGTTTAGAGTATCCTATACCCTGTATAGCTTACAACTAACAGTTAGTTAACATACAATTTGTCATAAAGCCCGTTTGCAAATTTATCATAAATCATATAAATCATCCTAACAAGTACGCACATTTTTGTTGTATAGTATACTTTTTTATACTATTAATGCAGTTTTATAAGAAGCAGAAAGGAGTAAACAATCTGTGGAGTTTCGTTTTCGAAAAAGGAATTAAGAGAAGGAAGAGAGGAGAAGAGTGATCTTCTCCTTTTTAATTAAATTTTTGTATTTGATTTTTTCGCTTTGTTTTCAAGTTCACTTTTTGGTTCTGTTGAAAATTCAACATCTTTTCCGTGTCCTTGAGGGTTAACTCCAGGAGCCACTTGACCACGGTTAGCAGATTTTTTTGTACCCATTTTCGTCACCTCCGTTCGGTTAGTATGTACAAAAAGCAAAACAAAAATTAGGAAGTAAAGCGTGGAAAGATAAATAGGAAAAGATTATCTTTAAGCATCTTCATTACATAAACAAGATAATTACTCATTTAAACGGCCATAAAAAAACACCCTTGGAAGGGTGTTTTTTGTTTAAGAATCTGAGCTTGTTGCTCTGTCTGCATATGGATAGATAGGATCTTTTAAGTGAAATTCGTAAGTCACTCCATCTACAAGTCCTACCGTTTTATTGCTATCATAAAGGTCCAGCATAAAAGCAGCCATTTCTTTTGACGTATGAAACTTAGGTACTCGTCCTTCGTATTCAAAATCACTCATATCCATCGAACGCTGTGCAAATTCTGTTTCAGTAGCCGCCGGAGCTAGAACTTTAGCCTGCATTTTTGCTCCTCTTCCTTTTAATTCTTGAGAAAGACCTTCTGTAAATGCACTGACGTAGAATTTTGTTGCGCAATAAGTGACTGCATCAGCAACAATGGTGTAGCCGCCTCCAGAAGAGACATTAATCAGTTGTGTACCTTCAACGTTTTCATAATCTCTTACAAATAGAGAAGAAAGAATGGTTAAGACTTCGATATTTAAATGAAGCATTGTTTCAATTTTAGTTAATTTTTGTTCACCGACAGAAGCAAAGTTTCCGAATCCAGCATTGTTAATCCAAGTTTCTAATTCATACTTTTTGAGTGACTCATAAAACGTATGCGCATTTTCTGCCACGGATAAATCAACCGACTGGACAATAACCTTTACACCTTGATTCAGTTCTTCAATCTTTTCTTTTAACTCTTCTAGCTTGTCCTCTCTACGTGCAGCCAATATAAGATTTGTTCCGCGTGCTGCGAAAGCTAAAGCTGTTTCATATCCAATTCCTGAACTTGCGCCAGTGATTACTGTATATTTCATGTTGATTCCTCCATTTTCGATGTTTTCGAATTGATTATAATTGTTAAAGTATACTTTAAGTCAAGCGTTTATTCGATTTATTTTTCCCTTTATAAGTCTAATTATAAACATTTGAAGTTTGGTGCTAAACTTTCTTTTTTTATGCTAAACTTAAAACAAAAGGCGGTATTTTATTTCATTATTAATTCCTTAAAAGGAGGAATGTATGCGTTCTCTTTACGTGAATAGAAGACCTAGCTTACTTGCCCAAATTACATTACTCATCACGGTAGTTATTCTTGTTAGTACCGTCCTTGTATGCATTTTATTTTCTGCAATGGTAGATGAAATTGTCGAAAAATATGTAGGCAATCAAGCTATGACAGTAGCAAAATTAGCTTCTGAAGATAAAATTATTGTAAAAGCTTTTAAGAAGAAAAATCCTCCTAAGGACATCCAACCTGTTGCTGAAAAAATAAGAAAAACCACAGGGGCAGATTACGTTACCATCGCTAATGATAAAGGAATACGCTATTCTCATCCCAATAGTAGCTACATTGGAAAACATACTCAAACAAGCAATGAAGCTTCTTTAAAGAAGCATCAATCCATTATTTATAAAGGAAAAGGAATTTCAGGATTTGCAATTAAAGCCAAAACCCCTATATGGGATAACCAAGGAAACGTAATAGGTGTTTCTTCGGTAGGGTTTCTTGTAAGCAATATAGAAAAACAGATTAATGACTATAGAATAAAAATTATTAAATTGTCTTGTATTCCTTTTCTTATTGGAGCATTTGGAGCTTTCTTCATTGCAAGGCGGGTAAAAAGACTAATATTTGGACTAGAACCGGAGGAGATTTCCTTTCTTTTTAAAGAAAAGGAGGCTACCCTTGAATCTATTCGAGATGCTACTGTTACTGTAAATGTTGAAAAATATGTAACGTCAATGAACAGAAGGGCTAGAGAGCTATTTGGTCATCTTCAAATAGGAGGAGAGATAAAGAACGCCCGTCTAGGACAGCTAATTGATCAAGCGATCGAAAAGCAGCGGGTGTATTCTAACCAGTCCCTTGTACTAGATGGTCAGCAGTATATTTTAGATTTATCTCCTATTGTAAGAAAAAAAGAAGTGCAAGGTATCGTTCTTACCATAAGAACTTTATCACAAATTGAAGAACTGACTGAAGAGATTTCTAAAATTAAAATGTTCTCTGATAATTTACGTGCTCAAAATCACGAATTTTTAAATAAGCTGAACGTAATTTACGGGTTATTAAGGTTAAAGAAATATGAGCATGTCATGCAAATGATTTCATCAGAGGTAAAGGAACGCCAAGATATTATTTCTTTTTTAATGTCTTCTGTGAAGGATCCTTTGATTGCTGCCTGCTTACTTGGGAAAATCAATCGCTCGAAAGAATTGGACGTCACTTTAGAGATTGATCAAGATAGTAACTTAACAAGTACTTTAGATATCGAAGATGCAAAAAACGTTGTTTCCATCTTGGGGAATTTAATTGATAATGCGCTCGAGGCTGTGCGAGAACATAAAGGTCACGTATTGGTATCTTTTACAGATGTAGGAAACGACCTGATTTTTGAAGTTGAAGACGATGGACAAGGGATATCAAAAGAAGTAGAAAATATGATTTTTATAGATGGTTATACAACGAAAAAAGGTGAAAATCACGGGATTGGATTGACCATTGTTAAAAGATCTGTAGAGCTGCTTAAAGGCGAACTATACATAAGCAAAAGCATGTTACAAGGGGCAAGGTTCACATTAGTTATCCCAAAGCTATTAAATAACGAAAAGGAAGAATCGATATGACTGAAAATCAAATTAACGTCATGATTATAGAAGATGATTCTACAGCTGCACAAATTTATGAGCAGTTTACTAAAAAATTAGAACATTTCACTATTGTTGCGACAGCAGGATCTGGAGAACAGGCTTTAGAATTACTAACAATATTTACGCCGCAATTAATTTTATTAGATGTCTTTTTACCGGATATCAACGGAGTGGAACTGCTATGGGAAATTAGAAAGAATTATCGAGGGATCGACATTATTTTAATAACGGCGGCCAACGATGTTGAAACAGTAGGAGAAGCAATAAGAGGCGGAGCATTTGGTTATTTGGTGAAACCTGTAATTATTGATAAATTTTTATCTACTTTAAAACATTATCAGTCTACGAGAATAGAATTAACTGAAAATAAAATGGTTAATCAAGACAAAATAGACCATTTATTTAGAACACATCATAATCGACGCAATCAATCAGCGGCTGCAGTAACAGAATTTCCTAAAGGCATTGATAAACATACTCTTCGTTTAGTCAGAGATAAAGTTTGCAAAGTTCAGGAAAGCTTGAATGTAGATGAGTTTGCTCAATTAGTGGGTATCAGTTATTCAACAATGAGAAGGTATTTAGAGTATTTAGTATCGTGCAAGGAAATGCAGGTGGAAATAGTATATGGAAGTGTAGGGAGGCCTGAACGGAAATATCGAGTAACTAATCTTACATAAAAACGAGATAGCGGGTAAAAAACCGCTATCTCGTTTTTATGTAGAAATGATGCATGAAAAAAATGAAAAAAATTACTTTTATAAAAGATATTAAACTTATGTTGGTTATCTATGAACCTGCTTCAACAAGTGATACCTTTTTAGTAACGTGTAGCAAGCAATAATGAAAACGTTATCAAAAAGGAGGAAAAATATCCGTGCTTTCTTTATTAGGATTTTTAATGGTTGCAGTATTCATGTATTTAATTATGTCAAAGCGACTTACCCCAATGGTTGCTCTTATCATTATTCCAATTATATTTGGTTTAGTAGGTGGGTTTGCTAGCGGAATGGGACCTATGATGCTAGAGGGTGTAAAAGATATTGCTCCTACAGCTATTATGATTTTATTTGCTATTTTATATTTTGGATTAATGATTGATTCAGGATTGTTTGACCCTCTCGTTTCCTTCATTTTAAAGGTTGTAAAAGGAGATCCTCTAAAAATCGTGGTCGGAACTGCTGTGCTTTCAATGATGGTTGCTTTAGATGGTGATGGAACTACTACCTATATGATAACGGTCTCTTCTTTGCTTCCATTATATAAACGCCTAGAAATGAATCCGCTTATCCTAGCAGGAGTTGCGATGCTATCTATGGGAGTTATGAATATGACTCCGTGGGGAGGTGCTTCTGCTATGGCTATGAGTTCATTGAATTTAGATTCGTCTCAGTTGTTTTTGCCTTTGATACCTGTAATGGGTTTTGGACTTCTATGGGTGCTGTTTGTTTCTGTTGTCTTTGGAAGAAGGGAAAGAAAAAGGTTAGGAGTTATCAATATTAAACATTCTGCAAATGAAATTGCACACGCACATGAATTAGAGGGAACAGCGCAACATTCAGACTATCGACGTCCTAAATTAGTATGGTTTAATTTTCTCCTTACCGTTAGTCTTATGGTTTGCTTAATTATGGACTTTATGTCGCTGATGCTTTTGTTCATGGTAGCGTTTGCTATTGCATTATTAATAAATTATCCAAACATCAAAGATCAACAGCAGCGAATTTCATCTCATGCAAATAATGCGGTAGCCGTCGTTTCAATTGTTATTGCAGCAGGTATTTTTACAGGAATTATGTCTGGAACAAAGATGATTGATGCTATGGCAAATACACTTGTAGGAATAATCCCAGATGCAATGGGTCCTTTTTTGCCAGTTGTAGTAGCATTTTTAAGTGCACCATTTACATTTTTTATGTCTAATAATGCCTTTTATTTTGGCGTATTGCCGATTATTGCTCAAGCTGCCGAAAGTTATGGCATTAGCGCAGCTGAAATTGGAAGAGCTGCTATCTTAGGACAACCCGTTCACGTGATAAGTCCCTTGGTAGCAGCAGCTCACTTATTAATTGGAATGGTAGGAATTGAATTTAGTGATTTACAACGCTTTTTAATTAAGTGGGCGCTAGGAACTACGGCAGTGATGACAATAGCTGCATTAATTTTAGGCGTTATTTCTATTTGATAAAAAAAGACCCCAAAGGGTCTTTTTTTATACTCTTACGTTGAACTAGACTGTTCGCTGCAGCTGCTTTTTTTAAAATAGAACTTATAAATTAAAAATCCGCATACAGCCACTACCGCTGCAATTAAAATATAGGTTTGTGCATCTGAGATAAAAGATTGAATGGACTTAAAGTTTCCGATTTGTCCTAACCAAAGCATGGCAATATTCAAAGGAAAGATACCAAGAAATGTGAGCAGAGCAAACGGCATAGGTTTCACTTTAGATAGCCCTGAAAGGTAGGAAATGTAGTTGCCGAGCCCTAAAGGACGAGCAATCGCAATACTCCATAATCCGCATTTTTTAAACCATTTTTGTGATTTCTCAAATGCTTTTTTCTTTTTTGATAATTTTTTCTTTACCTTATCCTCTAATTTATAGCCTATCCCATACGGTATAAAACTAAAAGCTGTATAAACGGCGCTGCCTGCAAGAGCGATTAATAGTAATTGCACTATATGCATGTTTAATAAGTATCCGTAGGTAAGGGTGAGAAGAGAACCAGGAAACGGCAGGGAGGAAGCCTCAAGGGCCAGTCCGCTTAAAAGTCCCCAAATTCCAAATTGTTTCAGTAAGTCTGTTATGAAGTGTAGCATAAGATCGCCTCTTTTTCTGTGTCATAACATTCAAATACCCATCTATATGTTAGGAAAAACTTATAAAAGAAAAGAAAATAAAGGAAGAAAGCGGGATGTGACAGAAAAAAATTAGCTTGTACAAGGAAAAAGGAAGGAAGGGTATTTTATAGCTTCTACTCAGAGTAAAATTATATGAAAAAAATAATGGAGGGTGAATTTTAAAATAAACTACGACTTTTATTCATAGTTTTGATTCCTTTTATTCATTTTACTTATAAAAACAACAGGTGTAAACTTGTTGTGTTGTGAAATAATCCATTATGTATAGATTTTAAAAGGAAAGGAGGTTACCCTGTGGTTATTATTGTAGGATTGTTATTATTGATGTTTTTTGCTTATCTAGGATGGTCTATTATCTGGGTGGCACCTGTTGTAGCTACATTCGTTGCTTACTTTAGTGGTTTAAAAGTGCTGCCTACTTATACAGATGTGTATATGGGAGGGTTTGTAGATTTCGCTGCAAAATGGTTCCCCATCTTTTTATTAGGAGCCGTCTTCGGAAAGCTAATGGAAGATACAGGCGCAGCTAAGTCGTTGGCGCAGCGTATTGCTAAATTGTTTGGAAGTAAAAGAGCCATTTTAGGAGTGCTGATTGCTTCAGCCATTTTGACATACGGCGGAGTGAGTCTATTCGTTGTTGTCTTTGCGATTTATCCTTTAGCAATCGCGCTATTTCGAGAAGCCAACGTATCGCGAAATTTACTGCCAGCAACAATTGCACTCGGAGCATTTACGTTTACAATGACAGCGATTCCAGGTACGCCTCAAATTCAAAATCTGATTCCGACTGCTACATTTAAAACCAATGCAATGTCCGGTTCGATTATTGGAATTGTCTCAGGTCTTATTATGGCGGTGGGAGGATATTTATGGTTAGCTTATCGCGATAAAAAATTAAAAGCTAAAAATCAAGGGTTTACCGAGCCTAATGAATCATCAGTCGCAGCGAGTGAAGAACAGGACTCGATGAATGTGATATTAGCTATTTTACCGCTGATTGTCGTTGTCGTGACATTAAACGTTTTAAAATGGGAGCCTATCGTTTCGTTATTAATTGGTATTTTTTCTATTTTACTTATTAATTTTAAACACTACAAGACGTTTATTTCTTCTATAAATGAAGGAGCAAAAGGATCCGTGATGGCTGTTATTAACACGAGTGCAGCAGTAGGTTTTGGCTCGGTTATTACAGCAGTTCCAGAGTTTAAAGATGTCACGCATGTGTTGCTAAACATTTCGAGTAATCCGCTCGTTTCAGAAGCGTTAAGCGTTCAAGTGCTAGCGATGATCACGGGCTCAGCATCCGGCGGTATGGGTATTGCGCTTCAAGCATTAGGAGATACGTGGTATCACTTGTCTCAAACAACGAATTTAAGTGCCGATGCTCTTCACCGTATTGCAAGTGTTGCGTCAGGTGCATCTATTTTACCGCATAACGGTGCGTTGTTAACGCTATTAGCGGTAACTGGTCTTCGGCATAAAGAAACGTATAAAGACGTATTTGTTGTTGCATTTATCATCCCGACAATCGCTTTATTTGCAGGAGTCGCATTAGCGGCAGCCGGTATTATTTAAAATCAGGAGGAGGATACACATGGTTGAAAATCAAGTAATTGTAATCACAGGAGCAGCAAGAGGAATTGGGTTTGAAATAGGTAAACGATTTGCAGAAAACGGCGGGAAAATTGTGTTATCTGACATTGATCAAGCTGCTGTAGAAGCTGCAGCACAAAATCTTCGTGAAGCTGGATTTGAAGCGCTTGGTGTCAAAGCCGATGTAACAAAAGAAGAAGAAATCAAACATTTAATTGAAACAGCAAACGCACATTTTGGAGCGGTTCATACGTTCATTAATAACGCTGGCTTGCAGCATGTTTCTCCAATCGAAGAGTTTCCAACTGAAAAATATGAGTTAATGATTAAAATTATGCTAACAGCTCCATTTATGGCGATTAAGCACGCGTTTCCGATTATGAAAAAGCAAGGGTTCGGACGTATTATTAACGTTTCTTCTATCAACGGTTTAATCGGTTTTGCGGGCAAAGCAGCTTATAACAGTGCTAAACACGGTGTAATAGGGCTAACAAAAGTAGCTGCTCTTGAAGGGGCAGCACACGGTATTACGGTGAATGCACTTTGTCCTGGCTATGTGGATACACCACTAGTGAGAGGTCAGTTAGATGGTTTAGCTAAAACAAGAAATGTACCATTAGAGAGAGTGCTTGAAGAAGTTATTTATCCTTTAGTCCCTCAAAAAAGATTACTAGACGTGAGCGAAATTGCTGACTACGCTATTTTCTTAGCGAGTGATAAAGCAAAAGGTGTAACTGGTCAAGCGGTAGTAATGGACGGCGGATATACAGCTCAATAAAAAATAGAATAAGTCATTAAAAGCATAAAGGAGTCTAATGAGCTCCTTTATGCTTTTTTATGTTATATCTATTCTATCGAGCTAATCAACGTTAAAATATAACTAGGCATAAATAGTATGATAAAAAAGCCTACAGTTCAGAAAGGATGATACATATGGTGCAAACAGTAAATGAATTAATTAAACATCCGGTTTTTTATTTTTTTAACGAAATTTCAGCTATTCCTAGAGAATCTGGAAATGAAAAGAAAATTAGTGACTATTTAGTTTCTTTTGCAAAAGAAAGAAGCCTTGAAGTTATACAAGACGAGGCTTTAAATGTAATTATTAAAAAGCCGGCAGCTAAAGGATATGAACATGCTCCAGCCATCATTTTGCAAGGACATATGGACATGGTATGCGAGTTAAATAAAGGGACTGTGCATGATTTTGAAAAAGATCCGCTTCAACTGCGAATTGTGGAAGATATGCTTTATGCAAATGGTACTACGCTAGGAGCTGACAACGGGATTGCCGTTGCATATGCACTGGCTTTACTAGATGCTCATGATATAGCTCACCCCTCTCTTGAAGTAGTCATTACTACTGAGGAAGAAACAACGATGGGTGGAGCCATCGCTGTAAATCCAGCTCATTTTGAAGGGAAAATTTTTATTAACCTTGATACGGAAGAAGACGGAAAGCTGCTTGTCAGCAGCGCAGGCGGGGTAAAAAGCGTGCTTCTTATTCCCGTAGACTGGGAATCGTCTTCCGATAACTCAGAAACATATAGCTTAAGCATCGGTGGACTGCGCGGCGGACATTCTGGAATGGAAATTGATAAAGAAAGAGGAAATGCGAATAAACTGCTAGGGAGAGTTTTATATGATTTACAACATGAACTTCCCTATTCTTTAAGCAGCATTAGCGGAGGATTAAAATCAAATGCGATTCCCCGTGAATCAGAAGCAATTCTATCAGTTGAGCCTTCTGAGGTAGGAAAGCTAGAAAATAAGATTCGTGAATGGAACGAAATAGTAAAAAATGAATTACAAGCGGCTGATCCGAACGTATATGTAAAAATAAACAAATCTTCTTCCGTTGAGAAATGTTTTACAAAAGAAACGACAGAACGAATTGTACAAGCTATTATGCTAACACCAAACGGCGTTCAAAGCATGAGTATGAATATCGAAGGATTAGTAGAATCTTCTACCAACTTAGGTGTGATTACGACGACAGAGTCTGAGATTGTTTTTCAAAATGAAATCCGCAGCTCAGTAAAAAGCTTAAAAGAAAAAATAGTAAGTCAAGTGCATATACTTGCTCAAGTAGTCGGAGGAAGAGTTGAAACAAAAGGTAATTACCCTGAATGGGCGTACAATGCAGATTCGAAAATTCGTGAATTATGTAAAAAGGTTTACAAAGAAAAGTATGGGGAAGAGGCGGAGATCATCGCCATCCACGCTGGAATTGAATGCGGTATTTTCCTGGAAAAAATCTCTGGATTAGACGCCATTTCGCTCGGTCCCGATATGTACGACGTTCATACACCTGATGAACACCTGAGCATTCCGTCTACTATTAAGACATGGGAATACTTATTAGAGGTATTAAAAGAAGCAAATAAGATATAAAGTTATCAGCATCTCTATAATTTTTAAAAAAGAGCTTCTGTAAAGGAGCTCTTTTTTATTCGATAATAAGCAGAATTCCGTCAACACGTCAGGCAATTGAGAACATTTATGTAAGCGTTTTACAAATAAAGGTTTTAAAACGAGCCTGAAAGAGGTAAACAATTACTAAAACGATAGACAAATGAATTCAAAACAAGCTCTGCAACTAATAAATTAGTAGGGAGAGAATGTATATGAATGATAATAGTCTTATCAAAGATCCCTTTTTGGAAAAAGGAGAAATTGAATTTTTAGAATTAAGGAAAGACGAAATACGCTATCTAAAGTTCGATCGGTTTTTGAAAGTGATTAAAGCACTTAATCAACGCAGTGATAAAGGCTACCAGAGTCTTATGCTTTCCGTTGATGGCTTTAAAGGTAATTCAAGAGAATTATATGAGATAGAGGAGTTTCGCAGATACGTAAATTTGTTAATTAATCAAGTTCCTCAAATATTATTTTATATTCACGATAAAAACAAAATGACTAATCAAATTTTGAAAAGTCTATCAAACAACAGCAGCCAACCGGCCTCTATAGATCCTAAAAGAGCACGTTTAATGATTGATGCCATACAGGAGCAAGTAGAGAAAACAGAGGACAAAGAGATAAAGGAGAATCTTTCTGAATTCGTATGTAAAATCCAGAGCTTTGTGAATCAGTATTAACCGTTCCCAATAGAAAAGCAGAATTCATATTATTAAAAAGTACGAGAACTCAAAGTTTCTCGTGCTTTTTTATTGGAAAAACAGTAGAAAGAGAAAAGGAGTATCAACATAGATTGATAAATAATAAATAATAATGGTAAAGCTTCATATTCTGCCGTGAAATAACAAGGAGGAATAAACATTGCATCATATTGAAATAAGAAGACCAAAAATAGAAGACCGCGCAGAACTTCATGAGCTTTTTAATGAAGTAATCACAGATACCTTTCATAAAGAGGGGCTATCAGACATGGTGAACGATATAAAAATAGAAATTGAAAGTAAAGAACAATATTTAAAAAGTGACCTTGATAGCGGTGGAAAACATCGATTCTTTTGGCTCGGAATAGATACGTGCACCAATAAGATTATTGGCTGTATTGAATATGGTCCTGCTAGTGAATTAATTACATCGTGTACAAAGGGAGAGCTGCAAGGATGGATTGAAATCGGCACAGTTTTTGTTCATCCAAAGTACCAAAGAAAAGGTGTAGGCACACTGCTTTTACATACTATGCTGCTTACGCTTCAAAGCAGAGAAATTAAAAAAATTTGTTTGGACAGCGGATACAAAAGTGCTCAGGAAGTATGGAAAAACATATTTGGAATCCCTGATTATTTAGTGAAAGATTACTGGAGCAAGGGGTATCATCACATGGTTTGGAAAATATCAGCAGAAAGTACGCCCATAGTATTTAAGCTCAGTTATAACGAAGAATAAGGTGTCTCCTAGAAAATAGCCGGTACGTTTCTACCGGCTATTTTCTATTGGTTAAGCTGTTTACATATATGTAATTATATATTAGTGTATTTTATTGAATACAATACCTTGACTGTCATAGTAATATGATTTAAATTATACATAAAGAGGTGATACTTTGGTATATGCAAAAATGTCTTCAGATTTACTTCGGGGACATACAGATACAATGATTTTGAAATTACTTCTCAGCGGCGATAAGTATGGTTATGAAATCAGTAAGCTTATTTATACCTACTCTAAAGAGCAGTATGAATTAAAAGAAGCCACAATGTATTCAAGTTTGAAGCGCCTGGAAAAAGACGGCCATATTCTTTCTTACTGGGGAGATGCTGTACAAGGCGGCCGCAGAAAGTATTATAAAATTACAGAACAAGGAAAAAGCGTATATAAACAAAACAAAGAAAATTGGGAGCAAGCGAAAAAAATTATTGATTTATTGTTGTAAGAAAGGATGATGTTATAAATGAACGAAAAAATAAAAAATCATGTGCATAACATTTTGTCTCCTTATCAGGATGTAGAAAATGTTCAAGATCTAGAAGAAGAACTATCACAGAACTTGCAGGAAAAATTTACAGATTACAAAAAAGACGGGCATAGTGAAGAACAGGCTTATTATATGACAATCAATTCTATCGGTGATATCACAGAACTGATTCAATCAATGAATGTAGAAACCAAGGAATTAAAGCAAACCGTCCCTATGGATTTTTCAAAGACCGAGCTTACAAAATCTGATTTTCGTTCTGTATCGGTGTATAAAGGAAAATTTAATGCCAGTAATTTGAATGAGTCTGATTTTAGCTATGCAGATCTTACAGACAGCATGTTTAAAAGCAGCAATTTAACAAAAGCAATATTTCATCACGTTAATTTGACAGGCGTACAATTTAAATGGGCAAATTTTAAACAGGCCAGTTTTGAAGGCTGTATCTATGACAACACGTACTTTAAGCAATGTAATTTAACAGACATTGTATTTGACGAGGAAACATTTAAGGGAACAATCTTTGAAGGAACATCATTAAAAAAAGCCTCATTTCGCAACGCCACTTTGCTAAATGTACAGTTTCGAGGATCAGATTTAAAAAAATCCGATTTTGAAGGTGCAAAAATGGATAAATTGACATATAACTTTTTAAAAAGTGCCAAGATAGATCTTAGTAAAGTTACGATTATTTAAAGATAAAAAAGACCTCTCTGAAGGTCTTTTTTTATGGACATATAACAATTCTTTTTAAGAGCGAGCAGGATAGTTTATTAGAGAGCTAGAACACATTCATAGAAATAATAAAGCTTTTATCACTTATGTGGAGGAGTATGGAAATGTCTATATATGAAATTTGGAATGAAGTGGATCTTTATATGAATGATAAGCTTATACAACCTGACCCTATTCTTGATGAGGTATTGAAGGCAAATCAAGAGGCTGGATTACCTGCCATCAACGTATCGCCTAGTCAAGGGAAGTTTCTGCATTTGTTAGCTTCATTAAAAGGAGCTAAACGCATTTTGGAAATTGGTACTCTTGGAGGATACAGCACGATTTGGCTAGCCAGAGCTCTTCCGAAAGACGGACAGCTGATTACGCTCGAATTGAGCGCTCAGCATGCAGAAGTAGCAAGAGCTAATTTAAAAAGAGCGGGAGTAAGCCACTTAGTAGAAGTCCTTGTCGGCCCCGGGTTTGATACATTAGCTGTATTAAAGGATAAGGGAACAGAGCCATTTGATCTTATCTTTATTGATGCTGACAAGCCGAATAACCCAAATTACTTAAAGTGGGCTCTAGAATTATCGAAAAGAGGAAGTACGATTATTTGTGATAATGTTGTTCGTCAAGGGCATGTGGTGAACTCAGAAAGTGAAGATGAAAATGTAAAGGGAATTCGCCAATTTATGAATGCTCTGGCTCAAGAAAAACGAATCAGCGCCACGGCTATACAAACCGTTGGAAGCAAAGGCTATGATGGATTCATTGTAGGGATTGTTGAATGATAAAATTTGTATTACACATCAAAAAAGACGGAGACATAACTAAACCCATCCAATCAACAGCTAGAAGCAAATACATACATGAAACCTACGTTCAGCGTCCCCACGAAAAAATCCGAACGAGTTGGATTCTCAACCAAACTCGTTCGGATTGTCCTTGAACTAACATACTTTTGTTCCAGACTCTTTTTAAATGGGCCCCAATTTATCTGTCATTTGTTTTTCGGTTAAAAAATTAATCAATTCTCGTACAGCGAATGAACTGTAGCGTTCTTTTAACAGAATAATTCCAAGTTCCCACATCATTTCAGGATCTGCAATAGGTACGGTAGTAATATTGGGATCTTTCACTTTGGCATAAAGCGATTCGGGTAAAATAGCAATACCTAGTTCTGCCGCTGTTAATTCAATAATTAAATCCCATTGAGAACTTTTATACGCTATAGAAGGCACAAAGCCTGATTTTAAAGCATCTTGAATTAACCGGTCGTGCAGCGTAAATTCTTCACTAAACATAATGAATTTTTCATGCTCCAATTCTTTCATCCAGACGGAAGAACGTTTCGCTAAAGAATGGTTTTTATGCGCGTATAAAAGAAATCTCTCCTTAACGAACGGGTATACGTGAAAATGTTCATCATGACCGCTTGTAAGAGGAAGCATAACAATCCCCATATCTACACCAGCCTCTTCCACAAGTGCTTCAATTTTTTTTGCTCCAAATTCAATAAGCTCTAGAGATACTTTAGGGTATTGTTCATTAAATGCTTTTGCAATCTTCGGGAAAAACAAGGTCCCGATGAGCGGAGGGACTCCCATCTTGATTTGCCCTGTTTGCAAATTCATTAAATCTCCCAACAAGTGAGGCATGTCTTTTAACACCGACAGAGCTTTAGTTGCCTGATGATACACAACCTCTCCTGCATCGGTTAGCTTTAATTCTCTTGTTGAACGATCAAGAAGCTCAAATCCTAGTTCATTTTCTACTTTTTTGACGGCTTTACTTAAAGCCGTTTGTGACAAATGAACTTGCAGCGCTGCCTTTGTAAAATTTTTATGATTTGCTACCTCTATAAAGTATTCTAAGTCTCTGATTTCCATGTGAAACTCCATTTCTGCAAACTGCTTATCCTTTTTCTTTACTCTTTATTTTAACCATTAAATTATTTACTGTAAATGCGCTGATTAAAAAGGGGGAGGATATATCCAATGAATAAAAACAGGGAAAGGAAATGAACTAAAGTTTCTCTCGAAATTGATTTATAAAACGAATAATTTTTTTGTAGAGAAACATAGATTTTGCTACTAGCTGATGAGGAATATAAAGATTTTTGCATGTACGTTCGGGCAAAAATGCAAAACTTATCAAAATAACTGAAAGTCCAAAGGCTGCGGCTGTAATCTCTAGCCAAGAAAACATCATATCATTCCTCCTTTTACAAACCTATTAATAGAATATGTAAAAGTTCAAAAGGAGGTTGTACGATAGCCCCATAACGAGCGGGGTTATGAAGTTCTCTCTAAAAATAAAATGACGTTAAAGAACGCAGGCGCTGCGCTCTTTAACGTCATTTTATTTTCGTTCTTCAGCTTGATGCTCTTGTTTGTTTTGCTCAGTGAGACGTTTTTGATGAGCTTTTGTTTCTGCGCTTACGTGATTCGCATCATTCGGTTGATTCTTCTTTGAACCTCCTGCAGCGTTACTCATTAGACGACACCTCCAGTCCGGTTATGAAACATACCTATAGAATGTGCGTATTTACAGACTTTATACACCGCTATCGATATTACTGCACACGAAAAAAGCAAAGGGAGAGTCACTAAACTGTTCCCTTTGCTTTTTTACTAAGCGACTTTATCGGTGGTGATAATTTTGTTAATCCAGTCTTTTCCTTCTGTAAACCTTGTAACAAGCATCGCTGTTACTGTATTTCCCGTACTGTTTAAAAGCGTAGCAGGGGCGTCAATAATTGTGGAAATGACCGCAATAATGGGCAGAACTTCTGGCGAAAATCCATAAATTGTAATGATTAACATTTCGCCAATCATACCGCCTCCAGGGATTGCTCCCATTACGGCTCCAACTAAAAAGGCTACGCCTAAAATGCTCAAAATACTCGTAGCAGACGTCATATCTTTGCCAAACAAACTGAATAAGAAAACAATCTTTAGAATACCACCGATCACAGAACCATCTTTATGCGTGTTTGCTCCTAATGGAATCACCGTTTCAGCGATATCCAGCGGCACACCCATTTTCTTTGTTGCATCTAAATTGACCGGAATAGATGCAGCAGAAGAACAGGTAGCAATAGCGGTGATAGAAGGAGCAGCTGCATTTTTCCAAAACAGCTTAATTCCTGCTTTACCGCCAGCAATCCATGCATATAGCGTAAAGAAACCGAAATAGTAAACGATTGCAATTAATAAATAAAGAATAAATGCTCTAGCGTACCCTTGTAAGATCTTTGGTCCAAGTTCTCCTACTACAGTAGCAAAATAGCATCCTAAACCAATGGGGGCATAGTACATCACAATTTTAACAACCTTCATCGATACTTCTTGACCCGAAGTCAGAAATTTCGCCATAGGCTGTCCTTTTTCACCGGCCATTGTGGTAGCAATACCGAAGATAACGGCAAAGACAATTAATTGTAAAATATGCTCTTTCGAAAATAACTGAACAAAATCAGGTACAGTAAATGTGCTAACAAGCTGATTTAAAAGCGTCATTTTTTCAGCTGTATTTTCACTGTCACCCATCAATTCTTTAATGGCAGAAGTATCTACATTATGTAGCGGATTGTAAAGTGATGCGCCTAAAAAGCCTAAAACGGCTGAAACAGCAGCAGTGGCGACAAACACAACGGCAATTCCTAGCATAATTTTACCAAGACGTTTCATTTCGTTCATGTTTGCAATCGCCGAAGCCACACTAAAAAAGACAAGGGGAACGATAATCATGAACATCAAATTAAGAAACAAATCACCAAAGGGCTTCACGACTGCCACATCGGGTCCAATAGCATATCCTGCTATCCCGCCAATTAAAATAGCGAGAAGCAGAATAAGCGATGATCTGTACGTTTTAAATACACTTAAAACCATAGTTAGATTTCCTCCAAACAACAATAGCTTCTTTACTACGCAAGAACAGCTATTATTTGCTCATTGCATACGTAGTAACGACTGGCTTTACATCTTTACGCACCAAATCTTCGTATGTTTCTCGCTCTACAGCAAGACGAGCTTCTCCATTTTTCACAAATACAACAGCAGGGCGCGGAATACGGTTGTAATTGCTAGCCATTGAATAGTTGTAGGCACCTGTAGAGGACACTGCTAATAAATCTCCTTGATTAACGCGCGGCAAGTCAATATCCCAAATAAGCATATCTCCTGATTCACAGCATTTACCCGCAATTGATACTGTTTCATCTTTTTTATCCGTCACTCTATTAGCCAAGACAGCTTCATGTTTTGCATCGTAAAGAGCAGGACGGATATTATCAGTCATACCGCCGTCAATTCCTACGTATTTGCGTACACCTGGAATCTCCTTCGTTGATCCAATTGTATAAAGCGTTGTACCTGCTTCTCCTACGATGCTTCTTCCAGGCTCAATCCAGACTTCTGGAAGGGTATAATTCTGTTCAGTTAACGTGCGGCTTAGCTTTTCTGTCAGTGCATCTACATAATACTCAACTGGAAGAGGAGAGTCGCTTTCGGTATAACGAATACCAAAACCACCACCTACGTTTAAAACTTTTACTTCAAATTCCATTTTATCACGAATGCTGAATAAGAAATCAGTTAAAATATCAATGGCGCGAGAAAAACCATCTACTTCAAAAATTTGCGAACCAATATGACAATGAATGCCTAAAAGATCGTAGTAAGGCTTTTCTAACGCAAAACTTACCGCTTTCATGGCTTGGTCATTGGAAAGACCAAATCCAAATTTTGAGTCTTCCTGTCCGGTCATAATATACTCATGTGTATGGGCTTCAATCCCTGGAGTAACACGCAGAAGAATAGATGCTTTCTGTTTGCGCTCAGCTGCTAAGGCATGCAAAACTTCAAGTTCGGTAAAGTTATCAACAACAAAACAGCCAATATTCGCATCAAGAGCCATTTCTATTTCTTCAATTGTTTTATTATTTCCGTGAAAATGAATGCGTTCAGCTGGATATCCAGCTTCAAGCGCTGTAAATAATTCGCCTCCTGAGACCACATCTAGTGACATATCAAGCTTCGTTAAAAGGCTAGCCATTTCCATACAAAGAAAGGCTTTCCCTGCATAGGCGATTTGATATGAAAATCCGCTTCTTCGAAAGGCTGAATGGAAGGCCTTGCATTTCGTCTCAATTAATTCTTGATCGTAGATGTATAGGGGAGTGCCGTATTGTTTTTTCAGTTCGACCGTATCGCACTGCCCAATTTCTAAATGATTGCTGCTGTTAATTTTACTCGTTCCATGTAAGTACATAATCCGTATCCCTCCATTTAAATCATTCAACTATAACTTTGAACTTTGATGGTCAGTAGAAAAACACAAAAAAGACCCGTGAAGTGATGTTCACGCGTCTTGGTTTCATAATAATAAAATATTATTACATTCTAGGCATCAACATCTCTTCAATAGCTCTCCACAAACCAAATGGTTTGTGACAGCTCAGCATTTATTCAATACTGAACCAGTATATGAACACAATGGATGTTTATATACTTCGGCACGAAATCCCTTTTACTTATCTTCACAGACTCCATTAGTCTCCAATAAGTGACTCTTGATTTCATGCACCTCTATTCTCAGAGAGGAAAATTATATTTAAATGTAATTTCTATTATATTTCCTTTTCCTCCGTCTAGTCAATGAAAAGTTAAGGCATAGGAATATCAAAAAGAATAAATAAGAAAGCTATGAAGCTGCCAGATAGAACCCAAGCGGCCAGTGCTGTCTTCTGATGGATGACTAAAAGTGAGAACGTGACAATATTGAAGAGAAAAGAACACAGCAGAGACCATCCATAATGATGAGTAATACTGTGATTAACATAAGCAATGAACTCAATCACAGTAAATAAAAGCGCCCACAAAAGAATCCACCACAGCCGGCCGCTTACATGCAGCGGCAGCCTTCCTAAAAAAACCGGTATAACAAACGGATAAATGATTAAGGTTATTCCAAGGGAAACCATTAGGTGATCGGGTAGAAAAAGGTGATCAATACCAACAGGGTGAAATACCCATACGCGGTGATGAAACAGCAGTACTTCATAAAGCAAATTCCCCGTGACCCAAAACAGCAAAGTAGGATAGTATTCTTGATACCTTCGCCACTTGCCAAATAGTAAACCAAGAATGATAAAAAATAATACAAATGAAGATTGCATACGCTCTCCTTAAAATAATGGTTATTTCTTTTTATTTACATATTATAGTGGTTTTATTCTTTCATTTTTTTATTCAGAAACTATAATAAAAAAGCGGTAAGCGCAGTGTTAAATATGGGTGATCACTATTTGTGGTTTGCTTCATCTCACCATAATTCCCGTAAAAGAACTTATTGCGCTTTTGTTTACAATGAAAGGAACTATATGTCAAAGTCAGCAAGACTCAAAAATAAGCTCAAGATAGCTTCGCCTAGTATGTGACTTCTTTTTTTGCTATGCTAAAGTTGCGTACATATAGCATGAGAATATTAGAAGAAAGAAAAGGGTGTTTTGGTATGAAAACATACATCGTAGTTGGAGCTGGGATACTTGGAGCTTCTACAGCATATCATTTAGCAAAAGCAGGAGCAGATGTGACATTGGTAGATCGCAAGGATGCTGGTCAAGCTACTGATGCAGCAGCAGGAATTGTTTGTCCATGGCTTTCGCAGCGTCGTAATAAAGCATGGTACCGCTTAGCAAAAGGCGGCGCCAAGTACTATCAAACATTAATTCAGCAATTAGAAGAAGATGGAGAAACGGATACGGGATATAAGCAAGTGGGAGCAATTAGCTTACATACTGATGAACAAAAGCTTAAAAAAATGGAAGAACGAGCATATAAACGTCGGGAAGAAGCTCCCGAAATAGGCGAGATTACACGTTTATCCGCCAAAGAAACACAGGCTTTGTTTCCGGTTCTTTCGGAAGAATACAGTTCAGTTCATATTAGTGGAGCCGCTCGCGTTAACGGAAGAGCTCTTCGAAACGCACTTGTGAATGCAGCGAAGAAAAACGGTGCAAAAATAATAGAAGGAAACGCAGAACTTCTTTATGAAAATAATCAAGTAACGGGCGTTGCCGTAAATGGGCAAACCCTTCTAGCAACTACAACAATCGTGACAGCAGGAGCGTGGGCAAATCAATTACTAGAGCCTCTTGGAGTGAAATTTTTAGCAAGCTTTCAAAAAGCGCAAATTGTCCACTTGCACCTTCCAGATTTAGATACAAAAAACTGGCCCGTTGTGATGCCTCCAAGCGACCAATATATTCTTTCGTTTGAACAAGGTCAAATTGTCATTGGAGCAACACATGAAAACGACACGGGTTATGACTTGCGAGTAACTGCTGGGGGGCTTCATGAGATTTTTTCAAAGGCCTTATCAATTGCACCCGGCTTAACAGAAAGCACAGTCTTAGAAACAAGGGTAGGGTTTCGACCATTTACTCCAGGCTTCTTGCCAGTCATTGGAGCTCTTCCGGCTTACGAAGGAATACTAGTAGCCAATGGTCTTGGAGCTTCAGGCTTAACGTCGGGTCCTTATCTTGGTTCAGAGCTTGCTAAATTAGCACTTGAAATGGAAATGGAAATTGATCTTAGCGACTATGATTTAAGAGGAACTATCGAGTCTTAAGTAAACAGAATGAATGAAAACAAATAGAGGTTCGCAAACTATAACTACTATATGATGAAAGGAAGTAGATTGTTTGCGAAAGATTATGATAAGTGCAGCAGCAGCTTTTTTACTTATGAGCGCGACGCCTGTATTAGCGGAAAACCATCCTCAGCCAGAAACAAAAGACGTGCAGCTGACATCTCAGCAAAAGCAGGAATTGTCCGTGCTGTACAAAGAAATACTAGCAAAAAAGAAAGAAATACTTTCAAAATATGTGGAGTATGGCGTGTTAAGCAAAACGAAGAGTCAAAATATTTCTTCACATATGGAAAATCGCTATCAGCATATGGAGAAAAATGGTTTTGTGCCGAAGCGACACTGTCATAAAATGCATCATTCAAAGTAATTCATATTCACATAAAAAAGCGCCTTTACAGGCGTTTTTTTATGTGAATGAATGGAAAATATCCGCTTCTTTATCTAGTAAATTCTAAAATCCTCATGTAAAATTAAGAGAATGAGAACGAGTAGGAAAGATGCTAGTGAGGGGTAGGTAAATATGAACGAAAATAAAAAAATAGTCCGATTACATGCAGAAAATCATTCAGATGAGGCGCTAGGAATCATATTTGCTTACAAACAAAAAGATGACTATCTTGTTTACAGTATGTATCAAGGTGAAAGCGTTCATGAGCAAAAAATCCCTCTGGAAGAATGGGTCTCGTATGAGCATTTTTTCGAAGCACTAAATAAAAAGAAAAAGCTTATGTACGAGCTTCAAATAAATGATAAACGCTATGTAGTAAACTTAACCCCTTTATCTTACACAGAAAAGCCTGAAATCATGGGACATTGCGTGAATATAACTAGTTATCAGGAGAAAAAAGAACAGATTCAGCCTTTTATTTATCATAACGCAGATGCTGTTGCTGTCGTTGACTTAGAAGGTAAAACGCTTCAAGTGAACCCTGCGTTTGAGAATACATTTGGCTGGACGTTTGAAGAAATTTATCAAAAGCCTCTTCCGATTATACCTTCGTTTTTAAAGGAGCCAGTGTGGGAACTTCATAAGACCATTCAATCAGGTGAATCGAAAACGGAATTTGAGACGGTCAGACAGCATAAAGACGGTCATTTAATTAATGTAAGCGTCACACTATTCCGCGTTAAAAATATGAATGATTGGCCGCTATGCATTGCTTTTGTCTATCGAGATATAACATCACGCAAGCAGGCCGAAACGGCTTTAAAAGAAAGTGAAGAACGCTACCGAAGCTTGATTGAGTTATCGCCGGAAGCGATTATCGTTCATAGTGAAGGTAAAATTGATTACATCAACCCTGCAGGAGCTAAAGCGCTAGGATACAAAAGTCCTCAAGACGTATTAGGAGCTTGTGTTTATCAGTTTGTTCACCCTGATTACTATGATGTTGTAAAACAGCGAATTTATCGAATGAAAACAGAAAATAAATCTGTAGACCTACAGGAAGAAAAGTTTATTCATAAAGACGGTCATACGATTGATGCCGAAACCATTGCCTTTCCTATTCCCTATATGGGAAAGCAGGCCATTCAAGTTTTGTTTCGTGATATTACAGAACGTAAAAAAACTGAAAAATTGCTGCGTGAATCCGCTCAGCTTTCCTTAGTCGGACAGTTAGCGGCTGGTATTGCTCACGAAATTCGAAACCCTCTGACGGCGGTAAAAGGATTTATGCAGTTATTAAAAGAAACGAGCGGTCAGCCTTACTATGTAGAAATGATAAATCATGAGTTAGACAGAATTGAATTGATTACCGATGAGTTCTTGAGTCTTGCAAAGCCTCAAGCGAAAACCTACAGGGACAAACATGTCCAAGATATTTTAGAGAATACTTTAAAGCTAGCTGAGGTGCAGGGGATTACAGAGAAAATTCACGTAAAAAAAGAAATTGATCTTCATCTTCCTCTCGTATTATGCGAAGAAAATCAGTTGAAACAGGTGTTTAGTAATATATTTAAAAATGCAGTCGAATCTATGCCAAGTGGAGGAACCGTAACGATTCAACTAAAAAGGTTTAATCAGGAGAACCTTGTTGTCCGGTTTAGCGACGAGGGGCCAGGCATCACGCAGGAAAGAATGCAGCATTTAGGAAAACCTTTTTATAGTACCAAAGAGAAAGGAACGGGGCTTGGACTGATGGTGTGCTATAAGATCATTCGAGAACATAGAGGAGAAATTAACTTTGTAAGTGAACTTGGAAAAGGAACTACCGTAGACATTCTTTTGCCTTTTAAAAAGTAGATTCTACTTTTATAAGCATGAAACCTTTTCTAAAGGGGAATACATGTTAGTGAACGAATAATGAGGTTAAAATAAGGAGGGAATAAGATGGAACGCATTGAAACGGGAGAGATTTTTACAATTTTAGATGAAAATGATCAAGAGCAAGATATTGAAGTGCTTGGAAAAATGACGATTGAAGGGCATGATTATATTGCCGTTGCGTTTGTGGAAGAAGTTTTAATTGAAACAGAAGAAGAAATTGATGTTTTCTTTTTGAAAATTGAAGATGATGGTGAATGGTCTTCAATTGAAGATGACGAGGAGTTTGAAAAGGTATCAGCCGTATTTGAGGAAATGACATCCGCGTAAACACGAGAAGGAGAGGATAAAACCTCTCTTTTTTTATTTTAAATAATATAATATTTAGAATTTTTCTAAAAATATCTTGCTGAATTATTTCCCTTCATTTATGATGAATATGTAACATACCAACCGGTTAGTAAGTAAATGAAAGCGAGGGACTACCGTGTATTTTTCTTACTCTGACAAAGTAGTGAAGCTGCAAAAAGAATTGACCTCTTTTATGGAAGAGCATATTTACCCAAATGAACGGCTATACGAACAACAGCTGAATGAACAGCCGTCTAGGTGGTCAGCTGTTCCTCCGATCATGGAAGAGTTAAAAGAAAAAGCAAAGCAAGCTGGATTATGGAACTTATTTTTGCCAGAAAGCGAATACGGAGCAGGTCTAACAAATGTCGAATATGCCCCCCTTTGCGAAATTATGGGCCGTTCTATTATTGGACCAGAAGCTTTTAACTGCGGAGCTCCTGACACCGGCAATATGGAAGTACTGGTTCGATACGGAACGCCCGAACAGAAAGAAAAATGGCTAAAGCCGCTGTTAAATGGAGACATTCGCTCCTGCTTTTCTATGACAGAACCAGATGTAGGTTCTTCTGATGCCACAAACATTCAGTGCAGTATTGTAAGAGAAGGCGATGAGTATGTAATCAACGGAAGAAAATGGTGGTCTTCAGGTGCGGGAGATCCTCGCTGCAAAGTTGCTATTGTCATGGGAAAAAGCGATTTTACCGCATCTAAATATGAACAGCAGTCTATGATTCTAGTTCCATTAAACACTCCAGGAGTTAAAATCGAACGCATGCTTCCAGTCTTTGGATACGACCACGCTCCTCATGGACATGCTGAAATTCATTATGACAATGTGCGTGTGCCAGCGTCTAATATGCTTTTAGGCGAAGGAAAAGGGTTTGCTATTGCTCAAGGCAGATTAGGGCCTGGACGTATTCATCACTGCATGCGTTTAATAGGAGCAGCTGAAAGAGCGCTTGAAGAATTATGTAAGCGTATTCAAAGTCGTTCTACGTTTAATAAGTTGCTTTCTCAGCAAGGGGTTATTCAAGAATGGGTGGCAGAATCGCGTATTGAAATTGAGCAAGCTCGCTTATTAACATTAAAAGCTGCTTATATGATGGACACAGTCGGAAATAAAAAAGCGCGGAAAGAAATTGCTATGATTAAAGTAATGGCTCCTGCTATGGCTTTAAAAGTCATTGATCGCGCTATTCAAGCATTTGGAGCAGCAGGTGTTTCAGAAGACACGCCGCTTGCGGCACTTTGGGCAAATGCCCGCACTCTGCGCCTCGCTGATGGTCCAGATGAAGTGCACAAAGCACAGCTTGCAAGGCTTGAGCTAAAACCCTATCAAGAAAAGGAGGCAACCTATGCACATAAAGGATTTGTTTGATTTAACTGGCAAAACAGCTATTATTACCGGCGGAGGCAGAGGATTAGGAGAACAAATGGCAGAAGGGCTTGCAGAAGCAGGGGCAAACATTGTTCTATGTTCGAGAAAGAAAGAAGCATGTCAGCAAGTAGCCGACCGATTGGCCCGCCTCGATGTAAAAACGCTCGCCTTAACTTGCGACATCAGTCAGCCTGAAGATATTAAAAATGTCGTGCATCAGACAATTGAAACATTCGGACGTATTGATATTTTAATTAATAACAGCGGAGCTACGTGGGGTGCTCCAGTTGAAGAAATGCCTCTTGAAGCATGGCAAAAAGTAATGAATATTAATGTTACAGGAACGTTTTTAATGTCCCAAGAAGCTGGAAAAGAAATGATTAAACAAAAGGCTGGCAAGATTATTAACATTGCTTCGATTGCCGGTCTTGGAGGAACGGATCCTCAGTACATGGATACAATCGGGTACAATACGAGTAAAGGAGCGGTCATTACGTTTACGAAAGATTTAGCTGTCAAATGGGGACAGCATAATATTCAAGTTAATGCGATTGCGCCGGGATTTTTCCCTACTAAAATGTCAGGTGCGATTATGGAACAAGGCAAAGATTATTTTCTAAGTCAAACCCCTTTAAAACGCTTTGGCTCCGAAGCTGATTTAAAAGGAGCAGCTATTTTTCTTGCTTCTGCGGCGTCCAATTATATTACGGGAGATATTCTGACAGTAGACGGTGGAGTTCATGCTATGTGAATAAGAAAGGAGTACCTTGATGGAAGACGTTAAAAAATGGTTTACACCTTATCCAGAAGCCTACACTCATGACATTCACATCGAAGATATTTCACTATTTGATATGCTGAAAGAAACAGCCGAACGTTATCCTGCTCATACGGCAACGCGCATGTATCAGCATACGTTAACGTACCAGGAGCTGTATCATTCAGTTCGCATATTTGCAGGAGCACTACAGAAAAAAGGGATTAAAAAAGGAGATCGTGTAGCAATTATGCTGCCAAACTGTCCGCAATATATAATAAGCTATTTCGGCATTGTAGCAGCGGGCGGCATTGTTACTCAGGTCAACCCTATGCTTGTCGAACAAGAGCTAGAGCATATTTTAAACGATTCCAGGGCAAAAAAAATAATTCTGCTCGATGATTTTTATACGAGACTTCAAGAGATAAGAAACCGCGTTGATATAGAAGAAGCGATAACTGTAAGCTTACAAAAACCTTTTGTTCCTGCATCACCAGACCTTTCCTTCCTAGATTTTTTAACCATAAAACATGAATTTAATCAGCCGGTTATCCATCCATCACACGATATTGCTGTTCTTCAGTATACGGGAGGAACGACCGGACCGTCTAAAGGTGCGATGCTTACACATACAAACATTTACACGAACGCAGTTCAATCATACGAAATATTTAAGCATGATATTGAATTAGGAAAAGAAAAATGCTTAACCGTTATTCCATTGTTTCACGTATTTGGCATGACTTCCTGTATGCATTTATCAATTCTTTGCGGAAATGAAATATTGCTATTGCCGCGTTTTGATTTGGAAGAAGTACTAAATACAATAAAAAAAGAGCAGCCTAGTATTTTTCCTGGCGTGCCAACTATGTATGTTGCTATTACCAATCATCCTCATGCAGAAGAATACAACATCGAAAGTATTCGTATCTGCAACAGCGGCAGTGCGCCGATGCCTGTTGAGCTGATGAAAGAATTCGAACGAAAAACGGGTGCTAAAGTGTTAGAAGGGTACGGGTTATCAGAAGCCTCTCCTGTGACCCACTGCAACCTGCCGTTTTGTGAGAGAAAGCCAGGTAAAGTCGGGCTTGGCGTTCCACAAACTGCTTATAAAATTGTTGATGTGGCTACAGGAACAAAAGAACTGCCAAGAGGAGAGCTTGGAGAAATAGTAATTAAAGGCCCTCAAGTTATGAAGGGCTATTGGAATCAACCTGAAGAGACGGCTCACGCGCTTAGAAACGGCTGGCTGTACACAGGAGATATTGGACAGATAGATGAAGACGGGTATTTATCCATTGTTGATCGCAAAAAAGATATGATTATTGCGAGTGGTTTTAATGTGTACCCTCGAGATATTGAAGAAGTTTTATATGAACACAGCTACATTAAAGAAGCCGTTGTAATTGGTGTGCCGCACCCTTACAGAGGGGAAACAATTAAAGCGATTTTGGTAGTGAAAGAAGGGAAATCTCTTTCCGAAGAAGAGCTTACTTCTTATTGTCGACAGCACCTTGCCGCTTACAAAATTCCGCGAATCTTTGAGTTTCGCGCTGAGCTCCCTAAGACCAATGTAGGAAAAATTTTGCGACGGGCACTGCGAGAAGAAGTGGTGAAAGAAACGATGTAAATAAGCTGAACATAAACAAACTTTTTCAAAAGCTCCCTCTAAGCCATGGTATAATTTGTGAAAATGAGAAAAGACAGAGAGGGTTTGACGATGAAAGATTTGATGATGGAACGAAGCATTCAGCTTTTTGCTCAAAAAGGTTTCAAAGAAACGTCGATTCAAGATATTGTAAATGAATTAAACGTCACAAAAGGAACGTTTTATTATTATTTTAAAAGCAAACAAGAGCTTTTAATGGACATTCACCTTCAATATATTGAAAGATTAATAGAAAACCAAGAGGCGATTCTTGCAGATAAGACAACATCTTATCCAGAAAAGCTGCACAGTATTATCTTTAAACTTGTTCATGATATTGAGAAAGAAGGTCTTCGAGCTAAAGTGTTTTTTCGAGAGATGCGTCATTTGAGTGAAGAACACTTAGAACAAATCATTCCAAAGCGCGATCGTTTTAAAGAAAACGTACAGGAAATTATTGAAAAAGGCATGGAAGCAGGGCAGTTCCGTTCAGATTTGCCTTCAGATATCGTCACGCTAGGCATATTAGGAATGACAAATTGGAGCTATTTTTGGTTTCAGCCGGATGGTGAAAAGACAGATCGAGAAGTTGCGGCTATTTTTTATAAGATGCTGATGAAAGGTATTGAGTCATAGGAGCTGCTGGGCTAGACAGTGCTCGTAAAAGGCGGGAAAGTACAAGCTCTTTCTCTCCTTTTATATTAAAAGGAGGTTATAACATGAATAGTAAAGATATACAGCGTATTGCTGTTATTGGAGCAGGACAAATGGGACATCAAATCGGTATGCTTTGTGCACTCGGAGGATATGAAACAATTATTCAAGATATGAATGAACAATCACTCATTGATGCGAAAAACAAGCTGGAAGCAATTATAGGCAAGTGGGTTCATAAAGGAAAAATCTCTTCTGAGGCTAAAGAAGCCGCATTTCGAAGATTGTCTTTTACAAACACATTAAAGGAAGCGGTTTCGAATGCTGATTTTGTAATTGAAGCTGTGGTAGAAAAGTTAGATGTAAAACAAAGTGTCTTTAAAGAAATAGATGAGTACGCACCAAGTCACGCCATTTTAGCATCGAATAGTTCAACAATTGTTAACTCGCTTATTGCAAGTGCAACAAACCGTCCAGAGCAAATCGTTAACATGCATTTCTTTTTCCCTCCCCTTGTAATGGACTGCGTAGAAGTTGTGATGAGTGAAAAGACAAGTGAAAAAACAGCTCAAACGACAATGGACGTTTGCAAGCAAATTAATCGCACAGCAGTCCTTTTGAAAAAAGAAATCTCAGGTTTTATTGCTAATCGAATTTTAGGAGCGTTGCAAAAAGAAGCCGTTTTTCTTTATGAAAATGGATACGCAGATTTTGAAGATATTGATACGATTTGCAAAAAAGCACTCAATCACCCGATCGGTCCTTTTGAATTGATGGATCTCTCGGGAATTGACGTCGGATATTTTGTGATGCAGCAGCGCTATAGCGAAACGAGGGATCCAGAGGACAAGCCAGCTGCGTGTATTGAAGAAAAAGTTCAAAAAGGCGAGCTTGGACGTAAAACAGGAAAAGGTTTTTACACATACCACACACAAGGAGTGAAGTAATGATGAAAAAATTTGTACGTGTTGAAAAAGAGGGAAAAACGGCAATTGTAACGATTGATAACCCGCCTTTAAATGTAATGAGCCAGACTGTTGTGCAGCAGCTTGAAGAAACGTATGAAGAGCTTAGTAAAGACCCTGATGTCATTACAATCATTTTAACAGGAGCGGGCGATCGGGCGTTTATGGCTGGAGCTGATATTAAAGAGTTTCCTCAGTTAATGGGGCAAAGCGGCATTAAAGAAGAATTTATGAAAACCCATCGTGTTTTGCAAAAACTTGAAAACATTGAAAAACCAACAATT
Organism: Priestia sp. TSO9; assembly: GCF_021029645.1. Lineage (NCBI taxonomy): Bacteria > Bacillati > Bacillota > Bacilli > Caryophanales > Bacillaceae > Priestia > Priestia sp. TSO9. The sequence continues at coordinate 739,126 of NZ_JAJEKD010000013.1, forward strand.
GTCGTGTTAAACGGTTTAACGTTTGGAGGAGGATGCGAACTTTCACTAACCGCTGATATACGTATTGCCGAAGAACATGCTCAAATCGGTCTTCCGGAAGTGAAGCTCGGATTGTTTCCTGGAGGCGGCGGCACTCAGCGTCTTCCACGAGTAATTGGCGTTTCTAAAGCTAAAGAGTGGATGTTTGCCGGCAGTCCTGTTTCTGCAGAAGAAGCGCTTCATGCAGGCTTTGTCAATCATGTCACGCCTAAAGGAAAAGGGCTTGAAAAAGCAAAAGAGCTGGCTAAGAAATTTAACCGTCACTCTCTTCCGTCACTTTCTCGAATTAAGACAGCGGTAAACGAAGGAATAAATCGTACATTATCTGAAGGTCTTGAACTTGAAGCAGAGCTGTTTGAAGAAGTCTTTCAAACAGAAGATATTAAAGAAGGAGTATCAGCATTTATTGAAAAGCGTCCCGCTGTTTTTTCACATAAATAAAGGAGGAGAAGATCATGTATGAAACACAGGTCAAAGTGCGCTTTTGCGAAACAGACGCACTCGGTCACATTAACAATACGAGCTATTTCATTTATTTAGAAGAGGCCCGGATTGCTTTTTTTGAAGAAATGGGAGCATCCATGCATACAGAAAAGTGGGAGTATATTTTAGCCTCTACTAAATGTGATTTTGTTGCGCAAGGTTATTTTAATCAAGTGCTAATGATTAAAACCTTTGTATCTAATGTCGGCAATAAAAGCTTTACAATTGGCCATGAAATTACCGACAGCAAGACGGGGTCGCTTATTGCTAAAGGAGAAGCTGTCATCGTGTACTTTGATTTTGATGCACAAAAAAGCGTTTCTATTCCAGCAGACATTAAGCAGTTTTTGATGAATTATAAAGTAGCTGTTTAACTATAAAAAAGCAGGTGGTAAAAGAATGTCACAAATCATTCCCGTACGAAAAGGAGAGGAATTAAACACGGAAAAACTGCATCAGTTTCTCCGTGTTTCGATTTCTGATTTACCTAAAGAGCCTCTTTTAATCAAGCAATTTGGATCAGGTGCGTCCAATTTAACCTACGCTCTTTCAGTCGGAGAGTGGGAGGCGGTGTTGAGACGCCCTCCCTTTGGACTAGTTGCGCCAAAAGCGCATGACATGCAAAGAGAATACAAGATTTTATCTGTTTTATCGAAGTCTTTCCCTCTCGCTCCTAGGCCGTATGTGTTTTGTGAAGATGAGACGGTGGTCGGGAAACCCTTTTTTTTAATGGAGAGAAAGCACGGTGTTCTCATCGACACAGCGTTTCCAGAAGACGTGAAAGGAACTAGCGAACTTTGCCGTCGTATTTCAGAACAAATGGTGGATGTCCTTGCTCAGCTTCATGATGTTCCTTATAAAGGTACGCTTCTTGAAAAAATCAGCAAGCCCGAAGGATTTTTAGAACGTCAGGTACACGGCTGGATTCATCGTTATGAAAAATCAAAAACAAGTGACATACCGGAAGTAGAAGCCCTAAAAAAATGGTTGACTACACACATCCCCACTACACAGCATTCGACCATTATTCACTATGATTATAAGCTTAACAATACGTTATTTTCACCGGATGGAAATAAAATTGTAGGATTATTTGATTGGGAAATGACAACCGTTGGAGACCCGCTTGCCGATTTGGGAGTGGCGCTGAGCTACTGGATGGAAGACAGCGATCCTGAACTTTTAAAAAGAGGACTCGGAAATCCACCTGTTACTGTGCAAAAAAGCTTTTATTCCCGTCGAGATTTTGTAGAAGCATACGCTAAAAAAAGCGGACGGGATGTTTCACACATTGACTTTCACCTGAAGTTTGCGTACTTCAAACTTGCTGTCATTTGTCAGCAAATTTATTACCGCTATAAAAAAGGCCAAACAAATGATAAACGGTTTTCACAATTTGGAGATTATGTAAAAACACTAATTATTCATGCTCTGCACACAGAACGGGGACATATATGAAAAGAAAAGTTCACGTAATACTAAAAAAAGAAGAGCTTCTTGCCAAAAAGCTAGAAGGAAAAACGGTTGTTATATTTGACGTCTTATTAGCTACGTCAACAATTGCCGCTGCTTTACAGCAAGGAGCAAGAGAAGTTATTCCAGTAAAAAACGAAGAAGAAGCGCGTAAAAAAGCAAAAACGTACAAGCCTGATGATATTGCGCTTGTAGGCGAATATAGAGGGAAAACGATTGAAGGCTTTTTTGATCCGAATCCCAGCACATTAAAGCAGCATGTTCAAAATAAAACAGTTATTTTGTCCACGACTAACGGAACCGTAGCCATTCATAACGCTGAAAAAGCCAGCCATGTATATACAGCTTCGCTTTTAAACGGAGAAGCGGTTGCCAGTTCTGTTTGTCAACCAAGTCAAGATGAAACTGTTTTATTAGTTTGTTCAGGTTCATCCGATCGCTTCTGTTTAGAAGATTTGTATGGAGCGGGGTACTTTATAAGCTGTCTGCTGCAACTAAAACCATTTCATTTAACGGATGCTGCAAAAGCCGCACTGCTTTTATATGAGGCTTATGAGCATTCACCTGTTGAAATATTGAAGCGCTCAGCCGTAGGAGAAATGCTCACTCAGTATGGATTTCTAGAAGAAATTGGCTTTGTAAGCCGAAAAAACGTCTATTCCGTAGTTCCTAAGGTAGTGAAAAAAAAGCTAGTAAACGGGGAGGAAACGATATGTCTGAAATGAAAACCGAAGCAAAAGGCGGAGCATTTTTACTAAAAAAAACATCTGCGGATCACGTCTATACACCCGAAGACTTAACGGATGAGCATCGTATGATTGCTCAAACAGCAAAGCAGTTTATTGAAAAAGAAGTAGACCCTTACCATAATGACATTGAGCAGCAGGATTTTAATAAAGTAGTAGAATTGATGCACAAAGCAGGCGAGCTTGGACTTCTTGCTCACAGTATTCCAGAAACATATGGAGGACTAGGTCTTGACAAAGTAAGCAAAGGACTCGTCGGTGAAATCATTGGCCGGACAAGTGGATATGGAGTGGCTCATTCTAATCATACATGCATTGCAACACTTCCTATTACGTATTTTGGCACCAAGAAGCAAAAAGAAAAATACTTGCCTAAATTGGCAAGCGGTGAATATATTGGCGCCTACTGTTTGACAGAGCCAGAAGCTGGTTCTGATGCTCTTGCAGCCCAAACAAAAGCCGTATTAAATCCTAAAAAAACGCATTATGTATTAAATGGAACGAAGCAGTACATTACCAATGCTGCCTTTTCAGATACGTTCATCACATATGCAAAAGTAGACGGAGAACATTTTACCGCTTTTATTGTAGAGAAAGATTTTGAAGGACTATCTCTTGGGCCAGAAGAAAAGAAAATGGGAATCAAAGGCTCGTCTACTCGCCCGGTTATTTATGAAGATTGTTTAGTACCCGTAGAAAACGTACTTGGACAAGTAGGAAAAGGTCACTTGATTGCGTTGAACGTCTTAAACCTTGGGCGTTTTAACTTAGGTTCTGCATGTATGGGCGCAGCGAAATATGCGTTTGAACTTGCTTTAGGTTATACAAAAGAACGCAAGCAGTTTAAAACAGCTATTGCAGAATTTAATGCTTCAAAAGAAAAGATAGCAAAAATGGCAGCTCGTATTTTTGCATCTGAATCTATTCAGTACCGTACAGCTGGTTTACTAGAAGAGGCACTTGGCGGCTTATATGAAAGTGAAAATCATCAGTTAGTAGCTAAACAGCTGGCTGAATTTGCAATGGAATGTTCAGTTTGTAAAGTGTACGGATCGGAAACCCTTGATTTAATTGCCGATGAATCGCTGCAGCTTCATGGAGGCGCAGGGTTTATTCAAGAATATAAAATAGAACAAGTATATCGTGACTCACGCATCAATCGTATTTTTGAAGGCACAAATGAAATCAACCGCCTTTTGCTTCCAACTCAGCTTCTAAAAAAATCAGCCAAAGGAGAAATAGAGCTGAGCAAACAAGTAGAACATGCTGTTAGTGAATTGATGAGCGGTCAGTGGGAAATATCTTCAAATGAACTTCTAGCAAGAGAAAAGCAGGCGGTTATTACAACAAGACATTTATTTCTTGCTTTGTTAGGAACAGCATTCCAAACGTTTAACGCCAATTTAGCACAAGAACAAGAAACGCTGATGAAGCTCGCAGAAATTGCTGTTGGACTATTTGCCATAGAGTCATCTGTGCTGCGCGCGGAAAAAGCCGTAATCAGAAATGGAGAAGAAAAAGAAAAGTTAAAAAGCAAGCTGACAGCAACCGTTGTCAGTGAAACGCTATTTGAAATTGAAAAGCAGGCTCGACAATTAATAAACGGGATGTTAACGGGTGAAAAACACCGACAATACCGTACAATTCTTGGGAAATGGATGAATGATTTGCAAAGTGAAGGAGAGTTCACGCGCAATCGAGATATTGCCCGTGAATTTATCGACAGCGGGCGATATGTTGTATAAGGAGGGATATTATGCGTTTTGAAGGGCAAATAGCTGTTATTACAGGAGCTGGAAGCGGCATTGGAGAAGCGACCGCTCAGAGAATGGCGAAAGAAGGAGCTCGCGTCATTCTTGTCGGGCGAACGAAAGAAAAGCTAGTACAGGCTGCATCGTCTATTGACACACGGTGTGAACGAAAATGCACGGATATTTTCCCAGCTGATGTAACGAAAGAAGAAGACGTCAAAGAGCTTGCTGAGTTTATAAAAGAAAAGTACGGACAAATTCATTTATTAATTAATAACGCAGGCGGATCAGTTAATTCAACCATCAAAGAAACAACGCTTGAACAGTGGAAACACGTGCAGGACGTCAATTTAACAAGCGTATTTCTTGTTACAAAACATTTGATTCCTTTTTTAACTGAAGAAATAGGAGGAAATCGATCTATTGTTAACATCGCTTCTCTTTCAGGACATAAAGCAGGTGCACAAATCCCTCACTACAGCGCTGCTAAAGCTGCTTTAATTAACTTTACAAAAGCAATGGCGTTTGAGTTAGCTCCCTGTGGAGTCAGAGTAAACTCTGTGTCTCCTGGATTCGTAGAAACACCTTTAACGCAGCCTGGACTTGAAAATGAGCGCTTCACTAAGGCAATCGAAAAAAATACGGCTTTAAAACGTGTAGGTAAACCAGATGAAATTGCAAATGTTATTGCTTTCGCAGCGTCTAAAGAGGCATCTTATATGACGGGAAGTGATTTATTAGTAGATGGCGGGTGGCTTATCGTTTAATGCAAATTAAAGAGGAGGGAATCCGAATTATGAGTGATTTAGTAGTAGAAAAGCAGGGGACTATTTTATCTTTAACGTTAAATCGGCCGGATCGTTTAAATGCATTCAGTGAGGAAATGATTGAAAAGTTAACAGCTGAAATAAAACAGGCGCAAAGCGATGAGTCTATTAAAGTGGTTATATTAAATGGAGCAGGGCGCTCGTTTTCTGCCGGAGGCGATGTAAAAACGATGGGCCAAGCATCCGGATCTGATGTTTATGAACATATCGGCCGTTTAAATGAATGTATTTTAGCGATGCAAAATCTAGAGAAGCCAATTATTTCAGCAGTTCATGGATTTGCAGCAGGAGCGGCTTTTAATTTAGCTCTCGCTTCTGACTTTATCATTGCGTCAGAAGAAAGTCGGTTCGTATTAAGCTTTTCTCAAGTTGGATTGATTTCAGACGGAGGAGGCCTTTACTTTCTTACAAAGGTCGTTGGTCCCCATAGAGCGAAGGAACTATTATTTTTAGGAGAGCCTATGGATGCCGACACGGCTTACAAAGCTGGTTTTTTAAACCGTGTAGTACCGTTAAATCAGCTGAAAGATGAGGTCACATCCTTTGCAAGTCGCTTATCACAAGGACCAACCAAAGCGTATGGAAAAATGAAAAAAATTGTCAACGATTCCTTTCATTTAACATTAGAACAAGTCCTTGAACAAGAAAGGCTAACGCAAGTTCTTATGGTAGAAACAAGAGATCATCAAGAAGGAATATCTGCGTTTAAAGAAAAAAGAAAGCCACTATTTCAAGGGAAATAAGAGGAGGATATAAGATGAAAGCCATTCAATTTACGCAGTACGGAGGACCTGATGTTCTTCAAGTGATCGATATTGCACGCCCTGTACCAAAAAAGAAAGATGTGCTCATTAAAGTTGCGGCAATCGGCGTTAATTACGCCGACGCTGCGCGCCGTGAAGGAGCATACGTAGTCGAAACACCGCTTCCTTTTATCCCAGGTTCTGAAGTTGCGGGCGAAGTGGTTGAAGTAGGCGAGGATGTAAAAGGGATAAAAGTAGGTACAAAAGTCGTGACGCTGCTGGGATCTAATCGAGCAACAGGATACGCTGAGTACACGCTGGCAGATTCAAGAGGCCTTATTCCGTTGCCGGAGAATGTGGATTTAACACAAGCGGTTGCTTTGCCTCTTCAAGGACTCACGGCTTATCATATTTTAAAAACAATGGGTCGCCTTGAAAAAGGAGAAACCGTCATCGTTCATGCGGCAGCAGGCGGTGTTGGAACCTTAGCTGTTCAGCTTGCCAAAATTTTTGGAGCTGGAAAAGTTATTGCTACAGCGAGCTCCAAAGAAAAGCTTGAGCTTGCAAAAAATCTCGGAGCTGACGAAGCGATTAACTATACAGAAACAGGCTGGGAAAAACAAATTTTAGAAGTGACGGAAGGAAAAGGAGCCGATATTATTTTAGAAATGGTAGGAGGGCATATATTCTATGAATCTCTTCAATGTCTTGCACCATTTGGGCGCCTCGTTTTTTACGGAATGGCTAGCGGAAAACCTGTAAAATTCAACCCCGCCCGCCTGATGGAAAAAAATCAATCGGTTCTCGGCTTTTTCTTACCTCAAATGATGGCAAAACCAACACTTTATCAGCAAAGTTTGCATGAGCTATTAAACTACGTAAATTCCGGTCAGTTAAAATTAATGCTGGGCGGCACATTTTCACTTGATGAAGCGGCAGATGTACATCGTCTGCTTCAAGGAAGAAAAACGACCGGAAAATTAGTGTTAGTTCCTTAACAAAACAGCTTCCGTCTCTAATAGGGATGGGAGCTGTTTTGGTTTAAAAAATTGGCTTTCACCTGCCAGATTTTTAAAAATCGCTTAATAATTTGGCATAAAAATCAATGCTTTTTACTAATTTCTTCTATATTTTAACACTGGCATGGAAGTTGCATAATAAGTGTTTGAACATATAAAGGAGGAATTGAATATGGTGAGAAATGGAACGGACCGCGTGAAGCGGGGAATGGCGGAAATGCAAAAAGGCGGCGTTATCATGGACGTGATCAATGCAGAACAGGCAAAAATTGCAGAGGCAGCAGGGGCTGTTGCTGTTATGGCGTTAGAGCGTGTTCCAGCTGATATTCGTGCAGCAGGCGGCGTGTCTCGTATGGCAGACCCAACAATTGTTGAAGAAGTGATGAACGCTGTATCCATTCCAGTTATGGCGAAAGCTCGTATTGGCCATATTGTTGAAGCACGCGTGCTAGAAGCAATGGGTGTAGACTACATTGACGAAAGTGAAGTACTCACTCCAGCTGATGAGGAATATCATCTTAACAAAAGTACATTTACGGTTCCATTTGTATGCGGATGCCGTGATTTAGGGGAAGCAGCAAGACGAATTGGTGAAGGTGCCTCGATGCTTCGTACAAAAGGCGAACCAGGAACAGGAAACATCGTCGAAGCAGTGCGTCATATGCGCCAAGTAAACGCTCAAGTACGTAAAGTTGTAGGCATGGATGAAGACGAGTTAATGACAGAAGCAAAACTATTAGGTGCGCCTTATGAGCTATTACTGCAAATTAAACGTGAAGGCCGCTTACCGGTTGTAAACTTTGCAGCAGGCGGCGTAGCAACACCCGCGGACGCAGCGTTAATGATGCAGCTTGGAGCAGACGGTGTGTTCGTTGGATCAGGAATCTTTAAATCAGACAACCCTGAAAAATTTGCGCGTGCAATCGTGGAAGCAACAACGCATTATCAAGACTATGAACTCATTGCAAACTTATCAAAAGGATTAGGAAGTGCAATGAAAGGAATTGAAATTTCATCATTATTACCAGAAAATCGTATGCAAGAACGCGGCTGGTAATGAGTAATAACTTTTAAACTTAGTTAGGAGAATGATTATGGGGAAATATACGATAGTCGATAAAGAAACGTGTATTGCGTGCGGTGCATGCGGAGCTGCGGCACCTGATATTTATGATTACGATGATGAAGGAATTGCGTTCGTTATACTTGATGATAATCAAGGCACGGCTGAAGTGCCCCAAGAGCTGGAAGACGATTTAATAGATGCGTTTGAAGGCTGTCCAACAGAGTCCATCCGTATAGCGGATGAAAAGTTTGATGGAGACTCGAATAAATTTCAATAAAGCCGAATAAATAAAAAAATAGAAAGTTTTTTTAAAAGAAAAGAAGGATTTTGTCTAGAAAAGGCGAAATATTAGTTGTGTAAGAATATATCTTTTTAAAAATGAAAGCACTTACATAACTAAAAGAAAATGAGTTAATCTCATTTGACCTTTCAGAATTATTAGTGTAAAAGTGCGGAGTAATTAAATAGTTTTTAAAAGGAGATTAAGGGGCATGCAAATACTGAATACAGTCATTGTGACAGGATATGCAAAAGCTCCACAGGGAACTTCCATGTATGAAATGTATAAGCATGCGGGAATTGTACTAGAAGTGGATCTGACAGAGCATAAAATTGTAAATGCTGAGTTTACGTTTATTACGGAGCTGACGCAAAATTTTTTCCGGAAGCTGCTTATTGGTTACTGCCTTGCAGATGGAATTGAACCTCTTATTGAACGTATTCAAAACTATTATTTTGCTCCATCTCAACAGGCGATTATCGTAGCGCTTCAGGCTGCAATCCAACGTTACTGGGATAATGTGAATCAAAAAATTACATAGCGTTTGGTTAGAATAAAGTGAGAAGACAACCTCTTTTCATGGTCTTATTAAAACCAAGCAGATACACACACTTTACAAAGAGTGGGGACATCCCTGTTTCTTTGGGAAGTCATTGTATCCTGCTTGGTTTTTTTCGCGTAAAGCGCTGTGAAATATAAAAAGAAAAGGAGGAAACAAAATGAACAAAATCATCACGCGCGAAGAAGCAATAGAAAAAATAACAGATGGCGCACGCATTATGGTAGGTGGATTTGGTCTCGTTGGAAGCCCGCTTAGTCTGATTGAAGCGATTGCCAAATCAAACCTTAAAGATTTAGAGATTATTAGTAATAACCTCGGTGAACCTGGAAAAGGATTAGGTGTATTGGTTCAAAAAAAACAAGTAAAAAAAGCCATAGGTTCTTATTTTACTTCCAACCCTGAAGTTGTACACGCTTATCAACAACAAGAACTCCAAGTGGAGCTCATCCCGCAAGGAACAATGTCCGAGGCTATTAGGGCAGGAGGAGCAGGCATCGGAGGATTTTATACGCCTGTGAGCGTAGGGACTCAGCTTGCGGAAGGAAAAGAAGAACGAGTATTAAAAGGAAAGAAATATGTTTTGCAAGAATCGCTGCACGCAGATGTAGCTCTAATAAAAGCTAAAAAAGCAGATCGACTCGGAAATCTTATTTACAGTAAATCAGCAAGAAACTTTAATCCAATGATGGCAACGGCTGCTGATATCGTGATTGCTGAAGTAGAAGAAGTGGTTGAAGTTGGACAGATTTCTCCTGAAGAAATTGTAACTCCTCATTTATACGTCACTTATATCGTAATGAAAGGAGAACAATAAGATGAACGTCAAACAATATATTGCTGCGCGTGCTGCAAAAGAGCTTTGTCACGGAGATGTAGTGAACTTAGGAATCGGCATTCCTACTTTAGTTGCTAATTATATTTCACCCGATGTTCACGTGTTTTTACATTCAGAAAACGGGATTCTTGGCGTTGGCCCTACTCCTGAAGAAGATTATATAGATCCAGAACTTGTGAATGCGGGAAAGCTGCCCGTCACGGTTTTGGAAGGTGCCTCATTTTTTAACAGCGCTGATTCTTTTGCCATGATACGCGGAGGCCATGTGAATGTATCGATTCTTGGAGTGCTTCAAGTAGATGAAACAGGCCGAATTGCAAACTGGGCTGTTCCTGGGAAAAGTGTTCTTGGCGTGGGAGGAGCAATGGATTTATTAGAAGGATCAAAAAAAGTTATTGTGACTACTCTTCATACGAATAGTCAAGGAGAGTCCAAGGTAGTTAGGAATTTAACCTATCCGCTTACTTCAGAGCGACGAGTCGATATGATTATTACAGAATTAGCTGTCTTTTCGGTAACAGAACATGGTCTTGAACTTCTTGAAACAGCTCCGGGTGTTTCTTTAGAGACAGTGCAACAAAAAACGCAGGCTTCTTTTCGCGTTTCTAAATTATTTAATAAAAACAATGAGGTGACAGCATAATGGCAGTGATTGTAAATGCATTTCGAACGCCTATTGGAAAGTTTGGCGGTTCGCTTGCAGATACGCTTCCAGAAGAACTAGTCTCTCTTGTGATGAAAAACAATTTGTCTTCAGCGGGATATACGTCAGAGATTGTTGATGAAATCATTGTCGGACAGACGAAACAAAGCGCTCATGCTCCTAATATAGCGAGAGTAGCCGGGCTGAAAGCTCAATTCTCTGAACGTATTCCAGCTTATACCGTGCACCGCCAGTGCGGATCAGGCATGCAGGCTGTAATGAATGGAGCTATGTCCGTTTTATCAGGTCAAGCCGAAGTGGTATTAGCCGGAGGAGTGGAAAGCATGTCTCAAGCACCGCACTATACGGTAGGCACTCGTTTTGGTTTTCACGTTGGTGATTTAACACTCTATGACTCTAATACAGAAAGTCAGCCAAAATCACAGCCTGAAACATTATACGGAACGTTTACGATGGGACAGACGGCCGAATGGCTCGCTGAAAAATATAGTATTAGCCGCACGGAACAAGATGAGTTTGCTTTTTATAGTCAGGAAAAAGCTAGGCGGGCTATAGAACTTGATTTGTTTGAAGAAGAAATTATCCCGGTAGCTGTAAAAGAAGGAAAAAAAGGTATGAGGCATTTTGCAACAGATGAATTTCCTCGTCTTACTAGCAAAGAAAAGCTTGGTGCGCTTAATGCAGTTTTTCAAAGAAATGGAACGGTGACAGCCGGCAATTCATCCGGCAGAAACGATGGCGCTTCGATGCTGCTGCTGATGTCGGAAGAAAAAGCTGAGCACCTCGGATTAACGCCTATGGCAAAGATTGTGTCGTTTGCCGCAGCGGGCGTCTCTCCAAAGGAAATGGGAATTGGCCCCGTTTCGGCTTCGCAAATTGCTTTAAATAGAGTCGGTTTAAGCTTAGGTGATATGGACTTGATTGAATTAAACGAAGCATTTGCCGCTCAAAGTATTGCTTGCTTAAGAGAATGGGACATCACATCAGAAAAAGTGAATGTAAACGGAGGAGCGATTGCGCTTGGCCATCCTTTAGGATGCTCCGGGGCAAGAATTATCACAACTCTGTGTCATGAGCTTCACAAGCAAAAAAGACGATACGGCCTGGCTACTATTTGCGTTGCAGGAGGATTAGGAATGGCGATGGTGGTGGAAAGATGGACGAAATAAAAAAAGATTATGTTTTTCATAGAGATTTAACAAAAAAGTATCCAATGATTACGCACGGTGAAGGAAGCTACTTAATAGATGAACAAGGAAAAAAGTATTTAGACGGCTGCTCCGGGGCCGTGGCGGCAAACTTAGGGCACGGCATTGCGCAAATAGCCGAGGCGATGGCGGAGCAGGCAAAAAAAGCGGCGTTTGTTCATACATTGCGTTTTGAAACGAATGTTTTGCATAAACTTGCAGGAAAAATTGGTAAAATGGCGCCGCCTCATTTAAACAAAGTCTATTTTACATCAGGAGGATCAGAAGCTAATGAAAGTGCATTAAAATTAGCAAGGCAATATCACAGAGATGCCGGAAAGATGCAAAAACACATCGTAATCGGAAGGTGGCAGTCTTATCATGGAAATACGATAGGGGCACTATCAGCTGGAGGAGATGTAAAAAGACGATATCCTTATACACCCAACCTTTTACATTTTGCGCACGTCTATTCGCCGTATTGTCATCGCTGTCCGTATAATCGCAATCAAGAAGACTGCGTGGCAAATCAAAACTGGAGCTGTATCACCGATATTGAACGCACCATTTTAGAGCTTGGTCCAGAAAATATTTCAGCTTTTATCGCAGAGCCCATCGTAGGAAGTCAGCAAGGAGCTGTTGTACCTCCGCTTGACTATTTCAAAAAAGTACGTGAGCTTTGCAGCCGCTATGACATTCTTTTGATTGTTGATGAAGTGATGACAGGCTTCGGGAGAACGGGAACTGATTTTGCAGTGGAACAATTCGGCATCGAACCCGATATCCTAACGTTTGGTAAAGGAGTTTCAGCTGGGTACGCTCCTTTAGGAGGAATGATCGTGCATGACCGTCTGATTCAAGGTCTGTTAGAAAATAGCAGCGGGAAATTTCTTCATGGCTATACGTACAGTGGACATCCTGTTTCAATAGCGGCAGGTCTTGCTGCTTTGGATATGTATGAAGAAATGAATATCCTTCAAAACGTTGAAACTCAAGGCGCGTATTTAATGGAATGTTTAGTAGCTCTGCAGCGCAAGCATCCTTATATTTCAGATATTCGCGGCCGCGGACTTTTAATTGGGTTAGAACTAATGAAAGACGCCAATCAACAGATATTTTTCGAGCCACGTGAAGCAGCCAGCGAAAAGCTCAATGAAATTTGTATGGAGCTTGGAGGCGTCTTTTATCCAGGGTCCGGATCTATAGATGGACATAAAGGAGAACATATCATTATCAGTCCTCCTTTAAATATAACGAAATCAGAAGTTGATGAAATAGTAAGATTGCTAGATCATGCGTTTTCTATTTTTTATCAGCACATAAGAAAGGATGAGTCATATGAAAGTGCAAAATAAAACAGAAGAGCTTCAAATCAAAGGAAAAAAACATTTATCACCGGTGATGACAAGAGTAACAGAGCTTGTTGTTGAAAAAGCGCACGGTGCGAAATTTTGGACAGCTGATGGCAAGGAATATATTGATTTTGTATCAGGAGTAGCTGTCAATGCAGTGGGTCATACGCATGAAAAGATGGTAGAAGCGATAAAAAAACAAGCAGATCAGCTGCTTCACCTAGGCTTAAACTACGGCTATTACGAAACAGCAGTGAATTTGGCAGAAAAACTTGCGCAAATTACGCCTGGAAACTTAGACACGGTGTTTTTTTCAAACTCAGGCGCAGAAGCCATTGATGGTGCGCTCAAATTAGCAAAAGCGGCCACTGGCAGACCAGCGATAATTGCTTTTGAAGGTTCTTTTCACGGTCGTACATTAGGAGCTACAGCTATTACGGCTTCAAGCTCAAAATACCGCAGCTACTACGAGCCGATTTTAGGAGAAGTGTATCACGTCCCTTATCCTTATCCAAGTCAGCTTCCTAATGTTGACGAGGAAGATGCAGAAGCATATTGCTTAAATCAACTGCAAAAGCTGTTTGATCTGCGAGTGGATCCTTCACGCGTAGCGGCGATTGTAATTGAGCCAGTCATGGGCGAAGGAGGCTATTACCCTGCTCCTTCTAGCTTTTTACGTGCACTGAGAGACATAGCGAATGATTATGGCATTCTGCTTGTTTTTGATGAAGTGCAAACGGGATTTGGGCGCACTGGAAAAATGTTTGCCGCAGAACATGCTGGAGTCACACCAGATATTTTAGTTTTGGCAAAAGCTCTTTCCGGCGGCATGCCTTTAGGAGCCATTGTAGCAAGCCGAGAACTGCATGAGAAATGGCCAACAGCTGGACATGGTTCTACTTTTGGCGGAAATCCAGTATCGTGCGCAGCGGCTTTAGCTAATATTTCAATCATTGAAGAAGAAAAGCTTGTAGAGCGCAGTGAAAAAGTAGGCGCTGATATTGTTAAACGCCTTCAGCATTCTATCGGACATTTACCGGCTATTAAAGAGGTTAGAGGAATTGGTATGATGATTGGTATTGAATTTCATGTTGAAACAGCAGCTGCTTATGTCCCTGTTATTAAATCAAAAGCGCTGGAAAAAAGACTGCTAATTATGAACTGTGGAGTCAAAGGGCAAACCATTCGTTTAATGCTGCCGCTAAATATTGATAAAGACGTGCTGGATCAAGGACTGTCTTTACTAGAAGAAGCCATCACAGAGGCAGTTTCAATTAACTAGCTTTTTAAATGAAAAGGAGGGTAACAATATGAGTCAGACTAAAATCGAACTGTTACAAGGAAATTTATATATTAACGGCGAGTGGGTAAGTGAAGAGGAGCAAACCTATTTTGAAAGTATAAACCCTGCAACACAAGAGCTCGTTGGAACGTGCGCAGCCGCTACGGCTAGTCAAGTTGATGATGCGGTAAAAGCGGCTAGTACAGCCTACAGCCACTGGAAAAATACATCTATTCCTGAACGTGCAGCATTTTTAACAAAAGCAGCTGAGCTTTTTGAAGACAGAAAAGAAGAGTTAGCTCAAGTGATGACAAAAGAGATGGGAAAACCGCTGACAGAATCCATAGGGGAAGTTGGTGTCGTCATTGCAACAGCTCAGTATATGGCTGGAGAAGGAAGACGTTTGTTTGGCGAAATAGTGCCCGCTGGCTTTCCTGACCGAGATATAAAAATGGTTCGCGAACCGCTTGGAGTTGTGGCATGTATTACACCTTGGAACTTTCCTGTTTCTCTCGCTTCTTATAAAATGTTTGCCGCTTTAATCGCTGGCAATACCGTTGTCTGGAAGCCGGCTTCAGAAGTGGCGCTCTCAGCGAAGATTTTTATGGAAGTATTGCACGCTGCGGGGCTTCCAAAAGGAACAATTAACTTGCTTACAGGATCGGGCAGAATTGTTGGACAAAAGCTTGCTACGCACTCTGAAGTGAAAATCATATCATTTACAGGTTCTACGGAAGTTGGTCAGCAGTTAGCAGAAATGAGCAGCAAAACCTTAAAACGAATTTCTTTAGAGCTAGGAGGAAAAAACGCTGTTATTGTGTTAAAGGATGCCGATTTGGATAAAGCAGCAGAAGGAATTGTTAAATCAGCATTTACGACAACGGGGCAGCGCTGTACCGCAGCTAGCAGAGTGATTGTGGAGCGTTCAGTAAAAGAAGAGCTTTTGAAAAAAGTAATAGCTCTTACAAAAGAAATGAAGATTGGAAATGGTCTTGAACAAGGAGTTGTGATAGGACCGCTTGTTAATGAACAGCAGTGCCGTTTAGTAGAAAATTACGTACAAAAAGCGGTGGAAGAAGGCGGAAATATTGCGCTTGGAGGTCATGCTTTATCAGAGTTAGGAACTTGTTATTACATGCCTACAATTATTGATAACGTCCATTCGAACCACACAATTGCTCAAGAGGAGATTTTTGGTCCCGTGCTTGCTTTTATTGAAGTAGATGGCTACGAAGAAGCAATGAGCGTCAATAATGGAACGATGTACGGGCTTTCCACTTCTATTTATACAAGCAGCTTGCACTATGCCAGCCGAGCGGCAAAAGACGCTGTTAGCGGATTAGTCTATATCAATAACGGAACATCTAATGCTGAAATGGGAGTAGCATTCGGAGGAATGAAAATGTCTGGCAACGGCCACAGGGAAGTTTCTCATCATGCATTTGATGTGATGACAGAATGGAAGTCTGTCTACACCAACTATTAATCTCGCACCTTAGCGAAAAGGAGGAGCACATGTCTTCATATCGCATTGGCATTGCCTTTTTTTATCATGAATCTCACAGCTTTAGTCCATTAAAAACAGAAATAGAACACTTTGTACAAGAAGGCTATTTTGTTGGAACGGAAATATATAAAGCATACTCAGGAACCAAAACAGAAGTAGGGGGATTTTTAGATGTATTAAAGCAAGAGAAGCAAGTAGAAATCGTTCCCCTTGTTTGTGCAGCTGCAGTTCCGTCTGGGATTGTATCTTCAGCAGCTTATTACACAATTGAAAAGCAAATGTTGCATACGCTTACTCACGCCGGCCCGCTAGATGGCTTATTAATCGCTTTGCACGGCGCAATGGTAGTAGAGCATCTTTTCGATCCTGAAGCTCATTTGTTAAGTCAGATAAGAAGCTGCATAGGAAGCGACGTTCCCATTGCTACTACGCTCGATATGCACGCAAATATCAGTGAAGATATGCTTACGTACACGCCGCTTCATTTCGGGTTTAAAACATATCCTCATGTTGATATGTACGAACAAGGAGTGAACGCTGCGCGAGCGCTTTTAACACAAGTAAAAGAAAGCGTTATCTATTATGCATCTTTTAAAAAAATGCCTATGCTTTTGCCGTCGATTAATATGCGAACAGCAGAAGGGCCGATGAAAAAAATGATGGACCTTGCTAAGCAAGCCGAGCAAGAAGAAGACGTATACAATGTTTCTATTTTTGGAGGCTTTCCTTATTCTGATATTTCAATTGCCGGAGCAAGCGTGCTCGTAACAGCTTTGAATCCTGAAACAGCAGAAAAAATAGCAAAGAGACTAGCTTCTCAGTTTTGGAGTATAAAAGAAGATTTTATCGTGGATTTGCCTACCGTTGAAGAGGGTCTGCAAACAGCGTTAAAACTATCAGACGAACAGCCAATAGTGCTCGCTGATATAGCGGACAATCCTTTAAGCTGCGGAAGCGGCGATACAACAGAGCTTTTGGAATACATGCTGAAGCTAAATATGCCGAGGACACTGTTTGGAGGTCTTTATGACCCTGAATCTATTAAACAATGCGTGCAAGCAGGAGCTGGGAATTACGTCTCTCTTTCCTTAGGAGGAAAAGTTTCTCCTGAGTTCGGAAAGCCCGTTGAAGTTGAGGCCAAGGTCGTTGCTTTGTCGGAAGGTGAGTTTTACAATTCAGGACCGTTTAATCAGCATTTAAAAGTAAATGTAAAAGGTGCAGCTCACATCCAAGTAGGAGAATTGGATATTTTGCTGATTGGAAGGCCGGTATCAGCCAATGATCCTGAACTTTTTCGCCATATTGGCATTGAGCCAGCGACGAAAAAAATCATTGGTTTAAAAGCTAAAAATCATTTCAGAGCCGCTTTTGAACCGCTTGTAGGATCTATCATCTATGTGGATGCGCCAGGCGTAGCGTCAAACCGCTTAACGACCTTTAATTATCAGCACCTTCCAAGTCCAATATGGCCGCTGCAAGATGCAAAATATGAAAGTGAAAAAAGGAGGAAAGAAAAATGGATGCATTAAAAGAGCAGTACTATATCGAAGTGCCGGAATCGTTAAATCCTGAGCAGCAAAAAATGATGATTGAACTTGAAAAAGATGCGTTTCCCGGCATGGGAGCCGTTGATGAACAGACGCTTGTACCTTTAGCACGCTATGGAAAGCTCATTCAATATTTCCAGGAAAATGACGCAAGGCCAATTGCCATTTGCGAGCTGCTTCGAGATTACAAAGATGTCACAAAAGCTTATATCTTTGGTTTCTACGTCCGCTCTGATAAACAAGGAAGCGGAATTGGACAGCTGTTCTTAGAAGAAATATTTTCGATTTTACAAAAAGATAGTTTTGAAAGCGTTTGTTTGACTGTGAATGTGAAAAATGAAGGCGCTGTGAAGCTGTATAAAAAAATGGGCTTTACGATTAAAGAAACGCGATCAGGAGAGTTTGGCGAAGGAGAAGATCGCTATTATATGGTGCGGTCAATTTCTTAGTAGAACATCTATTCAAAAAATGAACTTTGGAGGGAATATAAAATGAAAAATACATTATATAAAGTAAGCAGACACTGGAAAGAAATCGAGCTTTGGAAAGATGTAACGGACGAGCAGTGGAACGACTGGGTATGGCAGCTGACAAACACAATTAAAACATTGGAAGATTTAAAGAAAGTCATAAATTTAACACCTCAAGAAGAAGAAGGCGTAAAAATTGCAACCAAAACGATTCCGTTAAATATCACTCCTTATTACGCATGGTTAATGGATGAGAACGATCCGAAATGTCCAATCAGAATGCAGTCCGTTCCTATTTCAGAAGAACTGCATAAAACACGGTATGATTTAGAAGATCCGCTTCATGAAGATGAAGATTCACCGGTTCCTGGCTTAACGCATCGTTATCCCGACCGCGTGCTGTTTTTAGTTACAAATCAATGCTCTATGTACTGCCGCTACTGTACAAGAAGACGTTTTTCAGGACAAATTGGCATGGGCGTTCCAAAAAAACAGCTGGATACAGCTATTAATTACATTGCAGCCAACCCTCAAATCCGTGATGTATTAATTTCCGGAGGAGACGGACTATTAATCAATGACAATATTTTAGAATATATTTTGAAAAATTTGCGCGATATTCCGCACGTAGAAATTATTCGTATCGGTACAAGAGCACCGGTGGTGTTCCCGCAGCGCATTACAGAAAACCTGTGCAATATCTTAAAGAAATATCATCCGGTTTGGCTAAATACGCATTTTAACACATCAATTGAAATTACAGAAGAATCAAAGCGTGCTTGTGAAATGCTTTCGAACGCAGGAGTTCCAGTCGGAAACCAAGCGGTTATTTTAGCCGGAATTAATGACAGCGTGCCAATCATGAAGCAGCTTATGCATGATTTAGTAAAGATTCGCGTGCGTCCTTACTACATTTATCAATGTGATTTATCAGAAGGAATCGGTCATTTCCGTGCGCCAATCAGCAAAGGGCTAGAAATTATGGAAGGACTTCGAGGCCATACGTCCGGCTATGCAGTTCCTACATTTATCGTGGATGCTCCTGGAGGAGGAGGTAAAATTCCGCTGCAGCCAAACTATATTATTTCTCAAAGCTCCAATAAAGTGGTGCTTCGAAACTTTGAAGGTGTTATTACATCTTATCCAGAGCCGCAAAATTACCAAAGTGGAAGCGCAGAAGAATTTTATAAAAAAGTATATCCTGAAGTATTTGAAAAATTTGAAAGCAACGGTGTTCTTTCGATTATTGATGATACAAAGTTCAACTTAACACCGGAAGGTCTAAACCGTCTTGACCGCCGGAAAACGTATGACCAAAATCCAGAGCATAGCTCTTTAAAAGACAAGCGTGAAAAGCGCGATCAATTAAAAGAGAAAAAATTTGAAACGCAAATGAAAAAATACGAAACGGCGGGAGCGAAGGAGGAATAATATTGAAATGTCAATGGTGCGAATCCTATGAAGCGAAAGAGACGGATGCAACGGTTTATTGGGAGCTTCCTGACGGCACAAAAGCTATAGAAATTAAAGAGACGCCTTCCATTACATGTTCAGAATGCGGAATTACGTATCAAACAGATACAACGGTTGGACACATTGAAGATCAACTGTTTTTAATCAACACCTCTGCCTTAGAAAAAAGTGTAACGTACGAACAGCTTATGAGCCTGCCTCGTCTATTAAAACGAAACTACTTTGATTTTTCAAAGTAAGCAATGAAGGATCCATCTCCTACTTTTTGTGGGAGATGGATATTCTCATACGCTTTACGTTAAACATGTGCGCATAGTTCATTTATAAAGGTGGGATAAGTATGGAAGCGGTCGATATAAATCGTAATGAAGAAGAAAAAAAACAGGACGATAAGCATGTAAAACGCCATTTAAAAGCGCGTCATATGACCATGATTGCCATTGGAGGGTCAATCGGAACGGGCTTATTTCTAGCTACCGGATCATCCATCCAAACTGCTGGACCTGGAGGAGCGCTGATTGCTTACGGGGCTATTGGAATTATGGTTTACTTTCTCATGACTAGTCTTGGAGAAATGGCCACGTTTATGCCGGTATCAGGTTCTTTTTCAACGTACGCCAGTCACTATGTAGACCCAGCTCTCGGCTTTGCGCTCGGCTGGAACTACTGGTTTAACTGGGCTGTTACGCTCGCTGTAGAAATAGCTGCTTCTGCTATTATTATGAAGTTTTGGTTCCCTGATGTGCCAAGTATTATCTGGAGCGCTTTGTTTTTAGGCTTAATTTTTTTACTTAATTTCCTATCTGTAAAAAGCTATGGAGAATCTGAATATTGGTTTGCTCTCGTAAAAGTAGTAACCATCATCGTGTTTATCGGAGTGGGCCTTCTGACCATCTTTGGTATTTTCGGCGGTGAATATATCGGTTTTAAAAACTTTACATTAGAAGAAGCGCCGGTCAACGGCGGATTTCTGTCCGTACTAAGCATTTTCTTTATCGCGGGATTTTCTTTTCAAGGTACAGAGCTAGTCGGCATTGCGGCGGGGGAAAGTGAAAACCCTCAAAAAAATATCCCAAAAGCCATTCGCCAAGTCTTTTGGCGCATTCTTCTATTTTATATTGCAGCCATTGCTGTAATCGGGCTTATCATTCCTTACACAAGTCCATCTCTTCTAGGAGGAGATGTGGATAACATTGCTGTTAGTCCATTTACGCTTGTTTTCGAAAAAGCAGGAATTGCTGCAGCTGCTTCAGTGATGAATGCTGTTATTCTTACCTCGGTTTTATCAGCCGGAACTTCTGGCTTATATGCTTCTACGCGAATGTTATGGTCCATGGCCAATGAAGGGCAAGCGCCTAAAGCGCTTCGAAAAATTAATCGTCGAGGAATTCCAGTAAACGCGCTTGTTTTAACCACTATCATTGGCGGTCTTGCCTTTTTAACATCAATTTTTGGTGATCAAATGTATATGTGGCTTTTAAACGCTTCAGGCATGAGCGGATTTATTGCGTGGATTGGTATTGCCATCAGCCACTATCGTTTCCGAAAAGCATATGTTGCTTCAGGACGGGATATAAATGAACTGGCGTATAAAGCAAAATGGTTTCCTCTAGGTCCTGTTCTTGCATTTGGAATGTGCCTCATCGTTATTCTAGGACAGAATTATCAAGCGGTACTTTCCGACAAAATTGATTGGTACGGCTTGACGGTCTCATACATCGGTCTGCCTCTCTTTTTAGCGACGTGGTGGGGATATAAAATAGCAAAGAAAACCAAGGTTGTACCTTTGCATGCGTGTATCCAAAGAGAAGATAAGAAATAAAAAAGCTATACGGCTAACGATAAGCAAAAAAGGTGAACCTCGGACAACGAGGTTCACCTTTTTATTTATAAAAATCTATCATAGTAAGCTTTATTTTATAGATATTATAGCATAAAAAGTGATTTTTTTCCAGTCTGGTTTTTATTTTGTTTATTGATAAAATTCAAGAATACCACTGCATGCTAAGCGATTGTGGAGGTTGAAAATCTTTTTACTTTAATAAGAAAAGGGGAGTGCAATGAGAATTTCTACAGGTGTTGAAATGCTACAGTTGACTGCCAGAGCTTTTGACCAAGATATAATATTAAATCCTACGTTAGTTTGGAATAACGATGAAGCTGTTCTAATTGATACAGGAATGCCTGGGCAAACCGATCAACTGAAAGAGGCCTTGAGTGAATTGAATATATCTATTGAACAGCTAAAAGCAATTCTTCTAACACACCAAGATCTAGATCATATAGGATGTGCGACTGATATACGAAAAAAATCAAATGAAAATATCATCGTACATGCTCATGAATTTGATAAGCCGTATATTGAAGGGAAACTTCCGCTTATTAAAACGAATGCGAGTCGAATGAGTAACGAAGAACTAGCAGCTATACCTGACGAAATAAAATATTTATATAAAAATCCCCCAAAAGTTGAGGTAGATACATTATTCAAAAAAGATCAACTGCTTCCATACTGCGGAGGCATTGAAGTTATTTTCACTCCCGGACATACGCCTGGGCATGTAAGCTTTTATTTAAGAAAATCAAAAACACTGGTTGCTGGAGATGCTTTAGTATTTGCAAATGAACAACTAATGGGACCTGTTAAACAAACGACCTTAAATATGGACCAAGCAGTTCACTCACTGGAAAAATTCTTACACTACGACATTGAGCATGTTATTTGTTACCATGGAGGGTATTTTCAAGGCTGTCCGAAAGAAGCAATTTTAAGGATAAAATAACACATTTCACAGGGAGAAAGTTAAGGGGAAGGGGATGTATAAAATGTTTACACCAACTATCAGTGTCCGAAAAATAAATGATAATCTCATTATAAAATGGCAGCTTTCACACTTTACGATTCCGTTAGAAGACATTCTTGAAGTAATGGAAGATGACACGTACGGAGGCAAAGAAGTAAGCGCCATTCGAATTGGCCCTCCGTACGGAACGACTGACCGCATCTTTATAAAAACGACCAATAAAAACTATCTGTTATTTACCTCAAACGCACCGGCTATATTAAACGAAATAAATTCATAATGACCATTACTAAATACGAGATATATAGGAGAGAAAAAATTGAAGATTAGCCGTACTTTCGATACTGATACAATTGCCAAGCTTAATCAGTCTGTTCATCAACTGCATGTAGAATTATACCCCGAGCGCTTTCAAACATATGATTTTTATCAGGTACATGAATTTTTTAAGAAAGTGATGAAAGACGATAGATTTGTCTTTCTTTTAGGAGAAGACGAAGGACAGCATGTGGGATTCGCTTGGCTGGAAATAAAGCAGTATTCAGAGACAGTGTTTAAAAAGACTTACAAGTCAATTTATGTTCATCAAATAAATATTGCAGAACCTTAGAAAAACAAAGGGTTTGGTTCGAGTTTAATGAAAGAAATTTATAGCATTGCTCGTGAAAAAGAGATCACTACAATTGAGTTAGATTACTGGCGCGACAATACGATTGCCGAGAGCTTTTACGAAAAAGAAGGATTTGTTATGTATAGAAAAATGGCTTATAAAGAACTTTAAAGAGAGCATTTACTTGCTCTCTTTTTTATATCTAAGAAGCCATTTTCTTCATTTTAGTCACTCAATAAAATAAAGTACGCGATCTGAGAACTTAACTCTTGAAAAATTTTTGTTTTACATTTATACTTACATTCTTGTTCGCGTAATGCGACAACTTACTTTATATTCAACTAGGAGGTATACAGATAGTATGGAAAATTTCATTTATCATAATCCCACAAAATTAATCTTCGGAAAAGATCAGCTTCAAGCATTATCAGAAGAGCTCCCGAAATACGGAAAAAATATTTTGCTTGTTTACGGCGGAGGAAGCATTAAGAAAAACGGTTTATACGATCAAGTTCTTACGCTGTTAAAAGAGTTAAACGTAAATATACATGAGTTAGCGGGCGTAGAGCCAAATCCTCGACTATCTACGGTACGAAAAGGAATTAAAATTTGCCGACATGAAAACATTGACTTCATGTTAGCAGTCGGTGGAGGAAGCGTTATTGACTGCACAAAAGCAATCGCTGCCGGAGCTGAATATGAAGGAGACGTCTGGGATATTATTAACAAAAAAGTAACGGCTACAAAAGCACTGCCGTTCGGAACAGTATTAACATTGGCAGCAACAGGTTCTGAAATGAATCCTGATTCTGTTATTACGAATTGGGAAACAAATGAAAAATACGTTTGGGGAAGCGCCGTTACGCATCCTGTATTTTCTATATTAGATCCTGTGAACACGATGTCTGTTCCTAGAGATCAAACTATCTACGGCATGGTAGACATGATGAGTCATGTATTTGAACAATATTTCCATAACGTGAAAAACACGCCTTTACAAGATCGTATGTGCTATTCTGTATTACAAACAGTAATTGAAACAGCACCAAAATTACTAGAAGATCTGCAAAGCTACGAGCACCGCGAAACGATTTTATATTCCGGAACAATCGCGCTAAACGGAACACTTCAAATGGGCTACTTTGGCGATTGGGCTTCACATACAATTGAACACGCGGTATCAGCGGTATATGACATTCCTCATGCAGGCGGTTTAGCAATCCTATTCCCAAATTGGATGCGACACGTTGTAGATCAAGATGTTACTCGTATGAAACGTGTAATGACAAGCATGTTCGATATTGAAACTGCAGGTAAAAGCGACAAAGAAATTGCATTAGAAGGAATCGATAAACTAAGCGCTTTTTGGTCGAGTCTTGGTGCACCTTCTCGCTTAGCAAATTACGATATCGGAGAAGAGCGACTAGACGAAATTGCTGGAATTGCTGCTCGCGAAATGGAGTACGGAGGTTTCGGTAACTTTAAAAAACTAAATAAAGATGATATTTTAGCTATTTTAAAAGCGTCACTGTAAAGTGAAAAGCAAAAAAGAAGGAGACATCTGTCTTCTTCTTTTTGTTTTATCCTATAAATGACTGGAAATTAAGTAGAGGAGGAAGAATGGTTTTTTTCTCAAATTTCAGTTAACAACTAAAGGAAAAGCTTTATAATTAAGTACAGAAAGAAAGTTTTAGAGAATTTAAGGGAGTGGGAAGATGAAAAAGTTTGCGCTAGCTTCATATGCGCTTTATTTGCTGGGCGGATTAGTCATTACAGCCGTAGGGTCCGTCTTACCGCAATTGTTAACACATTATCATGTGTCCTATACGGTTGGCGGACAGCTTGTATTATTAGGTTCTTTAGGATTTTTGATAGGAGTTCCGCTATCCTCTTTTCTATTAGGACGCTTCAAAGAAATGAATTTACTGACAGTTTCCGCACTAATGATAGCGCTATCACAAATAGGTATGCTTTTATTGCCTCCATTTGAGTGGATTATCGCATTCAATTTTTTAAACGGTATTGGTGTAGCCGCATTGGAAGTAGTTGTAGCTACTTTAATGATGGAAGTATTTATTGGTAGAAGAGCTATTGTTATGAGCTATTTAGAAGTATCATTTGGTCTAGGTGCGCTGTTGATGCCGTTAGTAGCTAGCTTATTGATTTCACAGAACAGCTGGAGGTTTTCATTTTTTATAACGAGTGTACTAGCTTTACTAATGGTTGTGGTCTGTAAAATGATTCCTTTTAAAAAAGAGACTGTTTTAACTTCAGAAAGCGATGCTTCAGACGCCAACTCAGAACCTCCCCCTGTGCTTGCTAAAAATCAAAGATGGAAAATACTTGCTCTTTTTAGTGTAATGATTTTTATGTACGCCGGAGTAGAAAGCAGTATGAATAATTTTCTTTCGTCTATTTTTATCGCGTATCTAGATGTAATTCCGTCACAGGCTACTTTGAGCATAAGCGTTTTTTGGGTGGCTATGCTAATAGGACGAGTGGCTACTGGATGGATTATTCGAATCGTTACATACGAACGTTATCTTTTTGGCAGCATTGGAGGAACAATTGTGAGTTTAGTGCTGTTTATTGTGTTAAAAGAAGCAGTAGCAGGCTATATTTTATTAGGGTTTTTAGGGCTTGCAATGTCAGGTATCTATTCGATAACGATGGTATATGCTAACCATACGTTTACTGGATCTGCTCGTATTGTAACAAGTTTAATTACTGGTTTTTCAGGGCTTGGAGGAGCTGTTTTCCCTGCACTTATTGGCTTTACTATGGATGTAAGCGGAATCACATCAGCACTTTGGTACATAACAGCTTTTGCATGTTTATATCTTCTGGCGCTTTGCATCATTTTTTTCGTTCAGCGTGATGCCAAACAAAAAGCTAATAATCATTTGCAGCCTATGAAATAAATGCTACGTTAAAAAAAAAATACTAAATGAGATGGCTGAAAAAGATGTAACTTTATAAATGGTTAATATCTATTTTAATAAAAAATATAAAAAAGAAAGGTTGAATCTATGTCGACCTTTCTTTTTTTTAGAAAAATTCTCATTAAATTTTTTCTAACAATATCTTTATAATCAAATAGCAAAATTCCTGCTTTTAATTTCGCTTTAGTATTAACCCTATAAACCATTCTTTTCTTTACTTTTTACTAATATATCAAATATTCTATATATTCCTAATGTTATATAAAATTAAATTGACAAATATATGAAGCGGTTATTAGAATTTAGTCATCGAACAGTGAAGAGCTGTTTAAAAGTAGGGGGGAAGTAAATGCCGTTACAAAATAAGCATCTAGCAGTTGTGTTACAAAATACATATTTACCGTTTATTTTTGAAGAAGCAGAAGCTCTCGGAATTAACGTGACGTTTTTTTATAACCAAGAAGAAGTAGAACCTAAGCATCTTAAAAACGTACAAAATTTCATACCCATTGATTTATTTCACACCCCAGACAAAGCTCTTGAGATGATTAAAGCAGAGCATCACAAAAATCCTTTTGACGGCATTATGACATTATATGAGCCTGCATTAGAGTTTGTATCTCAGTTGACAGAAGAGTTAAACTTACCGGGCTTATCACCGTTTGTGATTAGTAACTGTCGCAACAAACAGAAGATGAGAGATGTTTTAAAAGATAATGATCTTAACACTCCGTATTTTAAAGAGGTTGAAAATACGGAGGAATTAACGAATCTTTCAATGCCTTATCCTGTCGTAGTAAAACCTTCTAACGGATTTTCCAGTCAAGGTGTATCACGAGCGAATAATAAAAAAGAACTGATTGACAGCATAGAAAAAGTGAGACGCGTAAATGAAGAAGACCTAAGCAAATTCACAAAAAATAAAACGAGCATGGTAATTGAACAATTTATAGACGGACCAGAGTTTGCTATTGAGACGTTTTCTGCAGAAGGAGAAATTTATGTACTTTCTATAGGTTATAAAGGAAATTCCAAAGGACCTTTCTTTGAAGAAGGTGTTTATATAGCTCCAGCTCAGCTAGAAGAAAACGTTTGGCAATCTATTGCACAAGAAGCAGCTAGAGCAGCAAATGCTTTAGGAATTGAGAATGGCCCGGCTCATATTGAATTACGCCTGGACCCAGCGGGAAAACCTTATGTGATTGAAATAGGAGCGCGCATTGGAGGATCTGGGATTTCTCACTATATCGTAAAGGAAAGTACAGGTATTAACTATATGGAGCTAGTTTTTTACTATGTATTAGGAGTAAAACCTTCTGTAAAAAAAAATGAAAGAAAACGAAAGAAAGTGGTGGGCAACTACATTATCCCTGTGCAAGGCCATGGAATTTTTAAAGAAATTCGAGGCTTAGAAGACGTGCGTAGAGATACTGAAGTAAAAAGAGTTATTCAATTTATAACTAAAGGGACAGACATTTTACCATATCCGCACTTTTCAGGGTACCCTGGATTTATTTTAACCACTCATGACTCTTATTCCGACTGTGAGCAGTATTACAGCTATTTAGATAACAAAGTAAAAATCGTTTATAAAAATAAAGTAAACGCATAGGGGGTATCAAAGGCTATGATAGTTGCAGAGTCGTCTAGTAAGAAAAATCAGCAGCTTCAAAAAATTAGCATTATCCATACCTTAGGGCCTGAAGGAACAAATTGTGAAAAAGCAGGCTATCTGTGGTTCGAACGCCAAAGCATACAAGGTCAGGTCTTTTTGCATCAAACGTTGGAAGAAGCTTTAGTTCATGTGAAAGAAACAGAGAGTTCGGCTCTTCTAGGCTGCGCAGTATATCCTTACTTACATGATATTGTGTTCAAAAATTTAACTAGTTTAGAGCTAGTAGATAGCTTTATTATGCCGACGTATAACATGGTGCTTGCCTCAAAAGAAGAGGTGATAACAAACAACAACCTGTTAATTGCTTCACATCCTGCCCCTGTTGATTTAGCTCATTCCATCAGTCCTAATGTTCAGTTAGTAAATAGTAATGCTCAAGCGGCGATTGATTGCTTAGAAGGAAAGGTAGACGCATGTATTACAACAAGTAAAGCCGCTAACGAGCAGGGGTTAACAGTTGTAAAAGATTTTGGAGAAGTGCCGATGTGTTTTACGCTCCACGGAAGAAAATAGGCTTAACTTTAAAAAGAAATAAGGTGAAACAGTGATTTCTAAATTAACCCGTATTCATGTCCATCTTTTGTTCTGTCTATTAGCCGTCATCGGTGGAACGACATGGGCTTTTCAAAAGACTGGATTAAAAGATAGCTTGCCTCTATGGTCAGCAGGTATGAGGTTTTTAATTGCTAGTTTAATAATTGCCCTCTACCTCTTACTCACAAAAAAAATGGCCGTTTCAAAAGAAGTAGTAATCATTTCAGCATTAAACGGAATTTTGTACTTTGCTCTACCGTTTGGTTCTGTTTATTGGGCATCCGTCTATTTGCCAAGCGGGCTTGTTTCCGTTTTAGCTGCCAGCATTTCAGTGTTTGCTCTTTTATTTAATCGCTTATTTAAAGGAACACCAGCTACAAAAGGACAAAAGCTAGGTGTAGTCATGTGCTTAATTGGTATGAGCGTTGTATTTGGAAATCAGCTGTTTATACAGGGAAATGTGATTCAAATAGTAGCCATGATCGTCATTTTAATGGCTATGCTAGGTTCAGCTTTTATAACTGTTCAAGTTCAATCTCGCATAAAATCCTTGCCTATTATGACCTTTAATTCTTTTTCGATGCTAAGTGGAGGCGCTTGTTTACTGATTGTTAGTTTATTTGTGGAAAATGGAAATCGCACTTTCTCCGGGATTAGCCTTATCTCATTATTATACTTGGCCATTATAGGGTCGGTCGTAGGGTTTTCTATTAATATTTATTTATTAAAAAAATGGCATATATCAAAAGCAACGGCGCATTTATTTATTTCACCGGTTATCGCCTTATATGTAGGATTTGTCTTTTTAGGTGAAACATTAAACAAACAGGTCTATATAGGTACAGCGTTTGTAATAGCAGGGGTTATATTTATTAACTTGAAAAAGCAAATAGAGAAAAACACAAATAACTCTACTCTTACATCATCTAAAAATATTTCTGCTAAGTAGCTGTTCTAAAAAAGGAGTGTTTTAATCATGTTAACAAAAAATCATACTCAAAGTTTAGTGGAGTTATTAAACGATAAAATAGTACCTGCTCTATATGAGATAAGAAAATATCAGGGCCCAAATGGAGAGGTCAAAAGAAATTACGAAAAAGCTAGAGAGCTCTTATTAAAAGTAGTTGCTGAAACTGAAACAATATATGACTCTTTAAATTTACCTGAAGTGTGGAATGCATTAAAAAATGACGTATGTGATTGGATTGAAAGAGGACTCGATCAAGCTCCTTATTTTGATCAAACGTTAATTGCTTATAGCCCGCCTGCAAACGGAGAGGCGACGTTCTTTTTAGGACCGATTGTAACGCCTAATGGCCCTACAAAAAGAGGGTTTTATTTAGAAGCCTTTATCGCCGTTCGTGATGAACCCGAAATCATGAACTCCATTGAAGCAGACCTTCCTCATCCTAAAAATGGATGTGAATCTTTAAAGCTGTTGGCTGGTACTCAAGGATTTATGGAAGGGAAGTGTATTGTATTTTTCCCTGAGAATGTAAAAACAAAAGAAAAGGTAACAAGTCAAAACTTCGCGATATTTTTCTTTAATAAATTTCACAGCATATACAATGATGATACATTAAAAAGAGCGTATTCTATCTTTCCTGATTTTAACTTTAAATCTCATACTATGAATAGAGAAGACACCTATCAGGCAAGGGTAATCTGGGGATATCTACATGATTATTACCATCACTGCGGAAATAAACCTTTTGACCAGCATATACAGGCAAAAATGAATTTTTTTGCAGGCATACTGGAAGAAGTTAAAGTAGACTGTCAGACGGTGCTGACTCTTCATAAAAGAAAATATCCTTTTTGGGAAGAGATAACAGAATTTGTTCTCTTTGAACGACTTTTAAGATACCCTATTCAGCATAATGCACCCCGAAACTTTGATTCTGGAACAGGATTTTTTCTTTTTAGCTGGCTAGTTGCAAATGGGCATTCAATATCCCGAAAAGGAGACCATGCTTATTTAGATTTAGACATATGCTTAAAAGAACTGGATCTTTTAGTAAAAGAAATTGAAGAACTTGAAACGGTTCAAAGTGACTCTGACTATAAAGAAAAAGCTGAACATTATGTTCGAAAATACTTATTGCCTAGTGAGAATGGTGATAAATTTACTATTCCGAACAAGTACTTTATTAATCAGCAAAATAAAAAGATTGAAGTTCCATACTTACTATTCGATGACCATAATCTCTAAGGAGAAGATGCACTAATGAATGCTTTGCATTTAAGTAAAATCGGAAACAAAATGACTAATAAAGTAGGCGTTCGCGCTATTATGCATGACATCCAAGAAGTGCTCAATTCCAACCTCAATCAATATGTGAATTTAAGTGCTGGCAACCCCGCCATCCTCCCTCAAGTTTATGAAATGTGGGAAGAAGCTTTAAGAGATATTGTGAACGAAAAACAATTAAAAAATTTGATTAGCCAATATGGTTCTAGTTACGGTACGCATGAATTAATTGATTGCATAAGAGAATACTTCTTTACGAATTATCGTATTAAACTGGACAGAGAACAAGTCTTGATCACGTCGGGAAGTCAAAATCTCTTTTTTTTAGCTTTAAATTCGTTTTGCGGTACAAGTAAAGAAGAAAGAGTAAAAAAAGCATTAATACCTATGCTGCCAGATTACGCTGGGTATAGTGGAATCGCGCTCGAGGAAGGTGTAATAGAGGGAATTCCTCCTATCCTTTCAAAGCTTGATCGTCATACGTTTCGCTATGAATTTAACAAACAGGCATTTAAAGATAAAATAGCTCAGGACCCAGACATCGGAGCTGTCGTATTATCAAGACCTAATAATCCAAGCGGCAACATTCTTTCAAAAGAAGTCGTACACTTTATATCCCAAGTATGCAAGGACTATAACATTCCATTGCTAATTGATTCAGCGTACGCACCTCCTTTTCCGGCTATGAACTTTGTTGAAATGGATCCAATCATACATGATAATATCATTCACTGCATGAGTCTTTCTAAAGCCGGATTGCCTGGAGAGAGAATAGGAATTGCTATAGGAAAAAGTGAGTTCATAAAAGTAATGGAAGCATTTCAATCAAATATTTTGATTCACTCTTCTAGGTTAGGTCAGCGAATGGTGACTAGCACCTTAAAGAGCGGGCAGTTAGCCGGAATTTCAGCTAACTATATAAGAACTCATTATAAACAAAAACATGACTATTTAAAAAATCTTTTAACTACACGTATGCCGGATGATATTCCTTGGTATTTGCACAAAGCGGAAGGTTCGTTATTTGGTTGGCTTTGGTTAGAAGGTTTGCCTTTCAGTGATAGCGATCTATACAATAAATTAAAAGCAGAAAACTTGATTGTAGTACCAGGCGGCTCATTCTTTCACGGCAGCCAATCTTCTTCTCACAACCGGGAGTGTATTCGTATAAGTCTTACTGCTACAGATGAGGAGTTAAAGAAAGGAATTGATATTCTTTCTTCAGTAGTTAAGGAAATATACAGTTCAAACTTTATATTTCAAACAGAAAAAATATAATTTCTTTAAGATTTAGCAGTGCAACTCATACGTAATCATAAAGGATTCTTTATAAGCTAAAGATTGTTTAAAGAAGACAATAACATCCAATTTCTTTGGGAATTGGATAATTTTTTGCAATGAAAGACTCCTATATTTCTGCTAGCATATGAACCACGTCAAGAAATAGCAAGGAGGCTTTTTATTTTTATGATAAAGAAACTAGTAATCGCTATAGCGATGCTTATCCCAAGTTTTGGTGCAGGTTACTCAGCATTTGCTGCAGCGCCCGCTCATGAACAGCACGTTCAAGTAAATAAAAATGATAAAGAATTATTAGCTCGTCTCGTATCAGCCGAAGCCAAAGGAGAGCCTTATGCAGGCAAAGTAGCCGTGGCGACAGTTGTATTAAATAGAGTCGACAGCAGCAAATTCCCGGACACTGTAAAAGGCGTTATTTATCAAAAAGGTCAGTATAGTCCGGTGAGCAACGGTCAAGTTAATAAACCTGCAGACAAAGATTCAAAAAAAGCTGTAGAAGAAGCAATTAACTTCCAAGGTCAAGGGAAAGGTTCATTATTCTTCTTTAATCCTGATAAAACGGGAGATCAATGGCTGCGCCAAAAACAAGAAACAATTAAAATAGGAAATCATGTATTTGCAAAATAATAAAAAAGCTAATGGCTAGCTGCGCGCTGCTATTAGCTTTTTTAGTTATGTACATAAAATAAACAGTAGAACAACCTTTAAAATTAGAATTTCATGGTAAAATATAAAAAGTCATTCATAATTAAAAATATGAGGTGATAACGTGAAAGAGAATATGATGTTTGCTTGGATAGCTTCATGGTTAGCTCTTGCTGGTCAGCTCGTTTTTTTTATGGGAGTAGCGCTTTTTACAGGGGATTGGCGCTACATGATGTGGAGTTTTATGATAAGTATAATTGTAGGTATACCTAGTATCATTGGCACCTATAAACGAAATCAGCAGCTAAAAGCATACAAAAAATAAGGAATATCGTATTGAAACGAGCTATGAAAGACTTAGAGAAATCCTCCAAGTCTTTTTTCGTTTGGGTATAAAAAGACATGAACCGTACTCCGTTCTTCTAAAAAAAGTGCTTTTTACATAGTTTATCAATACAGAAAATTTGATAAACACGCGGAGGAGTAAACATGCAGAAACAGCCTAATTTTTTGTTAATTGTCGTGGACGAGGAGCGATTTCCACCCTTATATGAAAGTAAAGAACTAAAAAAGTGGAGAAAAAACATTTAAAAGCACATGAATTTTTAAAACAGCATGGAATGGAATTTACCCTTCACTACGTCGGTTCTACAGCTTGTTCACCAAGTCGAGCTACATTGTTTACAGGGCAGTATCCTTCCTTGCACGGAGTTACGCAAACGCAAGGTATCGCAAAGAAGTCACAAGATCCTGATATGTTTTGGCTGCAGCCTAATACCGTCCCGACGATGGGGGATTATTTTAAGCAGGCTGGGTATCAAACCTTTTATAAAGGAAAATGGCACATTTCTGATGAGAACATCTTAATTCCAGGAACACATAATGTTTTTTCTAGCTACCAGATGCAAACAGGAATACCGGATCCGGAAAAAGAATGCCTCT
This sequence comes from Priestia sp. TSO9, assembly GCF_021029645.1. Classification (NCBI taxonomy): domain Bacteria; kingdom Bacillati; phylum Bacillota; class Bacilli; order Caryophanales; family Bacillaceae; genus Priestia; species Priestia sp. TSO9. The sequence goes on from NZ_JAJEKD010000013.1 coordinate 772,134, forward strand.
ATCAACGGGCTAATAAGCTTGAAAAGTTTGGTTTTTCAGGGTGGATTGGTCCAGAACCGGAAGGGAGAAACCCGCACAATTCTGGTTCATCTGCGGCCGTTGGAGTGAGCGGACGAGACGAAATATATGCAGAGGAAATCATAGAGCTTATTCAACGATTAGAACATCAAGCGACTGAGCAGCCTTGGCTCATGGTAGCTTCGTTTGTGAACCCGCATGACATTGCGCTGTTTGGAGCGATTACCAAACACCTTCCTATGTTTCAGTTTTCTATTGATGAGACGATTCCGAACATCGATCCGCCGCCTACCATTAGAGAACCTTTACAAACAAAGCCTTGCGCTCAAAGCAGCTATAAATACTCTATCCAAAAGCGCTGCAGCCAACGCCAAATTCTAGCTTCTACCGGCGCTTGTATTATCAGCTGCAAAAAAATGTTGATAAACAAATTTTAAAAGTTCTTCGGACCATAGAACAATCTTCTTTCTATGAAAATACAATTATTATTTTTACGTCTGATCACGGTGATTTGCTTGGAGCTCACGGGGGACTACATCAAAAATGGTACAACATGTATGAAGAATCTATTCACGTTCCGCTTCTCATTCACAACAAATGTTTGTTTACCAATTATCAACGTACAGACCTGATGACTAGTCACGTTGACTTGATCCCGACAATGCTTAGTTTAGCTAATATCAATGCTTCCGCTGTTCAAAAGCAATTACAAAAAAGTCATACGGAAGTACATCCATTTGTTGGGCGAGACCTGTCAGGTATACTTCGAGGAGAATCGTCTCTTGAGCAAGAGCAAACACCGGTTTTCTTCATGACGGATGATGACCCGACAAAAGGACTTCACCAAACAAGTTTTTTAGGAGAAAGCTACCCGTCAGTTGTTCAGCCTAATCACATTCAAGCGGTCATTGTCGAGTTTTCGTCAGCGGCAGGAAAGGAAATTTGGAAATACGCTCGCTATCATGATAATCCGCAATTTTGGTCAGCAGATGACAAAAAAGATGAATTCATTCACGGAGAGCAATATGAAGGTTACCCTGTAAGTCTTACTACCCTCAAAACAACACGTGTTCCCGATCAAATTGAAATGTACAATTTGACCAAGGATCCGTTAGAAACAGTAAATCTGGCTCACCCGTACTTTTCGACAAATGAAACAAGGGAAATTCAGCGGCAGCTTGATGTTATTCTTAAAGAACAAATCAGGACAAAACGGATTTTTCCGCAAAGTGGAAGTATGTATGATGAGCTTCAGTCTAAAGATAGATAAAAAATAGTTTCTACGGATTTAAGTCAACTATTTGGGTGAGCAGAAAAAGGTATATTTAATATTTTAGTATATAAATAAAAAAACCTGATGATGCTTGTGCTATGTTACTTGTTCTGGTTTGGGATAGTATTGGTTTTACTTCGTTAATTCCGCTTAGATAAAACAAATAAGGACTTACGGTATCTTTCTTTTGCGCTTTATTGTTGTGAAAATAAAGGTAAAAATAAGAATAGAATGTAGTCGTTAATAGTATAATAAAAAACTTTTTAAGTCCGTATATTCTTAAGTAACTTTTCAAGAATTCAAGCATAAAGTAATTCTATACCATTAAAAAATAAAAAATTATCTCTTGACTTCTGTTAAATTTATACACTATAATCGCTTTTAACAACTAATAAACAGTATTTGGCAATGAAAAGGACATGAATTAGGTGCTGTTTTCTTCGCAGAGAATAGGGTCACTGGCTGAGAGCCCTTAAGAAATCATCTAATTTACCACCTTAGAGCTATTGCAGGGAACGTGCATAACTGAAACTGCAATCGGTAAAACCGTTATCTTTTTTGAGCGTAAAATACGTATGGGTATTTTACGGAATTAGGGTGGTACCACGGCCGCATTCGTCCCTTTACTAGGGATGAGTGCGGTTTTTTTATGTAGAAAAAATGAATATACGAGCAATGAAAAGGACATGAATCATTTTTGGATTTTCTTTACAGAGAGTAGGGTCACTGGCTGAGAACCCTTAGAAAACGAAATGAATTTACCACCTTGGAGCTGCGGCGGGGAATGTATATACACTGAAACCGCAACCGGTAAAACCGTTATCTTTTTAAGCGTAAAATACGTATGGGTATTTTACGGAATTAGGGTGGTACCACGGCCGCATTCGTCCCTTTACTAGGGATGAGTGCGGCTTTTTTGTTGAATAAAAACATATTGGAGGAATGAACATGTCAAAACAAATGGAAGCAGAAAAGCGAAATCATCAAAAATTAGGTCAAGAACTGGAGCTGTTTATGTCGATGGAAGAAGCTCCTGGCATGCCGTTTTTCTTACCTAACGGAATGATTGTTCGAAATGAGTTAGAAAACTACTGGAAACAAAAGCATTACAAAGCAGGCTATCAGGAGATAAAAACACCAATCATGATGAAACAGGAGCTATGGGAACAATCAGGACACTGGGAGCACTATCATGAGAATATGTATTTTTCAAATGTTGACAAACAAAACTATGCGATTAAACCTATGAATTGTCCGGGAGCCATTTTGTTGTTTAACAGCAAGCGAAGAAGCTACCGAGAACTTCCGATTCGATACGCAGAGCTTGGATTAGTTCATCGCCACGAGCTTTCTGGCTCTTTAAACGGATTGCTAAGAGTCCGTTCATTCACACAGGACGACGCTCATTTATTCGTAGAACTCAGTCAGATTGAAGCTGAGATTAGCCGCATCCTAGCGTTTATCCATGACTTTTACTCACATTTTGGCTTCGATTACAAAGTGGAGCTATCCACACGACCTGGAAAATTCATGGGAGATATTGAAACATGGAACCAAGCAGAAAAGTCGCTTCAATCTGTGTTAAGTGAAAAAGGCTTAGATTACCAGGTTAATGAAGGAGACGGAGCTTTTTATGGGCCGAAAATCGATTTTCATATTTTAGATTCCTTAGGTCGCAGCTGGCAGTGCGGAACAGTTCAGCTTGATTTTCTAATGCCAGAGAAGTTTGACTGTATGTATATTGGGGAAGACAATAAACCGCATCGTCCCGTAATGATTCACCGCGCTATATACGGTTCCGTTGAACGATTTATGGCCATCTTGATTGAACATTACGAAGGTCAATTTCCTCTTTGGCTGGCTCCTGTTCAACTCAAACTATTGCCTATTGCACCGCCGCATATGGAATATGCATATAAAGTGAAACACGAGATGGAGTTAAAAGGATATCGTGTGGAAGTAGATGATCGCATTGAAAAAATAGGGCTAAAAATTCGAGAAGCAGAAATGCTGAAAGTTCCTTATATGGCTGTGATAGGAGATAAAGAAGTGGAAAATGAATCGCTTGCTATGCGAAAGCATGGGAAGAAAAATATAGGAACAATAAGTGTGGAAGAGGCAGCTGTAAACTTGAATAAAGAAAAAAATTCAAACGGAGTTTATTGAAGCCATTTACCTTGCTAAATAGAAAAATCCGATTTTTTAAGTCGGATAGTGATTCCCTTCATCTTGTCTTACACCAAAATGAAGGGAATATTGAACTAGAAGGGTATAAAATATTATATATCGGCAGTGTAACTTTTGTCTTAGATAAACGCCGTTATTTTATAAAAAAATTTATCTTATTCTATTCGAATCGTTTGTGGATGAAGCTGAAGCTTCACCTGATGGTTTGTTTATGTTTTGCTGATCTCGCTTCTTTTTAGAAGGAGAGTAAAAAAGAAATTTAAACATAAAGTATACTCCTAATGCTAGTAAAATACAGCCAATAAGTAAGTTAATCATCTTTCTCCGCCCTTCATACACTTCAGTTTTCATCATTATAACACCCGGTAAGATAAAACATTCATCGTTCTGTAAATAATCTCTATGTCAGGAATTTATATCTGAAGATAGTTAGTAAAAAAGTTATTTAAAAAAAATATAAAATAATTTTTCAGAATATTATTTTTATTCAAACTTATTATACGTAAGCATAATGATAATCTCTTTATTTAGTTTATAAATACAAAATAGAGCAATGATAAGAAATCGCTTACAAAAACTCTTGAAATATATATAATGATATTAGTATACTAATAGACAAGTTAGTAATTATTTCTATATAATTACTACTGTATCTGAAGTGAAAACGCGCAGGCAAATGGGAAAGACGTTATTTTCAAGTTTTTAATGGATGAGTGGCAACAGAAAGGAGAGAGTGCAATGGGAAAACTATTTAAAAAGAAGTCAATCGAGCAATTATTAGAACAAAGTCAAAACAAATCTCTAGTCAAAACATTAGGAGCATTCGATTTGACTCTTCTTGGTATTGGAGCCGTAATCGGAACGGGGGTTTTAGTATTAACAGGCTTAGTAGCTGCTAACGATGCTGGGCCAGCCGTTATTTTTTCTTTTATATTGGCTTCTATTGTATGCGGTTTTGCAGCGCTGTGCTATGCGGAATTTGCTTCAACTATACCTGTATCTGGGAGCGTTTACACCTATACATATGCAACCATCGGCGAAGTGGTAGCGCACTTAATGGGATGGACGTTGCTTTCTGTCTATTTGTTAACGATGTCAGCAGTAGCAAACGGCTGGTCTTCTTATTTTAACAACTTTTTAGAAGGCTTTGGTTTTTCACTGCCAAAAGAATTGATTACAATCCCTGCAAATGGAGGCCTAGTAAACCTTCCTGCTATTTGTATTACGCTTCTTATTACATGGCTGCTTTCAAGAGGAACAAAAGAAAGTAAAAAAGTGAATAACTTTATGGTACTTGTTAAATTGTTTATTATCCTTCTCTTCATTATTGTAGGAGCTTTTTATGTAAAACCGTCTAATTGGACACCTTTTATGCCTTATGGAATTGAAGGTGTTGTGACAGGGGGAGCGGCCGTATTTTTTGCTTTCTTAGGTTTCGATGCCTTATCTACATCAGCAGAAGAAGTAAAGAATCCGCAGCGCAATTTGCCCATTGGAATTATTAGTTCACTTGTGATCTGCACGATTATTTATGTAGCAGTATGCCTTGTTATGACCGGAGTTGTTTCGTACAAGGAACTGAATGTTCCAGAAGCAATGGCCTATGTTCTTCATTCAGTAGGACAAAATGCAGTGGCAGGAGTTATTGCTGCAGGAGCTGTCATTGGAATCATGGCTGTTATTTTCGCCTACATTTATGCAGCAACACGCATTTTATTCTCAATGAGCCGCGACGGCTTGTTGCCAAAAGCATTTGCCAAAACAAACGAGAAAACAGGAGTTCCGATTCTTTCTACTTGGCTAGTAGGGATTATCGGAGCGTTAATTTCAGGATTTATAGATCTAAAAGAACTTGCGAATTTAGCAAATATCGGAGCTCTTTTAACTTTCGGCATGGTGGGCGTCAGCATTATCATCTTACGTAAAACGCATCCAACTTTAAAACGTGGATTTACAATGCCGTTTGTCCCGGTTTTACCAATTTTATCTGTATTATCTTGTTTATTTTTAATGATTAATCTTCCTAAAACAACATGGCTGTATTTTAGCATATGGATTGTGCTTGGTATAGTTGTATATGTCGGTTATTCTCGTAAACACAGTCGATTAACAAGTAAAGAAATGAAAAAAGCGAGTTAAAAGTAAAAAAGAGCCTTTCAGCAAAGAAAGGCTCTTTTTTACTTGTTGTTCGGTTGTTAGACAGTTAGGACGATTGTTCACTATGTTTTTTGCGTGTTTCCACAATAAAAAGACAAGTGCTGATAACAAAAGCCGTTCCTACAAAAATGGCGCCGACCCAAGGAAGTGAAGTAAGTCCCATATGGTTAATAATTACGCCTCCGAAAAAGGCGCCAAAAGCATTTCCTAAGTTAGCAAACGAATGATTCGAAGTAGAAGCTAAAGCAGGTGCTTCCTGTGCTAAGTTCATAATTTTCACTTGAATACCAGGCATTACAGCAAATGCTGCTGCCCCCCAGAAAAACAGCGTGATAATCGCTGCTGTTGGGCTTTTAACGGTAAACGTAAAAATAGTCAGCACAATACAAAGAAAAGCAAATATACCTACAACCGAAGGCATTAACTTCCAGTCTGCTAGCTTGCCTCCAACAACGTTTCCGAGCGTAACTCCGCATCCATATAATACAAGTATCCACGTAACGCTATGTTCACTTACTCCTGTAACGTCTTCAAGAAGCGGTGTAATGTACGTAAATACAGTAAATAAACTACCGCATCCTATTGCGCTTAAAAGAAGCATCACAAGAAGTTTTGGTTGAGTAAAAGCAGCAAACTGCTGTTTTAGACCCGTTAATTTGTCTTGACCAAGCTTTGGGATAAACAGAATAATACCAATAAATGCAATAATCCCCATGATCGTAATAGCTCCAAACGAAGCTCTCCAGCCTAAGTGTTGCCCAATGAATGTTCCCACAGGAACGCCGATTATATTTGCAATGGTTAAACCTGCCATCATCGTTGCCACAGCACTTGCACGTTTATGAGGTTGTACGAGCCGTGAAGCAATAACAGCGCCTACTCCAAAGAAAGTACCGTGACATAATGCCGTAACTAAACGAGCTCCCATTAAAATTCCATAGCTAGGTGCAATAATAGCAATCGCATTTCCGAGAATAAATAAAAGCATAAGTAAACAAAGCAGAAGCTTTTGAGGAAGTCGATGAGTAAAAATGGTTAAAATTGGCGCGCCGATTGCTACTCCTAAAGCATAGCTTGTAATTAGTTGGCCAGCAGTCGAAATGCTAACGTGAAGGTCTTCCGCAACGTTAGGCAATATCCCCATAATAACAAATTCCGTCATTCCGATAGCAAAAGCTCCAAGAGTCAATGAGATGAGAGCAATTGGAAAGGAATCTTTCTTACTGACCTGCTCATTAGCATGCATTGTATTCATGTGTGATCACCCTTTCTGTGTATAAAATTTATATCTCCTTGAAAAGAAGTCAATTACTAATAATACTTAAGTGATTGAGCTTTGACAACCAAAAAAGCTGATGTAAGCGGTATCTTTTCGAATTCCATTTATCTTTATCATATATGAAGACAGTCAGACATAAATTTATTGACAGAATAAAGTTTAGTCCTATAAACTATTTTTAAAGTTGAATAGTTTATACCTATAAACTAAATGTGCAAAGGAGGGAAAGAAGTGACGAAAAGCAAGTTATATCAAGCTGTAGAACTTTTTGAAGAAGTGCTGTTTGTAGGAACAGAAGTAATTCACAGAGAGATAAGCCATAACCTCTTCGAACATGTCTCTAGGCAGCAGTTTGATTTGTTAAATAGTTTAATGATTAAAGGTCCATCTTCACCTGGCAGTCTTGCTGTCTTGCAAGGTGTTCATAAAAGTGCTATTTCGAATCGAATCAAAAAGCTGCTCGAAAAAAGGCTTGTGGAGTGGGACACTAATGAACTAGAGAGCGATAAACGTTCTAAGCTTATTAAGATTACGGCTGAAGGAGAAAAGGTAATAAATGACGGAAATGCCGCGTGTTTTAGTATCATTGAGAATTTGTTTGATGATGTAGAAGAAGAAAAAATAGATACATTTATTGAAATTCTTACAATGGCAAAAGAAAAGTTAACTACAAAAGGGGAAAGCAAAGAATGAAATTTATTGTGAAATTTAAATGGGTGATTGCGGCCTTTATTTTAGCTTTAACAGGTATATTGATGCTAACGTCACCAAATTTAACAAAGCTCGCAAGTGAAAAAGGGCAGTCTCAGCTTCCCGACGATGCCGTTTCATCCAGAGCCAGCCAAATTCTAAAAAATGCTGGAGAAGACAGTAATACCATCAGCATGGTTATCAAGTTAGATAACGCATTAGATAAAGACAGTGAGAAACAAATACAGAAAATCATTGATAAGACAGAGAAAATTAAAGGTGTAAAAGATGTCACAACGCCTTTAACAGATGATCAAGATGTTCGTAATCAATTAATGTCTAAAGACAAAAAAACCGTTTTAGTTCCGGTTACTGTCAGTGGATCGGATGAAAAAGTTGAAAAAATAGCGAATCAGATTTATGATAGCGTACCAAAAGACACTACGGCATATGTAACAGGTGCATCTCTTATCAATCAGGATTTTGCACACAGTTCAGAAGAAGGGTTAAAGAAAACGGAGTTTATTACTATCTTTTTGATTTTAGGTTTGCTTTTACTCGTTTTCCGTTCAGTCGTGACGCCGTTTATTCCTATTTTAATTGTGGGAATCACATACTTAATCAGTCAATCGTTACTAGGGATTTTAGTTAAAAATGTCGATTTTCCAATCTCAACGTTCACGCAAACGTTCTTAGTAGCTATTTTGTTTGGAATTGGTACGGATTACTGCATTCTTTTACTTAATCGTTTCCGTGAAGAATTGGCAAACGGACATGATAAAGTAGAGGCCACGATCACGGCTTATCGTACAGCAGGAAGAACGCTATTTATCAGCGGAATTGCCGTATTTATTGGGTTTGCAGCCATTGGATTTGCCAAGTTTGCCATTTTCCAGTCGGCTGTCGGGGTAGCAGTGGGCGTAGGTGTACTGCTAGTCATTTTATTTACTCTGCTTCCACTTTTTATGGTTACGCTTGGAGAAAAATTATTTTGGCCGTCTAAAAAAGTGGCTTCTCATAGCGATAATAAGCTGTGGGGCTTTTTAGGGAAAAAGGCAGTGGCGCGACCGTTCGTGTTTTTAGTCATTACAGCGATTATTACCGTGCCTTTTATTGTCACGTACGACTCAAAAGTATCGTTTGATTCTACTGCTGAAATAAGCAGTGATTATAAATCTATAAAAGGACTAAATGCTATCAGTGATGCACTGGGAGAAGGAAAAGCGTTTCCTGTCAATGTTATTATTAAAGGAGATAAAGAGTTAACAAAGGCGGATGTTATTCCTTATTTAGGAAATATAAGCAAAGCAATTGAAAAAGTGGATCACGTGGATTCTGTTATGACTATCACACAGCCTACCGGAGAAAAGATTGATGATTTATATGTTAATTCACAGCTAGGCTCTGCATCAGATGGAATCAAAGATGCTGTTAAAGGAATCGGAGATGTACAAAAAGGATTAAGTGATGTTGAAAAAGGGCTAAATCAAATAGCTGACCAAACGGGTTCTGCTTCTAAAGAGAAATCTGGCGGGTCGCTTGCACCTGCTGCAGATGGATTAGCTCAAATTAATCAACAGCTGCAGCTTGTCAGCACTCAGCTCTCTACAACAGGAAATGTGCAGCAAGCGGTTCCGCAGCTTGTTGCAATCAGTAAACAGCTTACTACCATTCAAACTGGTCTCCAACAAGCAAATGAGAATCTTTCAGCTCAGCAAGGTCAAGTTGGAGCGTTATCAGACAGTATCAATCAGTTAGCAAAAGGCGTTAACAGTGCGAATGACGGACTGACGAAGATCTCAGATGGCTTAACAAAAGCAACAGATATGCTTGATAACATGAGTGACAGCTCAACAGTTAGAGATACGGGTATTTACCTTCCAGCAGAAGTGATGAAAGATAAAGGGTTTAAACAATCCATCGATAGCTATTCTTTTGCAGATGGAAAAGGAGTTAAGCTCAGTGTAGTGCTCGATCAAAATCCATATTCTGAAGAAGCCATTTCAACCGTAAAAAATATTGAAAAAGCGGTGGCAAGCGAAGTCGTTGATACGCCGTTTGAGCATACAGAAATTGTGTACGGAGGCGTATCGAGCTCGAATGCAGATTTAAAAGATTTATCCACAACGGATCTTTCACGCACAATGGTTATTATGATGATTGGATTGTTTATTGTGCTGACCATTTTATTCCGTTCAATGATCATGCCTGTATACATGATTGCTTCACTGCTGCTTACGTATTATACAGCAATGGGAATCTCAGAGCTTCTATTCGTGGATATAATGGGGAATGACGGAATCAGCTGGGCCGTGCCATTCTTTAGTTTTGTTATTTTAGTTGCCCTTGGAATTGACTACTCTATTTTCTTGTTAGACCGTTTTAACGAAGAAGTAAAAAGCGGCGTAGCAGTAGGGATGGTTACGTCTATGAGTAAGATGGGGTCGGTTATTATCACTGCTGCTATTATCTTAGCCGGAACGTTTGGGGCTATGATGCCATCGGGTGTATTAACACTTGTTCATGTAGCAACGGTTGTTATTATTGGTCTTTTACTTTATGGCCTTGTCATTCTTCCGCTTCTTATGCCAGCGATTGTCGTAACGCTTGGAGAAGGAAACTGGTGGCCGTTTATTCGGAAAAAAGAAAAATACAAAGTAGAAGAATAACTTGTATATGCTAGCTGTATCAAAAATCAGATACTTGTTAGGAAATAGTGATAAACGCCTGTATAGCGTTAAGCATTATATAGGATAAAAATGAAGGATAGATGAGCGTCATAAGAATGCTCTATCTATCCTTTTTGTATTATTGGAAAACGTGAGTATAGTTTAAAAGCACAATCAAGCAGGTGCTTTTATAAATACACCTAGTCGAATAAAAGACCTCTCATCAGGAAAACCTATAGTCAAAAACATGAGGGAGGTTCTTTTATGAAATTTGTAAATTTCTTCGCTAATCAACGAGACAAACGACGAGAACAAATGCGCGAAGCAGGAACATGTCCAGATTGCTTAGGGAAACGATTCCACCATATTGGACTTTATTTTGTACATGTTTATGAGTGTCCGAGCTGCCAAGGTAAAGAAGAAAACTAAATACTTCGGCAAAAAGCTTCTATTTTATTTAAGAAGCTTTTTTTATTTAATCACAATTACAAGCCCAGTAGTTTGAAAAGAATTGTTCCTTTAGAACTAATAATAATGATAAGATTAAAAAAAGTAGCATCTAAGGTAATTCATACTCACTTTTACGTAAAAACCACTATTAGTAGAGAGATTATATAAAAAGGAGATTCCGCCATGGGTGAAAAAAAGAATATTGATATAGGTGGTCTTAATTTTGCGTGGGATTTAGAAAAGGGACAATTTAGCTTTGAAGGAGAAGATGCGATCCTTTTTTGGATTTCTTCTGCGATGAAAACATTGTTTGACACAATCGAAGAAATATCTGGAGAAGAGGCAGCTTCTGTAGTACTGGAAACCACTGGTTTCCGACAAGGATTAGTAGTAGGAGAGTACTTTCAAAATATGAAAGGCGTAACGGTTTTTGAAGCGGCTGAGTTAATTACAAATACATACGCTTCGGCTGGATGGGGAAAAACAACTATTAAATATTTAAATCCTGAAAGTAAAACTCTATCTGCTGAATTAAAAGACAGTTGGGAACATAAAATTAACGTGGCGCAAAAGAAAACAAAGGGAGGAAATTTTCTTCCGGCCCATTATGCAGGGATTTTTACAGGACTATTCGGAACAAATATTTGGTACAAGGTGATTCAACATCAAATAGAAGGGCATGAATACACCACAGTAGAATACTTCCCTTCCAACATTGATATCACTCAAAATATTCATCAATTAGCCAGAAGAAAAGAAGCGCAGAAAATAGAACATTTGCAAAACATTGTAGCAGAAAAAACAGCAGAGTTAAAAGATCTTATTAAAAAGCTTTCTTCTCCTATTATTCCGGTTTTGGAAGGCATAGTCGTCGTTCCTTTGATTGGCAAATACGATGAGGATCGAACAGAAGATTTGATTGTCAATACATTAAATAACCTCCCAAAACATCAGGCTAATTATCTTGTGCTGGATTTAACCGGATTGGATAAAGAACTTACTGAATATACGGCAAGTCTTATCGAAAAATTAGGTGCAGCAGCGTCCCTGATTGGTACGAAAACAATTTTAGTAGGAATTTCTGCTGACTTAGGCTTAGTTATATCAGAGACCCATATTGATTTATCAAAATATGATTGTTTTCAAACATTGCAGCACGGCATTCATTATGCATTGGCACAAAGCGGACGAAGCATTGTTTAAAAGATATATTTGAAATATAACAAAATGCACTCATTCAACATCATAACAACTTTCTTTATCAAGGAACGGAGATGTATTGAAGGATTTCATTTTCAAAGGAATTGACATGAAATCAAAAGGTGTTATATCATTCTCGTATGAAACCTTTTGGTGTTATTTTTTAAAAAAGGAGAATGAAGATAACGATGAATGATAAAAGTGTAGTAGAAGATGTAAAACAGACGATAATCTTTAACGCGCCGATTCAAAAAGTTTGGGATAAAGTAGCAACCTCAGAAGGGCTCCAACAATGGGTCATGCCTAATGATTTTCAGCCTCAGATAGGATATGAATTTCATTTACAATCGCCTTTTGGACCATCTCCGTGTAAAGTATTAGAAATAGATGCACCAAACTATCTTTCTTTCTCTTGGGATACGGATGGATGGGTCGTTTCGTTTACCTTAAAAGAAATGGGTAATCAAACTGAATTTACTCTTATTCATAGCGGATGGAAAGAAGCTGAAACACCTCTTGAAAAAGCAAACGAAAAGAGTTCAGTGGTACGAGATAGAATGAGCTACGGGTGGATTAGTCTCGTGAATGAAAAACTTCGAAAGGTTGTTGAAAACTAAATGACTTCATCAGCTGCCAAGCATGATATCTTTCAAGCCATTGCTGATCCTACTCGAAGAAAAGTACTTGAGCTGCTTTCTGAAAAAGAATTGCCTATTTCAGAAATAACGTCTCATTTTTCAATAAGCCGTACCGCTGTTGTCAAGCATCTTCATATACTTTCAGAAGCAGACTTAGTCCATGGACAAAAAAAAGGCAGAGAAAAAGTGTATTATCTTCAGCCAGAGCCTTTAAAAGAAGTAAAAGATTGGCTTTCTTACTACGAACAATTTTGGACGAACAAATTATCTATTCTTCAGCATATTGTTGAAAGAGATGAAGAAAGAAATCAATAGAAAAAGCATAAAAACGTTTTTTATAGGGGATATAGCAAAGCCAGTCGTTAAAAAGACTGGCTGTTTTACATAAAAGCTGGTTTTATTCTAGAAGGACAAATAAAGGAAAGATGCAGAACAACATAGGACATTTCTTGAAATAAAAAGATAGACCTTTAGAAGAAAAAAAGGGGGAAATAGAGTAATGAACAAGCTTTTATTTTACGGGACGAGCGATGCTCAAGGAGTGCCTCGATTATTATGTGACTGTAAAGTATGTATACAAAAAGATCCATTAAATCAGCGCACAAGACCTAGTGCACAATTTACAATGAACGGTAACGTGTTTTTGATTGATGTCTCACCTGATTTTAAACATCAATTTCATTTATATAATAACAAAAAAATCCCTTCTACTGTATTTATTACGCACCCTCACAATGATCATGTGGCTGGTTTAGGAGATTTAGCTGACTTATGCTATTGGAATAATGTAAATACAGAAGTCGTAGGAGCGCCTGAAGTCATCAGCGAGTTAACCGAAAGATTTCCTTATCTCGCAAAAAGAAAAGGGCTTACCTTTAAAGGAACGTTAAAATGGGATAGTGGAGAAACAACGATTACGTTTCATAAAGTAAATCACGGATTTAACGGTCATTCCTACGGCATTGTGGTTCATCAAAAACAGGGCGAACGCTGGGCTTATGTATCCGATTCTTTTAATGTGACAAAAGAACAGTGGCAGCCCTTTTACCACTTAGATTTACTGATATTTGGTACATCTTTCTGGAAAGAATATCTTCAAAAAGAAAAAAGATCCGTATATGACGTGACAGAGGCAGTGGAGATCAAAGCGAAGCTGCAAGCCAAAAACATGGTATTTACTCATTTATCACATGATATCGATATCCGAAAGCACGCCGAGATGCTCTCAGATGAAAACGTAAGCTTTGCCTATGACGGACGCGAGATTTTATTACCTTAAGTATAGTGATGCACAGAAAGGATTTTTTATATATTGTAGAAGAATAATTCCAAACTAACGAGGCAGAAGAGGTTGGGATGCAGGAATATCTTGCAGTAGGAACGAACATGACACTAAATTGGATTTAAAGAAGGGATAGTGTTATGGAGAGTATTATAGAAAAAGCTACTAACATTGGTGAATTATCTCGATTTCTATCAGAAATAAATAGAAAGAAAACATCACACATTGGTTATTGTGGTAAAAAAGAAGAAGAAATCCACCAGACATTAAAAGAAGATTTTATTAGTGACGAGGGTGATATTAAATTTTTAATCGCTAGAAATAGGACAGGAGAAATTTTAGCAGCTATTGGGTTTGATATCGAAGAAACAGTAGCAGAAGTGTGGGGACCTTTTAATAAAACATCTTCTATTTATTTGCAATCTCAATTATGGAAACAGTTAGTTAATGAAAACCCTTTGATTCAAAAATTTCATTTTTTTATCAATGAAGAAAATGAGCTGCAACAAGTATTTATGAATGAAATAAAAGCAAAAAAGACTGGTGAACACTTGATCTTAGAAATTAAAGAACAAAATTTTGATAAAGTTACTGAAATGAAAAGTGAGTCATTTAAACATAGTGATTTTCAAGCATTTGAAACACTACACAATGCAATGTTTCAAAATACTTATTACAATGGAAAAACAATTATTGAGAGACTTAACGATAGAAATATGTTAAAGATACTCAAAAATATTTCTAACGAGTTGCAAGGTTATGCGTACTTTGAAGTCGATACTGAAATGGGAGAGGGCTCATTGGAGTATATTTGTATTTCGAAGAATGCTCAGAGTCAAGGTCTAGGAACGATGTTGTTAAAAGAAGTTTTAACCGAGATGTTTTCATTCCCGGAAATTAATGAAATTAAACTAACTGTTGATAGGCCGAATAGTCAAGCAAATCGAGTATATATGAAAGTTGGTTTTGAAGTAAAAAATATTCTTATAAGTTATTGCCTTAAACTGTAAAAGAGTTAAGTTTAATGAGGGGGCAGAACATTAAGTGTAAAAGCACTCGGATTTTTTTCGAGCGCTTTTACTTATCATTTATATTGCTGATTTGTATTTCTAACTTATGCTTCTTTTTATCAACCGAATCCGTTAGAAATAAGACAATTCTTTTTTTTTGTAAATTAGATATGTTCGATAAAGTTGCTCACAACTTTGTTAAATCGATCGCTTTCTTCAAGAAAAGGGCAGTGGCAGCTGTTCTCAAAAACTTCAAGTACAGAACCTGAAACCAGCTTTTGAATATGTCTTCCAGCTGCTACCGGAATGAGCTTTTCTTCTTTTCCAAAGCACAGTAAGGTAGGGATTGTAATAAACGGGAGAAAATCTCGATAGTCCACAATGGATTGATCAAACAAAATAGCACTGGCTATCGACTCAGGCATTTTCGTTACTTCTTTCATAATCCAATGTTTATCTTCTTCAGTTAATTCATCCTTAAACATAAGCGGAATAAAATTTTCTAATGTACTTGCTCGATCAAGTTGAATACCCTGCATAAGCGAAATAAGCGCAGGTAAATCAAATGCACCGATCGGGAAATCTGGCCATTTAAAGTCTGAAGCCATTTCATCTACAATAATATTCCCTTTTACATTTTCTTGACCAAATTGTTTCAAATATTCCCACACAACAAAAGCACCCATCGACCAGCCTACTAATATCACGTCTTTTAATTGTTGAGTGGTTATAAACTCATGCACATCACGAGCATAAGTGGAAATTGTATGGCCGTATGGAGTATGACTTGAATTTCCATGTCCTCTTAAATCCAAAAGAATAGTTTGATACTGTTTCGAAAAAAAAGAAAGCTGATTGTGAAAAAAACGACTGCTCATCCAAACTCCGTGAATGAAAATAATAGGTGTTCCTTCCCCTTGTTGTTCATAGTACAAAGTTGCACTGTCTTTTACTGTATAAAAAGGCATTATTTTCGCCCCCAATCTCAAAGATTTATATCTCATCATGTATGCGCGGGAAAATTCAGGTAGAACGTATCGCGTCAATAAAATTTTTATTGACGAACAAATCCTAGAAGTGGACGCTTTGATATGTTATACTATTACAGGCTTAAATACTGTATGTTTTTGAAACAATCATTCACTGTAATACTTTTTAGATAGAAGCATCCTCATAAAAAGGATGTTGTTTT
The DNA here is from genome assembly GCF_021029645.1 of Priestia sp. TSO9. Taxonomy (NCBI): domain Bacteria; kingdom Bacillati; phylum Bacillota; class Bacilli; order Caryophanales; family Bacillaceae; genus Priestia; species Priestia sp. TSO9. The sequence goes on from NZ_JAJEKD010000013.1 coordinate 788,179, forward strand.
TGTCGTAATGTACCTTTAAGTAATGAATTGTTACCATCAATTCGGTTCACAATAACCGACCTACATGCATTATATCTTGCAAATATAAACAGATAGGTGGAAGAAGCAACATGACTGAAAGAAAACCATATCAAGTACTACTATATTATTTGTACACTCCAATTGAAAATCCTGAAGAGTTCACAGCTGAGCACTTGGCATTTTGTAAAGAGCTTGAATTAAAAGGACGCATTTTAATTGCGGCTGAAGGGATCAATGGAACGGTATCAGGAACAGTTGAACAAACAGATAAATACATGGAAACGATGAAAAATGATCCTCGTTTTGAAGGTATTGTATTTAAAATAGACGAAGCAGATGAACATGCGTTCAAAAAAATGCACGTGCGTCACCGCAAAGAATTAGTAACTCTTCGATTAGAAGAAGATGTGAATCCTCTTCGCGTAACGGGTAATTACTTAAGCCCAAAAGAATTTTATCAAGCGATGCAAGATGAGAATACTGTCGTAATTGATGCACGAAACGATTATGAATACGATTTAGGTCATTTCCGAGGAGCTGTTCGTCCGGATATTCGAAACTTCCGTGAGCTTCCTGAATGGATTCGCGACAACAAAGATCAGTTTGAAGATAAAAAAATCTTAACTTACTGCACAGGCGGTATTCGCTGTGAAAAATTCTCTGGGTGGCTTGTTGAAGAAGGTTTCGAAGACGTAAGCCAGCTTCACGGAGGTATTGTAACATACGGAAAAGATCCTGAAGTACAAGGTGAACTATGGGACGGTCAGTGCTATGTATTTGATGAGCGCATCAGCGTACCAGTTAACCAAAAAGAGCATGTGATTGTCGGAAAAGACCACTTTACCGGCGATCCTTGTGAACGTTATGTTAACTGCGCAAACCCAGAATGCAATAAGAAAATCTTAGCTTCTGAAGAAAATGAACACAAATATTTACGCGCTTGTTCACATGAATGCCGAGTGAGTCCTCGTAACCGCTATGTAAAAGAACACGGGTTAACAGAAGAAGAGTTTGCAGCACGTGTTAAAGAGCTTGAAAAAGAACACGTAACTTTATAATAAAAAAAGCAGCACGCTATACAAAGCGTGCTGCTTTTTTTATGAAAAGATTCTCTTAGAACCTGGTGTTTAAAGAATGTCATACAACGGGTATTTATGAAAAAGGAAAGATATTCCTAACTTTTTCTATTTGTTTAAAAGAATGTTTTTTTGAGAAAGCGATTATAAAAAAATGATTGTACATAAAAATGAAAAAGGAGCTTGAAAATGGAAGCAAAAATTGAAAAAAAGTACGATGGCCGTTTGCTTGAAGGACCCCTATGGGATGAAGAAAATCAAAAATTAGTGTTAGTAGACATCTTAGATAAAAAGCTTCTTACGTACGATCCAAAAACGACAACCTTAGAAGATATTGCTCTTCCTTCAGTCGTTACAAGCGTTTCTAAAACCAATCATTCAAAATTGATTGTCTCTACCCGTAATCAGCTGCTTTTAGTTGATAAAAACAAAAAGAATCATGAAGAGTATATCCGTTTAGATACTCTTGAAAAAACCATGCGTTTTAATGACGGGAAATGTGATCCATATAATCGCTTTTGGATTGGAACGATGAGTGAAGAAGATGAAGAAGGAAAAGCCCAGCTGTACGTAGTAGATGAAAAAGGTGTCATTAAGAGCGCTAAAGAAGGATTAAGCGTGTCAAATGGGCTAGCTTGGAATCGAACAGGAGACAAATTCTTTCTGGTTGATTCACCGAAAAATAAAATTATGTCTTATTCATTTTCGAAAGAAACAACAAGGCTCGAAGATGAAAAAGTGGTGATTGACCTTTCGGATATGGACGGGTTTCCCGATGGAATGACAATTGATGAACATGATCGATTATGGGTAGCACTTTGGGGAGGTTCGAAAGTCATTTGTGTAGATCCAGATAAAGGAGAAATTATAGAATCTATTCATCTTCCTGTTTCCAATGTAACCTGCTGTACATTTGGAGGAGACGATTTACAAACCTTATTTATCACCACAGCTAAGGAAGAAGAAAAATACGAAGAAGCTGCCGGCTCTCTTTTTTCATGCCGAGTAGGAGTGAAAGGCGTCCCTGCTTATACTTACGTATATTAGATAAGCGCTTGTGAAAATGTAATGATTCCTAAGCCTAGTAACGAGAGATGTTACATGCAGCTTCTACAATTCCTTTACATTGTGTTCACTTCTTTACATTTTATTCTTTATGTGGAAGAGGAATAAAATATGGGGACAACGAATTTCCATAAAGAAGCCTTTTAAAGAATATGAACACTTCTATTGGGTAATAATGGGAAAAGGTACAAAAGGAGGAATTGTTTTGGAACAAACATTGTATGAAAAAGTGGGCGGACAAGAAGCGATTGAAAAAGTAGTTGATTATTTTTATTCTGAACTCGTATTAAAAGACGAAACGGTCAGTCACTTTTTCGAGCATACGGACATGGATAAACAGCGTCGGCATCAAGCTAAGTTTATAAGTTTTGCCTTAGGTGGCCCGAATCAATATTCAGGAAAGTCGATGGCCAAAGCACATGCAAATATGAATATTCAACCCGAACATTTTAATGCAATTGCTAAGCATCTTCACGATGCACTTGCTCACTTTAATGTTGAAGAGCCGGATATTGACCAAGCATTAAATAAAGTTGAATCCTTAAGAAATGATATTCAATATAAATAAATTATAAAAAAGAAGGTTACTGTGACCTTCTTTTTTTGTGCTCAAAGCTGTGATGTATGAAGGAAACATGGAAAAGACATCGTAATATGATAAAAATGCAATAGGTAAAAATATTTATCGAAAGTCTGGGAGTGGGAGTATGTCAGCAATTAATGGGAAGCAATACGTAGAGAGAATTAATCAATTAAAAGCAAATGTATGGATTGATGGCAAGCTCGTAACAGGCAATATATCAGAACATCCGGCTTTTAAAGGAGCCATTAACAGTCAAGCTAAGCTTTATGATCTTCAGCATGATAAAAAAATTAAAGATATCATGACATATCAATCTCCGTCTTCTAAAGAATTTGTTGGTACATCTTATTTACAGCCTAAAACAAAAGAAGAGTTAAAAAAAAGACGAGAGATGACCCAGCAATGGGCGCAATTAACCCATGGTATGATGGGAAGAAGTCCAGATTATATGAATACCGTATTAATGGCTTTTGCATCCTCTGCAGAACTCCTGAGAGGAACGGAAAACTGCTTTCCTGAAAACATCCTTTCTTATTATGAATATGTGAGAGAGCAAGATTTATCGCTCACTCATACATTCATCGATCCTCAAGTCAATCGAATCCAATTTTATTACGAGCAAAACGACGAACCGATAGCTGCAAAAATAGTTGATAAAAACAATGAGGGAATCGTTATCCAAGGCGCGAAACTGCTTGCTACACAGGGCGGAATGACAGATGAGCTGCTCGTACTGTCTTCAGCGGGCATTCAAGGAAAAGAAAAAGGGTTTGCTTTTTCAATTCCAAGTAATACAAAAGGAATTAAATTTATTTGTAGAGAATCATTTGCAGGAAAAGAGTCGACGTTTGATTATCCATTAAGTTCTAGATTCGAAGAAATGGATACAATTGTTGTCTTTGACCATGTATTAGTACCGTGGAATCGCGTGTTCTTCTATGAAAATGTAGACGTATCAAATACATTCCTTGCTTCTAGTTCTTTCTCAGCTTTTGCTCTGCATCAAGTAACTTCAAGGAGAATTGTCAAAACAGAATTTGTATTAGGAATTGTACAATCTCTGATTGAAACCATTAACATTACAGACTATCCGCATGTACGAGAAAAAGCAACAGAGCTTATTATTGCGTTAGAAACGATGAAAGCTCTCGTGATGAAAGCAGAAGAAGAAGCGGAGATTGATCCATGGGGATACATGCGTCCGAATGAAACTACACTTCGTATTGCCGCAAATATATTTTCAAAAACATATCCTACCTTTACAGAAATTATCCAGCTTTTAGGTGCAAGCGGACTAATGGCAATACCAACAGAAAATACGTGCCGCTCATTGGTTAAAGAAGATATTACGCGTTATTTGCAAGCTAAATCGAGAGGAGCAGAAGATCGAATTAAGCTTTTTCGACTAGCGTGGGATTTAACGATGAGTCCGTTTGGCACAAGAGAAACGCTGTATGAACGTTTTTTCTTTGGTGAGCCTGTACAGTTAACTAGTTATCTGTACTTATCTTACGATAAAGAGGGCTATGTACAGCGAGTAACCGATTTTTTGAAAAGTTAATGGAGAAAAATGATCTCCGCTGGGTATGATAGTTTCGTTACAAAAACAGCGGAGATGCTTATTGAATAAATTTGAAAAATCTGCAATAATTTTCAGAGAATCATTTCTGTGAAAATACTAAGGAATACTATAAAGATAGGATGTTACAATGAAGCAATTAATCTATTTTGGTTTAGAACAAGCAAAATCCTGTGTTTTTCCTGTTATTATTTTTCTTACATTGGCTCTGACAAAAATAATTGAAGTACCGTTTATTTCTAGATATGACCTTATTTTATTAGTCTGTCTAGGAACTCAAGTTTTAATGGTGATGTTTAAACGCGAAACGCTTGATGAAGTAAAAGTCATCGCAGTATTTCATTTAATTGGACTAGCGTTAGAACTCTACAAAGTTCATATGGGCTCATGGAGCTATCCGGAAAAAGCTTTCACTAAAGTCTGGGGAGTTCCGCTGTACAGCGGATTTATGTATGCTAGTGTAGCCAGCTACATGTGCCAAGTGTGGAGAAGGCTTGAATTAAAGCTTACGAATTGGCCTTCTACGTGGATTGTCAGTATACTAAGTATGGCTATTTACCTTAATTTTTTCACGCATCATTTTATTTACGACTTCCGCTGGTTTTTAAAACTTTTTACTTTACTTATTTTTTATCGAGCTTTTGTGTATTTTACGGTTAACAAACGTACATATCGCATGCCTTTAGTATTGTCTTTTGTACTGATAGGCTTTTTCATTTGGATCGCTGAAAATATCGCAACATTTTTCGGAGCATGGCAGTATCCAGATCAACAGCAGCAGTGGACAATGGTTCATATAAGTAAAATTAGCTCTTGGCTTCTTCTTGTGATTGTTAGTTTCTTGATTGTTGCTTTACTAAAGCATTTAAAAGAAAATCAGAGCCAATTTAAACAAAGGAAGAAATCAAAAGAAACAAACGAAATATATGAAAGATAGAAACATAACTATGTACACGCTGTTAATATAAGGTACAGAAGCTTTGGAGGCTTATATGCAGGAATATATTTTTTATTTTCCCTATTTTAAATCAGCGGGGAAGACCGTAGCAGTTACAAATGAAAATGGAGAAAATGTCGGACAGCTTAAGAGAATGCATAAAAATATGTGGACTAAAAGTATTGATTTTTTAACTCGTGATGGACTTCCAGTTTTAGATTCTATTTCTTGGTTTCCTATCTTTTCCTGCGGCTTAAAGGTACATTTACAAGTTCAATGGGAAGGAAGAACGGTGTTTATTGATCACATAAAAAAACACCGGTGGGTGATAAAAGAAAGTGGAAAAACAGTGGGGTATCTATTAGGGAAAGGAATAATCAAAAACGAAGGAGCACAAGAAATTAGATGGGGAAATAACGTCTACATGTTAAACAGTCATGAAGCCGTAGAGGAAGCGTGTATTTTTAATGGAAAAAGAGAAAAAGTCGCAGAATTTAAATCAGAGCTTTTTCATTTTAAAGAAGGCAAACACTCAATAAGAGTAACAGAAGAACTGCCCGTACTCATTTTTATCGCTTCTTACTATATAACTAATTTTATTATGCCATACATATAATCAGGCGCAGAATGATTCTGCGCCTGATTTTTATATCATAATTTTACAAATATCATTTGTGAATTCAACTGGATCACTAATAGATAAGCCTTCAATTAAAAGAGCTTGGTTATATAATAAATTTGTATAAAGGTCTAATTTCCCTTTATCATTTTCAAATGCATCTTTTAAAGAAGCGAATACATCATGATTTACGTTAATTTCTAACACTTTTTCTGCTTTTACATGCTGGTTATCAGGCATAGCACTTAAAATTTTCTCCATTTCAATCGTTACTTCACCATCAGCTGATAAGCAAACGGGGTGTGTTTTTAAACGTTTAGACGCGCGCACATCTCCTACTTTTCCCGCCAAAGCTTTTTTCATATAGTCAAATAGCTCTTTATTTTCTCTTTCCTCAGACTCATTGAGCTGTTCTTCTTCTGCTTCAATCCCTAAGTCACTGCTTGAAACAGATTTAAATTCTTTTTCTTCGTACGTCATTAACATTTTAATTGCAAATTCATCGATATCTTCTGTGAAATACAGAATTTCGTACCCTTTATCTGTAACCAATTCTGCTTGAGGAAGCTTTTCAATTCGGTCATACGATTCGCCTGATGCATAATAGATATACTTTTGATCCTCAGGCATGCGCGATACATACTCATCTAGTGTTACGAGCTTTTTCTCTGTAGAAGAATAGAATAAAAGCAGGTCTTTTAATACGTCTTTGTTGCTGCCAAAGTCACTGTAAACGCCGTACTTCAACTGGCGGCCAAATGATTCATAAAACTTCTCGTACTTTTCACGTTCGTTTTTAAGCAAACTTTTTAATTCATTTTTGATTTTCTTGCCGATGTTTTTGGCAATCAGCTGAAGCTGGCGATCTTGCTGTAAGATTTCACGCGAAATATTAAGAGATAAATCTTCAGAATCTACCATACCTTTCACGAAGCTAAAGTAGTCTGGAAGAAGATCTGCGCATTTATTCATAATTAATACGCCGTTTGAATACAGTTCAAGTCCTTTTTCAAATTCTTTTGAGTAGTAATCAAACGGACTATTTTCTGGAATAAATAAAATAGCATTGTAGCGAATCGTTCCATCCACATTAATGTGAAGGTGAGTGAGCGGTTTATCAAACCCGTAGCGCTTTTCTGAATAAAACTGCTCATAGTCTTCTGAAGTCAATTCATTTTTGTTTTTCTTCCAGATCGGTACCATACTGTTGATAACTTGCTCTTCTGTATAATCTTCTAGCTCGTTATCAGAACCTTCTTTAGGACGTTTTTCCGTTATGTCCATTTTAATCGGGTAGCGGATAAAGTCTGAATATTTTTTAATGATCTCTTTTAAACGATACTCTTCTAGATACTCATCATATGTTTCATCTTCTGTATTTTCTTTGATTTTTAAAATGATTTGAGTTCCAACCGTTTCTTTTTCGCAAGGTTCGATTGTATAACCATCAGCACCAGTAGATTCCCATTTATAGGCTTCATTGCTGCCTAACGCTTTACTAATCACCGTTACGACATCTGCCACCATAAACGCTGCGTAAAACCCAACGCCGAATTGGCCAATAATCGTGTGTCCGTCCTTTGTTTCATTTTCATTTTTAAACGCAAGGGAACCGCTTCGCGCAATTGTGCCCAAGCTGCTTTCAAGCTCTTCTTGCGTCATGCCAATCCCAGTATCCGTAATGGTTAAGGTACGGTTAGTTTTATGTGGTGTTACTTTTATGTAATAGCTTTCTTTGTTAAAACGCAAGGAGTCGTCTGTTAAGGCTTTGTAATAAATTTTATCGATTGCATCGCTTGAATTTGATAGAAGTTCTCTCAAAAATACTTCTTTTTGAGAATAGATGGAATTAATCATCATCTCTAATAATCGCTTTGATTCGGCTTTGAATTCTTTTTTTGACATAAGAAGTTCTCCTTTCCAAATAGGGCTTATAAAATAATTAGCACTTGAGTGGATAGAGTGCTAATCACTCTTTTTATTTAACATGTATTAGGATATTTGTCAATATATTAGGAGATTCACTAAAGAGATTAAAAATTAGACTGAAAAAAGCAAACTTTTAAAAAAAGGTTGAACGTTCTGAAAGAGTTTGCTAGAATATACTTAATTTCAAAGACTATATGTGACTGGCGAAACGCGGATAACCGTGAGGAAGCATATAGTGACGTAGCCGTTCGCCTGGGCAGAGGTAAGGGATTAATACATATCTCTTACCTCTTTCTGTTTAGGGGGAGAGGATATAGAAGTTATCAGACATGTAGGCTAAAAAACCAGACTTTTAAAAAAATTAAAAATGAAGTTCCTTTATCCAAAGGTAAAAACATGTAAAATTACGATGATAATCAGAGGAGAGTACAAAATGAGCACATTAACATTAGAAAAAGTACAAACAATCAAAACATTAAACAACATTGCACAAAAAGGTCTAAATGTTTTTAATCAAGAAGGTTATCAAATTGACAACGACAGCGAAAATCCAGATGCGATTGTCGTGCGTAGCTTTAACATGCACAGCATGGCATTTGACCAAAATTTAAAAGCCATTGCACGAGCTGGAGCAGGAGTTAATAATATACCGGTGGACGCTTGCACGGAGCAAGGTATCGTTGTATTTAATACGCCAGGAGCTAATGCAAACGCAGTAAAAGAAATGGTTTTAACTACAATTATGGCTTCTTCTCGTAACTTATTTGCTGGAGTTGAATGGACAAAAGGATTAGACGGCCAAGGTGATCAAATTCCTAAGTTAGTTGAAGCAGGTAAAAAACAGTTTGTTGGAAAAGAAATCAAAGGTAAAACATTAGGCGTTATTGGTTTAGGTGCAATTGGTGCTCTTGTAGCAAACGACGCGCTTGATTTAGATATGGACGTAATTGGTTTTGATCCATTCATTTCTGTTAATACAGCTTGGAATTTGTCTCGCAACGTACAGCGTGCAATGTCTCTAGAAGAACTATTTGCAGCATCTGACTATATTACGGTTCACGTTCCATTAACGGACGACACAAAAGGTGTTTTCAATAAAGAAACGTTTAGCATCATGAAACCTGATGTTCATATTTTGAACTTCTCACGCGGTGAGCTTGTAAACGAAGAAGATATGAAAGCTGCTCTTGAAAGTGGAAAAGTTGGACGATACATTACAGATTTCCCAAATCAAAATGTCTTGAACATGAAAAATGTTGTACCAATTCCTCATTTAGGGGCATCAACTCAAGAATCAGAAGAAAACTGTGCGGTAATGGCAGCACGTCAAGTGAAAAATTTCTTAGAAACTGGAAACGTTAAAAACTCAGTGAACTTCCCGAATGCATCTCTTCCTTACACTGGGAAAAAACGCGTAGCTGCTTTCCATCACAACGTTCCGAATATGGTAGGACAACTTACGCAAGTATTCTCAAACTACAATTTAAACATCGCAGATATGGTGAACAGAAGCCGCGGTGAATATGCGTATACAATGATCGATATTGACAATCAAGTAAGTGACGAGATTGTGCCTGAGCTAGAAGAAAAAATTGGTCAAATTGAAGGAATTATTACAAGTCGTATTATCTAATTCGGTTACCCTCATATTTTAGTGTTGCAGCCCTAACTTAGAAAAGTTAGGGCTGTTTTTACATAGTGTTTATCTTCATATCATTTCCTTCATTCCCATAGCATATAGAAATACCTTTAAAGAGGTGAGCGTTTTGTCAGGAGAACTGATAGGAATTTTGATAGGGTCACTCATCGCGCTGGCAGGAACATTCATTACGTCTGTCGTAGCCGTAGTGATGTCGAAAGAGCAATACAAGCAAGAGCTTCGGAAAGCATTTATCCAAAAGAAAGTTGATGCTTATACCCATGTGTGTCAAGTTATTCTAGCTATAAAAAACGATTTACTTACAAAAACTGTTTCTTCAGCCGGATTAAACTGGACGGCTCAATCTATTAACAAACTAGCAGATGTGTGTATTACGGAAGGACTATGGATCGATGAAGAAGACAGTAAAAAGCTGGAGGTTCTGCAGAAGCAGCTTTCAAAGTTTGTATTTGATGAAATAGAACTGTCTAGACATGATATCCTCACAACTTGTTACGAGATTATTGAATATTGCGAAAAAAAGGTAAGACTTCTTCATTTTATGACTACAAAAGAATAGGTGATTACTACTTTAAGAAGTGATAGTAGACGTATTAAAAAAGCATCGGAATATAAAGTCAAAAAACAATCCGTTTATACACCAGCAGTCAACGAGGGCATTAGTAAGGAAAAGATGAAGGGGAAATTTTATTTTATAAAAGCAAAAAAGATAGGCTCAGTACCGGGTCTATCTTTTTGCGTTTATATAAAGATTAAATATATTATGCACGTGTCCAAGCATTTATAGAAAAACCTCATAAAATATAGTATAGAAAGGAGATGATTGTATGTCGAATTACGAGTCGAGCAAACCTTATATTAAAGCTGTTAATATACCTAATCCTTTATATCAATCTTTAAAAGGAGACTATTTTGTTGGACAAACTGAGCCTATTCGTTTTGGTGGAAATAGAAATGCTTGGGGCGGGTTAGTTAACCCTTCTGGCTCCGGAGTAGATTTATTTGTGAATGCTTTTACTATTACTAACTATTCCAACGAATCTTTTACTGCTGAAATTTGGTTTAACTCTATCCCGCCTGGAAAAGGAACAACTTCAGACAATGTGAGTCCAGCAAATACTACAATACGTTCAAAGCCAAAAGGGAAAATTAAATTTGCAGAAATGGTAAAAGGCTTTCCTACTAAAGGGGTAAACGTATTTAACCGTGTTGTTCCGCCGAAAAGTACATTAGTAAGTGATGAAGACGGCAAATTTATCTTTCCAAACAACGGTTCATACGTTATTTTCTTAGTTTCTCCGGGAAACAAAGAAATTGAAGCTGAAATTGCATATGGATGGTTCGAGAAAAAACGTAAGAAGGACTGTTAACTGAATAGGCCTTAACGATTGTATAAGCAGTGTATGAGCTATTTAATATTTCATACAGTTCTTAACAAACAGTAAGTGTTTATGAAAAGAACTTTGCAGCAACATACAAAGTTCTTTTTTTATAGCATGCGTTTTTTCGTTTAATTGTGGATATAACTAAAGAAAAACAAAGCAAGCAAAAGGATAATTCCAACTACACAAGCCATTTGAATGGTATTTAAGGATGTTGATAACTAAGGGATTAAAGCGATAATACATAAAATTAAGCTACCTAGTACAATAGCAAAACGAATGCCACATACAGCTGATATACTAATCACTTCTTTGTAGAATTAAGTAACTTTTTTGTCCAGGGTATAAGCTTGCTTAACATCTCACGTTAATGACTACATTCACATTATCTTAAGTTTCAATTCATACTGGCTTCATATAAATTAATCATACTGAATGTATTAATAAAAAGTATGAGGCGGAACAATGTTAAACAAGCTTTTTAAACCATTTACAACAGAAACCGAGATATCTAAAGATAAAGAAGTAGATCTCCACGAAGAGAACGATTTTAACGAAGTTTGTGATGATTATTTCATTATAGATGAGTATTAGAAACCCTATAAAACGCTGCAAAATTTAAAGAATTGATTGAGTATATCTGTATAACCAGTAATTGTACAAGGGTCGTAAAGGTATACTTTTACGGCCGATTAATATTGATGAATTGCTTTTTACATGAAACAATGCGAAAAAAATGGGCATCCTAGAAGCAAAAGGAGGGGATAGAATGAGCAAAGAACCAAACGATGAAACAAGTGAAGGGCTGAATCAGCTTTTTGAAATCATCAATGCAAAAGGCGACGAGGGCGAACTTAGAGAAATTGTCAGCAGGAGCAGTGAAAAAAATAATCATAAAAATCATGAGGATCAATCGTAAAAAGAAAATAAAAAAACTCTTCATGGAAATCATGAAGAGGTCAGATGAAATAGTATTGCAACCATTCCATCCTGCAGAGTTTTAAAGTGTTTTAAACTCTTGATACGACTGGTTTTATGGAACTGATGGGATTCGAACCCACGACCCCTTGTCTGCCAGACAAGTATTCTCCCACTGAACTACAGTCCCGATTATGTAGAGCCTTTATTGCGTGTTGACTCTACTATATTTTAATACGTATGGCGCGCGTTCGCAATAGTTATTTTCAGTGTTTTCTAATTTCTTTATATGAATATTAACTTCTAAAAAAATCATTTACTTCTTGTTTGTACGTATAAAAAAAACTTGGAATTTGGTTTGGTTCCAATCCTTTTGCAGCGTATTTGCTGATGGATTCGTAGTACCATTTCTGCTTTTCGAATCCTCTTTTAAAGCTATTCCAAATCGTATCTCCTTGCTGATCGTAGCTTTCTTTTAAAGACCGTAAATTGTCTAATTTATCTGCTACAATTAAAGATTTCACTTCAAGAGAACCAGTTTTCACGATTTGAATTGTATGCTGTTTACGTTCTTCCCAGCTTTTTGATTTGTCTTCTGTATGAGCTTCAACAATACCCGCTACTTCTAAACCAAATCTTTGTATAATTTCTTCGAGTGTTACACTTGTATCTTCTACAGCATCATGCAGATAAGCTGCTGCAATTACTTCTTCACTAAAACCTGCTTTTTCTAAAATATTACCTACGTTAATAGGATGAACAATATAAGGTATATCGGACAGCTTGCGCATTTGGCCGCTATGAGCGTGTTCTGCATATCTACGTGCTTCTTTTATTAAAGACATCATATTCCTCCACTTTTTATTCAGTATATCTTCATATTATTAGTATAAACGAATATAGCTTTCCTCACTTTATAAAATTGCACAAATTCATTTCTTCTAATAAGGAAAGGCTACCAAAATCCCTTCTTACTGTAGTTTTTTATAAAGCCTAATATCTATTTAATAGGCCTGTATCAGTTGCCATTTCCTTTTTTGTTCATAGTTTGTATGAAGGAGTGATAGCAATGCAAAACCGTAATAATCAAAATATTAAGGTCATTGATGTTTCTCATCACAACGGAACAATTGATTGGGCAAAAGTGGCGTCGGATGGTGTAAAAGGCGCATATATTAAATTAACAGAAGGTACAACCTTCTTAGATAAAAAATCGTATGATAATTATACAGGAGCAAAAAATGCAGGTCTACGTGTAGGCTTTTATCACTTTGCTCATGCTGATAATGATCCCATTGCAGAAGTTAATTTCTTTTTAAATAAATTAGGCAGCATGAAGATTGATTTGCCTCATTGCTTAGATTTGGAAGAAAATAAAGGGAAAACAAAAGCCCAGGTCACAGCCTTTGCAGTTAGATGGATGGAGTATATTGAAAGGAAAACAAGCATTACGCCTATTCTTTACACGGGGTATAGTTTTATTAAATCCAATTTTACAAGCGCTGTAGCAAGATATCCGCTATGGATAGCTCGTTACAGTGGAAGTAACCGTTCTAAGGGATTTGCTAACCCAGGTGATACGACGATTTGGGATAGATGGTCTATGTTTCAATATACAGATCAAGGAAAAGTAAACGGGATTAAAGGCAATGTTGATATCAATGAAATGGATCTGGATTTCTTTAATAGTATTAATACAGGCGTGACGGTGGTGGAAAATAATAAGCCATCAGCACAATTACAGCAAGGTGATAGCGGACTAGCTGTAAAAGAACTGCAGCAAAACTTAATTAAATTAGGATTTGAACTTTCCCAGCAAGGGACCGATGGTCAATATGGCAGTGAAACTGTTGCGGCTGTTAAAGCTCTTCAAGAAAAGTATGGATTAACGTCAACTGGAAAAGCTGATGAGAAAACATTAGCTAAAATGATGGAATTACTCAAGGGTGTAAGCAATCCTGTCGAAGAATCATTACCAAAGGTTACTTCACTCGGAGAAAAGTATTCTTTTCAAGTAAAAGCGAAGAAGGATATTGGAGTCTACAAATATGCGAATATAACAGAGAATTTTAGAGCGATAAAAAAAGGCACGGTATTTAGTGTATATGGCTATACGAATGCAGCATGGGCTGTTCCAGGCGGATTTGTGCAAATGAAAGACGTAGAACCTATCCCAATTACAATTAAAACAGGCGGATTAAGTAAAGACATGGAAACAGAGTTTCGTGCTTTCTTAAAAAATGAAGGAATCGACAGTGAATTACACGTACATGCAATAGGTAATCCATCCGCTGAACTTACCGCAGCTGGGCTGGATTTTGTAAAAGTTAAACAGTTTTTAGATAAAAATGGCTGGTACTACAAGCAATAAACTCCCGCTCCGAAGAGCAGGGGTTTATTTGGGTATTTTGTAAAAAAAGAATAGCAGAGATGAATTAAGTAATTAAAATATGTTCTAAATAACAAAGTAGGTGATAACAAAAAAGTTTCTATGTATAGTTCACCTCTAACAGTCATATTTTTAGTCAACGGCTCATGGAGGGTGAATAAATATGAAAAATACGCAGATTCGAATTGAAACACTATCCTATCACTATGAAAGTATTATGGTAAATGATGAAGTAGAGCGTGCGATAAAAAGTATCGAAGTGACGTATCGAGCATATAAACATAACCACATTTTAAACGGACATGTAGTACTTTCAGGAGAAGAGATTTACGATCTTCAGCAGCTGACTCACGCAGTGGCTGGGAAAATAAAAGCGGAATTAGAAACTACATAAAAAAGTGCCTTTCTTTAAATCTTAAACCAAGATTAAAGAAAGGCGCTTTTTTATTAATTGTTAATTAAACTGCAAAAAGAAGAAATTAAAGTATGTTCTAAATAAAATATATAAATAAAAAACATAGCCTCTAAGACAATTCCTTAAAGCATACACATTATCTTTGCATTGTGAACTTTGTCTCTTTTACCACTACTTTTCTTTTACTATGTGTAAGCAACACGCCGCATAACGTAATGATGCTTCCCACAATGGAAGCTGCACTCGGGATATCTTTTAAAAGCAGCCACGCTAAGAAAAAGGACAGCGCAGGAGTTAAGTAAAGAGAAATGGCAGCCTCAGCAGAACCTATACGCGATGTCAGATAAGCGAGTACCATATAGGGAATAACGGTTGGAAATAATCCTAAATATGTCACGCTTATCGCTGATCTGACAGAGATATGTGCAAGTTCTGTTTCTAACCCAGGTAAAAAAACAAGCATAGAAATTGTAGCCCCCCAAATACTGTACGTCACAAAAGAAAGAAAACCATACTTTTTTAATAAATTTTTTTGACATACTATATAGATGCTTTCTGCAAGGGCAGCTAGCAGAATCAGTAAGATTCCATTAATTGAGTGTACAAAGTTCTCTTTGCTGAAGGTTAAAAGTGCAATACCTGCAAAGCTTACTGCAGACCCAATCCATTTTCTTTTTCCAAACTCCTCCTGAAAAAGAAAAATAGCTAAAAGCGAAGAAAAAATAGGAGTAGTCGAGACCAGTAAACTCGCAATACCCGCACTCACCGTTTTTTCTCCAATGTTTAATGCCGTGTGATATACGGTAAAACCTAAAAAACCGAGCGCTAAAAGAAGTGGAATATCTTTTATATCAGGCAAGCGCATGCGTGTAGCTATTGCAATAACTAACAGTACTAAAGAAGCAATACTTAACCGAACAAAAGCAAGGTGCTGAGGAGAAAACGATTCCAGCCCTATTTGAATAACTGGAAATGCTGAAGCCCATAAGCTAATCATCAGTATATGTAAGAACACCAGACTAAACGTTAATTTCATGCCTATTCATCTCCATTTTTCATTTTGAATCCAACCAGTATCTATTGTGGTTCCCATGTTAATAAACATTTGATAAAATGTCTTCAACCAGTTTAAAAGCAATTAACCCAACCACTTTAAAAACAGGAGTAAATGTATGAATCAAGGAAACAGTTCAAGTTATCCAAAATACAAACAAATCATTGATTTTATGAAAGAGAAAATTGCGCGTGGAGAATGGCCGATTGGAAGTAAAATTCCTAGTCAGCGAAAGCTTGCTGCTATGTTCGATGTTAACCGAAGTACGGTCATCACGGCATTAGAGGAATTAACAGCGGACGGTTTAATTGAAGGTAAGATGGGAAAGGGAACAATCGTTATAAATAATACGTGGACACTTTTGGCTACGACTCCGCCCGATTGGAATGTTCATGTGAAATCAGGTATGCATCGTCCGAGTCAAGCAATGGTACAAGATATTAATGAATCCGAATTTAACTCAAACCTTATTCAATTAAGCAAAGGAGAGCTTTCACCTGACATATTCCCTAAAGATAAAATGAAATACGCTATGGAAAAAGTAGCAAAAAACATGGAGGTTCTGGGATACGAAGAACCAAAGGGGTATTTTCCTTTACGAAAAGAGTTAAGTGCGTATATGAAAACAACGGGGATTGAATCTTCTCCAGATTCTATTTTAATTGTTTCCGGCGCTCTTCAAGCTCTTCAGCTTATTTCAATTGGACTGCTGCAAAAGAACTCTTCGGTTTTGCTAGAAAAACCTTCTTATCTATACTCCTTACATGTATTCCAATCAGCGGGAATGAAACTCAAAGGTCTTTCTATGGATGAGGAAGGAATAAAAGTAACAGCTATAAAACGCGCCGACCCTCAAGAAGGGCAAGCTATTTTATATACAAATCCATGTTTTCATAACCCAACGGGAACATTAATGTCACAAAAAAGGCGTTACGATTTGCTGAAAGAATGTGAGGAACATCAGCTTCCTATTATTGAAGATGATTTATACCGCGAATTATGGTTAAATAAACAGCCTCCGTTGCCATTAAAGGCTTTAGATAAAAATGGACACGTGTTATATGTTAGCAGTCTTTCTAAAACATTAAGCCCGGGATTACGTATCGGATGGATAGTCGGCCCAGCACCAGTCATTGAGCGTTTGGCGGATATTAAAATGCAAACGGATTATGGATCTAGCTCATTGTCTCAAAGAGTAGCAGCAGAATGGTTTAAAAATGGCTTATATCAACAGCATATGGAAACGGTACGAATCGAATTGCGAACAAGAAGAAAAGTTATGCTGAATGCATTAGAAACATATGCAGGAGATGTAGCAACATGGACGAATCCTGAAGGAGGCTTTTTTATATGGGTGCATATTCAACCTTCTATTTCAATGAAATCTTTATACTCTCGTGCTTTAAAAAGAGGGATATTGCTTAATTCCGGAAGTATCTATGCACAAGAAACCGGCAGTTATCTTCGGCTTTCTTACGCCTATGCCTCTTTACCAGATATCGATAAAAGCATTAAAATTCTTGCTGAACTTATTCGAGAATTGCAAGTACAGTAAAAAGGAATAGCGAATAATCCGCTATTCCTTTTTACTTGTATCAAACTCTTCTTCCTATAAAAAACTCCAAGTAACAACTGACTATATATTACCGTCTATAAATCCATGTTATTTTTTATGATAAAAATAAGTTAAGAAGACTTTTAATTTGCTTTCTGTACGTTTTACATGTAAATCGTGAATGGTTTTAACTACGTAATCGTTATCAAACATTTCCAACACCTCAATTATTGTTAAGTTTCCTGTTTGTTATAGTTTATGAAATAATCAGACGCATATCATCCGCCATCAGCTGTAACTTTACGGTTCATCTTTTACAACTAAAGGCTGAAACGTACGCTCATAATTGAACGCACGAATAACAGGATATGCAAAAAAATGAAAAGTGTGCACGTTTTGTTTTAAAAAAGGCTATATCTTAAAAAAAGAAAATTGTCACACACATTTATGAATATGTATCTACTAAGTAAGAAGACTTTTTTAGTTGGTGGGATTGAAGGTGAAAAAGATGGATGAATTATTTAAAGATCTTGATGTGTACAGGACGCAAGAAGAAATGAAGCAGTATTTTGAACATACGCAGAAAATGATTCATCAAAACAGAGAATATATAAAATTAGCTCGACTTAAAAAAGGGCGTTTCAAAAAGTTTTTTGAAGAGTTTTATCCGCTTTATTGCTTCAGCCAATCTTCCTACTGTCCGAGGAATTCAAAATTAAAACTTATTATTGGAAGTCAAGGATACGACGGATTAATTCTTCAGCCGGATGGTACTGAAAAACGAATTGAAATTACTTCCTACAAAGATGGAAAACTGGAATTTGAAGATGCACAGAGGGTCAATTCAGGAAATTTTGCTCTACCCCGTATCCAGACGGAAGGTTCTGTAGAAGAGTATATAGAAAAAGTGCTAGAAAACATCCAAAAAAAGAGCAAAAAAGATTACAGCGGGGCATCCATTCTATTTGTTGTACACACGTTTCATTATTTTGAAGCCTACGGAAAAACTTCAGCTGCCTTTATTCGTACCTTAAAAAAAGAAATGAAGAATACTGATTTTCGAGCGGATAAAATTTATTTATTGGAATTAAATCAGCCAGAAAGTGAAAGTGTTAAGCAAAACATTCATTTCATTAAATAAGAAGACACGCTGCAGATGTTGAGGCGTGTCTTCTTTTCTAATAACAGAACTCTCTTAATACAGGTGGATAATTTTGAAAATTACAACAATTAAGTGCTATAATTCAAGTATGAATATGCATTCAGAGGAGGAAAACCAATGGATTTAGCTTATAGAGAGAAAGCTTACGAATATGCCAAAAGATTCGAATCTAGCTATGACGATTATGATGAACGCTATAAGGTGCACAATAATCCGACGGTGTGGCGATTTATGCCGCTGTCTGATTTTCAAGATTTACTGGAAACCAATGCGCTTTTTTTCGCAAAACCTGATGCATTTTCGGACCCTCTTGAAGGATGCTCTTCAATGTGGAACATAGAAGAGCTAAGAAAAAAAGGCGAACGTCATAACCGTACCTCTAGAACCTATATAAGAAAAATCCATGAATTTTCTGCTGTTTCATCCTGGCATATCAATGATTACGAAGCCGCTGGAATGTGGGATCTATATTTAAAGGGGAATGATGGCGTAGCTATTAAAACCACCTATGAAAATTTATTGTGCAGTATTAAAGATTTACGCTATAAAATCTTCTCTGGCAAAGTGCAGTACATAGACTTCCAAAAAGAAATGGTCAGTCATTCTGTATATGACACGTTATTTTACAAGCGCAAATCCTATCAGCATGAAAATGAATTGAGGCTTGTTATTGTAGCAAGTCGCATACACGCTTGGAAGCTGCAAAAGCTATTCGAAATTCAAGGTATTTCCGCAAATCAATGGCAAAAACGAATGGATATCCTTGAAAAAAGATCGTATGATTTTTCTCACGAGCATGGTAACCTCCTTACATGTAATTTACATCAGCTTATCAATGAAATTTACGTATCCCCAAGAGGCGCTCAAAGCTGTGTGGATGAGGTGAAAGCCCTTACCAAGAAACACGGACTCGCTTATAAAAAGGTTATTCAGTCCGACTTGTATAAGGACTATATTTACTAAATGCTAGCGAAGTACACAAAAGCTTAATCAAAAAATGATTAAGCTTTTTGTGTTACAGGCTCTATATTTCCATACATTTCCTCATATAAAATAAAACAAACCTCCAAAGCCTATACGTATTAGATGAATCAGGAGTACAGTATGATTAAAAAAACGCTGTTTATTTTAGTATGCGTGCTTTGTTTGTGTTTGTTTTTTCAATGGGACGTAAAAAAAGGATATAATGCTTACGTTCGTGTACATCCGCTTATCGAAACGCCTGTTTACCAAGGTAAGTTAGCACTGTATGCAGAAGGAAGTAGTTTATATCCTGCTTTATTTGAAGATATTAAAAAAGCAAAAAAATACGTGTATATTCAATTTTTTATTATTCGAGCGGACAACATCAGCATGAAGCTGTTTAAACTATTGAAAGAGAAAGCAGGTGAAGGGGTAAAGGTTAAACTTTCTGTAGATCGTTTTGGAGGAAACGATCTCTCCCGAATACTCATAGATGATCTTAAGAAAAGCGGAGTTGAGTTTACATTTAGTCGAAAAGCAAGCAGGCAGCACTTTTTCTATAGTATTAATCATCGAAATCACCGAAAGTTTGTCGTAGTAGATGGCCAAGAAGCTTATCTGGGAGGTTTTAATATAGGAGAAGAATACTTAGGGAAGCATAAAAAATTGGGCTATTGGCGTGATTACCACTTACGAATCAAAGGAGAAGGTGTTTTTGAAATTGAAAAGCAATTTTTGAAAGATTGGGAAGAAGACACGGGAAAACATATTTCTCCTCAGCGAGTTCCTATCGCTCGCTCTAACGGAGCAAACTATCAGCTGCTGTTTTCAACTGGAGAAGAACTTGAGCAAAAGATGATTGATCTAATCAACCGTGCCAAAGTAAAGCTTACCATTGCTACCCCTTATTTTATTCCAAGTGAACGTTTAATGAATGCACTTATTTCAGCAAAAGAAAAAGGTGTTTCAATCGATATTATACTTCCAGACAATACCGATGCGTGGTTCACTAAACCGCCTAGTTACCCTAAAACAGAGAAACTATTAAACAAAGGTATTCAAATTTTCTTATATAAAAAAGGGTTTTTTCACGGAAAAGTAATGATCATTGATCATACAATCGCCAATATTAGCACAGCCAACTGGGATCCCCGAAGTTTTTATTTAAATGATGAAGCGAGCTGTATCATTTATGATCGCGAGATGATTACGCACGTAGAACGAGAAATTAATGAAGATAAAACAAATAGCCGTAGATTAACCAAAAGAGTAATAGATGAATTACCTAAATGGGAACGTTCTCTAAAAAACACCCCAGAGTGGATTTATTATTATTTTTGAAAAAATAACCAAATCGTGTTTTGTTTATTTTTTTCCGGGTATATATTCTATGTAAGGCCAATACAAGAAAGGAGAGACTGTACACACATGCATTGTTTTACAGCGACTTCAAGAAACGTATTGAGCACCTTAGAAGGAAGATTTGTTTTGATTACAAAAGGCACATTGGTAAACAATCGTTATACTAAGTGCTAGGCTGTCTAATTTAGACAGAACACTCGACTATTCAAACATAACATTCAGTATAAAAAAGAAGATGCGTACTAAGCGCATCTTCTTTTTTTTGTTGACTCTATTTTCCCTCCCTTTTTGTACTTCGTCTTATTTTTACGCATAAAGTAATAAAAAGGAGGGGGTTATGCTGTTTGATTATGAACGAGAGTTAACGATTCACCGAAAAGATGCTACTCAAAAGACTGCAGCGACTAATGCTGAGACTTATAAAAACATAGACTGGGAACAAGTGAAATTAGAACAAAATCTTGCGGATTACCAAGCTCTTGTACGCGTACCTTTTCCTCTGATTTTCAAAAAAAATCAGCTGTATCCTGTATGGGATTTAAGAAAGTACGCTTTTTTATTTGAACAATCTACACCTGCTACTGTCCACCCTAAACTGTGGGAACAAGGAAAATTAAATGTACAAGCCGGCTTATATCAGGTAACTGAAAATATCTTTCAAGTAAGAGGCTTTGATATGGCTAATATTACATTTGTTAAAGGAAAAACGGGATGGATTGTTATTGATTGCTTGACGTCAAGAGAAACAGCAGAAGAAGCACTTAAACTAGTAAACCAGCACTGCGGGAAGCGTCCTGTTAGAGTCGTTATCTTCTCACATTCACATATAGACCATTACGGTGGAGTTTTAGGAGTATTACCTGATTCAATACAAAATAAAACTAGTAAAGTTTATGCTCCTGCTGGGTTTATGGATGCGGTTATTGATGAAAACGTCACGGCAGCCACAGCAATGACACGAAGAAGTCAATACATGTACGGTATTCAACTGCGACGCGATGAAAAAGGCCTAATTGACAACGGTATCGGAAAAGAAATTTCATTTGGAACAATCACGCTTATTAAAGGAATAGAAGAAATTCGTTCTTCCGAACATCATTCTTATGTAAGTAAGAAAATTGACGGCGTCTCATTTCAGTTTCAGCTTACGCCAGGAACAGAAGCGCCTGCTGAAATGAACATCTATATTCCTAGTGAAAAGTCTCTGTGTATTGCAGAAAACTGTACGGTCACTCAGCACAACCTCTATACGCTCAGAGGAGCAAAAGTAAGAGACGCAGCAGCATGGGCAAGATACTTGCAGCAAGCAATCGATTTATTTGGCCAAGAGCTAACAACTGTATTTGGGGTACATAATTGGCCAAGGTTCGGAAACGAGTCGTGTATTACCTATATCGAAAATCAACGAGATGTTTATCAATATATTCATGACCAAACATTAAGGCTGATGAATCAAGGTTATACCATCGACCACGTCGGCCGAATGATGAAGCTTCCGGAAACTCTATCTCACGAGTGGTATACAAACGGCTTTTATGGAACGGTTAACCATAACGCAAAAGCGGTTTATCAGCGCTATATGGGCTGGTATAACAGCAATCCTGTAGATTTAAATAAACTGTTTCCTGAAGAGTCAGCTAAGAAATATGTAGAGTATATGGGCGGATCGGACAACATTGTCAAAAAAGCACAGCGTTGTTTTCAGCAAGGCGACTATCAATGGGTAGCTGAAGTGACCAAACAAGTAATTTACGCTGATCCTCACCATGTGAAGGCAAAACTTTTATGCGCAGACGCGCTTGAACAATTAGGGTATATAGCTGAATCTGGTCCTTGGCGAAATGAATATTTAACAGGAGCCAAAGAACTTCGTTTAGGTAATATACCGCTGCCAGTCAACATTATTACAAAAGAAGTATGGGATACACTTCCTTTGAAAAATATTTTAGAACTATTTAGCATTCGCGTAGATGGATTAAAGGCAGGCGCATGTAACTATCGTATATTGTTTGTGATACCCGATCGCAATGAAGTAGCTCTCACAGAACTTAAGCATGGAATCTTTAGGTACCTCGGAGATACGCGAAAGAAAGCTGAGGTGACGGTAACGATGTGGCAAGATACCTTATATCGGCTAACAACTACAAATGATCACTCTTATAGCTCGGTCATATTTGTTCAAGGAGATAAATCAAAATGGGATTTCTTTTTGTCTTGTCAGGATTCTATCGATCCAAACTTTAATATTGTGACACCTGTTTCTAGAAAATAGAGTACCTGATTACAGCTCAGAAAGCACATCGTTGACTTTTTGTTCAAAGCAGCTGTCGCATGTGAAAATTTCTTTTTCTTGAAAAGATGTTAGCCTTTCTCCGCAGATGGAACAGCATTCTATATAGTGATTGCTTCGCTCTTGTTCTTTTCTTTCATGTAACATAGCACTTTCCTCCTTTGCAGTATAAATAGTTTGTCTTATTTCTTTAAGTATATACTAATATCAGCCTATGCAGGGAATATCAGGCTTGCTAATGCGGATTATGTATAATATAAGAACCGTTGTAAAGCAGCAGAAATTGGCACAGGAATTGCATGTTAAATCGTTGAGAAAATTCAATGATTAATATGGGGTGAACAGAATGTCCATTACAAAAACAGCTAGTGAATTAAAAAAAGAACAGCAGCAAGAACAGGAATCACTTAATTTATTTTTATCTACTCAAACCGTTATTCAAGAAGCGCTTCAAAAACTAGGGTATGGTGAAGAAATGTATCATTTGCTGAAAGAACCGCTGCGCATGATGACGGTTCGTATTCCAGTTAAAATGGATAATGGAGCGGTAAAAGTATTTACGGGCTACCGCTCTCAGCATAATGATGCTGTCGGACCGACTAAAGGAGGCGTGCGTTTTCATCCTGAAGTGAATGAAGAAGAAGTGAAGGCATTATCTATTTGGATGAGTTTGAAATGCGGAATTGTCGACCTTCCGTATGGCGGCGGTAAAGGCGGAATTGTATGTGATCCAAGAAATATGTCGTTTGGTGAACTAGAGCGACTAAGCCGCGGCTATGTAAGAGCTATCAGTCAAATAGTTGGACCTACTAAAGATATTCCTGCACCGGATGTCTATACAAACTCTCAAATTATGGCGTGGATGATGGATGAATATAGCCGACTGCGTGAATTCGATTCTCCTGGTTTTATTACTGGAAAACCTATTGTACTCGGAGGGTCTCAAGGACGTGAAACTGCAACGGCTAAAGGCGTAACCATTTGTATTGAAGAAGCCGTTAAAAAGAAAAACCTTAACTTGCAAGAAGCGCGGATTATTATTCAAGGCTTCGGAAACGCCGGCAGTTTTCTTGCTAAGTTCATGCACGATGCAGGTGCAAAAGTGATTGGCATTTCAGACGCGTACGGAGCTCTTTATGATCCGCTTGGTCTTGATATTGATTACCTCCTTGATCGACGCGACAGTTTTGGTACCGTAACGAATTTATTTGCAAATGTGATAACAAACGAAGAACTATTAGAAAAAGAATGTGATATTTTAGTACCCGCAGCCATTTCGAATCAAATTACGGTTCGTAACGCTCATCACATTAAAGCCTCTATTGTAGTCGAAGCGGCGAACGGACCGACTACGCTTGAAGCCACGCGCATTTTAGATGAAAAAGGCGTGCTTTTAGTGCCAGATATTTTAGCAAGTGCTGGAGGCGTAACGGTTTCATACTTCGAATGGGTGCAAAATAATCAAGGCTACTACTGGTCTGAAGAGGAAGTAGCTTACAAATTACGCAAGGTAATGGTGGATTCATTTGAAACGATCTATCAAATCGCTCAAGAAAATGACGTAGACATGAGACTCGCTGCTTACATGGCAGGAATCAAAAAATCAGCTGAAGCTTCTCGTTTCCGCGGCTGGGTATAAGATAAAAAAACGATTTGGATTACATGTTCCAAATCGTTTTTTATTTGCCGGAACTGCCAAATAATTAAAAGAAAAACTGCTAAAAAAACAAACATGCTTAAAAAACTGGCATATTCATCGTTACCTAATTGCTAATCAAAACATTTGACAGTGAGAATGATTTTCAATTATTCTATATTCAAGACAAATACATAACTATAATAAATTGAATGTAAAAAAGGAGACGAAAAGCATGAGCGTATTAGATATTATTAAAGCCAGAAGAACGATTGGAGCTATGCAAGACAAAGATGTATCAGAAGATGCTATCAATCTTATGTTAGAAGCAGGCACTTGGGCTCCTAACCATAAAAAGACAGAGCCTTGGAAGTTTCGAGTGTTTACAGGGGATTCACGCGTTCGTTTAGGAGACGAAATGGAACGTATTATGAAGCAAAAAACTGCTCACTTAAGTGAAGAAGAAGCGTTGAAAAAAACAACAAAAGCTAAAAAAGGCCCGCTTCGTGCTCCTGTCATTATTGCTGTAGCAGTAAGTCCTTCAGGAAAAGTGCCTGAAATTGAAGAAATCTCTGCCGTAGCGGCAAGCATACAAAATATGCTATTAGTAGCGGAAGAACAAGGTTTGGCTACAATTTGGAGAACAGGTGAAATTGTCTATCAGACAGAACTGAATGACTTTTTATCTCTAGAAGAAGACGATAAGCTCTTAGGCTTAATTTACGTCGGACATCCTAATAAAGAAGCTTTATCAAAACGTATTCCATGTCAAGATAAAACGATTTGGTATCGTTAAAAGGTTATTCCTATGTTTCTATAAATAAAAGGCAGCAGCTCATAAGTTGAGCTGCTGCCTTTTTTATTGTTTTTGAGAGTGGCATTAAGTTGCGCTTTTATTAGCTTACCTGCAGCAGTTTTTTTAGTATCTTATGGAGAACTTCTCTGGTTTCCGTAAACTACTATTCAAAGCAAAATAGGAATTGTCTGTGTTCAGTCTTCTTTGCGAAGACCAAAATAATAAGTACACGCCAAACCGAAGATAATGGGCGGCAAAAGAAAGACGATCATTTAACGGTCACCTTCCTTTCGGATGAGTGAACGTCTACTTTCTGCATTGGGGTAGCGGTATTGACAAAGAAGATGCCTTTTAACTTTGAATATTCCATCAATACTAATAGCAAGCTCATTGCAAGCAGCGGAACACACACCACTTTGGCAGGAATGTTGAAACAATAGTTAAGGACGGTGATGTTGGCAATAATGGGGAGAAAAATAATGTTCCCTAGTGTTGCGGTACGCGGAATCACCAATAGCAATGCAGCTAATAATTCGCCAGCGGCAATAAAATAGTTGTAGAAATCGGAATACCCAAAGAAATACCACGCCAGTTTCATCGCAGAATCTTTTGTTGAATCGAACACAAAATCGCCTGTTATAAATTGTCCTGGGTAGATTTTGGTCATTCCATAAATAAGAAACGTAATGGCCATGGTCCACCTTAGGGTCGCAAGAATACTTAAACGAAATTTCTCTTTTGTTGATAAACGCATTGTTTTCCTCCATTTGTATGCTTAGTCCAAAAATCGCATTTTAGTTTCAGGGGTTGGCAACATACATGACGTTTGTTTTCCAAACCACTTATACCGATTACGTGCAATGAAACGATAGAGCAGGTTTCGAATGAACGCGGGAACCACTTGGAAACACGCCATTAGTTGAATGGGGCCTCGAAGCTGGCGGACAATATGTAGGATAGCCGTAGACTCTGTGTAAAGATTCCCGTTCATAAGAAGAATGGCCGACTGAAGCGGTGGGTCCTCGTAGTTATGCTTACGCAGCAAGATTCCCGCATTATCAGATTGAAGCGACGCAAAACGAAATAGAGCACGCGGATCTCGTTTGATAACAAACTGTACCCATCCGTTGCAAAGATTGCAAACACCATCAAATAGAATAATAGGATGGTGTGATGGATTTGGCGGCATAACGTTTCTCCACTTCCTTTTTTATGAATATTTACTAAAATAAGTATAATTGTTTACGTGTTGGACTACAAGACATAAGGGTAAAAGTGGAAATATTTTATGTGAGTTCAAGTGAATTTAAGCAAGAAAACAGAGTCAAATACAACACTGTTTTTGTTTGAATTTGAATGTAGCAGCTTATCTAATAAACTTCTACTTTTTTGTGTTTCTTATAAATAACTAAAAATTTTTCCTTTTTTTCACAAAATGTAAAACTATTCCTGTTTTGAAACGTACTAGATATAGGAGAAATTTACAAAGGTAGATGCGATAAAAGAGTTAACCATCTTTGTTACTACAAAAAAGAAACTTACTTCGAGGTGAAGACGTGAAAAATAAACATATTTTAGAGGTGGAAAATTTAACTAAAGTTTATAAAGGAGAGGGCTATGAAGTCACTGCACTAAATGATATATCCTTTCAGTTAGGGGTAGGTGAAATGGTTGCTGTTATGGGAACGAGTGGTTCAGGAAAAAGTACGCTGCTGAACATTTTAGGAGCACTCGATGAGCCAACTAGTGGAACGATTAAATTAAAAGGAATGCTTTCAAAAGATATGTTCGAAGAACCTCAAGCTTCAGCGTACAGACAAGATAATATTGGATTTATCTTTCAATCATTCCACTTATTAAAAGATTTATCTGTAGAAGAAAACATAGCTCTGCCGCTAGTTTTAAAAGGACTTACATCGGATGCAATTGATTCAAAAGTAAATAGCATTGTTGAGCTCTTGGGCTTAACAGCTTGGAAAAAACACCGTCCTGTACAACTGTCAGGTGGACAACAGCAGCGGGTAGCTATAGGAAGAGCGATTATAACTGAACCACCTATCATATTGGCGGATGAACCAACAGGTAATCTAGATTTTAATACTTCGGAAGATATATTAAATACACTGGTGTCTACGAAGAAGCAGCTTAACCAAAGTATATTACTCGTTACTCACGACCCTAACGTAGCCACTTATGCAGATCGAGTTTTATTCTTTCACGATGGTAGCATTGTTGATACGTATAACTGTAACGGAAATAATGATTTAGATTACATATTGGAGAAATTTAAACTTATTACAAAGCCGGAGAAACAAACGCTATGAGGACCATAAAAGGAGTAGCTTTACGTTTGTTTAAAGCTAATAAGTTTATTGTCTTTTCATCTATCTTAAGCATAGCTATCTCTGCAACACTTGTACTTAGTATGGTGTTATTTTCATTTAATGCTCAGGATACGCTTAAGAATCAGATGAAACAGGCGTATGGGGAAATGGATTTATCAGTAGGATTTAATATGGACCAAAGCAACGTCCTTACACCAAAATTAGTGAACGAAATTGTTCAAAACAAAAAAGTTAATAAAGTATCTAAAGTTTCTATTGCTCACTTAAACGTAAACAAGATGGACACCGCTATCTATACAGTAGGTGCAGAAAATAATTATCTACCCAAAAGCCGATACCATTTTACTGAGGATTTAAATGAAGAGTCTGTTGTAATGAACAAAGGATTAGCAAAAGTTCTACACGCAAAAATTGGCGATAAGATCCTTATTGAAAACAAAAAATACACTTTGGTAGAGACAGTAGATGACTTAACTGCTACGGGTTCTGCCCCAGATATGCTAATACTTAACCAAAAGGTTGTAAAGAGCTATATCCAAGCAAAGGATAATCGTAAAGCCGAAGCTACTTATTTATTAATTAAAGCAAAGAAGAATGTAAATACTCTGACTTTAGCTAATCAAATAAAATCTTATGATAAAGACTTACGCATTGATATTGCTGAGCAAGATTATGGGGTAAAAAGTAATTTGCAATCATTACATCTATTTATTGTTGTATTGTCTGTATTAGTGTTAATTGTTACTTCTCTTATTATCATTTCAAATTTCGAACTATTGCTTTATAAAATGCGAAATCAATTCGCAATTATGCGTTCATTAGGTGCAAGTACTAAACAAATTAGTAAAATTATTATGATACAAAGCACTGTGATTAACATTACCGGTATATCTTTGGGTTTTATACTAAACTTTTTAAGTCAGAGAACCCTGTATAGTTGGGTAGAAAAGCTATTTAATATTCCAACCACACCTTCGGAATTTAATGTGGGTGCCGCTATAAGTATTTCTATTTTAGCTTTTATTGTTATTCAGCTCTTTTTATTTGTTCCAGCTTACCGTAGTACAAAGGTATTACCGCTTAAAACCATGGAGGAAAACGAAAAACTTAATTATAGTTATTCAAAAGTAAGGGTTACTCTCTCAAAAGTTTTAGTCGGAATTGCTGTATTCTTAATTATTGGTAGCCAAGTGTTGCCCACAAGGGGGACGTATGGGTCTGCTATGCTTTTAATATCAGTGGTTTTAGTATTGCTAGCCTTTGTGTTGGTTTTTCCTATCTGGTTACCAAAAATCTTAGAATGGTTCTTACCTTATGGGCAAAGGTTATTCGGACAAGAGTTTTATATTTCTGTGAAAAACCTTATTCCTCAAGTCAGAAAGAACACTGCTATTATTTTAATGATAAGCAGCTTAATGATAATTGCCGTATTTGGATCTGTTACATTACGTACAATTCAAATAAGCCAACTGGAACAGTTGAAAAAAGATTTTGCCACTCCTATTCTAATTGAAACTCGAATTGATAATTCCAAAATAAATTCTATGGAATTCACTAAAACAGTAGAGGAACTATTAGGTGTAAAGTCCGTTAGTAACTTTAGCACCCTAGGGTTGGCAGAATTACAAACCGAAGGAAAGAAAGTAGATATGAATTATGCAGTAGTTGATCTCAAAAGACTACAAGCACAAGGATTGATGGCTCACTTAAACAGTAAAACTCCTAGTAATGGCTTAATATTATCTGAAAGATTTGCACAGCAGAGCCATTTAAAAGTAGGGCAGACAGTTCCAGTGGGAGAGTTTTCTAACGAGACACAAATTGTCGAGTCTAAAGGAACCTTTAAAGTCATTGCCATAGAAAAGCAACTGTTAAATAACGCAGATGCATATGTAGACTGGAATAACCAAAAATTGCTGGATGTTATTTTCTATACCCTTTATGTGGATTCCGAACATATAAAAAATACAGTTAATGAACTTGAGGAATTAAAGAGTCAGTATCCAGAAATTAAAATCAGCAACTATGAACAATCGGTAAAAGAAGCAAACAAAATGTTTTATCAGCGCTGGGGGATATTTATTTTAGTCATAGTTACATTAGTTGCATCTACGATGGTTGGTGTATTTAACTCTTTAGCAAATAACATATACTCTAAACGGAAAGAATTTGCTGTTTTACGTGCAATGGGCGTGACACCAAAAGGTCTTCGTAAAGTTATACTGTCACAAGTGAACCTATATATTGGGATTGGATTAATTATTGGTATAATAATGGGCTTACTAACGACCTTTATACTTCTTTTAGTTGATCCTGGCGAGTTTGTAATAGATTATAAAGTAATAATTACTGTATCGCTTTTAATGTTGGCAGGCAGTACGCTTATATTTTGGTTTGTTGGTAACAAAATTTTGTCTCAGGAACTTTCAATTGAGCTTACCAATGATAATAAATAAACAAAAAAACAACTTAGCGGCTAAGATATTCTCTTAGTAACTAAGTTGTTTTTTTAATGTATTTATATATTATTGCTTTTTATTTGTATTAACTTTTCAAACGAATTTGAAATCAATTCATTTGCTGTCTTTATAATAGCCTTTTTGTCAATATGCAATTTAGGAATTTTAATGCGGTCTCCTGTTATAATTGTTCTTTTCTTTCTCCCTAATAAGTCTTTTATAGAAGAGGGCCCAATATAAACTGCAGGTATAATTGGTACATTTGCCTTTGAAGCAATATGAATTGCCCCATTTTTTAATTCTTTCTCCTCTGAGGCTCTTGTCCCACTTGGAAAAATCCCACTATTTTGTTTTGTCTAAGTAATTTTATAGGTATTTTTAAGACGCTAGGACCTGGATTTTTTCTATCTACAGGAAATGCATTCAAATTTTCTAGTAGCCTTTTAATTAGCTTTGTTTGAAACAACTCTTTTTTTGCCATAAAGTGTACAGGTAGGGGATATAAAGCTATGCCCAAACACACCACATCAATCCAACTTTTATGTATGCAAACTATAATGAAAGGTTAATCATTGGGCAGTTTTTGCTTATTTATTACGTTCATCTTTCCATAATAAATACATCTAATAAAAAAAGAGCATCCATTGATGCTCTTTTTTACGTTGACATAACAAATTAGGTTATTATGTGTTCCGCTCCAAAATAATGATATTAAAGACTTACTTTACTTATTTAGCGTTTAAAGAGCTTTCTACAGGAATCCATATTTTCATTTCATATAATGGAGATTGTTCTTGTCCAGCCATATCACTATTTACTATTTCAATTTCAGGAGCTCCTGGTTTTATTTTATAGCCATTTGAATCAAATGTATCCCATAGCTTGCCGTATGTATTAGGAATCATTGTAGCAGGACCAGTGTGCTTGAAAACGACATATCTTTGCGCAGGGAAAGTATGTACAGTCGTTCCTTCTCCAATTTCACTATAGAGTACAGAAGATATTTCAATTCCACACGTATAGAAATAATGATCACTCCTTGGCGGCAAACATACACCGATAATTTGTTTTAGGTTTTTAGTTAAGAAAGACTTGTATGCTTTATCCCAAAGTTCAGGAATAGGGTATACAACCTCCTTAGTCCACTTACCGGCGCCGCTAAATCCAACCATTACAAAATCTTCTTTTATAACCTCTTTAAATTCCACGGTAAATCCCACCTTTTTAATATAGACTACATACCAATTATAAAAGAGATGAGATTTTTAAACTTAACCTTTCTTGCTAACATCTTAGTAACAAAAAACATACTGTTTAACCAAGTATGTATATAAATAAGACTTATGATAAGGAAATTAAAATACAATTAATCTATAAATTTACAATTTTAATCAAATAGAGTATGGTAGGGGTAAAGTCATTTAATAAAGGGGGGGGAGTAGTGAATAAGTATGGGTTTGCTTCAGTACTTGTAGGCGTTATCGGTTTAGTCTGTTTATTTCTTTTAAAGGGCCCAAATGTAGTTGTAAATGTAAATAAAATAAGTACATATAAGAATGAGGAGTGATGAAGATCAGCATCAACATAACTCTAGGACTTATAATAATTTTCTTTGTTTTTAGTCTATTTTACACAGCCATCGATACTCGTAAGAAGATTCCTATTGTTGTTAATGTATTATTGCTTATCTTAATAATGGGTATATGTATTTGGCTAAATATTTTAAATGCCTGGATCGCTATAGGTGCACTGATAACTTTTACAGCCTTTATAATTTTATTTAAAAAGCTTGGTAAGAAGTTAA
This sequence comes from Priestia sp. TSO9, assembly GCF_021029645.1. Taxonomy (NCBI): domain Bacteria; kingdom Bacillati; phylum Bacillota; class Bacilli; order Caryophanales; family Bacillaceae; genus Priestia; species Priestia sp. TSO9. Next base: position 820,178 of record NZ_JAJEKD010000013.1, read on the forward strand.
GTTCCTTTAATTTAAGCTTTTATTTACACGACCGTACAAAAAAACATTAAATATTATGCTATTAATCTAAAAATATATATCAGCTGAAAACGGGTTTCTTGTTATCGTTTTGTTTCCTTTAACTTATTGGTCTATCTACGAATTTATATTAAGACCTAAGAAAAGAAGTATAAGCATTTACCAAGTGGATTGCCAAGAAATTTCAGCTTCCAGATTTTATATAAGTCAAAGGGATATTGAGATAGAAAGGAAGAGGTTGAAACAAAAATTAAAAAAACAAAGTTATTAAACATATTAGGAATTTTATTAATAATGAGCGCTACGCTTTATCCAGCTGGCTACATAAAATCACTTTATACTTTTATAGCACTATATGTTGTAGGTATGACTTTAATTTTAACTGTAGGAATTGTATCTAGAAAAGGGCGTTAATTGTTTTAGGGAGTTCAAAGTACTTAAATTTACTTTTTTTATAAGTGACGTAACGAAGATTCTGGAGTGAAAATTTTATAAGAAAGAGGGAAGTAATGGACGTTCAAAAGGTAGCAAACTTATTTTTGATTTTTGTCTTAATTGCAGCAGGCATTTCCTTGGTAATTGGCTTTGTTATTGCTGTGAGAAGTACCAACTATAAGAAGGGATATATAAGTACTTTTATATCCAGCGTGGTCTTTTTACTACTGATTGTGAGTTGGTATGATAAAGCATCTTCAAATGTTTTTATGGGGACAATACCTTGGGTTTTAAATGTTATTGCCGTCATTCTTGTGTTACCACTGTACGTGTTGTGTGCTCGCTTTATATTTAAAAAGGTTACAAAAGGACAAAAAGGAACAAATGAAAAGATTAGCGGTTAACTTACTTTTTTTATCGTTTTTTCTAATCTTCATGATTTTAACTAAATGAAGATACACAAAATATTTTTTTATCAATATCCTGTTAGAGAAGGTGATTGATATCATTTTCTGTAAAGGAGAGAACGTCTATGATTAAAGTTAATCAACAAATTGTGAAAATAAGCGATTTAAATAATAGTTCGTTAACAAAAGAAAAAGCAGACATTTTAAAACAGATGGATGCCTATAGGGAAGTGTATGAGTATGCTACATTTGACCAGCTTGATTTTGATGTATCTGTTAAATTACAAATTATTGAATCATCTGTGTTGCTGCGCAAAAGCGGCGCCAGGTTTGCCACATTTGCACGTTCTAGGTGTAACGAAAAGTATTGGAAACGAACCGATAACGGAGGGTTTCAACTACTGCCTACCGTTTCTCCTCATCAGGCCATCGATGATATTTTTTACAACGGACACGAATACGCGTTTGAATGCGCGACGGCTGTTATCATCATCTTTTACAAAGCTGTATTAAATAATATTGGAAAAGCAAACTTTAACAGGCTTTTTGCTGATCTTTATTTACACGATTGGCAATACGATGAGGATCTTGAGCTCCATGGTTATAAAGGATCTGACTACTTGCCCGGAGACTGTGCTTATTTTAAGAACCCTGATTATAATCCTGATACTCCCCAGTGGAAAGGTGAAAACACCATTGTATTAGATGAAACTCTATATTTTGGTCATGGGATTGGAATTACGACGCGGGAAAGAATTATTGAAGTGTTAAATTTAAAGAGAAAAGATGACGCAAAGCAATCTGCTTACCTGTCAGATGAAATTGTCAGACTTCACACCGCTCACCTCAGTTATTTTGCAGTTAGATACGAACCCGTTGTTTGGTACGACAGAAACAGCGCTATTATTTCCACTATTGGGTCGATTACGTATGTAGCTTGATTGATCAAAGTTTTGATACTTTGATCTTTTTTTGTAAAAAGGAAAGAATTACATGAAGGTAAATTTGAGAATTCAAAAGGATTTTATGTATAAAAGCAGAATCCATTTAATACGCAGGTCTTAAAACTAAAAGGAAAGGAGGAGATTACTATTAAAAATCGTGATAAAAGACGCAAGAGAAAACGCGGCGCATTAAAAGATTATCTGAAAAATAAGCTTGGTCAGCTAAAACCGAAGCCAAACAAAGGACCTGTCTCAAATTTAAAGTCTTCTGCTTAAAACATCCCCCTAGTTTTTATATAGGGGGATTTTCTTTTGAATTTTCTTTTATTTTAAGGTTTAAATGTTATGAGTGGCATTTAAAGATTAATTTGTGCACAATAGACATTGAATAGTTTATCTAATACGACAACGTAAGGAGAGATTAGACGATGGAAAACATGATTTTAAAACATATGGACGTTGTAAGAGGGATTACGATTAGTATCCTCGAAAAAACAACAGAAGAGGCAGCGGACATCACACCAAAAGGATTCAATAACAATATCCGCTGGAATCTCGGACACATTGCCTTTATTCAAGAAAAACTTGTGTTTGGCTTAGCTGGTGAACCGATGCAAACGCCAGAGAGTTATGAAAGCTTTTTCGGCGCAGGAACAAAACCTGCCGATTGGACGGAGGCTGCTCCTTCTCTTGAAGAAATTGCGAATGTGTTGAAAGATCAAGCACATCGTATTAAAGAGTTCATGCCTCAGCAGTTTGATAAGCAGTTAATCACACCTTTTACAAATAAAGCGGGTATCAACTTTACAACAGTTGGCGAAACGTTTTTATTCAGCTTCTATCATGAAGCGATGCATGTAGAAACGATTAAGCAAATTGGGAAAGCTGCAGCTGCACAATAATAAGGAAATAAAAAAGAATAAATCACATATTCTTTATAACTATTTTACATAGCGCCTATGCATATACTGATCTACACAGCGCATAAGATGTAACATGAGCTGCTTTTCCTAATGCAGTTCGCAAGGAGGTGACAACGTGAAATTTCTTTCAGGTTTAACGACTCTTCTTGTGATTTTAGGCGGTTTAAATTGGTTAGCTGTAGCATTAGGCGTGAATGTAGTAGAAGAGCTATTTGGCTCTTGGGATTGGTTAGTAACAACGATTTATTGGTTAGTTGGTCTGTCTGCTCTTTATCAAATTTTTGATAAGTTCTTCGGAACGGGAGCGAGTGTCAAAAGCAAAGCGCTATAATAAATATTATTTTTTATTATCTCTTTAGGGAGTTTGAATGTATATTCAAACTCCCTTTTTCATGGATAAAAGACGTGACATCCTTACAAAATACGGTAAAATAAGGTAATAACCCAAAAAAAGGAGGGATGAGATGGAGCTTTGGGGTGTAGTACCTATCTTAGTGTTTGGAGTTCTTTATATAGGAATCATTGCTGGTATTATAGCTGTTATCGTTATAGTGTTAAAGCGAATGAAAGAGAGAAATCAATATTTACGTGAAATACGGGATGAGCTGAGAAATCAAAACAGAGCAACTATAGCAGAAAATAAAGAATAGAAGAGGGTTTAATAGATGAAGAAAAGTGTACTTCCTATATTTTTTATCGTAAATCTTTTTTTTATTTACTGTTTATTATTTAATCAAGGATACATCTTTCAGCTACAGAATCTACCTTACATATGGGCTATTTATTTACTTCTTGGCACCTGTTTAGCTTTTTATTATATGCTGCGATATAAACGAAAAAAAGACGGACAGGCGTTGCTTTCAATCGGCATTTTAACTACAAGCATTAGTTCACTTGGCTGTTTAGGTTTCTTTTACTTCTTTTATCACGCGATGGGCGGATAAGAGAGAGCACCACAAGCAGGGACTTCAGTGAAAGTCTCTGCTTTTTATATTTGGATCTATTGTATAATAGAAAAAAAGAAATGAATGCAGGAGGGGAACTATGCGAATTGTTTCGCTTTGTCCAAGCAATACAGAACTAATAGCGTATTTAAAATGTGAGCATTTGCTCGTAGCAATTGATGATTATTCCGATTGGCCGCAGTCTATTCAAGGTCTGCCGCGTTTAGGTCCCGATTTATCTATTAATATGGATGCGGTGGAAGAAGCTAAACCCGATTTAGTCCTAGCATCACTAAGCGTTCCTGGAATGGAGCGAAATATTGAAGAACTTAAAAAACGAAAGCTTCCTTATGTCGTATATAATCCTAATTCGCTAGAAGATATCCGTCACAATCTACAGGATTTAGGTCAGCGATTAAACATTGAATCAAAAGCAGCTGAACTGTTAAAGCGTTATGATCAGTTTCTTTCTACATATAAAGGGATTGCAAATCAAATTGATGAAAAAGCCACTGTATACTGGGAATGGTGGCCAAAACCTATCTTTACTCCTGGCAAAGCAAACTGGCTGACTGAAATTAGTGAGTTAGCGGGAGGAGAAAATATATTTGCTGATCATAAAGAAGCAAATGTACAGAGTAATTGGGAAGAAGTGTTCAAACGAAATCCACAACATATTTGTCTGGCTTGGGTAGGAGTGCAGACAAACAAAGTAAATCCGACTATTTTACATAAAAGACCCAACTGGTCTGACATGTGTGCCATTAAAGAACATCGCGTACATGTACTAGAAGAATGGCTGTATTGTCGTCCTTCACCTCGGTTGCTGTTAGGATTAAAAAAACTCGCGCCTCTTCTTCATCCAGATACGTTTCCTGCATTTGACGGCAAGGACCCCTTATTATAAGAAAAAGGAGCGATACATATGAAAGATATAAAACAAATAAAACATACCATTCAACACCGCTATCCTTTTTTACTTGTTGATCGCATCTTAGAGCAAGAAGAAGGAAAGCTTGCTGTAGGAATTAAACAAGTAACAGCAAATGAACCTTTTTTCCAAGGTCACTTTCCGGACTATATGGTGATGCCAGGGGTACTTATTGTCGAGGCTCTTGCTCAGCTTGGTGGATTTGCTATGGCTGCGGATGACCAACCAAAAGGAAGACTTGCTTTTTTGGCAGGGATAGATGAATGCCGCTTTAAGCGTCAAGTAAGGCCAGGAGATACACTTCGCTTAGAATTTGAGATTCTTAAGCAGCGCGGAAAGATTGTAAAAGGAAAAGGAAAAGCATTTGTAGGCAGGGAATTAGCTTGTGAAGCGGTCATTACCTTTGCTCTTGATGTATAGTACAAACGCCTTTGTAAAAAAACAGCTGATGTTAGCAACAGGAAAACGACCAATGTAAAAAAGCAAATAATTCAAGATAAAGCGTATCGAGAAAGCCGCCTTATGTCGTAAGAGCGGTTTTTTATGAATACCTTTTTACCTTTTGATAAAAGAAGAAACGGGGTATAGAAGAAAAAAGGGAGAGGGGAGAATGCAGTGAGAACATTAACGGAAGTTGTTGTATTACTCACACTTTTAGGTACGTATATAGGTATCTCACTACTTGTCTACAAACGGAAAAGAACGAATCCGTTTTTCTACAGCATTTACTTTTATTTAGCTACCAGCGTCATTTTGATTTGCTTGGTTATCTTTTGGCTTCAGCTTCGTTTTGGACTCACTGATAAGCAAGTAGGAGGATTGCTTATCAGTGTGGTTGCATTCTTTTTACTTATTTATGGGTTGTTAAAAACAAGACAAAAAGACAGGTAGCCGGTGCTATCTGTTTTTATTTATATTCATGTTATATATTTTTATCAATTGTAGTGTCAATTCAATACATCTCTTCATATAATAAAGATAACAGCTTTCTTTTGCAGGTTAGTTGACATCGCAGCTTATAACTCGCTATTCTTTTGATAATTCATTTTGTGAAAGGAAGTGGACGTATGGATGCATCCCGCATTATAGCTAAGTTAGAAAACCGGATGCCGACAATCCTTGGGATGGAGCAGTTCTCCCGCTTCGGCATTCTTGTTCCGCTTATTGAAAAACAAGGAAAACTGCATGTTTTATTTGAAGTAAGAGCGTTCGATTTACGTAGGCAGCCCGGAGAAATTTGTTTTCCAGGAGGGCGTGTTGAAAAGACGGATGCAGATGAAAAAGAAACGGCTATCCGCGAAACCTCTGAAGAGTTAGGGATTACGCTCCAATCTATTCAGCAAGTACAAGCTTTAGATTATATTGTTTCTCAATTCGGAACAATCATTTATCCTTATGTAGGTTTCATTGATGAGTCGCTTGAACTTCGACCGAATCCTTCGGAAGTAGCAGAAGTATTTACCGTGCCTCTTTCTTTTTTTCAGCGTACCGAACCTGATATACACAATATCCATTTCAGAGTAGAACCCGAACATAATTTTCCTTATGACGCGATTATTGGTGGCGAAAATTATAATTGGCAAACAAGAGAGATGGAAGAACATTTTTATTACTATGAAGATCGAGTCATATGGGGACTGACAGCAAAAGTGATTTATCATTTAATACATGTACTAAATGATAAATAAAAAGCAGCGAATGGTATTCGCTGCTTTTTTTATATTAAATAGATTGAATAGCCTCTGTGATAGGCGTATCGCCTGAAACTAAATCAAAAGAACGTCCAAATGTATGATCTTCACTTAACGTTTCTACTACAACACGCGCTACATCTTCGCGAGGAATTGATCCGCGCTCTTTGTTCTCCCCAGCATCTACACGTCCTGTTCCTGGTTCATTTAACAATCCGCCTGGTCGAACAATTGTATATGTTAATCCGCTTGCTTCTAAGATTTTATCTGCATAATGTTTGGCTACATAGTAAGGAATTAGTGAAGTATTCCAATTTTCACGGTGATGTGCTTGAAGTGCGCTTACCATCACAAATCGTTTAATACCTAGATCTTCTGCGGCTTCCATCGCTTTTACCGCACCGTCTAAATCAATTAAAAGTGTCTTATCATGGCCTGTATTTCCGCCTGATCCTGCGCTAAAGATAACGGCGTCACAGCCTTTCATCACTTCCTTAATTTCATGTACAGTGCCTTCTAAGCTTGCAAAAGCCGTTTCGATACCTCTTGCTTCAAGTTCTTTTGCTTGTTCTTCTTTACGAACCATCGCACGTACAGTGTGCACATCACTTTCATTCAAAATGTTTACAATATGTTTACCTACTTGACCATTCGCACCAATTACAAGAACTTTCATGTCTAAATTTGCTCCTTTCAAATCCAAATACTTATATATTATTGTTTCATATTCACCGTTTTCATTCAATAAATGAGCTCAAAATCCGGTGAATAAGGGGAAAGTAAGAAAATATATTAAAAAAATGAAAAACAAGAAATAAAAACTAATTTACAAACAAAAAAAGGAAAAAAATAGTTCGTTAAACCCAGTGTCTGAACTATTTAAATTTTGTAAAATTTTATCAAACCCTTGGTAATACAACATTTCTTAAAAACAGTATCTCTTTTAACATTTCCCGATACAACCTATATAAACACATTTTGATAATTTTAAACTTTTACTTCGGAAAAATTTTTTGTTATTATGTTTTAGTCATTAAAATATTCACGAACGAAATATTTAGTCCAAGCGGACAAAGGAGAGGATAAAATGAACACATTACAATACTTAGTCGCAGAACGTGCAGAGATTTCTCCTCAACATGAAGCACTAGTTGAACATAATGAACGTTATACATTTAATGAATTTCATGAAAAAGTAAATCAATTGTCTCATTACTTCTTAGAGAAAGGAATTCAAAAAGGAGATCGTATTGGTATTTTAGCTCATACAAGCATTGCTTACCCAGTTGTTACAATGGGGATTTTACAAGTGGGAGCAGTCGTTGTTCCATTAAGTAAGAGCATGACACCTTATGAGCTTGATAGCATTATTACAAGCGGACAGTTAAAAGCGATTATCCACCATAATGAATTTACGTCTGTATTAGAAAAAGCGGAACAAACGGCTGGACTTAGCTTTACGTTAAAAATTGAGGATGCAAAAGAATTTACAACCCAATTCTCAGCGTATAACACAAACACACCAGAAGCACTTCCTGAAGTACTTCCTGAAGATTTAGCATTAATGATGTTTACATCAGGTACAACAGGTAAATCAAAAGGATGTATGATTGCACACGGATCGGTAAGTGCCTTTTTAAACTCTGGTGGACAGGAAGAACGTGCAAATATTGATAAAAGCATGCGCTATTTATTTGTTCATCCATTCTTCCACATGAGTTCGATGAGCATTTTATTTATGTGCATTAACACAGGAAACACAATGGTATGTTCTGAAGAAACAGATCCAGCTAAAGTAATTGAGGTAATCGAAAAAGAAAACATTAAAATGCTGTTTGCACTACCACCAGCATTAAAATACATCGTAGAAGAGCTTGAAAAAGGAGATCACTATGATTTCCCTCTAAAACTTGCTGTGTCAGGCGGAACAAAAGTATCAGAGTCTTTAATTGAACAATATGATCGTAATGGAATGATTTTAGCTCAAGGGTACGGAAGCACAGAAGCTTGGATTATCAGTTCATGGCATCCTCAAATGGGATGGAAGAAGGTAAGCTCTGCTGGAAAACCTGCTCCACATGTGGAAGTTAAAATTGTAGATCCCGAAACACGTCAAGAAGTTTCAACTGGAGAAAAGGGTGAAGTACTTGTACGAAGCCCTTATCTATTTAAAGGCTACTGGCAAAACGAAGAAGCAACAAACGCTGTCTTACAAGATGGCTGGTTAGCGATGGGCGATGCAGGTCGATTAGATGAAGACGGATTTCTCTACATTGAAGGACGCTATAAAGATGTAATTGTATATGGAGGAGACAACATCTACCCAGATCAAGTAGAAGAAGTTGTCCTAGCAGCAGATGGTGTGTTAGAAGCGACAGTTGTCGGCATGCCTGATGATGTGTACGGAGAAGTTCCATATGCATTTGTTGTTAAACAAGAAGCATCCGCTTTAACTGAAGAAGATGTAGTGAACTTCTGTAAAGAACGATTAGCACCATATAAAGTGCCAACTGTTGTATTTGTTTCATCACTTCCTAAAAACAGCGTAGGAAAAGTGTTGAAAAACGAAGTGAAAAAACAAGCCTTAGCACACGCATAATAAAAAAGCGGCCGTTATAGCCGCTTTTTTATATTTATTGCTGTAATTTTTGAGATATTTTTTTCATAATGTGAAAGTATTGATCTCTTTCTTCTTCTGATAAGTGTGAAAGTAAATCTGACCAAAAATCGACACGAGTAGCTTGCAATATTTCGACAACTTTTTCGCCTTTTTCCGTCAACTCCACCCACACGCTTCGGCGGTTTTGCTTTTTATAAATACGATTCACAAGCTCATCATCTTCTAATTGATTTAATACAATGGTGATAGCACCAGGTGAGAGCCCAAGTACTTTTGTGATATCGCTAACAATACAGCTTTTTTTATCGTGAACGGTCTTTAAGATTGCCTCTTTTGTTGAAGTTAAATGGTAGGGAAGCAAATCATATTTCTCACCGATTACGGTGTTTTTATATTTTAAAAGAGCTTCTTTTACATGATCTATACTTTCTAGCTGATGACTAATCTCTTCTTTGCTATAACGTTCAGTCAAGCGTAAATCCTCCTTATAAAACAAATTCCATTTTCACCATTATACCATGTATAAGGCCCATAGAAAAATGAACAACACCGCGAAAATTGTCAGAAAAATTTTAAAATAATTACCATAATTCGTTAAAAAATCCTTGTTTTCGTGCTATTATATATAAGAATAGTAATAACAGGAAACGCATACAACATTTGTTTTCTATTGAGTTCATAAGAAAAAATGGGGTCTATGAACATCATTCCGCTTTACCTCATGTGTTGAACAAAGAAAAAAATATAAAAAATGGTGATTATTCACTTTGACATATCGTCTTTTCTAAGATGTTTGTATAAAATGAATGTATACATATTTTTATAGAAAAAACATATTGAGGTAAAGCCGAGATATGGGGGGATTCAATTACATGAAGAAAGTCTTAGGGGCGCTTTTGCTTGGCGCGACAATTGTTAGTGCGTTTATTGCGTACGGCATGTATACCAATCATTCTGCAAAGCAAACAGCTGCGATAGAACAAAAACAAGCGGCTAAAAAACCAGAAAAAAAGGCTGAGAAAAAGAAAAAGCCAATCCTTAAAGTCGAAGAACTGACGTATCAGTTAAAAGATTCCCGTACAGGAGAAGTAATGAAAGAATTCAAGCCGGTTCATTACAAGGATAAAGACGTATACGACCAAGAAATTAAACAGTTAGCGTCTGAGCTGGCAAAAGGGATCGATACACCTATGCAAAACATAAAAATAGATGAAAATGGATCGTTGACTGGCGGGTCCAAGCAAATCATCTTAAAAGAAGCAGAACTTGTTGAAAATCTGCAGAACTTAAATACGAAACAATTGGATGTAAAGGTTCCGATTTACGAAACCGCTCCAAATGTCACAGCAGCATCTGCTAAAGGGATCGCTGATGTATCGCTAGCTTCGTATTCTACACGTTTCCGTCCAAGTGATACAAGCAGAAACAGAAATGTTCAGCTATCCGCAGAAGCAATTAACAACGTTGTGTTAGGACCAGGAGATTCATTTTCTTATAATCAAACAGTTGGGGAGCGCACAGCAGAAAGAGGCTATCAGCCTGCTCCTGAAATTATCAATAAACAGCTGGTGATGGGAATTGGCGGAGGGATCTGTCAAACATCTTCTACGCTATTTAATGCGATTGACGGCGCTGGTCTTCAAGTGACAGCTAGGTCTCACCATTCAAAACATGTAGGTTATGTACCTGCAGGAAGAGATGCAACCGTATCGTGGGGCGGACCTGATTTTAAGTTCACAAACAACAAAGATTATCCTGTCATCATTAAAGCGTACGCAAACGTAAATACCGGTGTTTTAACGGTAGATGTTCGTACTTCACAGCGTTCCATCTAATAAAAAAAGACGTATCCTAACAGATACGTCTTTTTTTATTTATTATGCTTTTTGTTGCTCGCGTTCACGAAGCTCCACACGTCGAATTTTACCTGAATTAGTTTTTGGCAATTCATCAATAAATTCAATTACGCGAGGATACTTGTAAGGTGCAGTTAAAGTCTTTACGTGATTTTGAAGCTCTTTAATAAACCCTGCGTCTGTTGTTTTTACATGATCGACAAGAACAACATATGCTTTTACAACATGGCCGCGATCAGCATCCGGGCTAGCTATAACGGCACATTCTTTCACCGCTGGATGCTTAATTAATGCATCTTCAACTTCAAATGGCCCAATTGTATAGCCGGAACTGATAATGATATCATCTCCGCGTCCTTGGAACCAGTAATAGTTCTCTTCATCTTTAGAAGCGCGGTCACCTGTTAAATAGTAGTTTCCTTTATACGTTTTCTCAGTGCGCTCTATATCTTTATAATAATGTTTGAAAAGAGAAGGGAGGTCTCTACGAACGGCAATGTCTCCAACTTCTCCAGGCTCACAAGGTTCGCCGTCTTCATTAATGATTTCTACAAATCCTTCAAGCATCGGTTTACCCATTGAACCAATCTTTGTTTTTACACCTTTTAATGTACCGATTAAAAGAGTATTCTCCGTTTGACCGTATCCATCACGTACTTGGATATTAAAATATTTTTTAAACACATTAATGACTTCTTCATTTAGCGGTTCACCGGCAGATACAGCACTATGAAGGTGAGACAGGTCAAAGCGTTCAAGCTCATCAATTTTAGCCATAAAGCGGTACTCTGTTGGCGTGCAGCACAGTACGTTGACTTTTTCATCCTGTAAAATTTCTAAAAACTTTTTAGGTTCAAAACGTCCGTTATAGATAACGCCTGTTGCACCTTGTCCAAGTACAGATAAAAACGGAGTCCAAATCCATTTTTGCCAACCAGGACCTGCTGTTGCCCAGACAGTATCGCCTTTTTTAATATCTAGCCATTCAGCAGCAGCGATACGAAGGTGAGCATAAGCCCATCCATGAGTATGAACAACGCCTTTTGGCTGTCCTGTTGTACCAGATGTATAAGGAAGGAATGCCGTATCATCCTTAGTTGTTTTAGCTGCTTGGAACTGTTCTGATGCATCCGCCGTAAGTGACTCTAAGCGCGTCCATGACGTAACATCAGCACCAAACGTAATTTTATGTTGTAGAGAAGTAGGGAAGTTTTCAATCTTATCGATCTCATTGCAGAAAGGATGGTAAGAAATAATCGCTTTTGCTTCAGCGTGATGTAAACGATATAGGATATCTTTTGCGCGTAATAGTTCTGAAGAAGGAATTACAATAATACCTGCTTTTAAGCATGCTAAGTAAATAGCATACGATTCAATAAGGCGAGGTGCAATAACCAAAACATGATCGCCTTTTGTTAATCCTAGCTCCGTTAACCCGTTTGCCACCTTATTTGCTTTTGCTAAAAGTTCGTTATATGTAATTTCCTCACGCACACCGTCAGCGTCCTGCCACTTTAGCGCAAGCTGATCCGATGCATGTTTTTCAATTTCCTCTGTTAAGTTGTAATGTTCACTTGGAACTAAATCTTTTAGTTGAATCATAAAAACGACTCCTTATATTATAGATATCAATGATTTTTTATCATTATTATTATTATATTACTAACTATTAGTACTTGCTACTAATTTGTTTTAGGTTTTAGTAAAAAAGCAAAAAAAGACCCGCTTATCTTATTAAGACAGCGGGTATAACGTATGTTATTTAAATAAGCTCCATTTTGTATGAATAGGTACTAGCTCTTCTTCAGACTCGTCCTCTTCGTATAAACCACGTTCTTTTAAATACTCCACAAAATATAAGTCTGCTTCCTTACGTTCATCATAAGGCTTGATGGATAAAACAAACCCTACTTTATGCTGATCTTCATTTTCAACGCCTGAGAGATACGCTTTTACATTATGCTGCAAGAACAGCTCTTTAGCGGGAATAATTAAGTCTTTGACGAACTTTGACAGCAATTCCAGCTCAAAATCAAAAGTGAACTTAGCAATTTTTTCTAGGTCTGCAAATACCACGCCGATAAAACTCGTATTATGTATTTCGTAGTCTTTCGTCTTTTCATCCCACTCAATATGTCCGATTTCTTTTAAATAATTAATAAAGTATCCAATGCCTTCATCGTGACCAAAAGGCTGCTTAGAAAGAACCAAACCAATCTTTTTGTATTTAGGTAAATACACGCATGAGATAGCGGCTTCAACTTTATGCTGTTGAAATAAGTGCGTTGCCCCTTGAAGCAAGGCATCTAAGACATGATGGGTAATTTTCATTTGCTTACGAGGGAAGTGATATTCATTGCGTGCTAATTCATCTGTATCAGCAAACGTTGCTCCAATAAAGCCAGTGTTAGATAGGGTAGGAGGGAGCTTCTTTCTTTTTCTTTTTCGTACCGTCATTCAAAAACACTCCTTGTGATCATCAATACGATAAAAATAAAACGAACATACGTTCTTATTTAATGATACAAAAAATGTGTCGAAAAGTAAAGAGAAGTTAACGGAGAATTTGAAATTTTATAATAAAAGTAACTAAGATTTGTAAAACGTAGCGGTTAGTAGAAGTTAAAGAAGAAGGGGGAGAGCAAAAAAATAAAAGGCTGCAGATGAAAAGCATCCACAGCCTTTTATATATTCATTAACGAGCTTCTGTTAAAGCTACCATATCTTCGTCATCTAAATCGATATCTACGTGACAATCCATTGTATGAATTGTTTTATCTTCATGATTTCCATAATAAATTGTAATGTTCATGAGTATCGCTCCTTTAAAACTGGATAATGACATCCAATTTATACCGTCATCTATTTATTTAATATTATACCCGATGAAAAAGGAAACTACAACTAAAATCACTAAAAAGCTGATAGGAAAGGGGTTTGTTGTGATTTTAATACAGAATTTTATAGAATAAAAATACTAACTGATGTATTTTATTGCAGAAAATACGAGGTTTTTACTTTTGACAATGAATAAAAATCCATTTAATGCAAACATATGTACTGAATGAAAAATATACGTTCAGTAGCAAATAAATCCTTAAGATATCAAACACAAACAGATTTCATCGTTTTGCAAAGAGTTCATTGAGAATACGATGAGAAAAAAATAAATGAGTGTAAAATCTAAATCCTACAAATAAACTCATTCATTTTTCAAAATCTATAAAATATAAGTCGAACTGATTAAACCCAGAAACAATCTGGTGAAATCAATATGCATTCTATAAAATCATATCAAGATTTGTTCTAATTGAACAAATCTTGATGATAAGTAGTTTAGTGAGTTTAATCATATAAACGCAAACCCTATCTCATTTTTAAATTCTGTCTCACTATCATAAGTATACTTTTATAATGAGACAGAATTCGTATTTTATCTATTGGTTCCTAGAATATATATTATGTAAACTAGAAAAAGAAATAAAATCGTTAGAGTCTCCCTTGCTCTTAGAACGTTGGAATGTCTATCACCTTTTGCTTTTTCTTTAAAGTGTGTAGGTTTAGCTGATTTTGCTCTCATGATTTTAATTTGGGGCTGTAAACAGAACTCTTAAAAATCGACTGAAGTATGCTTTTAAAGTCAAATGAGTTTGAAATATGTACAAGCTATAGATTATATCTTAGAAATGGTTAAAATGACCGCTCGCTTAATCACAATCGCCTGAGTACGCCAGTACGTATCATTTTATATGTAATTAAGTAATGCCTTATGATTTATCCTAGAACTTTACAATTTTGCATCCCAAGTTTAAAGTAGCTATGAATCAGTGTGATAGTAGTTGATCTAATGTAGAAGCGAAAAAAAGGAAAAAGAACAACTTCTTCCCCTCCATCCGCTTGTCATACAAACTTTTCAAGTTACTAGTTTCAAGGCTTCACTCACTAAGGTATGTTTCCCAATCGTAGTCATGAATTTTATCAAATTGCCCAAACTCATTTCTTTCGTAAGCACATAGCGGTGATTCATTTATAAAAGCTAAAATTGAGTCATCAACATTTAAAACGACTCCTAGAGCTACAATTTGAAAATTATCTGGATTACTGTTGAACTCATCTTCTTCGTGTCCGCTAAAGATAACCCATCCTGAATCATTCGGTTCGTTTGGTTTATCTTTTAACAAAAAATTAAACTCGTTTCTTTCTAAAACATCATTGCTAACTGTTACGAGGGTATCAAAGTAATAGTCCATCTTTGCAGCATCATCGTCTTCATATTCAGTATCACAAATATGTTCAGTATCGAAATGCAGGGTTTGACCAAGTTTTAAGCTCTTTAAATGATAAGGTTCATTATCAAGCTTTCCAACAAAGTTCTCTTTGTTTCTATCCGTAATTTCCACCCACATTCTTTCTCCTTTGTAACCAGCTTGATCTGAATCACTAAAGAAAATTAACTTCACTAGGTCTCCCGCTTTTAATTTATCCGTCACCGCTTTGCTTGGCTTGTAAAATGTATAAGGAGATTCTTTATTTCTTTTGTAAACATTATCTAATTGCCAAGGTGTATTATCCTCAATTTTTTTATTGTTAGAATATTTTTTGAACCAATTTTTCATACAATACATTACCTCTTTGATTTATATAATTTAAAATACTTTATTTATGTTTTAATACTCTTTCGGGTTCAAGATGGTGTAAACTTTTATGTTCTTTTCCTCAATCCCTATAAAATGAGCATTTTGCCTTGCATCTAGCCCTCTAAGGGTTCCGCTTAACTTACCTATTTTTTTAACACTGCTCTCTCCTGGTTTCCAACTGTATAAAGTTCCCCCCTTGTTGTATGGGCTGTAAAAATAACTATATTTTCCTCTAATACTTATAGCTTGTGATCCATGTAACGTTTCAGGAGTTTGATATACAATGAAGGAATTTTTCTCGGGATTTACTTGAATTAACTCAAAATCTGTATATGGATATAACCAAAGTGTTGTATTTTCACCTCTGCAAATTGCATAACAATCTTCAATGGACGGAGCATCTGGTAAATAAGAGTGATATTGAAAAGTTGGTAAACCTGTATGATCAAATAATACTAACCCTTCTGTCGATATCCCTTCACCAAAAACGCCTTCGTCAAAATAGCTGCACCATATTCCTTCTTTACTAACAGCTATGTCTTGTACAGCATTTCCACAATAGAATGACCGCATGACTTCTCCCTCAATATTCATAATAAACAAATTGTGCTTTTCTCCCTTGGTTCTGGGATTCATTATCAAAAAATGCTTATGATCAATCCATCTGACAAAAGGATAGTTTATTTTTAAACGTGGATAAAGTGTAGTACCGTTTACAGACAGTTCGAATTTATTATGGCGTTTTTGAACTAAGACCAGTCCATATTCATCTTTGTAATCTGCATTAATGATATTTAAACAATTATCATCAGGTTCGATGGTAAAAATAGTCGTCTCTACAATCTTCAAAGCTAGTCACCCCTTATATTATAAGAAAGCGGAAAACAAACTTTAAGATTTTTGTATATTTCTCTACCATCTAGATACACTGTTTGACGAAGTCAATGCTAAGTCATTACATAATGTCCTAATCTAAACTGCACAGTTAGAATAATCGTAGCTACTATTGATAATATATTTCACAAGCAAAACTCCCAGGTATACGTAACTACCGGGAGTTTTGCTTTTTTTATTTAATTCTCCGCTGTTCCCTGTACTCTATAATCATCACCATAATCAATGATAACTGCTAGTTCTTTCTTCTTCCCCTTTTCATGTCCATTAACAGCTACAGTTGTTACCCCTTGACCATCGAAAAAATCTACACTAGTAACAATAAAATCCATCTTCTCTTCTACTTTCATGTATTCCGAAGCTACATGTGAAGCAGTTTCCTCTATCTCTTTCATATCTTTGTCGTCCTCCCTGCCACATCCTGCTATTAATAAAGTTCCAATTATAAAAATAATGCCAAACAATTTCTTTTTAATCATCCATATCTCTCCAAATTCTTGGAAATTCTTATATAATAGAATTATACACTAATAGGGAAAGAGGCTTCAATTATGATTACAGATATAAGGGATAGAACCTATAGGGAACTAAGCGGCTTTGCCTATGATATTAAGCCGAGGAAATCCTATACTATTAACTATGAAGATGGTAAGGAAAAATGGACGGTAATTCATAATAAAAAATTCAAAATACATGATGTGGATACTGGTTTTGATGCATTAGTTGTCAAAAACGAAAAGAATATTGTATTGCCTATCGTGGCACTGAAGCAAACTCAATAGAGAATGTTAAACAAGGACGCGCATGGCCAGACGTTAAAACAGATTATACATATATTGTTCGGGGTAAGACAGTTGATCGTCTGGGGTTAAATATTGAATATGACAATGGTGAATTGTCTGTTGATTTCCACGAGAAGAATCAATTCCGACAAGGAGATAAACTTGTTCAAGATGTAAAGAAAGAATATCCTGATCACAATATTAAGTTAACAGGACACTCTTTGGCTGGTTCCGTTGCATCTTATGCAGCTGCTAAAAATAATGTAGAAGCTGTTACGTTTAACGGACCAAGTGTTATCAACCTGCTTCCTGAAGATTTAAAGGAGAAAGCAGTTAAGGGAGAATTTGATAAACAAATCGTAAATTACATTCACCCTAAGGACTCTATAAGTTCTGGAGCTGTTAACCCTTATAAAAGATACATTGGTTCCGCATATTACATCGGTTCTTCTTTTGATCTTGCGAACTCAAAAAACAGATACAATCCTGTTTCAAGAGCATGGGGTTCACTAGCTGGAGAAGGTTATCATGCTATGAAGCACTTCAAATTTGATAGTGTAGGCAATTTAGACAACCCTATTCTTACCAACGTTCTAACTGGTCAGTCTTTAGCACAGTCCCCTAGATATACTTCTGGAGAAATGGCAACAATCAATGTTATGCCGGAACACTTAATTAATTTAGCGAGTGAGCTTGAAGGATATGTGTCACGTGTTAAAGAGCTTTGTTCTTCCTTTAAACGGGATGCAACAATGTTAGATGGTATTCAAATATCTGAAGGTGTCGTGAACGAAGTAATTGGACAAGCACATAATCTTAGTAGTTGGTTTGCTGAGGATACCTCTCGAATGACAAATAACTTGAATGCTGCAGCGGCATCATTTGTGGAGGCTGATGTTTTAAAATGATAGACGAAAAGAAATTAGAAAAATATAAAAGAGAATTAGAGGATTTGGATACGTTAAGTACAAAGTTAGACTCTTTCATTTCCAACCTACGCGCCGAACAACTACTAGTAAAAAACAAAGTAGAAGAACTAACTACTTGGAAATCCGGTAATGCAAAAGATGCCTTTCAACAGGAGATGGAGTCCTATTTTGATACATTTACTAAAAAGATTGACGCTCTGGAAAAGGCTGAAAAAGAAGTTAAACATGCTAAGACAAAAGTAAAGCATATGATGATGCTTGAAGAAATACCTACTGGACCAAAGTGGTAACTGATTGTAAATGCAGAGCTTAACTCAATTTGAAGCCCTTTATACATAAACCTGTTGTAATATTTTTATGGAAAACCCCTAGAAGTCATATTCCCATATTATAAGAAAATTATATTTCTTAGCACCTTGAATATAAGCTTTAAGCTTCGCATCCCTTGTTCTACGACTCTTGAAAGTGAAATGAACTATAAAATGAAGCGTGGAACTGATAAGCTACTTGATAAATTTGATAAACACGGCATCAGCCAAATATATGACATTCATCGTAAAAATACGTGTAAAAAAATGTGGTTCTAAAAAAGCCTACTTAGTTAAGTAGGCTTTTACTATGCAACCCCCTTTTAGAAATGCTTCTTTTAATAACCCCTGTTTCTTCTATTAGTAACCATCTACCGTAACATCAGTAATTGACCCATCACTAGGACTTACTTGATACCAACCCTGTGTAGCTGTATGTTCCTCTCCTGTTTCTTCATTATCTACAACATTTTCATAAACATGGATAATATAGTTTCCTGAGTCGTCAAGGTGATCATATGCTACAAAAAGAGGTGAATCTTCAGATATGCCTTGCTGATCACGAACTAGCTGGATAGCTTGCTCTTTGGAAACTGTTTGTTCCGCTGTTTCCTCTTCCTCAAGGGCTTCTGTATCTTCTTCTTGCTCTGGTTCTGATTCCGATTCTGTTTGCGCCTCATCTTCTAAAGAAGCTTCAGCATCAGCTTCTTCCTCATCCGCTTTTGCCTGAGCTTCCTCTTCCTCCTGCTGTTTCTTCTCTTCTTCTGCTAAACGTTCTTCCTCCGCTTTACGGTCTGCTTCTGCCTGAGCTTCAGCTTCTGCATCAGCCTTGGCTTGTGCCTCCTCTTCTTTTTGTCGGTCTTCTTCTAGCTGCGCATAGTAATCATCTAATTCCTTTTCCATTTGCTGCTGTTCAAGGTCTGATAATTGCTTTTGTTGTTCTTGTATTTGGTTTTGAAGCAAAGCAATTTGTTCTTCTGAAGCATTATCAACAAAATTGATGTTTTCTACATAATCACCACTGGCGTCAAAATTAACTTCCATCATACAAAAAACATTTTGCTCTTGATTAATGCCATAGTAAATATACTGATTGTCACCTACTTGAATATACTGATAACCATTCATTACGGTTAATAAGTAATCGCGATCAGCTTCTTTAGAATTAACTGCTTTTTTAATTGTTGATGCTTTTGTTTGTAATGTATTCGGCGATGATTCTTTTACAGCCGTTTTATTGCCATTTTCTTTCGTATGAACCGCTGTTGATTTCTCTATAGACTCTTCCTTTTGCGATACCGTTTCACTGGACTCATCACTACACCCTGCTAGCAATACGGCTAACAGCGGAATGCCAAAAGCAACTTTCAACATTTTCATAGGCTATTATCCCCTTTTTTTATCTTTTTTTAGGTTTTTCGTAATTCTAAAGAACTATAAAACCTTAGGGGTTATTATACCAAAATTAAGAAAATATAAGAATATTTTCTTGTGTTGTTCATGGAATTTTTTGAAAAATTATCTTTTTATACATAAAAAAACACAAAGCCATGCAATTTTTCATAACACGGCTTTGTGTTTTTATGACAGATGTTAATGATGAAATCCATTGTCGTATTTCGTGTCTTTAAGAACAGGTCTATCCAACGAGTTAAGAAATTCAACGGCTTGTTTGAAATTAACCATAAATAAATGAGCAAGGTCCCTTGAAAATCCATTTCTAACGACAATACGCATGATTGTTATTTCTTCCATATCTGCTGGCAGTGGATAAGCAGGCACTTGCCATCCATACGTGCGTAATTGTCTGGACAAGTCATAAAGATTCCAGTTTGGCGTGTATCCTTCTTTTAGTTTCCAAGCAAGAACCGGGATATCTGAACCATCGGCGATAATTTCGAATGCTTCCATTTCTCCAATTTCTTTGCTGAGAAACAGCGCGTTTTCTTGGGAGGTTTTTTGCACGGCATAATAGCCCTCTTTACCTAAACGTAAGAAATTGTAGTACTGTAAAAGGACTTGTGCTCCTGGTCTAGAGAAGTTGAGCGCAAAAGTTGGCATGTTGCCCCCTAAATAAGAAACGCGAAAAATAAGATCTTCAGGCAAGTCTTCTTTTTCTCTCCAAATCACCCACCCTAAACCAGGGTAAACTAAACCATACTTGTGTCCTGACACGTTAATGGACTTTACTCGCGGCAAGCGGAAATCCCAGATAAGGTCTGGTTGAAGAAATGGAGCGATAAAACCTCCAGAAGCAGCATCTACATGAATAGGAATATCCAACCCTGTTTTTTCCTGTAACTCATATCGGTACGACACCAATTGTATTTTCGTCAACCGCATTAATGACGCCTTCTGGATCTAAATAGGGATGATCTGCATTAATGTTCACATAACGAGGCTCTATGTCCCAATAGTTTGCGAACTTCTCCCACACCACTTGAACGGATGAACTAAATACAATGTTCGGCCGTTCTGTTGATAGACCTTTGCTTTTACGCAGTTTTTGCCAGCGTCTTTTTAACGCTAGTCCACCAAGCATACAAGCTTCAGATGAACCTGTAGTAGAAACGCCCATCGTTGTATCAGGATTAGGTGAATTCCACAAATCCGCTAAAATACGTACGCATCTCTCTTCAATAGCCGCTGTCTGCGGATACTCGTCTTTATCAATCATATTCTTATCAAAAGATTCGCCGTACAAACGCTTTGCATCAGGCTCCATCCAAGTAGTAACAAACGTAGCTAAATTTAAACGGGCATTTCCGTCTAAAGCAATTTCGTCATGAATGATTTGATAAGCTGTTTCTGGAAGCATACCTTGATCACCGATACGCAGCCTTGGAATCGTCACTTCTCCTTGTCGAGAAAAAAGCGGATTAACAGGAAATTCATCAGGTAAATTTTTTTGTTCACGATGCGGATGCCATTGAGGCATAAAGTATCATCTCCTTATGTATATCTAACAAATTGCTTTACGTTCACCTGGTGTTATAACAAGCAGGTCTCCTTTACACATTATGAGCTTTGAAGACTATTTTCATTCTTTCCATTATCCGTAGCACGTAAGGACGAACTTTATTTAATAATACCCATGAAAATGGTATTACCAAACTCAAAAGGTGTAAAATATGGTAATATATTGTAAAAGGGGGTTTTTAAATGGAGAAACAAGGGATTATCTTGCAAGACAAGTTTTTCGAGTTAGGTGAATCTCCTATTTATAATGAATCACAAGACGTTATTGGAAATGTCTCATATAAGTTATCTATTGCTAATAAATTTGAGATTTTAAAGGACGAAGAAATTATATTTACAGGTAAATCTAAAATGTTTGCCCTTATGCCGAAGCTGATTATTTCTGATCACCACGGAAATGAAGTTGGCATGATTCAGCGAAAATTTACTTTTTTTAAAAAGAAATATCTTTATATCAGAAACGATGGCGATACATATGAAATTACGGGGAATATAACAGATCGCAAATTCGACGTTTTGCGTTCCGGCGTTCCTATTATTCAAGTCCGCACACTCTCTTCTTTTCTGTCATTACGTCCCCACACGTTTGCTTTAGAATTTCTCGAACCTGATCTTGATAAGTGGGAAGGAATCGCGGTTGTACAAGGCGTAAGGATGATGGTGAAAGACGAAAACAGCAGTACAGCTACTGCTCCGGCTCAATAGTGGTTATAGAAGGTTATATGATATAAAAAAACGAACAAACTTTATATTGAAGTTTGTTCGTTTTTTAATTAAGGGCCGAATACTAACGTACCGATGACATGGTAGCCAATTGGTACAAGAAACAAGATGATATTTAAAATAATCGCCCATAGACAGAGCTTGTCTTTTTTTATAAAAAAACCAATAATTGCAGGAACAATCATGAACGGAACTAAAAAGATAGGAGCTACAATAGGCAGACCTTGAAGTTTTTCAGCAAAAATTAGTCCTGTAAAAAAGTTAAGGATCAATAAAGTATTAATAATGACATATAAAAGTGAAATTCCTCCGAGAATCCCTCCTATTACCCCGCTTTTAGTTGTTTTAACAGTAGCATCCACGTTTCTGTCACCTCGTTTTTAGAAATATAAGTAAACTATACTATAATGTGGTTTTTATTGTAAAGGTATGGTCATAGTATATTAGTTGTAATGCTCAACTTTGGAAATAACTCAGTAATCACCTAAGTATTGGTCGTAAATGTTAGGACTATACGATGATAGAAGAGCAGCGCTAATATTGTTTTCAAGATGTTCATTTTGTATATATTCATAGTGAATTTTTCATTGTATCTCAATAAAAAAAGAGAAAAATAAAAACAGACAGAAAAATTCCAATCTGTCCGTAACTTTTTCACTGAGAATTTTTTTTACTGTTTTGCTAATACTTCTTTAAGTTCACTTAATGTTTTAGGATCATGCGCATACATAAGGTTAGCTATATCACTATCTTCCATTGCTAACGGAATAATAGCTCTTATTTTATATTCTTCCTCATAGTCCTGTACAAGAACTAATAAATCTGCTGAGACTTTTTGGAATATTTTCTCATCATCTTCTACTAATACTTCTTCAGGGACAGTATCTTTATTATTAGTTACACTAATAGGCACGAATTGGTTCCCATACTGATTAAGTAAATTATCTCTAGCTTCTGAGTTATCCGGAAAATCTTCAAAGTCAATTACTCTAAAACTATAATCATTTTTCAGATAACCCACTAGTCCAAACGTGTTCATAGCTTCTTGAACTTCATTACTAGGCAGTTCGTTGAAATAAGACATGTCTTCGGTAAAAGCTGTGAGGTTTTTGTTTTCAGCATCTTTGAGGGATTTCTTTACTACATCAATAGCTTCCTGTTGTTCACTAGTAAGTTTCTCATTTTGTTCTTCATTGTCATTACTATTATTGCCTTCTTCAGACTCAGTATTTTTTTCTGCAATAGAATTACCAGCATACATTTGCTCATTGATATCTTCTTGTATAATATCAGCTGCCTTAAATTCCTTCATCATATATTGATTATCGTATTTATTCATTATCAATACGATATCCATTCCTTCTTTATCTTCTTGAGATAGCTTATTATCTTTGGTTGTTACTGATACTAAAACGGAATATCCACCGTAATCTTCACCAATTTCTATTTGTATTGCATCAGATAATTTATCCCAATCAATTACTTTTAGATTAAAATCAGCGTAATTAAGAGCAGCGAAATTAGCCATTATGTCCTTATACTCACTATCCGCTGGTTCAGATTGTGTAGTCTCAAGAGAAAATTTGCTGTGCAATTTCATGTCATTTTTAAAAGCATTAAAATTTTCATTTTTAGCATGAGTAAACATAAGTAGAGCGCCATCCAATGCTTGCTGTTCTTTATCTGGAAGATTTCCTGTTGTTTTAGTTTCCTTACTTTCATCAGACGTATCTTTTTTATGTACCGCGGCACTTGTTGCAGCAGAGTTACTTTAAACTTAGTAGCTTTTTTTATATCCAAAATTAAAAGCTGAAATTAATGTTTGACTAATATAATTTAAAAGGTTTTATTTAATGAGTACCATATCCCCTCAAGTTTTTATTCGACACATCCTCCTTGTGTGTATAAACTTGTTAAACCGACCACGCATTTTACTATTCCTCGTTTTATCAAAAAAGAGCAGCCATCCCCGGTTGTTCTTTTTTTAATGAAGTATCTCAATAAATGCCTACCAATTCCAACCACTACTTTTCTAGAAAAATAATTATTTAATCTAGGACACTACTAACGTCAAATGGAGTAGTATTTGGGAAAAAAATCTATTTTTATGGGTTTATTTTACATAAAAGGAATGTTGGTATTGTAAACGGAGGGTAATAGTTGTAAAATTCAGGAGGTAGCAAGGTTGGATAACAAAGTATTTTCTATTTTTAAGAGAGTTTTAGTGATTGCTAGTTTATCATTAGTTTTTACATCTGTTTTTAACTTTAAAACTATTGGTACGCAAGCAGCGGAGAACGTAGATAGTGAAAGCCAGAACCTAACAGATGAAGAGTTGGATCAAGAACTTGCACTAATAGATGAAGAAGCTTCAAATGGCGAGCTTGAATTTCTAGATGAAGACGAGATGGACAGCGAGGTTTATACAGAAGATGAGCTTGCTACGATGGAAGAAGGTTTTTCTTTAATTGAAAGTGTTCCCGATGAACTAGTAACAGAAGATAAAACTGTCGAAAGATTAGATTGGATGATTGAAAACACACAAGATTCAGAGTTGGTGGCTGCATTAGAAGCAGAAAAACAAAAGCTTACTAACGAAGAACCGGTTTTTACTACTTTCTCAGCTTGGGGATGTGCTAAAGGAATAGGTTATGCTATAGCACAGAATGCTGTTCCAATTGCTAAAGTATTAAAAATTAAAAAAGCGATCAAAGTTGCAGGTGGTACAGCTAAATTTGCTAACAAGCTTGTTAAGTCTTACGATTACTATTCAAGAATTAAAAAGCTTGGTAGCAGAGTTGCTAAGTATTCTAAAACAACAGCTATGAAACTAGCGTTAAAAAAGACAGCTAGAGCTACACCAGATGCTTTTGACGCATTATACGCACTCCTAGGAATAGATACATTTATTAAGAATTGCTTCTAAATAAATCTTTAACATACCCTTGGAGTAGCTTATCAGAAAAGGGGTTTGTTTTATATGTTTAGTAAAAAAAGAACATATCAAATATTAATAGCTATTATTGGAATTGCATATATCATTTATAACTACACATTAAAATCTAGTGTAAGTGAAACAACAGATTCCTATATTGTTTTCCCTATTAGTATTGCATTACTTTTATTATTTGCTTTTATGTATATCAGATTAGATAAAAAAAATGACTAAAAACGATTTTTGTTTTCCCTCCTTAAACCCTAGATATTTAAATTATCTAGGGTGTTTTATTATGAAAAAAGACACTACACCGTCTTTAGAAGATCTTTTTCGAGAAGATGATATGTATGGAGGACTTAAAGAAATCCAGTTAAAAAATGCATACAATCAAGCCGATATGTAAGCTTTTGTTTCTTGGAGATGGGTGAACCCATTTGCTGAGTAGCTGGGAGATAAAAAAGTACTTGAAGTAATGGCTGGCCGTGGATGGTGGACATACGCCCTTCGACAAAAAGGTGTTAATATTATTGCTACTGATGACTTCTCTTGGATGAATCGAAGCTGGATAGATACACTAACAGAAGTTGAAGAAATGGATGCAATTGAAGCTGTAGAACGTTATGGCAAAGAAGTTGACGTTGTAACAATGGGTTGGCCATATATGGATGATACAGCTTACCGGGTAATCAAACGTCTACACGAAGTTAACCCTAATGCATTGGTTGTATATATTGGCGAACGTGGCGGTTGTACGGCCGATGATAATTTCCACGAACACTTTGAAATAATGATTCTGAATTCAATAAAGTCACAACTAGGTACCAAAGGTGGGAACACATTCATGATCATATTTTATTAGGAAGATACGGTGAATAAATTCTAGTTTATGTGTTTATACTACTAAATGACAAGCCCAGTACATACTCATTGCTTGTTTACACATGGCAAGCCCCTATACAGAAGTGTATAGGGGTTCTTTTTAGTGCTCACCGTATGATGTTACTCGATAATCGTCACCATAATCTACTGTGACAGACATCTCTTTATCCTTAGCA
Source organism: Priestia sp. TSO9 (assembly GCF_021029645.1). NCBI lineage: Bacteria > Bacillati > Bacillota > Bacilli > Caryophanales > Bacillaceae > Priestia > Priestia sp. TSO9. Next base: position 846,192 of record NZ_JAJEKD010000013.1, read on the forward strand.
TATCCGTGAACTAATACTGTACTTAAATCCTCCCCACCTAAAAACTCTACATCTTTAGGAACGAAATCTATATTTTCTTCATCTTTCATATACGTAGCCGCTACTGCAGAAGCGGTTTTTTCAATTTCTTTTTTATCCATTTGCCCCTCCTTTTGGCATCCTACTATCACTAATAGTAATAGAAAAATAGCAATAACTCTCAGTTTCATCATCCATATCGCTCCAATTTTTTGGAAATTCCTATATAATAGAATTATACTCTATTATCGAGAGGGGTTTCAAACATGAAAGTGAGAGATAATACGTATAAGGTATTAAGTTCAGTTGCCTATTCGAATAACCCTGGTAAGTCTCGGACCATTATATACAAGGATCGTAAAGAGAAATGGCAGATTATCAGCGGCAACAAAAAGTTTAAGCTACACGATCCCGATACGGGATTTGATGCGATGGTAGCTAAACATAAAGATACGGTTGTTATTGCTTACCGCGGGACGGAAATGAACTCCGCGAAGAATGCAGTAACCGTAGGTATTAAAGATGGTATAACAGACTTTAATTATATTGTTCGTAATAGACCAGTTAAAGAGCTTGATTTACATGTTGAGCTTGAAAAAGGTAAATTTCACGTCGATTTTTATAAGCAAAATCAATTTAGACAGGCCGACGAATTAGCGCAGGAGGTTCAAAAAGCTTATCCAAAAGCAAAAGTGTCACTAACTGGACACTCCTTAGCGGGTTCTATGGCTTCTTACGCTGCTGCCAAAAATGACTTGCATGCAGTTACATTTAACGGACCTAGTGTTATTGGGTTGCTTCCCAAAGACTTAAAGGAAAAAGCGGAAAAAGGCGGATTTGATAAGCAGATTGTTAACTATGTACATCCAAAAGATTCTATAAGTTCGGGTGCTATTAATCCGTACAAGCGTTATATTGGTTCTGCTTATTATATTGGGTCTTCATTTGAACTAGAAAACTCAAAGAACAGATATAATCCTGTTTCTAGAGCATGGGGTTCACTTGCTGGTGCCGGTTATCACGGTATGCAACATTATAAATTTGACGAGTTTGGGAATGTTTCTAATCCAACTCTAACTAATGTCTTAACCGGAGAAAGCCTAGCTACCTCCCCTCGCTTTGCTTCTGCAGACAGCGGGACTATTAAGGTTACTCCTGTAGACCTTAAAGAGCTTGCTAGTGAACTAGAATCTTTTGTGGGAAAAGTAGAAAGCATCTGTAATAGCTTTAAACAAAAAGCTTCCGTTCTGGATGATATTCAAACAACTGAAGATGTATTAAATGATGTTCTTCAACGTGTCCATCATGTAAGCGGTTGGTTTGCACAAGATACCGCTAAAATGGTTAGTAATCTTAATGCAGCTGCAGAATCTTTTGTGGAGGCTGATCACATAAAATGAGCGACTTAGAAAAATACAAAAAAGAATTAAATAATTTAGAAAGTCTTAGTACTTATTTAGATACAGCTATTACAAAGTTGCGTGCCAAACAGTTAGTCGTTAAAAACAAAGTCGAAGACTTAACCACATGGGAATCTGGCAACGCTAAGGATGCCTTTCAACAGGAGATGGAAAAGTATTTTGATGACTTCACCAAAAAGATTGATGATGTAGAGAAAGCAGAAAAAGAAGTTAAACATGCTAAGACCAAGGTAAAGCATTTAATGATGATTGAAGACTTACCTAAAGGTCCTAAATTTTAGATCTTAAACCCTAGATATCTTGATTACCTAGGGTTTTTGCTGTGAAAAAAGAAGGATAAATTACCTTTTTGTACGGCGTTTAGTATCTTTTTTGCCTTTTGCTATAAAAATAGCTGCTATAAGGCACCCAATTCCAGCTAAATGCATGATGTTATTACCTGTCGCGCCTAGGCTGTTACTAGTCAACCCAACTAAAATGCTGCCAAGTATAATCAATAAAACAGCAAACATGAACTTCAATTTCTTCACTCTCCGTTAGTAAGTTATTAAATATGATTTGCATACGGATCATATAAACCAGTGATTAATAATAGACCTGCTGATAAAATCAATGTTCCTGCGATTAGTAAACTGCTGCTGCATACCTTTTTTCTCTTTTTGCGTAAAAACATTCCTGATATAAGAAATAGTAGTGCGACAGATAGCAGAATCAATCCTATACCAATATTCAATCTTTCTTTCTCTCCCTTGCGAATGTATTCCTTACCATCTAGTTAACCATAATATTATTATGAAAATAAAAAGCGGACTTGAACGTTTACCGAACCTTAATTGTTTTATATGTTATCATACATAAATTGTTAAAAGTACATTTTTTCACCTTTCACTATCAAAAAAGCAGCCTCTTTACTAAGAGACTGCTTTTTTTTAATGACAACTGATAAAACCGCTTAAGAAGCTTTTTTTAATTGTTCTTTTTGTTTCTGTTGATAAGAAGAAAAATAAATAAGGCCTACAAATACAGCTCCTCCTATCATATTTCCAATAAAGGTAGGGATAATATTTGCAATAAAATCAATCCATGTAAAGTGACCTGCAAAAATAGCAGCGGGAATAATAAACATATTGGCTACAACGTGCTGAAAGCCAATCGCAACAAATGCCATAATCGGAAACCAAATACCAAGAATTTTCCCCGTAACATCGTCAGCACCGTAGGAAAGCCAAATAGCTAAACATACAAGCCAGTTGCAGCCCACAGCAGAAATAAGCGTTTTAAAAAACGAGTCGTCAATTTTCGCTTGAGCAATTGCTACCGTTTTATCTAAAAAAGGCCCCGTTTCTGTTAAACCGACAATATGTCCAAAGAAATACGCAATAAATACGGCTCCTAAAAAGTTGGCAAGCGTGACCCAAAACCAGTTATGAAGCAAGTGGCGAAGCGAAATTTTTCTTGCATACAGGGCAATGGAGACAGACATCATATTCCCCGTAATGAGCTCTGCTCCCCCAAGTACTACCAGCATAAGACCTACAGGAAAGACGGCGCCTCCTAAAAGATTTGATAAACTTCCCCATTCGGCTGGTAAATTACCAATGACGCGTACATCTAGTAAAAAACCAAGCGCAATAAACGCGCCTCCTAAAAACCCAAGCATGAGAATGGAAGAAAGAGACAGCTTCGTTTTTGAAATCCCCGCTTCTAAAGCGATGTGTAACATTTTATCCGGCTTGTGAAATGCCATAAAACTCCTCCTTAACTAAAAAAGGCAGCACTCAAAAAAACCTTTTACATAAGGTTTTTGAATGCTGCCTAATAATCCTGCACTTTCTTTACAGTATATCAGTCATCATTATCTATAATAAAATCAAATAAAAAACAAGCAGATCCTACTCCTCTTTTATTTAATTAAATTATGTATTTTGCGTTGTTCTACTGAATATTGGTTTCAAACACAAACACAGAAACAGCGATATCTTCTTCTACTTTGATATCAGAAAATAAGTACTCCAGCTTAGCTCCTAACAAGTCTTCAAGCCCCTCTGGAGGAGATGAAGCATAAAGGTTTTGAATAAGCTTTGTTCTTGCCATATGTACCGTCTCTTTACCTTCGGTTGTTCTCGCGATAAATTGTTCAGCTGGCGTTAAGTTGCCGTACAAAGTTGAAATAGCCATATTTTGAACAAATACAGTATGAATTCGTTCTGGACCTTTTCCAAAAAGTTTTTTGCGCAGCTTTCGGATAATATCATTAAAATCATGTATTTTCTTAGACACTGGTGTATGCCTCCGCTTATCTCGAGTATGTCTACCCTGCTCATTCAAGTTTTCAACTAAGAACAAGTTACATTATACATGACGACATTTACATTGTATACAATGTAAATGTTTTATCCCTGTTAATCCAAACAATCGCAAAACCATTACGAAATGATAAAAAAATCCTTCACTTATTAAAGTGAAGGATTACCTTTATATCTCTACTTAAAGGTTACAAATGGATTCTCAGTTATCAAAGAAATAACTAAGAACTTTGACAAAATAGCATGTCAAAATAGTCAAGTGGTATGTTTGTACCAGTAGTTAATGCTATCACGTTAAAGTCATGGAATCCAATTAGTTTACTTTCATAATACTTTATTTAATTTAAATATTCTTTTTTGATAGGTAACCCTTAATCTTCATCACGATCTGCTCTAAATTCATCATCAGATAATGAATTTAGTTGGTGGCTAAGCTTTTCGTAGTTATCTTGTTTTTGGTTTTGTTGTACATCATTAGATATAGGAGCTTCACTAGAAACAGTAGATTTTTTTCTCGTCTCTTCGCCTTCGCTAACTCCAAACCCAACATTGTTATCTGTCATTGGATTCACCTCTTTAACTGTTATTATGGAGAATTGCTCTAAAAAAATAACAGGAAACAAAAGGGATTCCCACTTAGCTAATAGCGGTCCAAGCTTCCTTACTTACACCAAATCGTATTTAAATAAGGAAATGACCTGCTTTAACCCCATAGGCAATACCAACAAAAAAACTGGCTATACCTAGTGTTTGACTTTTACATACATACTTTATAGTTAAGCCTGGAATCAGACCCCATATAATGATGAAAATAGCGAACGATACTATAATAGAAGACCATGCATCTTGCCCTGATATACTTATACCTTGCATAAACGTTTCTCCTTTCAGTACTTATATCGGGAGAACATAAATTTTTTATAGTATCTTATAATACGAACTAAAAAATTCAAGTGACCTGCTACGCTTTTACAGCGAATGGTGGCGTTCAAGCTCGACTGTTTTTGGTTTTTGCCATATTAATACCCCTGCCGCTACATACATAAACGAAGTGATGTAAAAAAGGCTGCCGATTGTAAGAAAATCAATGATATACCCTGTTGCAATCACGGCTAAAGCTGCCCATATAGAGGTCCATAAATGATAGTGTCCTACTTGTTTTCCCGTATGAGCACGATCTGTCTGCCTAGATAACGCTATTTTTTCTGCTGTTTTTTGAAGAGCTCCAAGTAGACCCATTATAACTTGAATGATATACACCTGCGTAATAGTTGATAGAACGGGAATCACAAGCATAACCACCGCCATCCCAAACGTATATAAAATGAGCAAGCGCTTTTCTCCTACTCTGTCACTCCATGAACCGATTAAAGGGTGACTCAAAGCTGCGGTTAAAGCGAAAATTCCGTAAGCTAAGCCAAATTGTGAATAACTATCGCCAAGATTTCGAAGCAGTAACAGGTAAAAAGGAAAAACAATACTGCTTGCGGTAATCATCAGGCTTTGTGAGTGTAAGAGTTGTTTGTACGTCATTTTCCATACTCCTTATAAAATAAATTAACGAACGTTTCGTTCCGATCATATTTTCTTTTTAAATTAAAAAAGGCGGTTTTATGAGGGTAAGCCTCTTCTAATTGCTTCTTGCTTGAGTAGCCGTAGTAAGGCAAGTAATAGCTTCCCTGATGGTGCAGCGTTACATCCACCATTTTTCTGACAACTCTTTGTGTATCAGCCATGCCTTGATGGTCTTTTTTCTGGTTAATAAGTAAAACGAGAGCAAACATGTCGTCTTTTGCATAAGACATGACGGCTTTATTGTCTTTTTCTACATAGCGAACAGTAATGTTCAGTAAATTTAATTTCTCTGTTGCTAACACTTCGCGTAAATCATCGATGTAAGAAGCAAATTCATCAACCGGAACGAAGTATTCCTGTAAAACTTCCGTCCGGCTAACACTTTCGTATTCCATAAAATCACTTTCAGAACGCATAACGTTATTTCTTGTTTCAAGCCGGCCATTTTGTCTTAAGAAATAAGCCTTTTGCGTTTCCCACAGCATATCTTTTCCCCAGTCACTGTAACGAGATAGCCCTAGCATAAATTTAGGAAGCGCCACTATTTTTTCTGTTTTGAGCGGTTCGTTTACAGTAGAAGTATTTTGAGAAGATAAGCGATAGTTTGTGACGTACATATCTGTTAGCAATTGATTAGGAGAAATAGAAATACGCGCCATATGCATACGAACGTCTGGGTTATGCTGTACGTAGTTTTTAAAATACGCTGTATACTGTCTATAATCTAAGCGGATAATTTCATCTTCGTACCATTCATCGTCCGTCAAACGAAGCGTCACATCTAAAATGACTCCAAATAACCCGTAGCCTCCGTTTACTAAAGAAAACAGCTCAGGGTGTTTTGTCCGGCTAATTTCGATAATAGATCCGTCGGCCTGCAAAAGACGCATAGATTTTACCGTATCCATTAAAGAACCGTATCGAATATCTCTGCCGTGTACGTTCACGCTAATAGAACCTCCAACGATAAAAATATTTTGTGATTGCATAACCTGAAGAGCAAGACCGTCTTTATGTATATATTGCTGAATATCATTCCACGTTGTCCCGCTTTGAACCGTAATTTCTTTTTGACGGGGCTTGTAATCTATAATTTTATTGTACTGCTTCATATCAAGTAAAATAGCATTCGGATAGTAAGTCTGCCCTCCTTGACTGTGCTGCATGCCTGCAATCGCTATTTTTTCATGATGCTGTGAAGCGGTTTTCACCCAATCTTTCAGCTGTTTTTCAGTTGTTCCATGCTTTATTTCTTTGACTTTTGTAGGAAGAAGCCGAGCAACATCTTTCGTTACAGGACGGCTTTGCTGCTGTTTATAAATATGATAGGAGGCATATGAACCTACTAGATAAAAAGATAAAAAAGTTCCTAACAACACGTTTTTCTTCATCACAAACTGTAAGCTCCTTTCTTTATTTCTGTGAAATTATACCATATTAAAAGTGAAATAACACTATAAAAGTGTAATTTTACACTATATTATAATTTATTTTGAGAAAGTATATAAAAAAACTTGTAATTTAATGTATGTTAACTTTATTGAAACAAAAAAAGAAAAGACCTAGCGTCTTTTCTTTTTTGTTTCTTTATTTTTCAGCTTCGTATGCAACTAAAGCTACTCTTTTTCCTAACGTTTGTTGAAACTGCTCTTCTAGCTGTTTAAGCTTCGCATGCATATCATCGTTAATTGAAGCTGGCTCAAAGGTCATTTTTGTTTGCTCCATCATACTGTCACCTCTTTCATGTGTGTATGTTCTACTTTTTCCAATATAAAAGAGGTCTATGACGATTTGACGAAAGTTTACAAATTAAATTTGCTGATGAGCGCTGTTAATTGTTCTGCCATTTGAGACAGAGATTGTGCGGAAACGGCAATTTCCTCCATTGAAGCCAGCTGTTCTTCAGTTGATGCGGCCACTTCTTCAGATGTAGCTGCATTTCCTTTAGCAAGGATCGCCATTTCACCTGCTGTACGAGCCACTTCTTCAACCGCTGCTGCAATTTGCTGAGCAGTCGCAGCCACTTCTTCTACTTGCGGAGTCGTTTCATTCATGCTGCTTAGAATTTGTTCGAATTTTTGAATAGCCGTTTGTGAAATTGTTCGTCCTTCTTCAACTTTGTTTGTAACTTGCTCCATTGTATGTACAGATTCCTGAGTATCTTGTTGAATAGCTTGAATAAGCTCAGAAATTTGAGACGCGGACACTTGTGATTGTTCTGCTAGCTTTCTTACTTCTGCTGCTACAACGGAAAACCCTTTTCCATGTTCTCCAGCTCGTGCCGCTTCGATTGCAGCATTTAAGGCTAGTAAATTTGTTTGAGCAGCAATACCGCTGATTACTTCTAAAATGGTTCCAACTTCTTTTGAACGTTGAAACAAAGTACGAATCGTTGTATTAGACAGCTCGACGGATTGAGAAATGGATTCCATTTGTTCGACCGTTTCTCTCACGGCTTTTCCGCCTTCTACAGCTTCAGACGTTGTGTGATTTGATAGCTGAGAAACAGCTTCTGTACGCTGAGCAATAGTAGAAACTCCTTGTACAATCTCATCTAAAGAAGCTGCATTTTGGTCAATAACAGCCGTTTGTTTTTCCGCGCTAGAAGCCACCTCTTGTATCGCAACTGATACTTGTTCAGTCGCAGCGCTTGTTTGCTGTGAGCTGGCCGTTAGCTCTTCTGATGAAGCAGCCACTTGTTCTGCACTCATTTCAACATTTTGAATTAATGTGCGAAGATTGTTTTGCATCTGACTAAAAGCATACCCTAACTCGCCGATTTCATCCTTTGAATTGACGGTAATCGCTGTTGTCAGATCTCCTTCACTAACGCTCAGAGCCTGATTCTTAAGCTGTTTGAGCGGTTTAATAATTGATTGCAATACCACAAAAATGGTAAGACTCCCGATTATCAGACAAGTTACAATAATAAATAGTGTTTTGTAAAAGATAGGCTTTGCAGCTTCACTAACTTCTGATGAATACATAGTGCCTGCAACTTTCCAGTTTGTTGTTTTATTTGTCGTAAAGACCATCTTTTTTTCATCCCCGTTAAAGGTATATTCAAAAGACCCAGAGCTCTTTGCATAAAGCTTGTCAAAAAGAGAATCTGTCGCTTTTGTACCTGCTTTTTCCGTAGGGTGAACAATATATTTTCTTTCTCCATCTAAAAGAAATGGATATCCTTTTTCTCCGATTTTTACTTTGCTGACAGCTTTATTGATGCGGCTTATATCTAAATTTAAAGCAATAACCCCTGTGCCATCCGCCGATGTTTTCGCTACAGTAATAACGGTCTGACCTGTAGAGGCTGATGGATAAGGTTCAGTGACAACTGTTTTTCCTTTGTTTTGCATGGCTAGCTTGTACCAATCTCGTTTTCTGGGATCATAGCCTGCTTGTAGCACTTTTTTAGGCGATTGAATAAACTTCCCCTGCTGATTTCCTGTAAAAATGCTGACGGCTTCTGGATGAAGCGAAGCATATAAGTTAAAATCTTTGCTTAAAGTAGCCATATCTTTTTCATTGTAGCGCTCGTTATTTACCACTGATGCAAAAAACTCTACATCATGAATTTTTGGTCCAATGGTATCGTCAATCACTGAATTAATAGACTGTACATTTTGCTGTGCTGTGTTAATAATTTGGTTTTCAATTTCATGTTTCGCTGTTATGTAAGCTGATACACCTATCGTAACAGATGGCACTAATAAGATCGCTGCAAATGCTACCCCCAGCTTTGTCTTAAAGTTATTAAGGGACCTTTTTTTTCTTACTCTCTCCATGCTATGTAGCCTCTCTCTCCGTAGTTAAAAGTGATCGTGCACCTTCTTTCTATCGGCAAGACTTCATATTCCTTTAGTCATTGAGTGTATACATAATTAACAATGGGAGTGAAAAGATAAGAGTACGATAAAAAAAGTAGGTGATTTTAATGGAAGAAAGTAAAAACAGCAAGTCTTTTTCAATGTTTGAAACAGAAAAGGTTAAGCGCGGGGAAGAAAAAGATATTTTTAATATCTATAAAGAAGGAGTAAAAATTGCAGAAGTAAGAGGAACGGATCCTCAAACTCAGCAGGTTATTCCGATGCATGACTTAAATGATTACGAAGAAAATAAGCTTCACGAGTATATTGCTCATTTAGACCATACAACGTAAAAAGACTAAAACAAGAGTCCTCTCTTGTTTTAGTCTTTAGAATCGTAAAAAACATGTTCAAAACGCAGCGTGTTTTTTTGTATGTACAGAAGTCCAAACGAAAATTGCTTTTCCCGCCGTTTGTCAGTAGCGGAACCTGGATTAAACAACGTAATATCACCAATTTGTTTATGAGTAGGAATGTGAGAATGACCAAAAATCACTGCGTCTACTTGTTCATGTTCAAATGCCAAAAGTGCACGTTTTTCAGTCGTTTTTCCTTTGCCGTGACCGTGGACTACGCCAATCGTAACGTCGCCAAACGGAAGAAGTAATGAAGATGGAAGTACTTCCTGAAGCTCTTCACTGTCTACATTTCCAACTACAGCGTGTACAGGAGCAAACACACGCAGGTCATTGTAGACATCTATCGTTTGAAAATCCCCCGTATGAATAATAGCATCAGCTGTTTTCAGTTCGGCTAAGAGTCTTTTCGGAAAATGTTTCGCTCTTTTTGGAATATGAGTGTCACTTAAAATAACAATCTTCATTTATGATACGCTCCTTTTTCATTCAATATGGTGTAGTGTAGCGTATTACGTTGGAATGAAGCAACTCTATCCGGAGCGTCAGGCAAAAAATTTCTCTTTTTCGTTTAAGTTTGCGAAAATACGTTACATACCAAGTTACAGAATGGAGTTTTCAAAATGGAAGTAAAAATTAATCGAAACGCAGCAAAAGTGTTAAAAAATGCATTGGCTAGCCCAGAAGGTCAAGGAAAAATGATTCGTGTATATGTAACTATCGACCACGGTGATCACGCGCATTATGATTGGAAATTCGATACGCCGACTGAACATGATGAAATCGTAAAAACAGATAAAGATATCGATATCGTTTTAGATAAACGCGAGAAATTTTTAGAAGGCGTATGGATTCAATATTTCCACGTTCCAGAGCCTGAATTTGTGATTAGCAGCCTTCACCACGCGCATCACCATCATTAATATAAAAAACACACCTTGTTTTATAGGTGTGTTTTTTCGTTTGTGTGACAAGCAAAAATTTTATTGATGAGAAGAAGAGATAAAATTTTGTTGAAGCAATAAAAATGAGCTATAGTGGAATTACGGATGAAAGAAAAGAGGTTAGCGTATGAAAGTAAGTGTGTTAGTAAGGTCTATTTTAGTTGTTATTTTATATAATTTGTTCGTTCTGTACATCGGATGGAACGCTTGGATGTGGCTTCACACAATGTTTGAAGTGGAAAACAAATGGATTCTTACAGTGATCGTTGTCTTTTTTGCTTATTCCTTTATCATCAGTCGTGCGTTTCAACAAGTGAGCATATTTAAAATTGTGGGATCGTACTGGTTAGGATTTATTCAATATTCGGTGCTTTTGCTTCCTATAAGTAATCTAGCCGTATATATTCTTACTCTTCTAGGCGCTTCGCTTTCTACAGCTATCGATTCAATTGGATTTTTCATAATTGCCGCTTTTTTATTCATTTTTGCTTACGGTACGTATAATGCTTACAGTCCTGTGGTAAGAAAATACACGATTTCGCTTGCTAAAAAGACGAATCGGAAAAACCTTCGCATTGCTGTAGCATCTGATATGCACTTTGGCACATTGTCCGGCAAAAAACATTTGCAGCGGTTAATCACTCATGTACAAAAGATACAGCCGGATCTTATTTTACTTCCTGGAGATATTATTGACGATGATCCCCACGTATTCTTTAAAAAAGAAATGGATACTATGATGAAACAGCTCAAAGCGCCTTTAGGCACGTATGGAATTTTGGGAAACCATGAGTATTACGGCGGGAAGATCCCTCAGTTTGTGGAAAGAATGAAAGAAATGAACACTCCTATTTTAATGGATGAAGTGTTAAACATAGGTGATAGCTTGTATTTAATAGGAAGAAAAGACAAGACGGATAAAAATCGAGACAGCTTTTTCGATTTGGCGAGTGAAACGGATCGTTCCCTACCTGTCATTGCAATGGATCATCAGCCGCTTTCCTTAAAAGAAGCGGAACAAGCAGGTGTAGATTTGCTGCTATGCGGTCATACTCACAGAGGGCAAATGGCACCTAATCATTTGATCACAAAGCGGTTATTTGAAATTGATTGGGGCTACAAGCAAAATAACCAACTGCATACCATTGTCTCTTCAGGATTTGGCTTTTGGGGTCCTCCGCTTCGAATCGGGAGCCGATCAGAAATTATTCAAATTGATATTTCGTTTACAAAATAGAGAAAGCCCTAGGGCTTTCTCTATTTTAATGTACGCAGCAACGTTGGAAGCTCTGAATAAATGGCGATTACTTCATCTACTTTCATTCGAACGAGCCCGCTTGAAGACGGGGCAACAAAGTCCATTATTCCTGATACCATCGATTTCTCTTGTTTACCCCACTTTACTTGCTTGCGTCCGCTGTACTGCTGATAGACACCTTTTCCAACAAAACAAACGATTTTAGGCGTATATGTAGCTATTTTTTCCTTTAAGATTTCTCTGCCTTCTGCATATTCTTCTTTTGTAATCTCATCAGCTGCCTTTGTAGGACGCTCTACAATATTTGTTAAACCGTACCCCAGCTGAAGCAGCGAGTGATCTTCCTCCGGATGATATTTACGATCTGTCAAACCTGCTTTGTGAAGAATCGTCCAGAAGCGATTGGTTGGATTCGCAAAATGATGACCCGTTTCACCTGAACGGATGCTTGGATTAAAACCGACAAATAAAATATCTAAGTTGGGTTGTATATGATCAAAAATAGAATTCATAGTCATACGCTCCTTACAATATAAAAAGAAAACATCCAGATGGGATGTTTTCTTTTTACTATACCCTATTAAATACGAACTACGCGTCCGTTGAATTTTTGTTTCCAGTAGCCGCTGCTCATGTTTGCAATTGCAACACCTGTTGAGCTTTGAGCACCGATGAACTTGCCGCCTCCTACATAAATGCCAACGTGGCCGTCTTTTTTATATGTATCGAAGAAAACAAGATCGCCAGGCTGCATTTGACTAGAAGACACTTGTGTTCCCGCATGCTTTAACGTCTCTGTACTTACAGATCCAAGAGGTCCAAGATTAACGCCTACTTGAGAATATGCCCAGTGTACAAATGATGAGCAGTCAAATAAACCGCGGCTAATATCAGACTGGCTGCGTCCTCCGCCAAATACGTAAGCAGAGTTTCCAATCCAGCGGTTTCCTACTGTTACAACATTGCTAGCTTTTGGAGCCGGAGCGCTTGTAGGTGCCACATCATTGCTGCTTGCTTTTGGTGCTTCTGCCTTAGCAGAAGATGAATCGGCTTTTTCAGCTGGCGCGGCCGCTGCTTTTTGAGCTTGCTCAGCTGCTTTCTTAGCCGCCTCTTTAGCCGCTTGTTCAGCTGCTTTTCTTGCTGCTTCTTCTGCAGCTTTTTGATCTTTAATATTTTGTTCAAGCGTAGACTGTTCATTTGCAAGAGAGCTGTCTTTTGCTTGTAGAGAAGCCTTTAGTTCTTCATTTTTTGCTTCTTTGTCTTTTAGTTCTTTTGCCAGTGCATCTTTTTGTTTCTTTTGAGCTGCTAGCTGGACAGTCATTTCATCTAGTTCTGCCTTCATGTCTTCTAAGCTAGCAAGCTTAGATTTAACATCAGCTTGTTTTGTTTTTAATTCGTCTTGCATATTTTTAGTTTCTTTTAAAATACCACGGTCTGCATCTACAATAGTTGAAACAGCTAGCGCGCGGTCTACAAAATCACTGAAGCTTGAAGAACCAAGTAAAACTTGTAAATACTCTACGTTACCGCCGCTTTCTTGCAGAGAACGTGCACGATCTTTTAAAATATCGTTTCGCTTTTCAAGTTTTTCTTGAAGCAGCTTAATTTCTTTTTCAAGCTGCTCTACTTGTTTAGACGTTTCTTTAATATCGGCTTCTGTTTGTTGGGCTTTTTTATTGTTTTCTTCTTCTGCTATTGTTAATCGCTCAAGCTGTGCTTTCATTTGATCTTGTTCTGCTTGAAGGCTTGTTAATTCATCAGAAGCTGCTTTGATGTTAGATTGCACATCTTGACGCTGATTTTGAAGTTGAGATTTTTGTGATTCCATATCCTGAATGGTAGAGGCATACGCTGGAGTTGATAAAACTCCTCCTAGGCCTAATAAAACCGTTGTGTTAAGTAAAAGCATTTTCTTTTTCAATATGAATTCCTCCGCTTTCTCGCTCTGTTAAACTAGTAATTTCTAATTATGTATCAATATGTACAAAAGTCTGACAATTTATGTAAAGTTCACTGTATTTGTCGATAAATAGCTAAATATGCTAATGAAAATCTACGAAAATTATACCACGATAAACGTTGAAAAAAAGAATAACAATATTACAATTGTATTTCAGTAATGTAACATTTAAAGCTTATGTATACATTCATCTTTCGCCTGCAAAAATATACCTTTATATCCCTGTTAAAACAAATAATCTACCGGGCTTTACACAGCAATGTTTTTAACATGATAAAATAGGAGATCAATATTTTTTAAGCTGGTTGGATATAAGTTGTTGCTAAAAAAACGTAACAATTTTTTAACATCCACGTCTGTTTTTTACCTTTTTCTGCTATTTTTACAATATTTGAAAATGATTTTCTGAAATAGTAACAAATCTATGTTTATCTGTTGTTTGCACGTGTTTAAAAAAAGTGTGATAGGTAATTATCAAACAATATTCGACAACGTTTGGATGAAGTCATACAAAAGACCTTCTCACGGTGAGGCGAGAAGGTCTTTTGTTAATCACGCTGCTGATAATAATGCTCTAAAGCTACAATTGCACTTCCCATTCTTTCTTGATCAGGAATAACAATACGTTCTACTCCTTCTTCTTTTAAAGCAGCAGCGGTTACTTTTCCTACGGATACAGCTACTACAGAGCTTTTAAAGAGTTCGCGAATGTGATCAGCTTGTCCGTGTTCTCTTGCAAATGAAAATAAAAAGCGGGCCTGCGGAGCGCTTGTGAAATTAACAGCATCAATTTTTCCGCTTATTAATTCGTTTATAAGCTGTTCCATGACTTCTGCTTGTGGCGGAATATGCTGATACGGTAAAACCTCTTTAAATTGGGCTTTTTGATTCGATAGAAAGTCAATTAATTTTGGTGCAGGATCTCCGTGAAGCTGAAGCGCTACATGCTTTCCTTCAAAAGAAAACGAATGAAGCGCCCTGACTAGTCCCGCTGTACTTCCATCATCATCTCGAACGGTTGGAGTAACACCGAGCTTTTTTAACATATTTACGGTTTTATACCCGCGTGCAGCAATATGAGCTGCTTGTAAAGAAGAAAGAAATTCATCCGCCAGGCCTAGCTTATCTGCCGTTTTATATAAAATTTCCGTCCCGACGCCTGTCGTAAAAACAAACCAATCATAATTTCCTTTTACCAGTTCTTTAATATCTGCTTCTAAATGTGTGTCATCTAAAAAGATTGTTCCTTGTGCAGGTCGTACAAGCGGGGTGCCGCCAAGGTTTTCAACAATTTTGCTGATTTCTTCTACTTTACGCTGACCTACGAGTGCGACTGTTTTTCCTTCTAATCGTTTCAATGGTCTACCTCCATTTTTCTATGTATGCTACTTTAATGATCTTTGATAACCGAGTTTTTCAGAAATTAGGCTCGCCGCTTCTGTTACTTTTTGAATAATGAACGGCAGTCTGTCTCCTTGAAATCTCGCTTCAATTCCCGCTACGCTAATGCCTGCAACCACTTCATTTTGATGATTTACAATCGGCGCGCTCACGGATGTTGTAAAGTTTTCTAATTCAGAGGTGCTAATGGTATACCCTTTTTCTTTTGCTTCTTTTAATACATTTCTTAGCTTTTTTTGATCTGTAATGGTTCCAATTCCTATTGGAGCTAGCTCCGTTTGAGTAATATATTCCTCTTGTTCTTTTTCGGGTAAATGCGCCAAGATAATGCGTGAACAAGCTCCTGCATAAAGAGGTGAACGCCTTCCAATTGATGTATAAAGACGCACTGGATGAAGCGTATCTACTTTTTCAATATACATAGCTTCATTCCCATCTCGTACAATTAAATTAACCGCTTCTTCTACTTCGTCTCGGAGCGTTTCCATTACAGGCTTTGCGATATTTCTAATATCTAAGCGATTAGCCACCAGCTGACCAAATTGCAAGAATAAAAGTCCTAGCGAATAGTATCCTTGCTCATCTTTTGTTAAAAATCCCATTTCTTCAAGCGAACCAACCATCCGGTGCAAAGAAGTTTTTGGAACGCCTGAATATTCCATCATTTCTGTGAAGGTAAGCTTAGGGTGCTTGATAAAAAGAGTGAGAACCTGCATGGATTTAACGACTGTTTTATTGTTAGCTTGCATAAAACCTTCTCCCTTATTTGTGCGAATACATGTATTTGATAGACGTATAGCTTACTAGCTAATCATATGTTCTTTTTATTATACATGAAGAAAAAAAGGAAAGCACTCCCTTATAAGAGCACTTTCCTTTCTTACACCGTTTCTAGTTCTTTAATTGAAATAGGGTTACTTTCTAGAAATTTGGTTGTAAAATCCCCTTCTTTAAAAGAAGGATGGTTCAGTAATTCTAAATGAAAAGGAATGGTTGTATGAATACCGATAATGATAAATTCTTCGAGCGCGCGTTTCATTCGTTGAATCGCTTCATTTCGATCTTTCCCCGTTACAATTAATTTCGCCACCATTGAATCATAAAATGGGGAAATTTCATATCCTGGGTAAACGGCGCTGTCTACACGAACTCCGTAGCCGCCAGGAGGTAAATACATCTCGACTTTTCCAGGAGAAGGCATAAAGTTTTTAGCCGGATTTTCTGCATTGATCCGGCATTCAATTGCCCATCCCTTTAACTGAATATCCTGCTGAGTAAATGATAGCGGGTAGCCTGCCGCTACTGAAATTTGTTCTTTAATTAAGTCAATGTTTGTTACAAGTTCTGTAACAGGGTGTTCAACTTGAATTCGCGTGTTCATTTCCATAAAGTAAAAATGCCCGTGCTTATCCAACAGAAACTCAACTGTTCCGACACCTGTATAATCAACTGCTTTAGCTGCCGAGACAGCCGCTTTGCCCATTTTAGCACGAAGGTTTTCGTCTACCGCAGGAGACGGAGCTTCTTCTACCAATTTTTGATGACGGCGTTGAATCGAACAATCTCGTTCCCCTAAATGAACCACACTCCCTTCTTCATCCGCAATGATTTGAATTTCGATGTGTTTTGGCTCTTCTAGGTACTTTTCAAGGTATACGCCGCCGTTTCCAAAGGCAGTTTCTGCTTCATGCTGAGCTTGACGAATTGCTTTTTCTAGCTCTTCTTCGCTATGAGCTAGACGCATTCCTTTTCCGCCACCGCCCGCTGTGGCTTTTACGATAATTGGATAACCTATTTCTCGTGCTACTGGAATAGCTGAGCTGCTATCTTTAATCAGCCCTTCCGTTCCAGGTACAATAGGCACGCCGGCTTGTTTCATTGTATCTCGCGCTACGGCTTTTGCTCCCATTTTACGGATGGCTTCCGCTTTTGGACCAATAAAGGTAATATCATAGGATTCACACATCTCAGCAAAATCAGCATTTTCAGCTAAAAATCCATAGCCGGGATGAATAGCGTCTGCCTTGGTTACTTGCGCTACGGTAAGCAGATTACGAATGTTTAAGTAGCTTTCTTTAGAAGACGTTTTGCCAATACAAAATGACTCATCTGCTAGCTTCACGTGAAGTGCATCTTTGTCTGCTTCTGAATAAACCGCCACGGTTGCAATCCCCATCTCTTTACAAGCCCGAATGATACGAACTGCAATCTCGCCGCGGTTTGCGATTAAGATCTTTTTAAACATAATGACTCCTCCTGACAGTATGTATACTTTAGTGTGATTTTACGGTAAATAATGGCTGTCCAAACTCAACAACATCCCCGTCTTTTACAAGAATTTCAAGCACTTCTCCTTCTATTCCCGCATCGACTTCGTTAAACAGCTTCATCGCTTCAATCACACATACAACATCTTTACGTTCAACTGTTTGTCCTACTTGAACGAAGGGATCGGCGTCTGCTTCTGGCTTGGCGTAAAACGTTCCGACCATTGGTGATAAGATTTGCTTTTCATTATTGTCTGCTGCGCTTACAGACATAGAATCTTGAGGCGCTTGCTCAGTGGCAGCGGCTTTTACTTCATCTGTTTTCACTTCTGTAACAGCTGTGTCCTCTAAAGGAATTCCCGCTTTATCAATGACAACTTTTGTTCCTTCATGTTCAATATGAAGCTTTTGAATACCAGATTCATTCATTAATGAAACAACTTCTTGCAATTCACGTACGTTTATCATTTCTTGTCACTCCCATTTTGTGTTATTTAGTTGACGCAAGATTAATAGCAATCTTCAATTCTTGAAGCATCTGTTCTTTTTCTAAATAGATTTTTTCCGCTTCATGAAGCGAAATGTGAGAAAAATAGATGGATTCTCCGGGCTTTACTTGAGCTAAAAGCGGTAAATCCGCTGTGATGACTTGAGCAATTTTAGGGTATCCCCCCGTGGTTTGACGGTCTGCTAACAGGATGATGGGATTTCCATCCGGTGGGACTTGAACAGAACCTTGCGAAACAGCTTCAGACAATAACTCTTTTTTTTCTTGAAGCTGAAGAGAAGGTCCGTCCATTCGATAGCCCATTCGATCTGATTGATTTGATACTTTAAAAGGCTCTTTCGTAAAATGACTTTTGCTTTCAGCTGTAAATAAATCGTATTGACTGCCATTAATAACACGGACACCTGGTTTCTTTGTAAAGTGAACAAGTTCTTTATAATTTACGGACCATGAAGAAGTATATACTCCGTTTATCAGTTCATTTGAAAGAAAAGCAGGCTTTGAAGCATCAGGAACAGATAGGGGTAAAACATCGTCTGTTTGTAATGCTCTTCCTTTGTAGCCCCCGATTTCACCTCTTAAATACGTACTTTTACTATTTAACACTTCATCAATAGCAAATCCTCCTGCTACAGATAGATAGGAACGACACCCAGTTTTGCAAGGACCAAATGATAAAGTGCTCCCTTTTGGAATAAATAAAGGTTTCCACATCGGGACTGGCTTTCCGTTGACCGAAGGAGTTAAATCTCCTCCGGTAATTGCTACTAAACAATCATTTTCTATTTCAAGGGTAGGCCCCATTAGCGTAACTTCAAGTCCTGCTTCTTTTTCATCGTTACCAACTAGTAAATTAGCAATTCGAAGGGAATAAGAATCCATTGCACCGCTTACAATCACACCGTGCTGCTGAAACCCTCTTCTTCCTAAATCTTGAATGCTCGTTAATAAGCCGGCTTTACTTACTCGCATACTCATTTTCCCTCCTCCTTTGCTTTCATTTCTTGATACTCTTCTTTAGAGATAGGCTCGAACTTTACAATATCTCCAGCCTGCAGCAAACTTGGTGGGTTTTGTTCCGGCAAAAATAATTTAACGGGCGTTTGACCAATTAACTGCCATCCTCCGGGAGTGGAAATAGGATACACCCCTGTTTGCATCCCCGCAATACCAACCGAGCCAGCAGGAATAGAGGTGCGAGGAGATGGCCGGCGAGGCGTAGCAATTCTTTCAGATAACCCTCCGAGAAATGGAAATCCAGGAGCAAATCCAATCATGTACGCTAAGTATTTGCCTTCAGAATGAATACTAATTACCTCTTCAGTTGTTAAGTTATGGTGACGAGCGACATATTCAAGGTCAGGTCCATACTCTCCTCCGTAGCAAACTGGAATAGAAACCGTACGATGGTTTAACTCTTTTTCTGTCTGTTCGTTTTCTATTTTACGTTGAATGATAGACGACACTACTTCAAAAGGAGAAACAAATTCCTTCTTCTGCTTTTTCCCCACGGCCGCTACAACTTCAAGAGGATTGTAGAAAATTGTAAGATTTGTAAATGCCGGCACGCACTCAACAAATCCAGGAAAAGGATTTAATTCTATCGAATCTTTACACGTTTTAATTTGTTTATGAATGTCGTATTGAATGCTATCTCCAAACGTTATAACAAGCGCTGAGTCGCCAAGCGGAGAAATAACAGCCGATGCTTTTGTTACAGTTTGATTCATATCTACACCTCTTTCTTTTATAAAACACCTAGTTTTTCATCTCGAATATCTGTAATAAACATATGCCCCGGAGCATGTGTAATCATAATAGAAGGTTTTGTTTCCATTGCTACTGCTTGAGGAGTTACACCACAAGCCCAGAATACGGGCACTTCCCCTTCCTTAATTGAAACAGCATCGCCAAAATCCGGAGAGTGAAGGTCTTCAATGCCTATCGCAGCGGGATTTCCAATGTGAATAGGTCCTCCGTGCACAGCTGGAAAACGTGAAGTTACTTGGGCTGCCCGTACTACATCTTGTTGAGGAATTGGCCGCATACTAACTACCGTCGAGCCATGGAATATTCCCGCTTCAGCGCATGAAATATTTGTTTTATACATAGGAACATTACAATTTTCTTCAATGTGACGAACAGGTATGTCGTTGTTTAACAGTGCGTGTTCAAATGTAAAGCTGCAGCCGATAAGGAAAGCTACCATATCTTCTGTCCAGTAATCTGTGATATCGGTTACTTCTTTTACTAGTTCCCCATTTTCATAGATTCGATACTTTGGAATGTCTGTACGAATATCTCCAGATGGAGCTGCAAATTTTGGCACCGGAGATCCAACGTCTGTGACATCTAAAAGAGGACACGATTTAGGGTTACGCTGACAGAACAATAGAAAGTCAAAAGCTTGTTTCTTTGGTAAAATAGCTAAATTAGCTTGAGCATAGCCGTTTGCCATGCCTGCTGTTGGTTGAATAAGCTGATTGTTACGGATTTGCTGACGAAGTTCAGCTGGAGTTAGTTGTGAAAGGGTTGTCATATTTCTATCTCCCATCATTGCCCGCACGCAACTTACGCGCGGGCACCTTGTTTTATTTAAATAATTGAGGAAGTTGATCCATTAAGGTATAGCCGCCCATTAGAGCCATTACAATAACGACAAGTACACCAGAAATGGTAAGCCATAAAGGATGTTTATACTCGCCGACGATGCTTTTTTTGTATGCAGCAACCAGTAGCGTCCCAAGAGCGATCGGCAGAATTAATCCATTGATTGCTCCAACTAAAAGAAGAACTTTTACAGGTTTTCCAATTAAGACAAACGACAGAGTTGAAATAATAATAAATCCAATAATAATCCAGTTTGAGTTTTTATTAAGTTTTTCACTAAACGTTTGAATAAACGAAACGGATGTATAAGCAGCTCCTACCACAGACGTAATAGCGGCAGACCACATGACAATACCAAAGATTTTATAACCGACGTTTCCTGCTGCGAGCTGAAACACGGATGCCGGAGGATTGGCTGGGTCAATTTGTAAACCTTTAGACACAACGCCAAGTACAGCTAAAAACAAAGCGATTCGCATAACAGAAGTGATGAGAATTCCTGTTACAGAACTTTTTGTTACTTGAGGTAAAGAATCGATGCCTTTTACGCCGGCATCTAAAAGACGATGTCCACCAGCAAAGGTAATGTAACCACCGACAGTTCCTCCAACCAGCGTAACGATTGCAATGATGTCGATTTTGTCAGGAGCAAAAGTTTTCACTACAGCTTCTCCAACGGGAGGTGAAGTGGTAGCCGCTACATATAGCATCAGCCCGATCATGACAAAACCTGCAATTTGTGTGAAACGATCCATTGCTTTTCCAGCTTCTTTTACAACGAAGATTAGCACGGCAATAACTGCACTAATTGCAGCGCCGGCTGTTGGAGAAATACCCGTAATCGCATTTAATCCAAGCCCGGCACCAGCAATATTCCCAATGTTAAATGCAAGTCCTCCAATAACAATTAAAATAGCGAGCACATACCCTAATCCGGGAAATACCATGTTGGCGATTTCTTGTCCGCGTTTTTCAGAAACGGCAATAATTCTCCATACGTTGGTTTGAGCAAAGATATCAAGAATAATTGAAATTAAAATAACGAATCCGAAGCTTGCAGCTAAATTTTGTGTAAATACGGTAGTTTGAGTTAAAAAGCCTGGTCCAATAGCCGATGTGGCCATTAAAAAAGCGGCTCCAAGCATTAACGTCCAGTTTACTTTAGGTGCAGCCGAAAGCTTTTGCTGAGGTGTTGATTTTTTAATTGGCTCCAATATCATCTTCCTCCTGATTGTATGTAGTCTTTATTGTGAAATAGCCTTAACTACCACTTCTGATGCTTGTAAAGAACGGTTCACATGACGAGCAAATTCAAGTGCGTGAGCCCCGTCTCCGTGGATACAAATCGTGTCTGCCTGCAATTCTACATCCTTACCTTGCTGAGATTTTACCTTCCCTTCTTTCACCATTGTAATAACTTGAGAAACAGCTTCGTCGTCATTTTCAATTAAAGCATTTGGTTCTGTACGAGCAGTGAGAGAACCGTCTAACTGATAGGTACGGTCTGCAAATACTTCGTTAGCCGTTTTTAAACCAATTCTGTTACCTGCTTGAATCAGCTCACTTCCAGATAACCCAAACAAAATCAGCTCAGGATTTATGTTATAAACAGCTTTTGCTATTGCTTCAGACAACGCTTTGTTTTTAGCAGCCATGTTATATAGTGCACCGTGAGGTTTTACATGCTGCATCGATAGCCCTTCTGCTTGCAAAAAACCGTTTAATGCCCCAATTTGATAGACCACGATATCGTAGGCTTCCTGAGGCGAAATATTGATGTTTCTGCGTCCAAAACCGATAAGGTCCTGCAAACCAGGGTGAGCCCCAATTTGCACTTTTTTTTCAGCGGCCAATTTTACCGTTTTTCTCATGACGCTCGGATCCCCTGCATGAAACCCACAGGCTACGTTCACAGACGTCACGTGATCTAAAATGGCTTCATCATTGCCAATACGATAAGCACCAAAGCTTTCCCCTAAATCACAGTTTAAATCTACTTTACTCAATGCGTTCTTCCCCCTTAACCCCTTTAATGTAAGCGTAATCATTTACAGATAGTAAATAAAATTCAAGCTTTATTATCTGCATCAATACTTTGAGTTCCGTTTTCCGGAACCACAGTACCGTTTTTCAGTTATATTTGGATTTTAGCACGAGATGATGAATTGAACAACAACATTGTCAGAATATTTGACATAGTCATTATTTTCACTTGGATAATACTACCTTATTTTATTGCTATATTCTATCTATAGCCTTAATATAACCCAGCCGCTCAATGTCATTGGACACAGTAAATAACTAGGTTGTCAGAATAATTACTAGTTCAAAATAATCAAAATGAAATTTTCGTTGTAATCGTTTTCAAATAGGTGCTATATTTCAATTGTAGTCAATTTATGCAAACGATTGCAAAAAAAGGGGATGAAACGATGAAAGGGAAAAAATGGACAGCTTTAGCTCTAACACTGCCGCTGGCTGCTAGCTTATCAACAGGCGTTCACGCCGAAACCGTACATAAAGGTAAGTCTGAAGCAACAGATAAAAACGGTGTCTTTTATGAGGTGTATGTAAACTCTTTTTACGATACAAATAAAGATGGACATGGTGATTTAAAAGGTCTGACACAAAAGTTGGATTATTTAAATGACGGCAATTCTCATACAAAGAATGATCTTCAAGTAAACGGGATTTGGATGATGCCAGTCAACCCTTCTCCTAGCTATCATAAATATGATGTAACGGACTATTATAACATTGATCCTCAGTACGGAAATCTGCAAGATTTTCGCAAGCTGATGAAAGAAGCAGACAAACGAGACGTAAAAGTCATTATGGACCTTGTTGTGAATCATACGAGCAGCGAACACCCTTGGTTTCAAGCTGCATTAAAAGATAAAAACAGCAAGTACAGAGATTACTATATTTGGGCTGATAAAAATACCGATTTGAATGAAAAAGGATCTTGGGGGCAGCAAGTATGGCATAAAGCTCCAAACGGAGAGTATTTTTACGGAACGTTTTGGGAAGGAATGCCTGACTTAAATTACGATAACCCTGAAGTAAGAAAAGAAATGATTAACGTCGGAAAGTTTTGGCTAAAGCAAGGCGTTAATGGCTTCCGCTTAGATGCTGCGCTTCATATTTTTAAAGGTCAAACACCTGAAGGCGCTAAGAAAAATATCCTGTGGTGGAATGAGTTTAGAGATGCGATGAAAAAAGAAAACCCTAACGTATATCTAACGGGTGAAGTATGGGATCAGCCTGAAGTGGTAGCTCCTTACTATCAATCGCTTGATTCTTTATTTAATTTTGATTTAGCAGGAAAAATTGTCAGCTCTGTAAAAGCAGGAAATGATCAAGGAATCGCCACTGCAGCAGCGGCAACAGATGAACTGTTCAAATCATACAATCCAAATAAAATTGACGGCATTTTCTTAACCAACCATGACCAAAATCGCGTCATGAGTGAGCTGAGCGGCGATGTGAACAAAGCAAAATCAGCTGCTTCTATCTTACTTACGCTTCCTGGCAACCCGTATATTTATTACGGTGAAGAAATTGGCATGACCGGTGAAAAGCCTGATGAGTTAATCCGTGAACCATTCCGCTGGTACGAAGGAAACGGACTTGGACAAACTAGCTGGGAAACACCTGTATATAACAAAGGCGGCAACGGCGTGTCTGTAGAAGTACAAACCAAACAAAAGGATTCTTTGTTAAATCATTATCGTGAAATGATTCGCGTGCGTCAGCAGCATGAAGAGTTAGTAAAAGGAACGCTTCAATCTATTTCAGTAGACAGTAAAGAAGTGGTTGCCTATAGTCGCACGTATAAAGGCAACTCGATTAGCGTGTATCATAATATTTCAAATCAACCTGTAAAAGTATCTGTAGCAGCGAAAGGTAAATTGATTTTTGCTAGTGAAAAAGGTGCTAAAAAAGTCAAAAATCAGCTTGTAATTCCGGCTAATACAACGGTTTTAATAAAATAATTAAAAACACCTCTACGTGATTACTTGGTAATCACGTAGAGGTGTTTTATTCCTCCTATGCTACAACTGTCGTACTCGCGCATCCGCCCTGCCTTCTTTTAAAAATAGTTACATGATTGATATAAGTTGTAAAAAATAAAGCATTTATCGTCAGCAAGTGTAAACAGTGAAACTTTAATAATATATAGTGTGTTAAATCTTTTTTTCCGTGTTATAACGTATACATAGTAAAAAAGTGTACAATCATTTTAAGTTTTTTTATAATATAAAAGGAAAAAATTTAAGAAAATAATTATTTTCTTAAATAATCAATAATCATCAATTTGATTAACATAAAACATTTTTATCGGAAATAAAAAGTCTGTGTAATTCACAAAGGCTTTTTAATATAGATGGTTCAGAAAGGTACACCTTTTTAGACTATGTAGTTTCAAATGATATAAGGTCTATTTAGTTAATAAATTAGACCTTTTTGGACGAACAAAAAGTAATTTACCTTTATAGACGATGTGTCATATTCAATTTTAGTTAAAATAATTCAGGTTCCCGGAATACAAAAACCTTAGAAATCTATAGATTCCTAAGGTTTTCTTTGTATTCATGTTTCTTTTCATTCGTTATAGTAGCCTAACTTAGTATCCAGTAAATATTGACAAGTCCATACCTTAACAAACTAAGTACATTCCGTTAAATATTGCCTTTTATTTATTCAATCGGAAGCAACGTGTCAACCACAATACTGTTTACAGCATTGATATAAGCAAATGCACTTGCTTTCATAACATCCGTATCTGTTGCTTTGGCAACATACTTTTCTCCTCTATATTCCACTTGAATCTTCACTTTCCCTAATGCTTCCTTACCTCTTGATACACTGCTAATATTATATT
Source organism: Priestia sp. TSO9 (assembly GCF_021029645.1). Lineage (NCBI taxonomy): Bacteria > Bacillati > Bacillota > Bacilli > Caryophanales > Bacillaceae > Priestia > Priestia sp. TSO9. The sequence continues at coordinate 871,567 of NZ_JAJEKD010000013.1, forward strand.
CGATCAATTTAATATCTAAATCACTAATTTCTGTAATAGCTGAATACAAGGCATCAATCGGGCCAGAACCGACTGCACTACTTTTCAATATTTGATCACCCTTTTTAATCTTCACACTTGCAGACGGGAAATTTGTATTACTAATCACTTGCAAGTCGATTAGTTCATAAAAATGATTACTATAGTGCATTATATCCTGATTATGAATATCATTTTTCGCATAATAATTCTCAACGATGACATATAAGTCATGATTATATACTTCTTTTTTTGCATCTGCCAATGCAAGGAAAGCTTCAAATATCCCTTCAAATTGCATGTTAGTCATCTCATTAAAGCCTAATGATTCAAGAGCATTTCTCACCGCATGACGTCCAGAACGGGCGGTTAAAACAAGTTCCATATCATCTAAACCAACTTCAATCGGGCTAATGATTTCGTAAGCATCTCTTGCTTTTAATAAGCCGTCTTGGTGTATACCTGAAGAATGAGCAAAAGCATTATCACCCGTAATGGCTTTATTTACTTGTACATCAAGTCCCATTAAACTACTTACCAATCTAGATGTATTCATGATTTCTTTTGTATTAATATTTGTGTACGCATTATAAACTGATGAGCGTGTATTAATTGCCATCACGACCTCTTCTAGTGCAGCATTGCCTGCACGTTCACCAATGCCATTTATCGTACACTCAACTTTATCTGCCCCATTTTTAATTGCAGCTAACGTATTCGCAGTCGCCATACCAAGATCATTATGACAATGGACACTTAAAAGCACTTTATCATTCAAATTTTTCAAGCGATCATTTATTTTAAAGATTAGTTCACCAAACTCTTCCGGCTCGGCATAGCCAACTGTATCGGGCACATTAATAATGGTAGCCCCCGCCTTTACAACAGCTTCGATCGTTGCCCATAAATATTCGAAATCGGAGCGAGACGCATCCTCCGTTGAATATTGTACATTTGGTAGAAATGTTTTGGCATATTTTACTGCACCAACACCAAGATCTAAGATTTGACTTTTCGATTTTCCAAACTTCTTTTCTACATGAATGTCTGAAGCGCCTAACACTATATGGATTAACGGTTTTTCAGCATATTTCACACTATTATAAACAGCATCAATATCAGTCTTTACTGCTCTTGCTAACGCTGTAATGATCGTTTCGTCTGTATTTCCTATTTTCATAGCAATTTCTTTCACAGCATTAAAATCACCAGCTGAAGATGAAGGAAAACCAGCTTCGATAATATCGACTTTCAGCTTCTTTAGTTGCTGTGCTACTTCTAGTTTTTCATACAGGTTCAGCTTAGCCCCCGGAACTTGCTCGCCATCTCTTAAAGTCGTATCAAACATCCAAATTTTTCTCGTCATTTCAGAAACACTCCTTTGTCATATTAATGTATAAAAAAAAGCCCCGTCTCTATAAAAACATAGAGACGAGGCGTTGCTCGCGGTACCACTCTAATTGATCAATCATTACATAATTAACCCACTCATTTTCGGCAGCTATCACCACCTATCTTCATAACGGTAGAAAACCGACATCCCCTACTTATAATATTCAGGGAGTAGCTCTTGGATGAGTTCAAAGGCAATAACTACCGATTCTCACCAACCATCGGCTCTCTGACAAGTTTATATATCCTTCTACTATTTCCAATCTTTGCTTATTATTATTTGATTACATGCAATATTATATCTATCTACTCATTTTGTCAACATAGTTTTTTGAATAAAAAAATAATTCTTAATATAAAAATAACTATTCCTTAAATCATTAGTTTGCACATAAACATCTACTACCTTTGAGTAGTGTTTAAATTATTTACTTAAAAATAATTTTGTCTATTACATACCTTGTAGAAAAGGTTCTATTTGTCGTCACTTAGTGTAAATAATAAAACATATATTTTTATAAGTTAGTTATGCTATTTACATATAGGTTTTGAAAACTTATAATTTGTAACTATACATGGATTTAATATAATAAATTATTAATTAATATAGGAATAAAAGGTATATCTTTTATGATTAGAAATCTTAATAAAATTATCACAATAGAAGATATAATTGATATATTATCTCTTTCATTAAAGAAAACAATTTATACATGTATCTAACAACGAAAATTAAATTCTATCGATAAAGATGATTAGTATATCGAATGAGGAGAATTTGTAGTTAATGAAATATAAAAATAAAAAAAGTATATTAAAAGTTTTAGTTATTGCTTTACTTGCTATAGATATACTTTTTTATCTTTTAGCACTGAATAACTTATATGTTCTTTCCACAAGTGTTTCAATATATTTTTGTGTGTTCGTAATACATTTCGTCTATTTATACATAGCCCTTATAAGCGTTATCAGAACAAAAGCATTTAAAGTTCTTTGGGGTGTAATTTCCCCATTCTTTCTTATACCTATAGCAATCGTTGGATGGCTAGCGTTCTTTTATACTAATAAAGTTGACTATTACGATCTAAGTTCCCCTAATAATACACAAAAACTCGTTATTGGATATTCTAATTGGAGTCTAGGGGAAACTAATCATTACTATGACTTTTATAAACAAACGGGATTTCCGTTGGTAAAAAAACGACTCAACCAGAAACCTATTCATGTTATAACACGAGGTACGAATATGAGAGATTTAAATATTCTAGGAGCTGACAATGCCCAATGGAAAAATGAAAAAACAGTAACTTTTACGTCTCCATATCTAAATGAAGAAGTAACCTTAAGTTTAAAGTAAGTACTTATCTCTACTTAAACAACAAATTAGGGAAAAGCTTGTATCTTCTTAGTGCTGACCCCTGTTTTTGAGACAGGGATCAAAACACTTTTTAAATAACCAATTTTCTGTATTGTAGAGGTAATTAGTTGTTTAGTTGCAATAATACTTCTTTTACAGCTACACCGGCTATTCTCAGTTCAATGGCTTTTACTTTTTCTAGTCCATATTGATCAACCCACCGCACCAAAGGTAGCTTTTTTACTTTATAGTTAATATAAAAAATATTTTCAAAACATATTTGCTGTGTAAAGGTTGCATATCTCTGGCAACCTTTGAACAAACTATTTAAGACGCTGTGAAGCTTCTATTTGGAAATCATCACTACTTCTTGAGTTCACAAGATGCTTCATGAGAAAACTACTGATCCCTGTTCAGTAGTTTTTTCTTTTTAATACATAAGTTATTGATAATTTAAGCAAACTACTCAAGATGAACGGACTCATCAAAAATAAGATTGCGTTACAAAGAAACCTGCTGCAGAGATGATCAGTAGGTTTTTTTTGTTTTTTAAAGGTGTATATCATATACAACATTAGTTAACATAAAACCATTTATCAGAAATAAAAAGCCCTAAGAAAGTAAATTTTTTAGGGTTTTAAAACTTATAAAACTACTCGCTTTTCCATTCTTTAAAACGTTCATTAAGCTTATTTTTTACGATATTATAGTTATCCAATGTATCATTTACTTCATAAACAGAGCTAACATCAGGAAATAGGTCTGCATAGTCTTCGAAATATGTTCCTGAATCATAATAATCTTTTGTAAAATCATTTCCTTCTTTACTTAACATGTCACTAGCTAGTACGCCATCCCAATTCATATATATTTCCGTTCCTGATAACTGACTTTGTTTAAACTTTGTTATTTCATTAGAAGACACTTCTTTAAACTCCTTGCTATACAAGTTGTTATCTATAACCCAACCTAAATACATTCCTGTATGTACAAATCCTTGATCTTCATCCAATCCTTCTGGAAAATCACCTTCATAATGCCATTCTGCTTTATCATAAGCCATTGTCATATATTCTCCTTCTTCTTTATCTTCCTCTGCTAGACTTGGTTCTTCATTCCCCTGAAAAATTAAAAAAACAAATATCATTAGTAATATGCTTTTCAGTTTATGCAATCTATTTCTCCAATCTAATAAACTCTTGAAGATATTATATACCGATGAAATTTAAATGGATATACTTAACATAATCACTCTTCAAGGAAGGAAGCAAGAAAGCAAAAGAACCCTTGTGGCAGTAAGGGTTCTCGATGAGGATATTTTCTCGTTCATGCAGCTTTTTATACACCCTTGATATGACTACGTTTTCTCGATACCCCAGTGGAAGGTGAATGCATAAAAAGTCTGCATTATATAATATGTTAGTTCCTATAAAAATAGTCCTTATGAAGAATTATGCTATATTTTTTTGAAAATAGATTCCACGTTAAGTCTCCTTTATAAGAAAGGTCTAGATGAATCAATACTGTATTCTAATAGCATTTTTATAGCGTTTTCTGGTAATTGATTAGATTTCTCAAGTATTATTGGTGTCTGACCATTTCCGGTGGAATTATAGGAAACAAAAATTATTTTTTTTCGTCTTCACCAGGAAAGTTTAACTTCGTAGGTAATCTAGATTCCTGGGGGCTAATGTTTTCCTTAAATGTTGTGGACTTCTTATTTATAAGTATCTCGTAAAATTCACCGTTGTAAATGAATCCAATTGCCGGTGTATTACCATTGCTCATTAATAGACCCTCCTGATTTTCATATAAATACAAATGTACTTATATAGTATGATTTAGAAAGAGATATGGTATTCAATTTATAATCAAACAAATGTCATAGCAGCATTCCTTAATTTTCACGAAAAGGTTTATGTATTTTAGATCACTCTAAAAGAAGGCCATTTTTAGAAGGATTTTAGGTTTATAAGTCAAAATAGTCAACATGAACTTATAAAGCGATTGAAGGTTGTAGAAAGGGAGGGGCAAAAAACGGAGGATAGAAAATACTAACTTTATAATCCGAATTATTCCTTTTTTGTAATTAACGAAGTCGTCATTCCACCTATAAAAATTGTCGAACATGAAAAAAGAAACGTTTTAGGTCCTAATAAAGGAAGAGCTGCTGTTATGATAAAACCATCTATAATTAAAATAACCATCCCAATGTTTAAGGAAAAAGCTTTTGATATAAGTTGTGCTAGTAAATCTGTTCCTCCAGTACTTGTCTCGTATCGAAGCATAAGACCAACTCCCGTCCCAATACATATTCCTCCAAAGATTACACTAGGAAAAACAGAAAGTTGAAACTGGTCTTTAAGAGGCTCTAGCCAATCAATCAATAAAGAAGAAATAAGTAATCCATAAAAACTATTATAAAAATAAGTTCTTTCATAGACCCAAGCAAACCAACATAATGGTAAGCCCAAAATAATCATCGTTACACCTGTAGGAAATTCAAAATAATAGTGAAGGATAAGAGCAATTCCAATTGTTCCTCCATCTAACAAATAATGAGGAACTAAAAATCCATTAATTCCTATACTTAACAATAAGCTTCCGACAAGAACAACCGGTATTTTTTGAAACATAATAATCACCTTTTTAATCAATTTATCTCTTACTATATGTATAAGCTTTAGCTCCCTGTCATGAATGTTTTTTCTTTTTATGTAAATGAATAAAAGTTTATCTTTTAAGCAAACTACTCAAGATGGACAAATCATAATACTATAGCAAACTCCTAAAAAGTAGAAAAACTCCCTTCCAACCGATGGGAGTTTTTCTGCTTTTTAAGCTGTGTATTGTATACATGTTTAGTTCACATAATCAGCATTATCAGAAATCCTATTAACAATTCTAAAATCTCCTCCTTTTTAGTCTGTATAGTCTCACTATAATAACCTCATAATAAATAATAAAAAGGATCTTTGATTTTAAACAATACAGAACAAATAGTTAATTATATGGAGTTAAACGTAAGATGAAAAACGATCTTGATTTTCATAAACTAGATTAACCTTAACTAAAAAGTAATTATTAATGGATTTTGGAGTGAGAAATAATCATGCCTTTTATTGAAATAGACACGAATAAATACTTGTATTATGAAGAGCGTGGACAGGGTATGCCAGTCATCTTTATTCATCCACCTGGCATGGGAAATAAAGTCTTCCATTATCAATACGATTTATCCAAACATATGAGAGTCATCTTTCCAGATTTAAGTGGTCATGGACGAAGTCCTAAAGCTGAACAAACTGTATCAATTTCCTTCTATGCAAACGAAGTATTGTGTTTTATGGATGCGCTGCATTTAGACAAGGCTATTATATGTGGTTATTCTGCTGGCTGTCTAATTGCTCAAGAGCTGGCTATTTATCATCCCGATAGAATCGAATTATTAGTTTTCTCAGGAACTTACCCTATAGTAAGAGATATACCTGGACAACTATTACATAAAATAGGAATGTATATGGTGAAAGAACACCTAAATATATTAATAAAAAGCCTTTCTATAAGTCATACTCGGGACAAGACACTAAGAAAGAGCCTAGTTAGTTATATGAAAAAAGCAGATCAAGAATCATGGTATCAGTATTATAATCATTCATTACACTATAACTGTTTAGACAAACTTCATCACTTAACTATGCCTTTGTTGTGTATATATGGTGGGAAAAAGGATTGGACTACCCATTATATGAAAGAATATAAAAATAAATGTAAGCATGCTGAATTCTTCGTTTTGCCACAACAGGGTCATCAACTGCCTACAAAAAAGTGGGTTCAATTTAATGAGCTAATTACAGGATTTGTCTTAAATAAATCCAGTTATAATATATGAAACCTCCTTAATCTATAAGGAGGCCTCTCTTTTTAAAACATAAAAAATTGCTTTGTTATATCGCATCATTTTTATTTAACGATTGTTAGGGAAGACTCTTTTAACAGTTTCAGTAAAATCTTCAAATAAGCCATTTCTTGTCGCATCTTCATTAATTCGGTTTCCGTACTCTTCCATACGATTTACAAAATCAGGATCGGATGACACATACACATTTCGAGTATCTTTATCTGTAGCTTTAACTTGATCTGAAATTTTCTTTTTTAAACGATCGGTTACTTCATTGTTTGCTTCATTCTTTAAAACAACAGCCACGTATGCATTTCGGTTTGTAACAATCACATTTGCAGTGTCTACTTCATTTAATTTAGCAATACGCTCCGCAGCTTTATCAGCTACCTCTAATCGTGTCTGATTATTATTATCTACATTATTATTTTGAACACCGTCGGGTTGAAATCCCACGTCTCGTAGATCATTGTTATCACGATTATTTTGAGCTTTTTGTTCAGACGGTTCTTCAGTTGGATCAGGCTCAGCTTCATCTTTTTTATCATTACAACCAAAAAGAAATCCTACTGATAAAATAGCTGATAAGAGTCCCAGTACATACTTTTTTGTCTTCATTCTTTTTTCACTCCTTCTAATAGTAATACACGTATTAAGGTTTACATTGTTTTTTAAATAATTACAGGAAATACCTTGAAAATTCAAGGAGTAATAAACTTTTGTATACAGAGCAAACTACTCAGGACGCCGTGAGGCATCAGTCCTTTAATCAAATAAATGTAGCAGAAAAATTCCCTTCCAATCGAAGGGAGTTTTTTATTTTTTAAGCTGTTATTTTCCCTTTTGACGTAAAGAATGCTGTTTTATTCTCCATCCATTCCAATACAATTTTTAAAATTCTTTTAATAAGAGTATATGCATTTATTATTTATCAAAAAATATAGAGAAAATTGGATTCCTTGGATCTTAAGAACTAGCTATATGGTGCTTACTCGAAGAAGAACCTTTTTGACAAATGGGGTGAAAACTTGAAATCAAAAATAATCTTAATTCTTAGTATAGCTTTTATTGCATTTATGCTTTTTTTACTCTTTTTTTATCTAATTAAAGGAGATTCCTCTCGTTGGCAGGTAGCATTGGGAGGTGTGATAGTAAGCGCATTACCAATCTTGTTATTGTTTATGAAGGTTAATCCCTTCCCAATTTCTCTTATAGTGGGATATTATGTTTTTCTTTTTTGCACCCTGTTTTTAGGGTCAATTGAAGATTTTTATAATCGCTTTAAATGGTGGGATGCTGTTCTACATTTTCACAAAGGAATCTTCATGGGATTTGTAGGAATTTCTCTTTATAAGCGACTTATAGCTACTCGTATACAAGCTGAAATTTCTAGATGGGCCATTTTCTTATTTGTACTTTCAATCTCCGTGAATGCTACAGTTTTGTGGGAAGTTTATGAGTTTTTAGGTGATTTGACTTTTACTCACACTATGCAATCAGGAGGAAATACAGATACTATGTATGACATGATCTTAGGTATGACATCAGCTCTTTTAACTGCTATTTATTCTATGAAACGACGAGAAAAACTATAAATAATATAGGAGGTGTTGAAATGAAACGTAAGCTTGTTATATTGTTTAGTTTGATTTACGTTATTTTTATGGGGTGCTTGGCAGCATTTTACTATGTGAGTAATGAATCCTTTAAGACCATGGTTTCAATAGGTGGTTTTGCATGCGGATTAATCCCCCTTTTGTTAGCTTTTTTTACTAAGCTTAAATTTAACTTGCCTATCATCATTTCCTACTTAGTTTTTTTATTTTGCTCACAGTACCTGGGTTCAATTGTAGGTTGGTATGGATTAGGATGGTGGGATACATTTTTACACTTAATAAGTGGGGCTATCCTTGCTTTTGTGGGGATCGCTTTATATGAACGATTGATACATCGAAGTGCAGGAGAGTATATATCAGCATGGTTTGTTTTTCTATTTACCTTTTCGTTTGCTGCACTTGGAGGCGTCATTTGGGAAATATACGAATTTAGCTCAGATCAACTTTTCGGAATGACTTTACAGGGTGGTGGAAATAAAGATACGATGATTGATTTAATTGCCGATACTTTAGGAGGCCTTCTTATAGGAGCATGGGCAGGGTGGCGCACAAAGATAAAAAGGTCTAATTGAAGTTAACTAAACGTCAAATATTCTATGCATATGGTAAAACTCCTTAAGGATTAAGGAGTTTTATTCATATGGTCTCATAATGATTTCAAAATCTTTCTCTAACATACATTTTCGTTATAAGGATGGGAATAGTAACAAACAGATATTTTGGATGAGTAGAATCTCCAAAAAGAATCAATACGCTTTAAAAATAATACAATGGATGTGTAATAGATGTCAGTGTCTACAACAGGAAAGAGAAAAGAGAAAATTTATATCATTATTGCACTTGTACTACTTTTTCTTTATTTTCTTCCTATGTATGTATTAGGAGAAAATGCTCACATACGTGTTCATGATAATTTAGATTCTAATATTGCCTGGTATAAGGTGCTGGCTGAAAGTGGTCAGATATTTGGGGGCCTTCACTCTACGATCCCCCAGGTTATTAATGGATTACCGCGTGATGCGTTCGGGACGGCATTCAGTGGAATTGTTTGGCTTCATGCTCTCTTTCCTTCCATGACTGCTTACGCTTTAAGCCAGACGATTACTCGGTTAGTTGCTTTTTGTGGAATGTATTTACTATTGAAGAAGCACTTTATTAAACACGAAGATGCCCACTTTGTTCGTATTGGTGTTTCACTTGCATTTGCACTTACTCCATTTTGGCCTTCAGGCATGTTAAGTACATTAGGCTACCCTCTTGCTTTATGGGCATTTTTGAATATTCGTTCTGGAGATTTTTCATGGAAGGAATGGGTGGTTCTTTTCCTTCTACCCTTTTATTCAAGCTTTGTACTTGGCTTTTTCTTCTTTTTAGTAGCGATTTCTTTTTTATGGATTTATGACTTAATTAGAAAGAGAAAGTGGAATTGGCCATTTCTATTTAGCCTTATTTTTATGACATCCCTTTACCTTTTAATTGAGTATCGCCTTGTCTATTCAATGATTATCTCAGAACAGCCAAATCATAGGATGGAATTTATATCTTCACGACATGATTTTTGGCACTCTATGCGCCTTTCCCTTAAAAACTTTCTTATAGGGCATACACATGTTATGACTGTTCATACGCATGTTATTCTCCCAATATTATTTTTGACCCTTATTCTATTAGCTTTTAAGAGGAAGATAAAATATAACAAAATATTCATTTTTTTATTTCTTTTAAATTTTGCTTTATCGATATGGTACGCTTTTTGGTTTAATAATTTATGGATCCCTCTCAAAGAAAAGATCAGCTTTTTAAATACATTTAACTTTGCGAGGTTTCATTTCTTACGAATTATTGTTATTTACCTTAGTTTCAGCTTAGCCTGTTACGTTCTATGGTCATTAGGAAAGTTTTGGAGGCAAATAGCTACTTTAGCAATTATAAGTCAAATCATAACACTTCTCCTGTTTAATGAAGAACTTCTTTATGGCCATTACTTTCACTCTCCTTCTTTTAGGGAGTTTTATGCTACAAAACAGTTCAACGATATAAAGGAATATATAGGGGATTCTCAAGATTCGTACCGAGTAGCAAGTATTGGAATTCACCCAGCTATTTCACAATACAATGGGTTTTATACCCTAGATACTTATAACAATGTATATCCCCTTGAATATAAGTATAAATTTCGAAAGATAATAGCCAAAGAGTTAGACAAAAATAAGCAGTTAAGAAAATATTACGATGAATGGGGAAGCCGTTGTTACCTCTTCGTTGATGAACTTGGTAAAACATATGAGTTCAGAAAAGACCAGAAAAAAGAGATACATCATCTACAGTTAAACACGAATCAATTTAAAAAAATGGGTGGTCGATATATCTTTTCATCGGTCCCTATTTTGAACGCGAAAGATAATAACCTTTCGCTCTTGAAGGAATTTAATCATAAAGAATCTGCATGGAAGATTTACTTGTATCAAGTAATGTAGGAGGTATAAAAATTGAAGTCAATGCGGCCCTTACTAACAATAGTGGTTCCATGTTACAACGAACAAGAAGTATTAAAAGACACCATTACTCAACTATCCTCTGTTTTAGATGATTTAAGAAAAGAAGAGTTAATTTCAGCTAGCAGTAAGATATTATTTGTAGATGACGGTAGTAAAGATCGGACATGGTCATTAATTGCGATGGAAAGTACTATTAATAGCTATGTAACGGGACTAAAGCTATCATGCAATGTAGGGCATCAGAAAGCTCTTCTTGCCGGACTAGAAAAAGCTAAATCTAAATCGGACTGTGTCATTTCCATTGATGCCGACCTACAAGATGACGTTTCTGTTATTCGAAGTTTCCTCTTAAAGTATCATGAGGGAGATGAAATTGTATATGGTGTACGCGATAGCAGAGAAACAGATACTTTCTTTAAACGAAATACTGCTTTATGTTTTTATCGTCTTATGCAAAAGTTGAATATCAACCTTATTTACAACCATGCAGATTATCGGTTAATGAGCAAGCGAGCGATTGAAGAACTTTCGCGTTATAAAGAAGCAGATTTGTTTTTAAGAGGAATTGTTCCTTTGATTGGATTTAACTCCTCAAACGTAACATATAGTCGAAAAAAACGTTTAGCCGGTGAAACCAAATATCCTCTGAAAAAGATGATCTCTTTTGCCTTTAATGGTCTTACCTCATTTAGTGTGGTTCCAATCCGAGCCTTTACTCTTTTAGGGTGTTTATTATTTTTTATAAGTGTGATGACAGGCTGTTATGCGTTTATTCAAAAGGTATTAGGCAATACAAGTATAGGGTGGACCTCTCTAATGATCTCTATTTGGTTGTTAGGTGCCATACAGTTAATAAGTATTGGAGTAATAGGAGAATATATTGGAAAGATATTTATAGAAGTAAAAAAGAGGCCTCCGTATGCGATTGATATTGACCTATATACAGAAAGATTAGGGGTGTCAACGTGCGCAGAAGAAAGTTTATTAACTAAAGAAGAGTTCAACTAAATCAGCTGTTCTGTAATAAAGTGTACAGATTATATATACCCAATCCACTTCTTTCTTTGTTTTAAGCTGTGTACGATTACGAATCTGTAACGTTTCCATCACTTCTTTGACGGGGATTCCTGCCAATCTCATTTCAATTGCTTTTAATTTCACTTCTACTGGATAGCTCACTTTTGTTCCCATAGAAAAGACACCTCCAAGTTATTGTTAGGTACTACATACCGGTTTTTAACTTAAAGGTGTTTTTTATTTGTCTCACTCTATGGGGTCAGTCCCATAATCCAGGGATTTTCTTACAGCTCTTTTTCCAAACAGTTAACTTGATTATGATGCAGCGGCTTAGTGGCATAATGTGTAAAACCAAGGCGTTCCCAAAACAGCTTGGCTCTAGGATTTTGAGACAGAACGCCAAGGCGAAGAACGGAAACTCCTTCTTCTTTTAGCTTGTCTTCAAACGCTAGATACGCCTGCGTTCCGAAACTAAAATTGTGGTAGGCACTATGAATGATAAAAGCCCCAATCCATGGACGGTCATCATTTGGGTTTTGTTTCATGTAATCAATAACCCCTACGTATGTATCGTCGGCTTTTATAAAGTAACTGTCCGTTTTTTCATTCGTATATTCTTTAAAAAGCTCTTCTTCACTCCGCTCTTTTTTACCGTTTTCTAACACGTTATAAGCTTCGTTTGAATTGATAATCTCTGACACAATATACATCGTGTCAGCTGTAATAGGTTCAAATGAGATCATATGTCTTCCCTTCTTTCCCTGTAAAGTAGCTGTATATCGTTGCTTTATCAATTTTACCATTTTTCATTCGCGGAAAGGACGTTAAAACTCTCCATACGCGCGGGATTTTATAAGGGGATACTCGTTGTGTCAGCGCTTGTCTCACATCAGAAAGAGCAATGTTCTCTAAAACAATTGCTGCACCTACTACTTCTGAACGTTCAGCATCCGATACGCTAAAAACGGCTGCTTCGCTAACGCCCGGTATTTGTAAAAGCAGCTCTTCAATTTCTTCGGCATACACTAAGCTTCCGCTGCTTTTGATTACATTTTTGTCTCTTCCTACGATGGTAATGCTTCCGTCTTGAAGCTGAACCGCAATATCATGCGACGTAACATATCCATTAAAAAATGAGCGGTTCGTTTCTTCGCTGTCATTAACAAACCCTTCAAATGCTTGATTTGTTTTCACGAATAGTGTTCCTTTGTCTCCTTTTTCTACTGCTTTTCCACGCTCGGTCAGGATTAAAACGTCTACGCTGTTAACAGGATAGCCTACTGTATGAGGCATCGTTTTAGCTGTATGTGGTGAAAGCACCGTAACAAATCCCATTTCGGAAGATCCGTAATATTCATACAGATAGGCATTAGGAAATGCTTGTGAAAATTTCTTTCGAACGGAAGGAGATAATTTATTGCCTACTGAAATCACGGTTTTTGGCAGAAGTCGTTTTTCTTTTGGTCTGCTTTGTACATAACGAAGCAACGGAGAAATTAATGCAGGTGTAATAGACATACAGCTAGCTTCCTTGTTAAAAACAGCCGAAGGTGTAAACGCTTCTAGCATGATAGCGTGCATACCGCTGCAAAGCGCATGCAAAACTGGGTAAAGCTGGGCAGAATACGAGATATGTAAAGGAACAAGCACTTTGTGGTGTTGCTCTAAAGAAAATATATCTGACCACTCTTGAAATGATGAAGACCAAGAATAATGCGATTTTACAAACCCTTTTGGTCTCCCTGTTGACCCAGAGGTAAATCCAAATAAAAATAAATCGGATAGTGCATTCACTCGCCGTACGGGCAGGATTGGTTTTTCTTTTGTTATGTTAGTTAAAGAAAATGTTTTCCATAGCCAATTCGGGGATTGAATAGAAAAATAGGTATCTACTTCAGCCTCTGTTAGCTCATTATGTAAAAGCATCACAATTCCACCCGCTTTTAAAATCGCTAAAAATGACACAACAGCTTCTGCATTGTTTGGCATACTTAACGCAACGACCTCTCCTTTTTCCATCCCTTTTTCTTTCAGCTGATTTTCGGCTTTGCATACATGATCCCACATTTGACCGTAGCTTAGTTTATTAACAGAATCCGATAGTGCCAGTTTTCCAGGCGTTTGTTGACACTGATAAAAAATTAGTTCTTCAATTCGTTTCATTACTGCTTAAACTCCCTTTTTCTTTTACTTTTAGTGTACCGTAAATACGGGTTTGAGAAAATAAAAATGTAAACTTTAATAAAAATTGAGTTGACTAATTTAAGTTTAATAAGATACGATAGTCATGTTTTATCATACATAGCGGAGGTTTACGATGAAAACAAAAGATATGACGTACGTTGCATTATTCACGGCTATAATGGGAGCTCTAGGACTCGTCCCTCCTATTTTTTTATCTTTTACACCCGTTCCAATTACTCTTCAGCCTATGGGTGTCATGCTATCGGGGGGAATCCTTGGAGCTAGGTTAGGAGCTTTAAGTCAATTTCTTTTTTTATGTTTGCTAGCAGCTGGCGTTCCTTTACTTGCTGGAGGACGCGGAGGAATCGGGGTATTTTTGAGTCCGAGTGCTGGGTATATCATTGGCTATGTGTTTGCAGCTTTCTTTATTGGCTGGACGCTGTCACGATTAAAAAATGTAACGGTTGCAAAAGCATTTGCCGTAAATGTGTTATTTGGGATTGGGTTGGTATATGCATGCGGCATTCCTGTACAGGCACTACAGCTTCACACTCCATTTCTAAAATCTCTTCAGCTAAGCTTCGTTTACCTTCCAGGTGACTGTATAAAAGCAGTGGTCGCGGCTTATCTAATTACAAAAGTTCGAAAAGCAGTAGCGGTACCTGGCCGTTCTAACACGGCTTCTATGTAAGGAAGTGATGACTTATCTATCAAGCAGCAATTGTAAAAGCGAAGCGTACGGTCATTGGAAAAGAAAACGGTCTACTGAAAGATTTTCATGTTCAAGAGCTAACGGCTCCTTTATTAAAACATCTTAGCGCTGGAATTGAACATGAAATTGATGACGTTATTTTAGGGAATGTTGTAGGTCCAGGAGGAAACGTAGCTAGGCTATCCGCTTTAGAAGCAGACCTCCCTTTTTCTATCCCGGGAATGACCATTGATCGTCAGTGCGGAGCTGGCTTAGAAGCGATTCGAATGGCCAGCTATTTGATAAAAGCAGGCGCTGGAACGTGTTATTTAGCTGGAGGCGTTGAAAGTACAAGTACTTCTCCTTTTGAAAAAAGAGCACGTTTTTCTCCTGATAAAATTGGTGACCCTGACATGGGGATTGCAGCAGAAAACGTAGCTCAGCGATACAATATATCTAAAGATCAGCAGGACAGATATGCTCTTTTAAGTCATGAAAGAAGCTGGGAGGCTTTTGAAAAAAAGTTGTTTGAAGAAGAAACGCTTCCTCTTCCAAACATGATGCACGATGAAGCATTTATGAAAAAACGAAACCTAACAAAGCTGCTGCAAAAAGCCAGCCCCGTCTTTTTGAAAAAAGAAGGCACCGTCACCGCAGCCAACAGCTGTGGAATTAACGACGGTGCCTGCGTTACCCTTGTGATGGAAGAGACAAAAGCACGCGCCTTAGGCTTTCAGCCCGTTTTGCGTTTTATCGACGCCGATATTTCAGGAGTGTCACCTCTTTACCCTGCTATTGCACCCATTTCTGCGATTAAAAATATCTTGAAGCGAAATTCTCTTACGGTAGATGATATTGACTTATTTGAAATCAATGAAGCCTTTGCCGTTAAAGTTGTTGCTTGTATGCAAGAACTGGGGATATCAGAAGAAAAAGTAAATATTCGCGGTGGAGCATTGACGCTAGGACACCCGTACGGAGCATCAGGAGCTATTTTAACTACGCGTCTTTTTTATGAAAGCAAGCGCCGTGACGTGCAATATGTCATAGCGGCTTTAGGAAGCGGAGGCGGAATAGGAACAGCGGTATTATTTGAAGTAATCAAATAATACCGCTGTTTTTATCCTTTTCTTATCACGTTGTGTTGTATTAAATATTGCTCAATATCTTCAAATGTCTCAACTGGAACAAATGAAACGTTTTGTTCGCGCAGTAAATCTTGCAAAGAATCTTTTGCAAATGTGACGTCTGCATATTTTGCCGGATGCGAATCCGGCTCGCTGTCTCCAGCAAAATAAATCGTTTCGTATGTCTCTTTTAGTTCTTTAATAACAGCCGATTTATCAATGCCGTAGCGTTCTGAATGCCATCTGTGAGCAGGGTCTAGACGCAAGTGAACGTTGTTTTGATGGAAATATCCTTCATTTGAATAAACTTCCACTTTTTCAACACCGTATTTATCTAAAATCGGTTTAATATAGTACGTTGTTCCAGCACTTAAAATATAAAAATCTCCGCCGTTTTCCTGAACAGCTTTAATAAAATCGGGCACGTATTCATCAATTGGAATATTCGCTACTTCTTCTAAAATTTTCGGTTCTTCTTGGTGAATGGATTGAAAAACAGTAGATAAAAAATCAATATCTTTTATTTCTCCTGCTTTCCATCGGTGGAACAGTTCTTCACCTTCTGGAAAATACTTTTCAATCACAATCCAGTAAAAATCTTTTTTTGAAATTGTGCCATCAAAATCTGATACAAACGCCCATTTTTTCATTCTTTACACGTCCTTTGCTACATACTAAGCAGTTCTCGAAGCTCTTCTTCTGTCAAGCTAGAAAGCATTGTTTCTCCCGGCTGAATAACCTGTTCGATGAGTTCTTTTTTCTTTTGCTGCAAGCCGTAAATTTTTTCTTCGATGGTTCCTTGAGAAATAAGCTTGATGACCTGCACAACATTTTTTTGTCCAATGCGGTGTGCACGGCCTGCCGCTTGTTCTTCAATCGCCGGGTTCCACCATAAGTCATATAAAATAACCGTATCGGCTCCCGTTAAATTTAAACCCGTGCCTCCGGCTTTTAATGAAATTAAGAAAATGTCTTGTTCTCCATTATTAAACCGATCCGCCATTTCCACTCGTTCTTTTGATGGCGTTTGACCGTCTAAATAAAAGTATGAGAGATTTTCTTTTTGGAGCTCTTCTCGAATAATGTGAAGCATGCTTGTAAACTGAGAGAAGATTAACAAGCGTTTTCCGTTGGCAACCGCATTTCTTGTAATCTCAAGCAGCTGCTCTAATTTGCTTGAATCCCCTTCGTAATTTTCAACGAATAAAGACGGATGACAGCAAATCTGGCGAAGTCTTGTTAGTCCCGCCAAGATCTTCATTCGGTTTTTGTTAAAATCTTCACCGGCTAAAGATGATTTTAATTGTTCTAAATAGCCTACATATAACTCTTTTTGTTCTTTAGTCAGCTCAGATAAATGAGTTGTTTCAATTTTATCAGGCAGTTCTTTTAACACATCCTTTTTTACTCGTCGCAGTAAAAATGGTCTTACAATTCGGCTGACCTGCTCCGATGACATGTTTTTAAACTGGCGAAGTCCTGGAAATAAGCCAGGAAGAATGGTCTGGAAAATTGACCAAAGCTCATCAAGTGAGTTTTCAATAGGCGTACCGCTAAGCGCAAAACGTTTTTTAGCTGAAATAGTCCTAACAGCTACTGCTGTCTTCGTTGTATGATTTTTAATACTTTGAGCCTCATCTAGAATTAAAGCATGAAAATGAAGATGCTGATACAAATCGATATCTTGACGCAGCGTTGGGTAAGATGTAATCCATACGTCAGCTGTGCGTTTTAGCTTCTCCTCACGCTCGCTCGGCGTTCCTGTAATGGTTTGAACCGTTAAATTCGGTGCAAATTTCTCCAATTCGTTGCGCCAGTTATAAATCAAGGAAGCCGGCACAACAATTAAAAAGGCATTGCTGTCTTCATCAAGCTCTTTTTCAGATAAGATATAGGCAATGCTTTGAAGCGTTTTTCCAAGCCCCATATCATCAGCCAGCACGCCTCCTAAAGAGTAGTGAGCCAGAGATTTAAACCATTTAAACCCATTGTACTGATAATCACGCAGGGATGCTTGCAAGGATTCCGGTACTTCCCAATCCATTTCCTCTGGGGATTTGAGCTGTGTAAGTAACCTTTTAAATGCTGAGCCGAACTTAGCCGCTGATTTATCACCCGCACTCATAATCTCTTCTACTTGCATCCCTCTGTATAAAGGTACTTGCAATGAGTTATCCTTTAAGTCTTTCTCGGTTACGTTCAGCTCACGAAACAGATTTTGAATATGCTCAAAGCCTTCGTTTTCAAGAGGAATAAACGCACCGTTATCTAGACGATGATAGCTTTTCTTTTCTAAAACAGATTTTAAAACATCTTGAACGGTCTGATGATTAATGTCTCCTAAATCAAAATTAATTTCTAATAATCCATTGCTGTTTTTGATGTCAACCGTTGTTACTGGCGCAGAAAAATCCGTATAAGCATAATCTTTCATCTCATCCGTAATATACACATCCGCTATTTCATCAAGCTTTGGAACAATATGAAACAAAAATTCATATAAAGATGATTCGTCTTGATTTAAATACAGCTGATTTTTATAAATGTTTAAAGGAGCTGTTTCAATTAAATCCATCACGCGGTCTTCTTTTTCTAAATCTCGTATTAAGATTTTATCGTACTTTTCAGGTTGAGGTGAAAATGGATTAATTGAAATCTCTCCGTAGTGGTACCCAAGTGTCACAAACAGCTGTTCATCTTCCTGGTCAATAAATACTTTTGCTTTTAGTTCAGGTGCAATAATCTGATGGGATACTTCTTTTGCGATATCCACTTTCCCCACTTTTTTCAGTCCTGGAACGACGTGAGATAAAAAATTGCCCATCTGTTCTTCTGCTATAGGTACGACTGGCTTCAAAGGCGCCGTTTTTCGAAGCCCTTCAAGAAGCATACGCTGATCTTGAGATAGCTCATAAAACGTCCCCTTTAAAAATAGCCACCCGTATCGATCAAAAAACGAAGCTTGATGAAGCTCCGTAAAGTCTAGTTCAAATCCAGCTGCCGGGTGCTTATTTAACTGAAACGAAAAAGGAGCTGAGCTTTCAGCAAAGATAATATTTTCATATGAGTGCTCGTCATGAATAAATGTAAAGTTCCGATCTTTGAGCAATTGAAATAACTCTTTGGCTATGATGGAAGGAATGATTAGTTCTCTGTTATTTGCAGACGAACGATACATGGAATAAGAATTTTTATAAAATGATTCATTTGTCATAATATCCATCAGCAGCTCAATGATTTTTCTATCTTCTTCTATAAAAAAATGTTCCGCCGGGTCATATTCGAAGCGCTTGGTAAATTCGTGAGTTTGGAATTCTTTAACGTCTGTTAAAAATTCTTGAATGTTTTTTACTACATACGTCCGGTCGACGCCCACTTTCATTTCAAGCGCTACGTACATTCCTTCTGAACGTAAAAATTCTTCTGAGTAAGACTTGCAAATAAATTCTACTTTCAACGGATCTTTATCGGCATATTTCCTATGGTCACTTATGGTTTGCTGATAGCTTGAAAATAAGTCGATAAAGTGATTTACATTCTCGTATTCTTTGCTTTGGCGAAAAGGCTTTGTTTTAATTGGCTGCGGCTTTGCTCGCTCATCGCAAATGGTTAATAAAACAGCTACTTCGTGTTTGCATTCTGAAAACTCGTGATAAGCAGGACAATCGCAGAATGAATAAAAAGAATTTCCTTTTTGTTCAACCATTACTGTATACATTTCCGCACCTCGAACCGATGCTGTCCACGTAGTGGTCTGTTCATTGTATTCCAAATCAAGCACACGTCCCTGCTTGTAATACGTGTGTCCTCTATAGTACGTTCTGCTTGAGTACGAATCTTTTAATTGTTCTTTGTTTAATGTTTTATTTATCATCGCTTCACAATCTTCCAATCGCATAACAGTCAATGCTGTTGCTGTTTAATTTCTATTCAGAACAAATAATGTTCAACGTCATAAACGTTGAACATTATTTGTCAATTCCTCTATTATAACATGCAACAGACATTATAAAACACTCTTAAGCAATGCAGACTGTTTTCGCTGTTTTCTTTTGTAGAGTATCCAGCCCGCTCCAGCCGATGATAATAAAAGGAGACTCAGCCCTAAAAAAGCCAGTCCTATACGATCGTTAGCCGTAACGTACGTAAAGAAGAAAATCAGTACAATCCGAATTCCTAACGTAATAAAGCGAAAACAGCTGTCGACTCTTCCCACGATGATATTTGGTATTTTTTGCATCATAAACGTATTTCGAGCTACTCTTGTACCTGCATTTGCAAAAGCAAGAAGAAACACAATAGAAAAATAAATGGGTAAAAGCTTCATAAAGAAGATGATAGATATTCCGAGTGCAAAAAGGCTTATATTCAGCATAATCGCTAGCTCTGTGCCTGTTCTTTTCATAATAGATACGATAAATACCCCTGCCGTTAACGCCCCGAAACCATATACAGCACTTTCAATCCCATATGCTGCTGGACTTGCGTTTAATTCTTGAGTCAGATAAATAGGAAATAAATAGTTCGTCATCATCACAGCGATGAAAGGCATAAAAGAAAGCAGTAAAAAAAGAGAGACCGAGCGATTTTCTTTTATAAATGTTACCCCTTCTTTCATAGCAGTCTTTTTCTTGTCGCTTCGTTCCCTGCTTTGTTTATATGGAATACTCAATAGACAAAGAAATGCAGCTATATACGTAGCTGCATCGACTGTTAAAATCCATTGAAGCGACCAACGAGTAATGACTAGACTCGCCAAAGCTCCTGCAAGCATACTTGATAGCTGACCTTGTATTTCCATGATACTGTTTAATGAGTGAAACGCATCTTTTGAAAAAATTTCTTGATTTAACGCAAAAATCGTTGGATAAAAAAAGGTGTAGTAAAGGTTTCCGGTTCCATACAAAATGACGTAGTGAATCGTTGAATAGTCTGTAACAAAACCGACGATTACAAATAACATGACCGTGATAAAACCTATCAATTCTACGGTTAACAGCAGTTTCTTTCGTGACATTCGATCAATAAGAACACCAATATACGGAGTAGCCACAAAGCTAATCACCGTCATAATCAGCATAATCGTACCAAATAGTCTATTTCCATCTGGAGATGCAACTAACAGTAAAGGAATGGCAATCATCGTAATACCAGAACCGATCGATGATAAAACATTTGCAGCAACTACGGCTTGAAAGCGACGGTCTTTATAAAGCGCCTTCATCAAACGTTTTGCTTAGCTTCTAAAATTTGCTTAGACACTTGTGTATACAAAGTCAGCTCATTAACTAATTCATGAATTCCGTCAGCTGCATTTTTTCGTAAAGTCCCTTTTTCCACGATGTCTGCAGGGTCTAATACCAGCTGCTTAGATAGAACATTCGCATACAAAGCGCGTGTAACGGTTCTAAGGTTATTTAAAGCATTAATGCCTCCTTTTCCTCCTCCTGATACTGCTAAAAGTGCTACGGGCTTATGCGCAAAATACGCACTGTTTAAAAAGTCAAATGCGTTTTTTAACGCTCCGCTCATAGCTCCGTGGTACTCGGGCGTCGCAAGTAAAATACCATCCGCTTTTTCTATTTTTTCAATTAGCTCTTGTACTTCTTCTGTTTCATATTGATGAGGTTCACCTGTGAATATAGGAAGCGATAATTGGCTTAAATCTAAAAAAGAACTTTGATAGCTTTTGTGAAGCTCTCTCGTCACTTGTGTTGTTCGGCCTGTTTCTCTAGGACTTCCATTGATAATAAGTATGTTCATGCTTATCTACTCCTCTGTCGTTTGGTTATATGTATAGTATAGGGATGATTGAACTTTTTTTCGTCATGCTATTGATAGAAAGAAAGCTACCAATATAGACGGAGAAGCACGGAGAAAAACCTACAACTAAAGTCGTAGGTTAGGAAATGCCGTGCTGCACAGCATATAGAGCAGCTTGCGTGCGGTCTTGAACACCGAGTTTCGATAAAATATTAGATACATGTGTTTTTACTGTTTTTTCTGTAATATGTAAGGAAGCACCAATTTCTTTGTTGCTTTTACCTTTTGCAATTTCTTTTAATACGTCTTTTTCTCGTTTCGTTAAGTGGTCAATAAAATTGACTTTCTTTTCGCTGCTTTTGGTTAACCGTGTTAGCAAGTGTGTGGTGACTTTTGGATGAAGCTGATTTTCTCCGTTCATTAGCTTTCGAATAGCGGCTACAAGTTCATCTGGGTCACTTTCTTTTAGCTGATAGCCTGAAGCTCCAGCTTCTAGTGCCGGTATCACATGGTCTTGATCTGAAAAGCTTGTTAAAATCATAACTTGTATATGCGGTGCTTGTTTTTTTAATTCTTTTGTTGCTTCAATTCCGTCGAGAACGGGCATCGATAAATCCATTAAAACAATATGGGGCTCTAGAGATGTCGCTAACTTTAAAGCTTCCTCTCCGTTAGAAGCTTCTCCTACAATTTCTAAGTCGGGCTGCGTCTGTAAGAAAAAGACTAGTCCTTTTCGGACAACGTGGTGATCATCTGCGATTAGAATCTTTATTTTCATGTGCGCTCCTTTCTGTTATGAAAGAGGAATAGATACTTCCACAACCGTTCCGTTTCCTATGCTGCTTGTAACAGATAGATTGCCATTTAATCTGTTTATTCGCTCCTGCATGGTTTTTAACCCAAGCGTCGGCAATTCTGCTGAAGCGCTATATATAAATCCATTGCCGCTATCTTGAATTTTCATAATTACTTGTTCCTTGCTTATATTTACGTTTAAATGTACCTCTGCCGTATCCGCATGCTTTCGACAATTATTAAAAGCTTCTTGTCCGACTCTCCACAGTGTCTCTTCAATCACAGCAGGCAAAACGGACACTCCTTTAATTTGTTCTTTTACGTTAAGACCTAGCATTTGACCATAGCTTTTTAACGCGCTGACAATGCCGTTTTCCAATCCTTGAGGGCGAAGCTGCCAAATTAATGCTTTCATTTCTACTTGAGCATGCTGAGCGGTTTCTTGGATTAAGGAAAAAGTCTCTTTTAACTGCCCATCTGTCGCTAAGCTGCTTCCGGCTTTGGCTGTGACATTAATCGAAAATAACAGCTGATTAACAGAATCGTGAAGATCTTTGGCCAGTCTGTTTCTTTCTTCAATAAGTTTTACTTCCTGCTGAGATTGAGTCAGCTTAATCCGCTTGATAGCCGTGCCAATTTGAAGAGCGACAGATCCTAATAAATCAAGCTCTCGCTGTTCAAAATGAATTTTATGAGGGGCAGCTACATTTAATAATCCAAAGCGCTCATCCCCTGCTTGTAAAGGAACCGTTGCGTGATGAGTAATGTCGTGTGTATCTCCCCACTCATGAATGACGGAATCTTCAAGTCTCTTG
This sequence comes from Priestia sp. TSO9, assembly GCF_021029645.1. NCBI lineage: Bacteria > Bacillati > Bacillota > Bacilli > Caryophanales > Bacillaceae > Priestia > Priestia sp. TSO9. The sequence continues at coordinate 894,741 of NZ_JAJEKD010000013.1, forward strand.
CACTCCATAATATTAGATGCTTTTTGAAGCCGGCCATCCATATACCGATCAACACACCAGCAGCTTCCGTTACACATAGGCTGAGCGGTTTTATTTAATAAAGCCGGCGGCAAATGCTGAGCGGCAATCATCTCATGTTTTCCATTTTCGTCAATAAAAAAGATCCAGCCTGTTTGTAAATCTGTTATTTGCAGCAGTTTTAAAAGAGCATCGTGAAGCATTGTATGTAAATTAGTGCCTTCATTTAAAATCTCGGCAATGTCTTTTAAAATCTTAAGCTCTGAAATATGATCTTTTTCCATAGCCTCTCTCCTATATGATGTATTTTCCATTTTTTATTTTATCACAATTACAGACGATTCCGGCTCATAGGATGTTATTTTTAAGGTGTTTCCGCTTAGGTATGTAAGAGTTTTTGACATCAATAATAAAAATTCCAAAAAGTATGTCAGGTAGTTTAACAATTAGCTAGAGTCTTTACGTAAAACGAACTATACTACAGATAATTCACGTAAGAAAAGAAAAAACGAAAGGAAATGAGAAGAAAAAAAATATTAAAATTAATACATTGAAAACGCTTCCAAATATGAAGGCATAGTGCTATTATATAATTATTAACAGAATAGGGATGTGAGAAAGATGAATAAATTATTTTTAGAAGAGTTACGATACATTATCTTGTGTGAAGTGCCTATGACAAAGTACCGAGTAGAGCAGCTGCAAGACAAATTTGATCAAAGCCCATACTTAATTAATGAACTTTATCAACTCCTATTCGAAAAGCGTCACATTTTAGCTTTTGTTGATGATATTGAATCATCCCTGTATGACTATATTGTGAATAAAGAAATGATGGATGCTAAAACGTATTATGGAGCTATTACACACGTAGCAAATCTTTTCGGCGAAACGCCTACATATATAAAATGCAAAATAAAAAAATATAGAGAGTCTTCGATTTCAAGTATCAGTGCCTAAAAGTTGCGCACAGCTGATTCAAATAAAAAGCAAAAAAGAAATCCTAGCACAAGGGTTTCTTTTTTGTACCACTAACATATAGGGAGGAAAATAAGATGAAGACATTTTTTATCACGAATCGCTATTCTTTTCTTGAAACGCAAGTAAATGAATACATGCAATCTTTACTGGTGAAAACGCCTGAACAAGTTATTTTATATTTTGAAAGACAAATTCGAAAGTATAAAGTATATTTACAGAAAAAACATCATTATCCAGAGTGTATGGTTCAATCTATCCACCGTTTAATTGAAGAATATTCATTAAGTATCATTAAAGTAAAAAAATATATTAGCTACCAAAACAAGCTGATGAATAAACAGCTATTAGAGCCGCAGTAAAACGAATTATTTTTTATGGTTCGTTTTACTGCGGCTCTGCCGCTTTATTGCTCATATTTTACTAGTAGATGCAGCACAGCGGGACGTTCTTCGAGATTTTTGTATGAGTGCGTGTGACTTCCTTCAAATTTCACCGAGTCAAATTGGTTTAACTCGTATACCTCTTCTTCAATCTTTATTTCAACTCTTCCTTCCATTACCGTTGCTACTTCAATTAATCCTTTGTGATGCGGTTCCGGACTGTATGTAGCAAGAGGTGAAAGAAATGCTCGGTACATTTCAATCGTCGAATCCATTTGATTTTGAAACATAAACTCAATTTTCCAAGCTTCATCTGGTCCTTTAAGAGAAAATCCCCCTCCGCACTTAGATAGGGATACTGAAGGTTCTACTGACACTAATTTGGTTAAAGGAATATTTAAACCTGTGGTTATTTTCCACATCACCCCTAAAGTAGGGTTCGTCTCTCCTCTTTCAATTTTTCCTAATGTGAGTTTGCTGACTCCTGTCTTTTCAGCCAGTTCATCCAGCGTCAAATGATTTTGCATCCTGATTTTTCGTAATTCACTGCCTACTTTTTTAATCATGTCTTCTGTATGCATTTCTTCCTTCCTTTCTGATGTATATTATGATAAACTTTTTTGAGTAATTAACATATTATAATATATTTGATAAGGAGGGTAAACAATGAAAGCAATAATATGGGGACTATTATCTTCCATGTTCTTTTCCGCTACGTTTATCGTCAACCGAGCAATGAATGTATCTGGAACGAGTTGGGCATGGACTGCATCCCTCCGCTTTTTATTCGCTATTCCTATTTTACTCATTTTAGTGCTGCTGCAAAAGAAATTTACGCCTCTGTGGAAGGAAATGAAAAAACATCCGTGGGCTTGGCTTGGCTGGGGTACACTTGCAGGAGTAGGCTTTTATTCTCTCTTAAGTTTTTCCTCACTTTTCGGACCATCATGGCTAGTGGCAGGAACGTGGCAAGTGACCATTCTAGCTGGAGCTCTTCTTTCTCCGTTGTTTTTTATAAAAGTTCAAACTGCAGAAGGATATAAAAAAGTAAGAGGGAAAATTCCGCTAAAAACGCTTAGCGTTTCAGCGTTTATTTTAGTAGGCGTGATTCTTATGCAGGTAAAAGAAGCAGAAAATATTACGGCTATGCAGTTTATTCTAGGGTTTCTACCTGTTGTTGTCGCTGCATTTTTATACCCGCTTGGAAACCGAAAAATGATGGAAATATGCAGCGGAAAGCTCGATACGTTCCAACGTGTATTGGGAATGGCGTTAGGAAGCATTCCCCTAAGCATTATTTACGCAATATACGGTTTCTTTACTACAGGTATTCCGAGTGCTCCTCAATTTTCTCAAGCCTTTCTCTTGGCAATGAGTTCAGGTGTAATTGCTACGATGACGTTCTTTTACGCAACAGACTTGGCAAAAGAAAATTTAGGTTTGCTTGGAGCGGTCGAAGCAACTCAATCAGGCAGCATGATTTTTACCGTTCTTGGCGAAGTGTTTTTATTAAATGGCCGTATGCCAACAGGGATTGCGTTAGCTGGTATGACGATAATCGTAATTGGAATGATTATGAACAGTATGCTAAACAAAAAAACAAAACTATCTCAGACCGCGTCGTCACCCACTCTATCAAAATAAGAAAAGAAGAGATGAAAGTCTGTAAACAGATTTTCATCTCTTCTTTTTAATATTCGAGGTGATTGTTCCAATAGCGACTCCAAAGCACAGGGAATCGCATCTGTAAACCGTCCTCATCATCTTCATCCCAATCAAGATCCAAATCTTGCTCATCGTACCACATTGGGTCAAACTGGTCATATTTATCATAATAATAGTCGTTATCTAAACCTGTCTTTTCTTCGTAAGCTTCGCACGCTACAGCAAGTAATTCTTCTAATTGAGGAGCATAGCCTTCTGCTTCTAGTGGTTGAAGAACAGAAATCATCGTCTCAGGAGATTCAATTGCTTTATAATATATGTCTTTTCCTTGATATAAAAGCCACGCTCTAAAATAATCAAAACAATCATCTGAACAACCGCCCATTACAATATAAGCTGCTGCCCACAATGAAGAAGTATAGGATTGATCAAAATGCTGATTTAATAGCTGATCAAAGCGGAAAATGTCTTTTTCAGAACGCTTTGCTAGCGTTGAGCGGAGCCATTCCATTTGCTCGTCGACATCTAATTTTGTCTTCGCCTTTTTTATCAGTTCCCAAAAGAGATCCTCTGACATCGTGCTGTCTTTCATTACTTGCATTGAACAAGTTAAAGGTTTATATCCTTTCTGCATTTTTGCACGAATCAGCTTTTCAGCTTCCGCTTCACAAGCTTCTTTGGAAGCAAACTCTTTCACTTGCATGCGACCGGCTGTATCAACTTTTCCAAAGTGAATGACTAACTTGCTGTCTCTTCTTTCAACTTTCCAAAATTTATTCGATTGCTCATCTTTATACACTAAGGTTATTTGCATGATACATTCCCCTTTTTCATCCCACTACTATTTTAAATATTTCTCTTTTTACAAGTTATGTAGATTCACAGCGCTTCATAATCCCTTTTCTTTGCTTTTTTAACATGTTTCAGTTGATTTTATTATTTCTGAAGTCGTTTAAACAGTGAGCAATGACCACAAATTTGTGTAATATGTTCATTAGTTAATTTTTGTTGCATTTACAACATTTTATTTTTCCTTTATACTCTTTTTATATCACGTATTTTTATTATACAAAAAAGAAGCTTAAATTCGTAGAAAAGGAAGGATTTTAATGAAAATTGAGCATGTTACAACAAAAGAGCAGCTTGAAGAAGTATTCCGTATACGTAAAACAGTGTTTGTTGAAGAACAAGGCGTGCCCTTAAAAGATGAATTTGATGAACATGAGGAAACGGCAAAACATATGTTGATTTACTATAACAATAAACCGGCAGCTTCTGGTAGATTCCGCATAGTAGACGATTACGCCAAAATAGAGCGAATATGCGTATTAAAGGAATTTAGAAAATACGGGCTCGGAAAAGAAGTGGTGGCCAGCTTAGAAGAAGCAGCGAAAAAAGAAGGATTAACTCAAGCTAAGCTTCACGGTCAAGTTCAGGCTGAACCTTTTTATCATAAGTTAGGCTATAAGACTGTTTCTGATGTCTTTATGGAAGACGGTATTCCACACGTTATTATGAAAAAAGAATTTTCGTGTTAAAAATGCTTCTTTGCACCGTTACTTTAGTAAAGAAAAAGGCTCTCAGCAGAGAGCCTTTTTTGTGCTATTAGATTTTCATAATTCCGCCCGTGCTTGCAGAAGTTACAAGTTTAGAATATCTTGCAAGATAGCCTTTTTTAACTTTTGGCTCAAAGCCTTTCCAGTTTGCTTTTCGTTCTGCCCAAACATCTGGAGAAACTTGAACATTCATCGAACGATCTTCAATGTCAATCACGATGTGGTCGCCATCTTCGACAAATGCTAGTGGGCCGCCTTCAGCAGCTTCTGGAGACGCGTGGCCAATTGATAATCCACGTGAAGCGCCAGAGAAGCGTCCGTCTGTTAATAGTGCTACTTTTGCACCTAGTCCCATTCCCATAATTTGAGAAGTTGGAGCTAACATTTCAGGCATTCCCGGTCCGCCTTTTGGTCCTTCATAACGAATGACTACGACATGTCCTTCTTTTACTTTTCCGTTAGCAATACCGTGCAGCGCCTCGTCTTGAGACTCAAATACAATTGCCGGTCCTTCGTGGCGAGTAATGCCATCTTGAACACCGCCTGTTTTAATGATCGCGCCGTCTGGAGCTAAGTTACCAAACAATACAGCAAGTCCGCCTTTTTCTGTAAACGGCTTATCGATTGGATGAATAACGTTATAGTCTTTTACATCGCATCCTGCAATGTTTTCGCCTAGCGTTTTTCCAGTAACCGTCATCGTATCTAAATGAAGAGCTCCTTCTTTTTTAGATAGCTCGTTTAGAGCAGCCGATACGCCTCCTGCTTCATGTAAGTCTTCAATAAATACATCCGAAGCCGGAGCGAGTTTTGCCAAGTGAGGCACGCGTTCCGCTACTTCATTGATGCGCTCTAACGGATAATCAATTTCAGCTTCATTCGCAAGAGCTAGCGTATGAAGAACTGTATTTGTAGAACCACCTAACGCCATGTCTAAAGCAAATGCGTTGTCGATTGCTTTTTCTGTGACGATATCACGTGGTTTTAAATCTAATTTAATTAATTCCATAAGCTGTTTAGCTGATTTCTTAACAAATTCTCTACGTTCAGGAGCAACTGCTAAGATTGTACCATTTCCAGGTAAAGCAAGTCCTAACGCTTCAGCTAAGCAGTTCATTGAGTTCGCTGTAAACATTCCTGAACAAGATCCGCATGTCGGACAGCCGAATTGTTCTAATTCAAGTAATCCTTTATCATCAAGTTTACCAGCTTGATGAGCTCCTACGCCTTCAAATACTGAAGAAAGAGAAATCTTACGACCGTCGCTTGTTACGCCAGCCTTCATTGGTCCGCCGCTAACAAAAACTGTCGGAATATTCAGACGTAATGAAGCCATTAACATCCCAGGCGTGATTTTATCACAGTTTGGAATACATACCATTCCATCAAACCAGTGAGCAGATACTACCGTTTCAACTGAGTCAGCAATGATTTCACGACTTGGTAATGAATAGCGCATACCGATATGTCCCATCGCAATACCGTCATCTACACCGATAGTGTTCATTTCAAAAGGTACGCCACCAGCTTCGCGAATCGCATCTTTTACGATTTTACCAAACTCTTGTAAGTGAACATGACCTGGTACAATATCAATATATGAATTGACAACCGCAATAAACGGTTTGCCGAAATCCTCTTCTTTTACACCAGCTGCACGCAGTAGGCTGCGGTGCGGTGCTCTGTCGAATCCTTTTTTGATCATGTTACTTCTTAATTCTGCCACAATAATTCCCTCCGTATTCATCTAACCTATTAAAAACTAAATCTTTTTAAATTGTTTAATAATTTTTAATATAAATACTAATTTAACAAATCACATAAAGGTTTGTAAAGGTTTATGACAAAATAATCATTTTTTATTTTAAAATAGTAAAATCATCTGCATAAATTAGTATAATATATACATATATCCCTTATTTTACAGGAAAGCAGAAGGTGAATGCTGAGCATGAAACAATCCTTTTACTACAGAGGTCATCAGGAAAAAGAAATATTTGCACAAAAATGGAATGTTGAAAACAATTCTGCAAAAGGCGTTGTCCAAATAGCCCATGGAATGGCCGAACATATTGGACGCTACGAATACTTTGCTAATGTATTAACTCAACATGGCTACATCGTATATGGAAATGATCACCGCGGTCACGGTCAAACAGCTTTAAAAGATGAAGAAAAGCGTTTTTTTGCTGAAGAAAATGGTTTTGATACAGTAGTCTACGATATGATTGCTTTGACTAAGCACATTTCAACGGAACACTCCAACCTACCAATCTTTCTTTTCGGTCACAGCATGGGGTCTTTTCTAACGAGAAGATATATTCAATTGAATACAGAGCACATTCACGGCGTGATGCTCTCAGGTACTGGCAGCATTCCTTCCCTTTCACTGAAGGCCGGCATATTAGCTACGAAAATAGAGAAAAAAAGAAAAGGATTACGATCTGCTAGTCCATTGCTTGATAAACTTTCTTTTGGGCAGTACAACAAATCCTTTCATCCTGCTCGAACACCTTTTGATTGGTTAAGTCAAGATAATGAGGCTGTAGATTTATATGTAAATGACCCTTACTGCGGAGGAGTTTTCACAGCAGGGTTTTTCTATGACTTATTAACAGGAATCAAACAAATCTCTAACTTAGCTAATATAAAGCTAGTCCCATCGAGCCTGCCTGTTTATTTAATATCTGGAGAACATGATCCAGTAGGCAGCTATACAAAAGGTGTACGCAAAGTATATAACGACTTTAAAAAAGCCGGATTGCAGAACGTAAGCTACCGCTTTTTTACACAGTGCCGTCATGAGTTGCTTAATGAATTAAATAAAGATGAAGTGATAGACGATATACTAAATTGGCTTGACGTGCAAATGGACAAAAAAACGGTTCGTGTTTAGACACGAACCGTTTTTTTATTAAGCAAATACAGATGTTAATACAGGAACTACTTGCTTTTTACGTGATACAACGCCTTCTAAGACAGCTGTATTGTTTTCAAGCGTTACGTTGTATGCTTCTTCTACTTTTAAAGCAGCAGAACCTAATGCTAATGCAGTAGAGTTGCTGTTTAAAATATCTGTAACAACTAAAAGGAATAATTGTAATCCTTTTTCTTCGATTGTTTTAGTAATAGCTTCTTCCAATTCAACTTTGCGCACTAAAACGTCGTTTACGTCAATTGCATTCACTTGAGCAATTTCTACTTTGCTTGTACCCATGCTGAATTCTTTAGCATCTAATGAAATTAATTGTGAAGCTGTTTTATCGCCTAAGTCAGCTCCAGCTTTCAGCATTGCTAATCCGTACTCTTCTGCATCTACGCCTGCAATTTCGGCTAATTCTTTAGCAGCTGCAACGTCTTGGTCTGTGCAAGTTGGTGACTTGAATAATAAAGAATCAGAAATGATAGCTGATAGCATAAGACCTGCGATGTTAGGTTCGATTTCTACGCCGTTTTCTTTATACATCTTGTTTAAGATCGTTGCCGTACATCCAACTGGCTCTGCACGATAGTATAGAGGATCTGCTGTTTCGAAGTTAGCAATACGGTGATGATCAATTACTTCAAGCACACGAACTTGATCAATATCGTTTGCACTTTGCTGGCGTTCGTTGTGGTCCACTAAAATAACTTCATTTGTTTCTTTAGATACTTCATCAACGAAACGTGGTAGTTCAGCGTTGAACTTTTCAAGAGCAAATTGCGTTTCACCGTTAATATCCCCTAATCGAATTGGTTCAGCGTCTACACCTAATTTATTCTTTAAATCAGCGTATGCAATTGCAGAACAGATTGTATCTGTGTCAGGATTTTTATGTCCAAAAATTAACGTCTTTGCCATCTTAAATCTCTCTCCTTCTTACGTATGTAAATAGCATTCTTGCGTAAAGTTAGTTAATTCGTTCACGCAACATTGCCATTTTAACATAAACTTTTACATTATTTTAATTTTTTTGCGAAAAATGATGTTCATCCGCAGATATTTTGCCATTTTGTATCTTTCCCATAGTAAAAACACCTCTATTTCCGATATAAATAGAGGGTTTTATACGCTCATTATATAAAAGTTAGCGATAAAACACAAGCTCTCTATCTATCACTTGATAGATAACTTAAACGCAGTATCTTGCCACTTTTGATAAAGAAAAAGTAGAACAGCAATAACCATCATTAGTACAAATAATAAAAAATGATTCATTTCCTTGAGTGTATAAATGTCTAGTTTTTCAAAGATAGGACTCATGACAAGTGCTTGAAATAAATCGAAAGCTGCATTGATAATCATAAACATCCAAAAGCCAGGATAGGTAAAATAAAAAATAAAAAGCGTGCCTATTATAAATATGCCAAAAGGAAAAGGCGTCATATTAACAAAGAAAAAAAGAGTTTTATTCACTTCCCACCAGTTAAAGCGATCTGCAATTTGAAAAACCATCGTTAACAATACCACTCCGAATAGTGATACAGCCATATACCGCTTTACTCGCTCTTTATCCACTGCAAAAAGCAATAGCCAAGGACCGATAAAAAACACCCACATTACAATTTGCGCCATGAACATTCCACCTTTCATTTCAAAAAAGAGAATATACATTATTCTGTCCTTATTTGTGTAAAACAACCAAAAAAAGCACCCCATATGAAGGGGTGCTTTTTTTGGGTTATCGTCGCAGTGTAAAATCGAAATGTTCATTTACTTTAGCTCCTAGCTCTTCAAGAAACTGCTGAGCAGTCATTTCCTCTACGCTTTGGGTATACCAAGCAAGCTGAGATTTTTTATGAACATTGTTGTGATATACATCTCTTGACCAATATGTTTTTGATCGGTATGTATAATTAAAGTGAATGAATAGTTCACTCCCGTCTGGACACTGCAACAATACGCGGTAATGTGGATTACGACGATTTTTATCTAAACTCATTTCTTTGATCTGCGCTAACATTATTCACCTCTAAAGCCATTACTTGATCATTTAAAGGTAAATGCCACACCACACTATGTCCTAGCTCTGCCATCAACTAGAAAATCATATATTTTCTAAAATTCTACACGATATAGGACAAAAGAGGAAGAGATAATTTATTGGTGGACGTGTAAAGTTTCATATAAATCTTTTAGCTGCTCAGGGTATTGAGACCTTACGTAATAACCCGTAGGACGGTGCTCGATTAAATGAGAAGCAAATAAATAGCCGATGAGCACGTGCATTTGTTCACCTGAGGTTTCTTGGTTTAATTCTCTTTCGAGTCGTTCAGCTAAGTGTGAAGCCAGCTGTTTAATTTTTTCATCATGTGATAAAAAAAGCATTTTGTTCTCCCCTTATAACGAATAAGTAATGCTGTGAATTTCAATAAAGACAAAGTATCGCTTTTATAAGGATAATTATATTTTATTTTACAATAAAAGTATATAAATAGTTCTAAATATTCAAAAAATAACTTGTTTCTTTTGGACTATTCGGCAACAAATAAAAAAAGAAGCGGGAGCTGTCCCGCTTCTTTTACGTAAAAAGATATTCGATTATCGAAATTTATTCTACTTCCACTGCCCAGCCGAATGGATCTTCCGCTGTACCATTTTGAATACCTGTTAGAGTGTCATACAGTTTTTGTGACACTTCTCCCGTGTTTCCACCGTTGAGGACCATTTTCTCGTTATTCCAAAATAGTTCGCCAATTGGAGAAATAACTGCAGCTGTACCTGTTCCAAATGCCTCTTCTAGTTTGCCTTCGGAATAAGCTTGCTGAATTTCTTCCATAGAAATACGGCGCTCAGTTACAGGCATATCCCAATGTTTTAACAGCTCAATGATCGATTTACGCGTAATTCCTTCCAAAATGCTTCCGTTCACAGATGGCGTTACTACTTCTCCATCGATTTTGAAGAAAATATTCATGCTTCCTACTTCTTCAATGTACTTGCGTTCAACTCCGTCTAACCACAGTACTTGTGAATATCCTTTTGAGTCAGAAAGCTGCTGAGCTTTTAAGCTTGAAGCATAGTTTCCGCCTGTTTTAGCCGTTCCTGTCCCTCCGGCTACAGCACGAACAAATTCGCTTTCAACCGCAATTTTTACAGGAGCAATCCCTTCTTTGTAATATGAACCAACTGGAGAAAGAATAATGATAAATTGATAGCGGTCAGACGGCGCTACTCCTAAGTAAGGCTCTGTTGCGATGACAAACGGGCGAATGTATAGTGATGTACCTTCAGCAGTAGGAATCCATTCGCGGTCAATTTTAATCAGCTGTTTTAACGCTTCTAGCGCTAAGTCTTCATCAACATGAGGAATACAAAGACGATCATTTGATTTATTTAAACGTTTGAAGTTCTCATCTGGTCTAAATAATAATACTTGCTCTTTTTTTGTTACATATGCTTTTAGTCCTTCAAAAACAGACTGCCCGTAATGAAAGATCATGGATGCCGGATCTAATGTGATAGGTTGATAAGGTACAATACGAGCATCGTGCCATCCTTGGCCTTCTGTATAATCCATAATGAACATATGGTCCGTAAAGACTTTCCCGAATTGCAATTGATCAGATTGCGGCTTTTCTTTTTTTGTTTGACTTAGTGTTACATCGATTGAATAAGTTGTCATAGTTGTTTCTCCTTGCTCTTTATATTTACGGGTTTTGCGCTTAAACCTCTATATAAGTTACATTGTACAACTTTAGGGAAGCGTGTCACAATAGTTAGAGACGAAAAATTCTAAAAATTTTATAAAAATTATAAAGAAATAGCACCTAATCAAATTAAGTGCTGAACTGAAAAGGTTTTCTTTCTGAAAAAACTATTTCTACATTTTATTTACAACTATTTATAAACCAATTTTCACTCGAAGCTTTTCATCTTGTATTGAAAATTGTTTGATTTTCCCCACTGGAATGACCTTCACTTTATCAATTTCATTGAGATTGATATGAATTTGTTTTTCTTCATACGTAGTAACAGGCGGCTTGTGAAAAATTCGATAGTTGATCCAATTTTGATTAAGAGGTTTCATTTCATGGATTTTGAATAGAAGCGTACGTTCTTTTGCCTCAAGGGGTTCTAGCACAATGGAAAATGGAATTCTCACCAGAAATTTTTTAATAATTCCATTCACGTGAATATAGGAGTCTTGAAATGAAATAGAAAATTGCTGAATTTGATCTTGCTTTGTCATTTGTTTTTGAAAAATTCGCATGAGCATAGAAGCGGATATAGGAACGGTTACCCCGCTTTCAGCCATCTTTTCTTTCATTTTTGCCTGCACATCATCACTAATTACATCGTTTAGCTTTCTCTGTACCCAATCCTTCATGGTGCACCTCCGCTATGAAGTTATCTTGCTGTTTCCTCTAACGCACGAATTGAAGCTGTTAAATGGTTTGACACGTCCTCAAGGCGATCCTTTGTCAGTTTATCTTCCCCAAGGTAGATAGGTTTTCCAAAGGAGATAACAATAGGATCCTTCGAAAATAGTTCTTTTACATTTGCAGGTCCTTTGTAAACTGCGGGTACAATAGGAACCTTTGCCATGCTCGCTATAGTGACTGCCCCTCTTTTCAGAGGAACGTCTTCCTTTGTTCGCGTGCCGCTAGGGAAAATCCCGACGATATGTCCTTCTTTTGCTAATTTAATAGGTATTTTAATGCTGCTGGGTCCCGGGTTGTTACGATCTACTGGGAATGCGTTAAGTTTTTTTAATACATTACTAGTGAGTATATGATTAAAAAGCTCCTTTTTTGCCATAAAATGAATTTGGTGAGGCAAAATAGCCGCACCAAGCGCTACAACGTCTACCCATCCCTTATGCGAACAAGCGATCACAAAACCTGTGTCTGTTGGTAAAAACTCTTTATTCCTTATGTAAAGCTTACCTCTTCTTTTTAATAAAAATTTACATGCGTGAGCCGCAAGATTATACATAAACATTTCCTCTTCCCTCTATTATTTGAAAATATATACAAAATTATATCACTTGATATTAATATCTGGTACTAAAAAATAAATGTAACATCTTTTTACACGATAGCTTACCTGCTTCTCTGTATATTGTAAAAAAGTAGATATTGAAACCTCTGTTTTTGGTCAACTTGACTAATGACATCCCTTAAAAAACATTTTACTATTAATGTATCATTCTAAATGTAATATTTATTAACATTACATGTGATATAATTAAAGGAGGTTTTTAGGTGGATAACCAAAATCGACCGTTTCGACTAGCTTCATTGGGATTACAGCACGTACTCGCTATGTATGCGGGTGCCATTCTCGTTCCGCTGATGGTAGGACGCGCATTAAATTTAAATGCACATGACTTAGCCTATCTCGTAGCCATTGATTTACTGACCTGCGGACTAGCTACGCTGCTGCAGGCTTGGACGAACAGGTGGTTTGGGATTGGTCTTCCTGTTGTACTTGGAAGCTCATTTGTAGCGGTGACTCCTATGATTGCAATTGGAACTCAATATGGAATTAGTGCCGTTTACGGAGCGATTATTGCCGGTGGTATTTTCATCGTACTGGCAGCAAGTTTTTTAGGCAAAATTATTAAATTTTTCCCTCCCGTTGTCACGGGAACGGTTGTGACGATGATTGGTTTATCGCTTGTACCATCCGCCGTCCGAAATATGGCAGGAGGAGTGGGAAGCAAAGATTTTGGTTCTCTTTCTAATCTTCTTCTTTCTTTTGGTGTTCTAGCGCTTATTTTAATTTTAAATCGATTTTTCAGCGGTGTTCTTCGTTCTCTTTCTGTGTTGATTGGAATTGTAGTTGGAACAATAGCCGCTGTATTAATGGGAAAAGTTGATTTTGCTAATTTTAATGAAGCTTTTTGGCTGCACATTCCCACTCCTTTTTATTTCGGGATGCCTACTTTTGAAATCGGCCCTATTTTAACAATGATTCTCGTATGCTTGGTCATTATCATTGAGTCTACAGGCGTATTTTTAGCGTTAGGAAAGCTGTGTGATCGGGAATTAACGGAAAAAGATTTTACAAAAGGCTACCGTGCAGAAGGAATCGCCATTGTCCTTGGAGGGCTATTTAATGCTTTCCCTTACAATACATTCGCTCAGAATGTAGGACTGGTTCAATTATCGAAAGTAAAAACAAAAAATGTAGTGGTAGTAGCCGGCTTCATTCTCATATTACTGGGGCTTGTTCCGAAAATCGCTGCTTTTACAACCATTATTCCCACCCCTGTTTTAGGAGGAGCAATGGTCGTGTTGTTTGGTTTAGTTATTTCATCAGGCATCAAAATGCTAAGTGCTGTTGATTTGTCCAAACAAGAAAATTTGCTGATTATTGCGTGTTCTCTTTCACTCGGCCTTGGTGTAACGGTGGTACCTGATCTATTCGCTCAGCTCCCAAATGCTTTGCGCGTAATTGTAAGCGATGGAGTTATTACGGGAAGTTTAGCTGCCATTTTATTAAATCTCTTTTTTAACGCATCAATTGAACGAAAAGTACCTTCTGTCTCTTTAGAGAAGACCGATTATTCAGAAATATAATAAAGGTGGTGTAGTATGAATAACGTATCTGTGCAGTATGTAAATCAGCTTAGCAAGAAGCATTTTGTTTCACTAGTTGGTGATATATTTGAACATTCACCTTGGGTTGCAGAAGAGGCTTATTCTAAAGGTCCTTTCTCTTCCGTTGAACAACTTCATGCTATGATGAAAGAAATTGTAGCGCAAGCGTCTGTAGAAAAACAGCTGAAGCTGCTGCAAGCTCATCCAAATCTAGGTGAAAATATTGCCATGACATCTGCTTCTACTGAAGAACAAACCAAAGCAGGCTTACAAAACTTAACGCAAGATGAGTATGAACAGTTTTCTTCTCTTAATGGAACGTATATGGAGAAGTTTCCGTTTCCTTTTATTTTGGCAGTACGAGGTAAACAAAAAGAAGATATATACGAGGCAATGCAAAGTCGTTTACTAAATACCGAGCAAACGGAGTTTGATACAGCATTAGAAGAAGTATATAAGATTGCTTTCTTTCGCTTAACTGATAAAATCATTGAAGATAAGGGGACAAAGAAACGAGCATGACTAAAATCACAACGCATATTTTAGATCTTACCCACGGATGTCCGGCTGCTTTTGTCAAAGTTGATTTTTATCATATTCAGTCGGAAAGTAAACGAATAAAAATTTCACACGGTACTACAAATGAAGACGGGAGGTTAGTAACTCCGCTCTTCTCTTCTGAAGAGTTTGAATCAGGAGATTACGAACTTCTGTTTCATATCGGGGAATATTATAAAAAAAAAGAAGTCCAAACAACAAATCCGCCCTTTTTAAATCAAGTTTCTGTTCGAGTCGGATTGTCTTCTGAACAAGAACATTATCACGTCCCTTTACTTGTGTCACCGTGGGGATACCAAATTTATAGAGGAAGTTAAAAAAAGAAACGGCGTCTTTAAACGTCGTTTCTTTTTTAGTTCAGCAATTTAGACATATAGTACTCATCAATAAACAAACCGCCAATCCGGAGTGAATGTTTTTTTGTTCCTTCAATTTCGAATCCTACTTTATCATATAAAGAAAGAGCCTTTTCATGCTGTATAGCGACTGTCAGTTCAAGACGATGAATATGATGTTCTCTCGCCCATTCTTCAAGTGCACCGATTAAAGCCGTCCCAATTCCTTGATTTTGAAACGTCTTTCGAATGCCTAATGTCAAAGAAGCGATGTGAGCGTTTCGGTTAGCTCCCCCCCCTGTTGCAGCTATATATCCCACAAGCATCTCGCTTTCTTCTGCTACAATAATCGTAGAGTTTGGCTGTTGCTTAAAGATTTCGATGTTTTTCTCCTGCTGATCTGTACTCAGCTTTCGCTCTCCGCTTTCAAACAGCATAAACTTACTTTCTTCTTCAATCTGTTTAAGCAAATCTACAAAGTTTGCAGCATCATGTAATTCTAGTTCTCTAATTTCCATGCTGATCCCCCTTTTTCTGTGTCCCTTTTGTTTGTATATGTATTGGTTCACCTTTATAAAATATAGCTTTACAGTTTCTTACGAAAAATACGACTTTTTAAGAAGTGGGAGTAGAACAAAAAACCTACTAATCTCCCTTTTTTTGAAATACTTTTTTTCCTTTGTATAATTTTAAATCACTTATCAACTTCTGTAAATTTTTTAGATTCCCTCTTTTGATTTCCATTTATCTTCCTTTTCTATAGGTTTGATTTTGATCTAAGGAGACCTTTTATAAAAAACGCATGACTATTATCCTGTTTTTTGTGAAGAAAGAAAGCAATAAATGTAATTTCACTTGTAATCGTTTAGAATAGAAAAAGTGGAAATTTTATGTACCTATCCTCCTTAATTATTGGTCTGTGAAAGGAAATTATTATGAAAGTACAACCCGCAAAATGTGGTGTATATGTCTTAAGCGGTCTAGGAGCTGTTATTGTGTTCTTCTTACTTTTACTTAAGAACAGTGCTTTCTTTCTAGAGGAAGAATACGATCAAAACAAACCTGAAGCTGCGCTTGCGGTCAACGAACATACCTATCACCTTCACAAAGGTTCTATTAACTGGTCAAACGGCCGTTCAACAACAAAAAAAGAAATAAATGTATATGATTTATATACATACATATCGCAGCAAAAAAGCATACCATTGAAGCAGCAGCAATCAGTTAAGCTCCATTTTTCGAATTTAGACGGTGCTTATATTCGTAGTGTGAGTGTGCATATATGGAGAGATAACGGTGAAAAAACCAAGCTGTTTGTCAAAAATAATGAATTTGAGGTTCCTAAAAATCAAGGTTTGTACGTTGTTGATATTGCAATTAACTCTACAAGAGGAACCATGCAATATGCGGCAAATGTGCAAATACAGTAAGTTTTTATATATTTACGTTTGGTCGAGAAAATCGGATAAGAAAACTCTTGTTGCAAGCAGGAAACGATGTGTGGAATAAAAAAGAAATATTAAAAATATAGTGAAAGCATTCAAATAACAGCCCTTAACTTTTTCAGAAAATAATCCCACAAAAAAAGAGAGCGCTAGCGCTCTCTTTTTTATAAAATGAAAAAGACGTCCACGCAGGACGTCTTTGATGCGTTTGTGGCGGGGACCGTGTGACCACATTCACACGTTTAGCTCGAAAGCATGTCCTTCGACTTACACAAATTAGCTCATCGCTTTATTAATATAACATCCGCCACAGAAAAAAGCAATCAATTTTTAAATAGTTTTTTCTATTTATACATATTTCACGAGAATCCACAAAATAATATGCATGCGTAGCTATTCACTTTCTACATTTCGAGTCTATTTTAACTCATGTACGAATATACTAATAGACCAACCTATGCGCAGTTTTTGAAAAAGGATGTGAATAGCTTGTTTCAAATCACTGATTTCCCTGAATTTTCATGGTCGTACTCCAGGCATAAAATGGTCACAGAGTGCAAACGGAAGTATGCCTATCATTATTATGTCTCACATAACGGATGGCTTGACAGCGCTTCTGCTCAGTCTCAGAGCGCTTATCGTCTAAAAAAGGTTTCCACTTTATCTATGTACGCCGGACAAGCCGTTCGTCAAGTGATTACAGAGGCCATTTCTGACTATACCTCTACACAGATTGTTCCGGATGAACAGAACTTAACGGAGAAAGCGCAGCAGCTACTAAATAACGCACTGCGTGATTCTACTGACTATGGAGAGCTTTGGTATCATAAGCCCGCTCAGTATAAGATGCTTTTAGAATTCTACGAAAACGGCTATATTTCTAAAGAAGATCTTAAAGACATGCAAAAACGGGTACAAATTTGTGTACATCACTTTTTACAAAGTAAATCGCTTGGCGACATCGTATCTTCCCCTTTTTTAGAAGTGGAGCCCCACCAGTCGTTTCGTTCTATAAATGTGTACGATCATAAAGTATATGCGCCTTTTCATTCTCTTTTTAAAAATCCAGTCACAGACGAATTTACGATTGTTGATTGGAAAACAAGTAAACAAACAAAAGATGATTTGTTTCAACTGGCGATATACGCCCTCTACGTGCTAGCCGAATATAATATTTCCGTTGATCAGATAAAAGTCCGGAACGAATACTTACTTTCAGGCAGTGCGCGTACGTATCAGCTTACTCTTCACGAAATTGAAGCTGTTCTTCAGCAAGTTGATACAAGCATTGATTATATGAAAACTTTTTTGGGAGACTCAGAGGTAAATCAGCCTCTTCCGCTTGAGCATTTCCCTCAAACAGATATGCCTGCCTCCTGTCACGGCTGTGCATTTAAAGAATTGTGCCAAACGGGATGAAAAACAGCTGAAGATGATCTATATTTTTTGCTAAACTTTTTTATTGTCAAAAGAACCTTTGCTAGCATATAATTTGCATTAAGGAAACATTTTATACTTCATATAAAAAAATTAGCTTGGGCTATTTATTGTTCACCAAAGAAAGGAGCACTAGACATGAAAGATCAAAACGGCAGTAAAGCATTATCGGCTATGCAGCTAAGTGCTCAAGACGTATTGTCGGGTAAAACAAAAGGAATTAAGCGATTATTGCCTTTCTTAGGGCCTGCTTTTATCGCAGCGGTTGCTTATATTGACCCAGGTAATTTTGCTACTAACATTGCAGCGGGCTCTCAATACGGATACATGCTGCTTTGGGTTGTATTAATTTCTAACTTAATGGCTGTCTTAATTCAATCGTTATCAGCTAAATTAGGGATTGCGACGGGCTTGAATTTACCCGAGATAGCACAGGAACACTTCCCGTCCTTCGTTTCTTTTGGGCTTTGGATACAAGGGGAATTGGTCATTATGGCGACGGATTTAGCAGAATTTATCGGGGCTGCTCTTGGAATTTATTTATTATTTCATATTCCTTTGTTCCCAGCTGCACTTATCGCAGCGGTAGGTTCTTTTGCTATTTTAGAGTTACAAAGACGAGGTGTTCGACTGCTAGAAGCAGTGATTGCAGCGATGGTTTTTATTGTGGTATTAGCTTTTGGGACTCAAATGTTTCTTGCGCATCCAGACGGCGCAAGTGTTGTCCACGGCTTATTTGTCCCTCAGTTTCATGGGACAGACAGCGTGCTGTTAGCTTCTGGGATTTTAGGTGCTACAGTTATGCCACACGCGATTTATTTGCACTCAGCTCTTACGCAGCGCCGCGTGGTAGGAACTACAGAATCAGAGAAAAAAGCGATTTTCCGCTTTGAATTTATCGATATTGTGATTGCCATGATTATCGCTGGTGCAATTAATGCAAGCATGCTGATTGTCGCAGCCGCTCTGTTCTTTAAAAACGGACTAAACGTGCAAGATTTGGACGTGGCTTTTACACAATTTGAACATTTAATTGGTCCCTTTGCAGCTATTGCGTTCGGAGTTGGATTATTATCTTCAGGACTTTCAAGTTCTTCGGTCGGGACAATGTCTGGAGACGTCATCATGCAAGGATTTATCAAACGCAGAATCCCTTTATATCTTCGCCGGTTCATTACAATTATTCCGCCGCTTTTGATTATCGGATTGGGCGTAAATCCAACAAGTGCACTAGTTGTCAGTCAAGTTATTTTATCGTTCGGAATTGCATTTGCGCTCGTTCCTCTTATCATGTTTACAAGCAACAAAAAAATCATGGGCGGATTGGTTAATCATAAAGCTACAACGGCTGTAGCTTGGGTGATAGCTGCATTAGTCATTTGTTTAAATCTCTTTTTGGTTTATCAAACGATAGCATAGCAAACTAAACAACTTACCCAAATAGTGTTTTTAAAAGAAGAAAAAAAGCAAAAAAAGAGACCTCATTTGTTAGGCTGCATCTAACTTTTTGAGGTCTCTTTTTTAGTATTCTTTTATTAAACCATAGCAAAAATGAAATAGACGAGAGTTCCAATAATGGCCGACAGTACTAAGCAACCCAGTGGATATAAATAAGAGTAGTTTTCTTTACGGATTGAAAGAATGCGATCAACAATAAAAATAAGAATGACGCCCAGCATTCCGAATTCAAACATTAATAACCCAAAAATGGCGTGAAACATGAATGACATGATAAAATCAATTTTTTTACTACGGTCTTTTACAAAAGCACTGACTAATAAATCAACGATAACCGTGCCTAACGTCCCCATTATTAAAAAGAAGGGTGTAAAAAATAAAAGGTATAAAGGAAATAAATCAATGAAATGCGGACTGGTTTTTTTAATAGAAAAATTGGGAATTGACTCTTTTATACCTGGCATAAAACAAAAAAGTAAAGTAAAAAGAAACGCAGCTGTAATAGCGGCTGATAGCTTTCTATTCAAATGCATGTTTATTTTTTTATTACTAAATTCAGTAGTTGTTTTTGTATGTTTATGATTCATATGTCTTTAACGTGATGTACGCACCTTTTCCTTTCTCATAACTTTGTTATTTATATTTTATGTCTATCTTTTGTTACCAGCAGTTACAATGATACACGTTCTTTTTGAACTTGACTACACTAACGCGTTTTATGTCTATTCTCTTTTTCTTTTTATGTCTATCGTTTGCTCCGCTTCCCTTGTATATTCCTTCTTTTGATTCAGGAGTTGTAGTATCGTTTGCTCTTTCTATGAGAAACAAGATGGTTTTTACAAAAAAACGCCTTCTTTTTTTATAAAACAAAAGACAGGCATTTTTTTGTATGTAATTAATAATCTTGTTTGGCTTCTTCAAACTTAAACACATCCGCTCGTTCTGATTGCTGTGTAATTAATAGGTTATACGTATGGTTGGCCTTTTTTGGAATTTTAAATGCAACATCGAGGTTAAGTGGTTCATCGTCAGATAGTGACGGTGATGAAAAAGCTGTCCACAGGGTGTGCGGGGTTTCTGTCGATAAATTTCCTCCATCAGACGGTTCGTAGGTTTGATAAGTTGCTGTGTCTTGTAATGTAAGCGTCGTGTCGTTTAATACTACAGTCGAATGTTCATTAGGTGTTCGCTGAAACTGAACGGATACGACAATGTAATGGGTGTTTACTTGTTTAGCTCCTTTAACAGGATAAAATTGCGCATCCGTTGTGGACACATAATATTGACCGTGTTTTGATCGTTCTCCAAATGCTAATCGATCATCGGTTTCATCTTCTTGAGCTACCCGACTTACAGGGGCCATCGTTTCATCGGCTGCTGAAATGGTGTCTGCTCCAGGGGCATGTTTAGGTTGAGTGTTTTTATAAGTGACGTGCGTATCGCCTTGTTTGTCTTCACAAGCGGCGAGACTTGTGAACAAAGCAGCCCCTATAAGGCTTCTGGTAACTATTTTCTTCATGTTATTCCTCCAATGACTAGTCTATATACTATGCTACATGGTATTTATCTAGGAATAAAGGATAATATTGGTGCAATGTGAATGAAGTCAGTGAGATTTGGAACGGATATAGAACCTTCAAAGACTGCTGTGCTTATTTTTACAACAAAAAAGAGACGATTTACGCCTCTTTTTTGTTTGTTCATATTATGAATTTAGTTCATCTAAAATTGAATGCAGTTCACTTAAATGGGTAATTTCATAAGTAGGAATGACTTCATTTCGCTCTTTATCGTGACGATTAATCCATACAGATTTCATTCCAACACGAGAAGAACCCAGTATATCTGTCATTAAATTATCTCCAACCATAATCGCTTCATCTTTCTTTAAATCCATAAGTGATAAAGCATGGTCGAAAATAGATGGATCAGGCTTACCTCGGCCAAATGCACCTGAAATCACAATCTCATCAAAATATGGAACTAGTTCTGATGTAATATCTAATTTGGTATTTTGTAAGTCAGGTGAACCGTTTGTTAACAGCAGCAGCTTGTACTTTCCTTTTAATTTATCAAGCACTTCAAACGTTTCCTCGTATACAAACGGTGTTTTGCGGCGCTCTAACGGAAAACGCTCAGCTAGCTCTGCTCCAAAAGCATCGTCGTGAATTCCTAGAGTACGAAGACCTCGAGTCCAAGCTTCTTTGCGATAAGCAGGAACAATATCTTTCATTTTGCGGAATTCATCATGATCGTCTAAAAAATTTCCCCATAATCCTTCAAATGGATTAATGCCAATCATTTGCGTAAACTCATAGGTTTCATACGAAGCATATAATTCTCTTGCTTCCTTACGCACCGCTTCTTCTAGTTCTTCAGGTTTTAAATTATATTTCTCACTTGCATATGTACAGGTTGCAACGAATGCTTCTTTTACGCTTTTTTGGTCCCAAAGTAGCGTGTCGTCTAAGTCGAAAAATACCGCTTTAATCATGGATGTGTGTACCCCCTACTGTTTTTGAAAAAGTTTAACTATTCTTACACTAGATTACAAGGATACACACAATAAGTCTAGTGTATTTGCGATTTATTCTGTAAATTTATTTTTATCAAGCGTCCTCTTTACAAACAAATTTACAGAAATAAAAACAGCTGATATAATCACAGCATGTATGTATGCAGGAGGTTTTATATGGAATCGTTAGAAGAAATGTTCGGCATTCCCACCGTTCGTACAAGTAAGCGCTTAAGCAGAGTAGTTGCCGCACGCTTGCGTCCTTTTGGGATTACACCAGAACAGTGGACCGTTTTAAAACGCGTATCAGAATCTGAATATAGTACGCAGAAACAATTAGCTGAACGAGCGGATAAAGATCAAGCGACGCTGACTAAAATTTTAGATTTACTAGAAAAGCAAAATTGGATTCAGCGTATCAGAAATCCAGAAGATCGCCGCTCGTTTTTTATTCAAATAACAGAAGACGGCCTGCGTTTAAAAGCAGAAGTAACGCCTGCTGTGGAGCAGGTATTTTTCGAATTAACGTCCGAATTAAACGAGCAGCAGGTGAAAATTTATACCGAAACTTTACAAAAACTTGAATACCGCGCCGAACAATTGCTTCAAGACACAGAAGACCTGCGTTAAATGCCCAAAACCCCACAGCTAACATTCTGCGGGGTTTTACACGTAGTTGGCGATGCATAGCACTTCTTTGATTTTTGAAATCACTTGTTTGGTTTCATCTGTTAAAGAGGTGAATTTAAACGCGATGGATTCTGCATTTGGATTAATGAAGGGTTCTTTGTTCGTGTCTTTGCGGTAGTCTTCAATTTGTTCTAAACAATATTTTAAAATAAACGACAAGTTCGCACGTCGAAATCTCAAACTGACGGTAGAAGGCCATCTTTTTTGAAACTGATTGCTTCCCTCATACTGAATCGCTCCGATGTAGCGTTCTCCGGATAAAAAAGATTCTTTGCTTCTATATAGCTGAACGGTTTGGGCTGTTCCGCTCCAGTCAATATAAATACCTGCTGTTTCACAAACTTCGTATATGTAATGAAAAAGCTCCGTTACTTCTCCGAAATGGTAGTGAAGCGGATGTTTAGCCGTCATAGGTAGCTCCCTCCTTTATCGACTTTCTACCATTATATTGTAGGAAAAGTAACTTATTCATTTATACAACTTATTTCATACGCATAAGCAGTAAAAATGAAAATATATGTTTTTTAGTTTACATAAAAATATTATAAGTAATTAGCGATAACCCGATTTTCGAAACGCGTCGTATACCGTATCTTCTTGAAGTTTTTCAAGATAAATGTTCGTTGTAGCAATAGAAGAATGCCCTACTACTTGTTTCACAACCGCAAGCGGAACGTCATTAGCTAAACTATTTGTAATAAAGGTATGACGAAACCAATGAGGAGAAATAGATTCGTTTCCTTTTACTTTATAAACAGCTGATTTAATCGTTCGATACAACGTTGTATAGGACAGTCGCTTCTTTTCCCCGGTACGATAGTACTCTTTAATGGAATAAAAAAGGGGTTCGGTGTCAAAAGGACTTAGTTCAGTGCTTTCATTTAACATTTGCCGGTAAGCGAAAAGCGTTTCTTTCACATCATCAAACACGGGAATCGTTCGTTCTTTTTTTCCTTTACCAATCACATCTACAACCAGATTTCCTCGGCGGTCTTCGCGGAAGCTTCCCCAATTTAAACTCAGCAGTTCACTTGAACGCATTCCGCTCATATACAAAAGCATTCCCATTAAGCGATTGCGCACTTTAAATTCCTTTTCATGCTGACGAATGCGCACGACTGATTCTAACGCATTTACAATCACCTGGGCTTCGCGGTCGGTTAGCTCTCGGTACTCGGTGCGGTTTTGTTTTTCCTTGTCGCTGTAATGTCCCTTAGCAATAGATGGTTTTTCAATCCACGTCGTATACAGCGAAGGATAAAAATGAGTAGCGTGTCCAAACTCTAGCATTCTTCTAAAAAATTCTAGCTTTCTTGCAGCGGTGCGATTGGCATATTGATTCATCATTTCTTCATTAAATAATTTGACTTCCATAAATCCAATCGATTTTAATGTAATCTCTCGTTCGTAGAAAAAAGACAGAATCGTTTTCATGTCTTGATTGTAAGATCTGATTGTATGAGGAGAAAGTGATTTTTTGATAATACGCATTGAAAAAAAGAGCTGAATAAATTCTTCATCTGAAACGTGCTTTAAATTCAAGTTGTTATCTTCATCTAACAGTTCTGCTTCTTCCCACTGCTCTTTTAGCTGGCGAAACGAATTTTTAACAGGCGACAATTCAAATTCTTCCACTTTATCCCTCCTAATGATTAAAAATAAATACATGTCTTTTAAATGATTCAAAATGGAGTATAACGAACTTTTATTAATCCACAACAAATACCATTAAAAATTTTTAAAAACCTTTCAAAACTCAATTTAAAAAGCCGGTTTTTTAAAGATTTTAATAAAAAAATCCATTATATGTAAAATAAATTCTGTTTTCTGCTTATTTATCTACTTTATCATACGAACGCTTGATAAGGAAGAGTTATCTTGCGTTAGTATGATAAAGTGTTTTTTTAAAAAAAGCTTCTTTCTAAGGATATGCTTTTTACGCTTTCAAAAGTAAAGTATGCTTTTTTATGCTGGAACGCTAAAATTTATCTTCGTAAGAAGTCCGCAAATTGTGTATACACAAAAACATCACGCAGAGCGTGATGTTTGCTAAAGTGATTCAATTTTAGTCAGGTGGAGCTGTTTGTTATTATAAGAAACGGTATAGGTTCGGTAATACTCTTTTTCTTGACTTTGTCCGTTCGTTGTAATAGAAATAACTTCTTTTGTTCGGATTGCATAGACCGATTCACTTTCTTCTTCACTTGAGAGTTCAACATCTAATACCGAATAATCAACGAGTTCTTCTCGAATATCTCTTTCATACAGCATCTTCACAAGCTGCTTTTGATCATTCCATAAAACACTGTCCTGTTCGATATAAGGCTGTACGTATTCAAATTTATTTGTGTTAATGGACTTTGTTAAATCTCTTAAGTAATGTTCAATAAAAATATCCGCTGTTTCTTGATCAACTTTTTGGATGTTTTTTAAATTAAAATCTTTTTCTTTTTCATCTTCTTTAAAATTGTCGATTCGCTGAGAGCTGTTTTTGCTGATGGCATACTTTGTGTTGTTCTCCTTGAAAACCAAGATTTCTTCCTTTTCCCCTTTTTCATTTGTACGGGTCGTTTTACCTTGGTATGAAATATCACTAGAAGGATTAATTGACTTTACGTATTCGATATATTCATCGGCCGTAATGTTGAGGTATTTTTGATGATAGGTAACTTCATCCCATTCGTTTAACTTCCAGTGCTTATTAACGTATTTAAAATTCATGTAAATGGTCAGTCCGCCGCTTCCTTCTTTACTAATTGGCTCAATAGCCGAGACTGAAAATTGCCCAGCATGATTGTTAATAAGTTCAAATCGAATCAGATGAGTTACATCAGGAAAAAAGCTCATATTGCATTCTTTGCAGTAATAATTAGTAGAAATACTTTTTAGCTTTGTTGCAATTAAAGATGAAGTTGCATATGGCGTTAACGCTTTTTTTAGCGTTTCATAATCAGCAGGGTTAGATTCATTTTCCCATTCGTACTCTTCGCCTAATTCTTTATAAGTACTTGAAATTTTGTTCATCGTCTCAACCGCAGTTTTTTCTGCTTTTTTTTCTGATACAAGGTCAGGCTTGATAGATGACTTAGCTTGATCTTTTGGGATCACTTCATCTGAGGAAGGTTCGGTTGGTTTGGATAACTTAACTGTTTCTTTTTCTTCACAGGCTGTTAAAACCATTAGCAGCAGTAGAACGAATGCAATCGTCCATTTTTTATGCATAAGGTGTCCTCCTCAATGCCGAATTTAGTCTGTTTTTAAAATGATCTTTAATTCTCAAACGTATCGAGCACGTAATCACCGCTTGGAATTCCCCACTTTGCCTTTTTATTTTGATCTGTTTTAGCAAGTAATGAAATGGAATTTTCTTTGAGCGTAATGACAATTGTTCCTTTATTTCCTTGTCCATCATTTTCATATTCAATGGCGGCTTGGTTATTTTCAAAGCGAATATTTTTTTGTTCAACGGTTGACACGCGGATTTTGCTAGGTGGCTGGTACGAATTTATTTTAATCGTTGCTTCCGAGTTTGATGTAGCAAGAAATTGAATGATAGGAGATCCGTTATCATTGCCAGTGGTCCATTTTCCATCGTAGTCGTGTAAATCTGTTGTTTGTGTAGTGGGAGTTTCAGTGCTTGCATTTGGTTTAGATGAAAAGTCAAATGGTTCTACACTCGATAACTTTAACGTATCGTTTTGATAAACGGCTGTATAAAGGCGGTCACAAATTTTAGTATAAGGATCTTTACCCGGCTGTTTTAATAAGCTTTCTTCGTGGGTTTGTATTTTGAACACATGGTTAGGTTCTTCATACCAATTAACAATATGAAACGTTTGCTTCTTCTGCTCGATGCCTTGGCGTGTGAAATTTTCAACAAGAAGGTTTTGCTCTTTATAAAAAGAACTGCCCGCTTTCAAAAAAGCTTTTAAATCATCAAAAGAGTTTTGATCCACTGCTTTTCCAAACGCTGAAAAGTAATCAGTCATCCAGGCTGTAATAAATTTCCCGCTCATTGCTTCTTTATTTAAATCAATCGATTGAATGCTTTCTACCTGTGTTTTTGGTTCGTTTAGTACTTTTTTTGCATCTTTTTCTACTATCATTGTATTTCCGTCTTTTAATGTTTCTTCTTGCTGACAGGCTGATAACAGAATAGATGAAACAACCGTGATAATGATTGTATTACGTTTGTTCATCATAATTGCCCCTTCTTTATCTAATAAATGTATGTATATTCTTCCAACAAACAGACCTAGTATATCATTCTACAAAAAAACGCTCAACCCTTTAATTTCACAAGAAAAACGACTTGCCTTTACAGCGAGCCGTTTTTCCTCCTATTTAATGGATGCTTCTTGATATGAATTGGCTGCTTCTTTTTTGAGCTGTCTAGAGCCATAAAAGACATAGTAAATAATTGAAAGAAGGAAAATTCCAAGAATCACATAAATTAAAGGTAGAGAAACGCCAAACAGCATTAAATTTGTTGTAAGAACACTGTATTTTATGATGCTGTACAAGCACAGAATCCCTAATACTAAGGCAATGCTTGGCACGACCGGGTAGTTTACTTTAAAAGGACGGGACAGGTTAGGTTCTTTTTTGCGTAAAATAAAAAGAGAAACTAAACTGATGCAGTACATCATCATTGCTCCGAACACGGATAAGATAATAAGTGCATTGGCAAACGTTGCAGATCCTGCACAAATCACGCCGATTGCTCCCGGAATCAACAAACCGCCGACAGGAACTCCTTTTTTATTCGTTTTAGCGAGAAATTTAGGAAAGTAACCATCTCGTGCAAGCGCATAGGTTTGTCTTGAAAATCCCATGATGATTCCATTTAAGCTAGCAATCAAGCCAAATAGCCCGATAATAGCAACAACGGTTGAAATGCCGTTTCCGTATACAGAAGACAGCGCCTGTGGAAGTGGATAATCGGCTAGCTTCCCGCTTCCTCCGCCAAGTCCTGCTGTTACAAATAGTGTAAACAACGTTGCGGTTGCTAGAGTAATAATCGCTCCAATAAATCCTTTAGGAATGTTTTTCTTAGGATTTTCCACTTCTTCCGCTGCCATTGCTCCTCCTTCTATTGCCAGATAAAACCAAACAGCGAACGGAATCGCTGCTAGTACCCCTGTTGGCCCATTAATAAATGAATGATCATTAAAAATATTCGATGTTTGTACATGAGGCAAACCAGCTACATAAAAAATAGATAAACCAATTAGTGCAACAATGGTAGCTGTAAGCTCAATCACTGCTACTTCTTTTACCCCGATTAAATTTAATAAAACAAAGAAGATAAAAGCTCCTACCGTTGCGTATACAGGGTTAACGGCTGGAATAAGGAAGTGTAGGTATGCTCCTGTTGAGACCGCAATAGCAGGAGGAGCAAAAATAAATTCAAGCAAGCAGGCAATTCCTGCGATATATCCCCCAAAAGGTCCAAGTGCTCTTCTTGCATAAGCTGAAGGTCCACCTGCTTGCGGGATAGATGTTGAAAGCTCTGCATAACTGAACATAAACGTGGTGTAAAACACAGTTACAATTAAGGTTGCAATTGCAAGTCCGATAATCCCGCCTTGTTCAAACCCGTAATTCCACCCAAAGTATTGTCCTGAAATAACCATACCAACTGAAATAGCCCATAAATGAATAGGTTTTAATTGTTTTTGTAACGCCATACGTTCTCCTCCTTTTGATGTTTAGACAATAAGATGTACACCGCTTGTTTGCTGCTTAATCATTTTGTCAATCATAGTACCGATATGTGCGGCTGCCTCAATAGGAGGCGTCCCTCTTTTATGAATATTAGAAATGACCATACGATCAGACTCTTTTTTGCCTTTGCTAGGTTCATAGCACATGTAAGCACTCATTGATTCAGCACTGACCAGTCCAGGTCGCTCCCCAATCAATAGCACAAGTGCTTTTGGCTTTATGATCTCGCCTATTTCATCCATACACGCAACTCTTCCCCCTTTTACAAAAAATGAAGTCCCGATATGAAGTCCATATGACTGCAGGGAGTCAATTAAAGCTGGATAGACGTCACTTATATTTTCTTCAATTGCCTTGGCGCTCAGCCCATCCGAGACTACTACTTGTATATCAGGCCGGTGCACGCAGTTTTTAAAAATTTCTTTCTTAGCGTTATCTGCTAATAACCTTCCTTGATCCGGCCGTTTTAAATAATGTTCTTTTGACTTCACGCGTGTATTCACAGAGAAAAGGTTAAACTCGGCTAAAATATCTTCTGAAACTACTCCATATACAGAGTCGACGGCTGCAGCATGATCCGTGCGAAAAGATAAAACGTCTTTTGTTAGCGGCCTTGTTCCTGTACGTCCGACACCTATGCGGGCAGGGGTAAATTGTTTAAGTGTTTCTAGTGGATCTCGATTTGACTTTGGTATCATAGTAAGCACCTTCCTTAAATCAAATTCATAAAAATAGTTGGATCTCCAGCTCTTGATGTAAAGCGCCCGTTGGCCACAATACGCTGTTCTTCAAGCCACTTTTGAAATAACGGCGTTGGGGTGCGGCCTAACACATTACGCACCGTTGCGATGTCATGATAACTAAGAGACTGATAGTTTAGCATGCAGTCATCAGCCATGGGCACTCCTATGACAAAGTTCACTCCAGCTGTTCCCAGAAGCATACTTAAATTATCCATATCATTTTGATCAGCATCCATGTGGTTGGTGTAACATACGTCTACTCCCATAGGCAGGCCGTGCATCTTGCCCATAAAATGATCTTCTAACCCAGCTCGTAGAACTTGTTTGCTGTTATATAAATATTCAGGTCCAATAAATCCAACAACCGTATTAACTAAGAAAGGCTTATAGTGACGAGCTAAGCCGTAGCATCTAGCTTCGAGCGTTACTTGATCAATATTATAGTGAGCTTCTGATGACAGTTCAGAACCTTGTCCTGTTTCAAAATACCAGCGGTTCGGACCTTTTGCCGTCCCTTTTTCATGAATTAACGCTGTCGCTTCATCAAGCATAGACAGTGAAATTCCAAATGAATCATTACCGGCTTCTGTGCCTGCCAAACTTTGAAAAATCAAGTCAGCAGATGCTCCTTTTTCAATTGCTCTCATCTGACTCGTCACATGTGACAACACACAGTTTTGAGTCGGGATTGCCCATTCATTGATTATATTTTTTGTTTCATTCAAAAGCGCGTAGATATTATCCGTTGTGTCAATAACAGGGTTAATTCCGATAACCGCATCTCCAATTCCATAGCTTAACGCTTCGTATAGAGATGCTCTCATTCCCTTTAAGTTATCTGAAGGATGATTAGGCTGGGCTCGAGAAGCCAATACTCCTTTTTGGCCGATAGTCGTTTGACAAGTAGTTTGCACTTCTATCTTGTCAGCTCCTTGAATTAAATCTAAATTGGACATAATTTTAGTAGCCGCCGCAATCATTTCGCTGCTTAATCCTTTGCTAAGTGCAAGAAGGTCTTCTCCGCTATGCTGATCGGATAAAATGTATTCTCTTAAATCCCCTACTGTCCAATTTTTAATAATGTCGTAAACAGATGAATCAATCTGACTTTCGATTAATGCCGAGACGTTGTCTTCATCTGCGCTGAGCAGCGGGTAGTTTCTGATATCAGCAAGTGTGATATCAGCTAGAACTTGCTTTGCTGCCATTCGTTCTTTCATTGACTCAGCGCTAACTCCTGCGAGTTGATCTCCAGAACGCTCTTCGTTTGCTTTGGCCATGATTTCTTTTAAGCTATAAAATGAAAATGTTTCTCCTAACAATCGTGTAGTTTTAAACATCGTTTCCTCCTTCTATATTTAGTAGATTATGATGAAAAAGCGAGCGTTTTAACGGAAACGAAGATCGCTTCTCCAGCTACTGGTAACCCTAGATCAATGTAATCTCCGTGTGTAAAATCAATTTGATCTAAACAAATAATTTCTAACTCTTTCCTCTGTTTAGCTAATGCTTGTCCTAAAGCTTTTGCAATATCTTGCTCGCATAGAACAACGAGGCACTTAGCTCCTTTAAAACAAGCAATAAATTCAGCGCTTATTACTTTTGCTAATTCTTGAAGCATCTTATAGCTGCAGTAAGGAAAATGAGATAAAGCAATAGCAGCGGGGGGATCTTCTGCGCTGAAAATAGTTGAAGCCTGCATACATGCCGCTCGAGCTCTTTCTTGAAACATCAGCGGATTCCATTTCTCTTCTTGCTGAACAGGTATCTCTACAATCGGGATATTTTTTAACGGCAGCCGCTTAGACCCAATGTATACAGTTGATCCGCTAACTTCTGTATTTTGCATACCAGCCCCAATTACAGTAGCGCGCGTTGTCTCAGCGGCTTGAGAAACTTGGATGGATTGAAAATGATATGCTAGAAGCGGACCAACGTCTCCATGTATGGCCACTTCTTTCACTGTTTTTGGCTTTTGCTTCTCCATCATTGCTCCTACTCCTCCTGAAACCATGATCATTTCGGGGATAGAAAATCTTGTATGAGGAGAAACGAGAAGCGAGGAATTTTGATTCAGCGCATTTACATAATTCACGGTTTCTTCAGCTAGTAATTGACAGATAGACGAGAGCTTTTCAAATGTTGCTTTTTCACCTTCTCGCAGTGTTAAAGAATTATTTTTCAAAAATTCAGTTAAATGAGACGAAACGTAGGTGACAAAACCGTCTGAATTCAGACGAATTAATCTTCCCCCCACATGCAGTGTAAACGTTTCTATAACTTTTCCATTTTGACATAAAGCGATGTTAGCAGTTCCTCCTCCTACATCAATATTGGCAATTACTGCATTTGTTTCAGCAGAATGTTCGATTGCTCCTGATCCTTTTGCTGCTAATATTCCTTCCAGGTCAGCGCCAGCTGTTGCAACAACAAAATCCCCAGCATGTTCGGCTAGATAGTGAACGATACTTTCTGCATTTTGCTTTCTGGCCGTTTCTCCTGTGATGATAACAGCACCTGCTTCCACTTGATCTAAGGAGATTCCTGCATTCTTATACTCTTGTTCTAGTAGTACCGTTAATCTTTGAACATCGATTTCAACATCGTTTAGCATAGGGGTGGTATAGATAGAACTTGCATAGGTTACGCGACGATCAATAATTTGACAGCCTGGCAGCGTAAACTGATTTTGTTGATTTGCTATTAACAGCTTGCTTACAATCAGTTTCGTTGTGCTTGTTCCAATATCTAAACCTATGCTCGTGATCCATTTCTGTAGCATGCTATCAATCCCTTATCTCGTTTGAATATGGTGATTATCATAAAACAGTTTTTTGAATATTTCACTAACTATGTTATCAAACCTGACACACTTTTGTGTAAACAAAGGTGACAAATGACAAAAAAGACTAAATCTTGGTAGATTTAGTCTTTTTGCTTATGATGAGTGTGATTTAGTTATAATCATTCTTGATGCCGATGGAATTAATAGTGAAAGAATGATTAAGCAGGCTATTAGTGATCCTACCATTGAAATCCCGTTCATTGAAAAAGAATACCATAGAGCGGACATGCCCTTTGGCGCATATGATCCCCAGAAAATAATACCCGCAATAAAGTGCCAGAAATACCGTGCGAAGCTGCCGATAATAAGGGATAAAACAATCAAAACAAAAGCTTTTGATCTGTTATTGTTAGCTAAATTTGTTTTAATAGATTGCGAAAAAATACCTCCAAAACCTATAAAAGCAAAAGCCACAATATATTCAATAAACGTTTGCAGCGCTGTTAAAATATAAGCCGTTCCTGTTGCCAACTGTAAAAGCCCCCATAATAGACCAGATAGAGCCCCGCCTTTTACTCCCCAGCGAAAGCACATAATAAAAATGGGCACCATGGAGAACGAAATACTCACAGCCGTTGCAATCTTAATGGAAGGCAAAAGATCAAGTAGAAGTGCTAATGCTGCAAAAATAGCTATTTCAATTTTAGCCTGTAAAGGTAATGCTTTATTCACGTTTCTCACTCCTGTTTTTGAATCATTCATATCAAACGGTTTACACAGGAGTAAGCAAATATATGCTACTATTCCCACATTCCTACGCTAGCGTTAACTAACAGGTTCGAAGGGTCTGAACAATTTGTTCACTCTCAGCACGGCGGCTCCCCCTGTGGTACGTTCGGATATTTATGTAGTATTATGACAACATTCATTATATCATATGTAACAAAATAGATTCGAGAGATTTCAAAGATGTTTCTATTTTCTGAATCTATTTTTTATAATGACAATCGTTTTAGTATTTGGTATACTTCTTTTATGTCAAATGAATATAAAAAACCCTCATCCTAATCGATGAGGTAGAGGTCGCAGTTTTTAATAGTAAAGCAACGGAAATGCAGAGAACATTGAGGATGTTGCTTGAAAGGAAAAATTGCCGAAGTTTAGATCACTTCTCGGTTGATTTAAGCTGGGGCTGTCTCCGAACAGGAACAGAACTGTCACATCATGCGAGTGATGTGAAGAGCTATCTTCACGGAAGGTTGACGCGGTTTTCAGATTTAAAAGCGCGCACATATACTGCGGGCTTTTTTTATGTTATCCCGTCTCTTTCCGTACATTCGAAAGGAGTATTTATCTATGCAAGAGCAGCAAGAATTAAAACGTGGGTTGAAATCTCGCCACTTAACGATGATTTCATTAGGAGGAGCCATCGGAACCGGCTTATTCCTAGCAAGTGGTGGAGCAATTCACACAGCAGGACCTGGGGGAGCGCTTTTAGCTTACGCTATCATTGGTGTCATGGTTTACTTTTTGATGACCAGCCTAGCGGAGCTCGCAGCTTATATGCCTGAAGCCGGTTCGTTTAGTACGTATGCGTCTCGGTTTGTAGATCCATCCTTTGGTTTCGCTCTCGGCTGGAACTATTGGTATAACTGGGCTATTACGATTGCAGCTGAATTATCTGCTGGAGCCCTTATTATGAAATTTTGGTTCCCAAACTCTTCTTCTATTTTATGGAGTGCCCTGTTTTTATTAATTATGTTTGGGCTTAACTACCTTTCTGTAAAAGGATTTGGTGAATCTGAATTTTGGTTTTCGTTAATTAAAGTAGTAACGGTTATCATCTTTTTAGTTATTGGTATTATGATGATTTTTGGTATCTTTAACAATGAAGCACCAGGTTTTAAAAACTTCACGCTTGGTGATGGACCCATTCACGGTGGATTCTTTACTGTCTTAGGTATTTTTATGGCTGCTGGTTTTTCATTCCAAGGAACAGAGTTGCTTGGAGTCGCAGCTGGAGAAAGTGAAGATCCGGAAAAAACGGTTCCTCGTGCAGTTAAACAAGTCTTCTGGCGCATCTTGTTATTTTATATTTTAGCTATTTTTGTTATCGGGATGCTTATTCCATACACAGCGGATTCATTAGCAAGTGATGATGTGCGGGTAAGTCCATTTACTTTAATATTCGAACGAGCAGGTCTGGCGTTTGCAGCATCAGCTATCAATGCCGTTATTTTAACAGCCGTTTTATCTGCTGGTAACTCAGGTATGTATGCTTCTACGCGTATGCTGTGGAACTTAGCGAAAGATGGAAAAGCACCGAGGTTCTTAGCAAAAGTAAATAAACGAGGCGTTCCGGTTAATGCTTTAATCGCAACGGCACTTGTCGGTACACTTGCATTTGGTGCTTCATTTTTTGGAGACGGTGCGGTATACACGTGGTTACTTAACGCTTCTGGTATGTCTGGTTTTATTGCTTGGTTAGGAATTGCCATCAGCCACTATCGTTTTAGAAGAGCATTTGTTGCCCAAGGTCATGATTTGAGTGAACTTCCATATCATGCAAAACTTTTCCCGTTTGGTCCTATCTTTGCCTTTATTTTATGTGCTGTTGTCATTTTAGGTCAAAACTATTCGGCGTTTACGGGTGATTCGATTGACTGGTACGGTGTACTTGTTTCTTATATCGGACTTCCTTTATTCTTAATTGTTTGGTTAGGATACAAATGGACGAAAAAGTCAAAACTTATTCCGTTAAAAGAATGCCAAGTAACAGTAAAAAAATACGAATAAAAAAAGCTCTCTATTCTTTTGAATAGAGAGCTTTTTTATGTGACCTGATCAGCAAAATGAAGAGATATATAGGCGGGCTGATTTTTCATAACAAGCATATAACCTTTGAGGGGGCGACTACAGTAATCAGCAGCTTCTATATAATAAATATGCTGAATTAACCTGCTTAAATGGGTTACAAAAGATGGAAGTTGATGAGTTGGAATGCTTTGGATGTAGTCTATGATTTCTTGTTTAGTTTGAAGGCCCGAATGAGTACATTCTAACAGATGAAAAAGCGGATCTGCTGCTATAGTAGATAGTTCAGAGTTGTGTTTGATTCTATTCAGCTGGATATGCAGTTCTTTTTTGGACCATTTTTTTGGAATAGCTCTTAGATGCTGATATTGAACATGTGTATTCATGATAGCTAACACCTTTCGTATTAAAATAATAAAACGACTTATTATTTTAATAACCTTTACACATGAAACTAAAACGTTGCAATGTGTAAAGGTGTCATACATCTTATAAAATAAGCTGATAAAAAAGAACATCTTGCCACTGATCGAATTTCCAGCCTACTTCTTTAAATTCTCCGCAAAATGTAAAATTAAATTGCTCATGCATTTTGATACTGATATCATTCCCTTTTGTAATCCCTGAAATGACAACGTGATGGTTGAGTTCTTTAGCTAATTCCAAAATTCGCTTCATAAGCTTTTTTCCAATGCCATGTCCCTGCTGGTTTTTATCAATATAAATCGATAGCTCTACCGTTTGAATGTACGCCTCTTTATCTCGATAAGAAGAAAGCGAAGCATAGCCCGCTACTACCCCATCTTTTTCTGCGACAATAAGCGGAAAAAGTTCATTGCTAATATGATTATTAAACCAGCTCCTTCTTTGCTCTACCGTTACAGGCGTTAAGTCAAAAGTAGCAGCACTTGTTTGAACAGACTGGTTATAAATTTCAACAAGCATAGGTAAATCTTCTTCTTTAGCATAACGAATGATCATATGTACAAACTCCTTATAGTATAGAATTATCTTTATTTTACTTCTTTTAATAAACATAATCTACATAAAAAACCGATGTGCGCATGCACATCAGTTGTGATTTTGAGCATATTGAAAGGTTTGAAGAACTTGAAGTGTCTCTTTTGTAGAAACGACCGTCGCAAACTCCTCATGCAAAGAAGACAGTGCGAATGTATGTACATCTTCTGCAGGAAGCCTTGTTTTTCCATCGTAGGACATACAATCAAAGCAAGCTGTTGCATCGTTTACAACGTACGTCCTGTACCCTAGATTTCCAGCCATGCGGGCAGTCGTAGAGACGCAGTGATTAGTAGTTAGTCCTATTAAGATAAGCGTATCATAGCCATTTGCTTTTAAATAACTGTCTAGCTCTGTTCCAATGAAGCAGCTGTTCACGTGTTTGCGAATTAAGTATTCGTCTTCTTGTGGACCAAACCCTTCTTTGAACTGAAACCCCTTTGAACTTGGGTGTAAAGGAGAATCTGGATTTTCTGATGCATGCTGTACGTGAATGACAGGATAATCTTGGCGCCTCCATGCTTGCAGTAGTGTCAGCATATGTTTTTCTGCATCTAGATTGTTTCTTTCCCCCCACTGTGGTGAATAAAATCCTTCTTGTACAT
Organism: Priestia sp. TSO9; assembly: GCF_021029645.1. NCBI lineage: Bacteria > Bacillati > Bacillota > Bacilli > Caryophanales > Bacillaceae > Priestia > Priestia sp. TSO9. The sequence continues at coordinate 931,001 of NZ_JAJEKD010000013.1, forward strand.
CAATAAGCAGCAGCACTGGCCGGGAACGTAACATAAGCATCATCTTCTTTCATCTTTATTTTAAAATGGAAATAACGTATGTGCACCCATCAGATCCGGCTTTTGACGAATGAACCGTTTGTTTCGGTAAATGTATCCGATCTCCTGCCTGACATAGAACCGTATCATGTTCAACTGTAAAGTAAATAGATCCTTCAAGTATATGAAGAATTTCATCAGTTGGATGGGTATGAGATGGGTGCGTTTGAAAAGCAATATCGTGCTGTACTTCAACGTATCCAGTATACGCCGGAAGCAGTTCTTTAATTACTTCTTCAAACTTTCCGCCAACTCCTTTTTTAATAGAGGCTTTTTTTACGTCCATGCTGCTCACTCCTTTTTAATTTAAACGGACACTGTCCGGTAGTATAGTTGTTATCATCGCGCAAAAAATATTGCTTCCACTCTCGGTTTTCCTGCTGTCCATACCATCCTAATTCAGGATGAGCTGATACGTCATCATATGTTTCCAACCGATCACGGACGACCTTTTGTACGTGCTTCCCTATTTTTGAATCTCCTGTCATTCCTTCAAACACCCATCGAGGCTGAAATGTAATCATAAATCCTCTGCTCTTACGGCTTTTACGTAAAGAATGAGCAGGCGTATTACAGACGACAAAAGTAGGTTCTCCGTGAAAGCAAAATTCCCACAATGGATCTTTTGGATCTTTTGGAATGTCTTGCGGCCATTTCTTTTGATCAATTTGATGAAGAAACGTCAGCGTATCCCAAAACATCGTTTCGTACTCTTCCATTGAGCGTTCTTTATGTTCAGGCTTAAAGAATAACACAAAGGATGTATAGCGACCTATGGTTTTAAAAGTATCTATGTATTCTCTAAGTGCCGACGCTGCATTCCTAATATCTTGGTAGTTATAAGGAGTAGTCACAAATGAAAACCGCAGTAAATCTTTTTTAAAGCCTTCTACCCCTAATATACAAGGAAATGGATTTTCTTCTGATAATATATCGCTTTGGAAATATTGAAAAGCATCTTTTCCCCAAAACGGGACATGCGTTGACTCTAAAATCTCATTGGCTCGAAAAAGTATTTTTGATGCCATTAAAACCCTCCTTATGGAACTCAACGTTACATGTGTATTAAAGAAAAGAAAGTTTATGAGCATTTTTAACTAAATGTCGCTTCTAAATTATAAAACTCTAATCTATATATATATAAGCTACTATTGGACAAGTTAGAAAGGAGGCTGTGTTTGTGGAATGGTTTTTGATTGCTATAAAACAAATAATTCTAGGTATTAGTCTCGCAGCACCGGTAGGTCCAATTAATATAGAGATGATTAAAAAAGGGCTGACAAAAGGTTTTTGGGCTTCTTGGCTAGTTGGTTTAGGAGGCATGACGGCCGACATTTTATTTATGCTCCTCATTTTAATAGGGTTAACGCCTTTTGTTCAGATGCAGGCTGTTACTGTTTCCCTGTATGCAACTGGTTTTGTCATGCTCACATTTGTTGGCTTTCAAAGTATGAAACAAGCTGTCTCTCGTTCCTTTTCAGTCGATGTAAATAAACCCTCTATTAAAGGAGATAAATCGTTTTTTTCAGGCTTCTTCATTGCTCTTATGAACCCTTTAAATATTGTGTTTTGGTTTGGTGTATTTGGGTCAAGCTTAAGCGAAAGCCTCCACAGTCAAACGTGGCTATCTGTCTTTTTTCACAGTTTCTTTATTATCTTTGGCATCCTTCTTTGGAATTTAAATATTGCCTGCAGCATTCATTTCACAAGAAAATTTATCACACCTAAGCTTCTTCGTTTCATTACGTTAGGTGCCGGGTTTTTACTTTTTTTATTTGGCTGCCAGTTCGGTTTTAAGTGTATATCCTTACTTATAGGCTGAGCTTTTAGCAATGAGTTCAATAAGAGTGTCATTTACTTTCTCACGTTCATCATAAAAAAGGCCGTGTCCACTATTTTCAAATGGAAGAAGTGTAGAAAATGAAATATGACGATTCATAACTTTTGCAAGATCAAATGGACAAATTTGATCTTTTTTTCCGTGTAATATATATGTCTCGGCGAAAATTTGACTTAAATCTTCCCGTAAGTCTTCGTCTCGTAAAGACACCGCAGTTTTAATCGTTCCATGACCGGATGCCTCTAAACCTAAATCTTGAAACCACCCTCTAAAAGCTGAACTGGTTGGCTGATTAAAAAACTTTTTCCCAAACTCTTCAAGCATGTTAGGACGATCTCTATACGTATTTTGAATAATTGTATTTACTTCTTCAGAAGGAAGTCCATATGGAAAATCAGTTTTTTGAATAAAACTAGGAGCCGCTGCTCCTAATAAAATTAACTTCTTCACGCCATATCCTAAATGTCTGCTCATATATCGAATGGCAATGGCTCCCCCCATAGAAAAGCCTACGAGCGTATAATTTTTAAGCTCCAATCTTTCTACTAACATGCGAACATCATCCGCTAATTGATTATAAGAATAGCCGGTGAAAGGCGCATCTGATTTTCCGAATCCTCGAAGATCAGGAGCGATACATCGAATACCTCGGGCCGGCAATGTTGTAAATTGGTATTCGTACATTTTAGCGTTAACAGGCCACCCGTGAAGGAAAAGAACGGGTTCCCCTTTTCCGATATCCCGAACAAAAAGTTTAGTCTTAGGAGTTACGTGAATAAAATAGTTCATGTATAACACCTCCTAGTTGTTCTTATATATATATGTTTAGGACAATTGGAACATTCAAAAGTTTCTTATAGGCCTGTGTAGGATGTGTATAATGTTTATTTGGGATGAGGAGTAGAGTAATTCTTTTATATTGTTTATTTAGAACATAGTTTAATTTAAAAATATAAAGTAAAAAAAGCAGTAAAGCTTTAAAAACTTTACTGCTTTTTTTGTTATTTTTCTTCCAGCCACACATCAACTAAATTGCCAGCTTCGCTTTGGTCCAATACGAATGAACCGTTGCTGTATCGGTCACTAGCTCGCATTGTAGACGGATCAACCTGCTCGATTTGACCTTTAGATGATTCCACTATCATGTAATGTTCTTTAGAGATTGCTTTTACTTTTGCAATTTGATGCGGATTAGCTTTTAGTTCTCGGACCATCACTAGCCCTCGTTTTGCTCGTGCTGATTCTTCAAACTCAGTAATTTTTGTCTTTTTCACAGCTCCTCGCTGCGTGGCGATAAATAATTCAGTTGATAGAGCTTCATCTTCATCGAAGATAACGCCGCTTACAACATAATCATCGTCTTTTAAGTTAATTCCTTTCACACCAGAAGCGCGAGTTCCTACAATATTGATTTCTTCTTCCCGGAAACGCAGTCCGTAGCCAGAACGAGTGGCAATAAACACTTGTTTTTTACCATCCGTTTGATATACATCGATTACTTCATCATCGCCTTTTAAATTAACGGCGACAAGAGCTTTGGAGTAGCGCTGTGCTTTATATTGAAGTAATTCTGATTTTTTGACCATACCATTTTTCGTAAAGAAAAGCAGATACTGATTTTCTTTAAATTCTTTCACCGGTATCGCCCGTACAATTTGCTCTTCTTTATCAATTGGAACAATGTTCATGATATGCTGCCCCATGTCTTTCCACCTGATATCAGGAAGTTCGTGCACTGGCATATATAAATAATTCCCTTTGTTTGTGAAGATGAGTAGCGTTTCGGTTGTATTAATTTCATACTTCGCTAAAATTCGGTCCGTATCTTTCATACCGAAGTCTTGCCCGTTAGACGCGGCGTAAGAACGAAGGCTTGTTCGTTTTACGTATCCGTCTTTTGTGACTGTCACCATCACTTCTTCAGATGGAACCATCACTTCTAGATTAATCTTAATTTCTTCGATTTCCGCTTCAATTTTTGAGCGGCGTTCTGTACTATATTGCTTCTTTACACGGCGTAATTCTTTTTTGATTACATTAAAAAGTTTTTTCTCGCTATGTAAGATTTCTTCTAACTCGTTAATTTTAGCACCTAGCTCTTCGGCTTCCGCTTGTAGAGCTGTGATATCCGTGTTTGTCAAACGGTATAATTGAAGCGATACAATCGCCTCTGCTTGAGGTTCTGTAAATTCATATTTGGCAATTAAATTATTTTTAGCGTCGCGCTTATCTTTAGAAGCTCTAATCGTCGCAATAACTTCATCTAAAATCGACAGGGCCTTAATCAATCCCGCTACAATATGTTCACGTTCACGTGCTTTTTGCAGTTCATATTTAGAACGATTTGTTACCACTTCTCTTTGATGATCAATATAAGCATCAAGAATATTAGCCAAACTCATAAGCTTTGGTCGCTTTTTAGCAATAGCAACCATGTTAAAATTATAAGGTACTTGCAGATCCGTATTTTTATAGAGATAGTGAAGTACTCCTTGAGCATTTGCATCTTTTTTTAATTCTACTACGATGCGCAGACCGGTACGATCCGTTTCATCGCGAACTTCAGCAATGCCTTCCACTTTTTTATCTAAACGAAGCTCATCCATTTTCTTAACAAGGTTGGCTTTGTTTACTTCAAACGGAATTTCCGTAATAACAATTTGCTGTTTTCCGCCGCGAATGGACTCCACTTCCGTTTTTCCGCGAATAATAATTTTTCCTTTACCTGTCTCGTAGGCTTTCTTAATCCCGTCTACCCCTTGAATGATTCCTCCCGTAGGAAAATCAGGACCTTGAATAGCCGTCATCAACTCTTCAATTGTACACGTTGGTTTATCAATTCGCATGATCGTTGCGTCAATTACTTCACCTAAATGATGAGGAGGAAGTTCTGTAGCATAACCAGCTGAAATACCCGTGGATCCATTTACTAGCAAGTTAGGAAACATAGCCGGTAACACAGTTGGTTCGCTGCTTGTATCATCGAAGTTAGACACAAACTCAACCGTTTGTTTGTCAATATCTCGTAGAAGTTCTGCAGCAATCGATGAAAGGCGAGCTTCTGTATAACGCATTGCTGCTGGGGGATCTCCATCAATACTTCCGTTGTTTCCATGCATTTCGATTAATACATTTCTAACTTTCCATTCTTGACTCATTCGAACCATGGCCTCATATACAGATGAATCACCATGAGGGTGATAGTTACCAATTACGTTCCCTACAGTTTTGGCTGACTTGCGAAAGCCTTTTTCTGCTGTATTTCCATCTACGTGCATTGCATATAAAATACGGCGCTGAACGGGTTTTAACCCGTCTCTTGCATCCGGCAGTGCACGCTCTTGAATAATATATTTACTGTATCGACCAAAACGGTCGCCTAGTACATCCTCAAGAGGTAAATCTAAAAAGCGTTCTGTTTGTGTCATTGTACGTCCTCCTCTGCGACCGTTAATACATTTTCATTATCTAAAATATTTGGATCTTCTTCTAATCCAAACGCTACGTTGCTTTCAATCCATTTTCTGCGAGGTTCTACTTTATCGCCCATCAAAGTGGTCACACGACGATCAGCGCGAGCAGCATCATCAATACGGACACGAATCAGCGTACGCGTCTCTGGGTTCATTGTTGTTTCCCACAGCTGATCTGCGTTCATTTCACCGAGACCTTTATAGCGTTGAATCATATACCCTCTTCCTACCTTATCGATAGCACCTTGCAATTCTTCGTCACTCCATGAATATTCAACCACTTCTTTTTTACCTGACCCTTTACTTACTTTATAAAGCGGTGGAAGAGCAATAAATACTTTTCCTGCTTCCACAAGCGGTTTCATATAGCGGTAGAAAAACGTTAGCAGAAGCACTTGAATATGAGCGCCATCCGTATCCGCATCGGTCATGATGACTATTTTATCGTAGTTAATATCATCAATTGCAAAATCTGCTCCTACTCCTCCGCCTATCGCGTGGATGATCGTACTAATTTCTTCGTTTTTAAAAATATCTTGAAGCTTGGCTTTTTCGGTATTGATAACCTTCCCTCGCAGTGGCAGCACAGCTTGAAAGCGGCGATCCCTTCCTTGTTTTGCTGAACCTCCGGCGGAATCCCCTTCGACTAAGTACAGTTCGTTTCGCTGAGGATTTCTTGATTGCGCAGGCGTTAACTTTCCGCTTAGAACGGTTTCTTGACGCTTTCGTTTCTTCCCGTTTCTTGCGTCTTCTCTCGCCTTTCGTGCTGCTTCACGCGCTTGAGCAGCTTTGATTGCTTTTTTTACAAGAAGAGAGCTTACGTCCGGGTTTTCTTCTAAGAAATAGGCAAGTTTTTCAGAAATAACTGCATCTACAGACGAACGAGCTTCGCTTGTACCTAACTTTCCTTTTGTTTGTCCTTCAAACTGAAGCAACTCTTCAGGTATCCTTACAGAAACGATGGCTCCTAAGCCTTCTCGTATATCCGTTCCTTCTAAGTTTTTGTCTTTTTCTTTTAGCAGGCTTACTTTACGGGCGTATTCATTAAATGCACGCGTCATAGCGCTTTTTGCACCGGACTCATGCGTTCCACCATCCTTGGTACGAACATTATTAACGAATGATAAAATGGTTTCAGAATAACCATCATTAAATTGAAAGGCAAATTCAACTTCAATATTATGGTGAATCCCTTCAAAAAAGACGACTGGATGAAGTGAATCTTTTTCTTCATTTAAATATGAAACGAAGGCTTGAATACCTGTTTCATAATGAAAGGTATCGTGACGATCATGTCTTTTATCGATTAACTCTATTTTGAATCCTTTTAACAGAAAAGCCGATTCGCGGAGCCGTTCACAAAGCGTGTCATAATTATACACAGTTGTTGAAAAGATCGTAGCATCCGGTTTGAAATGAATCGTTGTTCCTGTTTTTTTCGTTTTCCCTATTTTTTCTAGCGTCGTAACCGGCTTTCCTCCATTTTCAAAACGCTGTTCATAAATAAATCCATCTCTATGAATGGTTACAGTCAACCATTCAGACAGCGCATTTACAACAGATGCACCTACTCCATGTAAGCCTCCGCTTGTTTTATATCCACCCTGTCCGAATTTACCTCCTGCATGCAAGATGGTTAAAATAACTTCAGGCGTTGGTTTTCCTAGTTTATGCATGCCCGTTGGCATACCTCGACCTTTATCTTGTACAGAAATTGAATTATCTTTGTGAATGGTTACAATAATTTCTTCTCCGTAGCCTGCTAGAGCTTCATCGACAGAGTTGTCGACGATTTCATATACTAAATGATGCAGACCTCGTGTATCCGTACTTCCAATATACATACCAGGACGTTTACGAACGGCATCTAATCCTTCTAGTACTTGAATTGCATCTTCATTATAATTAAATTGTTGTTTCCGAGCCATTCATACTACCCCTTTCATTACAACGAACATTACTACATTATGTATGAAACACAAACGTTTGCGCTTCGTGTCTAAGAATAAATGATCATGTATCCTATCTTTTAATTTTATAGTGTTCGCATAAACAGAACGTATGTTTCTATTTTTGCGTACTTACAAGATTTTAGCACAAATTTCCGTATTATAAAAGCAATATCTTGTGTATTCATGGATTATAAGCATTATAAAGCTAGCTGTCTAACGTCTATTGTAGCGGAAACGCTCTTACTATTTCAACGCATGGTGAAACCCATGCAAGCAGTGTGCATGGGTTGGTTGTTCTGCTTATAGATCTTACTTTGTTAAAGCATGCTCAACTTTTATACAACGATCCATAACTACAGTATACCCTTTTTTAGCGAGCAGGTCATATGCTTCTTCATTAATTAAACCAGATTGTGCCCAAAATACGTCTGCGTCTACTTCTAAAAACTCTTCTGCAACTTCAAGCAAATGCTCAGAGCGACGAAATACATTAACGATATCAATATGCCCTTCAATTTCTTTTAATGAAGATACGGCTTTTACGCCGAGCGCTGAGTTAATTGTCGGGTTCACTGGAATAATCTCGTAGCCTTGCTGCTGCATGGCTTCTGAAACCATATAAGACGTTCGATGAGGGTTATCTGATAAACCTACTACAGCAATGCGCTTGCTTCTCTTTAATATTTTACCAAGCTCTTGGCGGGAAGGAATTTTAATGGACATGTCTATTACCTCTCTTAGCTATATAATATGTACTGAACAACATTCGTGATTTACAGTTGATTTCCTGCATATAGTACCCGTTTTCTCTATTTTTGTAAACGTCTTCTTTTTTTAAAATAATTGTCTCTCACCCAAAACTAGCTATGTTTTTTTAAGTATCTCATGGTAAAATAGAAACGATATAGAAATAAAGGAGCTTTCAAACATGAATTATTTATTACCTATTCTTGCCTATATCTTGGGCTCTATTCCTTTTGGACTAGTTGTTGGAAAACTAGGATACGGCATCGATATACGAGAGCATGGAAGCGGCAATTTAGGCGGCACCAACTCCTTTCGTACATTGGGTGTAAAAGCCGGAATTATTGTTACGCTGGGAGACATTCTAAAAGGAACCCTAGCAGCTTCTTTACCGCTTTTATTTGATACGAATCAAAGCATTCTCTTCATTGGTTTATTTGCTGTCATTGGTCATATTTTTCCTGTTTTCGCGAAATTTAAAGGCGGGAAAGCTGTTGCCACGTCCGCCGGAGTGATTTTATGTTATGAACCTCTTTTATTTGCTTTCGTACTATTATGTTTTTTTATCTGCTTATACATAACGAAGTATGTATCACTGTCATCAATGGTTACCGGGGTATTAACCTTTATCTACACGCTATTTAAGCAAGACTACATGCTTATTATGATTATTGGTTTAATTGTAGCCTTTGTCATTTACAGACACCGCGCAAACATTACCCGAATTCTTAACAAAACAGAACCGAAAGTCACATTTTTGTCAGGTAAAAAGAAATAAGAGGATCTTCCTCTTATTTCTTTTTTTATAACCACCTTGTAAGCGAATATATTTCTTATTTATTAGTTATACTGATACTAAAATAAGGAGGTGAATGATGTGAAGAAAAAATGCCCCATTTGCAAACGAAATAAGAAAATGGATTCACAGCTAGAAGGAAGCCGCTACTGCGTTCACTGCTGGGAGACCATTGGAAAACAATATGATTTCAAATGAAAGAATGAAACGATTTAATATAGAAATGAAGCCTTCACCTCTATATTAAATCGTTTTATTTTATCTCATTCCTTCCTAGCTGGATTCGTATATATTGGTAATTTATCTACCTTTCTACTATAATAAATGTATCCGCAGTATTGGAAGGAGCATAATTAATGAAATTAACAGTAACAGAAGCAGCTGCTACGTGGTACAAAGACGAAATGATGCTAGAAGGAAACGAAACAATTCGCTTTTTTGTTCGCTACGGCGGATGCAGTAACGTTCAAAAAGGTTTTTCTTTAGGTGTAAACACAGATTCTCCTAAAAACGTTGGCGTTGAAACAAAAGTTGACGGTTTAACATTCTTCGTAGAAGATGAAGACCTTTGGTACTTTGATGGTCATGATTTGACCGTAAATTATAACGAAGAAACAAAAGAACCTGACTTTCATTACGAAGCGTAAGAAAAAAAGCATCGATTTATCGATGCTTTTTTTCTTACGCTTAACCCTGCTTTTTGGCATTTTCATAGGCTTTATGCCATTCCGGATAATTACGGCGAATTGAAATAGGCTTAAAGTTTTCTTTTTTCACACATACGTGTGACGATGTTCCTGTTAACGCAAGTTCTTCATTTGAATTAAAAATTTCGTAGCCGTACACAACGCGTAGCCCGTCATAGCTCTCAACCCAAGTATGTACTACAGCTGTCTCGCCATAATGAAGCGGCTTTTTATATGAAGCCTGTATATCAATAACTGGCGACAGCACACCGTCTCTTTCCATTTGTGCATAGCTAAAACCTAAATCACTAATAAACTGCGTTCGACCTATTTCCATCCATACTAAATAGTTAGCATGATACACAACGCCCATCTGATCAGTTTCTGCATAGCGCACTTCGATTTCTTTCTTCGATACTAGCATGATTTTACCTCCTCTTGCACTGTTCCTGTTTTATCTTACCATATAAGGAGAATATACTCCTACTAGTTTGGTTATTACTCAATATGTTGTAAGACTAAGCGCATTTTGAATGCGATATATCAGCATTTCCAGCCGCGTCATCTTATTTTCATACCTTTTATAAGGAAGTGTATATGTGTATTCTTTATTTGTCCATAAGCGGTCAAAATAAGCGTTTAGTTCGGTCATAACCTTTTTGTTAGAAGGGCCTGATACTTTAATATCCGTTTCTAAGTTCAAGTCAGCCAAATTTCTTTTTGTGAAATTTGCTGCCCCTGCAATAATCGTTGCCTTTCTTTTGTTCCGAATAAATAAAGTTTTAGGATGATACTGCTCTTTTCCCGTATGATACCAGCGAACTTTAATATTTCCTTTAGATTTTTTCACAAGTTCTGCTGCGACTGGACGGTTAGGCAGTCCGAACTTCTTTCTTCCAAACGCATTTTCATTAGGATCTAAAATTAATCGTACGTTTGCGCCTTGTTTAGAAGCTTTCAAAAGCGCCTTTATTACGTCTCGATCTCCAAGATAAAACATGCCGAGCCATACATCGTCGCCTTTTTTAGCATGACGTAAATCATGTAATATGTGCTTATAGATTTTGCCTTCTGTTAACAGCTGAACATAGAGGTCTCCCTTTTCTTTTTCTTTCTTCTTATACCGAGGTAACTTTCCTCCATAAGAAAAATCTGACACCGCTTGTTCACTTTTCACCACATCTCTAATGATATTCCCTTTTACTTCAAAGGCCATGTTAGAATTATAAAAACTTGCATCATGAGGATTGGCAGAGGAGATAATAACGCTTTGATCCGTTGCTACTACTTTTCTATGATTCGCTTTTACATTTAATAACTTAAAATAAGCACGAGCCGTCGTCTTAGGCGCATTATTTCCAAAAGGATTGGTGATCCATCCGATTCCTTTTTCACCAAACCACTGAACAAACGTTCTCCACACTGAAGAATACAGTGGAATGGAGTCTCTGAGCTTAGATAAATTGGTTTGCACCACTTTGATTCCGTTTAGCCGCAGTGAATCTAACCACTTTGAATCATGTGAGCCGTAGGTTGTATTGATTTCATCTGTAATAAAGACGATTTCGATAGTAGGATGTTTTCGTTTCTTTTCAATCAGCTTACTTGCAAGCGTATCACTAAGGTGAGGAAACGTTTCGCCTTGGTTATAGTAGCCGTTAAATAGAAACATATCCATAATAATAAAAGCTTTTGCGTCATCAATCGCATTTGTAACTGCTTGAAAAATATGTTGTTCAGAAACAGACGTCTGCTGGTCTTGATACGTTAGGTCTGATAAAAGAAATACATCTTCTACTTTGTGGGGCTTACTTTCGTATGAAACTCCTTTAGGCAAGGGCTTATGCGTGTGATAAGAGCCCACAATAATCAAGACAACAAGTAAATTGACCAAAATCCTTACTACTTTCTTTTTTACGTGCTTTTTCACCTACATAAGCCTCTTCGCTAGTTTGTATTAGTATTGACCTTACTAAAAAAATATAGAAAGAAAGCAGCTAAAACCGTTTATTTTTAGCTGCTTATTGTCGTTGTTTTATTTATTAAATCGTACCTTCGTAACCATTTTGACGAGCTTCTGACTCATCTTTTATTTCGCTGCGCATTGCTTCGATACTTACTTCACGATTGTGATTTTTTTGCTGAATGCGCTGACGTTCTTCTTCAGTGCTGCATGCAGCTGCTTCTTCTGCTTCTTCAATGTTTTTCATTGTATTTTGGACCATTGTTTGTAATTTTTCAACGTTATCACTGCGATCGTCTGGATTCGATTTATTCCATGCCATTGTATCTTCCTCCTCAAAATAACTTTGTTACAATTGTAGTATGCCGGATTTGTTCATCTCTATAAGTGGAAAAAAATGATTTTAGTTTACATAATATAATTATAATTAAGTTAAAATGTATATATAAAACATACATAATATGGTAATATATACATACAAAGGGGGAATCGCTATGACCAAACGAATGATAATATTACTAAGCGTCATTTTTATTGCAGTGCTTGCCGTATTTTTTATGTCGCAAACCTCATTGGCATCAAAGTTGACAGCAAGTGCCTTTATGAAGCCTCATCATTACTCAAAATATGAAGAAAAAATGTTAGCTGTGACAAACCTAGACTACAAAAGCAATATCATTGCATACGATGTGAAAGCTCCTAATCACGCAAAAGAAGCTTATGTAAAAGCTACTTATTACGAAAAGGGAAAAGCAAAAGAGCCTTTATTTTCAGGAGGATTGACTGTTTCAAAAGAATTTGACATGTTTGCTATTACATATAAAATCGATGATGATACTCATAAAGTTATGTTTAATGTAGGCAGCAACGATACAAACCTAGGAATAGAAGCGGAAAAGCAAAAAAAAATGAACGGCTATTCCTTTACTGGATTAGAGAAAAAACAAACGGTAAAAATGAATAAAACATATCCAGTTGCTGCTTTATTTGGTGACGATGGCAGTGGCATACGAGTTGCTCCGCTTTCAACCGACGATGGAGAAGTTGTTAAAGAGCTTATTTCGAGCAATCCTTACGTTTATTTATTCACAGTAGAATTCAAATAATAAAAAGTCGCTGAATTCAGCGACTTTTTATTCATTCACCTTTGGTTTGAATAACTTGAGGATGCTTGCCGGATGTATCTTGCATTTGTTTTCCGTTATTTCCACCAGCTTCTCTCGGTTGAGTGCCGATGTGATTCGGAACAAAAGATTTGCTTTGTTTTTTAGGATTTCCCATGCTTATCCCCTCCTCACCGTTACTCTAACCAACTTACTTTGAAATTATTCAGCTCTTTCAAGCATACGATCTTCTAACCGCTTTTCAATTTCCATTTCAATGCGTTCAATTTCTGACTGATCTTTTAACAGTTGCGTTTTATTTTCTTGCACTAACTCTTCAAATGAACGTTTGCGTAATTTTCTCATGATTCCAACACCTACTTTATGTAATTTTTATGAAAAATCTGAAAAATCTAAAGAAACTGATATCATATAACTATCTATATTGTAACCAATTTGTCAGATAAGTAAACATACTTTTTGAAAAGTTGTAAGAAAGTTTGACATGTTTACTGACTTATCTATGTATACGATGGTAAAGTAAATAAGTTTCATTTTTAATAAAACAAGCAGCGAAGTTAATTCGCTGCTTGTTGAGCAAAGGTTTCCATTTGTTTAAGCGTCATTGGACCATTCACTCGTTGAACAATTTTCCCTTCTTCATCTATAAAGTAAGATGTCGGAATGGTGGAAACCCGATATTTTTTACTTCCTACACTATCTTGGTCGTCCAATAATACACGAAACGTAAACTGTTTTTCTTTAAGAAACTTAGATACTGCCTGTTTACTGCCTTCTGACGAAGTTAAATTAACCGCAAGCAGCTGTACATCGTTTCCATTTTTCGCATAAAACGCTTGCATATCGGGCATTTCTTTTTGACACGGCGGACACCATGTTGCCCAAAAGTTTAAAATGACTTTTTTTCCTTTAAAGTCCGATAATTGAACGGATTTCCCGCTCGTATCTGACAGTGTAAACGGAGGCGCTGTATCTTTTGGTTCCAACCCATAAGCTTGACCCGAAGCCTGACGAGCACTATCGTCTTTTTTGATATTTAAATCCTTGTATTCGCTTAAGTTAGAATTATCGGATGCTTCATTTGGAGAAAGCCCTTGCCAAAGTGCGTAGCTAAGAAAGCCTACTAGAAGCAAGACCGCAATTATTTTTTTAACCATATGATCGGCTCCTTTATTTCTTCTAAAAAGTGATAATCTATGTATTAATAGATATGTGCAATATCTACTAAAATAATCCTTTTATAGGGCATTTTCTTTTATAATATAGCATATTTCCCTCTCACTTTTTGTCGAAAACGGTGCGTTTGCATAAAAAAAGAGCGGCTCACGAGAACCGCTCTTTTTCTTTATAACTTACGCATGTGTTTTAGACTGTAATTTATCACGAAGCACCATTTGAAGGATACCACCGTGACGATAGTAATCAATTTCAACTTCACTATCGAAACGAACCAGCACTTCAAATTCTTTTTTGTTTCCAGCTTCATCAGTTGCTGTTACTTTTACAAGATCACGTGGTTTTACTGTTTCATCAACTGCTACTGCAATTGTTTCTTTTCCAGTTAAACCTAATGTATCCGCGCTTTCACCATCTTTAAATTGAAGAGGTAAAACACCCATTAATACTAGGTTTGAACGGTGAATACGCTCAAAGCTTTCAGCGATGACTGTTTTAATACCTAAAAGGTTTGTGCCTTTTGCTGCCCAGTCACGAGAACTTCCCATGCCGTAATCTTTACCTGCAAGTACAACAAGACCTGTACCTTGCTCTTTGTATTTCATACAAGCATCATAAATGCTCATTACGTCATTTGTTGGCCAGTGTGTTGTCCAGCCGCCTTCTGTACCAGGAGCTACTTGGTTTTTAATGCGAATGTTTGCAAATGTACCGCGCATCATCACTTCATGGTTACCACGACGAGAACCATATGAGTTAAAGTCTTTTGGTTCTACACCGTTTTCTTGAAGGTAAAGACCTGCAGGTGATGTTTTTGCAATTGAACCCGCTGGTGAAATGTGATCCGTTGTCACTGAGTCACCAAATTTCGCTACTACGCGAAGATCATTTAACGGTTCTACTTCACCTGGCTCTTCTGATAACCCTTCAAAGAAAGGTGGGTTTTGAATGTACGTTGAATCATTCTCCCACGTATAAAGAGCATCTTCGCTTGTTTTAATTTCATTCCAGCGCTCGTTATCATCGAATACGCGCTCATACTCGTTACGGAATAATTCAGGCGTTACCGTACGGCTAACAACTTCTTTAATTTCATCTTGAGAAGGCCAGATGTCGCTAAAGAATACTTCATTGCCGTCTGTATCAATACCGATTGGATCTTTTTGTAAATCTACATCTACCGTTCCAGCCAGTGCATATGCTACAACAAGCGGCGGAGAAGCAAGGTAGTTACCTTTTACTAATTGATGAATACGTCCTTCAAAGTTACGGTTTCCTGAAAGAACAGACGTTACAAGCAAGTCGTTGTCTGCAATCGCTTCTTCAATTTCAGCTTCTAATGGACCAGAGTTTCCGATACAAGTCGTACAGCCGTAACCTACGATGTTAAAGCCGATTTTATCTAAGTATGGAAGCAGCCCTGAATTTTGCAGGTAAGCCGTTACTACTTTTGAACCTGGTGCTAATGACGTTTTCACGTAAGCTGGAACATCCAATCCTTTTTCTACTGCTTTTTTGGCAACTAAACCAGCTGCTACTAATACGTAAGGATTTGATGTGTTCGTACAGCTTGTGATAGCCGCAATGGCAATGGCACCTGTTTTCATTGTTGTTTCTGAACCGTCTGCAAGCTTAAACGTAATTTCTTTATCTACGTCTTTAGCATCAAGTCCGAAGCTTTGGTTGCTAACAGGAGCTGTTAAAGCCTTCTTGAATTCTGTTTGCATTTGAGAAAGTGGAATTAAATCTTGCGGACGCTTTGGACCAGAAAGATTTGCTTCAATCTCAGCAAGGTTAATCTCAACAACGTCAGTGAAAATTGGATCTTCATTTTCTGGTGTGAAGAATAAACCATTTGCTTTTGTATATTGTTCGACAACCTGAATGTCTTTTTCATCTCTTCCTGTTAAACGCATATATGCTAATGCTTCTGCGTCAACTGGGAAGAATCCACATGTTGCACCGTATTCAGGAGCCATATTAGCGATTGTTGCACGGTCAGCTAATGGAAGTTCTGCTACGCCAGGACCGAAGAATTCCACGAATTTTCCGACTACTCCTTTTTGACGAAGCACTTGCGTAACTTTTAACGCTAAGTCTGT
Organism: Priestia sp. TSO9; assembly: GCF_021029645.1. Classification (NCBI taxonomy): domain Bacteria; kingdom Bacillati; phylum Bacillota; class Bacilli; order Caryophanales; family Bacillaceae; genus Priestia; species Priestia sp. TSO9. Next base: position 946,935 of record NZ_JAJEKD010000013.1, read on the forward strand.
AGCTGTAGTGCCGTTTGGTAATTCACCCACAAGTTTAACACCGATTACTTCAGGAACTGGGAAATAAGAAGGTTGACCAAGCATACCTGCTTCCGCTTCAATACCGCCAACACCCCATCCTAAAACACCGATACCATTAATCATCGTTGTATGAGAGTCAGTACCTACTAGAGAATCAGGGAAAGCTACAAATTCACCATCTTCTTCAACAGCATGAACAACGTTTGCTAAATATTCTAAATTTACTTGGTGCACGATACCTGTAGCTGGTGGAACTGCACGATAGTTATTAAATGATTTTTGAGCCCAGCTTAAGAAATTATAGCGCTCTGTATTACGTTGAAACTCAAGGTCCATATTAATTCGTAATGAGTCAGCTGTACCTGCTTTATCAACTTGTACGGAGTGGTCGACAACGAGGTCTACTGGAATTTCTGGATTGATTTTGTCAGGATCTCCTCCTAAATCAGCCATTGCTTTACGAAGTGACGCTAAGTCTACAACCGCTGGAACTCCAGTGAAATCTTGAAGAATAACGCGAGATGGTTTGAAAGGAACATCGATATCTTTAATATCTTTTGTTCCCCATTTTGCAAGGTTTTCGACGTGTTCTTTTGTAATAACACGGCCATCTACCTGACGAAGAACAGATTCTAATAATACTTTAATTGAATACGGCAGCTTAGAAACGTTACCTAAACCTGCTTCCTCTAAAGCTTGTAAGCGGTAATAATTATATGTGCTGCCATTAAGATCGAATGACGAACGAGCGTTAAAAACGTCTTTTTTAGTCATTGCTTTTACCCCCTTAAAATTCTATGTATAAAGGATTTACTTACCCCATCCTCTATTCCCTTCACCATCTATCTTAATATAATATTATACATAAGTAAATAAAAAGAATGTTATTAATTAACATAAGTTTCACTTATAACCTTTTCCATCTCCCTTTTATTTTTCTAATAATTCATATTTCATTGATTTTTACGCATGCTAGAAACGGAGGTGATTCAACATGGCTAAACGCAAGTCAAACCACGTCATTCCTGGAGCTAATGCGGCTAGCGCTCAAGAAAAAGGAGCGGGTTATAATGAAGAATTTTCAAATGAACCATTAACGGAACAACAGAAACAAAATAATAAAAAACGCAAAAAAAATCAGTAAAACAATCTCTTATTGGATATACTAATCACTAGTTAGAAAAGCAAAATCGTTTAACTCCATGAAATCTAACGAGAAGGCGTCATTATATATGACGCTTTTTTTCTGTTCCCATTTCCTGTTTTTGTTAAACCTATTTTTAGAAAGGGGAATTTTTCATCGGATAAATTCCCTGTCACTATCCTACCCTAATAATGAAAGGGAGGCTTTAACTATGAACAAAAACAGCAGCAAAGACATCAGAAGAAATGCGCCAAAAAGCAATTCTGGACAGCCAGAACCGCTAAGCGGATCTCATAAAGTAAAAAACCGTAAGCATTCTCGTCAAAAACACAATAGCGGACATGATATGTAAAACAGCGGCAAGCTCTCTACAGAGCTTGCTTTTTTATGCGTAGAAAAGACAGCTAGTACTTCAAGCTTATTCTTTGCGCAGGAGTTCACTAAGTACATAAACGCGCATATGATAGTAAAGTGAAACAGTTTAAATAATGGAGGAACGCAGAAATGAAAAACAAGCGTCTGCCAGCAGACCAAATGTTTGTAAAAGGCTTTCAAGAGTTGTTAGAAGTCATGCTTTCAAATCCCTTTATGAGTTATTTAGATTATGATTCTGTTCGTATAGATTTATTTGAAACAGAACAATCATTTATTGTCGAAGCTGAATTATTAGGGTATCACCCTAAGGATATTATCGTTCAGATACAACCTGCCCACTTACAGCTGACAGCCAAAAAATACTGCATTAGAGAATTTCATGATGAAAAGCAAGGAACGCTTGCAAGAGAACAAATGGAAGAAAGCGTTGAACGTACAATCGACTTTCCATTTCCATTGATGAATAAAAAAATTACCGCTACATTTAGTAACGAAATCCTCGAAATTACGATTTCTAAACATGAGACAAATGAATCTAATCAGCAAATAGTCCCTATTGATTTCCAATAAAGCTGCAGATGTTGTCTCTGCAGCTTTATTGGAACTATTTAATTGTTTATTTAGCACATAGTTTTTTAAGAATATTCTTCTTTTCAAAACAATGGGATATCTAATTTGTTTTACGGTACACTACTAAAAAAAGAGTAAAAGGAGAACGTTTATGCTTCATACTGCTTGGAAAGGTAAAATCAGCTTTGGATTAATTGATATCCCTATTAAACTGCACGGAGCAATTGAAGAAAAAGATGTAAAGCTGCGCACGCTACACTCCGTTTGCCATACACCTATTCATCAAGAAAAACATTGCCAAACGTGCGGACGAGAAGTAGAATCCGATGAACTGGTTAAAGGATACGAAACTGCGACCGGTCAGTTTGTTGTACTTTCACAACAGGAAATTGACAGTGTCAAAGAGCCCTTTGCAGCAAACAAAGCCGTTGAATTGTTACACTTTGTTTCGTTAGATGACATTGATCCCCTGTTTTTTGATAAGCCCTACTATATTTCTCCTGGAGAAACAAGCCTAAAAGCTTATTATACTTTATTAAATGCACTTGAAATAACGAATAAAGTCGGTATTGCGGATGTATTTTTATATTCCAAGCAGCAAATGGCAATTATTCGTTCCGTGGGCGGATCTCTTATTCTTCACACGATGCATTTTGAAGAAGAACTTCGTTCAGTCACAGATGTGCCTAACTTATCCAGTACTTCTTCCATTAATGAAAGTGATACACAAGTGACGGTGGAATTAATTGAGAAGCTATCTACTTCTTTTAATCCATCTATTTACAAAAACAACTACCGAGACGCCTTACAAAACGTCATTCAACAAAAAATAAATCAAGGCGAAGTTACAAAAGGCAGCGAAAGCGAAGAACGAGATATTCGACATTTAATGGAAATGTTAAAAGTGAGCATAGATCCTTCTACTTTACACCCGACAAAATCAACAGCAGAGAAAAAAACTTCATCCTTAAAAAAGAAAGCATAAAAAAGCTAACGAAGAAATTCGTTAGCTTTCATTTGCAACAGAAGTCTTAGGAACAATAGTTCCATATGACGCCGGTATTTTTAAATATTGCGTTACTTGATTATTTTCTACAAAGACAATAAAGTTATCTTTTTTATCTTTTCCAATACCTTTTGCTTTTGCTTCAGACCACGTAAAGCCCAGCTTTTCATTTACCTCACTGCGAGTCGTTTCTGGTCCAAAAACATATACTTTATCCCATCTAAAATCACATAATTCATTAAAATCAAGGATGGAAGCTTCTTCTTTACTTTGATTTGTTTTTTTAATTTCATTAATTACAGTTTGCTGAAGTTGCGCCTGGTTGCGTTCGCTGTATACCCTGTCAATAAAAAAAGTTGCCAATAGCGCTACTAACGTGAATAGTAGAATCTTTTTCACTTCGTTGTCCTCCTGATACGTTCTCTGCACATGATACGACTTCTTTTCGATACGGTTTTATTCTCTACTATTCTAGAAAATTCAACAGGAAAATACAACTAAAATCTCGAAATGTCATCAAAACATAAAAAACTTAACACTATGTCAACCCATAAAAAAAGACTTGTTCACTTTCTACCTATTCACCTACTCAGCGCTGAAAAAATGTGGTTCTACCGTACAAATAGCTTCAATAAATTCTTCTACTAACCCTTCTTCTCCCGGCAAAAAAGGCAGCGCACCGACTCCAACACGTTCAATACTTTTATAAAAATGATGCTGCTTATAGCCCTCTGCTTTCCCTGGAAACAGCACAATCGCTGTTTGTACCGGTTTTATCCCATTTTCTTCTACAATAGCGTCTCGGTAACGATGCATGGTATTAATATCTTCTTCTCTAGGAGAGGGCGTATCGTGATTTGGTTTGATGCGATACTTAGCGTCAAAAAGATATACACTTTTTTTCTCCCCTTGCTTTACTTCAAGCAGTAAATCAGGCTTTTGAATAACGGTATGAGTATGATGATATGCTTTCTGATACCATAGCGTGACTTCTGCTTTCCCCACTTGAAAACGATGATAAGACGGCTGCATCCTGACGTTCAACCCTTTTTCTGTCGTTGTCATGATGTTTTGCTCTATCGGCTTGCCGTAAGTTTTCAACTTCTTTAAAAGACTAACATACGTCCAGTATTCATAGAGAGTTGCAATATCTTTTAATGAAAGCTGGTAAAATTCTCCGTTAAGAGCCAATCCTCGCGTTAAGAACATAAAGTATCTGCTTGCTTCCCGGTAGCGGGGTGCCGTACGCAGTGTAGAAGGAAGAGTTGAAGCTTGGAGGGTCTTCACCCGTTGCCAAAACACATTATTTAACAGTCTTTTTAATTCGGTATGATTAGTTTCTAGAGCCGACACCGCCTCTTTTTTTACATATCTGTCTTCTATTAATTTGTCAATTAGTGCAGTTAGCTTATGGTACAGCTGCGTCATCATCCATTTAACACTTTGATTTTCAAGATTATCATAGGTAGACACATGCCTGGTGCCAATTGCTTTTGTGGGTACTACTTTTATATTTCGATTAATTTTAATCCCCCTGCTTGAAGATGCAAGATAGGTAGGGTGTGTTCGGACAAAAGATATAGCACGGCTATCTTGTTTTTTTATTTGATCGCCTCTCATGAGCTCATGTTCAACTTTTACCGATTGAAACGGCTGATTTTCAATCTGACGCACAGAATGAAGAAAGGGTTTCATATAGTGAGAGAGCACATGATAAAATTCCGTCCATGTTGCTTGCTTAGACCAAACAGATTTCGCTTCAATATATGTTTTACGAAGCATATCGTATGCCAAATCATGAATGTATCCGTTCACTTCATCAACCATGTGTACATAATCTGTCTTGTAGCTCATCTTTGATGGGAAAATTTCAAGAGTAAAGGACAGCTCTTTTTCTCTTTCACTGTAAACATGAAACGTAGAATACCCTACTTCATTTTGAAAGCTTATATTTCCCGTCAAAATGTAGGGAAATCCTACGGTTTGAAAACTTTGTTCAACTGCTTTTGAATCGTGGGTAACAAACAGGCTTGTTTCATTTTTAGAAACAACTGTAATTTGATAGGTTTCATTTTCAAAAAATAAAGGCTCAAGCGGCGGTTTTGAAGTCATCATGCCTTTTGTTGGCTTTAATACTTTTACATGTGTAATTCCTTTTCCCGTACAAGAAAAAAACATCACTTCTTCGGCAGATTTTATTCTTTTCTTATTTTTCCCTTTTATAACCACCGTACATGTGTCGGTTTCAATTTCAACGTACGGTATTAATCCAAAATGACGTGTATCCGTATACTTCAAAACGTCTCATCATCTCCATTATTTTGCGTGCGCTTTTAGGAAATCTCATTCCATCTGCATTTACGACAGCTGTCTCAAATTCATCATCTAACAGTGTATTTGTACAGTAATAATAAAGGTTTTTTAATAAGTCAAATGTGTACCCATCGCTTCCTGAAATACGAGGCAAAACTTTTTGCAAAATCTGAAAATCAAACGCCTGATCAAATGTAAACATCCCGCTTTTCACCGCGTAAATTAAATAAAAGCATATTTCGTCGCGTACGCGGTAACCTATTTGTAGATCGACTTCTATAAGCATCTCGTTGACGGTTAGAAGTTCATTTGTTACTTCGTGAATGAGCTCAGCATGTTCAACATACGCATCTTTTAAGTGAACATATTGACTTTGAATTTGTACATTTTGAATGCCGTGCTGAGACGGATCTTTATCATCTAAAAAATCAAAAGAATCTAGTTGAATCTTATTTAACTCAATGGTGTTGGTACGATCTAACAACTTTTGACTAAACCCATGAGTGGTTTCATCCATATTAATTGTACCGATAATGAGAAGATTGGACGGCAAATAAATATCTCGGAACATCTTATGTCCCGGGAATAACGGAGCCGTTTTGATTTTCCCTTTTGACCAGCTCCTGCTTTCCATTACGCTTAAAATATCGCTAAAATAATGTTCAACTCGAGCTAAGTTCATTTCATCCAATATGGCAACATATGTGTAAGCTGGGTGCTGAATGGCTTGCTGCATAATCGACAGAAACGATCCTCTGCGAAAATCTCCTCTTAAATCAATATATCCTAATAAATCTGAACTATCGTGCCAATCGGGTCGAACCGGAATGAGCACTTGTCTTCCATTTTCAATCGTAGCACCGATACTATCTGCTAAGAGCTGAGCAAGCTTTGTTTTTCCTGTCCCACTCATTCCTGATAAAACAATAAACGGTTTGGTCTTTAAAGCAAAGTAGGCGTTGGCTATATCATGTCGTTCATATGTAAATCCAGATTTCCTAATATACTCATGAATATGGACGATGGCGTCTTTGTCTCCCATCATCTCTTTGCTCATTCCGTATGTTTTTATATACTGTTCATGCATACTTAGCAGTAAATACAAGTCATCTTGAAGCTGATCATTGCTAGGTAAGTCTGCTATATTGTAAGGGAGGTAAAGAGCTACTCTATCCTCAAAGTTTTTCGCTTCCATGCTTGTACCAATGACAATATGATTATCTTTCAATACGCGGGCATGTTCAGGAGTGAAAAACCGAATGTCTTTCAGATCGGTTCCTTCTTCTGAGTCTCCTCTCATCATGACTAAGTAAATGCGCTGACCGTCTTCACTGAATAAATACGCGACCATCACGTCACTCTCTATATTCTTATTCGCAAGGGTCACGTAAGGAAATGTTTCAGCATGGTGTCCCGATATACGCATTTCTTCTCGATTTATATGCTCCAATCGATAAAGAGAAATCGGAAGCCTGCGTGTAAGCATATTTTCTATTTCATGTTTCACAAGTACATCTCCACCCATTTGTTTATAATGTTCCGCTACATACAGCAGCCGCTCGCGCAAACTCATCGAATTCTCTCCTTTCTGCCTTCACACCAGTTTGTAAAAATAAAAAGCATCGTCAGCTGACCACGCAAAAGGTTCATTTCTTTTATTATAGACGCTTTCTTCGTATAGTAAGCTATTTTATAACGTTAGAAAACACTACACTATTCTTTTCTCTACATATATGTTTATGTTCATTTTAATGAAACATGACAGAAAAGAAAAGCGTTAGGGGCTTAATGAATGAAGAGGCAATGATACGAACAGAAAATAGGCAGCTTCTGTGCAGAGTGATAACACACTTTTTACTGCTGATGTGTTTACAGCATGTAAAATATCGTGCATTTTTATTATTCCCTCCTTTTCCTGTCGAGGTTTTAAAATCTTTTCACGTTTTACACAGAACTACAATACGCTACAGTAGACCACTTCTATTCTCTGAATGAATCCATGTATTATTCATATTTTCAAAGAAGCTACAATAAGCTTTTAAAGACTTAGAAGAACTGTCGTTTGAAAGGAGAATAATATGCTATTCGACTCAACAAAAATCAACCTAGGAAATTTGAACGTTCGCAGTGCTGATCAAGCAAGCAGTATTTCTATTGGAAATACGTCAAAAGTTACAAGATATGTCACAGCAAAGAAAAATCAGGCCTTCGGACAGCAGCACGCTGATCAATGTTTTACAGCAGGATCTGCTCAAAAAACTGTAGATAACGATTATGTAGATGCATTTGCAACAAAAAATGATAAATAAGGAGGAAACCATATGATTTTTTCGCCCATGGTCATTAACTTACAAGCCTTCAAAGTGAACGTTTTGGATAATTCATCCGTTTTAAGCATAGGACCTAATCAGCAGCTTGATGTGTTCGTATCTTATAAACGTAATCAAGGTCTGGGAGAATCAAACGGAGATTTTTCTCCGAACGTAACTCCGTTCTCCTGGATTATAGATTCAGATGTAAACGATTCAAACTCAGTTAAAAACAGCGTAATTTAAGCTTCTACACCGCCTCTAACGAGCATGACTAGCAGCATACCTTCATCTATTCGTCTATCAGTATTCAATCTGAAGCCTAATAAATATAACCTGCGTCTGAACTGGCTATATTTATTAGGCTTTTTCTATAAAATGGGCACTTTTTGAAAGGACGATGGGCTATCAATTTGATCTCGATCATCAACACAGCTTCTCGTTCCTATAAAGCCGCTATCATCACCAAAGTTTTGCCCAAACCCCTGTGTTTTTTTATCTGAATTATTCCAGTCTGCTAGTAAATTCTGTCCGATATTTACCGCAGACGCATTTTCAAAGGAATTTATCTTTAGCATTAAAATATTAATATTTATAGATGCACCTGCCATTTAAACCCCCCCCTTTTCAAACTATATTCAAATTCCATCTTTTTATGATGTGTGGTAAGGAGGAAACCATATGGACTTTGATAAACTTATGCAGTGGATGGAATTTGCTAAAAAATATCAAACAAATGACTTTTGGAACGGTGTCTTTGATCAGACTGCTTTTAACGACTTTATGAAAGAAAATATGGATATGAACGCTCCGGATTCTTATCAGGCTCCTCAGGCTCCTCAAGCTCCTAAAAGTAATTTTCCGCCTGTCGATATTTATGTTACTCCTCACGAAATCATTGTTATCGCTGACCTGCCTGGTTATCTAAAAGAAAACTTGCACGTTTCTGTTTCAGGCAGCCGGCTTCTATTAAAAGGCTCGCCCCACCCTTTCATTACAGGGCAACCTGTTGTACAAGAACGACCTTCTGGAGATTTTAACCGAATTATCGAATTGCCTGAGCCTACAGATGCGCATCATCTACGTGCAAAATTTGAAAATGGACTGCTTATTCTTTCTTATCACAGGCAGTTTTTTCAAGAAGAGCGTATTCATATTGAATAAGGTTTAGTAGTTTTACGAATGAAACGTAATGCTGCACATAAGCATTTATAAATGCAAAAAATTTAATATTAACTCCCAAACTGAATCAATATGTATTTATCTAACTGTGATTACAGAGGAAATAAGCCCAAGATGAGGAGAAGCGAAATGTCTATGAAAGGATTTTTTAACCCCAAACAGACTAACCAACAGCTTCATACTGAGCTAGCGGACTTCAAACATCAAATCAAGCGTATTAACACGCTTGAAGTTCACATGAACCGTTTTTTAAAACTCGAACCGCAAATGGGTTCTCTCATAATGCTCAAAAAAAAGCTGGAGTCTCAGCCAGCGCTTTCCAACGATTCTTCATCTTCACAAAGAAGTGCTCATAAAAATGCTGAACAAGCATATGCAAAAGATATGAAAGAGACTGCTAACCAGCTTCAATTTTTAAAGGAAAAAGTAGCGCAATTAGAACAAGCGATCTCCACGCAACCCCCTCGCGATAAAAAGATAGAAACTGTACCTTATCCGGATTTAACTGGCTTGGTAGAACAATCTGTAGAGAAAAAAATGGCTCCTTATCTCAAAAGAATGACCGAACTAGATGAAAGAGTTTCAGCATTAGAGCGAAGTATGTCGCTTTTAACTGAAGTACAGGTGGACATGCTAAAACGAACGTCTTCCCTTCAAGAAGAAGTAAAATTGATTCATCAAAAAGCGGCACTTTTAGAAAATGCTCCCCCGCCTATTCATATTGATAAATTTTTTCTTGATAAATACGAACAAAACAACAATATTGGCCAAGTTGGCATTAAGGAGCTCGGCGGTGCTTTAAACATCGGAGCTACATACGGAAGCGGAGCTATACCCAAGGATTTCACCGACCAAATCCAAAAAGATATGGAAGAGTTAAAAAACGCTAAATCAGATATTTCTTCAGACAAAACGAACCCTGCACAAGAGGATAAAGAGAATTCTTCTTCCGCTTTCGAAAAAGAAGAAGCGTATACAGAAGTTCCTATTTTTGATGAAGATGATCCAAAGGAAGAGTCAGTCTAAAAAAGTTATAAAATTATATCTAGTTATGACTAGAATTTTTGCAAGCTATTCTTTACACTATAGGTAATAACTTCAAAAAAGGAGATATGCTGATGCCAAAGCTTTTATGGAGAATAGGTGCTGTCATGTTGCTAATGTGTGGAGGCTTTATCTTTTTATTTATTGCTGCTTCGCAAATGATGGTTCAGCAATACAAACCTTTTTTTAGACGCGAGAGTGCATAACTCTCGCGTTTTTTTATTGAATATTATCCTGTTTATGGTAATATATATCAAAAAGATATAGGTGAGGAAAATAAATGAAGGAAAATCAAACAACATATGCAATTTTAGGACTGCTTACCACGGAATGCAGAACTGGTTATGAAATTAAGCAGTTAATGGATCGAAGTTTAAATCATTTTTGGAAAATCAGTTATGGCCAAATTTACCCCACTTTACAAAAGCTTGTGAATGATGAACTAGCAACGGTCAATTCCGTTGCTCAAAGTGATAAACCGGATAAAAAAGAGTATGTCATAACAACTAAAGGAAAAGAAGTTCTGCAAAATTGGCTGCGTGAACCTATTAAACAGCTCCCTTCAGAAAGAAATGAAATTTTGTTAAAACTCTTTTTTAGTAGTCAGCAAGAAAAGCAGCTCACAATTTCCCAGTTAAAAAACGCTCAGCAGACACTAACTGAACGCTATCACATGTATTGCGGAATTGAAGACAGCATTTCTAACAGCCCTTCTCCCGACAGAACGTATTGGCTTATTACCCTAGACTACGGTAAACGAACAACGTGTGCTTCGATAGAATGGTGCAAAGATACGATTAATAAATTATATGATGAGGAGGCGCATAATTTATGATTCATTCCAATCGTATGATGGCTAAGCCCGGTCAGGATTTGGTCGTCTTTGTTATAGGAATGCGCATTAACAAATGGACAGCCGTACACAAGTGGTTCCCTGTATTTAAAGCAATGCCTCCTATGATTCGCGAATTGTATGCAAACAAAAACCTTGGATTTTTATCTTTGCAAGGATCTTTTAATTTACGAACCATCACCCTGATTCAATATTGGGAGTCAGTTGATCAATTGACCTCCTATGCCAAGGGCCCTCAGCACTTAAAGGCGTGGAATTCTTTTTATAAACAGGCTTCAAAAACGAATGCAGTGGGCATTTATCATGAAACGTATGTCATTCCTGCAGGAAATTATGAATCAGTATATGTGAATATGCCTTCGTTCGGTTTAGCTAAAGCCCTTGGATCTGAAACCATAACGAAGCATACTCAAACTGCCAAAAAACGTTTGAATGTTAAAAAGCCGCTTTAACTAAAAGCGGCTTTCGTTCTATTTGTTATACATATATCTTCAGCATTTGATTGGCACCTTTTTGAAATTCGTACGGGACGTCTGCTATTTCTGTTCCTTTTACTAGAGGCGCAATCTCTTCTAACAGCTGCGGCAAATAGGTAGAAAGCTTGCCGCTTAAATTCGTTAAAGGAAACAAGCGTACTTCCTCTTTTGTAACGCGTATGAGTTCTTTTAAAGCTTCTAAATGAAACGTATAATCTAACCGGTCACTGTACATAAATAAAAAGTTTGCACAAAGCGTTAAATCAAACTCGTTCTTTTGAAACGGCAAATTAGGAAGTGCTCCGTACTGATAGGCTTCGCGGTTCTTTTTCATATGAGCAATACAATCTTTTAATGCTCTTTTTCGATGTTCAGTTAAATCATCAATAGACGAAAAATACTTCCACACATACTGTTCCTGTACATGCTGCATTTGATTCATCGTATGAATTAAATCCAGGCTTCCTTTCTTTTCAAGCTCTTCTGCCGTAAATGTATAGGCAATATCACAGCTAATAGCCTCCGTACCTTGCTGCAAGGCATGAGCAGTAAAAGAACAGGCCCCGCCAGCACAATCTAACACTTTTTTTCCTTTTAAATACTTTTCATTCAAATTAAACATAGCTCTATACTCTTCAAACGTTCTGCCGATAAAAACAACTCGGTCAATTCCTAACTTTTTCTCTGCTAAACTCAACTCTACTCAGCTCCTATCTTTCACTTAGACTTTCATTTTACAGAAAATTGGATTAAATTCCAATAGTTTATGTATTAATTAGTTTAACCACGATCTTTTGAAGGCCTAAAAACAGGCCCCAACACATGACTCCTATCGATAAACTCATAAACAAATGAAGAGAGTTTTTTAAGCAAATATAGACGACAGCAAGTAGTAAAATAGTGCCTGGCAGTCCATAAAGAACGCCTAGCGTAAACTGACTGACCACTTCCTTTTTTTCTCCTTGCACTGATAACCATATAATACTTAGTAAGCTCACAATTGGAAGGGCAGCCACAATTCCACCGTATGTGGGAAATCTTTTGGCCATTTCTGTTACCCCTGCAATAATAAGAGCCGACATTAAAATTTTGATGATACTATACATGTTTTGCACGCTCGCTCAATAACTGAAAAGCCTGTTGAATCAGCTGTTTTTCAGATGCTGTCATTTCGCGTAAAATAGCTGATACTTTTTCTTCATCCAAGCTTGAATTCCGTTTTAATAGGTCTTTTCCTGCTTCTGTTAAATGCAGAATTACTTTTCTTTCATCATGTATATCTCTATTTTTATATACATACCCTTTATCAATATTTCTCTTTACGTGTTCAGATGCCGTATTATGTGAAACGTGTAAATAATCCGCAATTTCTTTTATTCCAACCGAAGATGATTTATCTATATGCTGTAAAAGACGTATTGTTTGGTGTGTTATTTTCTCTTCATGCGTATAGTGCAAATGATAATAAATAGACGTCCAATAGCTGTTTAACTCCTCTATTTTCATGATCTTGCTCCTTTATATCGTATTTTTAGTTATTATCGTATTATACGATATATATTACAGGAACGACAGCCAGGTTTCAATACTACCTGCTTTTTATCTGACATCTCACATAATAATACGATTTAACAGTTACACTAATCGTACACACTGTGAAAGGCGGTTGTATGACATTGATTCTTCGACTGTTAAAATGGGTTCCGAATCTCTTTACGATTGGAAATTTGCTAAGCGGCGTATTTTCCATAGCTTTTAATATGAATAGCTACGAACGCTTAGCTGCTCTTTTTATTTTTCTAGCCGCTTTTTTCGATTTATTTGACGGAAAAATTGCGAGAAAGCTGAGAGTTAACAGTGAGTTTGGTGTAGAGCTAGATTCTTTGGCTGATATTATAAGCTTTGGCGTAGCGCCTGCAATGCTATTTCATACTCTTTCTCCCCACTCTTGGCTAACCGTACTCGCTTTTATGATTTATCCAAGCATGGGCGCATTAAGATTAGCTAAATTTAGTGCAAATCCAACCATAGGTTATTTTATAGGGCTTCCTATTCCTTTTCCCGCTCTAATTATCGCACTGCTTGGCATGTTTTATTACGTGAATCCTTACCTTATGATTATGTTAGCTATTTTGATGGTTAGCCCTATTCGCGTAATGAAAATTTAGATGCAATAAAAGACAGACAAAATGCCTGTCTTTTATAGTGCTGTCCATTCTTCGCACAGCATTTTATGCTTGAATTTCAGCTCATGTTCTCTTTTTTCAAGCTGAGCTTGTAAAGAAAGCCACTCGCTATTATCAGGTGCTGAGCATAATTTTTCTTCAAGGGACAGTAAGGAATTCAGTACGTCTTCAAGCTGAGCAGCTACTTCTCTTTGCTGTTTTATGTTCATTTTTTTCAACAGTAGTTTTTCATTTTTCTTCATTTTTTCACCTCTTTCTTTTCTTTACCCCATGTTGAGTGTTTTAGTATAGAAAGTATATGGTTAAAAATATTTCTCCTGTAATAAAGATCTTTTAATAGCTTATTTTATTTTTAATGATTATTTAGAACATAGTTTAATAAGATTACTATATCTGATACAATTAGTAATACTTTTACAAACCGTGATATACTTAAAAAAAGAAAGGATGATGAATAGAAAATTATGCTGCAAAAATTTGGTTTTTCTCAGTATGAAAGTCAAGTATATGAAGCGCTGCTTGCGAATGATGGCCCGCTGGATGCTAGTTCAATTGTTACGTATTCGCATGTTCCAAAAGCAAAAATTTATGAAGTGCTTAATCGTTTAATTGATAAAGGTATTGTAGTAAATACATTGTCCGGGAAAAAGAAACTTTACTCAGCGGTAGCCCTTCAAACCGTCATTCAAAAACTTACTGCTGATTTTGAAAATGACATTAATGAATTAAAAACATATAAAATTAAAAAAACGTTTACAGATGATTATGTTTGGAGTTTAAAAGATAAATCCTCTATTTCTGCTCACATCGAACAATTGATTCATGAAGCGGAATCTTCTATTATTTTATCCGCGTGGAATGATGAGTTAGCACATTACCGCTCATTGCTAGAAGAAAAAGAGAAACAAGGCGTAAACGTCGAGGTCTTAACCATAGGAAACTTGCAGACTGCCCTCAAACATTTACATACATTAAATCCAATAGATGATCATAAAAACCTTGAGCCGTCGCAGTTGATTATTGTTGACGATGCTTACCTTTTATTTGCCGGCATTGAACATGAGACATGGAAAGCAATAAAAACCATGTCGCAGCCGCTTGTAAAAGTTTTTGCTGATTTCTTTTATCATGACGTTGCACTTACCCATATTACAAAGAAATATCAAGAGCAGCTTCTTCAAGATTCTGAGATCATGGAGCTGCTTACTCGCCTGCGATATTAAAAAGGTTACTAATTCATTAGTAACCTTTTTAATATTACCTATTGAAATCCCTTCTAAAAAAGGTTACTATTCTAGTTGTAACTTTTTAAAGAGGGGGTTTTTTGATGAATAAAAAAGTTTACATACTTGCGATTGCTTCTTTTGTTGTTGGAACGGTCGAATTAATTCTAGGAGGCATCTTAGACTTAATTGCCGATGCATTTCATGTATCATTAGCAAAAGCAGGTTATTTAATCTCTATTTATTCGTTTGTTTATGCCTTGTCTGCGCCGATTTTACTAAATGTGACGGCTAAGATAGAGCGTAAAAAAGTTTATATGTGGACATTATTTATTTTCTTATTGAGCAATGTATTTTCAGCCTACAGTTCGGGCTATTATATGCTACTGATTGGACGTATTCTTGCTGCTGCGAGCGGTTCTTTTATCATTGTACTATCTACCACAATGGCTTCTAGAATGGTAAAACCTGAATACCAAGGCAGAGCAATTGGCATCGTATTTATGGGAATCAGCGGCTCACTTGTTTTAGGCATTCCTCTTGGTATTTTGATTGGAAATGCGCTTGGCTGGCGTCAAGTATTTGTTATGATTGCAATTTTGACTGCCATTATTATGATTACCGTTTGGTTTACAATGGAGCGTCTAGCTCCTGCGCCAATTGTACCGCTAAAAACTCAGGTAAAAGCTTTACGCAATAAAAAAATGCTCGCTATTCACCTAGCAACATTATTTGTACTTGCGGGTCATTTAACGCTTTATGCGTACTTCACACCATTTTTACAAGAAACACTAGGATTAAATACAACGATGGTGACCATTATTTATGGTATTTTCGGTCTTGCTGCCGTGGCAGGAGGAGGACTTGGAGGAGCTGTTTCTGATAAATGGAACCCTTCTTCATCTGTTATCACCATGATTGCTCTCTTTTTTGTTAGCATGATTGCTATGCCTTTTGGCGTTCATTTACCATTCGTTGTGTTCTTGCTTCTTATGATCATTTGGAGTGCGCTCAGCTGGGCGGTTTCACCAGCTCAAAGCAATTTAATTATCCATAGTGCACGCGACACGTCGGACATTTTAATCAGCACTAATGCAGCGATTTCACACGTAGGAATTGCGATCGGCTCCTATGTTGGAGGAATTGTCGTTAATCAATACTCTGTTATTTATAACGGCTGGGTCGGGTCTATTTTTGTTTTGCTTGGTCTTTTCTGCTCTCTTTATGCGGTAACACGAACAGAAAGCACAGCAGATACGCTTCACAGTAAATAAGCTTTTATAAAAAAAGCGTACACTATGTGTGTACGCTTTTTTTGATTATGATGGGTCTTCATGCATTTCAGCTGCAAATTGAGATTCGGACATAACGATAAAACCATGCTTTCTTAGCAACGCAGTCGTTACCCCTTCACCGGCTAATTTAACATTTGAAAATGCTCCGTTATATATATGTTCACTTCCACATGAAGGGCTGTTTTCTTTTAGTACAATAACAGTAGCTTTTATTTCTTTTGCGATGCTCAGTGCCTTATAGGCCCCGTCTATGTATATATCTGTCACGTCTTTTCCCGATCGTTCAATAACTCGCGCATTTCCGTTTATTACGTCTATTCCCGTTCCTTTTATAATTTCTGCCGGTTCTCTAGGCGTGTGAAATCCACCTAACAGTTCCGGACACATCATCACCGCTTCTTTATTTTCAACGAGCGCTTCAATTACCTTAACTAAGGCACTGCTTCCATTATATCTGCAAGCTTGACCTGCTAAGCAGGAACTAACCAAAATCACAGAATTCTCCCTCCCATAAAAAAAACACTTCTCATTCATCATACAAAGAATATATGATGAATGGAAGTGTTTACCTTTTATATTTTATTCAAGATCACGCTTTGACTCCTGCTCTTTGTCTCGATCCGTTCTCGCTTCAAATTCAGAGCGAGTCATTACGTCCTCTACATGCATATTTACTTCTACTACCTCTAATCCCGTCATATCATGAACTGATTTTTTCACATTATTAACAGTTTCAGAGAAAATAGCTGGAACATTTTTTCCGTATTCGACAATTACTTTTAAATCAAGGGCAACTTGCTTTTCTCCTACTTCAGCGTTAATCCCTTTTGTGATATCTTCAGTGCTGCGGAAGCGATCTGTTAACCCGCTCATAAATCCGCCGCTCATTGATAAAATTCCTTTAATTTCATTAGCTGCAATTCCAGCAATTTTTTTAATGACTTGATCTTCAAATGTTAATGTATTTTGATGTGTATTTTCCTGAGATTTTACTGCTGTATTTGTTTCATTAACTGCCATAACTAACATCTCCCTTAAAGTGATTTTCTATCTTCCTTTAGTAAAGAATCCTACCCAAGCATTTATGTCTAAATGACCGTCTCGCCACTTCCCGATTACATAACCAATTCCCATAAAAGCTACAATTAGCAGCGTGGGGCCAAAACCAATTGTTAACAGCAAAATTGCCAACACTAAACCTGCCAGAATACCAAGTACTCGGCCACGGTACGGAATCAATTTATCTGGAGTACTCATTATGTCCCTCCTTCATCACACAACACGCTCTTCCTTTCGTGTTTGTGTATCTGTTAAGTCAATACGGACGGAGTGAACGGGAAGCTCGAGTAAGGCCTCCACGGCGCGTTTTGTTTCAAGCTGCATCTCTTTTCCTAGTGTTGGTAGTCCATCTCGTCCAAACAACGAACAGTTGATATACAGACTAACTTTTTCTTTGCGAGAATGAATAGAGGCATGGACTTCAGGAGAGCGTATTCCCTGAAAGCTTCTAATTGCTCGTAAAGCTGTAGATTCGATCGTTGCTTTAGAAATTGTTATTTTGCCTTCACCAGTTACAATTGCTAAATTCTTCTTAGGCGGTCTGCTAAATATGCCTGTTAAAAGAAAAATAATAAAAATAACAGCTAAAAATGCGCTTATTGATAAAACTGTGTAGTAAAACCACTCCTGATGCTGCCACTTTTCTAACCAGCTTGAAAGGTGAGGAACCCTATAAACCATCAGTGCTAACATACCGGAACAAATCAGTCCTGCAATTCCAATAATTGCGATTAAAAACCGATTAAAATTATTCAATTTTCCACCTCATCTCAACGTGAACTCCTACTGCTTTTTTGTTGTGTGTAAAGGGAAGGCAACGAGATATTCAATAGTTACCCGCAATATTTTTTTGATAAACTTTCTAACTGTAAAACTGAATATAAAGAAAACGACTAGGTTTCCCTAGTCATTTTCCGCGTCTCTATACGTTGTCTTGTGAGCTTTGATGAACTTATTACCGTTTATTAAACCGCCAATTAATAAAATAGCGGCCGTTAAATAAAACCAGACCATTAAAATAATAATACTTCCAAGCTGACCATAGATTTGCGAGTAGCTTCCAAACTGGACATAGTATCCGAATCCGGTAGATACAACTTGCCATCCTAGCGTGGAGAAAACAGCCCCTGGAAGTACATCTTTCCACGTTACTCTTGCGCTTGGCATCAGTTTGTAAAAAAGAATGAAGAAGCCTAATAAAAATAATGTCCCAATTCCCCATCTAATTGTCGTCCAGCTTTGAAACCATATATCAGGAACATGGACTTTTGTTAGGACCAAATGTCGAATAACCTCTTCAATAATTGGTACAAACAATGAAATAGCTACCACAACCATAAAACCAAAAGTTAAAATCAAATCATTGATTAAACCGCGCAAAAACGTTTGTTTTCTTTGAATATGATACGCGTCATTTAACGAGCGAACCAAAGATTGTATAGCCATAGATGCGAGCCAAAAAGTCGCCAATAAACTAAAAGATAAAACTTTTTTCCCGCTATTGTTAACTGTTTCAATTGACCGTTCAATTACGTCGTAGGCGCTTTTAGGCGTAAATGGTTCAATAAATATCAGCAAATTATTTGTATCAATTGGAAAGAAACTCAGCAGAGAAAAAAGAAAGATAATAAACGGTACAAAAGATAATAAAAAATAGTAGGCTGTTTGGGCAGCCTGATCAAAGAAACGCTCCGTAAAAAAACGAGCGGCAACGGTCTTAGATGTTTGAATCATAACAGCGTTCTCCTTTACTTTCGCTTCACCCTGTAGTGAAATTCATATTCAATTTTTATGTTCAACATGTATTGGATAAGTTTCGGCTTATAAAGCTTTCCTTTTCCATTATCCGCGGTTAACAAAGAATTTAACCTGTAAAATTATACAGCCGGTTCATAAAGAAGATATTATTATAATTACATCTGCCATTACCACCATATCAATAGATCTTCTTTTTCTTTCATAAAACCGTAAATTCTCTGGGACTGCTTTCCCTTTTTTCTTGCATCTTAAACTTTTTTATGCAATGTTAAAAAAGTAAAACATAAGAGCGCCGATCAGCATCAGCATAATCATTAAAACAAAAATAACCAAAGCGTGAGAAGATTGATACGTTTGGCTGTTAATTTTTTTGCGGGTTGAAAAATAATGATAGGTTGAGAAGAGAAGCAAACCTGCACTTGCAGCTAAAGAAAAGATGATAACAGCAATAATAAGAGTATCGGCTGCTTCACTTAATTTTTTTCCGGAATTGAAATGTAGGCCGCCTGCAACAAAGCCAATGCCGAGTGTGGCAATAGACGTTCGAATCCACGCTAAATACGTTCGTTCATTTGCTAAATGCTGCTGAATATAAATGGATTCATTTTCTTTTTTAGTCATTTACATACCACCGTCCTTTTATATGTCTTCTATTATAAATAAATGCTCAAACGAAAATAAATTGAGGACGCTTCACGCCACATTATACCCGAAAAGAACGAATCATTACCATCTTCAAGCGGCTAAAAAACCTAACGTAAAACTGTACCCCTTTCTATTTTCACTTTACGTTAATAGTTCACTAAGTAAATCATTTTATTTTTAAACATTTCTGATATATGGTATAATTTATATTGATAAAAAGATGCTGCATGTATGCTAAAAGAGCAGGCCGTATGGTTTCGCTCTTTTGTTGTTTTCACGCCATGCGGTACAACGAAAGAAGGAAATAGAATGGAATTATGGAAACGAAACTTGTACATTTGCTGGTTCGGTTCTTTTTGCACCACAGCCGGGATGAGTTTAGTTATTCCGTTTTTACCGCTTTATATTGAAAAGCTGGGCGTTCACGATACAAGCTCCATCAGCAGATGGGCTGGTATTGCATTTGGATCTACCTTTTTAATGGCGGCTATTGTTTCTCCTTTATGGGGGAGTTTGGCCGATAAATATGGCCGAAAGCTTATGCTCCTTCGCGCAAGCTTGGGTATGGCAATTGTTATGACTTCTATTGGTTTTGTTCAAAATGTCTATCAGCTTGTCGGACTGCGCTTTTTAATGGGGGCCGTTTCCGGCTTCATCTCTGCAGCCATTACGTTAGTAGCGACTCAAACACCTAAAGAGCACAGCGGTAAAGCATTAGGTATGTTGTCTACAGGGGCTGTATCAGGATCTTTATTAGGACCGCTAGTAGGCGGCTACTTAGGAGATACAATTGGATTGCGTCACGTTTTTTTCGTGACGGGTGCATTTATGTTTTTGTCTTTTTTAATTGTAAATTTAATTCAAGAAGACAAAAAAGAGACGGCGAAAACGACGAAAAAATCTAACATTGGGTTACTGTCTCTTAAAAATTCAAAGGCCGTGATTGGTGTATTTGTTACAACTTTTTTACTGCAGCTTGCGGTTATGGCTATTCAGCCAATCGTTACACTGTATGTAAAACAACTGTCTACTCATACCGATCACCTTGCCCTTATTTCAGGCTTTGTCGTGGCGGCAACAGGAATTTCAAATATTTTAGCTGCATCAAAACTTGGCAAAGTCAGCGATCGCGTGGGCCCTCAAAATGTACTTCAAATATGCTTGCTTATCGTAGCGGTTATTTGCGGCTTGCAGGCCTTTGTGAATAGTACTTGGCAGCTATTCTTACTTCGTTTTTTACTCGGTTTTGCAATGGGAGGATTATTACCTTCTATTAATTCTTATTTAAAGAAAATTGTACCGGACTCTATTACAGGTAAAATGTTTGGCTATAATCAAACAGCGCAATATTTTGGAAATTTAGCCGGTCCAGTCATTGGCGGACAAATTGCCGGAGCTAAAGGAATTCCTTACGTATTCTTAACAACGAGTGTTCTTCTACTGTTGAATGCTGGGTGGGTGTATTATCAGCGCCATCATGGACAACAGCTAGACGGTAAAGCCGCATAAAAAAACCTTCCGTTTTAACGGAAGGTTTTTTTATTACCACAAGGGTTCTTCTTCGCTGCTTACTTCATAAGAAAGTGGCATCATAACAACCGCTGCTATGAAGAAAATAAGCTCCGCGACAACAATGGATGGAAAGGAAAAGTCAAATAGTGAGAGAATAAGCCAAATAATAAGGGGTGCAAATGAGTAGATTGATAATCGCTTTTGGGATTTTGCAGAGATATACTGTTGTTTGTCACAGTGTGGGCATTCTAAAACGTTTCTAAATGTTAACAGTTGTTTAAAGGTTGTCCTCCAGTTCCATTTATGATTACAATTTTGACAGGTGGCCATGGGCATCACGCTCCTAAAAAGATTTATGTACATATAAAGTATACGTACAAGTTGGTAAAGAGTTTCATTTTTATGATTAAAAACGTTTTTACTATTATAACATAAAACAAAATAAAAGGCTTTTCACAAGAAAAAGCCTTTTATTTCAACGTTTATTTAGATACAGCTTCATTCGTTTGAGAAGTTGTTTTTACTTTTATAACCATAATAACAAAAGCTAGCAACCCAAGAATTGCTGCTACGAGAAAAGGAGCTTGAGGCGCTACGGCATTGCCGATAACTCCTGATAATAAAGGAGCAAACGCTGCACCTAACCATCTTAAGAAATTATATCCTCCAGATGTAATTCCTCGTTCATAAGGAGATACTTCCATGACATGACTCGTAAATAATGCATTATTAAGTCCTGATACAAGACCTGCGGCCATGATTAAAACAATGCGTAACCATGTTGCATCAAAGGCAAATAAACAAATTAAAATAAGTGAAAAGACAATTAAGCTAACATGTAACACTTGTTTTGGCTGATATCTTTTTTCTAACTGATGCGCTAAAACCGCTGAGCCATAAGCTAAACATAATCCCCATCCAAAGAAAACAAAGCCAATTTGAAGAGCTCCGATCGATAGAATAAGCGGCGTATAAGCTAACACTGTAAAAAATCCGTAGTAATAAAGCATGCCTGATACAGCGCCTTGAGTAAATGGTTTTAATTTATAAAGTTTTACCATGTCTTTAAAACCCGCTGCTTTACGAGGCTTAGTGCTTGTAGGCTGTTTAACAATCGTTAATACTAAAATAAAGGCGATAAAAATTAAAGCACTTGTACCGAAAAACGGCAATCTCCAAGAAGCATTTCCTAACACGCCTCCTACAAGCGGTCCTCCGGCCATTCCCAAACCAATCGCAGCTTCATATAACCCTACTGCTTTTTTCACTTCACCTGATAATGCAATAAGCAGCGTCATAGCTGTTGCAAAGAAAAACGAATTGCCAAGTCCCCATCCTGCTCGGAAAATAGAAAGCTGAGGAATATTGTTAGAAAACCCGCATAGTGCTGCAAAAATCGTCACAATAATAAGTCCTGTTACCATCAAACGCTTGTCTCCTACACGTGATGCTAAGATGCCTGCTGGAATCATCATAATAGCCATCATTAGCAAATAGGAAGTAAATAACATTTCTACTTGCCAATGGGAAGCTCCAATTTGCTTAGCAATCTCCGGTAAAATCGGATCTACTACCCCGATCCCCATAAACGCTAAAAAAGTAGCTACTACCGTAATAATTTGACCTAATCGGTTATTTGAATGCTGTCCTTCCACTCTTTCATCTCTCCTTTTGTTTTTGTTTTTTCATGTATTTCCATAGCAGATTCTCGCATTTCTTTTAATTCTGTTTTAAATGCCTGCATTTTAACCACTTTAAATTCAATCATCTTGATTTGATTTTCCAGTAAATTTTCTATTTTAGTTATCTCTTTGGCTGATAACCCTTGCTGCTCACTTCTTTCTTCAATCATTCTTTTGAGCGACATAAACTGCTGCAGCTCCTGTAAAGAAAAACCGAGAACTTCTTTTGCTTCTGCTACTTTTTTTAGTTCTTTTACCTCTTCTTCGGAATAAATCCGTGCATTTCCTTTCGTGCGCTGCGGGGGCAAAATGAGTCCAATCTCTTCATAATAACGAAGAGCACGCTTGGTCAAACCGGTCATTTTCGTCACGTCATCGATTAGATACATGCTTTCCCCTTCACCTCTCTTTAACATTAACGTTAACGTCAATTATATATTACCATTATAGCTTAACGTTAACGTTAATGTCAACAATACCAAGACATTTTATGTAAATTTAAAAAATATGTGCACCAAAAAACCTATTGATAAATCAATAGGTTACATCAATAGGTCATATAGCTGCTGTGCTGTTTCTCCTGTTACTTTACCATATACTCCCCGTCTTTTAGAAATAAGTTCCGCACTCTCGGAGGTGAATCGTACATTGTATACGACTCCTTCATAAGTAAGCTGTACATCTGGGTCAAGAGCGACGCTGTAATCAGCTTTTTTCCATTGAATTTGTTTCATAATTGATTCTACAGCTAAAGCATCTTCTGAACTTAACGTTTTATCTCCTGCTTTTATAGGCTTGCCCTCCCTTTTTTTATTAAGTTTTAGTTCAGAATGAGAAGATGAAAATTCAAGTTGTCTTTTATCATGCGCTATGAAATCTTGGGGTAGTTCTACATAGCGGACAACTTCTCCTTCGTGTACAAACACAAGCATTTGATTAGCAGCAGATATTTTTTTCATTACCTCTTCACTGATCGGTGCGTTTACAAGTTTTTCTACGTCGGCTTTCTTGCTTTTGTTTGTGAATAAATATCCTTTTTCCCATTTAAAATCACTTAACTTCGATACATCCACTGACCTTACACCTTTTTTTTCAAATGATTGCTGAATATTCTCTCCCATTTCTTTGTCGTTGGTCACTTGAGCATTAGAACTGCACCCTACTAAACAACAAAAAATAATGCCTATTGCTATAAGAGCCTTCACTTTTACCTTCCTCCTTCCTACCATTCTTTTAGACAATTCCAACTTTGTACCATTTTAACATATAATTCCTATTTTTCGTGAAAACAAATAAAGAATGCGCTTACATAATTTCACGCATATAAATGTGATTTATTTATAAGTTTTTTCTGAATATTTTAAGAAAATTTTAATATTTTATTTAGTTCGTTTTTAAACTTTATCTTTAGACTAAAAAATAAGTTAAAAATAAATAACGCAGGAGGAAAACAATGACTTGTCTATCTGAAGTTTTAAAGTTTAATGAAAAATTTGTAACAAATAATCAATTTGAGGCTTTTCAAACATCCAAATTTCCTAACAAAAAAATAGTCATCTTAACTTGTATGGATACACGTTTGTTAGAATTACTTCCTAAAGCCATGGGGCTAAAAAATGGAGATGCAAAAATAGTGAAAAATGCCGGAGCTGTTATCTCCCATCCCTTTGGCAGCGTCATGAGAAGTATATTGGTTGCCGTCTACGCTTTGCAAGCTGATGAAGTATGTGTCATCGGTCATCATGAATGTGGAATGACAGGCATGAAAGCTGAAGCTATTTTAGCCTCTGCTGAACAAAGAGGGATCAGCGCGGAACAGATTCGTAATCTAAAATATGCCGGTATTGATTTAGAATCATGGTTGACTGGGTTTGAATGTGTAGAAGATAGTGTCGAAAACAGTGTGGATATGATTCGAAATCACCCTTTATTACCAAAAGACGTGCTTGTTTCTGGAATGGTTATTCACCCCTCAACAGGAAAGCTTGACGTTGTTGTAAACGGCTATTCTAAAGACCGAACTGAAACCGTAAGCTCATGAAGGAGGATTTTATCGAATGCTAAAAGATAACCGATTTCAAGGCTATTCAGCAGGGCATTTACAAAAAGATATTATCGCCGGTTTGGTTGTTGGGGTCGTTGCTATTCCTTTAGCAATGGCCTTTGCCATCGCTTCTGGTGTAAGACCTGAATACGGGATTTATACAACCATTATCGCAGGGATTATGGTTTCAATATTAGGCGGATCGAAATTTCAAATTGCAGGTCCAACAGGTGCATTTGTTCCGGTGCTGCTTGGAGTTGTCATGCAATATGGTTACGAGAACCTCATTATCGCCGGCTTTATGGCTGGAATTATGATTACGCTTCTCGGAATATTTAAGCTAGGGAAATTTATAAAGTTTATTCCGCGCCCTGTGACGATTGGATTTACAGCAGGAATTGCGATTATTATTTTCTCAGGTCAGATCGCTAACTTTTTAGGATTAAAAGGAATTGCAAAACATGAGGAATTTCATTTAAATATGATTGAAATCCTACGAAAAATTGCAACGATTAACATTTACAGCGTCATCATAGCCGCTATTTGTTTAGCTATCGTGATTACAACGCCAAAGTTTTTACCTAAAATTCCGGGTGCCCTTCTAGGTCTTCTTGTTTCCACACTTGTAGCCATTACACTGTTCCCAGGAAAAGTTGCAACGATTGGCTCTACTTACGGTGCCATTCCTAGTAAACTACCATCTTTTAGCTTTCCAGATTTAACATGGGATAACATCGTGATGCTATTTCCGGCTGCCTGCGTAATTGCGATGCTTGGAGGTATTGAGTCTTTACTATCGGCTGTTGTTGCTGATAATATGGCCAAAACCAAGCATAATAGCAATAAAGAGCTTGTGGGCCAAGGAATTGCTAATATTGCTACCTCACTGTTTGGTGGAATTCCAGCAACTGGTGCTATCGCCAGAACGGCTACTAATATCAAAAACGGCGCAGCTTCTCCGCTATCAGGAGTCATACACGGCTTAGTTGTTTTATTAGTCCTTGTGATGCTGGCTCCTTATGCATCAAACATTCCGCTGGCAAGTATGGCCCCTATTTTAATGTTTGTCGCTTGGAATATGAGTGAGCGTAAAGAATTTGTTCATATTTTAAAAACAAAGTCGGCTGATTCATTTGTACTTGTAGCTACGTTTTTATTAACAGTTTCAATCGATTTAACAACAGGTGTAGGCGTGGGTCTACTTTTAGCTATTGTTATGTTCGTGAAACGAATGAGCGGATCACTGAAGATATCAAAGGTTTTAGCGGAAACATCTGAAAACGCTCACAAATCTGAGTTGATGGAATATACCATGCAAGGATCTCTTTTCTTTGGATCAGCTGAAGTATTAGAAGATTCCTTTGATAACATCGCTGAAGCGAAACCGAAAGTTTTATTGCTTCGAATGAGCCAAGTCTCCTTTATTGATACATCTGGAGAAGCTTTACTATCGAAGGTGGTCGAACGTTTGAAAGATTCGCATAGCCAAGTCGTTATTTCTGGCTTACAGCACCAGCCGAAAGAAATGTTAAAGTCAACCGGTCTATATGATAAAATCGGTGAAAAAAATATATTTTCTTCCGAACCTCCCGTGAGTAAGATTAAAGCTCGTCATAGAATCGTTACTACGTAATAAAAAAGAGATCCGAACGATTAATCGTTCGGATCTCTTTTTTTAAATATTAAACCGGTATCCTGCTCCCCAAACCGTTTCTAGGTACTGAGGATCTGCTGGGTTTTCTTCTAACTTTTCTCTCAGTTTTCGAATGTGAACTGTTACGGTTGAAATATCTCCTGAAGAATCAAATCCCCAAATTTTTTCAAATAGATGTTCTTTACTTAATACTTGATTTGGATGAGAAACGATAAACTTCAGCAAATCGAATTCCTTCGCTGTAAAAAACACTTCTTTGTCATTCACGAATACTCTTCTAGCGAGCGTGTCAATCGCTAAGCCATGAATGCGAATCATACGCTTTTCCTGCTTATCAGAGAGTCTTTCATATCTAGCTAAATGCGCTTTGACTCTTGCGACCAGCTCCCCAGGGCTGAATGGCTTTGTAATATAGTCATCTGCACCTAGACCGAGCCCTCTAATTTTATCAATTTCTTCTTTTTTAGCTGAAACTAAAATGATTGGAATATCTTTTGCAGCTCGAATTTGCTTGCACACTTCAAATCCGCTCACTTTAGGAAGCATAATATCCAAAATAACCAGGTCAAAATGTTCATTTAACGCTTTTTCTAATCCCTTATCCCCGCTATATTGAACGTCTATTTCAAAATCGTTAATTTCTAAATAATCTCTTTGCAATTCAGCAATACTTACTTCATCTTCAACTAATAATATCTTCTTCATGTGTATCACCATTTTCATTCATTTTTTGCAAAGAAAAGAAAATACTTGTTCCCTCGCCAAGCTTACTTAGTGCCCAGATGTCTCCCCCGTGGCGTTCAACAATTTGTTTTGCAATGGCCAGTCCAAGTCCACTTCCTCCAGTATTGCTATTGCGGGACTGTTCTGCTCGATAAAACCGGTCAAAAATATGCGCTAATGCTTCCGGTGAAATCCCAGAGCCGTTGTCTTTTACTTCAATAATGAGTTCACTTTCGGTAGCAGAAAGAACGATATCGATTTTTCTTCTTTCTTTATCCATAAATTTAATGCTGTTGGTTGTTAAATTTATTAAAACTCTTCGCAGCTGCTCAGCATCTGCCTTGGCATACAGCGTTGTTAGAGAATCATTAGAAAATAAAACATCAATATCATGTTCGCTCATTTCAAACTGAAGCTCTTGCACATAACTTTCCATAAATGCTGAAATATTAAGTTTTTTAAACACAAATGGAATTTCGTGCAAATCCAATTTAGAAAATAAAAACAGCTCATCGATTAACGCATTCATGTCTTTTGCTTTTGTTGAAATCGTTAATAAATATTTAGAAAGCTTATCCGGCGTATTAGCTACTCCATCTTGAATTCCTTCTACATATCCTACAATGGAAGTAATAGGAGTTCGTAAATCGTGTGAAATACTTGAAAGCAGCTGCTTTCGATTATCTTCATATTGAATTTGCAGCTCAACAGAAGATTTTAGTTTTTGCCTCATTTCTTCAAAAGCTTGCGTTAATTCGCCTATTTCATCCTTTGAATTAGCAGAGATCTCAAAGTGAAGATCACCTTGTTTTATTTTTTCAGCCGCTTCTTTTAATTCACGAATAGGTTTAATAATGCTTCTTGAAACAAGATAGTTTAAAAATCCAATAATAACAATGACTAAAATTAATAGTAGAAAGATTAAAAAAGGGAAAATTCGATTAATAATACCTACATAAGGGCTGATTTTTCGCAAAACGTAAATGCTTCCTTTTTCTTGATTCGAGAAAGGAAAATCAAGGTTGATATATGTAAAGTACTGCTTGCCTATGCGCAGCATGTCCTGCTGATACGAATGATTTCCTTTACTTTTTTGATGCTTTGGCAAGTATTTACGAAGGTTTTCTCCTTTAATGGATTCTGAAGCATATACAACCTCTGTGTTTTTTTGAATCACAATATCAATATTTTCAAATTCATATTTTTTAACCATATCCGGCCGCAGCAGCTGCTCCGGTTTTTCTTCACTCAATAACTTTAAATCCAAGAATGCATTTTCTTCTTCTGGCGTTAACAATTTGTACTCATAGGAGTGACTGTACAGTTTTCTTACAAAATCGGCGTCTCCAGTAATGGAGAAGAAAATGAGAAAGCCCGATAAAAAAAGCAAAATAATAAAGACAAACACAATACTGATATACGTTAAAACAAAACGCAGCTGAATTGACATTTCTTACCCTATGCCCCTTTGGCTTTAACAAAACTATTTGATAGACTAGTAAAGGTGAATAACAAATAGATCGTTAGACATTATACATGTAGCAAAAATTAAAACAACAAAACAAATGTATATTCTCACTTTACCGTGATAGAGTGAGAATGAACACCACCTTTTTTACCATTTTATGAATTACTGGAAAATTATGATCTATTTTTCATAATATTCTTAGGCTGAAAGGTATACTATATGCCTTAATATTTTAAAAAAGGAGATTTTTTAATGAAAATTATTAAAGCTACTTCCTCTCACATCCCTTCTGTTGCCCGTCTGTACGTAGACAGCTGGCGCATTACATACAAAGAGTTAGTACCTGATGCTTATTTAAACAACTTGTCTTATAAACAAAGTGCAGAAAAATGGTCCCTTTTTCTTACCGATCCTTCTCATTTTATTTTGCTCGCTATCGATGAACGAGGAGAGATCGTCGGCTTTTCAGCGGGTAAGCCTCATTTGTCACGCGCTGAAATATACGCGCTATACGTTTGCAAGGAAGTGCAAAGCCAAGGAATTGGTCATCTTCTATTTTCTCATTCAGTAAAAGAATTTGCTAATCAGCAATATACGTCTATGATTATTTGGGCTATGAAGAAAAATAAGAAAGCGACTCAGTTTTATAAAAAATTAGGCGGCAAAAAAATCTTGAATCGCACAAGTCAGTTTGGAGAAACTAAAGTTGAAGACGAAGCTTACGGTTGGGAACGTCTTCCTTCTATATAAATAAACGAGCACACTAACGTGCTCGTTTATTTATATAGAAACACTTGTTGAAGCATTTTCCCGAGCATGCATTCATTTTAGAAAAAAGATAAGACGTGGGCAATCACTCCAACGATAGCAGCAATAAGAAGTGCTTGCTGCTATCTGAAAATCAGCGCATTTACTTGTGCTAAAGCTGTATTCGGTTCATTTAATCCTTTTAACATGGTCATAAGCATTTCATTTAAAATACTATCACCAATGATGAAATGATAGGACCTCGCTTTGTTAGACTCATCCCCATTCTCCCTTTTCATTTTATTTAAATTCATCTTACTATTACCTACCTATACTTATACTTATCCACAATTCAAATATTAGACAAGTGCTTTATAAGCATATACATAACCTTTTAGAATGAATACGCTGTTCTAGCTTATGATGACTACATAAAAAGCAGAGCGATTAACACGCTCTGCTTTTACATTCGAGAAGATAACGTTATTGAGCCGTTGTCTTTTTATCCGTTGAATGAGCTTTATTACAAAGCCCATTCCAGTGCCAAAAACAATTCCCTTGACTCACTATAAAACAATCCAGCCATTTCTGAAAATTCATATGTAATACATGTGCATCTTGAAACGATGCGTTCCGCTTTTTTACTATTATATATGCAGAGTGCGCTGATTTTTTAGAGTCAATGATAATCTCTTCTTCTCCGACAGACCCAATTGTCATATAAAGACTCTGACTTTTATAAGCTGTTTCTCTTACATCTTCTAAGCTATAAAGATTCCCTGCTATTTTTTTGTCAGCATCAATGAACAAATTACACCCATTTGTTAGCTGCAAAAACTGCTTGTAGTCTTCAGGAAGTGATACATGCATTTCTTCTTCAAAAACATTCAGTTGATTCTTGCTTACTCCATCAAAAAAAGCACACGTGGTTCTGTATACTTCTCCTTCATTTTTACACACTTCTATAACATTATTGTTTTCCCACAGCCGCTTTCGAAGTGAATTTATTATTTTTTCAATCATACTCTTCCTCCAAGCGTTGGATTTAAAACGGTTACATTACATTAATTAAACAATAATGTGCTAATTCCTTCTTTCCTACTAAATTATACGACAAACTTTAGAAATTCATGTTCAAATAACATAGAAAAAAGCAGCGAATATCGCTGCTTTACAGGTTATACAGGTGCTTTTTCTTCCTGTTCAGGATGGTGATCGTAATCAATAAGCGCTTTTGGAAGGCCGGTATATTTAGCCCAATAATAAATCCCAAGAGATACGACCGCTATGATAATTAAGTCTACAGGCGTATCAATTAAACCTTTCCCTCCGCCGAACGAACCGATATAAGAAATAAAGAGCATGATGATATAATAAGCAACTAACCACCATGTTGATTTAATCTGCTGACGAAGACTTACTTCATTTTTAGGCACATATTTAGCAAAAATCAAATATATAACAAACATAACCAATTGAGAAGTTAACAGCCATGAAATAGTCTTCCATCCTGACCAGTAGACAATAAAGGAAGCAAAAATAAAGGATAATGGACCAATTATACTCATTCCTCTTAATTTAAAAGGCTTTTCCAAATCTTTTGCGTTCACCATAAAGGCCGCTGATGAAATTGGTGCAATCGCGTAAGAAAGAATAAGCGCAACAGAGCATACGTTTACGAGTGCATTCCATGAAGGAAATGGCAGTGTCCAAAAAATCGAAAGTCCTAATGAAAGCCATAGAGATGATCGAGGAATCCCTGTTTTTTTATCCACATGAGCAAACGTTTTAAATAGCGTACCGTTACGAGACCAAGCATAGATAAGTCTAGATGTTGTATTCATAAAAATATTACCGTTACCACCCGGTGATAAAATAGCGTCTAAAATAACAAGTGTTGCTAGCCAGCCAAGGCCAAGAACAACAGCGATGTCTTTAAACGGCAGTGAAAATTTATCTTGAATGCCGGACCAACCGCCCGTGATCATATCAGATGGAATGGCCCCGATAAATAAGACTTGCAGAGCGGTATAAATAAGTGCCGCTAGAATGATACAAATCACAAGAGCAATTGGGATATTACGCTGAGGATTTTTCACCTCTCCAGCTACAGATACAATCGGATGAAGGCCTAAGTAGGCAAACATAACCCCGCCTGTGGCAATGGCGGCCTGGATACCATCAAACCCCCCGGGAGCAAACTCTCCCATCGTAAAGTTTCCTGACTTAAAATAAAATGCCAGCGTTACAATTACCGTAAGCGGTACAAAATATTTGAAAATAGAAATGATAATATTCGATTTCGCAAATGCTTTTACACTCCAGTAATTGAGTAAAAAGAATAAGCAAAGCAACACAAATTGTAGAATCCATCCGGATATCGTTGGTGAGTCAGAACCGGATTTTGTTAAACCTGGAAACCAGTAAGCCACATACTGTCTCACTGCTGTTACTTCGATAGCGATTAAACTAGTGTAAGCTACGATAGTAATAAACGAAATCATATAGCCTACAAGATGACCGTGTGAATAAACAGGATATCTAATAATTCCTCCTGTACGAGGCAAGGCAGCCCCTAGCTCAGCGTATACAAGGCCTATTAATAAAATAATAACTCCACCAATAACCCAAGAAAAACTTCCTGCAGGACCTGCTTGCGTAGCGACATTACTAACGGCAAACAGCCAAGCGGAGCCAAAAATAGCCCCTAATCCAATCAATGTTAAATCTAATAGGGATATCGTCTTTTTAAACGGACCTTTATTCTCCATAAGCTTCCTCCTTTGGATGAATCATCACTTTTGTTGTTTTTTTTGACAACATTCATATATATTCGATAATATGTGTCAAAATTTTTATTACTATACCCATTCAAAATCACTTTGAATCCCTTTTCTTAATTTATACAGATTAATTAACAGAAAATTTTAAAAAATAACTCTTATATTCAAGACACACTAAAACTTTTTCTTCTCTTCTTTAATAGGTAAAATACTCAATAAATGAAAGGAGTTAGACAAATGACTTTACCAGAAAATTTGCCTGTTGATTTTACAGCTTACAACCACTTAACATTCCTTCCGCTCGGACGCAAAAATAAATCGATTCGGTCCGTAGGAAGTAAACATACTAAAGGGCTGCTTGGACGTTTAAATGACTACTTTGAGCGAGCAATGAATGAGTTATCTCAAGAAGATATAGTCCTTTTTCAAACGTTCTTATATGGAAGTCATAGGGGCGGTTTTCCCGTCGCAATTGATAAAAATGAAGACGTTTATCCTCACTTTTGGAAACCAACTTCATTCCTATGGAAAGAATATAATAAGAAT
Source organism: Priestia sp. TSO9 (assembly GCF_021029645.1). Lineage (NCBI taxonomy): Bacteria > Bacillati > Bacillota > Bacilli > Caryophanales > Bacillaceae > Priestia > Priestia sp. TSO9. The sequence goes on from NZ_JAJEKD010000013.1 coordinate 979,553, forward strand.
CGCGGCATTCCTATTCATCATGATGAGCTTTATTCTCAAGATTTTACGGTTTTAACTAAAAATGAGTTGGAAAACTACCTCGGAAGTATTATGAAAGATTACATGTTTTGCGCTAGGATACATGATTCTTCCAAAGAAGAATGGATTCAACATATTAATAAGTGTTTCTTCAAACATCCGCTCATTTCCCTTTATCATCGAAATGCAGATGTGATTGAAGCAATTGAACAATCAAAAAAATCACCTTTGCTTTTTATTATGAAAAACCCTGAGCAAATTGCTTTTTGGCGCAATCGGATTGAAATCATTATGAGACCTTTTCGCTCTCTTTCTTCCACCGCCTTTGAGGGAGGTTTTTCAGATACGGAAGATACGGTATTAACTGTTCATGGAGAAAACGAGATCATTCGCTTAACTTCAGAAAACAGGGGTCTCGCCGTAACATATGATGTCACAAATGATACTATTTCACTCGATGATGAGTATAATGTAGTGCTAGCAGCGAAACGATTAGCTACAACTCAGCGGCAGTTCGAAGAGATTATAGATGAAAATGAAGAAGTAATTCAAAAACTGCTTGTCTTTTTCAAATGGAAAAGTCTTTTAAAGCATCATGAAGTGCACATCAAAGAGATCCAAGACAAATTGTGCAGCCTAACCACTTATCAACTTAATGAAGAACAAGTTTTACAGAAAAACGATCCCTTTCTTTCCTTCATTCAAAACGTATTACAAGTAAAGACACCGAATGCCAATCTCAAAGTTGGTTCCATTCAATGGTTTTCACAGTGGGATTTTCCAGATGTCACTCTGCTGCAGGAAACAAACAAATTTACATGTTATATGAGTCCAAACGAAATAGAAACGAAGCTGACAGAAATAAGCGCTAAGATAGAAAATGAACTTCATAAGCAGCGTCAGGACCTGCTTTCAACTCCGCTAAAAATCGGTCAAATAACTTTTGATTCAAACCAAATGTTACGGCTATTAACACTTATAGATACTTTAAAAAACACGGAAACTCAGCAGGTTTACGTACAAATTTTAGAAGGCGTTTCTACTAACAGTATTCGTCAAAAAGAGCTCGATATAATACCCGCGTTTGGATTATTAAATTCCATAAAGCGCAAGCGCATTGTTACGTATTTACAAGAATTACAAAACTATCAGATGCTTAAAAAAGAGAAAAAAGGATTCAGCCTCACTCCAAAAGGAGAAGCCATCCGACGTCTATTTGAAGAAGAATCACGGAGAATATGAGATTGTATCTCACGTGATTCTTCTTTTTTGATTTTGAAGACTACTTTCTCTATTAAATGCTTATCATAATTAGAAACCTCCATTCATATAATCATTACTAGATTAGCAAAGTCCTTCATACCTATTAGCCTGACGCTGACATAGAGAGGAGATTTCGCCATTGAAATCTAGTAATCGCGCCAATTTTGTAGTGTTAACATATAAGATGGTTCTTGTTATTTTATCCGTTGTTTTAATGACATCATCTATCATTGTTCTAGTAAGTTACTCAGCATTTAAAGAACAGTTCAATTCTTCTATTGTCTATCAAACGTTATCAAAGCATAAAGCAGAAAGCCTTTATTATTTGATGAGCCAGGAAAACAACCACTTTTCAACGGCTTTTGATAAAAATTACTCGCCTCCAGGTCTTTCTTCTACACTGCTCGAGTTGTCAACAAGTATTCGAGCAGAAGACGCGAGAAGCTTGTTTGGTTCCGAACTTCCTGGATTCAGTATTTACGACTCCAATATCATTATCGCCGGTGAAGGCACAAATTTCACCAACTTCCCTAGAGAATCTGCACCGCCGCTAGATGAAACACTAAAAGAAAGAAATTCTACTACAAAAGTTCAACAGCCTAAAGAAAACAATGGTACGAACGCTCCAAATAATAATACAACTGGCGGAAAAAAGGTATTTTATATTTATCATACACACAGCTGGGAATCTTACTTGCCTCTGTTAGGACTTGAAGGTGATCCAGATGCTAATAAAGCAGTGGATAGCAAAACCAATATTAATATAGTCGCAAATATGCTAGGAAAAGATTTAGAGGCTCAGGGAATTGGGGCAGAAGTGGATCAAACCAATATTGGACAGAAATTAAAAGAAAAAGGCTGGAACACCAATCAATCGTACGCCATGTCTCGCACAGTAATTGAAACGGCGATGACTGAGAATAGAGATTTAACTTACTTTATCGATTTGCACCGAGATTCGCTTCGAAAAGATAATACAACCATTAAGATTAACAATAAATCGTATGCAAAAGTTGTGTTTGTTTTAGGGAAAGCGAATCAAAACTTTGAACAAAACTTAAAAATGGCAAAAGCGCTTCATGAAGGTCTTGAAAAGAAATACCCTGGGTTAAGCCGTGGAGTTATTGGCAAAAACAAATCCAGCGGTAACGGTGTATATAACCAAGATGTTTCTAAAAATGCGATTTTAATTGAAGTGGGCGGGGTTGATAATAACTTTGATGAACTAACCAACACAACAAAAGCACTGTCTGATGTCATTAGCCAATTTTACTGGCAAGCTGAAAAAGTAGATGCTCCTGCTCAATAAAAAAAGCCCTCTTCACTGAGGGCTTTTTAAAATTCAATTCCTTTTACAGCCGGAATTCCTTCGTCATAATAATGTTTATGAGGCTTCATTTCCGTCACAAGATCTGCTGCATCCATCACTTCTTTTTTGGCAGAACGCCCGGTAATGACCAAATGCATATGCTCAGGGCGCTTTTGAATAAGGTCAATTACTTCGTGTAGCGGTAGCACATCATCAATAGGAAATTTCTCGATAGCCAGTGCATTATTTAACTCGTCTAAAATAACTACATCATATTCGTTCGAGAAGACTTTTTCCTTCGTTAGCGCCCAAGCTTTTTGCAACGCTTCACGATGTTCAGGCGGTGTTTTTGTCCACGTAAAGCCGACTCCGGTTTGAATCATTTCAATTCCTATTCTGTCAAACATCAGCTTTTCGCCATATGTACGCTGAGGAGATTTAATAAATTGAATCATTAATACTTTTTGTCCGCGTCCCGTAGCGCGCAACGCAAGACCTAAAGCAGCGGTTGTTTTCCCTTTTCCGTCTCCGGTATAAATTAACGTAAGACCCCGTTTGTCTTTCAATCTAAAAACCTCTTTTTCTTCGAATTTCAGTTTACAGCCATGTTGTTTTTTCTGTAAACGGTGTTCTAGCAGGCTCTTTCATTTTTGTAAGAGACTCTTCATTTGGATAGCCTAGAAATACGTTTCCTACTACGACTTTACCTGAAGGCTTGCCGATAAACTCATACAGCCTCTCGTCTCGAACAAGACCAACGCCTCTTGTTCTCCAAACGAATCCGAGACCTAGTTCTTTAGCTGCTAGCCACATGGAATGAATCGCGCATGAAACCGCATATTTATTGTCTTCAGTGGCTTCGTCGTCTCCTTCAACTGTATCAGCTGTTACGACGATATGTACAGGCGTATTTTTCACTGCTTTTAACGAACTTTCTACTAAATGAGGCTTTGTAGGAAAGCGCTCCTTTAAATACGCTTCAGCCAGTTCTTCATACTTCTTTTTTGCTTCTCCTTGAATCACATAAAAGCTCCAAGGCTCTCTCATTCGGTCATTTGGAGCCCATGTCGCTGCTTCAAGCAGCTGTTCGATTTTCTCTTGCTCCACTTCACGTGCTTCATGATCTCGTACCGCTCTTCGTTCTTTTAGCTGTGAGATAATCGTCATATTGTCTCCTCCTTTTAACGTTAAAGCAGAATATTTTCCGCTCTTTCTTCGAACCATTTTATTTTTTCTCTAATTGTCACTACTTCACCTACAAGCACAATGGCAGGATGAGCAATTTCTGCTTTTTTTGCTATTTCTTCGATTGTGGCAAGCGTTCCGGTTACGGTGCGCTGATACTTCGTTGTGCCCCATTGAACAAGCGCTACTGGCGTATGTTTATCTCGTCCATGGTCCATCAACTGCTTGCATATATGAGGTAAATTTCCAACGCCCATGTAAAACGCAATTGTATCTATTCCTTGAGCAAGCGCTGACCAATTTAAATAATCTTTTCCTTTTTCTTCTCTTCCATGACCCGTTACAATCGCAAAAGAAGTGGCATGATCTCTATGGGTAACAGGAATTCCTGCATAAGCTGGAGCTGCAATTCCTGACGTGATACCAGGCACTACTTCGTAAGGAATTCCTTGATTAGCAAGCACTTCAGCTTCCTCTGCTCCGCGGCCAAACACAAAAGGATCGCCTCCTTTTAAGCGTGTCACTACTTTTCCTTGAAGTGCTTTTTCAACAAGCAGTTCATGAATACGATCTTGGATGACTCCGTGCTTGCCCGGTAATTTTCCGCAAAAAATAAGCTCCGCGTCTTTTTTAGCATAGTTTAACAACTGTTCATTAGCTAAGCGGTCATATAAAATGACATCCGCTTCTTGAATACACTCCATTCCATATACGGTTATCAGCTTCGGATCTCCTGGTCCGGCTCCTACTAAATATACTTTTCCAACTGTCACACGGCATCTCTTCTTTCTTTTTTTACCGCTTTACACTGTTCCACCCAGTTTTCTACCATCTTCGTAGAAGAGCCGAAATGAAAGTGCGTATAGCCGGCAATTAAATTATTGTTCATATAGCCTTCTTCTTTCATTCCTCGCATCCCTTTTGTATCATAGGCAGGCGAAAACTCTTTCTCTGAATGAAAGGTTGAATAATGAAATTCATGACCTTTAGCTTGTATATCGCCTTTAAATAAAAAATTCCCCGGCTTTCCCGTCACTTCTCGGTACCCTAAAGCAGCTAATTTTGTCTGCATTCTTACTTGTCCGGGAATAAGCCCCACCATTTCATGGCATGTATCATCTGTTGTGACAATACCATCTGTTAAAAACATAAAGCCTCCACACTCAGCAAGCGTAGGCAGCCCTCTTTGGATGGCTGCTCGAACAGAGTTTTTAACGTCGATTTGCTGAGCCAGCGTTTCAGCAAATTCTTCTGGAAATCCGCCTCCTATATAAAGGCCATCAGCATCTTTGGGAACTGTTTCTCCTTTTAAAGGCGAAAATTCTACAAGCTCTGCTCCGTAAGCTTTTAACAATTCGAAATTTTCTTTATAATAAAAGTTAAAAGCCGCATCTCTCGCTACAGCAATTTTCACTTGAGGTACGGACGGCTTTGTAAAGATAGGATCATTAATTTCTATTTTAGGAGCTAAAGCCAGTTCATATACTTTTTCGATATCAATTGTATCATGAACAAGCTTTCCTAACTGTTCAAAAAACGGTGTTAACTCTCCTCGTTCAATCGACGGAATGAGCCCGAGGTGACGTTCAGGAATCGTAAGATCATCGTTTCTTTTCAAGTAGCCTACTACAGGGATATGACATTCCTGCTCAATCGCCGCCTTAACAAGTTTATAATGCCCTTCACTTCCAACTCGGTTAGCAATTACACCGACGATGTTAGCTTCCGGTAAAAATTGCTGAAACCCTTTTACAATCGCCGCTGCACTTCTAGCCATACTAGCACAATTGACAACTAAAAGGACAGGGCTATTGGTGATTAAGCTGATTTCTGCTGTTGTTCCTTCGTTCGTTAACGGATTTTTCCCATCGAAAAATCCCATAACTCCTTCCATGATGGAAATATCAGCATCTTCACTAGCACGAGCGACAATTTCTCTAACCATATCGTGCTCAAGCATCCAGCTGTCTATATTTCGAGACGTTCGTTCTGTAACAGCCGTATGATACGTTGGATCAATATAATCGGGTCCGCATTTAAACCCTTGAACTCTGTAACCAGCTTGTCTTAATGCTGCCATCAGCCCGATTGTAAGTGTTGTTTTCCCTACGCCACTTCCGATACCGGCAATGACGAGTCTTCTGTTTGACATGTTGTTCTCTCCTTTAGTCATAGGGAATAAGCGCCACTGAAATGGTGACATTCCCTGACTTTTTCTTCACAAGTTCAAGCTTATCAGCACCGCTGTATAACATAGCAGCAGGTTCACTAACGCCATATGCACCTGTATATTTAAAGACAGTATCTGAAGGCTGTTGGATACTTATGGTGTTTAGCTCTTGGGGCGAATAATAGACAAACTCCCAGCCGTACTTAGACGCCACTTCTAACAGCCCTTCTTCATCTTTCTTTATCTCTATTGTGCATAATGCTTTTACACTTTTCATGGAAAACTGAAGTTCAGCAAGCGTTTTTTCAATAACGGCTTCAATTTCCGCTGCGCTTGTTCCTCTGTTGCACCCCATCCCAATCGCCAGTACTTTTGGACGGTAAAGAACACCGTTTTCTAAGATCGCTTCTTCCTCTTCTTCTAAATTGCGATGCGTTACAACCAAGGCTGCATGTGGCGATGCTCCAAGAGCTGTCTGAATCGATGAATACGTTTTAATGTTAGCTGGAACAGGGTGCTCATAATGCCACCAGCCCTTTTCACCTGATTCTTGAACCACCGCTATTTCTTCTTCATTCACCACAGAAGCGCTGACAGGCGTTAGTTTTTCTGCTGATTCCCACACCCATCCAAAGCGCTTACCAAATAAATCAACCGGAATTGTTTTTTGCACATCGGATGCTGTTGTAATAACAGGATGAGCTTCAAGAGCTGCCGCAACTTCACGCGTTAGCTCATTTGCTCCTCCGATATGACCCGAAAGCACGCTGATGACATTTTCACCTTTATCATCAATGACAACAACCGCAGGATCCGTTTTCTTATCTTTTAAAATAGGGGCAATCATACGCACAACTGCTCCGAGTGAAATAATAATAATAAGTCCTTTATACGATTCAAAAAGAGAAGGCAAAAGCATCCGAACACTTCCTGAAAACAGCTGGATGTTCTGCTCTTGTTCGTCTCCTTTTTCAAACTTGCTCATGTAATACACGTCAGACTGCTGAAAAGTGCGGCCTAGATTTCTTGCAATTTCTACGCCGTGTTTTGTGATAGCTACAACGGCATACTCTCCGCGCTGTGTAATGAGGGCTTTTTTTCCTTCTTGGAGTTGAATCATTCTGACTTCACTCCTCTTCGAAAGCCATGGGTAAATGTTTTGTCATAAAGTTTTGAACGATAATCTTTGTCATGAATGTGTGGATCAAGTGCCCACCCTGCCAAAATCATCGCCTGCTTGCGAATGCCGTTTGTTCGCATAGCATCATCTAGGTCTTTTACCGTTGTGCGAACAATTTTTTCATCTGGCCACGTTGCTTTATAGACTACTACAACCGGCGTGTCTTCACTCCAACCGGCGTTTATAAATTCTTTCATTACTTTTTTTGTGAGCGTCGCGCTTAAAAATAACGCAATCGTACATTTATGTTTTGCTAAATCAGTTAATTTTTCAAACTCAGGCACAGGCGTTCTTCCTTCAGCACGAGTTAAAATAACTGTTTGAGTCAAATCTGGAATGGTTAATTCCGCTTCAGCCGCTGCTGCAGCAGCGAATACGGAGCTGACGCCCGGAACAATTTCAATATCAACGCCTTCTCTTTTTAAAAGTACCATTTGTTCCATAATGGCTCCGTACATAGCAGGATCTCCCGTATGAACTCTTACAACCATTTTTCCTTCACGCATGCGTTCAAGCATCGTACCGACCATTTCTTCTAAATGCATACCCGCTGTTTTTAACACTTCAGCTCCTGGTTTAGACTTAGCAACTAGCTCTTGACTTACCAGTGAATCAGCGTATAAAACAACATCTGCTTGCTGAAGTAATTTTAAGCCTTTTACGGTAATTAAATCTGGATCTCCGGGTCCAGCTCCGATTATGTATAACTTCATTTTCGCACCACCATTAGCGTTAAGTATTGTAAATCGGCTCCTTCTAATTCTGAAGCTTTCCAGATAATTTCTTCATCTGACGTTACTTTTGTCACCACTGACGCTTTTTCAAGCAAATCAAGCTCTTTTAAAAGACCGACCATAAAATCGATGACTTTGGCCACTTTAATAAAAATGACGCAGTCGTTTTCCATTAATACTTTTTTCATTGTTTCATAATCTTCACGAGCAGGAACAATTGCTACGTGTTCATCCCCGTCTGCTAACGGAATACCTAAACGAGATGCAGCTCCATTAATAGATGAAATACCAGGAATTACTTGAATCGGAGCTTCGGGGTGACGTTCTTGCATTAGACGCATCATGTGAATAAACGTACTGTAAAGCATAGGGTCGCCCTCTGTGACAAATGCTACATCTTTTCCTTCCTGGAGCTTTTCCCATACTCGTTCTACCGTTTCGGTCCATTTTCTTTCCAAAATAGCAGGATCTTTTGTCATTGGAAACACAAGGCCCAGCATATCTTTTTCATTTGCACTAAAATAGACATCAATAATTTTTTGAGCGTAGCTTTTGCTTCCTTTTTGCTTTTTCGGGTACGCGATAACGGGTGATTCTTTTAATTTACGAAATGCTTTTACTGTAATAAGTTCTGGATCTCCCGGTCCAACTCCAAGTCCGTACAATGTTCCAATCATATTCATTCTCCTCTTTTGGCTGTAATAATATAAATGGGGTTTAAAGCGTCAAATCGCGTTAAATGTAAAATGGGCTTGCTTCTTGAAATTTGTGCAAGGGTAACAGCAGTCTCAAACCCTCGTTCTTTAAAAGCTTTCATCGCTTCTGCTAAATTTTCAATCGTTACGGCATTTAATACGATGCGCCCTCCTGCATTTAATCGGCTGCAGCACACGTCCAAAATGGTTTCCATGCCTCCTGCTGTACCTCCAATAAACACCGCATCAGGATCAGCAAACTCGCTTAACCCTTCCGGTGCTTTTCCGTGCACAGTGTGGGCGTCTACTCGAAATTTCGCTAGATTTTCTCTGCAGTTTTCTAAGTCTGCTTCATTTTTTTCCACGGCAAAAATTTGTCCTTCACGCGCAATTTTAGCCGCTTCAATTGCGACTGAACCCGTACATGTTCCGATATCCCATACGACGCTGTCTCTCTTTAGCTGCAGGGCGCTAACACTAAGTGTACGAACTTCTTTTTTAGTAATAAGCCCCTTGTCCGGCTTGCGTTGAATAAATTCATCGTCCTCTATTCCAAGAGGCCAAACTGGGCTTTTTTCTACCTGCTTTAATATCACGACATTAAGCGGAGAAAAGAGTTGGTTCGCCGCCTCTTCCAGCGAAAGCATCTGACAGCGCTCCGTTTCCCCACCTAGGTTCTCTGCTACAAACATCTTGTATTCTGTCATGCCGAATGATAATAAGTAGTTTGCCAGAGCACTAGGAGAATTTTGCTCATCTGTTAAAATCGCCACTTTTTTATAGCCGTCAATACGCTGAGCCAGTCCCTTCATGCTTCTGCCGTGCACGCTTGTAAAATAAGCGTCTTGCCATCGCTCTTTTAGACGTGAGAATGCAAGCTGAATAGAACTTAAATAAGGATATATTTCAACGTCTAGCTTCGTAGAAAGATAGCTTCCTATTCCGTAAAATAACGGGTCGCCTGAGGCTAACACAACGGCATTTCCTTCTTCGTTTTTTAAACGTTCGACAAGAGGAGAAAGACCCCCTTCAATCGCTACTTTTTCTCCTTCAAAATCTTGAAAAAAATCCAGGTGACGCTTTCCTCCAATTAGCACATCACTTTCATACACCCACTGTTCATACATAGGAAGCAAACTTAACTTCCCATCGTCACCAATTCCAATAATTTTAATTGCCATGTTGCACCGCCTGTCCTAAAAAATCTCCTTTTAATGTGTAAAGAGACGTATCGACACCGATTCCGTCCCCTACTTCCTTTAATGCTGATAAACAGCAGTACTCGCACAGTTTTTCAAAAAACTGATGATGACCGCTTTGCGTCATTAAATCTCCCACTTGAGAAGCTGTGTTTGCACCTTTTATTTCCTCTACCAGTTCAGCAGAAGCGCCTGACTCAGAAGCTGCTTTTGCTAAAAAATTAAAATCAATGGGTGCACTTTTTGAATGAACCATCATAACGCCTTGCGCAACTTTTGAAAACTTTCCCATCATGCCTACGAGCGACACTTTTTTCATTCCTTGCTTTTTACATTGTTTTAAAGTAAATCCAACAAAATCTCCCATTTCGATAAATGCTTCTTCCGGAAGATCTGGGAACTGTTTCATTCCATACTTTTCACTTCGGCCCCCTGTCGTAATGACAACGTGCTCACAGTTACTCGCTTTAGCAACGCTGATGGCCTGCACGATACTTGCTTTATAAGCAGCTGTTGAGAACGGAACGACAATCCCCCGCGTCCCCAGTATCGAAATGCCTCCTAAAATACCTAGACGCGCATTTAATGTCTTTTTCGCCATTTCTTCTCCTTCAGGAACCGAGATGACAATCTTAACGCCTTTTTGTATATTGTATTGGGCTAGAAGCTGTTCAGCTGTTTCTTTCAGCATCTTTCTTGGAACAGGGTTAATGGCTGCCTCACCGACAGGAACTGGGAGACCGGGCTTTGTCACACGCCCTACTCCCACTCCCCCATCAATGATAATGTCTGCACCATTACACCACGAAACTTCAGAAATAATCAGCGCTCCGTGCGTGGCATCGGGATCGTCTCCAGCATCTTTAATGATGCTGGCTACAGCACTGCTTGTGCGATACTCGCATTCTTCAAGATGAAACGTAGCAAAGCGGCCGACAGGTAGGTAAATCGTTGACTCATCTTGCACTTCTCCCGAAATTAGCGTAAGCAGAGCTGCTCTCGTAGCTGCCGTTGCACAAGCGCCCGTCGTATAGCCTTCTCTGAGTTTCTTAGGTTCTTTTGGTACTTCCTTCATGCGTTACACCTGTTCTGCAAGAATTGAAATTGCATTTAATGCAGCAACCGTTACCGTACTGCCGCCTTTTCGCCCGATGTTTGTAATAAACGGCACGTCAAGCTTTGCAAGTTCTTCTTTAGATTCAGCTGCTGAAACAAATCCTACCGGCAGACCAATAACAAGCCCAGGCTTCGCTTCTCCTTCTTTAATCAAACGAATTAATTCAAGTAAAGCTGTGGGTGCGTTCCCAATTGCAAAAATTCCACCGTCTGCTTCTTTGATGGCTTTTCGCATCGAAATAATTGCACGCGTTGTATTTAAGCGCTTTGCTTCTTCCATTACGTCCGGATCTGAAATATAAACTTTGATTTCACCGCCGTGTTTTTCAATTCGCTGCTTGTTTGTTCCTACTTGTACCATTTGTACATCTGCAACCACTTGCTTGCCGCTGCGAATGGCTTTAATTCCCGCTTGAATCGCATCCGGATGAAACAGCATGCTGCGTCCAAGCTCAAAGTCTGCAGACGCATGAATTACGCGCTGAACAATTGGGTACTGTTCGTCTGTAAACGGATGAGGCCCAAGCTCTTCTGTAATCATTTCAAAACTTTTTCCTTCAATTTGCTGAGGCTGAACAGTTAACGGTTTAAATTCTGTACGAAAATCCATCTCAATCAACTCCTAGTTTGGTTTAATAAAGCATGAACCACTTCTTCAAACGTGGAATACACGGTCCCATACTCAATTTTCGGTCGCCCAATCATAATAATATCTAAGCCTAACTCTTTAGCTGCTTCTACTTTTTCATCCACAGATCCAACTTTTCCGCTTTCTTTTGTGACCATAACCGTCACTCCGTATTGCTTATACAGCGCTCGATCAAACTCTTTTGTAAACGGCCCTTGAATAGCAATAATATTTTTTTGCGGAAAGCCTAATTGCTGACACTTTTCCATATTATCCAACCTTGGAAGCATACGAGCCACAAGCCGTACATCTGAGAGAGGAAGCAGCTTTTCTGTAAAAACCTGCAGCGTCTTGCTGCCTGTTGTCAACATAATAACTCCTTTTTTCTCAGCTGCTACTTCTGCTGCTTCTTCATACGTAGAAACCATCGTCATATTATCATAGGCAAAAGCCTGCGAAGCCCGCTCATAGCGTATGTAAGGAAGTGCTGTTTCAGCAGCGACGCCGATAGCATTTTTAGACGCTTCTTCCGCAAAGGGATGACTTGCATCCACAATAGCTTTTACACGATGTTCGTTTACAAAATCCATCATATCTTCTTTTGTGAGACGTCCAATTTTCACTTTCACTTCTGCACGCTGCAATTCGATAGCTGCGTTTTCGGTTACAACCGTTGCCGTAACCTCATGACCTGCTTTTTTCACTTGCACGGCTAATGCACGTGCATCGCTAGTTCCGGCTAACAATAAAATCATTTTAGCTCGCCGACCTTATCTTCATGGTGGTCGTGGTCATGATGGTGATCGTGGTGATGGTGTCCGTGATCATGGTCATGATCGTGATGATGATGGTGATCAATATGCTCCATAATGCCGAGGCGATATTGACACGTATCGCAGTTCATTTTCACTTCACCTTCTAATCCTTCTTCAGCACGTTCTTTTAAAATTGTCTGCAGTTTTGGGTGAAAACCGAAATAGCCGGCTAGCTTAAACTCAATGTTTTCATGCTGCATTTTATACTGCTTCACCATTTCTTCCAAACGCTTAATTAGTACTCCTGTAAATAAGAAATACGGGAGAATAACCACTTTTTTAGCGCCCAATTTCAAACATCGCTCCACGCCTTCATCAATCAGTGGAGCGGTCACGCCCATAAAAGAAGTTTCAACGATTTTGTAATTTGTTTTTTCCCAAAGAAGGCGCGTAATTTTATATAAATCACTGTTTGCATCAGGATCACTTCCTCCTCGCCCTAAGACAATAACAGCCGTGTCTTCAGCTGGAGTTTCTAAATTCTCTCCCGATTCTTGTAATCTCGTTTTTAAAATTTCAAGGGCTTCTTCATGAACGCCAATGGGACGTCCATATACGAAGTTTACGTGTGGATATTTTTCCTTAGCTTCATCTATAGCCGCCGGAATATGTATTTTAGAGTGGCCAGCAGGTAAGAGCATAATTGGAATTACAACTACATCTTTTGCTCCTTTTGCCACACATGTATCAATGCCTTGACTTACATTTGGGCGTTCAAATTCTAGAAAACACGTTTCTACTAAAATAGATGCGTCCCAATCATGCTTCATAGTCGAAATAAATTCGCGAATTTGATCGTTCCCTTCAGGATCTCTGCTTCCATGACCGACAAATAAAACTGATTTCATATAATGCCCTCCTATTTTTTAATCTCCACACGGAGCTGGTTCTACTTTTATTTTTGGTGTTATATCTTGATAGTCGAATCCATAAACGTTCTTCACACGCTTAAAGAATTTATGAAATCGCTCATTAGGATGACCTTTTTCTTTATATTCATGGACAATGTTCTCCACTATTTCAACAATGTCATCGGGCGCTATACCTTCCGCCACAATTTGACCTGAATGCGCATTGCGTCCAACGGTTTTAGCTCCTAAAAATAAATCAAACGCACCTTTTCTATAGACAATGCCGATATCTTCTTGAACAGCACCATAACAGGCCATACCGCATCCATTAATACCAAGCTTCAGCTCTTTTGGCATGTCCATTCCCCCGAGACGTTTTTGTAATTCTTCCGTATGTGGAATAGCATCACTTTTTTCTCCGTCACAAAAATCACACGCTTTGATTGTGAACACATCTCCGACCGGAGATAGTAAAAAGGAAGCTGCTTGGAGCTTTTTAATAATCACATCTGGCTGAGTCGTTGGGATTTGCAGTTTGATTTGATGGTCAGGTGTATACTCCATCGTACCTTTTTCACCAACAGCTTCTGCTAGTGTGGTCATTTGAACAGGTGTGAATTTCTTATTGGCAAGTCCTGGGCTAACTGCCACTTCGAAAATTGACTCTATTGGCTGATGTACGACCGCAGAAGTGGTTTCACCTAAAATTGCTTGAAGCGCTTCTTCTGCAAGAGCTCGTGAAGTTGCTGGTTCTTCTGGTTTGGTCTGAACTGCTTCAATAGCTGAAGCTGTTTGCTTTACAGTCTCTTCTTGATCGAGAGCCCATGGTTCTGCTTCTTTTCGAAGTCGCTGATGCGGTCTTAGCGGCTGCTCCGTTTGGTTGAGGGTATATTTCCGCTGATACCCGCGCGGGGTAATCATTAAATCGTCGTAAAAGAACGTAGATGAATTCCCGACAACAACGGTAGTCAGCATGCCAATTTCATGATTTAACATGTCTTTTAAGTTGGTCATTACGACTTCTTCACGGTCACGATAAGCGCTTTTCACAAGACCAACAGGCGTATCAGGAGAACGGTACTTTAATAAAATCCTCTGTGCTTCAACAATTTGTCTTGTTCGTCTTCCGCTTTTTGGGTTGTAAAAAGCCACTACAAAATCTGCTTGTGCAGCTGCTTCGATTCTTTTTTCAATTAGTTCCCAAGGCGTAAGGTGGTCACTTAAACTAATTGTACAAGCGTCGTGCATCACGGGCGCTCCAAGGAGAGATGCGCATGAATTGATAGCCGAAATGCCAGGAATTACTTCCAGCTCTACGCCCGTTTCTTTTTTCCAGCCTTTTTCAATCAACACTTCATACACAAGGCCTGCCATTCCATATACTCCTGCATCTCCGCTTGAAATGACAGCCACGGTTTTTCCTGCTTCCGCTTGCTTTACAGCTTCTTGTGCACGGCTTACTTCTTCGGTCATTCCTGTACTAATAATTTGCTGATTCGTTAACAGTCCTTGAATTAATTCCACATAGGTTTTGTAACCGATGATCATATCACTTTCTTGAATGGCTTCTCTTGCTCGCTGTGTAATATGTTCAAAGCTTCCCGGCCCAAATCCGATAACTAACAGTTTACCTTTCATGCTAGCTCCTCCTTTATGCGTTACTTTTTACTTTGTCAATTCCTTCTATGGAGTCACTGTTTTCCGGAGAAACGAAACCATTTTGATCATATTCATAAATAAGCGATTCCTTTATACTGCAGCCTCCTGCTAAATGTTCTTCGACAATCCGGTGAGCCACGGTTTCAGTGACCTGCTTGTACCAATCTCCTGAAGGATACACAATAGCTACAGGAGCATCTTTGCATCGTCCATTACAGCGTGTACGCGTTGTATGAACCGTTTCATCCAAATCCAGTTCCGTCACTTTATTTCGAATAGCTTGGGTGGCTTCTTCTCCACCTTTTCTCATACAGCTGCTTCCATTACAAATCAATACGTGATGTTTTGTTCCATTTAAGTTCCACGTCGTCACACTCATTCGCTCCTTTACTAAAAAAAGCGCCTCTATCATTGATAGAGGCGCAGAAAAATTCAAACTAAGTTTTTGCACTTCCACCTATATCCCGTAGGGTAAGCTTCGCATTAGAAAAAGGCTGGTTTCCTGGCTTCGATTCATCACTTCATTGCGCCTTCCCGAATACAGTGGCATATGCAATCAGCTCATCTTCACAGTGGCGGGTACCGCGCTGGCTTCACACCAGACTTCCCATTTAACGCAATGTAAACATTGCGCACCTTTTTTGCACGATATGTAGTTTTGCGACATGAGAAAAACCCGCTTCGCTAATATGCGAGCGGGTAAAACGTCAGAATAAGAGTGTACACGAATGCCACTTTAAGCCAACGTTTCCCTTCCCGCTCCCCGGAGAAATAGAAACTTCACAATAAAGACAGGTCTCCTGACTTGTGTATCATTCTACTTGAGAACCTTCCCGTGATTCTTCCACAGTGGTTATACTCGTTCGTCCACACTTACAGTTGCGGGGGCAGTACTGGTCTTTCACCAGTTTCCCTATTAAGCCTTCTTGGCATCTTTACTGTTGCTGTTTGATATATATGAACCTTTTAAACTATCAGAATAATAGAAGTAACTACCATATCATAGCGTACATTTTTTTTTATTTCAACTCTATTCTTTTTATAGGATATAAAGAGCCATAAAAAAACAAGAGCAAAAAATCAGCTCTTGTTTTTCTACTTATATAGCTACCAATGTTAAATGAGGATCATTATAATACACGACTTCTGAAAGAACTTTACAGCCATTTGTTTTGGCAAAAGCTTCTCTCGCCTGCTTTTCAGTTTCAAATTCAAACATTTTCATTTCTTTTCCAGCATATACCGTCAGTACCCACATGAAAAGATTCGCCTCCGATTATTGTAGTGATCGCTATATCCACATTATGACGAAACCATTTCCTTTTGAAAACCCATTCTACAAAACTTGTCACAAGAAACTTTTAAAAATTTAAAAACATTTTAACTTCTGTAAATGAACAAAATGTACAAAAGGTTTAAGCAGTATTGTATCTCTTTAAAAAGGTGCTTTTTTAATCACCTATTGCTCCACCAGTAAAAAATATATAGTATTTATTAAAAAAAAGAAGCCGGACAGCTGGCTTCTTTTTTAAGAAAGGAAAGAACAGACATCGTAATCCCATCCTGTTCTTTATTTTGCATAAAAATACACTAATTAAATATCCCTTTCTTAAAGCAGAACCATGTTCGACTGAATATAGTAATAGAGAAGCTTATACGTATGATTCAATGAATCTTGATGCGTTCTCTCAAACGCATGAGAAGAATCAATTCCTGGACCAATTAAGCCGTGTACGATATCGTGTCCCGCACGAATAGCAGCAGAAGCATCTGATCCGTAAAATGGATAAATATCTAATTTGTACTGAATATCATGCTGCTTAGCTAGCTCCACCAAATGCTTTCTCAAACCGTAATGATATGGGCCGCTTGAATCTTTTACACAAATAGACACAGTGTATTCATCAGTAGATTGTCCATCTCCCATAGCACCCATATCAACTGCTAAGTATTCTACTGTTTGAGGCGTAATATTCGAATTTCCTCCGTATCCAATTTCTTCATTATTTGAAATGAGAAAATGCGTAGTGTATGGCAGTTCGATCTGTTCTTCTTGAATTGTTTTCATGAGCTGAAGCAATAAAGCTACGCTTGCTTTATCATCGAGATGACGAGATTTAATAAAACCCCTTTTTGTTATTTCTACACGAGGATCAAACGAAACAAAGTCGCCAACTTCAATTCCAAGGCTGCGAACATCTTCTGCGCTATGTACTTTTTCATCCAATCGAATTTCTATATTTTCTTGATTCCGCTCAGCTTTCCCTGCATCTTTATACACATGAACAGATGTTTGATGCATAAGAATGGTTCCTGTAAATACTTCTCCTGATGAAGTTTCAATTTCACAATATTCTCCTTCAATAGAATTGTAGCGAAACCCTCCAATCAGGTCGATTTTTAGACGCCCACTCGATTTGATTTCTTTTACCATAGCACCTAATGTATCAACATGAGCCGTCAGCATGCGGTGGTGATCTGTATCTTTACCGGGAATAGTAGCGACTAAGCCCCCTTTTCGATTGCGATACGTTTGAATATTTAGCTCTTTTACATAGTCTTCGACAAATGAAATCACCTTTTCTGTATTTCCAGAAGGACTGGGAATCGAAACAAGCTTTTTAATTAACTGAACAGTTTCCGTCATTATGACACTTCCTTTGTCTCTCATTTCTTTTATTTTACCATATGTTTCAAAAAAGATAACAGGCAGATCCAAACAAAAAAGCCGGGCAGCTGCCCGGCTTTTTTGTTTTAAGCTATGTTTGATTTCTTTAATCCATTTGTATAGTTTAATGATTTTTGCTTATCAAATTCGCCTTCAGACTTCGACATCACAATGGCAGCTAAAGCATTTCCTACTACGTTAACTGTGGTACGCATCATATCAAGAATGCGGTCAATTCCTGCAATAAATGCCATGCCTTCAAGAGGGAAGCCCATAGATTCAAGTGTAGCAAGTACAACTACAAACGATGCCCCTGGTACACCAGCCATTCCTTTTGAGGTTAACATTAGCACAAGAAGGAGCTGAATTTGATCCATAATGGAAAGGTCGATGCCGTACATTTGAGCAATAAACAGCGATGCCAGCGCCTGATAAATGGTTGAACCATCTAAGTTAAACGTGTAGCCCGTTGGAATAACGAACGATGTAACCGATTTAGAACAACCGAAGTCTTCCATCTTTTTGATAAGAGACGGTAAAACGGCTTCTGAACTTGCCGTTGTAAAAGCAAGAAGCAGCTCGTCTTTTAACACTTTTATGAGCGTAAACATGCTTGTTCCAGCCATTTTAGCAATAATTCCAAGAACCACAAGCACAAAGAAAATCATGGTGAAGTAAACGGCGAACACTAATTTTCCTAATGGAATAAGTGATCCGACACCAAACTTTATAATATTAACACCAATAAGTGCAAATACACCTACTGGAGCAAATTTCATCACCAAATTAGTTACCCAAAACATTGCATCCAAGACGCCTTCAAAAAAGGCTAAAACAGGTTTTCCTCTCTCTCCAATCGAAGCTACGCCTACACCAAACAGTACGGAAAATAAAATGATTGGTAAAAGATCACCTTCTGCTACCGATTGAAACACGTTTGTTGGAACAATATGAAGAAGCTCTTGAGCAATCCCTGTACTTTCAGACGTTTTTGCCGTTGCCTCATATTGAGAAATATCGCTTTTTTCAATATGTCCCATGTCAACCCCTGCACCAGGGTGGAATAAGTTCGCGGCAATAATCCCTACTACAATAGCAATGGTTGTAACAATTTCGAAATAAAGAATTGTTTTTCCGCCAAGCTTACCTAATTTTTTGATATCGCCTACTCCTGCGACCGCTACGATTAATGCTGAAATCACAATCGGTACGACAATCATCTTAATTAAATGAATAAATATGTCTCCAACCGGCTGTAAAATAGAAATGGCTGTATCGCTTCCGTAAAAGATAGCACCTACAGCTACGCCTAAAATCAGTCCAATTAGAATCTGAGTTGCTAGACCTAACCTTTTCACTTTCTTGCTCCTTTCGCACAGTTGACTTTCATCCATCGAGCATATGCGGTTCCGCGAACCGTGTATAAATATACATCCTTACAGCACCTTATGTAAACAGTTCTTTACTAAAAGGATGCTAGGCCGCACATGCGAATTTTTAAAAGCCACGGTTCTGTTTTATCATATCAAATAATTGTTGTATATTGAGATTTTTTTGCTAAGTATTTTTCTATTTTTGCTATTTCAGCGAATAAATTAAAAAAATAAAATTTTATATTGAAATATGCATTTTAGGTTAGTATAATACGATACATGTTTATTTTTATTATTCGAATATAAAATTCTGAAAATTTTAATTATTCAACACGATAATAAAAAGCATTTATAATTTTGGAGGTTTTAATGTGTCAAACAAAGTTCCTTTTTCATTTATAGTGGTTATTGGCTTTATGCTTTTTGCCCTATTCTTCGGCGCAGGTAATTTAATCTTCCCTGCAATGTTAGGTCAGTCTGCTGGAAGCAATATTTGGTCAGCAAACGCTGGATTTTTAGTAACGGGTGTAGGTCTGCCTCTTCTAGGCGTTCTCGCATTTGGTTTTTCCGGAAAAGAGGATCTGCAGTCTTTAGCTAGTCGCGTACACCCAGCTTTCGGTATTATCTTTACTACGATTTTATACTTGGCAATCGGACCGCTTTTTGCGATGCCAAGAACGGGAAGCGTTTCGTTCGAAATTGGCGTTAAGCCTTTTTTATCAGAAAATCCAGGGCACCTTCCCCTTATCATTTTCACGGTAATTTTCTTTACTATTACCTGCTTTTTTTCGCTAAATCCTGCGAAAATTGTCGATTTAGTAGGAAAAGTTTTAACACCTATTAAATTAACGTTTATTGGAATATTGGTAGTTGTAGCCGTTGTGAACCCAATTGGGAAATTTGAAGCACCAAGCGAAGCTTATACAACACACGCATTTTTTAAAGGCTTCCAAGAAGGCTACTTAACAATGGATACACTAGCATCATTTGTTTTTGGAATTATTATTATTAATGCAATTAAAGAAAAAGGAGCAAAAACTAACCGACAAATTATCACAATTTGTGCAAAAGCTACGGCTATCGCTGCCGTTATTTTAGCTCTTATTTATAGTGCATTGTCCTATATGGGTGCTTCAAGCGTATCAGAGCTTGGACGTCTTGATAACGGAGGTACAGTTTTGGCTGAAGTATCAAATTACTACTTTGGCTCTTACGGAGGAATTCTTTTAGGCCTGATGATTACCGTTGCTTGTTTAACAACAAGTGTAGGCCTTGTAACATCTTGTTCATCCTTTTTCCATAAGCTGTTTCCAAGTGTTTCTTATAAGTTGATTGCTGTCATTTTATCAGCATTCAGCGCCGTTGTAGCAAACTTTGGTTTAACGGAATTAATCGCTATTTCGGTTCCGGTCTTAACAGCTATTTATCCGTTAGCTATTGTGTTAATTGCTTTAACATTCTTACACCCTTTATTTAAAGGACGTTCAGAAGTCTACCAAGTAAGCCTTCTGTTCACGTTTATCGTTAGTTTATTTGATGGCTTAAATGCTGCTGGATTCAAAATTGCGGCAGTAAACGATCTGTTTACATCGATTCTACCTATGTATGGAGTGGGTCTCGGCTGGGTAGTTCCTGCTATTGTAGGAGGATTAATCGGTCTTGTCATTACCTTCCTTCGTACAAATGATAATACGAACAGAAACACTTCAAGAAAATTGATTAAATAAAAAGAGGATGCGAGTGCATCCTCTTTTTATTATGGCGTCTTATGAGTAAGGAGTTTTTTTCTCCATTAACTTCACTTCTTCTCTTAACACATGTTTTTCGTATAGATATTTATCCGTTCGTTGAAAATGATATTTATCAGCTTTTTCTTTTTCAGATGTGGTCAAAAGCACTCGACGATCAGAAGCATCTGACACACCAAACGTTTCATTTTGATAAGTAGCATACGGAGCTACAAAAAACACTTCTTCAACAGCATCACGAGGAACTTCTTTTGTAAAAGTCGTGTCATTGTATGGAATGAATCCATTTGCTACATCGCCTTTCTCATAGCTAATCAGCTTTACACATCCGTTTTCCGTTTCATAACATTCGTAATCTCGTTCATTATATGCTGCATGCAAACCTTTTCGAATCACAAAAAACCAGTCCTTTACATTGGGTTAGCAACCGCTGGTACAAATCGTTTTTCTTCTGCCACATAGGTAGCTAAAAGTACTTCTTCCCCATTTACCACTTGGTATAGTTCCGCTCCGTTTGCTGGTGGATAATAGTTATCAAATTTGAACTCTGGAACGGTTTCCCCGTTTCGAGATCCTGTAAATCCATTAAGCGTACATGGAGGTCCATCTGTTGTTTTCCCTCCCAACACAGTTCCGTAGGGAATATCAACGTGGCTTACCGCTTGCGATTTAAATTTGATTACACCGTACGTCGATCCTTCTTCAGGAAACGGCCTTTTGCCTGAGCCATCGGTGTAATCTAAACGTAAGCTTTCAACAAAATCTTTGTACGAAGTAATATCATGAACATCTTCAGCTTTAGCTACATATCCTCCCACTGCTGTATAAGAGCCATCTACATACTTTTCAATATCTTTAGCAGGAATCGTTTTTTGCAGCAGCGTATCTTTTGTAAGAGGAGAAACAGAGTCACGTATAGTCTTCATTACTTCTATTTCATGAGAAGTTAATGTTTTAACATCCTTTAATTTTAGTTCATTAAACTCTTTTTTTGTAAGATTAACGCGCTTCAGCACTTCATTAATTTTTTGATCAAAATCTTCTAAGCTTTCTAAATCTGAAGCCGTATAATGAGCATCGACTGTCCTTACATCTTTATGTACTTTCTTAACTTCATTTAACTCATACTGTTCTACTTCATCAGCCGTTTTAAACGTTTCAACGCTTGAAATGGTTTCGCCATTCGTATCAGCTACAACGTAACCGTCTTCAGCTTTGATCACATATCCGACTTCTCCGTTACCTAACACAATTAAGTCTGACTGTTGAAAAGCGGCTTTCTCTTTTTCTTTTTGAAATTCCTTATCTGTCATTCCCTTAGTAACGAGAGCTTTAAGTTCTGACGTGTCTTTACTGTTTTTTTGATTTGCTTCTACTTTCTCAGCTGTAACTGATGAAGTTTCTGTATTAGATGGAGAATGAGTGACCGTCCCGATGACAAAAATAAGACCAAACACAATCCCTATGCCATACAAAAATTTACTTGTTTTATGAGCTCTAAATAAAATTCCTAACACAATGCAAACAATACCCGCAATCAAGCTATCTACTAATAATAGATGTCCCAACCAAACCCCTCCTCTTTAATTCTTGTTTATGTTAAAAAAATCCATAAAAGAAGTCAATACAATTAATGTAAATAAAGTTTTAAACAGGAATATATTCATAATTATTACTAATTAATCCCTTTTAGTAGGTATCAAAAATAAAACACACCATCTAAAATAGATGGTGTGTGAAGTATAGTAAGTAATTAAGAAATTTGTTTAAGTTCTGATGAGAGTTTTAAAAACTCTTCTTTATTTTTCATCAATAGCGTGCGGTCGATTTCTTCTTTTAGCTGTGCTTTACGAAATTCTGCAATCGCCTTGTCTAAAATCATCTCAGCGAATAATGCATCAAGCACCTTTCCGTTGGATTTTTGCGGTGAATTAAGTAAATTCTTTTTCATAAGAAATCAACTCCTTGGCTTTTTTATAATATAACACAAATATTCTGACTTTTCAATCATTTAAACCAAGTATTTTAATCTATTTTTTTTCACATAAAAAGGCCGCCCTTTTGTTATAAAGCGCGGCCTTTTATTACGAATCTGCGGCTTTTTCTTTTACTTCCGCATAGTAGTTTTCATATTCAATAAATTCAGGAGCCTGATGAGCTGCCATGATACCGTGGTAGCTGATATCTAAGCCCACTTCTTCTTCTTCTTCCGTAGATCGAAGCGGAACCACCAAGGAAATAACCTTTAACCCTATCCACGTCGTAACAAATCCCCAAGCGCATAGAGCGATTAACCCAAGAAGTTGAACGCCAAATAATGTCCAGCTCCCTCCTGTAAACACACCGCCGTCTGTAGAAAACAAGCCTACAGCCAACGTGCCCCATATTCCCGAAGCAGCGTGTACAGGAAAAGCTCCTACAGGATCGTCGATTTGACGTGCTTCGAGCCAGTTTGTAGCTGCCATCATTAATAAACCAGATACAGCTCCAATAAAAATAGCAGATGGTGTGTTAACAAAAGCGCACCCGGCCGTAATGCCAACCAGTCCGGCAAGTGATCCATTTATCACAGAAGGTGCATCTGAACGGTTGTAGCGAAATAAAGTATAAAATAAAGTAGCTGCTCCGCCTGCTGCTGCTGATAACATTGTGACAATAGCAATGTGACCAATTCTAACGTCAGTAGCACTTAGCGTACTTCCTGCATTAAACCCGAACCATCCAAACCATAATAAAAAAGCACCCACTGATGCAAGCGGCAAATTGCTTGGAAGAGAAACAGAACTAATTCCATTTTTCGTGAACTTCCCTTTTCTCGGTCCAATCATTATTGCAGCTGCTAAAGCTGAAAAACCGCCAAGAGCATGAATAACTGCCGAACCGGCAAAATCAAGCATCCCTAACTTACTAATCCATCCGCCTCCCCAAATCCAGTGGCCGGCTATAGGATAAATAAATGTAGTCATTAAAATCGCATATAAAAGATATGCGCGGAAATTAATTCGTTCTGCCACCGCTCCAGAAACGATAGAAATGACCGCAATAACAAATGCACATTGAAACAGCCAAAACGTTTCAAGCCCAATTGGAATGTCAAGGTGCGATAAATTACCTGAGAGCGCAAAACCGCTTTTACCGACAACTCCACCTAAATCATCACCGTACATTAATCCAAAACCAATTAAATAGAAACAAAGCGTTCCTATTGTAATATCAGCGAATACTTTCATAATAATATTCACGCTATTTTTGTAGCGGACAAAACCTGCCTCTAGCAAGGCAAAGCCGCCTTCCATTAACAAAATCATCGCCGCTGTTAACACGACCCACGTTGTATTTATCCCTAAACTTAGTTCATTAACACTCATATCCCAACGCCTCCACTGCTTTTTAATCGTTTTATTTCTTGTACAATAGCAGGCGAAAGCGTAATTTCACTTGTTTCTTCATTTTCCGCTTTTATTAATTCAAGAACTTCATGAAGTTCTCGCATTTGTGCTTTAAGGTGATCAATTTTTTTAAAGCGCTCCTTTACGTATACCATATACTCGACCGCTTGATGCTGACTTAAAGGACGCCCGGTAAAAAATTTACGAAACGTTGATAGTGATTGATACCAAGCTTCTTCAGCACGTTTCTTCTCTTCGTATTTACTAATTTTCGTTTTTATATCTTCTATTTCTTGTGCTTTAGCTTCTTTTAACTTCATTATAAATTCAATTAATTTTAATTGAGGCAACGTAATGACCACATTATGATAAAGTTCATCCACTACAACCATGTTATATCTCCTTACATAAGATGTTATATTCTGATTATATGTAGAACACTATAGTAAGTCAATGTAATTTTTTGAAAACTCTTTAAATAGTAAATGCGCCCTATCTTTTTAATACTTATAGAATATTAAGTTCGTATGTGTTGAAATATGACGTTATTTGTTTTATCGTAGGAAGAGGAATCATGTTAGTTCCCTATTTTAATTTTATTTACCTAGGCAATTATTCGCTTTATTTTTTATAAACTTTTATTAAACAAAGGGTTACGAGGTTCTTCACTTATTTTTTCAACGAAATGAGTTGATTTTATCTCGTATTAAAATTAAAATAGAATTATGTGCAAGATTTCACAACTTCACAATGTAGTTTGAAAGTCTAGCAGATAACTAGGAACTACATATGCAACAGTATCCAGCAAAGGAGGACTTTTCATGTCTCAATCAACTATTCAAAAATCAGCTGCAGAGGAAAATGCTGCTGTACAAACAGAAGCGGCAGTTAACAAAGGTCAAGCGGATGTGTTAGATCAATTGTTAAAGCCTGAAGTACAAGAAGCTCTTACTGTTCTTGTAGATAATTTACCAAAATTATCTGAAATGGTAACGGTGCTTACAAAAACTTACGACGTTGCGCAATCATTATTAACTGACGACGTATTAAAAGAAGATCTACTTGGTGGAGTAAAAGAATTTATCGAGCCGGTAGAAGGAACAGTAAAAGGTCTTGCAGCTACTGCAATCGAAGCAAACGATCGTGCAGAAGCAAATGCTTCTAATTCAATCGGTTTATTCGGTTTATTACGCATGCTTAAAGATCCACAAGCTCAAAAACTATTCCGCTTTGCACAAGCGTATTTAGACATTACAAACGAAAAACAAAAATAATTTTCATTAAAAAGTGTGGACGGAGGATCGACTATGTCAAAACATATTTTAATTTTAGGCGGCGGTTACGGTGGTTTATTAACTGCAATGACAGCTCGCCAACACCTAAGTGCGGATGAAGCAAAAATTACAGTAGTGAACCGTTTTGCTACTCACCAAATCATTACAGAATTACACCGTCTAGCTGTAGGCGGCGTTTCTGAACAAGCGGTAGCTTTACCACTTGATAAATTACTTAAAAACTACAACGTTGATTTAAAAATTGCAACGGTAAAAGAAATCTCACCAGATCAACGTGAAGTATCTCTTGAAGATGGTACAAAATTAAGCTACGACTACCTTGTTACAGCTTTAGGTAGTGAAACTGCTTACTTCGGTATCCCTGGTTTAGAAGAGCACAGCTTCGTTCTTAAATCAGTAAATGATGCAAACCGTTTACGTGCACACGTAGAAGCTTGTATCGCTGAATACAGCAAAACAAAAAATAAAGCTGACGGTACAATCGTAGTCGGCGGTGGTGGATTAACAGGTATCGAACTTGTTGGTGAATACGCTGACTTAATGCCAAGCCTATGTCTAAAACACGGTGTTGATCCAAAAGAAATTTCTCTATACTGTGTAGAAGCAGCTCCTACAGTTCTTCCAGGCTTCCCTGCTGAATTAGTAGAGCGCGCTCAATCAAGCTTAACAAAACGTGGCGTTACATTTGTTACTGGTACACCTGTAACAAAAATGGATGCTACAACTGTTGAACTTAAAGACGGCAGCAAAATTGAAACAAAAACAATGGTATGGACTGGCGGAGTTCAAGGTAACTCTGTAGTTGCTAACTCAGGTATCGAAGTAAACCGCGGTCGTGCACTTGTAAATGAATTCTTACAATCTACATCTCATAAAGATGTATTCCTTGCTGGTGACTCAGCGGTTGTAATGGGTCCAGAAGGTCGCCCTTACCCACCTACTGCTCAATTAGCTTGGCAAATGGGTGAAGTTGTAGGCGTGAACTTAGCAGTAGCTATTCGCGGTGGAGCAATGGAATCATTCGTTCCTGTCTTCTCTGGTACACTAGGAAGTCTTGGACGCAAAGATGCAATTGGTACAATCGGCGGAAACAAAACGCAATTAAAAGGTTTACCAGCATCACTTATGAAAGAAGCAAGTAACGTTCGTTACTTATCTCATATCAAAGGATTATTTGCATTAGCTTATTAATCCGTCTTAAAACGAAAGAGGAATTCTCCTCTTTCGTTTTTTTATTTACATAAGCCAAGAAATAAGAAGCGGCAGCGTAATCAACGATAAAATAGCACTAATAACAAAAGCAGATGCCGTTTCGTTTTCCAAGCTTTCAAACCGCAAAGCAATCATCGCTGCTACAGCAGACCCAGGAAAAGCTACCAGTAAAATAGCTTTTGTCACTTCATCTGAAGACAACCCTATCCATACTGCAATTCCGAGCATAACGATGGGTTGAACCGCTACTTTTAAGACGGCTATCCCAAGCGCCCCTTTACTAAAGTTAATTTTTCCAATTCCAATCGTTACTCCTACCGCAAACAAAGCTGCTCCCGATGTAATACTTCCGATTTGATCAAGCATATCCTGTAAAAGTTTAGGTGACTGAAAGCCGCAAAGCGTTAAAATCACTCCAATTAACGGTACACATGCCAAAGGCTCAGATAAACCATGCAAAATGGAATGAACCGTTACTTTAAATAAACTTGTTTTCTCTTCCCCTTCTTTTCGCCCCCGTTGTCCAACGGTTCCTAAAATCGTTGCCAGCGGATCTAAAATCGCGTTTACCACGATTCCTGTTATAGCAATTGGAATCGCTACGGCGCCTGCACCAAACAATCCTCCGAGTACCGGAATGCCCATAAAAGCAAACGTTGGCTGAGCTGAGTTTAGAGCAAACATTGAAGAAGAAGTTAACGTATGCTTCCCTGCATACTTCACGATGAGCAATATAATGAGGTAAAACCCGACGATTCCTAAAATCAGCGCTACTAAAAACGGCCATTCGTCTATGAGTGTTTTTCTTGGCGTTGTCGTTACACCTACAAATAAGTGTGCAGGAAGCGCAAACTTCGTTACTAATGTGTTGAGCCCCTTAGACGTTTGCTTATCAAATTTTTTAAAGCGCCCTGCTAAATAACCAAGCAAAATGACAAAAAAGATAGGCGCGAGAATGAGAAAAATTTGACCTATGCTCATTTATCATTCACCTCATTCATTTTTCGCCTTAATCGTTTTATAAACAGGCTGCCATACCGCTGCTTCTACAAGTTCATTTACATTTTGCTCGCTAACAGTTGCTACGTTATCTTTTACAGCAGCATCAGCAACTGCTACAGCAACCGCCTTTGATACTTTTTGAAGATCTTTAATGTTGGGAAGAAGCGTATCTCCTTTTGTATCTGTTTCTGCTACACGCGCTACTGCATTGGCTGCTTCTGCAAACATAGATTCAGTAAACTTTTGAGCGCGAACCACAATGGCACCTAAACCAAGACCCGGAAACACAAACGCATTATTAGCCTGTCCGATTTCATAAGTATGCCCGTTATATTCAACGGGTTCAAATGGACTTCCCGTTGCAATAAGGGCTTTTCCTTCCGTCCATTTTATAATATTTTCTGGAACAGCTTCAGCAAGTTTAGTTGGGTTTGAAAGCGGCATAATCACCGGGCGCTCTACATGCTTTGCCATTTCTTTAATAATTTCTTCGGTAAAAGCATCCGTGACGCCTGATGTTCCAATTAAAATAGTGGGCTTCACTTGCTTGACAAGCTCCAACAGTGAAATTTTATTTTCATCGTCTTTTTCCCATTCTTTAATCTCTTCATTTTGGCGAACATACGGCTGTTGAAAAGGAGCTAAATCTTCCATATCTTCGGTTAACAGACCTCTGTAATCATATGCCCAAAAACGATCATACGCTTCTTCTTCAGATAGCCCTTCAAGCATCATCGCACTATGAATACGATCAGCATTCCCAATTCCGGCAGATCCCGGTCCAAATACAACAACCCTCTGATCTTTTAGGGGCATTCCTGTAATGCGCACCGCTGTTAAAACGGCTGCAAGAGTAATCACTCCCGTTCCTTGAATATCATCATTAAACGTTAAAATTTTATCGCCATATTCTTTCATAATATGACGCGCGTTAATATTCCCAAGATCCTCCCAATGAAGAAGCGCTTTAGGAAACTTGGTCGTTATTTCTTTTACAAATTGAGCAATAAAGCGATTATAGTCTTCTCCTTTTACTCGTTCATGACGATTTCCTAAATACAAAGGATCTTCAAGAAGCTTTTTGTTATTGGTCCCCATGTCAAGAACAACAGGCAGTACGCGGCTTGGGTCAATTCCCGCAGCAGCTGTATAAACCGCTAACTTTCCAACTGCAATATTTATCCCTCCTACACCCCAGTCCCCGATGCCGAGAATACTTTCTGAATCCGTTACAACGAGCAAATCAATATCTTCACCGTCAAGTCCTAAGTTTTCAATTGCATCACTTAATCGGTCCGCTTCATTTACGGATAAATATAGTCCGTCAGGACGGTGGTATTCATGGCTGTATTCTTGGATGGATTGACCTACAGTAGGCGTGTAAATAATGGGAAGCATTTCACTTAAATGATCGTTCAATAAACGATAAAATAAGACAACGTTCCGGTTATGTAGATCATTCAACGAATTATTTTTTTGAAGATCATTCGGTGCTTTCTTGAACTGCTCATATGCTCTTTTTGCCTGTTCTTCTAACGTTAAAATCGTTGGAGGAAGAAGTCCCTGCAGATGAAGCTCTTCTCTTTCTTCTTCAGTAAAAGCAGAACCTTTATTTAAATAAGAAGTGGATAAAACTGATTTTCCTTTTAGTGAAGTTGAAATTGACCCATCTTTTTCTACTTTATATGCTCTCATATTTTTACCTCTTTTCCTAAACAATTAGATAGGGTTAGGTTCAGCCAAGAGATATATTTTTAACCATTTATTTTTAATGAAAACAAAAAAGAGATTGAGCCATAACTACATCCATACAATCTAAAGACGAACAAACGGGATAAATGAAACCTGTGTTCAACCTAACAATAAAAAAATCCGAACGATTCATCGTCCGGATCTTCCTTACACGAAAATACGTTTTTTCCCGTCTCGTTTTTTATACCACACTATAGTCTTCCTGCTCACTTTCTGAGTAATTAGGTGGATGTATATGTGAAGGCACAAGACATTCATAGCTTTCCCCTTCTAGCCTATCCTCCAGCTCTTGTTTGGCTTGACTAATCAGCTCTTGATTTTCTATCATTTCAATCGCCGTAGCCGCTATGGCTTTTCCAGCTAACAACATCGCATCGTGGGCATACTCCGTTTTCCCTTGAGCAACAGCTTGCCATGTATGAAACGGCGTAGCATAAGCCCACGTTGCAGTCACGCACTGTGCAGTGGGAACATTCCAGCTAACGTCTGCGACATCAGTTGATCCTGTCATGAAGGAAACATTTTTAGACATAGGAGCAATTTGGTTGAAGACTGGATGATCCGCTAAAGCTCTGTCTAGCAGTGAACCCACTTGTTTTTTTGCTGCTTCTTTATCTTCAGCGGATGTAGATTCGTAAATAGCTTTGGCAAAAGCTATTTCTTCATGTTTCACTTCAGCCAAATTTATCTGCATCATTTGCTTATGCATCAGCTGCTCCATTGTTTGATTTGGAATTAGATTAGCGCAGGCTCCTTGAATTTCCTGTTCCATTTGTGTTTCAGTCATTAAAGCCGCTCCCTTTGCAATTTTCACAACGCGTTCATAAAGTTCTTTTACTTGAGATGGCTTCGGAGCACGAATTAAGTACATCACTTCCGCTTCTGCTTGAACAACATTAGGAGAGATGCCTCCGCTGTTTGTAATGGCATAGTGTACGCGCGCTTCATCTATCATATGTTCACGCATATAATTTACACCAATATTCATCAACTCTACAGCGTCTAAAGCGCTTCTGCCAAGGTGAGGACTAGCAGCTGCATGACTGCTTCTTCCTTTAAATTTAAAAGTTGCTTGCATAACCGCATTCGATGACGTATGCATAACACCATTAACGGTAGCGGGATGCCATGAAAACGCGACGTCTACATCTTGAAAAAATCCTTCTCGTACCATATACGTCTTTCCGTAACCACTTTCTTCGGCTGGACATCCATAGTATCGAACGGTCCCCGGGATATTTTTTTCTTTTAAGTATTCTTTGACAGCAAGTGCAGCTGCTAGTGAGCCTACGCCAAGTAGGTTATGTCCACATCCATGGCCATTTCCGTTTTTTTTGACCGGATCTGCTACTGCGCACTTATCTTTTTGACTCAGCCCGGTAAGCGCATCGTATTCACCGAGAATAGCGATGATCGGATAACCGCTCCCGTAACTTCCAATAAAACCTGTTTCAAGGTTAGCAATATGTGTACGAAGCGTAAACTCTTCTTTTTCTAACATGTCGCAAATCAGCTGTGCCGACTTATACTCTTCAAACCTCGTTTCTGCATATTCCCATATTTGATCACTGATTTGAGTTAGCTCGTTTCGCTTTTTTTCAATAAGTTGTTCGACTTCTTTAATAATATTCATGAGACACTCTCCTTTTTCTTCATTATTTAACAGCATTTTGTGCGTCCACTACCACTTTTGCAGGTCGAATCGAAAACAACGAAATAGCACAGACAAGAGCGCAGATAATTAATAAAGCAAATGCTGCATTATACGACCCGCCAAACGATTGTACTAAAAAGCCAATGAGCATCGGTGTTAATACGCCGGCTGCTTGAGCTCCTGTATTGATAAAACCATTTGCTGAACCGACCACTGATTCAGGCAACATTTTTAAAGGAGCTGAAGCGATTAAAATCACATTAAACGAAAACAGCAAGGTGACTGCACTTTGAAAAACGATAAACATGCCTACGCTAGGTGAAATGGCCATGAAGCAAAGAAAAATACCCATCAGTAAACCAAACACCGCCGCGATCGTCTTGTCTTTTCCGTCCGGAAGCTTGTCTAAAACAAAGCCGCTAACAAACATTCCGATAATGCCTACAAATGCTGGGATAGCGGAAAGAAAACCGATGTCCGTTAAATTCAGATGTCTTACTTCGGCTAAATATGTAGGCATCCACGACATGAGCCCCCAGTTAATGGCGTAGATACTGAAGTATGCAATAAATAAATTCCAAATCATCGGAGTTTTGATAATTTCTTTTAATGTCATCTGCTTAGCAGGAATAGCAGAAGTCTCTGTTTTTTCTCTCTGCTGCTTTTCTTTCAGTAAAAAAACAAACAGAACTGTAATAACGAGTCCGATGGCTCCTATGATATAAAAGATACTTCTCCAGCTTATCGTTTGCATCAGCTGCGTCGCTAGAATTGGTGTAACCACGCCCATAATCGTACCTGACGATAACAAAAAGGACATGGCTCTACTGCGTTCTTGCTGAGGAAACCACCCTGCGATTCCTTTTGATGCAGATGGAAAATAACTCCCTTCCCCTAAACCAAATAAAAAGCGAATGATAATAATAGAAGCAAAAGACCAGGCCATGCCGGTAAAAACCGTAAACAACGACCATAAAAGCACGGCGATTGTAATGACTTTTTTAAATCCAAAGCGGTCTGCTAGCCACCCTCCAGGTATTTGCATCAGTGCGTATCCTGCAAAAAAGCTGCTTAAGATGATGCCTGTAGAAGAAGCATTCAGATGTAGATCTTTCGAAATATCTAAAATAGCGTAGTTAATAATAAAACGATCTAAGTTTCCAAGCGACCAGCCTAAAAATAATAAAAATAAAATGACGTATTTCCAGTTCGACCTTGCTAGCATAAATGCACTCATCTCCTTTTTATTCCATTTAATGTAATGTTTTGTAACAAATCAATTCGTTATATAAATATTAAAAAATTCTGACTATTTTTTCAATGTGTATTTCTATATAATAAGAACTATAACTATGTATTTTTTTACATTAAGTAGTCTATAAGGGGTTGTTAACATGAGTGATTTATTAGCTAATATGAAAGGTTATCTTACATCTATTATCAAAAATAGTCCTTATCAAATTTGGACAAGTATTGATTCTGCAAATTTTAACGTGATTTTTTCCAGTTCTTCATGTTCATCCCTGACTTACCCTCCTCCCACTAGCCTACATAACGGCAGTGATTCCTTTCAAAAGCATATGGCATATGAAGAGTTCGAGGAAATTTACTTGTCCTTTCCAAATCGCTATGCGTTTGTTGTTCGCATATTTGCTAAGCACGACTGGACACCCCCACAAATAAAACAGCTATCGGCTACCTTTTCTCCTTATGTGCTGCAAAAAAAGCTGGAGCGGCATGAGCACATTTTAAACGTGCTTATGAAAAGCATTAAGGAAATTTCACTTTTACAAGACTCAGATTATCTATTAACAAGAATTCTTGAAAATGCTCTTTCAGTTATTTCTGTTGCGGATATGGGCGTGCTGTGGATGTTTGATTCTTCCACTCAATTTCTTTTGCCTCGCGCCTGGTCCGGGGGGCCAAACAATGAAATTCAAAACATGAAAATGAAAGTTGGCGAAGGAATTATTGGAAAGACATTTCAGCATAATAAAAGCTATATGTATACGAACTTAAAAGATATATTACGCGATTCTTCTACTATGACTGACAATAATATTCATTATCTTAATCAGTCCTATACGTTTACAAACATTCAATCTATTATTTCTGTCCCCATTTGTATGGAAGAACAGACGGTATGCGTACTCATTATTTATCAAAATGGTACAACCCCTCTTTTAAATGCAGAGGATAAAGAATTGTTAGAAAGCTTTTCCGATCAAGTATCGATTGCTCTCTTAAACTCAGCGCTTTTTGAAGATGTAAAAAAACAAAATGAACTTTTAATACGCCGCGATCAAATCCATCGCACCTTCATGAATGTTTCACTTCAAAGTAAAGGAATTGAACCAATACTTACCGAATTGCGCCGAATGGTTACATCTCCTGTCACCATTGTAGATTTTGTTGATAATAAGACCTATGGCTTCTTGAAATTCTTTGATATAGACACAAAAACAGCTGAATTCCACACACATTTTCTTTCACATACAAAGCCTTGTTTTTATACTATTGAGGCAAACAGTGTTTATATTCACCCCATACACGGCATTGACACGCTCTTAGGGTTACTTATTATGCAGGCACATCAAGGAGATCTTTCCTCTCTAGATCAAGTGGCACTCGAACAAAGCAGCTCTGTTATTGCACTAGAAATGCTGAAAAAACAAACGTTAGTTGATTTATTTTACAAGCGCACACATGAATTATTCAGTGAATACTTATCGTGTTATGACACCACTTTGCTGTATCAAAAAGCAAATGAGCTAAACATTGATACAAAAAAGCATATTCTAGTCGCTCTCATTACCATTCGTTCACAAGCGGACCTGCAGCTCTTAAACTTGCACCTTCATCGCCTTGTATCTGACATCAAATCGGTTTTCAGCTCAAAAGCACCGGTCGTATACGGATTCGACACCAAAGTAACCATTGTATTTACGCTTGACCCTTATGAAAAACATCATGCTATTATCAAACAATTAGAGGATTTACTCTCAAAATGGCGTTACTACAATGAATGTCATGTGAAAATAGGGGTTGGAAGTCGTTATTCTCACTTTACTCAAATAGGAAAAAGTTATAGCGAAGCTGAAAAAGCTGTCTCTTACCTTCTGTCTCAGCAGCAAGATGGATGCATGTTGTATGAGGAAATAGGAATTAATCGGCTATTTATTAATCAATCAAAAGAAGAAGTCAAAACCTTTATTGATGAAGTATTTCTCCCTCTTAAGAACAATCATTCAAACGATGAACCTTTAGAGCAAACGCTAGAAGCGTATTTCGATAATAACCGCTCGGCTTCACTTACAGCTAAACAGCTTCATATTCATGTTAATACACTCTATCAGCGGTTGAAAAAAGTTGAGGAAAAAATGAACATATCATTTACAAACAGTGAACATCTATTAAAAGTTCAGCTAGCATGCTATTTAAAAAAATTCCACTACAGCTAAAAAACCGATTCTTATTTTTAAGAATCGGTTTTTTCAGGAGAAAGAACAGCCTCAATTGATTGCTTCCAGCGGCTCAGTACCTCTTTGGAATCATGAAGCTGAAATTGAATTCCTGATGTTAAAACTGCATATTTTGCGTAATCTTCTTTAACAGCGGCTACTTCTCCCGAAAATAGCTCATAGCCTGATAACACAGGAGGTTCTTTTTTTAGCAAAAATTTAATGTAATAAGCTTTTCCTTCAATAACTAATGTAACTGTTGCCTTATGATTCTGTATCATGTTTGTTGAAGACGTTGTATCTTTCCATACTAACAGCTTGACGCGTGAAGAGCTAATAGCTACCAGCTCTCCTGCGCTAATCATTGCTACATGAGGAAAACCCTCGGATGTCACTGTAGATAGCAGCATCGCATCATGCTGTTTCCTTTCTAGATCTTTTCCATTTAAAAATACCCGCACGGCTCTTGGCAGCTCTGCTTTATTCATTTTACTTACCACCTTTGCTGATTAAGATCGGGGTGGCACAGGAGGCACGTGCGTTGCCAGCGGTACGTCTTTTGGATTGACTTTAAATGGTCGAGGGTATTTTTCAGGATTGGTGATCGTCTCAGGTTCAGAAGAACGCCAGGTAAACAAACACACGTTGCATAAGTAAATCTCCCAGGCTCCTTCAACTGGTGATTTAGATACTAAGTTCGCTTGTTTGGCTTCACATCTTGGACAAGTATGCATGTCGATTCCTCCTTATTTACTTTTGCATCATATTCGTTAAGATTTTTTCCCATTTTTCAGTTTCAAGTGGTGTATCTAAAGGCTGAGAATAGTGGCCTCTTGTTTCAGGTGCAACCGGTGTTGTAGCATCCAAGATCATTTTATCTGTAATACCAGCCGGCTCAGATCCTGGATCAAGTGGCAGAACTGAAAGATTAGGCACGATTATAACATCATGTTTTGGGTGCATTTTTGTCGATAGCGCCCACATGACTTGCGGTAAATTAAACGGATCCACATCTTCGTCTACTACAATAACTAACTTGCAATATCCTAATCCATGCGGCGTAGTCAATGCCCTCATACCAACCGCCTTAGCAAACCCTCCGTATCGGCTTTTCGTTGAAATGATAGCAACGAGACCATGAGTATACATCGCGTTCACCGCTTCAATCTCTTCAGGATATGCTTCTTTTAGCTGCTGATATAAAGGAACGCTTGTATTGATTCCAATTAAATAATCTGTTTCTGTCCAAGGCATACCGATATAGAGACTTTCAAAAATAGGATCTTTGCGATGGTATACACGATTGATTTTTATAACAGGCATGCTTCTGCCACCGGAGTAATGACCTGTAAATTCGCCAAAAGGACCTTCATATTCACGTTCCCCAGCTATAATTTCCCCCTCTAAAATCACTTCTGCTCCCCAAGGTACATCTAAATCAGAAAGCTGAGACTTCACAATTCTGTATGGCTCACCTTGAATAGCTCCTGCCATTTCATACTCTGATTGATCGTAATGAAGCGGCGTAGCAGCTGCTGTGACAATCGCAGGTTCACATCCTAAAGCAATTGATACAGGGAGGTTTTCACCTTTTTCTTCGGCTTGTTTCAAGTGAATGGCAATATCATGCTGCGGCACAGGTTGAATGCCTAGACGGTCTTTCCCTTTAACCTGCATACGATATATACCTACGTTTTGCTTGCCAAAGTTCTCCTTATCATGCTGATCACGAGAAATAACGCACGCTTTATCTAGATAGTAGCCTCCGTCTCCTTGATTCAAGCGAAACAACGGCAAAAGGTCGAATAAGTTAATATCATCTTTAATTTCACACTCATGAAATGGCGCTGTTTCTTCTCTTTTTACTTTAACAGGAAATTTTTCATATCTCTGAGCAAACTCAAAGAACTGTTCTTTTACAGGAGTTGATTTAGGCATTCCCATCATTAATGCGTGATTTGACCAAGAACCCATTACGTTTAGGGCTACCTTTGCGTTGGTGTACCCATAAATATTGGTAAATAATAATCCCGGCGTTTGGTCGCCTAAATTACTGATGGCTTGACCTGCTGAACCTAAATCTGGATCAGGCTGCACTTCATCCGTAATTGTCAGTAGCTGCCCTTCTTTATGTAGCGTATTAAGGAAATCTCTAAAGTCTTTATAAGCCATGTTTATTTTCCTCCTTGTGATAAATGTTTAATTCCATTCCATCTTTTTGCCTCAGGAAGCTCAATCCCTAATTGATCTAACGTTCGAACAGCAATATGAGTGACAAGATCATCAATCGTTTCAGGCTTGTTATAAAATGCTGGCATAGGAGGCACAAGGATAGCGCCCATTTTTGAAAGATCCAGCATGTTTTCTAAATGAATCGTATTCAAAGGCGTTTCTCGAGGAAGTAGCACCAGTGGCTTTCTTTCTTTTAACATCACATCTGCCGTTCTCGCTATTAAGTTATCTGCCAGTCCCATTCGAATAGATGCTAATGTTTTCATGCTGCAAGGACTAACAATCATTCCATCTATACGAAAAGAACCGCTTGAAATTTTTGCTGCTTGGTCTTGATATGAATAACAATAATCTGCTAGCGCTTCTACTTGCTGAACGCTATACGGTGTTTCCAACTTAATTGTGGCATGAGCCCAAGTCGACATAACTAAATGCGTTTCAACAGAAGCCTTCTTCAAAAGCTCTAAAATTCGAATACCTAGAATAGCTCCCGTGGCTCCTGTGATTCCTACAGCTATTTTCATTTCTCTTTCTCCTCTCTGCTTTGATTACACATTTAACTTTACACTCATTTTCCATACAATTAAAATATTGATAAAATATATAATAATACCTTTAAAGTATGGAGTTGAATAAAGTGGAATTAAGACAGCTGCATTATTTTATTGTCATAGCTGAAGAATTAAATGTGACCAAAGCAGCAAAGCGCCTGCATATGGCTCAGCCTCCTTTAAGCAGGCAGCTAAAACAGCTCGAAAATGAGCTAGGTCTTTTGCTTTTTGAACGAAATAATAACAAGCGCTTATTGTTAACGGCAGAAGGAGAGCTTTTTTTAAAACGAGCGAAAGAAATTGTGCAAAGGGTCGAAAAATCAGTATTGGAAGTACAGGAATGTAAAAACGCAACAAATGAAAAGCTTGAAATCGGATGTACGATCTACTGTGCATCAACGGTTCTCGATAAGCTAACTCTTATTCAAAAACAGTATCCAAACAGCACATTTAACATCTATGAAAACGAACCAGCTCACTTAAACGAATTATTAACGGAAGGAAAAATCGATGTAGCAGTCACTACTACTGACTTACCTTATAAACATGTCAAAGCAAAAACACTTGCACCAGATGTTTTTGTTGTAGCCGTTCCCAAAGAAAGTGGTTATACATCAGAAAAGATTTCAGTCGCTGAAATTGCTTCTCTCCCTCTCATTCTTCTTCGTTCAAATCGGGAAATAAGCATATACAATCGCATTATAAAGGAATTTGAAAAGACGGATATAACACCTAACATTTTATGCGAATGCCACGACTCAGCGATGCTTCTTAATTTAGTATGTCGCGGCCTCGGTGCTGCTGTTGTTCCTTATTCGATGCTATCTTCTTTTTCACTAGAACATATTAAAATTTTAAACATAGAAGATAATCCATTTGTAATTGAGCCTTTAGTTACGTGGCGTACCGACAGTTATCTTCCCAAAATCGCTCAAGAATTTTTAAAGCTTTTTTAAATATAGATGCACAAAAAAAGGCTTTGCTATTTTAGCAAAGCCTTTTTTTGTTTTATATCCATATATGTGATTACATTAACCAAGAAATTAACAGCGGTAATGTAACAAGTGACATAATGGCACTAAGTACGAATGCTGAAGCTGTTTCACCAGCTAAGCTGTCAAAGCGAACTGAAATCATCGCTGCTACAGCTGAACCTGGGAACGCTACTAATAATACTAATTTTACGATGTCAGCTGATGATAGACCCATTGCTGTTGCAATTCCTAACATTACAAGCGGCTGAATAGCCACTTTCAAAATCGCAATACCAAATGCCGATGGGCTAAATTGAATTTTACGAATACCAATTGTTACCCCAACTGCGAATAGAGCCGCACCTGATGTAATTGAGCCAATTTGATTTAAACTGCTTGATAATAAATCTGGAGATTGGAATCCACATAATACTAATACTACTGCGATTAACGGAACACAAGCTAATGGTTCAGAAAGACCGTGTAAGATTGATTTAATCGTTACTTTAAATAAGCTTTCTTCTGAATCCCCTTCACTTCTTTCGCGTTGTCCAACCGTACCAATAATAGTTGCCAAAGGATCAAGCATCGCATTTACTACAATACCCGTAATGGCGATTGGAATTGCTACTACATCCGCGCCAAACAAGCTACCTAATACGGGAATACCCATAAACGCAAACGTTGGCTGCGTAGAGTTTAAAGAGAACATAGACGCGCCTGTTAGTGAGTATTTGAATACATATTTTGCAACAAGTAAGAAAAGAACATAAAATCCAATAATACCAAGAACTAATGCTAATAAAAACGGCCATTTTTCAATAAGCGTTTGTTTTGATGTTGTTGTAATACCAACGAATAGATGTGCAGGTAACGCAAATTTTGTTACAAGCGTATTTAACCCTTTAGATGTTGTTGCATCAAACTTTTTGAAATACCCTGCTAAATAACCTAGCAAAATAACGAAAAAGATTGGGGTTAAAATAATAAAGATTTGACTAATTTCCATTTTTGAACACTCCATTGTTTAGATTAGAATCAATCATATAAATTTGCTTTCTTAGAAAGATAATTATCTTCTAAGGCTTGTCTATGGATATTGTTTACGTCAGGCCATTCATCTCCCTTTTTGCTAAACATCTCTACAAATATGAAGTAACGTATAATGGTTCATGAAAACGCATGGACTTTGTTTTTCTGCAATCATTTATTTACTTCGAAGCTGTTCATTTAGTTAAATCAAATCACACAAAACTTGTCATACAATACAGTAACTCTACAACCTTAGCAAAAACTTGTCATACAATCATGTTGTTGGCTTACTTAGGCTGAAAAAAAACACCTTCAAATGAAAGATGCTTAATCTTGTGACGAAAGAAAGCTACTTCTGATTGATGAGGAAGAATCTCTAAGAGTTTGAAACTCTCAGTTAAAAAGTTCCATAATTTCACAAAGTTTTTACAAACAATCTTACTTATTTGTATATTGCTTTCTGTGACGAATTTATGAACATGTTTTAACTTAACATTTGTAGGGGAATTATTCAATTACATTGCTTAAACTTTTAGTGAAAAAAATATTTTAATCCTGTTTTTTTTACATAAAACGGATTAAAGTAGTCAAAAAGACCTGTATATTATCGATTAAAAAGAAGATGATTCATCTATCACCTTCTTTTGCTTACTTTATTTAATAATTACATGTAGATCATAACGTTACTTTATTTTAGCATCAATAATGGAAAAATTGTGTTCTTCTGAAAACCACGTTTTAATTTTTTCCTTTGCTTTCAGTTTAACACCTTCATCAATGTACATGGCAACTTGAATCAATGCAAGCCCCAGAGCTCCTAAATCATCTGTAAATCCAACTCCTGCTGCAAAGTCCGGAATTAAATCTAAAGGAAGAATAAAATAACCTAACGCTCCTATAATGACTGCTTTTGCTTTTGGGGGAATATCAGGTTTTTGCAGCGTATAGTATAAAAGTAATACAGCATAAACAACGTTTGCTCCCGCTTTTTTACCAAACTTTTTAAGCTTGTCCCAAAATTTTTCTTCCGAATAATATTTGGCTGTTTCCTCTGTCCGAACGGGTACAATTTCTTGTTTCTCTTCCATATCGATCACCCTTTCATCACCATATGTACTTATTATAAACGATTATCTCTACCGAATTCCATTGAGAGCTTAAACTCCATAAACCTGCACAAAGCAGGCTTATGAATTTTTTAATGAGTAATGCTTCATAACGATAGTAACTAAGTCATTCAGCGCCGTTTCACTTTTAGAATGATTTTCAAACTGCTGAATGAGATCCATATGTTCAAGCAGCACTTCGTAATTACCCGTCATCTTTCTCAGAACTTCATATGCGGAACTATTCAAATCCACTTGTATTTTCAAATCCTCCAGCTGTACTAGATACTCATTCCAGCGCTGGTCTTGTTCTAGCAGCAGCAATACAATTTCTTTTATCACCTTCCGCACATTGGACTCCATCTTTTCATCTCCTTTGATACACAGATATAACAAAGTCTATGAAAAAAACGAGCTTTTTCATTCTCGTATTAAACAAAAAGAGTTTCTTTTATTTTATAACAAGCCCGCTTAAGAGCTCTTCCCATACTTTATCATCGCGCAGCACGTCCATTGAAAAAATAGGTGCATGTAAAACACATGTATAAGGCAAGTCCCAGTTAGCTTCGGACAAAAGTTCTTTTTCACTGTTTGTCAGCAGCAGTATATAGAAATCGTTTTTGACCATTCCCTTTAAAATATGCTCTAATTCTTTCGCTTCTTCATACGTTCCGCCCATGCGAATAAACAGTATACAAGAACTGGTCTCCATCGACGTTAAAAATCGCTCCGTTCTCCGTTCATATTTTTCTTTGACTTCATTATATGAAAGCCAGTTAGTCTCTGTATTAATAGACGACGGAAAATCATGAGCAGAATCAATTTGATACACCTGATCACGCAGTCTAAGCGTGGAACCATCTCCGAAAGAACTGATATAGGTTAAGTGTTCATATACAAATAAGTCTTTACAGCGATTTTTCAACAGCTGGTTAACATGAGAAAGAGAAATGCTAATACACCAATCAATCACGCCGGCTTGTTTTCGCAAAGAATGTTTTTTCATGTATATCCCTGGAAAACAGTTATAGCCTAAACTGTATATCATATCGTACTGCTTGCTTTTTAGTTCATTTAAAGTAACCATATTCATCCTC
Source organism: Priestia sp. TSO9 (assembly GCF_021029645.1). NCBI lineage: Bacteria > Bacillati > Bacillota > Bacilli > Caryophanales > Bacillaceae > Priestia > Priestia sp. TSO9. The sequence goes on from NZ_JAJEKD010000013.1 coordinate 1,020,921, forward strand.
CCTTCTACTATAAAATATGACAGCTTTTTATAGAAAGAGGCGGCTTCTGCCTTATACCGTACAAGCTTTTTGTTTCTCAAAAGCTTATGTAAATAAAGAACAATAACGTAAAGGAAAATAACCGAAGCAAAATATTTTGGAACTCGAAAGATTATTGTTAAAATACTTGTATTCCATTGAAATAACAAGGCCTATGAAGTCTTTAAAGAAAGAAGATGAAATTGATGAGTAAAGCATTAAAAAATATTCCGATTTCCGTATTAGATCTTTCTCCTGTAGTTGAAGGAGGAACCGTATCTGACTCACTTAGAAATACATTAGATTTAGCTCAGCACGCTGAAAAATGGGGGTATAACCGCTATTGGCTAGCTGAGCATCATAATATGACAGGTATCGCAAGCTCCGCTACATCCGTTGTAATTGGTCATGTAGCTGCAGGCACGTCACGCATTCGCGTAGGCTCTGGAGGGATTATGCTTCCTAACCATTCTCCGCTTGTTATTGCTGAGCATTTTGGCACGCTTGAATCACTATTTCCAGGACGTATTGATTTAGGCTTAGGAAGAGCGCCAGGGACAGATCAGCTGACAGCACAAGCGCTGCGACGCGACCGCAGAAGCGACGGCAGTGACTTCCCAGAACAGCTGGCTGAACTGCAAGAATACTTTAAACCAGCTTCAGAAAGTCAGATGCGCGTTAAAGCTGTTCCAGGTCAAGGTTTAAATATTCCGATTTGGCTGCTTGGCTCAAGCGGTTTTAGCGCACAGCTTTCTGCACAGCTAGGCTTGCCATTTTCATTTGCAAGTCACTTTTCGCCTAATAATACAATGACAGCTCTTAACATGTATCGCCGTTATTTTAAGCCGTCCGACGTGTTAGACAAACCATATGCAATGTTAGGTGTAAACGTAATCGCTGCTGATACAGATAGAGAAGCTGAACGTTTGGCTACTTCTATGCAGCAGCAGTTTCTAAATTTAATTCGAAACACACCGGGTAAACTAAAAGCTCCTGTGGATAATATGGATGAACTATGGACTGACTTTGAAAAAGCTTCTCTTCAACAGCAGCTGGGCTCTTCTATTGTCGGAAGTCCTGAGACGATTAAAGTCAAGCTGGAACAGTTTATTGAAGAAACAGAAGCAGATGAACTGATGATTAACGCTCAAATTTACGATCACAAAGCTCGCCTTCGTTCGTACGAAATTGTTTCTCAGCTGTTCAAATAATAAAAAGGCCGGACGTGTCCGGCCTTTTTATTTGCTTTCTACTGCTTCAAGAAGTAAATCTGCAAGATGAACGGCCCTTACACTTTCTTCTACTCCTTCTCTGACTACCCCTAGCTTCATTTGAATAAGACAGCCCGGGTTCGCTGTTACAATCGTATGGGCATGGGCTTCTTTCACTTTTTCCATTTTATAATCTAAAATTTGCATAGACATCTCTTGTTCCGTTAGATTATAAATACCGGCTGAGCCACAGCAATGATCCGCATTTTCCATTTCATGAAACACCGTTCCGTTAATCGCTTGGATCAGTTTTCTCGGTGCGCTGGACGTTTTCATCACGTTTCTTAAATGACACGAGTCTTGATACGTAATAACTTGACTTGAAAGCGATAACTTTTGTTTTTCCACAAACTGCTGCTGCAATAAAATCTCTGAAAAATCTTTGACTTTGGCACAAAAAGCCGCCGCTCTTTCTTTCCATTCCGGCTCATCTTTTAATAAATGATCGTATTCTACCAACAGCGCACCGCAGCCTCCTGCATTAAGAACAATGTCATCCGCTTGAATGGATTCAAACGCCATAATATTTTGCTTCGCTAACTTCTTTGCCTGATCTTTTTCTCCTCCGTGCGCATGCAGTGCGCCGCAGCACGTCTGCACCTCTGGTATAACGACCTTACACCCCGCTTTTTGTAAAAGTGCAATCGTCGCGTTGTTTGTCTCCATAAACATCGTATCCATTAAACACCCTGTAAAAAAAGCAACCGTACGCTCTCTTGTTCCTTCTGCTTCAAATAAAAAAGGACGTTTCTTCATTTCTTTTTTTGTTGGCACAGGCGGAAGCGTTTTTTCCATTTGTGCTAAATTACCGGGCAGAACGTTTAGTATGTTTGTTTTTTGAACAGCTTTTTGCAAGCCGCTTCTTTGATAGAAAGCAAGCAGAGAATGTACATTTTTTAATCGTTCTTTATGGGGAAAAAGCTGTTCAAACACCATATGCCTGAGCGCTTTTACCGGCCATTTATGTCGTTTTTTCTGCTGAATAATATCACGCGCTTCTTCTAATAAGTGCCCGTACTTCACACCCGAAGGACAAACAGGCTCACACGCTCGGCAGCCAAGGCAAAGATTCAATTGCTTTTCAACAGATTCATCAGGTTCAATAAGTCCGTCTACCACTCCTTTCATCAAAGCAATTCTTCCGCGCGGTGACGCTGCTTCATATTGATTCGTTTGTCCATACGTCGGACAGCTCGGCAAACAAAAACCGCATCTCATACAATTCATTAACTCGTCATAATCTAACCGTTCTTTGAACGCTTGCTGAATGTCTTTTGTTGCCGTCATGAACGAACCACCACTCTTTTTCTCGTGTCTTTAGCAAAAATTTTCCCTGGATTCATAATTCCTTGCGGATCCAAAGCATACTTAATTGCTTTCATCGCTGCTACTCCTTCTCCGCCCATCTTCAACGCCAAATACGGTGCTTTCATTTCTCCAACTCCGTGTTCCCCTGTAATCGTTCCTCCGAGCTCAATGGCTTTATGAAAAATTGCTTCAAAAGCTTGTTCAACCCGGTGAAGCTCTTCTTCGTCACGCGCATCTGTTAAACAAGTCGGATGCAGGTTTCCGTCTCCCGCATGACCAAACGTACAGATCTTAACGTTATATGTTACAGCAATTTCATTAATTGCTTTGACCATTTCACTAATTTTAGACCGTGGAACGGTTGCGTCTTCTAAAATGGTCGTTGGCTTCATCCGTGCTAAAGCAGAAAGGGCTGACCTTCTGGCTGTACTTAACGCTTCTGCTTCTGCTTGCGAAGCCGCTACTTTTACCGATACAGCGTTTCCTTCGCTGCAGATGCGTGAAATCATTTCAATATCGCGCTTCACCACTTCTGGCGGGCCATCTTGTTCAATCAATAAGATAGCGTTTACATCAGTTGGAAGCCCAACTTGCGCAAAATCTTCTACTACTTCACACGTCGGCTGATCTAAAAATTCAAGCGTAGCCGGAATAATCTTATTGGCGATAATTGCTGAAACCGTCTTAGCAGCTGCGTCCATGTCTTCAAACAGCGCGAGCAGAGTTTGTTTTGTTTCAGGTATTGGAATGAGCTTTAAAATGGCTTCTGTCACGACGCCAAGCGTTCCTTCAGACCCGACAAACAAGTTCGTTAGATCGTAGCCAGCTACATCTTTAGCCAGCTTTCCTCCTGTCTTAATACAATCGCCGTTTGCAAGAACTACTTCAAGACCAAGAACGTAATCTTTTGTTACGCCGTATTTTAAGCCTCGTAATCCTCCTGAGCATTCATTAATGTTTCCTCCAATGGTTGATATTTTCATAGAGCTTGGATCAGGAGGATAAAATAAACCTTTTGCCTCTACGGCGTTAATTAAGTCTAACGTGATAACACCTGGCTGTACAGTAGCGGTTAAATTTTCTTCATCAATTCCCAAAATTTTATTCATTCGGTTAAATGTAAGAACAATTCCTCCTTGCGTGGGACACGTTCCTGCGCTTAAATTTGTACCTGAACCTCTTGGAACAATGGGCACGTGATCTTCGTTGCATATCGTTAAAATTCTTTTCACTTGTTCTTTGTTTTCAGGCATAATAACCGCATCAGGAAGCGACTGAAAGTTAGGTGTTGCGTCATAGGAATACACGAGTCTTGCTTCACTGCTATCTTGAAAATTGGCTGATCCTACAACTTCAATGAGCTTTGCTTTTGTTCGTTCATTAAGCATAACGTTCCTCCTTATATGTATCTCTTACTCTTATTATAGTTACAGAAGCAACGAGGGACTATAGATAAAGAACTAAAAAAAAGCGCTTTAAAAACTCTTTTTTTGTATGTTTATCCAACGAAGGACGCACTTCACTCTAGTAAAGATAGCGCAAGGTAAAAAAGCGTAATACCTTTTACGCTTTTAGGATCAATATCTGTGAGCTCTTTTATTTGCTTCAAGCGGTAATGAAGCGTATTAATATGAATATGTAAATCAACTGCCGTTTTTTTTAATGATTGATCATTGGCCAAATAGCACTTCAGCGTTTCAAGCAGCTCTTTTTCTTTTAAGAGAGTGGAAAGCACTCGACTCAAGAATTCCTTTTTTACAGGTTTAGAAACGTCTTCTAAAATCATGTCCATCAGCAGTTCCTCATAAAAAACAACGGTTTGACGTTTTGAAGCCACTTTAAGCGCTTTTTTCGCTTCTTCATATGAAGCATGCAAATTAAATTGCTCCGCTGACTTTCCTACACCAATAGTTACCATAACTTGGTTGTTTGCTTGAATGTACTGCTGACATTTTTTTAATTCTTCTTTAAATCCATGCCTTGCCTTTTCACCTACCGCCTCTTTCAGTAAAAGCAAACGATCATATCCCCAGTTTGCGATATAATCTCCGTCAGCTTTATGACTTTCAAACCAGTAGCGAATTGTTTCTTGTACCTGCTGCTGCTTATTTTTCGAAAGAGATGAATCAATTTGAAACAGCGTGCAGCAATAAGCACTGTCTGCTTGTACTCCTAAAATATGGCCTCGTTCAATAAATTCTGCATCTACCTGCTGGCTATAAATCCATTCACGAAAAAAAGCTTCCACTCCTTTATTTTCCCATTCCTTTGTTTCTATGTAATATGCCTCACGAATAATTAACTCTGTTAATCTTCGAATAATATCTGCAAAAGGCTCAACGGCTTCTGGAGTACCTGTAATGCCAATAACCCCAATAATCTCTCCTTGATAACTGATAGGCAAGTTAATACCAGGCTTAACTCCTTTTAAATCCGCTGCTTCTTTTTTGGATATATATAATTTTTGCTTTCTTTGCATCACGTTCCACGCGCCTTCGTGAAAAAAACCAACCCGTTTTTCTTCTGTTGACGCAATAATAATTCCACTTGGATCTGTTACAATTACATGTTCTTTCATCACAAGCTGCACTTCTTTTATAATTTTCTTCGAAAGTTCAGACACAAGCTGCACGTTGTTTACACCTCACCTATCATCATGTAAAAGAGCTGAAAGAATTCTTTTCTCTCAGCCCGCTTTTTTATTATGCGTTCACTTTTTCAGCTTTTTTTAGCACGTTAAAAAATTCTTTCATAAATTTAGGTAAATCTGGCCAAGCTTGTCCGGTTACTAAGTTTCTGTCTACATGAAGCGTCTGTTCAACAAATACTGCACCCGCCGCTTCTACTTCCGGACGGCAAGCAGGATACGCTGTCACTTCTCTGTCTTGCAGATACTCTCTAACCGTCGTTAACACGAGCTGACCATGACAAATAACGCCTAAAGGTTTGTTTTCTTTTAAAAAATGAGCGGCAATTTCCTGAACTTTTGTGTTCATTCGAATATATTCAGGCGCTCGTCCTCCAGGAATAATAAGTCCGTCAAAATCAGCGGGATCCACTTCATCTACAGAAGCGTGAGAATCAATTTTATATCCCGTTTTTTCTGTGAATGTTTCCATTTCTGGAAGAAAATCATGAACAACCGTTTGGAGCTTCTTTTTCACTGGAGAAGCAATGGTACACTGAATATCTTCTTCTAAACAGCGATAATACGGATAAAAAACTTCTAAAGCCTCCACGGCATCTCCTGTTAAAATCAAGACACGTTTACTCATCTTTTATCACCTTTTCTTTTAATGTCGTCATTTACTTCTTCTCGCAAGCTGCTTTCCATTCCTGCTTTTCCCCTAGGAATAATAAAAAAAGCAGGGCCTTCATTCCTTATCAGGAATGTCAGCCTTGCTTTTTATCTTGTAATCTTTTTAATTCAGCTGTTAATTCAATAAACCAAGCTTCGTCTTTCGTTAGCAGCGCGAGATCAATTAATGAAAGAATTTGCTCTTCGTGCGCCGTTTTTTGAAGGGGCAGCTTTTCTATTTTTTCATCCATCATGCCAATGGTTGTGCCGACCATTTTTTCATCATCACTTTTCACAACGTTGATTAGTGCTGCTTTTTTAGATGGATTAATCGTTTTAATATATCCGTATATAAGTTCACCGTCGCGAGACTTTCCTTTGACCCAGTCGCCTACTTTTAAATTTCCTTCAAATAGCTTCACAGTCATTCTCCTTTCTTCATAAACATGCTAAGAATTAATGTAACGGCATATAGTACTGCAGAAAGTAGTGTAATCATAATACTTACAGTTTAGAAAGTCAAAGAATCTGTTTTAGAGCAAAAATCTTAATATGCAACTAAATCACTGCAACAATAAAAAGATCCGAACAATTCATCGTTCGGATCTTTCTTCAACGAAACTACTTTTTTCTCAACCTCTTTACTGGTTATACGAGTCCAGTTAAGCTGTAGATTCCAATAATTAAGAAACATGCAAGCGTTTTTATAATAGTGATGGCAAAAATATCTCGGTAAGACTGCTTGTGGGTTAACCCGGTAATGGCAAGCAGTGTAATAACGGCTCCGTTATGAGGAAGCGTATCCATACCGCCTGATGCCATCGCTACAACTCTATGCATAACTTCAGGAGGAATGTTGTACTGATTAATAGCTTCTACATACTTATCTCCCATCGCACTAAGCGCAATTCCCATACCTCCAGAAGCAGAGCCTGTAATACCCGCTAAAATGTTTGTCGTAACGGCTCCATTGACAAGCGGATTTGTAAATGTATGTGAAATACCGTCACGAACGGCTGCAAACCCAGGAAGAGATGAAATAACGCCTCCAAAGCCATACTCAGCTCCCGTGTTCATCGCAGCAAGAAGCGCTCCGCCAATACTTGCATTAAGACCTGCTTGGAAACCGGTGGTCACTCGCTTCCAATCATACGCAATCGTTGTGATAATTCCAATAACAAGTGCCAATTCCACTGACCAAATACCAACAACCGCGGTTAAATCTACTTTTCCGAACGCTTCAAGGCCAATTTTGGCAAAATCAAAACCCTCTGGATACCATTTTGGAATAGAAACAGTAAAAAATTTGTTTGCAACCCCTACAAGCACAAGAGGAACAAATGCTAAAATCTGTCTTGCTACGCTAGGTTCATACTTAGGTTCTGTAGAAGGCACTGACTCTTTTTCTAGTTCTGCAGCAGCCGCTAGTTCATTATTAAATCCGTAGTAGCCTTCTCCAGCTTTTCTTGCTTTTTTGCTTCGACTTTCCAAATACCAAAGACCTAAGCTAAAGACAATAACCGATCCGATAATCCCCAGTGTCGGAGCAGCATAGATGTCTGTTTTAAAAAAAGTCGTTGGAATAACGTTTTGAATCTGCGGTGTACCTGGAAGTGCATCCATGGTAAACGAAATAGCTCCTAATGCAATCGTTCCCGGTACTAATCGTTTTGGAATATTCGCTTCGCGGAATAAGTTAGCTGCAAACGGATAAACTGCAAACGCAACAACGAATAAACTTACGCCGCTGTAGGTTAAGATTGCTCCCATTAAAACAATCGCCAAGATCGCACGTTTAGCCCCTACGACTTTAACAATTGTTTTCGCAATCGACTCAGCGACTCCAGACATTTCAACCATCTTCCCGAAAACCGCTCCTAATAGAAAGACAGGGAAGTAGTTTTTAATAAACCCAACCATTTTCTCCATAAAAACGTTTGAGAAAAACGGGAGTGCATAGCTTGGTTCCGTTAAAATAACGGCTAGCAGCGCACAAAGTGGAGCAAACAAAATAACTGAAAATCCGCGGTAAGCAACCAGCATCAAAAGCCCCAGAGACAGCAAAATAATCAGCAAATCCATAACGTTTCCCCTTTCATCCCTTATTCAATTTGTTTTGAATTTATCTTATTTTTTATAAAGTGCAGACTCAAACTCATATTCATAGCACGTGTAATACAGTTGGATAATTTCTTCTGCCGTCGGTACAACTGGATGGTTAGCAGGACTTCCGCTTTGAATCGCATCCGCTGCCATTTTCTCAACCGCCGCGTAAAATAGCTGGCGATCAATGCCCCACGATTGAAGATTAGGAATCTCTAAGTCGATACAAAGCTGCTTGATGGCTTCAATTAACACATCTGCTCCCTCTTTTTTTGTATATGATACGTTCGGAAAAAGAGCTTGTCCTATTTCACCTAAACGATCGATTGAAGCCTCTTTTGTATAGTCCAAAACCGCAGGCAGGAGCATCGCATTAGAAATACCGTGCGGCACATGGAATAACGCGCCAATAGGTCTTGACATACCGTGCACTAGAGCAACAGATGAATTTGAAAACGCCATTCCTGCCAGCATAGAAGCATAGGCCATTTCGTTTCTTGCTTGAACATTTTCTCCATTCCTATACACAAGACGAATATTTTTCATGATTAACTCAATTGCTTGAAGCGCAAGTGAATCTGTAAAAGGATGTGCTTTTTTAGACAAATACGCTTCCACTGCATGACTGAGTGCATCAATTCCTGTAGCTGCCGTTACGTGTTTCGGACATGATAGCGTTAATAACGGATCAACAATGGCTGTATCAGGTAATAATTGAGGTCTTGCAAGCATCATTTTTACATCGTACGCCGTGTCTGTAATAACCGTCGCTTTCGTCACTTCTGATCCGGTTCCAGCAGTCGTAGGCACGGCAACCAACGGAAGAGGACTATCTTGAAAATCTTGTTGATTTTGAAAATACGTTCGTAGATGCCCTTCATTTGTCATCATAATGGCAACCGCTTTTCCAGTATCGATACAGCTGCCTCCCCCTAAGGCAATAACCACATCGCACTGCTCCGTTTTACATATGGCAAGCGCTTGATCTAGATGAATATCTGTCGGCTCTGAATTTACGCCTGTATACACGGCACAGTCCATGCCAGCCTCTGCTAAGTAACGACGGCAAGTTTCTACATTGCCTGCTTTCACCATAACGTCATCACTTATAAGCAATGCCTTTGTCCCAAGCAGTGCAGCCTGTTCTCCAATTTTAGAAAATGATCCTTCTCCATATAAAACCGTGCGTGGTACAAGTAGTTCATAAATTCCCACTGTTTTTCCCCCTTTGTTATCTCGCTGACAATCTCTCCTTCCGTATTTTCATGCTGACTTATGTAAGCGATTTCATTTATTTGTGCAAAAAACCAACATGAACTTCGTTTTTCTCCCCTATTTATTCTCTTTTTGTATACCCCTTTCCTCTTTCATTCTAAAATTTCATCTTATATTTTTCAATCTTTTTTTGTAACTTTTTAAAAATTACAAAAAAAGCCAGAGGTATTCTCTGACTTTACCATTTAAATAAACTTTTGAACAGTATTATTTCGATTTAATTTATAAATAGACAGCAGGAAAAAAACAAGTGCAAAAGCTAGTAAAATGCTGATATTTAACCATAGGCTGCTTAAATCAGCTCCTTGTTGAACACTTTTTAACGTACTTAATACCCACGTTTGAGGAAGAAAGTCGGCTATTTTCTGCATCACATCCGGCATAAATTCAGGCGGGAAAAAGCAGCCGGACAGTAAACAAGTTGGCGTGATGATAAGCGTCTGAAGACCATTCGCTGCTTTTGAACTTTCTGTAAAAGCGATAATTACAAGAGACAAGCCGATGGCTACTAGACCAAACAAAACTAAAATAAAAAACAGCTGCCACACGGGAATGTTCATATCTACGTGAAAAAAAGTCGTAATACACACAAGTGTAATCATTACTTGCAGAGTTAATAAAATCATATTTGTAATAACATTGGATATCACATATTGCCTTGCGCTAACTGGCGAAGCTAACAGTCTAAAATACGTTCGCTGCTCTTTTTCTTTTGTGATAAGAGCCGATAAATTTACCGCAGAAAAAAGCATAAACATAATTAAATACCCAATTGTCTGCTTGACAATATTTTGATCGGTTCCTTTGTCTTCAAGGGCGTGCGTAGAGACGTGGAATGGCGCTTTTTGATAATTCTCATACATTTGTTTAAACGCAGCATCGTCGCCTTCAGCAGCTTGATTCAGCGCAGAAATATTATCAATATATTGATACAGATAAGACTTAATAAAGCTCGTTACTTCTGCTCCTTTTATTGAAGTGATTGTAATATGATCTGGTTTGTTCGCTTTGACGCTGTCAGAAAACCCTTTTTCAAAAGTAATAACCGCATCAACTTTCTTTGACGTAATCTCATGATCCACTTCTTTGTCCGTAAGCATTTTAACATTTGTTTTATGCAGCCCTTTTAAAAACTGAACGGTATCTTTTGTAATATCCGTTGAATCGTGATTGACAACTCCGATATTCACCGAAGTCCCTCCTGCATTTCCATAAATAAGAACGGACATTAAAACCCCTGCAATAGGCAAACCAATAACAAGCACAAGCGTCCTTTTGTTTCTAAGCAGCATATTTCTCAGCATATTTGTGACAAGCCACATGATGTTTTTCATGTTATAACCCCTCTCTTTTTCTCAAAAGCACAATGGCTGTGCCCAAGAATAAAATAGAGAAGCCTACATTCAACCCGATAACTGAAAGAGAAGCGCCGATATCATTTGTATAAATCAATTTAATAAGTCCATTATTCATCCAGGTTAAAGGTGATACATTGACGAAGCCTTCTCCAGATCCATTTTGAAAATAGGTTCCTCCCACAATACACGACACTTGAATCACAACCATAATAATTGCTCTTGACGCCGCTTCTGTCTTCGTAAGGTAGCTAACTCCTAGTCCAAAGCTAATAGCAAAAAGAATTTGAGATACTAACATTACGAGTACTAAGAGTAAATGATCTCCCCAATTCGCATCAAAAAAGTATTTAGTCGACATAATCACCACTAATACACAAATAGTGTGAACCAAAACAGTACCTAAAATTTTCCCGACAAAAATTTCAGCGGTTTTAATCGGAGCGGCTACTAATCGATAGGCCGTATTTCGCATACGCTCTCCTCTAATTAAATAACTCGCTGAGATAGATCCGTACAAAACAATCATGGTTGTCATTGAAATAGCGTAGTAGTCTATTGAATTGGGCTGTTTTTGAGAATGAAGGGATGTTTCTTGAATATAGTCATGCTTAGACGCACGCAGCAGATTCTCCACTTGCTGAGGATTTACTTTTGCCACTTCCATCGCCACGTTGTACTTATCCGTAAACGTGCTTAACATACCTTGCACCACGTTAAATTCAATGCTGTTTTCTTCATTTCCGTAGAGATCAATGTCTCCGTCTTTCACTTCTACATAAGCTGTATAACGCTGCTCTTTTACTTCTTTTTTTCCATCCTGATCTTTTTTCAACGCTTTAAAGTGAATGCCGGATTTTTCTGCGTTTGCAGCAAACTGCTTAAATGCGGCAGATTGTTCATTACTCGTGTCGATTTTATAGAGAACATAGCTATCGTCTATCGTCATGTCGTTATTAAAAGCTTGAGACAAAGCTGTTCCTAAAATAAGGACAAGAGCTAGCGGAAAGAGAATCATAAAAATAAATGCACGCTTATCTCGCAGATCACTTTTCATTTCTTTCAAAGCAATTGCAATAATATTCATTCGTTATTCCTCCTTTCTTTTATAAATCTCTTAGACTGCGTCCTGTGAGCGTCAGAAAGACCGTCTCTAAATTTGGCGCTTGCTCCTTGACTGCTTTAATTTCAATATGGTGGCTCATTAAATACTGAATGACTTTGTTCAAGTTATTCACTTCAGCATTTGAATTAATTTTAATGATTCCATCTTCATACGTAACGGCTGTTACTCCCGGAATGTCTTTTAGACCGCTGCAATCTATATCGTCCGCTTCTTTTACTTCAATCCAAATATCTTTTGTATCGGTGATAATCGCTTTCAGCTGCTCTTTTGTTCCTTCAGCAATAATTTTGCCGTGATCAATAATCGCAATCTTTGTACATACCTCTTCTACTTCTTCCATGTAGTGACTCGTATAAATAATTGTGCTTCCCATTTCATTTAGCTTTTTTACAGATGTTAAAATATAATTTCGTGACTGAGGATCAATGCCCACCGTCGGTTCATCCATTATAATAAGCTTTGGGCGATGAGCAATTGCGCATGCGATATTTAGCCTTCTTTTCATTCCTCCAGAAAAACTTTTCGGATACGCCTTTTGTTTATCCAAAAGCCCTACAAATGCTAAAGCTTCTTCGACTCGTTCGTTAAGCAGTGAGCCTCTTAATCCGTAAAGTCCTGCAAAAAACTTCACATTTTCATATGCTGTCAAATCTTCATAAATCGCTAAGTCTTGCGGAACAATCCCGATGTTCATCTTTGCAAAATTTCGGTGCTTCTTTATATTTTTCCCCAGCACTTCAATATCCCCGCTGTTGCTTTGAAGCAGACTAGCAACCATATGAATCGTTGTGCTTTTTCCTGCTCCGTTTGTTCCTAAAAAGCCGAATATATCTCCTTCTTCTACTTGTAAAGACAAATTATCTACCGCAATAAAATCTCCAAATTTCTTTGTTAATTTTTGAATCGATAATACGTTCATCATTTCACCTCTAGTGTGTTGGTATATCCTTATTTTATGAAAAAAAGGCAAACTTACGTCAGTGCATAAGTTCACCTTTTCTCCATGAGAAATCTCATTATTTATGTATGAAGTTTCTCACCTATCGGCAGCAGCGTGGTAACAGAAAACCCGTTTGTCCCGTCAACAATCACCGTCCCGTTAATGGAAGCAGCTCGTTCTTCCATTCCTGCTATGCCAAGGCCTTTTTGAAACAAGTGAGCGCCTTTTCCATTGTCTTTGACTTCTACTTTAACCATTTTATTTAATACATGAAGCTCAATGGCAATCATCGTTGCTTCTGCATATTTTAAGGCATTCGTAATAGCTTCCGTTATATTTTCATGGATAATTTTCCACTGAAGAGGAGTGATAAGATCCAAATTCCCTTTGTATACAAGAGGCATTGCAATACTATGTTTAGCCTCAAATTCACCAATAAATAATTTAAGCCTGCTGATTCCTATTTGCTCAGCGGGAGGCTTTATGCTTTTTAACGTTAACCTGATTTCTTCAATGCCTTCTTTCGAAATTGTAATCGCATTTTGAAGAAGAGACAGCGCTTTTTCTTGATCATGCTTCATTACGTGCTTTGCTGCCTCCATTTGAATAAGTGCTCCAGTCATTGAATGTCCAATCTTATCGTGAATTTCCTGCGATAATCGATTTCGCTCTTCTAATTTTGAAGCATATTGAGATTGCCTCACATACTCTTTATTTTCATTCACGTGCTTTTGCAGCTTTTGCATACTTACTCTCATTTCATCGAGCTTTTGTTCATAATTGATTGTCCGCTTTTGATAGAGAGCTGCTCCTGTATAAATAAAGAAAGTAAACGCAGCGACTAACACATACAGCGCGCTAATATCAGAGGGAACAAGCAGTATTGGAAGCAAAACAAGCAGCAGCACCATCCATTTTTTCACGACTGATTCTCCAATAAGCTCACAAAGGTTTAGCGGAAAAAGAAGAAAAAACAAAGGATGAAGTTTATACGCACAATATAGAATAAGGACAATTGAACTAACAATAAACATACGCTTGAACACTCTCTTTTTCACAATGGACGCTGCAATGTTAACACAGCTGTAAAGAAGCAGTGCTAACACAATAGCTGAAATCGAGTGTACATAATTAAACTGAATGTACGTAATAGCCAAAAACAGTATAAGGATGAGCTTAGTCATCATTAATCCGACTTCCATAGCCCTACTTCCCTTTACCGGTTAAATAGTAAATAGCAATTTGAGTACGATGCTCAAGTCCCGTTTTACTTAAAATCGAACTAATATAGTTTGCTACGGTACCTTCTGAAATAAAAAGTGTTTTAGAAATTTCTTTGTTCGAAAGCCCTTTGGCAATCAGCGTCATAATGCTCGTTTCACGCTCGGTAAACTGTGTCATATCCGCTTTTGACTCGCGCTCAGTTGCAGCGTTTAAACTTGATTTAATCTTATCAAGCACAACATCTTGCAGAACCGTATGGCCGTTGAAGACACTTTTGATTGCGTCTCGAATGCGCTCTGGCTCTGTATTTTTTAACAAGTAGCCTTTAGCTCCGTTTTTTACAGCATCAATAATGTATTCATCGTCATCAAACGTAGTTAAAATAAGCGGCTTTGCTTTCGTTGACTCTGAAATAAGTTTTGTAGCCTCTACACCGTCCATGACAGGCATTCTTACATCTAACAGTGCAATATCGACGGAATGATTCTTGCAATATTGAACGGCTTCCTGACCATCTTTTAAAGTAGCGACAACGTCGAATTCTTCATATGTATTTAATATAATTTTCATTCCTTCTCGGATAAACGAATTATCATCTGCAATAATAATAGTAATTTTCATTTCTTTAAGTGAGAACATCTCACTTTTTTTCACATCCTTCTTTCACATCCGTCCGCATGCTTCTCATTTATTGTATCCATAATAAACCAAAAGTTCAATGCAATAGTTCGAGTCTTTCTAAGCACTAAAAAAGAGCAAACCTCCGCAGGTTTACTCTTTTATCTCATTACTTCTGAGCTAACTTCATCACCGTCTCTAAAAGTACGTTTACACCTTTTTCACATTCTTCCCAAGGAGTGAACTCTTCCTCACAATGACTTTTTCCGTTTACGCTCGGAATAAAAATCATAGCCGTCGGAATATAGCTAGCTAAAAACTGTGCGTCATGTCCAGCTCCGCTTACCATTCGCTTATAGGAATACCCAAGCGAACGAACCGACTCTTCCACTTCATCGCAAACCGTTTTATCAAACCACACGGTATCGCGACCCCAAAGCTTGGTCACCCTCACTTCGCAGCCTTCTAACAGCTCTGCTTGATCAGGCAGTGATTGAATAATTTTTTCCACAGATGCAATGACATCTTCATCCGTATGTCTCGCTTCAAGCGAAAAAATAACTTTATTTGGAATAACCGTATGAATATTAGGCAGTACGTTCATACGACCCATTGTATAGACTAAATTTGAATCCAATCTGCCGAGCTCATGACGAGCTTCAGCAATCAGGTTATTAGTTGCAAAAAGTGCGTCTTTCCGCATATCCATCGGCGTCGTCCCAGCGTGATCTGACTCCCCGGTAACTTCAATTTCATAGCATACCATTCCTAGCACGCACTCGACTACACCGATTGATTTGGCTTCTCTTTCTAAAATAGGCCCTTGCTCAATATGTAATTCTACAAATGCCGATGCTTCAGTAAGACGGCTACTCGTATCGCCTTCATATCCGCATGATTGAAGGGCTTGCTTAAACGTCACGCCGTCAACATCTGTCTTCTTCATCATAACGTCTTTTTGAAACTTGCCCGATAAAATACCTGAAGCCATCATAGAAGGCTCAAAACGCGCTCCTTCTTCATTCGTAAAGTTAACAATCATAATCGGCACCTTCGGCTTAATATTATGCTCAACCAGCGTTCTTACTAACTCTAATCCTGCAACTACACCGAGGATTCCGTCAAACCTTCCGCCTTTTTTTACGCTGTCCATGTGTGAGCCAATCACAACAGGCGGCTTATCTTCTAATCCTTCAAGCGTGGCGTAAATACATCCAAGATCGTCAATTTTAATATCCATTCCAAGATCCCGGCAGCATGAGCAAAAATAATCTCGTGCTAAGCGATCTTCTTCTGACAGCGCTAAGCGGGTTACACCGTTATTAGGTGTTCGTCCATACTCGGCAAATTGTTCAAGCGTATTTTTTAACCTTTCTCCATTCACTGCTACTTTTTGTCGTTGCAACTCAACCACTCTCCTCATTATTTGGTCATAAAGTGCGTCTAAGGTGCGGTGTTAATGAATATCATTCATTATGACATAAAATAGGCGATATCACTTGAAGTCTGTTAGAACCCCTTCCATTATTTTTATAATGAAAGTGCGCAGTTTGCCTTATGTATCTATTAGCTTCAAAACGTAAATTTCCTGCTTTTTTCTATGAATAATGCACGCGTTATTTATGCATTTTTATTATAAAAATAGCGATAGGTTTTTTTCAAAAAAAAGAGAATTAGTTATTATACTAACTCTCCTCTACACACTTACTTTTTATTTGCTTTCTTCGCAATCGCAATCATTGTAGCCAAAACACCGACTGTAATAATCACAATAGCAATTACAGCAGTGGTAATAATAATTCCTGATGTTACTTCTGAAACACCCATTAGTCTACGTTCTCCTTTTGTGCCTGACCTATTTATCTACATCAGCATATTGGTCGGTTTATTCCTATTATATACGAAGTTGTAAAGCGACGAAATATGTGACACATAATTGACATACTGTTTATATGTTTTCTTTTAATTCTACGTTTTATTTAAGAAAATACGGGAATAATTCAAACATATATAAGAAATACTCTTTATTTCTTTAAAGAAGTATTGTAATATAAATGTAACAATTGTAATATTAACAGCATGAATGTTACATATATTTCAATGAATGAGTAGGAGGGAAATGGAAATGAAAAAATTTGGAATAATCTTAGCATCACTTGCTCTTTTCTTTTCACTAAGCACAGGAGTTACAGCTCAAGCAGCATCACAAAATCTATCAACGACTAATGCGGTAAAAATTGCAGCAAACGCAAGCAACCATTTCTGGAATGCACTTCATGGATCTAAAGGCAATTTATGTACTCAAAAAACATTTAATTATAAAGGCACTCAGTACTCATATCTTTGTCAAGATTTTAATACAAAAAGCAAACTAGTAAGCTACTTATCTGAAACGTTTACAAACAGTGCTATTCAAAAAGGATTAACAAATTATCGCTACATCACATATAACGGAAAGCTTGCTCGTCCTGTCGGTGACGGATTCAGCATGCTAGAGTGGAACAAAGCAAAAGCAAAACTAACTTATCAACGTGCCGATGTTCGCTCTTATCAATTTACGGTTCCAACAGTTGACGGAGGAAGTGTAAAACGCACCGTTACATTTTATAAATCTGGTTCACAGTGGAAAGTAAATAAGTTTGACGCTGTACTATAAGCAATATAAAAAACAAGGTCTTCTCAGGCCTTGTTTTTTTATGCTCTCTCTTCCGCTCTTTATTAAAGAAGTTTCACTTTATTTTCACCAACTCCCCTTATAGTATGGATACACACTACTACTTATTCGATACATTGTCATCGGAGGATTTTATATGAACATACTACAAAAAAGAACGGCTTTTATCGTAATGGCTGCTTTTCTTTTAGCATTTGTTTTCAGTATCGTTTCACTATCACACTATAAAGGAGAAGAACATTTATTTTCAATTCAAGAAAGTCATCAGTTAAAAAAGATTACGAATGGTATATCTGCTCTTGATAATAACTCAAGAGATCATCGTCTTCCTTCAGGAAACGGTCCTGCTTCACCCAGCAATTCCGGAGAACACGTAACGCCTTTTCATAATCTATCTATGGATAACGGTGCCGGAAGTCAAGGAGCTAATAAAGACTATGAAACGCCGCTAGCTCTTTATACGGTGGGCTTTTTTATAGCAGCAGCTTTCGTTTACGGATTAGTAAAGAAAAAGAAATGGCATCATTCGATAGGGCATTCTCGCGTTATTTTATGGTCATTACTTGGCACTGGTTTATTTATTCGGATTGCGCTGATTCCGTGGGTAGGCTCTCATATGGATGCGTCGCTTTTCAAAAACTGGGCATCGGTTGCGGCTAATCATTTTTCAAATTTCTACGCTAAAAGCGGAAGCGATTATCCGCCGTTTTATATTTATATCTTGTTTATCGTTGGGAAAGTTGGCAGTTTACCAGATTTTCAGCAGTATTTTTCGCTGTTGATTAAAATCCCGCCTATTTTAGCAGATGTTGTCACATCTTATTTACTCTATCGTTTAGCTCGTAAATACTTGGCACCTTCTTTTGCCTATCTGTTAGCAATTGGATATTTATTTAATCCGGCCATTTTAGTTAATTCAACATTTTGGGGGCAAGTCGATTCATTTTTTACTTTGCTTATTGTCCTAGCGATTGTGATGATTACGGAAAAAAGAATTTACGCGTCGGCCGTTATTTTTACAGCAGCGGTCTTAATGAAGCCGCAGGCGATTATTATCCTGCCTATTTTGTTTTTTGAACTCATTCGCCTGAAGCAAGTGAAACATTTCTTCGGAATTGCTTTAACGGCGGCTCTCACTGCTGGGGTGATTTTATTGCCTTTTTCAGCTGGAAAAAGTCCTGCGTGGATTATTGATTTATTCTCATCCACCATTGGAGAGTACCCGTATGCCTCTGTTAACGCCTATAACTTTTATAGTTTACTAGGCGCAAACTATAAAGACAGCTCTGCAATGCTGCTGTTTTTCAGCTATCATACGTGGGGACTTATTTTTATCGTCGCGACGACTATTTTTTCCTGGCTTATTTATATAAAAGGACGGAGCTTTAAATACGCCGCTCTTGCAGCGCTTATTCAAATTTCCGGGGTATTTACGTTTTCTTCAAGCATGCATGAACGCTACTTGTTTCCAGCAGCAGCGCTTGCTTTAGTGGCTTATATTTATTTAAAAGACAAAAACTTGCTTTACTTGTCCCTTGGATTTAGCATCAGTATTTTTATGAACACTTTTTTTGTTTTATACGGCGACAGTAATATGCAAAACAGCACGTCATACCCGTTTTCTATGTTTGCTACGTCGATGCTAAACGTTTTGCTTGTTGTTTATTTAGTAAAAGTTGCTTGGAATTTAGTCCAAAAAAGTACGGTTTTAAAAACGGCATAATACAAAAAGCTCAGTGAGTATGATTGATCACTGAGCTTTTTTATATAACAAGCGACATGCCTGGCGCGTCTTCTTCTCTTTCTTGAAACCCTAATTTTTTATAAAAATGATGCTTTCCTTTTGCTGCAAACAGCTGAATCGATTCAATTCCGCTTTCTTGGCATTTCGTCAACAGCTCTTGAATAATTTGCTTTCCAAGCCCTTTATTTTGGTATGTGGGATCTACCATCACGTCACAAATAAGCGCTTGGTAAATTCCGTCTGAAATCATACGGCCGAATGCAATTAATCGGTCATTGTCATAAATGCCGACTCTAAACCAGCTGTTGGCTGCGGCTTCAAACAGCTGTTCTTTTGTATAATTTCCTTTTTTACTTTTATGTAATCCGCTCGCTTCATGCAAAGCTGCAAACTGCTCAAATAGCGGAACCTCTTTTTTTATTACGTAGGACACGTTCATTCTCCTTTCAATACCGTTGCTTTCTATATTATATTTATACATCAAATAGAATAATAATTCAACATTTTTATCTAGTTATCTTGTTACCCTTTCTCCAAATAAAAAAACTGCCAAACGGCAGTTTTTTAGGCTTGTACTGATTTTTTTCGTTTTTTAAGATCAATTCCTGCAATTATAAGCAAAATGACTCCAAGAACAATCATGATTTTACTCACCGTTTCTAGCCACTCCGGTGCGCTTCCAGCAAGTAAAAGTGAAAAACCAATGATATAAACCGGGAACCCCGAAAGAGCCCAAGGGGATTTCACCTTCTTTTTCTTCATATGTAGGATCTCCTCCTTCTTTACAGGTTCTATATAGACTGTATATGATGAGTTTATCAGAAAAAATTGGAAACAACAAAGGAGACAAACGCATGCATACGTTGCCTCAAACGTTTTGTGATACGATTACTCACCTTCACTCTCATAAAGGTCAAAAGTGGCTAACTGACTTTCCTCAGCTGATTCGCTACTGTGAAGAGCGCTGGCGTATCAACATTCACAGTCACTTTCCCCTTTCTTACCACTTTGTTGCTCCTGCGCGCAAAGCAGATGGAAGCGAACTAGTTGTCAAACTCTTTGTAGAGCCTTCAGAGCTGCTTCATGAGCAAGAAGCACTGACAGCAATAGCTGGTGAGAACACGGTAAAAATAGTGGACAGCGATGTTGAAAAAGGCATTTTACTGCTTGAAAAGCTGTCTCCCGGATGCCCGCTTTCCTCTTTATCAACTAAAGACGAAGCTGTGTTAATCGCTGCTCGGCTCATGAAATCTCTGTGGCGCATGCCTCAATCAGACTCCACTATCGAAGCAACAGCCGTTAAAAGAGAAAAGCAGCTTCGAGAGTATACACAAATGTATCCAAGCGGCATTGATTTTCTTTCTTCCGAAACGCTTCAACACGCGCTAGCCGTTTTCTCTGAATTAAACCGGACTTCTCAGCAGCTTTTTTTGCTTCACGGAGACTTGCATTATGATAACATCTTACAGTCTGGTGAGGCGTGGAAAATAATTGATCCAAAAGGGTTGATTGGAGAAAAAGAGTACGAAATTATCCCTTTTCTTTTAAATCATCTGCCTAAGACAAACGTAGCAGAGACAATTGACCATCGAATCAATATATTTGTAAAAGAACTGAACGTAAATAAAAAACGCATTTTACTGTGGGGATACGCTCATTCTGTAATAGCCACGTGCTGGTTAATAGAGGACCGCCAAGGCATCGCTTCTTTTTCAAGCGCTATAGAAGCATTTCAGCACTTATTTGAGTACTATTACGGGCATAAAAAATAAGAGCCGAAATTCGGCTCTTATTTTTTGCATTTCTCTGCGACAAGCTCATATGATTTTAATCGGTCAGCCGGATCATGCGTAATGGTGACAAGCATGAGTTCATCCGCTCCGTAGCGTGCTTGAACTTCTTGAAGACGGACGTGTACTTCTTCTGGATTTCCGATAATTATGGCTTCTTTCATCTTCTTCATTTTTTTCTCTGCTTCTTCTGTAAGCGGATAGCTGGCCGCTTCTTCAATAGAAGGCACGCCTTTTGCTTCCATTTTATCCTGCTGAATTTTCCATACGAGTGAGCTCGTTGCGATGCGATGGGCTTGCTCGGTTGTTTCAGCGCAAATGACCGATACAGTGACAATTGCATAAGGCTGATTCCCGCTCCGCCTTGGCTGAAATGCCTGTTTGTACTGATCAATAATAGCTGAACCGTCTTGTTCACTCATAAACTGGCCAAACGTATAGGCTATTCCGTTTCTAGCAGCGAGCTCAGCACTTTTTTTACTTGTGCCAAGCAGCCACGGTTCTGGAGAGACAGGCGGAAGCGGCGAAGCTGAAAGCTTTGCGTATTCATGTTCAGCCGGAAATTTATCGTCTAAAAACTGCAGAAGCTCTTTAACAAGTTCAGGCATTTTAAATACTTGCTGCAAGAAGTTATCCGACAGTGCATTTGTTGCTTCAGCCGATCCACCCGGCGCGCGTCCAATCCCTAAATCAACGCGCCCTGGAAACAGCGTTGCGAGCATGTTATACGTTTCAGCTACTTTATACGGCTTGTAGTGAGGCAGCAGCACCGCTCCCGATCCAATTCGAATTCTATTAGTTTGTGCGCCGATATAGCCAAGCATCACTTCAGGAGCCGAACAGGCAAGTCCAGACAAATCATGATGCTCTGCAATCCAGTAGCGCTCATAGCCAAGCTTGTCACCCGCTTTGGCCAGCTGCATCGATGCTTCTAACGCTTCCGCTGGGGTCTGATGGGATGAAACGGGCGATTGGTCGAGTATACTTACTTTCATCACGCATCTGCTCCTTATTCGTTCACTTCAATTAAACTTAATGAAAAATCCCCTACCTGGCCTTTTTCATATAAATTTGTAAAAGACGTAGAGTACTGATGAATCGTTCCTTGAAAATCGAGATCTTCTTCCGGGACATTTACATGAAAAGTACCCTTATATAAAAGTGTAGTAATATCATGATATTCCTCACTTGTTACTTTAAAATCAACTGAAACTTTTGTTTTGCCTTTTACAATTTCTTGTTCATAGCTGTAAATTTGAATAGGTGTATCATTTAATACAATTTCTTGTACCACGTTAAATCGTCTCCTTTTTTAGTGCGTATGAAAAATAATAGCACTTGAAGAAGTCATGAGCAAATAAAAGAGCTTGTTTTTATTCATGCAAAAAAAGCATGGCTTTTTGCCATGCTTGTAGTCCAAAAACGATCTTATACGCGCTTTGTACGCGTGCGTTTGAATACGAAATAAAGAACAATAATCACAAATGCCGCAACCACAAACGGAAGCGTATATTTGCTTGCTACGTCTTCAATGTTCGCCCAGTTCTCGCCTAGCTTTCCGCCTAAGTAAATAAATAAAATCGACCAAGGAATCATCGCTAACACGGTTAAAGACGTAAACTTCCAAAACGGCATTTTAGCAATACCTGCAGGAATCGAAATTGCATGTCGAACAACCGGGACAAAACGGGCGGAGAAAACAACGCCCGCGCCGTATTTATTAAACCAGTTTTCCGCAAGATCAATATGCTTATCATGAATGAATAAGTACTTGCCGTATTTTTGAAGAAACGGACGTCCTCCGTAGGCTCCAATCCAATATAAAAACCACTGTGCAATCGTTCCGCCAATAATTCCGGCAATGACTGCTCCAGGAAAACTAATCATGCCTTGAGAAATCATATACCCCCCGTAGGCTAGTACAATTTCACTTGGAATGATTTCAATCATTAAGCCGAGCGCAATACCTAAATAGCCAAGGCTCGTTAAAAAATCCAAAATACTCGTAATAAATGAACTCACCTTTAATCACCTTACTCATTCTTTAATAATTTTACACTACTACTATATTCCAACCATCAGTATAAAAGGAAACTATGAACTCATTATGAACAGCTTACTTCCCCGTTGACTGCCGGTACCTTTTCCGCAGCTCATGCGTATGCAGATCTGCTAGGCGGACCGGAATCGGAAGCTTACTTTCTTTTGAAATAAAATGCATCATAAGCTGATATGACATGTCCAAATCAATATAGTTTCCGCACGACAGAAAAATAGGCTTTACCCCTTTGGCTGTCCTTACTACTCTACCATAAACTTCGCCATCAATCACAATATCTTCATAAGCGCCTGCTGTATCTTTAGGCATAACGTAATCATGTCCTTTGATCTTTAAATAGCTTTTCCCAATTCCAACGGTAGGTTTATTGAGAAAAAACGAAGCATGTGTGGCTACTCCCATGTGCTCGTAGTGCAAATATCCGTTGCCATCAAATAAAAACACATCGGGCTCTATTTGAAGTTTTTTAGCCGCTTCAAGAATTAAAGGAAGCTCTCGAAAAGCTAGAAACCCAGGAAGATAAGGAACCGTTACTTCTCCTACACTGTGCACTTTTTCCACAATGCTTTTCGTCTGATAATCAACCACTACAATGCTGCACGCTCCGTGAGATATGCCGTTTTCTTCTCAGTACGCAACATCAACACCAGCACAGTTATGTATATGCGTCATTTTGACGCGTGATGTTAAATCAATTTGTGGTTTTAGCTTTTGCTGAAGCGTCCGGCACTCCTCTTTCGTTTGCATCGTAAACGTATGTATGTACTGAATATCCATGTTCCATTCCTTTCATTGACTGACTCACCTATTATACAACTATTTTCTAAGAAATTCCTATTCTTTTTTTCACACCTTCTATTATAGCGCTGTTTCCTTAACGTTTGATTAAAATCGCTATTCGTTTACGCATTTTTTGTAAACATCATCATGAAAAAATCCCTATTTTTCTTTACGAAATGTCAACGCTTTCTACACACTTTCTCTATATCAGCATCACATTTTTTCGTTACGCTATTTCTATACTAACGCATAGGAGAGAAACGTGATGAAAAAATATTTAGCTGGTCTAAGCGCAGTCGCCTTATTATGCTGTTCAATCGCCTCTTCTGCTTTTGCACGCACGGAAGAAAAACTTACAAATATCGCGCACCGAGGAGCCTCCGCTTACGCACCTGAAAACACAATGGCTGCTTTTCACCAAGCGCTAGAAATGAATGCAGATTACATTGAACTTGACGTGCAGCAAAGCAAAGACGGTGTACTCGTTATTATGCATGACCGTACCGTAGACCGAACAACAAACGGAAGCGGACACATTCAAGGGTTAATGTACGCGGAGCTTCAGCGCTTGGATGCAGGAAGCTGGAAAGACAATTCGTTTGCGAATGAAAAAATCCCAACTCTTTCGCAAGTGTTAGATGAATTTCAAGGAAAAATCGGTATATTAATAGAATTAAAAGCCCCGGAACTTTATCCTGGAATTGAAAAAAAAGTAGCTTTTGAAATCAACAAGCGAAAGCTCGATCACGTTATCATTCAGTCTTTTAACATTTCATCCATGAAAAAAATGCATGAGCTTCTCCCAAACGTTCCTATAGGCATACTAACTTCTTCACAGCGAGATACAAACCCAAACTCAATCCGGCAATTTGCTGACTTTGCCACTTACTTTAACCCGTCCTATGACATCCTAACGCCTGCTCTTATCCACCAAGTTCATTCTGCCGGAATGAAAATATCGCCGTGGTCTGGAAGCAAGCGGCTTCCCGCTTCATTTTTGTGGAAAACAAAAAGTGACGGAGTGATTACGAATTATCCTGATGAAGTGAATTGGGTGCAAACATCAAGTGCTATCGGACAACAGCTCGAAAAAGGCAGCGCACGCCGAGTAATTACACTTGCCGTTACAATGTGGCCATAGTTCCTGTAGTTTTTTACTAGTAACCTCGTCTTCCTTACTGCCTTTTTAACGCTTCAATACGTTTAATTTCATTGAAATACTGAAAGTTCCCTTTAAAACATCTCTCCATCGTTTAAAAAAACTGCTCCGCTCCTCCTAACACTATCATAAAAAAGTCTTGTTTCGGAAGCACTGCTTTTACGGGAGGAGATGTATGAAAGGTATACAGTACAAACTGTTCAGAAGCCGATTTTAAGGTTAATACTAACGCTTGATCTGGAAAATTCATCTCTCCATACCCGGTCTCTTTTAAACTCTCCATTGCATTCAACAAATAAAGCCACATCTCATCTATAACGTCCCATGCAGATACATCAAGGAGCGGCTCACCGTAGTATTCGAGCTTAATGGCTCCTTCAAGGCAAGTAAAATCAAGCTGATTACCGTAACGAATGAGTTCTGCTTCATTTGATATCTCGATAAAATAGTGCGATTCCTTTTCATATAGAGATGATAAATCGGTAATCAAAATATCTGGACGCTTAATGAATGTTTGAACACGAAACAACGTTATCCCTCCATGCCCTGTTTGCTTTCACAGCTCAAATAAATTTTCTCCGTCCTTATTTACCCAATACTTTTCTATTTCTGGAATCAAACCTGTAAAGTCTTCATACGTTCCTTCCCAATCGCTTGGAACATATTCTTCAAATGAAGCCGGCTCAGGAAACAGTGAGTAGAACGTTTTTTGATCAAAGTTCACTAAAAACGAAGGGCTAAAGTCTAATACATCTTCTTCATCTACGCTTTCTATTTTATTTTCAAACAGCTTTAAAAGAGTAGCTGCGTCTGCTTGATACGACTCTATACGTTGTAAAAAAAGCTCAGCATTTTCACTGCTGAGAACTTCGATTCCTTTTCGTTCAGGTTCAATGTACTCGTCAACGGCTGAATCACCTTCATTTTCAAAAGCTTGTGCAAACTTCACATAATCCAAATACCATAGCTCTCGGTCGGTCACATACCATTGAAACTGCTTTTTATGTATCACTCCGACAATTACGTTTTCAGCATATATGGGTTCTAGCATGAGATGGACCTCCTTGCTTTTATTAGCTTTGTGACCTGTTATATACGATTTAATTAATCTTTAAGCACTCTCTTTTGTACTTTTTCATTCAGCTTTCGCTTTAAATATTCAGCAATTTCTATTTGTCCAAATTCCTTAGCATATCGGTACACATCCATATCCTCGATATTCTCTCCGGTATATTGAACGGAAATATCTATACCTTGATCAACTAGATGTTCAACTACTTCTTTATGACCACCGTAAATTGCTGCGAACAATGGATTTCTTTTTGCTGAGCTTACATCTAATTCTGCTCCAGATTGGATTAAGTACTGTACTATATCTACATGCCCCTCACCTGCTGCCACTCGTAAGGGAGAAGCATCAAATATATCACCTTTTGTATTTACATCGATTCCTTTATGCACTAGATACTCTACTATTTCCATCTGTCCTTTTTTTGCTGCTATATGCAACCAGCTGCCAAATGGAGTCATGGTGTGTAGAATTGCTTTATTACTACCTATTAATTCTTTGACTGAGTTAATGTCACCACGTTTAATTGCATTTCTTATTGCTTTATTGACGCTGTTTTTCTTCAAAGCATATCCCCCTTAATTTAGTTGCCCTTTATTGCCGTGTTTTAATGTAGACATCTCCCTCAATAATTTAGCTGTTTCTACCGTTTTTACTTTTAAATAGTTGTGGTCAGTGAACTTCACTATCATACTTGTAGTTCTTTTAACACTTTTGTTCGCAGATCATTCACTGTTTTTCTATTCGTATCATCATTTAATAAAGAAGTTAATCTTTCTATGTAACTATTCGCATTCTCTATACATCTTTCAAAACCATTTACTGTCCACCTTCTGCTTTAAATATTCAGCAATTTCTATTTGTCCTCGTTCAATCGCAAATGTGTAAGCATCCATTTCTTTCATGTTTTCACCAGAGTATGTAATCGATATATTAATATGATTCTCAACTAACAGTTTAACCATCTCAAAATGACCGTTATATATGGCAGCAAACAGCGGATTTCTATCTGGTTCACTAATATCAAGTTCAATATTATGGTTAATAAGATACTTAGCAATATCTATATGTCCTTTTGCAGCCGCTCTTTCTAAGGCATTGGTAGAAAAAGTTCCTCCTTGTGCATTCACATCTATTCCAGCACGAATAAGGTATTGTACAATTTCTAAATGACCATGAGCTGTCGCTACATGTAGCCATGTGCCAAAAGGTGTGACCAATGTTAACATTTCTGGATTTTTCTCAAATAAGTCTCTTACTTTATTTAAGTGACGACCTTTTATAGCACCTCTAATAGCTTTTGCTATGTGAGTTGTTTCCATTTTTCGTTTTCCCTCTACTTTCTACCTTGTAGAATCCTCTCCAAAATATATCGTCTCTCTGCTTGGTGTGATGCGCTGTAGTGTGGGGAGCTTATTGTCTATAGCAAGACTCGATTCGTTGCTTCTTTATATACTCCTACTAGTCTTCATTACTATGATTTTGTTTGATTTTATGTAAAAGAGCCATCACTTTTTCTTTATCATGGGCATGATCTTCCATATATACGTGGCAAATTTTGTGCAAGTAAGTTAAAAACGTTTCATAATCGACAATAACACTTTTGTCAGTGTCACCCGTACCGTCTAGAAATTCAATGCCGTTTTCAACATAGCCCTCTTCCCACGGCTCTAAGTCGTCTAAAAATGTACAAATGTGGTACTCATTTCCATAACCAGTTTCCTCTGAAAAATAGCGTAAGACTTTTAAAAATTTTTGATCTGATAAAGCGCTATAAAAACTTATCATGGGAGACAACGTACAATCTATATCATGAAATAATTCTACGATCTTCTTCATTCGTATCCCCTTTTTATAATTAATTGAATCAACATTTACTATTTGATCACGCCTACTTCTATGAGAGCCTCAAAAAATCCACAATTATTTTCATGCCCTACTTTAGCTGCGGATTAATGAAGCATAGCTAAAAATTCTTTGAATGTATCTGCAACAGGGTACGTGTTCGGCTCAAGCTCAGTAGAATTTTCATGATCCCATACACAAACGCTAGGGTTATCTCTTGAATTTCTATAACCTAAACACACAAAATCTCCTGCAAATAAAGTCGCGATTGGTAATAAAGCTACTCCCAATAAATCTCCATCATCTGTAAGCCGATCCTCTAATTGAGTCCATGTTACATCAATATCAAACGTACCAGCTTCATTGTTCTCTGGGGCTTCAAGAATACATAAAAACCTTATTAATACATAGCTATGACTCTTCACTTTAAAAACTTTTGCTTCTGGAGAAGCCCCGTTATTTTTTTATCATTTGTTTATAGTCTGAAGGTAATTTCACTCTCCAAAACGCTTCCTTTTCAGCTAGTAAATTATCTGATGGTAAGGGATAAATGATTGAATCTTTTTTTATTTCCATTGAATGTACTCCTTCTCTGTAGTATTCTTTCATTCCCTATTGAAATATGTATATTTAACATAATGAATTACACTATAAGCTGTTCATTTTTTATCTATCTTTTACAGCCTCGAGATATCTCTTTAGATGCTTTTGTCCTAGCTTACTTTTTGGCAAGATACCAAGGTATTCATATTTCCATATTGTCTTCCTAGCATGGGAATCTGCGGCTGAAAGATCATCATAATTAAATTGAATCGTAAACGTTTCTTTGTGATTAAAAATTAAAGTGAAGCTGGTCCATGGCTCTTGGTTCTCACTTCCGGTAAACACTTTCCACAATTCTTGGATGCAGTCTAATAATTTGTTCCATTGTTTAACATAGTCTTCTTCACTTACAGCAAAAATTTCAGGAATGTCATGACTGTATATAATTTCATCACTGTTATTAGGATAATAATAGAAGTACGCTGTTTGGGCACCATCAACAACTTCACCATAAAGATAAACTTTAGAACACGCTTCTGGAATGGTCTCTATTACGATATTGCCCATGTCTTGATATAGCTTATTCACTTTTTCTTCGTTCATCTAACATTCCTCCTGCTGCCTTGTTAAATTGCCTAAGAAGCCCTAGCAAAATATTAAAGCCTATTACGTTTCACCTTTTCAAACCACTCATTAGCATTATAACTAGCGGTTTTAACATCATCATTTGTATAAACCAACTCGTAATTGTATTCCGCTGTAAAGTGGCCGCTCTTCACATCATAAATTAATTTCATCTCCGTTGGCATGTCTCTGTTATTTTCTTTACACAGCGCTTCAATTTTTTCAATATCTTCATTTAAAATATCTAATACCATAAATCCTCTTTTCGGAGATGTATCATATCTTTCATCCTCATCCTCTAAGGCGTCGTTCACTTGATGAGATTTTACATATTGATTGTTAATAAGATAAAAAAACTTACTAGCGATAATGTTTCCTTCACACGAAGCATAGATATACACTTTGTCGGCTCTATCGTCAATATATTCTATACAAATTGATATCATATCAGCTTGGAGTTCACTGAATCGGTCTTCAAATTCTTTCATATGATGTTGCACCTCGCTTATAAACTTTTAATTCTACGCTTGTAAAATCTTCCCTTGATGCAATTCTTTAGGGTTAATTTAGTACCTTCATGAGGTGGGAATTTAACCACAAATACTGGATTTATGCTAAATTGGATTATTGGGATACTCATTTAAATACTTATTGATTAAAGTCTTGCTTTCGCTATCATCTGGTTCTGTTCCTAAATATTTATATTCCCAAATCACTAGCTGGTCATCAAAGCTATAATCCGTGTCAAACCAATTTGTATAATCATAATGCACCTTCAATTTGCCATCGCTATTAACAGATAGTGTAAAAGAGTACCAAAGTTCTTGCTGATTATCTTTAAAAACGTTTCTTAATCTATTACTTAACTCAAATAAAGCTCGATCCTTCATTTTATAAAATTCTTTATCAATATCGTCGTATTCACAAGGAATTTCTAAACTATATTTATAGTTCTTTTCATTCTCAAGGGTATTATAAAAAAAGTAAGTGCCTCCGCCCGTTTCGGATATTTGAGCATAAAAATAAAACTTTCCCCATTCTTCTGGTATCATTTTATTCACTGTTTCAGCTATTTCTTTATGTAATTGCTTCATTTCATTTTCCACTTTTAGCAACCTCCGATACATTTGACCTTAATGAAACACCAACAAAAACGGTCTCACCTGCCACTCTTTTCATGACTTCAGTTCGTTCAAATTCTATACCTACCATTCTTCCAGATTTAGCTGCTTGATATTGATATTTAGTTTCCTTTATGTATTTTAGACTTAGACCTAACTCTTTTCTCTTTTTATAATGCATCAATTAACCTAAGTTTAGTTACTAATTCATTATATTTTAAAAATATCAACCGCATCTCCTGGAGATTTATTAATAAGGAGTTCAGGAATGTTTGGATTACTCTTCTTTAATTTATATTTTTGAATGTTTGTTAATTCAGGATTGAAAGAAATAGCCTGAGATGTAAACTCTAAGTTTATGAGTTTGTTGTAAACTTCCCCTAAAAATTTTTTCCAATTTTCCAAAGGAGAATTTAAAACCTCACCAGGATCTTCTCACATACGATACCCTTCTGCATAATGAAACATCAGTAAACCTGTTCCAAAATCACAAGCTGCATTTTCTAGAATAACTGTTGGCACTTCAAATCCACTATTCCAGTTATAATTTGCAGCAGAGTAATGAAGCAATAGAGCGTTATTAGTATTCAATAAATAACTTATTATATAATCCTTATCTGTGCTATTAAGTAACTGTTGAAGAAAA
This sequence comes from Priestia sp. TSO9, assembly GCF_021029645.1. Classification (NCBI taxonomy): domain Bacteria; kingdom Bacillati; phylum Bacillota; class Bacilli; order Caryophanales; family Bacillaceae; genus Priestia; species Priestia sp. TSO9. Next base: position 1,051,511 of record NZ_JAJEKD010000013.1, read on the forward strand.
TGAATATCGTCCTTATCCATAAGTTCTTGCCTCCTTTTTAAAAAACTCAAATGCTATAAATTATTGATTATTGCTGTTAAAATTCTCTTCATATCTTTTCATTTTCATCATTTGTTCTTTATCTTTTTCATCCGCTAATTCTCTACTTAAATATTTGTACTCGAAAATCCCTCATCTTCACTTTGTGCTTACTGCTTCCTTTATTTGTATAGCCTTAATAATTATTTAAATAGGATTATTTGGATATTCTTTTAAATACTGATCTATTAAACTTTTAGTTTTTTCATCCGCCGGTGCTTCATCTAAATATTTATACTTCCAAATCTTTTTCTGTGCTACAAATCCGTAATCTGTATTCAACCAATCTGTATAATCAAATGATACAGAGAACTTCCCTGTTTGCTCTAACATTAGCGTAAAAGAATACCATAGTTCCTGGTTATTTTCTTTAAAGATTTCCCTGAGCTGTTCACTAAGATCAAAAAGCTTATCTTCTTCATTATTAAATTCTAGTTCCGATATGTTAAATTGTTTTGGTATATCTAGACTATACGTGTAGCTATTATCTCTAATTGATTTATAAAAAAAGTAAACTCGCCCCCCTGATTCATCAATCTGTGCATAAAAATAAAATTTCTCCCATTCTTCTGGAATCATATTATTAACCGTTTCTGCTATTTCTTGATACAATTCCTGTAACTGGCTTTCCATTTGCATAAAATTTATCCTCCTGACTGGTTTTCAACTGTTGCTATCCCTAGTTCTTCATCTTCAATTTGGTATGTTATCCTAACTGTTTATCTTTAACTTTTTTATATTTCTTCAAATCCATGTCAAACAACTAAAAAAAGACACTATGATACTTATATATCGTAGCAACTATTAAGCTGACACATCTTATGAACTCTAGCTTCACAAAAGAATTAGCGCTCTTCTTTGCACAAATATAAGTATTGGCCAAATTCAGGAAACACATCCCAGTTTTTTTCAAGGGTATTGTTTGCTTCGCGTTCCTCGACTGAACCATTTTTTAAATCACGCTTTTCCATTGCTATGTAACCATCTTCTCGGAAATTCAAAATCAAACTACTTACTTCTGTATTAGTTTTATCATCATATTCCCAATACATGGCTGTTCTTAAAAAAAGCTTACCTTCACTCATAACTTCGAAATCATAATTTAAATATTTACGAATTAGTTCATCATAAAACCCTACCGAAACCCATTCATTTGTAATATTTATAATATACTTGTGCTTCTCATCTTCCCTTAGTACGACCGTATAGGGTTTATGTTTTTGGTGGTATGTGTATGCAGTATGCTCATCAAGAATGTTCCAAGGCTTCTTTTTGATATCTGACCATTCGTCACAATAATACATTTCCATAGTCACTTGTACACCTTCCCATAATATTTCTACTAACAGTGCTGTTTTTTTTCACAAATTCTTTATACGTTTCTGGTAAATTCATTCTCCATTTACCTTCCTTTTCAGAAAGCACAGTATCGTCCGGCAAGGGATAAATGATTGACCATCCTTACATTCCATTTGTATACCTCTTTAACATTGTGATGAAGTGTAATATTAAAAGGCGATATATCCATTTGGCTTCTGATCATCGTCCTTCTCATAAAATTCAAATATTAACTTGATATTCCTTGATGATGCTACCTTCATGAACTTTAATAAAGCATCATTCAAGTATACAAAATGTAAATATCTCAAAAAAACAACCAAAAGCAGCTGTCATCTAAAAGTCTCATCTGCTTATCTTTGAAGTTAAAATCTGCTTTTAAAAGTATAGCTAAATAATTACACATTTTTAGAAGTTTCTTAGTTATCTATTTCTCAATAGACTCATCAATAAAAGTCTTTATTGAAATTAAATCTACCCTTTTATCAGCATTCTTTGGATAGTTTTCTTCAAGAAAGTGTAATAGCTTATCTGAGATACTATTATTCTCATATACCTTTTCAAAATTTGTTATGAAGCTTTGAACAGTCTGATAATCAACACTTTCAATAGTCTGGGGAAGATACTTTTCTTTTTCATATTGATACGCCTCCCAGATTGTATATGCCAGAGCATTTCCAATACATATCCATACTTTTTCATTATCTTTATCATCGGCCAGTTGCATATAAGTCATGATATCTGTTTCATCTATGTTTTCTAAATATACATACAGGCTATCTGCGTCAAAATCCTTTAATTTTAGCCATTCCCAAGCTTTTTCTAATGACTCAACCGCTACTTCAAATCCTTTAGATTCAGAAATCTTGTTGATAATTAAATTAGATAGTGACAATAGATACTCGACTTTAGCATCCTTGCTCAAATTATTAAATCGATTTATTCGATTGGGTGATCCTCCTTCATACATGGTTACCTTTTGAGTAATTTTATGTATTTCGTATCTTTCCCTTCAAATAATCTTCCTTCTGATTTTCGATTAGCAATATCAAAAAATTCTTTGGCAAGTAAAAGGGATCCCAATTCATAATAAATAACGCCTGAAATAAACTCTTTCTCACCATCATCAAATCGTTTAAAGCCTGATGAGTATAGATGAGTTAGCCAATATTGGGCACTTTCATAGTCATTCATTATGATAAAGGTATCAATGATATCTTTTACCACCTCATAAGTATCACTATATAACCCTTTTGGAAGCGGAATCTCTTCCCACCCTTTGATTAATACATCAACAGATTGTTGATAATTTTTCTGTTCAAATAACTGATCACTTTTCACTCTATATTCTCCAACTCTTTGTTGGATATTTAATTCCATTTTCATTTACATTCTCCTTAATAAAATGGGATGACTTGTTAAGACTAAAGATACATTACTATTTAATAGTTTTGCACTTATAAAATTTGACTAGACCTATTGATTCCTATCCTAAAACATAAAAAGCGCCTTTTTCTTTCCTTTAACAATTACGTGCTGTTAAAAATAATGCATTTAACTGCTTTTTGAGGTGTGCTTACTGTTAGTTCTCACCATTTGCTGTAGTGGTCTACACTTACTCATTCGTTCTGTTTATTTAATAGGTTCCATACACTGAGTTAAAATAATTTCATAAAGTCTTCTCTTTTTATTGAGGTTTCATTGCTTGTACACTCATAATCATAAAAAACTAATTCCATTCTTTCAATTTCCTCTACTGTGATAAAACCGGTCTCAACTGCGCTATTCAAAAAGACAGTGCTACTATCTGCACCGATACCTTCCAGTGCTTGCGGTACATATTTTACTTTTTCGTTTTTATAAGCTTCCCAAGATGTATAAGCGGCGGCATCCACTAGTAGTGACCATAGCCTAGCCATATTCAAGTCTTCTTCTTCCTCAGCAAATTCTGAGATCCCTGTATAGTCTGCATTGTCAATAAGCTCATAGAGTTCATCTCCAGTTACAGTATGAGATTCACCCCATAACCAACATTTGTCTAACGCTTCTCTACCTGCTGGATATCTTTCATCACCTTTACTTATTACAGAAAATACTCTTTCAGCAACAATTAAAACAACCCCAACTTTTCGTTCACTTTGCAAATTAAGAATGAATTTATTTTTCACAAAATCCTCTTTATGTTTATTTAATAATCTTTCCATTTTTTTAACGTACACGTAATTCATTTTTGAACTTTTCTATGATTGTACTGATTGTTACGCTCAAATAAAAGAAAGCACCTGCTTCCTTTTATGGACAATCAAGTGCTATATGCTATATAAACTTACTTAGTCTATTTACACATTATTTTTTAATTATCTTGTAACCCTATTAAAATCCATTCATCTACAATATCCCAGAAATCAACACTATATTCAGGCTGATCATTGGTGAACCACAGTGTTGCTCTATTATCCGTACAATTGTTCAAATCTACCGCAACGTATCCACCCATACCATTCTCAAAAAATCCATAAGTGGTATCAAGATTGATTTCTAATGGATGCTCTAAATCATCAAGAATCCCCCATTCATCTTCTTTAAAATAAGTTACTCTCTCTAACGGTACTAGACTCATTGCTCGACTTGGCATATAATAAAAGCCATTATGTAACTTTCCGTAAAATTTAACAATAGATTGCGGAACACTTGACCAAGCTTGTTCCATGTCTAAATCGTAAATTGATTTGTTTGGTATTCCCCCTTCATAATAAAGAATTTCGTCATTTTCACTCTTCACGCTATATAGAATGGCGTACTGTCCATTATCTATAATGAGTTCAACATCTACTAAATTCTCTTTTAAATATGAAATCGTGTGACTTAATTCTTTTTCACATACCCGATTCCATAAAGCAATTAGTTTATCTTTCCTCTCAGTCTTGTCAGTTTCTATAAATACTTCCAGCCATTCTTTCGGGATGTTCTCTTTCTTAATATTTAGTAAGTCTTCATTAGATACAAACTCAATACTTTTTCTGTATTGTTGCAGAAAAGACAACTTATCCACTTAGAATCACTCCTATTTATCCGCTTAAATTCATTTATTAAACTATCTTTATTTTCTACCGTGTTTTCTCTTGTAAATATGGTTATAGATTGTTGTCGGATAAAAAACAGTTTATTTAGATGGTCACATCATGCCCCCCTACGTCGTTCACCTGTTCATCTAATAAACGAAGTCCCAATCCATTTTCTATATCCCATGTACAATCAAATGTTAGTCCAATATCACGTTCATCATAAATATCCTTATACGAAACAATAATACCCACTAGGCTAATTATTTCAAGTATTTGGTCAGTGTTTTCAGTTTCTAGGTAATGCCTATTTTAACTAACATCACAACCTGACTCATGCCATGTTTGTTTATATACGTCTTTGTACTTGTCATACATGGAACTTCCCCCCACTTACTCGCTGAGCTAAGCTCGTTCCGCTCCTTCAGGTAGGGGTCTTCTAGACTAAAATGATAAAATGTCATCTCACCTAGACTCGTAATTCTTTTTCTACTCATTTCACTCGTACTTTGTTTTTTTATTTATATATTCGTTATTGTGTTTCCTATACGATCTGCTTGTAAAATATAAAATAAGTAGTAAGTCTACTTCATTAGAACGAACCTTATACCTCTACTGGCCCCATAAAACCAGTAATAATAAGAATATGTTCCTTCAATTTGACCTTTTTTAAGTTCTCTACTTTTTCTGCTCCACCTAACCCTAATAGAGGTGTATAACCAAAACACTCATCATACTCTAACTCATTGTATTGTTTAAGCGCTTCGGGATAAGGCTGCCAAGATAAATCTTCATCCCTGAATTCTAAATCAGCAATATTTTGAAAGAAAAATTCAAATGTAAACATAATAATCTTTACTATGCCATACCTGTAATTAAGTAATCCAACATATCCATCCGCCCAAATAATCAAGTCTCCCATACTCGTAGCAAACAATACGATTGAATCCTTAAATCTTGGACAACTCTCCTCCAAGATTTCTATAAATTCCTCTGGATTTACGCTTTTAAAATACCCTTGCATAAATGTACCAAATCCATAATTACTCCAAAAATTTATCACTTCATTTGGTACTAATTCTTTATACTTTTCAATGATTTCACTCGGAACTTTACTATGCAACTTAAAATCTTTTAAATATTGCTCCATTCAAACTCCTCCCCTAAAGTGTTAACTTTACATTCAAATACGTATTTTTAAATTGTTCTGGTGTCATGTTTTTCGCTACTTCCTCTATTTGTTTATCAATACTCTTGATTCTAGACCTCCATTAACTACCTATAGAGAAATTAATCCTCTTATCTCCTATTATTTCAGCTTTCCCACCTGCTATCTAGTCAGGAGTCAGGGTGCTTGAGTAACTAACCATGCCTGAGCTTTTTTCTTTGCTTGTGATAACGGTAATCCCTCACTTTGAAGTTCATTTACCTTTTGTACATAAGCTTTTTGTCTAGCTATTTTTGAACTGCATTTCCTTCTTTCGCTCTACCTTTATCAATAAATTGCTCTCGATTTTTCTGATATTCATATATGGTTAATTCATTCATCCCTTTTTCTTGATCTTTTAACTGTCTTGTAAATTCTTATGAATCGAATTTAGTTTTGTAGGTAAATTTCACTTTAATTTCTTTTGTTCTAGGTATATCATCTAAATGCTTGGCTTTATCCGTATCCTTATTTAAAACCAAAAGCGATAATTGGGTTACCAATCATCGCTTACTAAGTCAAACCATTTGATGTACTATAAAGTAACAATTATTTTATTATCTATGATAGTTCTAAAATTGGTGTAATTTCTCATCATGTTATTACCATATGCACTAACTGCTTCATTACCACACACCAATACTAAATTAAAGCTTGTTATTTTTCACTTCTTCAAACCACTCATCAGCAACATGATCGGCTGTTTTACTATCATCATTAGTATATACTAAATCATACTTGTATTCAGCTTTAAAATTGCCACTTTTAACATCATAGATTAACTTCATCTCCGTTGGCATATCTCTTTCATATTCTTTGCATAATTCTTCAATCTTTTCGATATCTTCACATATTATTCGCAACACCATAAGGATTCTTTTTTGAGACACATCATATCTTTCGTCTCCATTCTCCAATGCATCATTCATTTTATGACATTCTACATACTTATTATTGATACAATAAAAGAAACTGCCTGAAACAATTCCTCCTTCACGTGAAGCATAAACATATACTTTATCAGCTCTATCTTCAACGCACTCCATACATATAGATATCATATCAGCTTGTAATTCACTCAACTTATCTTCATATTCTTTCATTTTGCTGTTTTCACTCCTTAGATTAACTCTCAAGAATTCAAGTTAACCTTACCTAAAAAATCTTTTCGTTCCTTTGTTCACCATAGAGTGACCCACCTTATTTTTTGAGATACTTGCAATGACTAGCGATTGGGATAAGCTATTTTGGCGCTATTCTATTTTATAAGCCGTAACTTTTATAAAATAGAAAATAAATACTGAAATGCGCAAATGCGTTTAATAAAAGCACCTATTGCCTAGAAAATTCAATCGGTGCTCCCACTTACTCTTGCAAATTTTTTATTGCCAAATTAATCTCATTAATTCAGGAATAAAAGAATTTATACCTATTTACGAACGTAGGTTTTATAAGTTCCCCAATAAAATTAACAAACAAATAAGTTTAGCAGCCCTCTAGGGTTATTTGTCTTTTAGGCTTTTTATAAAATCTTCAAAGCTATAAGAAATAAGGCTAAAATGCGTGTTAGAAGATTCATACTCTTCTTCGTAGATGTCTTCCATGTCTAAGCTCCAATAATAAACCGCTCCGGCATCTTCTCCTGATAATGACAAGCAAATTTTGTTATCAATTGGATCTTCGCCAATAATTAGAAGATTATCAGGTATTATATGGTTACTATGAAAAGCTAAAAATACATTCTGTACATTTTTATGCACTTCTTTAGTAAATGGAAGTATAGATGTTAAAGATGACGTGATTTTTTTGTCTAAGGTTTGACTCCTTCGTATAGTAGGGTTGCCGCCATTGGTTTTAAGTAAAAACTCTTTATAATCATCGGGCAATTCAATATTCCACTCTTCTTCAAATGATTGAATCTCTTGCAAATTTGCAGGCTTACTATTATTTTTAATCTCTATATTCATAAATAAATATTACTCATCCCTCTATAAATTATCTCAGTCCATAACTTTGCAACCCATATCATCCCTAGAGATTCTTTCTTTTAGTTTCAAGTTCTATAGTGAGAGTGTGACACCCTTTACATGCTGTGACAAATCATACATTAAAACGTAGGTGCCAATTTTACATACAATTTAAAATCAACTTCTATATCATTTTCAACACTTGTTCTTTCACATTTTCGTCAAACTTAGCTCCTTCTACATTTGCTCCTGTCCAAACTACATTGTCGAGTTTAGCACCGGTAAAATCCGCTTCTGTGAAATCCCCATTTAAAAGGATTGCTCCGGTAAAATCTGCTTCTGTGAAATTAGCATTTCTAGCATCTACCTCTGATAAATTCACATTTTCCAAATGCGCTTTTTCAAATTTACCATCTGTCAGATTGGCACCGCTGAAATCCGTTCCCGTACAGTCGGCCTGTTCCGCATCAATTCCTGACAAATTTGCATGGCGAAATGTAGCATGATTTAAAATTGTTCCAACTAATTCTCCATGTGAAAAATCAGCCTCATCAAAACGAGTTTCAAAGCAACTACTTATATTTATCTTTGCATATTTCATATTTGCTTTAGAAAAATCCGCTTCGCCAAACCTACAATCTGCCATGTTAATTTCCTCTAAATTACAACTTCTGAAATCAGCTAACTCAAAATCGCAGTCATGAAACGCTGCTCTCATTAGTGAAGAGGCTCTCAACACAACACGTTTTGCCATAATACGCCTTGCCATTACTTCTGACAGGTCTGAAAAACTAAGGTCTAAATCACTCATATCTACCTGATCTATAACCTCATCATTATATTGAGATCTATTTACTATTTCCATAACCCTTATTCGCTCATTACTTTTCTCATCCATGATTACAAATTCCTTTCCTTTAATTTTCTAGATACTTCTTCCAAGCAACATTAGGCGAATACGTGACAACCATTCGACTTTCATGAAAACTTGGCACAGCTATTACTTGAGCTGGTTCTAAGTATTTCATTACATGTAACCACCGATCTAGCAATGTATCCCTATCAGCTTCTAATGGATTTTGTAAAAGATCCATACAAACCCCGCCCCATTCTAATTCTGATACGACAGCGGGAGTATTTAGTAGGAATTCCTTATCAAACATTTCTAAAATATGACCACTAAAATATGTTCTAGCTCCTACCCCCAAGGGACCGTTAGGAAGAAACCTGACCGGTATAGGTAGTGAAGACATATTCATCCACATATGTAAGCGTTCATATTCAGTATTCCATGGATAAGATGCTTTCCAAAAAATTTGCGACACTCCATAACGCGGCTTTACAATTTCTGCGATTTGATCAGATAACTCAAAAAAAACAGACCATAATTTTTTAGGTATTGATTTATGGAACTCAAACTCCAAATATGAACTATGACTCCAGTTAACTTTAAAACTCCCTTTATAGTGCACCGCTTTATCACGATACAGGTGAACTTCAGATACTCTAAGCTCTGAAATCACTTTTTCTAGAATTTCCCGACGATTATATTCTACCTTTACTGTTTCAGAGTTACCCCAATGGGTAGGAGCAAATTTTTCATTTGACTCAAACACATCCAAAAGACGACCTAATAGCTCCTCTTCGTTAAAAGCTACTGTGGGGTACATTGAAATTGAAAAATAATTAGGTTTCATCTATATCCTCCTTACATACTAGATGTCATATCAGCCTGCAATTCACTGAATAAATCTTTAAATTCTTTCATACTACTTTTACTTCTTTAACAATAATAAAATGCTGTAAGGCCATGCTTGCCATCAATAATATATTTAACTATAAATTTCTTTGTTTGCATATTACTCTCAGTATAAATGTTTTTAACGTCAACACTTGTTTTTTTGAAATATTTTTTTAAAAATTCAACCTCATTTCTCTTTAACTTTCTGATATTTTTCACATTCACATCGGATAATTTAAAAACAAAAAATGGCTCACAAAAAAACACTTGTTGCCTAAAAGGCAGTCAAGTGCTTATAGTTCATTTTGTAATATAGCTTTGAACATTATTGTACTGGTCCCATGAATTCAGTAATAATAAGAATATGTTCCTTTAATTTGACTTTTTTTAGATTCTCTACTTTTTCTGCTCCACCAAGCCCTAATAGAGGGGTGTATCCAAAACATTCGTCATAAGGTATTTCGCCCCATTTTTCTACTGCTTTTGGATATGGCTTCCACTTTAAATATTCGTCTCGAAATTTTTCCGAATCTAAACTTTTAAAAAAGTATAGAAAGTTTGGCATAAGTGTTTTAAGTAAGCCGTACCTAAAATTAAGCAACCTTACATAACCATCAGCCCATATGACTAAATCCCCCATACTTGTTGCAAATAATACTAAAGAATCAGTGTATCTTTGGCTACTTTCTTGTAAGATATCAATGTACTCCTCTGGATTGACACTTTTAAAATAACCTGCCATAAATGTTCCAAATCCATAATCCTGCCATAAATCTATTATTTCTTTAGGGACCATATTTTTATACTTTTCAATCAGTTCACTAGGAACTTTATTATGCAACTTAAAATCTTTTAAATATTGTTCCATTCAAACTCCTCCTTTAATGTGTTAACTTTACATTCAAATAAGTATTTTTCAGTTGTTCTAGTGTCATATTTTTTGATATTTCCTCTATTTGTTTATCAACAATTTTAATAAATTAACCCTCTTATCTCCCATTCCTCCTATTATTTCAGGCCTTCCTCCTGCAACCTGATCTGGATTATGAAGTGCCGCTTGGGTTTTTAGCCATTTTTTCGCCTCTTCCTCTGCTTCATCAAATGATTTTCCTTTATCCATAAATTCGGTAATTTTGTCAGATAAAGCTTCTTCTCTAGCTGTTTGTTGAGCAACATTTCCCTCTATTGCCCTGCCTTTATCAATAAATCGCTCTCGATTTTCCTGGTATTCATGTACGGTTAATTCATTCATACCTTTTTCTTGATCCTTTAACTGTCTTGCAAATTCTTCTGAATCGAATTTAGTTTTGTAGTTACATTTCACTTCAATTTCTTTTGTTCTAGGTATATTATCTAAGTGCTTGACTTCACCCGTATCCTGTTGAATTTGACGTTCACTCACACGCTCTGCTTTTACAGGCTTTTCAATCATCTGCATCGTCTGCTGCTTCACATTCTGCAAGGTCTCCCTCACCGTCTGCTGGGCAAGTGCTGGACCAGCCGGCACAAGTTCTGGCATGAGTCTTGGCATGCTGCTGTCTAGGATGTTGTTATACGTTTTATGTAGCGACTGAGTCCAGGAGGCCGGTGCGTTTTTGACGCTTTGGTAGGCTTGCTTTGTGACGTTGGCAACGGCGCTTGTGCGAAGCGTGTTGCGCATGTTGTTAAGCTTTTCGGTTCCCTTGGTCGCAAGGCTTTGTACCATTTTCCCCGCTACCTTCGTAGAAAGCGCTCCAGCTCCAGCAATTCCTAATGCTTGCAGAAGGCTTGCTTTACGCTGCTCTTCACTGATTTTATTCCCAAACATGTCGCGTCCGGTCATGTATTCTCCTAGCCCGTTGGCAGCCACAAGACCGTAAAGGCCTTTTTTGGTTTGCTCTAGGACTTTGAAGGATTTGGCAGATTTGCAGCGTGATCGCTGCGCTTAGGCTATTCATTTGACTACAAATAAAAATGAAAACCCTTTGAAATTATATACCCTCACATAAAAGAAAGCACTTGCTGCCTGTTGTAGACAATTAGTGCTCTCTAACGAATTAAATAGGTCTGACGAATATATGAGTATTCACTCTAGTTTAGATACTATCAAACTACCTATTCTGCTAAGATATTTAGAAATTTTTCAAAGCTGTTACTTACAATATATGTTACAGGATTTAAATTCAAGGATTCTTCATAATTTCAAACGTATACAATAGGCTCTTCAACATGGTAGCAATCATCTAAACAAAGTTCCCTGCAAATAAAACAGCTATGGGGGGTAATTCAACACCTACTAAATTTTCATCAAAAAGAATTCTTTCGTCTAATTGTGTTCTAGCTACTCCTATATCTTAATACTTATTATCTCTTTCTTACAATTAACTCAAAACTGTATTCAGCTTTAAGCCACCCTTCATATCATAAATTACCTTTATCTCCATTGGCATGGCTCTTTTACATTCTTTATAAAATTTTTATCTAAATGTAACTGCCTCCGATCTCCTATGTCTACCACCCAACATGAACTTCTTAATTCAAGAAAAGACATTTTTAACATAAAAAACATTAAAAAAAACCCTCAAAAGGCTATATCCAATCAAAGGTTTAATAATATTTTGCTGATTTTCATAGTATATATTATCTATTTTTTTAATCCTTAACCTTTACTTACACTAATGGAACTTCATACTAATAAATCCAAATCTGTATCAGTCACTAATATACAACCTTAAAAAACTACCTTTTCTCCTGAATCAGTATAAACAAAATACTTTTTATTATTTTCGCTTAGTAAAGTTATATCTGTACCAATAGGCATATCAAAAATATTTATTATAGCAGGTTCTATTTCAATAATCGTTCCCCAGTCGCAAACTGACATATTCGATGCATTTGCAAGAAATTCCTCTGTATCGATATCAGACAAAAATCTCCACCCATTATCAAGATCATTTACTGGTTCTTCTTTAATGCACCATTTTAAGTCCCCTATATTTTTTAGAATATTATTTGATACAACGCTACCGCCTAATCCACTACTTGTTTTCAACTAACCGCCTCCATGACTTTTTTCATATCCTCAGTTCCACGTTCTTCAATTATTCGCTTTAAAGAATAACCAAATTTATTGGAATCATTAAAATCGGGGTGTTTTTCCAAACAGTGTAAAATTAATTCATTTCCATCCCTTGTGCGTTCTTTTAATACTTCTTGACACAGAGATAATATTGCAGAATTAGAAAATTTTTTATCTTTTAAATTTAAATCAACACCCATTTCAACTAACTTATATGCTAAGTCAACAGCACCTACATAATTAATATTTGCTGCTAAATAGTGCAATTCATTACATCCTTCATTTGAAACAATATTAACTTTTGCATTGTTTTCTAGTAAAAACTTTGCTATATCGAACTTTCTACTAATCAGTGATTTTTCAAGTAAACTAATACCATTTTTATCAACCGAGTTTATTACCTCTTCGATACATTTATTTTCAATCTTCAACTTTTTTAAAAATTCTTCGAGATTTCCAAACTTTATTATAGTCCAAAAATCAGCCTTGTTAATGTCCATTTACATCATTACCTCCCTTATTCATACTCATGACCTCGGTTAGTGCTTGGTAATTCTGGTCTATAGTTTGCAGGATCCCTGTACCACTCTAAAAATTCTTTCTTTGTAATAGTACCATTCATATACAATTCGTGAATATCAGAATATTTTTCTCCTGGGATATGTCCCATATCCCACTGCCCATTTCTAGGTTTAGATTTATCCCAACCTATTTCGACACCTGATGGATCGTAGATTTTTCCATTAATAGGATCTTTAGCATTTTCCCATACCTGTTCAACTTGGCCCTTCCCATAACTTGGTCTACTGCTACTGTAAGGTTTCTTAGAAACATCACCATTTTTCACCACTTCATCCGTAACCTTTTGAATTTCAGGCTCTACTTTTACAGGTTCGTCAACTTTCCGAAGCGTTTCAACCTCAACCTCGTCACCCATCTTTGTAACATCGCTCTCTGACATAAACCTTCCGTCAGGTCCACGGTAGCTGTTGTGGTTCGGATCATATTTCACCTTCGTTACCATCTGCATCGTCTGCTGCTTCACATTCTGCAAGGTCTCTCTCACCGTCTGCTGGGCAAGTGATGGACCAGCCGGCACAAGTTCTGGCATGAGTCGTGGCATACTGCTGTCTAGGATGTTGTTATACGTTTTATGTAGCGACTGAGTCCAAGAGGCCGGTGCGTTTTTGACGCTTTGGTAGGCTTGCTTTGTGACGTTGGCAACAGCGCTTGTGCGAAGCGTGTTGCGCATGTTGTTAAGTTTTTCGGTTCCTTTGGTCGCAAGGCTTTGTCCCATTTTCCCCGCTACTTTCGTAGAAAGCGCTCCAGCTCCAGCAATTCCTAGTGCTTGCAGAAGACTTGCTTTACGCTGCTCTTCACTGATTTTATTCCCGAACATGTCGCGTCCGGTCATGTATTCTCCTAAGCCGTTTGCGGCCACAAGACCGTAGAGGCCTTTTTCGGTTTGCTCCAGGACTTTGAAGGATTTGGCGGATTTGTAGGCGTCTAGGGCGTGATCCGCTGCGCTTAGGCCTTTAGCCGTTTTGTAGATGGCTTTTCCGCCTTTTGCGGCTCTTCCTACCCAGCCGACAACCGGAATGAAGCCGGCTGCTGCCATGGCTCCCGCTGCGACGCGCTGTGAGGTGGAAAGTTTTTCACCCGTAACAGGGTCCACGCCTTCTGCTGCTCGTTTATAATCATAATATCCGCTGACCTCTCCTGTAAAGGTAGAAACCGCGTCCCACGTTTTTTCATACCACGGCTTGTTTGCTTCTTCTTCTTGCTTTTTTTCCAGCTCGTATACTTCTTCTTGCTGCTTGTTGTAGTCAACATATGAAGTTGCATAGTCGTTTAGCTTTGTTTGAACTTTATACAGCTCGCTGTCGTGATAGGCTTTTTCGTCAAAGGCAAGCTGATAGACACTTCCTCCTTGACTCGTAGCAAGCTCTAAGCCGCTTACTAGCGTATCCACTACCGCATAGAAGTCGTCCATTTCGCTGTATTCTTTTGACCATTCAGCGTCTAGCTGGTTCACTGCTTCAATTGTATCGGTGCGTTTTTTCTCTGCTTCTTCTATTTTATCGTTAAACTCACTCGTTGAAAACGCTGAAATAGAGACGATATCATCGATGCCGTTTAAAATACTCTGCAGATCTTCGTGCTGCTGCGCAACCATTTCTTTAGCATTGCTGTTGGCGTTTTTTAGCTCCGTTTCTAAAAATGATTCAGTTACAATCGTGCTTCCTGATAGCTTTGCTTTTTCAGCTTTAACGTGAAGCGTTGAAAAATAGCTTTGCTGCATTTTAATTAAGTTTTCCCACTGTCCGGCCGTATCAACGTGCTGCTTATAAAAAGATTTTATATTGTCAGCGCCTTTTCCTTCTAAGCTGCCTTCTAAGTCCGCTACGCCCTGCAGCGCTTTTTTCAGTTCACCCAGCTGGCTGAGTAACTCATCGTAGGCTTTTTCCCTGTCTTTTGCTACATCAAACAGTGCTTTTGCATCGTATACCTTTCCCACAGTCATCCCCCTTTGCTGCTACGAATGGATAATAGATTCGTCTTGTTCTTTTAGTAAGTCTACATTAGATTTTGTATCTTTTACGTTTTTGTTTAGTGCTTTTATATAAGTAGAAATGAGCGTTTGAATTTCTTCTTCGCGCGCTTCCCATTTCTCTGTAGTATCAAGGCTGTTTTTTCCAAGGTCAGGCATTTTGCTAATGGATAAATTTCCAATCGCTGTGCTGACTGCTTCAAGCTTTTTGATAACGTCAGCGTGATCAAGCTTAATTGTCATGAAAACAGCCCCCTTCTAATTTCACTAATCTTGTTTTCTACTGCGTCATAGGCTTCTTCACCTTTAGCTAATAAAGAATCCGCTTCTCCAATAACGGCGTTCAAGCCACTCAAAGCTCCTTTTTCAGCTTCTAGCGCCCATATCTTTGTTTCAATTTCACGAATGTATCCATCGTAATCACCGTCTAAAATGCCTTTTATGTTGTCGTAGGCTGCCGTACGTTTTTCGTCAAAATCATCCGATAACGTACCCGTCCATTTGTCTCCCAGCTCAGGCTTTTTGATATGTTCAATTTCTTTTAATGAAACAGCTTGTTCATGCTCAATTTTACTTTTAGCCGTTCTTAGCTTAGAAATTTTCCCTTCTACATCTGAGACTCTTCCAGATACTTCACCCAGCAGTCCGTCTAATACGCTTCCTAACCCCATATCGTTCCTCCTGTTCCGCACATTTCGAGTTTAATCCAATAATTATAAGTATAAAATTTGTCTCATTATAGCTAAATAGGAAAAAACTCTCTTTTTTATGCTTCTAGTTTCATGAATTGAGATAAAAATGGAAAATCAGAGAAAAAAGACTCATGTCTAAATACGTCATCCAACCATATACCGTTATCTAAAACAAAGAATAAGTAGAATAAAACCATTTCTTTGTACCTATACCCGTTTTTTCCCACAAATTAAAGCTTTTTGCGTAAAAAGACCAACTTCACTTCGTTTTTTTACACAGCAAAAAACCTCTGCACATCCTGCAGAGGTTTTGTTTTATACTTGAACCGGCGTTGGTTCTTCAGCTGTTTGTTCGTGCTGTATAAGTCCGTAGTTTTCCCATGCTCGGCTTTTCCAGCGGAAAAACATAATAACTGCGCGCGTCCATTCATCGGCTGCGATGGCAAGCCAGATGCCAGCGAGCCCCATGTCTAAATGGAAAACGAAGAAATAACCGAGCGGCAAGCTCATCATGACCATCGACATCGCACCAATTAACACCGGATATTTGGCATCTCCCGCTGCCCGCAGCGAGTTAATCAGCACAATGTTCATCGTTCTTCCCGTTTCAAGCACAATGCTCAGAAGCAGCACCGTCGCCCCAAGCTCAATGATATGCGGATTGTCTGTAAACACGCTGATCAGCTGTGTTCTGAATGTCATCACAAGAACAACCATCATCATCGTTACGGCACTGGCCCATTTGACGCTTTTCCATACGCGATGGTACGCTTCATCTTTTTCGTTTCCGCCTACTAAACGGCCGACAATAATCGCTGTACCCATTCCAATTGCAATGGCAAATAAGTAAATGAACATTGAAATATTCATCGCGTACTGTCTCGCAGCAAGTGATTCTGCTCCTAGGTAGGTTGCATAGTATAAAAAGACAATTTGACAGCCTTGATACATCACTTGTTCGAAAGCCGACGGAATACCGATTTTTAAAATTTTACCGATATATTCTTTTGAAAGCGTAATGTAGTACTGAAATTTCACTCTATATTCCATCACTTGATACAGCAGCCAAAAGAACACAATAAGGGCAACGAATCGGCTGAACGCAGATGAAATCGCTGCTCCTTGCACGCCCATTTCCGGAAAGCCGAACTTCCCGAAGATTAAAGCATAGTTTCCTGCAATATGAAAAATGTTCATTCCAAGTGAAACAAACATTGCCTGCTTCGTAAAGCCATGTACGCGAATAATCGCTGCAAGAGAGTTAATAATCGCTTGAAGAAAAATAGCTCCTCCAACGATGGATAAATAGCTTTGTGCATACATCAGTACGTCACCTTGTAAGTTCATCGCTTCCATCATATGTCTGGAAAACAAAAGAAAACCCGCGCTAATGACTAGCCCGACTCCTAAATTTAACGTAACGGCCAAAGCAGAAATCTTTGACGCTTCCATATACCGTTTTGATCCTAAATACTGAGAGACAACAATTGCCGCTCCGTTACCAATGACCTCTAACACCAAAATCGCAATGTGAAGGTATTGATTGGCTGCTCCGACTCCTGATACGGCATCATCTGACAGCGCACTTAGCATAAAGGTATCAGCAATCCCCATTAACATAAAAAGAAACACTTCTAAAAAGATCGGCCACGTTAAGAAAAACAAATTCAGCTTTTCTTTTGGCCCTTTTTTTGTTTCGACCGCGGTCATCCCATCACCTTCTTTACCGATATCCAATTTCAAACAAGAAGTATCTTACCACACATTTCCTTTGTATACATCCCCTTTTTAGCACATTTTTTATTTTATTTGTTTAGGCATAAAAAAAGCCGCTCCCTTAGAGGAAGCAGCTTTTTTTCCGTTATTAAATTGAAATTTTCACTTCTGCGTTCATACCTGGAAGAACTTTATCTGATGCATCATCAATTGAAATTTTCACCGGTACTTTTTGCGTTACTTTTGTATAGTTTCCTGTATTTTGAGCAGGAAGCATAGAAGACACTGAGTTTGTTGCGCGGCCAATTGCTTCAACATGGCCTTTAAAGACTTTACCTGAATCTCCATCTACTGTAATGTCGACGCTGTCTCCTTCTTCTAAGTCGCCTAGGTCTGTTTCTTTAATGTTTGCATTGATATAGATTTTAGATAAATCAGCTGTTTGTGCTAACACATCGCCAGCTTTTACTAATTGATTTTGAGATGCGTTGTTTTTAATAATTGTTCCGTCAATCATAGACGTTACGTCTGTTGATTTTTCGCCTTCTTTTAAGCTTCCAACAGAATCACCTTGAGAAACGCTATCTCCTTCTTTTACATTCCATTCGCTTAACTGACCGTTAGCTGAAGCGATGACTTGTGAAAGCGGTGCTTCTACCTGCGCTTCATCTGTTTTAACGTAATTTGCTTTTTCGTAGAAATAATATCCACCAAAGCCTACTAGTAATAAAATCACAATGATTCCAACAATGTTAGTAACCAATAAACGACTTTTACTCATCGGAATTCCTTCTTTCTATAGTTAGTATATTATACAGAGGTTTCTTCTGTTTGAGGTGCCGGCAGCATTTTTCTTTCTTCTTGCGGCTCAGCTTCTTCTTGAACCTCTTCTTTTTGAACAAGAATTCTATTTTCACCGCTCCATGCTTTACTTAGTGAAGCAATGAGCATAATTACGCCTAAAATACCAAGCATGTAAAATAAGTTGTGATACGCATGTAAAATCGACGCTTTTTTAGCGCCTGCTACAACAGCCGTCACAGCCGATGTTTTTGCGTCTGCTTGACTCATTCCCATACCCATATAGCGTTTGATCATTTCAGACAGCTGCAGCTTCACCTGAGGATCTACTGAGCTAATTTGACCTCGAAAATCTTCATAATAAATCGCGTTTTGTCGAACAACAAACCACCCAATCACAGGTGCTACAATCGCTCCTAATAAATTTCGAATGGAGTGCAGTGAAATCGAACGCATGGAAGCTTGATGTAAATCTCCGGCTAGTGCCGCTCCTAGCGCACCGGATACCAGTGCCATACTAACACCCATACCAAAGAGCATAATGTGAACATATAAACTTACTAGTGATGTATCAGCTGATACGTTCACCCAGCTAAATCCTACAATGACAATAAGAAGTGATCCAATTGCTCCAAGGTAGCCTGGGCCAAACTTATCATACAAAAATGTCGTTGCAAATGCTGAAATCAGTACCCCAACAAAAAAGTATAAATAAAAATAAGAAAGCGTGGTGTACGATGCATTTTGCACATTTTGCATGACGCCATTAATACCTGCAATGGCTAGAATATACGCCATATGACCGCCAATTGCCATAATTGTACCTGCAACTGGTTTTACGGCTAGCAGCGATTTTAATGGTACTAGCGGATTTTCAGCCGCTAAATCAACTAAGACAAAAATGACAACTAATCCTGCTGCAGCTAGTAAGAACGGCCACACTTGAATAGAAGCAAATCCTTCGTATCTTAGTTCATACAGTGGATACACTAATAAAATCATAATAAGACTAAGAATAAAGATACTTTTCTTATCCACTGGTCGATCTTCTTGCTGAGTTGGATCATGAGCAGGTAATACCTTATATCCGATAAACAGAGAGACAAGAGAAGCTATTATTCCTAAAACAAAAACCCAGCGCCAATTATCCATGCTAAGAGATACAGCACCTAAAAAGGCTCCAATTGCCGTTGAACCGAACAGTCCGCCGATCGCTAACACTAAAAAGAAGTTTCGGATTTTATTCGGAAACGAGATCAGCGCAGCTGGAATAATGGTTAAAAACAGCATTCCTGAGCTTAAGCCTTGAATCAGACGACCAAGGGATAAAAACGCAACGTTTTCGGAAAAAACGTTGATAATCGAACCTGCTAAAAAGACTAAAACGAACGTTAAGTATGCTTTACGCACGCCATATTTTTTCGCAAGCATCGGACCAATAGGTACTCCAAGTCCAAATGCCAAGTTAGAAATAATAGATGGCAATAGTAAGCTTTGTGTACTCGCATCAAATCGATTTTGAATTAATACTTGATTGACCGTGTAGGATAAATTCAAAAAATACTGAGGGCCAATTGAAAATAGCGTTAAAATCGCCATAATTAAGTATTTAGGTACGCTTAAACCTTGTTTGTCGGAGGCTACTGCTGGATTATTCTGACTCATATTTATTCCTCCTTTTATTAAATTCTTTTCATAAGACTAACAATTCCTTACATATTTTATTGTACAAGTTGTATCATGCAAGTTATAGCAGCACTACATATTATACATCTTTTAAAGAAGAAATCAACTTCTTTGTTTCAACTTAAAAAGACTATTTTTCAATAGCCTTTTTGTTCATCTATATGTATTCGCTTTAACATCCATTACTGCGCCATCTTTTAAAATCAAGATTCAAGCGTGATAAACTTTTTTCCAGTGCCAAAACCTCTTCTTCCGACCAATTTTCTAACACTTCAGCATAGGCTTGTTTACGCTTGCTTTGTACATGCTGCAAAATATCTTTCCCTGCATCCGTCATTTCAATTAAACTAATTCGCCCATTTTCTGGACTCGGAAAGCGACGAACAAACTGTTTAGTCTCAAGCGCAGATACTTGCCGGCTAGCTGTAGATAAGCTCAGCTTTAAATTTTCAGCTAATGCATTAATCCCGAGCGGACTGCGCTGATCTAGTTCGCTTAACAGTAAATACTCAGAACGGTCCAAGCTTCCAAGCTTAGGACTGTGCGTCGTTGTTAGACGAACAAGCAGCGCAATTTCGTGTTCAATGGTTTGCAGCGAGTCTCGCTTCACCTCTGTCTCCCCCTTTATCTCATGAAACATTCTGTACTTTTTAATATGTTTACTATACCGCAACCGTTCGCGTGAACCAACCTTTTTTCCGTTTTTCTTCTATTATATAGAAAGATATCATAGATGAGGTACATTTAATTCTAGCATCACAGGACAGTGATCGCTTCCCATTACATGCGGATGAATAGTAGCTTCTTGAATAACGTCTTTGATTCTCTCGGATACGATAAAATAATCAATGCGCCACCCGATATTTCGTTCTCTCACTTTGTTCATATACGACCACCACGTATAGGCTTCTTCTTGATTCGGATACAAATAACGAAATG
Source organism: Priestia sp. TSO9 (assembly GCF_021029645.1). Classification (NCBI taxonomy): domain Bacteria; kingdom Bacillati; phylum Bacillota; class Bacilli; order Caryophanales; family Bacillaceae; genus Priestia; species Priestia sp. TSO9. Next base: position 1,072,347 of record NZ_JAJEKD010000013.1, read on the forward strand.
TATCAAGAAATCCGCTAGCAAGAAGCGTCGTCATTTTTCCTCGCTCTTCTATTGTAAAACCAGAATTTCCTCGGTTTGGCTTCGGATTACGCAAGTCAATTTCTGCGTGTGCTACGTTTAAGTCTCCGCACAAAATCACCGCTTTACGGCTATTTAATTTGTTTAAGTACACGAGCAGATCGTCTTCCCATTGAAGCCTTTCTTCAAGCCTTGCTAAGTCTCTTTTAGAATTTGGCGTATACACGTTTACTACATAGCATTGTTCAAACTCAAGCGTGATAATACGTCCTTCGTCTTCCGATTCTTTATCCACACCGTATGAAACGGATAAAGGCTTTTGCTTTGTAAAAACAGCTGTTCCGGAATACCCTTTTTTCACGGCATAATTCCAGTACTGATAATACCCTTCTAGCTGCAAATCAATTTGGCCTTCCTGCAGCTTCGTCTCTTGAATACAAAATACATCCGCATTCACTTCTTGAAAATAATCTAAAAATCCTTTTCGCACACAAGCGCGAATGCCATTTACGTTCCACGAAATCAACTTCATAAACTCTTCACGTTCTCCTCACTCGATTTATGTATCAGTGTTTAGTGTAGACAATTTCTTGCATGAGTTCAAATAATTTAAAGCGTATACTTTTCTTTTCAAGGTATTCCTGATATTTCTTCTTATTTTATTTTCTGTACCTCAAACACTAGATACAAGAGGTGAAATATAATGTCAACAAACTACACGTATGAAAATAACGAAGAAGTTTCTGCTGTTTCTAAAAAAGAAGAGCATCCTACTAAAGAATGCGAAACACAGAATCAAACGGCGCTTACTAAAGAAGATTTTTCTTTAAATGATTCTGCTATTAAGCACTTTAGCAGGTAATCACTCAGCGAAACCTCCGTTTACCAAACCAATAAAGAGATCCGAACGATTCATCGTTCGGATCTTCCTTAAACTATTCCTATCCTAAGTTCTTTCTTCACGAAATAAAGCTACGAATCGTATCTGCCACAAGTGCATGATCTTCTTCTTGCGACATGCCTGATACGGTAATGGTTCCGATTACGCCGACGTTTTTAACCGAAATTGGAAATGACCCTCCTACTGCTTCGAATTCCTGAGGATCCGCTGCGTAAAACTGCGCGTAAGAACGATCTTTTAACTCGCAGTACAGCTTCATATAGTACGAGCTGTGATGGTGACGAAGAACGGTGTTTGATTTTCGTTTAATCCATTCTTCATGATCGGGAATAGCCCCTTCCATCGCATGTTGAAAGAGAGTTTGACCATTTCGTTTAATGCTTACTGTAACGGCTTTCCCTTTACTTTTTGCTTCATTAATAAGGGCCGTTCCGATCTGTAAAGCCTGGTCATTTGTAAATTGATGAAAGATCAGTTCTTTTTCCTGCTGAACTACTTTTTCAAGCAGTTTCTCTGCCGAATGATTACTCACTGTTTCTCGCTCCTTAGTTAAAATAAACCGCTCGTTTTTCTTTGCTGCTTTCAAATGCCGCTTCGATAACTTTAACCACGTCACGAGCTTCTTCTGCTGAAACCGGAAGCTCTTCTCCTCGAAGCAGGCTGTCGGCAATTTTTTGATAATACGTCACATAAGAACCGTGCAGCGTTTGAATTTCTTTCGTTTCGCCTTCGCCAGTGGTCAGCTTCCCGTAGTGTTCAGGGCTGTCGGCTCCCCACGTATCGTCCACAGGCTTCTTGCCGGCTCTTAGCATATCTTCTTGGCCGTCAATGCCGTATTTAATATAGCTTGCTTTTGTTCCATGAACTTGAAAGCGCGGCCCGTTGCTTGGCACAATGGCACTTGAATGTAAAATAACGCGAAGAGAACCGTATCCAAGCACTACGTGGAAGTAATCATCCGTACGTGCATGATCTCGCTGACCAAATACATCAGCTTGAACAAATTCAGGCATTCCAAAAAGGTGTAAGGCCTGGTCTATTAAATGAGATCCTAAATCGTAAAGCGCTCCTGACCCAGGTCCTTCATTTTCTCTCCAGCGGTCTCGAACAGCTGGACGATAGCGGTCAAAATGAGCTTCATACATTTTAACGTCGCCTAATTCCGCTTCTTCAATCAGCTGTTTCACCGTCAAATAATCATTATCCCATCTGCGGTTATGATAGACGCTTAATTGAACATCTTGTTCTTTTGCTAATTGAATTAATTCATTTGCTTCTTTTTCTGATACGACCATCGGCTTTTCAACAATTACATGCTTACCTGCGCGTAGTGCGTCTTTCACCATTTCATAGTGCATGCCGCTAGGCGTTGTAATAATAACTAAATCAATGCTGTCATCTTCTAGAAGTTCAGATAGAGTGCTCACTACTTCAACATCCTCTAAGTCACTCTTTACTTTTTCAGGATTTGAACTCATTACCTTTGAAATATGAAATTCTTCTAACACGCTTAAAAGCGGCGTGTGAAAGACCGTTGCTGAAAATCCGTATCCTACTAATCCTACTTTTATTTTCTTCATTGTGTTTCCTCTCCTTTATCAAAATCTGTTACGATAAGCCGCACTTGATTTTGTTCTATTTTTTCTTTTACATCCGCTTCTGGCTCTTTATTTGTGATTAAGATATCAATATCGCTCATATCGCATACTCGATGTAAAAATTCACGTTCAAACTTTGTATGATCCGCAAGCATAATAACTTGTCTTGCGCATTGAATCATCTGTCTTTTTAAAAACGCTTCTTCTTCACTTGGAGATGTAATACCAGCTGCACCAACGCCGCACGTACCTAAAAACAGCTGATCTACTTTGTATTCCTGCAACGTAGAAATCGTTCTTGGCCCGGTGACGTTACGGTTTTTCCCGTTAAACTTGCCCGGCAGCAAAAACGTATCACACGCTGTATATTGATCGAGCAAATCCACATTATCAATGGAATTTGTAATAACGGTTACATGCTTTACATCCATATACTCCGCCATCAGTGCGATGGTAGAAGACGTATCTAAAAGCACGTCATACCCCTCCGACATTAACGAAGCTGCTTCTTTAGCAATTTGTTCTTTCGCTTTGGTAGGCGTTCGTTCACTGTAATCAATGATATGACTTGACGATAGCGTCGCTCCGCCTTTAACTCTCATAACCTCGCCGTTTTCTTCAAGCTTGACTAAATCGCGCCTCGCCGTATCTTTTGAAACGGTAAACATATCGCAAATTTCGTCTAATGTAATCGTGCGGTGTGTGTGAAGGTATTCAATAATCGCACTCATGCGCTGCTCTTGATACACCCGAATACCCTCCTTTTTTACTTTGATATGAGCTAATTGTAGCGCAAAGAAAAACTAAAAACAACTAAAAAACTTAAAAAGCTTAATTTTTTTAAGTTTTTAACTTAAATTATAAAAGATTGTTTAAACAAATTCGAAAAAAGCATAAAAGTGTACAAACGCTTTCTGGAAATAACTATCTTATTTTGGATAATACTTCTTTTATATCTGATACCCTTTCACGCTTTTCACTAATCTCTTATGGTTAAGACTTCCAGCAAACGTATAGGCAAAAAAAGCGAGAATCATAAAGATTCTCGCTTTTTCGTTACATCTTATGTTCAAGCGCTTTGAAGTTTTCTTGAAATTGTTCCAAGCGAACAAGTCCTTCTTCACGAAGGCGTTTGTTTTCTTCTTCAATTGCTTTTGTTTCCTGCATTCCTTTCATAATAATATTCCACGTTTGTTCCATCGTTTCTACTTTTACGCTGGGCGCACCCGACATTTTGGCAATTTTAACGCTTTGCTGTGAAATGTTTTCTGCATTGCGAATGAGCAGTTCATTTGTACGTTTGTCTAATTCGTTCATAGACTCGGCTACTAAATTTTGACGTTTTGCTGCGATTGCGTTAATGAGTCCATTTTTAAAAATAGGAATCGTTGTAATAAACGCAGAATTAATTTTGCCAATCAGCTTTGTATTTCCTCGCTGCAGCATACGGATTTGAGGAGCGGATTGATAAGATACTTGTTTTGCCATTTCTAAATCATATAATCGCTGCTCCATCAGCTCAACCGCATTTTTTAAGGTTTGAAGCTCCATTGCCGCCAGCTGATTTCCACTCGACGCTCTTTCTTCAAGCACCTTTAGCTCTTGTTTTAACTCTTCTACTTTTACTTCGCCCGCTACAATGTATTTTTCAAGCTCTATATAATACTGATAGTTTTGCTCATAAAGCTGTTCAAGCGTCGTGGTTGAATGCTTCATTTCGGTTTCATATTTTGTAATCTCTACATACACTTTATCAATTTCAGAGCCCATCGTTTCATATTTTTGAAACAGCTTATCCACTATTTTTTGACCGCGTTTAAAAAGCTTAGAGAAAAACCCTTTATCTTCAACAAAATCTTTTGCATCAAATTTGTCCATAATCTTTCCAAGCTGCTTTAATAATTGACTTGACTCTTCCATGCTAGACGATTTAATTGTACTAAGCACTTTTCCGGAAAACGAGGAAATTTCATTGGCTGTTTCTTTCCCATACTCAAGTAAAGCCAGCTGATTTTTATAATCAATTTGTTCTGCTAAGCGACGTACTTCCGGCTCTTCTCGCAGTTTTGCTTTTACTTCATTAGGCTTTGTTTCTAAAACTTCTTCGGCTTCGTTTACATCTAAAGGCTGTAATTCGTTGGTTGCCATTTAAAAACCCTTCTTTCTTTAAAAGATTCGTTTTAACCATTTTTGAATGAGCGACGGCTCTTTGAATTCTTCATTAAAGCTAATTTCTTCTAGCCAATGTATATCGAAATATTTTTCTTCGACAAACGCTTCTATATCTATTTGACCGGTCGGATTAAAAAGAACAATGTCAACGCCAAATTCATTTAATAGAAGCAGTAAAGCTGCATCTTCACGCGTAAACGTTTCATGTTCATTTCCGTGATAAATAATGAGCCGAGGGACGTGCTGCGTATAATCAAATTTTTGAAGCATGCGAAGCACGTTGTTTGGAAGCTTCAAAGACTGATTAAACAAGTACATTTGATGCTGATACGCATCTTCATGATCCAACCGAAGGAGCTTTGAATGTGCACAGTATCTGGAAATAGCTGCAGCTAGCCCTTGTTGAAGCCCGATAGGCAGCTCTTTATAGCGCCACCAGTTGCTTTCAATCATTCTATCAGGACTGAGCGTGCCATCACTTCCGAGAGCTCCTTGATAGTGAAAGTGATTATTTCCTTCTATTTTTTTAGCAAAAGGAACAGAATCAATCGTCAGAGCTAACTCATTTTCCGTTTGCATGAGCTCATGCACTTTACTCCAGTACTCTTTTCGGTTTTTAGAGATACCAAGTACTTTTGAAAACAAGACCGGCACGTGTACATATGGCTTGGACACTTGAAAATTAGGACGAATAAACGCCCGTTCTCTCATTAATAAAAAGATTTCATCATACGTCGTTTTGAGAGTGACTGAAGTTGGAAAATACGAACGAAATTGCCAAGGTTTATACAGCATGGACTCCTCTGAATGAAGCACTTGCTCAATTTCTTGAGACGCTCGAAATGCTACCGTACCTTTTCGAACCGGTTTATCCGTTGGAAAAGGTAAAAGCGAGCTAGTAGAAGGAAACGTATAAACCGTTGTTAAATGCTGATTCTTATCTACTTCTTTTAAATGATCCTTTCCTTCTGGATGAAAGGTAAGGACGTCAAAACCTAGTAAAATCAAATAATAGAGAAAATACTGCTCGCTTTTATTCGCATCTCCATACCACATGATGCGAGGCGCGTGCTCAGGAAATGCTTGATCGACCATCCAAGGTTTTACATGATTCAACTGCCACTTTATTAAATCGATTAATACGCGTTGAAAATGCCCGTCCATAAAACCATCTCCATGCTGTTCTTTAAAACACGTTAAGGTTTCAATAAATTTTTCGCGTACTCTTCTATGTATAGCGGGATTTTCTGACTTCACGATCAGCTTTTTTCCTTCTAAAAAAGCAAATAGCCGATTGACAGAAAGGCCGTGCTCTTCTTGATTAATTTTAAGGATCGTTTGTACTTCTTTTAATCTATCATTTGAAATGGACTTATCAAGCTTATCGTGCAGGACAAGGATCGATGATGATGAATGCGCAAGTTCATAAAGAAAAGCTGCGTACTCGTCCGCATCAAGATGGGTGCCTACATATCTTCCTGCCACTTGTTTATAGGAAATTTGCTGCTCATTTTGTATAAAGTCACCTCGCAGAGAAACATCTTGAGAAAAAAGAGAAGTTCCATTTTGCTCGTTAAGATTAATGATATGAGGATCAATTAGTTTACTCACGCCTTACAGCTCCTTTCTTTTCAGACATATACATGCTAAAAAGAAAGGGTACTCGTTAAAGCACCCTTTCTTTTTCATTTATCCCATGCCTTTTTTATACGGATAATCCGTAGTTGCGGCAAAGGTCGGCCAAGCCACCGGAAAATCCGCTGCCAATGGCATTAAACTTCCAGTCGTTTCCGTGCTTGTATAGCTCGCACACTACAACAGCTGTTTCGATTGAAAAATCTTCACCTAAATCATAACGAAGCACTTCTTCATTTGTTTCGGCGTCTATCAGACGAACAAACGCGTTGGATACTTGTCCAAAGTTTTGTCCGCGAGCATCTGCGTCGTGAATCGTGACGCTAATTCCGATTTTTTCAACGTAGTCAGGAAGAAGGGAAAAATCAACGACTATTTGCTCATCGTCTCCATCTCCTGCACCCGTACGGTTGTCACCGGTATGCTCCACAGCGCCATTTGGACTTTTCAAATTGTTGTAAAAAACAAACTCCTCGTCATTTACAACCTGACTTGATTTATTGGCTAAAAATGCACATGCATCTAAATCGAAATCCTGAGATCCAGCATATTTGTTTGTATCCCATCCAAGGCCTACTATTACTTTTGTTAATCCTGGGTTGGTTTTCGTTAGGTCAATGCGCTGACCTTTTGATAAAGAAATTGACATAAAAACATCCTCCGTACGTTTTCTTACTTTAATGATTAGGCGTTTAAACCAAAGTCGTTGACAAGTGCCGCCAAGCCGCCTTGATAGCCGCTGCCAATGGCATTAAACTTCCATTCTCCGCCGTGTCGGTACAGCTCTCCTACTACAACGGCTGTTTCGATCGAGAAGTCTTCACCTAAATCATAACGAATTAACTCTTCGTCATTTGTTGCATTTAAAATACGAACGTAGGCGTTGCTTACTTGGCCAAAGTTTTGACCGCGTGCTTCCCCTTCATGGATCGTAATGGTAAACGCGATACGTTCAATAGATTGAGGCACATTTTTCAAATCTACTTGAACCTGCTCATCGTCTCCTTCACCTACGCCTGTACGGTTATCTCCGGTATGCTCAACCGCTCCGTTTGCACCCGTCGTATTATTGTAAAAAATAAAATCAGATTCTGAAGCGCATTTTCCTGCTCCGTTTAATAAAAAGACAGATGAATCTAAATCAAAATCGTTTCCACCGTCATACTTATTTACATCCCATCCAAGACCTACTACTACGTTTGTTAATCCTGGATTAGTTTTTGTTAAATCTACTTTTTGTCCTTTTGAAAGATTAATAGCCATTTCGTTTCCCTCTTTTCAAATTGTTTATTTTGTATATTTGTTTGCAATTTCAGCCAATCCAGTATCTCTCGTTGCATCTCCAGTTGCTGAAAACTTCCATTCATTCCCGTCTCGGTAAATTTCACCTGCAAATAAAGCGGTTGCTCCTGAATGATCTTCAGATAGATTAAAGTGTACAAGCTCTTCGTTTTTAGCGCTGTCCACAACGCGGATAAAAGCATTTTTAATCATACCGAAATCTTGATTTCGCTCAACACACTGATAGATGTTGACTACAAACACAAGTTTATGTACGTTTCCGGGAACATTTTTTAAATTAACAAAAATTTGTTCATCGTCCCCTTCACCTGCTCCGGTAAGGTTATCCCCTGAATGCTTAACGCTCCCGCAGTTACTGTGACGATTTCCAAAATACACAACGGCTGAGTTACTTACAAGCTTATCGTTCGAATTGAGCATAAGAACAGATGCATCGCAGTCGATACTTGGTCCGTTTCCTCCAAAACCAAAAAAGCTGCGTTTTTTTACAGGATCCCATCCTAATCCAACTGTAATAGAAGATAGGGCTTCTCTTCCTTTTGTTAAATCAATTTTTTGACCTTTTTGTAGATTAATAGCCACGTTTATTTACTCCTTTACTATAGCGAACACATTCTTTTTCAGACTCTATATAGCTCTATATCATAGCGCAAATAAATGAAAAAATAGTGAAATCTTTTATACCACTTTTAACGTTTACGTAAATCTTCTTTCCATGGAAAGAATACCACAATCTGGTGATTGTTTCAAAAATTAAGTGGGCTGTTGTGACATAAATTAGTTGATTTAAAGTTTAAAAGGTAAGTCAGCTTACTAAAAAAAGACTGTCTCTAAACCGGAAATCCGAGTTATGAGACAGTCTTTTTTGGCTTATTGAGCTATTTTCAAAGCAGGCTCTTGCTGTTCAGCTGTTTTAGCAGCTGCCACGTTTTGAATACGTCCTTCTGCTTTGTATTCAAACGGGCTATTAAGTGTTTTAATATAGTTTACCGTTGCTTGTAAATCTTCTGGTCCCACTTCCATATCTGAAGAAAGTGCGCCAATCCCGTATTTTTCATTTCCATACATATAGTTATTGACTACTACTGTATATTCTTTTTCTTTGTCAATTTTACTTCCATCTGGAAGCTTGATATCAACTACTTTATTCGTGCTTCCATCCCACGTATAGTTAAAGCCTGCAATATGGAAATCTAGTCCAGATGATGTAATTTGATTGTTTAACACCGTTTCTAAATCCGCTCCGCTTAGCTTTACTTTATTTAAGACGTTGCCAAACGGCTGAATCGCAAATAAATCACCGTATGTCACGTCACCAGCATCAAGCTGTGAACGAACGCCTCCGCCATTCATTAACGCAAAGTCAGCTTTCATTTCTGCTTTCATACCGTCAGCAATTAAGTTTCCAAGCGCGATATCGCCCGTTGCTCCGCTAGATGGATAACCTTTTGCTAGAGCAGTAGATGAATTTCCAACCACTTCTGCTTTAATAGGTGCTGCTAAGTCTTCATATTTTTGCATAATCTTTGAAACTTCAGGATCTGGCGTATAGTCTTTTTGATAAACGGTCACAATTTTTGCATCTTTTTTCACGATGTCACCCGTATTATCGATTTCAACGTCTACGTCAGAAAACGCTGAGCCGTATGAATAAGCTTGAACGATTAGTTTGTTATCTACTACTTTGTTGTTGTATACGTGATTGTGAGCTGAAAAGATCACGTCAACTTCATCATCAATTTTTTTAGCGATATCGGCTGCATCAAATTCGGTAGACGTTCCATTTTGATTAGATGGATTATGAGCAAGTACAACAATTGCTTTAATACCCTTCTTTTTTAACTCTGCCGTATATTTATCAATCGCTGTTGCTTCGTCCGTAATTTTTAAGTTTTCATTTCCTTTACGAACAATCATGCTTGGCGTTTCTTGTGTTACAACGCCGATGAATCCAATTTTCTTGCCGCCTACTTCTTTTATCGCGTAAGGTTCTGTAATTAATTTATCAGTTGAAGTATCATAAGCATTTGCCGCTACTACTGGGAAATTCATGCCGTCGTATCCTTTTGTGCCTTTTGGATGGTCTCCGCCTTCAATCATACGATGAAGCTCAGCAATGCCTTCGTCAAATTCATGATTTCCAAGCGTGCCTACATCAAATCCAAGCGATTCCATCACTTCAACCGTTGGCTCGTCTTGAAACAGCGCTGAAACTAGCGGACTTCCGCCAATCATGTCTCCTGCATGAACTAAAAGCGTATTCGGATTTTCAGCTTCTTGTTTACGAATAGCTGCTGCTGTATATTTCATATTTCCAGCTAAAAGCGTTTGGCCATTTGACTTAATTTGTGTATCTGTATCGAGCTGACCGTGCAGGTCGTTCATCCCTAAAAGCTGAACCTTTGTATTATCTTTTGATTCGCCGTTTAAATTAATTTTGTAAATGCCGAATCCTTTGTCATCCGTTTTATTTGTATACGTAATGTTGCTTCCTTCAGTTAAATAGCTTTCTCCGCGCGGTGAGCTTGTGAACGTCACGTTAGCCGTTCCGTTAATTGGTGCAATTGACCAGTTATCGTCAGCTGTTGGCGTAATTTCTTTTTGCTCGGTGATGTAGTCCATTAGAATTTGACGGTTTTCATCCGCTGAATCCACCACAAGCTCGCTTCCTTTTAGACCAGGGAAGTTTCCGCCTCCGCCAGCTCGGTAGTTATTTGTCACAACAATAAACTCTTGATTCGGGTCAACTGGTTTACCGTTATACGTTAAGTTAACAACACGGCTTGAATCTCCGTGAATCACGTTTCCATTCACATCGTATTTTGCTGGTTTTGTGACGTCGATTTGGTATTGAACGCCGTCAATGACGTCAAAATTATAAACAGGGAAGCTTGGGTTTAATAATTCCTGCTCTTCTGTTTTATTCGGTGTAATTTGATTAAACTTACCGGCAGACATATCAATCCAGTCTTTTACAACAGAACCTTTTACTTTAACCGCTTTTAACGTGTTGTCATATAGATACAGGTCGCCAGCGCTTCGGATCGTTAAGTCACCTTTTTTAATTTCCGTATATTCATCAACGCCGTTTCTTCCTGCTTTAAAAGGCGCTCCCACTGATAAAATCGGAAGGTCTTTATATTCCGGCTTGTTTTGAGAAACGTACTTTTCTACGTAATCTTTTTGTGCATTTGTTACCACTTGAATAGATGGATCATCTTTTACAAGAGAAAAATAGCTGTGAATATCATCCGTCGTTTTACCGATTGGTGTGTTCACGTATTTAACCGTTGCATCGTGATCTTTTTGAACTGCTTTAACAACGCCTTTATCCGGTTCTACCGTACTTTGCGTAACCGTTTTCCCTGACGCGTCTTTTACGTCTTTATACGTTTCACGCGTAGACGATTGAGAGCTTACTACTTTCCATTTTCCTTTTTCTTCTTTTAACGTTAAGTCAATTAAACCAAGTGACCCTCCGCCGTAACCTGCTTGGACAGCGGGAACGCCGTTGATTGTTCCTTTTGCATTATCAACGCCAGGAAGAGGCTTTTTATCTGCTCCAAGGAACAAACCGTCTAGCGAAGCTTCCGTTTTAGCAGGGAAGACTTTATGCGTGTGCGAAAACGTAATAGCATCAATGCCTTTTACTTCACTTAATGAGTAAATCACATCTTCCGTGTTTTGCTTGTTGCTGCTAAATCCAGAGTGAGCCATTGCAACAACTACGTCCGCGCCTTTTTTCTTCATTTCTGGAATATATTTGTTGGCTGTTTCCACAATGCCTTTTGTAATGACTTTTCCATCAAGGTTTGCTTTATCCCAATCGTTAATTTGAGGCGGTACAAAGCCAATGAAACCAACTTTAATCGTTCGTTTCTTTCCATTTTCATCGACGACTTTTTTATTCATAATTTTATAAGGCATAAATTTATTTTTATCGTTTTTCGGGTTGTTGTCATGATCATCAACGTAGACATTGGCATTTATGTAAGGAAAGTTCGCGTCGTTATACGCTTCTTTTAGAAAGTCTAATCCATAGTTGAACTCATGATTTCCAAGTGTTGCAATATCATAATCCAGCTGATTCATTGCTTTAAATACAGGATGAACTTCCCCTTTTTTTAGCGGGTCAATCTTGGCTTTATACGTGCCTAGAGGCGTTCCTTGGATGAGGTCTCCGTTATCTACTAATAAGCTGTTTTTTACTTCTTTTCGAGCGTTTTTGATTAAGGTAGCGGTTTTAGCTAAACCCACTTTCTCGTAAGAGGCATCTTTGAAATAATCATAGTTTAATAGATTCGTATGAACATCGGTTGTTTCCATCAGACGTATGTTCACAAGCGCATCTTTTTTATTATGGCCTTGATGCTTGCTTTGCTGTGAGCTTTGTCCAGGATGACGTTCTTCCGCTCCTGCCTGTGTAGTTAAAAGAGGCATAGATAATAGAGAAAGTGCCAGTGATGTGGATAGGATTTTTTTCGTTTTACTACTTTTGTTCTTTTTCATCTACCATTCACCTTTCAAGTAAGTTATCATCGCTATAAATCTAGCAACTGTTCAAAAATAGTATAGCAGAAAAGATTTATAAAGGATGTAAATTTTTTGATTTTTTAGTAAACCATTTGTATGCGTTTTATTAACTTTTTGTAAACCGAAAAATTTTTTTAGTTTCCCTCTTCAAAATCAAGGACTATAGTTTTTATTAATTGGATGAATCATCCTTTTAGAATGAGTCTTATTACCTAATACATCAACGTTCCCACATCCTCTTTTCATTCAAAAAAAATTTATTTCAAGCGGTGTGTATATATGTACTATACATAGGATACGAAAAGCAGACATTAAGTTTGTCACAGCTTCTAACAAAATTTCGTAGATATAAAAAAGAAAGAAAAGGTTTTTCTTTCTAATAAATAGATATATTTATATAATTTTACATTTATAACAAAGAAACGATGTTGAGTCATAAGACATACCTACTACATCAATCCAATCTAAAGCATCTATACACATGAAACCTACGTTCACCTACAAATAAAAACATCCGAACGAAGTTGATTCTCCATCAAGAATCTTGATTCATCGTTCGGATGTTTTTTAGTTAACATACTTTTTTCTCAACCGCGTTTTCTTACTGACCTAATTCTTTAATTTGTTTCATAATACTTGATACATCTTGAATTGATTGAAACAATTCACTGTTTTTTAGCGCTTCTGGATTGAAGCTGCCATCCTTTATATTGGCTTCATACGCTTCAATTCCACTAATGATTTTTTCGTTTTGTTGAACAAGCTGATCGTGCACATCAGAAGCGATGTCAGGAGCTTTTGTTTGATTAAATTCTTCAGCTTTTCCTTTCATTTCCTGCAGCTTTTGCTCTAGCTTCTTTATTGCCTCGTCATCATTAACAGCCTTTTCCGCTAGAGGCGGTATTTCTTCAGCAAACTTTTGCGCTTCACTCACGTAATCTTTTGCATCATTTGCGTAGTTCAGCGTACTGCTTGTATCTTCAAGAAAAGAACAGCCGCCGACCATAAAAAGAACAGCAGTTGATATGACTAGCATCCACTTTTTCACTTAGCACTCAACCTTTCTTAGTTTCTTTTCTGCTATCTTCTTTTCGATTTTCGTTTCTTTAACTCTTTCATAATAATGGGTACAGCTTTTTTTATTCCTTTTTTTACAGCGGGGCTTTTTAACAGTCTCGATAGTTTTGACATTTTTAAGCTCCTCTCTTCTTTTGAAATAACAAAAAACACCTTTACCACATGTGGTAAAGGTGTTTTTATACAGACCTTTACCAATGGCAACATTGGCAAAGGTCTCGCTAACAATTTGCATTGTCAATAAAGCCGGAGATAATAATCTCGAAATGACGACTTTACTGCAAGAGCTACTCCCCTTTGAGCAAAACAGTATTTTTTGTTAACACAATCATAACGCACGTTCCTGATTATCGTCAACTTATACGGAATTAGTACACGTCTTTTTTGGTAAATACCAGAAACGACACGAGCAGCCCGGCAAGTCCCCAAATGGTTAACACACCCAAGGAAAACCCTAGTGTCATTCCTTCAGTCGGAGGAGCTGTGCCTTGCAGGTAAGAAGTTAAATTTAAATTGACCATAAACAAGTACTTAGCTGAATTCCACGAAGAAACCATACTGCTTAAAATCGTACCTGCAATCAAACAAGCAAGCATCACACCCATACCAGCAGCCGTACTTTTAATTAAAACGGACAGCATAAAAGCAAGCGTTCCAACGACCAAAGATACAAACCAAGCAAGGCCAAACTCCATTAAAATATATCTCCACTGCGAAATTAAATGGACGTCCGCTGTATTTAAATCATTTCCCTGCACGCTAAACCCCGTAAGAATCGGGGCTGTCCAGCCTTTAAATCCAAATACAACGCCAGAAATGAGGTACGACAAAACGCCAAACATTAAAATTAAAAACGAGACGGACATGACGAGCGTGATGTATTTACTAAGCAGGATTTTCCACCGTTTCACAGGCCTCGTCAACAATACCTTGATGGATCCCAAGCTGTACTCTGAAGACACTAAATCCGCTGCAATAATCATAATCATCAGCGGCAGCAAAAGCTGAATGGCGTTTTCAATGAATCCTCGCACAAACGTTGGTGCCCCTGGTTCCGAAGGATTGATATCGTTATCTAAATAATACTGCTGCTGCGCCACGCGAATTTCAAGCTGCTTGCGCCAATCATCTGAAATTTGGCTTCCGCTCAGCCGGTTTTGCGTATCGATAATTTCTTGCTGCAGCGTACTGCGCCAATCGGTCGTTCCTAGCTTTTCTTGAAGGCGCTGTGTTTCGCGAAGCTGAGCATAGGTAAACATGGAAATCAAAACGCCCATAATAAGGGTAACGATTAACAGGCGCTTTTTTCGAACGAGCTTGATCATTTCATTTTGAACCAAACTAATCAATCGATTCGCCTCCTGTCATTTCGATAAATAAATCTTCAAGAGTTGGAAGCTTTCGATTCATTTCTTTTACCGTTACTCCTGCTGCAATGAGCTGTTTATTCCACTCTCCCACTTCAGCTTCTTCATAAAACGTCGTGACGTACTCCCCCTGCACTTGCACAAAGTCCGTCACTTGTTTTAAAACGTCTATTCCTGCAGGCTGCGGATCTAGCTTCCACAGTAAACGCTCTTGCTGAGTTAACAGGGTCTTCACCGATTCTGTGTGAATAACTTCTCCTTTTGCGATAATCGCTACTCGGTCACACATTAGCTGAATCTCGCTCAGTAAATGACTCGATACTAGGACGCTTAGACCTTCACTTTCAGCTAAAAAGCGAATAAATTTACGCATATCCCGAATCCCAGAAGGGTCTAGTCCGTTCGTTGGCTCGTCTAAAATAAGCACTTTTGGTTTTCCGAGAAGCGCTTGCGCAATTCCTAAACGCTGCCTCATGCCTAACGAATACGTGCGAACTAAATCGTGGATACGCTCTTGCAAGCCAACTAATTCCACCACTTCATGAATGCGTTCTTCTGTCATAGAAGGAATCATGCGTGAAAAGTGCTGCAGATTTTCCCAGCCGCTTAAGTATGGATACAGCTCAGGATTTTCAACAATACAGCCGATATGCTCCATCGCTTTTGTAAACTGCTTCGATACGCTGTATCCACAAATATAAATGGAACCAGCGGTCGGGCGAATCAAGCCGACAAGCATTCGAATCGTTGTCGTTTTACCGGCTCCATTGGGTCCTAAAAAGCCGAACACTTCGCCTCTTTTTAGTTCAAAATCAATATTTTTGATAATTTCTCGTTTTCCTATTACTTTTTTCAGTCCTTTTACTGAAAGCGTTACTTCACTCATATCATTCCCTCCCTCACCACGTAATAAGCGATGCTACACGTTCTGCGATCAGCTTGTAGCCTTTTGCATTAGGATGAAACTTATCGGTATATAAGTAGTCATCTACCTTTAGCTGAAACAAATCAAAGGTCGGAACAAAAACAGTTTGCTTATAATTAGCACTTAATTCACTGCTTTTGTAATTCCATTCTCGTACAATAGCCGTTGTCGTTTTTGCATCTTGCAGGTTACTAAACGGATTGTATAAACCAATTAAAAAAATCGTCGCGTCTTTATTGGCCGACCGGATGCTTTTTAAGATGCTGTCTACGTTTTTTAAATAGTCATTTTCTAGCTTTTGAATATTGTTTTTATTTAAGTTCTGCAGCGTTTGTCCGCCTTGAAATAAGTCATTTCCTCCAATGGTGATCAGTACGGTATCTGCCGACTTAACCTGCCGCTGAATTTCGTGCTGCTTTACTTGACTTGCCAGCTGCGAAGACGTTTGACCTTTTATTCCAAAGTTACTTAAGAGAATTTTCTTCTTCGTTTTTTCTTCAAGATTATCTTTTAAATACCCAACGTACCCTTTTCCCGCTGCATCTCCTGTTCCTCTTGTCAGTGAATCTCCTAAAGCAACAATCGTATAATTCTTGGTACTTTTGTTACTGCTGCTTGTTTCTTGCTTTGGCTTTGGCATTTCTTTTACAGTAGCTTTTGAGGCGCTAACATAATCATAAATAGACATTCCAAGTCCCGCTGCAAACAGCAGACACGAAATAATCGAAATCAAGGATACAATCCATACCCACTTTCCTTTCGCTTTCACGGGCTGCACTCCTTTTCGTCTTTTTAGTTATCTTTTTTTAGAGCTTCAACTGTTTTTAGTAAAGCGGACCAGTCTAAATGACCCCAGCCATTTTCGATTCCTTGTTCATAATGACCTTTCACAAGCTCTCCTAACGGAAGCGGAGCGGACACTTTTTTGGCTGCATCAATAGCCAGATTTACATCCTTTAGGCCAAGCTCCAGCTTGAACCCGGCTGGATCAAAGTCTCTTTTAGCAATTAAATTGCCGTAATTTTTATACACAGGAGATGCAAATAAGCTATTAACCACTTCAAGAAACTCCTCCGCTTGCATGCCATACTGTTCTACCATGACTACTGCTTCAGAAACAGCTTCTAACATCGATACTAATAAAAAATTATTGCCAAGCTTAGCTACATTTGATAAGTAAGGCTCGTCTCCTACAGTGAAAATAGTTTGACCAATCGATTCAAACAGCGGCCAAACGTGCTCTCTTGCTTCTTTATTACCTGCAACTATTACTTTGAGAGCCGCTGCTGCTGCTGCGTCGGGGCGACCTAAAACAGTCGCTGCCACAAAATGCTGTCCTGATGCAGCATGTGCGCTTGTTAATTTTTCCGACAAATCTACGCTAATAGTACTCACTGAGACGTGAATACCACCTTCTTGAAGGCCTGCAAGTACACCGGCTTCTGAAAGCGTTACTTCTTCTAAAGCCTCATCGTTTGAAAGAATCGTAAAGACAAGATTCGCTTCTTGTGCTGCTTGAGCAGGTGTCTCCACAACCTTTGCTCCTTTTTTCACAAGACTTTCCGCCTTCGAAGCAGTACGGTTATAAATAACAAGTTCATGACCCGCCTTTATCATATTTTCCGCCATCGGTAATCCCATATTTCCTAAACCAATTAAACCCACCTTCATCTTTACCACTCCATTTCAGCACTCAGTATGTACGTTTCTTATGCATGTCGTCTATCTTTAGAAAAAGCATATTTTCATTATTATATAACTACAGTAAAAGCGAATACAAAGAATAGCCTTTCTATAATGTTCAAAATGTGACATTTTTTAGACATGATTTATAAAAAACTTGTCTAAAAAATACGAATGGTTTTTAAATAAAGCGCTTGCAAACATAGGAAATTTCTGCTAAGATGTAAGAGAATTATTTTTGTTCGGTGGGGATGTATGAGTATTGTCACTTTTCGTCTTTAGATTTGAGCAAGAATAGTACCACAATGTGCGAGTCCGCACGAGGAGGCAACAATTATGGAACAAGGTAAAGTAAAATGGTTTAACGCAGAAAAAGGTTTTGGATTCATCGAGCGCGAAGGTGGAGACGATGTATTCGTACACTTCTCAGCAATCCAAAGCGAAGGCTTCAAATCTTTAGACGAAGGTCAAGCTGTAACATTTGACGTAGAACAAGGTCAACGCGGACCTCAAGCTGCTAACGTTCAAAAAGCATAAGAAACACAACATATCAGAAACAGATCCTTTAAAGGATCTGTTTTTTTGTATACAAACATAAAAAAAAGCCCTGTTTTTCAACAGGACCAGTCGGTACAAATACAGAAGTAAAGTTAATGGTACTCTTAGTATAGCACAAGATCATAACAATCTATACGAAATAATAAAATAAAACTTTCATCCGGTACGTTTACCTATGTTTATAGCTATTCCAGACTCTCTAGGGCGCTTGCAAATCGTTTGATTCCTTCTCGAATGACCTCTTCTTCCCCTCTGCCAAACGTAAAGCGAATAGCTCCGCTTTGAGAACTCAGCACGCTTCCTGGTACAAAAGCCACTCCTCTTTTAAGCGATTCTTCCAATAGTCGATAGTCATCGACCGGCTGATTTACTTTGCACCATAAGTGAATCCCGCCTTGAGGTGAATCGAAAGATACTTTTGATCCGAGCAATTCGTTCAGACTCGACGACAGGGCATACTCTTGCTTTTTGAGCTCTTGTCTAAGCTTTTCAATATGTGAAGAAAACGTAGGAGAATCTAAGAATTGATAAGCAATCCACTGGGGAAAGATGCTGTGGCCAAAGTCAATTTGCTGCTTAGCGTCTGCCAGGCGCTGAATCACTTGCTCTGGCCCTACTATCCAGCCAATTCGAAGGCCCGATGCCACGATTTTAGAAAGCGAGCTGATATAGAGGACATTTCCGTTCTCGTCCATCGATTTCAGCGTTTGATGTACATTTCCGTCAAATGCCGTGAGTGAATAAGGATCATCTTCAATAAGCGGAATGCCGTATTCTGAAGAAAGCTCTAAAAACCGCTTTCGACGCGCTTCTGATAACACAATACCGGTCGGGTTTTGATAATACGGATTTAAAAAAACCATACGAATACGATGCTTTTTATGTAATTCTACTAAGTCCTCCGGGTTGGCTCCATTTTTATCTACAGGCAGCAAAAACGTTCGTAAACCTGCTGATTGAAAAAGCGGCAGTGAATAGCTATAAGACGGATCTTCAATCGCTACTGCATCTCCTGGTTTTAACAAACACTGAACAATTAAATGAAGTGCTTGCTGTGCACCTGATGTAATTAAAATGGAATTAGCATCGGTGGAGATTTTCCGGTACTCATGAACATGAGCAGCAATAGCGTCACGCAGACGTTCATTGCCGTGAGGATGATCATAGCCTAAATGCTCATTAAACGGCATGCCCGCTAATATTCGCTGAAAATCTTCACTTGGAAATAAGCTAGGAGCCAATTCTCCGCTGGCTAAGTTTACAAAATCTGTTCGCAAAGCTTCGCTTCTTATTCGTTGTACGAGCGGTAAATTAGGCAAAAATGAACCGTCTTCTACATATCTCCCCCAGTTTGGAATACGTTTACGGGAAATTCCCCAGATGCTTGAACTAACTCGCGTGCCGCTTCCTTTTTTACGTTCTACGATTCCAAGTGCCTGCAGTTCTTCATAAGCAGCTACTACCGTGCTTCTGTTCACGTTTAGCTCAGCAGCAAGCGTTCGTTCTGATGGCAGCATAGAATCCGGCGGAAACGCTCCCGATGAAATACAGCTTTCAATATATTCTGCAATTTGTTTATAAATCGCTTTTTTGCTAGCGCGATCTGGTCTCCAGTTCATGCGGCGTCAGTCCTTACATTTAAACTTTCTTATTAGTAGTTTATCCTTTATCTCTCTTATCTTAAAGCAGTTTTATAAAAAAAGACCATCCAATTTTGTGTTTTTTTGCTCATCCACTGTATCAAAAATTATAATAGTAGCTATTTTTCATTTTTAGATATTTTAGTTTACATAATAATTTTATAGTTAATCATATTGAATGAATTTCACCATGAAAAAGAGATTGAGACATAACCACACCAGTCCAATCTGAAGACGAACAAATGGGATACATGAGCTCATATGGGTTGCTTGGTACACCGCAGTTGATTTCCGTGCAAGACTTCGCTTTCCGCGGGCGGCCGGTGAGCCTCCTCGTCGCATACGCTCCTGCGGGGTCTCACCTATTCCGCTTTTCCCGCAGGAGTCTTCGCCTTGCTCTCCAATCAACTGCTAGAAGCAACGAAATACATGAAAACTACATTCACCATGCCAATAAAAAAAACCCAAACGAAGTTGATTCTCCATCAAGAATCTCGATTCATCGTTCGGATCTTTCTTCAACTAAACTACTTTCGTCACGGCCTCTTTTTTATAGAGGAGGTAAATCTAGCTTGCCTTCTTGAAACAATTCTTTCACCATATGCTTGGCATAACCCGTTGCTTGTCCTAGCGTAATCTTAGCTGGCATAGGCGCTTCGTTTGCATCAACGATTACATCGATAATACACGGCTTGTTTTGCCTAACAGCACTTTCAAAAGCCGGCAGCAGCTCTTCTTCTTTTTCTACTCGGTAGCCAACACCTCCGCAAATATCTGCATACCTGGCAAAGTTCGGATTTGTTAAGTCTGTGCCGAATTCAGCATTTCCCATTACTTCTTGTTCAAATTTAATCATACCGATTTTATGGTTATTAAATAGCACCACAACTAGCGGAAGATTGTATTTAACAGCTGTAATAAAATCTGCCATCGTCATCGCAAAGCCATCGTCATCGCAAAGCCGCCGTCTCCACAGACCGCAAATACCTGCTTCTCGGGATAAGCAATTTTTCCAGCAAGTGCGCCCGGCAGCCCGCATCCAAGAGTCGCTAGCCAGCTTGAAATCACAAACTGCTGATTTGTCATACGAAAATGACGCGCCATCCATACTGTGACGTTTCCTACATCTACGGACAAGACCGCGTTATCAGCCGCTACGTGCTGAAGCGCTCGAATCACTCGCTGTGGCTTGATAGGTAGGCTTTCTTTTGCTTCTTGGGTATCAAGCTGACTCCACCACTTTTTCATACGTTCTTGACTTTGCTCTAAAAACTGGCGATGTTCTGAGCGGCCAACGTTTTCTAAAAACCACTGAACCGTTGCTTTCGCTTCTCCTGCAAGCCCTGCATCTACAGGATATCTTTTGCCAATTTGTGCAGGATCAATATCAATATGAATCGTTTTCGCATGGTCTGGCAAAAATCCTGTAAACGGATAAGATGTCCCAATCATGATGAGCGTATCCGCTTCTTGCATCGCTTCATACGCTGGCTTTGTACCGATTAATCCAAGTCCTCCGAGACAATATGGATGTTCATCCGGTATTGCGCCTTTTCCAGGAAGCGTAAGAACAATCGGTGCTGCGATTTTTTCTGCAAATGCAAGCAGCTCTTCTCTCATTTCATGTGTGCCTCGACCGGCTAAGATAACCGGACTTTCCGCTTTACCAATCAAATCTTTTGCTTTTTCAAGATCTTCTCTATGGGGAAAAATGTCTTGTTTGACAATTATGCTTGATGTTTCTCGTGCTTCTGATCCAACTTCAAAACGAGGAATATCATCGGGAATGGTTAACACAGCCACACCTTTTTTAGCATACGCTGTTCGAATCGCTTGATTGACAACAGTCGGAAGCTGCTCAGCGGACATGACTCGCTGGTTATATACAGCCACATCATCGAACATTCTCTCTAAATTAATTTCTTGAAACGCATCGCTGCCGATGAGATCTGATTCTACTTGCCCCGTAAGTGCTAAAACGGGCGCTTTGTCTAATTTGGCATCATATAAGCCATTTAGTAAATGAATTGCTCCCGGTCCGGCAATAGCCGTGCATACACCGATTTTACCCGTTAACTTCGCATATGCAGCCGCTGCGAGAGCTCCCGCTTCTTCATGCCTCACTTGAATAAATTTAATTTTATCCTGGGCTTTGCGAAGCGGTTCAATAATTGAATTAATGGAGTCTCCTGGCATGCCGTAAATATGATCAACGCCCCATTCAATTAACAGTTCAATCAGTTTTTCCCCTGCTTTTTGTTTAAACATATGACTGACCCCTTTCTTCTTATATATAGAGATAGTGTGACCTGATACGCTCTTTCTTACTTATTTTCACTCGTATAATTTTCGTTTTCTTTCATTAAATGAATGAACCACTTTCATTAAATTTTCTTCATTCCTTGCAATTATCATGAACTTTTGCTATTCTATAAGAAGAATTATTTTTGTTCGGCAACAATCGATAGGTGAATACTTTCGTCTTAAAGATTTTGATCATGAGCAAGGATAGTAATACAATGTGTGCATAGCACACGAGGAGGCAACATTCATGGAAAAAGGTACAGTAAAATGGTTTAACGCAGAAAAAGGTTTCGGATTTATCGAGCGCGAAAACGGCGACGATGTATTCGTACATTTCTCAGCAATCCAAAGCGAAGGATTCAAATCTTTAGACGAAGGTCAAGCTGTAACATTCGACGTTGAAGAAGGTCAACGCGGACCTCAAGCTGCTAACGTTCAAAAAGCATAAGTAGAAAAAGACTCTGATTTCAGAGTCTTTTTTTTTATGTAGAACCACGCATAAAACCTTTTTAACGTGCAGTTTGTACACGTTATTATAAATAATAAACTAAAAAAGTCTCTTCATCCCGAAGAGACCTTTTGTGGAATAAATAGTTGAAGAAATAAAGTGTGGATGTTGCGTCGTCATCATTTTTTAATAATTAGCACCAGCCGCCGCCGAAGCAAGAAGCGCCGATAATGATTAATAAGATGAAAAGTACAATGATTAAAGCGAAACCGCCGCCGCAGCCACCGCCGCCATAACCACAACCGTATCCGTAACCTCCGTAGTATCCCATGTGTTTCACCTCCATTTGCTATACTTTAAGATATGTGGATTTAGTTAAATTGCTCCTAATAATTCCATAGAACTTTTGAAAATGTTTGTCATACACTAAAAATACTGCGTTTTTCAAACATGCCCCACAAAGAGATAAAACCTTTGATTTTATGGGCATTTACTCCTCTTTTCTTTATCTTTTAAAAATGTAATCGCTCCCTTTTTCATGAATGTACACCGTGCTGAATACCTTTAGTTATGTACATTCACACGGGAGGGATTTAATATGTTAACACTCGAAATTTCAAAGCAAATCGTTAAAAACGTCTACCCTATTGTCTTATCGAATCGCAGTAAAATCTTTCAAGAGGAAGTGAGCGTCGCCGCTTTGCAAGACTACTTTGGTCTTGATCATGCCTTTAGCGTATATGCAGCTGCGACCATTATTTATCAGCTAGAAGCCGACGGGTATGTATCCAAACCTCTGAAGCGCAATGAATACAAGCGAATTTTGCTCAAATAAAAACAAGCATCCCCGCAAGGATGCTTGTCTTATTTATAGCTATACCTGTCGAATAACTGCTCGACTCTTTTGTGGTAATCAGCAAGGTAGTCAGAAAGCTCAGTTTCACTCAATTTATTTGCCTGTTCCTCAAATAGTGACAGCAGCGAAATTTTAATCATTTCCATTTCCGTTTCCGAGCGATTTTCATTTCGCAAATCTTTTCTTAAATTCCACAGGCTTTGCTCCATTTCATGCTTTAATTGTTCTAGTGAGTGTGGTTCTTCAAATCCGGCACGAATGTCTTTTTTAAATCCACTCATCTTATCACTCCTCGCATTTGCACCTGCTAGATAGTATCTAATGTATACTATACCATAAATAACTATACGAGGCTTAAGCATGCCTTTTAAGCAATTGGTCACAAAATAAAAAACATCTCGTTGGATGTCTTTAACGTTACCTTTTATCTTACTTCGTCTTCTTCACCTTTTACATATTTAAAAAATGAATCAATCATTTCATTTAAAAAATCATTGCGATCTTCAAAATTCATAATTTCTAAAAATTCCACAATATCCTTATCTAAACTAATAGAAGCGGGAACATAAGCAGCCGCTTCCCTTCTTTGCGGGAATGGAATCACATTATCTTTCTTCTTCATAAAACACCGTCCTTTTTCTGTGCTTTACTAGTGTAAGCTTTCAAGGAACGATTTGCAAGTCCCTCTGATGTAAAATTTTATATAAACATTCTTCTGAAAAGACAGGCTATATCTTTAGCTACTCAAGTAGGCTCATTTGACATTAGCTTTTTCATGTTCTGGCGTCATATTAATAATTCGCCGCTGTTTTCTCTTTTCCTTTTGGCATCTTTTAGCAAATTTAAACACAAATATTTTAAAAGAGGTTTTTATTTCCTCCGTATAGGCTAAAGAAAGGAAACAACATTTTTATATGGAGGGGTTACAAATGATTGCATTAACTGGAAAAGTTGCGCTCGTGACGGGGGCGGCGTCTGGAATTGGACGTGCTTCAGCCATTACATTAGCTGAACAAGGAGCGCGCGTTGCTCTTTTAGATTTAGACGAAGAAAAACTACATGAAGTAAAAGAGACCATCATGTCGAGCGGCGGAGAGTGTATAGCCATTAAAACAGACGTCTCCGACTCTGAAAGTATAAAAGAGAGTATCGAAACGATCAGCAGCCTATGGAGTCAATTACATATTGTTTCTATTAACGCAGGCATCAACGGTACGTTCTCTTCTATTGAAGAACTATCACCAGAAGATTGGACAAAAACAATTGATACAAATTTAACAAGTACTTTTTTAACCGTGAAGCATTCTATTCCTTATTTGAAAGCTCAGGGAGGAAGCATTATTATTACTAGCTCGATTAACGGCAACCGTACATTTTCAAATATCGGCATGAGCGCATACAGTTCCTCAAAGGCTGGCCAAATGGCGTTCGGCAAAATGGCAGCTCTTGAACTTTCTACATACGGAATACGGGTAAACGTCATTTGTCCAGGAGCAGTTGATACAAATATTGAAAGCAATACATTCCGTCAAGAAGACAAATTAAAAGAAGTCGCTATTCCAATTGAATATCCAAATGGCAATCAGCCGCTTGCTAAACGCTCAGCTAAGCCCGAAGAAGTAGCAGATTTAATCTTCTTTTTAGCTTCTGACGCGTCCAAACATATTACCGGAAGTGAAATGTTTATCGACGGCGGAGAATCGCTGTTGTAACGTACAAGCCCCTGCATCAATGTCAGGGGCTTGTTTTTTTACTTTTATGAACAACGTCTACTCCGCCCGAAGCGGATATAATGCTGCCTGTAATCATATCTGAGTTTTCATCACAAAGAAACTCAATAATACGCGCAATGTCTTCTCCCGTACCTGATCGGCCCACAGGCGTTTCCTTGTCTTCTAGTAATCTTGCTTTTATAATATCACTTTCTTTCATGTCCCCTACAATATCTCCGGGACAGACCATATTGACCGTAATCCCGTATTCGGCTACTTCTAGAGCAAGCGATTTGGTCAGAGAAGCTAGCCCTGACTTAGCGGCACTAAAAGCCGCGCGGTACATCCATCCAGGGGTGTGCTCTACATCTTGAAAACCGTATGTAATAATCCTTCCAAACTGCTGCTTTTTCATAATAGGAACAACCGCTTTGACAAAATGAAAAACGGAGCTTAAATTCCCTTCCAGCATTTCATACCATTCACTGTCTGTGTACTCTATTAATTTTTTTCTTTCAAACACATACGGACCTGCATTATTAATTAAGACATCAATACGTCCAAATCGCTCCATAGCCTGCGCAACGACGTGTTCAATATCTGCTTTATTCGTTATATTTCCTTCTACGAACTGTACGTTGTCTTTATATTGATGCCATTCTTCTTGCAGTTCTCGCACTTTATTTTTATCACTTCGAAAATGGACGGTAACGGAATACTGCTTTTTTAAAAACTGTTCTGTTACCTTCTTGCCGATACCTTTATGACCCGCTGTAATCAATGCATGTTTCATCTACCTTCACCTCTTTCACTCTACTTATCTACTATATATATTAGACAGCTCCTTAGTTTCTCCTTTACTAACGGAAAAAAGCCCTTGACTAAAGGGCCTTTCTTTTACGGTCTTAACAAAATTTTCCCTGTACTTTTCCGGCTTTCAAGCAGCTCATGTGCTTTTGCTCCGTCTTTTAAATCGAACACCACGGGATCAGTTAACACAAGCTGACCTTTACTGATCCACTCAAACAACTGCTGTGAACGTACTTTACGTTCTTCATATGACACAAGCACGTTCCATAAGTCTCCG
Organism: Priestia sp. TSO9; assembly: GCF_021029645.1. Lineage (NCBI taxonomy): Bacteria > Bacillati > Bacillota > Bacilli > Caryophanales > Bacillaceae > Priestia > Priestia sp. TSO9. The sequence continues at coordinate 1,098,163 of NZ_JAJEKD010000013.1, forward strand.
CCTGTAAGCGTTTTAGAGGTATCCATCAGCATACGTGGGTCGACCGGGGCCGGATCGCCTCCTGCCATTCCGTAAAATACCACGGTTCCGCCTGTTTTTACGGCTTCAAAGCTTTTTTCTAGCGTAACTCCTACAGATTCATAGGCAACATCTGCGCCTCGCTTCGTTACTTCTTTCACTTGTTCCACCCAGTTATCTTCGTATAAAAAGACATAGTCAGCGCCTGCCTGAGCCGCTGCTTTTGCTTTTTCAGAAGATGACGTTAAGCCAATGACCTGTCCGCCTAATAGCTTGGCAATTTGAACTAAAAGCTGACCTACGCCTCCAGCAGCTGCGTGAACAAGTACATAATCGCCGGGCTGAATGCTGTAGCTGTCTTGTGTTAAATAGTGAGCCGTTAACCCTTGTAAAAGCACAGAAGCAGCTGCGTCAAACGAAATATCATCAGGTACGGCAATGATTTTATCTTGTGGCACGGCAACAAGCTCTGCATTTGCAAAAGGAACGTCAGCAAACGCAATACGGTCTCCTACGTTAACATGACTTACTTCTGCTCCTACTTCTTCTACCACACCTGCTCCTTCATATCCTAAAATATACGGAGGTGTACCCGTTAAGTGGTAGTTCCCTTTTCTTCGGTACACATCCGCAAAATTAAGTCCAATTGCTTTTGTTCTTACTAGTACATCTGTTGGTCCAATAGAGGGATTCGGTATATCTTGATAGTGCAGAACGTCAGGTCCTCCAAATCTTTCAAATACTAATGCTTTCATAGATAAGTTACCTCGTTTTCTTTATGTATTCCCTTTCATCGTAATTCAACGAGATAACAAACACAAGTTTCTTACTCAGCAAAAAACGCTTTGTCTCATAAGGAGACAAAGCGTTTTTTCAATTTGTTTGCGTTACAACTTCTCGCATCGTTCCATTTTTTTGATAAGACGTATGAAAAGAAAAGGCTTTTTCAAGAACGTGCGGTGTTTGTCCGCCTCGCGTGAGCGCTTCTTCGTAATACGCCATAAGCTGATCGCGATACATTGGGTGGGCACAATTTTCAATAATGCATTTTGCCCGTTCTCTTGGAGCGAGTCCGCGTAAGTCCGCATATCCTTGCTCTGTTACAATCACATCCACATCGTGTTCCGTATGATCAACGTGCGAAACAAACGGCACTATGCTTGAAATATCACCGTTTTTAGCAATGGATTTTGTTACAAAAATACCGAGACGCGCATTTCGGGCAAAATCTCCTGAGCCTCCGATGCCATTCATCATTTTTGTTCCCATCACATGCGTGGAATTGACGTTTCCGTAAATGTCTAGCTCTAGCGCAGTGTTAATAGAAATCAGGCCTAAGCGACGAATGATTTCGGGATGGTTTGAAATTTCCTGCGGGCGAAGAATGAGCTTATCTCGATAGGCTTCAAAATTAGAGAAAACTTGTTTCATTTTATCCGCTGAAAGCGTAATTGAGCAGCAGGAAGCAAACGTAACTTTTCCTGCGTCAAATAAATCAAACACAGCATCTTGCAATACTTCTGAATACACCTCTAAATCATGAAACTCTGAATCTAACAAACCGTGGAAAACGGCATTTGCCACGGAACCAATTCCAGATTGTAAAGGAGCAAGCGATTCGGTTAATCGCCCTTCTTTAATTTCTTGGCGTAAAAATGAAATCAAATTTTGAGCCATCACAACCGTTTCTTCGTCAGGTGCTACAATCGTAGACGGTGAATCTAACTGATTTGTAAATACAATACCCTTTACTTTATCTAAATCAATTGGTATACCTAACGAACCAATACGATCATCAGATTTTTTTAAAGGGATCACATCTCGCTGTCCTTGAACGCCTGGATCATACAGATCGTGAATACCTTCTAACAGCTCTGGCTGCGCTGTGTTAATTTCAATAATAATCGATTTTGCATGCTCGGCAAACACCATCGAATTGCCAATTGACGTTGTTGGAATCATCATTCCGTCATCTGTGATAGAAACCGCTTCCAAAATAGCGAAATCGATTGAATCTAACACGCCTGAACGCACCCATTCAGAAGTATGCGATAAATGCTGGTCAATAAACTGAAATTCACCTTCATTAATTTTTTTACGCATGGTCGGGTCCGCTTGAAACGGCAGGCGTTTGTTTAACATGCCTTTTTCTGCAAATAGCTTATCCACATCTGATCCAAGTGAAGCACCGGTATATACGCTTACTTTTATCGGTTCTATTTCCGCTCGTTTCGCTAGCGCAAACGGTACAGCTTTGACATCCCCCGCGCGTGTAAAACCGCTTAGACCAAGAGTCATTCCATCTTGAATCCAAGACGCTGCTTCTTCAGCAGAGACAACGCGATTCTGTAGTGCTTCATGCTTAATTCGACTGCAAACGTTTTCCATTCTGTTCACTCCTTGTTTTTTCTCTTTTTACCATTTTACTGTAAAGGGAGCGTCCACAAGAGTTTTTGGAATGAAATGGACAAAAATAGCGACAAAACAGCATATTTGATGATAATTAAGCTAAATGACGGTTAAAACCCAAGCAGCTTTCGAAAATAACTGGCGTACGACTGACTGACCGGAATTTTTTCTCCGTTATTCATCACTAACAGAAAGGTTGAATGTGTATCAGGGTAAATTTCTTGAATTTGCGTCACATTGACGATAAAGGAACGATGACAGCGCACAAACTCTTCTTTTGGAAGCACATAATCAAATTCATTTAACGTGTATTTATGCGTACCTGTATACTTCTGGGCGTACACATAGGTTTTTCGGTCACGCGCTTCTACGTAGATGATTTTTGAGAAAGGAACCGGTATCCATCCCTCGTTCACCTTTAACGTCACAACTGACTTTCCGCTCGTTAACGCGGGAAAAATCGCCGTCACGCATCCTTGTACTTCTCCTTCGTCTAAGAAAGGCACGGCCATGCCGTAGTAAGGTGTGCCAAATACGTCTCGGTGAATAAATTCCGATACTTTTTGCTTTCGTTCTAATGCTTTATATGTAATCGTTCCTTTTTTTATTTGATCTCCAGGGCTGATTTTTAAATTAATTCGTTTGCTTGCTCGGTAATACACGTACGTTTCTAGATCTGAAACGGCAATCGACGCTTCATCGGAGAACAATTCACTGATGACATCTAATAATGCGGATGCTTTAAATGGTTTCATCTTTTCACCTTCTTTTGTCTAGTCAAACACGCTGCTTCTTTATTGTAGCGCAAAAGCAAAAGCTAGTGGGAAAGAAGCATGGAATTTATCTTTTCAACTGCATAAAATTTCTATTTTTTCACAACATAAAACAATGAAATGAAGGAAGGGTGAAATGTATGGGCTATGCTGAATCGACGTTTCGAATCGCCTGTTCATTTTTTGTGCTGCTTCTTTTAACGCGGCTCATGGGAAAAACAGAAATCAGCCAGTTAAATGTGTTTACATTCATTACGGCGATTACGATTGGTAATATCGCTTCTTCCCTCTCCACTGATAAGCGAGTAGAAATTGATAAAGGAGTGTATTCTCTGCTAGGATGGACATTTTTAACGATCGCTATGGGCTATCTTGGAATGAAATCGAAAAAAGCGCGGCATCTTATTACCGGTGAGCCTAAAATTGTGATTAAGCAAGGGAAAGTGATGGAAAAGGCATTAAAACAAGTCCGGCTAGATATTGAATCTCTTTTAGGCATGCTGAGGCAGCAAAACGTATTTTCCATAAAAGATGTCGAATACGCCATATTAGAAATCAACGGAAACCTTTCCGTTATGCAAAAACAAGATAAAAAGCCGAACTCGTGGTCAAAAACGCTTTTATTTCCCACTTCAACGGGCGTTATTTACGATGGAAAAGCGAATGAAGATGCCTTGAAGGACCTGCACGTAGATAACAACTGGCTGCATAAACAGCTAGAAAAAGCGGGAGTCAACTCAATTGATGACGTCTTTTATGCTGAGGTCCAGTCCGACGGATCCCTTTACATTGACTATAAAAAAGACAAATTTAACTCATAAAAAAATCCGTACCAAAAGGCACGGATTTGTTATTAGCTTGCTTTTTTTACACGATTTGTAATGGTATCTTCTTTTGGTGATGTTTTACGAATAAAGAAGGCTAAAACAAACGCGATCACACTTAAAATCGTTGCGATCATAAACGCATCGTTAATACCCATTGCTGTACCTTGATTCACAGCTTCAGCCATACTGCCTTTATCTGTTGGCGAAATTTGCTGATTCGTTACGATATTTTTCACGTGTTTTTCACCTTGATTCATCATAATGGATACAAAGAACGCCATTCCTACAGCTCCGGCAACCATTCGAAGCGTATTAACCATCGCGGTACCGTATTTATTTAAGCTAAGCGCAAGCTCATTTAATCCAGCTGTAAAGATCGGCATCATAAGCAGTGACATCCCAAACATACGAACAGTATAGACAATCATGACATACATAAATGTTGTGGTTGTTTCAAGTTTTGTTAGTTCATATGTTGTCACAACGGTAATTGCTAAACCAATAACAGCAAGCCATCTTGCGCCGAACTTATCAAACAGCCGTCCTGTAATCGGAGACATAATCCCCATTACAATTCCCCCTGGCAGTAACAGCAGGCCTGAAAGAAACGGTGAAAAGCCGCGTACGTTTTGCATATAAATCGGCATTAAAATCATACCTGAAAACATTGCCATTGTCACAATTACGTTAATGATTGTTGTCAGCGTGAACATACGGTAACGGAAAATACGGAATTCAAGAAGCGGCTGATCAATTTTTAACTGACGGAAAATAAAGAACAGAATTGAAATACCGCCTACAATGAACATGGCTAACACTTCGGTGCTGGTCCAGCCCTTTGTACCGCCCGTAGCGAACGCATAAAGCAAGCCGCCAAATCCAACTGTTGATAAAATAACGCCAAGCACGTCTAGCTTCGGTCGGCTTGTTTCCGTCACGTTTTTCACTAAAATAATTGCCGCAATTACGTTGATAAGTGCAATTGGAAACATCATAAAGAATAAAACGCGCCATGAGTAGTGCTCAACTATTAAACCAGAAAGCGTCGGCCCTACTGCCGGTGCGAAGTTCATCGCTACGCCAAAAATCCCCATCGCAAAACCACGTCGGTCAGGCGGGAATAACGTAAAAATAACGTTGGTAATTAACGGAAATAAAATCCCTGCTCCTGCTGCTTGCACGACGCGTCCCACTAAAATAACAGAAAATGTCGGTGCAATACCGCAAAGCAGTGTTCCTACTGTAAACAGCCCCATTGCTGTAATATACAGCTGCCTTGTCGTAAATCGATTCATTAAAAATGCTGTAATTGGAATAACAATTCCGTTTACTAACATAAAGATGGTTGTTAACCAGTTACCCGTAGCCGCCGTTACATGGAAATGATCCATCATTTGCGGAAGCGCAATGTTAATCAGCGTTTGATTTAAAAAAGCTACGAGCGCTCCCATTATCATTACGCCAAAAATAGACCGAGTTCGGGCTTGATCGGACTGTTGTGTTTGTGTATTCATTTTAACAAGACCTTTCCCTTTAAAATTATCTGTATGTAAATCTTCAGATGACAAACAGGTTAAGAATATAGTTTATGTGTTCATTCTATTAATTTATGTCACGAATATTTAATGAACTTAATTATATACCGGATAAATATATCTGTTTCCGAAATATTTGTCAACAAATATGATCATTTTCGTAAAACTTTTCCATCAGTATATATAAAGTAGCATACCCTTTAATGAAGAAAAAAATGAGAGCCCTTCAACGAAGGCTCTCATTCTCTTAAGAAATACTTATTTTAAGATTTGAACTTTTACTGTTTTTCTTCCCCATTTTAACGCTTCTTTTTGAGAAGGAAGAAGAACATCAATTTTATTTCCTTTAATCGCGCCTCCTGTATCAGCTGCGATTGCCGTGCCATAACCTTCTACGTATACTTTTGAACCAAGCTTAATCACTTTTGGATCGACAGAAATAACTTTTTGATTTGGATTCTTTTTCAAATCGATTCCAATCGCCGTTTTTCCGCTGCAGCCTTTGCAGTTCGCTGTGTACGCTGTTGCTGTTACTTTAAATTCTTTCACAACGTTTGAAGACTTCGCAGGCGCTGCTTTAGCAGGCGTGCTTGATTTTACTTGTGATACTTTTAATACTTGTTTCGGATGAATGCTGTCTGACTTTAAGTTATTCCACTGTTTCAGCTGACTAACCGATACTTTATATGTCTTTGCAATTTTATATAGCGAATCTCCGCTTTTTACTGTATATGTATTTGTTGCAGCTGATGCACCACTTGCCACTCCGAACAGTGACATTAGAACTAAACTGAACGTAATCATTGTCTTTTTCATGTAATTGATTTCCCCTTTATCTACCAATACATAAAAAATAACACATGAATATTACAGTTATATTTCAGTAACATGTCAATAGTTTGATAGTTTAGTTACAGTAAAAATAAAAATTCTTCCTTTTAAACTAGTGAATTAATCACCTTAACATTTCAAAAACATACATATTTAGGCATATAAAGGTGCTTTTACACACATTTATATTGGATTATTTCATTTGTAACATTTAACTGGTTCTAGAGGCTTACACTTTATTTTTATATTAGTTATTTAGAACATAGTTTATTTAAAATTAATAAATGCGTTAAAGGATCTTAATATAAATCACTTTGTACACCGCAGTTGATTTCCGTGCAAGACTTCGCTTTCCTCGGGTGGCCGATGAGCCTCCTCGTCGCTTGCGCTCCTGCGGGGTCTCATCTATTCCACTATTTCCGCAGGAGTCTTCGTCTTGCTCTCCAATCAACTGCTAGAAACGCATACATACATGATCGCCATAACAATAAAAAATCCGAACGAGTTGGATTCTCCATCAAGAATCTCAATTCACCGTTCGGATCTTTCTCCAACTAAAATGCTTTTTTCATAGCCTTTTTATTTGAAATTAAGATGCCTGCATTCCTTGTTAATATGGCTGCCACTGAAGCATTTTAGCTGCCTCAAACCTTTTTTCTACATTGGGCCAGTAAACTATTTTCCACCAATTATCAACGTACGGATCACGTTCATTTTTGTACTGCAAATAGTAGGCGTGTTCCCATACGTCTAATACGAGCAGCGGAATCGTATCCCACTGCGTGAGAAGCTGATGGCGCTCAGCCTGTAAGACTTCAAGCTTTCGCGAACGAGGCGACCATACTAAGATAGCCCAGCCCACACCTTCCACTTTTTTTGCAGCTTGAGAAAAGTGCATCATAAATTTCTCATAGCTGCCAAAGTCTTTTTGAAGCTGCTGCAGCAGCTGTCGTCTCGGCCTCCCTCCTCCTTCTGGGCTCATAATTTCCCAAAAAATTGTATGCAAATAATGACCTGAGCCATGAAAAGAAGCTTCCCGTTCCCAATGTTTTATGAGGTCAAATTTGTTTGTGTTACGGGCTTGCTGCAGCATGAGCTCTGCTTTATTTAATCCATCTACATAGCTTTGATGATGCTTGCTGTGATGAAGACGCATGATCTCTCGGTTAATATACGGTTCAAGAGCTGAATAGCTATAGCCAAGCGGCGGCAGCTCATGCTGTCCTGGCGCTATCGATTCTCGCTCCCTGCCGTCGTCTCCAAGCCGCTCTTTTAAAACTTTATCAATATGCCGTACTGCATTATTGATTTCTTCTAACGTATATTCGTTGACATCTTCTTCGCTTAAATATTCAAGAACATCTTCTTGCGTGCGCGTTATATATGACGTTATATCTACTTCTGTAATGGCTTCTTCAAATACAGGATCACATACTTGTTCAAGCCAGGTCTGAACTTCCATCAAGTATCTTTTTCTCTCATCTTGATCGGCCATACTTTCCCTCCTTACACCTCATCTTCACTATCATATTCAAAAGAAAAAGCAACATAACTTCCTACTTGTATCTATTGAGTTAGAAAATTCGACATAAAAAAGCAACAGCTTCTTAAAAGATAAACTCTTGCCTTTTTTCTTATATCTTCTTCGCCATATTCACATAGTCAATCGTTTCTTGCTTACTAACAGCTGCATGCTTCAGCTTTGGGTTATAATAGAGCTCCACTTTTATATTATTAATCTCACAGTCGTCTGGCATATCCTGCAAATCCGTTAAAAACGGCAGCAAGTGATTGTTCATATCGTATTCAAACGCCCCGTTTTGCAAGTAATACACTTTTGGCACATAGTTAATATGGCGAAAAAACTTCACTACGTTAATTCGCTCACCGTATGAGGCTATCACTTCATCTTCTGTTAGGTTTGGATAAGATAAATTAAACACTTGCCGAACCGGCGTTTTCAGCCACTTGGTCAAGCACGTCTGCGGATTGTTGACAAGCGCTTTTGCTCCTTTTACGTACCCCGCTAAAAACATTGACATAAAGCCGCCGCCCGAAGATCCGTAAAACAGCACGTTAGACGAATTTATCTGCACTTTTTTCATGAACTTTTCAATTAAAACCGCAATGTCTTTTAAATAAAAACGGTCGCTTGTCCCTTGCCCCCACGCAAGCGACACCTTTCCTAAATAAAGCGTAGGATCGTTATAATAAATAATTGAATCTTGGAATTCATTCATCCACGAATGGCGCTGAAAATATGGAGGACCTGCCGGCATTTCTTGACTTGCGCCTCCTCCTGAACCAAACACAAGCAAATGAGAAGACTCTTTTTTCAGCCTTACTAAAAACTCAAACAGCACTCCGTTCCACTCGACTCCTACTAAAATGGGCTTATCAAACGGCAGCTGAAGTTCATCCAGCTTTTCATACGTACTAGTTATTTTTTCATATTGATCAAGCAACAGCTCTGCAACTCACTTTCCTTAAAATGATCTGTCGTATGCGTCTGACATTGATCATGGCTCTATAAAAAAAGAACCTGTTACAGTGTATGAAAATCAGTGGACAAATGATTGTACACGTTATCAAAAATAGGCCTTACCTACATATCCTCCTAGGCTTCTGTCACGAAATAAAACTCTTCACATACGATACAGCATCATAAAAAATTCAAGGATCGGAGCTGAAGACCCTTGTCAACGTCCTATATGAATTACAATAATCCAAACGTGCAATACTTTTCTGATGTGAATAAAAACAGACTTAATACGCGAAACGATCAAAATTACATTAACCGATTAGGCCGGGATGTGCTCAACACATTAGGAAACGTCTCATTACTCGATATTTACTTAAGCAAAAGCCGCGTAGTCGAACCGCACTATCACCAAAATGCCGCTGAGCTTGTCTACTGCATTGCAGGCTCGGCCGTCGTTTCATTAATCAATCCGTTTAACAACGAAGTCACAAATATTCCGATTACTCCCGGTCAAGTAGCCAATATCCCTCAAGGCTGGTGGCACTGGGAAATTGCGTCTGAAGACAATACGCATTTACTTGCCATTTTTGACGCCCCTTACCCGGAATATATTTTTGGATCGGACATTTTAAATAAAACGCCTATTGAAGTCCTTGCTCACACGTACTGCTTAGATCCAGAGCAACTAAAGAAAACGCTGGCTCCGTTAAAAAATCAAACCATCGTGATTGGAGCAACGGACGAATGTAGAGAAAAAGAACACTATAAAAAGGAAAAACAAGCTGGTCCAGCCTACCATCACACGTCTCCTTGTACGTATCCTCCGCCTCAGAATCCCTACTATCACCCTCAAAGCCCCTATCACTATCGGTACTGGTAGAAACAAAAAAACCGCTGCCAACGCAACGGTTTTTTTTGTTGAATACATAACATTATTAGTCTGTATATGTACTATGAAAGGCTGCTTCAATATATGCAACTTGGAAATGATAATGTCCAATTAAATATTTCACAATGTCCACTTGATCAATTTTGCCAGGCTTATCGACCATCGCTTCTTTCACCATTTTTTCAAACGTACCTTGATCAAACTGTTCTTCATGAACAACAATTGTCTCAGAGTACGTTTCATCTTGCCCTTCTGAAATGCGGTAGTAATACAATTTTTTCACCTCAATTTATCTTAAATACATGTATACCCCTAACTAATAACCTTCAAACATTTTTTCAACGTTCTTTTTCCACTTTACGATAGGCTGCGGCTTTTGCTTTTACAAGAAGCCTTGTGAACCAATACGCTACTAACGTTATTCCGATATCAATCAGAAAAATATAAAATAAGCTCATTCCTTTTCCTGAATCAATAAATTTAAAATGGTGTTCAAGGGGCGCCAGTCCAAATGAAAAAACAGCGCTCAGCAGAATCGTATACAGATAAAAATTCTTTTGGTGATTCGTACAATATTGATAAAGCAGCAGAAAGCCTACCGGCAAAATAGAAGCGGTAATATTCGTTGCGTTTGGAAGCTGCGGCGTTAAGAAAAACGTGTGTGTTAAATAACCGGTTCTTCCAAGTGCAGTATCCGTATATGCCCAAAGCACGTGAACTGTATAACCGAAGAAAAACACCTCAAAGATCCGCGTCCGGTCTACGGTAAAATACAACAACACAAGAGGAAGAACGAGCGAAGCAAGCACCACCCAAAACTGCCAGTTTCCAAAATCTGAATACTGATGCCAATACGACGATAATAACTTCTGCAGCTTATCGCTTTGTTCATGTATGTTTCCCCAGTATTGTTTATAGCTCACTGAAGTACCCTCCTAGATAGAATCTCTGCTTATGTATGTACGAATAAGCTCCATTTTATACAGAGAAACATGGAAAGCAGCCATTTATTGCTTGCGATCACCCAAATAGGTCACCGGAAGCTCACGTTCAACTACTTCTTCCTCTTTTCGACCAACAGCATATGCTTTTGCTGTTGGTCTTGAGCTAACTGATGCGGATAGCTTCTCATTTTTAAAATGCAGCGCAACTCCATCATCTACAGCATAGCCTTCTTTCGTTTCCCCGCTTGCAATTAACTCACGATACGACGGTCTTCGATTGCTTTCTCCATCGTAGTGAGGACAGTTACTTCCCGTTAAAAATCCTAAACAGTCGATTTTAGACAGTTTATTGTTCATTGAATCAGTGACGCCTTCTTCAAACCAGCAAATCGAACCTGCGCTTATTCCTGCTAAGATCACTCCTTTTTCATAAGCCTTTTTTAAAATCGTATCCAGTCCCCACTCTTTCCATAAAGAAAGCATATTCTTCCTTGTATTACCGCCGCCTACATACAAAATATCGTGCTGCAGCACATATGCTTTTAAATCTATAAAGTTTGGTGAAAACAGCGATAAATGAGACGGTGTACATACCAACTCCTCAAACGCTTCATAAAACCTTTCTATATAATTATCGGCATCTCCGCTGGCTGTAGGGATAAAACAGGTTTTCGGCACATCTATATGAGCTTGTGAAAGTATGTATTGATCCAGAAGCAAGTTATCCGGCTCCATCGAAAAACCTCCGCCGCCCATGGCTATAATTTGTCTCAATTCAATCATTCCTTTCAAAAAAGTGATATAGGAAATGTAAATTCATACTATTTCAAACGAGAATTTTTCCGTATAATGGAAGAGTGATAAAAAGGTGGTGCAAAGCTTTTGAAAATAGTACGAACACTTTTACTAATACTAGGCATTTTTATTATCTTGTTTTGTATCTTTGGCTATATCGATTATAACGGTCAAAAAATGGAACTAGGACCCAAACAAGAAAAAAACATTCCTTCTTCCATAAGCATTGATGGGAGAACTATTACGCTATCTGCTGTCAGTAAAAAATACGATAAAACGCAGTTTGGCTTTTTTGTTATTCAAAACAATTCGACGCATACCTTAACGATTCCTTACGAAAATACGGCGGATCACTTAAAAGACGGCAAGTGGTACAAAGTTGTTCTAAACGGATTAGAGTTCCCTGATAAAACTGTCATGCTGAAGCCAGGGAAATCACTCAAACTAGATATCGCAACTCCTAACTACAAAGTAGGAAAGTACCGTTTTGTTCAGCACTTTAAAGATGAAAACGGAAAAGAGCATGTGTTAGCGGCTCCTTTTGAAATCGTTTGGCCGAGTCTTAAAAATGTTCTCGGACAGTTTGATTAAAGGTAAAAAAGCACTTACCTGCTATGAGGTAAGTGCTTTTTATCAGCTCTGATTTAAAACGCGAAGCGTAACTTGCTTTGTTCCGACTTTTACCGTCTCTCCATTTTCGATGGCTTCTTTCACACTGAGACTGTGCAGCAAAAGATTTTCTTGAAGCAGCGTTTCAAACTTCGCGACGGCTTCCTTCACTTCTTCGTCTCCGCTAAGCTCCAAATCAATACGTAAATTCACGGGTAAATCCAGCTTTTTGCGGTAATCTTGAACCGCTCGAATTACTTCACGAGCGACTCTTTCCTGCACGAGTTCTTCGGTTAACGCCGTATCCAACACCGCAGTGTACGTGCCGTTTGATGCAACTGCAAAACCTTCTTTTGGCACTTTTTCAACAAGTACGTCTGCCGTTTCAAGCGTTAGGTTTTCTCCTGAAGCAAGCGTAACACTTAGCTTGCCTTGTTCAACAAACTCTTTCCCTTTCTCTTCTGAAAGGTTTTTCAGCGCTTGGTTGACCTCATTAACTTGTTTCCCAAACTTTGGTCCAGCCTGTTTAAAATCCAGTTTTAATACGTATGAAACAAGTTTGTCGTCGTCTTGCTCCACGTTAAAGTTCTTTACATTAAGCTCATCTTTGATGACATCACGATATGCTTTCCACTCTACATCTTCTTCCGTTACCACAAGCGAAAGACTTTGCAGAGGCTGCTTTACTTTTAACGAATGCGTATTTCGGATGCTTCGGCCTAGTTCCACTACTTGAAGCACCGCTGCCATTTCTTTTTCCAGCTTTTCGTTCACTTTCGTTTGATCACAAACAGGATAGTCTGCTAAATGAACGCTTTTCCCTGTGAGATTTTCATGAACATCATCCGCAACAAACGGCGTAAACGGTGCCAACAGCTGACTAAGCGTCACTAACACTTCATGAAGCGTATCGTAAGCCGCTGCTTTTTCTCCGTGCATCCCTTCTGACCAAAAGCGATCGCGAGAACGTCGTACATACCAGTTGCTTAGCTCTTCAATAAATGCCGCGATTTCACGAGCGGCACTTGTAAATCCGTAATCTTCAAGATGTGCTGTGACGCGCTTGACCGTGCTGTGTAAACGCGAAAGAATCCACTCATCCAATTTTGTTTTTTTCAATTCATACGTTTGCTTCGGGTCATAGCCGTCAAGCTTGGCGTATAACACGTAAAAGCCGTACACGTTCACAAGCGTATCAATCACTTTTGACTTCGCTTCTTGCACGACGCGCTCTGAAAATTTCTTCGGATTCCAAGGTGCACTGTCTGCTAAAAGCGCCCATCTAAGCGCATCAGCACCAAATGTATGAATAAGATCAACAGGGTCCAGCGCATTTCCTTTACTTTTAGACATCTTTTGACCGTTTTCATCTAAGACGTGGCCAAGAGACAAAACGCGCTTATAAGGTGCTTTTCCTGTAAACAGCGTTGAAACTGCCATCAAGCTGTAAAACCAGCCGCGCGTTTGATCAATTCCTTCTGCGATAACGTCTGCTGGAAACTGTTTTTGGAACAGTTCATTATTTTCAAACGGATAGTGATACTGCGCAAACGGCATCGAGCCGCTGTCAAACCAAACGTCAATCACTTCGGGCGTTCGCTTCATTTCTCCGCTGCAGACCGGACACGTTAGCTGCACGTCATCTACATACGGCTTATGAAGTTCAATGCTGTCATCCACGGAATGAGACGCATGTTTCTGAAGCTCTTTGATGCTTTTTGGCGCTACTTGATGCTGACATGCTCCGCATTCCCATACGTTCAGCGGTGTTCCCCAGTAGCGCTTTCTGCTGATGTTCCAGTCCACCATATTTTCTAAAAAGTTGCCAAAGCGGCCGTGCTTGATATGATCCGGGTACCACGTCACGCTTTCATTGTTTTTCAAAAACTGTTCCTTCAACGCCGTCGTTTGGATAAACCAGCTTTCATTTGCGTAATAAAGAAGCGGCGAGTCGCATCGCCAGCAAAACGGATAGCTGTGCTCATGCTTTTCTTTATGATACAGCACGCCTTCATTTGCTAAATGACGAACGATATCAACGTCGCAGTCTTTCACGAAACGTCCTTGAAAAGGCGGCACTTCAGACGTGTACTGTCCTTTTTCATCCACTACGTTCACAAACGAAAAGCCGTTTTCTTTTACGACTCTGTAATCATCTTCACCATATGCAGGTGCTAAATGAACAACACCCGTTCCGCTTTGATCCGTTACGTAATCAGCCGTTACGACTTCATGCCCTTTTTCCACTTTCACAAAATTAAACGGCGGCTCATACGACATCCCTTTTAACTCATTTCCTTTATGTTGAGATAAAACGCTATATTCTCCTTTTAACACTTTGTCTGCGAGCGCTTCTGCCACTATATACACGCTGTCGCCTTGCTCAGCGCGAACGTAGTTCATCTCTTCATGCACCGCAAGCGCCACGTTTGACGGAAGCGTCCAAGGTGTTGTCGTCCACCCTAAAAAATACTCATTATCGCGGTTTTTCACTTTAAATTTCACCGTTACCGTTAAATCTTTTACATCTTTATACCCTTGCGCTACTTCATGTGAACTCAGCGACGTTTGACAGCTCGGGCAGTAAGGTGATACGCGGTGGCCTTTATAAAGAAGTCCTTTTTCATGAATCGTGCCAAGCACGTTCCATACGCTTTCAATATATGAATTCTCCAAGGTGATGTAAGGGTCTTCCATATCAACCCAATAGCCAAGCTGCTCCGTGAACGTGCGCCACTGCTTTTCATACACAAACACACTTTCCTTACACTTGTTGATAAAAGCTTCTACGCCGTATTTTTCAATGTCATGCTTCCCTGAAATTCCGAGCTGCTTTTCGACACCGAGCTCTACCGGCAGTCCGTGCGTATCCCAGCCTGCTTTTCGAATTACTTGATGCCCCGCCATCGTCTTATAACGAGCCACCACGTCTTTAATGGTCCGGCCTAGCGCGTGCCCCACGTGAGGCAAACCGTTTGCTGTAGGAGGCCCTTCATAAAATACAAATGACGGATGCCCTTCCCTGTTTTGAACCGACTGCTGAAACACATTTCTCTTTTGCCACTGCTGCTGGATACGCTTTTCGCGCTCTTGCGAAGACTCCCTTACATTCACTTCTTTCATGTGATACCACTCCTTTTAAAGTTAAAAGCACACAAAGAAACCCGTCCCTATGACTAGGGACGGGTTTTAACCGCGGTACCACCCTGGCTTCTATTGATCCGTTCATCAATAGCACTCAGCAACGTACAATCATACGCGTTCTTTTTAACGGTAGACTACCGTTCAAACTTACTTATCGTTCAGTTTGACTTCTCAGAGAGGATATTCCCCTGCAGCTTGAACACTGGCTTTCAGCTATCACCAGCTCTCTGTGGAACAAACTTGCAGCGTACTGATTCTCTTCAACGAATTTGTGTGCTTTTATTAGTAGCTATTGTATGCGGTTTGGAAGGGAATGTCAATGTTTATGAAATTTGTGTATGTTTCTCCGTATAACGTAGCCATCTATTGATAAAATAACTGCTTACCACTGTTTGCTTCCTTTTTCACGCTCTCAGGAAAAGGCAATGTACACAAAAAACCACCTCATTTAAGGTGGGTATTATTTGCATCTACCACTTGAAAGATGATCTTTAAAACCAGTTAATAAACGGCGGGATGCTTTGAGGGAAATGAAATAGATTACATGGATCATATGCTCGTTTCACTTCTCGAAGCTTTTTAAAATTCTCTCCATAATACGCCGTTGGCCAATCTCTGATGAGCCGGTCCGGCCAGTTCACATAATCTCCAGTTGTATATCTCGATAAAGCATTTCTTAACTCTTCAATCCATCGAATGTTTGCTCGCTCTTCTGAAGGATGGCTCCATGTAGCAAGGTACTCCTGTGCGATAACAGCATCTCTATAATAGAAGGCCGTTTCATTAGAGGCAACTTCTTCCACTGCTCCCCCAAGAGACTGGTGCCAAATACTAGATTTTTCATTCGGAGCATTTTCTAAAAAATGCTTCATTGTTAAAATAGCGTCTTTTGGAAAAGGTTTATTAAGAAAAGAACCTGACCTTTTTCGAGGGGCGGGTTGGTTTCCGCTCGGATCGTCAAAAAATTGTACAGCTTCAATATATGAAACTTCCTTTATTACTACTTTTTTAGGACACCCAACATCTATTAAAGGCTGCAGAAGCTCCTTTAACTTGAATGATGAACCAACAAACTCACCTTGAGCAATAATCTGATTCGCTTCTTTCGACTTTAACTCAATCTCCGAAGTTAAGCGCTTATCGGTATTTGTGGCCCAGTGCTGCCATGCATCAAAAGCAGCTTCAAAATCTTCCCATTCCCATGTAATTGAAAAGATTGACACCTTTGAGACAGGCTGCACCTTGAATGTAAGAGACGTAACAATACCAAAGTTTCCGCCCCCGCCTCCACAACAAGCCCAAAAGAGATCACTGTTGCGATTTTTATTTGCCTTAATGAGTTCAACTTCTCTCTGTTCATTTACGATGACCATTTCAACTTCAACCAAATTATCACAGGTAAGCCCAAACAACCTTGATAACATGCCAATTCCTCCGCCAAGCACAAGGCCTACAAGACCAACACTGCTTTCCGTACCTGCAGGGATAGTCGTTCCTTTTTTCCATAATTCATTATATACTTTCCCTAGATTAGCCCCTGCTTCTATTTTCGCTGTCATGCTTTTACTGTCGATCTTGATTCTATCCATTTCACTGACATCAATCACTAATCCACCGTTTACCAGTGAAAAATTTTCATAGCTATGCCTGCCGCTTCTTATTCGAAATGAGACATGATTTTCCTTTACCCACTTCAATGCATTTACTACATCGTTTGTATTCTGACAAAATACAATTATTCTCGGAAATTTAGGTACACCTAAATTATTATTTGTTCTAGCCTGATCATATTCCGCATCATCAGGTGTAACGATTCGTCCAGTAAGCTTTGTTTCCTCCACGATATAACCCCTTTCTTAATACAGATAAGATGCTATATCCTATGAATTTTCTTCAGAAAAGACACACAGTTTAAAGGGGATAAATAGAGAGTAGAAAACTTACTGGAGGGTTTCTGGACAAGTATGCTCATTTATTTTTGATGCATCAACTCTCTTGTTGTAGATAAGTTTTCAATTGAACAAATTTTTGCTGTCGTTTAAAATTTTCCTGGCGGCGTTGTAAACTACATAAATTGAAGTACTTTTATTTCCAGTTAAATTATTTAAACGTGCTACATCGCTGATTTTTTTCATTTGAGTATAGGGCAATTTATATTCTTAAAATGAATGATTCGTCTTTTCAGAAATGAACCTTCTTAATTATATCTGCCTAAAAAACCATTGGTTAAAAGCTTAGCCAACGGTTTTTTAGGGTTCTTTATTTTATCTATTATTCAGATATCGTATCATGCTAGATCAATATAGTACCTATCATCCTCCACCATCTTCTTCAAAAACTCTTCTAAAGAATCGGCAATTTTTATATCATCATAATAAATGGGATTATGCGGTTCTTCACTTATTTCTATCAGCAGCAGCGCACTTTCATTAGCTTCAAAAAATAGTAATTTGTCCTCTTCTAAATCTTCGTAAAGTTCGATATCAGGGTAAAATTCAAAATTGTTTACTTTTAATCTAGCGTCTCTGATTGAAGAAAGCCCCATGATGCGGTTTATATTATAGTCAGACCCCTGAAGGAAGCCACACCCCTCCTCTAACAGAAACTTCCTCACCTTAAAAAGGAAACTTTAAGCCTAATTTCACTCATTGGGAATTTCATACAATATAACCATTTTCCCCTCTTGATTTAATATCCTTAGATACCAAATATAATAAAATAGTCACTAATATTTACTTTTTAGTAGTATTATAAGCTAAATTATTATGATAAGATTTTAATGATAACTGTTTTGATTGTTATTTTATATTAAACAAAGGTGGTTTCCATGAAAGAAGTTAAAAGAAAAGAGCTTGAGCTACTAGCAAGGGTTTGTAAACAAAATGATATTCCTTTAAAGTTAGCTAGCCAATTAATTCGTTCAGCAGAAAAATTATCCTATGAAAATGTTAGTCAAAGTGTGAGAACTAAAGAATATCAAGATTTAATCGATTTTCATACTAAAAATAATTAATAAGGTGAGGTTTAATGTTACTTAAAAAGTTGATTTTCGACAATTATAAAACCTACTATGGTCTGCAAGAAATTGACCTCTACATACCGGAGAAAGTCCGGGAGGAAAAAAGTCAAAATATTATTCTACTAGGCGGACTAAATGGAGCCGGTAAAACTACTATACTTAAGGCTATTCTTTATATTTTATTCGGCCAACGAGGAATTTCTCAAGTAGAGTATAAAAGATTGTTTTCTAATACTATCAATAATTCCTTCTTTAATGAAGGTGGACGTGAATGCTCTATTTCTTTAATTTTAGAAACAGATTCCGGTGAAGAATGGAATTTGAAAGTTAAATGGTATTTTGATCAATCTAAAAGAATGGGGCATGAAGAAAGAGAGCTTGAGGTTAAAAAACAAGGTTCAAGCATTCCAAAGCGTGCGCGTATTGATAACATCGAGGTATTTAATAAATTCATAGATAGAATTATTCCTTATCACGCTGCACCTTTCTTTATTTTTGATGGAGAAGAAATTAAGGATATTATTCTAAGACAAAATAGTGATGAAATGAAAGAAGCTATTCAAAAAATAACGGGCATGGAGGCTTATAAACATCTATTAATTGACCTCCGCTCTCTTAAAGCATCTCTTGAAAATAAATTAGCTAAATCCGTCAGTCGAACGAAACTTAATAATGTCCAAAGAGAAGCCGAAGAATTGGAAGGTACAATCACAATACTGGAAAATAAGAAACAAAAATTTCTAACTGATATTCAACGATATAAAAAACTGATCAGTGAGGCTCACGAGAAACGCAATGCGAAAATTTCACAAAACTCAAAATCTCGCGAAGTCATTGTAAAGAACCAAGCTCGCGTAGCCACCCAACTCGACCTGTGTGTCAAACAACTTGATGATTTTCTTCAAGAGAACATAGTAAATATTCTTTTACGTGATAAAATCCTTAAGTTAAAAAAGCAGCTTAAAGCAGAAAATGAAGTTCACCATAAAAAGGTGCTACAAAATGCTTCTTTATCTCCTTATCGACGTTTCATTGATCAATTACTTAACAAAAGTATTACTCCAGCTTTAACAGAAGACCAACTAGAACAAATAAAAAACATTGGTCAAGAAATCTGGATTAAGGAAAATGATATACAACAAACTGTACCTTCTGACTTTCAAGAAATACATGATATATCGAATAATGATTATAGTTATTTAATGAATCTTGCTATTAAAGATAAAAATCCAGTAGTAGAGTTAATTAATAAAATCGAAAAGTTACAGCAAGAATTAGATAAATTAGAATCGGATATCCGTAATGCACCAGAAGCAGTAAATATCGAAGAAGAAAATGAAAGAATTGATCTTTTAGTCGAAAAATCAGGAGAAATCAACACTAAATTTAAAGCTTTAAACCGTAGATTAAATAATGCTTTGGAAGAAAAAACCAAGCTATTAAATAGTCTTAGTAGACTATCCAACCAAGATGAAAACTTAGAAGAAGTGCAAAGACGCTACATCCATGTAGAGCGTATAATTAAAGGAATGGAACAATATGTTTCAGAACTTATAACTATGAAAGCAACATATATTAAAGAAGAATTCTCAACTATGTTACATCGATTATTTAGAAAACAAGATGAATTTGGAAAAATAGAATTTGACATTAATACGTATACTATTCGCCTTTATAATGATCGTATGCAGGAAATTAGTATTCAAGACAGATCAGCGGGTGAAATGCAGATGATTGCTTCTGCTCTAATATGGGCCTTGACAAAAGCATCGGATTTATCTTTACCTGTGGTTATTGATACACCGCTGGGACGACTTGATAGCTATCATAGAAATCATTTAATTAATCATTACTATAAAGAACTAAGTGAACAAGTTATTATTCTTTCTACTGATACAGAAATCACACAAGAATATGTGACGTTAATGGAAAAGAATTCTTATAAACAATATATGTTAGATTATGATGAAAATAAGAAATATACTGTCATCAGAGACGGTTATTTCAATTTTGTAAAAGGGTGATATAGTGTCTAATCGAAGAATGCTATTATCTGAGGAAGGAAAACAAATATTAGACAGAGTTGTAGATTCCTTAGAATGCGAAAGACCTATGGCTGTAAAAATAGCTCTAGCTAAAGGAATCTCAATTTCAGAAGGACCAGTTTCGGAGCAATACTCTCCCGGAAAGAATAAGTGGACCATACCGGATAATATTATTAAAGATAAGGAATTTCTATTATTTAAGCATCTAATTATTAATGAAGTGAGTACACCTCTAACAGATGACGATTTACACAAACATATGCTAGCCTTTATTGAAAAAGGATTAAGAAAGTTAGAAGACGATTTAGAAAATAAAACTTCAATGGAAGATTTCAGATTACGCATCATATAAAAAAAACCACCTCAAAGGTGGTTTTTTTTACGTTCTTTCTGATAGTGGACTAATATCTACTACTGTCACTGTAGGATGAGATAGTTCTCCGTTTTCTTTTAGAATAGGACCATGAACAATACATTGCCCTTTTCTTAATGAAGCTAATTTGTGTTCCCAATGCTTTTTCTCATGATTATCTTTAGATAAGCTAGCTGCAATGTGCGATAATTCTTGCTCTGGAGGTGAGAAATAAATTTTTTGAGATGAATTTTGTAATCTTGCTAATTCATCAGCATCTAACTGTGATTTTAAGAATTGAGTCGCATACCATGCTGACCAACCAAATTTTCTTCCTTCTGTCAGCACTCTAGCAGAAGGTGATTTTTCGGTATGATCAAGATTCTGCGCTTCATCCATAATCACGGGCATAGGTGTATTCTTATTACCGTACCTCACAGAATAATTCCATAAATCCCAAAGGATAAATTCAGTGATGATTAATTGAACATCCCGAGGGAACCCGGTAAGTTGAATTACATAAACCTCACCCTCACTATGAATAATATCTTTCCAATTAATCACATTGTCGTTACTGAATGGATTACGATCAATCAAAGGTCTAATCTGTGATAGTGCTGTTTTAGCATAATTTGATCCATCCTCTTCAAGAAGTTCTTTTAGCTTTACTAAGCTCATTTGCTCATCATAAAGCTCTAAACCTTTTAGAATTGCTTCGTATATTGCATTTTGTTGTTGAATACCTAACGAACTATAAACAGCCGCAAAAACACTTTTAATTCGTTCTGCTACATCAGTGTTGGATTCCGGTAACTGAATTCCTCCGATATCCCGAGTATTCTTTTGAAATGGATTTATTGGAAGTTTTTCACTGTAAACAATTTTTTGTTTTAATTTGTGTCCCAGATAGTCCACAAACTCAGGTTCTAATTGATTAGGTAAAAAGCCTTCGGTATAGTCAATAACGATACTAGAAATTCCCAGCTTAGCTTTCTCTAACAATAAACATTGCATAAAATAAGTTTTACCTTGACCTGACTTACCAGAAATTAATAAATGTCTATTGGCAAGGCCTTTATTACCATATTCCCAATAGATTTCTCGATTAGAATTTTCCGCTTTACCAATCTTAATTCTTGCCTGTTCTAAGGAAGGATAATTAGTTATTTCTTCGGTTGGATTCGTAGATAACTTCCCTTCATACCTAGACCGAGAACCCTCTTTATGCAGAGAATTTTCATGTTCATCAAGATTCTCAATAATTACCGTGTCTGGTTTCTCGGTTTCATAAGATCCTAAATTTTCACTAACAGCCGCATAGTCCTTATGTTCTTGAAGGGGGCTACTTTTTTCTACCGTTGGAAAGACATCCGATTGAGCACTTTCATCCATTGAAGATTTATGCTCCCCTCCTAGTTTATAACGAGACGATAGCATATCTTCTTTAATAAAATCGCTTGATTCGAACTGAATCCAATGCTGCATTTCTTTAATTGGAAAGACTAGACCCTCATACCCATCTTTTTCCGTGAGGTTTAATAGTAAGACATCGTCTTCTAATTGAGCGCTTCTATGAAAAGCATCTTTTTGGAATGAGAGTATGGCGCTGTTCCCTATATAATTTTTCAGACTATTAGACACTAAGTAATCATCTTTTAATAATCTTTCAATAACTTCATCTGATAGACTATATTCTTTCTCTTTCCAAAAACCACTTTGTGTCAGCTTTTGAGCATTAGAAATGAATAGCTGAGCAAAGAAGTTACGATAAAACTTACTCGTAAATGTATCTTCAGCTCGCTTAGTTAAAGTTTCAATAAACAATTGGTTTGTTTTTTGAACTTGGTGTCGTGCTTTTTCTAATACTTCTCCTTTATTTATTCCAATCTTGACTTCAATAGGATAAAAATGAAGTGAAATATCCCCTTCTCTATTTTCTAAACCTATTAATAATAAATCATCGCTATGACTTCCTTTAACTCCAAGGTTTTTAGCGGTAAATACCCCATCAGATTTATTCAAACTAACAGCTCCAGCAACCCTTAATACCTCTTCGAGAGAAATAGGAACCCAAAGAATATCTGGATGATCAAAATAAGATACAGAATATTTGATAGCAGAAATAATACTTAATTTTTCTCGATCATAATGACCTTTACTTCCTATGATCCTTAATAGCCACTCACCGTTAAATGTATTAAAAGCTTTAATTGTAGCAAGGACATTTTCCTCTGTGCCTTCTACACCTTTTTGCTTAAGAAACTCTTTAATTACAGCATAATATTGGTTTGTTTTATCAGTCACAGTTATAGCATCATATCGACTTGAAGAAGAGTATTGATCGTTATAATGAATCACAACTAGCTCGTCCTCATAATCATGAAAAAATTCCAAATCAATTAATGGATCTACAAATGTTACCCAATAAGATGATTTAAAAATCTTTTTCAATGTTTCCTCATCCGCTGTAGTTGTTCTTGAAAAAATAGCTTCTCCTTTTCTATAACTATCATTACCGCCATTTCGCAAGTTCGCCGCTAATTCATTTAAATAGTAAGCTGTGCTTGTTAAGTAATTTTGAGGATCGATACTGTATGCTTTTGTGCCAAATCCACTTCTATAGGTCTCCTCATCCTTCATTGACGGTACGCTTGAGTAAAGGCCTTCAATAGCAATCCCTGACGTCATGCCATTAAGTGGCTGTACTGCATGGTTCTCTTGAGCATGCATTTTATAAAAGGAGATATGAGCATATCTTAATTCTTCCTGAAGTTCCTGCTTATAAAAGAACAGTTTTTCTCTTATTGTTCTTAAGATATCATCCGAGTCTACATTTTTTGATTTAAGTTTAATGTCAAAAAGATATTCAAATTGCTCAATGGTTTCAGTTCTAGCATATAAATCAAAATAACTCTCTATATGCTCTTCTTTATAAAGAGTAACTTCTACCGGTTTTAAGCTTTCAGTACCTTCTTTATCAATTTCTTTAATCATCCACTGTAATATTCCACGAATAACCTCTTTATCATTGGCAATATTAATTACATTAATTTGAAGAGGTGCTTGAGATTTCTTAATAAACAAATAAGAGAAATGCTCTTTAAATTGTGTGATTTTTTCGTTCACAACCTTAGCTAAATACTGATTAGCAGCTGAAACAGATACTTTATTAACCGGTTTGAACATCAACCATTCCATAGCTGCTTGTTGATAATCCGGCTTAAACAATGTTTCCGATTCATCATATAAAAATGGAATAAGTCCATTTGGATTTAATCTATTTAAAATACTGTTATCTAGCTCTTCTGAATCCAATAACTCAAACATTTTCAGCTTAAATGCAACCATTATTGGATGAAATGGCGTAAAATATAACATTCCATTTGATTGAATAGTACCTAACTTAAATAAATCTTTTCCTTTACGTCCTGCGGGAGATCCATTTTCAAATTTGTTGATTTCCTTCTGATATTCCTTTATATAATCGATTGCACGCTTCTCGTAATCATCAGTAACCGTACATAAACTAGGAATTGACTTTCGAATCTTAAAATATGTTAAAAATCTACTATAAGCTTCTCTTAAGTCATCACTCAGTTTTAATTCTCTATTATTAAGCAGCCGGTCCGATTCATGAGTTGCATACTTTAACCCATTTTTAACCCATTCATCTTCCCATTTGAAGTAGTCTCGATATTCAGAGTGAAAGTAAAATTCTCTGTTCTCTAAAACCAAACGGTTATTTTTTTTGAACCATTGAATATCTTTACCAGTTTCCCTGATAAGCTTCCAAATTCGTTGACCAGTAATCGGCATAGACTCAGGCAATTCATTTTTTAAGAGGAGGGGAATAAGCGATTCTTCAAATTTTATATTAAGGCTTAATTCATCCTCATCATTAAAAGCCTCTGGTAATGGAGTAACAACCAATTTTTGATCTTGAGAGGTAATAATTGTTTGATTGTCCTCTGTTACTTCTACTTTCTGTATATCTATTTTATCTCCAAAGCTCAATTCATCTTCTTCGAATTGTAGCTCTATATAACCACCATTTGGATCAATTAAATATTTGGACTTATAACTATCCAAATAGATAGGCTCAACTGGTAAAACAGCAATAAAAAACTCTGCACCTAACGCTGCTTTGTTGTCATGTTTGTAAGAAAATCTCGTGAAGGTTGTGGCATCCTTTTCAAGCTTTATTTTAGCAAAAATATTAGTTTGCTTAACTTCAACTGTGAGGTTCTTAGAAAAAGCATTAGGCACTTTAAGGAATTCAGAGCTTAAACTTTTTACGTTACCCTCTAAACTAAAAGAAGCTTGTAATTCAATTTCCTCTTTACCTTCAGGATTAAAAATTATAATATGTCTTTTTCTTTTACCTGAAGTGGATTCTTTATACGGCTTATCCCAAGGTTTAATCGTATGGTTAACCTTTAAGCCTATTAAATCTACTTTTTTCTTCTTATTAAGTTTTCTATAATCTTCGTTAAATTTATAGACTCTAGAGAACGGTAATTCTCGCCACTCTTCTTTAATTAGCTCGTTGGCACCTTCTGGTGAAAATTGTTTTTCTAATTCTTCTTTATTAAGACCGAAATCATGCACTTTTCTTACATAATCAAAAAGATCTCTATTCTCTCTTAGACGATCTCTTTGTTCTTTACCATTAAATTTATCTAGGTCAGCATCTTTAAAAAGTCCAAATTTATGGTAATCCGTGTCATCGATAGAACCTTTTTGTAAAGTAGCAAAAATATCCTCAAACTCGAAAAAAGTGATTTGTTGAAAAGATTGTTCTTTCACTAAATTATTTAGATTGTCTAATAAAATAATTTGATCAACTTTTTCCAAACTTCTATTTTCAATCTCATTTCTCAAATTATTAAATAACGAAGCTGGATGTAAAGGCATTCCTTCTTTTTGTAAATCACTACTTCCACCTTGAATGGAATCTAATTGCTCAGAAACAATGCTAATCAAAGCGGAGTTTTCCCAAACTCCTTTTTGCTCTCCAACTAAGTTCCTTAATGTAACAAGAAAATCAGGCTTAACGTCTTTTGAAGTACATGCTACTACTAAGTTAATTTCATGGAAAGGAATAGAAAATGTTTCATATTCCTCTCCCAACTCATGTTTATATCTAAAAGGTTTAGTTCCTTCTAGTATTTTCAGCGCTTCAACTAAATGAAAAACATCCGTTCCACTATCTAGTTGTAAGTAAAACCGATCTCCTTTTTTAATTCCTGCTTTTTTAAAATATTCTACTAAGAGCGTAGAAATATAATTATAAAATTGGTTTGACATATTGTGCATCTCCACTATCACTTTTTTTATCCAAAATGTTAAGGTCATCAAATAAGCTTATAATCTCTTTTTTAGAGTAACGGTCAAATGCTACTCCTCTTTTTTCTAGTTCTTTAAACAAATCATTTAAAGGAATTCTTTTATCTTTTACCGAAACAGCTGTTAACAAAAGTAGAAAATCATGCTTAATATTAAATACCTGTCCATAACTTCCTCGGGTCTTTAAAAACTGGTTAGCACCTAAATCACCTATGTTTTCACCGAACTTCTTAGCAACATCTGTGCTTATACCTTCTTTTACGCAATTAAACAGTAATTGAAAAGCTTCTGGAAGGCTTTGAGCAGCTTTATTCTCATGAGACGGAAGCTTTCTTAATTCTAGATAGTCCTTGATCCATTGATTAACTTCGCTTAAAAAAGCAGCTTCATACTCCTCACCTTTACTCTCTATTAGATCGTAAAGTTTACGATATGGCATGAACTCAAGTATGTCATCATGCTCTTCCACATTATTCAGTGAATTATGACTAAGTTGAGAAATAGTATGAATATGAGGAAATAGATTAATAGATTTTTCTTTTACATATTTAAAACCCTCTAACTCACCAGTAGCTTTTCTTCTTCTACTCATAGATTCCCATTCTAACGCGAAATAAAGAGGTTGCACCATTTCCATATCAGCAGTGGTAAATTGCTCGAATTTCACAATTAATTGACACGCATACATAAACACATAATAATGTGTTAATAAAGGAAATGAAGTTAAAAAATAATCCTTATATTTACTTAGATACAAGATATCCTCTTGGTAAATACGTGTAAACTCACCTAAAAGAGGCTGATATTGTTTAACTGTTTTATTTTTCGCCTGATTTTGGGGATTCTTTGAAGATTCTTCTACTCCATTCAACTTATCAAGAATTAACTCCGTTAATATATCTTCTGACTCTTTATTATTGAAAATAGCCTTAATTTCAGGATTATCTTTAACAAAAGTTTCGCTCATAAACTGACCATATTTTCCAAATTCATTTTTCAATTTCTTTTCGATTTCTATATAATTAAATAAAAACGGATGAATAGGTTTAATATCTTCCTGATTAAATAGATATTGATCTAAAAATCGCACAAAATCATGGGAATCATCTTCATTGTTATAATCTACATTACTTGCAATATGTTCACTTAACTCATTACTTTCTGCAGACGTCACAAATTCCTTATCTTTAAAGGCCTTATTGCTTAGCTTTATCTCACAAATATTTCGTATATATTCTCCAAGAACTTTATTGAATTGTCCTCTAATTTCTTTTGTTCTTTTAGACAAAAAAGGTAACACATCTAGCACGTTACCAGTATCATGCTTTTTTTTGGTTTCGAAGAGATGATTTAAATACTCTCTTTCCAAGGTTTGAACCATTTTACTTACTCCCTTTCAAATACAAATGAACCAAAAGTATCACGCTTGATTGTATAAAATTTATTATCCTGAGGGAAATGAACAAGCATTTCCTTTTTCTTCATTCCAAACGCCATAAGCTTTTCAATAAATTCAACAAACTTTATTGCATCTTCTTCATTCTTTTTGTTTGGACAGTATCCATCTTGGACTTTCGTTAACAACTGATACAATGGAAAATCAATATCTAGGAAGATATTATTTTTTTCATCATTATCGTTATAAGCAAGTGTAATAAAGGACTTAAAAGATTCGATTACCTCTCCTTTATTCGGCTTTAAATGACTAATAGAAGGATTCAATTCTAGCTTTTGTGCTAGACGGTACTTTTCAGAAGGTTTATCTAAATATATATAGCCTTTCATTGGACTACCTTTCCATTTAAAAATAGCTGTTTCAATCTCCCCATAAAACCCTTTTATTTTTCTCATATCTCCCACGTTAAAATAATAAAGGCTTCTAAGGAATTTTGAATAGCTTTGATCAGCAATATTAGCGGAAAATTTTTCATTTGTTAAAAACGTAACTCTAATAAACGTTTCAAAAAACAAATTAAAAGAATAGTCCGTTAAATTATCTTTAGATATAAAAGGTTTAAACCAGCCTTTCGATGTTTCAGCATAAACATAATTTTCAATTAGAGTATCCCAATCATTTAAGGTATTAAGCTCTACTACTAACTGATCAATAAACACAGAGCGACGGTGAATAGGGTCTAATTGACTTAGAGATTGAAGAATTATAGAACGCTCTTTTCGATTAAATAGAAGGTTCGGTAAAGAGAATTCTAAAACGTCAAATTCAGACATCAGTTCTATGTTTTGAATGTTATCTGGAATTAAGATATCAGCGATAAAATTCAGGAAAGCTCGAGCTGAGATAACTAGTTTTTTTCTAACGATTGTCTGAATAACTAATTGTACAATTTGTTCTTGAACAAATTTATTTTGTAAAAACTCATAGTTTTTGTGAACCATGTTATGAAGCCCATTTTTTTTATCTTCTTCTAGTGCTAAATAAAACGGATTTTCATCTGAAGAATCGCAAATTTTTCTTATTAAAGAAGAATAAAAAGTCGAATTGGGCCCTTTTTCAGTTAATTCATACGAATGGTAATCACCAAAGCTTAGTAAATCGAAATTCTCATTGCTGAAGTAAGTAGTTACATTTTGAGAAAACAACTCACTATTATCCACAAACTCCCTTAATGTCTCATAGGAATATTCTTTGTGTTTTGTATTAATAAAGTTGTGTAACACTCCCATATTAATTGCTAGTATTACTTTTTGCGTCGAGTGTTCAATTTTTTGATCTGAAAAGCTATTCAATGCTTCTTCCAAAGTCTCCATTGCATCTTTATTAGGCGAAAAGCTTTCAGTAGCATCATTAAAAATTGTATAATCTTTTATTAAATCTGGCTTCTTTTCTTTAAGATATGCTAGTAAGTGAGACTTTCCGTCCCCTACACTACCACATAACAAAATTAAATTGCCTGTTTCTCTACTTTCATTACGTTCTAATATATTTTCTAAATCCAATTGAATATTGCGATCTACGTGCATATAGTCCTTAAAGATACTAAAATTATTTGCATTCTCGATTGCTTCTTGCGACGAATCTTTTAATCTCTTTAGCTCTCTTACTAAGTAGCTCTGTCCTGGCTCTAAATCTTTATTTAAAATTGAAGAGGTAGAGTTATCTTCTTCTTGAGAAGACACAGGGTCATTTACTAAGAGGGGTTCTTCTACTCCTGATAATTCTTCTTTTTGCGCCATCTTTAATCCTTCAGGACCAAAAAGGCTCATAATTTGTTTCTTTACAATATCTTCAATGTTTTCTTGTTGAGGAGGTTTAGGATTCTCGTATAAAGGCACTTTTAATTGTTCTAATGAATACACCTCATAAAACCAAACTCCAATTTTGTACATTTCTCTATGTAGTTTAAAAGCTTCTGTAATGTCATTAAATTGGCCATCATGAGCAGCTTTATTGCCTGACAAGCGAATTGTATCGAATGATCTCTGAATATCTCTTTCAATATACCCTTCTCTCGTTAAGTACAAAATCTTTTCATACAAAGAATTGACGTAAGGTTCTTGTATTTTCTCCTGCTTAAATACTTCACTAAGAATTGCTTCAGCGAATAATCTAGCTTTTACAATTGAACTACTTGGATCTTCATATATTAATTCTTGCATCTTCTTGGCATTTTGAGCTGCTACAGGATTTATATCTTCTAAGAAGCTTAAAAAAAAGACCTCTTGGGAACTCATTTGTCAATCATCTCCGGTTACTATAATCATTTTCCATTTCATTTTAATTTTAACATATATTATATCTATTTTCTTTATGCTGGACCAATATGTTTATTTACACAAAAAACAATCTAATTAGAAAATTAGAAATACAGAAAATCGAACCTCCATTCGGTTTTTTTCATTGTATCTTTGAATTAATTAATTTATAATCAAATTATATTTTACGTACGTAATAAGGAGGTTTGATTATGGACTCGACATTCACTTATAATTTCCCTTCTATTAGAGGTGTCCAAGCAGGAAAAGAATATTTTGTAGCTATGTGCCCTTTACGAATTATTCCAAAGATTTTTCTTTTTGATGAAGAAGAAATTCCACCTGAATACAGATCTCAAAGGATTTTAAACAAATCTAGAATTCCAGAAATGACAAATTACATAGTGGAAAATCAAAAAGATTATGTATTTTCCTCCATCACAGCGTCTATAGATGGTGAAATTAAGTTTCAGCCATATAATGAGGACCCTTCATCCAAAGACTTAGGACAGTTGCAAATTTCATTGGATGCAAGGTTTTTGATTAATGACGGGCAGCATCGAAGAGCAGCTATTGAAGAAGCATTAAAAATATCTCCCGAACTTGGCAACGAAACTATATCTGTAGTTTTTTTCCACGATGAAGGGTTAAAAAAATCCCAACAAATTTTTTCTGATTTAAATAGGCATGCTGTAAATACTACTTCTTCTATCGGTATTCTTTATGATTATCGAGATCGTTTGTCTCTTATTACTAAAGATGTTGTAACCACTACGCCTTTATTAAATAGATATACAGATAAAGAAAGAGTATCACTGTCCAAGAATTCACCCAAGATACTGGCTTTAAATCACATTTTTAATACAAACCTAAAGCTAGTTGGAAAATCTAAAGGTGATGAAATAACTCATGAGGAAGAAGAGTTTTTGAAGCAATTTTGGTTAGTTTTGTGTGATTCTATTGTAGAATGGAACATGGTTTTTGAAAAACAACTGACTCCTCGTGAATTAAGAGCAAACTTTATTGTGGGACATGGCGTATTTGTTGAAGCAGTTGGTTTAGTCGGACAATATCTACGAAAGCATCACCCCAAAGACTGGGAGAGTTACGTTAAAAAGCTATCAAATATAGATTGGAATAGAAGTAATACAAACGATTGGTTGGGACGTGCATTTAATCAAAATGGTCGTATTCAAAAGACTTCCTCTACCATTCAATTAACTTCTAATAAAATTAAGCAATTGATTAGTTTACCGCTAAGTGATGCTGAACAATCATTAGAAAATAAATTTTTTCAAGGAGTAGTTTAATTATGAGTAATGGCATCATTAGTAATCTTTTATCAAAACAAGTGCCTTTTATTGACGAAGCAAAAGAAAGCATAAAAAAAGCTTATAAGGAAGATGACCGCCCTTGGGTAGTAGGATATAGTGGTGGTAAAGATTCCACAGTTGTAGTTCAGTTAGTATTTGAGGCTCTAAGTGAAATGCCTAAAGAGGAATTGCACAAAAAAGTATATGTAATTTCTTCCGATACATTAGTGGAAACACCTTTAATTATAAATTCGATTAATCAAACTCTTAGAAGAATTCAAGATGAAGCTTTAAGTAGAGATTTACCAGTTGAAACACACAAAGTAAAACCAGTTTTTGAACAGTCATTCTGGGTCAATATTATTGGTAAAGGCTACCCTTCACCAAATCAAAAATTCAGATGGTGTACAGATCGATTAAAAATTGATCCTGCTAATCAGTTTATTATGGACAAAGTATCTTCTTTTGGAGAAGTAATCATGGTATTAGGTGTACGTGAAGATGAAAGTGCTACACGTGGTAATGTAATTCGTTCTCATACCGTCGAAGGAAAGACTTTCATGAGACACTCTACGTTATCAAACGCATATGTGTACGCTCCTATTAGGAGCTTTACCCTTGATGATGTATGGAATTATTTACTTAACCATCCATCTCCATGGGGAGATGACAACCATGAGCTTCACAGATTGTATCAAGATTCCAATAGTGGCGAATGCCCTCTTGTAATTGATAAATCTATTAAAGAAAGTGCTGGCTCTTGTGGAAACAGTAGATTTGGTTGCTGGGTATGTACAGTCGTTAACGAAGATAAAGCTTTGAGCGGCTTTATTCAAAGTGGTCATGACTGGATGAAACCCTTACTTGACTTTAGAAATTGGCTATCTGCTATCAGAGATGATCGAACTAGAAGAATGAAGTATAGAATGAATGGTCATACCTACTTTAAAGATGTAAAGATTGTAGATATTGATGATGTACCACATGTACTAATTCCAAAGAAATCCGGTAGACCTAAACAACACATTCCATTAGACCAATATACTGTTGTACCAAAAGAAGAATTAAAAAATTATCTTTTTACTAACAACATTGATTTAAGTGCACCTCAAGATTACAAAATACTAGTCACGTATCAAGAAGAAACATTAGATGGTGAAATGGTGACAAAGCATGCTCAACTTGGTTTAGGGCCTTTTACATTAGAAGCACGACAAGAGATTCTTAGAAAACTTTTAGAAGTTCAAAAAAACTTAAAGCACCCTGATGACCCTCATTATGAACTTATAAGTATTGAAGAGTTAAAAGCAATTCGGAAAATTTGGTTCAAACATGGAGATTGGGAAGATCAAGTTCCAAAAATCTTTGAAGAAATTATGGGTTATTCTTTAGACTGGGAAATTGATGACCGTCCACTATTTGATAAGGAACAAATATCCGACCTAGAACTACTATGTGATCAATTTAAAGTTGATATTAAAGTAATTAAACAATTGATCTCTATTGAAAAAGACTTTTCTGGCTATAAAGTTAGAAGAGGTTTAATGGATGAAATAGGTAAAGCATTAAAACAAGATTATTTACATCTGTAATAGGAGAAAATGAGGTTTAAACATGATTATAAATGAAATTCAACTAACTAACATCGGCGCCTATAAAGAGACCAATTCATTTAACCTTCGACCGGAGAATGGAAAGAATGTTATTTTAATCGGTGGAGA
Organism: Priestia sp. TSO9; assembly: GCF_021029645.1. Lineage (NCBI taxonomy): Bacteria > Bacillati > Bacillota > Bacilli > Caryophanales > Bacillaceae > Priestia > Priestia sp. TSO9. Next base: position 1,130,929 of record NZ_JAJEKD010000013.1, read on the forward strand.
AAACGGTGCAGGTAAAACTACCCTCTTGAATGCAATAAAGCTGGGTTTGTTTGGTTCTTATGGTTATGGCTTTAAAACGGAAAATGCTGAATACTTTAAAAGAGTTCAAAGCATTCTTAACCATAATGCGAAAAAAAATAATGAAAATAATTTTAGAATTAAATTGGATTTCTCTTTAATAGATAATTTCGAAAAGACCGATTATGTATTACGTCGACACTGGAAATTCTCCAATAATAATTTAAAAGAAACACTCGATTTATCAGCAAACGGAAAGTATTTATCAGAGTATGAAAAAGAAATTTTTCAGTCAAAACTAAAAGAGATCATGCCTCCTCAGCTATTAGATTTATGTTTATTTGATGGTGAGGAAATAGCTAGAATTGTGAACGAAGATTTATTATCTGAATACCTTCAAAACTTATCTAAAGTAGTATTTAACCTGGATTTATTCGAAATACTTGAAAACGATTTGGAAAGCTATTCTAATCAATCTGTAGATGTTAGAAAAATGGAAGAGTCTGAGCAAACTCTCTATGATTCAAATCTTCGTGAAAAAGAACTTAGAAAGAAAATTGTTTCGGCCATTTCTGATTTAAAGGAGCTCAACCTAAAAAAGGATGCGCTTAATGATGAATATCAGCAGCTTAAAGATGCTTTTGAGAAGTATGGTGGCCTTGTAAAATCTGAGAGAGATCAGATTGTTAAGCAAATGAACAGCCTTGAAAACATTAGGAAGCAAAACTTAGAAAAGATTAAAGGTTTTGTTGCTAATCTCCTTCCTTTTTATCTGACAAAAGGACTTCTCACAGATGCTAGACAACAAATTCAGAATGAGGAATCATTACAATTATTTAAACAGTTAGATACAAAATTAACAGATGATAAAATTAGCGATGTTCTTCATTCTCTTAATGGTTCTTTTGAAGATAATGCAGGTGAAACTTTAAAAGCTCACCTTTTAAAATTAGTAAAGCCTGAAAAAGAGATCAGCTCAGTTCATGGAGCTTCCTTTTCTGAAAGTAGCTTAATTGAAAATATGTTTCTAACTATTTCAGGTACTGCTCACCAAGAATGTCTCGACATTATTAAAGACAATAAAGAAAAGTTAACTGAACTCCAAAAGCTAAGAGAAAGATTAAAAATTAATGATACAACCAATGAATTTAGTGATATGATTCAGCGCATGGAGACTACTCAACAAGCTATTTTAAAATTAGAAGATGAGCTAAACTCTCGTGAATCGCAATTAGAAGACTGGAAATCAGAACTAGAAGTCATAACGTCTACCATCGATAAGATCCAAGGTACGTTAAAAGACAGTGAAAAAACAAAAAGTTCATTTATTGAATCACAAAAAATTATTACATTAAGTCGACGTTTCCGAGAAATTCAGTTAAAGAAAAAGTTACAGCAAGTTCAAATCGAAGCAACTACTATGCTGAAGAGAATCTTGCGAAAACATAACTATATCTCTTCTATTGTTATTGATCACAAGACATACGATGTGTCCTTACTAGATTCTCAAAAGGATTATGTTGAAAAGTCCACACTATCGGCTGGCGAAAAAGAAATTTTACTTATTTCAATTATTTGGGCTATATTTAAATGCTCGGGTAGAAAAGTACCTTTTATCTTTGATACTTTACTAGGAAGATTAGATAAAACCCATAAAGCCGCAGTATTAAAAGAATTCATTCCTAACTGTGGAAGACAAGCTATTATTCTTTCAACTGATACTGAAATTGATGAAAATAACTACAAGATTTTAGAAGATAGTGTAACTAAAGAATATATGCTTGAATTTAACGTAGAAAGAAAAGAAACGCAGATTTTAAATCAATATTTCCCTTTTAGACAAACGGGGGTGAACCTATGAATTTCCGATTAAAAACTTCAAAAGAAACAGGAGATAGATTAGTATCTCTTCAGGCTACAACAGGGTTAACATGGAATATTCTGTCCCGAATCGCCCTTGCTCTTTCTTTAAGAGATCCATCGATGCCAAATTTAGTAGAAAATAAATCTGGCGTGGATATTAACCGAAATGCCATGACCGGAGAAAATGATTATATTTACAAAGCCTTAATTAGACAACATGCTCAAAGAAACGTTACGGATGAAGAATACTTCCCCGATCTTTTTAATGCACATTTAGAGCGTGGCATTGTTTTGCTGGATAACGAATACAAACATGCTAGAAACTACGAAAAGCTTCTCCAAAACTTATTAAAAATGGAAGGATAGGTGATACTGATGCTTTATTTAGACAATAGTGCAACTACACAGATTCATCCTGAAGTTAAAGAAGCTATGCTCCCCTACTTAATGGAGGAATTCGGTAATCCGTCAAGTAAGTATTATTCTGTCGCTGAGAATGCTAAAAATGCGGTTAAAGAAGCAAGACACTCTCTTGCCTCTTTAATTGGCGCTCACGACTCTGAAATTATATTTACTAGCGGCTCAACTGAAAGTAATAATATGGTTATTAAAGGCGTGGCAGATTATTATTCTAACCACGGTAAACATATCATCACTAGTAAAGTAGAACATCCCTCTATATTAGAAACATGCAAGTACTTAGAAGAAAAAGGCTTTGAAGTTACTTACCTTGATGTAGATCAGTACGGGAGAATTGACTTAGCAGACTTTGAACAGCAATTGCGAGATGACACAATTTTAGTATCGCTAATTTGGGGAAATAACGAACTAGGTTCTTTAAATGACATGGAATCGATTTCCGAATTATGTCGTAAAAGAAACATCTTCTTACACACGGATGCAACTCAAATAGTTGGTAAAATTGAAATGAATTTATCGGCTTATCCTGGAATTACTTTTCTATCATGCTCAGGTCATAAATTCCATGGACCTAAAGGTATCGGTGCTACTTTTATCCGTAGAGATCAATATGATATTTTAACAAAAATTACCCCTCTTCTCCATGGAGGCGGGCAAGAACAAGGAATCCGAAGCGGTACGTTAGCTGTTCACAATATCGTTGGCTTAGGAAAAGCAGCAGAAATTGCAGAAAAGAATTTAAAGAAAAACATTAAGAAGTTAGAAGACATGGAATCTTATGTTTCGTTAATTTTAAAAGATAAATTTAACGATCAAATTGTTTTCAATCATGATACTAATCATAAGATACCAGGAGTTTTGAGCGTTCAATTTAAAGGAGCAAATAACGAACTTTTAGTGAAAAATTTAGCTCCAGTAATGGCTGTGTCTACAGGTTCAGCGTGTAGTTCTAGCAAGCCTTCTCACGTACTTGCTGCTATCGGACTTTCGATTGATCAGGTTAGATCAACCGTTAGGTTTTCGTTGTCTAGCTTTATTGATAAAAAAGATTTAGAGATATTTAAAGAACTGTAAGAGGTTAAGCCTTACAGTTCTTTTATGTTTATAGTATACAATAATTTATAGTTATCTGGTAACCTAATCACTTTCTCTTTCCCAGTATTATATAATACTATATAAATTTTCATTAACATTCAGTCTAGTTAGATTCGCATATTATTCATAAAAAATAACTTCTAAGCGTTTTATGATTCCTCCCACATCATTCATCAGCTTGAATTCTTCCTTTAAAGTAACTTCTCTATATTTACATCCCGAAGTTTCACAGTATAATTTTTCTGGATCTCAAGTAAATATTTATTGCTATTGAATATTACACAATTTATAGCGTTAGAATATATCTCCGTTCTAAAAATACACCTTTTTAGTAACATTTATCTCAATGAAAAGCATCAGCTCAGGATTGTCCAGTTGTTTTCATTTGTTAGATTCTTTAATTTCCCAGCATAAAAACTGCTTCAAATACCTATAAACACCCTATCACTCTAAATCAAAATAATACCCGTCATCCTCCATCACTTTCTTCAAAAACTCTTCTAAAGAATCGGCAATCTTTATGTCATCATAATAAATCGCATTGTTCTGCTCTTCACTTATTTCTATCAGCAGCAGCGCACTTTCATTGACTTCAAAAAATAGTAATTTACCCTCTTCTAAATCTTTGTAAAGTTCGATATCAGGGTAAAATTCAAAATCGTTTACTTTTAATCTAGCGTCTCTGATTGAAGAAGGGCCCATGATGCGGTTTATATTATATTCAGACCCCCGAAGGAAGCCGTACCCCACCTCTAACAGAAACTTCCTTAACTCAAAAGGAAACTTTAGACCTAACGTTCTTTCTGCCTCTTCAACATCAGTTTCACGTACGGGATAAAATTGATTATCTTCTTGATCCGCCACAAAGTCGTACTTCATCATTTCCTCTCCTTTACATTTCACTTAATTTAATCCTCATCAGACAAAGCAAAAGCATTACTAACATCCTCTAATTCTTCCATGATGCTATTGAATTCACCCTCTATATGCAATAATTCCACCATCTGGATAATCTCCACACCATCCATAAGACAAATACCCGGATCTATGTAATTTAAATATGCTTTCAAAGAAGTTATTTTTAGTACCATTAACCGCTCTACTAATTACACAATTCAAAGGTTTCCAAGCTATATAGGCTTCTTCATCTTGAGAACCTACATAAATACGTCTATCTGCTTCTTCATTCCAAGAAATCAAAGGTAACGTTCCATTGAACTCTTCCCATTTTCTCGTTAGTTTCTTAAAATATTGTTTCATTACATGTTTCAAAAGCTTCCCCTACCTTACATACAACTATATTTCCAACTCGATATTCTCCGTCCCATTCACACGGAATATAACCGCTAAAATCCATACCTAACAATTAAAATAGGATTTCAGAAAATCAGAAAAGGTAGGCCACGTTGCCTCTAATTCCCCTTTTAACAGCAGCTCGTCTCCTCCTTCAAAATTTACTATGTACACGCTATCGGTTAAAGCATCAAGCACTAGTACGGCATTAGCTGATGTTTCACTTAAAATCAGATATTGTTTAGGAAAACCGTATTCTCTTTGGCAAATAAGCGTATATGCTTCAATGTTATTTTCTTCATCTACTAAATCAAGTAATTCAAAAGGTATGTATTCTTCCCAGAATGGTCCGGCATACCGTTTGTAAAATTCTGTGAAGGTTTGGGATCCCTTTACTTCTAGCCGTGCTAAAGCATCCTTTACTGAAGTTTTATCTTCACGTATATATATTTTTTCTTCAAGAACTTGGTTCAATTTATTTGGCAGCATCTTGATCTAACATTCCTCCTAAGTCTAATTTTCTACTAATTAATTAACTAATCAACATTTACCGAAATAAATGTAGCCACATCACTCGGAAAATCATCTAGAAATGCATCACAAACTAACTTTTTTGTAATTATTTCACATAAAAAAATCAGTCATGGACAGTGAGTAAATATAATTTTCAGGCAATCTAGATTCATACACCACCACTTTCCATTCGGCGGGGCTCCCTTCAGTTAGCCAATATAATTCGTCACCATTCTCCGTATATCCCCAAGGAAGAACACTTCCATTTTGTGGATAAAAATGATGTTTATAATATTGAAGGAATTGAATATTAAACTTCAGTTCAAGCTCTTTTAAGGCCTCTTTATTTACTCCTGGATTTAACTTATGGCTACCTTCAACATATTTATTTCTTCAACAAATAGCTTTAGTTCAAGATTTCCTCAATAAAGCTCTTCGCCCATTTATAAAACCTCCTATTTATTTAGACTTCATAGGGATCTATTGTCTAACTCTTACCATTATCACCTGCATAATCTGACTCCCAAATAATCAGTAAAAGAGATACTCATACCTCTACAGCACATTAAATAAACATATACAGAATGATACCTCTCATGGAATTCGAAAGGAGAAATCACCTTTGACAAAATATCGGATTATGACCTTTGATGGAGGCGGTACTTTAGGTGCTTTAAGTTTACAGCTTTTGAATAGATTAGCTCATCAAAACCCCAAGTTAATTAGTGAAACCAATGTTTTTTCAGGAAATTCGATTGGTTCATTTACTGCTCTTGCATTAGCAAGCGGAAGAACACCAGAAGAGACGTTTGATTTTTTTAAAGATCAAATCTTACCGGCATTCAGCATTTCCCGACCGGGCGGACCTGTTTTTAACCAACAACTACCCTATTCTGGTTTTATTAAAGCCATACGAACGTTTTTCCCCCGAGACCTTCGCCTTAGAGACTTAAAGAAACGAATTGTTGTACCTGCGTTCCACTTATTTTCACCGGAGCTGAATCGTTGGAATCCAGTGTTATTCCACAACTTTCCTGGTTCCCCTTATCTTAATGAAAAAGCGAGTGACGTAATACTTAGGAGCAGCGGTGCTCCCGCAACGCAAAGAGCTTATCAAAACTACGTAGATGGTTATACAGTAGCAACTAATACCAGTACAGCTAGTATCGCGTTTGCAGTCGGAAAAGCAAAGCAGCCGTTAGATCAAATTGCCGTATTATCCATTGGAACAGGTGAACAGCCAACTCAATTAAGAAGAGATACAAAGGGATGGGGAATGGTTAGTGCCGATAACATACGCCCTGAGGATATGGAGGACCTGCCTCCGAATTGGGGAGTGCTTTTAGACCGATCGCCTAATGAACCGTTGCTGCCGTTTCTTCAGATTATCTCTGGTGGATCAAGCTACTACGAGTCAATGGTCAGCTCTGAGCTTTTAGGCGATCAGTTTTTCCGGTTGAATCCGCGGATTCCTAATTTCTCTAAAACGGACCCTTCGGTTGTTCCCGCTCTTATTTTGATTGCTAATAAAACGAATTTACGGCCTGCCTTTCATTTCATTGAAAAAAACTGGAAGTGCTAATGTTTTTTGAGAAGAGTATTGAAATAGGGAATTTGTTGTTTTATCAACACAAATTCCTTTTTTAGATAACCCCTTATATTTTAGCCAGCCATGCTAATTCGTTCGTTATTATAATCATGTAATCATGATTTTTCATTCTTTCTCGTTTCACCTATTAAAACTTTACACTTTTCAGCATTTTCACAATCAACTTATCTTGTTTTTCCCCTTGTTTCTCTGTTAAATGATCTCCAGTATATTTGTAATAAAGCTCGATTACTTTATCCGTATTTTTATCTGCTATATATGCTACGTATGTATTTGGAACATACTTAATATTGTTCTTTACAACTTTTTCTTCAGTTCCTTTAAAATATGTATATGCTGAATCGTAATATATACTGATATGCGCTGTTTCTATCTTTTTTGGTTGATTCACATGTAGGTTCTTTTTGAACAGACTCTCTACATTTACCTCCTCATTTTCTTTTACCTTCTCTGCCAGTTCTACGTTCATGTATGAAACTTCATTTTTATTATTAAAGAAATTTCCCGAAGAAGCCACCCATCGCTCATAAAACTGACCGTTGATAGCATAGTCTTCTTTATTTTCATGAATTAACTGATACTCCTCTGGAAACCACATTGTATACTGCCCTGTCTTTGACTTAAACTCGTAAAACTCGTTATCTGCTTTTTTGCCTTTATCTAAGAATTCTCGTGTAAAGTGATCATTAAAAGCGGGGACATTTGGATAACGGGTTTCATTTATCATCCATATACCTCCTATTAAAATAGTAGCTCCAGCAATGACTGCACTAACTGTTTTGGTGCGTTTTTTCATCATAGCACCTCCTTTTACTTATGTTCCGACCTATATTTTATACATGTTCGATACTACCATACTTCTACTGGAAGAAGCATGAACACAATCAATGAAAGACTCATAAATAGTTCCTACCACTCTACAAAAAAAGGAAAAACCGACTCCAACCAAAACAACCGCTAGCTCCCCAAAAGGAACTAGCGGTTGTTCATAATCTCTCAGAAACCGTTCACTCTTCCACCGGCTTCTGCTCATCTGTTAATGTATCAATTTTAGTAATTTGAAGTTTGTCTTTACCAGCAGCTTTCACATGATAAATTCGTTCTTTTTTAAACTGCGTGCTTGCGTCATATGAGTCGGTGAACGTGTATACTTCGTTTGTATAAATGTCATAGGTTCCGTCGTCATGTGATTCTGTTTTTGTCACGAGAAACTGATCGTTAGCAAACGATACGTTTTTTCCGGCAAGTGATGTGATATAGCTTTTTAGCTGTTTATAAACTGGCTGACCCGAGTCAATATAAGGCGCCATCCCACTAAAGTCTCCGCTGTTTAAACTTGAAAAGTAAGCGGCTTTATAGGAGATAAAAAAGTTTTCAAGATCCGTTTTACTTACGGCAGCTGGTTTAGTCTGTTCATTTTTTAACGACGTCGTGCTGGTCGTTTCTTTTATATCTGAGCTTGTTTCTGCCGTTTGATTGTCACGATTCATATATACAATCGTCAGTAACAAGACAAGAACGATAGCTCCTCCTATTAAAATAGGGAAAGTGCGCCGTGATGATTGCTGCTTTTTGAGCACGGGAAAGTCTGCGTAGGATGGCAGCGTAACAGGGTCTATATCTACCTTTAACCGAGCTAACGGCTTTGGTATTTTCATGCTTTTTACACTCCCAAGCGGCTGAAGTGCTAAAAATTCTTCGTAGGTAACAATAAATTCGTTTACTGCTATTCCTTTATACATGCCGTAAATTCGATTCCACAGTTCTCGACACCGAGTATCCTTTATATCTTCACTCAGTTCGTTAAAAAATGGTCGTGATTTTTTAATAAAAGCCGCTAACCACGTTTGATGAACGTCGACTTTGTGGACTGCATTTAGGTCGTTAAGTGATTGCTTTAACTTGGCATGTTCATTTGCATCGTTTTGGCTAATGACTTCCATACTGCGTTGCGTTTCTTTCAGCACAGTAGAAAGACTCTTACTCATTTTTTCTTGCAAGGCATCAAACTGGCTGCGAGCATCAGGCCAGTGCAGTTCGAGTAACTGTTTTTGTGCAGTCGTGGCTTTTCGAATACTTTCATTTAGCTCATGCTGCTTTGTGCGAAAGGCGGTCGCTTTTTGTTTGGTCACTACTTTATTTTTGCTTAGCTGATGCCATTCTTGCTTCAAGCTCTTGTCTTCTTCGAGTACTGTGGCTATCGCTTGTTTTACATGTTCATGCTTTTTTTGAAAGTCAACGAACGCTGACAAATACGTATTCCAGTTTTCCTTCATTTCTTTTAACGATGACGTGTTAGCGTGTCTTTCTGTTAGTTGAAAAAAGTCGTTTCTAAACGCTACCATATCCGCTTCAGAAAAAAGTTCTTTTCCAAAAAGCTCTGTCACATTCCTATGTATGCTTGTTAACTGTTCAATCTGTCTCATATTGCTTTGACGCTTTTTTATGTACTCCGGATAGTCGCTTGAAAGAAACGTCACCATTGTATATTCACTGTTGTTCATGTTGTACTCTGTCCGTTCTTTTTCCAGTTCGTCATACACTTTTTGCAGATGACGTTCTACTATGGAGAGAAATTTTTCTTTGTCCATCCCGTCTACTTCTTCTTTTAGCATGTTTAAAGATTCCGTTTCTCCAATAAGAAATTCCTTTTCCTTATATAGCTGTATCCATGCTTCTAGCAGCTGCGCTGCTGATTTATTCCAGTGGCTTGTATTCATCGTTTGCTTCACCTGTTGTTTTTATTTTTATCCTTTCTTAACTATACAGGAATTGAACAGAAATTCTATTACAGTTTTATTACTCTTGAAAAATGAGGTTTAAGCTTTCTAGAGCCGCTTCTAACGTTTGTTTGTCTCCTTGGTCGTAGCTGTGCGCCACAAGTACTACGGTTGTAAATACGGCTTTCCATTTTGCCAGTCTGTGCGTTTCTTCGTCTACTTTTCCATATTCTTCAAAAAAACATGCTCTTCCTTTAGGAGGTAAAAAGCTGTAGGCAATCGCTAGGTCAACTGCCGGGTGACCAATATGAACATCTCCCCAGTCAATGATGCCTGAAACCATATTGGTTTGATCAACAATCATGTTTTTAATATGAAGATCTCCGTGAACCAGTACGTTTTTTTCTTGATAGTGAATTTCTTGTATGTCATTTACATAGTTTTCAAGAATAGCTTGTTTCGAATAAAGACTACGCTCTTTCATTTGCTTGACATATTTCTCTAGCGCCGGCTTTCGCTTCATCATATCAAGTCGATTCAGCTCATCAAACGGCACACCGAGCTCTTGCGCTTTTGAATACGGATAGTGATGCAGCGTGCGAAGAAACCTTGCTAGTACAGAAGCGGATTGTATGCGCTCTTCTTCTGTTAATCGTGCAGGCGGAGTTCCTTGCACGTAGTGATAGCCCGTAAACGGCCAAGGATAGCCTGCATTCGGCTTACCGAAAAAAATGGGCTCTGCAATGGATAGCGGCAGCTGAGAAGCAAGGCTTGGTAAAAGCTGATTTTCTGTTTTTAATAGTCCTACTGCGAGTTCTCTTCTTGGAAACCGAAACACAAAGCGGTCGTTTACTTGATAAACCGTATTATCAAAGCCGTAGCCAAGCAGTGAAATTGAAGCGGGCGCAAGCTCTGGAAACTGCGTCTCGATTAGCGTTTTGGCAAGCGGTGCTGATACGATTTGTTCTGCATCCCATGCATTTGGCACTGTGATCACCTTTCTTTAACGTGAAGTTTGTATGTTATGTAAAAGTATATTATAAATGATTTTGACCATAAAAACCCTCTGACGCAAAGCCAGAGGGTTTCACTGAATATATAAATAAGATAGGATGCCTTAGAACGGCACACTACGCCTCTAAGTTAGTAGCCTACGGTACGTTTACTACTTAATACGTACACCAAAATACCTCATCGACCGTTTCTTCAACATGCTCCATCTTAATAAAGTTCAATAAAAGATCCGTTTGGTCATTTCCTGTATACTCATCTTGATCAACATTATAAAATTGAATAAGCTCGAGCTTGTACATACCGTTTTTAATATCAATTCTATACTTAGAACAGTTCGCATCAGGCACTAACTGATCTTCAAACTGGGCGGCCATCGTAAGGCAGTCATAATCTACGAGATAAAGCTGATGATTGGTTACATTTATATAACCTGTTGCTTTCCTAAAGTATGTATCTATATCCGACTCTGTTCCAATCTTCACTTCTACGTTCCAAGAGTGTTCAATTCCTTCTTCTGTCATTTGACATACTAGAATATTTCTCTTTTTCATTTCACTGCCGAAGTGATTCAGAAGCTGGTCTAGCTCCCAATCCTCATCGACAAATGATTGGTACTCTTTTGCGTTTGCCACTCCGATAAAATTGGTATCGCCAAAATCCATAGAAAATTTCACTTTATCTCCTCCGAACTTTTGAGTAATTTTTATGATCCATTAACATATATCCGCAAACTTCTTACACGCTTTCTCTAACTCTTCTTTTTTAGCAAGCTGACAAATCCACTCTTCAGGAATGCCATCCAGCTCATAATATACTCCTGCCATAGTACCTGTAATAAAGCCTATTGTATCTGTGTCTTCTCCTAAATTCACAGCGGTCAGTACAGCTTCTTCGTAGTCATCACTTTTCAGAAAAGACCAAACTGACGCTTCTAACGAGCTGACAACGTATCCAGTTGACCCAATTGCATTTATCGCTGCGTGCGGCAAGCTTAGGTTTAACACTCGTTCATACGCAGTGAACTCTGCTTCATACTCCGTACCTGTTAACTGCTTTTGACAGAGATTTACCGCGTTTTCATATGCTTTAAAAGGCTGATCGCCGTCAAGAAGGCGAATAAGCAGCTCCACGTATATAATGCAGCCAAGCGTAGAGCGCACATGGCGGTGCGTGACGTGCGCAATTCTTTCTATTTCTTCTTTTCTTTTTGTAAAGCTAGGTTCATCACGTAGTGTAAACGCAAGCGGAGCAATACGCATAAGCGCTCCGTTTCCGTTGTCGTATTCAGCGCTTCCTCCCCACTCTTCTTTAGGAAGCCCGCTTTTATAGCGGCGAATCGCTTCGCTTGTTGCGATGCCAATATCAAACATTTCTCCGTACGGCGTCCAGTAGCCATCCGACCAATAGTTCGCAAACTTTTGCATCAAATCATATTCATCTTGTTTGTCTAGTAAATTATCAATCAAGCACATCGTCAGAGATGTATCATCTGACCACGTTCCTTTAGGCTGGTTGTATGTACCGTAGCCTGTCATAGTTGTGATCCGAAATGTATCGCGTTTTTTAAACTCAACTGGAACGCCTAAAGCGTCTCCGACAGCTCCTCCTAGAATCGTAGAAAGTACTTTTTTATGTAGCTTCATGCAATCAACTCCTTTCTATTATTGTAATTGTTTGATTTTGGAATTTGCAAGAGATCTCTTGCCTAGACGTTTTTTCTTCTTTTTACAAAGGAATTTACAAGCCTTAATCTAATTTAGTAAGAGGTAAAAAAACATGTGAGGTGTGGTAGATGATTCATTTTTTTGAATATAATTGGCAAGTGAGAGATGAATGGTTTAGCTGGTGTTATCAACTTTCTAGAGAAGAACTGTTGAAGAAGCGGACTGGAGGAACGGGCAGCATTTTACAAACTCTGTTTCATATTATTGATGTGGAAGACAGCTGGATACGCGCCATCCAAGGTAAACCAGATATCGTTCTTTCTTTTGAAGAATACGATACGCTTGAAAAGCTTCAAGCGCTTTCTTCTGCACATAGACCCGAAATTGCCGACTTTCTAAGTCATTTGAATTTTTCTAACAAAAGGTACATAACAGTCCCTTGGGATTCTACTTTTTACACGGAAGCTGACATTTTGCATCACATCATCATTCATGAAATCCATCACATCGGCCAGCTTTCTATTTGGGCAAGAGAGATGAATAAACAGCCTATTTCTTCTCACTATGTAGGAAGAAACATAAAAGACATTGCTTCGTACTTCTCTAAAAACAATTGACCAACAAGAACAAACGTTCTATAATTATTTTGTAAATATATGGAGGTGAAAACAATGAGACCCGAACTTACAAAAAATTTATCTATCAATGACTTTACGGACTTTTACTGGCTCAAAACCGAGCTGCAGCAATTTTGCCGTGAAAACAATATGAGCCCGTCTGGATCTAAAATGGAACTTTCAAAAAGAATTGAAGTGTTTTTAACAACCGGTGACACTCAACACTCAGGAGCACCTTCTAAAAAACGCTCGTCCTCTAAAACGAAAGCTCCGCTAACATTAGATACCGTCATTGGAGAAAATCATCGCTGCAGTCAAGAAGTACGGGCTTTTTTTAAAAAAGCCATTCATCCTACGTTTCATTTTTCCACGTATATTCAAAACTACTTTAAAGAAAATGTAGGGAAAACCTATCGAGATGTGGTAAAAGCGTGGCATGAAGAAGAAAAACGAAAAAAGCAGCCTTCTTATCAAAAAGAAATTGCGCCTCAGTTTGAGTACAACCGCTTTATTCGCGATTTTTTTAACGATCCGAAAAACAAAGGAAAAAGCCGCGATGATGCAATTGCAGCGTGGAAGCATTTAAAACTTCAGACTGGAAGCAATCAATACCGCTCTTAACTCAAACTCTACATATAAAGACCATTAAAACACCACCTCAAGAAAAGGTGGTGTTTGTGCACGCCTGTAGATTTCTTCACATACACATGTGCTGTTTGTTGCGACGTAAAATCTTTAGCTATAAACAGACTCTTTTTTAATTAAACCAAGCGTCTGTGAAGTAGACGCATGAATTTCGTTAAAGAAGTCTGGATGATCAACTAACGACATGCCGTAGGAAGGAATCATTTCTTTTATTTTTGGCTCCCACTTGTTCATGTTTTCTGGGAAGCATTTTTCCAATACTTCAAGCATAACGTGAACCGCCGTTGACGCACCAGGAGAAGCACCAAGAAGTGCAGCAACCGAACCATCAGCGGCACTTACAACTTCTGTACCAAACTGAAGCGTTCCTTTCCCACCGGCTTCCGTGTCTTTGATTACCTGCACACGTTGACCCGCTACGACGATATCCCAGTCTTCGCTTTTCGCGTTCGGGATAAACTCACGCAGTTCTTCGACACGTTTTTCATTTGATAACAGCACTTGCTGAATTAAATATTTTGTTAACGCCATTTCTTTGACGCCTGCTGCTAGCATGGTTAAAATATTATTCGGCTTTACAGAACTGATTAAGTCCAAGTTCGAACCTGTTTTTAAGAATTTCGGTGAAAAGCCGGCAAATGGACCAAACAACAGCGTCTTTTTGTTATCAATATAGCGTGTATCAAGGTGCGGAACTGACATTGGCGGAGCTCCGACTTTGGCTTTTCCGTATACTTTTCCGTGATGCTGCGCAATGACTTCAGGGTTATTGCATACCATAAATAATCCGCTTACCGGGAATCCTCCAATATGCTTGGATTCAGGAATACCTGTTTTTTGAAGTAAAGGCAAGCTTCCGCCTCCGCCACCGATAAAGATGAACTTTGCCGTGTGGTACTCAACTTTGCCGCTGTCTACATCTGCGACTTTTACTTCCCACATACCGTCACTTTTACGTTTAATATCTTTTACACTTCGTTTGTAATGAACGTGAACCCCTTTATTTTTCAGGTGGTCAAACAACATGCGTGTTAAAGCACCAAAGTTTACGTCTGTTCCCGAATCAATTTTAGTTGCGGCAATCGGTTCATTTGACGTGCGCCCCTTCATGATTAACGGAATCCATTCTTTTAGTTTGTCAGGACTGTCGGAATACTCCATTCCTTGAAACAACGGATTGTTTGACAGCGCTTCAAAACGCTTTTTCAGAAACGATACATTTTTTTCCCCTTGTACCAAACTCATATGCGGAATTGGCATGATAAAATCTTGCGGATTGCGAATCAACTTGCTGCTTACAAGATAAGACCAAAACTGTCTTGACAGCTGAAACTGCTCGTTAATTCGGATCGCTTTCGTTATATCTATAGATCCATCAGCTTTTTCTGATGTATAGTTTAGTTCGCACAGCGCAGAATGGCCCGTCCCTGCATTATTCCATTCGTTCGAGCTTTCTTCCCCTGCGTCTGCGAGTTTTTCAAACACTTTAATGTCCCATTCAGGTGCTAACTCTTTGAGTAATGATCCCAAAGTTGCGCTCATGACTCCGGCACCAATTAAGATAACGTCTGTTTTTTTCTGTACGTTGCTCATTATAACCTTCCTCATCCCCTATATTTGTAAAAAGATGTAGGCGCTCCTGCTTACGTAGTAAAAAAATTCAGGTGCGACCTAAGAACACACCTTTTTCTGTCTCACTTATAACTATATCACAGTATAATTGTCTGATGATTATAAACTATTCAAAAATGATAAAAAAGTGAGAAAATCGCCCACAAATTCCAAAAAACTTATTAAATTCCGTCTGCATTTTCTTTTATTAGTAAACTTTTATACCTACTTCTAAGTGGCAAAGCATTGATTAATAAAATAACAAACTATTCCAAAAATTCAGCTTAAAAACCAAAATAACTGTCTTGAAAATTTCACCTACTATAACTATACTCACTCGAATGAACAAACATCACTATAAATAGAAATGCCTGTATTCTTTTTGACTAGTTATACGTAGATGTATATATATATGTATAGAGCACCGGCTCGTCCAGGTGCATTTTTAGAAAAATAAGTATATATTACAACAGCTAATTCTCAACAGATATTGCAAGTTACAATATCTATGTCATATAACATACCATGAAATAAGTGAATAAGTAAATGATTATTCAGAAATTTATGTTATAAAACCTAACATGTATGTTGACTTTTACATAGACTATATTTGAATATTTAAAAGAAAACCCTCCAAATTTTGAAGAGTGACATATTGTTATACGCTCGAGCATTTTTTTGATGAAGCATTTCCACAAAAATACCCCTTAGAGACTTTAGCAAATCAACGTGCACTTACAAAAAGCTTTTCAATCATGTAATTTACTTAAAAAATCCGTAAACGTATCTGCGATGTAAAATACATTGCTCCTTGCACGTTCTTCCACTTGTTCTTCAGTTAAACCTTTCTCTTGCATTAACACTTCTTTTTCAGCAGCATTTTCATGTTCCCAAAATACCACAATCGGGTTGTCTATATTATTTTTATAATCTAAACAAATTAAATTTCCAGCGGAATCATTCGCAATAGGAAAAACCTTTTTCGGAAGCATAGGTTTATATAGTTCATATTTTTGAACAATGTACTCACTGCTTTCCTTATCAAAGCTAAATAAACTACCAAAACAATGCTCTACGTTGCCTACATTAAATTCTGCTGGTAATACGCTAGCACCTCCATTTATTTTTACACAATCAATATAATCTTTAGGTAAGTGGAATCCTAATTGCCTTCCACTTTCTTCAACCTCATTTTCTGATACTTCTCAATCAGCATATTCCCACTCTAAATCTTTTCTCATCTAATTCCTCCTTATAAATACGGATTATTCCATAACTTCAATCAGAAATGGATATTTAATTCTTCATGAATCGATTTTTCTAAATATTCTTCAAAGCTTCCTGCTATAACTTTTTTTCCGCCAAAGTCAAAATCAACTATGATGATTTCTTTATTAGGATATTGAAAGCCTACTGGATTTCCCGCACTGTCTACTCCAATCACAACAAAATGCTCGTATCCTTGAGGCAACATATTTCTGAACTGTAGAGATTTATCTACAAATGACGGTGTAGACACAAACTCTGCCTCTCTTAACCCTAAAACAATCGCTTCACCAATTGCCCCCGAACCATACCTCAAAAGAAATTTTTTTAAGTCCTCTGGAAGTTTCACTTTTAGCTTCGCTTCAGCTTGTGTCACTTCCTCACTAGTAACAGCACCGCCAAAAGCTTCAGGGTACATTTCCAACTCTTGGTCCACTGCTTTTAATAATTCGATCTTCATTCCATTCCTTCCCTTTCTGTAGATGATGATTTAATTCTTTTTTGTACATACTCTTGTTATCTTTGTAAACGCAGGCTAGAAATTAAATCTTCTAAGGAGTTTGCAATTTCTTTAAAACAATCTCGTTCAAAATCTTCTAATTCTACTCTGCCGCTGAGGTTATCAATCACAACTACCAAATCATTGCCTTCTATACCTATAGGAACCTTATCAAGCTTATCGCGATTTCTTTTATATCCCTTTAAGTTCCTTTCAAACGTATCCAATTCAATATTTGGTAATACAGCTTCTAACGTGATGTAATGGCTATCCAGAAAACCATCTAACTCCGCAAACCAGTAGGAATTAAAATAGCAGTCAATTGAAGAATGAAATTTAATATGAAACCTTTCTTCAAGTGATTTTATATCGCTATGATTATCTTTTTGAACAGGGTTCCATAAAATTTCTCCGTCTTCATCCACTTCCCCTTGATAAATCGTTGATTGAACATTTTCGTTGTAGGATGTTTTAAATAGGAAATCCAAACCTTTTTCAAAATATTCTCTTCTTACCTTAAAATAGTTGCTCATAGCATCTTTCATTACCAATAACATCACCTTCACTTAAGACTTTTTCTAATCGTTCAGCATATGTTCGTTCTGTTTCTTCACGCCCTGTTATCTCGGATGAATTAATTCGTCTAAAAAATCCTTAAAACTATGGGCTACTTTATATGTATTTTCTTCTTCACGAGATTGCGGGAAAGAAAGAGAGTGGTCCCAATAATACACACCGTGCCTTTCCGTATCAGTAATAAGTACAATAAGTCCCGAACCAGGATCATCTCCTATTACCAAACTATACGGCAGCATATCTTCTTCAAACTCTTCATAGCATTTAATTAAATCAAACGTTCTTGTTACACCTATCCCATACAAAACATCTAAAGGAATTTCCTGATTTAATTCTTCAACAAAAAATTTACTATATCTTACTTTCGAAGTTCCTCCGTTATATTCAACTAAAAATTTTTTATAATCTTCCGGAAGTAAAAACCCCAAAAGTTCTTCTAATTCGCCTATTGATTCTTCCGTTGCTTGACCAAAGGCATTTAAATTCATTTGATAACTATCTGGCAAGTTTACGTTGATCGTATCTTCTCTCTTTTTTATTTCATCAATACTGACTCCATCAGTCAAAAAGACAGAATCATTATATTCGTTTGTAACCTCTATGTTTTTTTCTTTTTTCATGTTACTTCTCCTTTCGTGCAACCTGTTACAACCGTTCTTTTTTTATATGTAAAATAATCAGTCCTCATATAAACAATTAAGAAAATCGTTGAAGCTATTTGACAAAAAATATATATTTTCCATTTCTTCAGTTTCCTCACAATGAGCCCAATGATAGACTTGTCCGAAATACTGGTTGCTGATCCCAATACATATTTGATTCCCGCTTGGGTCATCTGCTATTGGCATAAACCCTGCTTCTACAATTTCGTCGAAAAGATCAAACTTTTTCTCTAAATTGTCATACATGGTTCCAATTCCATAAAAAATGTTTACTATACTTTCACCCAGCTTTTCAGATATCTTATAAACACTTGGATTTGGATAACCACCGTTATATTCCAGTAAAAAATCTCTATACTCTCTTGGAATTGTAATAGAATGACTATGCTCAAATCGTTCTAAATCTTCAATGGATAAACTTTCATGCATTCTTTCCATTTTCACTAAAACTCACTCCTTATTGATTAGCTTCTTCACCATTTCATTGCTATTTCTACTATATAGATAGTTTAAAATAACATTTACTAATAGGTGACTGAACGTTTAAAGGACAACGTTTTTAACCTTGTCCTTTGATTACTGATTTATTTTATTAAACTAGTAATTTAGAAAAACCGGAGCCTTAGAACCAGCACTAACAGTTTTTCAACAATAGCTTGATTTGCTGAGTTTGAGTAGCATTCACCCATTGTGGTTTCAGGCTTTAGTACACTTCACACTTCTTATGACTAAGTGATGGATTCCATTTTTTCCTCAATCCAATTCATAGCTATTTCTGCATCTTCTTGAGAAATGACTCTTTTTTGGCTTTTATACTTATATGTTTCATAAGCCCACACCAATATAATTTTAACAAACTCAACTGTTTCTAATTTACATACTGGTTCAACCTCATCTTGCTCTTTCTTCTTTTAAGAACTCTTTTAATGCCTCTTCTGACGAAGCAATATCCTGATGAAAAGTCCCAGCTAGAAATTAAAAAACAGGATCTTCTAATTTATTAGAATAACACATACGATGTATCACCTTTTACTATTAATTTACCGCCTTTTAACATTTCGAACTTGGGGTATAAATTGTACATTCAACTAAGCGCTGCAGAAAAGGCAGACTTCAGCATAGTATTAAAATCTTCAAAGGTTTCCATATGTTCACCTGAAGGTTTGTCTAATTCTACAAAACATTTTTTAGAAACATTATAACAATACCAAGCTATATCTGAATCGCCAAAGAAAATCAGCTTATCTTCATCCATAATTGACTTCCACGTTTCATTAGCATCTAAAAAACTTTCCACTTCGTTGATGGGCTTAGCTTCCAAGAAGTCTGGGTCCATTCCGTATATTATTAGTCCATTAAATTCAATTCCATTAACAGTTTTTAAAAATTCACAGTATTCCTGAGGAAGTACCTCCTCACCAAATTTCCCTTCTACATATTTACAAAAACTCGATAACTCTTTTTCACTGCTAGGTAAATTGAGTTTTTTATTCCACTTCTCTTCTAGTTGAGAAATTTGACTAACTTGATCTCTCCACACAAAATCACCTTCCCATCTATATTTAATTTATTCCTTACAAATACAGTCCTTATTGTTACTTTAGTTTTTATCACCAATTTACTGGTTTTCATAAATTTTGATTCAGATGCTGAGCTATTTTCAAATATACAATTTCTACGTTACAAAACTTGAAAAGCATTTAGCCAATCAAGGTATAAGTTTTTCATATATCTAATAAAGTATTCACACCTACATTATTTACTAATAATTCGGTTAGAGATGGTGCAATTTTCACTGCCTCCTCAATGTCAAAATCCGCGAATCTTGTATAGTATATCCCAAAACCATCTTTACCCTGTAGATAGATTAACGCACCACCTCCTTCGTCATCACCAATTGCGATTGAATTCGGGAGATATTTCTGTACTTCATAAGCTTCATTCATTTCTATGCACCCCGATGCTCCCCAAATTCGAATATACATTTGGTCGCTAACATTAATTTCAATGTCTGAAGCCAGCTGAATTATTTCTATAAATTCTGTAGGTGCATCTATTGTCGAAAAGTCCTGTAGTGCTTTAATTTCTTCTTCTTTCGAAGGAGATTTTTTAGCATCAATTGTGTACATACTACTGATATTATCTAGTATATTCATTAATAATCAATCCTTTCATACTTAACACCTAGTTTATTTAGCATCTTGTATTGTTGTTCAAGAACTTGACTAGTAGTATTACGTGAAAAACCAGCTTTAGTTAAATCGTCCAGCATGAATTGTAATTCTTCCTGTAATCCATGATGAGATTGTAATTTCCCACCATTTGGACCATCTCCTTTAGGTTTAGGTAAGGAATCCTTATGTGTTTTATTAAAATTAACATAATTAATTTCAGCCGTCCCCTTAGAAACAGCCGCCTTACCACCAGGCTTTTCCACCTTCTCCACAGCTTCTGACTCAACCTTGAAAACACCTTTAACCTTATGTTTGGTTACGGTCTTTTCTGCTTTGTTTACGCGTTTGTTTACGCGAAGTACGTATTCTGCTCCTTCGCTTCCGTATTTCACCGTTTTCCCTGGCACTCTCGCAAAGCTCCAATACCATTCCTGCTCCAGAAACAGAACGGTCAAAATGAGAGAGTTCATCGCCAGTAACAGGATCGTACCTACTTCCCATCCACCTTTTACATTGGAAATCAAAGGCACCATATCTAATGCAAAAGAAACAGTTCCTAGACCGTCCTTTTGTTGCTTTTGGCTTCCGCTTCATATACACTTCTTGCGATTTCAGGCTTTGTATAATTCCGATATATCTATAAGAAATACTTATTTAATTTCAATTTCACTATGTATGTAATTTAAGTAATACAGTTAATCCCTATGTCAAAGAAATTAAAAAATTTATAAAAAACAAAATAAACCTTGAAAGGTAATGTAGCCCATCAAGGTATATGTTTAGAGTAACGTTTTTATTTTTTAATATTCCTTTTCCATACACTTTCTCCGTCAGTTAAAAAAACTGCACTTGGCGGATCATCATAAAGTGAAATTTCAACTAATGAACCTTTCTTTTGTATTAGCCAATTATATAAACGACTTTCCTCACTAGTAGGATGCGCTAAAATATCATTTACTTGAAATACAGCTGCATCATATTCGGTATAATTTACATCGTCGTCATCTAACCCATTATCTGTTTCAAAGACTGTATCTAGTTCACCTACAATCCTTAATCCATTTTCCCATTCTAGTATCATGTCACTATGTTCATATTTTATTAATGTTCCTATTAAAGAGTCATACCCCATATACATCCTCTTTTCTTTTGTTTTTACGGCCTTGATGGTACTATACGAGCTCCATCTTTGCCATAATGTATCAATCCATTAGTAGTCTCAAGGTATTCACCGGTATTTCGATCATAGTACTTCCCAATAGTTTTACCAAAGTCTACTCTTTCTTTTTTACCGTTTGGCAGTAGTTGTCCTTTCCCTGCAAACGTATCAAGCAATTCATAAGCTGTTTTATATTTCATCATACCATATACAATGTTTACAAAACTTCTCATAATACATACCAATGCTTGTCCTTGTGTTTTTCCCTCTTTAGTTTCTTTTGATAATATACATGAAACACTGGGTTTCTAGGTAACTTACTTCCTTTCGCTACTTGCACTTGCTGTACGGCTAAATTATAAAATAAAGCGTGTAGCGCCCTGTTTCCTTGTTTACTTTTATGTGTCTTACCTTTCCCACCAGAACCAAAGTAAACAGGTGCAATCCCCGCAAATCGTGCTAATTTATTGGCATTTGGAAATAACTTTACATCCCCAATTTCTGCAATTAATGCCGATGCCGTCACAAGTTCTATTCCCGGCATCGTCTCTAATTGATAATCTAGTAGATTTACTAGCTGTTTTAATTCCCTTTCGATGTATTTAATTTCCTTCTTTAAAAATTTAATACTTCGTGCACTTATAAAATTATAATGTGTCTACCTACTTCTATCCTAAAATGAAAAAAAGCACCTTTTGTCATTAGACAAGAAGTGCTTTTTTCTTCAGATAATATATTAATAAATATACTTAGGTTCTTTAATTCAAACTCTAATCTTCATAAATAACAGAACCCATATATTTAAGCTTCCTACCATCAAGTTTTGCTTCCTCAACAAGTTCTTCATATTCAAAATCATACAACCGAATAACAATATTGTACGGCTCTTCTAAGCTTTCACCATAAAAGTCTTCAAGTTCACTTATAAGTGAATTAGAATACGAAGCATTCTTTAGTAATTCGGACAAAGAAGATGTAGGATATTCATTGTAGGTACATTCTAATAAGTCTTGATTGTACTCAAGGAAATTTATCTGAAAATCATTCATGAAGCTCGAAGGGATTCTATCTCCCTCATCATCATATTTTATTTCTACATACTTGCTTAACAAATCCTCATCACTACAATTTCCAAACCAAAGAGAAACAGCTCCTGGGTTTTCCATCATAATCCCCCTTTTCTATTTACCTAAGTCCTTCTGGCAATGAATCAATTCCACCTTTTAACCTATAATGTGCCCAATTTCTTAATTTTCTTTTAAATGTATCGTAGTCAAGTGAGTAATCAATTAAATTGAGAAGCTCTCTATGAGCTTTGCCAGAACCATCAAACCCATGTCTTCCTACCGGATTAACAAATTCAACATCTTTCGTTAACGTTCTCATTTCTGCTATATCTTCAGCCGTTACACCCCACCGCTTAAAAATTGGCGCTCGTGATACTAAGTGCCATTCATGGTACCCACCAGGATAACGAATTCTACTCTCAATAATAGTCCTTAATTTTGGAGTAGACCAGGCTAATTCAAATTCATCTACGCTCAATTCATTAAACCATTTTGCAAAGGCTTTACTTCCGGGCATAGTCTCTGATGTAAAGGTTCTAGTCCTCGCGGTTTCTTTTACAAAGTGGTCTTTTACCAGTTTATTTAATTGCGCATTTGATAATTTTTTTCCTTCTGTTTTTTATTAGCAGAAGGTTTTTTTCGAGTGTCAGGTTTCACTCTACTTGCTTTAGGTCTTACCGGCTTCGGTATACTAGTATTACCCTTAGCAACAGCTTCCTGATCATAACCCCCTTCAACATTCGCTTTACTATCAGGCTTTTCCACTTTCTCCAAAGCTTTGGACTGACCTTTCGAAACATTCCCCATCTTATACGTCGGTAACCCATGTAACGCTTCACCAAAGGTCTGTCCAGGTGACTCATCTCCTATCCCTGACAGTAGTTGAGGTTGAGGACGTAAAGTCGGTATCTCAGCATCTAGTAAAGGTTGAAGCTGCTTCTGAACAGGTTTATACACCTTTTTTGACCAATTGCTTGCTGCTTTTGGGCTAAATCTTTTGTTCAAGACCTACTTCCTTTATCACGTTCCCTTGTTTTTCTTTTCTTGTCAAGGTTAGTTAAATCCAGACTTACCCCTAGTTAGCTACTCTCATTACTTCTTGATCACTATATCTATTCTTCTTCGGATACCTTTTTACCAAATCCAACTTTATAAAAAAACCTTGAAAGGCGTTTAGCCAATCAAGGTAGTAATAAAAAATGTTAACATAAATATTTTTCTTGTCTATGTTCGTAAAATCTCATTTCCCAGCATGAATTTCATAATTTTTTCTTTTATAAAAATTTTAGCAAATCATTCATCCATCCTAAAGTGGAAGAACCGTCTCTTCCTAATTAACACTATTCAAACATTACACCAAAACTAACATTTTCAAAATTCAAATATGCGTTGCAAATATCAGAAGTATAATAGGGTTCAAGTTCTAGAATTTTTCTTGAAGTAATAAACAGTCCAAATCCTGATATATCGTTACAATTTTTTTCAAATATTTGGATTTCCGTATCTGTATCATCATTAGCTACAATTATTTCTACATTTTGATTAACTAATTGAATAATCTTTTCATGAATCTTAATCAACTTATCAATTTCTATATATATATTTTCCTTTAGAAATTCTACGTCAATTATATCAAAATCAGTTTCATAATATTTACGATCATCATATTTATAGCTATTTACTTCTATATTTTCATCATATTGTTTCTTAAATATATTGCAAATCACTTCAATATCTTCTTTCTTTAATTCATGTTCTGAGAGAAGGGTAT
The DNA here is from genome assembly GCF_021029645.1 of Priestia sp. TSO9. NCBI lineage: Bacteria > Bacillati > Bacillota > Bacilli > Caryophanales > Bacillaceae > Priestia > Priestia sp. TSO9. Next base: position 1,155,185 of record NZ_JAJEKD010000013.1, read on the forward strand.
TAACTAATCTCACTATTTTACAACTCCTTTTTCAATTAAATATTTGTATTGTGAATCACTTAATTTGAAAGCTGTATTCATAGTTCCATCTGAGTTAATAAAAGTCCATTGTTTAGTAGTTTCGTTGTAAATATGCGTTCCTTCAACGTTTCTATATTTACCTTGTTTTTGAACTCCAGTATTAATCAGCTCTGAAACATCGTTTTTGAATAATTCCACACTAGATTTGCTACCATCAGGATAACTTCCAAAATCATTTCTGTGTTTACTGAAAGCTTTATCTATTGAACTTTGTTTGAATACAACATCATCAGCATTGTTGACAAATTTACCCGTACCCTTAGCAACACCCGCCTGATCATGAACTCCTTCAGCATTCGCCTTACCACCAGGCTTTTCCACTTTCTCCACAGCTTTCGACTCGCCCTTGGAAACATCTTTAACCTTATGCTTGGTTACGGTCTTTTCTGCTTTGTTTACACGAAGTACGTATTCTGCTCCTTCGCTTCCGTATTTCACCACTTTCCCTGGCACTCTCGCAAAGCCGCCAAAGACAATTCCTGCTCCAGAAACAGAACGGTCAAAACGAGATAGTTCATTCCCCGTAATAGGATCGTATCCTACACTTGCTTCCCATCCACCTTTTACATTGGAAACCACAGGCACCATATCCGCTACAAAAGAAACAGCTGCTAGACCATCCTGTTGTTGCTTTTTGGCTTCCTCCTCATATACACTTCTTGCGATTTCAGGCTTTTTGTAATTCTCATATAGATACGGATATTTCTTCAACTCTTTTTCTAATTTTGCTTTAGAATGAGCAAGCGCCGCAAGAGTTTGCTGAATCTTTGGGCTGTTTTCTAGTTCAACTGCTTACTTTGCAGGTGACAGTGCACCTAATACTATTTAATGGTATAGCATCCATGAGCTATGAACTTCATACAGTCATTTTTTATATTTTCCAAAGGGTTAATTCCTCACAAAAAGCACTTGTTGCCTCTCATAGACAATCAAGTGCTTTTTATGTAACTGTAGTTTTTCCTCTAAAACTTTAATATTATTTTACAAATGTAAGGTTTTGTATATTTGTCCCACTATAAGGAATATAGATTTTCTTCCTGATTTTAGTTTGAAGCTCTTTTTCCTTTAGCAGACACTACTACGATTTATGTTTTCAAAATATGGTGCTTGATCGCTGCGCTTCAATTGCTTTACTATATAATCAGAACCTTTTTCTATGGCTATTTGTCTCTCTGTTTCATGGAGTGGTATCAACTGGTATAAATTAATAACACCCTTACCTTCATCTATCAGTTGAAGATTTTCTCCACATGGTCGCATGATTAATAAACTTGACATCTTTGTATTATTAGCAAATGGCTGAGGAGGTTCCTCATTAGGAATAATTATGCCTTCGTCAATCCACCCCTCATACATATGTGAAAGGTGAGCTATTTGTCTTATCCAACCCAAAGGCCAGTTGTTTTCTTCCTTCTTTAACGCTTCTTCATTAATCGGCCAATTAGGCGGTAGAGTCATGATCAATTCTGCATATTGTAGCTCTTCTTCTACTTTACCTTCAGCCATAGGAAGTGTACTCATACCTGTTGTAAACAATGTAATTGCGTTTCTCTCTTCGGTTGGCATAATAACATGTACATCTATCTCGACTCGGCTTATTGAAACAATTTCACTTAAGGTAAAACTGACTTCTCCTATCTTATTTTCAACATAATTAAAAATTGAGTTATTATTTTCCGACTCTAATTTATTCATTTCATTTTCACTTTTACTATACAAATAGTCTAAGATTTCATTATGACCTTTCATTTGAGCCATTTTCACAGCATTAATTGTTGTAGTTTCTTGACCTTCACCTAACGTGTACCAAGCAGCAATATTGGCTCCGCTTTCTGCGAGCAGCTTGACCATTTTAAAATGTCCCTGCTGAACAGCTTTTACGAGAGCTGTAGCATGTATATGCAAATCTTCGCCAGCATTCACATTCGCACCTTGATTAATTAACCATTGAGCTGCCTGTATCGAATTATGACTTGCTGCATGTTAAAGCGGAGTAACAAACCTTTTACACTATAGTATAATATTTATCGCCTTTATATTGTTTCTAAATATTCTATTTCTTTACCAGTCCATTTTTTATTAATTAACTCACAGATTTGATCGGAAAGAGAAAAAATTTCTTTCCACTCTGAGCTTTTTTTTATAGAGGAACTATCCCATACTTTCATTTGATTCATTGAAAAATACACATCTTTTAATTTTTTACTTTTTTCAAAAATTTCTTCATCTATAATTCCTTCACTAGCTAATCTATCAAGGGTAAATTCACTTAAATAGGCGGGTGCTTCTATTGCAAACTCTTCAAGAAGATAATACTCCATTAAATCATCTGACAATGTTAAAACATTAGAATTAGAATGCTTTAATGTCTCTAAAAATAGTTTAAATGATTCTCCAATTGATATCACAATTTACTCCCCTTCTTTAATCAATTTGTATTGTAGTACCTTTATCATCAATAGTAGGAACGTAACCATCCTCTTTTTTATATACCTTCACTTTTTTTGTTTTTCCATTTGAAAATCCATAGTATGAACCCTTATGCACTCCTCCACCGCCATGATAGAACACACTTCCATCCGGATTAGTGAATTTCCAACCGTATCCACCCCTTCCGTACACACCTCATTCCAATAGAGTTTCCATACAATCTTTCAGGATTCGCAATGATGTCATCAAATGATGCAGGTTTCCATTGAACATTTTCATTCCCATATTTATTTTTGAAATAATTATTCCAATCTTGTCCAGATACTGGATTCTCTGCTCCAAAATCTGTTTTAGTTCCGCTGACCGGCTGACTATTATTACCCGTACCCTATGTTGATGTTGTAATCTTAAAATCTACAAATAAAAAAATTAGCCTTACCCTTACCAAACTACTTCTTTCTCTTGTACTACGGGTAATAAGCTGTTTTTTGCTTCATCATGCCATATATAATAAAAAGAAACCTTGAAAGGCATTTAGCCAATCAAGGTTATAATCACTTATATCCCAAAAGTTATTTTGCTCTTACTTTAATTGCTCATCACTTCTAACCACTTTCTAGCCTCTCCACCTATTAGAATATTTGGTTGTTCTGGTGTCCCAATATTAATACTTTTAATAAAAGCCTCTTCTAACCCTCGAACCCCTGTTAGTTTAGCTCCTTTTAGTAATACATTTTCAAACGTCGATTCGCTTACGTCTGCATTTTGAAGGTTTGCATTACGAAAATCTGCATTATCAAAAAGGGCTGCTACTAATTTTGCATCACTTAAGTTTGCACTATTAAATATAGTTTCAATACAATCACTCTTAGCAAATCTTGTATTTTGAAGGTTTGCGTTTGTAAAGTTTGCATAAGAAACATCTGCTTTATAGAAATCAGCATTTTCTAGATTAGCAAACACAAAGCTTGAAGAACAAATAGTTGAAGAATACATTTCTATATTAATCAAGTGCATATTATTAAAGATACAATCTGTAATATAAGCTTGATTTAATGGATATTTTATTAAATCTACTTCGGTCAACTTTACTTCATCAAGAACTAACTTCTTGCCTTCTAACCCTAGAGAATCAAGCCAAATTTTATGTGATTCTAAAAGTTGAATTAATTCCTCTTTTTTGCGATTATTAATTATAATTCCCCCCCTCTAAGGATACCAAATAATCTTGTCTGATATCCCCTCTTTTTGTATTGCCTCTTTCAATTGCTTGGTATGTTCTGGGGTCAAATTCCTATCATCAAGTATAACATTGTGACCACGTTCAAACTCTTTCTTTATTTTTTTCATAGCGTTATCAACTGTAAAAGCACCTTTTTTGGGTGAAGTATGACCATTAGGATAAGATTCAAAGCTCTTTACATCCCATTTTTTCTCTGTAACAGTATCAATAAACTCTGCACCTTTATCAGCTTTTTGATCTCTAATAATTCTTCCTAAATCACCGCGACTTTCTAATTCTAACCCAATCTCTCTTTCTTTTATTCCTTGACCTTCAATTCTTCCTCCATGTGATGGATCTCCTGCTAAATCATCCAATTCTTTCTGTGTTCTTCCTCCAGTATATTTTACCGTACCCTTAGCAACATCCGCCTTACCACCAGGATTTCCCACCTTCTTCACAGCTTTCGATTCGCCCTTGGAAACATCTTTAACCTTATGCTTGGTTACGGTCTTTTCTGCTTTGTTTACACGAAGTACGTATTCTGCTCCTTCGCTTCCGTATTTCACCACTTTCCCTGGCACTCTCGCAAAGCCGCCAAAAACAATTCCTGCTCCAGAAACAGAACGGTCAAAACTAGATAGTTCATTCCCCGTAATAGGATCGTATCCTACACTTGCTTCCCATCCACCTTTTACATTGGAAACCACAGGCACCATATCCGCTACAAAAGAAACAGCTGCTAGACCATCTTGTTGTTGCTTTTTGGCTTCCTCCTCATATACACTTCTTGCAATTTCAGGCTTTTTATAATTCTCATATAGATACGGATATTTCTTCAACTCTTTTTCTAATTTTGCTTTAGAATGAGACAGTGCCGCAAGATCCCGCTGAACCTTTGGACTGTTTTCCTTTTGAATATGTTTAAAAACTTCTTTAACATGGGGAGCTTTTTTTTCAAGCTGTTCGAGCTTCTTTTTTTGATCCAGTGGATGCATCATTTCCAGCTCTTTTAGCTGTTTTAGTCCAACTGTTTTAATAACTTGCTTTTCTTTTTGTTGAATAGTCAGCTTTTTAGAACTTGTAGCTTCTTTTTTAGTCCCAATACTCCTAATCTGCCCCTGACTCATCACCGACTGCATAAGCATTCCCTCAACGCCCGTAGCGTTTTGAAGAATCTGTTGAGACGTTAGCATGCCCACAGTTGAAGAATCGTTGAGCGCCTGCAAATATGGACTTTTTTCCAGTTCCACTGCTTGCTCTGCAGGTGACAGTTCCGCTAGTTTTTTCATGTTAGCAGGTGCTGTATCCTGCTGAATTTGCGTTAGCACTTCTCTTATGTAAGGCGAGTTTTTTTCAAGCCTGTGAATTTCTTTTAACTGTTCAGCAGGCGTCATTGCCTGAAGCTGAATCAGTTTTTCAAGACCTACTTCCTTTATCACTTTCTCTTGTTTTTCTTTTCTTGTCAAGGTTGTTGGAATGCCTTTTTCAAAAACCGAGACGCCTCCTGAATCGGTCATCGCTTTTTTCGCCAACGCGCTCAGCTCACTTACATTGCCCGGCTGAATGGAACCATTTTGAAACCCAGCTTTCACTTTAGAAAGCAGCGAGTTTAAAGACGTCAGCTGATCTTGAATGACTGAAAGGCTTTGCGTTTGCTGTTCGTCAAAACGGACTAAATCGTTCATCGTTTTGTCCGCTTTGTTTTTTGCTTGTTCTACTTCTGTTAGAAAACCTTGGTCGTTAAGCGCTGAAACAGAAGCAAGGTGACTGACTTTTTGAATCGCTGCATTCGCTTGATCGACAAGCGAAACGGTTGTATTTCTTGTTTGATTTAAATGCGCAGGAATAGTGTCTTGTAGAAACGGCTGCGTGATGTAGCCGTCTTCGCTCGGTTCAAATGAGCGCAGCGCATGTGTGATTTGAGTTAGTCGAGCTTCATAGGAAGTGAGTAATGAATGATACAGCGTTAAAAAAGAAGCATGTCCCGTTTCGTAAAAAGACCGAATCGCTTCTCCTCCTTTTCCTTTAAACGCATCATCTAAGCTTGAAAATGCCTGAACCTGTGAAATCAGGCCCTGAATTTGTTCTTTTTGACTTTTAATAGAGTCTAAGATAGCTTGAATATTCTCGTGAAAAGCATCGACATCAAGTGTTTTCAATAATCTGTAACCTCCTAGCTGTATCGATGTAGAAAAACAACAATCGGTTAACGAACAAGCGCCCGTCATTTTTCTAAACCTAAGCGGACGCTCCTCTTTATAAGGCTTGCATCATCCGCTAGGTAAAACCTTTTTATTTGAATGCCAAATCTATGCTGGTTGAAAGGTTGTTTTTGATAGCTTTATATAAAATATGAACATTATTTAGCGGCGTTTGCAGCTTTTTCATCTGCTTCTTTTATGGACTGCACGGATTTTTTGGTGGCGTTCAAATCATCGAGGAGCGTTTGCTTGTAGTCCACAATTAACGTTTGCAGCTGCTGGTTCAGCTGGTTTAATTCATCGAGCACCTCTAGTTCTTGTCCGCTTCCTACGTGAAACGGAAAAAGCGGCTGAAACTGCTGCGCAGCAGCGCTTAGGTCACTAAGCGTTCTATTAATTTCACCATCTATTACTTTAATTTCGTCTGCCATATTGCATCACACCTTATCTTTTGCTTCGTCTTCTTGCATTTTAATGGCGCGTTCCATCCCTTGTATATCTGATTGAAGCGCCGTAATTTTTGCATCAATTGTCGTGATGGCATCCGTCAGCTGACGGGTCAGCAAATCATCGTATTCGTCTAACATAGCGGTGCGGATGTCTTCAAACCCAACAGCAAGGCTGCCTGACCAAGTGGCGGAAGTGAGCTCTGGTTCTTTTACCTTTTCCTTTGCACGTTCAAGCTCGCCTTTGACTTCCGTTAACGTGTTTTTACTAGCCGTAAGCTGCTGGATATCTTCATGTGCCTGCTTCACTTGGGTATACAGATGAGCAACAAACATCTCATTCATATGATGACACTTCCTTTATATCTGTCTCTTGGATCTTCTAACAGTAATTCCCTTTTATAGCTTATCAAATAAAAAAAGAGAGCACATCGGCACGTTTTCTTATATTTTTTGGGAATAATGTAGGTTTTTAGTTCAATACCCACTCTTCAGGATAAAATAACCAAAACTATCTTACCATTGACAATTTATCAAGATTTTTGGACTACTTCGCTTGTTATTTCCATGCCACTAAAAGGCCTTTTTACACAATTTTTTTGTTAAAACGCATTCATTCTTTCTATTTCCAAATATTTAAACATGCGCTAGTATATACATAATATAAAGAGGAGGTTGAGTATGAGAGAAAAGCTCGTAAGACTCGGTTATTTACTGGGGTTGGCTCTTGTTTTGTCCGGCATTTTATATTTCTTTGCATCGAACTGGCAAGGCTTTGATCGCTACACTAAAATTGCGCTGAGCGTGGGGCTGATGCTGCTGTTTTACGGAAGTGCGTTTGTAGTGCGAAAGCTCCTTCCTCAGCAGGCGTTTTTAAGTCACTGGACGCTTTTGGCCGGCGCTCTTTCATTTGGATTAAGCATCGCGCTTCTTTCTCAAATTTACAACACGCACGCTGAATCGTACTGGCTGTTTTTAATTTGGCTTGTGCCGATCATTTTGTTTAGCTTTTTTACAAAGTATCGGCCGTTTTACGTGTTATCGTTTGTTTTATTTCAATTCACCATAGCTTTTTTTATTTCACCAACAGGTGCAGTTTCACAGCGAGGCGAACACGAGACGCTTTTACTTTACGCAGGAATGGCGTTTGTGAACTTACTCATCTTTTGGATCATAAAAAAGAAACAGCGCTCGTCTCCTGTGATCATGTATGCGGCGTTTTGTTTGTTTCACTACATTTTTTTAACTATCTCCCTGCCGGATTTCACAGGCAGCTCTAGCTTACGGATTGGTCTTATTATTTTTTATTTGCTGTTTTTACTAAGCTCCTTTTTTTATTTTTCAAAAGTGGAGCCGCAAAGGCCGTTTTTAGGGATTTCCATTGTGGCATTTGCTTTATTTGTTATTGAACAGTTTTTCTCTTTTATTTTTAAACACTACGCTGAATGGTCACTGTTCTTAGCTTTAGGATTCGTGATTGTATTTATTGGTGCAAGCGTATGGTTTGTCAAATGGCTCACTGCTAACACGTCAGCACAAAAAACCTCGCTCCGCGTAATCAAACGAATAGCGGTGATTGGGATTACGGCCATTGCATCGGTCATCGGCAGCAGCTCTTTAGGAGGACTTGTCACACTTATTACAGGAACGTACCCAACAAACGGAATGCTTGTGATTGGCGTTTTGCTGATTGTGGCATGTTATTTGATTAAAGCAGATATTCCAACCGTGAAATATACGCTTTTAATGATGGGCGTATTAATTAGCGGCGGCGCTTCTTTTTTTGTGAACGACATTCTGTTTTTTATCTACGTCATCGCACTTGTAGCGCTTTTAGTATTCACGAAGCATACGCCCGTTCGCCTGTTGCTTTTTGTGCTAGTGCAAGGGCTTCTGTTAATAAAGGTTCCGACTGCTTACTATGACACTATCAAAATAGATTATGTGCTGCTCGCTTTGTTTCTATTAAATGCCGCTGTGTACGCGATAAACGTACACCACGCGTTTAAAAAAGCAGCGCTGCTTCTTGCTTTTATCTTTTTACTGTCGATGACTGAATTAAGCGAACCGTCTTTTTTAAATATCATTTACTGTACGGTGTTTTTTGTAATTTCGACCGTCTTTTTATTTGTAACGGTACGAAAAGAGCCAAAATATGATTTTATTGTCGGCATGATCTTCTGGTTTGTTTTTTTAGCGATGAAATATTACGACTTTGTGTGGGATTTATTTAATAAATCACTTGTGCTCGTTATTTTAGGTCTTATCTTTCTTTTCCTAAGCAGGAAATGGGACCTGTCAACGCCTGATCAGCCGCAGCCGTCGTTTCTTGATCGCAGCCGAACCGCTGTATGGATCATCATTCTTGTTCAGCTTATTATGCTGGGCGGCATTTTCACTAAAAACGAAGTGCTTCTTCAAAACGGAAAAGAAATTAAGCTCGCTTTACAGCCGATCGATCCGCGCTCGCTGCTGCAAGGCGATTACGTTGAGCTGAATTACGACATTGCGCACGTTACCTTACCTCATGTAAAAGACGGTGAAAAAGTGAAGCTCGTTCTTCGCCCTGACAAACAAGGCGTGTATGAATACGCAAAAATCTACCAAGCGGATGATGACTGGAATAAGCCGTATACTTCTAAAGAAAAAGACGTTGTCATTACGGGCAGCTATCACGACTGGGGAATTCAGTACGGAATTGAACATTATTTTATTCCAGAAGGAACCGGCAGCAAAGTGGAAAGCGAAGCTCGTTTTGCTACTGTACGCGTTGGAAAAAATGGAGATGCGATCGTTACAAAAGTAGGAAAATAAAAAAGCAGCCGCTTCAACATTGAAGCGGCTGCTTTTTGTTTTAATTGATCAATACGCCGATGGTCATCGTTAAAATAAGAATCACAAAGAAAATAATGATTCCATAGCCAATCCATTTTATTCTTTTGGGCGTTCCTTTTACATTCATATCCGTTAATTTTCCTTCAATACGCTTTTGATGTTCAGTAACATCATTGTATTCATTGTTAGGTGAAGTGATATTACCCTTCCTTTCTATTTAATCGTTTTCTTTCTTCTAAAAGCTCTTCGTATCTTTTTTCAAGACGCTGCTTGTCTTTTCCTTCTGGCGTGATAGAAAGCTCGCTAATCACTTTTGTTAATTCTAGTTGAAGCGCAAGTTTCTCGGCTTCATTTTGCTGCTGTGACGCTTTTTTGCTTTTACCCGTGTCTTCAATCGCCGCGAGCTCCGCTTTGGACTGTTTTAACGTCAAAACATGCGTCGCAAGCTTTTTAACAAAATAGCGGTCGTGCGTCACAAATAAAATCGTCCCTGGATAAGCTTTTAACACTTCTTGAAGCGCTTCTTTTGTATGAAGATCAAGATAGTTGGTCGGTTCATCTAAAAGAAGAACGTTATAGTTTCCTAAAAAGACTTTTGCTAATGCCGTTTTGACTCGTTCTCCTCCGCTTAGCATCTCTACTTTTTTATACACGTCTTCACGTTTAAAAAGTAAGCGCGATAGTACCGTACGAATAAACTGTTCAGTGTACGGACTGTCTTCTTTAATGTTTTCTAAAATGCTTTTAGCGGGATCTAGATTTTCGAGGCGCTGATGGAAAAAGCCGAGTTTTACAGGCTTCGCAACCGTGATGCCTTCTGTTCGCTGCTCAATCATATTCAGCAGCGTAGATTTTCCGGCGCCGTTTTTGCCGACAATCGCTACTTTCGCTCCTGGCTTCACACCGCCTTTTAGGTTTTGAAACAAGATATGATTACCAGCTGATGCTGAGACTTTGTCAAAGCTTAGTACCTGCTTGCTGTGCACTTGGTGAAACTGCGATAGGTCAAAATGAATTTCTTCCATTTCTTTTGGCTTTTCTTTTTTCTCCAGCTTTTCAATTCTTGTTTCAATCGCTTTTGCGCTTCTGTCTAGCTTCGCTTTTTGTTTTCCGACCGCTCGCTTATGAAGTCTCGCTTCAGAGTTCCCCATACGGCTCGGCGCTTTTTTAAGCGACTTTGATTTTTGGCTTTTTTCTTCAGACGCCAGTTCAAGACGCTGCTTTTCTTTTACATACTGTTCATATTCAAACTGCTGTCTTTCAACCGCGTGTTTTTTTTGCGTCACATATTCTTGATAATTGCCTTCATAGCAGTGAATTTTGCCGCCTTCTACTTCCCAAATAGACGTACAAAGGCGGTTCAATAATTCTCGGTCATGTGAAATCAGCAGCAGACTGCCTGTAAAAGACTTCATTTCTTCTTCAAATTTTTCTACGCCTTTTACATCTAAGTGGCTCGTTGGCTCATCGGCTGCAAGCAGTTCCCCCCCGGATGAAAGAGCAGCTGCAATTTTTTTTCTTGTTTCTTCTCCTCCGCTAAGAAAGTCCGCTTCAGTTGGCACACTCCACTGACTTTTCATCTCAGGAGAAACAGCCGATGTAGCTTGAACATCAAGCTGCGGAATCAGTGAGGAACGGCCATATGTTTGCACAATCCCTTGGTCTGGACTCATTTTTTTCATTAAAATATGAAGCAACGTCGATTTGCCTTCTCCGTTTTTCCCCACAATTCCAATTCGCTCTCCGCGATGTACTTGAAGTTTCTCTGCTTGAAACAGCAGGCGATCTCCATAGCTTTTTTCAATATTTATAGCTTCTAACAATAACATAAAAAAACCTCCCTAGGATTTCTAGAGAGGATTAGAGGTCATAATTAGGCATACGCAAATATGCACCCTTTTATAGAGTAAAAAAAGGGAGAAATCACTTCATATAAGACATATAGAAATGGCACCTAAAAATGTACAGACTAATCCTATCTAGACAAATGTTCATTTAAAATAAAGTTTTAAAAGAATGTCTAAAAAAATAGGATTACTTATCCATTGTCTACGGTACCTTTCCTTTCTTAGTATAAAATGACTTGCTTCTTACAGTGTATGATGAAGTTTTTTAAATGTCAATATCGCTTTGGATGATATCCCCTTCTTTTCCTACGCACAAAAAAATCCTCAGCTGATCTCAGCCGAGGATTCTTTTCTTACACGTATTGATTCACTTTCCCTGTAAAATCAGGCAGCCACTCGCCGTGTGCTTCAATTAAATCATCGCACATACGAATGATGTCATCCATGGATAATTCCGCATTTGTATGAGGATCTAGCATCGCTGCTTGATAGATGTGCTCTCTTTTTCTAGTAACAGCTGCTTCAATTGTTAGCAATTGCGTATTAATATTCGTGCGATTTAACGCCGCAAGCTGCTCTGGTAAATCTCCTACATAAGTCGGCATAATACCGCTTCGGTCTACAACACATGGCACTTCTACACACGCTTTTGTCGGCAGGTTACTAATTAAGCCTCCGGTATTTAATACGTTACCGGCAAATTTAAACGGCACGTTTGTCTCCATTGCTTCAATGATTCTAGAGCCGTACTCATGTGAACGTGTATGAGTTAACTGACTGTTGTTAACCATTTCTTCTCTCATTGATTCCCAATTGCTAATTTGCTCTTCGCATCGGCGCGGATATTCATCAAGAGGGATGTTAAACTGATCAACAAGATTTGGATATTTATGTTTAATAAAGTATGGATGATACTCTGCGTTATGCTCAGACGATTCGGTAATATAATAACCGAACTTATCCATTAGCTCAAAACGCACCATATCGTGATGCTTTGTTCTTTGCTTTTCTTTTGCCAGACGCTTAATTTCTGGATATAAATCTTGTCCATCTCTTTTTACTTCTAGCAGCCATGCCATATGGTTAATGCCTGCAATTTTCTCTTGTATTCCTTCATGCTCCATTCCGAGAGAATCAAATAAATCTTTTGTACATACCTGAACACTGTGACAAAGGCCTACCGTCTTTACATTTGTATAGCGCAGCATTGCACCCGTTAGTGTTGCCATTGGATTCGTGTAATTTAAAAACAGCGCATCTGGACATACTTCTTCAATATCTTTTGCAAAATCAAACAGGACCGGAATCGTGCGCAGTGATCTGAAGATTCCTCCAATTCCTACTGTATCTCCAATTGTCTGACGCAAGCCGTATTTTTTAGGAATTTCAAAATCAATGACGGTGCTTGGTTTGTAACCGCCTACTTGAATGGCGTTAATCACATACTTTGCTCCTGTTAAAGCTTCTCTGCGGTTCAAATAGGCTTTAACCGTAATATTCACTTTATAGTTTTCTTTTAGATTGTTTAGCATATTTTCCGAATCTCTTAAACGCTCAGCATCTATATCGTATAGCGCAAATTCAAAGCCAGCTAAAGCAGGCACAAACATGCAGTCTCCTAAAATATTTTTTGCAAAAACTGTACTTCCCGCTCCGATAAATGTGATTTTAGACATTGTCATCTTCCTTCCTCGTATTGGTTTTATCCTTTTACAGATCCTGATGAAAGCCCTGCAATAAAGTATTTTTGTAGCACTAAAAATAAAATGGTCATTGGAAGCATCGCAATAATCGCAGCTGCTCCTACTAAGCTAAGATTATTTTGATTTTCGGCAAAAAAGCTTGCTAACGTAACGGTTAATGTATGCATTTCCTTATCTTGAAGGAAGAATATTGCAAACTGATAGTCGTTCCAAATGTAGACGCTCGCAATAATTAAAATAGACGCAGTGACAGGCTTTAGCAGCGGAAATACGATTTTAAAGAAAATCGTTAACGTGCCGGCCCCATCAATTCTTGCTGCTTCCTCGAGCTCTTTAGAAATAGTGGAGCGAATGAAGCCCGCATACAAAAAGATCGTTAGCGGCAAAAATGCTGCGACATTATTTAAAATAGCAATTTGGTACGTGTTCATCATCCCCATATTCACAACCATTTTGTACAGCGGAACTAACGCTGTTAAAGGCGGTATTACCATCACGGCGATAAAAATAAAATAGACGTACTTATTTAGTTTCGTTTGGCGGCGCGCTAGAGGATACGCAGCCATTGATCCTAGAAAAATAAGCAGAACCGCCGAAACGAACGTAATGATAAACGTATTCATAAAAGAACTGCCTAAATTCGCTTGCTCCCAAGCCGCTGTGAAATTTTCAAGGTGTATGCTTTTTGGAAATACCCATTTGGAACTAAAGTCCCCGGTTGCTTTTAAAGAAGTCGTAACAAGAATATAAAAAGGGACAATATGAACGAGCGTTATACAAAGAGCTAGAAAGGTAAAAAATCGCTTTTTCCGTTTATTTGTATAGTCCATCACGCTTCTGTCTCCTTTCGTTTAAAGTACACAAGTGCTGATAAGCTAATGACTAAGATAATGAGCGCCATGCACACACCTTGAGTTGCAGCATAGCCGGCGTCCTGTCTTCTAAAATATAAGTCATACATAAAAGTAGACATTGACTGCGATGCATCTCCAGGCCCTCCTCCTGTCAGCGCAACAATTACGTCAAACAGTTTTAAACCTCCGATAATATTTAAAACGACGTTAATTGTAATCGAAGGCATAAGCAATGGAAGCGTGATGTTTTTAAACTGCTGAAGAGCCGATGCTCCGTCAAGCTGCGCTGCCTCGTAATAATCTTTTGAAATACTTTGCAGCCCCGCTAAATAAATAATCATCGCAATTCCAACGAATTGATACGTATTGACGAACACGATAATCCAAGAGTTAAGCTCTGGAGTTCCCAAAGCATTAATCTTCTCAAAACCTAAAAATACAAGAAGGTCATTTAAAGCGCCTCCTTGGTAGGCAAAAAAGAAGTACCAGATATACCCCATAATAATTGGGCTGATAATAACCGGAAGGTAGACAATTGTTCTTGTTACAGCTTTCATTTTAATGCTTTGATTCAGAAGCAAAGCGTATAACAAGCCAATAATATTTTGAAAAATAGTACTGCCTATTCCGTAGAGCAGCGTATTTTTTATCACAAGCCAAGTCGTTGGATCTGCAAGCAAACGTTTATACTGCTGGAGCCCAATCCAATCGTACGTTTGTGAAAATCCATTCCAATTAGTAAAGGAAAGTCTAATTCCGTTAATAAAAGGATAGATAATAAAAACGGTGATAATTACTAAGCCGGGAAGGTACATCCACCATAAAGAAGACTCTGTTTTTAATTTTTTCTTTCGTTTTTCCGTATCTCTTACTACAGAAACCGGCTCTTTCCTGACTAATTCATTCATCGTGTTCACTCCTATTTCAGCTTGTGTTGAAAAGAAGCAGAAGCCTATCTCCCTGCTTCTCGGCGAACAAGGAACTTTTGCACACTATTTTATTGTTTACTGAGACGCTTGTACTCTTTTTCCATCTCTTTTGATAATTGCTTTGGCGTTAAACTTCCCGCTAGCAATTCTTGACCTGTAGAAGACATCACTGCCCACATACCGCTCGGTAAATACTTTCGGTCGAAGTATGGCTCAACTTTAATATCGCTATACTTATCGTAGTATTCAGAGTAGTAGTTTTGTGTTTTATTGTTTGTCAGAGCCGATGCTGAAGACGTTCCTTCGGCAATCTTTTTGGCAACTTTCGGCTGTGACACAAATTCAATAAATTTTTTCGCTTCTTTAAGGTGCTTAGAATCTTTCCACGCAGCAAGGGTAAAGCGCTCTCCGCCAATCCAGCTTTGCGTACCGCCTTTATGAATAGCAGGCACCGGTACCGTTCCTACTTTTACTTCAGGATTTAATTCTGTTGCATCCGGTCCAAGAGATCCGCCCACAAATGTAAAAGCAATTTTATTTTGAGCCATTAATTCCGTTGCTTGAGATACTTTTGCGGTTAATACGTCTTCATTCAGCAGCCCTTTCTTCTTCATTTCTGCCATTGTTTCCGCTAGCGGCGTGTAGTTTGACCAATTAAATGTTCCTTTTTCCAACTGCTTAGCGTAGTTCTTATTTTTTGCTGTAATAAGCTGAGGTGTAGCCAGCTGATCAAACACTTGAGCAATATTGCCATTTTCCCCTCCTGGGATCCATAGAGGCGCTACTTCTCCTTTGCTCTTCTTTTTTACTGTTTCTAATGCTGTTATAAATTCATCCATTGTGTTAGGAGGCTTTATTCCGTATTTTTCTAACAGCGTCGCATTATAGCTAATTCCGTCTTTTGCTTGATTTAAAGGATACGCATACACTTTGCCGCTTTTATCTTTTAAAATTTGATTTAGCGCCGGATCCAAATGCTGAACCCAATCCATATCTTTTAAATCCGCTACATACTCCCCGTAGCGAAGCTGAGACCAACCGTGCGTATCAAATAAATCCGGCATATCATTTGCACCCATTTTCACACGAAGCATATCTTCATAGCCGTTACCCGGAAAATTCGCATCAATTTTAATATCTGGATTTTGTTTTTCAAATTCTGCAATCGCATTTTGAAGCGCTTTTCTCTCCCCTTTATTACTCATCGTAGAAAAAAGCGTTAGCGTTGTTTTCCCATTTCCGCCTGTTGCCGCTTCTTTATTTCCGCAGCCCGCTGCCACAACAGAAAAGACTAGTAATAGAACGAAAAGATACGTAAGCTTTTTCATTTATCTTTTTTCCTCCTTATACTCTATCAAGACATAAATAACTGAATATTCAGTTATTTACACATAGACAAATTCATTGCACAACGAAATAAAGTCACTTATAATTTAATCCTATACTTTTACAAAGGTTCAAAGAGTCCTAGAGATGAAAAAGCTTTTTCATTTACATACTTATCTGCCAATAAGTATGTAGTTTCTAGGGCTTTTTAACCTGCTTTTTCTATGGTTTTTTCTATTTTCCTTCCCCCTTATCACTCTTTATGTATGAATTCTTCTTTTCTATCACCCCCTTTCAAGTTATAACTTTTAGGCTACTGTTTTTTGAGTAAGGCTCCGCAGCTTTCACGATAAATTAATTTAGTCGGCACCATGACTTTTAAAGGAACGGATCTGCCGCTTAACCGATCTACTAGCATTTTAACAGCCTGCCTTCCCATCTCTTCAGTATATACTTTAACTGTGGTGAGCGGCGTGCTCGCAAATGCTGCGATATCCACATCATCAAAGCTTACAATCGCTACGTCTTCAGGAACCTTTATATTTGATTGCTGCAGGGCACGCATTGCTCCTATCGCCATTGCATCACTTGCGATAAAAAATGCCTCAGGAAGATTTCCTTGCTTAATCGCTTGTCCCATCAGCTCATAGCCTTCAGTCATTGAGTACTCTCCTATATAAACTTTCTCAGAATCGAGCAGGCCTTTTTCATGCATAACGCGTTCAAAAACCGTTTGACGCTGATCTTCAATAATAGAACTTCCATTGATATAATGTTCTCTTTCTGTCCCTCCGATATAGCCAATTCTTTTATAACCGAGGTCAAATAAATGATTTAATGCGTGTTTAGTAGCTTTCTCAAAATCAATCATGACCGAATCGTACAAATCCTCATCCGCTTTGTGATTAATAAAAACAATAGTATCTAAATGATTGCTCACTTCTTGAACCGTTTCTGGACTAACTCTTCCCACTACAATCACTCCATCAAGATCCTGCAGCAGCTCTTCTTGCTTCATGCCTTTTAGCCTAAATGACTTTACTGTAAAAATTTCCTTTTCTGCGCATTCACTTTCTATTCCATGGCGAATAGAAGAGAAAAAAGGATCTACTAACTCTTCTTCAAGGGATTGAGCGAAAATAATACCTATTCGAGGAGCTTCTATATCCTTTCCGTTTGCCGTTCCTTTTCGTATCTTCACGGGCGTATATTGCAGCTCTTTGGCTGCATGCAGAATGCGTTCACGAGTAACCTCAGATACAGAAAGCGTATGATCATTATTTAGTACTCTTGATACAGTTGAACTGGAAACCTTAGCGTACGCCGCTATATCTTTTAAAGTTGCCATCTTTTTACCTCTCTATTATAATCTTCTATTTTTACTAAATATTTATCTCTTATATTGGAAGAATAGCACATTAATAAAACGCTTTCAATAAATATTTTTAAAATTTCAGTAAATTTATCAAAAAATTCTCCAAAATTCTTCATTTCTTTTGTTAGTTTCGCCGTTTAAATGACAAAAACGCCGCTATTACTACTTTATTTTTATCACACCGAACTAATACTTAAGTAAACTTTTAGTAAACATTAATTTTCGTAAGAATTTGTTCATATTTGATATAAAACGGTTTGTTGGGGAAAATAAAAGAAGAAATAGTGATAAAGAAAGAGAGAGCCTATGATTAGCCAACATTCTTATTTTCAACAATGTCTGCATGCCATTCAACAATTGCATAATATGAATTTTACGAAAGAACAGCTGTTGCAAAAAGACTTTTTAATCGGTCAAGAAAAGGAACTAAGCATGTACTACTCACCCCATAACGATTACATAAATCCAGAAGCTCATATTATTATTGCCGGCATCACACCAGGCTGGTTTCAAATGAAAACTGCTTTTAAACAATGCGTTTCCAGCCTGTCCCATCATCATCCGCTTGAACAAGTACTGTACGAAACAAAAAAAGCAGCTAGCTTTAGCGGAACGATGAGAGTCAATTTAATAGACATGTTAGATCAATGCGGAATTGCAAAAGTCATGGGCATTAACGGTGCCGCTGAGCTATTTGCTTCACAGAGAGATTTGCTGCATACAACGTCTGTACTGAAATATCCTGTGTTTTATAAAGGAAAAAACTACACGGGGCATCAGCCGCCAATCGAACGATCAGCGCTTCTTTCTCGCTATGCCTTTGAAGTGTTTCCACATGAATTGAGCGAAATAAAGAATTCATGCTTAATCGTTCCACTAGGAAAAGCGGTTGAGAATGTTTTAAGAAAGCTTTCAAGTGAACCTTCGTTTTCTCGGCATACGTATTTATTTGGCTTTCCACATCCATCCGGAGCTAACGGACATCGAAAACGGATATTTGAAGAACACCTAGGTGAATTTACGGAAATTGTGGAGGGGTGGGCTGTAAACAGAAGGAGTTGAAAACGACCTTTAGCTCTTTCTGTTTACAACATCTCCTTCTTTTTCTTCTAGTTCTCGTTCATTTTGCTCTTCATGAAACTCTTCTTCTGTTTGTGCAGCAAGATAGTCAAACGGCGTATAGTAATTACGAGGAAGCTTTCGCTGCCAAACTGTTTTAACAATAATAATCAGCAGCGGAATACTCACCGTTAAAATAGCGACTAAAACTAGTAGCGAAAAAATCATAAATTATTTCCTCCTGCTTTATAAACCGTTCCTCCTGGAACAACAAAACGGATACCCTACACCCATTCACTTATATTCAATCTACATTTACCGCCATCAGTATACGAGATTCATCAGTGGCAAAACCGTTCTTTTCAAAGAAACGTTCTGGTTTGCCTTGGCCTCTTTCTGTAGACACGTAGACTTCTTTCACTTCTTTTTGTATAAGTAGCTCTTTAAGGAAAGATAAAAGGCTCGTTCCTATGCCAGTTTGCTGAGTGCTGCTTAACACACAAATTTCATTTACATAAAACGTCTTATAGTTCGCCCACTGTTCTTCATTTCCTACTATAAATCCTATGAGTTTATTATTTTCACTGTGGAAGTAACCTATTCCTACGTACCCTGGAGTTTTACTGATATTATATAAACGAGCATAAGCGGTGTCCATGCTCCAAGGCTCATTCCACGATGAGGCACTAAAAACATTTGTATAGATGATTGCTGCTTCTTTAAGATCTTCATCAGTCAATAGACGAACTTCGGTTTTCATCGTGTTTCTCCTTTTCACATCAGTTCTCTTGAAACTCATTAATTACATTCAACAGCTCTTTTAAATCCTCTACTACATATGAATCTGTAAAATTCCCGTCAAAGAAAGCGTCTTTTTTCCATACAGCATGCATGCCCGCCCCTCTTGCACCAAGTACATCATTTTCTGGATGATCCCCGATATATACACTTTCTTCAGCCGACACATCAAGCGCTTTTAATGCTCGCAAAAAGATATCTTTATGCGGCTTTTTAATGCCTTCTTGTTCGGAAACAAGTATGGTATCAAAATAGTGATCAATTCCAAGCGCTCTAATATTCATCCACTGAAAGTCCGTAAAACCATTTGTGATCATGCCTAGCAACAGCCCTTTTTTCTTTAGCTCTTTTAGTACATGCTCCATATGTAAAAACGGAACGCAGTGCGCTGGAAAATAGTAAAGATAATCATCTAGCATTCCTTCCCACGTTAGATTTGAAAGATCATATTCGTTAAAAAGCTGCTGATATACTTTGTCTTTCCATACATAGCCTTTTTGATCCAACTCGATAAATCTAGATATATATTCTTGCTTCGGTATATGTGCTAGCTCTTTACTATAACGCTCGTATTGATCTTGAATAAAATGTTTTAACGAACTGTCTCGGTCTAATAATGTCCCATCTAAATCAAAAATAACGGCTTTAATCATGATTTGCCTCCTCTATATATAAATCATTCCAGCGATTGGTTAATTATAACATTTATAGCTATACAGCTAACTAGATTCGATTCTTTCCTATAAAAAAGGAGACCCATGGTTCGGACTCCTTTTTCTTAAAGCCTTTATTTCTTTGTACTTGAATTAATAGATGTATCTATAAAATCATTCACATCTTTGCTCATTTCTCTGTACTTCGTCCAGTGTAAATAGTGATGACCTTGTAAAACAACTAGTTTTTGCGACGATACGTGACTTAATTGATCTTGATAAAACGTGATATTAGATTTTTCTTCTTTTGGTTCTTTATCTATTTTTCTAGTAAAAATCATTACAGGCATCTTTGAAGGAAACGACATATCGAGAGTTTTATTTATATTGTTGTTCAGTTCTTTTGCTTCATCAATGACGTTTTTGTTGTAGCCTTTCCAGCTGGAGATTGCTTTTGTCATTTTTAAATTTTTTGTTGTATATGTTCCTTCTTCGGCTAGCGGTAGATACTGATTAGGACTAGTAAGCAGGGCTAAGCGAGCAAGTCCACTTGGCGCTAAAACACTCATCAAACTTGGTATATTCGGCGCTTCTTCTTTAAAATAATCCAGCGCTTTTGGCAGCGTAGGGTCTATTCCAATAATTGCTTCTACTTCATCTGGATATTTATTAGCGTAATACATGCTGTACACGCCAGAAACTGAGTGCGGCATTAATATATACGGGCCTTTTATATCCGATTTTTGCAAAGCTTCTCTCATTTCACTTACACTATTTTCTACGGTACGTTTTTTATTCGTAATGTCACTCCATCCGTATCCAAATGGTTCTACTACCACAACTTTGTTATCCTTCGACAGTTCATTTACTAAAGGTTCAAAATCCAGTGCAGGCGCAGTCGTTCCCAAGCCGCTTAGTAGTACAATTGTATTTTCCCCTTTACCTTTTGTATATACATGAATATCTCTGCCATTAACCTCTACTAATTGACCAATAGGCGGATACTTTTTCTTTTCTACTGCCGTTATAACTTGATTCGTTACAACCAAAATGATGCATATCCCCAATATAGCTACTATCACGTTTCTTAAAATTCTCAAGAACCTAAACTTTTTTTCCACCTTAACCTCTCCTTTCCATAAGTAGCAGTTAGTAAGCCGACGAGAATGCTAGCGAATCTTTGGGACTGCTTACTTACTATGACGCTTCAGAAAACGTTTAGTTCTATTTCCTATATAAAATTTAAAAGAATGATAGCAGCTTACTTTAGCACTAAACGAAAAAAAGGCCTCTTCTGATGAAAGAGACCTTTTACTATTTATTAAAAAGAGAACAATAAAAACTGTAACTTCTTCACTTGATGCCTAAGCGTATAACTGACGCTACGTTTTTAGCCGTTCTTTCAATGTTTTCACCCGCTTTTTCCAGCGCTTCTGACAAATCGACCGCTCCGGGCACGACGCTGAATAACGCAGAAATACCGTGCTCATATACAGCTTCGCTTCCTGTTCCAATGCTCCCTGCTATCGCTATCACGGGAACGCTATGCTTTTTTGCTGTTTTCGCTACTCCAATGGGTGTTTTTCCGTAAATAGTTTGTCCATCTATTCTTCCTTCACCGGTAATGACAAGATCAGCATCTTTAATATATCTTTCTAACTGAGTTGCTTCAATGACAATGTCTACACCTGGCTTTAACTCCGCAGATAAAAATGCCAGCAGGCCCCCTCCTAGTCCTCCTGCGGCTCCAGCACCAGGAACACTTTGGATATGAATATTCATTTCTTTTTCAATAACTGCTGCGTAATGAGCTAGATTACAGTCAAGGCGTTTAACCATATCAGGAGTTGCGCCTTTTTGAGGGCCAAATACCGCGGATGCTCCGGTTTCACCTGTTAAAGGATTGTCTACGTCGCACGCAACTTCTACTTTGACTTCAGCAAGCCTGGAATCCAAGTTTGTCAGATCAATAGCAGCTAACTGGTTTAAACTGCCGCCTCCTTCTTTTATTTCTGCGCCGTTAGCATCAAGAAGCTTTGCCCCTAAAGCTTTTGCCATACCAGCTCCTCCATCATTTGTAGCACTTCCTCCGATGCCAATGATGATATGCTTCACTTTATGATCTAACGCTTTAAGAATGAGCTCGCCGGTTCCTCGCGTTGTGGTGATAAGCGGATTGCGTTCATCCATAGGAACATGATGAAGTCCTGAAGCGGCTGCCATTTCAATAACAGCCGTTTTGCCATCTCCAAGAATTCCGTAAAAAGCTTCCACTGCTTTCCCTAACGGTCCGGTTACTCGCGTTTGTATAATCTCTCCACCCGTTGCATCCACAAGCGACTGAACAGTTCCTTCTCCACCGTCTGCCATAGGTACTTTACTAATCTCAGCGTCTGGAAAATGAGTTCTTATTCCTTTTTCAACTGCTTCACAAACATGCAGAGCCGTTAAACTCTCTTTAAATGAATCCGGTGCAATCACAATTTTCATCCGCAAACACTCCTTTTATTTTTAGCCATATAGCTTTAATACACCAAATATAAGCGTGGATACAATTGCCATGATGAGTCCAATAAGCGATTCGTACGGTATTAATTTTAAGCGTTCTTTTATTTTCATGTTTACACTTCCGCCCGTTGCGTGAAAAAAGCTTCCGTGCGGAAGGTGATCAAGTACGGTCGCTCCGGCATGAACCATAGCAGCTCCGGCTAAAGCAGAAACGCCTAGCTCTAAAATTGTCGATCCAAAAACTTGGCTTGCGACTGCTGTTCCTGCCGTTGTCGAAGCGGTTGCCGCTGACATAAAAATACCTGAAACCGGTGCTAAAACGTAAGCTGGCAACCCAATAGCAGACAAGGCGTGAATAATAACATCTTTTAGCTGGGAGTTAGCAATGATTCCTGCTAATGTCCCCGTTCCGAGAAGCATAATGGCTACACCTGACATTTTCCCTAATCCAGAAATAGCATATGTATTAAGCTGTTTTCCTTTTTTCATCACAATGGCACCAACAATTCCTCCTGCAGGAAGCGCAACCATTGGATCAATATTAAGATCAAAAAGCGGTCGCAGCGCCAGCAGCACGATCGTAACAATGGGTGCTATGATAGCCGTTAAAAACAGCGGCAAGCTGCTTGCATCCACTGTATCTATTTCTTCAGCTTGAACCATTGTTCCTTTTTTCACTAATCGTTTGGCTACGAGATAAGTGACCGCTACGCCAAATATAGCGGGAATGATTCCTGCAGCCATCACGGATGTAAGCGGAATATTAAATGCATCCGAAGCAGCAATAGCGTTAGGATTAGGAGACATTAAATTTCCCGCCTTTCCTCCTCCAATCATTGCTAATAAAATAGCAGGCTTTGACATACCCGTACGTTTAGCAATGGCTAAAGCAATAGGTGCCACTGTGATGACAGCCACATCAACAAACACACCTACTGTCGTAAGAATGAGTGTGGCTAGCGCTAGAGCTAAAAGCGCTTTTGTTTCCCCTAGTTTTTTTACAATGGTTTCTGCTATAACCGCTGCAGCACCTGATTCTATTAATACCCCGGCCAATATACCGGCTGCAAGAATCCGCAGCACTGCGGGAATGATGCCTTGTGCCCCTTCAATCATTAAATTAACGGTATCAGCAATATTAACTCCGCCAATCAGTCCTCCAATTAAAGCTCCGGCTATCATTCCGTATGCGGGAGCCACTTTCTTTAAGATTAATATAATAGCAATTACTAATGCACAAATCGCGCCTAACGCGCTTACTTGAACGTCCATAAAGCATCCCCTTTCTTATTTCTCCTGTCCCTAACGTTAATTGTAAGCGCTATCTTATATTCTTTCATTAGTCACTTCAACAGAAAAAGACCTCACTATCGCAAGATCTTTTATGCACGTGCACAGTTATGAAATTTTAGACAGCAGCATGGCTACATACAGTTCAAGAAGGTCTTTGACTTTTCTTGGATCTTTTCCCGTAATGCTTTGAATTCTATCTAGACGGTAGCTTAGCGTATTTCGATGTATAAAAAGCTTTTTAGCTGCCGTGCTTCCTTCGCCATTTTCTTCTATGTAGACCGTTAACGTTTCGATAAGTTCTTTTTTCTTATCGTATTCCTTCAGCTTTTTATAGTGATGCAACAGATCATGATTTTCTTGAAAACCGGCGCTTTGACGTAACAGCACGGGAATTTGATAATCCGAATAGCAGTAGAAAACAGCTTCTGGGTGAAGCTTAGAACCGACCGCAAGCGTATCTTTTGCCTGCTGATAAGATACACGAAGGCCTTTAAAGTCAGGTTGAACAGATCCTGCCGCTAACTTACACACCATCCCAGACGCCCGAAGCTGTTTTTCCAGCTGTTCCGCATAGCTGCTAGCGCTGCCTGCTTCTGTAGATTTTAATATGACTACTCCGTCTGGAAGCATAGCATATAAGTCATTATTAGCTATGTATTTCTTTACAAGCTTCATAACTTCATGGCGATTGTCCGCTGTAACAATCAGTGCCACTCGTGGAAGGTATAAGTTAATATCAAAGCGGTTCGCCCGGTCAAAAAAGAAGGAGTCAAGCGGGTCTTCTTGTTGAAGAAGCTGATGAACCACCTCTTCTTTTAATCGTTCATCCCACTGAATTTCCTCTATTAAAATCATTTCTTGAAAAATCATTTCAGCCGCCATGCGCACGAGTTCTCCGTAATTACGAATCTGTTCTGGCAGTCCTGTTAATCCCACGACTCCAACAATTTCCCCGTTAAAGAAAATAGGCAAATTCACGCCCGGTTTGGCCCCGCGCAGCGAGTCAGCCTGCTGTTGAGTAATTTCGTAGGAACTGCCGTTTTTTAATACCAGCAACGCTCCTTCGTGAATTTGATTCATTCGCTTTTTGTCACCCGAACCAATAATGACTCCTTTTTCGTTCATCACGTTAATGTTGCAATCAATAATCTCCATCGTTCTACACACAATTTTCTGAGCTAATTCTTTTGTTACGTATCTCAACATTTCCCCATCCTTTGCCCCTGTGAAGTAAAGCTCAATTTTTTCGTGACAGCTAATTTGTATTCAATGAAAAATTTTCGATACTTCATTATAGTATACGTAGACGCAAAACCACATCTTTGAAACCGCCAACAAAACAGTACCTATAGGAGGATAAAAGAATGACTGTGTCAAAACTAGTTTTTACCCCTCTTAGCTATACAGGATGGGGATCACTTCAGCAACTGCTTCTGGAAGTAAAAAAATATCACCCTGCTCATATTTTAATTGTCACAGATCCCGTGTTAAAAGACATTGGACTTGTAGATAAAGTGAGTTCTCCCCTCATTAAAAATGGATACGAAGTAGATGTATATGCAGATACGGCACCAGAACCGCCTTTAGCACTCGGTGAAAAACTCGTATCCTATGCAAAAAGCCGAAAATTTGATTTAGTCATTGGCGTTGGCGGCGGCAGCGCATTAGATTTAGCAAAACTTACGGCCGTTTTAGCCGTTCACGATGGAGCTGTAGAAGAATACTTGAACTTAACTGGTACAAAACAAATTTCAAAAAAAGGTCTTCCAAAAATTTTAATTCCCACTACTTCTGGCACGGGTTCAGAAGTAACCAATATTTCTGTATTATCTCTTGAAAGCACAAAAGACGTCGTGACCCACGACTATTTGCTTGCAGACGCTGCCATTGTAGATCCCGAGCTTACGCTGAGCTTGCCTTCTAAAGTAACGGCGGCTACAGGGGTTGATGCATTAACTCATGCTGTGGAAGCTTATGTATCAGTGAATGCAAATCCAGCAACCGATGCCTTAGCACTAAAGGCTATACGCATGATTAGCTCTTCTTTACGAACAGCTGTAGAAAACGGCAAAGATAAAGAAGCGCGAACTCAGATGAGCTACGGAAGCTATTTAGCGGGACTTGCTTTCTTTAACGCAGGCGTAGCCGGTGTTCATGCGCTTGCATATCCATTAGGTGGACAGTTTCATATTTCTCACGGTGAATCAAACGCCGTATTGCTTCCCTATGTGATGGGTTACATACGCAGCAGCTGCGTGGAAAAGATGCGGGATATTTTTGAAGCCCTAGGCGGAAACGCTAACTCTTTATCAGAAGAAGAAGCTTCTTATCAGTGTGTAAAACAACTGCAGTCACTTGTCAAAGAGGTAGGCATTCCTCAAACCCTTCGCGGATTTGATATTCCAGAAAGTGCCCTTCAAAAGCTAACAAAAGATGGCGTCCAGCAAAAACGAATTCTCGCTCGCAGTCCTTTGCCTCTTCATGAAAAAGACATACGAGCTATTTACCAATCAGCGTATGATGGTGCTATAGTAGAACCTGTGCACTAAAAAACTCCCCCTTATGTAAGGGGGAGTTCTATTTATGCTGCTTTTGCCGTTGTACCAAAACGATTATCTTTTGGATCGCTAGGCTGGCAGAATAAAACAATTAGCCAAATACTTCCAATAAGTGGAACTAATGTAATGAGCTGCCACCACCCGCTTTTTCCCGTATCGTGGAGTCTTCTTGCTCCTACCGCTAACGAAGGGACTGCAATCAATAGCGAGTAGATTACCGGCAGAAAAAGAGGCTTATCAATAAAGAACTGAATGAAAGAAAGAATAAATGAAATAACAAAGTTGACCAATACAAACATCCAGTATTCAGTTCGGCTTGCTCTGCCAGAAAACGTCCCGTAATTTTTCAACACTTTTATGTACCACTTCATATGCAACAACCTCCTTTTTTAGTATAAAATTGTAAATTTATAGTTTATATATCCTTTTTATTCAAAAAACAAACCGTTAAACGAACAAATAACGACATTTTTTATGCAAAAGAAAAAACTTCTTTCAAAAAAAGAAGTTTTCATAATGTATTATGCCTTTCTATTTCATCAAATCATTTCGGTCTTCCATACTTGGCGGTTCCTCAAGCCATCCGTTTTTGGCCATGATTTTTCCCCCGGCTTGCCCGTATGTTAAAATGTCTTTGGCCGTACTGACAAGTGTAAGAGGAAGATCTCCACGCAAACTAAACGCAGTGCCTAAAGCGTTGCTGCCTAGCCCGAAACTGCAAAATAAACTCACGCAGTACATCATTAGTTTATCCGAAAAAGGTGCTACTTTTGACTCGGTCGCTTTCGCACCCCACGTCGCAGGCGTCTGAATATCACTCTCCAGAAGAATTTTACTATAATCACTTACAACTTTTTTAGTCAGCTCTTTTCCTTTTACAAAATACTTCTTCACTTCAGGTTCATTTGCTACTTGAGCAAACCCTGTGATCATTTGCATGCCAAAAATGTTGCTTTCAATTGCGTAATAAATATGTGCTACCTCTACAGTATTTAATGCACGTTTACTAGAAAACAAATGGAGGCCATTCATGTAATCTGTGCCTTCAGCAAACTTCGCTTTTTTAGGCGCTGAGACAGCTGGCGGCCTTGGAAGCACGTTTTTTTCCTGAAGATAATCTACACATTTGTCATAGCCACTTTGCGTGAAAGCGGTAAGCTCTTTATATAGAGAGATCATGTCTTTTCTGTAGGACATGGTTAAATGAAGCGTATGTAGCCCCATACTAATTTCTTTTAAAAGGCGAAGAAACATAATATCAAACATCTTATCATAGAGCTTAGGAACGCCTACATTTACATCTTTTTCTGTATATCCTACCGGTATGGCAGCCCCTTCATTCTGTAAAATTGTTTTGATATCTTTAATGTAGTTTACCACTTGCCTATGCGTATCTTGCATAATTTCTTTTGCCCCGTCATCTTCTGCCTGTGCAATAAAATATTCCAAAATTCTTTGGGTCATTGTTTTTTGCTGATAGGTCATCCAAAGAGTAGCAATTTCACTTGAACTTAACGGTATTTCTTGACTCATGCACTAAACCTCCTGCTAGGGATACATACGTAAATCTTCATTTATTCAAGAGTGGGTATCTGTAATGAAGACTTTATTCTAGACCTTAACATTCGTCCCCGCAGTCAGATACAAAACTCTGTCTCTTCCTCAATTAATTCTGCTTCATTTACTATGCACAAATTGGAAGAATTCTATGTATTTATCCTCGCTTTTAAATGGAGGAAACAAAAAAAGCCCCCTCTCATTAAAGGCGCTTTTTCAAAGAAAACGTTTTTATTCCATCGTATCAGAAATTCTTTTGTAGCTTCCGCATTTTTTTAGATATTGAATAATATCTTGATCTTTTACACGCTGAATAGCTGATCCGAACAGTTCTGCTGCTACCTGCATGCGTTCATGTTTATGTTCAATGGTCATAATATATCGAAGCGCATCCACAACCGGTGCATTGTGACGTGTACGACGAGTTATGTACTCGTGAATGGCTTCATTTAACCCTTCCGATTCCGCTTGTTGAAACTCAGGTTTTCTTACTACTTGACTATATACCACTTTTTGACACTCCTTCTCCTCATTTTTAATCATTTTTATCTTTCTTTTATTTCCATTTCCCTAACAAAAAGGAAACAAAACATGCAATGTTAACTTTTTTTAGAGTTTTCTAGCAGATGCATGATGCATTTAAAAGAACATAGGTTTGATCCTTATAAGGAAACTATGATATATTTTTTCTCTAAACAGACTATACACAGTAAGGAATGAGGTATTTAGATATGAATAAAGCTGAATTTATTGATGCTACAAAGGCTCCAGCCTTTAAGCCACGAAAAGAATTTAAAGAAGCTGTTAAATAAAGAATCTAATGCTGGGTATAAAGTAAAACAAGCAGGCTCTTAATAATTAAGAATCTGCTTGTTCTGTTCTATATAAAGACTATTTCAGTAAGCTATTTTATTTTTTCTAAAAAGATACATATCTAGCAGCATATTAACAAGCAATAGATTAAGCTACTATATTTATTTTAATATACAGTTGAGCTAGATAGAATATCTTTATGAAAACGTACTGTTTCAGAACTGTAAGTAGTCATATTTAGTACACTTTTTATAGAATATGAGATGAGGATACCCCCATCTTCCATTGTACTCACCCAATAAGGATGAAAGGGTATTAAAAAATAAAATCGCTTATCAAGTTTTTCTAAAACAAATGGTTCGGTAACATTTTTAGTTTCTAAATTACCAACAGAGACATCAATTTTATCACCTATTCTCATCCCACCATAACCCTCTATACAAATTTCAATAAATCCAGTTTCTTGAAGTAATTCTAATTCAACTTCTCCGACGTAATCATATCTTTCTAGTATGTTCGTTCCATTTTTAATTGATTGACGTACGAAATCCCCGTCATAATAAAAAACAAATGGCAATTCTAAATCTTTTGAGTCAATAAGATTTTGTATGGTGATAGTACCAACTCCTTTATACCAACTCGTTTATTATTATAACATTATTAAAAAAACACCCTGAAAGGATGTTTAATAGTTAGCTTGTAAAGCTTCACTCTTTTTCTTTAGTTTTTGACTTTCTTCTTCTAACTCAATAATTTTATTTTGGAGCTCTGTATTATCAAAGTCTTGCTCTAACTCTTCAGATAGCTTTATTCGCTGTTTATGAATTTCAATTCGTTGTTTAGCAATCGCTTCTACTTCTTTGTTTAATTGTAATTGTTCATATGGATTCATATAAATTCCTCCCTTACTTTCACTTTCAACACAAGAAGACAGATTCCTTTAAAATAAAGTCCAGTGAGTGTTCCCTATAAACATGCTAATGGCCCCAAACGCACTAGCAATAAAACTAAAATTCCATACAGTGCGCATCCAAGCTGCTAAAGAACCATATGTCTTTTTAAAGGCTACTTCACGCATAAAGATGAGATAAAGAACTGTAAACCCATATACACCAAATGCTACCCATTGAAAAGTTTCTTGAATTTGTGGAACTATTAGAACAACTGCTACTAAAGCTACGGTGAAAATGAGGTTCACAATCATAAAGAAGCTGACGAAACGCATCCACTTAAATCCCTTTTCGTCTAGTTCCGCAGCACCTTGGTTTTTTCGCTTTAATTCCTCCATTATTCATTACCCCTAGTATTCAGTTTTATCCATTATAGCACGTTATCCTAGTGTTATTCTTAAAGTACTAGTATCGTTATGTTCAAATTTCAGAGATTAGACTCAAAAATTTTGAAGTTTTCACATTAGAATTTTATACAGTCTCAATCAAAATCTGTAGTTATCTGACATAAATAAAAGAGCAGTTTGCAAATGCAAACTGCTCTTTCGATGACCCGTACGGGATTCGAACCCGTGTTACCGCCGTGAAAGGGCGGTGTCTTAACCACTTGACCAACGGGCCGTGATTGTTTTTTAAGTTTAACTTAACTGTTTGTTATACTGGTGGGCCTAAGTGGACTCGAACCACCGACCTCACGCTTATCAGGCGTGCGCTCTAACCAGCTGAGCTATAGGCCCATAATCCTCATATGTATCTAAAATGGCAGGGGCAGTAGGAATTGAACCCACACTGACGGTTTTGGAGACCGTAGTTCTACCTTTAAACTATGCCCCTATAAAAAGTAGCAGTCATGACGGAAATTGAACCCGCGATGATGATAAAAATAAATGGAGGAGGAAGAGGGATTCGAACCCCCGCGGGCTTTGACACCCCTGTCGGTTTTCAAGACCGATCCCTTCAGCCGGACTTGGGTATTCCTCCGATGTTAGAATGATAAACCTTCTACTCTAAACAACTGAGCTAAGGTAACATTATACTTCTGGTCGGGAAGACAGGATTCGAACCTGCGACCCCTTGGTCCCAAACCAAGTGCTCTACCAAGCTGAGCTACTTCCCGTTCATGGCGCGCCCGAGAGGAGTCGAACCCCTAACCTTTTGATCCGTAGTCAAACGCTCTATCCAATTGAGCTACGGGCGCTTATTAAAATGAGCCATGAAGGACTCGAACCTTCGACCCTCTGATTAAAAGTCAGATGCTCTACCAACTGAGCTAATGGCTCGAAAAACTGGTGGAGGATGACGGGATCGAACCGCCGACCCCCTGCTTGTAAGGCAGGTGCTCTCCCAGCTGAGCTAATCCTCCAAAAAAATCTATATAAGCGCTTTAACAAGCGTTATTTTCATTACTTATAATAGAATATTTCAAATAAAAAACCCCTATGCTCTTTTATAAGAGACTCATAAGGGGTCTTATTCATTGCCTGGCAACGTCCTACTCTCACAGGGACAAAGTCCCAACTACCATTGGCGCTAAAGAGCTTAACTTCCGTGTTCGGTATGGGAACGGGTGTGACCTCTTTGCTATCGCCACCAGACAAGAGATTGCTCTCTCAAAACTAGATAACAGTTTGCTGAGTAAAGCTTACGCTTTTAAAAGTTTGGTTAAGTCCTCGATCGATTAGTATCAGTCAGCTACACATGTCGCCACGCTTCCACCTCTGACCTATCAACCTGATCATCTTTCAGGGATCTTACTAGCTTGCGCTATGGGAAATCTCATCTTGAGGGGGGCTTCATGCTTAGATGCTTTCAGCACTTATCCCGTCCACACATAGCTACCCAGCGATGCCTTTGGCAAGACAACTGGTACACCAGCGGTGTGTCCATCC
>NZ_JAJEKD010000030.1:0-699 GCF_021029645.1 Priestia sp. TSO9
ATATACGGAGGAATACCCAAGTCTGGCTGAAGGGATCGGTCTTGAAAACCGACAGGGGTGTCAAAGCCCGCGGGGGTTCGAATCCCTCTTCCTCCTCCATTTATTTATACCATATTCATATCATCGCGGGGTGGAGCAGTTCGGTAGCTCGTCGGGCTCATAACCCGAAGGTCGCAGGTTCAAATCCTGTCCCCGCAACCAAAGTGGTCCCGTGGTGTAGCGGTTAACATGCCTGCCTGTCACGCAGGAGATCGCGGGTTCGATTCCCGTCGGGACCGCCATTTTGTTTGGCTCGGTAGCTCAGTTGGTAGAGCAAAGGACTGAAAATCCTTGTGTCGGCGGTTCGATTCCGTCCCGAGCCACCATTTTAAGACGGCGATTGTGGCGAAGTGGTTAACGCACCGGATTGTGGTTCCGGCATTCGTGGGTTCGATTCCCATCAGTCGCCCCATCTTAAGTAACGCGGGTGTAGTTTAGTGGTAAAACCTCAGCCTTCCAAGCTGATGTCGTGAGTTCGATTCTCATCACCCGCTCCAAAAATGGGCCTATAGCTCAGCTGGTTAGAGCGCACGCCTGATAAGCGTGAGGTCGGTGGTTCGAGTCCACTTAGGCCCACCATATTCCACAGTAGCTCAGTGGTAGAGCTATCGGCTGTTAACCGATCGGTCGTAGGTTCGAGTCCTACCTGTGGAGCCATAC
>NZ_JAJEKD010000031.1:0-551 GCF_021029645.1 Priestia sp. TSO9
GTGTCGATTTCAATGTGTCTGTAGTTGGGAATCTTTTTTTTGTAAGTTGTTGGATGTCACGATAAAGGATTACATCCGACCTTTTATTCAGTATTACTTTCAACAGATATTTTGCATCTTCTACTCTCTGATCTATTTTCATACATCCAAAGGTAGACTTGGCATGTTCTGAAAGATAATTAATTAACTTAGAACACTTGCTTACAGTGCTTACCTTTATCATTCTCGGTATGTCACCGCCATTCAATTTTTCATTTTCTCCGAAAACTTCCGCTAAATGTAGCAATCCTGTTACTCTAACTATTTGCCCCATTAGCTTGCCGCCCCAATCTGGAATATCAGACAACTCACCATCTTCTCTTAATTTTATTTCATTATCTAGCTGCATAGCTTGTAAAATTGAGTCAGCTTCAGTATCGTATTGGAGATGAATTGTGTCACTTGGAGAAAATTCACAAAGTTTGAGTACAGTATTGATGTACTTATCAAGAATGTTTCCTTCTATGGGCTTTGGCCTAATTTTCCTTTTACCTACAATGGAATTTGGTATT
>NZ_JAJEKD010000032.1:0-534 GCF_021029645.1 Priestia sp. TSO9
ATACTGCCGTGTCTTCATTGGTAACCAACGTTACCACCACCGGACCTACTGGTGGATCATTTACTGGCAGAATCGTAATTGTAATCGTTGAAACAGCCGTTCCTCCTTGGCCATCGCTTACTACGACGCTAAAGCTATCTACCCCGTTGTAATTTTCGTTTGGCGTATACGTGTAGGTTCCGTCTGGATTGACTACCACTGTTCCATTTGCTGGACCTGTCAGTAATCCGTACGTTAGTGGATTACCGTCCACATCCGTTGCTACCACTTGGCTACTTAAACTCGTATCTTCATTGATCACAAACTCATAATTCGGCACCACTGGTGCATCGTTCACTGGTATGACCGTCACAAATACATTTGTTACTATAAATGCGCCCGACGGGTCGCTTATTAACACCGTAAACGTATCCGGACCATTATAATTGCCATTCGGCGTATAGGTGAACGTACCATCTGGATTTACCACTGCCACTCCGTTTGTTGGCGGATCTTGTAAGCTATACGTCAGCACTTCTCCATCTGGATCAAACG
>NZ_JAJEKD010000033.1:0-466 GCF_021029645.1 Priestia sp. TSO9
AGTAACCGTAAGGAGCTAGCCGCCTAAGGTGGGACAGATGATTGGGGTGAAGTCGTAACAAGGTAGCCGTATCGGAAGGTGCGGCTGGATCACCTCCTTTCTAAGGATTTTTACATGACGTACGTTTCATTTCGTTCAGTTTTGAGAGAATTCTCTCTATCATATATATGGGCCTATAGCTCAGCTGGTTAGAGCGCACGCCTGATAAGCGTGAGGTCGGTGGTTCGAGTCCACTTAGGCCCACCATATATATTTACACGAATGGGGCCTTAGCTCAGCTGGGAGAGCGCCTGCCTTGCACGCAGGAGGTCAGCGGTTCGATCCCGCTAGGCTCCACCAATTGTTCTTTGAAAACTAGATAACAGTAATTGCTGAGGAAAAGTGAAACTTTTCTTTAATCAAACCAATAAATAACACAACATTACGTTGTACCATTTATTCGCTAATGGTTAAGTTAGAAAGGGCG
>NZ_JAJEKD010000034.1:0-459 GCF_021029645.1 Priestia sp. TSO9
ACCTGGTATTATATCAATCCGATGTCGCGCTTTGGTCAAGTAGGACTAATGGTAAAAAAGTTGATTTCGCTATTCTCCAAGACGATGGTAATTTTGTCATTTACGGAGAGGGTGGAGCATTATGGTCGACCAAAACAAGTGGGAATAGAGTAAATTATTTAGTTGTACAGGATGATGGCAATGTGGTAATTTATGATGTTAATCTAAAGCCTTTGTGGGCATGGAAGACTTCTCAACAAGTTGTAAAGGATCGATTGCATTCAGGTGAAAGACTTCTACCTGGTGAATCACTTCAGTCAAAAAATGGCCAATATATACTTAGGATGCAGGGGGACGGTAACCTGGTATTATATCAATCCGATGTCGCGCTTTGGTCAAGTAGGACTAATGGTAAAAAAGTTGATTTCGCTATTCTCCAAGACGATGGTAATTTTGTCATTTACGGAGAGGGTGGAGCAT
>NZ_JAJEKD010000035.1:0-451 GCF_021029645.1 Priestia sp. TSO9
CTGTGCCTTTGCTTTCACAAAGGCAGGCACCGTCATTCCTACGTTATCCGCCATCAGCGATAGCCGTTCGAATTCCTCCTCAGTGACACGGAACTTCACCTGTTTAGGCTCGTTCCTACGCTCGCCTGTCGTCTCGCTCATTCCTTTATTCCTCCTTATGTTCACCTACTGGGCGTGGTGAACTTGGTGTAAAATTCCAGCTGTATGCTTCCATAATACACCAAACAGTCGTAATAAGGCAAGCTCTACAATTGGTACCCAATTGAGCTTGGTTATGCCAGGCATAACAATCCCCCCAGCCCCCTTTTCAAGGGGGAGCCAAATCGCGGACGCTGTCCACACCTGCCAAAGGAAAGCTCCTTTGGAATGGCTTCTACAAACACCCCCAACCCCCTCAAAACTTTGAGGGGGCTCCCTCGCCGGTTGGCGTCAAACAAACGTGGTTGTTTGA
>NZ_JAJEKD010000036.1:0-447 GCF_021029645.1 Priestia sp. TSO9
CTAAGTCTAGCGCGTCTGCCAATTCCGCCACACCCGCGTGTGAATATAAATGGTGAGCCATGAAGGACTCGAACCTTCGACCCTCTGATTAAAAGTCAGATGCTCTACCAACTGAGCTAATGGCTCGAAAAAAATGGTGCCGGCAAGAGGACTTGAACCCCCAACCTACTGATTACAAGTCAGTTGCTCTACCAATTGAGCTACACCGGCGTGCAATCTCTGACTTAAATAGTCGATGGTGGAGGATGACGGGATCGAACCGCCGACCCCCTGCTTGTAAGGCAGGTGCTCTCCCAGCTGAGCTAATCCTCCAATATATAAGCCTGGCAACGTCCTACTCTCACAGGGACAAAGTCCCAACTACCATTGGCGCTAAAGAGCTTAACTTCCGTGTTCGGTATGGGAACGGGTGTGACCTCTTCGCTATCGCCACCAGACATATTATAT
>NZ_JAJEKD010000037.1:0-434 GCF_021029645.1 Priestia sp. TSO9
TTCCAAGCTTGAAGAAGAATATGATGTTAAACTTGGTGTCTTTGCGCTGGATACTGGTACAAATCAAACAGTAACCTATCATCCAGATGAGCGTTTTGCTTATGCATCCACTCATAAGGCTCTAGCTGTAGGAGCACTTTTACAACAGAAGTCAATAGAAGAGCTGAATCAAAGAATTACCTATACACGTGGGGATCTTGTCAATTATAATCCGATCACAGAAAAGCATGTTGATACGGGGATGACCCTGAAGGAGCTTGCCGATGCTTCTCTTCGATACAGTGACAATACAGCTGGAAACCTTATCCTGAAACAACTGGGTGGACCGGCTGGGTTTAAAAAGGCACTGGAGGAAATGGGTGATAATGTAACCAACCCTGAGCGATTTGAGCCAGATTTAAATGAAGTGAATCCAGGTGAAACTCATGATACGA
>NZ_JAJEKD010000038.1:0-430 GCF_021029645.1 Priestia sp. TSO9
GGATCAAAGCTCACTTACAGCTCCCCGAAGCATATCGGTGTTAGTCCCGTCCTTCATCGGCTCCTAGTGCCAAGGCATTCACCGTGCGCCCTTTCTAACTTAACCATTAGCGAATAAATGGTACAACATACTGTTGTGTTATTTATTGGTTTGATTAAAGAAAAGTTTCACTTTTCCTCAGCAATTACTGTTATCTAGTTTTCAAAGAACAATCGCAACCAAAATTCTTCTTATCTAATAAGAAGAAAGTAGTGTGCTTTCTATAATTGAGAGATTGAACTCTCAAAACTGAACAAAGTGTCAAAACGTACGTCATGTAAAAATCCTTAGAAAGGAGGTGATCCAGCCGCACCTTCCGATACGGCTACCTTGTTACGACTTCACCCCAATCATCTGTCCCACCTTAGGCGGCTAGCTCCTTACGGTTACT
>NZ_JAJEKD010000039.1:0-417 GCF_021029645.1 Priestia sp. TSO9
TTTGACATAGTTATCAGCTACCTCACTGATGTGAACGAGACCGGTTGAGCCTCCAGGCAATTCAACAAATGCTCCAAAATTTGTAATACCTGTAATTTTCCCTTGCAACTTGCTGCCAACTTCAATCGACATAAAAAAAGTGCTCCTCCTTAGGCTTATAAAAAGATCGTTTGCTTAATTATACCTAAATAAAAATTTAAGTGTCAACAAGGCTACTTGCTCTTCTTCTCCACATTGAAGATAATTTCTCCGTCTCCAGACATGAATAAGTCCCTTCTGGCAAGCTCTGTGACGTAATCCTCATCCTTCAATTTGGATATTTCTTCTTTTAAATCCGTTTGTTTTGTCTTTAAACTTTTTAGTTCTTTTTCAAGCTGCTCTTTCTTTTCTTCTTTTGCGCTAAGGGAAGATGTTTGG
>NZ_JAJEKD010000009.1:0-949694 GCF_021029645.1 Priestia sp. TSO9
CCTGATAAGCGTGAGGTCGGTGGTTCGAGTCCACTTAGGCCCACCATATTCCACAGTAGCTCAGTGGTAGAGCTATCGGCTGTTAACCGATCGGTCGTAGGTTCGAGTCCTACCTGTGGAGCCATACTGGCCCGTTGGTCAAGCGGTTAAGACACCGCCCTTTCACGGCGGTAACACGGGTTCGAATCCCGTACGGGTCATCTTAAAAGCAGTTTGCATATGCAAACTGCTTTTTTTGTTTGTAAACAGAGTTTATTCTTTTGTCTAAACTCTATTTTTCGTTTTTCTATGATTTCCTCGCCCAAAATTGCATTTCTTATAGCCCATCTATAAACGCTTGTTCTAAATTTCGAAAAAAAACCTACAATAGTAATAACGGCATACTGTTTGTACAAAAGGAGGGGAATGCGTGAAAAAAATTGTTTGGTGGTCCATCGGAGTTTTTCTTGTGTATGGAGCGTGCATTTGGGTGTATTTATTCTATATAAGTGATACCTCTATTCCACAATCATTAAAAGGCACCAGCGTAGACCCGGCTACGTTTATGAATGCACGAGAACTTATGTTGACCGAAAAATATTCAAAAATTAGAGATGCGCTCTTTTTTATCCGAATTCCATATGAGTGGCTAGGGTTTATTTTAATTTTAGTGTTAGGTGTGTCTAAGAAAGTTAATAAGTGGTCTAAAGACGTTAGCCGTTTCGGTCTTCTCCAAACTGCTATTTATGTATTTTGGTTATCTGTTCTGCTGCTGATCTATTCTTTTCCTATGGACTGGATTAGCTATAAGCTTTCAAAGGCTTACCATATTACGACGCAATCTTTCCAAGGATGGATGAAAGATCTTTTTACAGATTTTTGGGTAAACTATGCCACCATGTTTTTAGTGATTGCTGTGTTATATGCATTCATTTGTAAGTTTTCAAAAAAATGGTGGCTGTATGCGTGGCTAGTATCTATTCCATTTACGCTATTTTTGACGTTTATTCAACCAGTGGTTATCGATCCGTTGTACAACGATTTTTATCCATTAAAGAATAAAGAGCTGGAGACGAAAATTTTGCATTTAGCAGATGAAGCTCATATACCTGCTAAGCATGTATATGAAGTAAACATGTCTGAAAAAACGAACTCTCTCAATGCATATGTAACGGGAATAGGTTCTAATTCAAGAATTGTGTTATGGGATACTACTCTTAATAAATTAACGGAACGAGAAATTTTGTTTATCATGGCGCACGAAATGGGTCACTATGTGAAGAAGCATA
The DNA here is from genome assembly GCF_021029645.1 of Priestia sp. TSO9. Taxonomy (NCBI): domain Bacteria; kingdom Bacillati; phylum Bacillota; class Bacilli; order Caryophanales; family Bacillaceae; genus Priestia; species Priestia sp. TSO9. Next base: position 1,269 of record NZ_JAJEKD010000009.1, read on the forward strand.
TTTATGTGGGGATTGCTTCAGCATTAGTTTTATCGATTGTAGGTTTATGGCTAACGAAACATTTAGCCAGCTTTTTGATTAAGAGATGGGGAAAAACATTAAAAGTCACTTCTCTTAGTGATTTAAATTCATTACCGCTTATTCTACTTATTTTTTCTGTTCTTACATTTGCTGTGAGTCCTTTAACAAATATGCAATCGCGTCATCATGAACTTCAATCTGACACGTACGCCATGGATTTAACAGGAGATAAACAAGCTGCTGTTAAAACATTTCAGGACTTAACAAAATCAGGATTATCTCAGGTGAATCCGCCGTATTTAGTGAAGATTTTCCGATATGGTCACCCAACAATTCTGGAAAGAATTTCATTTGTTGAGAAGTATGAAAGAAATGAATAAGTGATATAAGAAAAAGTAAAGGATATATGAAGCCTTTTATACGTAGGTATTAATAGAAAAGCCTCCTTGCGGGTAGGAAAAAAATTCTAAAAGGAGGTTTCATTTTCGAAAGTACTGTTATATAATAACGTATGTAAAATAAAAACTGTTTTATAACAATAGGGAGGAATAGTTATTTGTGATTGAAAAGATAGCAGTCTAAATTTTCAGCGTATATTCACCTCAGCTAAGTCTTACTACATGTCCTTCAACTACTTACTTATTTCATCTGCGTTCTTGCTAATATTATGGCAAACTGCTAATTTACTTCATCATGAAACAGACATATTCTAACTGCTGCGTTTTATATTTTTATGAATATAGAATTTTAAATTCATTAGGGGGTATAAAGAATGAAAGACATTCGTGTAAAAAACCTTGAAGAGAACTGGAAAAGCGATGAGCGTTGGAAAGGAATTGAACGTCCATATTCTGCAGAAAAAGTCATTGGGCTAAGAGGGTCCATTGATATTGAACACACGCTTGCTAGAAGAGGAGCCGAAAAGTTCTGGAACTTATTAAAAACAGAGCCATACGTTCATGCATTAGGAGCTTTAACAGGGAATCAAGCAGTACAACAGGTAAAAGCAGGGTTAAAAGCAATTTACTTAAGCGGATGGCAAGTAGCTGCAGATGCAAATCTTTCAGGAAACATGTATCCTGATCAAAGTTTATACCCGGCAAACAGCGTGCCGCATGTTGTGAAACGAATCAATCAAGCGCTCCAGCGTGCCGATCAAATTCAGCATTTAGAAGGAGAAGGGGATATCGATTACTTTGCTCCAATTGTAGCAGATGCAGAAGCAGGGTTTGGAGGACAGTTAAACGTATTTGAACTCATGAAAGGAATGATTGAGTCGGGAGCATCTGCCGTACACTTTGAAGATCAATTATCCTCTGAGAAAAAGTGTGGTCATCTCGGCGGCAAGGTATTGCTTCCAACTCAAACCGCTGTGAAAAATTTGATTGCTGCTCGTTTAGCTGCTGATGTAATGGGTGTTCCAACGCTTCTGATTGCTCGTACCGATGCTGATGCAGCTGATTTAATTACAAGTGATGTTGATCCTGTAGATCGCCAGTTTATTACAGGTGAACGCACCGCTGAAGGTTTTTATCGCACGAGAGCCGGAATCGATCAAGCTATTGCTCGTGGCTTAGCATATGCGCCGTATGCTGATCTAGTATGGTGTGAGACGTCTGAACCAAACTTGGAACAAGCACAAAAATTTGCAGATGCTATTCATGAAAAATTCCCAGGCAAAATGCTTGCTTATAACTGTTCACCATCTTTCAACTGGAAGAAGAAGTTAGATAAGAAAACGATTGAAAAATTCCAAAGAGAAATCGCAAAAATGGGATACAAATTCCAATTCGTTACGCTTGCTGGCTTCCACGCTTTAAATCACAGCATGTTTGAGCTGGCACGAGGATATAAAACAAGAGGAATGGCAGCTTATTCAGAGTTACAAGAAAGAGAGTTTGCTAGTGAAGTAAATGGATATACAGCTACAAGACATCAGCGTGAAGTAGGAACAGGTTATTTTGATGAAGTGGCGCAAGTAGTTTCTGGTGGGACTTCCTCTACAACAGCTTTAAAAGGTTCAACGGAAGAAGAGCAGTTTCAAGCACATAAATAACAAAAAATCTATGAGTGGAACGGTCGGTTACTTCCACTCATAGGAAAAATCCTAACAAAAAAGATTCTTACAGATGTAAGAATCTTTTTTTATGTAGTAAACACGATTTAACAGACAGCTGTTCTTCCTGAGAAGAAAGGATCTGCCTGTTAAACGTACATATAAATCATTAACATGAATTAAGTTCTTAAAATATTAAGTAGATGTTTGAAGCAGGGATTGGTACTGTGCTGATAACTCATAAAAAGCAATTTCATCACGTTGATCTAATGCCGTGTTAATGTTTGTTTCTAACAGTTCTTTTTGACGCTTAAAAAGCGATTCATCAATTACCATTTCGATATAAACATCCAACATACTCACAGTATCAATTACTTTTTTCTTGCGAGCGAGGGACTTCATCATTTCCGTGTACGATTTTTCATTGTTCATACCTCATCACCTCTGCACCCTTTTTATTATTATATAGATTAAAAGAAGAAAAAACAACTAATTTTCTAAATTTTTAGATTTTTATTTTTAGAAATGATAAAGTAAGAGGGAAACGCTATTTTCGTTTCTATCGATTGACTATTTGATTTAAAAATGAATCCTTGGGGGCGAAGAAATTGAATGATTTAAAAAAGCGTACGGTAACGATAGAGGATTTGTATGAATTGAAGTCTGTTTATAATCCTCAGATTTCTCCAGATGGAAAAAGTGTAGTTTATACGGTTCGAAAAACGAAGAAAATAGAAAATGCGTATGAAACGCAGCTGTTTATGTTAGATCTTGAAACGAAAGAAACTAAGCAATTAACGTACTACAAAGGAAATAATCATTCTCCCGCCTGGTCCCCGGACGGCAAGTGGATTGCTTTTTTATCCGATCGCAGTCAAGCCGTGCAGCTCTACCTATTAGCAGCGACAGGCGGGGAAGCAGAAGCACTCACAGATCTTGAAAAAGGCGTTAGTAATCCAGTTTGGTCTCCTTATAGTGACGAAATTATGTTTTCCACAAAAGTAGAAGAAAAAGCTGTAAGAGTTGAACAAAATCATGAACATCCCCAGCCGTATGAAGTGGAACGTTTACTGTACAAATCCGATGTTAGCGGTTATTTAAAAGGTGAATATACTCAAGTTGCTGTCGTTAAACTTAAAAATAAAGAAGTGACGTTTGTAACGGATGGACCTTATCATCACTCTGTAGGGTGCTGGGCCCCTGATGCAAGCTCAATTGTATTTTGCAGCAGCCGAGGAGAGAATCCGGATTTATCGCTAACGATGGATGTGTTTATTTTGCATCGTGATACTAAAAAAGTAACATCTATTACAGCGGAAACAGGATATTTTCATCAAGTTTCGTGGTCACCGGATGGGTCATACATAGCTTACATTGGAAATGAACGTACATACGGATCGGCTTCAATGAATGACATATATATTTATCAGATCTCTAGCCAAAAAACAGCTTGTATCACTGCTGGTATAGACTTAGAAATAGGAGATATGGTAGCAGGAGATTTCCACTTTGGAAGAACCGCAGCGGGAATTATGTGGGGCAGTAATGAAGAATTTTATTTTGTCGTAAGTGAAAAGGGTTCTGTAGGCATATATAAAGGAACTGTGAATGGAAAGTTAGACTCTGTACTTATGGATAATGCTCACGTATATGGGGTATCTGTTCTTCCTGATTGTGAGGAAGCTATTGTGGCAATCAGTACATTTACACATCCGGGAGATCTTTATTCTCTAAATTTAAAAACAGAAGAATTAGTGAAGCTGACAAACGTTAATGACTCATTTTTAAAGCATGTGCAGCTCATACAAGCAGAATCTTTTTACGCGACTTCTACGGACGGTATACATATCCACAGTTGGGTAGTAAAAGCTGCTGCTGCCAATGATGTATCTCCAACCATTTTAGAAATCCATGGAGGTCCGCATCTTATGTATGGTCATACATTTATGCTTGAATTCCAAGTACTTGCATCAAAAGGGTTCAATATCCTCTTTTCTAATCCAAGAGGCGGCAGAGGATATGGTCAAGCATTTACAGATGCGGTTCGAGGGGATTACGGAGGCATGGATTATACGGACTTGATGGCAGTAACCGACGAAGCAGTTAAGCGCTACTCTTATATTAATGAAGATAAGCTTGGCGTAACAGGAGGAAGCTACGGAGGGTTTATGACAAACTGGATTGTAGGAAGTACAAATCGGTTTAAAGCAGCGGTGACGCAACGGTCTATTTCAAATTGGACAAGTTTTTACGGCGTTAGTGATATTGGCTATTATTTTACCGAATGGGAATTAAAAGCTGATATTTATGACAATCCGGAAAAACTTTGGAGCCACTCGCCGCTTCGTTTAGCGGAGAACGTTAAAACACCGCTGTTAATCTTGCATAGCGAACAGGATTATAGATGTCCAATTGAACAAGCTGAACAGCTTTATGTGGCACTGAAAAGAAAAGATAAAGAAGTAGAATTTATTCGTTTTCCTCAGTCTAATCATGAACTCTCTAGAAGCGGTAAGCCTAATTTACGAACGGCAAGACTAAAATATTTAACAAGCTGGTTTAAACGTTATTTAAAACAGTCTCAGTAAAAAATGCATGGCTGCTCAACCAAATATGTGTGTGTAAATAAAGGCTGTATAGTAAACGTAAAGGGACAGGAAAGGTAAAACGCTGTAAAACTTTTGTTTGGTAAAGGAAAGTAGTACAATAAGTGAAAAGTAGCACAGTTGTTTAAATAAGGAGAACATTCGATGGATTTTGAAACATTAAAGCATTATTTGACATTAGACGGCGTCCTCGAGTTATTAAAACAATATCAATCATTTGGAATCATTCCGGGGCTGCTGTTGCCTATTTTAGAAGCGTTTATCCCTATCTTGCCGCTTTTTGCGTTTGTAATGGCCAATGCTGCCGCTTTTGGCTTATGGTTAGGTTTTTTAATTTCATGGGTTGGCAGCTGCGTTGGATCACTGCTTGTCTTTTTGATTTTTAGAAAATATGGACAGGCGAGGTTTTTACATTTCATCAGCCGGCATGCGCAAATTCGAAAGATTATGATTTGGGTAGAAAGACACGGTTTCGGACCGCTGTTTATTATGCTTTGTTTCCCTTTTACCCCGTCTTCGGCAATTAATGTAGTAGCAGGCCTATCACGTGTTAGTATGGCTCAGTTTATGCTGGCTGTATTAGCCGGTAAAATGGTGATGATATTTATGATGAGCTTTATTGGAGCCGATTTTGTTTCATTTGTGAAACAGCCTCTGAAAGCAGTACTTGTTTTAGTCATCATTTTTGTTCTATGGCTTGTTGGAAAACAAATTGAACGAAGATTAAATGAAAAATCTAAAGTGAAACAGTATGACAAATAGTTTGTTTATATATAACAAATAGTGATGAAAGACTGCTTTTTAATAGGCAGTCTTTTGTTATACATACAGCCAAAAGGGGTATTGTAAACTATAGAAAAGCCTTTTCTTATAGGGATACAACAGCATTTTTGAAAGGATCTTAAAATTTTTCTTAACGAAGTTATTTGTCTGTTTATTCGGTTGACAGAACAATGCATATACAGAGTATCTGTCCAGCAATGAACAAGTTTTTTGTTTATCAATTATGAAAAATATGCTAAAATAAAAGAAAAAACTGGGAATAAATTAGACGTCTATTCCTAGTTGCACCTAAGTAATGAACCCTTTGTTTTCTAGAGATATACATGTTTTTTCTCAACATGTATTATCACCTCATGTATTTCAAAACGTTTTCTTGAAAATTATATGAATGATTTTTGAGCTTGACTACTAAGATGTAAGTAGAGGGATCATTACTAGAAAAGCACCGAATGATCATTAAGACGTGCTTGGCGTCGTTTTGAGGAGGGGAATGCGCTACTAAGATTCAAGCGACTTGCTGATTAATCGTTGTTAGTAAGCGTCTTATAGCGCGGGTGACATGAGATTAAAAGATAAAGTGGCAATTATTACGGGTGCAGCAAATGGATTAGGGTTCGAAGCCTCTCGAATATTCGCACAAGAGGGTGCAAAGGTCGCTATGGTTGACTACGATGCAAAAACGGGAGAAGAACGAGCAGCTCAGCTAAAAGAAGAAGGCGGAGATGTAGCATTTTTTCAAGTGAACGTAGCGGATCGAGACAGTGTAGATGCAATGGTAGAAGAAGTAGTGAAACGCTACTCTAAAATAGATATTTTAATTAACAATGCAGGTATCACCAGAGATGGAATGCTAACCAAATTATCAGTTGAAAATTTTCAAGCGGTAATCAATGTAAACCTTACAGGCGTTTTTCACTGTACACAAGCAGTGGTACCGCATATGATTGCTCAAGGTAAAGGGAAAATTATTAGCACATCTTCGGTATCTGGCGTATATGGAAATGTTGGTCAAACAAACTATGCGGCGACAAAGGCAGGCGTAGTAGGAATGACAAAAACATGGGCTAAAGAGCTGGGACGAAAAGGAATTAATGTAAACGCTGTAGCTCCCGGGTTTATTGAGACGGATATGGTGAAGGCGATGCCAGACAAAATCATTGATCAAATGAAATCCACGATTCCTTTACAAAGATTAGGTCAGCCTTCTGACATTGGTTATGCTTACCTGTATTTAGCATCTGATGAGTCCAACTATATTAACGGTACAACACTTCATGTAGATGGTGGAATCATGATGTAAAAGTAGAAAATAATTCGCTTTTCTAAAACTTTTCAGTGGTCTTTTGACTACTGAAAAGTTTTTTTGTTGCATCCAGCATTTCACATATCGGCAAAGTGGAATTTTGTCTGCAAGTTCAGTAAAATAATAAGGAGAGAGATAGAGAGATTTAGATGATTATTACTATGAAATTTTGACGACTGCGTCACGTGTTTACGTGGCGTTTATCCATTTTGTACTTAAATAGATGAAAACATAGAGAAAAAAATGAAGGGGTGAAAACGTGGGGCTACAGTTTTTATTAGGACGTTCAGGAAGCGGGAAAACGGAATATCTTTTAAATAGCATGCGCCAAGAGCTGTTAAATGCTCCGCTTGGGCATCCACTTATTTATATTGTACCTGAACAGATGACATTTCAGTCGGAGTATGAGCTTGTTCAAACACCTGGGTTAGAAGGCATGATGCGTGCTCAAGTTTATAGTTTTACACGTCTTGCATGGCGTATCCTGCAAGAAGTGGGAGGTATTAGCCGCTATCATGTGGATCAAACGGGTATTCATATGATGCTTAAAAAAATTATCGAACATCAAAAAGAAGAGCTTCGACTGTTTGCGAATTCTTCAGAACAAGCGGGGTTTATTGAAGAACTGGAAAAAATGGTTAAAGAATTTAAACAGTACACAGTAGATGCCCCGTCTCTCGAAGAGATGAAGAAAAAGCTTCAAGCAGAAGATGAGAAAGTCCTTGCTGATAAATTACATGATTTACATCTCATTTACGGAGAATTAGAAAAACAGCTGATGACGAAATATGTAGATGGAGAAGACTATTTGAAGCTGCTGAGTGAAAAAGTAGCGTCTTCTGGCTATCTTGCTCAAGCAACGATTTATGTAGATGGATTTCATCACTATACTCCTCAAGAATTAACCGTATTAGTAGAGCTGATGAAAGTTTGTAGAGAAGTAAAAATAGCGGTGACTTCTGATTATTCATATCAAGATTTTATTCCAAATGACTTGCACTTGTTTCGATTAACGAGCGAAACGTACCGAGAAATAATGGGCCTGGCGGCCGAAAACGGGATAGAGATTCAAGAGCCAATCGTATGTAATGAACAAAAAAGGCATCAAAACAGTCCAGAGCTTGCCTATTTAGAACGATATTATGATGAACGGCCAACGCCGGAATTTCAGTCAGAGCCCGAGCACATTCAGCTGCTGCCGGCGGTTAGCCGAAGAGCAGAGGTAGAAGGGATTGCAAGAGAAGTGCTGTTGCTTGTGCGTGATCAGGGCTATCGCTATCGTGACATTGCTTTGATTGTTAGAAATGCAGAAGACTATCATGACTTGCTTCAAACCATTTTTCGAGATTATGAAATTCCGTACTTTATTGACCAAAAGCGAGCGATGTTTCATCATCCACTCGTTGAATTTATTCGTTCAGTCTTAGAGGTGGTAAGCGGGTCATGGCGATATGAAACCATCTTTCGAGCAGTGAAAACAGATCTTTTATTTCCTTTGTCATCTGATGTGCACCAGCTTCGCGAAGAGATGGATGAATTAGAAAATTACGTACTTGCTTACGGTATTCAAGGATCTAAGTGGACGAGTAAGGAACCATTTACCTACAGAAAATATCGTTCGCTTGAAGATATGAACCTTGGGAAAACGGACGAAGAGCTTGCTTTTGAGCAAAAAATAAATGAATTAAAAAATATGATTGTTCCTCCTATTTATTCGCTTCAGCAAAAATTAAAACAAGGAAAAATAGGAAAAGAAAAAGCAGAAGCGCTCTATCGTTTTTTAACGAATTTAGATATTCCACAAAAGATAGAAGCGCTGCGCAATCGATGTGAAGAAGAAGGAAAGCTTCAAGAAGCAAGAGAGCACGAGCAGGTATGGAAAGCAATTCTTCACTTATTTGATCAGTTTGTTGAAATGATGGGAGAAGAGAAAGTATCGATTTCTTTGTTCGCAGATCTATTTGAGACAGGGCTTGACAGCATGCAGTTTGCACTTGTTCCGCCTGCACTGGATCAAGTGGTTGTGGCAAGCTTCGAGCGTTCGCGTTTATCCGGTATCAAAGCAAGCTTTGTGTTAGGTGTAAATGACGGTGTGATTCCAGCTAAACCAAAAAGCGATGGCCTGTTATCTGAGAAAGAAAGAGAGCAGCTGCTTGAATCAGGTTTATTACTTGCGCCAACTGGAAGGCAAAAGTTGTTTGACGAACAATTTCTCATTTATTTAGCACTTTCCAGCTCTTCTGAAAAACTTTATGTTTCGTATCCTCTTGCCAATGAGGAAGGGAAGACTCTGCTGCCTTCACTCGTTATTAATCGAGTAAAAGAGCTGTTTCCGCTCCTGCAGGAAAAGCTGTTAATGATGGAGCCTACGGATTTAGAAGAAGAAAAGCAAGTTGATTATATCACAAATCCTTTAACGAGCATCGCGTATTTAGCCAGTCAGCTGCAAGGTTGGAAACGCCATTATCCGATGAGTTCGGCTTGGTGGGATGTATATAATTTTTATGTAGAAAATCCAAATTGGAACTCATACAGTGAGAGGGTACTAAGCAGCTTATTTTATAAAAACGAAGCAAAAAGGTTAACAAAGAAAACGAGTCAGCGTCTGTATGGAAAGCATATTCAAGCAAGTGTATCGAGAATGGAGAAATTTGAAGCCTGTCCGTACGCTCATTTTGCTTCTCATGGGCTCAAACTTAAAGAACGAAAAGTTTTCAAATTAGCAGCTCCTGACATAGGCGAGTTATTTCACGCGGCGCTGAAGATGATTTCAGACGAGCTTCGCGGCGATCAAAAAGAATGGAAGAACTTAACGAGAAAAGACTGTCAGCAGCTTTCTACGGCTGCGGTGCACGAACTTGCTCCGCGCTTACAAAACGAGATTTTATTGAGCTCTAATCGTCACCATTATTTAACGCATAAGCTGCAGCAAATTATTGAACGTGCGTCGCTTGTGTTAAGTGAGCACGCTAAGATGAGCGGCTTTGTTCCTGTTGGATTGGAGCTTGGCTTTGGACCTAGTGCAGAGCTGCCTTCTATGCAGTTCACACTGCCAAATGGCCATACGATGGAACTCGTTGGCCGAATTGACAGGGTAGATAAAGCGGAAAGCTCAAAAGGACTTTTACTGCGTATTGTCGACTATAAATCAAGCGATAAAGCATTAAACTTAGTGGAAGTGTACTACGGTTTATCTCTTCAAATTTTAGCTTATTTAGACATAGTCGTGACGTATGCTGAACAGCTTCTTCATGATAATAGAGGAGCATTGCCTGCTGGCGTTCTTTATTTCCACGTTCATAATCCAATGATCAACAGTACTAAAGCATTACAGCCTGATCAAATTGAAGCTGAAATCTTCAAGAAGTTTAAAATGAAAGGACTGCTTGTAGGAGACGAGGAAGCAGTAAGGTTAATGGACGAAACGTTAGAATCAGGGCACTCACAGGTTATATCAGCTGGCATTAAAAAGACAGGGGGCTTTTATTCCAATTCTTCGGTTGCGAGCGAAGAAGATTTTACACATCTCCGTCAGTATGTGCGAGGTAAATTTTTGGAGGCAGGTACAGAGATTACAAATGGGAAAATTGATATTTCGCCTTATAAACTAAAAGATAAAACACCATGTGCGTTTTGTGAATACCGCTCAATTTGTCAGTTCGATGAATCAATGGAAAACAACGAATATCGTCAGCTTAGTACAGAGAGTCAAAGTGTTATTTTAGATAAAATTCGAGAGGAGGCCAAACGAGATGAGTGAAGATATACACGTAAAACCGGCCGACTCCCAGTGGACGGATGATCAGTGGAACGCCATTGTTTCATCCGGTCAAGATATATTAGTAGCCGCGGCGGCTGGCTCAGGAAAAACAGCGGTTTTAGTTGAACGTATTATTAAAAAGATTACGATGGGTGATGAGCCAATCGATGTTGATAGATTACTCGTTGCTACGTTCACAAATGCTTCTGCAGCCGAAATGAGAAATCGAATTGGAGAAGCATTGGAAAAAGAGTTAAAAAAGAATCCATCTTCTTTGCACTTGCGCAGACAGCTTAATTTATTAAACCGTGCGTCGATTTCTACGCTCCATTCTTTTTGTTTAGAAGTCATTCGAACGTATTATTATTTGATCGATGTAGACCCTGGTTTTCGGATTGCAGATGATACGGAAGCCGATCTTCTGCGTGAAGAAGTATTAGAAGAATTGTTTGAAGAACAGTACAGTATTGAACAGAACGAGCGATTCTTTGATTTAATTGATCGTTATACAAGTGACCGAAATGATTTAGATATTCAGCTTATGGTAAGAAAGCTATATGACTTTGCAAGATCTAACCCTGACCCAAACGGCTGGCTTGAAATGATCGTGAGTCAATATGATGTCACAGAGGACTCTTCTATTGATTCACTTCCGTTTCTATCTTTTCTTTTACAAGAAGTAACAACGCAGCTGATGGGCATTGAATCGATTTTAAAACAATGCTTAGAGCTAACAAAGCTGCCAGGAGGGCCTGCTCCTCGCGCCGTTAATGCAGAGGAAGACCTGGCTCAAATTCATCGGCTGATCAGCGCTTCTAAGCATTCTTTTGCTGATTTGCATGAGGAAATGCAGAATTTGAATTTTACTCGTTTAAAGCCATGTAAAGGAGAAGCGTACGACTCGCAGCTTTTAGATGATTTCGGAGAGCTTCGCAAAAAAGCTAAAACAAGTCTTGAAAAACTGCATGCCGATTTGTTTTCTAGGCCTTTGCATGGCTACATGGCTGATTTTGAGAAAATGAAGCCCGTTATTGAAACGCTAATCTTTTTAGTTCAGCGCTTCGGTGAACGATATGAACATATGAAAAAAGAGAAAGGGTTAGTAGACTTTTCTGATTTAGAACATTATTGCCTGCAAATCTTGAGTGTAAAAGAAGATGGAGTGCTTAAGCCTTCGTCCATTGCCCAAAAATATCGCACTCAGTTTGAAGAGGTGCTTGTTGACGAATATCAAGATACAAATATGGTTCAAGAAACACTGATTAAACTAGTGACAAGAGATAGTGAAGAACAAGGGAATTTATTTATGGTTGGAGATGTAAAACAATCCATTTACCGCTTTCGTTTAGCGGAGCCATTTTTATTTTTAACAAAGTACAAGCGCTTTACACAAGATGGTCGCCAGTTCGGAAAACGTATCGATTTGAATAAAAACTTCCGCAGTCGTTCTCAAGTGCTTGATGCTACAAACTTTATTTTTAACCAGCTGATGGATGAAGAAGTAGGAGAAATTGCATATGACGATGATGCTTCTTTAAAATTAGGAGCATCGTATCCAAAAGTGGAAGGAATGGAAACGGAGCTTCTGCTAATTGCGAAAGAAAATGCAGAAGAAGAAGCGGATTCTTCTCTCGTCGCTTTTTCAGAAGCAGAGCTTGAAACGGCTCAGTTAGAGGCAAGAGCAATGGCGCGCAAAATCAAAGAACTCGTTCGAAATCGTTTTCAAATGTATGATCGCAAGCTCGATATTATGAGAAACGTGACGTATCGTGACTTTGTTATTTTGCTTCGTTCCATGCCTTGGGCTGCGCAGATTATGGATGAATTTAAGCAAGAGGGCGTGCCGATTTATGCCGATTTATCAACAGGTTATTTTGATGCTACTGAAGTGATGATTATGATGTCTTTATTAAAAGTAGTAGATAACCCGCATCAAGACATTCCGTTAGCTTCTGTTCTTCGCTCACCGGTAGTAGGGCTTTCAGATGAAGAGTTAGCTACACTGAGAGCAGAGCAAAAGAAAGGAACGTATTACGATGCGTTAAAAACGTACTTAGCGGTTTCAGATGATGAAGAACTTCGCGATAAAGTAAAGTATTTCTATGAGCAGTTAAAAGCATGGAGAACACAAGCTAGACAAAGCTCTTTGTCAGAACTGGTATGGCAAATTTACCGCGATACGGGTTTCTTTGAATTTGTTGGCGGACTTCCTGGCGGGAAACAGCGTCAAGCCAATTTACGTGCTCTTTACGATCGCGCTCGCCAGTACGAGGCAACTTCATTTAGAGGTCTGTTTCGATTTTTACGCTTTATTGAACGCATGCAGGACAGAGGGAACGATTTAGGAGCTGCTCGAGCACTGGGAGAACAAGAAGATGTGGTGCGTTTGATGACAATCCACAGCAGTAAAGGTCTTGAGTTTCCTGTTGTTTTTGTAGCTGGTCTTGCTCGTCAGTTTAACTTAATGGACTTGAATAAAGCATATTTACTCGATAAAGAACTAGGTTTTGGATCTAAATATATTGATCCAAAACTGCGTATTACGTACCCTACTCTTCTTCAGCAGACCATGAAGAAAAAAATGAAAAAAGAAAGCATGGCAGAGGAAATGCGGGTATTATACGTAGCGTTGACGCGTGCGAAAGAAAAACTTATTTTAGTTGGAACAGTAAAAGACGCACCAGAAAAGCTCAGACAATGGAGCTCCGTTATGGCACATGAAGATTGGACGCTTCCAGCTCACGTGAGAAGAGATGCAAAATGTTATTTAGACTGGATTGGACCTTCTTTAATTCGTCACCAACATGTTAGTCACATGGTTGAAGGAGCGGTCCAGCCGGCTGAGATGATTCATCAGCATGCTTCAAGCTGGAAACTTTCAACGTTATTAGCAGGTGATCTAGCCGAACAGCCTCTTGAAGAGCAGCAGCATCATGAAGAGCTTTTAAACGCTCTTCAAAAGCATGAGCCAGTTTCAGAATCGAGCGATTATAAAGACGAAGTGTATAGACGCTTAAATTGGTCTTATGATTATCGTGTAGCTTCCGTTCATCGTTCGAAGCAATCTGTTTCTGAACTAAAAAGGCAGCAGCAGCTGACGGATGCAGGTGGAAGCGACGATCTCGTTCGGGGATCTAAAGCACCTCTTGAAAATCGTCCGCTGTTTCTTCAAGAGAAATCTCTCACAGGAGCTGAAAGAGGAACAGCTACACATGCTGTTATGCAGCAGCTTCCATTAAATAAAGCTTATACCCTTGAAATGGTTCAAGACTTTATTCAATCAATGGTTACCAAAGAATTATTGACGCAAGAACAAGCGGATGCTGTTGATGCAAATGATGTAGCAGACTTTTTAGACAGTGACATTGCACAAGGTATTCGAACGGCTCGCACGGTTTATAGAGAGATGCCTTTTAGTTTAGGTGTTTCCGCTAAAGAAATCTATGATCATTGGGAGCAGGAAGACGAAACAATTTTAGTGCAAGGTATTATTGATTGTTTGTATGAAACGGAAGAAGGCCTCGTTTTACTTGATTTTAAAACCGATAACATTTCGGATCGTTTTCAAGGGGATTTTGAACGGGCAAAACCATTTCTAATTGACAGATACCGCATTCAGCTAGAGCTTTACGCAAAGGCCATTGAGCGGATCGTAAAACAACCTGTTCAGCATCGCTATCTGTACTTTTTAGATGGTGGACATGCTGTTAAAATATAAAAAAAGAAGAAGGCGATAGTCTTCTTCTTTTTCACCAATAAGGAGAGAGTAACATGCGTTTATTACATACAGCGGATTGGCATTTGGGGCGAACGTTAGAAGGTCGAAGCCGTCTAGCTGAGCAAGCACAGTTTTTAGATGAACTGGCAGACATTGTGGAAGAAGAAAAGATAGATGCTATTCTCATGGCGGGAGATGCCTTTGATACGGTTAACCCTCCAGCAGCGGCAGAGCAGCTTTTTTACGAAAGTATGTCTAGGTTGAGCAACAATGGAAAACGTCCGATTATTGTTATTGCAGGTAATCATGACAACCCAGATCGGCTGTCGGCGGCTTCTCCATTAGCTGTTCATCAAAATATTACGCTTCTTGGTTTGCCTACTACCGATGTAGAAAGCATTCACATTCCTACATCAGATGAAGTGTTAAAGGTTGCGGCTCTTCCTTACCCATCTGAATCAAGGTTAAAGGAACTTTTAGCAGAAGAAAATGATGAGCTGGCTCTTCGAAACTCATATGATGCCAGAGTAAAAGGTATTTTTGATAAAATGAGTGAGCAGTTCACAACAGATAGCGTTAATATTGCCATGAGTCATATTTATGTAGCAGGCGGAAGTTCAACGGACTCAGAACGTCCAATTGAAGTAGGAGGAGCTTATACGGTGGCGGCAACTAGTTTACCTGCTAATGCTCAATATGTAGCATTAGGACATTTGCATCGCCCGCAAATGATCAATCGCGCCAGCACCCTTGCAAGATATTCCGGTTCACCTCTTGCTTATAGTTTTTCAGAGTCAGGCTATGCAAAGTCCGTTACCATTTTAGATGCTAAGCCAGGAAAAGAGATTGAGATGACTGAAATTCCATTATCCAGCGGAAAGCCTTTGACACGTTGGAAAGCGAAAAACGGATTGTCAGAAGTATATACGTGGCTTGATGAGCAAAAAGATACGCAGGCATGGGTTGATTTAGAAGTTCACGTAGAAGATGCACTTTCACTAGAAGAAATCCATCGTCTTCGCAAGCTTCATCCAGGTTTTATTCATATCCGTCCGGTATTCAAAGCAGAAGAACTAGCACTCGAAACACGTTCACAGCGCGAAGTGCCGATCGAAGAACTGTTTACAAAGTTTTACAGCAGGCAAACCGGCGGAGGGGCACCTGATGATGAATTAGTCAAACTGTTTTTAACCTTGATTAACGATGAAGAAGTATCGGGAAAGGAGGATGAAAAATGAAACCTATTAACTTGACCGTTTCGGGGCTTCACAGTTTTAGAGAAAAACAAACTGTGGATTTTGAAGCGCTGTGTTCAGGCGGTGTTTTCGGAATATTTGGTCCTACAGGAAGCGGGAAATCCTCCATTTTGGATGCCATTACACTAGCTTTATACGGAAAAGTAGAGCGTGCAGCCAATAATACACAAGGAATTTTAAATCACGGGGAAAATGAACTGAAAGTATCGTTTACGTTCGAGCTGGAAAACGCTAGTCATCAAAAGCGTTACACAGTTGAACGAAGCTTCAAACGGACGGATGAGCTTCGTGTAAAATCAGCTTCAAGTCGATTGATTGAAATTGAAGATGAAACGTACGTATTAGCAGATAAAACGAATGATGTAAATCAGCAGGTACAGGAACTTCTCGGTTTAACTATTGATGATTTTACAAGAGCTGTTGTATTACCACAGGGAAAGTTTGCAGAGTTTTTATCATTAAAAGGGACGGAGCGCCGTCAAATGCTGCAGCGCCTTTTTAATCTCGAGCAGTACGGAGATCAGCTTAGTAAGAAAATACGCTATCAAGTTCAGCAGCTAAAGACAGACCTAGATAAAATCACGGCAGAACAAACGGGATTAGGTGAAGCTTCAACAGAGAAAGTAGCGGAAGCCGAGCAGCTTGTAAGTGATAGCATTGTACTTTTGGAAAAACGAGAAAAAGAAGCGTCTGATTTGCAGGAAAGATACGATCAGCAGGCGTCTCTTTGGAAAGCGCAGCAGGAAAAAACACTGCTAGAAGAAAAACTAGTGCATGCTTCTAAGCAGGAAGAGGAGATTAAACAAAAGCAAGATGTGGTGACGAAAGCTCAGCAGGCAGAACGTCTTTTTCCCTATTTAGAAACATTTGAACAAGCTGAAAAGCAGCAAAAGCTTTACGAAGATAAAGTAGAAAAATTAAAAGCACAAATTGTTCAAAAAAGTGAGGAATATAAGCGATCGAATAGTTTATATGAGCAGGCTCGCTTACAAAAAAATGAACAGCAGCCCAAATTAGTTGTTCAAAAAGAACAGCTTCAACAAGCTTCTGATCTTCAAAAACAAATTAAAGAAGGACAGCAAGAAATAAAAGAAGCGGAAGTTTCTCTTCAGCAAAAGCAGCAGGCACTTCAAGCGAAAAATGATGAATTAATGGAAGCTGATAAGCGGTATCAGCAAGGCTTGACTCTTCAAAAAGAGTTAAAAGAAGCATTAACAAAAGTGGAAATTCAATCTGATTATCGGCAGGCTGTTCAGCAAGCATTTTATCGTTATCAAGTATGGAATAACGATAAAAAAAATCTAGATGAAGGTCAAAAAACGTATAAAGAAAAAGCCGAACAGCTTAAGCATTTGCACACACAAAAACAAACACATCAAGAGAGAGAGCAGCAAACAATAGAACAAAGTAAAGGGTTATTTTCAGATATTCAAGGCTTGTATCACACCGTATGTGAGCGGGAAAAAGAGTTTCAGCAGCTTTTTCAACAAGCAGATCGTTTAATGAGCGATCTAAAAAGACGCAAAGAAAAAGAATGGTCACGCCGTCTGGCTCATCAATTAGCTGAGCAGCTGACCCAAGGTGAGCCTTGTCCGGTTTGTGGCTCTGAGCATCACCCTAACCCCGTATTACACCAACAAGAAGATGACGTCATAACTGAATCAGCGGATCAGTTCGAAGATCAAGTTAATCAGTTGCGCGAACAGCGATTTAGCTATTCGTCGCTCAAAATGCAGCTTGAACAGCTAGCTAAACCTCTTGTTGAAAAAATACCTGAGTTAGCTGAGTTTATGAACGAAGCTGGCGAAATTCCTGCTTTAGGAAAAATGGATACAGATGCCTTTGGCCATTATGCTAAGAAAATAGAAGTTGAAATCAAATCTCTTGAGCAGGATTATTTGCAGGTAAGTGAAAAACAGCAGGCAATTCTCAAGCAGGTACAAAAGGTCCAGCAAAGTCTTGAAAAGATTGAATTAGAGCTTGCTCATTATCAAAAAGAACAAGCTGAATTAGAAGGAAAAGTAAATCAGCAAAAACAAGCGCTACAAGCAGGAAAAGAAGCTTTTCAACAAGACTATCCTTCCTTTGTATTTGAAGAGATGGAAAAAATTAATGAAAGGCTGACTGAAAGAGAAAAAGAAGAGCAGACAATAAAGGCTCGAATTGAAAAAAGTAGCGTATTTTTTGAAA
This sequence comes from Priestia sp. TSO9, assembly GCF_021029645.1. NCBI lineage: Bacteria > Bacillati > Bacillota > Bacilli > Caryophanales > Bacillaceae > Priestia > Priestia sp. TSO9. The sequence continues at coordinate 18,962 of NZ_JAJEKD010000009.1, forward strand.
AGCAGCAAAAGAAAATCGAACGTCTAAAAGAAGAGAAATATGCGGGCGAAAAAGAATTTACAGAATTAAAAGCAATGCTGTCTCATAAACAATCTCTTGTTTACTCGCAAATTGAACGCTTGCGTACGCTTACAGATCAAGAAGATATTGAACAGGCGCTGCAAAAAACAGTTCTTTTACTTGCGGAGTTAGAGACGAATGAACAGCAGGCATATCAACATTGGCAGACTGTTCAAAAAGCGTATCAAACGCTGCAAATGGATGAAAAAGCAGCGAGCGAATCTCTAGAAACAGCTGATATGCAGTATAAAAAAGCAGCTGAAAAATGGGAAGAAGCTGTAGGGAATTCTTTATTCAGCGAAGGAAAAGAAGTTCAGCAAGCTTTGTTATCACATGATGAGATGAAATTGTTGGATGAAACTGTTCAGGCTTATTGGGACAACATAAAACAGATGAAGTCATCAATTGAACCGTTAAATATTCAGCTGAATCACCAGTCCATAGAAGAGCACCAATTTGAAGAAACTCAGCAGCTGCTTCATGATATAAAAGCGGCTGTGAAAGAAGCGGTTCAGCTCAAGGGAGCAGCTGAGCAAACGTTAAAAAGCGTCAAAGAACGGCATGAGCGATTTTTAGTGCTTGAACAGGACCGTGAAGAAAAACAAGCGTTATTTGAACAGTATCAAAAGCTTCAAACAGTATTTAAAGGAAATGCTTTCGTGGAATATATTGCTGAAGAACAGCTGATGTCCGTTAGCCGAGATGCTTCTGAGCGTCTAGGTATATTAACACGTCAGCGCTATGCGATTGAAGTTGATTCCCAAGGCGGCTTTATTATGAGAGATGATGCAAATGGAGGCGTAAAACGTCCGGTTTCAACTTTATCTGGTGGAGAGACATTTTTAACTTCGCTGGCTTTGGCCCTTTCATTATCTGCACAAATTCAGCTAAGAGGAGAATATCCGCTGCAGTTTTTCTTTTTAGATGAAGGATTTGGAACACTTGATGGAGAGCTTCTTGATACCGTTGTTACAGCGCTTGAAAAGCTTCAATCAAATAATTTATCAATTGGAGTCATCAGTCACGTACAAGAACTTCGTGCTCGCCTGCCAAAACGTTTGATTGTTGAGCCGTCCGAGCCTTCTGGCAAAGGAACTAGTGTAAGAGTAGAAACTTTATAGGGAAGGAAATCTATATGAACAAAAAAGACAGGCGGATAGGAACATGCGAATTATGCGGAAGGCAGGATGTCTTGACGACCGTACATCATTTAACGCCAAAGGAAATGGGCGGAGCGTTTGAACCAACGGCAAACTTATGTATTCCGTGTCATAAACAAATTCATGCGTTATACACAAATGATGAATTAGCCATTCGTCTTAATACGATTTCTTTATTACAAGCTGATGCTAAAATTAGCTCTTTTATTAAATGGATTCGTAAACAGCCTTCTTCTAAATTACCTAAAACCAAGAAATCAAACAGCCGAAAATCCAAGTGAATAAAAAACCCCTTATCCGCTTTAATAGCAAAGATAAGGGGTTTTTTTAAGCGTTTGCTGCTATATTTTGATCGAATAAATCTGGATCTAACGTATTTGTTCCTGAAATGCCGTTATTCGTATTAACAAAGTTACCTGTATTTAAGGAACCAGAGCCTGAGGCTGTTTTAGCAGCGCTTTTTGGAGAGACGTAGAACGTATCTCCAAACGTTACGACACCGCCTCCGACGCTCGTGATACTAACGGGTCCGATTATTGCTGGCATGAGGTTCACACCCTTTTTTTCGTGATATTAGTTTAGTATATGAGCCGTTTCTCAAAAGGTTCACTCACTGCCGCTAGGTGCTGAGGCAGCTTTTTTCGATGTTCCGGCTTCAGCTTCCTGTGAAGGTTCATCGTTGATCAGTTCACGAATATGCTTAATGCGGGCTTCTGCATACACATTGCACGTTGATCCAACATGAATAACTGACGAGAATGAGCAACCTTTTATATCGATTCTGTTAACGCGGATCAAAGGTATTTCATTCCATGTTTGAACGGGAATAGGTTCGTAATCGCCATGAGGAATAGGCTCATTAAAGATAGCGTAATCATCAAAGTTTCCTTCTCGACCGTAGAAAAACGGATACTGTCTCCGATCAGCTAACGCTTTATTAAGTAGATGAATTTCGGTTGAATCTCCAATTTGACAAAAGGAGCTCGCTGACAAGGAATTAATTTCTATATAATTAACAGAAGATGTGCGTGAAAGCATACGTAAGCTCCTTTATGATAACGATAGTGGCACATAAGGTCCGATAATCAAAGATTCAGCCGGCGTATCAAATGTCGAGGATAGAGAGATATAATTTGCATCACCAATTAAAAAAAGAGAAGAAGAAGATACGCCTGTAATACTAACGTCTCCAACAAGCAATTCGCGGTTTACAACGTTAAAGTTCATGAAGGGGGTCCACCTTTCTTTAAAGATTCAGGTAAATACGTTAAAAATGCGTCAATTCCTTTTTTCATATCTTCATAAAGTTTACCGATAATCTGAGGTTTGATTTGTTCAAAATTTCGTTCTATTTCCTCCGGTTGAACTTGCTGTATATAAAAAGTAATCCGCTGCTGCAGCTGCTTTTTAATATCTTCTAAAATAAACTCGTAGTACGATTCATCAATCATCATTGAGCGCTCATCAAGCACATGTTGAACCATAGAAAATCCATATTGATTAAGCTCATTTAAAATCGTTTCATGAATATCAGAGACCCACTGTTTTTCTAGCTGGCGGTTCAACGGTTTTAAGCTAGGATTTTGCGGTCCAGGACCTCCGGGTTGTCCCGGCTGCTCACCTTGAGGCGGCTGCCCTTGTTGCTGAGCTCCTTGCGAAAATGTTACTTCTGGTTTCTCATTAATAATGATATCTTCTAAGTTATCAGGTGTAAGAGGGTTTAATCCAATATTTAATGTTCCATCTAAAGAATCGATTTTTAACTGTTCAAATTTATATTCAATTTTATCAATTTTAATAGGTGGCTGTTCACCTAACTCTTTTATTTTTTTCTGAAGTTCTTGTACGTTTTTTTCAAGTTGAGCAATGCGTCCTTCTTGCTGCTGAATATACGAAGACATTTGCTGAACATACTGATGTACCTGCTGAATATAGTCCATGTTATCCACCTTCAATCACCTCGATTCCCTTATCTTCGGATAAAGAAAATAGTTATATATATACATATGGCGATGAAGGTTGTAACATGTCAGTCGTTGTCTCGAACTGGGGGAGTTAACGACTGTGAAAAAGGAGCTGGGGCAGTGCCCGCACCGGTTCCGGGAGTAAAGGTAGAAGGAGAAACAGATCCAAGAATGCCTTTTTTTGTTTCAGTAGGTGCAGCGCCTGTAAACCCTCCTGTATTAAAGAGATTTGAGTTCGGTTTAATAACACCTACGCTTCCGATTTGAAGTACTGAAGAGTTACTTACGGCACTGATTTTCATACTTTGAATACAGATACTTTGATTCACGTAAAAGTTCATAAGCATCCTCCTGTATGAGCTTCATTTTTATTATAGATTTCCAGCAACATTTTGGTCATTTACATCATTGTCTGACGTATTGGTTGAGCTCTGCTGATTCACAACATATAATCCGTCGCCTGTATTAAACGAACCTGCGCCAGCAAATGTTTTAGCAGTGGAAATAGGGGCTATTGTATAAACATCTCCAATATGAAAGACGCTGGCTGAACCAACACTGTTAAGATTAACAACACCAACAATGGCAGGCATAGGCAAACACCCTTTTAATTTAGTCTAGTAACAGCATATGAAGCCTAGACAGAAAGGTGATTAATGCTTTTTTCTTATCTATATGCAGGAAGGAAGTAAAACATTAAAAAGAGGTATGGAAATAGTAAACATTGAAGAAAAACTTTTACGTTCGATATAATGTGAAAGCAATAATGAAATCATGTAAGGTGTGAAAGAATGAAACGTTTCAAAATGAACGCAGCTGATAAAGAACAGCGCATTGAGGCAGCAGATGTATTAAAAGGAATCGCACTTATTGGTATTTTGCTCATAAACATGCCGAATTTTTATTCACCTGCTTCCTATTACGACCATAATTTGTTGGACGGTTCAAGAATGAATTATGTTGCTAATGGATTAGTTGATGTAGTTGTAGGGCAGACAGGCTACGCGCTGCTCGCTATTTTGTTTGGATTTGGTTTTATGAAAATGTTCCAGCGTACATACGAAAGGCAAGTAAGTTTTACTCCTTTTTATGTACGAAGAATCACGGCTTTGCTTCTTGTTGGTGCTATTCATGCTTTATTTATTTGGCACGGTGATATGATTGTGATGAACAGCTTCTTTGCTTTGATCATGCTATTTTTTCAAGAAGCAAAGAAAGAAGTGTTATTAGCGTGGGGAACCGGAATATTTAGCATTTATGCTGTGATTATGATTGTTATTTTAACAGTAGCGGCTTTGGTTAACGAAGGAGAGACAGCAGCGGGAATTCACCAGCCTATTATTGACCAAGCGCTTCAAGCATATGGACACGGAAGTTTTGCGTCAATCTTTCATCAGCGCTTGCTTGATTGGTACTACGCGTATAATTTAAATACGGTTCCTTTTCTGTTTTTATCGCTATTTCCACTGTTTTTATTAGGCGGTTTTATGGCAAAAAGCGAGTGGTTCGAAGAAATAGAAGAATATATAGTGGAGACAAAGTGGCTTTGTCTTATTTCATTCATCGTGTATGCAGCATCATCCGTATTGCCGTATGTTTTGGATCACAATGTAGCGACATCGTATATTCACGATACAATCGGAGGAACGGGAGGAGCAATTTTTATTGTAACGTTGGTCACATTAGCTATGCGAAGTGTATCTATTCAAAAAGTCATGCAGCCATTTGCCCTTTTGGGGAGAATGATTTTAACTAATTATATTGTCCAGTCCATTGTATGCACATTTCTTTTTTACTCATATGGGTTAGGATACTACGGACATATTTCAATTGTAGAAGGTTTGGCTATTGCGGGGATTATCATTTTTATTCAACTGCTGGGAAGCCGGATATGGATGAGCCTATTTTCAGATGGACCCCTTGAAAAACTCATTCGGTATGCTACTTATGGACGCAGCCGCTAAAAATCCTTTTCTTTCCTTCTATTATTGGTGAAGGAAAGGTTTTCATGATATGATATTTTCAGAAAGGACGTGAGATGAATGGCTCCACTACATATTCATGTAACGCTTTGGACATTATTAATTATTTCGTTTGTGGTTTCGTTGATTTTACATCGAGCAGGTAAAGCTAAAGGTCAAAAAATCCTACATATGGTGGCGAGACTCCTATATTTATTAGTATTAGTATCAGGTCTGCATATGTTAGCAGCTTGGTACCATTTTCAAGGCGCAGCGCTCATTAAAGGAATTGCCGGAGTGTTAGTGCTTGTGGGAATGGAAATGGTACTTGTTCGTACTGAAAAAAGAAAGCGTACAGGCGTTGCTTGGGCAGTTCTTGTAATTGCGCTTATCTTAGTATTCTATTACGGATATGTCGTACTAGGATAAGAAAAGGGACTAGGACAAGAGGATTTTAGTTGAAAGAAAAACCGAAGTATTAATCAGAATTATTGATTAATACTTCGGTTTTTTTGTTGTCATTGTGAAGGCAGGTTTCATGTGTGTAGGTGCTTCTAGCTGTTGATTGGAGGGCAAGGCGAAGACTCCTGCGGGAAATAGTGGCACAGCTGAGACCCCGCAGGAGCGCAAGCGACGAGGAGGCTCATCGGCCACCCGCGGAAAGCGAAGCCTTGCACGGAAACCAATAGCGGTGTAAAAGCAATCCATACGAACTCATATATCCAATTTGTTCGTTTTTAGGTTGGGTTGATGAAGTTATGTCTCACACTCTTTTCTTTTGCTTTAATCTAAAAAAAGATTCATTGAACGTTCTCCATCATTAACGGTATATTCAAATCGATCTAGGTGATGCGTGCCTCGTTCGAATAAATGCTGAACGGCACAAATTTTCTCCTCATTGTCATAAATGATAAAATTAGCACCTTTTGTATCACCGTCTGTCGGTAAAAAACATAATGTGTTGTGACAGTAAATACAATCATAAAGAGAGAATTTTAATGAATTTAAGTGCTGAGTGAATGATAAAAAGGTCTCTTTCGGTAGTGATTGAAGCAGCTGTTCGTATGCATAAGGTAGCTTTTTAGTCAGTCTTAGCTTATCCCCATTTCGCAATAAATACGTTCCATCGTGAAGCTTTATTTGACGGTCATCAACCATAATGGCTTTTTCCCAGCGTGTATCAATAAGAAGTTCTAATGTATCATCCATTACTTCATGGAGCATGGAAGCTTCGTCACTTTCATCTTCAAAGAAGATCCACTGTGAATCAACACATTCAACCGTACCAATCACGAAGGAACGCGGCTGATTGTTCAGAGCTTGTTGTTTAGAATAATGAGTCATAATCAAACCTCCGTGTGAAATTTATCCATATTTTTTTATTGCCTAAAAAAGCTCTCTTTATAACTCGAAAGTGAAAATAAAATATAAGGACAATTCAACTGTAACTATTGCGTGCATACAATGGCATTATTTCATTCATAAACAAGAGCGTGAAAGAAAGGATGATAAACGATGTGTGGTATAACGGGTTGGGTCGACTTAAAGCGATCGCTTTTAAATGAAACAGCAACAATAACAAAAATGGCTGACACTTTATCGAAAAGAGGTCCTGATGACACCAACGTATGGACACAGCAGCATGTTGCTTTTGGGCACAAACGCTTAGTTGTAGTAGATCCTCAAGGCGGAAGACAGCCCATGACAAGAGAAAAAAATGAACAGCTCTATACGCTTTGCTATAATGGAGAGCTTTACAACACGGAAGATATTCGGAAAGAATTACTAAAAAGAGGTTATCAATTTCAGGGACATTCAGATACGGAAGTACTTCTAACATCTTATATAGAATGGAAAGAATCATGCGTAGATCATTTTAACGGTATCTTTGCTTTTTCAATCTGGGATGAAGCCAATGAAAAGTTATTTATAGCACGCGACAGAATGGGAGTGAAGCCCTTATTCTATCGATCTTATGAAGGTGGAATTCAATTTGCATCGGAATTAAAAGCGATATTAGCTCATCCTGAGGTGAAAGCGGAAGTAGGATTAGATGGATTAGCAGAAGTGTTTGGCTTAGGACCTTCTCGTTCTCCCGGCCACGGCGTATTTAAAGAAATAAATGAATTGCGCCCGGCTCACGCGCTCACGCTTACTCGTAACGGGTTGAAAATCTGGCGGTACTGGAACGTAAAAAGTGAGCAGCATACAGATGATTTAGGTGAAACTACAGAAAAAGTTAAATTTTTAGTGCAAGACGCGATTGTGAGACAGCTAGTGTCAGATGTCCCGGTTTGTACATTTTTATCAGGTGGAGTAGATTCAAGCGCCATTACAGCAATTGCTGCAAATGCGTTCAAAGAAAGCGGCAAGGGCTCTCTTCATACGTATTCTATCGATTATGAAGACAATGATAAATTTTTTAAAGCAAATGAGTTTCAGCCAAATTCTGATGGAACTTATATAAAGCTCATGTCGGATACGTTTCAAACAAATCATCACCGCTGCATTATTTCAACGGAGGACCTTGTGCAACATTTAACAGAGGCTGTAGAGGTGAGAGACCTTCCTGGTATGGCTGACGTAGATTCATCGCTGCTTTGGTTTTGCCGTGAAATCAAACAAGATTTTGTTGTGAGCTTATCAGGAGAATGTGCGGATGAAATTTTTGGAGGATATCCGTGGTTTCACCGAAAACATGATTTGTCTTCGGATACCTTCCCGTGGATGCGTTCATTAGACGCTCGAATTGATTTGCTGCAAAGTTCATGGAGAAAGAAATTACAGTTAGAAGATTATGTGCGTGCAAGATATGAAGAAACATTAAAGGAAATGCCTGAATTAGAAGGTGAATCGTTAGAAGATGCGCAGCGGAGAAAGCTGTTTTATTTAAATCAGATCTGGTTTATGACAACTTTATTAGATCGTAAAGATCGTATGAGCATGGGCGCAAGCTTAGAAGTACGCGTACCTTTTGCAGATCATCGCCTTGTGGAATATGCATGGAATATTCCGTGGGAGATGAAAATGACGGGCAATAAAGAGAAGGGGATTTTACGAAAAGCGCTTGAAGGAATTTTGCCTCATGACGTTCTTTATCGCAAGAAAAGCCCTTATCCTAAAACGCATAACCCAGCTTATACAAAAGCTGTAACTGTATGGCTTCAATCTCTTTTACAAGATAAACAGTCACCTCTTCATGAATTTTTTGATAAGCAACAGTTAAAGCATATTATTGATACAGGCGGAGAAGGATTTAAAGCACCGTGGTTTGGTCAATTAATGACAGGACCTCAGCTGCTAGCTCATCTAGCTCAAATTCACGTCTGGTTTACTCACAATAATATTCAAATTGTGGAATGACAGGACCCTCAGTACAGAGGGTTTTTTTTATGAAATAAAGTCATCTGTTTCTCTTTTTTGTACGTTTAACTAGAGAAGAAGACCGCAGTCTATTTTTGTATAACTTTACATAGATATAAAATAAAAGCTTGAGAGCACCGAATAAAGGGAAAGTGTACTGAAACCCTGGAAAAATGGTACAAACGTCATATTTTAATGGTTTAGTTATTGGTAATTTTGTGATTCGAATAAAGACAAGCAGTTTATCGTTGTGTTTAATAATAAAGCTTTGTATAATGTTTGTATAACTATTGTATAGGATTAGGAGTGTATGTATGCAAAAAAACGTAATCGTGATTGGAGCAGGTCCAGGAGGACTAGCGGCAGCGATGCTGTTAGCAAGTCATGGCTATAAAGTAGATGTATATGAAAAGCAAGGATACGTGGGCGGGCGAAATTCAGCGATTAAAATGTCGGGTTATACGTTTGATATGGGTCCTACATTTTTGAGCATGCCACAGATTTTTGAAGAATTATTTCAAGCTGCTAATCGCAATGCGCATGATTATATGGACTTAAAACGTCTAAATCTCATGTATGAGCTTATTTTCGATGATGCGCAGATTCAGATGACGGATAATCATAAAAAGATGAAAGAAGAAATCGAACGTTTATACCCAGGAAACGGAGAAGGCTATGAACGCTTTATGAAAGACACCGAAGCAAAGATGGCGGCTTTGCTGCCTTTATTGCAGGGCGAGATGGATCGTTTTCATCACTATTTAAAGCCTGAAGCAATTCGAGCACTGCCGCATTTATCCTTAGGTAAAACGCTCTATGATGTACTTGGCAAGTATTTCACTGATGAGAAATTGAAATTAGCTTTTACTTTTCAATCGAAGTACTTGGGAATGTCCCCTTGGGAATGTCCAGGAGCCTTTTCTATTTTATCGTTTATGGAACACGCTTACGGTATCTTCCATCCGATAGGAGGAGTAAACCAACTATCTCAAGCAATGGCAAAAGTAGTGGAAGAACATCAAGGGCACATCCACTTAAACCAAGGTGTCCAAAAACTATGGATTGAAAATAAGAGAGTAAAAGGAATTATTCTAGAAAATGGAGAGCGAATAGGGGCAGACGACGTCATTATCAATGGAGATTTTGCTCATGCCATGACGAATTTAATAGATGAAGGTACCCTTAAAAAATATGCAGTTGAAAAACTTGAAAAGAAAAAATACTCTTGTTCTACTTTCATGATTTATCTAGGCATAGACAAACAGTACAAAGACCTGCCTCATCACACGATTGTGTTCGCTGAAGATTATAAAAAAAATGTAGAAGAAATTACGAAAACGCTAGCTCTTTCAGAAGACCCTTCTATCTACATTCAAAACCCTGTGGTAACGGACCCAACTTTAGCACCGGAAGGAAAGTCTGCTCTTTATATTTTAGCGCCGGTTCCAAATAATTTCAGCGGTGTAAACTGGGATGAAAAACAAAAAGATTTTCGGGATGCAGTATTAAAAATTGTAGAAAAGAAAACGGGTTTCAAAGATTTAGAGAGTCATATTGAAGTTGAAAAAATCATTTCACCAAAGCAGTGGGAAGAAGACGTGCTGGTCTATAAAGGAGCGACATTTAACCTTGGACATCAGCTCACTCAAATGATGGTGCTGCGTCCGCATAATAAATTTGAAGAATTAGAAAACTGCTGGCTAGTTGGAGGAGGAACTCATCCAGGAAGCGGTCTACCAACTATTCTGGAATCATCTCGCATTACGACAAAGCTCATCTTAAAAAGAGACGGACAATTACTGAATGAGCCGTTTAAAACCATGAAGGAAATGGAGAGTGCATTATGAGAACAGCAATTGTTGGAGGCGGCATAGGCGGTTTGATTACCGCTTTGTTATTAAGCAAACGAGGATTTTCTGTTGATATTTTCGAAAAAGAAAACAAGCTTGGCGGCCGGCTGGCGTTTGTAGAAAAAGACGGTTATAAAATTGATGAAGGTCCCACGATTGTCTTACTGCCTTTAATGCTTGAACGTATTTTAGATGAAGCAGGCATTTCTGCTTCTCAATATGAACTAATACGCTGTGATCCACTTTATGATATTCATTTTCCAGACGGTACGACCTATACAAAAAAAGCGACTGAAAAAGATCAGTTAGAGGAAATTAGCCGTTTGTTTCCAGGCGAAGAGCAAAACTACCGGCGTTTTATGACTGAATTAAAAAAGCGATTTGAATTAGGAAGTAAGGCATTTTTGGAAAAAACATTTGTAAATAAACGAGATTTTTGGACATGGCAAAACATCAAGGCATTAAAAAAAATGAATGCAAATAAATCAATGAGAAAATTTGTTTCAACGTATTTCCATGATGAACGTCTAGTAGATGCCTATTCCCTGCAATCTCTCTATATTGGAGGAAATCCTTATTCGGCGCCCGCTATTTATTCCCTTGTTCCTTACAGTGAGCATGCTCATGGCATCTATTACGTAAAAGGCGGATACGCAAGTCTTGTGCCACTTCTTGAAAAGGCGCTGATAGAGCAAGGTGTAAACATTCATTTGAATAAGGCGGTTCAAGAGCTTTCTATAACAGGAGACAAAACGGAAGGGGTTATTGTTGACGAACAACTTTATCCATTTGATCAAGTTGTTTTAAATGGCGACTTTCCTAATATGGCGAAAATTGCTCGAAAAAAAGAAAAGAAGTATGTGCCTTCGTCCAGCTGTCTGCTGCTTTATCTTGGTTTGAAGAGAAAATATGATCATCACAATGTGCATCAATACTTTATGGGCAATGATTTAGCTAAACATATGGAAGCAGTGTTTAAGCATAAAACGATTCCTGAAGATCCCGCTATTTATACATTTAATCCCTCTGTTATTGATCCATCGTTAGCCCCTGAAGGGAAAAGTGTGCTATATGCACTTATACCGGTTCCATCAGGTGGCCACATTGATTGGAGCAATCAGCAAGATTTTGTTGATGGAATTATTCGAACTTTAGAAGAAAAAGGGTTTGAAGAGCTTCGTAAAGAAATAGAGTGGGTAAAAGTACGCACGCCAAATGATGCTCAAGCATTTGGACTTTACGAAGGAGGAAGCTTTGGTATTGCTCCTGAGCTGTTTCAATCAGGCGTATTCAGACCTCAGTACCAGCCGTACGAATATAAAAATGTTTTTGCGGTCGGAGCATCTATTCATCCAGGCGGAGGCGTGCCCATTGTTATGCAAGGAGCAAAAATGTTAGCTGATCATCTTATTGAACAATCATCTGTTCAAGCGGTTGCAAAGCTTTCTTAAGATCTTGTAAGCCATAAGGAAATGATGGTTTATCCTTTAATAGAGAAAGGGGTCCTATATGATGAACATTTCGTTAGACAAAGCGTACAATCAGTGTGAAGAAATTATTAAAGAAAACTCAAAAACGTTTTACAAAGCTTTTTCCATGCTGCCGTCAAAACAAAGAAAGGCAGTATGGGCAGTATATGCATTTTGCCGTCAAGTCGATGATATTGTAGATGAAGGATGCAACCCTGAAATAGAGCTGCAGCAATTCGAATCAGAATTTGCCCGATTTAAAAATGGAGAACTATTGAACGAAAGCGCCATGTGGGTAGCTCTGCGCAATGTATTTGAACAATATGAGATGAATGTTCAAGCGTTTGATGATATGATTACCGGCCAGAGAATGGATTTAGTAAAAAAAGAATACGATACGCTTGATGAAGTGAAAACATACTCTTATCATGTAGCGAGTACGGTAGGGTTAATGCTTTTACCAATTTTAGCTCCAACTACTCATAAAGAATTAGAAGAAGAAGCAGTTGCATTAGGCATTGCGATGCAGCTGACCAACATTTTAAGAGACGTTGGGGAAGACTTAGAGCGAGGGCGCATTTATTTACCGAAAGACCTTATGAATTCTTACGGATATACGCGCATGCTATTAGAGAACCGGTGGGTCACTTCTGAATTTATAGAGATGTGGGAGCACCTGGCCAAAGAAGCGGAGATGTATTATATAAAAGGACTTCAGTCGATTCATAAATATCCAGTCGCTTCTCGTTTGCCTCTTACAGGAGCGGCGCATTTATACCGAGCGATTCTTGATAAAATTCGAAAAGAAAATTATGACGTATTTACAGAAAAGCACTTTGTCACAAGTCAAGTAAAAAAGAAAATTATGACATCTATTTCTACGGGGTAACGCAAAGGAATTACTTTTCCTTTGCGTTACTTTTTTTTTTTTTTTGAAAAGATATGAAAGCGTTAACTATTATGTAAATAAGAAAAAAGTCTCATTTTTATTACATATTAACTTGAATATTCAGAAAATTACCTATATGATAATATATATAACATTAAATGTTAATAAAACTAACATGGAAGAGGGGTTACGATGAAAAAAGTAGAAGCCATCATTCGTCCAGAAAAATTTCAAGCACTGCGCGTAAAATTAGAGGAAGTAGGAATAAACGGATTAACGGTCTCAGAAGTAGCAGGATGCGGTCAGCAAAAAGGAGAGCAGGGACTGTTCAGGGGACAAAGTTTTGAAATCAAACTAGTACCTAAAGTCAAGGTAGAAATGATTTTAGAAACAGAACAAGTTGATGAAGTCATTAAGATCATTCAATCAATTTGTTCTACGAATCAAATAGGCGACGGAAAGGTTTTTGTATATCCGGTAGAGGATGCTGTCCGAATTAGAACAGGAGAAGCAGGTGTAGAGGCTATTTTATAAAAAGAGAGTGTTCTTTTAATAGAGGGGGAGTTAAGCGTTGAAAAAGAAAATTAGTGCGGCTTTGTTTATTAGTTTGTTGGCAGCAACACGCGTTAATGCGGCTGACCCAACTGTTGAATCAGTCAGCGCATCAATTGACATGATGTGGGTAATGTTTGGGGCAGTACTTGTGTTTTTAATGCACGCAGGGTTTGCGATGGTTGAAACAGGCTTCACTCGTTCGAAAAATTCGCTTAATATCTTAATGAAAAATATGCTAACGGTAGCTGTGTCTTCCGTCTTGTATTTTGTGGTTGGTTTTGCGCTTATGTTTGGAAATTCTAAAGGAGGATTTATCGGTTCGAGCGGTTTCTTTTTAAATGGAGAAAGCGATCAAATGAGCTTTTTTGTCTTTCAAATTGTTTTCGCAGCAACATGCGCTACGATTATTTCAGGAGCGGTAGCAGAACGTATGAAATTATCGAGCTATATGATGCTCACAATTGCTATGGTAGCTGTTATTTATCCAGTTGTAGGTCACTGGGTGTGGGGAGGAGGATGGTTGTCTAAACTAGGCTTCGTAGATTTTGCAGGGTCGACAGTTGTTCATTTGACTGGAGCTCTTGGTGCGGCTGTAGCAGTTACTTTTCTAGGAGCACGTCTTGGAAAGTATGGAAGCGATGGAAAAGTCAATGCTATTCAAGGACATAATATTCCGCTTGGCGCATTAGGTGTATTTATCCTCTGGTTTGGCTGGTTTGGATTTAATGGAGGAAGTACATTAGCAGCGGATCCTGCCCTTGTACCAGGAATCATCGCAACTACATTAATGTCTGGGTCATGTGGAGTCCTGTCTTCTGCTTTATATACAAAGTTTCGCTACAAACGTATTGACGCTAGCTTAACATTAAACGGTGCTTTAGCTGGACTTGTAGGAATTACAGCTGGAACAGCAAACGTATCGATTCCAGGTGCAATCGTCATTGGGCTAATTGCAGGAATTATTCTAGTAGAAGCTGTGCATTTTATCGATAGCAAAATGAAGTTAGATGATCCAGTTGGTGCTATTACTGTTCATGGAATTTGCGGTATTTGGGGGACGTTAGCAGTGGGGCTGTTTGATACGGCTAATGGTTTATTTTATGGCGGAGGCGTACAGCTATTAGGTATTCAAGCTCTTGGAATCATAGCTGTGATGGGCTGGACAATTGGAACGGTTGGGTTATTCTTATTTGTTCTCACGCGTTTTTCTTCTATTCGAGTATCAAGCGAAGAAGAAATTGCTGGTTTAGATTTTGCTGAACACGGTTCATCCGCATACGAATTTCGTGAAAGTTTCGTAGCGACAGGAGATGGTAACCTTCATCCTGAATTTGGTGTTGGATTGATTGATCGATTAAATAAAGTTGGTAAAGTATCGGATAAACCTCATATCTCGAACGTAAATGAGACGGTATAGCAGTATATAGATGAAAAAAAGTGATTAAAAGTAAAAACTTTTAATCACTTTTTTTGTTTTTATCAACTTATTTAACAATAATGTAAGCGTTAACGTTATAATGGAAACAAAAGTGAGTTTGAAACAGTTCGTCTATAGGAGGGGAATAGATGAAATGGAAAACGATAAGTATGCTGCTTATACTATTATTGCTTTTTGGAAGCAGTGCCTCAGCGCAAGATCATAAAGATATACGTGATGAGGTAATATACTCATTGATGATCAACCGTTTTTATAACGGAAGTGAACAGAATGATCGAAATGTTAACTATGAACGTTCAGATGCCTATTATGGAGGCGATTTACAGGGAGTAGCACAAAAGTTAGACTATATTCAAGAGATGGGATTTACCGCTGTTTTATTAACTCCTTTTATGGAAAATGATGAGACAGGCTATCATGGATATGCGGTGACCAACCATTATAAAATAGACGATCATTTTGGAACGTTAAAAGACTTACAAAATCTTGTGAAGAAAGCACATGAGCGCAATATAAAAATTATGGTCGAATTTCCGTTGACAATCAGTAACAATCATTCCTGGGCAGCAGATAAAGAAAAAAAAACATGGATAAGTAATGAATCTCGTACAGATAACGAAGTAATTAAAGCATTGCCTCACCTTAATTTAAAAGAAAGCGCTGTGCAGAAATACCTTATTAAAAATGCCGCTTGGTGGAGCAAACAAGCAGATATTGACGGATATTACGTTAAAGATATCGATCAAGCTCCTTCTGCATTTATTTCATCCTTTTCTAAGACGCTAAAAAGCATGAATCCTTCTTTTCTATTAATAGGAGAAATAAAAGGGCAACCATTTAAAAAAAATGAACAGGTTGATTCGTTAGGAGTAGATTTGCTTGTAGATAGAACGCTAGCCGAAGCCACTGCTGCTACGTTTAGCGGTACTAATCGTCCGCAGAAAATGTTGTATGACAAGTGGGGGAAAGGAAGTAATCAGCCTTTAGCCAATTTTTTAGATGATGTTCATAGCACACGTTTTACAGCACAAGCATTGAAGAGTGAAAATCATCCTGGAGCCCGAACAAAGCAAGGGCTTTCGTATCTTTATACTTCGCCGAGTGTACCAATCGTTTTTTATGGAACGGAAATTGCGCTGAATGGGGGAAAGGGAGCAGAAAATTATGGGATGATGAATTTTTTAGCTAATCCCGATATTATAGATCATTTAAAAAAACTGGCTGAACTTAGAGCAAAGTCGCCTTCTCTTCGAAAAGGAAGCTTTACCCTTGTGTCTGAGCAAAAAGGTGTGGCTGTATACAAGAGAAGGTATAAGGACGAAACGACGTTTGTTGTGATTAATAATACAAAGGAAACGTCGGACATTAATGTCCCGCTCAAAAAAGTTGGAAAAGAAAATGAACTAAGAGGGTTAATAACGGAAGGAATTATACGACCCGTTGACGATGTATACAACATTTCATTGGAGCCTGAGACCACAAATGTATATAAAGTAGTGAAAAAGTCAGGGTTTAATATTGGATATATCGCAGCGGTTGCTGCTGTTTATACGGGATTTGGCATCTTTTTGTACAAAGCATCTTCAAAAAGAAGAAAAGAAAAGAAAATTTCTCAATCACGTAAAAAGGACAGCGCGTCGTAGTTGTCAAATTATAATTGGATAAGTATTAATGAAGAAAACATAATTAAGAGGTGGAATTATGGGTGTAACAATAAAAGATGTGGCAAATTTAGCAAATGTAGCCCCTTCGACGGTATCTCGCGTCATTGCAGACAGCTCAAGAATTAGTGAAAAAACAAAACAGCGCGTGCGATCGGCTATGAAAGAACTTGGTTATCACCCAAATATTATTGCGCGAAGTCTAGCAAATCAAACGACAGAGGCAGTCGGCCTAGTGATGCCGAGCTCAGCAGACAAGGTGTTTCAAAATCCATTCTTTCCCGAAGTGCTAAGAGGAATCAGCACCGGAGCTCACGAGAACAAAAGAGCGATTTATATGTCCACTGGAGAAACGGAAGAAGAGATTTTTGCAGAAGTTGTTCAAATGGTACAGGGAAGACGAGTAGATGGATTAATTTTGCTGTACTCCAAAGTTGATGATCAAGTACTTTCTTATTTGCAAGAACAGAGCGTGCCGTTTGTAGTTATTGGAAAGCCGTTTAAACATAGTGAAAGCATCACGTTTGTTGATAATGATAATTTTAAAGCTGGAAAAGAAGCGACGGAATATTTAATTGAATCTGGGCATGAGCGTATTGCGTTTATTGGCGGAAGTCTTGAATTAGTCGTTACCATTGACCGTTTAACAGGCTATGATAAAGCGATTCAAAAAGCAAACATTCCTTACCGGGACGAGTATGTGATTCATGAAGAATTTCTACAGAAGGGAGGAAAAGAAGCTGTTTGCGAACTTTTATCTCTGAAAGAACGTCCAACGGCTCTAGTAGTAGCAGACGATCTAATGGCATTAGGCGTTTTAAATACATTGGATGAACTGGGAATTTCGGTTCCTGAAGACATTTCGATTGTCAGTTTTAATAATGTTCTGATCGCCGAAATGGCTAGACCTGCTCTCACATCTGTTGATATTAATATTTTTGAACTTGGTTATCAGGCTGTACGCTGCTTGATTAAGCAGATTGAAACGCCATATGCTGTTGCAGAACAAGTGCGCGTTCCTCACAAAATGATTAAAAGACAATCCTGTAAAACCATTCAAATGACGAAGAGATAACTTTATAAACAAATAGAAAGAGGCTGGAACAAAAGTATTGTAGTTGCAGGAAGATCCGAACGAGTTTGATTCTTGATGGAGAATCAAACTTGTTCGGATTTTTTCGTTTTTAGATTGGATTGATTTAGGTATGTCTCAATATATTTTCTGTGCCAAAGATATTGGCATTTAAAGTGCAAAAAAAATATACACATGCCAATTATTTTTTCCTGTATCAAAAAGAAAGAATGATATAAGTGATGAAAACCTTGATGACAAATAGGCTGTAAAGTTTTATTAAAAGTTGGCACGCTATTTGCATAACTATAAAGTAAACAAAGATTTGCATACTAGGAGGTATATATCATGGTAGTTTCTTATTCTCATGAACCATTTACAAATTTTAAGGACGAAAACAATAAAAAGGTATTTCAAGAAGCATTAACATATGTAAATACACAGCTTGGCAAAACGTACCCGCTTGTGATCAACGGTGAAAAAGTGGAAACTGAAGAGAAAATTACGTCTGTTAACCCAGCGAATATAAAAGAAGTGATTGGATATGTCTCGACAGTAAATAAAGATCTAGCAGAGCAAGCGATGCAGTCAGCTTTAAAAGCTTTTGAAACGTGGAAAAAATGGAAAGTAGAACATCGAGCAGATATTCTTTTCCGTGCAGCGGCCATCATCCGTCGCAGAAAGCATGAATTTTCTAGTTATCTTGTAAAAGAAGCAGGAAAGCCTTGGAACGAAGCAGATGCTGATACAGCAGAAGCAATTGATTTTTTAGAGTACTATGCACGTCAAGTCCTGACGTTAAAAGATGGTTCTCCAGTACAGAGTCGAGACGGTGAGTATAATCAGTACAATTATATTCCACTTGGCGTAGGTATTATTATTTCACCCTTTAACTTCCCGTTAGCTATCATGGCTGGAACAGCAGTAGCAGCTATCGTAACAGGCAACACGATTTTATTAAAGCCAGCTGATGCCACTCCTGTAGTAGCAGCGAAATTTGTAGAAGTAATGGAAGAAGCAGGTTTACCGAAAGGCGTATTAAACTTTATTCCGGGTGCTACACCTGAAATCGGTGACTACTTAGTTGAACATCCAAAAACACGCTTTGTTTCATTTACCGGCTCGCGCGCAGTAGGTTGCCGCATTTACGAAAGAGCAGCAAAAGTACAGCCGGGCCAAAAATGGCTAAAACGCGTTATTGCTGAAATGGGCGGAAAAGATACGGTGGTTGTAGACAAAGATGCGGATCTGGATTTAGCTGCTTCTTCAATTGTATACTCTGCATTTGGTTTTGCAGGGCAAAAGTGCTCCGCTGGTTCTCGTGCTGTTGTGCATCAAGATGTGTATGATGAAGTGCTTGAAAAAGCAGTTGCGCTAACCAAAACATTAACCGTTGGAAACCCGGAAGAAGTTTCAACTTATATGGGACCTGTTATTCACGAGGCTTCGTACAATAAAGTATTATCGTATATTGAAATTGGAAAAGAAGAAGGGCGTCTCGTTGCGGGAGGAGAAGCAGACAATTCAACTGGATACTTTATTCAGCCAACTATTTTTGCGGATGTAGATGAAAAAGCTCGTCTCATGCAAGAAGAAATTTTTGGTCCGGTAGTAGCATTCTCTAAAGCGCGAGATTTTGATCATATGATGGAGATTGCAAACAATACAGAATATGCATTAACAGGCGCTTTATTATCAAACAACCGCGAGCATATTGAACGCGCCCGTGAAGAGTTCCATGTTGGAAATCTGTATTTTAACAGAGGATGTACAGGAGCGATTGTTGGTTACCAGCCTTTTGGCGGGTTTAATATGTCAGGAACGGATTCAAAAGCAGGCGGACCGGATTATCTTGTTCTTCACATGCAAGCAAAAACAACATCTGAAACATTCTGATTGGAAAATAAGGAGGAGTAAATATGACAACTGAAACACAAAAAACGGTGAAAATCATTGAGCAAACAGAAAAATTTGGGGCACACAACTATCATCCGCTGCCGATTGTAATTGAAAAGGCAGAAGGCGTATGGGTACACGATCCAGAAAATAATAAATATATGGATATGCTAAGCGCTTATTCCGCTGTTAACCAAGGACATCGTCATTCAAAAATTATTGAAGCATTAAAACGTCAAGCTGATAAAGTAACGTTAACGTCACGAGCGTTTCATAATGATCAGCTTGGTCCATGGTATGAAAAGATTTGTAAATTAACAAATAAAAATATGGCTCTTCCAATGAATACGGGAGCAGAAGCGGTGGAAACAGCCATTAAAGCTGCACGCCGCTGGGCTTACGATGTGAAAGGCGTTGCTGAAAATCAAGCACAAATCATCGCATGTGTGGGCAACTTCCACGGTCGTACAATGACAGCTGTTTCATTATCGTCTGAAGCAGAATATCAACGTGGTTTTGGACCGATGCTTCCGGGGCTTCAAACCATTCCTTATGGTGATTTAGAAGCGTTAAAAGCTGCTATTACACCAAATACAGCCGCATTTTTAATTGAGCCAATTCAAGGTGAAGCAGGTATCGTTTTACCTCCAGAAGGCTTCTTAAAAGCTGCAGCTGACTTATGTAAAGAACATAATGTGCTATTTATTGCTGATGAAATCCAAGTTGGCTTAGCGCGTACAGGCAAAATGTTTGCTTGTGATTGGGAAGGCGTAGAACCAGATATGCTGATTTTAGGTAAAGCGCTTGGAGGAGGAGTTTTCCCTATTTCTTGCGTAGTCGCTAATGAAGACATTTTAAGTGTCTTTAACCCTGGCTCTCATGGTTCAACATTTGGAGGAAACCCGCTTGCTTGTGCCGTATCATTAGCTGCTTTGGAAGTAATTGAAGATGAAGAACTTCCAGCGCGCTCATTAGAATTAGGTTCTTATTTCAAGCAGAAGCTCCAAAGCTTAAGCAATCCAGTTATTAAAGAAGTGCGCGGCCGAGGTCTATTCATCGGGGTAGAATTACACGAAGAAGCTCGTCCTTATTGTGAAAAATTAAAAGACCAAGGTTTGCTTTGTAAAGAAACGCACAGTACGGTTATTCGTTTTGCTCCGCCGCTAACGATTTCAAAAGAAGAGTTAGACTGGGCAATTGAACGAATTGAAAAAGTATTTGCTGAGTAATCGGTTTAAAGTAAATAAAAATAGTACGATATGTATATATCGTACTATTTTTATTCATATGCAGCTAAATAACGTTTTTATTTGATAGGCAGGAGGAATAGAAGTGTATATCCAACTCTCACAGCTAAGCATGGAAGAGCAAGTTGAATGTTTAACAAAAGCGTTAGTGAAAATCAAAAGTATCAATGGGACAATCGGCGAAGTAAAGATTGCTGATTTCATTAAAAACACGCTTCAAAGTTTTCCTTATTTCAAAGAAAATCCCCTTCATGTTTGGGAACAGAAAATTAATGGCGATACGCTAGGTAGAAAAAATGTATTTGCTTTTATTCAAGGCAGCAAAAAAAATGCTCAAACAATGATTTATCACGCTCACTTAGATACGGTTGGCATTGAAGATTTTGGTCCATTAAAAGACATAGCATTAGATCCAGAAGAACTTCAGCGCTATTTCTCTATGCATAACATTAATGAAGATGTACAGCGAGATGCTCGCTCAGGTGAATGGATGTTTGGAAGAGGAGCCGTTGATATGCAAAGTGGAATTGCTGTACATTTAGCCAATGTGCTGCATTTTACTAAGCATCCAAATAAATTAGAAGGAAACGTCCTTTTTATGGTCAACCCAGATGAGGAAAGTCAGCATGCTGGAATTATTTCTGCTGTTTCTGAACTGAACCGTTTGAAAAAAGAAAAAAATCTTTCATATGTAGCAGCGATTAATACCGACTTTATTACACCTCTTTACGATGGAGATTCCACGCGCTATATTTATACAGGAGCCGCTGGGAAACTGCTTCCATGTTTTTATATTTACGGAAGGGAGGTACACGTAGGAGATACGCTTGCTGGTATAGATCCTAATTTGATTGCATCTGAGATTACAGGAAGCATCCATAACAATATTAATCTAGCTGAAAATATTGAAGGAGAGCTGGTACTGCCACCTTCCTGTCTGTATCAACGAGATAATAAAGAGGCTTATAATGTGCAAACTGCTGTAAGTAGTCATTTGTATTTTAACTATTTCATCTATGAACGAACGGCCAAAGAAGTGATGAGTCAATTAATTGGATTATCAATCGAAGCATGTGAAAAAGTGGAGGAAAAACTTTCTGATTATTACGAATTTTTTGTTCGGAGAACGAATTTACCAAAGCGAAACTTGTCTTGGAAAGTAGATGTTGTGAGTTTGGAAGATTACCTGGAAGAATTGGATCAAAAAGAGATAAATGCTCAGGCTTGTATTGAACGAGCTTTTGAACAGTATGCGCATTTAGAACTTAGAACAAGGTGCTTTAAAGTAATTGAAGAACTTCAAAGGTTAGATCCGCATCAAAGTCCGCGCGTAATTGTCTTTTTTGCACCGCCTTACTTGCCTCATAATCACTTGAAGAAAGAAGAAAGCAGAGATCAGCAGCTTCTTTATCCCTTGCAAGCGGCTGTGGAGAAGGTTGGAAAACAGACGGGAGAGACGTTTCAGTTTAAAAAATTTTTCCCCTACCTAGCGGATGGCAGCTTTTTATCTCTTCATGAGACAGATGAGGAAATCGATGCTTTTACACGTAACTTTCCGGGATGGGGGATTGCAGGGGCGATTCCTTTCCGTGAAATTCGAGAATTAAATATTCCGTCCATCAATATGGGGGTATATGGGAAAGACGGACATAAGTGGACAGAGCGAGTGTACAAGCCTTATTCGTTCGCCGTCCTTCCTAAGTTGATTCAAGAAACAACTGTTCAGATGCTAAAAAGTAGTCATGCTTGTACAAACCACATATAAGAAAATGAAGAACGGAGGTACCGATGAATAGACATACAGAACAAAACCAATTACAGAGAACAATGAAAAGCAGACATTTATTTATGATTGCGTTAGGAGGCGTGATTGGAACAGGCCTATTTTTAGGTTCGGGTTTTACTATAAGCCAGGCAGGGCCGGGAGGAGCCATTCTTGCATATATAATAGGCGGCTTCCTCATGTACTTAGTTATGCTTTGTTTAGGAGAGCTAGCGGTAGCAATGCCGGTTTCAGGTTCCTTTCAAGAATACGCTACAAGGTTTTTAGGGCCTTCTACAGGCTTTATGATTGGATGGCTGTACTGGTTCAGCTGGGCAAATACGACAGGGCTTGAATTTACGTCAGCAGGAATTTTAATGCAGAGATGGTTTCCTGATGTACCTATATGGTCATGGTGCTTGATTTTTGGCGTCATTACATTTTTAATTAACGCTCTTTCTGCTCGAAGCTATGCTGAAACTGAGTTTTGGTTTTCGAGTATTAAAGTTACGGCTATTATTCTATTTATTTTAATTGGAGGAGCTGCTGTTTTTGGTTTTATCGATTTCAAGGGAGGAGAATCCGCACCGTTTCTTTCACATTTCACCCAAGGCGCAGGTCTTTTTCCAAATGGAATACTGGCAGTTTTATTGACTTTAGTAACGGTTAACTTTTCGTTTCAAGGAACGGAGCTGGTCGGCATTGCAGCAGGAGAAAGTGAAAGTCCTGAGAAAACGTTGCCGAGATCTATTCGAAACGTCATTTGGAGAACGCTGTTTTTCTTTGTGTTAGCTATGTTTGTTTTAGTCTCTATTCTGCCATACAAAACAGCAGGCGTCATTGAAAGTCCGTTTGTTGCCGTATTAGATCAAATTGGCATTCCATACGCAGCGGATATCATGAACTTTGTCATTTTAACAGCCGTTCTATCAGTGGCGAACTCCGGCGTTTATGCTGCTTCTCGGATGCTTTGGTCACTGTCAAACAGCAATATGGGGCCAAAACCTTTGAAGAAATTATCTTCAAAAGGTGTTCCAATTAACGCATTAATTGTGACAATGATTATTTCAGGGTGCTCGTTGATTACAAGCGTCGTGGCTGCTGAAACCGTATATCTTTGGTTTATTTCAATTTCAGGAATGGTAACCATTATTGTTTGGATGTCCATTTGTGCCTCTCAATTTATGTTCCGCCGTCGTTTTTTAGCGGAAGGAGGAGACATAAAGGAATTGAAATTTAAAACGCCGCTTTATCCGTTCGTTCCTATTCTAGGTTTTTGTTTGTATGGACTGGTATTAATCAGCTTAATTTTTATTCCGGATCAACGAATTGGTCTTTACTGCGGTGTCCCTTTAATCATTGTACTCTACGTGTATTATCACGTAGGAATCAAGAAAAATATTGATCAAAAACAATCGGATTCACCGGTTTATAAAGCAAAATAAAAAAGAAGTGCACTGTGCACTTCTTTTTTTTATTTAGAGCGGATGTTTAATCGTTTCATACGATACTGCAAGCTTTGTCTGGTCAGCCCTAGTATCTTAGCACTTTTTGAGATGTTGTGGCTGTGTTGTTCAAGCGTTTGTTTAATACATTCGGCTTCGAACGATAACAGCTGTTCCTTTAAAGGAAGAGAAGGGTGAAAAGCGCTTGGATAAGAAGGTGCGTCACTGCTTGCTTTATTTTCAAAATGTTCATGCTGCTTTAGCTGGAACTTCGTTCTGTATTGGAAAGGAAGGTGAGAATAGTGAATAACATCTTCGTCCATTACCAAGTTCATTGCACCTTCAATAATGTGTTCTAACTCCCGTACATTCCCTGGCCAGTCATAAGAGAGAAAAGAAGACATGACTTGGTGATCTACGGTTTTTACATTCATCTGAAACAAATCATTGTATTTTTTGATGAAAAACTTTGTTAATTCAATAATATCTTCTTTTCGTTCACGAAGAGGAGGAATAAAAAGTGTCACGACGCCAAGTCGATAATATAAGTCTTTGCGTAATCGGTTTTCTGCAATCGCATCGATTGGATCTTCATTCATGTTCGCGATCACTCGAACGTTAACCGGTTTGTCCACTGTATCCCCAATTCTTCGTACGGTTTTTTCCTGCAGCACTCGAAGAAGCTTAGCCTGAAGATTTGGGTTTAACGAGTTGATTTCATCTAGCAGTAATGTGCCTCCTTGCGCTTGTTCGAAAAGACCGGGATTATCCATTGCACCTGTAAAAGCTCCACGTTTCGTACCGAATAAAAGGCTTTCAATTAAATTATCCGGTAGCGCAGCACAGTTTTGTGAAATAAAAGGAGCAGAAGAGCGGCTGCTGCCATTATGTATGCTTTGAGCAAATAGTTCTTTTCCCGTGCCTGTTTCTCCAATAATTAAGACATAAGAAGGAGTTCTAGTAGCGCGCTTGGCGTCTTCAATCACATCGTGAACCGCTTGACTGTTTCCGATGATGCTATCAAACGTAAAGCGTGTGTTTCCTTTTTGCCTAATGTTTTGCCGGATTAGACGCTCTAGTTTCGTCACGTCCTGAGCAATTTCAACCGCTCCTTGAATGACCCCGTCTTTTAAAATAGGGAAGGTATTATTAATCGTCGTGATTTCTTGTCCTTGATTGTTGAAATATGTTTGCTTGACGTTAACCGTTTCTTTTCCTTTTTGCAGCGCCTGTACAAGCGTGCTTTGCTGATTTTCTTTGAACATAAACACATCTAACAAGTTTTTATGTAAAACGTCTTGTTCATCCATCAGCTCCATCTTTGTCATCTTTTCATTATAAATAATAGTTTTTCCTGTTTCATCGACCGCATGGATACCGGCATCGACTTTATTTAAAATGGTTTCGTATATATGTTTAAGAGTGCTTAATGTATCGGTCATTCAAATACTCTCCTTTAGCGGTGTTCATATCTCTATTTAAACAAAAATAGCTGAATTCTGATAGTGTTTCCACATAAAAATAAATGAATGACCGAAGAGAAATGTTATCCGTTTACAATGGATCCCCCATTAATGTGCAGAACTTGCCCGGACATATAAGAAGAATCAGAGCTTGCCAAGTATACATAGGCCGGTCCGAGCTCAGAAGGCTGTCCTGCTCGTTTCATAGGTGTATTAGACCCAAATGTCGCAACTTGCTGTTCGTCGAACGTAGACGGAATAAGAGGTGTCCAAATGGGTCCCGGAGCTACGCCGTTGACGCGAATGCCTTTTGTTGCGAGCGAAGCTGATAAAGAACGTGTAAAAGCAACGATAGCCCCTTTGGTTGAAGAGTAATCAATCAGCTGATCATGCCCATGGTAAGCTGTCACAGACGTTGTATTAATAATAGCGCTTCCTTGTTTTAAATGAGGCAATGCAGCTTTGGTCAGATGAAAAATTGAAAAAATATTCGTTTGAAACGTACGAGTAAGCTGTTCAGTCGTAATATCCGTAATGCTTTTTTGAGGATGCTGTTCAGCTGCATTATTGACTAAAATGTCTATTTTACCGAAAGTCTGGATGGCCTTTGAGATGACTTCTTGACAAAAATGCTCATCTCCTATGTCACCAGCAAGCAACAAACAAGAAGCTCCCATGCGTTCAACCTGCTTTTTAGTTTCATTTGCATCATCATGTTCATTAAGATAGGTCACAACAACATTTGCGCCTTCTTTCGCGTAATGATAAGCGACAGAACGTCCAATTCCGCTGTCTCCTCCCGTGATAACAGCTACTTTGTTCTGTAATTTTCCGCTTGCCTTATAGTCTGGAGCGATAGAAGTAGGGATTGGATGCATCTCTTTTTCAATACCTGGCTGCGCTTGCTGATGCTGAGGAGGGAAGTTTTGTTTTTGATTTTGATTCATTGGTATACACTCCTTCATTAATATGAGTACGTAAGCGTATACTAGTATTTGTTAAGAAAGTGTATCTATGCATAGGGATAAGATTGGACGAATAGAAAGAGGCGTTAAAAGAAAAAATGAATGCCGAGGGCATTCATTTTTTAGCGGTAATTAATAAATTGTACATCAATAGGTAAATCAGCGCTGCGGATAGCCGAAATAATTTGCTGCAGGTCATCCCTATTTTTACCGCTTACGCGAAGCTGATCATCTTGAATTTGGCTTTTTACTTTTAAACCGGTATTTTTGATAATTGTATTTAGCTTTTTAGCGTTGTCTTTGTCGATACCTTGAATTAGCTTGGCGCGTTGTCTAACCGTTCCTCCAGAAGCATTCTCAATTTTGCCGTATGAGATATTGCGTGTAGGTACACCGCGTTTAATGAGCTTAGAGATCAGTACGTCTTTTAACTGTTCAAGCTTAAATTCATCATCTGAAATAAGAACAAGCTCTTCGTTTTCGAGCGAGATTTCGCTTTTGCTGCCTTTAAAATCGTAGCGGGTTTTAATTTCTTTTGTTGCCATGGTAATGCCGTTCGTTACCTCTGATAAATCGACTTGTGACACAATGTCAAATGAACTATCTTTAGCCATAATAACCTCCATATGTAAAGAGTTTGTTCTTTTATTATAAATAAAACACAAACTGTATACAACTGATATTGAATAGAGAGCCGGTAATTGATACAATACAAGTTATGCTTTTTGTTGTAAGCTATAGAAGCAGCTTTTTTAAACAATGCATGCATTTAAGTTGATTTGAAATTTAAAATGCTGTTCGATGCAAAGTGAGAAGGTATGTGGTGACGGAATAGTCACTACTAATTTATATAAAGGATGGATAGAACGATGAATGTAGAAGCTGGGATGAAAGCGTATTTAACAGTAAACCGTGAAACGCCGATTGGTTATATGTTAGCAGAAGGCGAAGAAGAAATTTTGCTACATAAAAATGAAACAACAAGAGAACTTGCTGAAGGAGAAGAAGTAGAAGTTTTTCTATATCTTGATCAGCACGATCGCTTAACGGCAACGATGCACTTACCTCTTGTTGAAGAAGGAGTCTATGAGTGGGTTGAAGTCGTAGATGTTAATCCAGGTTTAGGCGTGTTTGTAAATATCGGAATGAACAAAGATATGTTAATTGGTTCAACCGACTTACCTGCGCTAGAAGAGCTGTGGCCAGAAGTTGGAAACAAAGTTTACTGTACAATGAAGATTTCAAAGCGCGGTAAGATGTACGGGAAAATTGCTACAGACGATGTCATGAAAGCAATGGCATTGGATGCTCCGCCTGAACTTTTTAATCGTGAAGTGAGCGGATATATCTATCGCGTACTGCGCGTAGGTTCATTTATTATGACAGATGAAGGATATGTTGGATTTATTCATGAAAGCGAGAGACGCAAAGAACCAAAGCTTGGTACGTATGTAACAGGCCGTGTCATTAATGTAAAAGAAGATGGAACGCTAAACGTCTCGCTTCTTCCGCGCAAGCAAGAAAGCATGGATGAAGATGCACAGGTACTATACGATTACATGGAAAGCCGCGGTGGCGTGATGCCATTTTGGGATAAAAGTTATCCAGAAGATATTCGTGAGCGTTTTAATATGAGTAAAGCTGCGTTCAAACGTGCGCTTGGTAAACTGATGAAAGAAGGAAAAGTTTATCAAGAAGAAGGATGGACATATTTTAAAAAAGAAGAAAACTAAAAGGAGAAGCCGCTGAAAATTCAGCGGCTTCTTTTTATAAGTGATCAGTTTTTTTAGAAAATGAATGTTTTCCAAGCTCACGGTTATGCTTAGCTTGCAGATTCTTTTCGTGAAGCTTTGCATTATTATCTTTTGCTTTTTTATCGTTATCGCTCGTTTTTGGCATTGTGATACACCCCTTTTTGGTCGTACCTTTAGAATGCCCTGATCTCTTTAAATTATTCGATGGTTTCGTTCAAAAAGAAGACTGCAATCGTCCCTGGGCCAGAGTGAGAACCTATGGCTGCACCAATAATATTAATAATAAAATGTTGGGTTCCAAAACGTTCTTGAATCATCTCTTTCAGCTGAAGAGCTGTTTCTAAATCATCTCCATGGCTAATTCCAATGGTTTGAGAAGAGAGATTTTTCCCTCGCTCTTCCATTACGTCAAGCATGCGTTTAAATACTTTTTTACGGCCGCGGATTTTTTCGATTGGAATCAATTTTCCATCTTCCACATGAAGCAGCGGCTTAATATTAAGCAGACCTCCTACAAAAGCAGAAGCTTTGCTAACCCGTCCTCCTTGAGCAAGAAAATCTAAGTCATCGACCGTAAAAATATGTTCCATATGCAGCGCGTATTGTTTTATTTTTTCTGTCATCTCTACAAGTGAGAGGTTTTGTTGTAGCAATTGTGCTGCATAATAAGTAACTACTCCCTGGCCAAGAGATGCACATCTCGTATCGATTATCTCTAATTGGAAATCGGGATACTTTTCTAGGAGTTCTTCTCGAATCATCATTGCTGTTTGATATGTACCGGATAATTCTGAAGAAAAAGCTAAATAAACGCACGAATTACCTGATTTAGCTATGTCCTCAAAGACCTCATACATAGTAGTTGGAGCCGCTTGAGATGTTTTTGGCATCTTGCCTTTACGGATGGCTTCGTAGACAGAAGCTGGCTCAATGGTTTGTAGATCTAAAAATTCTTGATTATCCAGGCTTACGCGAAGCGGTAAAAAGCCAACGTTATTTTCTTGAAAAAAGGATAAAGGCAAATCGCTTGCACTATCGGTTAAAAGTTTAATTGACATAAATGTCACCTTCCTAATTGCATTTATAAAATATTAAATGAGTTTGATGTATAAACATTGAGAAGCGTTATATACGACATAGTATTAGTGTATAAGCACTTTGAGGAAAATACAATTTTTGAATAAGTTTTTTTAATTCTGCCAAATCGTACATACTATATGTACTAACTATTTTAAAGATGCTGACTTTATTCATTTTATAAATGGGTATAGGAGAGTAAGAAGTTTTAAAAAAGCGGAGGTCGGTCATTTGAATATGTGGCTTGAAACAAAAAAAACGATAGTCGTCTTGGTAGGAGCATTATTGAATGCGCTTGCACTCAACTTGTTTTTGATACCCGCTAATGTATATTCGAGCGGCTTTACAGGAGTAGCGCAGCTTGTTTCGAGTATCGTGACAGATTACACCCCTTTTACTATTTCCACTGGAGTGCTGCTGTTGTTGTTAAATATTCCTGTAACTATTTTAGGGTGGAAAAAAGTTGGGAAGTCATTTACTGTTTACAGCTTTATCAGCGTTGCTGCAACAACTTTGTTTCTTGGAATTATTCCTATTCAAGCACTTTCTAAAGACATCATCCTTAACGCAGTTTTTGGAGGCGTTATTTTAGCGGTAGGGGTAGGAATTACGTTGAAGTTTGGAGCTTCAACTGGTGGGCTCGATATTATTGCCCTGATTTTATCTCGAGTAAAGGACCGACCAATTGGCACTTATATGTTCATATTAAACGCAATTATTATCGTGCTAGCAGGTCTTTTATATGGGGCTGAGAAGTCACTCTATACGCTTGTGACGCTTTATACAACTACTCGCGTCATTGATGTTATTCATACGCGTCATGTCAAACTCACAGCAATGATCGTAACGAAAAAAGGAGTGGAGCTAAGAAAGGCAATTCACGCCAAACTTGTGCGAGGGATTACGGCGGTACCGGCTAAAGGCGGCTTTACAAACGAAGATAAAGAAATGCTAATGATTGTTTTGACTAGATACGAATTATTTGACTTGGAGCGAGTGATTAAAGAGGTAGATCCTAAAGCATTTACCAATATCGTTCAGACAACGGGAATCTTTGGTTTGTTTCGCAAGGATTAAAAAAGGTCCAGGTATTCATTACCTGGACTCTTTTTTATTAATGTGTGCCTTTTAAGTCATTAGAAAGCTCTTGAAGCTGAGCTTGTTCTTCAGGAGAAGCATTTTGCTGCGCATGAGACAGCATATCAGCTGCAATGTTTTCATCAGAACCTGCAGACGTATGAGCCTGAGACGTTTGATGATTTTGACCAGCAGCTCCCAATGTATTCTGAAGCTGCTGAAGCTGAGCTTGTTCTTCAGGAGAAGCGCTTTGCTGTGCATGAGACAGCATATCAGCTGCTACGTTTTCACTAGACGTGTGAGCTTCACGGTGAGCGTGAGACTGACCGCCCTCTAAAGTGCTTTGAAGCTGTTCAAGCTGGCTCTTTTCTTCAGGAGAAGCATTTTGCTGTGCATGAGATAATATATCAGCTGCCACGCTTTCACTGGACGTGTGAGCTTTACCGTGAGCGTGAGACTGACCGCCTTCTAAAGTGCTTTGAAGCTGTTCAAGCTGTGCCTTCTCTTCGGAAGAAGCATTCTGAACGATATGAGACAGCGTATCGGACATAATGTCTGCGCTTTTCTCTTGTGAATGTGATTCTCCATCTGTATCATACGCTTGATGCAATGAGTTTTGGAATTGCTTCAGCTGCTCTTGCTCCTCAGGAGAAGCGTTAGAAGCAATACTGTTTAATACGCCTTCTGAAATATCAAGTTCCCCGTTGCCGTGCTTTTGACGATGAAGCTGATCTTCTGAATGGCCGGATACTGCGTTTCGAATCGCATCTTTTACTTGACCAAAAAGTGAATTTTTCATAAGTTACTGTCCTCCATGAGGAGTTTGGCGCTGCTGAGCTTGAAATGCTTCTGCCTCTGCCATAGTCATATGATAAGGAATTCGTTCATCATGTTTTTGAACTGCGTCTGCACCTTGTTTCACAAAACGTTTTGATCGATTGCCTCTGCCCATCATAAATTCCTCCTCGTAATATAAATAAAACCGACACCTTAAGAAGTGTCGGTTATAGTGTGTGCTAAATAAAAAAAATGATAGCGATAAAAATTTACCTTGCTTTTCAAAAAAAGCTAAGTTATAAATTTAACGTTTTTTCCAAATAATAAGCAATACCGTCATTTTCATTCGATTTTGTTACTTCACGCGCTAGCTGTTTTAATTCGTTAATACCATTTTCCATGGCGATACCGTGTCCTGCAAATTTAATCATTTCAAAATCATTGTCTTCATCTCCAAACGCAATAATTCGTTCGCGTGGAATTTGATAATGATTAGCTACGCGCTCAAGACCTACAGCTTTATTAAGTCCTTTTTTTACAATTTCAACGACATGCCAAGGTGCTCCCCAGCGTCTGTGTTCTAGTACTTCTGCATGAACATCTGAAAGGTGAGAGCGTATATCTTGCACATGTTCTTCATCTGCGTGAATTAAAATAGACGTTGGGTCGTGCTGCAGCGTATGACGCAAATCACCCGTTTGTAATTTAGGATCCCCTAGGCTAAGTACATCCATTAATTTTCGATCTTCAAAATGAAGATACACATCATCTTGTACTTCTGCCATGATATTGTTGATGCGATAGTCTTGCATAGCTGTCACAATGTCATGGACAGTGCGGCGGTTTAAAGGTTCGTGATGCGTGCCGAAATCAGGCTGAAGGGGGTGATGAACAAGCGCTCCGTTAAAGTTTACGATAGGCGTGGATAAATTTAATTCGCTGTAATACATAGCACTGGAACGATAAGGTCTACCAGTTGCAATCATTACAATATGTCCTTCTTGTTTGGCTTTTTCTAATACCCGTTTTGTTGTAGGTGAAATGGTTTTTTCATTCGTTAACAATGTTCCATCCAGATCTAAGGCGATTAAGTGTTGATTGTTTCTCATATAGGGCTCCTTTTAAATTGAAGTAGTTATACGATTATATTGAATTCTACTAATATTCATGCTTGTATTCCCATATTTTACACAACTTTTCCTTAGGAGCAAAGCAGAACGATTGACATGCAAAAGCTGTCTTGTTACGGTGTAAGACATAGTTATTGATTGCTTACGATAATTTGTTTAAGGGTATATTTAATACGTGAAGATAATTACGGAAGTAAGAGAAAGGAGAATGAATATGGATAAACAGTTAGAAGATAAAATCATGGAATCACTAGAAGAAGTAATTGATCCAGAGCTTGGCGTTGATATCGTAAATTTAGGCTTAGTGTATGGTGTAGAAATGGAAGAAAACAACACAGTTATCGTGACGATGACGTTAACTTCTATCGGCTGCCCGCTGGCTGGTGTGATTGGCGAACAAGTGAAAAAACAATTAATTTCTCTTGAAGAAGTAGAAAATGTAGAAGTGAATATCACATTTAATCCTCCATGGGATAAAGATCGAATGACGCGCTACGCTAAAATTGCATTAGGTGTTCAATAAGAAAAAAGCCATCAACGATGGCTTTTTTTCTTATTCAATTCTGCACAATTCCAAAGGGCAGTCCTCACAGTCTATTTCTTTCTTTAAAAAAGAGAGCTTATGAATGATGATTTTTCCATCTGCCATCGAAATCACTTCGTTTTTTCGCAACTCAGCGAGCATGCGATTGACCACTTCTCGAGATGTCCCGCATAGATTGGCGATTTCTTGATTTGTCAACGTTACGTTTAATAAGATACCATTTGGCTTCATTACTCCAAAACTATTAGACATGCGGATCAGAGTAGAGTAGAGAGCACCTTTTTTTCCATTTAGAATTAAGTCTCTAAACTTTGTCTGCATTCGCTTGATTTGGAGTCCCATCCACTTCATGTACTCCATAGAAAGAGCAGGGTATTGTGCTAGTTCGTTTTCTAACAACCGTTTTTGAATACTGATTGCTGTACAAGGTTCAATGGCTTTTGCTTGGAGCATATGGGGAGTAGATCCGCAAAACAGCATGACTTCCCCGATTAAGTCTCCTGAACTCGCCAGCTGAAGTGTCAGTTCGCGTCCTTCAGGCGTCACTTTACCTACTTGCACGGCCCCTGACGTAATAAAAAATAAATGAGTTGAAGGTGAACCTTCTTGAAAGAGAAAGTCACCTTTTTCAAACGAAAGCTTATGATCAAAGTTCATAAAAAATTGCTGCAGCTCATTTGAAAAAGAATCCGTTGTGATGTTCATCATGTTATCACCTTTTAATTAAAATTTTTGCGACTGTTATTTATGAATCTATTAAGTTAGAACAGTCTGTATATGCTGTACGTCCACTAGCCGTATGAAAAAAATGTCATACGGATGATTTTATCAATATTCTTATTATACACAAAAACAACCAGTGTTTTCCAAAACTATCTGTGAACAATTTCTAAACAAAAATAGAAAGATAGTTATAAAAATAAAAACTTATGAATAAATAAAAATTTTTAAAAATATAGAATAAAGTGTTGGATTTTTTAAATATTCATTTGATTTTATTTTTATACGGTATTATAATGATAAATAATTCAAATAGATACGTGGAAAAAGGAGTTTTAAAATGAAAGAATACAAGGTAGGAATTGTTGGAGCAACAGGGTATGGAGGAGTAGAACTGATTCGTTTGTTAGCGAATCACCCACATTTTCATGTTTATGCAGTTTATTCATCCTCTCAGGATGGGATGGAACTAGCAGAAGTTTATCCTCACCTTTCTAATACTGTATATACGCTGCAAGATATAAACCCTAAGAAGATGGCTGAAGAATTAGATTTAGTGTTTACAGCAACTCCGTCCGGTGTTTCTAGCAAACTTGTACCTCAATTAATAGAAGAAGGAATCAAAGTAGTAGATCTATCTGGAGATTTTAGATTAAAAACAGAAGCGCTTTATGAAAAATGGTACAAAAAGCCTGCTGCAGCCGAAGCATTTTTACAACAGTCTGTGTATGGATTATCAGAATGGTTTGCAGACGAAGTCGAAAGCAGTACGTTCGTTGCGAACCCGGGTTGTTATCCAACAGC
The DNA here is from genome assembly GCF_021029645.1 of Priestia sp. TSO9. Lineage (NCBI taxonomy): Bacteria > Bacillati > Bacillota > Bacilli > Caryophanales > Bacillaceae > Priestia > Priestia sp. TSO9. The sequence goes on from NZ_JAJEKD010000009.1 coordinate 53,065, forward strand.
TACACTGCTTGGGCTAGCTCCCCTCGTTAGTAAACAAATGGTGAAATCAAACTCTATTATCATTGATGCAAAGTCCGGAATCTCAGGAGCAGGGCGCGGACTTTCGCAAATGGCTCATTATGCTGAAATCAATGAAAATATGAAAATATACAAAGTTAATCAACATCAGCATATCCCAGAAATCGAATCTATTTTAGAAAAGTGGGATGAGGAAATTGGCCATGTTACGTTTAGTACGCACTTAGTTCCAATGACGCGAGGGATTATGAGTACAATATACGCTGAACTTTCTGAAGAGAGCTCAGTTCAAGAGCTCCATCAGCTATATGTAGATACATATCAAAACTCCCCGTTCGTTCGCGTTCGAAAAGCTGGTGAATTTCCTTCTACTAAAGAAGTAAGTGCATCAAATTATTGCGATATCGGTATTACATTTGACGAACGAACAAAGCGTGTCACGATCGTTTCTGTCATTGATAACTTAGTAAAAGGGGCAGCCGGTCAGGCCATTCAAAATGCCAATATCATGATGGGATTTGAACAGCAAGCGGGTATCGGACTACTGCCTGTCTTCCCATAAAGTCAACAGCATCACTAATCACGATAAAAGCAGGAGGGAACGTATAGTGATTACGGTTAAACAAACGAAAGAAAAGATAAAGAAAATAGAGAACGGTACAATTGTAACGCCGCTAGGCTTTTCAGCAGACGGCGTTCATGCTGGTTTACGTTATGCTAAAAAAGATTTAGGAGTTATTGTAAGCGAGGTGCCAGCTAATTGCGCAGCTGTTTACACGCTTAATGCCTTTCAAGCAGCGCCTTTAGCTGTTACAAAAGAAAGTGTAGCAGTGGAGCAGAAGCTGCAAGCGATCGTTGTGAACAGCGCATGTGCAAATGCATGTACGGGAGAACAAGGATTAAAAGATGCATACCAAATGCGAAATACATGTGCGAAAAAGCTTAATATCCTACCTCATCATGTAGCGGTAGCTTCTACAGGCGTAATTGGAGAGCTTCTAGATATGGAAAAAATCGTGAAAGGCATTGGGTTGTTAAGTCCTTCGTCGAACAAAGAAAAAGCAGAAGAATTTCAAACGGCTATTTTAACAACAGATACAGTGATGAAGTCAGCTTGCTATGAAACAAAAATTGACGGCAAAGTAGTTACTATTGGAGGCACAGCGAAAGGATCAGGCATGATTCACCCAAATATGGCTACGATGCTTAGCTTTATCACAACGGATGCTAAGGTTGAAGCTTCAGTGCTGCAAGATGCGCTAGGTTCTATTACAAATAAAAGCTTTAATCAAATTACAGTGGATGGTGACACATCGACAAATGATATGGTTGTTGTTTTAGCAAATGGAAAAGCTGATCACCAGTCGCTTACACCAGATCATCCTGAATGGAATTCGTTTTATGAAGCACTGCGCTTGACGTGTGAAGATTTAGCCAAACAAATTGCACGCGACGGTGAAGGAGCAACAAAACTAATTGAAGTAAACGTATCTGGGGCTCATACAAACGAAGAAGCAAATGTGATTGCTAAACAAATTGTGGGCTCGAATCTAGTGAAAACGGCCATGTATGGAGCCGATGCCAATTGGGGACGAATTATTTGTTCAGTTGGGTACAGCGGAGTAGCGCTTAATCCAGAAACAGTGAATGTTTCGTTAGGCAATATCCAGATGTTAGAAAACAGTCAGCCTGTTTCATTTAGTGAAGAAGAAGCAAAGGCTTATTTAGAAAATGATACGGTCGAAGTCTATGTTGACTTGCAGCAGGGAAATGGAATTGGCAAAGCGTGGGGCTGCGATTTGACTTACGATTACGTCAAAATCAACGCCAGTTATCGAACGTAAGGAGAGAGTGAAATGAGCAATGAAAAAATCGTCGTTGTAAAATGCGGAGGCAGCATTGTCAATCAGTTAACAAGCGCTTTTTTTGAAAGTATTCAGCAGTTAAAAGCGAGTGGATATCAGATCATTGTTGTGCACGGAGGCGGACCTGATATTCAAGATACGCTTACCAAACTTCACATTGAAACGGAATTTGTAGATGGGCTTCGAAAAACGTCCAAAGAAGCATTAGAAGTTGTGACGATGGTATTAGCAGGCAAGGTTAATAAGCAGCTTGTAAAAGATCTACAAAAAGCGAACTTAAAAGCGGTAGGACTATCAGGAATTGATGGATTATTGCTTAAAGCAGAGGCAATTGATGTGGAACGTCTAGGTTACGTTGGAGAAGTAAAAGGCGTAAACGATACATTATTAAAACAACTAACTGACAGTCAGTATATTCCAGTTGTTTCTTCCATTGGAGCAGATGAAGAAGGTAATAGCTATAATATTAATGCTGACGTGGCAGCCGGAGCCGTTGCACAAGCAGTAAATGCTGAAAAGCTGATGTTTGTAACGGATGTAAAAGGTGTGTTAAAGGATGGAACATTGCTTCCAGAACTTACAAAGTCAGAGATTGATGCACTTATTGAAGAAAAAGTAATTTACGGCGGAATGATTCCGAAAGTAACATCAGCGGTAAATGCGTTATCTCCTTTACTTGAAGAAGTTCATATTATTAGCGGAACTGATGGATTTTTAGATAAGGAAGGAAAGCTGATTGGTACAGCAATTAAATATAGTGGAAAAGGTGGAGAAGATAGCGATGAGTTCATTGTTTCCAACATATCAACGGTTTGATATCCATGTGGAAGAGGCGCAAGGAACAAAATTAATAGATAACAAAGGAAATGAGTATTTAGATTTTATTTCAGGTATCGCTGTTTGTAACGTAGGTCATCGTCATCCTGATGTTCAAAAAGCGGTGGAAGAGCAGTTAAATAAAGTGTGGCACGTGTCAAATTTATTTCATCAATCGATTCAAGAAGACGTAGCAGGTAAGCTTGTGGAACATTCAAACGGTGATGCAGTATTTTTCTGTAACAGCGGTGCAGAAGCCAACGAAGCGGCGATTAAATTAGCGCGCAAGTACACACAAAAACACAAAATTATTACGTTTACAAAATCATTTCATGGACGTACATTTGCTACAATGACAGCTACAGGGCAGGCAAAAATTCATGATGGCTTCGGTCCTCTTGTTAATGAGTTTGTTTACGTGCCATACAATGATGAAGAAGCATTAAAACAAGAAATGGACGACAGCGTAGCAGCAATTATGGTTGAAGTCATTCAAGGAGAAGGCGGAGTGGTTCCAGGAACCGAAGCATTTTTATTAACCATTCAAGAGCTGTGTAAAAAGCATGAAGCACTGTTTATAGTCGATGAAGTGCAAACTGGAATCGGCAGAACAGGAAAACCATTTGCTTATCAGCATTTTAACGTGTCACCAGATATTATTACAGCAGCTAAAGGATTAGGAAGCGGAATGCCGGTTGGTGCGATGATTGGAAAAGGATATCTCAAAGAAGCATTTGGACCTGGTACTCACGGAACAACCTTTGGAGGAAACCCAATTGCACTAGCTTCAGCCAAAGCAACCTTAAACATTATTTTTAATGAAGCATTTTTGGCAGAGGTTACAGAAAAAAGCCTTTATTTTACCAATGCTTTGAAAAATAGCGTAGCAGATTATTCATTTGTAACCGATATTCGTGGAAAAGGTTTTATGATTGGAATTGAATGCGGAGAACATCAGTCAGCATTGCTTGCAGCTATGCATGAAAAAGGATTGCTAGCACTGGGAGCAGGACCGCATGTAGTACGATTGTTGCCGCCGTTAACTGTAACAAAAGAAGAGTTGGACCAAGCGATTCATATCATTGAAGAAGCGTTTAGCCAAACAAAAATTACTTCATAATACAAATTTTTTTGAATATGTTTGTATAAAAATTCTGTTTTATAAATAATTATTCGAAGAGGGATGCACAATGAACGGATATTTACACTTAGCAAACGGCGATTCGTTCGCCGGACACATTGAACATACAGCAACGCACCAGGCAGAAGGAGAAATTGTTTTCTTTACTGGAATGACTGGTTATCAAGAAGTTGTGACTGATCCATCTTACAAAGATCAAATTATCGTCTTTACGTACCCTTTGATTGGGAACTATGGTATCAATGAAAAAGATTATGAAAGCAAAAAGCCTCATGTAGCAGGCGTTGTCGTATACGAATGTTCAGATGAAGGGTTCCATTACGAAGCCATGTACAGCTTTAAACAATATTTAAAGAAATGGAACATTCCGCTTATTACACATGTGGATACGAGAGCGGTCGTAAAACGAATTCGAAAAGAAGGTACGATGCAATCTGCCTTTTCGACATCTGCTGAGCCGCCAGCATTTACTGCTGAATGCGATGGATATGTAGTAAAAGAAGTATCAACAAAAGAGCCTGTTACTTACGGAAACGGTGAAAAACACGTTGTATTAATGGACTTTGGCTATAAAAAATCAATTTTACAAGAGCTGTTAAATCGAGAGTGCAAAGTAACAGTTGTTCCTTATTCTACAAGCTCTTCACAAGTAAAAGAGCTGCAGCCGGATGGCATTGTCTTATCAAACGGACCTGGAGATCCAACCCAAGTGAGCAGTCAGCTGGATGAATTAAAAGAAATTATTTCATCGTATCCAACTTTAGGAATTTGCTTTGGACATCAGTTAATTGGGCTTGCTTTTGGGGCACAAACCAAAAAGCTAGCGTTCGGTCACCGAGGAGCTAATCAGCCTGTAATTGATTTAACGAATAACAAAGTGTGTATGACGTCTCAAAATCACAGCTATGTCGTAGACGAACAGACGATTACGTCTACGCCATTAAACGTTCGATTTAAAAATGTGAATGACGGATCGGTTGAAGGTTTAATGCATAAAGACCTTCCTGTTATGTCAGTTCAATACCATCCAGAAGCACATCCTGGACCAAGTGACAGCACGTATATCTTTGATGAATTTATGACGAAAGTACAGCAAGTAGGGAGCGGAAAAGTATATGCCTAAAGACCAAACGTTAAAAAAGATTTTAGTAATCGGATCAGGACCAATCGTAATTGGGCAAGCAGCAGAATTTGATTATTCAGGAACTCAGGCATGCTTGTCATTAAAAGAAGAAGGTTACGAAGTTATCTTAATCAATAATAATCCAGCTACCATTATGACGGACACTCACGTAGCAGATCGAATCTATTTTGAACCATTAACAGTAGACTGTGTGGAGAAAATTATTGCAAAAGAAAAGCCGGATGGTTTGTTAGCAACATTAGGCGGACAGACGGGTTTAAACTTAGCCCTTGAGCTTCATGAACAAAACATTTTGCCGAAATACGATGTGAAACTTTTAGGAACACCGATTGAATCAATCAAAAAAGGTGAAAGCCGTGAAGAGTTCCGCGCATTGATGAATGAACTGAATGAACCCGTGCCGGAAAGTGAAGTTGTTACAAAAGTAGAAGAAGCGTTAGCTTTTGCCAAGAAAATTGGTTTTCCTGTTATTGTACGTCCTGCTTATACATTAGGCGGAACGGGCGGAGGAATTGCTCATTCTATGGAAGAGCTTGAAAAGCTTTCAGCGTCAGGTTTGCGTGAAAGTGCTATTACTCAGTGCTTAATTGAAAAAAGCATCGCTGGATTTAAAGAAGTTGAGTATGAGGTTATGCGCGACGTAAACAATACGTGCATCACAATTTGTAATATGGAAAACATCGATCCCGTAGGCGTCCATACTGGAGATTCGGTAGTCGTTGCTCCTTCTCAAACACTAACAGACGTGGAATATCAAATGCTTCGCTCTGCTTCAGTTAAAATTATTTCATCGCTTGGCATTATTGGCGGTTGCAACATTCAGTTTGCGCTTGATCCAAAAAGCAAGCAGTACTATTTAATTGAAGTAAATCCGCGTGTGAGCCGTTCGTCTGCTCTTGCATCAAAAGCAACTGGCTATCCAATTGCTAAAATTGCTGCAAAGCTATCGGTAGGCTACACGCTTCATGAGTTATTAAATCCTGTGACAGGAGACACGTATGCAAGCTTTGAACCTGCTCTTGACTATGTAGTAGTGAAATTTCCAAGGTGGCCGTTTGACAAGTTTTTCTACGCTGAAAGAACGCTTGGCACACAAATGAAAGCAACTGGAGAAGTAATGGCTATTGACCGTAACTTTACACGTAGCTTCCAAAAGGCATTATCTTCTTTAGAAATTGACTTACAAGGATTAGAAGTAGAAGAACTGCAAGAACTTTCAACAGATGAATTAAAAAGCAAGCTGGGCGAACAAAGCGATGAGCGTATTTTTGTTATCCTTGAGCTTTTACGCCGAGGCACAACGTCTGAGTATATCCATGAAGTAACACAAATTGATTATTTCTATTTAACACACTTTGCACAGCTGATTAAAATGGAAGCCTCTTTAAAAGAAGTACGTTTTGATTCGATTACAGCTGAACACTTTAAACAAGTGAAGGAGCATGGTTTTACAGATGCGTATCTAGCAAACGTATGGAATGTGCCAGAACTTGACGTAAGAGCGAAACGTAAAGCATTACATATTACGCCAAGCTATAAAATGGTGGATACATGTGCAGCGGAGTTTGAATCTTCAACGGCTTATTTCTACTCTAGTTACTACGGCGAAAGTGAGATTGAACCATCAACGAATAAAAAAGTTGCGATTATCGGTTCTGGACCCATTCGTATTGGGCAAGGAGTAGAGTTCGACTACAGCTCTGTACACGGTGTGCTAGCTCTTGAAAAAGAAGGATACGAAACGATTTTAATTAACAATAATCCAGAAACGGTAAGTACGGATTTTGAAGTAGCAGATCGCTTATATTTCGAACCTGTAACAGTAGAAGACGTATTAAATGTTCTTGATGCTGAAAATGTGACGGATGTAATTGTTCAATACGGAGGTCAAACAGCTATTTCGCTTGTTAAAGGTCTAGAAGAAGCTGGCGTTAATTTATTAGGTATTACAAATGATGTCATTGATGCACTTGAAGATCGTGACCTGTTTTATAAGCTCTTAGATGACTGTGATATTCCTCATATTCCAGGTGAAATGGCGAAAGATGCGAAAGAACTTGTACAAAAAGCAAAAGATATGGGATTCCCATTACTCATTCGTCCTTCTTACGTGATTGGCGGAAAAGGTATGCTGACAATTCAAAACGAAACCGAGCTTCAGGCTTGTTTACCGGCTATTAAAGCGTCTCATTTCCCAATGCTTATTGATGCTTACTTCCCTGGAAAAGAAGCAGAAGTTGATGTGGTAGCAGACGGAAAAGATGTGTTGATTCCGACAATCGTTGAACATATTGAAAAAGCCGGCGTTCATTCAGGAGACAGCTATGCGCTTTTACCAGCAAAAACAGTAGAAGCAGCACATAAAGAAAAAATAGTGAGCTACGCTCAAAAAATTGTAAACAAACTTCAATATAAAGGGATTATGAATATCCAATATGTTATTTACAACGATGAAGTCTACATGCTGGAAGTTAATCCGCGTGCCAGCCGTACAGTCCCTGTAGTAAGCAAAGTGTGCAACACGCCGCTTGTTTCGCTATCAACTCAAATATTGCTTGGGAAATCATTGTCGGAAATTAGTGAAAAGCTAGGTTTATTGCCGGATCCAGCTTACACAACTATCAAGTTTCCAGTGTTTTCGACAAGTAAATTATCAGGAGTTGATCCACTTGTTGGACCGGAAATGAAGTCAACTGGTGAAGGAATTGCGATTTCTTCAACGATTGAAGAAGCAGCAAAAAAAGTATTCCATCAGTATGTGTTAAGTAAAAAAGGTGCTGCAGAAGTGTATATCAACGGAGAAGCGCAGGGCCTTGAAGAACTTGTGCAAAGCGCGGGCTTAACTCTTGTTAAAGATAAAGAAGTTAGTGAATGGGTGAAAACGAAAGAAGCTTTATTATATGTAAGTTTACAGCCTGAAGATAAAGAAAGCCGTATGTCAGCGTTAAAACACGGTTTAATGGTTATGACGGAGGCAGAAACGGCTTCGCTATTTTTCCAATCGTTCCAAGTAGATGAATATCACGTTTCATCACTGCAAGAATGGTTTCAAAAAACTAAAAAGGAAGTGACAGTATCATGAGTACAGTATCGGTAAATACCAATTTAAAAGGAAAAGATTTGCTTACGCTTAAAGATTTATCATCAGACGATATTACGTCACTTTTGGAAAGCGCCATTGAGCTGAAAGAAAAGCATAAAAATGGTGAAATCGTAACATCGTTAAAAGGAAAAACGCTGGGGCTCATTTTTGAAAAATCTTCAACAAGAACAAGAGTCTCATTTGAAGCGGGAATGATGCAGCTTGGAGGAAACGCCCTCTTTTTAAGCAGCCAGGATTTACAGATTGGACGCGGAGAAACGATTGCTGATACAGCGCGCGTACTATCTGAATTCATCGATGCTATAATGATTCGTACGTTTGAACACAGCAAGATCGAAGAGCTTGCAGATTACGCATCCATTCCCGTTATTAATGGTTTGACAGATGATTATCATCCTTGTCAAGCTCTAGCTGATTTATTAACGATTTACGAGCACAAGAAATCATTTGAAGGGCTAAAAGTAGCTTACGTTGGAGACGGAAATAATGTAGCGCATTCGTTAATGATTGCATGTGCAAAAATGGGGATAGATATTTCAATTGGATGCCCTGATGGATATGAGCCAAAAGACTTTGTAACAGCTTATGTTAATAAAATAGCTGCTACAACAGGGGCAAAGGTTACGATTACAAAAGATCCTGTAGAGGCTGTGAAAAATGCCGATGCTATTTATGCAGACGTATGGACAAGTATGGGACAGGAAGAAGAAGCACAGCAGCGCTTGAAAATATTTGCTCCTTATCAAGTAAATGAAGAGCTAGCTGCCTATGCTAAGCCAGACTATTTATTTCTACACTGCTTGCCTGCGCATCGTGAAGAAGAAGTAACAGCAAGCATTATTGATGGACCAAATTCTGTTGTCTTTCAGCAGGCTGGAAATCGTATGCATGTACAAAAAGCTTTGCTTCAAGCAATTTTAGGCTAAGAAAAAAACCTTTCTGATATTCTCAGAAAGGTTTCTTTGTTTAAAGGGAATTAATTGTGGGAACACCAATTGTATACTAAACAGAACGAAAGGTGATTTATGATGAAAGTATTAGTTGTTGGAGCAAACGGAACAACGGGAAAACAAGTGGTAGAAAAAGTCGCAAACAGCAAACAGCACGAAGCTTATGCGATGATTCGCGACGAAAAACAAGCAGACGCTTTAAAAAAGCTGGGCGCTAACGTTGTACTTGGTGACTTGGAGCAAGATGTTTCAGATGCTTTAAGAGGTATGGACGCTGTCATATTTGCAGCAGGTTCTGGAGGAAATACCGGAGACGAAAAGACAATCGCTGTAGATCAAAACGGTGCTAAAAATATCATTGATGAAGCAAAAAATCAAGGTGTAAAGCGCTTTGTTATGTTAAGTTCAATGGGAACAGACACACCTGAACAAGGACCAGAAGGCTTACAGCTTTACCTGCGTGCGAAAGCGATAGCGGATGAATACCTAAAGCAGTCTAATCTGCAGTATACAATTGTACGACCAGGAACTTTATCGAATGATCAAGCTACTGGGAAAATTGATATCAATAATGATATTCAAGATAAATCTCAGACGATTCCTCGAGCAGATGTAGCAACCGTGCTTGTAGAATGTCTGAACGAAGAAGCTACGATAGGAAAAACGTTTGAAATGTTAGCTGGAGAAACTGAAATCGAACAAGCTATTAAATTTACTCATTGATACAAAAGGGCGGATCTAAAGGTCTGCTCTTTTTCTCTTCCTAATATGAAAACATCTCCATTATGAAACAGAAATCTTAAGGGAATAGTATAGGAGAACATTTCATTTCAGGAATGAGGAGGCAGGACAATGGGACAAAATCGTCATTTTACACCAGGTCAAAAAGCTCCTAATAACGGAGTGTATATTGAAATTGGTGAAACAGGAAGTAACGTAAATAATCCTCAAAAGGTTAAATTAAAAGCAGGAGAGCGTTTTCCAGAGACGGCAAACGATGATCGCCACTGGACATATACGCGCAAGCCTTAATAGTGAAAAATAAAGAAGCCATTCTAAATTGAATGGCTTTACTTGTTTTCCTATTGCTGGGTATAATGAAATAAAGGTCAATAAAGGTCAAATGTATCGAAGGAGGATGTTTAATGGATATAAATAAAATGACCCAAAAATTGCAAGAAGGCGTGATGGAAGCGCAGTCCGAAGCTATTAAACGAAATCAGCAGGAAGTCGATATTGCTCATTTGCTTTATACGCTCATTCATCAGCAAGATGGTATTGCTCCTCGCATATTAGATCATTTACATATCGATCATCAATCTTTTCAGCAGCAGGTAAATCAATTGCTTGCGAAAAAACCAGCCGTTACAGGAAGCGGTGCTGAAGCAGGGAAGGTTTATATTACAAATAAACTTCAGCAGCTGTTTGTTAAAGCTCAAGAAGAAGCATCTCGTCTGCAAGATGATTATGTTTCAGTTGAACATATCTTTTTAGCGTTAGCCCAGGAACCTTCTTCTAGTGAATATGGCAAGTTATTTTCAAGTCACGGTATAACAAAAAAAGCCTTGCAAGATGTGCTTACTAATCTTCGAGGGAATCAGCGTATTACAAGCCAAAACCCAGAAGTTACATATGAAGCGTTAGCTAAATATGGAAGAGACTTAGTAGCAGAAGTACGAGCAGGGAACATTGATCCCGTCATTGGACGAGATGGAGAAATTCGCCGCGTTATCCGCATTTTATCGCGAAAAACAAAAAACAATCCAGTTTTGATTGGAGAACCTGGCGTTGGTAAAACAGCGATTGTTGAAGGTCTAGCACAGCGTATTGTTCGTAGAGATGTGCCTGAAGGATTAAAAGATAAAACCATCTTTTCATTAGATATGGGAGCTTTAGTAGCAGGAGCGAAATTCAGGGGAGAATTTGAAGAGCGTTTAAAAGCTGTTCTTCAAGAAGTTAAGAAAAGCAACGGTCAAATTCTTTTATTCATTGACGAGCTTCATACAATCGTTGGCGCAGGCCGTACGGATGGAGCGATGGATGCAGGGAATATTTTAAAACCAATGCTTGCTAGAGGAGAACTTCACTGTATAGGAGCTACAACTCTTGATGAGTACCGTCAGTATATTGAAAAAGATCCAGCGCTTGAAAGACGCTTTCAACAGGTGCTGGTTGAAGAACCTTCAGTAGAAGATACAATCTCTATTTTGCGTGGTTTAAAAGAACGATTTGAAATTCATCACGGTGTAAACATTCATGACCGAGCGATTGTTTCAGCAGCGGTTATGTCTGATCGTTATATCTCAGACCGCTTTTTACCTGATAAAGCAATTGATTTAATTGATGAAGCATGCGCAACCATTCGAACAGAAATTGATTCGATGCCATCAGAATTAGATGAAGTAACACGACGTGTCATGCAGCTCGAAATTGAAGAAGCGGCATTAAGTAAAGAAACAGATCAAGCAAGCATCACAAGGTTAGAGGCAATTCGAAAAGAAGTCTCTGATTTAAAAGAGCGTGCAGATACAATGAAGCTGCAGTGGGAAAAAGAAAAGCAGTCGATTCAAACGGTGCAAGATGTTCGGGAGCAGCTTGAAAAAGCGAAGCGAGACCTAGAAGAAGCTGAAGGGAAATATGATTTAAATAAAGCAGCTGAACTTCGCCACGGACGCATTCCAGCTCTTGAAAAAGAACTAAAACAGCTGGAAGAAACAGCAGCTGAAAAAGCACAAGAAAACCGTTTGTTAAGAGAAGAAGTAACAGAAGAAGAAATTGCTGAAATTGTAGGAAGATGGACGGGAATTCCGGTATCAAAACTAGTTGAAGGAGAAAGAGAAAAGCTGTTGAAGCTTGAGTCAATTTTACAGCAGCGTGTAATTGGACAAGACGAAGCCGTATCCTTAGTGACGGATGCTGTGATTCGTGCACGGGCAGGCATTAAAGACCCGAACCGTCCGATTGGATCATTTATTTTCCTAGGACCTACCGGAGTAGGAAAAACGGAGCTAGCCAAAACGTTGGCACATTCTTTATTTGACAGTGAAGAACAAATGGTTCGGATTGATATGTCTGAGTACATGGAAAAGCATGCGGTCTCTAGGCTCATAGGAGCTCCTCCTGGCTACGTAGGATACGAAGAAGGCGGGCAGCTAACGGAAGCGGTAAGACGCAAGCCTTATTCAGTCGTTTTGTTGGATGAAATTGAAAAAGCCCATCCCGAAGTATTTAATGTGCTCCTTCAAATACTAGATGATGGAAGAGCGACAGATTCAAAAGGAAAAGTCATTGATTTTAAAAATACAGTTATTATTATGACGTCGAATATCGGTTCTCAATTTTTATTAGACGGTTTAACAAGTGAAGGCGAGATTACTGAAAACGCCAGAGAGCAAGTGATGGCTCAATTGAGACAGCATTTTCGTCCAGAATTCTTAAATCGAGTAGACGACACTATTTTATTCAAACCGCTAACTGTTCATGAAGTAAAAGGGATTATCGATAAGCTATTGCTTCAGCTTGAAAAGCGTTTATCCGATCGTCATATTTCGTTAACGTTAACAGAAGAAGCAAAAAATTATATTGCAGCCTCCGGGTTTGATCCGGTATACGGAGCTCGCCCTTTAAAAAGGTTTATTCAAAAATATATTGAAACAAAAATTGCTAGAGAATTAATTGCAGGGCAAATTGAAGATTATAGTCAAGTGACAGTTGATGTAAAAGATGATGAGTTTGTTGTCAGCGTATAAGTTTCCTAAAAAGATCATTCATGATAAACTGAATGGTCTTTTTTTGCTATCAAAAGCAGCTCTCCTTTTAAAATAAATAAAAGAAAATACGTGAGAGCTAAGTGTAAAAACTTATTCAGTTTTAGGTTGTAGAATATATCTAATTCATTTATGATAATACAAAATGGGCAAAGGAGCATGAATGAGCACATGAAGGACCGTATAGAGCTTATATATGACGAAGCATACGATTTTATAGATCAGGCATTAACTAAAATAAGAGCGCTGGATAAAAATGATCTTCAAGCTGAAAATGAAGAAGTGCAGGAAAAGGCAGAACGGACAGAGTTTGCACTTCAAGCTGCACGAGATATTTTAGAAAATATGATTATCCCGGGTAAAAAATTGACTTTTATTTACGAAAAAGGTTCTGTAGTAGTAGAAATTCCCGATAAAAAATAAAAACGACTTCCTTTTATGGAAGTCGTTTTTATTTTGGCAATGCAAAGTGCTCATCAATGGATGCATCACTTTTTCGATACTGCCCGGGTGTCATATTGGTCGTTTTGCGAAATACTTTTGTTAAATAATTGGCATTTGCATAGCCGACGTTTTCAGCAATTTCTTCGATTGAGTACTTGGTTTGATGCAGTAGCTCGGCCGCTTTTTGAATGCGAAGCTTCGTTAAGTATTGAATCGGCGTAATCCCAGTCGTTTGTTTGAATAACCGGCTAAAATGATAGCGAGATAAATGAGCTGCATCTGCCATTTCATCCGGACCGATTTCTTCATGATAATGATTACGGGCAAATAAAATAGAGCTAATGATACTTTCAGGCCAATCTTCTGTAAAACTGTCCATGCTTTTAATATATTGGTACAGCTCCATTACAAAGCGGTAAGATAAGCTTGAGGCATGAAATGGATCTGCTATATGTTTTTCACTTGCCCGCTTATATATTTGAGCAAGCAGCTGAACAGGTGCTGATTCAGGATGAAACCGTATTACAGGGGAGTGGGTTGACTGAATATAATCCCAGCATTTTTGTACTTCATCTCCGTATAATGTAAGAAAAATAAACTCCCAGTTTTCACTTTCCTTTGGTAAGTAATAGCGATAATTTCCAGGTATATTGACGATGAATGCTTTCCCAGCATCCACTTTATATTCTTGTCCATCTATTTCAATCATTCCGTATCCAGAAACCGTGTATTGAAAAATATATTTCCCTACGTCTTTTCGCTGATTTCCGCTCCAGTTATAAAGGGGAGAGAAAACTTCATCCCACCCAACAGACCATAGCTGCGCAACTTCATTTGTGCGGGATTCTAAAAACCTGTATGCGTACGTTGAATATTCTTGAGCTTGGAAATGTGAGAGCAAATTTTCACCTTCTTTTTGAAATAAAGTAGTACTTAATTCTTACTTTAACGTAATCGCTTTCATTTTTCTATAATTTTTTGAAAATATCGTGATTATTTTTAGGGAATGTCTCTAAATCTATTATTTTCTTATAATTTGCAAGTCAAGGCTCACATAAAGATAACACCTTTTTGGCGCAAGAGTAGTTCATCGTCAATTCAAAAGAATCATTTTTAAAGGGATAAGCAAAAAAGTACCGATTATCGATAGTAATTTTACCATTGAGGCAAGGAAAATTGGACTTTACAATGTACATATGAATCCGTTTCCAAAAAACTACTTAAAATAGGTGATAATAAATGCTGGGAAAATTAATCGAAGAGTTCAAACAAATATTTCATTCGTCAGAAGCTATTCGCTGCTTTTTTGCGCCAGGACGTGTCAATTTAATTGGAGAACATACTGATTATAATGGAGGGCATGTTTTTCCTTGTTCATTGAGTATAGGAACGTATGCGGTAGTACAAAAACGTCACGATCGACAAATACGTATGTACTCTAAAAACTTCTCTGAAGCAGGCGTTATTGAATCCTCTTTAGAGCAATTAACGTACAAAATCGAAGATGATTGGGCTAATTATCCAAAAGGAGTAATGGATACCTTTAAAAAGCACGGATATGACCTTCCTTTTGGTTTTGATATCTTGTTTTTTGGCAACATTCCTAATGGAGCAGGGCTTTCATCATCCGCATCAATTGAGTTAGTCACATGCGTACTTTTAAATAAAATTCTTGAATTGAATATCGATATGATGGACCTTGTAAAAATGGCGCAGCAAGCTGAAAATGAATTTATCGGCGTAAGCTGCGGGATTATGGATCAGTTTGCAATTGGAATGGGAAAAGAAAATCAAGCCGTATTGTTAAACTGTCAAACTCTTGAATACCAGTATAGCTCGCTGCAGTTAACAGATGCTGTGCTCGTTATTTCTAACACAAATAAGCGAAGAGGGCTGGCAGATTCAAAATATAATGAGCGCCGTATGGAGTGTGAAAGAGCGCTGTCAGATTTACAAACGTCACTTTCCATTAATTCGCTTGGTGATTTAACCAAAGAACAATTTGAAAAGCATAAATCTTTGATACAAAACGAAGTAGATTGTAAGCGCGCTAAACATGCGGTATATGAAAATGAACGCACAAAAGAAGCGGTTGCTAAATTGCAAAACGGTGATTTAAAAGGGTTTGGTCAATTGATGAATGAGTCGCACCGTTCGCTGAGAGATGACTATGAAGTAAGCGGAAAAGAACTAGATGCTCTTGTAGAAGCAGCTTGGCTGCAAGAAGGCGTGATTGGATCACGCATGACAGGTGCAGGCTTTGGGGGCTGTACAATCAGCATCGTAAAAAAAGCACAGGTTGATAGGTTTATTGAGGAAGTAAAAGAAGCCTACTACAAGAAAACAAGTTTAGAAGCTGAATTTTACGTGGTTACCGTTGGAGAAGGAGCGCGTGAACTCACATTAGAAGCAGTATAAGAAAAAACAGATAGAGAAAGGAACGAGTGTATGTCAGTCAACATTCATGAAGAAATCACCCGACTTATTCAATATGGTCTGCAAAAGAATCTATTAACAAAATGGGATATAGATGTGGTGAGAAATAAACTGCTGGAAGTGTTAAAGCTCGATGAATACATCATGGTAAAAGTCAAACAAGAACGTCTGGAACATCCAGCTGCTATTTTAGACAACATGCTTGATTGGGCTGCCAAAAACAATCGAATTGCCGAGAATTCTATCACGTATAGAGATTTATTCGATACCAAAATAATGGGATGCTTTGCAAGCATGCCGTCAGAGGTTAATCGACTATTTTATGATTATTATCAACAAAGTCCTCAAAAAGCCACAAGCTACTATTATAAGCTGTCAAAAGACATTCACTACATTCGCCAAGATCGAATTGCTAAAAACGAAAGATGGGTAACAAACACTGATTTTGGAGAGCTTGAAATTACGATTAATTTGTCTAAGCCGGAAAAAGATCCAAAAGCAATTGCAGCAAGCAAATCGTTGAAGGAAAGCAACTATCCGCTGTGTCTTCTCTGTAAAGAAAATGCTGGTTATGCAGGTCGTATTAACCACCCAGCTCGTCAAAATCATCGGATTATTCCTGTGGAATTGCAGGAAGAGATGTGGTACATGCAGTTTTCACCGTATGTTTATTATAATGAGCATGCTATTGTTTTTGCGAGTGAGCATACACCTATGCATATTTCAAAGCAAACGTTTGAGCGGCTGCTTGCCTTTGTTGAACAATTCCCACATTACTTTTTAGGGTCAAATGCAGATTTACCCATTGTAGGAGGGTCCATTTTAACGCATGATCACTTTCAAGGAGGCTATCATGAGTTTCCTATGGCTAAAGCAAGAATAAATAAATTGTTCTCTCTCAAAGCGCATCCAGATGTGAAAGCTGGAATTGTTCATTGGCCGATGTCGGTTGTTCGTCTTCAAAGTCCGCACCTTGCACCATTAGTGGAAGCAGCAGATTTTATTTTGAAGAAATGGAAATCATATAGTGATCAAAGCGCTGGCATTTTAGCTTTTACAGATCAAACTCCTCACAATACAGTCACACCTATTGCTAGGAAAAGAGGAGATTTGTACGAATTAGATTTAGTACTGCGAAACAATCGAACAAACAGCAAACATCCAGATGGCATTTATCATCCGCATGCAGAAGTTCATCATATCAAAAAAGAAAATATAGGTTTAATTGAAGTAATGGGGCTTGCAGTTTTACCTGGTCGTTTAAAAGACGAAATGAGTCTAGTGGCCAAAGGATTAGTTCAGAATAATCTGAGCGAGTTAGCCAGCAGGCATGATCAAGTGCAAAAACACGTGGAGTGGGCTGAGCACATCAAGAAAAAGTATCCGCATATTGAAGAGAAAAATGTTCACGAGATTCTCCAACAAGAGCTTGGTTTAGTCTTTGCGACTATTTTAGAACATGCAGGTGTGTTTAAACAAACTGCTGAAGGACAGCTTGCATTCAGTCGCTTTATGAATTCGTTAAATCAAGAGTAAATTATTAATAAAAACAGGCAGCTCATTATGAGCTGCCTGTTTTTATACAGTTATGGCATGCTGTTTTAACAGGGTATATAGAGCCTGCGTTCCTTTATTTTCATCGCCTTGTTTTTCAAGCTGTTCATAAAGCGATTTTGCTAATTTTAATCCTGGTGTATACAGCTCCATTTCTTCAGCTGATTCGATGGCAATCTTCATATCTTTAATAAAGTGTTTAATATAAAAGCCCGGTTCGAAGTCTCCTTTAATCATGCGAGGGGCTAAATTGCTTAATGACCAGCTTCCCGCTGCGCCTGTTTCAATACTTTTTAGAACGGTGTCCGGATCTAATCCTGCTTTTTCAGCATAAAGTATCGCTTCGCATACACCCATCATATTGGAGGCAATAGCAATTTGATTGCACATTTTTGTGTGTTGACCAGCTCCAGCGCTGCCTTGAAGAACGATATTTGTTCCCATTTTTTCAAGAATAGGCGTAACGGCAGAGAACGCTTCAGCATCGCCTCCTACCATAATCGCTAATGTTGCGTTTCGAGCTCCAATATCGCCTCCTGAAACAGGAGCGTCAAGCGCATGAATGTGCTTCTCTTTTGCTGCTTGATAAATCTCACGTGCAAGGATAGGGCTTGATGTTGTCATATCAATTGTATAGCAGCCTTTCTTTGCATTATGTATAATACCGTCTTTGCCTAAATAAATCTCTTTTACATCGTGAGGATAGCCTACCATGGTGATAATAACATCAGATTGTTCAGCCACTTCTTGAACGGTTTCTTTCCAGATGGCCCCTTTTTCAAGTAGTGCTTGAGCACGAGTTTTTGTTCGCGTATAAACAAGGACTTCATATCCTGCGTCAATTAAATGCCCGGCCATGCTTTGACCCATAACGCCTGTTCCGATAAAACCAATTTTTTCTTTAGTCACAGCAGTATTCACTCCTAAAATTAATAGTTTGATTATTCTAAAATTATATAGTTAAAGGTTGGGATAATCAATGATTATGAATGTATAAAAATGTAAAAAATAGCTTCAGTCATTTGTTTTGAATACGAGTTAACGAAAGAAATTGCTGAGAAAAGCCTATGCCAAAAGATAAAAAAAGCGCTGGCTTTACAGCCAACACTTTTTAGTGATGATTATTTGCTGGTTTATTCGGTACACCCAGTTCTCCAATCAAAATTACAACTAGCGTGAAAACTACTCCAAGGATGGAAGCGGTTGCGAAACTGTAAGTACCGCCCGTCATTGCAGAGATTACGTACACTGCCATATTCATTAGTAAAAAGCCCCAAACAAAAGCCATTACGACACGCATTCTATTCACCTCGTTTACAGTACAGTTTGATTTCATTTTAGCATATAGCAGTCAAATAAGAAATTGAATTTTTTATGAATAAATAAGGGGCGTGTTCCCATATAGAAACAAAAGAGCAATAAGTCAGAAATAGGCATTATTCTAGTGCGCTTTTTGATGGTTCTATCATACACTGTATGGAACAACTAGTAAGTTACGGAGGAAGAGCTATGATACATCGACGCTTTTTTAGCTTAGATACGCAATGGAATGTCGTACATGTCCCTGAACGACCGAATGGTTTCGGTGTGTTAGTATTGGGTGATAAAGATCATTTTGTTGAAAGTTCAACTAGCTTATGGATTCAGCACGGCGGAAGGTCACAGCTGTTGCAATGTTTACAAGATGAAGGATACACAGTATTTTATTCCAATTTATATGGCCGACATTGGGGGTCTCCTGAAGCATATCACCTTGCAAAACAACTTTATCATTTAGTAATGAAACAAGAAATTTTAAATAAACGAATTCATATTTTAGCTGAAGGAATGGGGGCTCTGTTAGCGCTGCAGCTAATGGAAAATGACGGGAATACGTTCGTTCGATCAGCTGGTTTACTAAATCCATGTATTGATCTTCATACGCATGCAGAACATGAAAAAAACAATAAATTCTTTTATAAACAATTCACGAAGGACTTGACTCAAGCTTATAAAGTGGAGCGTAAGCAAGTATCAAAGTTAATTAAGGAGTACCCTTCTGTTACAGAATTAAAATCAACGCTGCCCGTGAAGATATGGACGGCGCCTAATGCCTCTACTCATTATCCAATTGCACACAGTAAAAAATATGAACTACATCGTGAAGAACTTCACTCTCCGATTATGCTTTCACTTTATTTACCGGAAAAAAACTATTTGTTTGAACGGTCCCTTCTCCAATTTTATAAACAACATGAAAAAGTGTTATAAGCAAAGCTTCTATGATTATACATATCATAGGGGCTTTTTGTATAAGAGATAAAATGAAAAAAGAGTTCATGATGCTTTTACAGGTGAGCTTCTTTGAAATAAGGAATGAGTGGCCTTCATAACTATAGGGATTTAAGCTTTTTGTTGAATAAATGATGAATGAAGAATTGGAGGAAGCGATATGGGAAATGTAGTAGTAATAGGGGCAAACCGCTTTATTGGTTTTCATTTATGTATGGCTTTTTTAGACGAAGGTACAGAAGTAAAAGGGTATACACATTCTGCTCATAAAGAAGAAGATGATTTGCAGGAAGAAATGAAATTTTTCTTAGGGCGAAACGCTAATTATGCATCGACTGAAGTAGGAGAGTCATTAGATATGATTACCTCAGAAACGGATATTGTCTACTTTACGTATTTCGATGGAGGAGATTTTTATCATCCTGATTTTTTAAGACAAGAAATGCAAAAAGCGCAGCAAGTGCTCATTCAAGCGCTTAACAAATGCCGTCAATTCAACATTCGATTTGTATTTGTTTCTACCATGCGCGTATTTGGAGACCAGCAGCGAAAGATTGAAGAAACAACGATTCCAGAACCGGACAGTAGTGAAGGAAGGCTATACGTTCATTTTGAGCGAATGATAGAGAAATATAAAGATGATGGATGGCCTATTATAATTGTTAGAACGCCGACTCTTTACGGACCTTGGCAGCCTTTGTCAATGTGCTATTCCAAAAATATTGCCGGGTACGAAGAGGCATTTAACATTATGGAAGGCACGGATTTTATTATTTACATTGAAGATGCCGTCAGTGCACTTAGACGCTGTAAAACTGCTGCATATTCATATGAAGTGGTTCATTTAGTGGAAGAAAAGTTACAGCCCTGGAGCGCAGGAGCAAATATTACTCATATGGAGGTGAAGGAAGAAGCAGCTCAGGAAAAATATGAAATCAGCAGGAAAGCGAAAGAACTGCTGCATTTTTCTTCAAAAGTAACGGCTAAAGAAGGCATTTATCTGCAAAAAAAACATATGAGAACATTCTTTTTACCTCTTCATTAAAAGGAGAAAGTTGTACTTATAGAATAGATTCGCTAATATAAGGAGGAATACATGTTTTTAATAAAGGAGATTTCACTATGGAAGAGCAAAATATGCAATTCATGCAAATTGCAATGAAGTACTTGCCAGAAGCAAAGCAAATCTTAGACGAAACAGGCGTTGAGTTATCAATGGAACACGTACAGCCGGTGTTGACATTACTAACAAAAGTAATGAACGACGCTTATGAGCTTGGCAAGCAAGATGCATTAGCTGAAAATGAAAACAACTAAAGAAAACAGCTCGGTAGAATCCGAGCTGTTATTTTTGTTTGGAAAATAAATCGACTAAAGGGGCAAACTGTTTAAGAAGAGGAGCTAGTTCTTCGACGGCGAGTATAATTTCATCGATTTGTTTAAATAATCGTTCCCACTCCTCTCGTTCTCTTTCTTCTCTTGATTTTCTGCGCCCAGCTCCAAACATAAAATCAGAAAAACCTTCATTTCTTTGTCTTCTTGCCATGATACTCATTCCTTTCACTATTTTAATGGTGGGTAAGTTCTTACCTAATGTTCCATACTAGAGTAAGAGGGTCCCGTATGATTACTATATGTAGCATGATAGATACCTGAGTAGGACGAACACCTATATAGACAAAAAATAAAAAATGAAGTAAAATTAGTACCAACTCATAATAATTGATTATATAATCGATAAATGAAATGACGGATATAGGTTTTATAGGAATATAAGCCTTTTATTTAAAGGAGAGGTTGATATGAACGCTGGTGTTCTAGGAATTGGACGTTATGTACCAGAGAAAGTTGTAACAAATTTAGATCTTGAAAAAGTAATGGATACATCAGATGAGTGGATTCGTACGCGCACAGGTATTCAAGAGCGCCGAATTGCAGCCGATAACGAGGACACATCTGATTTAGCTTATAAAGCAGCAGTTGAAGCTTTACATAAAGCTAACGTCGAGGCAGAAGATATTGACATGATCATTGTTGCTACGGTAACGCCAGATCAACCGTTTCCTACAGTATCATGTATGCTACAAGAAAAATTGGGAGCAAAAAAAGCAGCTTCTTACGATGTGAGTGCCGCATGTGCAGGGTTTATGTACGGCATGATTACAGCTAAGCAATTTATTGAAACCAATGCTTACAAGCATATTTTAGTGGTCGGTGTAGAAAAGCTTTCTAAGATTACAGATTGGGACGACCGTAACACGGCTGTTTTATTCGGAGACGGAGCAGGTGCAGTTGTAATGGGACCTGTATCAGAAGGACGAGGCATTTTATCCTTTGAACTAGGGTCCGACGGTACGGGAGGCAAGCACTTGTATCAAAACGAGCTTGATCATATTGTCATGAACGGACGTGAAGTATTTAAGTTTGCTGTTCGACAAATGGGGGAATCTGCTGTTAATGTAATTGAAAAAGCGGGTTTAACAAAAGAGGATGTGGATTTTCTTGTACCTCATCAAGCGAATATTCGTATTATGGAAGCTGCAAGACAGCGATTAGATTTGCCTGAAGAAAAAATGTCTAAAACAATCCAATACTATGGCAATACATCAGCAGCATCGATTCCAATTTCAATTGTTCATGAACTTGAAGCAGGGAAAATTCAAGATGATGATTTAATTGTAATGGTTGGCTTCGGAGGCGGCTTAACATGGGGAGCTATTGCTATTAGATGGGGAAAATAACACTACATTTTTAAAGCAACTGAAGGAGATGAATGTACGATGAATAAAAAACGTGTAGTTGTAACAGGACTTGGTGGGCTTACACCAATTGGAAATGACGTAGAAACAGCTTGGAAAAACGCAGTAGCAGGCGTGTCTGGCGTTGGTCCTTTAACAAGACTAGATGCAGATGAATTCCCGGCTAAAGTAGCAGCTGAAGTAAAAGATTTTAACGTGGAAGATTTTATTGATCGCAAAGAGGCTCGTAAGATGGATCGCTTTACTCAATATGCAATGGTAGCTGCATTGGCGGCTGTTAAAGATGCGGATTTGACTATTACAGAAGAAATTGCTCCAAACGTCGGCGTTTGGATTGGTTCTGGAATTGGCGGTATGGAAACGTTTGAAAACCAATATTCAACGTTATTAGAAAAAGGTGCCCGCCGTGTAAGTCCATTTTTCATTCCGATGATGATTCCTGATATGGCAACAGGACAAGTTTCTATTGCTTTAGGGGCGAAAGGCGTGAACTCTTGTACGGTAACGGCATGTGCAACAGGTACAAACTCTATTGGTGATGCGTTTAAAGTCATTCAACGCGGAGATGCAGACGTGATGGTGACGGGCGGTACGGAAGCGCCAATCACGCGTTTATCTATTGCTGGTTTCTGTGCGAATAAAGCACTTTCTACAAATCCAGATCCTGCAACAGCATCTCGTCCGTTTGATAAAGACCGCGACGGCTTCGTTATGGGAGAAGGTGCGGGTGTTATTGTGCTTGAAGAGCTTGAACATGCACTAGCGCGCGGCGCACGTATTTATGCTGAAATTGTGGGCTATGGTTCAACAGGAGATGCTCACCATATCACAGCGCCAGCTCCAGGAGGAGAAGGCGGCGTTCGTGCAATGCGTCATGCCATTGAAGATGCAGGCCTACAGCCAAGTGATATTGATTACATCAATGCTCACGGTACAAGTACAGGATACAATGATAAATTTGAAACAATGGCTATTAAAGAAGTATTTGGTGACCACGCTCAAAAAGTAGCAATTAGTTCAACAAAGTCAATGACTGGCCACTTGTTAGGAGCTGCTGGCGGAGTAGAAGCTATTTTTAGTGTGAAGGCAATTCAAGACGGTATTCTTCCTCCAACAATTAACTATCAAACACCTGATGAAGAGTGCGATTTAGACTACATTCCAAACAAAGCCCGTAAGCAAGAAGTAAAAGCGGTGCTAAGCAACTCACTTGGATTTGGCGGTCACAATGCAACAATCATCTTTAAAAAATACGAAGCATAATGAAAAATTCTAGGCTGATGCCTAGAATTTTTTTTATTTTTAATAACCAAAAGAGTAGCTGTGAACATATCATGAAACAAAAGGATGAAGAAAGTGTGGGGAAAACATGCCGATTGTTTCAACTTCTACTTGGACGGAGCCGAAAGAAATAAGCCGTTATCTTGCGCGCTATTTTAAGAAATTAAAAGAAAAAGAATATATGGAATTACT
This sequence comes from Priestia sp. TSO9, assembly GCF_021029645.1. Taxonomy (NCBI): domain Bacteria; kingdom Bacillati; phylum Bacillota; class Bacilli; order Caryophanales; family Bacillaceae; genus Priestia; species Priestia sp. TSO9. The sequence continues at coordinate 76,806 of NZ_JAJEKD010000009.1, forward strand.
TTTTAACTATGGAATGTGTCCGCCTTCTTTAATGTTTATAAAAGAATTAGAAGAAATGAAGAAAAGACAGGTTTGGAAGAAAGTTAAAGCACATTATGAAAAGCTTAAAAAAGCATGGAATGGACCCGATGTAGCGGTGCTAGTGCTTCCAAGCAATCCTAGAAATCGAAAAATGCAGCGTGAATTTAATGGAAGAGCAGGTGTCGCTTTTACCGATAAATTATTTGTATTTATGACAAGTCATACATCCGATGAAGAAATGTTAGCGGTACTTACCCATGAATACCATCACGTTTGCAGGCTAAAAGCCATTAATAAATCTGATGAAACGATTACTTTGTTAGACGCTATGATGATGGAAGGGTTAGCTGAAAGAGCTGTAGAGGAGTATTGTGGTAAAAAATATTTAGCTCCTTGGACAAATTATTATACCATTGAAGAAGCTAAAAAAATGTGGGAAAAGCATGTTAAACCTTATTACAATCTGCGCGCTGACGAAAAAAAATATGATCAACTGTTATTCGGCCAAAATTGGTATCCAGAAATGATGGGCTACAATATTGGTTATCATCTTGTTACTTCATGTATGAAGCCTCACACTCTAACTACTACCCAGCTGCTTCCTCTTAGCACCAATACTATCTTAAAAAAATCTGCGTTCCAACTGTAAAAAAACAAGTTCTATATACCTAAAAATAAAAATAGTAAATTTTATCCTATTTTCAACAAAAAATTAGGAGGTTTATGCGTTAAAGTGCCGAAGAGATATTCGAAAATTATTATTTTAAAAATAAAAAATATAATTAATTTTCAAAATATATTGATTTTGTAATGAAATTGTAATAATATCTTATTCAAATATAACAATTTTTAGAAAAATGAGGTGTGTACTATAAATGGATAAAAAGCCCGTCGAATCAACACCTTTACTAGAAGTGAAAAATTTACAAACTGCTTTTTCCATTAATGATTCCTGGCATAATGCTGTGGACGACGTGTCGTTTCAAGTCGGACGAAAGCGAATTGTAGGAGTTGTCGGAGAATCTGGCTGTGGAAAAAGCGTATTGTCTTTATCCGTTATTGGACTATTACCTAAAGTAAATAGTCAAATTAGAAGCGGAAGCGTTTTATTTAACGGAAAGAATCTTACGCACTTATCAGAAGATGAGATGAATGATGTTCGGGGGAAAGACATCTCAATGATTTTCCAAGAACCGATGACATCCCTTAATCCTGTGTTAACCATTGGGTATCAGCTGCAGGAAGTATTGTTTAACCATATGAATATATCGAAAGCGGAAGCGCGTGAAAAAAGCATTGCGCTTTTAAAAAGCGTTGGTATTTCGAGATCCGAAAAGCTCATCGATGAATATCCGCATCAGCTGTCAGGAGGAATGAGGCAGCGTGTCATGATTGCCATGGCGGTAGCTTGTCAGCCTAAACTTTTAATTGCTGATGAGCCGACCACGGCCCTAGATGTTACGGTTCAAGCTCAAATTTTAGAATTGCTAAAAGAAATTCAAGAAAGCAATGATATGTCTATTATTATGATTACACATGATTTAGGAGTAGTTGCTGAGATGTGTGATGAAGTGATTGTCATGTATGGCGGAAAAATTGTGGAACATACAGATGTTGATACGTTATTTTATGCCCCGAAACATCCGTACACGAAAGCGCTTCTTCACTCAATTCCACGCATGGAAGATGATGTAGAAGTATTAAATACGATCAAAGGAATTGTGCCTTCTCTTGTAAACATGCCGCGGACAGGCTGTCGTTTCGTTAACCGATGTCCTCATGCAATGGAAGACTGCAGTTCCGTTACGCCTGTTCTTCGCCAGGATTCACAGGGGCATGATGTCGCATGTCTGCTGTATAAAAATAGCTATCCGTCAAAAGGAGTGAAGACAAGCTAATGACTAAAGCGGTGAAAGATGTATTGCTAGAAGTTCAGCATTTAAAAACCTACTATCCTATTCACGGCGGATTTTTTCGAAAGAAAATTGGTGATGTAAAAGCAGTTGATGGTATTTCTTTTGCAATTCGAAAAGGAGAAACGCTCGGTCTAGTAGGAGAATCTGGCTGTGGAAAATCCACGGCAGGAAGAACGATTCTAAGACTATTGGAACCAACTAGCGGAAAAATTATTTTCGATGGTAAAGATATCACAGAAGCAAAAGGAACTTCTCTCCGTAAAATTAGACAAGATTTTCAAATGGTTTTTCAAGATCCCTATGCTTCCCTCAATCCAATGCAAATGGTTGGAGATGTTATTTCTGAACCAATTCGGAATTTTACAGGAAAATCAACCAATCAATTAAAATCAGAAGTTATGAATCTACTTACAAAAGTAGGGTTACCGGAAGATGCATACTATAAATATCCTCACGAATTTTCCGGTGGACAGCGTCAGCGGATTGGAATTGCACGTGCACTTGCACTTCGTCCAAAACTTATTATTGCTGATGAACCGGTATCGGCACTCGACGTTTCTGTCCAATCACAAGTTTTAAACCTTCTAAAAGAACTTCAACAAGAATTCGACCTAACCTTTTTATTTATTGCCCATGATTTGAGTGTTGTTAAACATATGAGTGACCGTATCGGCGTTATGTACCTAGGCGGTTTAGTGGAAATTGCTGATAAGAAAAGTCTATACGCAGAGCCATTGCACCCTTATACGCAAGCACTTGTATCGGCTATACCTGAACCAGATCCACGAAAGAAAAAACAACGTATTATTTTGCAGGGAGATGTGCCAAGTCCAATTGATCCGCCAAAAGGCTGTGCGTTTCATCCTCGCTGTATACATGCAATGGCAGAGTGCAGCCAAACGAAACCTGCCTTAAAGGAGGTGAGACCTGGCCATCAAGTAGCTTGCCATTTATATAACTCGTAAAAGCTACATACGAACAGATTATTAGTTAAATAGGGGGAACGTCATGATGAAAAAGAAATCGTTTTTATCACTTGTTTCCATTTTGCTTGTGCTATCGCTTTTTCTAGCGGCATGCAGCGGTGGAAGCAGTTCTTCATCTTCTAGTAATAAAGAAGGCGGAGAAACAAAAACTGCAGGTGCAAAAACAGACAAGCCAAAAGATGGCGGGACGATTACGTATGGGATTGATGGAGCGCCGGAAGGGCTTTTTGAGTACGCATTGTATGGTAGTGCATATGATAGCCAAATCTTAGAATTTATCAATGAAGGTCTCTTTACTTATGATAAGAAATTAAAGATTAAATCTGACTTAGCTACTTGGGATGTGAGTGGTGATAAACTAACTTACACGTTTAAATTAAAAAAGGGGATTAAGTGGCATAATGGAGATCCATTAAGTGCAGATGATTTTAAATATACGTATGAAACGATTGCCGATAAAGACTATACAGGTCCACGCTATGTAAACGTTGAGCACATTAAAGGCGCTCAAGAATATCACGACGGCAAAGCGGATTCTATTTCCGGAGTTGAAGTAGTAGATCCACAAACATTTAAAGTAACGTTTAAAGAAGTTCGTGTAAATAACTTAGACAATTTGTGGCCGTATCCAATGCCGAAAAAGTACTATGAAGGAATTGCTGTAAAAGATCTTGCAGAGTCCAAACAAGTTCGTAAAGAGCCTATTGGTGTTGGACCGTTTAAAGTGAAAAAAGTGGTAGCAAGTGAATATGTCCAAATGGAACGTAATGATGATTATTGGAATGGTAAACCTCACCTTGATGGTGTTGTTGTAAAAGTACTGGATCCATCTGTTTCCGCCGGAGCATTGAAAAAAGGCGATGTCGACATTATGGATGTTCGCCCAGCTGATCTAGGGCAAGTTGAAAAAGCAGAAAACTTAGACTTTTTGGAAGGGAAATCAACTAGTTATTCGTATATTGGTCTACGATTTGGACATCGTGATCAAAAAGCTGGTAAAAACGTAGATGATTACGAAAAGTTCAAAGATCTAAAACTTCGTCAAGCATTGCTTTATGCAATAGATAGAAAAGCAATGGTAAAAGCATTTATGAACGATAAAGCGGTTGTTTCTAACACAGTTATTCCATCTGTATTTTGGATTGCTGCTGACCAAAAAGATTTAACAAAGTACAAGTATAGTCCAGAAAAGGCTAAAAAATTATTAGCTGAAGCTGGTTATAAAGATAAGAATAATGATGGTTTTGTAGAAGATCCAAACGGAAAACCATTTACGATCTCATTCGGTCACTATGCTGGTCCAGCCAACTTCGAGGGTCGTGCGAAGGCTATAATGCAAGCATGGAATGATATTGGTATTAAAACAAAATTAGCAACGGGTTCACTTGTTGAATTTAACTTGTACAATGAAATGAAAGATAACGACGATAAGGCGTTAGAAGCGTTCTTTGGTTCTTGGGACACTGGTTCAGATCCAGATCCTACAGGATTATGGAGCTCTGATGCTGAATGGAACTATGGACGTTGGGTAAATAAGGAATCTGATGAAATGCTTAAAGACGGTTTGAGTGAAAAATCATTTGATGATAAATACCGTAAAGGTGTATATGTAAAATGGCAAAAATTCTTTAATGAGCAGCTGCCAGCACTTCCTTTATGGGAAAACATCAATATTTATGCTGTGAATAAGCGTGTGAAAAACGTAACTCTAGATCCATCAACGGTAGTTGTAGATCCGGAGAAATGGTCTGTAACGGAATAAGTATTTTACATGTAAAGGAGAGTCAACGATGCTGCAATACTCACTAAGACGTATTTTAGGGATGATTCCAATGTTGATTCTGATCTCCTTTGTTGTGTTTTCCCTGGCAAAAATGATGCCAGGGGACCCTTTTGGGGGAGAAATCAACCCTAGTAATACAGATCCAAAATACATTGAGGAAATGCGTGATAAGCTAGGATATAACGATCCTATCTACGTTCAATATTGGAACTGGGTAAAGGGAGTGGCACAAGGAGATTTAGGAAAGTCAACAACTCATAAGTTACCGACATTAGATATTATTTTAGAGCGTATGCCTAATACTATCTTTTTAGCTTTGACTTCGCTTTTGATTACGTATGTGTTTGCATTTATTTTAGGTATGTATGCAGGAAGAAAACCGTATACCTTAGCAGATAACTTTATTGCAGGATATAATTACTTTGCATTAGCGGTTCCATCGTTTATCGCAGGGATCGTAGGCATTTATTTATTTTCCTTTCAGTTAGGTTGGTTTCCATTTAGCGGTTCTGTTGAAGTAGGACTGAAAGAGGGATCATGGGAATTTATTCAAAGTAGAATTCATCACGTTATATTACCCGCGCTGATTCTTGGTTTGATGTCGACCGCGCAGTATACCCAGTTTTTGCGCAATGATATTATTGAAAACAGTCGCAAAGATTTTGTGCGCACTGCTAGAGCAAAAGGGACAAAAGAATCTAAAATTTATAATGTTCATATCTTACGCAACTCAATGATTCCGCTTATTACGTTTTTAGGGTTTGATCTTGTAACAATCATTAGCGGTTCTATCATTACAGAGACGATCTTTACGTATCCAGGAATTGGAAAGTTGTTTGTTGACTCTGTAGCAACGCGTGACTATTCAGTTATGATGTCGCTTACAATGTTGTTTTCAATTTTAACACTGGTTGGGAATCTAGTTGCTGATTTGTTATACGGCGTAGCAGATCCGCGTATTCGTTTGGATTAGGAGGAGAAAGTATGGAAATTGTAACGAAAAAAGATGCACAGCCAGAAGTGAATATGAAAGCTCCTAAAAATCTTTCTCCATGGGCGATTGCGCGAAAGAAGTTTGTTAAAAATAAACTGGCCATGATAAGTTTAGCTTTTATGATTGTGATTACGCTTCTTGCCATTTTTGCACCGCTGCTTACAAAAGCAGATATTACACGTATTGACTATATGGCGATGAATCTAGCGCCTTCTAGTGAGCATTGGTTTGGAACGGATACTAATGGGCGAGACGTATTTGCACGTACGCTGTATGGAGGAAGAACTTCGTTACTGATTGGAGTTGCTTGTACAACGCTCGTTATTTTAATCGGAACTCTTATTGGTTCGATTGCGGGTTATTACGGGGGCAAAGTGGATCAATTCTTAATGCGTTTTACAGACTTTGTATTAAACTTTCCGCTAATTGTTTTCGTTGTAGTGTTAAATACAATCCTAATTGGAAAGATCTCAGGCGTTTGGACGCTCATCCTAGTTGTTAGTTTCCTAAGCTGGGGAAGTACGGCCCGGCTGGTTCGAAGCAAAGTCTTGGCTGAAAAAGAAAATGAATATGTGCTTTCAGCTATTTCCATTGGGTGCAGCCCGTTTAAAATCATCTTTAAACATTTGCTGCCAAATGTGTTTTCAACGATTGTGGTTCAAGCCAGTTTGCAGATGGCTATCCTTATTGTGTTTGAGTCAGCGATTAGCTTTATCGGTTTTGGCGTGCCGGCTGATACGCCAAGCTGGGGGAATATGCTGACAGAAGCAAGGGAATCAGATGTGCTGCAGAATAAGCCTTGGATGTGGGTTCCGCCAGGTTTAGCTATTACATTTACAATCCTAGCTATCAACTTCATTGGTGAAGGATTAAAAGATGCTTTGAATCCAAAATCTCTTCGTTAAAAATCTATCACAAAAGTGTGATAGATTTTTTTAGGTTTGTCAGACCTTCTGACAAACCTATTACTATAGAAGAAACTCGGATTTTTTTCTGCTTATAGGGGTGGATATAGCTCATGAAGCCTTTAGGAATCCTTAGCACTGGCGTTATATCTGTGCTTCGAAATAAGTGCATTTGAATAATAGCCAAAAACGAAGGTATTTTACAATTAATTTTTAGAAAAATAACATCATTTGGAATAAAAATTCCTTTCTCTGCCTATACTGATGGATAACAAACAGATAGTAAGTGAGGGGTAAATTATGCTATATCTTCATGATGTATGGGTTAATTGGTTTGAAGGCGAAGAAAACGGTTATAATGTGTGTCATTTCCATGAGTGGAGAAAAGACGATTGTGTAGAACTGCTCGATCAAGCACCGTTATTAAAAGTAAATCCGCTTTTATTTCATTACATTGAAAATGATCTTTCCGAGCTACCTCAACAACTACTACAAGATGTCTATCAGAAAGCATACATTCGGAAAAATCATGAACGCACGCAGGTTGAATATTGTTTTATCGTTACAGATGGAACGAATATTTTAGCAATTGATACGATGGGATATCATATTCCGATTCGAAAAAGCCGCTTAATTCCAAGACAGGAACAGTTAGTCTATGAGATGATTGCGGATCAAGAAGAGCTAGAATATAAGTTCAGTGAAGACGAGCTAAATAAAAAAGAGCATCATATTCTTTCACCGTCTCCTGAAACGATGAGAGGACTAACACGTAAAGAACGTCAGCTAAAACAGCTGTTATTTATGGCACTTGATCAGCTACATACCACAAAAAATACAGCTCAAATCCGCTACTGGTACACGGAGTGGAATCCAACGAAATACGAAGACATTCAAGAGATGTCGTTTCAAGACGTATGGAGTCAGCTATACGATGAAACGAAGTCAGGGTGGTCACCGAAGCATAAATTATTATGCGAGCGCTTAGTAAAAGGACAACCTTTCTTTGAGAAACTTTGGGAAATTGAACAAGAGCCAAAAGTTAATTAAAAAAAACGACTGCATAGCAGTCGTTTTTTTAACGTTTACGGCCAATTCCCATTGCGTTTCGCATTTTGCGAAGCATTTTATTAGCCGTTGCATTTGCTTTATCGGCACCTTGATCTAAAATATCATCTAGCTCGCTAGAATCAACTAATTCATAATATCTTTCTTGAATTGGAGCGAGTGCTTCAGCTACCACTTTAGCTGTGTCAGCTTTAAAGTCACCATAACCTTTGCCTTCGTACATTGCTTCAATGTCTTCGATCGATTTATTGGCTAGGATTGAATAAATACTTAATAAGTTTGAAATACCTGGCTTATTTTCTTTATCATAGCGAACAATACCTTCTGAATCTGTTACGGCACTTTTGATTTTCTTTTCAATTGTTTTTGCGTCATCCAAGAGCGTAATGAAAGCTTTTTGGTTTGGATCGGACTTGCTCATTTTTTTCGTAGGATCTTGAAGAGACATGACGCGTGCTCCCACTTTTGGAATACGTACTTCAGGAATAGTGAAGATATCATTGTATTTTTTGTTAAAGCGCTCAGCTAAGTCACGCGTTAATTCTAAATGCTGCTTTTGATCTTCACCAACTGGAACCAAATCGGTGTTGTATAAAAGAATATCCGCTGCCATTAATGGAGGATAAGTTAGTAATCCTGCTGATACTGCTTCTTTTCCAGCGGACTTATCTTTAAACTGAGTCATACGTTCAAGTTCACCGATATACGCTACGCACTGTAACATCCATCCCGCTTCTGTGTGGGCAGGTACTTCCGATTGAATAAATAAAGTCGATTTTGCTGGATCAATTCCTACCGCTACATACAGAGCAGCAAGGCTGCGAATGTTTTTACGAAGTGCTAAACGATCTTGAGGCGTTGTAATCGCATGCTGATCTACAATACAAAAATGACAGTTATAGTCATGTTGAAGTTCAACAAATTGCTTCATCGCTCCAATGTAGTTACCTAAAGTGATTGTACCGCTTGGTTGAATACCTGAAAAAATTGTTTTCATCAAATCTTCCTTTCATCTGCACATATATGATGCTAATTTACGAATACAACATAAAAAGGCCCATCCGCTCCTAGCATAAGCTAGGGGCGAATGGACCGCGTTGCCACCCTAATTAGCACACATAATTGTGAACTATCTTTATTCATATAACGTTGAGGTCAACGTTCAAGCTTTGCACTTGAAAGCTCCAAAGTCCATTCTGCAGGTTTCAATGTTTGTTCTCACCAGCCACAAACTCTCTAAAAATGAAAATTCTGCATACTACTCTTTTTCACAGCTTTAATTATATAGTTATTCGTTATTATAACGCGAAAAAGCAGGAATTTAAACATCTTATCGCTAAAAAGTTTTATAAGACAATTTACTGGAATTTTTCAGCGGCAAAAAAAGACAAGAACCTTTTAATTAAAGCATTTCTTGATGAAAATTTGGTGGAGGATTTGGTAAAAATCTTTTATTTAGTATTTCTAATAGCTTTGTAATACTATCGTAATACCTATACTACAAAAAAGATTTTAGAAGTCTGACAAGTAGGCACAATCCTTATAAGATAAGGTTTTTTCCCTCATGACAAAAAAATACCATTAAATAATAGTATTGCAATAAATTTTTAAAATATTTATAATAGGCGTAACAAACATATTTTTTACAAAGGTATTACAATTTCTTAATTTTTCAGAAAACACAAAATAGACAATGTTTTGTTTCAATTAGCGAATTTTGTAATGAATGAGTCTTCTACATATTAAGCGCATACATTGGATTTACAGCATGTAAACAATTGATGACAGTTTCATAGGGTAGAAGAATAATTTTGCAGCGAGGTCTTTAACGCTCTACTACGTGAAAAAATAACTGATTATTTTGTATTGAAAGAGGATTAAGAAATTAGTGCATATCAAAAAAATATGGTTGCCACACAAACAAAACTTAATAGGGGGTAACACGCAATGAAGAAAAGGTTGTCGATTCTTTTCAGTTTGCTGCTTGTAATGAGCTTGTTTTTAGCTGCATGTGGATTTAACAAAGAATCTGGTGGCAGTGAAAATGCTAGCAGTGATGGCGGCGACAAGAAAAAAGAGCAAGAGCTTCGCGTAAACATTAAAACTGAGCCTTTTTCACTAAACCCAGGCTTAGCTAATGATTCAACGTCATCAAACGTATTATTACAAACATTTGAAGGTTTAACTCGTATCGGTAAAGATGGAAAACCTGAAAATGCAATGGCGAAAGATGTGAAGGTCAGCGATGACCAAACTAAATATACGTTTACGATTCGCGACGATGCAAAATGGTCAAATGGTGACCCTGTAACAGCAAAAGATTTCGAATATGCATGGAAATGGGCGTTAGATCCTAAAAACGAATCTCAATATGCATATCAATTATACTATGTTAAAAATGCACAAGCTGCCAATGAAGGAAAAGGTTCATTAGAGGATGTTGCCGTTAAAGCAACAGATGATAAAACGCTTGAAGTAACATTAGAAAACCCAACGCCATATTTCTTAGAATTAACAGCTTTTTATACGTACTTCCCAGTGAATACGAAAATTGCTGAATCAAATGAAAAATGGTACACAAATGCAGGCGAAAACTATACGTCAAACGGTCCTTTCAAGCTTAAAGCTTGGAAACATAATGACAAAATCGAGTTAGTTCCTAATGAAAACTATTGGGATAAAGATGCTGTAAAACTTAAAAAAGTTGAAATGTACATGATCAATGATAATAACACTGAACTTTCAATGTTTAAAAACGGTGAGTTAGACTGGGCGGGTATGCCTACTGGTCAATTACCGGCTGATGCACTTCCTGAATTAAAGAAAGACGGTTCATTAAACATTCAAGAGATTGCAGGTACTTACTGGTACAAGTTTAATACAGAACAAAAACCTTTAGACAACGTGAACATTCGTAAAGCATTAGCTTATGCAATTGATCGTAAAGGTATTACAGAACAAATTACAAAAGACGGTTCAGTTCCAGCGATGGCGGCTGTACCACCAACAATGTTTGAAGATAACAAAAAAGGTTACTTCAAAGACAACGATGTGAAAAAAGCAAAAGAATATTTAGAAAAAGGCTTGAAAGAAATGGGCCTTAAAGATGCTTCAGAACTACCAGCAATTAAGGTTTCATACAACACGGATGAAAAACATGCAAAAATTGCACAAGCTGTTCAAGATATGTGGAAGAAAAACCTTGGTATTAAAGTACAGTTAGACAACTCTGAGTGGGCTGTTTACATTGAAAAATTACACCAAGGAGATTATCAAGTTGGACGTATGGGCTGGTTAGGAGATTTTAACGATCCAATCAACTTCTTAGAATTATTCCGTGATAAAAAAGGTGGAAACAATGATACAAACTGGGAAAACCCAGAATATAAAAAGTTATTAATTGACTCTCAAAAAGAAACAGATCCTAAAAAACGTCTGGAAATGTTGAAAAAAGCAGAAGGTATTTTCATGGATGAAATGCCAGTGGCACCAATCTACTTCTATACAAACGCTTGGGTACAAGACAAGCAGCTGAAAGATGTTGTGATGTCTGGACTTGGAGACATTCAGATTAAGTGGGCTCATTTTGAGTAAGTAACATCAATTGTGACAAAGGGTATATGGGGCCTGGTGCTCCATATACTTTTCTTTCTTGTGCGCGAATTTTGTAAAAATATGGAGGTGTGTCAGGGTGTTCAAATATATAGGAAAACGACTTATTTATATGTTTCTATCATTATGGCTGATCGTAACAGCGACCTTTTTCTTAATGCGTGCTGTTCCAGGAGGTCCATTCACATCAGAAAAGCAGCTTCCCCCTGAAATTCAAAAAAATCTAAATCAGTATTACGGTTTAGACCAGCCTTGGTACCATCAGTACTTTGATTATTTAACATCAATTTTAAAGTGGGATTTTGGTCCATCTTTCAAATATAAAGGCCAAACGGTAAATGATTTGATTAACGGCGGCTTCCCTGTTTCATTCATGCTAGGGATGGAAGCTATTTTAATAGCAATTGCTATTGGGGTAGTACTTGGTGTTATTGCTGCTTTAAAACATAATAAGTGGCAAGATTACACGGCGATGGTTATTGCAGTTCTAGGAATCTCAGTTCCGAGTTTTATCATGGCAGCGGTATTACAATACGTTTTGGCTATGAAACTACAAATTTTTCCGGTTGCACGCTGGGAATCTTGGGCACACACGGTGTTACCAGCTCTTGCGCTTGCTTCAACCCCTATGGCGTTTATCGCACGATTAACTCGTTCGAGTATGCTTGAAGTATTAAGCAATGATTATATTCGTACAGCAAAAGCAAAAGGTTTAAGCAGAGGCGTTATTACAGTTAAACACGCCATGAGAAATGCGATGCTTCCAGTTGTATCCTATATGGGGCCTTTAGTAGCAGGGATTTTAACGGGTAGCTTTGTTATTGAAAAGATATTTGGTATCCCGGGATTAGGTTCACACTTTGTACTCAGTATCTCAAACCGAGATTATACAACGATTATGGGCGTAACGGTGTTCTACAGTATTTTACTACTTTTTTGTATCTTGCTTGTAGATATTGCATACGGCTTCATTGACCCTCGAATTAAACTTACAGGTGCTAAGAAAGGAGAGTAACTATGCAGCAACTTCCGAAAATTCCTAAAGAAATGTTTGAAACAGCAGGGATTGACCGCGCTCAGGCAGAAAAGATTGAAAAACCGAGTCTTTCATTCTGGCAAGATGTTTTTATTCGTTTTCGCAAAAATAAGCTTGCTATGTTTGGTGTAGTACTAATGGTTCTCCTTGTTTTTATGGCTATATTTGGTCCATTGATGGTGAAATATGATTATGCAACCAATGATTTACTGAATGCCAATCAGGCTCCATCTTCTGAGCACTGGTTCGGTACAGATGAATTAGGGCGTGATGTTTTTGCTCGTACGTGGGAAGGCGCTCGTATTTCATTATTTATCGGATTAGCAGCAGCTCTAATTGATTTATTCATCGGCGTAGTTTGGGGAAGCATCTCTGGATACCGCGGCGGCCGTACGGATGAAACAATGATGCGTGTTGCGGATATCTTATATGGTGTTCCTTACCTTTTACTGGTTATTATTTTAATGGTTATGCTTGGCCAAGGGTTAGGCACGATGATTTTGGCGATGACCATTACCGGCTGGATTAACATGGCCCGTATTGTACGTGGACAAGTATTGCAGTTGAAAAATCAAGAGTACGTAATGGCTTCACAAACATTAGGAGCAACAACAAAACGTATTTTATTTAAACATCTTATTCCTAACGCAACAGGTCCAATTTTAGTAACAATGACACTAACGATTCCTTCAGCAATCTTTACAGAAGCATTTTTAAGCTACTTGGGACTAGGCGTTCCGGCACCGCTTGCAAGCTGGGGAACAATGGCTTCAGAAGGCTTACCTGCTTTGGAATACTATCCTTGGCGCTTATTTTTCCCAGGTTTGTTTATCTGTTTAACAATCTTAGCGTTCAACGTAATTGGTGATGGATTACGAGATGCGTTAGATCCAAAACTACGTAAGTAAGGAAGTGGACTCATATGTCACGTTTATTAGAAGTAAAAAATTTAGCTGTATCATTTAAAACATATGGCGGAGAAGTTCAAGCTGTTCGCGGCGTTAACTTCCACTTAAATAAAGGTGAAACTTTAGCAATTGTTGGTGAGTCAGGATCTGGTAAAAGTGTAACTTCACAAACGATCATGCGCCTTATTCCGATGCCTCCTGGCCGAATCAAAAGCGGTGAAATGCTGTTTGACGGTATTGATTTAGCTAAGAAAACGGATAAAGAAATGGAAGCTATTCGCGGTAAAGATATCGGTATGATCTTCCAAGATCCGATGACTTCCTTGAATCCAACGATGAAAGTTGGGGCTCAAATTGGTGAAGTCGTAATCAAGCATTCCAAAGTATCTAAAGCAGAAGCAAAAAAAAGGGCAGTCGAGTTATTAACGCTTGTAGGAATTCCTTTTCCAGAACAGCGTGTGAATCAATATCCGCATGAATTCAGCGGCGGGATGAGACAGCGTGTTGTTATTGCAATGGCTCTTGCTTCTAATCCGAAACTCTTGATCGCTGATGAACCAACAACGGCGCTTGATGTAACAATTCAAGCTCAAATTTTAGAGTTGATGAAAGACATTCAGAAAAAAACGGATACATCTATTATCTTTATTACCCATGATCTTGGTGTAGTAGCAAATGTAGCAGATCGAGTAGCCGTTATGTACGCTGGTCAAATTGTTGAAACCGGCACAGTGGATGAAGTGTTTTACGATCCAAAACATCCGTATACATGGGGACTGCTAGCTTCTATGCCAAGCTTAGATAACGAGGCAGAAGAAGAGCTTGCTGCTATTCCTGGAACGCCGCCAGATTTAACGAATCCTCCAAAGGGAGATGCATTTGCAGCGCGAAATCCATACGCAATGAAAATTGATTTTGAGCAAGAACCTCCAATGTTCAAAATATCTGATACGCACTATGCGAAAACATGGCTGTTACATCCCGATGCACCAAAAGTAGAGCCGCCTGCTTCAGTTCAGCGCCGCATGCGTAAAGTTGATAATGTATACAGCACACCTGTACTCGTAGCGAAGGATGGTGAATAATATGACAGATAAATTATTAGAGATTAAAGGCTTAAAGCAACATTTTTTCACAAGTAAAGGAACAATTAAAGCAGTTGATGGTCTGACGTTTGACATCTTCCGCGGAGAAACATTAGGGCTTGTAGGTGAATCCGGTTGTGGAAAGTCAACGACAGGCAGAACGATTATTCGTTTATACGATGCTACTAGCGGTGAGGTGCTATTTAATGGCGAAAATGTACATGGTCGCAAATCCCGCTCAGAGCTTAAAAAATTCAATCGTAAAATGCAAATGATTTTCCAAGATCCATATGCGTCGCTTAACCCTCGTATGACCGTAGCAGATATCATAGCAGAAGGCATTGACATTCACGGTTTAGCTAAGACTAAAAAAGAGCGTATGGCAAAGGTTCACGAGCTTCTTGAAACAGTCGGGCTTAACAAAGAACATGCCAATCGCTATCCACATGAGTTTAGTGGCGGCCAGCGTCAGCGTATCGGTATCGCAAGAGCACTGGCAGTAGAACCTGATTTTATCATCGCAGATGAACCAATCTCAGCTTTGGACGTATCTATACAAGCTCAAGTTGTTAACTTAATGAAGAAGTTACAGCGTGAACGTGGACTAACATATTTATTTATCGCCCATGATTTGTCAATGGTAAAATACATCAGTGACCGCATCGGCGTTATGTACAGAGGTAAGATTGTAGAGCTTGCACCAAGTGATGAACTTTATCGAAACCCTGTTCATCCATATACAAAAGCATTGCTTTCAGCTATTCCGCTTCCCGATCCTGACAGTGAAAAAACACGTCAGCGCAAAATTTATGATCCAAGTATCCATGACTATAACGGTGAAGAACCGGAGCTTAGAGAAGTATCTCCAGGTCACTACGTGTCTTGTTCTCAAGCAGAGTTTGCCACATATACAACATAACAAAACGATCTCACAACGAGGTCGTTTTTTATTTAATTATCAAAGAACACTAAGCTTCAAGTTGCAAAAAAACATGTAAGAACAAGTAACATTAGCGCTTTACAGGTATTATACAGTAAAGGATTGAAAAATACTATTAAAAATTTTCAGAATTTTATATTTAAGACAAAATATCTATGTATAAACCTTATAACTAAAGGAATATAAGTGGTTAATAATGTTATATGTTGAATAATAATTCAAAAAATATAAAAAGAAGGTAGACGCATGTCTACCTTCTTTTTATAAATCTGCTAAGATATCGCCGTCTTTACGATTCTTATCAATTTTTAGCACTTGATCTGCCGGCTGATAGGACGCACCGTATATTTCTTTGTCTTTGTACGTATGAATTAACTCGTACGTTTTTTTCATTTTATTTAAAATGCTTTCCTCTGTTTCAGAGGTAGGAGACCAATATAGAATTTCCATTTGGTTAATTTCATTTGTAGCTAATGACCGACGGTTATAGCCAATTGTTTGAGCATGCTTAAAGTCTGCACGTTTATAAAAGTGCAGTCGTTTTGCTGAGTCTGAATCTTTATAGTCTACAGGCTCTACTTCTAAGATAATTGGTTTGTTGTGCTGTTTTAACTCATCAATTAATTTACCGCCAAGCCCTTGACCTCGAGCGTCTTTTGAAACAAAGAGGTAATCGATAAAGATAAATTGGTTTGTTTCCACGTACATTAATACGTGATGAGGTCCTTCATTTTTATGATAAATATCGCTGCGTTCTTGTAAAAGAGTTTCGATATGCTTCTTTGATTTCATTTCTTCAATGGGAAAATATTGACTTAATTTTTCATACCAATTCATAGCACCCTCCTACTGATCTTTTCATGATGATGTTCGTAATAGTGTTTAAACAGTTATCTTATCTTTACCCTTTTTAGGGAAAAGTAAGCATCTATAATTGAAAATATAGAAGAATAATCGATTGATTATTCTTAATAATTAGATAATTATAGTAGAATAAGAACATATAATGTAAAAAATGGTTTTTATTACATTTATATCGTAAGTTTATTTGTGGAAATCACAAAAAACTATCGCATTTTTTGTGATTTTTGATAAAATGAACAAAGTAAAGTTTTTTTAATATTGTATTTTATAGATGTGATAGCGATAAAAGTGCAGGTGTGAAACTTGTAATATTAGATTTTTAATACATATACCGCCTAGAATTATTTAGCTGAAAAATAAGTTAATGCTATACACGTAGCCGCTATCGCTATTAAATGAAATGGATATGTTAGGAGAGAGAATTATGCAAGGGAACACGCAAGAAAAAGAATTAAGCCGTGGACTTGAGGAAAGACATATTAGCTTAATGTCTTTAGGTGCAGCTATCGGAGTTGGATTGTTTTTAGGTTCTGCATCCGCTATTCGGTTAGCGGGTCCTGGTATTCTTATCATGTATGGAATCAGTGGTCTTGTTATGTTTTTTATTATGAGAGCGCTAGGTGAAATGGCAGTGCAAAATCCAGTAGCAGGTTCTTTTAGTAAGTATGCTAACGATTATTTAGGACCACTTGCTGGTTATTTAACAGGCTGGAACTACTGGTTTATGTGGATTATTACATGTATGGCTGAAATTACAGCTGTTGGAGTATATATGGAGTTTTGGTTCCCGGGTGTACCTCAGTGGATATGGGCACTTGCAGCACTCGTTATTATGACAGGGGTTAACTTTTTAGCTGTAAAAGCATATGGCGAACTAGAGTTTTGGTTTTCTCTTATTAAAGTAGTGACGATTATCCTTATGATCGTGCTTGGACTAGGCATGATTATCTTTGGAATTGGAAATGGCGGTATTGCAACAGGAATCAGTAATTTATGGAGTCACGGGGGCTTTTTCCCGAATGGTATGAAAGGTGTTCTTTTATCACTTCAAATGGTTATGTTTGCTTACCTTGGTATTGAAATGATTGGGGTAACAGCAGGAGAGGTCAAAAATCCAGAAAAGACATTAACAAAAGCAATTGATAATGTACTATGGAGAATTTTGATTTTTTACATCGGAGCTTTGTTTGTCATTATGTCTATTTATCCTTGGCCAGAGATCGGAACACAAGGAAGTCCGTTTGTTTTAACATTTGATAAAGCTGGAATTCCCGCTGCAGCAGGGATTATAAACTTTGTAGTGTTAACAGCGGCTTTATCTTCTTGTAACAGTGGAATTTTTAGTACAGGCCGTATGTTATTTAATTTAGCTCAGCATGGGGAAGCTCCAAAACGCTATGCCAACTTAACAAAAGGCGGCGTGCCTGGTGCAGCAGTTATTGCTTCAGCTGTTGTACTGCTAATCGGAGTTGGCTTAAACTATGTTGTTCCTGATAAGGTGTTCACCTGGGTGACGAGTATTGCTACTATTGGAGCAATTTGGACATGGGGAATTATTTTACTTTCTCAAATTCGCTTCCGCAAGGGATTAAGGGATCACCAAGTAAGTGATTTAAAATATAAGCTTCCGTTTTTCCCGTATACGTCATATCTCTCTCTTGCTTTCTTAGCGGGAGTAGTAGTGGTGATGGGTTTTTCCTCTGATACAAGAATCGCCCTTATTGTAGGTCCGGTATGGTTTGTTTTATTGGTTGTTGTCTACTATTCAAAAGGTTTTCATAAAAGATAAAAAATAAAGCTCGGACAAAAGTAATTTCGTTGAAGGAAGATCCGAACGAGTTGAATTCTTGATTAAGAATCCAACTCGTTCGGATTTTTTTATGGTGATTGTTAACGTAGGTTACTGTATGTAGGGCTTCTAGCTGTTGATTGGAGGGCAAGGTGAAAACTCCTCCGAGGAAAAGCGAGAACCTGCAGGAGCGGAAGCAACGAGGAGGCTCGCCGGCCGCTCGCGGAAAGCGAAGTCTTGTACGGAAATTAGCAGCGGTGTAACAAGGGTGATTCATACGAACTCATATATCCCATTTGTTCATCTTTAGATTGATGTAGTTGTGTCCCAGCCGCATTTTTTTCCAAAAGAAAATGAAGGATTTATTATTTCACTTTTTGCTTTAGTGTGCTAATATATTATATTGTTAAACGAATGAAGAGATGAATGAAGAAACAAATAATTATTACGTGTTAATAGATTAGCATCGAGCTTTCTATCTCAAAAGTTTAAGCTTTTAGAAAGCAAAAGGAGACACAGCAAATGAAAGATAAAAAATGGGGACTTTGGTTTTTAACAGCCTTTGTAGTTGGTAATATGGTAGGCGGCGGAGTATTTATGCTTCCTTCTAATTTAGCAAACGTATCAAGTCCAGTCGGTTCAACACTTGCTTGGATTGCAACAGGTCTTGGCGTGTTCATGATTGCTCTTGTATTCGGGAATTTAGTCATGAGAAAGCCCGAATTAAAAGGAGGGCCTCAAAGTTATGCGGCGAATCTTTTTTCATCGCCTAAAGCAGGTAAAGTAGCAGGGTATAGCATGGCTTGGGGGTACTGGGCAGCCAACTGGGCTGCAACAGCATCTGTCATCATATCGTTTGCGGGATATTTAACAACGTTCTTTCCAGTAATGGAGAGTAAGGATATTTTATTTTCAGTTGGAGATTTTCAATTAGAAGCTGGAAAATTCATTACGTTTTTAGTATGTTCTATTGTCCTATGGGGAATTCAAGCTATTTTGCAGCGAGATATCAATAGCGCCGGTAATATTAACTTTATCACAACGGCAGCTAAAATTATTGGGTTCGGTTTATTTATTGTTGTGGCGCTATCGCTATTTAGCGCATCCAACCTGGTCAGTACAGAATTTGTTAATTCAAAGGGTATAAATGTAGGATTGGGAAGTCAGGTCAATGGGGCAGCCATTGCTACGCTGTGGGCGTTTATCGGAATTGAATCGGCTGTACTGTTATCTAACCGTGCAAAATCCCAAAAAGTAGTGAAGAAAGCAACACTGCTTGGATTATTGATCTCAATGGTTATCTATGTGGGGATTACGCTTCTAGCTATGGGGATTCTTTCAACAGCTCAGCTTCAGCAGTCTCAAAAACCTTTGGTAGATACGTTAGAAATGGTGATTGGACATAAAGGTGCTTACGTAATGGCCATTTTAGCACTTATTTCTTTATTAGGTTCTACGGTTGGATGGATTGTTGTTAGTGCAGAAGTTCCTTATCAAGCAGCAAAATCAGGGTTGTTTCCACAGTGGTTTGCTAAAACAAATCAGAACAATAGTCCAGCCCGCTCACTAACATTAACAAATGGCTTAACACAGTTGTTTTTGTTTGCGACTATTTCAGGTACAGTTTCGCAAGCCTATAATTTCGCTATTGTTGTAGCTACTCTCGCTTATTTAGTTCCTTATTTCGTGACGACAGTTTATCAATTAAAGCTTATTGTGACGGGTGAGACGTACGACACGATTAAAGGATCCCGAGTAAAAGACGGAATCATTGCCTCGTTAGCACTTATTTATTCACTTTGGGTGATTAAGACAGGGACAGCTGATTTAAAAACATTTTTCTTAGGTATTGGCTTATTTGTAATCGGGCTGTTACTGTATCCTATCTTAATGAGACGAGGAAAAAGCAGCACATCAGCTATTAAATAAATAAGAGGTTATCTCAAAAGCTTTGCAGAAAAGTCAGTTCTTCTGCAAGGCTTTTTTAGTGACTGAAAAATTTCAGGAATTTGTAAAAGAAAAAAATAATAAAAAAATGAAACTAATCTACAGGTTTATTCGTAATAGTAGTGTGGTAAATAAATAATGAAGAAAATCGGCAATGAAAATAATGACAGTGAAGGAACGAACTAATGTACTAGTCCACTTCAAAAAGTATATCATTCCGATGAAGTTTATAGTATAATGCAAATAGATATTATTTTTTAAAAGTAATTATAAAGTAGTATCGATTTTCATTATCAGTCATTAAATATTTACACTCGTTGAAGTTTGTATAAAACAACATGATTTACAGTTCATGTTTTAAATGTTATGACCGATTATGATAGAAGGAGTGAAGGAGTAAATGGTTACATTATATACATCACCAAGTTGTACATCTTGTCGTAAAGCGAAAGCTTGGTTAGAGGAAAATGATATTGGATATACAGAGCGTAATATCTTTTCAGAGCCGTTATCAATCGACGAGATTAAAGAAATTTTACGTATGACAGAAGATGGAACAGATGAAATCATTTCAACACGTTCGAAAACTTTCCAAAAACTAGACGTTCAGGTAGACGCTATGCCTTTGCAAGATTTGTATGAATTAATTCAGCAAAATCCTGGCTTATTGCGCCGTCCGATTATCATTGATGAAAAACGTCTACAAGTTGGTTACAATGAAGACGAGATCCGTCGTTTCTTACCACGTAAAGTGCGTACTTTCCAACTTCGCGAAGCTCAAAGACTTGTGAATGGTTAATTTTTATATTTGTCTGTTTAAGATTTAAATAAGGAACCAACCAAGTAACGTTTGCTTGAAGTTGGTATATAAAAAATAAGCAGCAGGGAGCCACTGGCTCCCTGCTGCTTATTTTTTGTCGAAATAGCAGGGAAAATGAAGTATGTATGTAATTAGTAAAGAAAGAGAGTAACTAAACACATAAAAGTGGTGGTGAACGGATTGGAGCTTTTACAGCTAAAATATTTCCAAGTAGTTGCTAGACTAGAACATATCAGTAAAGCTGCCGAAGAGCTATACGTATCTCAGCCTGCACTCAGCAAAACGATTTCACAGTTAGAAAAAGAGCTAGGCATTCGTTTGTTTGATCGAAACGGTAAATACATTAAATTAAATCGGTATGGTAAAGCATTCTGTGCCAAAGTAGAACTTGCTTTAAAAACATTGGAAGACGCAAAGCACGAGCTAAAGGATATGTCGAACGATCCATGTGAAGAAATTCGCCTTGTTGTATTAGCTAGTTCACATTTACTTCCAGAGCTATTAAGCAGATTTCGGGAGCAATATCCTCAGGTGCGTTTTCGACTGATGCAGCATTTGACTAATTCTAATTCACAGCCTGATTTTGATTTATGTATTTCAGCTTTTCCATTAACAACCCGTCAGATCGAACATACTCCTTTGCTCCGTGAATCGATTTTGCTTGCAGTGCCTCTTGATCATCCTTTAGCCAAGCAATCACGTGTAAAGTTAAATGAACTTAAAAATGAGAAATTCATTGTGCTAAAGAAAGGAAAAGAGCTAAGGAAAATAACGGATGTAATTTGTAAGGAACAGAATTTTGTACCTCAAATTACGTTTGAAAGCGATGACCCAGCAACAGTGAGAGGTTTGATTAGAGCGAAGCAAGGAATAGGTTTTATTCCTGAAGTAACTTGGGGAGGTTCTACAGGGAAAGATGTAAAACTGCTGAAAATTGAAGAGGAAACATTTGAACGTACTATCTTTTTAGCTTGGAACAACGGAGGCTACGTGACGGATTTACAACAAATCTTTAGGCAGTTTGTGATTGATTATTTTAAACATTTACCCTCCGGTATACCTCATGAATACATATAAGAATCATGACTAAATGTCATGATTTTTATTTCTTTTTCGAATAAATCTAAAGTGAACAGTAGAGAAAAACTGTATTATGTCATTTTTGATATAAGTATATAACTAAAAACGCATAGGTTATTCAACTTTTTTCCTTTACACTATTTTTAAACCATAAAGTAAACGCTTTCAATGATGGGTTAGGGAGGAAGTAATATGATAATCTTCGGTGTAGCGCTGCTGTCTATTTGCATGTTGATAGGGGTAGTTGTAGGGGACGCATTAGGAGGGCTGATGGGAGTAGAAGCCAACGTTGGAGGAGTAGGGGTATCTATGCTTCTTCTTGTACTAGCGGTGGATTATTTAAAGAAGAAAAATAAGCTCCAAGTAAAATCCGAAGAAGGCATTGCTTTTTGGGGAGGTATTTATATTCCTATCGTGGTAGCAATGTCTGCACAGCAAAATGTTGTAGCTGCTCTTGATGGAGGAGGCATGGCGCTTCTTGCAGGGTTGGTAGTAGTCGTAGTAGGCTTTTTATCCATACCATTTATCAGCAGAATAGGAGAGAAAGCGAAGGTGAAAGAACAAGAAATAGAGCTTTCTATTTTACCTAAGGAGCAGATGAAATGATGAATATGATCAAAGAAGGATTAGAAAATAACGGACTGATTACGGCATTTGCTATTATTGGGATTGTCATGTATATTGCTTATTTTTTATCAGATAAATTAACAAAAGGAAGAGTTCACGGATCTGCTATTGCTATTATGTTTGGATTAATCCTTGCTTATATCGGTGGAGTGAATACAGGAGGAGAGAAAGGGATTTCTG
Organism: Priestia sp. TSO9; assembly: GCF_021029645.1. Taxonomy (NCBI): domain Bacteria; kingdom Bacillati; phylum Bacillota; class Bacilli; order Caryophanales; family Bacillaceae; genus Priestia; species Priestia sp. TSO9. Next base: position 99,367 of record NZ_JAJEKD010000009.1, read on the forward strand.
ATATACAGTTATTTTCAGGAATTGGTTTAATGGGCGGAGGAATGCTGCGAGATTTTGCCATTATTGCTACTGCATTCGGCGCCAATTTTAGCGAAGTCAAAAAAACGGGAATCAGCGGTATTACGGCCTTGTTTTTTGGGGTTTTCTATTCCTTTGTAATAGGTGTAATTATTGCTCTTTGTTTTGGATATAGAGATCCCGTTACTTTGACCACAATCGGAGGAGGAGCCGTGACCTATATTGTGGGGCCGGTTTCTGGAACTGCGATTGGAGCCTCTTCTGATATTATCGCGTTAAGTATAGCAGTAGGATTAATTAAATCCATTTCAGTTATGATTTTAACACCGGTATTTGCTAAGAAAATTAAATTAAACAACCCTCGTACAGCAATGATCTATGGAGGAGTTATGGGGACGACGAGCGGTGTAGCAGCTGGTTTAGCCGCGACAGATGTAAAACTTGTACCTTACGGAGCCATGACAGCTACATTTTATACAGGTCTTGGTTGCTTACTCGTACCATCTATTCTTTTTTTACTCACAGAGATTATTTTTTAAGTGTACAAAGTGTTTTATGAATAAAAGACTGCTGTGCTCATTAAACTAAAGAAAAGGCCATACTAAATAAAAATGTTTAGTATGGCCTTTTCTTTATCATTTAGTTGAACGAAAGCTATTAACAACCATGCCGCTTATTAGCACGACAGCAATTGTTATAAACGGAATAAATGTTCCTAGAGATGTATGGTCTGCAAAGAATGAATGTAAGTTCTTTTCATGCCCAATCATATTTCCAGCAGTATAAGCTAAAATAGCTGCCCCACCATAAACGAGCAGGGGAAATCGCTCCATCAAATACAAAATGAGCTTGCTTCCCCAAACAATAATGGGGACGGATACGAGTAATCCGGTAACAACCAAGATAATATTTCCATGAGCTGCGCCTGCTACAGCTATTACATTATCTAGTCCCATTACAATATCAGCAAATACAATCGTTCTTACAGCGGCGCCTAATGTCACACCTGCACGGATTGAAGATGCATCATCACCTTCTGATACAAGAAGCTTAAAGGCAATGATCAATAATAAAAAACCGCCGATGAGCTGCAAGTAAGGAATAGTTAGTAAATAAACAGCTAAAATAGTAAGTACAATGCGAACGATCACAGCTAAGCCAGTCCCTAAAAAAATAGCTTTATTTCGCTGATATTCAGGTAAGTTGCGGCTTGCTAAGGCAATAACAATAGCGTTGTCTCCACCTAATACAATATCGATACCGATAATAAGAAGAATGGAGGTTATTAATTCTAAATCCAATAGTCTTCCCTCCCAATATGTAAGGATAAGTAGCTTATATTGCTTTATCTGTGTTCATTTTTAACAAAAAGCGTTCATAGGGTAAAGAAATTATGTATATAACAAAGTAAGGTGTAAGGTGGCTATGAGTTGTCAGAGTATTTTTTATTTCCTTTCTTTCGCATTTTGTCATAAAATAGATATACAAGGTTCACTCAAATAGTGTATGCTTGTATATCCCAAGTTAGAATGCTTTACAAAGTGAGAAAGTACATGTAATATTGCTTTAACACGGGGGTAAAATAGTCCCTTCATCGTTTAGGGGTAATGTTCGAAATGGCCGGATTACCTTCACTGATTTTTCCGAAGGGAGAGATGATAATGGAAATCGAACGCATTAATGAAAACACAGTAAAATTCTTTGTCACTTACGTAGATATTGAAGAACGTGGATTTGATCGCAATGAAATTTGGTTTAGCCGAGAGCGCAGTGAAGAACTATTCTGGGAGATGATGGACGAAATTCATCAAGAAGAAGAGTTTGTAGCAGAAGGTCCTCTTTGGATTCAAGTACATGCGCTTGAGAAGGGGCTAGAAGTTATTGTAACGAGAGCACAAGTTTCAAAAGACGGTCAAAAGTTCGAAGTACCTGTTGGTGAAAATGATAAAATCGATATCCCTGTAGATGGAAAAATTGAAGCGTTACTTGATCATCAAGCGAATCAAAATAAAAAAGCTGATTTTGAAGAAGAAATTATAGAAGACGAAGGGCTACAGTTCGTCGCACGCTTTCAAGACTTAGAACATTTAATTTCCTTAAGTCACCATTTAGAGTTAGATGATATCATCAACAGCATGTACGTGTTTGAAGGAAAATATTATTTATACGTTGAGTTTACAGACGATGAAGATTTTGTAGCTGAAATTGATAACATTTTAAGTATCATTTTAGAATATGCAAATGAATCAAACGTAACAGTTCATCGTTTAATGGAGTATGGAAAAGAATTAATCAGTGAAAATGCACTTGAACAAGTAAAGCAGTATTTTCCTTTACGATAATAGCAGCCGATTTCATGTATATGAAATCGGTCTTTGTTTTGTCTTCATTTTGGGAAAAGCTCTCTGCTTGTATGAAACGAACATAAGTGGAGAAAGAAGGAAACTAGTTCCTGAACGAGAAAAGTGTAGGGTTAAAATCCCCAGTTTGAGGATAATAACGGTACATGGATCCGGTGTTAATGACGAAAGATTGGTTTTAGGATAGGTGAAAACAAGTTGAAAAATAGATTACAGCTTTTAATTTTTGTTGTTGGTATCATTGCGCTACTTTATTTTACAAAAGGATATTGGGACGGGAAATTTATCGGCGTGCTAAGTATCTTAATTACGATTAGTGTTGTTTTCATCGGTCTTGTTATTTCATTAGAAAACCGTCATCCAACTCAAACGCTAACGTGGCTCGTAGTATTAGGCGGTTTCCCTGTAATAGGCTTCTTTTTTTATTTGTTATTTGGACGCAATACGCGAAAACGTCGTTTATTTGCCAAAAAAGCAAAGCTGGATGAACAGGTACTTTTAAAGATGGAAAGAGATTCTGGGGTATTAGACAATCACTTTGAACAGTTAGGCACAAGTAGAAAACAAATGCTGAAGCTAGCCGTTAAGCTTGGTAAAAGCCCCATTTCTTTTTCATCCGATACGCGCGCATTAACGAATGGAAAAGAGACGTTTCATGAAATTATCGAATCATTAAAGCATGCAAGGCATCATATCCACTTAGAATATTACATCGTACGTCATGATCACTTGGGAGAACAAATTAAAGATATTTTAATTCAGAAAGTACAAGAAGGCGTCTATGTACGTTTTTTATATGATGCCGTGGGGAGTTTTCAACTTTCATCGCACTATATTCATGAGTTGAGAAACGCCGGCGTAGAAATGATTCCATTCTTGCCCGTTAGGCTTCCATTTCTCAACAATAAAATTAACTTCCGTAATCACCGTAAAATTGTAGTCATTGATGGAACAATTGGGTTTGTGGGAGGTTTGAATATTGGTGATGAATACCTGGGGAAAAGTCGCCATTTTGGCTTTTGGAGAGATACCCATTTGATGGTGAAGGGGGAGGCAGTTCGTTCATTACAGCTTATTTTCTTGCAAGACTGGTATTATATGACAGGTCAGACGATGCTTACTCAAACGTATCTATCGCCGGATTTAATTGACATTGATATGGAAAAGTGCGGCGGTGTTCAAATGATTGCTGGCGGACCAGACCGTGAGTGGGAAATTATCAAACACTTATTTTTTTCGATGATTACGTCTGCGAAAGAGTCCATTTGGATTGCTTCTCCTTACTTCATACCTGATGAAGATATTTTTACTTCCCTCAAAGTAGCTGCTCTAAGCGGTATAGATGTAAGGCTTCTTGTACCTCAGAAGCCCGATAAAAAAATTGTTTTTCATGCATCACGCTCTTATTTTCCGGAGCTCCTAGAAGCAGGTGTGAAAATTTATGAGTATAAAAAAGGATTTATGCACAGCAAGATTGTGATTGTTGATAGAGAAATTGCCTCTATTGGAACAGCTAACATGGACATGAGAAGCTTTCATTTGAATTTTGAAGTAAATGCTTTTTTATATCGCACAGCTAGTACTCAAAAGCTCGTATATGAATATATGCAAGATTTAGAAGAAACGAGTGAGCTTCACTTTAAAGACTTTGAAAAGCGGCCATTTATACAGCGGTTATTTGAATCAACAGCCCGTTTGCTTTCACCGCTATTATAATCGCTGTAAACCACATTGCGTATGCTGTAATGTGGTTTTTTTCTGAAAGAAAAGGGTTTAGTAGAAAGGTGTCGAATACAAGGATATAGCTCGCTGCTATAGGAAGGAGAAATGTACGATTGTTAGTTGCCCAAACAGAAGAAGGCCTCATTTCACTAGCTCAGCGCTTTTCGCTTGAACAGCTTAAGCTGTGGAAAAAAGAAAAGCAGTTCTACTGTCCCTCTTGTCAATCCCCTGTACAGTTAAAGGTAGGTACAAAAAAAATCCCTCATTTTGCTCACCTGAAAAAAACGTGCGTCGCTCAGCATGAAGGTGAAACAGATTATCATCTCGATGGAAAACGAAAGCTGTTTCACTGGTTTAGTTCTCATGTTGAAGTCGAGTTAGAAAGTTATCTTCCTGACATTATGCAGCGTCCAGATCTTCTTGTAGATACGCCCTCGCAAAAATATGCAATCGAATTTCAATGTGCTTCCTTATCTTCCTCAGTGCTAACCAAACGTTCTATTCATTATGAGAAAGGAAATTATATGCCTCTTTGGATTATGGGGGCAAAAAGAATGAAGCGCTTATCCACTTACATGTATCAACTTTCTTTTCAAGAGTGGCAGTTTCTTACTCTTTCCGATTATACGCCCACACTTCTTTATTTTTCACCTTCTACTAATCAACTGTTGAAACTTGAACATCTTATTCCTTTTTCATCTCAGATTTGTTATGCACAGCTTGTCGTGCTTTCTCCTCACGAGCATACCTTTCATGATCTTTTTTCTACACATACACAACCTCAATTTTTCTCTTCATGGATAAAGAAAAAGAAGGCATGGAGAACGCATTATATCCTCTATCCTAATCAGAAGCTTCAGCCTTTTTTACACGCTCTTTATGAAAAAAATATTCCTCCCTCCCATATTCCAGCAGAAGCAGGCATGCCGCTGTCTTCTTTATACATGGTTGAAACGTCTGCTACTATATGGCAAACGTGGCTGCTCCTTGATTTAATGCAGCAGAAGCAAGTAGGGGATTTAGTTACAGAACAAGAGTTATGCCGGCTATGGCTCTACAGAATTCATAAGAGGCATATTATATTTCGGTCTTTAACCATGGCTCCTGTTGCTATGGAACAGCCCCTGTTTGAGTATATAGAGGTATTATGCCGGCTAGGAATGCTAACGTATATAACTTCTGGAGTATACAAAATCAGAAGGCCCTACACGATTCCAAAGCAAACATCTGATGCTTTTTTAGAAGATGGACAAATGATGAAAAGGTGGTTAAATCAAGCAAAAGAAGTGACATAATCACTGAAAATCAGTACGCTTAAGAAAGAATCCTTTTTTCAAAAGCGTACTGACTTTTGATTAATTCTTTTAAAACAACATACAATAACGAGAGAAATAAAAAGGATTCGCCTTAGAAAAAGCGAACAGTTATAGACAGGTAGAAAAAGATGGAGGGATGACCATGAGTGAACAATCAAAAGTAAAAAAGTTACCAAGTAGAAGCGAGATAAAAGTAGAAGATACGTGGAAACTAGAGGATATTTTTGCTTCAGATGACGCATGGGAAAAAGAATTTGAAGAAGTAAAAGCTCTTATTCCGCAAATGGAAAAATTCAAAGGAAAACTTGGAGAGTCCGCTCAAACTTTATATGACGCTCTTCAAGAGCAAGACGAGCTCACAATGCGCGTTAGTAAACTTTATACATATGCTCATATGCGCTACGATCAAGATACCACTAACTCTTTTTATCAAGGGTTAAATGATCGCATCAAAACACTTTATACCCAAATTGCAAGTGCACTATCGTATGTAACACCAGAAATTTTGTCTATTGAAGAATCAAAAATTAAACAGTACATGGCGGAACATAAAGAGCTAAAGTTATATGCTCATGCATTAGATGAAATTACTCGCGAGCGTCCGCATATTTTATCAGAAAGTGAAGAAGCGCTTCTTGCTCAGGCTTCTGAAGTGCTAGGATCTTCAAGCAACACGTTTGGAATGCTAAACAACGCAGATTTAGAATTCCCTTCCATTAAAGACGAAAATGGAGAAGAAGTAGAAATTACGCACGGACGCTATATTCGTTTCCTAGAAAGCAGCGATCGCCGCGTACGAGAAGAAGCGTTTAAAGCGGTGTACGAAACGTACGGTAAATTTAAAAATACGTTTGCAAGTACATTAAGCGGCACGGTGAAGAAAGATAATTTTAGCGCCCGCGTTCGTCACTATAATTCAGCTCGTCACTCAGCTCTTAGCACAAATAACATTCCAGAAGAAGTATACGATAACTTAGTTAAAACAGTGAATGATAATTTGCATTTATTGCATCGATATATTGATTTACGTAAGAAAGTATTGGGAATTGAAGAGCTTCATATGTATGATCTCTATACGCCTTTAGTAAAAGACGTAAAAATGGAAGTAACCTATGAAGAAGCAAAAGACTATATTTTAAAAGGTCTGAAACCACTAGGTGAAGACTACCTTAACGTGTTAAAAGAAGGATTTGAAAATCGTTGGGTAGACGTCCATGAGAACAAAGGCAAACGAAGCGGTGCGTATTCTTCAGGAACGTACGGCACCAATCCTTATATCTTAATGAACTGGCAGGATAATGTAAATAACTTGTTTACACTAGCTCATGAATTTGGCCATTCTGTACACAGTTATTACACAAGAAAAACGCAGCCATATCCTTACGGAGATTATTCAATCTTCGTGGCAGAAGTAGCTTCAACGTGTAATGAAGCGCTTCTAAACGATTATTTACTAAAAACAATTGATGATGAAAAGCAGCGCTTGTACTTGCTTAACCATTATTTAGAAGGGTTCCGCGGTACGGTATTCCGTCAAACGATGTTTGCTGAATTTGAGCACGATGTGCACGTGCGTGCTCAAAACGGAGAGCCGCTTACACCTGAATTGTTAACAAAATTGTATTATGACTTAAATAAAAAGTATTTTGGAGACAACTTAGTAATTGACGAAGAGATTGGATTAGAATGGGCTCGTATCCCTCATTTTTATTACAATTACTACGTTTATCAATATGCTACAGGATTCAGTGCAGCAGCAGCATTAAGTAAGCAAATCCTTGAAGAAGGAGATGCAGCTGTTGAGCGCTATGTAGGTTTCTTAAAGTCAGGAAGCTCTGATTATCCAATTGAAGTGTTGAAAAAGGCAGGAGTGGACATGACAACATCTCAGCCTATTGAAGAAGCGCTAGCCGTATTTGAAGAGAAATTAACGGAAATGGAACGTTTATTAAATCAATAAAATTAAAATGAAGCAGGAGCTGTATCCTGCTTCATTTTTTAAATCCTCGAAACTTGTTGTGATTGTTAAGCAATGTAAAAATAATAAGAATAGCTAAAAATAAGAGAGGGCCTGCGATAAGGAGCGGAACAAGCTGCATAAGAGATAAAATATAGAATAAAAAAGAAAACAAAAGAATAACAACCCCTAGAGTAATTCCAGCAATTTTCATAGTTAACACCTCTATTAAAAGCATAATTGGTTGTACTATATGAGTGAATCTGGCTGTTTATGAAGTTTTTTTATAAAAAAATGAATAAAATTGAAAAAAGGGGTTGCCAAAAGTCGACATAATTTGCTATAGTATTAATCGTGAAGTTTATCACAAAACAAACATATACCCCTTTGTTTGACCGTGAAAAATTTCTCCCATCCCCTTGTTGTCTTAAGACAAACGAAAAGACTTGGCGAAAGCCAAGTCTTTTTTGTTTAGTTGATGCTTAGGATAAGCATCAACATGTAATGATTAACAGCTCTTTTCAGTACTTCTCCAAAAGGTTCCGTATTTGACAGGAACTCTCTCAACAACTTGCTGAAGCTGAAGTTTTTTCAATTCTTTTTCAGCCTCTTCTAATGATAAACCATACACAACTGCAACTTCTTTTGAAGCAACAAATTGAAAGTAGCTTAAAAATGAACGAAGAGGCGGAAGACAAGCTGGATCTGGGTCAATTTCTAACATCTCTTTAATGATGTGTACATATGTTTCGTACGAATAGTATCCTGATATCTTAATGCCTTCTTCTTCAACTTTTTCGTTGAAGAACACAAGAGTTGGAATCTCATCGACATCCATTTCCGACGTGATTTTTAAATCACATTGAAAGGCTTTCGCAGCGTAATCTGAATGCAAATCTTTTACAAATTCATTAACATCTAGCCCCACATGTTTTGCACATTGTATTAAGACAGATTCTTCTGTAACATTTTGTTTTTCTAAAAATACTACTTCTTGAAGTCTTCTCAAAAAGCGAATGCCCTGTTTCTTTCCTTGCAGACCGGCCGCTTTAATCGCAATTGATGCAGCGTAAGGAGTATCGATTGGGTTTTCAAGCCACAGATTGCCGTCACATGACATACCGGAACGGCTTCCAGTTTTCTCCCACGATTTTGCAATATGTTCAAATTTCTGCTGTGCTCCAATATTTAATTGCTGTAAGTTTCCTCCAAGCACATGCTTGAGGGATAGCAGCTGACCATATTCTATTTGTAACTTCTTTAGAATAGGCTCGAGTGCCCAGCATTCCGGGCAAAGAGGGTCAACAAATACATAGATTTCAAGCGGTTTTTTATTTGAACCTTGACAAAGCTGATGCAAGGATGGGTATTGGCTATTTAGATTACTCAATGTGAAAATCCTTTCTCATCTGTCTGTTCCGGTGAATTAATCATGTGTTGGGCAGTTAAAATAAGACGATGATAAAGTTCATCTCTCTCAGGGCCTTCTAAATTAATTTCGTCCATTGCTTCATGCATACACGTCAGCCAAGCTCTAGCTCTTGACGGTGTAATTTCAAAAGGAAGATGCCTAGCTCTCAGCATAGGGTGACCATGCTCTTCAGTGTATAACGAAGGCCCTCCTAAATATTGTGTCAGAAATTGCTTTTGCTTTCGTGCTGTTTCTGTTAAATCATCAGGAAAAATTGGCGCGAGCTCAGGATGTTGTCCAACGCGTGTATAAAAAGCATCAACAAGTTTTGAAATCGTATGTTCACCGCCTAATAATTCGTAAGGGGAGTGGATTTTTTCTCTCATGTTGATAACTCCTTTGTTATAAGAAATATACGTCTTAACTCTTTGGTGTTTTTTACTTTCCTTAATTTTAGCAGTGTCATTTGGTTAACTCAAACTATCCGCTTACTTCTTCTACTGGAAAAGAGATAAAGTGGAATTTTACATAAGAAAAGTCTATCATGCTGTGGCGAATCACTAATTATGAGAAACAAAGGAATACTTTCACAAACGTTTCCTTCTATTTATATAGTGTAACCTCGGCAAACTATAGCCATTCCATGTTCGAGTGGCGAATGATTTGGCTCTTTTACACAAGATAAGAAGACATAATTTTATTTACATATTTTTGCGTTTCTTGAAAAGGAGGTACTCCGCCGTATTTATCGACATTACCTGGTCCAGCATTATAGGCCGCCAACGCTAATTTCACGTTTCCATTGTATTTATCTAACATTTGTCGAAGATATTTGGCTCCTCCAAATACATTTTGCTTGGAGTCGTACGGATCTTCTACACCAAGAGCTTTAGCGGTTGCTGGCATTAGCTGCATAAGCCCAGCCGCTCCTACAGAACTTTTGGCAGATGGATTAAAGTTTGATTCTTGTTTAATAACAGAACGAATAAGTTTAGGATCCAGCTGGTAGCGTGCCGCTGCTTCTGTAATGATCGTTTGTAAATCCTGAGAACTGGCCTTTGCCGTTTCGTTTTTTTGTGCAGGTAAGGCAGCATTTGAAGCCGCTGCCTCACCTGAAGAAAAAACAGATGGCTCGGACTGCATTTGAACTGCCGTAGATGGAAACAACTGCGCTGCTTTCAAGTAAAGATTGGTACTCATTTGAGGCTCTTGATTGACGTAGTCTTGAAAAAGCTGAGCAAATACAGAGAGTAAAGTTGTACCAAGCATCACGTTAGCTGTTGGCAGCTGGTTGTTAACTGAAAATGGCTGCGTTCCAGGAAATTGAACGGAAGACATGTAATTGTTAATATTCATGCTCATAAATTTATTCTCCATCCATTAACGTATACTTTCGCTTGTAAAACCGTCGAATTTTGTTTTCCGTTGGTTTCTTTTTAATATCAAGCTCCGTAAGCAATTGCTCAAAGTGTTTTGCTCCTTCATTGGCATCGGTTACTTCGTATTCAAGTTCATAATCCTCAGCACCTAGATAAAAGCTATGATCGAGTACAAGTAACCCATTTTTATATGGAATTTCTGCTCGACTTGTACGCAAAGTGCCAAAATAAGTTAGCGCATGGCTATCAACTTGTAAATCAGTAATAAGCTGTTGAATTGTTGACGGAATCTTGGCACTGCCATCTAGCAATTCTTTAGCTTGTTCATTTGTTAATGCTTCATGTGTTTCTAAAAGACCCTCTTGATGAGGCTGTTTGAGCGTGAGAACGAACTTATCTTTTTTGCTTCGAATTCGCAGGGCAGCCCCGCAGTCTTTTAATGAGAAAGCAGGTGTATCAAAATAGTGGTTTTCTTGAGAAACAAACTGATCTTCAGTTAATTGAAAGTATGAGCGGAGACGATCAAACTCTTCTTTCGTTACTATATTTTTAAATTCAATTTCAATTTCTTGTTTCAATGAAATCATCCTTTTAATTTAGGTCTTTTAGTAAGGCACTTTACATCTTAATTTATCACACTTTTTGAGACAGTAAAACTACATTTCCTAACAGGAATATCCAGATGGGGAACTTGGAAAATGAAGAAATACGGATTGTTTAGGTTTTACCTTTATTAAACGTTCCTGGAATGTGTTAAAATAGTAACGAATTGTATAGTTGGAAGGAGTTTATTTATGCACAATCGAATTGACATCACTACCTGTGTGATGAAATCAAATGAATTACATTTAAAAGCAGACCCTATTGAGACGAAAATTGAACAATTGGAAGATACAAAACAAATGCTTGTTGACTCAGATAACATGTCATTTGTATATGTTGTAGATATTAATGATCAATTTATGTATGTTGGCCTTAGTGACAATATTTGGGCGAATTTAAAGCACGTCTTACATAAAGATATGAAAGTATTTTTAGAAATTAATAAGGAAGTAATTGAGCTATCAGCCGTTAAAGAAGAGCTGTCTTATCTCATCAGTAACATCGAAGGAAATGTGAATTATGGAGACGAGATGGTAGCAAGAGTAGAGGAAGTTTTTTTAGATAAAGAAAATAAGTAATAGAGAGAAAAGAGGGGGGTGTTATTAATGATCAGGCATTGGGATTTATTTTTAGCACCGTATAAACAAGCCGTTGAAGAACTTAAGGTGAAGTTAAAAGGAATTCGTTCACAGTATGATATGAAGTCTACGCATTCACCTATTGAGTTCGTGACGGGACGAGTAAAGCCTGTCGCCAGTATTTTGGATAAAGCGACTCGAAAAGGAATTTCTCTCGATCGCTTAGAGGAAGAGATGCAGGACATTGCGGGACTCCGTATGATGTGTCAATTTACGGACGATATTAAAGCGGTCGTAGAGCTCCTGCGTCAGCGCACAGACTTTGAATTGATTGAAGAAAGAGATTATATTCTTCATAAAAAAGAAAGCGGCTATCGTTCATATCATGTGGTCGTATGTTATCCTGTTCAAACAATTAAAGGTGAAAAGAAAATTTTAGTGGAAATTCAAATTCGTACACTGGCTATGAATTTTTGGGCTACAATTGAGCATTCTTTAAATTATAAGTACAGCGGGAAATTTCCTGAGAATATCAAAAAGCGACTTCAGCGTGCTTCTGAAGCGGCTACTCAGCTCGATGAAGAAATGTCTCAAATACGAGGTGAGATTCAAGAAGCTCAGGCTATTTTCTCACGAAAAAAAGAATCGGCGGAAGAATCTTAGTTATGACTCAGCAACAGCTTTGTACATTGGATGGATAGGGGGAGAGAATTAGGTGGAGAAAATAAAATTTGCTATTACATCAAAAGGCAACCAAATATCAAATACGCTTATGCAAAAAATGAAAACGTATTTATTAGATTTTCATTTAGAATATGATGAAAACCAGCCTGATATTGTAGTGTCAGTAGGAGGGGATGGAACGCTTCTCTATGCGTTTCACCGCTATCGAAACCGACTTGACAAGACCGCTTTTATTGGGGTTCATACCGGCCATTTAGGTTTTTATGCAGATTGGACACCTGATGAGATTGAGAAGCTGGTGATTGCTATTGCAAAGACACCCTATCAGACTGTAGAGTATCCACTGCTCGAAGTGATTATTCGCTACACAAACGGTGGACGCGAAGCTCGATACTTAGCTCTGAATGAATGTACGGTAAAAAGTGTAGAAGGTTCTTTAGTAATGGATGTGGAAATTAAAGGGCAGCGATTTGAGACATTCCGAGGAGATGGCCTTTGCGTATCCACTCCCTCGGGAAGTACAGCTTACAACAAATCCCTGGGAGGCGCGATTTTACATCCTTCGCTTCAAGCTATTCAAATTGCTGAAATGGCTTCTATTAACAATCGAGTGTTCCGTACGATAGGTTCTCCATTGGTTCTTCCTGGACATCATACAGCGCTGTTAAAGCCTGTCAACGACGCAGACTTCCAAATTACCATTGATCATTTAACTCTTTTACATAAAGATGTAAAGTCGATTCAATTTCGAGTAGCAAGCGAAAAAATTCGATTTGCTCGCTTTCGTGCGTTTCCTTTCTGGCAGCGTGTCAGAGACTCTTTTGTATGTGATGATTAAAGGCAGGGAAGAGAATGAAACAAGTTTTTACGTTGAGTTGGACCGTAGATCATTCTTTCGAGGGTGTAGCGGTTCGTGAATTTTTAAAAGAACATGATATTTCCAAAGCTTCTCTGACGGATATTAAGTTCAGAGGAGGAGCAATTGAAGTAAATGGAAAGCATGCAACGGTTCGATATATTCTGCAAAAAGGTGACGAAATCAAGGTGGCGTTTCCACCAGAAAAAGCAAGTGAAAGTCTTCTTCCTAAAGCTATACCTTTGGATATTGTATACGAAGATGAGTATATTTTAGTTTTGAATAAGCAGCCAAATATGCCAAGTATACCTTCTCGAGAACATCTCACGTGGTCACTAAGTAATGCTGTGCTCTATTATTATGAGAAAAATAACATTAACTCGACTGTTCATCTTGTAAATAGGTTGGACCGAGACACATCTGGACTGCTTATTGTCGCTAAGCATAGGCACGTTCATTACTTATTCTCTAAAGCACAAAAAGAACATGAAATTAAACGCGTGTACCGAGCTTTTGTTCATGGTAAGCTTGTTGGCAAAGAAACGATAGAGGCACCGATTGGCCGAAAAGAGTCAAGTATCATCGAACGAGAAGTAAGAGAAGATGGGCAATTTGCTATTACGCACTATACGGCGCTTCGTCAGTATTCTTCTTTTACAGAAGTTGCTCTTTCGCTTGAGACGGGGAGAACTCACCAAATTCGTGTTCATATGGCTTATAAAGGATATCCCCTGCTTGGAGATACTTTATATGGCGGAACGAATCATCTTATTTCTCGTCAAGCTCTTCACAGCTATGAACTCACTTTTTTTCATCCTTTTTTACAAAAAACTTTGTCTTTTACAGCACCTTTGCCGCCAGATATGCAGAAACTTCAAATCGTAAAAGAAAGTCGCTTTTTTAAATGAAAAGCGACTTTCTTTTTACCCGAAGTGATTAAATTTTTCCTCTACATAAGGCATAGATGACGGTACAGATATAATATTCCTTTCAGGATACTGAAACGCCGTTAAAGCCCCTCCAAAAACTGCGCCTGTATCAATATTAATGGTATTGTGAATTTTTCTGGCTTTTACTACGGGTGTATGCCCATACACGATAAACGGTTTTCCGTTATAATGTTGGGCCCAATCTCGTCGGACAGGCATGCCGTTTAGATGTTTTTCACCCGTAATGTCTCCATATAGCACAAAGGTTTTTACTTTTTTATCCGTTCTGCCGATGTATTCAGCTTTAAGACCGGCGTGAGCAATAATTAATTGGTTTTGATCAAGCTGCACATATAGAGGTGATTGTTCATAAAGCTCAATGAACTTTTTTTTAATGAATTTCTGTTCTCTTGAAGGTAAAGCTTCGTACTCAGCAACGGTCGTTTCTAACCCATGAGTAATTTGCACTTTGTTACCGCAAAAGAAGCGATATAGCTTATTGCAGTGATTGCCTGGACAGTAGTAAGCTTGCTGATGCTTTATTACAAGTGACCATACGAGCTCAATCACTTTTAGTGAATGAGGTCCTCGGTCTGTTAAATCACCTACGAATCCAAGGCGCCGTCCGTCAGAATGGACAGGAATCCCGTCTTGCCACTCATACCCAAGTTTTTCTGTTAACGCTTTTAATTCATCATAGCACCCATGGATATCCCCTATTATATCTACTTTCATCTTTTATCCACATCCTTAAAAGGTTTTTCCTTTGACGATATAAAATTACCCTTATATGGAGCAAACTATGTGTAGAACTTATATATTATTGGGAAAAGAGTAAAGAGCTGTGAGTTGAAAAAAAACAAAATTCATCATAAAGTTAAATGAGTTTTGTGCGACAGGGAGGTTGAAGACATGACAGATTCAATTGAAAAAGAAGAAAAGGCATGGTTCGCCGAACATTTATTATCACTTTTAGAAAAAAATGAAATCGATGCATTTCGTGAAGAATTTTTACATATGCATACGTATGACCAAGCTCAATTTTTTGAAGAATTAGATGAGCCTTCTAGATTTGCGCTGTACGAGATGTTATCTCCGGAAGAAATGGCGGATATCTTTGAAAATGTAGAGATACGAGAAGAAGATTATCAAGAAATTCTCTCAGAGATGCATCCCAATTTTGCAGCAGACATGCTGTCGGAAATGTCGGCGGATGATGCCGTTGACGTATTAAATGAATTGGATAAAGAACAAGTGGCGAGCTATTTAACGATTATGGATGAAGAAGCAGCCGATGAAATTAAAGAGTTGCTTCATTACGAGGAATATACCGCTGGAAGTATTATGACGACTGAATTTGTAGCCATTCGTGAAAATCAAACCGTACATTCAGCTATGCACATTCTACGCAGGGAAGCTCCAGAAGCGGAAACGATTTATTATGTATTTGTTATTGATGAACAAAAGCATCTAGCAGGTGTTATTTCTCTTCGTGATTTAATTATAGCAGATGAAGATACGATGATAAGCGAAGTGATGAATGAACGAGTCGTATCCGTGTCAGTAGCAGAAGACCAAGAAGAAGTTGCGCGTATTATGCGCGATTACAACTTTCTTGCGCTTCCAGTTGTTGATTTTCAGCAGCATCTTCTCGGGATCATTACGGTTGATGATGTGATGGATGTTCTGGATGAAGAGGCATCGGATGACTATTCTAAATTAGCGGGTATTAGTGATGTAGATGATACGATTGACCACAATCCTTTAGTAGCGGCCAAAAAGAGGCTGCCTTGGCTTATCATTTTGCTGTTTTTAGGAATGATGACAGCGAGTTTAATTGGACGTTTTGAAGATACGTTGAATCAAGTAGCTATTTTAGCTGTATTTATACCTTTGATTGGCGGTATGGCTGGTAATACAGGAACACAGGCACTAGCCGTTGCGGTTCGCGGACTGGCGACGGGAGAAATCGAAGAAGAAAGCAAATTTAAGCTGTTAATCCGAGAAGCAGCTACGGGAATGATTACGGGCGCATCATGTGGACTTTTAGTTGTATTAATTGTTTATATTTGGCAAGGTGATCTTATTTTAGGCGCTTTGGTAGGCGTCTCTGTATTTTCAACATTGATTGTGGCTACACTAGCAGGAGCGTTTATCCCCCTTCTCATGCACAGGTTCAAAATTGACCCTGCAGTCGCATCAGGACCATTTATTACAACGATCAATGATCTTATCAGTATTTTAATTTACTTCGGTCTAGCGACAACATTTATGAGTTATTTAAAATAATGAAGGGACTTTAGAATTCGACATGAGTAATCATGTCGGATTTTCATTATCAGTTCATATAGTTGACAGAGAACCTTCAAGCTTTTATGATTAACCTTTAATTTTGAATACTAACGTCTTCGTTTTATAAATAACGAAGGTAAAAGGAGGGGAATCTAATGGAACAGCACGCGTCCTTTACATCACTTGTTATCGTCATTAGTTTGGCCTTTTTAACGCCTATACTGTTGCATCGGTTTAAACTCAACATTATACCTGTAGTCGTAGCTGAAATTATTATGGGATTAATTATAGGGAAAAGTGGTTTTGACCTTGTGGAGCAGGATATGTGGCTTGAAACACTTTCCACTCTAGGCTTTATCTTTTTGATGTTTTTAAGTGGTTTAGAAATTGATTTTTCTGCTTTTGCTGGAGGAAATTCAAAAGACAAAAAGGCATCAGGAGCTAAGGTGCCAAATGCTTTTTCCATTTCTATACTAGTGTTTGCAGCTATCTTTGCGGTTTCACTATTTTTGTCCTATGTTTTTGTATGGACCGGTTTTATTGATAATGCCTTTTTGATGACGCTTATTATTTCTACCATTTCACTAGGAGTAGTAGTGCCGACCTTAAAAGATGCACAGATTATGAAAAAGCCGATTGGACAGACCATTTTATTGATTGCGGTTATTGCGGACTTAGTCACGATGATTTTACTAGCCGTATTTGCTTCCGTCTATGATAAATCAGGAAATAGCAATACATGGTTGATTTTAATTTTATTTGGAGTAGGAGTGATTTTATACTTCATAGGGAAGCAGTTTAAAAACCGATCGTTTCTTGAGACAATGTCTAAAGGTACAATTCAAATTGACACGCGCGCGGTATTTGCACTCATTATCATTCTAGTGGGCCTTTCGGAGTCAATTGGTGTTGAAAACATTTTAGGCGCTTTTTTAGCGGGATCACTCGTTTCTCTTCTTGCGCCTAACAAAAATTTAGTTCATAAATTAGATTCGTTTGGCTACGGATTTTTAATTCCTATCTTTTTTGTGATGGTAGGAGTGAAGCTTGATGTTTGGTCATTGTTCAGTGATAAAAAAGTGCTGATTTTAATGCCTTTATTATTCATTGCATTGTTGATATCCAAGCTAGTCCCCGCGTTAATCTTAAGAAAATGGTATGATATGAAAACCGTTTTGGCATCGGGTTTTCTTTTAACATCGACTTTATCACTCGTTATTGCAGCAGCAACGGTTGGTGAAAATATTGGTGTTATTGATTCACAAATGTCCGGTGCGCTGATTTTGGTGGCGATTATTACATGTATTATTACACCTATTATCTTTAGAAAGCTGTTTCCAAAGCCTGAAATCAGTGACAGAAAGCTGAAGATTAATATGCTCGGTGCAAATCAATTTACACTCCCGGTTATTCGAGAAATGGATCTTGATTTATATGATGTTACGATTTATCATCCTACGCAGGACAAAATTGAAAACCGTACGTCGGATTCCATTTTTAATATCGTCGACATCGATGGATATAGTAAGGAAACTTTAATACGTATGGGGATTTTAGATGCGAATGTATTAGTTGTAACCACCGGGGAAGAAGAGAGAAATAGCGACATTGCTCTATTTGCAAAACAATATGGTACAGAACGGGTTATTGCCCGTGTAGAAAGTCCTGTATTAGATGAAAAGATGAAAGAAAATAACATTGAAGTTTTTTCTGTGCTGTTATCTACGACTGCATTGCTAAAAGCTTTAATCGAATCGCCAAATATTTTAAATATCTTAACCAATCAAGAAACAGCACTTTATCAAATTAATATGCGTAACCCTAAATACGAGGGGGTAGAGCTTCGCAAGTTCCCATTTACAGGAGATGTGATCTTTGTTCGAATCTTTAGAGGCAAAGATTCCATTGTACCTCATGGTGATACAGAGCTTGAATTTGATGATCGTTTGATTGTAACGGGGTCTCGTTCGTATGTGAATGAATTGCGTATGCTTCTTGAGTATAAAATTAGATAAAGGTATCTAGGTAGGTTTAGTTTTCTATATTATTGAATGAGAGAAAGAGGCTGGGACAAAATTATTTTAGCTGAAGTGATAAACGAACCATTGATCAAAATGTTTGATTAGTGGTTCGTTTTTTTGTTGTTTTGAAAATAAGTTTCATCTGTTTAGCTCTTTCTAGCAGTTGATTGGAGGACAAGACGAAGACTCCTGCGGGAAAAGCGGAACAGATGAGACCCCCCAGGAGCGCAAGCGACGAGGAGGCTCATCGGCCGCTCGCGGAAAGCGAAGTCTTGCACGGAAATCAACTGCGGTGTGACAAGCGGTTCAGCTCATGTGTCCCATTTGTGCGTCTTTAGATTGAATTAGCTTCGTTATGTCTCAACCTCTTTTATTGTGTTTTCTTAAATGCTGGAAATAAAAGTACAGCCTTGCTTTTGGTGTTAAAAAGGCTACCGCAAAAAAATAAACAAGTTTTTCCGTGTTCAAGCATACATTTTTAAAAGAACGATAACAAGCAATTGGAGGTATGCTTCATGACTAACTCAAAATCTAAGTCAGAAGAAAACGAGCCGCTAATGTACATTGTCCAGCCAAACGCTACGCAAAATCAGCGTTCTATGCAATATTATTTTAGTTCAAAACAGCAAGACAATAAAGGAATAGAGAAAGAGCACGTGTTAAAAGAAGAGCCCAGCTTTTCTTCCATTCAAGAAGTCAAAGAGCCTGACGTAGAAAAAGTGGAAGAGATTAAGCAAGAAAAAGAGGAAGAGCGTTCAATTGTTCCCGTAGATATACCGCAATCAGAGACTAAAAAGCCAAATAAAATGTTTCAGTCTATGACGATTAAAGAAAAAGTTGAATTTTTATGCAGCTTCCCGCCTCATATGTCTCAGCCAATTTGTGAAATTACGTGTCAAAACCAAAAATATATAGGAACAATTTTAGAATTAAAAGAAGGAAGTTTATACGTGAGCGTTCCCCCTAATAAAGAGAAAACAGTATTGACTTTTCATGATATTCAGACCATATCTATCATTAAAATTTAAGCAACTCTAAAAGCTAACAGTGAAGAAGCACGTTAGCTTTTATTTTCATAAGTTTGTGAATGCACGGAGGAATGAAGATGACATGGATTTATCTAACATTATTTGTCTTTGCGACGTTTCGACTTACTCGTCTAATTGTTTTTGATAAAATTACAGCGTTTATTCGTAAACCGTTTCATAAAATCGTAGAAGATCAAGATGAACAAGGAAATACGGTAACTTATTTAGAGATAAAAGGGAAGGGACTGCAAAATTGGATTGGAGAGCTGCTCAGCTGTTATTGGTGTACGGGCATATGGTGTGCGGTAGGGATTTATTTTAGTTATGTAGCGGTCCCGCATATTGCTATACCTGTCATTACAATCTTAGCTATTGCAGGATGTGCAGGAATTATAGAATCGTTTATGAAATAAATGGACGAGTTAAAAGACATATTGAACATCAATATGTCTTTTAATAATTAAGGGAAATTTAGCACTACTTTATTAAAAAAAGGAATGCCTTCTTGCCACTCTTCGCTATAAAAAAAGCCTTCTAGAATAAATGAAGTCGTATCAGAGGACAGCGGAATGACTACTTGAAAAGAGTCAAATAGTAATTTGTCTTTTGGCTTTAATACGGTTTGCTTAATAGGTTTAATCCAATATTCACCGTCATTTTGAATTTTTTCGTTCCATTTTGGATGAGCATAGCGCCATTCTAGAGAAGAAGAGGGGATACTGGAAACTTCAATGTCTTTTTCATCAATGAGCTTCCCGCTTAATATAGCCGAAGCAGTGGGTTTCATTTTTAAGCAAAGCACCGGAGAGCGTAAAGTACTGCTCGTTTGATTTTGAATAATTACGTTGCCGAATATCGTCAGCTCGCTTTCATCTTGTTCTGGCAGCAGTATAGAATGTTGAAAGAAACAGAGGATATCACTCTTTTCGAACCTTTCCACAGGTTTTTCCACAATTTTTTCGATTACTTTTTCCACAATCTTTTCTTCAATAACGGGCTGTTTTCTCGAGGCTTTTTCCCGAAATGCTTCTGCAATAATTTTTTGTTCAGAAAGCTCGTTTCTTAGTAAATCCAGCTCTTTTTCTAATCCTTCAATTTCTACTTCTTTTTCAGATGTAGAAAGCGTCTCAGCGTGTTTTTTCTTCCAAAACGATGTATTTTCTTTTTCTCGTTCTAAAGCTCGTTCATAGCTTTTTAATTGGTTTTGCACGTGCCGAATTTCCGATTTATAGTGAATGAGCTTTTGTTTTAATTGAGTTAAATCATCTTTAGGGGAAGGGGAGTTACGACTCATTTAGTAGTCTCCTTTCCTGCTGAGCTATGAATTAAGTTTGTAAATCTGAGCTGCCCACAGCAGTTTTATTTATATGTATGCACAAAGCTTGTAAACGATGAAAAAAGAGGAGAAATATTCTCCTCTGGCTTTTTATCTCGTTAATCAAAGTCGTGAAGGTCGAAGTCTGACTCTACGTCGTCTCCATCAAAATCATCGTGATGTGGCTTTCCAGGGAAAATAGCATCACATTGAGGTGGATATTCAATAGGTGAGCAGCTGCTTGTGGAAATGATTTCAGGGCGAGGATAGCAGAAGCTTCCCTCTACTTCAACTTTTACATCTTTTTCAATTTGGACACTTAGGCACAATACAAGATCAAAGCTTAGTTGCTGTAAGTGACAATCTGATAATCTGAGAGAACCATCAGTTCCTTCAAAAGATTCAAGGTGTACAACAGGCTCTGTTCCTTCCGGAGCGCATAAATAGAATGTCTGATGTATTTTCCAAGGAATAACGCTAGATTCAACCTCATCGTGTTTGTGATGTCCACTCAATTCAATTAACTTAACTCGGTAAAAGCCGCTAATTGATAATTTTACCTCATGAAGAACAACAACTTCTCCATCTGGTAACACAATTTTTTTAGGTCTGCGACCACCGTGTGGCACAAGCTCAATCACGTTATCAAGTGCGTCTTCATCTGAAGGATCTACAGGGTGACCTTCACTATCTGTTAAAACAATTTCCACTTCTACGTCATGGCCCAAATCTTTAAGTGCTTCTTCTTTAAATAATGAAGTGTCATTCGTAAAGATTTGTGGTAAAACAACTTGACGTCTAACCCAGTCGTACACTTTAGGCACGCGGATACATAATGATTCAAAAAGTTCTGCCATTTTTAAACCTCCTAATTGTAATTGTCCTTCCTTTACGCTTTTCGTTACTAGGTATCGGACTACTATAGTGTATGAATGACCTGCTTTTATGTTCCTTAGTAAAAGCGGAATTTATCGGAATAAATTCTAGTTGGAGCGAGCATAAAAAATGAAGGAAATAATAAACTCAATTACAGCATATTCATGTTAATAAAAAGTGTTATTCATCTTTAACTGATTTTTTAGAAGCTGTGGGTTATTTATAATGGAGGAGTGAAGGGCATGAGTGAGGAAAAAACGAAAAAATATATTGCTTCATTGAAGTCGGAGTTGGCTTTTTATAAAGAAGAATATCAAAAATTCAAGCACCAAGAATTTGAATATGAAGATATTAAGGAAGAGTTAGTGGCATTACAGCAAAAGCATGAAGAAGAAAAAAGAAAACTAGAGGAAAAAATAGATTGGCTGAAAGTATGCGTTAATGAACAAAAATCAAAAACCGAACAGTCCATTGTACAGTACAATCATCAAGCTCAAGGTACCATTCAAGAACTGCAAAATCGGCTGCGTGAAGTGACAGAACAAAAGGGAGGAGAAAGGCCAAGAGTAAGGAAACCAAAGAACAGCACGGACTTATTTTTGTCCCTGCAGCGCAAAATGGACAAATAAGATAGAACGTCTTTCTTTAGTCCTGAATATAATGTTATAGATAGGATGCTGTGAAAAGGAGGGAAACATGATGTATTATCATTATAATTATAATCCTAATCAATACCCTCAGCCCCTGCCTTATCATCCACAACCAATGACAAAACAATCGGTAAAGAAAGGGCAGTCTATTCCTAAGCCAGTCCAGTACCCTTCTCCAAAACAAGGTGGTTGCGGCTGTGGTTCAAAGTTACCAAAGCGATAAGCAATAGAAGCATTGTCACTCGGACAATGCTTTTTTACATAGAGTGGAGAGAGGTGTAGAGATGCCGGATTTTTTCGATGAATTTGAACGTTTTTTTGAACAGCATATGATGGGAGAACATCGAAAGAGAATGAACGAAGTAGAAAAAGCAGAAAAGCAGATGGAACAGCAAGAGAGGAAACTGCAGCAAAATGTAAAAAGACTTGATGAGCAAGATGTTGAAGATCCGTTTGGATAATGAAATTTAATGTACACAGTTGAAAAGCCCATACAAAATCATTTGAGTGAACATACAGTATAGAGAGTAAAACAGAGGGGGTGTAATATTATGGGCTGCGGATTTGGCTACGGTGGTTGTGGTTACGGTGGTGGCTACGGCGGTGGTTTTGCGTTAATCGTTGTATTATTCATTCTATTAATTATTGTTGGTTGTGTTTGTTTTTACAATTAATCCCTTCTATGAATAAGGCACCGAAAAGTGCGGGTGAAGTTTCACTCGCACTTTATTTTTTTATTAAATGTAAAGGGCACCATCTAGGCACATGGTGCATACGATGAAGTATAAATAAAGGAGGTCATGCAAAATGGATAATAATATGTTTAAAAATATAGAAAAGAAAACAGGCGTTAATATGAAGGATATTTTTGAACTTGCGAATTCTGTACAAAATGCTAATTTTAAAGATGAGCAAACGGTGCGTAATATTGTGAAGCGAGTAGCACAAATTGCGAATAAGCCAATTTCAAAACAAAAAGAAGAACAAATTGTTAAGGCGATTGCAAACAATAATCAATCCATTGATTTTGCGACCATCGCTAAAATGCTAAATGAGAAAAAATAATTTAATGTTTTGATATAAAGCCCTGACAGGTCAGGGCTTTTTTCCATTTATGCAATTTCATTTGTTTGAAATGCGTTAGAATCAAGATCAAACAGTTCCGGATGCTGTGCTAAGTAATTAATTTCTTTAATACGATGAGCGAGAGGGGGATGAGTTGAAGTAGCTTGATTCAACCACATAAAAAAACCTTTTTCCTGTGAGTGCGTATGAACAAATTCCTCCTGATTTACTTTTTTATTTAGACAATGACCAACCGCAAGTATAGTGAGTGCTTGAGTGACAGCTTTTGCATCACCAATCGCAACGGAAGCTATGCGATCACACGTATATTCACAGGCTCTAGAGTAAGCTTTTCCTAAAAAAGGAACCCAAAGAGCAGGTAGAATAAGTGAGTGGTAGAGTGTATGCTTACGTTTGATATGAACTAATTCGTGGGCAATAATAAAAGAAAGTTCTTTTTCTTGATTATCTTCAATCATTTCAACAATGTCGGAGTATAAAACGACAAAGTGACGTCCAAAAAAACGTGTAGCAAACGCGTTTAACAAGCCGCCTGATTGAACAATATAAATATCGGGCAGCTCTAAATTCAGCTCTGAAGATAAATGTTTTGCCTGATGTTAAGTGTGCGGGAGCTGCTTCTCTGTCAATCTAACTCCATTATTGCGAATTTGAGCAATAGAGAAACCGTGGAGTATAAATGTAATTAAAAAACCGATTACAAGGTAGATAATACCAATGAGTGAAATAATTAAAAAGAAATAGGTTAATAAGCTGATAACCATACACAGAATGAAAAAAATCTTTTCATTTTCATGAATAAGCTTTGCGTTCAATAATGGAGCCCCCTAAAATATAGTAGTACAGAGTACATAACGTAGTGTAACGCATCTACTTATGAATATCTACCTCTTAGTGGAATATTTGGTTAATAATAGATGATGAGAATATTAGTTACGGGCGCTAGCATGAAGTAAGAAAAAGAGGTTGAAACATAACTACAGGAATCCAATTTAAAGACGAACAATCTGGATACATAATCTGGACTGCTTCCTCGACCGCTATTGCTTGCCGTGCAAGACTTCGCTTTCCACGGGCGGCAGATGAGCCTCCTCGTCGCTTGCGGTCTGCGGGGTCTCATCTGTCCCGCTGTTCCCGCAGGAGTCTTCTTCGCCTTGCCCTCCAACCAACAGCTAGAAGCACCTGCGTTCACCATGATTATAAAAACACGAACTATTTATCCGTTTTTGATAGATAGTTCGTGTTTCACTTTAATGAAACTACTTTTGTCCCAGCCTGTTTTTCCTTTACACTTTTTTTATAAACGACTTCAGGAATCTTGAAGGATAAGCGGTTTTACCCCTTCTAGTTTGCGGAACAGATAAATAAAGTGAATTCTGTGCACGCGTCATTGCTACATATAAAAGACGGCGTTCTTCTTGAAGCGGCACATCATCTCCGCCTCTATAAGCTTCGAGTGCATAATCATGAGGCAAACCGCCATCTACGCTGCTCAGTACGTATACATACTTATATTCAAGACCCTTTGCTCGGTGAATTGTGGTTAGCTGAACACTTTCGTTAAATTGCTTGCTTAAAGCTTTCATCTCTGTGTTCATGGCAATCATATGATCCACATGCTCTAACAGTTCAGGTACGGTTTTAAATTTACGTGCTACAACTTTTAAATCCCGCACGTCATCCGAACCTTTTTCCATCATATTTCCTTCATTTCCGCGTTTTTTGACAAAATCATCGAATCCCATATCTTTAGAAATCGTCTCAAGTGCCAAAGAAGGAGACATTGATTTTAGCGACTTGAATAAAGGAATTACTTTCTTGAGCTTTTTTTGCTGAAACGGTTTTAAATCTTGAAGATATTCAAGTGCATCAATAAATGTACCATCATGAAGAATACTTGCTGCTTTTAAGTCATTGACTGCTGTTTTCTTTAAAAAGAGTGCGTTTACTAAATCTTGTAGCGAACTTGCGTCATTTGGATTCACGCTCAAGCGTAGAAATGAAAGTAAACTTCGAACCATTCGTCTTTTATAAAACGAATCCGCATCTTGTTCGATTGAAAATGGCAGGTTTGACTGCGATAAACGTTCAAAGATGGCGCGTGAAGAAGCGTGAGTTCGGTACAAGACCGCGAATTCAGTTGGAGAAGCCCCTTGCTTAATCTTTTCTTTCATATCCGTTACAATCATTGTTGCTTCTTCTTCTTCGTCGTATGGAAAGAAGAATGTAGGTCGCAACTCATTATCAAACTGGGCAGCCATTTCTTTTTGTCGGCGCGCTGTATTTCGTGCAATGACTTTATTAGCGGAAGAAACGATGGCGTGAGCTGAACGATAATTTTGGTTTAACGTAATAACAGTTGTATTAGCAAAATCTTTTTCAAAGTTTAAAATGAACGAAGGGTCGCTTCCGCGGAAAGCGTAAATTGATTGATCATCATCTCCTACGACACACAAGTTTTTAGAGTCTTCACTTAGCATTTTCATAATTTTATATTGAACTTTATTAATATCTTGAAATTCGTCAATTAAAAAATAGCGAAACCTTTTTTGATAACGAGTTAGTAGATCGGGATTTTGTTTTAGCATTTCATAACATCCATACAGCATGTCATCAAAATCGAATAGCTGTTTTTGCTTTTTGACTTCTTCATAGCGACGATATAAAAAGTGCACATCTTGTTCCCATTTGTCCTTTGGGCGAACATCTTGCACGCCAACAAGCGTGTTTTTCCAATAGCCGATTTGCTGAAGTGCCTGATCAAACGGAAAATCTTTTTCATCCACGTGGAGCTCTCTTGCTGCTTCTTTCACAATCTGTTCTTTTTGCCAATCCCATTTTAGCAGGCGGTCCATTTGCCACGCTTGAGGATTATGATGAACAATCATACGTAAGAAAATGCTGTGAAAAGTTCCAACTAGCATTTGACGAAGATGTAAGCCGGACATCTTTGGATATGTAGCCAATCGTTCTTTCATTTCTTTAGCTGATTTAGCCGTGAAAGTCACCAGCATAATGGATTTTGGATCAATTTGTTTTTCTTGTATCATATATGCGGTGCGAGCTGTTAATACACGCGTTTTTCCGCTTCCCGCACCAGCTAGAATAAGGAGCGGTCCTTCTGAATGTGTAACAGCTTTCCATTGGTTCGAATCTAATTCAATACCGCTCTCTTTAAATTCATTTAAATAAGGAGAGTCAGAGTGTTTAGGAACAGCTGGTTTTAAGCGAAAAGCAGGAACACTTGAAAAAGGTGCAGAAGACCTCCATGTCGCTTTCTCTTTTACAGTTGAACTTTTCTCACCAATAGCTCGTCCTTTAGGAATACGAAATCCATTGGTTTCTCTGTATTCAGCCGGATTTTCTTTTATTTGTTGCACAGCTGTTGTTTCTGATAGTCTTTCTGAACACTCTTCTCTTTCATGGGGAACTTGAGCATGATAAAAGTAAGGAGAATGCTCAATCCCCAGATATAATTTAACTGGTTCTCCGCAGTGAGCACACGTTATTTCTCCTCGGAGACTAGCTTCATATAAATATTGAAATCGGTCTCTAGCCGTTATAGCAAGGTTAAGTATCTGATTTTGATAAAGTGCACGTTGCAAAAAACATGGCCTCCTTTTCGTGAATAATCAATAGTAAATAAGAGGGAGTTAAAGCAAGAAGCCGCTCTCGTTCTACATCGATATAGATGTGTGTATACGCACAGTTTTTATTTTATAGTCAAAGTCTATCATATCAAAATCATCTTTTTTAAAAAAGAGCACGGATATTTTTGGAGGGATAGGATGTAAAAAAGGGTATATATTGAATAAGACATTACATATGTTCAAAAAAGGCGGTATAGATACAAGGTGTCAGCTGTTTTGAACAAGTCTAAAGTAGAGAGTTTAAGTGAGCTGTTTCAATGTCGATACTTCTTGAGAAAAATACTGAGGTCTCGGAGTAGAAGGTATCTTGAAAAAGAGGAGGGTTCATATGGGATATATACTGCCCGTCACGCCTTATCAATCTATTCAATATGCAAATCGCCTTCAAAAAAATAATGCTTCTTTTTCAAATCGTATTTGGCCTATTGAGGGGAAAAGCTTTGACGAAGAGTTTGAATCGCGTTCTCACTTACTGGAATTGACACCAAGTTCAGTACAAAAGCGAAAAAAACTTCAAGCAGCAGAGCGTGTATACAGCAAGCTAACAAATAAGGGCATAGTGATTGATACACGCGTATAATAGAAAAAATCGTGAGCGCAGCAGAATAAATGCGCTCACGATTTTTTCGCAAAGTAATGAACAAGTAAAAAACATCTTAGTAAGATTCAATAAAAAGTGTACTGCCCTGCTGCCATTCAGCATAAAGCACTTGTTTATAATCGGTAAATCCTTGTTTTTTTAACTGTGTCTTTAGCCAGTCTTCATCAAAGCCAGATTGAATTAAGTTCTTCAAAAGTAAACGTCCATCACTGACAAAGGCAATAGGTAAAGCAGGTTCAGAAGGAGACAGCTGCAGATCGCTTCTGGTTGGCTTAGCATAATCAGATTTTGGCAATACGCTTAGTGATCCATCTGTTTCTAAAATCGCATATTCAACTTCACGAATGGAAAATATGTCTTTTGAACGAAGCATATGAAGCAGCTGGTCGATATCTAATCGATTTTTGCTAAGTTCTTTGTACGAAATTTTTCCCTTTCGAATAATAATAGCTGGGCGTCCTTCTAAAAACAAACGCAGGCGAATGTTTTTTTGAGTAATAACTTCGGTCACATATATAAGCGCACCCCAAAATATAACGGAAAACAAAATTTTTCCTACTCCTACTTCTGAGTCGTATAATGCATTTCCTACTAACTCTCCTAATACAAGAGCAGAGATAAAATCAAAAGTGGTAAGCTGAGTGATCGTCGCTCTTCCTAACAATTTAGTTAAAATAAACAAGCAGATAAATCCGAAAAAAAGCTCTAGCGCAATTCC
Source organism: Priestia sp. TSO9 (assembly GCF_021029645.1). Taxonomy (NCBI): domain Bacteria; kingdom Bacillati; phylum Bacillota; class Bacilli; order Caryophanales; family Bacillaceae; genus Priestia; species Priestia sp. TSO9. Next base: position 127,417 of record NZ_JAJEKD010000009.1, read on the forward strand.
GATAAGTTCATCCATATTTTCACCTAATTCACATGATTAGGTATTAGTATAAGCAAAGCAAAGGTTCTTATCCTTTAAAAAAGCAAAAACACCAGGTTCAATTCCTAGTGTTTTTTACTTAGTTTCTTTACCATCTCTACATGCGGAATTCCAGCATCCATAAATTCACCTGAAACCGTTACGTAGCCTAGCTTTTTATAAAATCCTTCCGCATGCGTTTGAGCATGCAGCTTAATCTTTTCAATCTCATGCTCTGCTGCCAGCTCTTCTAACTTATCCATCAAAAGCTTCCCTACACCGTCTTTTCGATAAGAAGAAAGAACGCAGATCCGTTCGGCTTTTCCATAGTCTTCTACCATACGGAAGCGTCCCGCACCAATTGGTGCAGTTCCTTTGTATACAACTAAATGTAGGGCTTCGGAATCGTATTCATCGATTTCTTGCTCTACATCAACCTGTTGTTCTTCTATAAATACTTTTTGACGTACGAAGTAAGCATCAGAAGGATTTTGTTTGTTCGTTAGTACTTTGATGTTCACGTATCTTATCCCTTTCCAAGACGAAATGTTTCAAACACAGTCCATGTTTCATTTTCAAGCTGGTACATTAAATGAAAGCGATCCACTGTTTCTTCATGAGCGACATCTACAAGTTTCAACTGGCTATATACATCTAAGTGCTCATCATCTGAAAGGCGTTGGCCAATTGTGATATGTGGAATAAATGAATATTCAGTTGGCTGTTCGAGATTGCCTTCATGAAGTTTATTATAAAGTGACGTCAGTTCTGGCTTTTGTTCCACTTTTAAGTAAATAACGTTATTGGCTGGTGAAAATGAGCTTACTTTCGTTACATTTAATGTAAATGGATTTGTTTCTTCGGCAATTTTACGCAAGTTAGCCGCAATTTCATCAATTTGGTCTTCTGTAGCTTCAAAGACTTCTTTTAATGTAAGATGAGGCGGAATTAATGAATAGTGAGAGTCATAGCGCTTTCGATAAGAATTCGCTACATCTTGCAATTTTTTAGATGGAAAAAGTACAACGCCAAATTTCATAAAAAATCCCTCCAAAGTAAGATCATAAAATATGTATAAAGCGAGCTTATTATAACAAATTTTCGAAAAATATGATATCTTTCTACTTCAACATATATTGAAGCGACCGCTTTACGTCTTTTTGCCAGTATTTCCACGTATGGTTTCCATTAAATTCTTCGTAAAAAACAGAATATCCACGCTGCTTCATTTGTTCGTGCAACAAGCGGTTAGGCTCAATAAAATTCAATATACCATCTTGTGTTGTTTTGACAGCCGTTTCTTCAGTTCCAATAACATGATACAAATCCAGAAGTGAAGGAGAAGCAAATGAGTTGACCGTTTGTAATACAGCATCGTTCACGAAGGGAGAATGCATAATTACTTTCCCGAACGTGTGAGGATACGCAATGGCCGTCAGCAGTGAAACTGTAGCAGCAAGCGAATCACCAATTAGAACACGTGATTTTCCCATTTGATATGTAGGATATGTTTTATCCAAAAATGGCACAAGTTCATGTGCTAAAAAGCGAATATAAGCATCTACTTGATTTCCTTCTGGATGATACTTATCGCGTCTGTCTTCCACGCTTTTATATGGAATTCCAACAAAAATAGTACGATCGATTTCTGACTCGTTCATTAAATCATCAATTAAACGAGGTGTCCGTCCGTACATAACATAATCTTTTCCGTCTTGGGCAATAAGTAAGGAATACTTATAGAGCGTAGAATAGTTTGACGGTAAATAGACTAGTAACGTGACATCTTCTTGCAGTGCGTCACTATAAAAAGAAATTTCTTCTAACTTCCGCTTACTTTCTGACATGAATAATCGACTCCTATGCATTTGAATGAAAGCGTTACCTTTATTGTAACACATTTTCTAATAACCGTTCTTTATTTTATTGTAACGAATTTTTTAGCGAATGACGAGAAAGAGGCATGCGTCACTAAAAAAGCGCTTCAGAATCGACTGAAGCGCTTTTGGTTAATCTAATTTTTTCATTTTTTTAAACATAGCTTTTTCTGCTTGGCTGGCTTTTTCTAGCGGCTTCTTCGTATATTCTTCTTCTTTTTCATCAATCGAAACCAATTCTGTGTCATTTTTTACATAACTTCGGATATTGCGAGCACCGAAATAGCCGTTTACATCTTCTAAAATAGGCTTGTTTTCTTTTTGATCATAAAGAGTATATGAATTCTCTTCCTTAACGATAGCGTAGTGATTCCCTGCTAAAAGAGCTACGGCTTCTTTTTCGCTTTTTCCAAACGTAGACATGAGAAACAGAACGATTAAGACGATAAAGAAAAGGGCTGTTGCGCCAATGAAAAATAATAATAAGCCTCTGCTAAATTTACTTTGTTTTTCTTCCACAGTAGACAAACCTCCTGATTAGATAATTTCATTATAGCAAGTAAATGTAATGAGCGCCTAAAGAGATATGTGACGAGTTTATGAATTCAGGTGGATGAAACAAAAAAGGTTTTTAGCGCCTCTCATCGAATTTAATATAAAGAGAGGCAACAACTTGAAAAGGAGAGAGAGACATGACAGCGAAAAAAATCCCAACGAGCAAAGAAGTAGCAAAGGCAACATTTGATTTGCTAGAAGAGCGTGGCGTAACAGTTTTGGATATTGCTGAAATTGTGTATGATTTACAGCTTCCTTATCATCCGGCTCTAACCATTCAGGAATGCGCTGAGAGCGTAGAAAGAGTACTGCAAAAAAGAGAAATTCAGCATGCGCTTCTAGTTGGAATCGAACTTGATAAGTTAGCTGAGCAAAATAAATTATCAGAACCTCTTCAAAGTATTGTAGAACAAGACGAAGGGTTGTTTGGTGTTGATGAAACGATTGCTTTAGGTGCCGTTTTAACCTATGGCAGTATCGCTGTTACGACCTTTGGCTATTTAGATAAAGTAAAAGTAGGCATTATTGAAAAGCTGGACTGTAAAAAAGAAAAAGGAGTTAATACCTTTTTAGATGATTTAGTAGCGAGCGTAGCTTCTAGTGCGGCAAGTCGTTTAGCTCACCGTCAGCGTGATGAACAAGAACAGCTGCAAGAAGGCAATCCGGCTACGTAATAAACTTCTTTTAGTATGTATATAAGCTGTGTAAATTAACACGTCGAAATGATTTAGTCTTTTATTTGAATAACGGAGACTAGGCACGTAGGTGATACGTGTCTAGTCTCCGTTATTGGAACGATTTATGGCTGTAGTGAAGTAGTCATAAGGTAGCTTAAGTTTTTCAGCCCAAGACTTTCATAGAAAGCACGTGCTTTCTCGTTAAATGCCCATACGGTAAGTTGGAGGTCATTTGCTCCTTTTTGTACAGCCCACTGTTTCGTAGCAGAAAAAAGACTTTTTCCTACGCCATAATTTTGAAAGCCTTTCTTAACGCCAAAATATTGGATGTACGCTGTGTAGGAAAGAGGAGCTAATGTAGTGGGAGGGTTATATTTTAATTCCACAACAGACGCCCCAATAATTTGATTTCGATATTGAGCTACAAGAATATCAATGGTTGCATAATAAAGAGTAGCTTGATATTGTTCCGGAGATAAAACAGCCATCTGATTATCAAACATAGAAGGAAGCGCATTTGCGTGGAGTTCTAGTGATTCCCCTAATATTTTATTTACTTCTGTATAATCATCGAGTTTTGCAGTGCGATAGATAATCTCCATACACACTTCACCTACTTTTTAAAAGTTGTGCTTTATCATATGTAGCAACTTAGAAAATGTTAAATGAGAATTAAAACTCGAAAATTTTAAGCGAAGAACTGCACTAAACAGAGCATATATTCTATGCTCTGTTTGATGTTATAGCTGAAGAATATATAAGGGCGAAACATTAAATTCTAGTTTCAGCAATGGCATCACGTACTTTTTCAAGCGAGTGTTTAGAGGCATCTTTATTCGCAATCATTACATTAACGTACAAAGCATCAATGAGGCTTAGCTGTCCAATTCTCGAGGCAAGAGCTTCAGATCGATATTCTGTTTCTTCTGAACTCGTATAAAGAGAAACATCGACATTTTGGCTTAATGGAGATTTTGGAAAACCGGTAATACCGATCGTTTTGGCACCGTTGGCTTTTGCTGTATTTAAAATGTTCATCGTGTCTTTATTTGTTCCAGAATGAGAAATCACTACCGCTACATCCTGTTTTGTTAATTGAGAAGCGGACATAAGCTGGAAGTGGGAATCAATAAATGCAAACGTTTTAATTCCTGTTCGAACAAATTTATGAAAAGCATCCATAGCCACTACGGAAGAACCGCCCGTGCCATAAAACTGAACTTTATCCGCCTTCATAAGAAGTTTGACGGCTTTTTCAATAGCGTTGCTTTCTAGTATTTGTAATGTATTTTCAAGCGTTCGCACATTGGAGCGAAAGATTTTTTCAGCAATCGTTTTTTCATTATCCGTTTCAGCAATTTCCTCGTGAATCTGCTGAATAGGCGTCATAATTTCAGCAGCCAGCGCTATTTTCATCGCTTGATAGCCCTTGAAGCCAATTCGTTTACAAAAGCGAAAGACTGTTGCATCAGCTACATTTAAATCGTCTGCTACTTCATTAATGGTACTGTGAATAATTTGTTCCGGCTGTTCTAAAATATAATTTGCTATTTTTTTCTCTTTTTCACTGAATCTAGCATAGTGAGAACGAATTTTTCCTAAGCAATTTTGCGTCATAACTGATGTTCCTTTCCACGAATTTAGTAGTAAAAAGAGTATAGCACAAAAATATGAGTGAAAAAAATTTTCTTGTAAACGATTGCAAAATGAAAAATAATTCGTATAATGGAGGTAATGTGAAATTTTTTTTCAAAGGGAGTTTGTAAAATGAAAATTGGATTAATCGGTTTAGGAAAAATGGGATATAATTTATCATTAAATTTAATGGACAACCATCATGAAGTAGTAGCTTATGATGTAAATAAAGAAGCGGTAGAAAAACTTTCAAATGAAGGAGCAACCGGCGCCTTTACTGTTGAAGAGTTAGTTAATGAACTTCTTCCTTCACCTAAAGTTGTATGGATTATGGTTCCGGCTGGAGAAGTAACGGAAAATGTTATTACGGAACTAAAAGAACTTCTGTCAGAAGGAGATATTATAATAGATGGAGGAAACTCTAATTATAAAGAATCTGTTCGACGTGCTCATGATCTTCAGGAAAAAGGTATTTACTTCTTTGATGTAGGGACAAGCGGCGGAATGGAAGGCGCAAGAAACGGAGCGTGTACAATGATCGGTGGAGATGCGGAAGTATTCCGTACAATTGAACCGGTTTTTAATGATATTTGCGTAGAAAATGGATTTATGTACGCAGGTAAAAGCGGAAGCGGTCACTTTTTAAAAATGGTTCACAATGGTGTAGAATATGGAATGATGCAATCCATTGCTGAAGGATTTGAAGTTCTGGAAAAAAGTCAGTTTGATTTCGACTATGAAGCCGTAGCACGCGTTTGGAATAACGGATCTGTTGTTCGTTCTTGGTTGATGGAACTAACGGAAAATGCGTTTTCAAAAGATCCTAAACTAGACAGTATTAAAGGAGTCATGCAGTCTTCTGGCGAAGGGAAATGGACCGTAGAGACTGCTCTTGATCTTCAAACGGCAACTCCTGTTATTGCTTTATCGTTAATGATGCGCTATCGTTCATTAGAGGAAGATACATTTACAGGAAAAGTTGTAGCAGCACTTCGAAATGAATTCGGCGGTCACGGTGTTGTAAATAAGTAAAGTAGTAAAGTAGTAAAGTAGGGGGACAGCAGCATGAGCAAAAAATATGCAATAGGTGTAGATATCGGAACAACGAGTACAAAGTCTGTATTGTTTTCAGTAGACGGTACAGTCATTGCAAATCATGGGATTGAGTATCCATTATACTCGCCGACGCCCGCGATGGCTGAGCAAGATCCTGAAGAAATTTTTCAAGCAGTTGTACGTACAATTCAAACGGTTGTAAAAACGAGCGATGTAAAACCTGAGGATATTTTATGCGTTTCATTCAGCTCAGCTATGCACAGTGTTATTGCCGTTGATCAGCAGGGAAAACCGCTGACAAAATGTATCACGTGGGCAGATAATCGAAGTGCAGAATGGACGGAAAAAATTAAAAATGAATACAATGGTCATGAGATTTATTTGCGTACGGGTACGCCTATTCATCCTATGTCGCCGCTTTCTAAGCTAACATGGCTTTCTAATGAACAGCCTGAATTAGTGAAAGGAACACATAAGTTCATTTCGATTAAAGAATATGTATTCTTTAAGTTGTTTAACGAATATGTTATCGACTATTCGATTGCATCAGCAACGGGTTTGTTTAATCTGAAAAATCTTGCGTGGGATGAAGAAGCACTTAAAGTAGCAGGTGTTACAACCGATCAGTTATCCACTCCTGTTTCAACACTGCATCAGTTAAAAGGGTTAAACCCAGCGCTTGCAGTTGACATGCATTTACTTCCAGATACGCCTTTTATTGTAGGCGCAAGTGACGGTGTATTATCAAATTTAGGCGTAAATGCAATTGAACCAGGCGTTGTTGCTGTGACAATCGGGACAAGCGGAGCTATTCGAGCAGTGACTGACAAGCCAGTAGTCGATCCGAAAGGTCGTATTTTCTGTTATGCGTTGACAGAAGACCACTGGGTAATTGGCGGCCCTGTAAATAACGGAGGTATGATTTTTAGATGGGCTCGCGATCAGTTTGGAGCGTCCGAAGTAGAAACAGCTAAACGCCTTGGAAAAGATCCGTATGAAGTATTAACGGATATTGCAGCTTTAGTGAAACCAGGAGCGGACGGCTTATTGTTTCACCCTTACCTTTCAGGAGAGCGTGCGCCGCTTTGGGATGCAAATGCGAAAGGTTCATTCTTTGGCCTAGGTTTGCATCATAAAAAAGAACATATGATTCGTGCTGTATTAGAGGGCGTTATTTTTAACTTGTATACGGTGTTATTGGCACTTGAAGAGTTAATTGGAGAGCCTACAAAGATTCAGGCAACAGGCGGATTTGCACGTTCCGCACTTTGGCGTCAAATGATGGCAGATATTTTTAACCAAGAAGTATCCGTGCCGGAGAGTTTTGAAAGTTCATGTCTAGGAGCAGTTATCCTTGGCTTATATAGCCTTGGCGAAGTTGACTCATTAAACGTTGTTTCTGATATGGTTGGAGCGACTAATCATCATTATCCAATCAAAGAAAACAGTGAAGTATATAAAGAGTTAACGACTATCTATATTCGTTTGGCTCGCTTATTTAAAGAAGAGTACGAAAGCATTACGGCTTTTCAAAAAAAATACGTACATTAATATCCAAAATCATCGCTTGAAGCTTTCAAGCGATGATTTTTTGTGTGTTAGGTTATCTAACAATCAAAAGAGTTGACACTACACAATATATAAAAGTTACCTCAAATAATGTTACAATTTGTCCAGTGTATCCCCGTTTCGCATTAAATATAATAAGGGATAACGTTAGTATTTATCACATACTAGAAGGAATCGTCACAAACGCCTTTATATTTCAGAAAATTCAAACAAAATTTGTTTTTTGGAATGAACTTATTTTATGAAAAGGGGTTTTATGGATGAAAACACAAATTGAGCAAGATGGAATTGTGACGCTCACAGATGAGACGCACAATCAGCTGAGCGGCAGTGACCTTTGGAATGAGGATTTACGTCCGACTACGATGAAAGAGCATTCTTGGAAAGGAGTTAACTTTGCCACGCTTTGGATTGGGATGTGTCTGTGTATTCCGGCTTACACAATGGCGAGCGGAATGATGACGCTTGGAATGAACTGGTGGCAAGCAATTGGTACAATCTTTTTAGGAAATGTTATTGTTCTTATTCCTATTTTGCTTAATTCTCACGCTGGAACCAAGTTTGGCATTCCTTATCCAGTATTTGCCCGCCTGTGGTTTGGAGATAAAGGAGCACATATCCCAGCACTGGCTAGGGCCATTGTGGCTGCTGGGTGGTTTGGAATTAATACATGGATTGGAACGGAAGCAATTGATACACTTTTAAGCGCTTCGTTTTCGTCTTGGAATGGTTTAGCTGGTCATACAGCCATTGTATTTGCTCTTTTTTGGCTTTTAAATGTAGGAGTAGCATATAAAGGACCGCAAGCGATTAAAGTATTAGGAGCGATTGCTGCTCCGGTTATTGGTATTTCAGCTATTATTCTTTTTATATGGGCTTATACCAACTCGGGAGGGTGGGGCCCCATTTTATCTGCGCCTTCTAAATTTACATCAACCAGAGAATTTCTAGCCATATTTTTCCCTGCTTTAACCGGAGTCATTGCCTTTTGGGCGACGCTCGCTTTGAACATTCCTGATTTTTGTCGATATGCTAGAAGTCAGAAATCTCAAATGGTTGCGCAAACTTTTTCCTTGCCGTTGACGATGAGTATTTTTTCATTTATTGGAATTGCTGTTACCTCAGCAACAATCGTTATATTTGGAGAAGCTATTTGGGATCCAGTGGCGTTAGTAGCTAAATTCCCTCCATTTATCATTTTCTTAGGAACAATCGTTATCGTGCTTTCTTCTTTAACGATTAATGTGGGAGCAAATATTGTCGCGCCAGCCCGTGCAATTGAGAATCTGAATCCAAAGAAAATCACGTTTGCGATGGGGGCGCTAGTGACCGGTATTTTTGCTATTTTACTTCAGCCATGGTACATCATGTCTAATTTCGGGAACTATATTTTCGGCTGGCTTGGAACATACGGAGCGCTGCTTGGCCCTATAGACGGCATCGCCATTGCTGACTACTGGCTTGTAAGAAGGAGACAGATGGCATTAAAGGATCTATATGAGGTAAACGGTCGTTACAGTTACTCAACAGGTTTTAATAAAAACGGTATTTATGCATTAGTAATTGGCGTGGCCATACCCGTTTTAGGCTTACTGATTCCTGGACTGCGCTTTTTATGGGATAATGCCTGGACATTTGGTCTATTCATTTCTATCATTGTTTACACGTATCTCATGAGAGAAGATAAAAGTGTATTAGCGCCGGGGGAATATGAAGAAATAACGTTAAAAATAAGCGAAAAACCGATTATCGACAGTCAAACAGCTGATCCAACCATCACCAAATAAATAAGGTAAATCCAATCATTAACATGATTGGATTTTTTTATGTGTTAAAACTGTATGGAAGAAAATTGATAAAATTTTTTTGAGTTTTTTTATTGATTTAAGAATTTTTTTTTCATATAATTTAAGTAATAAAAAAATGAAATCGTTTTCTAAATTAATTAATGTAAACGATTTCGATAATTGGAACTTATTTTTTAAAAAATTCACAGGGTGTAGAGCTTTTTTGCTACATAGAGAAAGCGTTTACTTAAAGGGAAGGTGGAAAGCAAGATGGATGCATACTTATTAGCTATTACAGTTGCCGCAATTGTTATTGTTATTGTAGGTGTTTCAGTTTTTAAATGGCATGCGTTTATTAGTTTAACGGTTGCGAGTTTGTTTTTGGCAATTGCTTCTGGGTTATCAATGGATAAAATTGTTGGCGCTTACGAAACGGGAGTGGGCGGTGTTTTAGGCCACTTAGTAGGAATTTTAGCGCTGGGAACGATTTTAGGTAAGCTGATGGCCGATTCAGGTGCCGGCATGCAGGTAGCGGATTATTTCGTAAGAATATTCGGTGTGAAAAGACTGCCATGGGCGATGCTAGTAGCAGGTTTCATTATTGGTATTCCTGTTTTCTTCGAAGTAGGAATTTTAATTCTACTGCCTTTAGTTATTTCCATTCATAAAACAACAAAACAAAATATATTATTGATTGCTCTGCCGGTTATTGCAGGATTATCAATTGTTCACGGTCTCGTTCCTCCTCATCCAGGAGCGATGGCAGCTATTAGTATTTACGGAGCAAATACGGGAAAAGTGCTTTTATACGCATTAATCATTTCAATTCCAGCTGCAGTTATCGCTGGACCAGTTTTTGCAAAATGGGTTCACAAACGAGTGATTCCAGAAGGAGAACCTGATCTAATTCGTATTACGACAACATCAAAAGATCTTCCTGGTACAGGCGTTTCATTTTTTGTCATTTTACTGCCCGTTCTATTAATGATCTTAGCAGCTATAGCACCTGTTATTAACGGATTGCCAAGCGGCGTAGTGAAGTTTGTAGAATTAATAGGAAGTCCATTAATTGCACTTTTAATTGCTTGTTTTGCAGCGTTTTATCTGCTTGGAAAACGTCAAGGTATGACAAAAGATGTGATTAAAAAACTAACGGAAGAATGTTTGCTTCCTGTAGGATCTATTGTCTTAATTATTGGTGCAGGGGGTGGCTTCAAACAAGTATTAATCGATAGCGGAGTAGGCACAACGATTGGTCAAATGTCTGAACATCTATCTCTATCACCACTTGTACTTGCATTTTTAATTGCTGGATTAATCCGTATTGCTACAGGTTCAGCAACAGTTGCATTAACAACAGCGGCTGGTATTGTCTCACCAATCATTGAGCACATGTCCGGTGTTAACTTAGAACTGCTTGTTATCGTTACGGGTGCGGGTTCACTAATGTTCTCTCACGTTAATGATGCTGGCTTCTGGATGGTGAAGGAGTATTTAGGATTAACAGTGAAAGAAACGTTCAAAACATGGACCGTTCTGGAAACGCTTCTATCCTTTATTGCTTTTGCGGGAGCACTTATTCTAAATGCATTAATTTAAAAATAAGACTCTTTTACTCTATGTAAAAGAGTCTTATTTTTTTATGAAAGAAAAGAATTTACAAGAAAAATAATCAAAATATTTTATTTATTCGTTAAATTATGGCAAAATAGAAATAGAAGAATAATAGCTTCTAAGAAGGGAATGACAGAGAGTGAGTAATCAACTAGTATTTTTCACAAACTTTTCAGAAGGAAAATTAGATTCAGACGTTTCTTGGTATTGTCCACCAGCTCAATTTCAAATTGACACAGAAACGAATCGATTAGTGATTAAAACAGACGCTAAAACGGATTTTTGGCAGCGTACTCATTATGGCTTTGAAGCGGACAATGGACACTTTCTTTACCGTGAAGTAGAAGGCGACTTTGAAATCATGACAAAGGTGCATACATATCCAGTTAATCGCTACGATCAAGCAGGTCTCATGATTCGTGTATCAAAAGATACGTGGATCAAAACGTCAGTTGAATACAATCCCGATGGTCCTAACCAATTAGGAGCAGTCGTAACCAACCAGGGCTTCTCAGATTGGTCCAGTCAAAATTTTACTCAAAACAAATCAGCGCTTTATTTTAAAATTCAGCGTAAAAACGATGATTACACCGTTTGTTATTCAAGTGATGGAGATTCTTGGACTCAGCTCCGACTCGCTCACTTATTGAACTCAACCAAAGAACCTGTTCAAGTTGGTATTTATGCCTGTAGTCCTCAAGGAGAAGGGTATGAAGCCCAATTTGATTTTATAAAAGTAGAAAAAATGTAAATAAAAACCACGATTTAGCCGTAGCTAAATCGTGGTTTTTATTTAGAAAGCGCATTATCTAAAGGCTGTGTGGCAGAAGTGGATGTTGGTCGATTGTGTAAAGCAATCTTTTGTTTGAAGTAGCTGATAACAAAACCTGTAATCGCAATGGACATAATCGAGAAAATTCCTTTTGAAAGTCCAATTGAATACATGCTCGACAGCACGACAAGGAAATCAAATGAAAAATTCACTTTTCCAGGATCCCAACCGAATTTTCGCTGCGCGAATAACGCTAGAATATTAGCACCGCCGAGAGAAGCTCCGTTCATAAATAAAATGGATAAGCCAAGGCCGGCAATTAGTCCGCCCGTAACAGCACCCATCAGGCTAGGAAGTGTAAAAGAAGGAAGCAAGTGATCGAGTGAAGTGAGAAGCGATAGTAAAGACACTGATCCTATAGTTGTGGCGGTAAATTTCCATCCTATTTGAAAGAAGGAAAAGAGATAAAAAGGAATATTAATGAGAAAAAAGATCACCGCAAACGATAAGGGAAAGGCATATGACAAGCTAAGAGACAGACCAGCTGTTCCCCCCGTCACTACGTGAGAGTGCCGCAAGATAAGAACACCAATACTTGCAATCGTACATCCAAGAATAATCCATAAAACTTTTCGCATAAATAAACCCCTTTGTTTGTCTTTTCTGAATTTTCATTTTCAATTATCTACTTTAATGATAGGATATTAAATAAAGAAAACACATGTATAAATGAAGGAAATAATACTTGTTCTGTTATCAACTTGAATAAAGATTTTATTTATTATATTCATTTTGAAAGGAAAGGTTTGGATGGATCAAATCGATGCACAACTATTGTCTATTTTGCAAAGGGACGGACGTATGACGATTAGTGATTTATCAAAAAAGCTGGCTTTTAGCCGTCCAAGTGTATCAGAAAGGCTGCAGCGTCTTCAGGAACGAGGGGTGATCCAGCGTTTCAGCGCTACGGTGTCTCCGAAAGCTTTAGGAAGAGATACACAGCTATTTATTCAAGTAAGCGAATTAAAAAGAAAACCAGAGGAATTTGAAGACTTTATTGAGCAAAATGAAGACGTGCTTGAATGTCATCGCGTAACGGGGCCGGTTTCTTACTTTATCAAAGCAGCCGTGTCTGGAATGGATGGACTTAGAATGCTCGTGGATGAACTGATTCCTTATGGAAATGTGAATACCTCAATTATTTTAAAGTCTCCTGTAGAAAACAGGATGATTACCCCTATAAAAAAACCGGCCCCATAAGAGGCCGGTTTTTTTGTGTAAGGACATATTAATAAAATCCTTTAATAATATAAAAATGATTTTGTAAAATATCAGGTATTTCTTCTTCTGAAACGTTCCTTTTCGTCTTTTTCCCGCCATCTGTTACAGTTAGCGTTTCACCAGAGAGGGTAATGCGCCCTGTAGGGGTTGCGATCGTAACAAGACGTTTGTGTACAAACGGAGAATCAGCTGACGTTTGATTGAACTCACACATCGGAGTAAAGTCAGTCAGTTTTTTAGGAATAGTAGACACACGGTAGAGTGTTTTCCATACACTATCTTCCCATCGCTGCAAATCATACATATGCTCAGCAACGTTTGTCATACGATAAGAGCCGCTTACATCTCTTACTACTTCGCCATTTAAAGGCATTGGTTTGCGCACAGAATCTCCAAATCCAACGTCTACGATGTAAGACTGATTTTCAATCGTCACAAGGTTTGTAGCGTGACTTCCTTCAATGGTCCACGTGCCATCGGGTTTTTTGACGGTAGCTGAAGCGTAAGAGACTTCATATCCGCTTTCTTTTAACAGCCAGCCAAATAGACCGTTTAATTCGTAGCAAAATCCTCCACGTAAATTTACAATTACTTTTTGAAAAATTCGTTCTAAATCAATTACAATAGGGGTTTGAGACAGAACATCTAAGTTCTCAAAAGGAACATGAAGCATGTGTTTGTTCTGTAAAGCAGCTAAGCTTTCGTACGTTGAGCTATCCGGTTTCTTAGCTAAAAACCGACTAAAATAATAATTAATATTCATCAAATGCACCTCTTAGTAAATCATTTCTCTCTATCTTTAGCAGAACGTTCATGTAACAGCGCTTTTTCGATTGTCTCTTTGGAAGCGAATCCTTGAAGTACACGGCTGTCAATTTTTAAAGTTGGTACTTTCATCCCGTCACGCTCCTTTAGGGCATGTTTTTATTTTATCAAAAGTAAAGACGATCCTTCCAACTTGGGAACTGCGGAAAAATAGTTGACAAAATTGGATAACTCTTTCTATAATATAGTCAATACATATCACGAGCGATTAGTTCAGTGGGAGAATACATCCTTGACAGGGATGGGGTCGGGGGTTCGAATCCCTCATCGCTCATACCAAAGCCGTTTTCTTATTAATAAGAGAGCGGCTTTTCTCTTTTGTTTGACAAATCAATGCTACATTAAATCTTGAGCGCGTATAGAAGAATTAAAGTATAATGAAACATAGTGCATCAGGTCATGATAAAGATAATCACTAATTTAAAATAAATGAGGGTACAAAATGAATCAAAGAAGTTTTAGTCAATATGGTCTTAGTGACAAGGTAGCTAAGGCGCTTTCTAGCCTGCAATACAATCATCCCACGGAAGTACAAAGCAAGGTGCTCCCTATTGCACTAGAAGAAAGAGATATGGTCGTGAAGTCTCAAACAGGAAGTGGAAAAACGGCTTCCTTTGGCATTCCACTGTGTGAATTAGTTAACTGGGAAGAAAATAAGCCCCAGGCCTTAGTGTTAACACCTACACGAGAGCTGGCTGCGCAGGTAAAAGAAGATATTACAAATATCGGCCGTTTTAAGCGAATTAAAGCAGCAGCTGTCTATGGGAAATCACCGTTTGCCAAGCAAAAAGTAGAATTAAAGCAAAAAACACATATTGTTGTAGGTACGCCTGGACGAGTGCTTGATCATATAGAAAAAGAAACGCTTGCATTAGAGAAAATTCGTTATTTGGTTATTGATGAAGCAGATGAAATGCTAAATATGGGTTTTATTGACCAAGTAGAAGCAATTATTCAACATCTTCCTAGTGAGCGTGTAACGATGCTTTTCTCCGCTACCCTTCCTGAAGATATTGAAGAGCTTTCTCGCAAGTATATGAAAAAGCCAGTTGATGTTGAAATCAAAGCAAATGGATTAACGACAAGTACGATTGACCATTCTGTTATATCAGTAGAAAACGAACGTAAATTTGAACTGCTGAAAGACGTAACCACAGTAGAAAACCCAGACAGCTGCATCATTTTTTGCCGCACACAAGAGCAGGTAAATACGCTGTTAGATGATTTAGATGATCTTGGGTATCCTTGTGATAAAATTCACGGGGCAATGGTACAAGAAGACCGTTTTGAGGTTATGAATGATTTCAAAAAAGGTAAATTCCGCTATTTAGTGGCGACAGATGTAGCTGCGAGAGGCATTGATATTGATAATATCACACACGTTATTAACTACGATCTTCCGTTAGAAAAAGAAAGCTACGTTCACCGTACAGGAAGAACGGGACGCGCCGGTAAAAAAGGGAAGGCTATCACATTTGTAACGCCTTATGAAGAGAGAATGCTATCGGAAATTGAAGAATATATCGGTTTTTCAATTCCAACATCTACTCCTCCTTCTAAAGAAGAAGTACAGCAGGCAGCATCCGCTTTTACTGAAAAAATCAATGAGCGTCCAGAAGTTAAAAAGGACAAAAGCGAGTCATTAAATAAAGACATTATGAAGCTGTATTTTAACGGAGGAAAGAAAAAGAAAATTAGAGCGGTTGATTTTGTGGGAACAATTGCGAAATTAGACGGAGTAACCGCAGACGATATTGGAATTATTACGATCCAAGAAAATGTCTCTTATGTAGAGATTTTGAATGGAAAAGGTCCAAAAGTGTTACAAGCAATGAAAAACAAAACGATTAAAGGAAAGAAATTAAAAGTTCATAAAGCGATTAAATAGCAAAAGGAAGTCCATCTTTTTAAAGATGGGCTTTATTTATAGAGTCAATAAAGGAGTTAAAAGTATGAAGTACATAAAAGAAGCCTGTGTAGAAGGGTATGAGCAGGCAAAAAAAGCAGAAAAGCTAGGAGCAGACCGCATTGAATTGTGTGACAATCTCAGTCAAGGAGGCACTACGCCAAGTTACGGCACCATTGAATATGCAAGCGAACATCTTGATACAGATATCAACGTAATTATTCGCCCAAGAAGCGGTGATTTTATATATTCCGAAGCAGAATTTCAAATTATGAAAAAAGACGTTAAAGCATGTAAAGACCTTGGAGTAAACGGAGTAGTATTCGGCATTTTAACAGAAGAAGCTGAAATCGATTACGGACGCACTAAAGAGTTAATAGCAGAAGCTCGTCCTTTAAGCATTACATTTCATATGGCATTTGATGAGATTAAAGATAAATACAAAGCCATTGATATACTTATTGAATTGGGAGCAGACCGTATTTTGACCAAAGGAGGGAAAGGGTCTGCTTTGCAAAATCTGCATATGATCCGAGAATTGATCACATATGCTGACGACCGTATTATTATTTTGCCCGGCGGAGGAATTCATGAAGGCAACGCAGAGCGGGTTATGAAAGAAACAAAAGCAGCTGAATTACACGGAACAAAAATTGTAGGAGATTTATCTCGTTAAATAAAAAGAGGCTGCTACAAAAGCATTTTAATCCAAGTGAAAAACGAACCATTAATCAATATGTTTGATTCGTGGTTCGTTTTTTTGATGGTGAATATAGTTTCATCTGTTTCGTTCCTTCTAGCAGGTGATTGGAGGGCAAGGCGAAGACTCCTGCGGGCTCAGCGGCCGCCCGCGGAAAGCGAAGCCTTGCACGAAAATCAACTGCGGTGTAATAAGCAGTCAAGCTCATGTATCTCATTTGTTCATCTTTAGGTTGGATTCATTTAGTTATGTCTCAACCTTTTTTATTTTGATGTATTTTCTTTTGCTGCTAAGCCACTCGTCATTTTGGTACGCTGAAAGAAAAAAGAACCTACGACGAGTACAGCAATTAAAAGAGTTAAAAAGAACTGCGAACGTAATGAATCAATAAATGCCATGGCAATAAAAATACTAGTGATGGCAAGGATGGTAGCGTAAGTTAAGTAAGGAAATAACCACATTTTAATTTTTAATGCTTCAGGATTTTCTTTTTCATATTTTTTTCTCATTTTAATCTGTGAAAATGCAATAACAAGATACACAAGAAGCGCTACGCCGCCTGATGCATTCACTAAAAACAAAAAGATTTTGTCCGGTGAAATGTAGTTAAAGATAACGCTAACATACGAGATAACTGTACATGCTAATATCGCACTAACCGGCACGCCTTTTTTGTTTAATTTTGAAAAGCTTTTTGGCGCATCGCCGTTTTGAGACATGGAAAACAGCATGCGAGAACTTGTATACAGGCCAGAATTCAGACAGGAAAGAACGGCTGTTAAAATGATAAAGTTCATAATTTGAGCTGCGGCCGGTATATTCACTAATTCAAGAATAGATACAAATGGGCTTTTCATTAGGCTTGATGAATTCCATGGAAGAACCGTCACTAAAATAAAGATAGATCCTAAATAGAAAAATAAGATGCGATAAATAACGGTATTGGTCGCGATGGTAATGGCTTTTTCAGGCTGAGACGATTCACCTGCTGCGGTTGCGACAATTTCTGTTCCCATAAAGGAGAACATGACAAGGGCAATGCCTAAAAATACAGAGCTAATTCCATTCGGTAAAAATCCGCCTTTGTGTAAAAGGTTGGAAGTGCCGGGAGAATCAATTCCTGGAATGAATCCACAAATAATAGCTATACCTAAAAGTAAAAAAAGAACGATACTGACGACTTTAATGAGGGAAAACCAATATTCAAATTCTCCGAAAGATTTAACAGAGTACAGATTGGTCATCGTTAATAAAAAAGTAAGAGCCAAGCTTACTCCCCAAGACGGCAAAGACGGGAACCAGTATTGAATAATATTTGCACCTGCAATGGCTTCAACAGCAATAACGATAACCCAAAAAAACCAGTAAAGCCAGCCAATCGTGTAGCCGGCCCAAGGGCCTAATGCTTCTTTTGCATAAGTGGAAAAAGAACCGCTGGAAGGATTTGCAGTAGACATTTCGCCAAGCATTCGCATGACTAAAATAACGAGCAAGCCAGCAAATGCGTACGAAAAAATAGATCCTGGTCCAGCGGTGTTAATAAGTGATCCGCTTCCGATAAATAATCCAGCACCGATAATTCCTCCAAGAGAAATCATGGTGATGTGCCGGATCTTTAACTCTTTTTTTAACTGTGGCTGTGGATGGCTGTTCATTTATAACCTCCTATATAACCTGAATTTTTAGTTAATATGGAGAATTATAGTATGTTGTAAGACGTATGGACAGGATGTTGTTAGAGGTTCTTTCATACAAAAAGCGGATATGAATGGTTGCATTCATATCTGGCTTACTCTGACACAGACATTCATTATGCGTATAAAGTACCTGATTAGCGTCTTTTTCCTTTTTTATAATAAGCAATGTAGATGAATTTCTTATGAATGGTAGCTGAAAATAAGCTGAATGATTGTTTCAAATAAGTTAATCAAAAGAGGTATACATTCTATTAAAGGATAATGTGGAATGATATTCAAACTCTCTGCAAAGCTCTAAATGCGGGTTTTCCTTTCTGAAAACGGGTATATATAGTAGTAAGAAGTTTATTTTTTTGCTAAGTATAAAAGAAAGTTGTGCGATAGAAACAGGAGGTTATAAATAATGAAACATGTTGAAGTAGTAGAAAAAGGAGCAAACATTAACGAAGCAGTTAATCAATTTGCAGAGAAAGGTTTTGAGAAAGATGAAGTATACGTGTTTACGTATGACAAGGAAAATTCTAAAAATTTAACAGAAGTAACGGACACAAATATTATTCGACTGTCTGAAGAAGGTCCTTTACATTCAGCAGCGAGTTTATTTTTAACCAGAGAAGATGAGCTTCGAACAAAAATGGCTTCACTAGGCTTATCAAAAGACGAAACAAAAAAATATGAAGAAGAGTTAAAGAAAGGCAGTGCGATTGTAGTAGCTGCTACTGGGGAAAGAAAAGACGTTTAATTTTAATAGAGGCTATGAAAAAAGTAGTTTAGTTAAAGGAAGGTCCGAACGTGTTTGATTCTTGATGGAGAATCAAACGCGTTCGGATTTTTTTGTGGGGACTGTGTAACAAGTGATCTATACGAGCTTCTTTATCCCATTTGTTCGTCTTTAGATTTAATTAATTTCTTTATGTCTCACACTTTTTTTGTTTTTTCCAATATATGATTGATAAAACTAATGGTATTAGTTTTTATTTTGATAATAGGGGATGAAGAAATGAGAATAGTTCGTGAGAAAATGTTGTATCAACTGACGTTTTTGCCTCGCTTTTTTCCAGTAAATTGTTATTTAGTCGAAGAGAAAGACAGTCTTACATTAATTGATGCAGCTCTTCCTTACAGCGCGTCGGGTATTTTGAAAGCTGCAGATCAAATTGGAAAACCGATTACTCGAATTGTTTTTACACATACTCATGAAGATCACATCGGAGCGATTGATCATTTGAAGAAAAGTTTGCCGAATGCTTCTGTTTATATGTCGCAAAGAGATTATCGATTATTTTCAGGAGATTTCACACTCGATTCTGAAGAACCTCAAAACCCAATCCGTGGAGGAATACCAAAACTAGGAAAGGTTTCAACTAAAATTGATCATTTCATCGAAGAAGATTCTTATATAGGCTCACTTGCTCCTATTTTTACACCTGGACATACACCTGGATCTATGTCTTTTTTGGATCAGAGAACGAACGCATTGATTGCCGGAGATTCGTTCCAAGTGCGAGGAGGAATTGCGGTATCAGGTCAGTTAAAACCGCTGTTTCCGTTTCCTGCCTTTGGAACGTGGAGCAAAGAGCTAGCGCTTAAAAGTGCAGAAAAGCTACATGAACTAAACCCGTCACTTCTTGCTGTTGGACACGGAAGAATTCTTTCTCAGCCGCTAAAATTGA
Organism: Priestia sp. TSO9; assembly: GCF_021029645.1. Taxonomy (NCBI): domain Bacteria; kingdom Bacillati; phylum Bacillota; class Bacilli; order Caryophanales; family Bacillaceae; genus Priestia; species Priestia sp. TSO9. The sequence goes on from NZ_JAJEKD010000009.1 coordinate 147,059, forward strand.
TGGAAAAAGTAATACAACAAGCAAAAGTAAAAATAGAAAAAAGGGGATGAAGGAATGTCGCCACGACAAGGACTAGATTTCAAAAAGGTGATTCAAACAGGTGAAAATTTGGCCAATCGTGAAGGGTTTTATGCTGTTACAATTGCCTCATTAGCCAAAGAATTAAATGTTCGTCCACCGTCTTTATATAACCATATAAAAGGGTTAGAAGAGCTGCGCAAAGAACTGGCTTTAAGTGGACTGCAGCAGCTATATCATCTTTTAAAAAGTGCTGTTGAACATGCTTCTAGAGAAGACGCTGTTTATCGGCTAAGTAAAGCATACGTTTCATTTGTAAGAAAGTCTCCGGGAATATACGAAGCAACGGCAACGGTAGCAACAAGGATACAGGATGAAGAAGTACAAAAAGTATCTGATAACATTGTGTTTTTAGTGCTGGAGGTGTTGAAACCGTATCAGCTTCCGGAAAATGAAGCCCTTCATGCTGTTAGAAGTCTTCGCAGTATTTTACATGGGTTTTCTTCTTTGGAGCAGAAAGGGGGATTTGGAATGTCATTAAGCACTGATGAGACTCTAGACTTTTTAATCCGTACGTTTGCATTGGGGCTACACCGGTATAAACAGACCACATAAATCTCATTAAGGCCACTAAGCCTAATGCTTTAGTTGAAATTGAAAAAAAAGAGAAAGAATGATAGATTACAAATAAAGACATTTATTCCTATTGTTTTAGGGTTGTTACTGATGAAGCAGGCAAAACCTAAGCTGCAAGGACAGAAAAAGGTAGTTTCTGTTTGTTGCTGTTTAGGTGTTTTTTGTTTTTGTTTAAAATAACCACCCCTTTTTATTTGTTTTATAAGGGAGAAATCTTCTGAGAATGGAGAGAAGCAAACATGCTTAATTCAAGAATGATCGTCATATTAAGAGAACTAATGTCCGTACAGTCTACACTATCAACCGTTACGAGTGAATATTTAGCAACAGTAAATCAAGTATCTTCTCGAACTATTCGAACGGATATAAAACAGCTAGATGACATTTTGTCTCAGTACGGAGCTAAAATTAAATCAGCTCGTGGGACAGGATATGAACTTAGCGTTTTAGATGAAAAACAGTTCCATCACCTATTAAAAGAACTTTCGGCTAATCAATTATTTGATGCAACTTCTATTCCAACCGTTCCTGATGACCGCGTGCATTATTTAATCAAAAGGCTGCTGCTAGCAGACGAATATTTGAAGCTCGAAGATTTAGCAGACGAGTTGTATATTAGCAAGTCAACGGTTCAAAACGATTTAAGAGATGTTAAAAAACAGCTTTGTAAATATGATATTCTTTTAGAAAAACGTCCTAACTATGGCTTGAAAGCTAAAGGGGACGAAATGAAAATGAGATTCTGTATGTCTGAGTACATATTCAACCGAAAAGATAAAGAAATAGATATGGTATACAATAAAATATCTATCCTGCCCCAAGAATCAATCTTAACGATTAAAGCCCACATCTTAAATCAAATAAAACGATACAATATTATGGTTTCAGACATTGGATTAAACAATTTAATCATTCATTTAGCGATAGCTTGTAAGCGAATACAAGAAGAAAATTTTATCTCTTTGTATTCAGAAGATCTGCTTGAGATTATGGAGCATAAAGAATATGAAGTGGCAGCTGAAATTGTGCGAGAGATTGAAAATGCATTCAAGATTCGTTTTCCGAAGTCAGAAACGGCATATATCGCCATTCATTTGTTAGGTACAAAAATGCTCAACAATAGCAATCATGAAGAAAAAGAAGTGAAGCAGTTTATTGACACAAATATTTATGAATTAACTGCAGCTATATTAGAAGCAATTGAAAAAGAGCTTCATTTAGGAATTAGTGAAGATTCAGAGCTGATCCTTGGCATGAGCTTGCATTTGAAACCGGCTATCAATCGCTATAAATATGGAATGAATCTGCGAAACCCGATGCTTGAAGGAATTAAGAGTCATTACCCTCTGGCTTTTGAAGCTGGGATTATAGCTGGGAAGGTTTTGAAAAATCGCCTTGAAATCGACATGCATGAAACGGAAATTGGCTATTTAGCTTTACATATTGGAGGGGCTATTGAACGTCGAAAAATTATCAATCAGCCTAAGCGCTGTTTGATTGTATGCGCATCGGGAGTAGGGAGTGCCAAGCTATTATCATATAAGCTGCAGGCTACTTTTGGATTAAATCTGACTATTTTAGGCACAACGCAGTATTATAAGCTTCACCAAATGTCGCTGCACTCTTTAGATTTTATTGTTAGTACCATTCCAATTCCAGATCATCTTCCTGTTCCTGTAGTACAAGTAAGTACGATTCTAGGAAACAGTGATTTTAAAAAAATTGATTGTTTAATGAAGAACAAACAGCTACCTTCCTTAGAATACACAAAAAAAGAATTAGTATATTTACAGCAAGAATTTCAAACGAGAGAAGAAGTACTACATTTTTTAGGAGAGAAATTAACTCATCTAGGACTAGTTCCTTCTCAATTTATAGAATCTGTTTTTGAAAGAGAAGCTGCATCACCAACAAGTTTTGGCAATCTCGTTGCGATTCCTCATCCTATGGTTCCTCAGACGGATACGACGTTTTGGGCCATTTGCACGTTGAAAAAACCGATTATGTGGGAAGGAAACCTCGTGCAATTTATTTGCCTTTTAAGTGTAAAAGCGAATAATCAAGGCGATTTGCAGAAGATGTACAGTTTGTTAGTCCGCGTTGTGGATGATAAGCAGGTCGTGCAGCGCTTAGTAAAGTGCAAGGATTATGAGGAATTTATCGAGGTGTTTATGAAAAATATTAGATAAAAAAAGAAGTCTGAGAGAGGGACTTCTTTTTTATCTGAATGTTCAAACATAATTTTTCCGTTAGTAGCGGAAAAAGGTTGTGTATAAATGTAAGCGCTTTTATTTTAAGATGAAACTATCAACAAAACAGATAGCAAAATAAAAAAACGGGGGAATGACAAATGAATATTCTATTATGTTGTGCAGCTGGAATGTCTACAAGTTTACTAGTAACAAAAATGGAAAAGAGCGCTCATGAGCAAAGTACGGAGTATAAAATTTGGGCGGTTCCTGGTGACTCTGTTCGCAACCATATTGATCAAGCGGATGTACTTTTATTAGGACCTCAAGTGCGCTACTTATTGCCGCAGCTTAAGAAGCTTGGTGAAGAAAAAGGGGTGCCAGTTGACGTTATAAATCCTGTTCACTACGGAACGTGTAATGGAGAACAAGTGTTAAAATTTGCAGTTCAACTAGTTTCAAAATAGGAGTGTGGACTACATGAGCAAATTTAATAGTATGCTTGAAAGCAAAGTAATGCCTATCGCGGGAAAAATGGCGGGTCAACGCCATTTACAAGCACTTCGAGACGGTATTGTTCTGACAATGCCGCTTATTATTATCGGTTCAGTATTTTTAATACTGTCGAATTTACCGATACCAGGTTACAACGACTTTATGGCAGGGATTTTCGGAAAAGAATGGGCAACGAAAATGGCCTATCCAGTTGGAGCTACATTCGATATTATGGCGCTGCTTGCTTGTTTCGGAATAGCCTATCGGCTAGCTGAAAAATACGGAGTAGATGCTTTGTCCGCAGGGGCTATTTCACTTGCTGCTTTTTTACTTGCTACTCCGTATAAAGTGTCCTTTCTCCCAAGTGGAGCCAAAGAAGCTATTTTAGTAGACGGCGGAATTCCAACCGCTTTAATGGGAAGTAAAGGGCTTTTTGTAGCAATGATTGTCGCGATTCTCTCTACGGAAATTTACAGATGGTTTATTCAAAAAGACTTTGTCATCAAGATGCCTGATGGAGTTCCTCCCGCTGTTGGAAAATCGTTTGCTGCTCTTATTCCTGGCTTTACGGTAATAGCATTTATTTGGATTTTACGTTTGTTAGTAGAACAAACTCATTTTGGAAGTCTGCATAATATCGTTGGAGAATTGCTTGGAAAGCCTTTAGGTGTGTTAGGCGGCAGTTTAGGCGGTACGCTAGTTGCCGAGCTTGTTATTATGCTCATGTGGTCATGTGGACTTCATGGAGCGAATATTGTGGGTGGAATTATGGCTCCCATTTGGTATGGAGCTATGGATGAAAACCGAATAGCTTTTGCTAACCATGAAGCATTACCAAATATTTTTACACAGCAGTTCTTTGATATTTGGATCAATATCGGAGGCAGCGGAGCAACGTTAGCTTTAGTCGTTGCGATGATTTTAAAAGCACGCAGTCAACAAATGAAGCAGCTTGGTAAATTAGGAATAGGGCCAGCTCTTTTTAATATCAATGAGCCAATCATCTTTGGACTTCCGATGGTGATGAATCCAATGATGCTTATTCCGTTTATTATTACCCCTCTTGTGACGGTAGTAGCAACCTATATTGCCATGTCGACAGGACTCGTAGCAAAACCAGCAGGTATTGCGGTTCCTTGGACTATGCCTCCGATTATTTCTGGCTATCTGGCAACAGGAGGGAAATTATCGGGTGCAGTTATGCAAGCTATTAACATTGGAATCTCTGTTTGCATCTACTATCCTTTCTTTAGAATGTGGGATAAACAAAAATTCACTGAAGAAAATGGTATACAGCCTGTAGCTGAAGGGGTACCAAGTGATACAAAGAAAGATATTGTGTGAGGAGGGATAAAGGATGGAAAGCATTCAAGAATATATTTTTAAATTAATCTTACACGGTGGAAACGGCAGAAGTTCAGCAATGGAAGCGATAGCGGCTGCCAAAAGCGGAAATTTCTCAGAAGCGCGTGAAAAGCTTACACAGGCTTCTGAAGAATTAAATGCCGCTCATCATATCCAAACGTCGTTAATTCAAGGTGAAATTAGAGGGGAAAGCACAGAAATTTCTCTGCTTATGATTCATGCTCAAGATCATTTAATGAATGCCATGACGGTAAAAGAAATGGCCACTGAATTTGTAGATTTATATGAAGCAATCAAAATTTCTGGGGGGATTACACTATGACAAAAGGTATTAAGATTGTAACGATTGGCGGCGGTTCAAGCTATACGCCTGAACTAATAGAAGGATTTATTAAACGATACGATGAACTTCCAGTTCGAGAACTGTGGCTAGTAGACGTGGAAGAAGGAAAAGAAAAGCTAGAGATTGTTGGGAATTTAGCGAAGCGAATGGTGAAAAAATCAGGTTTGCCAATTAGTGTTCATTTAACGTTAGATCGAAGAGAAGCATTAAAAGATGCGGATTTCGTAACGACTCAATTTCGCGTTGGCTTGTTAGACGCCCGAGCAAAAGATGAAAGAATACCGCTTAAATACGGGGTGCTTGGTCAAGAGACAAACGGACCGGGCGGGTTATTTAAAGGACTTCGTACAATTCCGGTTATTTTAGATATCTGCCGTGATATTGAAGAGTTATGTCCAGAAGCTTGGCTGATTAACTTCACAAATCCTGCAGGCATGGTAACAGAAGCTGTGCTTCGCTATAGTAACATTAAAAAGATTGTAGGACTTTGTAATGTGCCAATCGGAATGGAAATGGGCATTGCTAAGCTGCTTGATGTAGATCACTCTCGCATTCGAATTGATTTTGCTGGTTTAAATCATATGGTCTACGGATTAGATGTGTATGTAGATGGCGTAAGCGTCAAAGATCAAGTTATTGATTTACTAAGTGATCCAACTAACAGCAGCTTTGTGAAAAACGTAGCGGGACTTGGATGGGAGCCAGAATTTACAAAAGCCCTAAATGCGTTAACTTGTCCATATCACATGTACTATTATAAAACGCGTGAAATGGTAGAAAAAGAGCTTGTTAATTATGAAAAAGGTGAAACCAGAGCAGAAGTCGTAAAACAGTTGGAAAAAGAGCTGTTCGAACTGTATAAAGATCCTAATCTAGACATTAAACCGCCTCAATTAGAACAGCGCGGCGGAGCCTATTATAGTGATGCAGCCGTTCGATTGATTACATCCATTTACACGGATAAAGGCGATATTCAGCCTGTAAATACTATTAATAATGGTGCCATAGCAAGCATTCCTGCTGATTCTGCCGTAGAAGTAAGCTGTATCATTACAAAAGATGGACCGAAGCCAATTTCAGTCGGCGACCTTCCTGTACCTGTCAGAGGTCTTGTTCAAACAATTAAGTCATTTGAACGGATTGCAGCTGAAGCAGCAGTGACCGGAGATTATGATAAAGCTATTTTAGCATTAACCATTAATCCGCTTGTAGCTTCTGATAAACTAGCTAAGCAAATTGTAGATGAGATGCTAGAAGCTCATAAAGATTACTTGCCTCAATTTTTTAAACCTGTTCAAGCTTAAAGTCAAGCTGTTCGAATACAGTACGTATTCGAACAGCTTTTTTATATGTGTAAAGCTAGATTTCTGCCACCATCAGTGTAACAATATAAAATAGAAACAGACAGCAAAGGGTGGCTAAAAATGATTCACTTATTAATTATGATGGTAGAACGAGTCGGAGTTATTGTCATTTTAGGTTTTTTGCTGGCACATACAAAAGTTTTTCGGCAATTTCTCCGCAAACAGCAAGGGTATAAAGGAAAAGCTGTACTTATTTTTATTTTTTCTCTTTTTAGCATTATTAGCAACTACACGGGAATTGAAATTCAAGGAACCATTATTCGAAATGAAGACTTATTATTAAAAGTAGATCCATCAAGCTCGATTGCAAATACGCGAATTATGGGTGTAGAAATGGGCGGTCTGCTTGGCGGTCCTTTTGTTGGTTTAGGAGTAGGACTACTTGCTGGCGTTCATCGCTTTATGTTAGGAGGGAGTACGGCGTTTAGCTGTGCAGTTTCGTCCGTTTTAGCAGGGGTGTTAACTGGATATATCGGCTATGCCTACCGGAAAAAACATCGAACGATTACACCGCGCTTTGCAGCACTTGTAGGCATAGCGATGGAAACGCTTCAGATGCTGATTATTTTATTATTTGCTAAACCGTTTGATTCGGCATGGACGCTAGTGAGTATTATTGCTATTCCAATGATTATTGTAAATGGCACGGGAAGCTATATTTTCTTATCTATTATTCAGTCCATTTTACGGCAAGAGGAACAAATGAGAGCGCTTCAGACACACAAAGTGTTATTAATCGCGGATCAAACGCTTCCACATTTTCGTCAGGGTCTTACTAGTGAATCATGTGAAAATGTTGCAAATATTATTCATCGCTTCACAGGTACGGATGCTGTTTCGCTAACTGATACGCACAAAATTTTAGCTCATGTAGGGGAAGGAATTGATCATCACGTTCCTTCGCATAGTTTAATTACCGGGCTGTCTCACGAAGTACTGAAGACAGGAAAAATTATGAAAGCAAAATCGAGAGAACAAATTGATTGTCAGCATAAAGATTGCCCGCTTCATGCTGCCATTGTGATGCCGCTTACTTCTCACGGTACCACAATCGGAACATTAAAAATGTACTTTAAAGATGCGAGCGGGTTAAGCCGGGTAGAGGAAGAGCTGGCAGAAGGATTGGCTAAACTTTTTTCAACTCAGCTAGAGCTCGGCGAAGCAGAGCTTCGAAGTAAATTGCTAAAAGATGCGGAGATTAAAGCTTTACAGGCACAGGTGAATCCTCACTTTTTATTTAATGCCATTAATACGATATCGGCGCTGTGCAGACAGGACGTAGAAAAAGCCAGAAAGCTGCTTTTGCAGCTAAGCGTTTATTTTCGTTCTAATTTGCAAGGTGCAAGGCAGCTGTTAATTCCGTTATCAAAAGAGCTTGATCACGTTCACGCATACTTATCGCTTGAACAAGCCAGGTTCCCTAATAAATACGAAATTGACATGTATATTGAAGAAGGACTAGATGATGTCTTGCTTCCCCCGTTTATTCTTCAAGTGCTTGTGGAAAATGCCATTCGTCACGCATTTCCGCGTAAACAAAAGCACTGTTGTGTAGAAGTTTATATTGAGACAAAAGATAAATATGTATACGTAAAGGTAAAAGACAACGGACAAGGTATAGACGCAAAACGATTGCAGATGCTTGGCAATCAGCCCGTTTTTTCAGAAAAAGGAACGGGGACGGCTCTTTACAATATTAAACAACGTTTGCACGGATTATTTGGAAAAGAAACAACGCTGGAGTTTGACGTAAAAGAAGGAACAGCGGTTTCGTTTGTTATGCCAATGGAATTAAAAAGCGAGGGTATGTAATATGCTGCGAGTACTAATAGTAGATGATGAAATGTTAGCACGAGATGAATTAAAATATTTATTACATCGAACGAAAGAAGTAGACTTCATTGAAGAAGCTGAAAGTATCGAAGAGGCGTTGGATAAAATGATGGATGAAAAGCCGGATTTATTATTTTTAGATATACAACTGTCAGATGACAGCGGTTTTGATATTGCTAAAAGGCTTAAAAAAATGAAAAATCCGCCAGCTATTATATTTGCAACTGCGTACGATCAGTACGCTTTACAAGCCTTTGAAGTAGATGCAATTGATTACATTTTGAAGCCTTTTGATGAAGAAAGAGTGGTGCAGGCCATTCATAAATATAAAAAAATGCGTGTTCCTCATCCCGCTTTGAAAGAAGAAGAATTGATCGGAGAGTCTTCTTCTCAAACTGGAAAGTTAGCGATTTCTGTAGACGATTCGATTGTGTTAGTAAATATAGAGGACATCTTGTTTGTAGGGTTAATAGAAGGAGAAGTCACCATTCAGACTATAACCGAATCCTATCATACTGCTGATACGCTGGCTATGCTAGAAAAAAAGCTCCCTTCTCAGTCGTTTAGTCGTGTGCACCGCGGTTATATCGTCAACGTACATCATATTTCCGAGGTACAGCCATGGTTTAATTCTACATATAATTTAGTGATGAAAAACGATGAGAGAGTTCCTGTCAGCCGTACATATGCTAAAGAATTGAAGAAGCGTTTAGGAATTTAAGGAAAAAGCAGCTTGCGTATGCATTTTAGCAGGCTGTTTTTTGCATTTCAAGGCTCGATTTTTGTAAGTGAGCACAAATATTCGACTCTTTGATTTGAAAACGCTTTCTAATATGTTTTCATTTTATATAATGAAGTCAACAAACAGAGAGAGGTGAAAGAAATGAGTGCTAAAAAAGTGTATGGCTTTTTAACACAAGCATTTATTTTTTCCGTAATTATGTTGATTTCAGATTTTATTGCAGCGCATTTGCCTTTTCCAATGCCTGCTTCAGTCATTGGACTTGTGCTGTTATTTCTTGCACTATGCTTGAAGATTATTAAACTAGAGCAAGTTGAATCACTGGGAACGGCTTTAACTTCTTTGATCGGATTTTTATTTGTACCAGCAGGTATTTCTGTTATGAATTCATTAGGTGTTATGCAGCAGTACGGCATTCAAATTTGTTTAGTTATCATCGTGGCAACGATTATTTTGTTAGGCGTTACAGGCTTATTTTCACAGCTTATACTTGGCATGACAAAAGATAATAAAGCAAAAGAAGAAATAAAAGATGTAGCTATGAGTGAAAAAACAAAAAAACAGGGCATTGCTTAATATCAATTATAAAGAGACAAGGTGGTTGGAAAGATGAATCCGTATTTTGGAATCGTGGTTTCTTTAGCTGCGTACGGTATTGGAACGTATTTATTTAAAAAGTCAAAAGGGTTTTTCTTATTTACTCCTTTATTTGTGGCAATGGTACTCGGGATTGCTTTTTTGAAAATTGGTCACTTTTCTTATGAGGAGTACAGTAGCGGCGGAAAAATTATCAGCTTCTTTTTAGAACCAGCAACGATTGCTTTTGCCATCCCTTTATATAAACAAGCTGATAAATTAAAAAAGTACTGGTGGCAAATCCTTTCTTCTATTGCGGTAGGATCAATTTGTTCGGTAGCGATTATTTTTGCGATTGCGAAAGGTATTCATATGGATGAAGTCGTGATGAAATCAATGCTTCCACAAGCAGCTACAACAGCGATTGCGCTGCCATTGTCTCAAGATATTGGAGGTATTCCTGCTATTACTTCCTTTGCTGTTATTTTTAATGCAGTCATCGTATATGCGCTGGGCGCTTTATTTTTAAAAGTATTCAAGGTGAAGAATCCAATTTCGAAAGGATTAGCTCTTGGCACTTCTGGACATGCGCTAGGAGTAGCCGTAGGGATTGAAATGGGAGAAGTAGAGGCAGCCATGGCAAGTATTGCAGTTGTTATTGTAGGCGTCGTCACAGTTGCCGTTATTCCACTTTTTGTTCAGCTAGTCATGTAACAAAAGCCTGAAGGAGTCAGAGATTTTTTGACTCCTTCAGGCTTTTGTTTGTTAATTAATACACCACTCCAAAATGTCGTGATGCGCAGTTTTGACAGGTTGTATGGTCAAAAAGACTCTCAGGAATGATAAATTCAAAACAAAATTGACATTGTTTGAATTGACTTTGTCTATAAAACATTGTCTCTAAGAAAATAGCTGTAATATGTTCGGTTATGTGCTTAGGGGAACGTTGTTCTAAAGTGGACCATGGAATAGACTGATGCTCTATGTAAATCGGAAAGGAAGTATAGGGTGTATCCCATTGAATGGCTTGATATCCAAACGTAAGGCCATGATGAGCTGCTGATGTAAATATGATCAGGTTTTGATGGAATTCTGGCAGAGGTAATTCTAGTTTTTGATCTTTAAGCGATCTCGTTTTGGAATGAAGGTTATACAATTTAATTTGAAAATGAATCCACTGAGTGGCGTGAACAGTTATTGACATGTTTTAAACCTCCAATTCAGACTCTTTCTTTTATCATAATTGATTTCAAAATAAATAAATAGTAGGCAAAAAGAAGATAACAAAATTTTATATAGATTACTTATAAGGCGTAGGGAAAGGTGATATAAGCACAGCATCCTTTTTTCTACCCCTTTTTAAAGCATATTAATCTTCTATATAAAAGCTTGCTTTCAACGAATGGTATCGGCGTATTCCTATGCTTTAAACAGATTTTAATGTTAGAAGTTATAACAAGGTTCATTTCTTTTAGAGAAGTTTATGAAATAATAAAAAATGTATATTTTACGGTCTGAATCTATGTGTTGGAGGTTTTTATATGACGAAACAAAAGCTGATATTAATCGGAAACGGAATGGCGGGAATGCGCTGTATTGAAGAAATTCTTATTCATTCTCCAGATTGTTTTGATATTACTGTTTTTGGAAGTGAGCCTCACGTTAACTATAATCGGATTTTATTATCAACCGTTTTACAAGGCAGTACAAAGCTTGAAGATATCAATATTCATTCTTTGGCATGGTATAAGGAAAATAATATCACTTTATTTAAAGGAGAAAGCGTTACGCACATAGACACCAAGAGAAAAATAATAAAAACAGATAAAAACAGAGAGACGAGGTACGACAAGCTTATTATTGCTACCGGTTCGAGCCCGCATATGCTCCCCGTTAAAGGGCTTGAAAAAGAAGGTGTTCTCGGTTTTCGTACCATTGAAGACTGTCAGGAAATGATTGAAATTTCTAAACAGTATAAAAAAGCAGCGGTTATTGGAGGAGGTCTGTTAGGGCTGGAAGCTGCTAGAGGACTATTAAATCTAGGAATGGATGTTCAAGTTATTCACCATTCGGGTTTCTTAATGGAGCGACAGTTAGACAGAGCAGCATCTGCTATGTTAAGAGAAGAATTGGAACAGCAAGGCATGAGTTTTCTGTTAAACAAACATACGGATGAGATTATAGGGAAAAACCGAGTAGAGGGCGTCCGATTTAATGATAATAGCACAATTGCAGCTGATTTAGTTGTAATGGCTACAGGAGTGAGGCCAAATGTTAATCTAGCTAAAAAAAGCGGAATAGAGACAAATAGAGCAATTATCGTAAATGATTATTTAGAAACGAGCATTCCAGATATCTATGCAGTAGGTGAATGCGCTGAACATCGAGGGATGACATACGGTCTTGTTGCGCCTCTTTACGAACAAGGAAAAGTTTTAGCGCGACATCTTTGCCAAATAAAAAACGAAGGTTATGGCGGGTCCGTTCTTTCCACTCAGTTAAAAATATCAGGAATAGACGTGTACTCAGTCGGAGAGTTCAAGGAAAATCAAGTTGCAAAAGCTATTACGATTTCGAATATGCTAGATGGCATATACAAAAAAGTCGTTTTTCGCGAAGGGAAAATAGTGGGAGCTGTTCTTTTTGGAGATACCAGTGATGCTGTAAAGCTATCAAAAATGATTAGTGAAAAAAAGGATTTATCACAAGCAGAAAAAGTACAGTTATTTCCTTCTCAACATGAAAAAGAAAATGCAGTAGCTTCCATGTCACTTCCAGATATCGTATGCAACTGTAACGGTGTAACAAAGGGAGCTATTATTGAAGCTGTCCAGAAAAATGATTTAACGACAGTAGATGAAATAAAAAATTGTACAAAAGCTTCAGGTTCATGCGGAGGATGCAAACCTCTTGTAACAAATCTTTTAACATATATTCAAAGCGATGAGTTTGATGAAGTTATTGAAGAAAAGACTTTTTGTGCGTGTACACACTTATCAGAAGATGAGCTGGTAAGAGAGATGCAGCGATATCAATTTGAAACAGTTCAGCAAGTGAGGGAAGTGTTAAAATTTGAAAACATAAAAGGCTGCTCGTTATGTGAAGGCGGTCTTCATTACTATTTAGAAATGATGAATCCTCATCATGAAAGCGATCCACATTCTTTATTTATTACCGAGAATGAACAGGCCGTTCTGCTTCATGACGGGACTTACTCAGTGGTACCGCAAATTCACGGTGGTCTGACAAATGTACAGGAATTAAGAAACATAGCAAATGTAGCTGAAAAGTACAACATCTCTACTATTCGTTTAACAAATGATCAGCGCATTCAACTCATTGGAGTGAAAAAAGAATATCTTCCGTTGGTAAGGGAGGAAATAGATAGAGGACTTCAGCAGCTATATGAACGTACAGTTAAAAATGTATCTGTTTATATAGGAAAAGGAACGTGTATTTGTCAGTATGAACCTGCTCTTGCTTTATCAAATGAATTAGATAAACAGCTTGAATATGTAAAGACTCCATGTGATATCAAAATCAGTATTGCTTCGTGTTCTCACATTGCAGAGAGTGTAACAACAAGTGATATAGGATTAAAAAGAATAGACAGAGGATGGGAAATATATGCCGGCGGAAGCAGCGCAGAAGCTAGAAGCGGCGAGCTGTTTTATGTGGCCGAAACAAACGAAGAAGCAGTAGAAATCAGCTGTTCTTTGATTCAATATTACCGTGAAACGGGGAACTATTTAGAAACTGTCGGGACCTGGATCGAACGAGTGGGAATTGTTCATGTCAGAGAAGTTTTGTTTGAGGTAGACAATCGAGAGTATTTAATGAAGCAGCTCAGCTCAGAACGCTCTCGTGCAATCACATATTTATTATAGGAAAGAAGGGTGATCTACGTTGACTGAGATGCTATTGAAATATTTTCGTGAGCAGCAAAAGCAAGTTGAAACCGAGCGTATCTATAATACGCAGTGTCCTTACTGCAGCATGCAGTGCAAAATGCAGTTAGTTGAACAAACACATGTAAAAAGGAAAACGTATAAAACAATTGGAACAGACAACCCTACTTCTCAAGGAAGGTTATGTATCAAAGGAATGAATGCGCATCAGCATCCTTTGCATAAAGATCGGATTCAATATCCTTTATTAAAAGTAAAAGGAGAGTTTGTAAAGATTTCTTGGAAAGAAGCTCTTCACTATATTAAAGAAAACGTTACAGAGATTCAAGAGAAGAATGGAGCAGATGCGCTAGGTGTTTATGGAAGTGCTTCTATTACAAATGAAGAAGCTTATTTATTAGGGAAATTCGCTCGAGTTGCGTTAAAGACAAAGTATATTGATTACAATGGACGCTTATGTATGTCGGCTGCTGCTTCTGCTGCTAGTAAAACATTTGGCATGGACCGAGGATTTACGAATAGCTTGCAAGAGATTCCGTTTACTGAATGTATTATGTTAGCTGGAACAAATATTGCGGAATGTCAGCCAACGATTATGCCTTATTTTGAGAAAGCAAAAGAAAACGGAGCTTTTATTATTGCAATTGATCCAAGAGAAACCGCTACAACTAAAATAGCTGATTTACACTTGAAACTTAAACCGGGGAGCGACGCGGCATTAGCCAATGGAATCTTGAAGGTCCTTATCGAAGAAGAGTATCTAGATGAACGATTTCTACAAGAACGTGTCAATGGATTCGAAGAAGTAATTCAATATGTGGCGTCTCTAGAATTTAATATCATTGAAGAAATAACGGGAGTGCCACTTAAAGAGATGTACCAAGCTGCCCGTATGTTTGGTCAAAGAAAAACGGGAATGATTTTTACTGCTAGAGGGGTAGAGCAGCAAACAGACGGAAGTGCTGCGGTGCAAAATTTTTTGAATATTCTACTTTCCGTTGGGAAAATCGGTAAACCTCGCTGCGGATATGGGGCCATTACCGGTCAAGGAAATGGGCAAGGAGCCCGAGAGCATGGTCAAAAAGCCGATCAGCTTCCAGGCTACCGTTCAATCGAAAATCATGAGCACCGGATGTATATAGCAGATGTGTGGAACATAGAGGAGAAAGATCTTCCTAGAAAAGGTGTTTCTGCATATGAGATGATTGAAAAAATTCATGACGGTGAAATTAAAGGGCTGTTTTTGATGTGTTCAAATCCAACAGTTTCAAATCCAAACGCTAATTTTGTTAAGAAGGCTTTTGAAAAGCTTGAATTTCTAGTGGTAGCAGATATGTTTGAATCAGAAACGGCAAAATTAGCAAACTTGATCTTACCAGCATCTTCCTACTTGGAAGATGAAGGAACCATGACAAATGTAGAGGGAAGAGTTACATTACGCGAAGCTAGCTTTCCATGCCGCGGCGAAATCAAACACGACTGGGAAATACTATGTGAAATTGCTAAAGTTTTAGGGAAAGAGGAATATTTTTCGTTTTCATCAGCTGAAGAAATATTTAATGAACTGCGAATGGCAAGCAAAGGAGGAATCGCTGATTACTCCGGTATTACGTACGAACGATTACGAGAAGAAAAAGGAATTTTATGGCCATGCAGAAGCTTAACAGATAAAGGAACCGAGCGCCTGTTTGAAACACATTTTGCTCATAGTGATGGAAAAGCGATGATGGTCCCTGTCTCGAATCAAGCTATTGTACCTAAAGCAAAAATAACGGAAAAATATCCTCTCTATTTAACAACGGGAAGAGTGATGTCGCACTATTTAACGGGTGTACAAACGCGAAAAAGTGCGTCTTTATCTGCTAGAAATTTCGAATCTTTTATGGAAATCCACCCTTCAACAGCGAAAAAATATGAAATTTCGAATCAAGAATTAGTACAAATTGAATCTTCATATGGAAGGATTGTGGTAAGAAGCAAATTTTCAGAGGGCATTCGGCCAGATACCGTATTTGTTCCTTTTCACTGGGCGGATTCTCAAAATGTTAATAATCTTGTTTCTGAAAAATTAGATCCCGCCTGTAAGATGCCAGGGTTTAAAGTAAGTGCTGTGAATATTAGCCCTTCTGTAAAAAGAAGCAGCTATTAAAAATGCTGATGCAAAAAGCCTCTTGAAAAAAGAGGCTTTTTGCATGGAATCAGGCAAGGTGCTTTTGGTTAATACGTACATCTTGTTTTTTGAATCCAGAATAATTTAGTAAGAGACAGAATAGGGCAAAAAGCGCTAGTAAAGAAAAACCGACAACGTAATCTCCGCTTGTATCTTTTATAAAGCCTAGCACAATAGGAGGGAAAAAGCCGCCTACTCCTCCGAATGCTCCTACGATCCCGGTGACAGCTCCAATATTTCCTGTTGAAACAGATGGAACTATTTTAAAAACAGCTCCATTTCCGATACCAAGAGTGATGGCTGCAAGTAAGCAACCTACGCTAAATAGGGAGAAGGCAGTGATGGTAAATGCAATAAATAACCCTATTAGTAGCATTCCGGTAAAGACGAAGGTAAGTACTTTTTTTGCTCCGAATACATCCGATAAATACCCTCCAAGAGGCCGTACAAACGTTGCTAGTATGACAAATATAGCTGTTTTCAGCCCACTGTCTACAGTTGAAGCATTAAATTGATCATGCAAAATGGTAGGAAGATAGATGCTGAACGTTACAAACCCACCAAATGTTAAAAAATAGAAAACGGATAAAAACCACGTTTCTTTAAATTTTAATACCGATAAAGATTCCTGTAGCGTTTTGGGGGAAGTAGCAGAAGGGTGGTCTGAAGTTCCTACCCATAATAAAAGAGCCATTAAGGCTACCGCAATTGCTAAACTCCAAAATACCCAAGGCAAGCCAAAAGAAGAAAAGATAAGTGGAATACTAAAGCTTGCTACCGCCGATCCTAAGTTGCCCATCCCGGCAATTCCTAAAATAAAACCTTGTTTTTGAGGTGAATACCATTTAGAGACATATGTAATGGAAATAGCAAATGTTGTTCCAGCCATGCCAATAAAAAATGCCCAAAAGAGCAGCATGGTATAAGAATGAGTAAAGCCTGCACAAACGGTAGGGAGTAGAAGAGCCAGCATCGTCAAAGAATACACTTTTCTTCCTCCGAAGCGATCTGTTAAAATCCCCATCGGAATTCGCATCAGAGAACCTAATAAGACGGGAGTGGCAATTAAGATACTTTTTTCAGCATTGGTTAATGAATACATCACCTGAATATCTGCAGCGATAGGTGCGAAGACAGACCATACTGAAAAAGCAATAATCATAGATAAAGTCGAGATAAGAAGTACAGATAAGGGCCGTTTAGAAAACATTACTTAAAAACCTCCTTTTTTATATGCAGCGTAAAGCTGTTGCAATATGGTAATTATGATACTACGCTTTCTTTCTTATGTATCATTCTGTGTTAGGTTTTCTTCCGTATTTTTGCTGAAGAACGGATGCAGATAAAAGTGGAGAGATAACTTACACTCTATCTAAGTGCTGATGAAGAAACGGTTAAAAAGCTTTAAAAGAACAGTAAGTAGAAATATCGTCGAAAGAATGGAAGAAAAATTGAAATTAGAAGAGATTAATAGAGTCAGCACCTATAAATTTGTGCTATCGAATTATAGCCAAATCAAAAAAAATTCATATTTTATATAGAACACAAATTTTTGAAATAGAAGGTGGAAAAAGTGACAGAAAAGCATCCTCTTTCAGGTTATAAAAAGGATGATTATGGAGTTCTCTGGATATGGAGTTATGTTGGACAGGCTAGAGTAAAAATGGGGTATAAAGTAAAAAGTCTTCTTCACTATGAGCAATCTTCTTATCAACAAATCAGTATTGTGGATACAAAATGGTATGGGAAAATGTTGGTGCTAGATGGTACTCCACAAATTTCAACAGGAGAAGGATTTATTTATAATGAAATGATTAGCCATGTGCCGATTATAACGCATTCAAATCCTAAAAAAGTTGCGATGATTGGCGGAGGGGATTGTGGTCCTGCACGAGAGGCAATGAAGTATGACGGAATTCAACAAATCGATGTAGTCGAAATTGACCCAAAAGTTACAGAAATCTGCCGCACATGGCTAACTCCGGCTTCTTGTTATGATGGTGAAACGAGGCTCAATATGATACATCGAGATGGAATAGAGTGGATTCAAGAACAAAAGGGAGTTTATGATGTTCTTATCATTGACCGACCTGACCCTGTTGGGCCTGGAAAAAAATTATTTCAACCTGATTTTTATCAATATGTCTACAATAGTCTTAAAGATGATGGCGTAGTTGTTTTTCAATCGGGATCTCCTTATTACAATACTTCCACGCTACAAGGCACAGTTAAAAATTTAAAGGAACTGTTTCCAATTGTCCGCACATATTTAGTGACGATACCTCTTTTCCCATGCGGCATTTGGAGTTTTACGATTGCTTCTAAAAAAATGGATCCTCTTCAGGCCGATTTGACGAAGCTGCAGCATACACATACCCAATATGTTGATCCTGAAATTTTCCGCGCATCATTTGTTTTACCTAAATATATAAAAGAAATAGTAGACGGAAAAGATTCCTAAAAACTAAGTAGCGACGAATGTTTGTTGAAAGTCATGAATAATCTCGGAAAATATATTTGTTATAGCAGATCTATGTTTGCTGCGCAGAGTTCGGGATAATTCAATTTGAAACGTATTAAAATTATGGCTGTAGCCTGTATAGTTCCTATTGTCACCTTGTCTGTGAAAAGCAATTGATTCGTTTCCAATAAATTTATTATCAAATATTACATGGATTTTTGGAAACGAATTTTCGGATTTTTTAGTCAGGGCTTGTTGAAACCAATCCTTAACTTCCTTTGAGCAAGATTGTCCATATAAGGTTCCTACTTCAATTGCATGGTGCCCGTAATGTGTGTTCTTCATTCCATGAAAAGATAAATGCAAATAGGGTGTTAGAAGGCAATTATTGCTATCTATTATCTTCAAAGATTTGATAATTTCTTGGATTGTGCTTCTATATTCTTGTATCCCCTCATAGTTCGTTTTATTTAGATTTCTATTTAAATCTGCTACGGTTCGGGAAACCGTACTAATAATTCCAGCACATCCTGTTTTCTTTACTACATTCTCTACGATTTTATCCGTAAATAAATCAGCAGCGGGTGGTTCTGCATGAAGGGCGTCTACGTGACAGCTTATAAAACCAGTTCCTTTGTTATATTTTAAGTAGTTTCCATGAATGAATTTTAATGCCATTGATTATTTCTCCTTTTATATCGTTTGAAATCTATCCTTTCTATAATAAATGCAGTAAAAATAAAATCGGTGAATTATTACACGTGTTAAGTAAATACATAAAAAGTTTTTAGAGATGGTGGAAATAAATAGATAAATGTACAGGAGTATTTTGTATAGTTACATACTATGTGAGTAGCTGATTATTGTTATAGGGCATTAAAGTAGCAAAATAAGATAGAAAGTTCTAATTAGGAGGCTTTAAAATGGATCCAATGAAAGAAGAGTTAGGGATATTATCTGATAAAGAAATGACGTTGCAAACTCTTAATCTGAATAATGTACCATCTGTTGAATTAGTTGACCCCAAAACCTGTTCATATCCAGTGATAGGGAGGAAGTATGGTCATCACAGCGGAAGAGATGTTGTTATCGTAAATACAAAGGATCAAGCAGTATATGAAGGATATGATTATTTTACGAAAATGTATGCAATAGACAAAGAATATTGCCTAGAAGTGGAAGGGCTGAGTGTAAAATCAGTACAAGTAGTTACTAGTGAACACGTTGTATTTAATGAAATACCCATTCGAACAAAAGCCTTCGGCTGGAAATTAGAACAGATAAACGACATGGATGTACCGGAAATGTTGGTAAGCATAGCCATTCGAGCGCTTTATGTAACAGGAGCTAAAAGCGGCTTTGTCAAAATGGGGATATTAGAAAGTGGAGAGTGTATTGTCACAGATATTAACTCATCAGAAAGTGAGTGGATAGAAAATCGACTAAAGCCTACTATCCCTTTTAGCATGGGTGCTGACGTTGAGTTTATGTTAAGCTGTGACGGGGAACTTCTACCAGCTTCTACTTTTTTTTCTCTTGAAGGTGCGGTAGGCTGTGATGAAAGGCAAATAGAACAAGATAGCGGTGAGTATCCATTAGTAGAAGTTAGGCCTGAAAAAGCGAATTCATCAACAGAACTATTCCAGAATATCCAAAAATTAATAGAAAAAGCATCTGCACAGGTACCTTATGAAAATGTTCATTTTCGGGCAGGAAGCATGCCTTTTTCTGGATACCAATGTGGAGGACACATTCATTTTGGCATCCCGCTTTCTTTATCCTTATTAAGAGCTCTTGATCACTATCTGGCTATTCCCGTAGCGCTGATAGAAGAATCTAAGACTGCTAAACTCAGACGGAAAACGAACCATGGAGGTCTTGGACGCTATCGTGAGAAACCGTATGGATTTGAGTATTTAACTTTAAGCTCTTGGATTATCGACCCTAGAATTACTCTCTCCATTTTAGCTCTTGCTCAGCTAGTTGCTACCCATCATCATGAATTAAAAAGCGAATTTTTATTTCATCCACTTACGCAGCGTGCCTACTATCAAGGAAATAAAATCTTTCTTAAACGAATGTGGAAACATATCAAGGGCAATCTTATGAAAACATCCAGCTATCCACACTATCAAAATGAACTATCTTTTCTATTTGAAATGATAGAAAAAGAAATTCCTTGTGATGAATCAAATGATATTCGCAGAAATTGGAATGCAAAGATTTCTAAAGAAATCTATGACCGCGGACATATTATCCAAATCCCCAAAAAGCTCCGTTTAAAATACGGCCTTAAAGAGGGGCAGTCTACGATTGTTAGTGCAGGAAAGGCAATATCAACTGCAACTGTGCATTCTTATCCTTTTTCATTTCGCCATCCGAATATGGTTCAACTCTCTAAATCTCTCCGTGATAAACTATCTCTCCCAAAAGATTGGTGCCCCAAGCTATCAGCTTCAGAAGGCATCATAACTTTAGGTCCTATCATTGGCATTCTTGCTAACCGTCCTTTTGAAAGACAAACAACTTATTTCCATCATCTATGTCGCTTAGCAAATGAAAAGCGAATGCTTGTATATGTGTTTGAACCCGAAGATATTGATTGGGAGAAAAAATTGGTTAAAGGAACAACCATTAACGGTGAAGGGCTCTTTCCTTTTCCTGCTGTTATTTATGACCGTTATTTCATAGATGGTAGAAAAAATATTTTAATAGATGAAGTAAGAGCAAAACTTCAGGCGATTTATAAAATTCCTTTTGTTAATTCTTCAAACTTGTTTCAGCTTACGGGAGATAAGTGGGCAACGTATGAACTTCTTATGAAAGAATATGAAGAATTTCTTCCAGAGTCACGTCTCGTACAAAACTCTGCTGACATTGCAGAAATGCTTGATAGCTACGGAGAAGTTTATTTAAAACCGCTTGGCGGGGCCTTAAGTAAAGGAGTCATGCGCATCGTTCGCCGACCAACAGGCATCTTTTGGTTTGATCTTAATAAAAAAGAGCTGCATCAATTCAGTAATATGGAAGAATTATTTACTTTGCTCACTCCCTTGATGAAAAACAATCCTTATCTTGTTCAAGAAGGAATTCGCAGAAAACAGCATAAAGATAAAAATTTAGAAATACGGGTTTATATGCAAAAAAATGAAAAGCAAATTTGGCTTCGAACGGGTATGGTTGCGCGTCTCACCGGTGAAGATGTGCTAACGGAAGATTCTGAAACGAATATGCGCCTCAGTAAAATATTAAACAGTTTATATCCTGATCCAACAGACAGAAGGCTCATTATAAACCAATTAGCTAAAATATCTAAAAATATTGTTGCAACAGTAGAGGAGAAAGTGGGCCCTTTTGGGGAGCTGGCGGTAGATTTATGTATAGATCAGTACGGTTCCATAAAGTTACTTGAAATAAATGCAAAACCAGATAGTCTATTTTCACAAATTAGAGCCTACAAGCTGCGTACTTTGGCGGGAATTCGTCTGCTCAATTATGCGTCTTCACTGGCTGGTTACGAAGAAGAAAAGGAGGATTTAACATGAAGCACTTCACATTAAATGAAATTCTTAAACAAACGGGGGGAGACCTTTGTTATGGATCAGGAAATCCTGTTATTAAACATGCTATAAACTACGCTAAAAAGGATATAGAGGATCATACACTCATTTTTCATTTAGATAGAGAACCGATTAGAGGGAAGTATTGGAAAGAAAATCATTCAATTGTCGTTATAACAGATCACCCTGAGCTGTGCACGAACTTAGAGGGAAATATTATTCTTGTTAAAACAGATCAATTAGAAGAGGCTTATTGGAAATTTATCGAATACTACCGAGGGCTTTTTGATCTTCCTGTTATTGGTGTTACAGGAACTTGTGGAAAAACGACCACGAAAGAGATGATCCGGCAAATATTAATTGAAGATTATAAAGTGAAAGCTACGTGGATGAGTATGAATTCTATGTCTGTAAATCTACGTTATTTAACAGGTATTGATGATACGACAGAAGTAGCTGTTTTTGAAATGCCGGTCGCTTATCCGGGCTATTTAAAAGTTGCGTGTCGCTACTTTCAGCCGCAAATACGAATTCTATTAAATATAGGCGTGCACCATCTCGCTGATTGTGAAACACCTGAAGAATATATGAAAGCAAAAGCCGAAATTGTAGAAGGCTTAGATCCAAATAGCGGCATTTTGATTTTAAACGCAGATGACCAAAATATTAAGAAAGTGCTTGATGTTAGTCATCTTCAAAATGTTGTATATATAGGTAAAGGTGAGGATTCCCAATTTCAAGCAAAAGATATTAAATATGCTAATGGAGGAATGGCTTTTACTTTAAAGCACCAAAACAAAGAATACGATGCTTTTATCCCTGGATATGGTGAACATAATGTGTATAATGCACTGGCTGCCATTGCTGCTGTATTTTATGTGGGCGTTGATATTTCCGTTGCCACACAAAGACTTAGCTTATTTGAACAAGTAGAAGAACATTTGGAATTTAAAAGAGGAATGAATGAATGTACGGTAATTAATGATACATGGAACTCTTCACCTTTATCGATGGCTACAGCTCTTAAAGTTCTTGGTGATATGTCAAAAGAGAAAAAGTCTATCGCTTTATTAGGTTACATGCCTCAGCTAGGAGAAGGATCTTATGCAATTAAACAATATGAAGATATGGGAAAAAAAGCAGCGGAATCAAAGATTGATATTTTAGTGGTAGTAGGAGAAGAAGCGAAAGCTATTGGGACAGGAGCTTTAAAATGTGGAATGGATCCTAACAAAGTCTATTTTTGTAACACTGGTGATGAAGTATACAATGTGCTAGCTCCATATTTAAATGGAAATACAATAATTTTATTAAAAGTAACGCATCGCGTTATGAAAAAACCTACTTTTAAAGAATTAAGAAATAAACTTATTCCAGACAATGAAGAGTAAAAGGAGGATAGACATGAAGAAGACTAAACAGCTAAGAGAGTTGATAGAAAGTAAACAGCTAGAGTTTATTATGGAGGCTCACAGTGCGCTATCTGCAAAGATTGTAGAAGAAGCAGGATTCAAAGGGATATGGGCCAGTGGCCTGTCTTTATCCGCAGCACTGGGTGTAAGAGATAATAACGAGGCTTCATGGACACAGGTATTAGACATCTTAGAGTTTATGAGTGACGCAACGTCCGTTCCAATTCTTCTTGATGGTGATACAGGCTATGGAAATTTTAATAATGCACGAAGATTAGTTAAGAAATTGGAGCAGCGAGACATTCCAGGCGTATGTATTGAAGATAAATTGTTTCCAAAAACAAACTCATTTATTAAAGGTGAAGCACAGCCGCTTGCAGATATTAACGAATTTTGCGGCAAAATTAAAGCAATGAAAGATAGCCAAAATGACGAAGATTTTGTAGTGGTATCGCGTGTAGAAGCTTTTATTGCAGGGTGGGGGCTGAAGGAAGCTTTAAAACGTGCAGAAGCTTATCGTCAAGCGGGAACCGACGCCGTTTTGATTCATAGTAAAAGGTCAGATATGACAGAGATTGAAGCTTTTATGAAAGAGTGGGGAAACAGGCTCCCGGTTATTATTGTTCCAACCAAATATTATTCAGTTCCAACTGATAAATTTAGTGATTTAGGAATTAGCTTGAGCATTTGGGCCAACCATAACTTAAGATCTTCCATTACAGCTATGCAAAAAACGTCCGCTCAGATTTATTACGATAAAAGTTTGATTAACGTAGAAAAAAATGTCTCTCCGCTTGAGGAAGTTTTCCGTCTTCAAAAAGCTGAGGAGCTCGATATGGCAGAGAAACTTTATTTAAGCTCTGCCAATCATAGCACGAACGCTATGATTCTGGTAAAAGAATCAGCAAATGAAGCTTTAATAACTGAGCAGATAAATCAGTTAAAAAAAGTCGGCGTGACAAATAGTATAAAAGTAGATTCCAACAAAGCTATGGAAGATAAGGCATTTCCTAATAAAGGAGAATTATATCATCTCTATGCTGCAAGAGATAAGCTAGGAAAGGCTACTTTAATCAGCGATAGTAACATCGTATATAAAACACATGTTTTTGAGGAGTTAATTCATGAAAGTGGCGATATCACGATCGTAGCAGGAGCTGATTATGAGTTAAAAGGGAATCAAACATCTTATGTAACGTCTAAACTTCCCTATTCCAAGCAGCTGTATTCCAAAACAGTAGACTTGATTCAAATGTCGTGCAATCCAAACTCTAACAACATTCACGGTGAATTCATTGGTCTTTGGAAAGTTTCCGGAAAAGGCACTGAGGTTGTAAAAAAAGCTTTGGAAGAACTGGCACAAAGAAAAGATTTTGCTCAGCTCACGTTTTCTGATTTCTTTAATTATATTAATCTAATTCACCCGGTTGCTGTTAAATATACGGTGGGGTCATGGATAGATACCGAAACGTATACAAAGATTCAAAAAGATGGTGGGAAAAATGATTAGTACATCCGTATTTGGAACTCAATTAAAAAAACTAGGTTTTCAATTTTATAGCGGGGTTCCTTGTTCCTATCTTAAACATCTTATTAACTACGCTATCAACGAATGTGAATATGTTGCAGCAGCAAACGAAGGAGAAGCGGTAGCGATTGCTGCTGGGGCATCAATTGCTGGCAACAAAGCGGTTGTTTTAATGCAGAACTCCGGATTAGCAAATGCTGTTTCCCCTTTAACCTCTCTTATTCATCCGTTTAAAATTCCTGTCCTTGGATTTGTCAGTTTTCGCGGAGAACCTGGATGTCCAGATGAACCGCAGCATGAATTAATGGGAGAAATTACTCCTGCCCTGCTAAATACGATGAAAATAAAATGGGAATATTTATCTTTTGATTTTGCCGAAGTTAAAAAACAGTTACAGCGGGCTAATCAAGCGGTTGAAAATAATGAAAGCTACTTCTTTGTTGTAAAAAAAGGAACGTTTGAGCCAGTTAAGCTTTTAGAAAAATCAATAAAAAACGTTACTCCTAAAATGAAAAGTGAAAAGATAACAACCGACGAGTTACCTTTAAGGTATGAGGCGTTACAAGTAGTTAATTCATTAAAAGAAAACGATACTATTCAATTGGCCGCTACAGGAAAAACAGGAAGAGAGCTTTACGAAATAGAAGACGCAAGAAATAATTTTTATATGGTTGGATCTATGGGGTGCGTTAGTTCCATTGGTTTAGGCTTAGCTTTGAGCAGGAATGAAAAGAACATCATTACGATTGATGGAGACGGAGCTTTGCTTATGCGCATGGGAAATCTAGCAACCAACGGGTACTATTGTCCGGAAAATTTATTACACATTCTTTTAGACAATCAAACCCATGATTCTACAGGGGGACAACATACGGTCTCTCATAACATTAATTTTGTAGATATTGCTTCTTCCTGTGGGTATCAAAATTCCATTCATGTTCATAACTTAAACGAGTTAGAGACGTATATAAAACAGTGGAAAAATGATAAAAAATTAACGTTTTTATATCTTAAAATAGCGAAAGGATCTAAAAAGAACCTGGGGCGTCCTGAAATGAAGCCTTATGAAGTCAGAGAAAGACTGCAGGTGTTTTTAGATGATTAAAACAGCTGTTATTCTAGCTGCAGGGATGGGGAGCAGGATTCGTAAAAGAGCTGGAAACCGTCCTAAAGGTTTTTTGATGATTGATGAAAAATCGATTATTGAACATTCCATTTCGAAGTTAATAGAAGCAGGAGTCAAGACGATTTTTATTGGAACAGGATATATGAAAGAAGAATATGAAAAGCTAATGGTTAGATATCCTCAAATAAAATGTGTTTATAATTCTAGATACGCAACAACAGGAAGTCTGTTTACGCTATATCAATTTAAAAATTATATTAAAGAAGATTTTTTGCTATTGGAATCAGATGTAATTTATGAAAAGAATGCGTTGGAAACATTAGTAAACCATTCGAGATCAGATGTCATACTAGCGAGTAAGTTGAACGGTGCTGGCGATGAAGTTTATATTGAAGCTGATGAAAATAATAACCTTAAGAATATGTCAAAACAAAAAGAAGAGTTGAATAGTATCTATGCAGAACTAGTTGGTTTAACCAAACTCTCTTATGCTACATTTCAGAGACTTTGTGATGAAGCAAATACGCTGTTTCAGTTTAATCAAACGATCGATTATGAATATGGCCTCGTTAAAATTTCCGAAAAAGCAAATATGTATGTTCATAAACTGGATAATTTGGCATGGTGTGAAGTGGATGATGAAGATCACTGGGCAAGAGCAACTACTATAGTTTATCCGATTATTAAAGCTCGAGAAGATATTACGCATACAGTTAAGAGAAATATACTCTTAAACCCCGGGCCGGCAACTACAACAGATACCGTCAAATATGCTCAAATAGTGGAAGACATTTGCCCGAGAGAAAAAGAATTTGGAGAGACGATGGAATTTATCTCTGCTGAACTAACAAAATTTGTGGGGAATCCAGAGAAGTATACTACGGTATTATTCGGGGGATCTGGAACGGCGGCAGTGGAATCGATTTTAAGTTCAGTAATTGATAACGGTACGGTTGTTATTATCAATAATGGTCCATACGGTGAAAGAATGTGTAAAATCGCTGAAATTTATGGACTGAATTATTTAGAATATAAAAGCTCCGCCGAGCAGGCTATTGATATGAACGACTTAGAAATTTTTATAAAAAAGATTTCAACGAACGTTTCTTATCTGGCGCTTGTTCACTGTGAAACTTCCACAGGGCTTCTTAATGACATTGAACAAATTGGGAAATTTTGTGCAGTGAAAAATATCGAAATGATTGTGGATGCAATGAGTTCGTATGCAGCTGTTCCAATTGACATGCAAAAAATGAATATAAGCTATCTGGCCGCAAGTGCAAATAAGAACCTTCAAGGAATGGCAGGCGTGTCGTTTGTTATAGCAAATAAAGCCCGGTTAGAAAAAACGGAGCAAATAAAGCCTCGTAACCTTTATCTTCATTTATATGATCAGTATCGATATTTCCAAATGAACAAACAAATGCGTTTTACTCCTCCTGTTCAGACTATGTACGCTTTAAAGCAGGCAATTATAGAAACTCAGTGGGAAGGAATTGAGAAACGATCTGAACGCTACTCAAAATCATGGACTACTTTAACGGATGGAATTACTCGGCTTGGGTTAACCTATTTGGTTCCTGAAATACATCATTCTAAAATTATTACCTCTATCATCGAGCCTTCCCATAAAAAGTATAATTTTGATATTATGCATGATTTTTTTTATAAACAAGGATTCACCATTTATCCTGGTAAAATTGATAAATTAGAAACGTTTCGAATAGCAAATATTGGTGATATCACATATAGAGAGATAGAAAGATTTCTTCACCTTCTTGAACAATATCTTAAAGGTCTAAAAGGAGAGTGAGAAAAAGTTGAATCAAAAATTAGCTGTAGCAGTTATGGTAATCAATCAAGATCACCACGTGCTTCTAGTCAAGAACCATAGACGGGGATGGGAATTTCCCGGTGGTTTTGTCGAAGCAGGTGAATCGATAAAAGATGCGGGTATACGAGAAGTTAAAGAAGAATCTGGAATTGTTATTGAAGTGACCAACTTTCTAGGAGTAGAACAAGATGTTAAACGATCTACTACTGTTATTTTATTAAAGGGAAAAGCGATTAGCGGGGAAATTTCTGTCTCCAGTGAAACGCAAGATGTGGGATATTTTACGTTAGAAGAAGCAAAAAATATAATTAAATTAGATAACTTTAAGGATCGAATGGCTAGATGTCTAAAAGAGGCTGAAATACCATTTTTCTATGTTTTAAAAGACACGGGCTCTTTTTACGTATAGGCGGAAGGTTTCTGTGTTGTGCTAGAAATGAAGCCTGAACTCGATTAAATAAAAAACGCTCATCGTCATGCATGACGATGAGCGTTTTTTATCAGTAAAAGTATCGTTGTTTATTCAGCAGTCGCAATTTCTTCTTCTACATCATGGTCTTCTAAGTTAGCATTTAAAAATTCACTTGTTTCCGATAAATTGAGATTTAATTTCGTTTTTTTGCAGATTTGAATTGTAACATCCTGAACGGAGACATCTAAAACATGTCCCCCTTCTTTTTTATATTCATCAATAAAGTGCAGGTGGTAGCCGGGAACACCGATGCCTGAAGAATATTCTGGCGTGTAAAAACCTGCTAGTGTTCCATTTACATCTGAAGATGTAAATGTAGGCTGATCAGCAGCCGCATCTACCATAGAAGGATAGGGCTTCTCTTGCTTTGCAACCGTGCGCGTTTTTACTTCTTTAAACTTCCCGTCAATGCGAACTGCATAGAATAAATTCGGGCTAGGAATAAGCTCGTTCATTAAGATTTCTAGTTGTTCACGATTCATTTCCTTTTCTACACGATAAGAGATATCTTCATAAAAGGTTGTCATAATGGCAAAAGGTGTTTTTGCATCTTTACTAATAGGTGCGGCTTTTCCATCAGCAATATGATAAAATTCTCCGTCAAAGGCAATCATTTCACCATCCAATTGATTAAACGTACCGATGCCGAAATCACCTTTCTTAGCTAAATCCTTGTATGTGACAACACCGTCAAATACTCCGTCTAATAAAGCGATCATAGTGGAAGTTTGGTGAATCGTTAATTTTTCTTTATTGCTCATTCTTTACTCAGTCCTTTCAGTTAATTTGATCTGGCAGTAGCTGTGTATTTAATTTTTCATTATCTTTATAATCTACAGGAACATCAATGATAACGGGGCCTCGTTCACGAAAAGCGCTTGCTAGAGTGTCCGGGAATTCTTCGGGTGAGTTAACTCTAAATCCTTTGGCACCAAAACTTTCAGCAAGCGTAACAAAGTCTACACTGCCAAACTCTACTGCAGATTTTCGGCCATATTTAATCTGCTGTTGAAAGCCAACCATATCGTAGGTTTGATCGTTCCAGATAATGTGAACAATTGGTAAGTTTAACCGAACGGCTGTCTCGAGCTCCATAGCTGAAAATAAAAACCCGCCGTCTCCAGACATGGACAGAACTTTTTTATGGGGGCGAACGAGTGCAGCTGAAATGGCCCAGGGCAAAGCAATGCCTAGTGTCTGCATACCGTTGCTGAATAGTAAATGCTGAGGTTCATAGGAACGAAAATAACGAGCCATCCATATGTAATGCGAACCAACGTCACATGTAATGGTAGTATCATCTTCAACAAAGTTCTGCAGAGCTTCAATTAATTGTAGGGGATGAAGGTGAGTGTCACTAGAAAACTCGTACTGATCGTCAGGTTGTTCAAGTTTGCTTTTTAGTGTTTTTAAAAAAGAAGCACTTTCTTTTGAACGTATTAAATGTGGGAGTTTATCCGCTAATAGGTCAATTGTGCTTGGAATATCCCCTACTAACTCAATTTCCGGCTGATAATGGTGGTCAGCTTGTGCTTGTAAATCATCTAAATGAATAATGCTTCTTTGACTTTCTGAGTTCCAAAGAGAAGGAGGGTATTCAACTGGGTCATATCCGATTGTTAAGACGACGTCAGCATGCTTCAATAAGGCGTCTCCAGGCTGATTGCGAAAAAGACCTACTCGCCCAAAAAAGTGAGTTTCAAGCTCTCGTGAAACAGCTCCCGCACCTTGGAATGTTTCCACCACAGGAAGGTCATGTTCTGTTATAAGCTGACGGATTGATTCCACTGCTTTAGATTTACTTGCTCTCATACCTAAAAGCAAGACAGGTAGTTTTGCTGTGCGAATAGTGTGTATAGCTTGGGCAACAGCGTCTAAATTAGCAGTCCCAATCGTAGGAGCTTTTAAAACGGATAGAGTGGAAGCTGATGTTTTGCTATCCATTACATCCTGCGGCAAGCTGACAAAAGATGCTCCTGAAGGAGAAGAAACAGCTTCGCGAAAGGCGTCTGTTATCACTTCTGGAACGTTTGCAGCGTCTTCTACCTCAACGCTGAATTTGGCGATAGATTTAAATAATCCTTCATTATCCATTGATTGATGCGTCTTTTTTAATCGATCTGCTCTTGGAACGGCTCCTGCTAGGGCTACCACTGGATCACCTTCAGAAGTAGCAGTGACAAGGCCAGTGGCTAAGTTAGCGGCACCTGGACCTGATGTGACAAGGCAAACACCCGGCATACCTGTCAGTCTTCCCATAGCAGCTGCCATAAACGCAGCATTTTGTTCATGGCGGCAAACAATTACTTCCGGCCCTTTTTCTTTCAAAACATCAAATACGCCATCAATTTTGGCTCCTGGAATGCCAAAAATATAAGGCACATTCTGACTTGCCAAACTTTCTACTAGTAAGTCAGCTCCTTTTTTTGTTTCGGTAGTATCAGCATTACTCATCATGCATTCTCTCCTTTATGTTTCTTAGATAGGTTTCAAGGCCTACTGATTGAATACCCAATTTGTATGACAACTAATCAAAGGAAAGGAGAAGGTTTTAATTTTCTAAATAAAAAACTTCCCTATTAATTAGGGAAGCAGAGATGTACCTATTGCGAATAAAACATATCTGTTTTATTTGTAGGTTTATGGTACCTGAGGGATAGCATGTGAAAGTCCTACGCGGCTCTTATTTGGTATGGTTAAAAAGCTTTTGGTAACTAACAATTTTTTGATCTAGCTTTTGACTTAATTTTAAAATCTCACCCTGAGAATAGCTGCTTGTTTTCTTAGCTAATTGGTAAATATCTGATTGTAAGGCTCGAATTTCTTTTTCTAACTGAGGTTGCTTCATTGAAATCCTCTCCAAGTCAGAATACTTCTATCTTCTATGTTTTATCTTTTATCTAATAGTATGAAATTCCTTCATATTTGTAAAATGTTTTTTGTTTTGAAAAATATGACATAGGTGAAGAGCTGCTGACAAGCTTTGTCGAACACTTTTTTTACCTGTTTTCAACAAGTATGATATACTGAGGCTAGGAAAAATGACAATCTGGAGCGCACGTTCAGTTATTCTTAACAAGCGAATGAATTCTTAGCTTTGACAAGTTTAGCTTGTAAGGTGAAGAAATTCATCACATAATCTTATTAGATCTGAACCTTGTTAGCCCGGATGAGGATTTGTCGAAAACGATTCACTAGAAAAAACCTTCGAGACCGCCAACTCGGAGGTTTTTTTATTTTTGTGTATGGGAAGGGAAAAAAAGACATAGACTAATAAAGAAAAAGGTCCCGCACCCATAATCGGCCGTAGTTGATTACACCTTGTCCATTTCTGCAAGGAAGCTGTCTTTTTACTATAGGGAAGTGCCGCCAAACACCATTCCCTAAAGACAATCAGCACACGAGCCTTATGGATGAAGAACCTTTTAGACGATACTTATCGGTGATTACTTATTTTGCTACTGGAAAAATAGCAAAATAAGAGCGACTATGGCTCCTAAAAGCTCGACGTAAGCCGTTAGGAGCTGAACATTCTCAGCATCTAGGAAAAATGACTTGAGGATTTGTCTCAGACTATCCACCACCTTTTTTTCCTTGCGTGAATTCCCAAGGGAAAGAAAGGGGACGACAGTGCTTCTTTATTTTAACAAAAGTAGGAAATGATAAGTAGATTTATTTGAAGGATAAATTAAAAAAGCATGTAGAATACATGCTTTTTTAATTTGGGTAAATTTCTTTTATACGTCCGACTTGTCCATCTGTTAAACGAACTTTAATGCCGTGAGGGTGAAAGCTTGAATTGGTCAGAATGTCTTTGACCGTTCCATGTGTCAGTTTTCCAGAGCGCTGATCTGCTTTTAAAACAATGTCGACTTTAATTCCAGGAGCTACGTCTTTTCTATTTTGTCCGTTCATTATACACCTGTTCTCTTTCGCTGATTATTCGTTTTTTTCGTTTGTTGACTCGTCAGCTTTTTGGTTGCTTGATTAGTACTGCTGTTCTTAGCTTTATTTGAAGATTGGTTTTTCTTATTAGCAAGCTGCTGTTTAATAGCATCTTGAAGACTAATTTTCTTTTTTGATTGTTCTGTCATATGGGCTCCTCCTGAATACGTACATCGTCTAAAAAACAAAGAAAGTAAGGCAATGAAAAAGCTGACTATCTAGTCAGCTTTTTTAATTAGAAACAGTGACTTCTTCTACAGGCTGCATAAGTACAGCTTCTTTATCAGGATACGTTTTTTCAATATGATGTTCTCCCCAAGAGCACAATGAATCAAGAATGCTTTTTAAAGACCATCCGTAATCTGTTAAAGAATATTCTACTCGAGGGGGCATTTCATTGTACATTTTTCTAACAATGATGCCGTCTGCTTCAAGTTCACGAAGCTGCTGCGTTAATACTTTTTGTGTAACACGCGGCATAATTCTTTTTAATTCTCCAGGGCGCTTTGTCCCTTTAATTAAGTGGCAAAGAATAACGACTTTCCACTTGCCTCCAATGACTTCTAGTGCCGCTTCCACTGGAATATTATATTTTTTCACGTTAACAACTCTCCTTGTTCTAGAGATAACGGTTAAATGCATGGTTTCGCATTTTTTCTGATGTTTATCATACCACTATAGAGCAGAATTTTCTAGGTGTAAGCATTTTTTTAGAATACCCAATAGTTCATGACTTTAGTATTTACGCTTATTGTAACCTCCAGGTACCTATATCACTTGAAAGTGCGTACTTTTTCTTTGGTTTTACATCGCTCATAATAACAATTGTTGATGGCGAGTTAGCGAATATATGAAAGGTACCTAAGCTAATCAGCCATAAAAGAAGCTATTATAAAGAAGTTATTATAACGAACAGGAGGCGTTAAGAAGTGAATACACTTTCACAAACACAACAAAGTAAAAAAAGCGGTGCTTTGCCGCTATTAGCGCTAGCTATTAGCGCCTTTGGGATCGGAACTACAGAGTTCGTTCCAGTAGGTTTATTATCATCGCTTGCAGATGATTTAAATATTTCCATTACACTAGCAGGGTTATTAATTTCAGGATACGCAATGGGAGTTGCATTTGGAGCTCCCGTATTAACAGCTTTAACAAGTAAAATGAGCAGAAAATCACTGTTGATGCTATTGATGGTTATTTTTATCGTAGGAAACTCAGTAGCAGCTTTATCAACAAGCTTTGGACTGCTGCTTATAGCACGAATTATTACTGCATTTTCACACGGGATTTTCTTTTCTATCGGTGCGACTATCGCTGCTGATTTGGTACCGGAAGATAAGCGGGCAAGTGCCATTGCTTTAATGTTTACAGGTTTAACAGTTGCAACGGTTACAGGTGTTCCGCTTGGTACATTTATTGGACAAGCTTTCGGCTGGAGAGCAACATTTTGGGGAGTAGCGTTACTTGGGGTTATTGCCATTATTGCAAGTGCTCTTTTAGTGCCTAAAAACTTAAAAGAAGCGCCCCCGGCAAAGTTTAGTGATCAATTGAAAATTTTGAAAAACGGGCCGCTTTTACTATCGTTTGCTATTACTGCCTTAGGATATGGCGGAACGTTTGTAGCCTATACGTATTTAGCACCTATTCTTGAAAAACTAACAGGATATGCACCAAGCGCGGTTAGTATCTTACTGCTGGTATACGGTGTAGCGGTAGCCATCGGAAATACAATCGGAGGAAAAGCTGCGAATAAAAACCCGTTAAAAGCATTATTTTGGATGTTTTTAATTCAAGCAGTTATCTTAGTTGTTTTATCGTTTACTGCATCATTTAAAGTAGCGGGAACGATTACGATTTTTGCCATGGGCTTATTGGCATTTATGAACGTACCTGGACTGCAAGTGCTGGTCGTGAACTTAGCTGAAAAGTATGTTCCTTCAGCAGTGAACGTAGCCTCTGCGCTTAATATTGCTGCATTTAACGTTGGAATTGCTATTGGTTCTTTTGTAGGCGGCCTGATTGTTGATTCAATTGGTCTTGTTCATACTCCTTGGATTGGAGGAGTTATGGTTTTAGGAGCGGTCTTATTAACAGCATGGAGCCGCTCAATAGAAGCAAAAGCAAAATAAAACAAGAGATCATCGCCTTTTGCGATGATCTCTTATCTATAAAAGGAGAGGAAGCAAATGACTACATTTCAACATCATAAGGCGTATCGTCGTAATACATTAATTGAGCTTCTTTCTATTTATAAAGAAATAGGAGTTAATCATCTCTTTTTTGCTCTTTTTGATAGTAAGCGTCCGGCTGAAGAAGTTATACATGAGCTTGGTGAAGAAGTGCTTCCGCATTTTCCGGCTCATCTGTAGCTAAAAGTACTTTAGTTGAAGATCCGAGCGAGTTAGATTCTTAATGGAGAATCTAACTCGCTCGGATTTTTTTATTGATAGGATGAACGTAGATTTTATGTATGTAGTTGCTTCCAGCGGTTGATTGGAGGACAAGATGAAGACTCCTGCGGGAAAAGCGGAATAGGTGAGACTCGCAGAAGTTTAGCGACGAGGAGGCTCACGGGACGCACGCGGAAAGCGAAGTCTTGCACGGAAATCAACCGTGATGGAACAAGCGAGCCATATGAGCTCATGTATCCCATTTTTTCGTCTTTAGATTGGATTCATTTAGTTATATCCCAACCTCTTTTTTATATAGATTTCAAGTTATAGGATATATAAGAAATATGTATTAGAGTTATTGATCCTATGTTCTTTATAATAAAATTATCCATTATCTCCTTGGATGATATAAAGTCGAAAGGAGAAACACGATGAGTGTTGCATTTCTATTTCCAGGACAAGGTGCACAATATGCTGGTATGCTTCATGATATAAAAAATAAATGGGGATTAGCGACTACGTTTGAAGAAGCAAGTGAGGCATTAAATCAAGACGTATTATCGTTAGATTCGTCAGAAAAATTGAAATATAATAAAAATGTTCAGATATGTCTTTTTATTGCAGGAGTAGCTGCGGCTAGGGCGTTTAAAAACAAAGGATACTCGCCAGACGTAGTAGGGGGGCATTCAGTAGGGGCGTTTGGAGCAGCAGTTGCATCTGAAGTGTTATCTTTTAAAGAAGCTCTTCTTCTTGTGAAAAAAAGAGGGGAACTGATGGAAAATGCTTATCCTTATGGTTAT
This sequence comes from Priestia sp. TSO9, assembly GCF_021029645.1. Classification (NCBI taxonomy): domain Bacteria; kingdom Bacillati; phylum Bacillota; class Bacilli; order Caryophanales; family Bacillaceae; genus Priestia; species Priestia sp. TSO9. The sequence goes on from NZ_JAJEKD010000009.1 coordinate 182,229, forward strand.
GGTATGGGGGTTGTAATGGGACTTCGCGAGCATCAGCTTCTCGCTATTGTACATGAACTATCAACTGATGCAGCTCCTGTGTACGTAGCGAATCTAAATGCTCCTGATCAAATAACGATTTCTGGCACCTTAAAAGCAATCGAGAAAGTTCTTGAAAAAGCATCTAAAAAAGGCGCTAGAAAAACTAAAATGCTTCATGTAACGGTGCCTTCTCACTGTCCTCTTATGGAAGGAGTTTCGAGTGAATTACGAAAAACAATAACTGAAGTGAAAGGAAAAGACCCGATCGTTCCTTTTATAGGTAATTGTAAAGCCCGGAAATTATGGAAAGCTGCTGATGTTAAGGAAGACTTGGCAGCGAGTGTTGCCCTGCCCGTTCGTTGGCATGATACGACGGAAGTTATGTATGAAATGGGCACAAGATTATATATTGAAATGGATCCAGGAAGAGTGCTAACAGATTTGGCTGCTAAGAGCTTCCCTGAAGCAAGGGCTATTTCGGCAGCCGAATCTACGATGAAAACTTTGCTGATTTTAATGGAAAAAGAAAAAATGTAAGCGTATTAATTTAGAAATGTCAGAAAGGAGCTAGAACATGAGTGGCATAAAAAAAACTTCAAAATCATGGACAACTCGCCGAGATCAAAAAGCAGCTCGCCTTGCACAAATAGACCATCTTCTTAAAGGAAAGTTATTGGGTAATGAACACATTATTGAAGCGTTAGAATTGCTTATATCACCCGGAGATAAAGTAGTGCTTGAAGGAGACAATCAAAAGCAAGCATCTTTTTTATCAAAGGCGCTGAATGAAGTAAGCGCTGATAAAGTAAACGGCCTTCATATGATTATGTCTAGTATTTCACGTCCCGAACATCTCGACATATTTGAAAAAGGAATTGCTGAAAAAATTGATTTTTCGTACGCCGGTGCTCAAAGCCTTCGCGTGTCTCAAATGATTGAAGATGAGACGTTGAAAATGGGAGAAATTCATACATATCTAGAGCTTTACGGACGCCTTTTCATTGATTTAATTCCGAACATTGCCTTAGTGGCTGCTGACAAAGCGGACGCACAAGGTAATTTATATACAGGAGCAAATACGGAAGAAACACCAACCATTATCGAAGCAACGGCGTTTAAGGATGGAATTGTTATTGTGCAGGTAAATGAACTTGTTGAAGAACTTCCGCGAGTTGATATTCCGGCTTCTTGGATTGATTGTATCGTCGTGGCGGATCAGCCTTATCAATTGGAAGCTTTATTTACGCGAGATCCTCGTCATATTACAGAACTCCAAATTTTAATGGGTATGATGACAATTAGGGGGATCTATGAACGCCACAGCGTACAATCATTAAATCATGGCATTGGCTTTAATACCGCTGCAATTGAGCTTTTGCTGCCTACTTATGGAGAAAAGCTAGGACTGAAAGGTAAAATATGCAAGCATTGGGCTCTGAATCCTCACCCTACGTTAATTCCAGCTATTGAAAGCGGATGGATCGAGAGCGTGCACTGCTTTGGCGGAGAAGTAGGAATGGAACAATACACAGCAGCGCGTCCAGATGTGTTTTTTACAGGACGCGACGGCAGCCTGCGCTCAAACCGTGCGATGTGTCAAGTGGCTGGTCAATATGCGGTAGATGCTTTTGTAGGATCAACTTTGCAAATAGATGGAGAAGGAAATTCTTCTACCGTCACATCTGGACGTTTGTCAGGGTTTGGCGGAGCACCTAATATGGGGCATGACCCTAGAGGACGCCGACATTCTACCCCTGCTTGGCTGGATATGATAAACGAGCAGCACGAACTAGCAAGAGGCAAAAAGCTAGTTGTTCAAATGGTTGAAACCTTTCAATCAGGAAATGAGCCTGTTTTTGTGGAGTCTTTGGATGCGATAAAGGTAGCGAAACAAGCAGGATTAGCTACTGCTCCTGTCATGATTTACGGGGATGATGTGACGCATGTTGTGACGGAAGAAGGAATTGCTTATTTATATAAAGCACAAAGCTTGGACGAAAGAAAAGCAGCGCTTGAAGCAGTAGCAGGGGTAACACCTATAGGCCTGCGACATAACCAAAATAAAGTGGAAGAGATGCGCAGAGATGGCCTAGTGGCTTTTCCCGAAGATTTACAGATTCGCCGTACAGAAGCAAAGCGTTCATTATTGGCAGCAAGAAGTGTCGAAGATTTAGTAGAATGGTCGGGTGGCTTGTATAATCCGCCTGCTAAATTTAGGAGCTGGTAAGGAATATGCGTATTCAAAGTATTCAAGAAGAGCCAAGACCAGCTGTGTTTTACTCATGTCTAATAGCTAAAATGGCAGTTACCGCTCTGGTTGATGAAGCGGTGCTTACACCTAAGCCTGGGCTTGTAGATGCAGCAACAACTGGATCTCATCAAGATATGAATATTGAGACGCTGTTAACTTCTGCTTATGCTTTACAACCGACCTTTTTACAGATTGCATTATACAGTCAAGGAAAGCAGCCAAGTCAGATGCTAAGGGAAGAAATTGCTCGAATCGGACGCGAGGGCGAACAAATTATGTACGCGGCTACGAATGGTGTTAATACACACAAAGGAGCCATTTGGGCATTAGGTCTACTTGCTTCTGCAACAGCAGTCTGCGGTATTCAAGCATCACCTGCATCCATCACAGAAGCTGCAGGACAAATTGCTCGTTATGAAGATCGTTTTTGTCCTTTGCATTCATCTAATGGACTTCGTGTGAAAAAACAGTATGGCGTAAAAGGAGCGGCTGGAGAGGCAAAGCAAGGGTTTCCCCACGTGATTCATATAGGCTTGCCTGCTTTACATAAAGCTCGCAAGCTAGGCATACATGAAACATCAGCAAGGATTGATACTTTAGTAACATTAATTGCCAACCTTGATGATACGTGTATTTTGCATCGTGCTGGTCCGGTTGTGTTAGAGGAGGTTAAAATGGCGGCATCCAATGTGTTACAAGCTGGAGGGGTATCTACATCAATGGGAAAACAGCGGCTAGAAGCGTTAGATCATATGCTTCTATCATCTAACGCTTCTCCAGGCGGAAGTGCAGATTTGCTGGCTGCTGTATTATTTTTAGATCGAATATCTCTTTTTAAAGAATCGTAAACGTCTGCAGGGAGGAGTGGCTAATGGAAACGTTAGTGTTTAAATACAAAGCCGATCGAAAGTTAACTCAGCGCGCACATGTAGGCGTTGTTGGTTCAGGGGATTTAGAAATTTTATTGGTTCCTTCGGATGAAGAACATGCTCATGTATCAGTACGAACAGGAAGTGAAGGGTTTAGTGAAACCTGGAAAGCCGTATTAGACCGGTTCTTTAGCGTTCATACCATTCAAGCGAAAATTGTAATTAATGATTTCGGTGCTACGCCTGGTGTAGTCGCCTTGCGTCTTGCACAAGCTTTGGAGGTGAGTGAAAATGGGAGTGAATAATCAAAGCTTTATTGAGTTAAATGGAAGAGAACGAGCGGAGGCAATCTTAGATCAAGGAACATTCTATGAGCTGCTTGGCCCTTTTGACGGAATCGAATCGCCTCATTTACCTAAGCAAAATATTGTTCCTCAAAGCGATGATGGCGTCATTATAGCAGGTGGGCTGATAGCAGGAGAGCCAGCCGTTGTCATTTCAATAGAAGGGGGGTTTCAAGGGGGAGGCATTGGTGAAGTATCGGGAGCTAAAATTGCAGGAGCTTTAGAACTAGCCCTTAATAATCACAAAAAAGGTGTTCCTGTCAGACCTGTTTTTCTATTCGATACAGGAGGGGTAAGGCTCCAAGAAGCGAATTATGGACTTTTGTCGATATCTGAAATTGGCTCAGCTGTGGTTGCTTTGCGTGAGCATACACCTGTTGTTGGAGTTATCTCAGGAAATGTAGGCTGCTTTGGAGGAATGTCCATAACTGCTTCACTCTTTAGTTATCTCATTATGACAAAAGAAGCAAGGTTTGGCCTTAACGGCCCTGAAGTGATCGAACAAGAAGCAGGGGTTGAAGAGTTTGATGCAAGAGACCGAAGCTTAATCTGGAAAACGATTGGCGGTATTCAACGCTATGAAACCGGGTTTGCAGATGCCTTAGCACAGGATGATGTCACTGCTATTCAACGAGCGGTTCAAGAGACGTTTCAGAAGAAAGAAAAAGTAACTAGTAAAACAGAACAAGTAGATTTTTACAGACATTTGCTTAGTAAGGTTGATCCTTCAGAAAAAATGGCTCCTGATCAGTTTCAAGAATTGTATAAAGCAACAAAAAATGAATATATCCCTTCAACAGTCTCTTACTCGCTGAATGAAGTTCCAGGTAATATGCCCAACAGCCGCGGTCGCGTGTGGATCAACGCCTTAATAAATGATGAAGAAGCAGATTTTGAAATTCCTTCCGTTCTTTATAAAGACGCATTGCTAGGAAGAGAAAAGGTCCGATATATATCGGTTGTACCTAATCCTTATAATCGTTTCGTACGTGCACGAAAAGGGGAAGTAGGACTAGATGAAGGATGGGCAATTGCCAAGCACGTTCGTGAAGTAATAAACGAAGATCGAAATCAATCTCCGCGCCCTATAATTGCCATTGTAGACGTACCGAGTCAAGCGTATGGCTATCATGAAGAACTTCTAGGTATTCACTATGCGTGCGGTGCTGCGGCTGATGCTTATGCAGCAGCGCGCTTAGCAGGTCATCCGGTTATTACGCTAATTGTTGGAAAAGCAATTTCAGGAGCATTTTTGGCTCATGGATACCAATCAAATCGAATTGTGGCTTTAAAAGACGAAGGAGTGAATGTTCACGCCATGTCCAAACAGTCGGCAGCGCGCATTACTAAAAGAAGTATAAAAGAACTTGAAGAAGCTTCAAAGAAAGTCCCGTCCATGGCTTATGATATTGAATCATTTGCCTCACTTGGCGCTTTATATGAGCTGGTTAGCGGTATTCAAGCAGAGCAGCCCACAGAGCGCGACATTCAAACGATTCAAGATATTTTGACTGGAGCAGTAGAAGATGTACGCCGTGAAGGTCTGTACGATTTAAGCACCCGGCTATACAGTGAGCAAGCAAGGAAGGAAGGGCGAAAAGCTTCTTTATTAGTAAGAGATGAGTTGGAAAAACAATGGAATATATAGCTCATGATTTGCTTCAGTTAAAAGAGGAAGCAAAGCTTATCAGTTATACACCCATCCCCGATTGGGCGGCGCATTCTTTAGCGAAGGCTCCGCTTGTCGTTGTAAGGCGGGCTGTTCATCGAGATAGCCTGATACCTGTTGGAGTAAGAGGAGAAAGAAGAAATCAGCGTTTTGGAGCATTTGTATCTGAGCAGGCCATTAAACAAAGAATTAAGCCGGAAGATCTCGTTACTATTTTTCAAAACGGCCACTTTAGAAACATGCCAGCCATAGGTGCTTTAAAAGAAGTTGCTATTATTTTAAAAGATTTTGCGTGGGGACCAACCGGCAGTGTGGGATTCGAATTTGCAAGTGGTGCCGAAGTTGTTACAACAACTAGTGATTTGGATATACTTATTCGACTTTCTTCTTATTTGTCGGTGGAACAAGCGCAACTGATAGTTAATCAGTTAAAAGAGTGTCCAGTTTCTGTAGATGTACAGGTAGAAACAGAAAAAGGAGCATTTTCTCTGGTGGAATATGCAAGAGGAGAAAAGATGCTGCTTCTGCGTACTGTATATGGACCTTTCTTAGTAAAACTGAATCAATTAGTATGAAAGACGGAAGAGGTATTTGCACCTTCTCCGTCTTTTCTATCAATACCAGCTTTTTTCCTTGCTTAACAAGCGCTTTGCTTCAAAAAAGAATATTTGAATGAACTTTTTAGTGTTAATGCGAATCGGCAAAATTTTAGAATCTCCCTGCAATTCTTTCATTTTTTTACGAACGGCTGTAAAGTCAAAAAACTTAGAAGCATAATTTTCAAACTTTGGATTTGAAAAATCTGTTAATCCAATAGAAGCAAAGTGATTTAGTGAGTGAGTAACTGCTCGTCTTATACGCTGTTCACAAGCTTTGGTTTCACGGTTAATTTCAATAGAAGACGCGTGAGCTCCTAATTTTTTCTCTGCAACATTTACAAAAATATTTTTTAGAGAAGGAAAATGTTTTTCCACACTTTCTCTTTGGTCATAAGTGTACAGAAACTGTAAAATATCCAGTAAATCTTTTGCACCATTTTCTCCTACAATACCTAACTCGGCTAATAAGAATTTTCCTACATCGTATAGATGGGCTTGTTTCGTTATCGGCTGGCTTGAAGGGGGAGCGTGATGAGCTGTCGCTAAACTATTCAATGAGTTCTTAATATCGTCGATTGATTTCTCAAGGGAGATTCGTTCCATTACTTTTCGAATAACCGTTAAAATTTCAATTCGATTAATTGGTTTTGTAATATAGTATTCAATTCCTAATGAGTAAGCCTCTCCTATCAATTCTTTGGACTCTACCTGTGAAATCATAATCATTTTTCCGTTAAATGAATCTTTTAAATGACGGATTGTTTCGATTCCGTCCCGTCCTGGCATAAGTAAATCGATAAATAAAATATCAATTTGTTTTAAATTTAACGTAGAGGCATCTAAAAAGCTTCCGTCGACGACTTCTTCTACAACTTCTCCTAAATCCTCATCTTCAATCAGCTGACTGAGCGTTGAACGAATAGCTGAATCGTCATCTGTAATACAAAATCGCATAAACTCATCCTTTCTGAATTAGATTACGAAGGGGGATTTGAATGATAAAGGTCATTCCGCTGTCTTCTTGTGTAGCTTTAATCGTACCTTCAAGTTCTTGAACAATATCTTTTACATAAGAAAGACCAATCCCAGTAGAGGGGTTTCCAAATTGATCGTACTTTGAGGTGAAACCAGGTTCAAAAATAGCTTTTTCGTACTTTAAAGGTACTCCAGGACCGTTGTCTTGTACATGAAATTCTACATGTTCAGCTTGTCTATGTACCGATAAAACAATCCTTCCCTCATCTTTAATCGCCTCCACTGCGTTTGCTACCAAGTTATTAATGATCGATAAAATGGTATAAACGTGGTAGCTGAAATGTTCCCCGTTTACAGAAGAAAAAAAGGTAATTTGTTTGTGAAGAGAATCGGCATATTTTTTGTTGATGCGTACGATCAGCTCGATTAATTCCTCTGCTTTCATATAATTTTGGAAACTTTCATTTGAAATTGTTTTAGATAAGCCCGCAAAAATACGCTGGTTGTCTTTTTTTACTTCGTGAATATCTCCCGCAATCCGAAGCGCTTTTTTACTGAGCGTTTGGTTTAGCACAGAATGATCTTTTTCCTGCTGATTTAATACACGGTATAAATCGTACGAAGCTTTTGTAATGGCTTCTGTATTATGAAGGGTCTTTTTTAAATGAACGGTTTCTTCATAAAGGCTTGTAATGAGCATTAGCATGTGCTCATTTTGTTTGCGAATTTGACGTTCCCGTGACTGTGATTCATAAATCGTCATCATATTAAAAAAGCTAAGTACAATGAAGCTGTGAGCAAAAGCAATAACGGCCATGTCAGATAATGAATCGACATGGATTGTTGTGTGCAAAACTATATACTGCGCAGTTAGTTCCACTACATCAGCAGCAATTTCAATGATGAGTCCAATCACTCCAATTACAATAGCACTATAGTTCATGCGGCTTACTTTAAAAATAAAAAATAAAAGTGCATACGTAAAGTAGAAGAAAAACGTAGGGTAATGCGTATGTGCAGAAGCCGCAAATTGAAAATGATCGAGCATGATATAATCGAGCATGATGCGAAAGAGAACGACGCTTAAAGCGGTTAACAAGCCCCCGGCTAAAACGGTTTTCCGTTTTAAAAGCAACAGGAAAAAGAAAAATGTAGGAGCTCCAAATGTAATTCGAAATGTTTCATTTAACGGATAAAATTTTAACTCTCCCGCCAGCGGGACAGTAATGAGCATGAGCAATAAAATGTACGGATCTTTTCGAATGAAAGATTTAAAATTCAGATAATTTCACCTCCTGAAGTGATTCGTGAATTAGTATACATTGTGACAGCGTCCAGCACAATGGAGAAGAGTGTCAAAGATAAAAATATAATTCCAAAAAGTTTTGTAGGTTTTTGTATGCTCTCGTAGGTTGCATTGTACATTAAAAACGAAAATGAAATCTCGCTTTATGAAAGCGCTTTAAAATAAAAGGTTAATTAAGTGATGAGGTGATTTTAATGAAAAGAGAAATTGAACAGGAAATGTCTTACTTACAGCTCACTGCAAAAGACCGGTTACATGAGTGGGTGCAACAAATAAAAGAATTTTCGTCAGAAGGAAAAACGGCTGATTACATTCCAGCGCTGAAAGATATGGACTCGTCTCAATTAGGTATTTGTTTGATTGGTGCTGACGGAACAGTTATCCAATCTGGAGATTATGAATCGGTATTTACTCTTCAAAGTATTTCCAAAGTCATTAGCTTTATAGCAGCTTGCTTATGCTGCGGCATTCCTTATGTGCTAGAGAGAGTGGATGTAGAGCCGACTGGAGATGCATTTAATTCTATTATAAGACTGGAAATGCATAAACCAGGAAAGCCGTTCAATCCTATGATTAACGCTGGTGCTTTAACGGTTTCATCTCTTTTATCTGGGGAGACGGCAAAAGAAAAATTAAGCTATTTGTTTGATGTGATAACGATGCTTACCGGGAAAACACCACTCATTAATGAAACGGTCTTTGAATCAGAATGGCAAACGTCTCATCGAAATCGTGCGCTTGCCTACTATTTAAAAGAAACGAACTACTTGCAAGGAGAAGTAGAAGAAGTTCTAGAGGTTTACTTAAAGCAGTGCTCAATTGAAGTAACGACTGAAGATATTGCACTGATTGGATTAATTCTGTCATTAGACGGATACCATCCAGTGTTTCACAAACAAGTAATTCCAAAAGAAGTAGCTAAATTAACAAAAGCGCTCATGCTTACATGCGGTATGTATAATGCTTCAGGAAAGTTTGCGGCATTTGTTGGTATGCCAGCTAAAAGCGGTGTATCGGGAGGGATCATGTCATTGGTGCCACCTAATACGAAAAAGCAGTCTCCATTTCCAGACGGATGCGGTATCGGAATATACAGTCCAGCTATTGATGAATACGGGAATAGCGTAAAAGGCGTTACGCTGCTAAAAAAAATCGCAAAAGAATGGGATTTGAGTATTTTTTAGTCTATTTACGTACTCTTCATTGGCTTCAATAATATAAACACCAAGAGAAAAAACTTTCATGTTTTGCATTTGTTCTACCAAATTTTTAATGAGGTGATAGGCATGCAACAAGCAATCGAAAGTGTGATTAGCGTCATCAATGATTTTTTTTGGTCGAATTTATTAATTATTTTACTTGTATCAATTGGTATTTATTTTACGATTCGCTCTCGTTTTTTGCAGTTTCGCATGTTGAAAGAAATGGTACTTGTTTTGAAAGAAGGACGAGCGGCTAAAGGTGGAGGAGTCTCCCCGTTTCAAGCTTTTTGCATAAGCATGGCAGCTCGAGTAGGAACGGGAAATATTACAGGGATAGCGATTGCTATTGCACTTGGTGGCCCGGGTGCTGTATTTTGGATGTGGATTATTGCCATTATCGGTTCAGTATCAAGTTTTGTAGAAAGTACACTCGCTCAAATTTATAAAGTAAAAGGATCAAACGGGTTTCGAGGAGGACCCGCTTATTATATGGAAAAAGGGTTAAATAAAAGGTGGATGGGCGGGCTATTTGCTGTACTCATTACACTATCATTCGGCCTGGTGTTTAACGCTGTGCAGTCTAATACGATTACGCTAGCATTTGAGAACTCTTTTGGAACGAGCCGCTTGTTGGTTGGGATTATTATGACAGTTATATTTGCGGTAATTATTTTTGGCGGAATCAAACGCATCGCCAAGATATCGGAATACATCGTGGTCGTATTAGCCGTTTTATACATTGGAATGGCTCTGTTCATTATCTTTAAAAATATTGATCAAATGCCTGCGGTTCTATCTCTAATTGTGAAAAATGCATTTGGATTTGAACAGGCGCTTGGGGGATCAATTGGTGCAACGTTAATCAATGGAGTAAAGCGCGGACTGTTTTCCAATGAAGCAGGTATGGGAAGTGCTCCCAACGCGGCGGCAACTGCAGTGACGAGTCATCCAGTTAAACAAGGTCTTATCCAAGCATTTGGTGTCTTGACGGATACACTCGTGATTTGTACAAGCACAGCATTTATCGTTCTCTTATCCCCCGCCTATAAGCAGGGACTAAGCGGCATTGAACTAACGCAGGCTTCTCTTAGTACCCATATTGGCTCTTGGGCATCAGGGTTTTTAGCTATCATGGTATTTCTATTTGCTTTTAGTACGTTAATTGGCAATTATTATTATGGAGAAACGAATATTGAGTTTTTAAATTCAAATAAGATGTGGCTTTGGTCTTATCGTGTAGGTGTTTTAGCGATGGTTATTTTTGGATCGATTGCTCAGCTTCAGCTTGTATGGAATTTGGCAGACTTATTTATGGGGATGATGGTAGTCGTGAACTTGATTGCTATTTTTCTATTATCGAAAGTGGCATTTTCCGCCTTGCATGACTATACTCAGCAGAAAAAGGAAGGAAAAAATCCAGTCTTTTATAGAGATGCGTTAGAAAACAATCAAAATATTGAATGTTGGGAAAGAGAATCTACTCCACCCCCTTCTGAAAAAGAGAATATTATCTAAAAAAAGTTCAGCCAATTGGCTGAACTTTTTTATGCGTTTTTCTTTAATTCAGTTTGCGTAGTGCCTTTAGAAAACAGTGTTTCTTTCACGCCGTTAGTTGCTGCTTTTGTTTTGGCCGAAAAGATTGGATTTAAAATAACAACTACGAGTAAGTTAGATAATAATCCCCAGAATCCTTCATAAAGACCAAATGAATTTCCTGTGGCATGGACGGTAAACGTTACAACTAGCCCTACTACTAATCCAGCAATCGTACTTTCTTTCGATTGATTTCTCCAGAACAGGCTGATAACGATAGCCGGGAAGATTTGTACCATACCAGATACCCCTAGTAACTGTAGGGAAACAAGCGCTTGAGGGAATAATAAACCGAATAAAAGTGCCAGTCCAATAACAACGAAAACCATAGAACGAGTAACCATTGTTAATGTTTTACCCTGTACATTTGGATTAATTAAATCTCTGAATATATTATTTGCAAATAAGTTAGACGCTCCGATAGCCATGATAGAACATGGAATTAATGAAGCAAGAGCAATCGTTGCATAAGCTAAGCCTTGGCCAATGCCGCCATATGAATATTGAATCAAGGTTAATAATGCTAATCTAGGATCCGTTGTATCTTGAGGTAATACTTGATAAGCAATAAACCCTAAGAAGATGACTAGAATTAAAACAATATTGTAAAGAGGTAAGAAGACAGCATTTTTACGAAGCGAATCTGCACTTTTAGCAGTGAAAACACCTGTAGCAGCGTGAGCCCACATGAATAAAGCTAAAGCAGATACGAGTGATGCTGTAATAAACCATGGAATGCCTTTAGGTCCTTGTGTTGGGATCGTTAATAGCTGAGGTGCATCCTTTGCAACATTGTCGATCATGTTGCCCCAGCTTCCAAAATGCATAATTGGCAGAGAAACAACCATAAATAACATAATGGCCCATACTAAAATATCTTTAATAATTGCCGTATATGTGGGACCTTTAATTCCGCTGAAAAAGGTATAAAGAGCCACAAGAAAGAATGAAAGAATAACGACTGCTTTTACGTTAATGTAGCCAGTTCCTGCAACGCGAAGGGTATCTTGAATACCGCTAAGCTGAAGATCAATATATGGAATGAGCATCAATACACCTACTATAGCAATTAAAGAGGAGAGAAATTTACTGCTAAAACGTTCTCTGGCATAATCAGCAAGCGTAGTAAGTTTGTGCTTTTTAGCAACAGTCCAAAGCTTTGGAAGAAAAAAGTATGAAATTAAAAAGGCTAAAACAGAGTAAGGGATGGCAAAAAATGCGATGCTTCCTCCCTGATAAGCTGTACTTGTAAGACCTAGGAATGTATAAGCAGTATATAAATCTGCTCCTACTAAAAGCCAGACGAGCAGGCTTCCAAAACGTCTTCCACCTACAGCCCACTCTTCAACTGAGCTTCTAGATGATTTGTCACGTCCTGCTATAAAGCCAATCGCGATAACAACAAGAACAATTGCTGATGTGATTAAAAGTGCCGTTAAATTTCCTTGCATTATTCAATGTCCCCCCAAGATTTTTGTAAACGATAAATAATAAATGTACACACAGGCGTTAAGAAGACCCATAAAAATAACCATAAATGCAAAAGAGGTAATCCAAAAATAATTGGATGAATGTTATTTACAAAAGGTAAAACAGCGAATTGAGCAATAAATGGAATGATGAATAAAATAAAAATTATGAATTTTCTGTTCAATTTTACTCCTCCTATTAAAAATTTATCTAACAATGTTCACTATGATAGCAAGTCTGACATGGTAAAGCAATAAGTTTTTTGAAAATTTCGTTATAATCTATGAAAATTTTTTTAGAAAAACAAAAAAGAGCTTGTGATGAGAGTATATTTGAAATGATTATGAAAGAAAAAAAGGGGAATAATCTAAGCGAAGCTGCTCTTGAAGCAAAAAAAGCACGAAAAAGAAGAAATTTAGTTTTGACCGGGAAGTTTTTGTTATTTCGCTGAGATAAAGTATATTGCTATTGCATCATAAGAAAAGAATTTGTATGTTCAAATAGAGATTCATGGAAAGAATAAAACAGAGCAAATAAAAAAACTAGACAATAAGTGCTTGTCTAGTTCCACCACTCTGTCAATGGTCCTTTGTCGCCATAAACAGGATCTGTTGTAGGAATAGGTACTTGTGCAATTTCATCAAATACGTGAGGGCGATCAGTTTGTTTTCCTGTTCGTAAATTGTAATCCATGCCCTCTGGATAAGCTCCAACCACTTTAAAATCAGCAGTTGACTGCAGACGCATATGCCCTGTTCCTGCAGGAAGTACGAGCACATCGCCAGCGTGCACCACGATATTTTCCCCCATATGTCCACCTAGTTTTAAACGTGCAGATCCGCTAATTACGCCTAGTGCTTCATGGGAATTGCTGTGGTAATGGTGAAAATCATGTATGCCACCTACCCAGCTGTTTTTCCAGTTGTGAGAATTAAAAATGCTCTCCACTTTCTCTTTCTTACTAATAAATACGTGTTCATACAATAAAACTGGAAGACGAGGGTGATTTGGAATGGTTCCGTCGTCATCAAAATAAAGAACTTTTACATTTGCATAATTCATAAGCATCCCTCTAACAATCTTTTTTCGTAATTTTCCCTGTTTTTTGCTTGCGTAAACAGAGAAGTTTGCTCGAAGTACTTCATTTGTTGCGAAGTGCATGATATGTAGGTTTTAACGTTTTCCTAAAAGAAGTCTCCCACTTCAAGCGTAGCTAAGTGGTGGACAGTTCACTTTAGTATCTTTTCTTCATATTGTATATAAGTAAAGGGTCTAGTGCAAGAATTCTATGGATATATAGCTGCTAATTCTTATTATGTAAATGAATACTATATATTAGTATAATCTTTAGAAGGTAATCTACTCGTGGAGTAAAAGAATCAAACAACAAGAAAAGATAGGATTTTAGTTATTTTTGTAATTAAAAAGAGGTTTTTAGAAGTTTTATTCGGAATTTTACGAATAATTTATTATTTTTATAAAAGTAATGTAAACATTTTTGTGTATTGAGTAATAGAAATGAATGTTATATACTGATAAAAAATATATTCCTATATGTGACTGGCGCAACATGGATGACCATGGGGGAGCATATAGCGTATAAGCCGCGCGCCTGGGCAAACACTTGAGAAATTTTCGCAAGTGTTTTTTTATTTTCCTAGGGAAGAGGAGTAGATTTGGATGAGCAATATGCAAAGGAAGATGGGAACATTTGCTTTAACCATGACAGGCATAGGTTCGATTATCGGTTCAGGGTGGCTGTTTGGAGCATGGAAAGCAGCTCAAATTGCGGGACCCGCGGCTATTTTTTCATGGGTTATTGGAATGGTGGTTATTTTGACCATTGCTCTATCATATGCTGAACTGGGCGCGATGTTTCCACAAGCAGGGGGGATGGTTAAATATCCTCAGTATTCACACGGATCATTTATTGGTTTTTTGGCTGCTTGGGCTAACTGGATTTCAATCGCTTCAACGATAACAGTGGAGGCTATTGCATCTGTGCAATATATGAGTACTTGGCCGTGGAAATGGGCTCGCTGGACTCACGAATTAGTAGATAATGGAATTTTGACGTCCAAGGGGTTGGCAGTTGCGTCTTTGTTATTATTCGTTTACTTTTTTATGAACTATTGGACGGTAAATCTCTTTGCTAAAGCAAACTCATTTATTACGATTGTTAAATTAATTATTCCTGGTTTAACGGCAGGGGCTTTATTTTTTGCTGGTTTTCATAGTGGAAACTTTTCAAGTGAGCATGGGGTTGCCCCTTATGGGTGGGCCAGTGTTTTAACGGCAGTGGCAACATCAGGTATTGTGTTTGCATTTAATGGGTTTCAAAGTCCTGTAAATATGGCAGGAGAAGCAAAATCACCTAATAAATCGATTCCGGTAGCTGTAATTGGTTCAATTTTTATTGCAGGAATTGTATACATTATATTGCAAATTGTTTTTATCGGAGCAGTAAGTCCGTCATCAATTGCTGATGGATGGAATCATTTGAATTTTAATTCTCCTTTTGCTGATTTAGCGATTGCGCTTGGAATTAACTGGCTAACAATTGTGTTATACGCAGACGCATTTGTTTCTCCTTCCGGCACAGGTGCTACATATACGGCAACTACTTCTAGAATGTTATACGGGATGCAGCAAAATGGATATTTGCCAAAGATATTTGGTACTCTTCATCCACTTTACAATGTCCCGCGCTCAGCTATGTGGCTAAATTTAGCAGCTTGCTTTTTGTTTCTCTTTTTATTTAGAGGATGGGGTGTCTTAGCAGAAGTGATCTCAGTAGCGACGCTTATCTCTTATATTATGGGTCCTGTAGCGCTTATAACATTAAGAAAAACGGCTTCACACTTTTACCGTCCATTTTATTTAAAAGGGGCATCAGTTATTGCGCCATGCGGCTTCGTTTTTGCTTCCTTGACGCTTTACTGGGCAAGGTGGCCACTTACAGGTGAAGTGATCTTTATTATGGCAATTGGCCTGCCTGTTTATTTTTATTACCAAGCGAAAAATAAATGGGTGGGCTTTAAAAAAGAATTTTTAACCGGGGCTTGGATGCTTATCTATTTAGCGTGCATGATTTTTATTTCCTACATAGGAAGCGAAAAATTCGGAGGCAAAAATATTTTGCCTTTCGGATGGGATATGCTAGTGATTGCTTGCGTATCATTAGCTTTTTATTACTGGGGAATTAAAAGTGGCAAAGCTAACCGATATATGAAAGAAGCTGAACAAATCAATCAAGAAAATTTTAAATCTAAATAAAAAAATACGAGCCCGTGCTCGTGTTTTTTTATTTAGGTGAGTGGAGAGTTTAGACTTAGTTTTTATCAAAATATTGTAAAAAATATAGATTTTAAGGTTTAAGTATTTATACAGAGGGAACCTTTATTTGGGATAAAGTTCTAAAAAAACAAAATAAAGGGGATTAGGCAGCTGTGAAAAAAATGAATGTTTTGGCTTTAGCTTTTGTACTTATGCTAGTATTAGCGGCTTGCAACAGTTCTAAGGAAACGGGAGGGTCCACTTCGGCTAAAAATAAGGCGATTGAAGTATCTATTGACAGCGCTTCTTACATTTTAGTAGATAGTGATGAAGGAGATACAAGTGAAGAAAAAGGGCTGTTGAAAGTTGATTTAAAAGTGAAAAATGTCTCCAAAAACAGTATATCTTTATCGGATTATGACGGTGTTTATTTGTACGAAGGAGATGAACAGCTGTCTCCAAAAACGGGAGTGAACAGTCGTGAGCTCGGACTAGAAAGCAGTGCATCTGACAAAATTGGTGCTGGAAAGCAAAAAAATTTAACGTTTGTCTTTGAAGTCAAAAAAGATAACAAGTACAAAATTGGGCTTCAGCCAAAATCATCTGATTATGATGAAGAAATTGACGAAGTGACATTAACACTGGATACAAAGAAATACGCGAAAAGCTATAATAAGCTGCAAGACCCAGAAAAAGCTCTGCAAGCTTATACAGAAGTCCTTTACTTAAATAAAGAAAACGTAGACTATGATAAATATGTAACAGCAGATAAAACAGCTGTTATAGAAGAACAGAAAAAAGCGTTTAACGAAGAATTAAAAGGTGCGTTTTCTAATAGTTTAACCGACAAAGCAAAAAAAGACTTTTTTAACATGTATAAAGATGTTTTAAAAGAAAAAGCAAGTGTAAAAACAAATGTGATTGCGAATGCAAATAATAAAGCAGTAGTAGAGGTGGAGTACACTACTCTTAATTTATCAGACTTGTATTCATACGTATCGCAGCTTAAGCGAGCATATACAGATGAAACGAAAGATTACGATACAGAACACTCTGAAGAGTTTGCGGCTTCTCATTTCAAAGATATTGTAAATGAATTAGAAACGAAAGAAGGAAGTCGTCCCCTACGAATTTTTATGGTGAAAGAAGATGGGAAATGGACTGTAAAGTCAAGTGACCTATACAGTGATTCTTTAGGTAAAACGTTTGGATCAAGCTATATTCGATAGACAAAAAAAGAGAAGAATTTTTCTTCTCTTTTTTGTTTTCTGTAAATAAATCAACGAGTTTTTTGTAAAGCTAAATTTATCAAAATATGCTAGTATAGGTTCATTCATTCTTTTATTCTTATTATGATAGGCATCAATGGAGGTTCTTACTAATGAAAGCAAATTATTGTAAAGATACAAAGGCTGTTCGAACGAGCCGCATTTTTCCTAATGATATTAATAATCACAATACGTTATTTGGTGGAAAGTTAATGAGTGATATTGATATGATTGCGTCCATTTCAGCTTATCGTCACAGTCGTACAGAGTGTGTAACAGCTTCAGCAGACTCTATTCATTTTCTGCACCCTATTACGCCTCAGGATTCTGTATGTTTGGAGTCATACGTATCATGGACAGGTCGTTCATCCATGGAAGTGTTTGTGAAAGTGATTAAAGAAAATTTAAAAACCGGGGAGCGTCAAATTGCAGCCACATCATTTTTAACTTTTGTGGCAATGGATGATGATGGAAAGCCTCGTGCAGTACCGGAGCTTATTCCAGAAACAGAAGAAGAAAAATACCTGTTTCAAACGGGGGCAGATCGTGCTGCCACGCGTAAACAAGTGCGTAAAAAAAGCAATGAGCTGGCATCGGTATTGGATTTAGGACAACCTTGGTAGCATAAAAGAGAGGCCGAGACAAAAGTGTTTTAGCTCAAATGAAAAACGAACCACTGATCAACGTGTTTGATTAGTGGTTCGTTTTTTTTGTTATGGTGAACGTAGGTTTCATCTGTTTCGTTCCTTCTAGCAGTTGATTGGAGAGCAAGACGAAGACTACGGGGGAAAAGCGAAAGAGACAAGGAGGCTCATCGACCGCCCGCAGAAAGCAAAGTCTTGCACAGTAATCCACTGCGGTGTCACAAGCGGTTCAGCTTATGTATCCCATTTGTTCGTCTTTAGATTGGATTCATTTAGTTATGTCTTAACCTCTTTTTATATTTGATGAATCTCCTCTCCTGAACGAGAGGAGGAAATAAAATTATATGAAATTTATTTTCGTTCATGGTAATATGAATTTAATATAATTTTCTAAAAAGTTTAAAAAGTACAACATTTATAAAGAAAGGTGTCGTGTCTAATGGTAACAGTAGAAGCAGCAGAAAGACAAAACAGCAGCACTGCCCTGCGCCGTGATGTAAAATTTCTTGGTCAATTGTTAGGGAAAGTTCTGGTTCACCAAGGTGGAGAAGAACTGCTCAACAAAGTAGAAAAAATACGCGAAGTAGCAAAATCACTTAGAGAAAACAAAGATGAAGTTATCTATAAAGAAATAAAAAATGAAATCGTTACTCTTGAACAGCCGATGCGCGAGCAGGTTATTCGGGCATTTGCAGTTTATTTTCATTTAGTTAATATTGCAGAGCAAAATCATCGAATTCGTCGCAGACGGGAATATCAGCAGCAAGAAGATTCTATTATGCAGCCGGGCTCATTGGAAAGTGCCGTTGTTTCGCTTAAAAATAATGGCGTGGCGCCAGACGTAATTGCTAACTTGCTTCAAACTTTATCTCTAGAGCTCATCATCACTGCTCATCCAACAGAAGCCACTAGACGAAGTGTTCTTGATATTCATAAACGAATGGCTGAGCTTCTGAAAAATTTGGATAATCCAACGTTAACAAAACGCGAACGTACGGAAATTGAAGAAAGACTGTTTAGCGAAGTGTTGATTTTATGGCAAACAAATGAACTGCGAGATCGCAAGCCAACCGTAATGGATGAAGTATCGAATGGATTATATTATTTTGATGAAACGTTATTTGAAGTGCTTCCTCAACTTCATCAGGAGTTGGAAAATTCATTGCAGGAGAATTACCCCCAAGAAAATTGGAAGGTGCCTAATATTCTTCGATTTGGTTCATGGATTGGCGGAGACCGGGATGGAAATCCAAACGTAACTCCCAAAGTAACGTGGCAAACGCTTGTCAAACAAAGAAAGTTAGCTATTCGTAAATATAAAGAGTCGCTTACTCAATTGAGACAAAGGTTAAGTCAGTCTACAAAAAGAGTCGCAGTTTCAGATAATCTTCTTGATTCTATTAATCAAGAAATATCTCTGCTGCCTGAGAAAAAGCGATGGAGAATCAAACACGAAGTGTATCGCTGCAAGCTTACGATTATGCTTCATAAATTAAATTTAGTTGGAGAGTCGGAAGCGGGTTATCAAAGGTCGGAAGAACTTCTACATGATTTATTTCTAATCAAAGACAGTTTGCAAAAGCACCAGCCTCAGGATTATCAGTTAAAAAGCTTATGTAAATTAATTCGCCAAGTTGAGCTGTTTGGTTTTCATTTAGCAACGCTTGATATCCGTAATCACAGCGGGGAACATGAAGCGGCAATCAAAGAAATTTTCCATGCGGTTTCTTTAGCTGAAGATTATTCAGCGTTAACAGAAGAGAAAAAAGTTGAGCTGTTAGGGAAAGTTCTTCAAGACCCAAGACCTGTGCTATCGTTTGTAGAGAATTACTCTAAAGAAACGCAGCAAGTAATTGAAGTATTTAATATGATACATCGAGCACATAAAGAATTTGGAGAAAGATCTATTGAAGTCTACTTAATCAGCATGACGCAGTCTGCAAGTGATTTGTTAGAAGTCATGGTACTTGCCAAAGAAGCGGGTATTTATCGCCTTCATGCAGATGGCCGCATTGAAAGTAAGTTAAATATAGCTCCGCTGCTTGAAACGATTGATGATCTCACAGCGGGTCCTAAAATTATGGAACAGCTATTTCAATTAGATTTTTATCGTGAGCACTTAAGGAAACAGCAGGATTTGCAAGAAATTATGCTTGGCTACTCAGATGGAAGTAAAGACGGAGGAACGCTTACTGCTAATTGGAAGCTATATAAAGCGCAGCAGGAAATTCACGATATGGCGAGGAAGTATCAAGTTCGTCTGAAGTTTTTCCATGGCCGAGGCGGCTCACTAGGCCGAGGAGGTGGACCGTTAAACCGAAGCATTTTATCTCAGCCTGTTGAGACGCTAGGAGACGGCGTGAAAATTACAGAGCAAGGAGAAGTTCTTTCTTCTAGATACGCTTTATATGACATTGCCTACCGAAGCCTTGAACAAGCGGTCTCAGCTCTTCTTACAGCGGCAGCAAATGTTTCTCAAGAAGCTGAACAATGTGATATTCGTACACATGAATGGGAAGAAACAATGGACGAGATTTCAACTGCTTCTTTACGTAAGTATCAAGAGCTTGTTTTCAAAGATCCAGACTTTTTAACGTATTTTAAACAAGCTACACCTCTTCCTGAGCTGGGAGCTTTAAATATTGGGTCACGTCCAATGAGTCGAAAAGGAAGTGATCGCTTTGAAGATTTGCGAGCAATTCCGTGGGTATTTGCATGGACGCAAAGCAGACAGCTGCTTCCAGCCTGGTACGCTGCAGGTACGGGCTTACAGCATTTAGTAGAGAAGTCCGGAGATATACAGCTTCTTCAGCAAATGTATAAAGAATGGCCATTTTTCCGCTCGACCGTCGATAATCTGCAAATGGCCTTAACAAAAGCAGATTTAATGGCAGCAAAAGAATACACGGAAATGGTACAAGACCCGGCTATTTCAGAGCGGATTTTTACCGCCATTAAAAAAGAGTATAATCTCACAAAAGAAATGATTCTTCAAATCACAGGTCAAAAAGAATTAATGGATCATCTTCCTACGATTAAAGAATCTATTAAATTACGAAATCCGTATGTGGACCCTCTAACATTCTTACAAGTTAAGGTCATTTCCAAGCTGCGTGAAGATGAGGCTGGAACGTTAAATGAAGAACTTTTAAAAGAAGCGTTATTAACGATTAACGGCATTGCAGCAGGGTTGCGTAATACAGGTTGATGCTACCAAAAGACACCTCAAGAAAATAAAAGAGGTGTCTTTTGTCTATTTTTCTCACATAAAGAACTGCCTGTCAGTTCCCTCTCTTTTAAAGAGAACTTCCGCCTGTTAAATAGGCACTGAGAAAAATCAATGATAGAATAGAAAAAAGATGGAAATATTCTACAACTGAATGCGAGTGATGGGGGAACTAGATTGAATATGGAGGACGAGGACAATGGTAAAAAATTCGCAAATCTTCATTGAAGCTGACTCCGAGAATTCTGTATTTATTGGACTGGAATTTTGTGAGTATACACAAAAAATGAATCCTACTTGTTTGTCCAAACAGCATATAAATGTGTTTATTCATCCGGAAGAACTCACCGTGGAATTTAAGAAAACAAAAAGTGATAGAACTATCGATGATTTTCATCTCATGCATATCGTTCCGGTTCATTGCTTTAATTATTTATTATGTTCGATTTCGCAAGGTATTGTTACAGATGTTCAGCTGAAAGCGGTTGGTCATCAAGGAGAAACGTTGTTTGAAGAAAGTCTTACATTGAAGTTTCATGAAAAAGCGACGGATTATGAAGAAACCCTCTCATTTTTCAAACATTTAAATCAAGAAATACAAAAGCAGACGAAAAAATATACAGCCAGTTATATGAGCTCATAATAAAGCAAGCTGCGGTTTTTAAAACCGCAGCTTTTATTCGTTTAACCGAAAAAATCATGTTAGAGGTGCTTACAAATCAAGAGATTTTTCAGTGGGAAATTGATAAAGTAAAACTAAGAGAAATCAGTGGACAGAAAAGCTTTTAGCGGCTGGCCGCTCTTTATTCAATATATAAGGGTTTAAGTATTTAAAAAATAGCGATGAACACGTATTGTCATTGTAGATGAAGTGCTAAGGTCGCTCTATCTGCAATCATGTAGAATCTTCGCGCGCTTATAGTCTGTTTTACGGAACGAAAAAGCTGCGGAATTAGAAGCACTCCTTCTATTTCTGCGGTTTTTTTTATAAACAAGAAATAAATTTACTTATTGTACGGAGGCGATGCAGATGATTAAAGATTTAGTATTGGCTAAGGAATGGCTGCCTGCAGCTTATTCACATGATTTAACAGATCAGCCCTTGCAAGTAACGATTTTAGAAGAGCGAGTTGTGCTTTTTCGCACATCTAATGCCATTAAAGCATTTAAAGATTTGTGCATCCATCGCGGTGCAGCGTTATCTCTTGGAAAAGTGGTAGATGATTGCATTGTATGCCCTTATCACGGATGGAAATACGATGATGCCGGGGCTTGTGTCAAAATTCCTCAACAGCCGCCGGGAAGAGCTATTCCTTCAAAAGCAAAAGCACAGGTATATGACTGCGTTGAAAAGTACGGAATTATATGGGTGAAGATGAATAGAGAGGCGGGTGATACTCCTCTTCCCTTGTATGGCGAACATCTTAACTCCGGATTCAAAACGGTTTGCGCCAACCCTCATACTCTGCAGGCAGCAGCTCCTCGTGTCGTAGAAAACTTTCTAGATGTAAGCCATTTGGCTTTTGTTCACGAAGGAAGCCTTGGACACTCTGACTACGCCGAAATTCCTGATTATAAGGTGCATTGGAAAGATAACCGATACGTTTCTGATGAAATCGCTGTGTACGCAGATGCAGATGGTACGGGTAACTTTGCGACTATTTATTATACCTTTGAAATTCTTCGTCCTACTGTTGCAAGATTGAAAAAAGTGAACTATGAAACGGGTGAAATCTTTTCAATGCTGTTTGCGGTTTTACCTGAAGAGGAAAGAAAGTCCACGGTGTTTGCGCTAGTTTCTAGAAACTATTCGTTTGATGCACCTGATCAATATTTCCGCGATTTTCAGCAGCTTATTATTGAACAAGATACCAGTATTGTGGAAAGTCAAAAACCAGAAGAGCTGCCGCTTGACTTACAAGCAGAGCTTCATTTGAATCCGGACCGATTGAGTATTGCCTATAGAAGATGGCTAGGTGATTTAGGAGTGACCTTTGGAAGTGACGTAGGATCAAGATTAAAAAAAGCTGCTCAATAAAAAAAGAAGAAAGGAGTCTCCCTTCTTCTTTTTATGTATGCTCACGGATAAGCTGCTGATAGCTATTAAAAAGGGTAGGGTATGTTAATCGGCTTAAGATGACGCAGGAAAGCGTAGCAGACGCTAGAATAGTAAAAACGATAAGCAGCTGGAATTTGACAGCTTGTATCGGATCTGCCCCTCCAATAATCTGGCCTGTCATCATACCCGGAAGCTGAACAAGTCCAATTGTTTTTTGGCTTTCTACCGTAGGAATCATGCTAGCTTTGATTGCGGCGTTTAAAATACTATGAATAGCTTGTTTAGGAGTA
This sequence comes from Priestia sp. TSO9, assembly GCF_021029645.1. NCBI lineage: Bacteria > Bacillati > Bacillota > Bacilli > Caryophanales > Bacillaceae > Priestia > Priestia sp. TSO9. Next base: position 205,291 of record NZ_JAJEKD010000009.1, read on the forward strand.
CCCCCAAGCGCCAGAATTAATTGAATCTCCTCTCTTCTTCGACTTACTTCAGCATCTAACCGATTTAAAAATAAATTAGCCAAAATCATCGAATTTCCAATAATCATACCGCTGACAGGAATGACGTAGCGCGGAGTAGCAGGGATAATATGTAGACCGAGCATAACGCTTTGGGTCAGGATTTCTACAATAAAAAGAGTGACAAATACACGGAAAAAAGCTTTAAATCCCTGCTTTTTTTTCTTTACAACGTTTTGAGAAGCGACTGTGAGCATAAGGAATAAAATGAGAATCATAAAAACAGGATGATTTGCGTCAAAAATAAACGATAAAACATATCCGATCACTAACAGCTGAACGGCTGCTCGAATACTGGCAATGATAATATCTTTTTCGAGTCCGATACGAAAAGATTTTGATAAAAAAAGAGCAATAAAAACAAAAACAATTGTAAAAATCAGTGAAAGTGAACTCATAGAAAGGCTCCTTCAATAAATTGTTTTGTTTCAGCTTTTACAGGAGCATGAAAAAAGGTCTCCGTCTTCGCTTTTTCTACAATCACTCCGTTCATTAAAAGCCAGACTTCCTCTCCTAAACGTTTCGCTTGATCTAAATTATGGGTAACCCAAATAATCGTTTTATTCTGCTCTTTATGTAAATGAGAAATAAGCTGCTCAATTTCATGAGCAGAAGTGGCATCCAAAGCAGAAGTGATTTCGTCTAAAAGTAAAAGGTCAGATCCGTTGGACAGCGTGCGGGCTAATGATAACCTTTGTCTTTGACCACCGGATAAATCTCTGGCATCCTGGTCTAACAAGTCAGGGGAAAGACCGGTTAAGGCACAGAGTTCTTCAGGCATAATATCCTGTTTGCCGTGCAGTTTTTGAACAAGCATCATATTATCTCGCACTGTTCCATCAATAACAGGAGCTGATTGAAAAGCAATGCCCACTTTTTTTCGCAAATCAGAAATAATCCATTTGCTAATGTCTTTACCATATACTTCAATACTTCCTTCATCAGGTGCAGAAAGTAGATTGCACATGGAAAGAAGGGTGCTTTTTCCGGATCCTGATGGTCCTACCATCATGACGAGCGAGCCTTGCATCACTGTACCCGATATGCCTTTTAAAACACTATGTTCTTTATCTTTAAATGTTTTATGAACGTCTGTAAATGTAATAGCAGGTATTGAATTGAACGTGTTCATAGTAGCTCCTTTTTCATTCGTTTTGTTTATTGTAGCATAAGCGAAAGTATAAAAAGTTATTGGGCGATATAAAAAAAGCTGTGAAAAATCACAGCTTTTAAACAGTTGTATTCACTTTTTGGCTGGCTTTTAAGGCATAATCTAAATCTTCAAGAAGGTCGTCGATTGCTTCTGTTCCAACCGATAGACGAATGAGTTCTGGCGTTACGCCGGAAGCTTTTTGTTCATCTTCAGATAGCTGTTGATGAGTGGTGCTTGCCGGGTGAATAATGAGTGACTTCGAGTCGCCGATATTGGCTAAATGAGAAAATAACTGAACGGAATCAATTAACTTAGCCGCAGCGTTTTTTCCTCCCCTTACACCAAAGGTTAAAATGGCTCCTTGTCCTTTAGGTAAGTATTTTTTTGCCAATGAATAGGAAGGGTGAGAAGGAAGCCCCGCATAATGTACCCAGTCTACTAATTCATGCTGCTCTAAAAATTTCGCTACCTTTAATGCGTTTTCGCTGTGACGCTCTAATCGCAGATGGAGTGTTTCTACCCCTTGAAGGAGTAAAAAGGAATTAAAAGGTGATAAAGCAGCGCCAATATCTCGTAAAAGCTGAACGCGCGCTTTTGTAATATAAGCAGCTTCACCGGCAGCTTCTGTGTATACAAGGCCATGGTAACTTGGATCTGGAGTTGTTAAGTCTGGAAATTTCCCGCTCGCTTCCCAATCAAATTTTCCACTGTCTACGATAACACCCCCAATTGCTGTTCCATGCCCTCCAAGAAACTTAGTAGCAGAATGAACGACAATATCTGCTCCGAAATCGATGGGACGAAGAAGGTAAGGGCTTGGAACCGTATTATCAATAATAAGAGGAACTCCATGTTCGTGGGCAATGTCTGCAACTGCTTCGATGTCTAGCACATTTCCCTGCGGGTTTCCAACGGATTCAGCATAAATTGCCTTTGTTTTGGAAGTGATTGCACTTCTAAAATTTTCTGGATTATCGGCGTTTACAAATTTGACAGTAATGCCCAGTTTAGGAAGCGTAGACGAAAAGAGGTTATATGTTCCCCCATATAAACTGCTTGCTGATACAATTTCATCTCCTGCGGAAGCGATATTCAAAATGGAAAAGGTAGTAGCTGACTGACCTGAAGCTACTCCTAGAGCACCTACTCCGCCTTCTAACTCAGCAATTCGCTGTTCAAAAACGTCCGTAGTAGGGTTTACAATTCGAGTGTAGATGTAGCCTTGTTCACTTAAATTAAATAAAGATGCAGCATGCTCCGTATCTTTAAATCCAAATGAGCTTGTTTGATAAATAGGTACCGCACGCGAAAAAGTAGTCGGGTCAAGCTGTTGGCCAGAATGGATGGCTTGTGTTTCAGGACGAAATGGTTTCTTAGCAGACATTGAAACTCCTCCTTAGATATAAAACTTATAAAAAACATAGGAATAATAAACTTTAATCATAATATACGGATTCTATTAAATGATGTCAAATAATAATTAGAATATTTAGAAATTATAAGTAAGATTAATACTTTCATTCAGACATCTCTTTAATTTCTAAAAATACCATAAAAAATATAAAATGTAAGAAAAATGTAAATTAATTTGTATAATTATGTTAGAATATTAGGTGTTTGAGAGTTTCTTAGAAAGAGTCGATTTTGCTAGAAAACTTTAAAAAACAGCAAAAGACGGGTCTTAAGAGCTAATAACGAAACAAAATAAAAGGAGTTTGATTATGAGCACAGAAGTTAACGTATCTTCGGAAGTCCAAGAGAAAGGAAAGCCCTCTATTTTTGGTTTTATTACGAGTCCGGTTGTACAGTTTGAGAAAATGAAAAGTAATCCGATCATTTGGGGACCTCTTTTACTTATCCTCATCTTAACAGCTGCAACAACGATTCTAGCCGTCTATACCCCTCAGGCACAAGAGGCGCTGCAACAGCAAAAAGAAGCTGGCATTGAAGTGAATTCAACATTTAGTATGATTGGCGGAGCAGTTGGAGGAGTGATTGCAGTAGTTGCTACACTGGCATTCACAAGTTTGATTCTGTTTTTAATTGCAAAGTTAGGAACTGGAAAAACAACGTACCGCCAAATGTTTAGTTTGAATTTGTTTGTTACGTTCATCACAACAATCGGTCAGCTAATTAATACGGGAGTCGCTGCACTAGCACACACTTCAGCGAATGTGACTTCGTTAAATGGAATGGTTGATGCTAAAGGTGCTATGGGAGGAGTATTTAATTCCATTGAAATCTTTTCTATTTGGGGACTTATTCTGACAGCAGTAGGATTACAAAAAGTGGCGAATGTATCAAAGGCTGCTTCTATTATTACAGTGATTATTTTATTCATCTTAGGAGCGGCTATTTCAGGAGTTGGAGGAGCTGCTTCAGAAGCGCTTAAAGGAGCAGGGTTGTAAATGAAAAAAGGAATAATTATTACAGCTGTAGCAGTTGTTATTGTTGCGGTTATTGGAATTAACGTATATCGTGCACAAAGTGTAAGTGGGAAAGCAATCAATGTTCGCGTAGCAAATATAAAGGAAAAAAAGTTAAGAAATACAGTTATGGTTCCCGGTACGTTAAAGCTTGCTGATGAGCAATATGTCTATTTTGATGCTGAAAAAGGCGAGGTTGAACGATTTCACGTAACAGAAGGATCTCGTGTACAGCAGGGAACCTCTCTTGTAACATACGAAAGCGATACGCTTGATTTAGAGCAAGAACAAAACAAGCTGGAAAAAAAATCCAGTCGGCTGCAAATTGACTCAGTAAGCAAACAGCTTTCTAATTTAAATAAAAAACAAAAAGAATTGGAAAAAGAAATGAGTAAGCAAGAAGCGAGAGATCAAATCGATACAGAACGTACGCAGCTCAATCTCGATTTAGAAACGGCTAAAATTGATTTAGAACGAAACAAACTAGAAGCCAAATCAATTGCTAAAAAAGAACGTAATTTAGACGTAGCGAGTGATATTAATGGGACGGTGCTAGAAGTAGATAAAGAAGCGGTTAATAACACAAGTGACGTTCAAAAACCGCTTATACATATTGGTAATACCGATGAATACTTAGCTACTGGTGTGCTGTCTGAGTACGATGCATTAAAAATTAAAACCGGTCAAGCTGTCAAAATTACATCAGATGTGCTGCCTGATAAAGAATGGGCAGGGAGCGTTAAACAAATTGACTATCTACCTCAGCAGCAGGCATCAGCAGAAGCGGGCAATGATGGGGCTAATCAATATCCAGTTGAAGTAAAAGTAGATGACCAGGATATCACGATGATTAAGCCGGGATTTAAGCTGCTGCTTGAAATTGAAACAAGCAGTAAAAACGCTTCATCTTTGCCGATAAAAGCAGTTGTAAATGAAGACGGTGAAAAATATGTATATGTGGTGAAAGATAAAAAGGCGGTTCGTAAGAAAGTAAAGATTGGAGAAACAACAAATAAATTTATTGAAATCAAAAGCGGCGTATCTTCTAAAGACAAAGTCATTACAAATCCTACAAAGAACTTAACTGATGGTGCGGAAGTGACTGTTCAATGATTGAGCTTGTGAATATTCATAAAAGTTATCATCTTGGCAAAGAGGAAGTGCCAATTTTAAAAGATATTAATTTGAAGATTTATGACGGTGAATTTGTTGCGATTATGGGACCTTCTGGCTCAGGTAAATCAACGCTAATGAACATTATCGGATGTTTAGACCGTTCGTCGTCGGGGTCCTATTTATTAAATGAACAAGAAATCTCCACTTATAGTGATGAGCAGCTTGCAAAAGTAAGAAATATTCATATCGGTTTTGTTTTTCAGCAATTTCAGCTGTTGCCGCGTTTAACAGCGGTAGAAAACGTAGAGCTTCCGATGGTATATGCAGGTGTAACGCGTAAGGAAAGACGAGCCAGAGCAGAAGCTGCGCTTGAAAAAGTAGGGCTGAGTGAGCGGATGAAACATTTACCGAGCGAGCTATCAGGAGGGCAAAAGCAGCGCGTTGCTATTGCTCGTTCTATTGTTAACAATCCGACGCTTATTTTAGCAGATGAACCAACAGGAGCTCTGGATACAAAAACAAGTGCTGATATTATGGAGCAATTTTCTCAGCTTAATGCAGATGGCACAACGGTTGTAGTCATTACGCATGAACCTGAAGTGGCAGAATATACATCGCGTACAGTTATCGTTCGTGACGGTAAAGTGCTAAGTCATAGCGATAAGGAGAACGATAGCTTATGAGTTTGGTAGAAAATATTCGCATGGCGCTCTCTTCGGTTCTTGCTCATAAAATGCGCTCTATTTTGACGATGCTTGGTATTATCATTGGCGTAGCGGCTGTTATTATCGTTGTAGCCATTGGTCAGGGCGGAGAACAGATGATTAAGTCGGAAATAACAGGAGCAAGCAATACAGTTGATGTATACTATCAGCCTCCTGAAGACGAGATGCAAGCTGATGACCTTTCAATGACGGGTGAGCCTATCTTTACAGAGGATGATATTAAAGCTCTTTCGACTATTCCCGGAGTGAAGAATGTGGTGGCTTCTAGTTCAATGGGAATGGGGATAAGATATAGAGACAAGGAATCGGATACGACTGTTAATGCTATTAACGAAGGCTATATTGAAGTTAATCAGCTGGAAGTTTCAAAAGGAAGAATGTTAGACAGCTCTGACTTTTTATCAGGTAATCGAGTAGGTGTTATCACAAGCGATATGAAAAAAGAGCTATTTGATAAAAAAGAAGCCCTTGGACAAGTAGTATGGGTGCAAGGCCAGCCTATCAAAATTATTGGTGTCGCAAAAAAGGCAACGGGCTTTTTAGCATTTGAAATACCAACCATTTATATTCCGAATAATACCTATAAATCAAGCTTCGGTAAGCTCGATTATACAAACCTTAGCGTTCAAGCAAAAAGCTCTGATCAACTAAAAAAAGTAGGCAATGACGCAACGGATTTGTTAAATAATTTGCATGATGCGGAAGATGCTTACCAAGTGCAGAACTTAGAAGAAATAGCAGATAGCATTGGAAATGTAACGCGGATTATGACAACGATTATTGGATCGATTGCAGGCATTTCCCTGCTTGTTGGCGGGATTGGCGTTATGAACATTATGCTGGTTTCTGTAACGGAACGTACAAGAGAAATTGGTATTCGTAAAGCGTTGGGAGCATCTAAAAGACAAATTCTAACTCAGTTTTTGATTGAATCCATTACCCTTACGTTAATTGGTGGTTTGCTTGGAATTGGTCTCGGCGCGGGCGGGGCAGCTCTTGTTTCATTATTTGCTGGCTGGCCGTCGTTAATTTCGTGGCAAGTAGTACTTGGAGGAGTGTTGTTTTCCATGACGATTGGCATTGTATTCGGCATGCTTCCTGCAAACAAAGCGGCGAAGCTAGATCCAATCGAAGCATTAAGATATGAATAAAGATAGGCAATGGTTTGTCTTTATTTCAAGTTAACGAGAACCAAGAAGGATTCTCGTTAATCTGGGAAAACCGGATCATGTAATGATCCGGTTTTCTTATTTATTACTTACTAGGATTGATACGGGCTACGTTAATAATATCATGTATTTTCTCTACCAAATCGAGCATGAGAAATCCGTTTCCTTCAGAGCTTTTCCGGTATCCAAGAGGGAGCGTCCTTCTTACAAGTTGAGCATAGATTTCGGCTTCGATTAAAGAGCGGCCAAATTCCTTCTCACATAAGTTAATTAATAGAGCTAAAGCTCCTGCTACGTGGGGAGTTGCCATTGAAGTTCCTGAAAGAGTCGCATATTTACCTTCTAAAAAAGTAGAGATGATGTTAACTCCCGGTGCCACTAAATCCACTTCTTCATTGACGTTGGTAAAAGGAGCCAAGCTTAAGCTGTTGTCCACTGCTCCTACTTGAATGACTTCGTTGTAACTTCCTGGATATGAATATTCAAAGGTTTCTTCGCGGTCGTCACCTTCGTTTCCAGCTGCAACAACGACAGAAACATCTTTATTCACAGCATTCTGAACAGCTTCGTGCAGTTCTGGAACGTCTTGTGGTCCCCCCAGTGACATGGAAATAACTCGTGCTCGCTCATTGTTAGGACCGCGCCATTCGACGGCGTAGTTAATAGCGTCAATAATCCATTCATAATTTCCTGATCCTTCACCGGTAAGTACTTTTAAGCTTAGAATTTTTGCTTTGGGTGCCACCCCTACGACCCCTTCATTATTAAGCGCAGCAGCAATGGTACCAGACACGTGAGTGCCGTGCCCATTATTATCTTCAAATACAGAAGAATCTCCGTCATAATCCGTAGTGAAGTTTCTTCCTCCGATAATACAATCTTTTAAGTCAGGATGATTTGTGTCAACACCAGTGTCGATAACTGCAATTACAGTGCCTTCTCCTTGATTGCTTTGTTCCCAAATAGCAGGCGCTTGAATTAAGCTTACTCCTTTAGGCGTTTCGTTTGTTGAATCGATAATCGACTCAATTGTATAAGGAATTAATTTGACTTGTAACGGTTGTTGAGTCATAGTCATCCTCCTTAAAATGAATTCCATAAAAATGGAAGTTGCTTACTTATAAATTCCCAACTATTGCTATAAATTAAACACTTTTCATGCGAATCCTTTCTTTTTGAATAAAAAGACTCACAAAAGATGTGAGAAAAGGAAAAAAGACCCTGAAGACAAGTCCGATAGAGATTTTTAATGTTATCTATGTATTCACTTTTAATGTTTATCTCACACTATAGAAGAAAGAAACTCTAAGAAAAATCACATAGGACCGGCGACTTTTGATATAATTACGAACGGTATGACATTCTCAAAATACATGATATTTATAAATATACATTAATTTGCAAATTACGAAGGGGCTGAGGATAGTGTCAACTTTAACGTCTCAATCCGTCATTAAATGTGGAAAGTATAAGCTGAATTATGCGGACCGTACGCTTATTATGGGGATTTTAAACGTAAACCCAGATTCATTTTCAGACGGCGGAAAATACTACGATGTAGATAAAGCGGTTGCTCATGCTGAGGAAATGGTAAAGCAAGGAGCAGACATCATTGATATCGGAGGAGAATCAACTCGTCCTGGTTATACAAGAATTAGCGATGAAGAAGAGATTAAACGGATTGTGCCCGTTATTTCTGAAGTGGCTAAGCGCGTAGAGGTGCCGATCTCCGTAGATACATACAAATCGGAAGTGGCCAAGCATGCGCTAGAAGCAGGAGCACATATTATTAATGATATATGGGGGGCAAAGGCTGATCCTAAAATGGCTCAAGTGGCAGCTGATTATAATGTTCCTATTATTTTAATGCATAACCGTCATGAGCCCAACTATACAAATCTGATTACAGATATGATAAGTGATTTAAAAGAAAGCATCTCCATTGCAAAAGCTGCAGGAGTTCGCGACAATCAAATTATTTTAGATCCAGGCGTTGGCTTTGGAAAAACGGCTGCCCATAATGTAGAAGCAATTCAGCATCTAGATCAGCTGACAAAGATGGGCTATCCTGTGCTGCTTGCTACTTCTCGTAAAGGATTTATTGGACAAATAGTCGATGCTCTTCCTACGGAAAGAATGGAAGGAACCGCAGCTACTGTATATGCTGGGATTGCACAAGGCGTTCAAATAGTTCGTGTTCATGACGTATTAGAAATCAAGCGCTTTGTAAAGATGGCAGATGTACTGGTAGGAAAACATGTCTTTCAGTTTTAATAATCATTAAAGCAGATGCGTAAGCGCTGCTTTTTTATTTTCCTTGATTTATCCGGATAGAATACATGCCTTTAGATAAATTTAAGTAGCATCAAGGTTTTAAAAATGGAGGGTAAAAATGAAAGCGGTAACGTATCAAGGACCTAATCAGGTAAAAGTAGCAGAAGTAGAAGATGCGAAGTTAGAGAAGAAAGATGACATTGTCATTAAAATAACGTCAACCGCTATTTGTGGTTCTGATCTGCATTTATATCAAGGAAGTATGCCATTGCCTCACGGTTATATTATTGGTCATGAACCGATGGGAATTGTGGAAGAAGTAGGGCCAGATGTTACAAAAGTAAAAAAAGGAGATCGCGTTATTATTCCGTTTAACGTAGCGTGCGGACAGTGTGCCTACTGTAAGGATGATTTAACGAGCCAATGTGATAATTCTAATCCACATTACGATTCTGGCGGCTATTTTGGATATACTGAAAAGTTTGGAAATCATCCAGGAGGTCAAGCTGAATATTTAAAAGTGCCGTTTGGGAATTTCACACCGTTTGTGATTCCGGAATCGTGTGAATTAGAAGATGAATCGCTTCTTTTTTTATCAGATGTGCTTCCAACTGCTTATTGGAGTGTAGAGCATGCGGATGTTAAAAAAGGTGATACCGTTATCGTACTCGGCTGCGGGCCAGTAGGGTTAATGGCTCAAAAGTTTGCTTGGATGAAAGGTGCCAAACGGGTTATCGCAGTAGATCATGTTCCATACCGAATGCAGCATGCAAAGAAAATGAATGCCGTAGAAACCTTTGACTTTACAGAATACCCAGATATGGGGGAGCATTTAAAAGAAATCACAAAAGGCGGAGCTGATGTGGTGATTGACTGTGTAGGTATGGATGGCAAAAAGTCGCCTCTTGAATACATTGAACAAAAATTAAAACTTCAAGGTGGAACGCTCGGACCCATTCAAATTGCGACAAAAGCCGTTCGTAAATGTGGAACCGTCCAACTCACCGGGGTATACGGAAGCAACTATAACAGTTTTCCATTAGGAGCTTTTTTTGCTCGAAATGTAACTCTCAAAATGGGGCAAGCTCCTGTCATTCCCGTTATGCCAAAATTATATGATCAAATTGTACAAGGAGAATTCGATCCAAAAGAAATTATTACTCATAAAGTCGCTTTAGAAGACGCAGCTGATGCCTACAAAATCTTTAATGATCATCAAGATAACTGCATTAAAGTCATTTTAAAACCTTAAAAGGCCATTTTTATTAGGTCAAGATTCCTGAGCAGTGAAGCTCGGGAATTTTTTATGTATATAAAGTGGGGGAGGAAAATAATGCACGATTGGATGGTTGATTTTACATAATTTAGCTTTATGATAGAAAGAGAAGATATAGCGCTTTCATGTTCTGGTTAAGTCGTGCTGCTTAAAATGAAATAAATAACATCTTGATATTCAGTCTTATTCAATCACCGAAATATGGAGGAGAAAATGAATGAAACTAGCATTGCTTCTTGTCATTATTATCGGCGTTGCTGCCCTTGCAGGTACGATCAGTGCTGCAAAGAAAGTAGATGAAGATTACGGGAAATCTAAAAAGAAAAGTATAGTGAATTTATCTATTATTTACGGAGTCGTATTCATAGGATCAATTGTAGGAGTAGCATGGTATATTGCAGTGAGACCATAAATAAAACGAACACTTCCGTGTTCGTTTTATTTTGATTTTAACGTTAATTCTCCGCTTGAAACAGCTGCATCAATAGGATATTTTCCATTTCCGTGCTTTCCTTTTAAGACATCTTCTGTTACGGTTGCATTGCTTAACTTAAAGTCATTGTTTATATCACCGCTGCTTACTTTTCCATTCACTTTAAAACCAGCGCTTTTCGGAAGAACCAGCACGGCATCTCCAGATCCTACATCTACAGAAACGGCCTCTTCTAGCTTTTTAAAATCCATATAGAGATCACCAGATCCAATGCGCGCCTGAAGTTTTCCTTGATAGTTTGTTCCTTTAATTTCCCCAGAGCCTACAGCAAATTTAGCCGTTTGGCTTTCAACATTACTCAGCTGTAAATCTCCAGAATTGACATCCGTACGAAGAGAGGTGCTCCTCAAGTTTGAAATATTTGCATTTCCAGAACCTACTTTAATCGAAACATCTTTCAGCTGAAGCGCTTGCTCAGGCTGTGTAGCAACTTGAAGGTCCCCAGAACCTACCGTAAGCGCAAGGTTGTGGTGATAATCTCTAGGAATGTAGATTGTCACTTTTGTATTTGAAAAAATAGAAAGCCATTGAAAAGGACTTTTTTGATAAGTGACGACTAGGGTGTCTCCATTTTGCTTTACATCTACTTTTCCTTTACCTTCTACTTTTGTTTTAATATCTTGACGATCTTGCGGCACGACAGTTGTACTAATGCTTGGAGAGTCGATTTGAATACGCTGAATATCACTTGATAACGCCGCTTCAGACTTGGACGTCTTGAATGAACTTAACGACCAAGAGAAGGGTGCAAACGCAGTAGAAAAGAGGACTGCCGTACCACCTATCACTAAAATAAAAGCCAATATTTTTTTCACGTTATAACCCGCTTTCTACCTAAATTAAATTTGTTTCTTCTACCATAAAGTGTAAAATGAAAAGCGGTTAATTTCAACGAACAGCAGGATTATTTTTTTCTACGTCTCAAGTCGTAAAAATGAAATATTTTTTTTGAGGAATTAAATGAAAAGCGAAGTAGATATTTAAACATACTCATCAAAGAATCAAATTCTTTGTTTCAAAAATAGGAAAATAATTGAGCTAAAAGAACGGTTAAATTCACTTTTTTTGTGTAATTTTCTGATGGGTAGTTCAAAAGAAGTAATAAATAAATAGAATTTTCATACCAATTTTATTATTCCGAAAAACTTTTAAAGTGTTGATTATTAAAAAAATAAAGGGTAGAATTTGTTCATATCAATTGAATACAGCTAAGATTACGATCTTGTATATTATCAGTAATATGGTCTGATAGTCTCTACCTAGTAACCGTAAAAAACTAGACTACAAGAAAGTTTGGATATAAGCAGCAAAAAGAAGGGCGTATTCTCATGAATACAGTCTTCTTTCAAAGCTCTTACTTTTCATACTTTCTGTTATTGTCAGAATTTATGAAAAGTAAGAGCTTTTTTTGTTTTTTAAATACACACCTGGGAGTGGCTTGCATGTACTTTTTATTAAATTTATTAGGCGTTTTTGTAGTAATGGGTGTCGTCTTCTTATGTTCTCCTAAAAAGAAAGAAATAAAGTGGCGTCCTATTGCTTCACTATTGGTTGTTGAAGTCCTCATTACTTGGTTTATGTTAGGAACTTCAATCGGAACATGGATCATTAATAAAATTGCTTCGTTCTTTACTTGGCTAATTTCCTGTGCTAACGATGGAATTGCTTTTGCGTTCCCATCCGTAATGGGAAATGAAACGGTTGACTTTTTCTTCAGTGCATTACTGCCTATCATCTTTGTCGTGACATTTTTTGATATTTTATCTTACTTTGGTATTTTAACGTGGATTATTGATAAAGTAGGCTGGGTCATTTCAAAAGTTTCTCGTTTGCCTAAATTAGAAAGCTTTTTCGCTATTCAAATGATGTTTTTAGGAAATACGGAAGCATTAGCGGTTATTCGTAATCAGCTTTCTGTGTTGAAAGACAACCGTTTGCTTACGTTTGGAATTATGAGTATGAGCAGTATTAGCGGATCTATTATCGGTGCTTATTTAACGATGGTTCCCGCTACGTATGTGTTTACAGCAATTCCACTGAACTGTTTAAACGCGCTTATTTTAGTGAGCTTATTGAATCCAGTTCATGTTACAAAAGAAGAAGATATGATTTACGTACCGCCAAAGTCGGAGAAAAAAGACTTTTTCTCTACCATTTCAAACAGTATGTTAGTCGGAATGAACATGGTTATTGTTATTTTAGCGATGGTTATTGGATATGTAGCTCTTACATCTGCGCTTAACGGTATTTTAGGCGTTATCGTAGACGGCTTGACTGTACAAAAGATTTTCTCTTATATCTTTAGTCCATTCGCATTCTTACTAGGGCTAACGGGACATGATGCAATGTACGTAGCTCAGCTGATGGGTATCAAGCTAGCAACAAATGAATTCGTGGCAATGATGGATTTGAAGAAAAATCTAGATACACTTCCACCGCATACGATTGCAGTTGCTACAACATTCTTAACATCTTTTGCTAACTTCAGTACGGTGGGTATGATTTATGGGACGTATAATTCTACGTTATCAGAAGGTAAATCAACGATTATTGGAAAAAACGTATGGAAACTGCTTGTGAGCGGTATCGCTGTTTCGTTATTAAGTGCTATGATTGTTGGATTGTTTGTTTGGTAAAAAGTTAAAAAAAGCTGTGCTTTCGTCTTAGAAAGCACAGCTTTTTTTCTTGTTGCATCACCTATTCATTTGCAGAAAAATGGTTATGAATATCCACAGTAAAAGAAAATCACACTATTCAAGAAAAATTCATTTTACTTTTGCAGAAAAACATTTTAAATCTAGTGAGCATTATGTTAAGATTACAAAAGGCTGTTTCATTTAAATTGAGAACACCGCATAAATATGTAAGTAAATATGCATAGAAAACAAAGGTTTATTAATTTTTTTCTAGGTAATATCTCGTAATAAATAGGTTGAAAGGAAATGTCGTTAATATGATAGAAGGACAACAGCAAACAAATGAATTAAAAAAGACGATGAAAAGCAGACATTTGTTTATGATTTCGCTCGGCGGGGTTATCGGTACAGGTTTCTTTTTAGGAACAGGATACACGATTAGCCAAGCAGGAGCGATTGGAGCGATCCTTTCGTTTATCGTAGGTGGCTTCATTATGTACTTAACAATGCTTTGCTTAGGGGAACTTGCAGTAGCAATGCCAGTTTCCGGTTCGTTTCAGACATATACAACAAAATTTATTGGCCCTGGTGTTGGTTTCGCTTTTGGATGGTTATATTGGTTGGGCTGGGCTGTAACGGTTGCATTAGAATTTTTGTCAGCAGGTCAGCTTATGCAAAGATGGTTTCCTGATTCTCCTGTATGGATCTGGTGTGCTATATTTGCCCTTTTATTATTCTCATTAAATGCACTGTCAGCTAAAGCGTTTGGTGAAGCGGAGTTTTGGTTTGCCAGCATTAAAGTGTTAGCTATTATTTTATTTATCGTGCTTGGTGGAGCTGCTATGTTTGGTTTTCTTCCATTAAGTAATGGAGACAGCGCACCGCTTTTCTCTAATTATACGGCTCACGGTGTGTTTCCTCACGGAATTAGTGCCGTGTTGATTACCATGATTACAGTTAACTTTTCATTCCAAGGCACAGAGCTTATTGGTGTAGCAGCTGGGGAAAGTGAAAACCCAGACAAGACTGTACCAAGAGCAATTAAACAAACGGTATGGAGAACGCTTGTATTTTTTGTACTAGCTGTAGCTGTCTTAGCGGGTATGATTCCGCTTGAAAAAGCAGGCGTAGTTGAGAGTCCATTTGTTGTTGTATTTGACCAAATTGGTATTCCATATGCAGCAGATATTATGAACTTTGTTATCCTAACGGCACTGTTATCTGTAGCTAACTCAGGTCTTTATGCAGCAACGCGTATGCTGTATTCATTGTCAAAAGATAACATGGCAAGTTCAGCTTTCATGAAAGTAAATAAACGCGGTGTGCCGATGAATGCTCTGCTTTTAACATTAGGCATTGCGCTTTTATCTTTACTTTCAGGATTCTTTGCTCAAGAAACAGTATTTGTATGGCTCATTTCTGCAGCGGGTTTAGGTGCACAAATCGGCTGGATTACGATTGCTGCATCACTGCTTGCATTTAGAAAAAGATATATAAATCAAGGAGGGCAAATCGAGGATTTAAAATTTAAAGTCCCTCTTTACCCGGTATTACCTTTAATCGCATTAGTATTAAATACAATCGTATTGGGAAGCATGGCATTTGATGCAGAACAGCGAATGGCGCTGTATGTCGGTATTCCACTAGCGCTGCTGTTTTATGCTTATTATCACGCACGTGTAAAAAAGAAAGTTGATTTATCTATCAGCCGTCAAGAAGTGCAGCTTAAAGACGACAAAAAAGTAATTTTATAAAAAAAGACGCAAAAGCCTGGGCTTTTGCGTCTTTTTTTATTGTTTATTTGTCAACTTAAAATAAAATTAAGTTGACAAATAAAAAGGAATTATTGCAAACTTAAAGCAGCGAAAAGAGAAAGGAGGGTGAATATGAAACCGAAAACAATGGCGTATGTTTCCTTATTTGCAGCTTTAACGGCGATTGGTGCATTTATAAAAATTCCTATTCCCTACATACCGTTTACTCTTCAAATTGTTCCTGTTTATTTAGCCGGTGCGCTGTTAGGTCCGCGTTTAGGTTT
Source organism: Priestia sp. TSO9 (assembly GCF_021029645.1). Taxonomy (NCBI): domain Bacteria; kingdom Bacillati; phylum Bacillota; class Bacilli; order Caryophanales; family Bacillaceae; genus Priestia; species Priestia sp. TSO9. The sequence goes on from NZ_JAJEKD010000009.1 coordinate 220,675, forward strand.
GTATAGTCAGCTATGCTACATAGGTATTGGGTTAATCGGTGTTCCGGTTTTTGCAGAAGGAGGAGGTTTAGGGTATATTTTCAAACCAACGTTTGGCTATTTAATTGGCTATGCTATGGGTGCATTTATGAACGGCTACCTTATTCAAAAATATGACTTAAAGAAACCTTTTTCTATCTTTTCAGCTAATTTATCTACGTTAGCTATTGTGTACGCAGTCGGCTGCTTCTGGCTTTATGGAGCAATGAAATGGATACTTGAAAAGCCTCTTTCACTGAGCGATACACTTCTTTTTGGAGCTGTTTTGCCAATGCCTGGAGATCTTTTGTTGTGTATTTTATGTTCAGTGCTGATTCACCGAATGCAGCCTCAATTTAGTCGTTTGTCATCAAAGCGGGTTAAAGCGGGATAACTAAGACATAGAAAAAAAGGAGAGAAAAGAAAATGGGCAAAGCGTATTTTATTACGGGAACTGGAACAGATATTGGAAAAACCCTGGTTACAAGTATTTTGTATAAAGTACTTGGTCGTCTAGGAATAAAAACGACAATTTGCAAACCATTTCAAACTGGCTATCAAGACAAAATTGGAGGTTATCCGGATATTCACTGGTTTGAAACAAGGCTCGGAGTAGCAGATACGGGTATTTATCAGTTAAAGCCGGAGACGTCTCCTCATTTGGCTATTGCACTGAGCAACAAGCAAGTAGAGCCTTCAATCGTCTTAAAACGCATTAATGAATTAAAAAAGAAATTTGATGTAGTGCTCGTAGAAGGAGCGGGAGGTCTTGCCGTACCTTTAATTGAGAAGGAAACAACGTTCTATATGACAAAAGATTTGATCATAGATGCACAGATGCGGGTTATTGCTGTTGGAACAACAGGGTTAGGAGCTATTCACGATGCGCTTTCTACCTTTTCATATGCAAGTGAGCATCACCTTAAAATCAACGGACTCATTTTTAATCGTTTTAATCACAGCAGTATCATTCATAACGATAATGTTCGAACGATTGAAAAGCTGCTTCAAATATCATCTTTAATGACCGTTCCAGTATTCACACATATCGATGAAGAGTTAGATGCATATATTGAGAAAATGATGAGGCAAAAAAGTGTTATTCAACATATTCAGGAGTTGTTTGAATGTGCCGTATCAAAAAGCTGAGCTGGAGAAATGGGATAAAGAATATGTATGGCATCCGTTTACGCAAATGAAAGCTTACCGTCAATCCAACCCTCTTATTATTGAAAGAGGAGAAGGAAGCTATTTATATGATGTAGAGGGAAACAAATATTTAGATGGATACGCTTCTCTATGGGTGAACGTGCATGGACATAATGATCCGGAATTAAATACAGCTTTACATATACAAGTGGAAAAATTAGCGCATTCTACGCTGCTTGGATCCGCAAACGTTCCATCTATTTTGTTAGCCAAAAAGCTAGCGGAAATTACCCCTGGCAGCTTATCGAAAGTCTTCTACTCTGATACAGGCTCCGCCGCTGTCGAAATTGCGTTGAAAATTGCCTATCAATATTGGCAAAATCTCGACTCTGTAAAGTACAAAAATAAAAATAAATTTATCTCATTGAATGAGGCATATCATGGAGATACAATTGGGGCAGTCAGTGTGGGAGGCATGGATTTATTTCATCGCATCTTTAAGCCTTTGCTGTTTGAACGAATTCCCGCACCTTCTCCTTATACTTACCGTATGGACGGGGTAGAAACGGAAGAGCAAGCTTCAGCTTACTGTATTCAACAGCTAGAGAAGCTCTTGCAGAACAAAGGAGAAGAAGTAGCCGGTTTGATTATTGAACCGCTTGTGCAAGGAGCAGCGGGTATTATTACACATCCTCCCGGTTTTTTAAAACAAGTAGAGCGTCTGTGCAAAGCGTACGGGGTATTGCTGATTTGTGATGAAGTAGCCGTTGGATTTGGACGAACCGGAACGCTGTTTGCATGTGAACAAGAAGATGTTGTACCGGATATTATGTGTGTAGGAAAAGGGATAACAGGAGGGTATATGCCGCTTGCGGCTACGTTAACAAGCGAAAAGGTATTTAATGCTTTTTTAGCTCATCCAGATGAAAATAAAACGTTCTTTCATGGACATACGTATACCGGAAATCAATTAGCCTGTACAGTAGCGCTTAGAAATATTGAACTGATAGAAGAAAGGGAGTTAATCCGTAGTGTAAAAGAAAAGGAAAAAGTTTTTAAACGTTATCTATTAAAGCTTTATGAACTGCCTAACGTGGGAGACATTAGACAAAGAGGATTAATGGCAGGAATCGAAGTTGTGAAAGACCGCCAAACAAAGTCTATTTTTGAAGATAAAAAAGTGATGGGAGACATCATTTTAGCGGCTCGCCAAAAAGGTTTAATTATTAGAGAGCTAGGTCCTGTGATTACGATGATGCCTATTCTTTCAATGACAGACGAAGAATTAAAAACAATGGTTGAAATTGTATATGAATCAATTAAAGAAGTAATCGCACGTCATACAGTGAGTTAAATAAAAAGAGGATAGGACAAAAGTTTTTTATTTAGTTGAAAAAAGATCCGAACGATTCATCGTTCGGATCTTTTTATGGTTATGGGAACGTGAATTTCTTCTTTTTTTATCAATAAATATTTTTAATGCTTGATAGGCGAAGTGATCGTACATGCTGATTTTCATCTTTTAATAGAAGCGTTTGTTCGAGTAAGTTTAAGTTTTGAATATAACCTTTTACCGTTTGAACAAAACCGTTGTTTTGATAGTTAATAGTTAATAATTTATTTGTTTTTAATGCTTTTAAAATCATACCTATTTTCTCCCTTCTTATATCGTAGCTGCCGAAAAACTACAAAATAATGAAGAAGCATTGGAGGCTTGTATTATTTATAAAAATTACTCTGTTTTTTATAAATGCTCTCCTGCTACTAATAATAGAGGGTGATGGTGAAAAACAGATGAAAGATAAAGGATAAGGTTTGATTTATTGTAATGAACTGACTTTTCCTTTACAAATACCTATTTCAAATTTCTTTTTAGTGATAAAATACTGTTAGTGAAATAACTACTTCTCTTCATTAAAGGGTAAGAAGGGGTTATATTGATAGAGTTTTAGTTCTCTATTTCTAGTAATGAAATAAGAGATAGAGAAATAGACTAATAAAAATCAATCAAGGAGTTTTTTTATGGATCAGAGTTTTATTTTAAATCTTTTAGAAATTTTACTGATTAACATTGTACTGAGTGGCGATAACGCAGTCGTGATTGCTTTAGCTTGTCGGAATCTTCCGGACCAGCATCGAAACAAAGCGGTTGTTTTCGGTACATTAGGAGCGGTTGTATTACGTGTAGGGCTAACGTTTGTCGCGGTATATTTATTAACAATCCCATTTTTAAATTTCATCGGAGGCCTGCTTCTTCTATGGATTGCAATTAGTCTTTTAAAAGGTGAAGATGACGGAGATATTAAAGCGAATTCAACTCTAGCAGGTGCTATTAAAACAATTATTATAGCGGATCTTGTTATGAGTTTAGATAACGTAGTAGCGGTTGCGGGTGCGGCTAACGGCAATATTCTACTCATTATCCTTGGTCTTGTTATCAGCATTCCGTTAATCATTTGGGGAAGTCAGCTTTTAATGAAAATTATGGAAAAATTCCCGATTATCATCATTGCCGGAGCAGCGCTTCTTGGCTATACTGCTGGTGAAATGATCTTTAAAGACAAAGCGGTGGGACATGTATTAGAAGGATTAAATCCGTATTTGCATACGATCGTTCCTATTTTGTTAGCTATTTTAGTTGTTGTTGTTGGGAAACTTAGCGGACGTTCTAAAAAAGAAACGCATTAATCCTAAAAAGAGGTTGGGACAAAAGTATTTAAGATGAAGTGAAAAACGAACCACTAATCAATTTTGATTAGTGGTTCGTTTTTTTGTTGTGGTGAACGTAGGCTTCATTTATTTAGATCCTTCTAGCAGTTGATTGGAGGACAAGGCGAAGACTCCTGCGGGAAAAGCGGAACAGATGAGACCCCGCAGGAGCGTACGCGACGAGGAGGCTCATCGGCCGCCCGCGGAAAGCGAAGTCTTGTACGGAAATCAACTGCGGTGCCATAAGCGGTTCAGCTCATGTATCCCATTTATTCGTCTTTAGATTGGATTCGTTTCGCTATGTCTCAACTTCTTTTTTTATTATTTAGCTAATGGAGGTGCGGAATTAACGTCTTGTATCGTCTCTACAGGAGGATGAAATTCATTTTCCATTTTCGATACAACTACAGTTGCTACACCGTTTCCAATTAAGTTCGTAATAGCACGAGCTTCTGACATAAAGCGGTCTACCCCGATTAACAGCGCGATTCCTTCAACTGGAATCATCGGGAATGCAGCAAGCGTAGCTGCTAGTGTAATAAATCCAGAGCCAGTAACTCCGGCAGCTCCTTTAGACGTTAGCATTAAAATACCAAGCAGCGTAATCTCTTGCATTAACGACAGGTCGACTCCATACGCTTGAGCGATAAAGATAGCAGCCATGGATAAGTAGATGGCTGTTCCATCTAGGTTAAATGAGTAACCAGTTGGAATGACAAGTCCTACCACAGATTTTGAACATCCGTACTTCTCCATTTTGTGCATCATTTTTGGCAGTGCAGATTCCGAAGAAGACGTACCTAATACAAGTAGAATTTCTTCTTTAATAAAAGCAATGAATTTAAAAATATTAAATCCATAAATCTTAGCAATGCTTCCAAGTACAAATACAATAAATAAGAACATAGTAATGTAAACAGATCCCATTAAGAAACCGAGTTTTTGAAGAGAGCCTATTCCAAAGTTACCGATCGTATAAGCCATCGCTCCAAACGCCGCAATAGGTGAAAGTTTCATAATCATATTAACAATGCCAAAGAAAATATCTGTACAGCGTTCAAAGAATGTAATGACAGGAGCCGCTTTTTCGCCGAGTGTAGCTGTAGCCATTCCAAATAGTACGGCAAAGAATAAGATTGGCAATAATTCACCATTTGCCATTGCGCCAAATACGCTGTCTGGAATAATTCCCATGATAAACTCCATAAAGCCATGCTCCGCTTCAGCTGCTTGCTGCGTATATTGAGTAACATCAGCTCCGTTTGCGCCATTGATATTAAAGCCAGCCCCAGGTTTAATAAAGTTTACAACGATAATTCCAATTGCTAAGGCAAAAGTAGTGACAATCTCAAAGTATAAAAGAGCTTTACCTCCAATTCGTCCCACTTTCTTTAAGTCTCCCATGCTTCCGATACCGATGACCACTGTTAAGAAAATAATTGGGGCAATCACCATTTTGATTAATTTAATGAAGATATCAGCCAATACTTTTAATTTAGCTCCAAATTCAGGAAACATGAAGCCAATTGCAATACCAAGAAGGATACCGATAACAACTTGAACAGTTAGATTTTTAAAACTTAATTTCATACGTAATGCTCCTTTCGAGAGTGTTTTTTTGTTAACGCTTACATTATTCTTATCCTTATATTAACTGATAATTTTAACTATTTATATTTCTGGTGATAATGTTCTTTTTGGTCATTTTGGTCAAAAAAAGTGATGAACATCTAGTCATCACTTTTTGCTTTCGATATTTTTTATTTGCTGAATGATATCAAGCGTTTGTTTTGTTGCATTGTTTTCAAACGATTGATAAAGAGAGTTAAACTGTTTTTTCCATTCGGCTTTTTGTAAATCATTTAAGTAATAAACGCGCATGCCAGATTTATTTTTTATTTGCTGCAGCTGTTCATCGTTCATCATTTTTGATTGAGTCCAAATCCAGTTAGTTGTTTCTACCATTGCATCACTTAATAGTTGTTTTACATCTTCAGGGAGGCTGTCCCAATACTTTTCATCCATTAAAACAGCATAGCCCAAGTATCCATGGTTGCTGATGGTCATATATTTTTGCAGCTCGTACAAACGTTTTGAATAAATATTAGAAATGGTATTTTCCTGTCCATCAAATTCCTGTCGTTCAAGGGATTGATATACTTTATTAAACGAGACAGCCTGAGGCTTAGCGCCAAGAAGTTCGAATTGTTTTTTGATTACTTCACTTGGCATAATGCGAAACGTTTGACCTTGAAAATCTGCTGGATGGAGCAAAGGTTTCGTATTGCTAGTCATTTGTTTAAAGCCGTTGCTCCATAACGCAAGCCCTTTAATGTTTTTCTCTTGCAGCGTACTCAACAAATCCTGTCCGATTTTACCGGTAAACACTTGTTTTGCCTCGCTGTAATCATCGAAAATGAAGGGAAGATCAAAAAGTTGCCACGTAGGGGAGAGGTCGCTTAGCTTTGAAATGGAAGGTGCAATCATTTGTACATCATTTCGGCGAAGGGCGGCAAGTTCTTCGTCGTCTGAATACAATACACCGTTTGAATATACTTCAATTTTAACTTTACCATCCGATTTTTGATTAACGATTTCAGCAAATTTTTGAGCGGCTAAGCCTTTTGGAGTGTTTTCGGCTACAACGTGGCTAAAATTAATCACAATTTGCTTATTTAATCCTTTTTGCTCATCGTCATGATACACGTTATCCTGATTTATAACCGTATACTGCAAAAAAACATAGATCATCAAGAAAACGCTGACAATGATACTTGCCCCTATAAACATCTTCAAAATGTCCAACCCCGCGATTCGATAATTTTTCTCTACAAATATTTTAACACGCAATTTCTCAACGTGGTAAAATTAAAATAAACTTCAATCAGCAGTAGGTGTTCCGCTATGACGCGCTTATCCATGCAAACGAAAATGACGGGGTTAATCTTTTTTATCGTGGTCTTTTCGTTGTTTTTAGCAAGTATCGTGGTGATTAATAATTTTGTACAGTCAAAAGAAAATGATTTAGAGCAAAGGGCTTTAATCACTTCGAGAACAGTTGCTGAAATGCCTGAAATTCGAGAAAAAATTGAAAAAGATAGCAAGAACATTAATCAAATTGTAGAGCCGATTCGCATTATTCACGGTGCTTATTATGTAGTGGTTATGAATATGAATCATGAACGTTTGTCTCACCCTTTGCAAAGCATGATTGGAAAAATCTCTAAAGGAGATGATGAGGGACAGGCGTTTGCAGAACATACCTATACCGATAAAGCAAAAGGAGAAGGCGGAATGGTCATTCGCTCTTTTGTGCCCGTTGTGAACGATCAGCATGAACAAGTAGGAGTAGTTGTCTCAGGCTATCTTCTTCCGAAATTTACAGAGGTCATTTTAAGTTTAAAAAAAGAAATCTTTCTTATTTCAGGTCTTGCTCTTTTTTTTGGAGGGTGGGGAGCGTGGGCGCTTGCATCTCGTATCAAAAAAGAGATGTTTGAGCTTGAACCTCATGAAATTGCTCGTTTGTTCGTAGAACGAACGGAGACCTTTAATGCCATGCATGAAGGAGTCATTGCCATTGATAAAGAGGAGAACATCACTATTTTTAATCATAAAGCGAAAATTATGATGGATGTACCCGATGAGGTAATTGGAAAAAAGATCTATGATGTGATTCCAGATACAAGACTTCCAGAAATTCTGCAGCTTAATCAGCCTGTTTATAATCGAGAGCTTCAAGTTCGAAATTTGAATATTTTAAGCAATCGTGTGCCGATTAAGGTTAATAATCACACAGTCGGTGCGGTCGCTATTTTTCAAGACCGAACGGAAGTTAAAAAATTAGCTGAAGAGTTAACAGGAGTTAAATCATTTGTAAGCGCTCTTAGAGTTCAAAACCATGAATACATGAATAAACTTCATACGATTGCAGGGCTTATCCAACTTGGAAATAAAGACAAGGCTCTTCAGTATGTTTTTCAAGTGTCTGAACAGCAAGAAGAGCTCACCCAATTTCTTCATAAGCATATCAAAGATGAAAGTATATCGGGATTGCTGTTGAGCAAAGTCAGTCGTGCCAAAGAACTTGGAATTGAGTTAGCTATCGATCGCCACAGTGAGCTTCACTCATTTCCTCCTTACCTAGATCATCATGATTTTGTGATTATTATCGGTAACTTAATTGAGAACGCTTTTGATTCATATCAACATTTGGAGCATCGTGAACGGAAGATCTATATAAGTATGGAACAAAATGACGGGATTCTTTCTATATTAGTTGAAGATAACGGGTGTGGCATGAATGAGGATCAAGTAGAGAGAATCTTTGATGAAGGTTTTTCAACCAAAGCAAAAGAAAATAGAGGAATTGGTTTGCATTTAGTAAAACAAATTGTTGAAAAAGGAAACGGTCAGATCGAAGTAGAGTCAGAATTAGATGTTGGAACGACTTTTATCATTACATTCTTTTTATAGGGGGAGTGGGAAATGAATAAAAAAGAATGGACGGTGCTTCTCATAGAAGACGATCCTATGGTACAGGAAGTGAACCGCCAATTTATTGAACAAGTTGAAGGGTTCATCGTTATCGCTGCAGCTTCGAATGGTTTAGAGGGTATGCAGCTCATTAAACAGCATCAGCCTGATTTAACGATTATTGATATGTATATGCCTAATCAAGATGGCTTAACTACCTTACAGCAAATTCGAGCAAATGGCTATAAAACAGACGTGATAGCAGTTACGGCTGCAAGTGATATTGAAACCGTACGGAAAGTTCTTCAATACGGAGCGGTGGATTATATTATGAAACCGTTCAAGTTTGAACGAATGAAGCAAGCGCTTGAGCAGTATCGTTCGTTTCAAGTTAAAATAAGTCAAAAAGAACATATTACTCAGTCTGAATTAGATTCTATGCTGTTTCAGCAATTCGAAGAAAAAGCCGATTTGCTTCCAAAAGGGCTAAATGCGGTTACGCTAAGGAGGATACAACAATATCTTTCCGAACAAAATCATCCAATTTCTGCTGAAGAAGTGGCGGACGGCGTGGGAATTGCGCGTGTGACGGCAAGAAGGTATTTAGAGTTTTTAGAACAGGAAAACGAGCTGAAATTATCAGTTGAATACGGCAGAGTGGGGAGACCTATTAATCGCTATATGTTAAAAATAAATTAAATGATACAGAACAGCTTTTATTTGGAAAAGCTGTTTTTTTGCGTTAGAAAGTATATCTTTTTCTCTCCTAGAACAAATTAAGGTATACAGTTTTCGCTATCTAAAGAATATTTCGTGCGGTCATTAATTCATAAAATGTCCCTGAAAAAGGATTAATGGCGGAAAAATTGGGGAATATGCACTTTGACATTTAATTTTAGCACAGGAAGGTTTTGAAACATGGACATATTTTTAGCCGTCTTACCAGCCATATTTTGGGGAAGCATTGTTCTTTTCAATGTGAAACTAGGCGGAGGGCCTTATAGTCAAACGCTTGGAACCACATTGGGAGCTTTGATTTTCTCTATCGGTATTTATATTTTTGTACACCCTACGCTTACACCTTTAATCTTTGGGGTTGGAGTTGTATCGGGGCTATTTTGGGCAGTTGGACAAAGTAATCAGCTGAAAAGTATTGATTTAATTGGAGTTTCTAAAACGATGCCTATTTCAACTGGGCTTCAGTTAGTTTCCACTTCATTATTTGGAGTAATTGTGTTTCACGAGTGGTCTACAAAAACTTCAATTATTCTTGGTGTGCTCGCTCTTATCTTTATTATTGTAGGGATTGTTTTAGCATCACTTCAAAGCAAAGAAGAGAAAGAGGCTGAAGAAGGAAAAGGAAACTTCAAAAAAGGAATTGTTATTTTATTAATTTCAACCGTTGGTTATTTAGTTTATGTTGTAGTAGCCCGTCTATTTAATGTAGACGGATGGTCGGCTTTATTACCTCAAGCAATTGGTATGGTTATTGGAGGAGTATTGCTGACGTTTAAGCATAAGCCATTTAATAAATATGCAATTCGCAATATTATCCCAGGTCTTATTTGGGCCGCTGGTAATATGTTTTTATTTATTTCGCAGCCTAAAGTAGGCGTAGCGACAAGCTTTTCGCTTTCTCAAATGGGAATCGTCATTTCAACATTAGGCGGGATCATCATTTTAGGTGAGAAGAAAACGAAGCGTCAGTTAGTTGGGATTATTATTGGAATTATACTGATCATCATAGCAGGAGTCATGTTAGGGCTCGCCAAAAGCTAACTAGGAGGGTATTAACAATGTATAAAGATTTAGAAGGAAAAGTAGTTGTCATAACAGGTTCATCTACAGGTTTAGGAAAAGCAATGGCGATTCGTTTTGCGACAGAAAAAGCCAAGGTAGTTGTGAACTATCGTTCGAAAGAAGAGGAAGCTAACAGCGTTTTAGAAGAAATTAAAAAAGTTGGCGGAGAGGCAATTGCTGTCAAAGGTGATGTAACAGTTGAGTCTGACGTTATCAATTTAGTTCAATCTGCTATTAAAGAGTTTGGAAAGCTAGACGTTATGATTAACAACGCAGGGTTAGAAAATCCGGTTTCATCTCATGAAATGTCTTTAAGCGATTGGAATAAAGTCATTGATACGAACTTAACGGGAGCTTTTTTAGGCAGCCGTGAAGCGATTAAATATTTTGTAGAAAATGATATTAAGGGAACAGTTATTAACATGTCGAGTGTTCACGAGAAAATTCCTTGGCCGTTATTTGTTCATTACGCAGCAAGCAAAGGCGGAATGAAGCTCATGACCGAAACACTTGCATTAGAATACGCTCCAAAAGGTATTCGTGTAAATAACATTGGGCCGGGAGCGATTAATACACCGATTAACGCTGAGAAATTTGCTGATCCTGAGCAGCGTGCAGATGTAGAAAGCATGATTCCAATGGGATACATCGGAGAGCCCGAAGAAATTGCAGCGGTTGCTGCATGGTTAGCTTCTTCAGAGGCAAGTTATGTAACAGGGATTACGCTCTTTGCTGACGGCGGTATGACACAGTACCCATCATTCCAAGCAGGACGCGGATAAGAAAAAACGCACTCTATCATAGAGTGCGTTTTTTAGTTTTCCTGAGCTTTTTTTTGGTTCTTAGGAGCTGACTGGTGTTGAATTCGTAAAAAAAGCAAAATCAAAACGATGCAGCCAGTGATGCTGTACATCCCGAGAATAAGCGGCTGCTGTGTATCTGTTCCAGAAGTAATGCCGTGATACAGTGCAAGCAAATAGCCTGGAAAAGCAAGAAAATGAATGGCTTTCCATGTTTTTCTCCCCAGCTGTTTTATAAAATCGGATGTGAGGATCAGTACGAATAAAATGTAGAGTGAAATAGTACCAAGACCTGTGCTAATTGGTTTGTAATCGGAAGTGAACGGAATTAAAATGTCAGAAAGTGAAAAATGAATAGATTGATCAAATGATAAAACAAGTCCGTGAATCATACCAAATAATAACCCGAACCACCCTGATGATTGATGAACCAGCAAAAGCTGTTTTTTTCGTTTTGGTTTAAAAAATGAAAAGCTGTGAGAAATGCCAGCAGCAACCGATACAAACATTAATAAATAAGAAGTTAAGCCGGCTGCCCGAATGGTATTCCAAACGGGAAAGTGGGCACTAAATTGCGCGAGGAGAGTAGCCATAATGGTATACCTGACCTTTCACATTTTTTTCGATTAACACCTTGCCTTCTTTTGTAACCGCAATGACCTCTAAAGAAGGGTGATGCGTTTTAGCTAACCTTAATCCGGCGTCCCATCCGAGAATAAGTATGCATTTTGCATAGACTTCAGAAACGGTCAAGTCTTCTGAAACGACCGTTGCTTGCAGAAGCTCTGATGAACTAGGCTTGCTGATTCTGCCGTCAATAATATGATGGTGAGTGTGTCCGTTTACTTTCCACAATCGCTTGCCCACACTGCTTGTGGCAATGCCACTGTTGCTCTTTACTTTAATACTCCTAAGATTTTTTGATAAATCAAATGGATGAGAGAGCGCAATAGACCAGTGCTTACTAGCAGGCCCCCATGTTACAATATCACCGCCTCCATCGATTGCCCCAAGTGAAGTTCCTTTTTTCTTTAATTGATTCGCCATTTGCTGAATGCTCCAACCTTTTGCGATTCCGCCTAAATCCAGACCGACATTAGAAGCAACCTGAATACTTCTCATTCCTTTGTGAATCATAATAGGGTTAATAGTATCAAAAGCTGCTACTTCTTGAGGAAGCTGATTGCTAGGCAGTTGTTCAAAACTTTGGTCATATCCTAGAGTTTGAATAGAATGATACAGAAATGGGTTGAAAATTCCGTTTGTCTCATTGTAATAGTAAGAGGCTGTTTTTACAGCTTCATACAACATTTTTGACGGTAAAAATAATCTTCCGTTCAGCGAATTAAGCTGTGAAAGTTCGCTTGTTGGAAGAAAGCGGCTTAGGGTTTCTTCTACAAGATAACACCAGCTTTCCACTTTTTGGCTGACATGTGTTTCAAGCTGGTATACATTAAATTCGGTATTCATTGCTTTAAATGAGTAGCTCATTACATCACATCCTTAAGAAGGTCTTGATTGCATAGAAGAATCATCGCTATTGCCCCAATTATCCTGACTATTTCCGGAATCATCATTAGACCACTGATCTTGCTGGCTACTTGAGTCATCGTCTGACCATTGATCACTTTGTTCACTAGAACTGTCATTTGACCATTGATCTTGTCCGTTAGTTCCATTGTCCGTATTGGAGTCAGATCCTGAATCTGGAAATAGGTCCGTCTCATCTTCCGTTTGAGTTTGAGATGAATTATCGGCTGATGTATCGTTATTTAGTGCTGTAGTTGTTGAATTTGTTTGATCATATTTTTGAGAAAGTCCTATAAAAGTGGTAAATGCAGCAACGCTCGATAAACCAACCATCCATTTTGTTCATTTATTAGCTGCCATTGATATGCTCCTTTTATCTTTCATATTTTGCAACTGAACACTGAAGAAAAACTGCAGTGGAAGGTAACATACATCGTTCAATTGTTATAGTTCAATATAGACAGAGAAAATGAAAAAATAGTGAAATAGATGTAGGTCGGATTATTTTTGTGGGGGAATTAAGTGAATTATTAGATTAAAAAAGGGTTGTTCTAAAAAGAACAACCCTTTTTTAATCACCGATAAATCTTACTAATTGATACGTAATAAACCGTTAACTGTACAAGAGAAAGAAGCAAAAGAACGGCAATGGGATAGAAGCTAAAAGAATTAGGTAACAGCGGATAAAAAGCTATTAATATAGCACCTATAGGAATAGAAAATAGGAGGAAAACAAAGGCTTTTTTACAAGCTTCTGCTGTTATCATCTTTTCACGTTCATCTTCTTCTGCAAATTCAAAAGGAAATAATAAAGGCGAAACGTTCTTTGTCTTTTTACGCGCGCGGTAGTAAAAAAATGAGACGATTAAAAGAACAATTAAAGAAGCAAAAGAGCCTATAGACATAGTAATTTCCCAAGGGGGTTCAGGGTGGGTCATAACTTCACTAAATTGAATATTTAGGCTTAAAAAATCGTATAAAAACCAACCTACGCATAACAGAGACACTACATTCAATAAATAAGATTTAATAACATTACTCAATATCTTTCTCCTCCTTTTGAAGTCTAAAAACATCTTCCATTTTTAATTGAAAGACATCACAAATTGTTAAACCAAGTAGTAGGGAAGGAACGTAATTTCCCTTTTCAATAGCTGCAATGGTTTGGCGAGTGGCTCCAACTTTTTCAGCTAAATCTCCTTGCGTATATCCATGTTTAGCTCTAAGCTCTTTTACGTGATTAATAAGAGTCAATATGATCACCCGCTGCCTTTTTAATAAATTTGTTAAGTTGATTTAACATTATGTAAAGTTAATTTAACATCAATTGGATGATTTTTCAATAATCAATGGATAAAAAATACAAAAAAGATCCTAGAAGAATTCTTCAGGATCTTTTTTGTTAATAAATTTCTTTAATGCCAGACAAACGAATGGAAAAAATATTTTGTTTTTCATCTCGTAGGGAGAGGGTTTGGTCGGTTAGGTTTAAATTTTGGATTTTTCCTTTGAAGGTTTGAAGCAGGCCATTTTCGTAATAATTCACGGTTACATGTTTGTTTTTCTTTAACGCTTTTAAAATCATTTATTCATCTCCTTTCATGTGTGCATCTGTTATGAAAAGAAAGCTGTGGCTTAAACATAAGAATTTGGAGAATGCTCAAGGCAGAATTATTATTATACAGCAAGATGAGAATAGTTTGTAGATAAATTGTGAAAAAATGCACAAGTTTGCAGTACGGGTGTTGCAACAGAATACAGTATATGAGGGGATAAGAGGTTTTATGATAAAAAAGGTGATTTTAGTTTATTTATTTATGGGTATTAGGTAAACTAGTAGATGAATTTAAAGAATCTATCTATAGTTGTGAAGGCTAGGATTTCATTTAATTTTCATTTTCTATGAGTATAATGATAAAGGTTTTCTATATGTTCTTTGTGAATCTACTCATAAACTAATCGAGAAAGGAAAATCAAAATGAAGCGAATCGTTTCTAAGCCGCTGCACTATTTCATATTAGCCGCTGTTTTAATGTGGATAAAGTCGTACGTGGCTTATAAAACTGAATTTAACTTAGGCGTAAGCGGCGTAATGCAGCAAATGCTGCTGTTCATAAACCCTGTGAGTTCAGTGCTGATTTTTTTAGGAATCGGCTTATTTTTTAAAGGAAAGAAAGCAGGAGCTTGGATTCTTGCAGGCAGTTTCATTATGACGCTGCTGTTATACAGCAACATTCTCTATTATCGTTTTTTTAACGATTTTGTAACGCTTCCTACACTATTGCAAACAAGTAATGCAGGAAGTATGGGCGGAAGCATTATGGATTTATTAAAAGCGCATGATGTTTTTTATTTTGTTGATTTTATTATTTATTTTTTCTTCTTTTTTAGTAAAAAAATTGACTGGCATAATGAAAAAGTATCGGTTAAGAATGCTGTAACCATTCTTTCTTTAGGATTCATGGTCTTTTCTGTCAACTTAACATTAGCAGAAATTGATCGCCCGCAGCTTCTATCTCGAACTTTTGACCGCAATTATTTAGTAAAGTATTTAGGGGCATATAATTATACGATGTATGACGGTGTTCAAACTGCTCAAAACTCTAAACAGCGAGCTTTTGCAAGCAGCAATGATTTAACAAACGTCGTTAATTTTAAAAACAGTCACTATGCGGAGCCTAATTCCGTTTATTTTGGAAAAGCTAAAGGGAAAAATATTATTAAAATTCATTTGGAATCATTTCAGTCTTTTTTAATTGATTACAAATTAAATGGCCAGGAAGTGACACCTTTCTTAAATTCATTGGCCCATGGAAATGACTTTACGTATTTTGATAACTTCTTTCATCAAACAGGACAAGGAAAAACATCAGATGCTGAGCTGATGATGGACAACTCTCTATACGGCCTTCCTCAAGGTTCTGCCTTTGTACTGAAAGGAAGCAATACGTATCAGGCAGCACCAGCTATTTTAGATCAAAAAGCTGGCTATACGAGCGCTGTGCTTCACGGAGACTATAAGACGTTTTGGAACCGTAACGAAATTTACAAGCAGTTCGGTGTGGATAAGTTCTTTGATGCAAGTTATTACAATATGACGGGTGAAAATAAAATTAATTATGGCTTAAAAGACAAACCGTTCTTTAAAGAATCTGTTCCAATGCTGCAGTCTTTACCACAGCCGTTCTATGCGCATTTAATTACGTTAACAAATCATTTTCCATTTTTACTTGGAAACAATGAGGCAAGCATCCAGCCGGCTAACACGGGCGATGCAACAGTTGACCGCTATTTCCAAACGGCTCGTTATTTAGACGAATCATTGCAATCTTTCTTCCAAGAACTGAAAGCTTCTGGGCTTTATGATAATTCTGTGATTATGATTTATGGAGATCACTACGGTATTTCTGAAAATCATAATGCAGCAATGGAAAAAGTAATGGGAAAAGAAATTACGCCTTATGAAAATGCTCAGCTGCAGCGTGTACCTCTATTCATTCACGTTCCTGGAGTAAAAGGCGGAGTTAATCATACGTACGGTGGAGAAATTGACGTTGTGCCAACTCTTCTTCATTTAGTAGGGATTGACAGCAAAGAATTTATCCAATTTGGTACAGATTTATTTTCTGAAAATCATGATGATGTAGTGGCATTCCGTAATGGCAACTACGTATCTCCGAAGTATACATTAGTGGATGGAACGTATTATGATTCTAAGACGGGCCAAGCGCTTAAAGAAAATAATCAAATGAAAGCTTATAAACAGAAGGTAGCGAAAGAACTGGAGCTATCTGATCAAGTGCTTTATGGAGACTTACTTCGTTTCCACAAGCTGAAGGATTTCCAAACAGTCGACCCTTCTAAATATATGTACGGGAAAGAAGAAACAGAAACATCAGCTAAATAAAGCTAAAATCAAAAGAACATGATGACTTCTGCAAAGCAGAATGAGCATCATGTTCTTTTTTACTGTAAACTATTCATTAATAAATTTCTTTAATTCCCGATAAGCGAATAGAGAAAGTATTTTGCTGTTCATCTTTTAATGAAAGCGTTTGGTCTGTTAAATCTAGGCGCTGTACTTTTCCTTTAAACGTTTGAAGCAAACCGTTTTTATAATAGTTAATTGTAACGGCCCCGTTTTTTCTTAATGCTTTTAAAATCATTTTCAAAACTCCTTCCATATTTAAAATGTGTATGATTAACGAGCTGTAACATTCATTTTCATTTGCATATTTTTATTATACACAAAAATAGAAAGCGTTTTCACTTAAAGTTTGAACACTTTGTGAAAACTTTAACAGAGAATGTGACAAATACATACAGAAACTGATTTATTTGTCGTATTCATCATAAAACACATTTATGAAAGGAGTGTTAAGAACGTGTTAAAACTTTATGGATGGAAGAATATTATAAAATATCGTTTGAAATGTCGTAGTGAATCCATTCATCGTTCGTTACATTTCCGCCCATTTTTCTGTACAGCGTTTGGGCTCTTGTATTATCATAAGCCGTTTCCCAAGACATAGCTGCATACTGATGTTCTTTCGTATACTGGTGACTAATCGAAAATAACTTTTCCCCAATTTTTTGTCCTCTTGCTTTTTCTATAACGTACAAGTCATTTAAAATCGCTACAGGCTTCACACGCGTGGTGCTAAATGTAAAATAAAGCGTTGAAAAACCTACTGCCTCGTCATTTTGAGTCGCGATAAACTGAACGCCAGCATCCGGATGGTGAAACAAGTGATTAATCAAATTTCTCAGCTGCTTTTTGGTAGGCTGAGGGCGCTTGTAAAAATCAACAATGTATTCGTTCATTAATGAAATAAGTGCTTCCATGTCATCAGCATTAGCTTGACGAATTGTAATAGTAGTCATTAAATCTTCTCCTTTTTAATCAGATGACCTACACTTATAGTAAAAGAAATGTATCTCCTCTAAAAGAGCCAGATTTGAAAAATAAAATAGGGACAGATGAAAGGAGCTAGCGTGAAGTTCACACCTTTATTAAACCGCAAGGATGATATACCTTTGTATCACCAGCTATATGAATATATAAAAAAAGAAATTGTATCCAGCAGGGTAGAAGTGAATGACAAACTGCCTTCTATCCGGTCTCTTGCTGATTACTTAAACGTAAGTCGAAATACTGTAGATATGGCCTATCAGCAGCTTTTAGCTGAAGGGTATGTAGAAAGCAGGCCCAAAAGTGGACTGTACGTAACGAATACACGGTTTGATTTACTGCAAACAGATAAAAAGCCGACTGTATTTTCACACCCTCACTCAGAAACAAAGTCGTGTACCTATGATTTTCGGTATGGAAAAGTTGATAGCCGTTTGTTTCCCTTGAATGAGTGGAAAAAACGATACAATGAAAGTCTTCAAACTTATAGAGAAGCGCTGTTCACGTACCAAGAAAGTCAAGGAGAAGAATCACTGCGTGAAGAAATTGCGACTTACCTTTATCAGTCAAGAGGAGTGGTTTGTTCAAAACATCAAATTATTATTGGAGCAGGTACGCAGCAATCACTCAGTTTATTAGCGCAGATGTTAAAGAAAAGCATCAGAGATATTGCCTTTGAAAATCCTTGCTATGACGGGGCTAGCTTTGTATTTAAACAGCATGGACTCTCATTAAAGTCCGTGTCGCTTAACAGCAAAGGCATAAACATTCAAGAGCTTTATGATAGCCAAGCACGAGCTGTTTATGTCACACCGTCTCATCAGTTTCCATACGGAATGATCATGCCTGTTTCAAGAAGAATAGAGCTTCTTGAATGGGCGAATGACTGCAATGGGTTTATTATCGAGGACGATTATGACGGAGAGTTTCGTTATAAAGGAAGTCCCATTCCTTCATTGCAAAGCTTGGATTCGAATGGTCGCGTCATTTATACAGGTACATTTTCAAAATCTTTTATGCCTTCTTTAAGGATCAGTTACCTTGTGTTACCTGAAGTTCTTCTAAAAACATATCATGAACGTTTCTCTTTATACGAGCAAGCTGTTCCAACTCTCCATCAACAGACGCTCGGACTGATAATGAAAAATGGAGAGTGGAATAAGCATTTAAGAAGAGTGAGAACTGCTTATCAACTGAAACACAGTACTCTTTTAGCAACTTTACAGAAAGAGTTTAACGAAAACATTACGATATCAGGTGAATTGGCAGGTTTGCATATACTTGTACGCGTGCACAACGATATGAACGAACAGCAATTAATTAACGCAGCTCGAAAGCAAGATGTCTCCGTCTACGGTACCTCTCGTTATTGGCTTACGGAAGTACCTAAACAAAAGCCTCATATTTTGTTAGGCTTCGGAAGTTTGAGGAGAGAAGAAATAGAAGAAGGAATAAGGCGGTTAAAAAAAGCTTGGTTATAAATCCATGCTTGTTTTTTCGGTTTCTTGACAAAAGTTGCCTAGTCCTTTAGACTTTTTTGCATATATTTTAAATTATCTGAAAGGAGGATAGGGTAATCGAAGCTAACTGCTAGTGGACAACCCTAGATTAAACAATGAATCCTATCCAACAAATTTTACATACATTCCCTGTGATTGTACTAGATGGTGCAATGGCAACTGAACTTGAAAGATATGGCTGTGATTTAAATGACAGCTTATGGTCTGCAAAAGTGTTAATGGAGCAGCCGGAACTGATTAAGAGAGTGCACCAAGACTACTTTGCAGCCGGAGCTGACTGTGCAATTACAGCAAGTTATCAAAGCACATTTGAAGGTTTTGCTGAACGTGGTTTGAGTGAAGCAGAGGCTCGCGAGTTAATTCAAGCATCTGTAAAAATTGCGGCTGAAGCAAGAGATGAATTTTGGCAGCAAGAAGAGAATCGTCTTAATCGTCCCAAACCAATTGTCGCCGCTTCGGTAGGGCCTTACGGAGCATTTTTAGCAAACGGATCGGAATATACTGGACAGTATGACGTAACAGAAGAAGAGTTAATGGAATTTCATCGTCCTCGTATGAAAGCATTAGTTGAAGCAGGAGCGGACGTATTAGCTTGTGAAACTATTCCTAATGTAATGGAAGCAAGAGCCATTGCGAGGCTGCTACAAGAGTTTGAAGGAGCGTACGCATGGATTACGTTCAGCGCAAAAGATGACCTGCACATTAGCAGCGGAACATTAATCTCGGAGTGTGCACGCTATCTGGATTCTTATGAGCAAGTAGCGGCTCTTGGAGTTAACTGTACGCCGCCTCAATATATTTCTTCACTTATTAAAGAAATTAAATCTCAAACGGATAAGCCAGTCATTGTGTATCCAAATTCAGGGGAGCATTATGATGCTGAATCTAAAACATGGAACGGGACATCTGCTGGCGAAACGTATGGCTGCAGCGCTCACAGCTGGTATGAAGCAGGTGCTCAGTTAATCGGAGGGTGCTGTCGTACAACTCCAGATGATATCAAAGGCATTACAAAATGGGCTAGAAAATAACGGATTGAAAGAAAGAGAATGTGAGAAAAGTTGTTTCGCTAACGTTAAACACGAACGATCTATCAAAAATAGATCGTTTGTGTTTTTTTATGGTCATGGTGAACGTAGGCTTCGTGTGGGCAGGTCCTTCTAGCTGTTGCACGGAAATCAACAGAGGTGTCACAAGCAGTTCAGCTCATTTATCCCCATGTTCCGTCTTTAGATTAGATTCATTTTATTATGTCCCACTCTTTTTTTCTTGTAAAATAAAAGAATACAAGTTAAAAAATCTTTATTTGAACGAAAGAAGGGATGATGAAAGTGAAAGATATTAAAAATATTTATTGTGTAGGCCGAAACTACGCGCTGCATGCAAAAGAATTACATAATGATATTCCAACATCACCTTTTTTATTTTCCAAACCTACTCACGCTCTCGTTGAAGCAGATGGACAATCACTCACTCTTCCTAGCGACCAAGGAGAGGTGCACTTTGAAACTGAACTGATTCTTCATATTGGACAATCTTACAAAGAGGGCATAACAGTGGATGAACTCGTTGACGAGATGACGATTGGATTAGACTTGACCCTTCGAGACGTGCAGAGTGAATTAAAACAAAAAAAGCACCCTTGGCTGCTTGCAAAAGGATTCAAACGTTCAGCGGTCGTGGGAAACTTTATTCCATTTGAAGGAGTAGAAGCATCTAAGAAGAAAGACTTTTCGTTAGTGAAAAACAATGAACGCGTGCAGCTGGGGAATATTAAAGATTTGATTTTTGACTTACAAACGATTATTGATTTTACAGGAAAACATTTTGGTCTTGATAAAGGAGATCTTATTTTTACAGGGACACCTGAGGGAGTAGGTCCGCTTACTCATCATGATGAGCTTTCACTTAAATGGGGACAGCAAGAGCTTGGTTCTTGCATCATTTCCTTTCGTTAACAAAAAGAAGCTGAAACAAAAGTAGTTCAGTTGAAGAAAGATCCGAACGATGAATCGAGATTCTTGATAGAGAATCCAACTCGTTCGGATTTTTTATTGTGATGGTGAACGTAGATTATATATTTGCTTCTAGCTGTTGATTAGAGGGCAAGGCGAAGACTCCGGCGGGGAAAGTGGAGTGGCTGAGACCCCGCAGAAGGGTAAGTGAAGTTTTGAACGGAAATCAACAGCGGCGTACCAAGGAGTCCAAATCATTTATCTCAGTTCGTATTTAGATTGGCTTGATTTCGTTATGCCTCAATCTCTTTTTTTACGAAGTCTTAATTTTTTAGCCTTCAGAATGAATTTAATATCCAATGGGAAAGCTGTTTCTATCTCCTATAGAAAACGAGGTCCTCAGCATGGTGCTCTTAATTCTTACAACGGTGATTTCTATTTTGAGTGTACTAGTCATGCCAAAACGTATCAGCTGGATAGAAATGTACACAACCTCTTTGTTTGTTATGTTTTTAGGATCGGTAGCAGATATATATCTTGATGTTAAATATGATCTTTATGGCTTCTTTACAAAAGGAGTAGATTTTGAATATCTTTTAGTCTTTATTTTTATTTATCCTGCGACGAATAGTGTATTTTTAAATTTTTATCCCGGGAGTAAGAGTTTGGCTAAAAAAGCTTTATATATTACAGTGTGGGTAATTCTTACAACACTGTTTGAATACATTTCTGCCCAAACAGAAGTGTTTTATTATAACGAATGGAAGACGCTATACTCGTTTTTTTGTTATCCTTTTCTTTATATAGCAATGGTTTTAAATTTAAAAATGATACGCAGGCTTCAGATTATCGATAAACAAAAATAGAAATAAAAAAAAGTAATGATAAATCATAAAAAAATGATATTTTATTAATGGCTATATATGTAATATAGTAAAAATAGAAAATAAACGAAGCAGCATATAAGCAGGGTTAAAAAACATTAAAACGGGAATCTTGACATTAACTTCATGTTTTTAACCAAGTATTGTGAATGAATATACTTATTAATAAATAATATGTTGTAGAAGGAATTTAGCAAAGGAGGCAAGAAGATGTTTAAGCGTAGTGAAAAAATCCAAATTTATGGCGTAACGTTTCACGGAGTCATGAGTGCGAAGCAAAAAGCCGCCCTGCAGGAAATTGCTAATGTAACAGACGAAAAAGACTGGGAGGGGCTAAAAGGCGTGTATTGCTTAGGCAGTGTAAAGGTGCAAGGAAAAGATGTGCTAGGCGTGTACTATGGCCAGTTTAATGATAATCTTCCAAAAGAGAAGCGCAAACTTCAGTTTGAAATTGACTATATTAAATATACAGTAACGGAATGTCCTATTGTCTTTATCGATACAACAAAAAATAAAAAGCCTCATCAATTTGCTTTTATCATTCTGCATGAATTAGGCCATCATGTGGATCGTATGACAAATGGAACGCTTTTAAAGGAAGGAAATAGAACGCAGGAAATGTTTGCTAATACGTATGCTTTAGAGAAATATTCAAAAATAGAAAAGTTCCAAACAAAGAAGTTGAAAAACATTCCATTTTTAGAGGAATCTCTTACTCAATGGAATAAAACTCCTCATCCTGGAGCTTATTCTCTTAGAGTTCAAATTGAATAATTCAAGGGAATAGTTCCTCTCTCTCCGTTTTTCATTTTCCTATCTTTTTCCTCTTCCTTTCTTTTATCCTTCCAATGAACAAAAAGGATTTAATTACCCATAAAGTTTTAAAAGTTTTTATAGTACGAATTATTTACACTATACCCTCCTGTAAATTATGATTATTTTAAGAAAAAACAGAAAATTTTAAAGTTTTAAGGTACAACTTAATAGTGAACAAGCGATGTTGTAATCGTATAGACGAACTGGCATACATATGCGGGTCATACATACAAACGAATCGCTTCCACTGTTATGAAAGCGGATTCAAAAATAGGAGGGGTAATAATGTTAGCTATTCTTGGGTTTTTGATGGTTTGTACATTTATGTTTTTGATTATGACAAAACGATTAACGCCGCTTATTGCTTTAATGGTTATTCCAGTATTGTTTGCAATCATAGGGGGATTCACAAGTGATATTGGAGAAATGGCTTTAAATGGTGTAAAAGAATTAGCACCTACAGGCGTTATGTTAATGTTTGCTATTTTATATTTTGGGATTATGATTGATGCTGGTTTGTTTGATCCAGTTGTAGGAAGAATTTTAAAAATCGTAAAAGGTGATCCACTAAAAATCACAATTGGTACAGCTATTTTAGTTCTTATTATCTCATTAGACGGAGACGGAACAACAACATATATGATTACGCTCTCAGCGATGCTTCCGCTTTATAAAAAGCTAAACATGAAGCCGATGATTTTAGCCTGTATCGCTATTATGGGCAGTGGAGTTATGAACTTAACACCTTGGGGAGGACCTACTGCTCGTGTGATGAGCGCACTGAAGTTAGATGCTTCACAGGTGTTTACACCAATGATTCCAGCCATGATTGGTGGAGCTGTTTGGTTATTATTCACAGCTTACTATTTCGGAAAAAAAGAGCGCCAGCGCTTAGGTGTTATTGATATTCAGGACGTCACAAATGCTCAAGTAGCTTTTGCGGAAGCAGCCGCTGCTGAAGGAATCGAGTACAAGCGTCCGAAGCTTTTATGGGTAAACTTTGCTTTAACAGCTCTATTATTAGTAGGACTTATCACAGCAGTTATGCCACTTCAAATTCTATTTATGATTGGATTTGCAATCGCTATCATGATTAACTATCCAAATTTAGAAGTTCAAAAAGAGCGTATCACAGCACATGCTGGTAATGTACTTGCTGTTGTATCTCTTGTATTCGCAGCAGGCGTATTCACAGGCATTTTATCAGGTACAAAAATGGTAGATGCAATGGGTAATAGTTTAGTAGGATTAATTCCAGATGCTTTAGGGCCTTACATGTCTGTGATTACAGCCATCACAAGTATGCCATTTACGTTCTTTATGTCAAATGATGCTTACTACTATGGGATTTTACCAATTATTGCTCAAGCAGCTTCAGCATACGGTATTGATGCTGCAGAAATTGGCCGCGCTTCATTGATTGGTCAACCTGTTCACTTACTAAGTCCTTTAGTTGCTTCTACGTATCTATTGGTCGGTATGGCAAAAGTCGAACTTGGTGAATTCCAGCGCTTTACTTTAAAGTGGACGATTGGAACAGCGATGGTGATGCTTTTAGTAGCTATTATTACAGGAGTTATTACGCTGTAAAGATCATGAACCTAAAAACTTATCAATTCCGATTTTGGGATTGATAAGTTTTTTTGTCTAAAAAGCTTTTGGAATAAGGAGCGGATATACAAAAAATTTTGATAAAATAGAAGAAGAATAGAACTATAAGGTAAAGGCTAAAGGTGCGATGAAATGAAAAAAAGGTTTCAAGTATCGCTGCAAACAAAAATCGTAGGTTTATCCGCAGCATTAATCATAACTGTTATTGTTCTTTTAGCGAGTATTTTCTCTTACATGCAGTTTGTAGAATCTAAAAGGCAAGCTGAGCAGCTGGCTCTTCAAGCAGCCAAATCAATATCATTTATGCCGGAAGTCAAAGCTGCTTTTCAAAAAAAACAGCCGAGTCGCTATATTCAGCCGCTTGCCGAGCAAGTGAGGGAACAAATCGGAGCAGCAAGTATTGTGGTTCAAAACCGTGAGCAAATCATCTATTCTCATTCTAATCAAAAATGGATAGGAAAGAAAAACAAAGAGGCGGTTAACGATAGAGCACTATTATTCGGCGGATATTATACGCTTGACGGAGAGGGAACCACAGGTCCTGCAATTATGGGGAAAGCGCCTATTGTCATCAGTCACGGAAAGTATACGGAGGTCGTGGGAGTGGTGACGGTTGAGTTTTTAAAGTCTCATGTTCATGCTCAGCTCATTACGCGTATTCAGCAAATTATCCTATTTTCACTAGCGGTTTTATTGCTTGGTATGATCGGGGGTATTTTTTTAGCTAAAAGTATTAAAAAAGATACTCTCGGTCTTGAGCCCCATGAAATCGCTTCTTTATACCGTGAACGAAATGCGATTTTACTGTCGATAAAAGAAGGAATTATTGCTATTGATCATCAAGGCTTTATTACGATGATGAATACATCAGCTAAAAATATGCTCGGACTACAGATGGAATATTTACATCATCATATCATTGAAGTATTTCCTTATACGAATATGATTGAAGTGCTAGATACAGGAATAGCCCGAAGCGACCAAGAGATTTTTTTGAATGAAAAAACGTTTATCTTAAACTTAACACCCATTATTGAACATCAGCGAATTGTAGGAGTGGTCGCTAGTTTTCGTGATAAGACAGAATTAAAAAGCTTAATCAATACGATTTCAGAAGTACGAAAGTATTCAGAGGATTTACGAGCTCAAACGCATGAGTTTACGAATAAGCTGTATGTTTTGTCGGGTTTGCTGCAGTTAGGGCAGTACAAAGATGCATTTGAGTTTATTCAAAAAGAATCAGCCGTACACCAAACACAAAATCGTATTCTATTTGATCAGATATTAGATTCTAAAGTTCAAGCAATATTGCTTGGGAAGATTGGAAAAGCATCTGAAAAGAAAATTCACTTTTCGGTTGATTCGGAGAGTACACTCGATACGCTCCCAAAACATATTGAAATTTCTCATCTCATTATCATTATTGGGAACTTAATTGATAATGCATTTGAAGCGGTGAGTCAGCAGTCTGAAAAAGAAGTGTCGTTTTTTATTACCGATATTGGTCATGATTTAATTATTGAAGTGATGGATAACGGACCTGGTATATCAGAAGAAGTACTAAATCAAATTTTCACAAAAGGTTTTTCAACCAAAGGTACAGACAGAGGATACGGACTGGCAAATATAAAGAAAATGGTAGATGAACTTGGAGGATCTATTGAAGTGTATAATCAGCCAGAAGGAGGAGCCATTTTTTCAGTTTACCTTCCAAAAAACTGAATCATGAGAAGTAAGGGGAGAGTCGAAATGTTACGAGTGGCAATTGCAGAAGACGATTTTCGAATTGCTCAAGTTCAAGAGCGATTTTTATTAGAAGTAGATGGTGTAGAAGTTGTAGGTAAAGCGTTGAATGCAAAAGAGACGCTTGAAATGCTAAAGGAGAAGAAAGTTGATTTACTTCTTTTAGACATCTATATGCCAGATGAAATGGGAACAGATTTACTGCCGAAAATCAGAGCGCAGTTTCCACAAGTTGACGTTATCGTGGTAACGGCTGCAACAGAAAAAAACATTGTAGAAATCTGCTTGAGAAACGGCGTCGTTAATTATTTGATTAAGCCGGTTATGATGGAATCCTTCATTAATGCTATTAAACAGTATCAAGAGAAAAAGGAACTGTTTAGTACGCATGAAGAAGTTGATCAATCATTTATTGATGCGTACTTTGGACATGTCAGAACAAAGCCAAAAGCGGATAAATCTCTTCCTTCAGGTATTGATGGTATCACATTACAAAAGTCAAAAGACATTTTAAAAAGCATCAAAGGAATTACGATCGAAGAGATGGGACAACACATGGGAGTATCTAGAACGACAGCTAGACGATATTTAGAGTATCTAGTATCAACTGGTGAATGTCACGTTGAATATGATTATGGGATTATTGGACGGCCGGAACGTAAGTACTATTTAGCGTAGCATTAGCCTTGAAGGATGGTATATATGATCAAAAAGCTCATGATAGTGTTTATAAGTGTATTGCTTGTTAGCTGTTCTTCTCCCTCTAAAAAAGACCGTATTGATATGGGGGAAATTGAAATTGTGGCAGCCGGTGCAAAAGGCGGAGGAGCAGATGCAACAGTAAGAGCCATTCAACAAGTGCTAACGGAAAAGAAAATTGTGAAGGTACCCGTTTCTGTTAGTAATAAAATAGGTGGGCAAGGTGAAGAAGGATGGAAATATATTAAACAGAGAAAAGAAGGGAATATTGTTTCCGGAAATTCCAGCTTGCTGATTACAAATAATTTGCTAGGGCAAAGTCAATTAACCTATAAAGACTTTACTCCGCTCGCTATTTTAACATCTGAATGGGAGGTCATCGTAGTTCCTGCTAACTCTCCTATATATAATTTAAAACAGCTCATACGCACGTTAAATCAAAGTGAATCCAGCATGAAAGTAGGAATATCACCTCGCTTAGGAAACGACGATCATTTATCGTTCATGCAGCTGAATAAAAAAGCAGGCGTAGACTCTTCCAAGCTTGAGTTCTTCGTTTACAACAGCAGTCATAAAGTGATCGATGCGCTCGTTCATCATCAGCTAGATGTAGCACCTATGTCATTATCAGAAGTAAAAAAGCAGTATGAACAAGGGCAGGTAAGAATACTCGCCGTTTCTTCTCCCAGCAGGCTAGAAGAGTTAAAAGAGATCCCAACGTGGAAAGAAGCGGGAATTGACGTAACATTTAGCCATTGGAGAGGCCTAATGGGACCGCCTAATATGACCAAAGAGCAGGTAGCATATTGGAATAAGACAGTGTATGAAATGGTTCATACAAAAGAATGGGAACAGCTGCTTAAAGATAACGATTTAACCTCTTTTTATAAAAACAGCAGCGGTGCTAAAGTCTTTCTTGAACAGCAAAGCAAGCTGTATTCTGACTTAATGGGCGGAACAAATGACGAGTAGACATGATAAAGAAAAGGTTGAGACATGACGAAATGAATCTAATCTAAAGATGAACAAATGGGATATATGAGCTGAACTGCTTTAGACACCGCAGTTGATTTCCGTGCAAGACTTCGCTTTCCGCGGGCGGGCGATGAGCCTCCTCGTCGCTTACGCTCCTGCGGGGTCTCACCTGTCCCGCTTTTCCCGCAGGAGTCTTCGTCTTGCCCTACAATCAACTGCTAGAAGGAACGAAACAGATGAAACCTATGTTTACTACAACAAAAAATGAACCACTAATCAAACATTTTGATTAATGGTTCATTTTTTCATTTCGGCTAAACTACGTTTGTTTCAACCTCTTTCTATCAGTGTACATCTTTTAAATCCAAGTTTTGAATGAACTCAATAAAAGCTTTTACGATGTTAATTTTTAATGAATCCTCATGATAAAACATCCATGTACTGCGCGTTAAAGGCTGCTGGTCTTTTGTTTTTAACGTGTATCTGTAAATCTCTGCTGCGTCATCAAGCAGCATACTCGGCAAAATCGCATAACCGAGTCCGTTTACAACCATCTTTTTGCATGTTTCTGCTTTATCCACTTCAATACTGACAAGGGGAGGCTGAGAGTAATTTTCAGCCCACCAGTTATCAACAGATGTTTTTAAAAAACGATCTTGGTGATAGTCAATTCGAGGTATATTGGGAAGGTTGTTTATGTCAACAGGCTGTGCAGACGCAATGCAAATCGTTTCTTTAAAAAGCAGCTCTTTCTGATCTTGCCAGTTATAATCACCTTTTACAAACGCAATATGAACATCGTGCTTATAAAGTAAGTGGGCCATGTCGCTGCTCCATCCGGTCGTGACTTTGAATTCAACGTCAGGAAATCGCTCTTTGAATAAGCGTAATAGTCCAGGGAGCTTGTAGTCAGTGAAAAAATTAGACACTCCTAGACGTAAAGTACCGGTTAATTGATCATCCATGTTTAACACATTTTCTTTTATTTTTTGAAGCGTGAGCAGCATTTCTTCTGCGCACTTCACTAAATATTCCCCCTGCGGTGTAAATTGAACGCCGCGGCGTCCTCTGTTCACGATCTGAACATGAAATTCCTTCTCCATCTGCTGCAGTCTATGCGTAAGCGCAGGCTGAGAGATAAACAGCTCCTTGGCTGCTTTTGTAATGTTTTTTTCTCGATACAACACTTGTAGAATAAGCCAATCTCGATCGTCCATACTACCCCTCCAGGAATAAAAAAAATGAATGGTTTATAATAAAATTTCGATATTTTAATTATCTCTAAAATTATACTATAGTTAAGAAGAAGAATGTTCGGTGTAAGAAAGAAAAGCCTTGTAGAAGGAAGGAAGTAGATATGAACGCAAGAATTATTTTTTTACAATCTATATTTTTTATTTTATTAACAAGCGTCGGAGGATTTCTTTTATCGTTAACAGGTTTATCCATTGGCTGGATGATTGGGACCCTCATTTTAGCTGCTATTCTAGCTTTCCGAAAGCCGCGTTTTTTATCTCAAACAAGCAAAAAAGGTATTCCAAAATATTGGCTGTACGCAGGACAGTGTATTTTAGGGATTGAATTAGGTCAAAAGATTAACTTGTCTGTATTAACTACGTTTCAATCTCACTGGTCCACCATTACGATCATGCTTTTGCTGTCCGTTGTTTTTTCTCTTTTATCCGGTTATTTGCTATGGAAGTTCAGTTCCATAGACTTATTAACAAGCTTTTTCGGCACGACTCCTGGAGGAATGAGCGCAATGCCAGGCATGGCTGAAGAGGTAGGGGCCAATACGGCAGTTGTAAGCATCATTCAAACAATGCGCGTGTTTTTAGTTGTGCTTGCTGTTCCTTTATTTGTGGTCTATTGGGGAAGTAATACAGGTCGGCATGCAGTGGCAGCTACTCCAAGTATTTTTGGGTGGGAATCACTGCTATGGACAGGCGTTTTAATTGTTACAGCAGTAGTAGGCTATTATATAGGAAAAAAACTAAAATTTCCTGCTCCTTGGTTAGTAGGGGGAATGCTTACTGTTGCGGTTGTTCAAACAGCTGCTTCATCGTACGCGGGCTATAATCTGCAAGCATACTGGCCTCATTCTGTGATGATTTTATCGCAAATTTTTATCGCGTCAAGCATTGGTTCCCGCTTTCATAAAGAAATGTTTATCGGCGTAAAAAAAATTATAGTTGTTGCGCTTATTAATACAATCGGCTTAATTGCTGCTATGTTTGTTTGTGCATTATTCGTCTCCAAAATAACTGGAATCGGGCTTATTACGTCTATTTTAGCGTTTGCTCCTGGAGGCATTGCAGAAATGGCGACTACATCAATTGTATTGCAAGCCGATTCGACGTTGGTAGTAGCCGTCCAAGTGCTTCGAATTTTAACCATTTGGCTGCTTCTTCCTCCGCTGTTTCGCATGTTTCATCAATGGGGAGAAAGAAAAAGAATACATTCACACGTTTCATAATAAATATGTGAATGCACTAGGCAAAGTAATAGAGAGTTTTAAAGAGGAAAATGGGGGGAGAATAGATGAGTAATAAAGAAATGGTGGTCAGTCAGTTCGGGGGGAATGCTGGAAAGTACGTCAAAAGTAAAGGTCATGCGAAAGGCAAAGATTTAGCTGTTTTAGCGGAAATTGCTGAAGAAAATAGAGGAGGAAAGCTACTTGATGTAGCAACAGGAGGAGGACACGTGGCAAATAAGCTAGCACCTGTCTTTCAAGAAGTAACGGCTTTTGACTTAACTCCTCAAATGCTGCAAAGTGCTGAAGGCTTTATTAAAGAAAATGGTCATGAAAATGTATCGTTTGTTCAAGGAGATGCTGAAGAAATGCCATTTCAAGATGACCAGTTTGATACGGTAACGTGCAGAATTGCACCGCACCATTTTCCTAATATTAAACAGTTCATCAAAGAGGTATACCGAGTGTTAAAGTCAGGCGGACAGTTCTTGCTCATTGATAATGTAGCACCGGAAGTGAATGCTTATGACGAGTTTTATAATCGAGTTGAAAAGACAAGAGATCCAAGCCATTATCGTGCTTATAAAAAAACAGAGTGGCTTTCTATGCTGGAAATGCAAGGGTTCCGTACAGAAGTGCTGACAACTTTTCCAAAGCGTTTTTTATTTGATGACTGGTGCGGGATGATGAATGTTCCGGAAGAGACAAAGCGTGAGCTTACCCAATATATGCTGAATATACCAAGCGGATTTAAGCAGTTTTTTGACATCAAAACGAATCAACAAAGAATTGAATCGTTTCAAGGGGAAGCAATCTTTGTAGCGTGTTACAAAAATAAATAAAAAGAAGCCAACTCACCGGAGTTGGCTTCTTTTTTTACTTATGCTCGTTGGTTTGAACGATTTCCAAAATATTGCGTAATACGATCTAAAATAATCGCTAAAATAACGATTGAAATTCCAGCTTCAAAGCCCGTGCCGACTTCAAGTCGAGAAACTGCACGGTATACTTCCGCACCAAGTCCCGGAGCACCTACAAGAGAGGCAATAACAACCATTGAAAGAGATAGCATGATGCTTTGGTTAATTCCTGCCATAATGGTTTTTGTAGCTAATGGAAGCTGTACTTTAAATAATTTTTGTTTTGTTGTTGAACCGTAGGCATTTGCTGCTTCTACTAAGTCAGCGGGTACCTCGCGAATACCTAGGTTCGTTAAGCGAATCGTCGGAGGCATTGCAAAGATAACAGACGAGATAACACCTGGCACCACACCGATCCCAAAAAAGAAAAGTGCTGGAATCAAATAAACAAATGCGGGCATTGTTTGCATAAAGTCTAAGATTGGCGTAATAATTCGAGCCGTCTTTTCGCTTTGAGATGCCCAAATGCCAAGCGGAATTCCTACTATAATCGAAATCAGTACGCTTGTTAAAACGAGGGCTAGTGTGTCCATGGTTTCTTGCCAGTAGCCAAGATTAAGAATAAATAACAGGCCAATCATCGATAAAATAGTAAATGACCATTTTTCACTTGAAAACCAAGCAATGATTCCGACAATTAAGATTAAAATTAATGCTGGTGGAAAAGTTAACACTAGTACAATAAAACTTACAATACCATCGACAATAGCTGAAATAACATCAAAAAAACCTTTGATATTATCATTTAAAAACGTGACAAAATGGTCAATCCAATTGCCAACGGGAATTTTAGGAATACTATTCATTTACGTTCACCTCATTACTATCAGTACCGGCGAGTGCTTCAATCACTCGTTCTTTTTTAATGATGCCGCGCAGACGATGGTTTTCATCTACAACCGGTAGCGGAAAGCGGCTGATAACCATTTTGTCGTACAAGTTTTCTAGTAGCGTATCTGTTGTAACAGTTGGAATATCCGTATCTAATACGTCTGCTGTCAGTTTATCTTGTTTAATGGCACGGCTAATATCATCTGCAGTTACAACTCCTAAAAGAGTTTTTTTCTTGTCTACGACGTAGATGCTTGAATAACCAGCTTCTTGCATGATTTTAAGAGCCACGCGCGGACCTCGGTCTACGGTAATAGATTCGGCACGGTTCATCACGCTTTCAGCTGTGTATACTTTAGCTACATTAACGTCTTCCACAAAGCGCTCAACATAATCATTGGCAGGGTTTGTCATAATTTCTTCAGGTGTTCCTACCTGAACAACACTGCCGTCTTTCATTAAAACGATGCGATCTCCGATTCGAAGAGCTTCATCAAGATCATGGGTAATAAAAATGATTGTTCGCTCCATTTTTTCTTGAAGCTCCAGTAAGAAATCTTGCATGTCTTTACGAATAAGCGGATCTAGTGCACTGAATGCTTCATCCATTAATAAAATATCAGGATCATTGGCAAGTGCTCGGGCCAGTCCGACGCGCTGCTGCATACCGCCGCTCAGTTCACCAGGGTATTGATTTTCGTACCCTTTCAAACCTACTAATTCAAGCGCTTCTTTTGCTTTCTTTTCACGCTCGGCTTTTGGTGTACCTTGAACTTCTAATCCGTATTCTGTGTTATCAAGAACCGTACGGTGAGGGAATAGGGCAAAGTTTTGAAAAACCATGCTCATTTTTTTTCGGCGCATGTCGCGAAGTTCCTCTTTGTTCATTTTTACTACATCGTCACCGTCTAAAATAAGAGATCCAGATGTTGGTTCAACAAGGCGATTAAACATACGAACTAAAGTGGATTTACCACTTCCAGACAGGCCCATAATAACGAAGATTTCACCGGATTTAATTTCGAAGTTTGCTTGATTAACCCCGATTGTCATTCCTGTTTCTTCTAGAATTTCTTTTTTTGTTTTTCCTTTTTGAAGTAAATCAATCGCTTTTGACGGATTCTTACCAAACACTTTGGTTATATTTTGTACTTTTAATTTTACGTGTTCCATATGTCCACCTCAATTGTTGTTTTCATTTACGTTCATTACTCTTTTGTCCAACTGTCGATTAGCTTTTTATGCTTGTTTACCCATTCTTGCGCTGCTTCTTCAGGATTCGAAGATTTTTCAACTTGTGACAGAAGAGGACTGATTAATTTATCATTCATCTGTGCATTATTCATCCATTTTATGACTTGAGGATTTGTCTTTTTAAATTCCTTGCTTGTCATTGTGTAAATGTTGTCAGGGTCTCCAAACGAATTTTTAGGATCTTTTAAGTATTTGATATCAAAGTCTGCAAAAGCCCAGTGAGGATTCCACATAGTAACAACAATTGGTTTTTTGGCATCATAGGCTTTGCGCAGTTCACTGAGCATAGCTGCCTCAGACGATTTTACAAGCGTATAGCTTTTAAGGTTATAATCTTTTAACGCCTGTTCGGCTAATCCGTTAATACTGGAGCCTGGGTCAATTCCAATTACTTTGTTATCGACATCAGAAGCAACCTTAGCAAGGTCTTCCGTTGTGTTCACATCTTTCATATAGGCGGGAACTGCGAATCCTAAGCGCGCGTTTTTAAGCCAAGGGTCTTCGATGTTCACTTGATCTTTATATTTTTTGTAAAAAGGCGCATCTGTTGTAGGTAGCCATGGTGCAAATGAAATATCAATATCGTCATTAGCTGTTCCTACCCAAACACCGGCTTTCTCTAAGAAAACAGTTCTAACCTTGTAGCCTCGATCTTCTAAAATGTGTTTCCACACGTACGTGTAGGCGATGTTTTCGGTATAGTTATTCATGCCGATGGTAATGGTTTTTTTATCTTTAAATGTCCCGTTACCGTTGCCGCAAGCTGAAGTAATAACTAGAAGAAAACAAATCATGCTGATTAACAATGGTTTCTTCATGCAGTGTAACTCCTTTATAAAGTTTTAAATCAATCTGACTGATATGTAGAACGGATGCTAAACACAACGAAGTGTATACCCGGTTTTTTTAGGTGGTAAACATAGAAAATATAAAATGTGAAATAGAGTGGGTGATTTTTCGGCGTTATAAAGTTATTTTTAGCTAAAAATGTACATCGTAGTTAAGAGAAAATATGGGAAATAAATGGATGAAATAAGTGACTGTAGAATCAGTTTTACATGTTACCACTCTTTTTTTTACTCCGTCAACTTCAAGTGAAGAGTAATTGGACAATCAAGCTGTATAAATGAACGAGGAAAAATATCTTTCTAATAAAGTTATTTTTAAGAAGAATAGGTGCTTAAAGATCGTTACATCAGCTTTTACCTTGAATTTTAAAAGGAGTGGAAATAACAGCAAGACACATAAGAAGCGTAGGAGAAAATTGATAAAATAAAAAATATTTTTAAAGCTGGAAAACGACCGATTTTTTGATTAAATTTAAAGATTCAGAAAATTTTCTCTTGCATAATTTTCATTGCATATAGTAAAATGAATGAAAGTCATTCATTTTATAGGTGGAGGGAAAGATTTGGTTACAAGCACAAGTGAAAAATACGATAAGATTTTACAGGCAGCGATTGAAGTTATATCTGAAAAGGGGCTTGATAAAACGTCAATTTCAGACATTGTGAAGCGTGCAGGTGTAGCTCAAGGAACTTTTTATCTTTATTTCAGATCTAAAAATGCCCTTGTTCCTGCTATTGCAGAGAACTTACTTTCTTTATCGCTTGACAAAATCAAAGAAAGAGCTAAAACAGCAACAAATTTTTTAAGTACATTAGAGGTAATGATTGACGAAACGTATAAAACAACGGATGAATATAGAGATGTTCTTGTTTTATGCTATTCGGGGCTCGCTTTTGACTATTCATTAGAAACATGGGAAGCTATTTATTTACCTTATTACAACTGGTTTGAAGAGGTATTAAATGAGGCTGTGAAAAAAGAAGAACTCATCAAACAGCTTAACGTTAAATGGACAGCTAAAACGATGATCAACTTGATTGAAAACGCTGCTGAACTTTTTTATATCGGGCGAGAGCAAGATGTCACACTTGAACAATCAAAGGAAGAACTTTTTCAATTCTTAAAGCGTTCTCTTGTGCCTTTCGTGTAATATTAGCACTGCTGATATTACACCTATCAAAATGACTGACATTCATTCAAAATATACAATAAATTATCAGAAATATAAGTTTTTTCTATTAAAATGACTGACAATCAGTCGTTATTTAACAAGGAGGTATCTTATGGATCGTACAGCCGTTAAAACGTTAACTTTAAATATGTATATAAACGGAGAGTGGAGAAAAGCAGAGAAGCAGCGTCCTACTGTTAACCCAGCAACAGGTGAAGTAATTGGATATGCTGCAGAAGGCAGCGCGGAAGATATGAAAACAGCGATTACAGCTGCACGGGAAGCCTTTGACAGCGGAATTTGGTCTGAGATTTCTGCATCTGAAAGAGCAGCTATCTTATTTAAAATTGCCGATAAGCTTGAGGAAGCGAAAGAGGAATTAGCAGCGCTCGAAACAATGGACAACGGAAAGCCCTATCGCGAAGCTGAGGCTGATGTGGAAGACGCAGCTGCTTGTTTTAGATATTACGCTGGATTAATTACAAAGCCAGACGGTCAAACGTACAGTGTTCCTGCACCTATGCAAGCAATGGTTATAAAAGAACCAATTGGGGTGTGCGGGCTGATTGTACCTTGGAATTATCCGCTGTTGATGAGCGTGTGGAAAATTGCACCTGCTTTAGCTGCAGGAAATACGATTGTATTTAAACCTTCTGAAGTGACACCGGTTACTCCTACAAAACTTTTTGAGATTTTAGAAAGCGTAGGATTGCCAAAAGGAGTAGCAAACCTTGTTATGGGAGCCGGAGATACTGTAGGAAATACGCTTATTCAAGATAAGCGTGTTGATAAGATTTCCTTTACAGGCGGAACGGTAACAGGAAAACACATTATGCGTCAAGCAGCAGAGAATGTAACGAAAGTCTCTTTAGAACTTGGAGGAAAGTCACCGAACATTATATTTGCTGACGCTGATTTTGAAACAGCTGTAGATTATGCCTTATTTGGAATTTTTGCAGGTAGCGGCCAAATTTGCGCTGCAGGTTCTCGTATTTTAGTAGAAGAAAGCATCGCTGAGAAATTTATTGAACGTTTTGCAGAGCGTGCTCAAAAAATTAAAGTAGGAAATGGAATGAAACAAGAGATTGAAATGGGCCCTCTTGTAAGTGAAGAACATATGAAAAAAGTATTAAAGTACATCGAAATTGGAAAGCAAGAAGGCGCTCACCTTGTATGCGGAGGCAATCGAATCACCAGCAGTGGATTGGAAAAAGGATTCTTTGTAGAACCTACGGTTTTTAGCAACGTTACGTCAAATATGAAAATTGTGCAAGATGAAATCTTTGGACCCGTTGTTGTTATTCAAACGTTTAAAGACGAAAAAGAAGCTATTAAGCTTGCAAATGATACGGAATATGGTTTGGCAGGCAGTGTGTTTACAACCGACGGCGCAAAAGCTCTTCGAGTGATTAAAAAGCTGCGTGCGGGCATCACTTGGGTAAACACGTATCATTTTACATTTAACGAAGCGCCTTGGGGCGGATATAAGCAGAGCGGGATTGGTCGAGGGCTGGGCACGTTTGGATTGGAAGAATTTCAAGAAGTAAAACAAATTAATATTAATTTACAAGTAGAGCCAATCGGCTGGTTTAAAAATTAAAAAGTAGAGAAGGAGCGATATTAAAATGAATACAGTGACGAAAAATCAAGAGGTAAACAAAGCATATGGTGAAGTAAACGAATATATCAACAAAGTATTGGGACTTATTGAAAAAAGCGAAGTGTCAGCTGAAGAAGCGCAGTGGATTACGAAAGAAACAGTAGACGGATTTCGTGAGCATGTCAACCCGGGCTTTTTAGAATATCGCAAAACAGTAACGGTAGATACGCAGTTCGCAGCTGTTGAATGGTCAGATGAAGGCTCTTGTTTTACGGATGTAAACGGCAAGAAATACATTGATTGTTTGGGCGGATTTGGAATTTATAATGTGGGGCACCGTCATCCTAAAGTAGTCAAGGCTGTTCAAGATCAGCTTCAGCGTCAAGCGCTCCATAGCCAAGACTTATTAGATCCACTTCGTGCGATGCTTGCGAAAATTTTAGCAGATATTACACCGGGGGATTTGAAGTATTCCTTTTTCACAAACAGCGGAACAGAAAGTGTAGAAGCCGCTTTAAAATTAGCGAAAATGTATAGTGATCGAACAACGTTTATTTCCACAACACGTTCTTTTCATGGAAAAAGTCTAGGTTCTTTATCAGGTACGGCAAAAGGAATGTTCCGTAAACCATTTCTGCCGTTAATTCCAGGTTTCCGTCACGTGCCGTTTGGTGATATTGACATGATGCGCAAAACATTTGAAACGTGCGCGCTTGTAGGGGAAGATGTGGCAGCTGTTTTATTAGAACCAATTCAAGGAGAAGGCGGCATTATTCTTCCTCCTGAAAATTATTTAAAAGAAGTGCGTGCACTATGTGATGAGTACGACGCTATCTTAATTTTTGATGAAGTTCAAACAGGCATGGGACGTACCGGTGAAATGTTTGCATCAGAACTATACGGTGTTGTACCTGATATTTTATGTCTTGCTAAAGCGTTTGGAGGAGGAGTTATGCCTGCTGGCGCGGTTGTAGCAAAAGAAAAAGTGTTTTCAAGCTTCTTTGATAATCCGTTTATGCACACAACAACGTTTGGAGGCAACCCGCTTGCCTGCGCAGCGGCTATTGCAACTATTAACGTGTTGATTGAAGAACAGCTGCCAAACCGCGCGAAAGAGCTAGGGGAATACTTCCTTGCTGGTTTAAAGAAAGCTGCTGAAAAACATGGAGATAAAGTACTTGAAATCAGAGGGCAAGGTTTAATGATTGGAATTGAATTTCACCAAGATGAAATTGGCTACGCGCTTTCTAAAGGTATGTTTGATGAAGGAATTCTAGTAGCTGGGACGCTTGTAAACTCTAAAACAATTCGTATTGAGCCACCGTTGACTATTTCAGCGGAAGAAGTAGATCAAGTCATTTCTACATTTGAAAAAGTATTAAATGAGCTAAGTAACCAATAAATGTAACAAGGAGCAATGAATATGAATCGTCAAACGTTTCTTATTCCCGTATTGCTTTCGATGATTTTAGTAGTACAAATGCCTAGCGACTAACTGAAATTATCGAAACGGAGGAGTAAATCATGAAATATCCATTGTCCCCAGATGTCAAACCAGAATTTTGTACAACAGGCTCATTTATGAGGCTTCCAGCGGAAAGAGGAAATGCAAAAGTAGGGCTAGTAGGGATGCCGTTTGATACGGCAGCATCTTTCAGAGTAGGTGCGCGCTTTGCACCTCAGGCAATTCGCCAAGCTTCCATGACGCTGTTTCCTTATCACCCGGTACACAATGTATATCCATTCGATGATACAAATGCTATCGATATTGGTGATGTGCCCGTTATTCCGCATAATATTCACAGAAGCTATGAATTAATGGAAGAAGCGGTAGGCACTCTTATGGATAGAGGAATTGTTCCAATTGGAATTGGAGGAGATCATTCGATTACCTTAGCAAGCCTTCGTGCTGCTGCTAAAAGATATGGTCCAGTGGCTATGATTCATTTTGATTCTCATACAGACACGTGGGATACGTATTACGATGAAAAATATTGGCACGGATCTCCTTTTATACGCGCATATGAAGAAGGGCTAGTAGATTCAAAGAAGGTCTTTCAAATTGGTATCCGTGGAACATTAAATCATCCGGGAGATGTTCAAGAAAGCAAAGACCTCGGTTATCATGTAGTAACGGCAGGGGAGCTTGAACATCAAAGATTTTCAGTGGTTTTAGAGCAAATGAAGACAGCGATTGGAGATACGCCGTGCTTTTTAACGTTTGATATTGATTTTGTTGATCCTTCTTGTGCACCAGGAACAGGAACGCTTGAAGTAGGCGGATTCAGCAGCAGAGAAACGCTGCAAATGATTCGTTCTCTGACAGAATTTAACTATGTTGGATTTGACCTGGTGGAAGTGCTGCCTTCTTATGATCCAACTCAGATAACCTCGTTGCTTGCAGCTACAATCATTCATGATTTTGCTAGTTTAGTTGCAGTGAAAACGAAAAGAGAGTCATTGGATACGATGATTGAATAACGGCTTGTAAGCAGAAATCCCTCTTATTCAGAGGGTATTTCTGCGTTGATATAGCAGGAGATTAGGAACATATAGCTATTTAAAATAAAACGCTTTCATAATATGATAAAAGAAAAAGATAGTTTGTTAGCAACCCTTACCAACTTAAAGAAATAAATCATATATTTGCTATAGTAAACGTAACAACCCTTTATATAAAAATGAATGAAAGTCATTCATTTTTATATAAAGAAATTAAATCATATGCATTTATGGATTAAATTGTCAGAATGTTCTTAATAAAGTGAAGGGGGAAGATAAATGAAACATGAAACAGTAACATTAAAAAGGTCGTTGAAATTATGGCAGATTGTATTAATGGGGATCGGATATATGACTCCGATGGTAGTGTTTGATACGTTTGGGATTGCGTCTGATATGACGAATGGACACGTTCCCACGTCTTATATCATAGCCCTTGTCGGGATGCTTCTCACGGCAGTAAGCTACAAAAAGATGATTCAAGTGTTTCCAAATGCAGGGTCAGCTTATACATATACGCAAAAGACAATCAATCCACATTTAGGATTCTTAGTTGGCTGGTCTGCACTAATGGATTATCTCTTTTTACCGATGGTTAACGCACTTATTTTTCAAATTTATTTATCATCTATTTTTCCTTCGGTACCATCGTGGATTTGGGTTGTCAGCTTCGTCATTATCGTTACGCTGCTAAATCTACGAAGCGTTAATTTCACCGCCAATTTCAATACATTTCTTGTTGTATTTCAAATGACGATTTTAGTATTGTTTGTTGCTGTTTCAATCAAAGCCTTGCTAGGAGGAATGGGAGAAGGGACTCTTTTTTCTATGAAGCCTTTCTTTAATCAGAACATGACCTCATCAGGACTAATAGCAGGAGCTACACTTATGTGTTTTTCCTATTTAGGATTTGATGCAGTGGCTATGTTATCAGAAGAAACGCCTAATCCTAAAAAAACGATTCCGCAAGCTATTTTTTTAGTGGCGTTAATTGGAGGAGTCATGTTTACTGTGACATCTTATTTTATTCAAGCGGTTTTCCCGACGTTAGAAGGATTCAAGCATCCAGACGCTGCGGCTCCTGAAATTGCTATGTATGTGAGCGGTACGCTGTTTCAAATTGTCTTTTTAGCTGGAGGAATTGCAGGAACATTATCATCAGGCATGTCATCGCATGCAAGCGTTTCGCGTTTATTATACGTAATGGGACGCGATCGAATTTTACCTCAGTCATTTTTTGGTTATGTTCATCCTAAGCTGCGCACCCCTTCGCGAAATATTGTATTAGTCGGAGTTGTATCAGCAAGTGCCATTTTCTTCAGCCTGGCAACAGCTACATCATTTATTAATTTTGGAGCACTCATTGCGTTTTCTTTTGTTAATATTTCGGTTATTGCGCACTATGCTGTTCATCAAAAGCAGCACCGGTCGGCTAAGGGATTTTGGTCATACATTGTTATGCCACTGTTAGGAGCAGCAGCGATTGGCGTTTTATGGCTTAACTTGGAGCGCAACTCCTTTTTACTTGGTATTGGCTGGGCGATTGCTGGTTTAGTTTATTTAGTGTATGCAACGAAAGGTTTTAGAAGGCAGCTGTCTTCCATTGAGTTTAAGGAAACAGAAGAAATGTCACCTTTGATGAAAGTCGGAGAAAAGTAAGGATAGAAACTACCTGTTTAAGCCTATCTTATTAAGGAAGCCACATTTATGGATTACGTATTTTGAACGTGTTACTATGTAAGGACGATAAGATAGAAAAAGGTAGGTAAATTATGATTAAAGCAGTTGTGTTTGATTTTGACGGATTAATTATTGATACAGAATCAGTGTGGTATGAAGTATACCGCGAAATGTTAGAAGACAGGGGAGTAGATCTACCGATTGCAACGTTTGCTTCTTATGTGGGAACGGATGCTACGGCACTTTACGATTACTTGCTTCAGCAGTTTAACAATGAGTTCACAAAAGAGGAACTAGCTCAAGAATCGTTAAGACGTCATCAAGAAAAAATGAAATCATTAGTAGCCCGAGAAGGTGTAGCGGAGTACTTGGCAGAAGCAAAAGAACTTGGATTAAAAATTGGTTTAGCAAGCAGCTCATATCGAGACTGGGTAACAGCATTTTTAAAAGAGCTAGATTTGCTGCACTATTTTGAAGTCATTCAAACGCGCGATGATGTAGAAAAAGTGAAGCCAGATCCGGCTCTTTACCGAAATGCAATTGAAAAGCTAGGAGTAGAGCCCTCTGAAGCTTTAGCATTTGAAGATTCTTCTAATGGAGCGAAAGCTGCTATGGCAGCAGGCTTGCGCTGTGTGATTGTACCAAATCCGTTAACTAAACATCTGTCATTCGAAAGATATCACTTACACATCGAATCGATGAAAGAGAAAAGTTTAAAAGAAGTGATTCAGTATCTTTGTATTGAAGATTAAAAAGAAAGGACGCTCCTGCTGCGTCCTTTCTTTTTTTATAGAATAGATCTAATTTTTTTAAGTAAAAAATAACGAATCAGCTTGTTTAAATAGATAAAACTGATATAATGATAACGATTATCAGTTTCAAGAGTCGATTATCTACATAAAGATACAAGCAGGAGGAATGACATTTGAATAAGAAAAAAATAGGACTGCTGGCTTTTATTACAATGCTGGCAATCGGAATGCTTATCGGCTGCAGCAGCACGAATAAGGAAAATTCAGCTGATGAAAAAAGTGAAAAAACAAGAGTGGTCAAGCATGAGCTTGGAGAGACAAAGGTAAAAGAGAATCCAAAGCGAGTAGTCGTATTAGAGTTAGGCTTTATTGATGCATTGTTAGATGCTGGTATCAAACCTGTAGGAGTAGCTGATGATGATAAAGCAGAACAGCTTATTGATAAAGATGTACTAAAAGAAATCAAAGGATACAAATCAGTTGGCACGCGAGCGCAGCCAAGCTTGGAATCGATTAAACTGCTGAAGCCCGATTTGATTATCGCCGATTCAGAACGTCATAAAAATGTATACAAAGAATTATCGAAAATTGCGCCAACGATTGAGTTGAAAAACTTAAATGCTAATTACGATGATTTACTAAATACAGAGTTAAAAGTAGGAGAAGCGGTTGGCAAGAAAGCAAAAGTTGAAAAAGTGGTAGAAGAGCATAAGCAAAAAATGAAGGATTTAAAAGAAAAAGCACCAAAAAATCCGGGCAATGTACTTGTTATCGCTGATGCAAATGGTAATATTAATGCTAGAACTTCAAATTTCTTTACAACGGGTGTTCTTGAGCAATTAGGCTTCAAAAATGCATTAACAGATCCTACAAAAGAGTACAGTGTAAAAATGACAATGGAACAGCTTGTAAAAGCAGATCCGGACAAACTCATTGTTATGCGAAATGAAAAAGGTCATACGCCTTTAGCAAAACAGCCATTATGGAAAGAGCTAAAAGCGGTTAAAAATAATCAAGTGTATGAAGTTGATGTATTTAAATGGTCTCTTCGCCGAAGTGTACAAGGTGCAAATGGTATTGCAGATGAAGCAGAAAAGTTATTATTTGAAGGCAAATAATAACGAAGAAAAGAACAATCCAGCGGGATTGTTTTTTTCTTTTTAATGAACTTTCAAATGAAAGGAGGCGCAGTCTACTATGAAAGCTGTTCACGGCTTATCCAAAAGAACCAAATCTCCGCTTCGTATAATAGCTATTTTTCTTGCGGTTATTATTCTTTTACTGATTTCAATGTTTTTATCTATTTCCATCGGTTCTATACATATTTCTTTTGGAACGATTAAGCAAGCTATACTAAATTTTGACGGATCAAAAGAACAGTCTATTATTCAAACTGTCCGTCTGCCTCGCTTACTGGTAACGGCATTTGTTGGCGCTAATTTGGCTGTCGCTGGAGCGTTGATGCAAGCATTAACTAGAAATCCATTAGCTTCTCCTGGTATTTTTGGTATTAATGCAGGCGCATCAGCGGCAATGGTATTTTTAACGGTTTTAGTGCCTGGTGTAAGCATGATTGGCGGGGTATTTGGTGCATTTTTAGGAGGCGCATTTGCCGCTGTTATTGTTTATGTCATGAGTTCGTTGATTAAAGGAGGCGACAGTGATGTAAAGCTTGCTTTAACAGGTGTTGCTATACAAGGTATGCTTATGTCTCTCACGCAAACGCTGCTGATTTTTAATGAAAGCAAAACAGAAGGCGTTATGTTCTGGCTCACCGGTTCAGTTATTGGGCGAGATTGGGGACATGTTCATGTATTGGTTCCTTTTAGCATCGCGGGCCTGCTTATTGCGTTTGGTCTGGGAAGAGCGTCTTCTTTATTGTCTTTAGGAGATGACGTAGCTAGAGGACTTGGGCAGCGCGTCTTTGCTATTAGAGCGTTCACGGCAGTTGTTGTGATTGTATTAGCAGGTGTTTCGGTGGCAATTGCCGGTCCCATTGGCTTTGTAGGGCTTGTTGTTCCTCATATGGTACGCTATTTAATAGGTGTAGATTACCGGGGCGTTTTGCCAATGAGCGCGCTGCTTGGTGCATCTTTATTGCTGTTAGCAGACGTATTATCACGATTTATTACATACCCGTATGAGACTCCTGTAGGTGCAGTAACAGCGTTGCTCGGAACGCCGTACTTTATTTACTTAGCGAGACGTAAAAAAACAGAAAGGAAGGCATGAGTTATATGCAGACGGTCAATAAAACAAAAAAGCAGCCATCTCGATTCAAGTCTGTCGGCCTGTTTATCATTCTTTCTGTCTTAATTATAGCGCTGAGTGTGATAAGCCTTAGCTTAGGAGACATTAACATACCTCCT
This sequence comes from Priestia sp. TSO9, assembly GCF_021029645.1. NCBI lineage: Bacteria > Bacillati > Bacillota > Bacilli > Caryophanales > Bacillaceae > Priestia > Priestia sp. TSO9. The sequence continues at coordinate 264,670 of NZ_JAJEKD010000009.1, forward strand.
CTAGACATTATTACGTCTTTTATTGGTATTGGCGATCCTGACTTGACGTCCATTTTAGTAGAATTTCGTCTGCCTCGTATTTTGCTGGCTATTTTAACGGGAGTCGGCCTAGCTGTGTCCGGAGTCGTCGTACAGTCCATTATGAGAAATCCACTCGCTAGCCCAGATACATTAGGTCTATCAAGTGGATCAGGATTAGCAGCTGTTGCAGTCACTATTTTACTGCCTTTAGCAAGCCCATCTGTTTTATCCGTCGCTGCGTTTGCAGGAGGCTCGCTTGTCTTTGTAATCGTCTATTTGCTTGCTTATAAAAAAGGAGTAGAACCTATTCGATTTGCATTAATAGGTGTAGCAGTGAGCGCTTTTTGTTCATCCGGTATTCACTTGTTAATTTCAAAAGCAAATCCAAACGTAAATGCGGCACTGATTTGGCTGAGCGGCAGCTTATGGGGAAGAACATGGGATCAATTAATTGGTTTACTTCCCTGGGTCGTTATATTAGTACCGCTGATTTGGCTGTTAGCTGCCCGGTTAGATTTAATTCATTTAGGTGATGAAGTGGCTCGAGGACTAGGAGCTAGAGTAGAGTTAATTCGTCTAGTATTGCTGGCAAGCGCAGTGGCAATGACGGCTGCGGTTGTATCGGTAGTTGGCACAATTGGCTTTGTAGGACTTATTATTCCTCATGTGGCCAAACGGTTAGTGGGACCGAGACACAAAAAATTGATTCCTACAGCCGCTTTGCTTGGAGCTTTGTTTGTACTAGCAGCAGATTTAATCGGGAGAGGAATTGCTCCTCCGATTGAAATTCCGGCTGGATTAATCATTGGCATTATCGGCGCTCCGTATTTTCTTTATTTACTGTGGAGAGAATCCAAAAAATGAGGCTGTGACAAAAGTAGTGTAGTTAAAGTTAAACACGAACTATCCATCAAAAATGGATGAATAGTTCGTGTTTTTTTGTAATCATAATGAACGTAGGTTTCATATATGCAGGTGCTTCTAGCTGTTGTTTGTAGAGCAAGGCGAAGACTCCTGCGGGAAAAGCGCAACAGGTGAGAAGCAAGGAGGAGGCTCAGCGGGCGCCCGCTGAAAGCCAAGCCTTGCACGGAAATCAACAGCGGTGTCACAAGCAGTCCAACTCATTGCTCGTCTTTAGATTGGGTTCATTTCGTTATGCCCCAATCTCATTTTTATTCCAAATGAATTTTTGGGAATGGAATATGCGGAGGCTCTTCTAGCCATCCTTGTTCAATGCTTATTCTTGATACTTCTTTGGCGCATTCCAAAATTTCAGTCGTGAAGTTTGTATAGTTTAAAGCGAGATCTAAACGCGGGCTCGTTGACATCGCAAGCCCATATCCACGTACATTTTCAGTAATCATCGCAGCTAGGTGAAACATCATGAGTTTTTCTGAAAATGGAGGAACGGAAGACTTTTCTACTCCGTAATCCCACTTCATTGTGACAGGTATGTTTTCTACCATTAGCGGTTGTGACAGAGATTCAATATGCTGCTGCACAAGTTCTCTACCCTTTAATAAAAAAGCTTGAATGTCCTGAGAAGGAGCTATTTGAGCAAACCCTAAAATTAAATCCTTTGCAATTAAGTTTGTCTGTATGCTTGACACGATATGAGAAATTTCAATGACGGTTAACGGCCGCTTTTCATCAAAATAGCTCCCTAAGAAAAGCTCTTTGTCGTTCATATCAGACGCATCTGCAATAGGAATAGGAGGAAGCTCTATAAAGATTTGTTTTTCTAACAACAAATCTGTAATCGTTTGGTTAAGCTTTTCCGCTTTTAACAGCAAGCTTCGAAAGAAAGACCGTACATCACTTCTTGCGGCAACATCGACACCCGTAGTTGCTGACAGCAGAAGGACATTTGAAATATGCTTCAAATAAAGCAAATAAAAAGAATCCGAAAATAATTTTGGTGCTTCAGCATCAACGTCTTCGTCTCCAAAGCCAAGCGGAATTGGCATATTTTCTTTTAAAAAGATAGCAGTGAGCGCATCACTGTTTTTTGTTGTGATGTGCAGTGTACCTTGAATCGCTTTTTGAATATCTAAATCGTCTACATGACACAGAAAATGTTTGAGCATACAAGAAATTGCTTTATCGTTCATATATTGCTTCCAAATAACAGCCATCTCGGCGGCTGATAGTGGAGAAAATGATTGATTGTTCATAATAAACTCCTCATATATAGATAATTAACAAGTTTCTAAAAGGTTATCAACTAGTATAAGTCAAAGGAAGTAAGATAAACACTATAGAAAGTAAAAAAAGGTATCAACATTTTACTATAAGAGTAACCGTCATGCATAATTTAAAGGTTCTTTTAGGAAAAGAAGAGCCCAACCGCTTCTTTCTTGCAAAGCAGAAATAAAACGGAAATAATAAATGAAGAAAGTCAGGCAAGAAAGGAGTTTCATTATATGCCAGAAGGTCCAGAAATTAGACGAGCAGCTGATGAAGTGGAAAAAGCGATTATCGGTCTTCCCGTCAGCGAGATATGGTTTGCTTTTCCATCTTTGCAGCACTATGAAGAAGTATTAACAGGAGCTCGCATTAAAAGAGTAGATACAAAAGGAAAGGCTATGCTTATTCGTTTTGACAACGGCTATACCATCTACTCACATAATCAGCTTTATGGAAAATGGTATGTTCGTTCATCTTACAATTATCCATCTACAAACAGACAGCTACGCCTTGCGATTCATAATGAAAAAAAATCAGCGCTACTTTATAGCGCTTCTGATATTGAAGTATTGCGTGATGAAGAAGTTCCAGCTCATCCTTTTGTATCAAGAGTTGGTCCTGATATCTTAAGTGAAGAAGTAACGGCAGGTGAGCTTTTAAATCGTTTTTATTCTAAACCATTTTACCGTAGAAAATGGGCGTCGCTGCTGTTAGACCAAAGCTTTATAGCTGGGATTGGAAATTACTTGCGCAGTGAAATCCTATTTGTAGCAGGAATTAACCCTGCAGCTCGTCCCGTAGACTGCACGGAAGAACAACTTAAAAAGGCAGCTGACGCAACCATTTCTCTTGTCAAACAGTCCTATGAAACAGGTGGCATTACAAATAATGTAAAGCTTGCTGAAACGTTAAAAAAGAAAGGGCAAAAGCGCTCTGCATACCGCCACTGGGTTTTTAACCGTGAAGGAGAAACTTGCCGAATTGACGGCACGCCTATCTTAAAAGTGCAGGCTGCTTCTAGAAGGCTTTATTACTGTCCTACTTGTCAAAAATAGCAGGATATATTTATTCTGCTATTTTTTTGATACATAAAATGAATGACTGTTCATTTTTGTGATATAGTTAAAAAGTAAATTCATAATCTTAAGGGGATGGATAAGATGGAATGTAAAGCAGGAGATACATTTACGTGGCAAAGAACGTTTCAAGAGGAAGAAATCATGCAGTTTGCGGAGATGACTGGAGACCGGGGCAAACATCATATAGAACGTGACGAAAAAGGGCGGCTAATGGTACATGGACTTATGACTGCTAGTATTGGAACAAAAATAGGAGGAGACTTAAACTACATTGCAAGAGAAATGGTGAGTGAATTTCTTCGTCCAGTTTTTGCAGGAGATACAGTTACCTGTGAATGCATATTAACTGAAGTAGAAAAAGCAGATGGTTTTCAAAAAGTGAAAATTAAATCAGTATATCGAAATCAACAAGGTAAAGAAGTACTGATAGGGACAAGTAATGGAATTATTAGAGATTAAAATGAAAACGTTAACAAAAATAAGTTATGAAGGTTGTTAAAAAAGTCACGGATTCGTGACTTTTTTATTGTGCAATTTCCTTCTTTTGTTAGTTACCATTTAAATGTAAATATGGTAATTTAGTAAAGTTGGGTTTTATAAATGGTAAAATTGTGTATTTACTAAGTACATAGATTCTTATTTTTGGAAAAATATTTAAAAAGGAGTTTCTTATATGAAAAAAATAATGAATACCAGCTTAGCACTATCATTCGCTCTATTGCTTTCGGCATGTGGGATGCCGTCTTCAGAGGAATTAACGGGTGACGTGAAAGAAGCGCAAGAAAAGGTGAAAAATGTTCAAGTGAAGGTCACTGGAAAAGAAGAAGGAGCCTCTGATTACCAAGTAAATGGAGTACAAGAGTTTGATTTTAAAAGTAAAGCAGGTTACATTAACACAAAAATGAACGGCGAAGAATTGAAGATGTATCATGATGGTGATGAAACGTTAGCTGTGGCTGGAGAAGAAAGCACAAAAGTACAGGGAGAAGAAAAAAAGTACGTTGCGGCTTTAATTAATAACGCTATGGAGCTTCAACAAAATCCAATACGCTACTATCAAAAATATGATAAAAACCTTCCAAATGAATTTGACGTCACCGAAAAAGACAAAGAGTATGTATTAACATTTAACGGAGGCAAGGACAAAAAGCAAAAAATTATAGCAGGTGATGCTAAAGCTTATTATAAAATAACAAATCAAGGCAGCGATACTGCTGTAGACCTTGACCAAATTAAAGGAAAAGATTTTTCGCTTGTTGTGACAATTGATAAAGAAACGAAGCAAATAAAGAAAGTAGTAAAAAATCAGTCGTATTCAGTTAAAGTAGACGGAAAAACAGAAAACTCAAAGTCTAAGCAAACGTATACGTATACATATAACCAATTAGACAATGTAACAAAACCAAAAGTGGAAGCGAAAGCCGCTGCTGCTTCTAAAGATAGCGGCACTGAAACGCCAAGTAAAGAAAAGCAAGCTGCCTATGCCAAGGAAGCGGGACAATACGTGGACGCTTTAATTCAAGCAACTGTTTATCAAAATACAGATCAATTTGTTGCTAAACATCCGAATCAGCAAGATAAGAAACAGGTAGAAGAAAAAGGGGAGTTCCAAAAGAGTTCGTTTGTAGAGTTTTTTGAAACGAATTTTAAAGGTGCTTTATCATCATTGAGCTCAAACATAACCGATGAGCAGTTAAACGAAGTAAGCAGCGCTTTTCTACAAGCTCTTTCATCTACAAAATATAAAATTAAAGATGCAGCGTATAGTGATGAAGATGATGCGTACGTCGTACAAGTCGAAATTCAAGGATTTAACGATGCAAGTGTATTAGCGGAAGTCATGACACCACTTGCGGAAAAATACCAGGCGGGTGAGCTGAGTAACGAGCAGTTAGTCAACGAACTTATTAACGGAGTAGCAAAACGCTATCGTGAGCCAGTTGAATTACTTCCAGCAAAAACAGTCCCTGTACACGTCGTAAGAAATGGTGAAAAAGATTACGAAGTTTTAATGCAAGATGAGTATCTGTTAACATTTGCTCAGCAATCATAGATAGACAAAAAAAGATTTCGGATATATGCCTGAAATCTTTTTTTATGTCTCATTTAAAATATAATTTCAAACATAAAAATAAATAATTGAAATTATATTTCAATCGAACTATAATAACCATAAAGTCACTACAAGATGAAAAAGGAGCCAAAAAAGATGAATGAACAGCTTACGTTATTAACAACGGAGTCTCAAAATGAGCAGACAACAAAGATCGATACAGCTAGTACAAAAGAAATTCTAAACATAATGAATAAAGAAGATCAAAAAGTGGCGCTGGCTGTACAAAAAGTACTTCCAGACGTAGCGGTGGCAGTTGAATTTGTAAGTGAATCGTTTCAAAAGGAAGGCCGGCTTATTTATGTCGGAGCGGGAACAAGCGGAAGGCTGGGAGTATTGGATGCTGTTGAATGCCCGCCTACTTTCAGTACCAATCCCGATCAGGTACAGGGATTGATGGCTGGAGGAGAAAAAGCATTTGTTAAAGCAGTTGAAGGTGCTGAAGATAAAGAAGAATTGGGAGCAGCAGATTTACAAAAAATTCATTTGAATGAACGAGACACAGTCATTGGAATTGCTGCAAGCGGACGCACTCCTTATGTGATTGGTGCATTAAGATATGCAAAATCTGTAAAAGCTAAAACGGTGGCGCTGTCTTGCAATGGTCATTCTCTTATTGGAAAAGAAGCGGACCATAGTATTGAGGTGGTAGTAGGTCCGGAAGTGCTAACAGGTTCTACAAGGTTAAAAGCAGCAAGCGCTCATAAAATGATTCTCAACATGATTTCTACCGCGGCTATGATCAAAGTAGGAAAAGCGTATGAAAACTTAATGATAGATGTTCATGTGAGTAATGAAAAGCTTAAAGAACGGGCGATAGGTATTATTTGTAAAATTACAGGTGTTTCTTATGAGCAAGCAAGTCAAACGCTTGAAGAAGCAAATAATGAGGTAAAAACAGCAGTGGTTATGATCAAAACAAATGAAAATTATGACACCGCGAAGATGTTGCTGAATAATGCGGGTGGTTATGTGAGAAAAGCGATTGAACATTACGTATAAAGGAGAGAAACGATGTCAACAGGCGGATTAACAATGATTAAAAACACGGTGGCTAAGCTTCCTGATTCGGAGAGGAAAATTGCTGAATATATTTTAAACAACCCGCATACTGTGGTAAACAGTACGGCTGGAGAATTAGGTAGACTAGCGAATGCTAGCAGTGCTGCTGTTATTCGTTTGTGTAAATCTATCGGGGTTAGCGGGTTTCAAGAATTAAAGGTAAGAGTAGCCGGTGATTTAGCTAGAGATACGGAGCAAGGATACCGCGATATTGAAACAAATGAAACGATTCAATCTATTGTCAAAAAAACGGCAAGCAACAGCATTCAAAGTCTAAGTGATACGGCCGAGCTTGTGAATTATAAAGAAGCAGAGCGGGCTGTTTTAGCGCTGATTGAAGCCAAAAATATTCATTTTTTTGGAATCGGTGCTTCACATATTATTGCGATGGATGCGCAGCAAAAATTTCTTCGAATTAATAAAAATGCCACGGCTTTTGCAGATAGCCATTTAGCAGCTACACTCATCGCAAATGCAAGTAAAGACGATGTAGTTGTGGGCATCTCTTTTTCAGGAGAGACTCCTGAAGTAAGCAACGTCTTATCTTTAGCTAAAAATCGCGGAGTAAAGACGATTAGCTTAACCAAATACGGACAGTCTACCGTTTCGTCTTTAGCAGATATTTGTTTGTATACGTCTTATTCTCAAGAAGCGCCGTTTCGAAGCGCAGCTACATCGTCTCGTTTAGCCCAGCTTTATGTGATTGATGTACTATTTTTAAGTATTGCAGCGCAGCAGTATGACCAAACGATTGAGTATATTGATAAAACAAGGGATGCCATTCAGTTTTTGAAAACTAAGAAATAAAAAAAGAAAGCGATTACAAAAAAGGGGATTTTGTGGTCTGTTTCCTCAGTACCGTATCCATCTAAGAGGAAAATACAAAGGGGGATTAACATGTCTTTAGATAATCATCAATTAGCAAAGGTTATTTTGGAGATGCTTGGGGGAGCATCAAATATTGAAGCGTATACGCATTGTATGACGCGGCTGCGCGTGACTGTAAAAGATGATTCAATTGTAAAAAAGGCAGATATACGAAAGCTTGAAGGCGTACTCGGATTAGTGGAAGAAGAAACGCTGCAAATCATTATTGGTCCTGGAAAAGTAAACAAAGTAACAGAGGAGTTTGAAAAGTTAATTGATGAATCTGGCGGTATTAATTTAGAAAACCGTGCGACTCAGCGGAAATCGGAGCTGAAAGAAAAAAATGCAACTCCGTTTAAGCTCTTGCTTCGCCGAATTGCAAGTATTTTTATTCCGTTAATACCTGCTCTTGTAGCATCTGGACTTATCACCGGAGTGACAAAAGCAGCAGTTCAAGCGAAGTGGCTTCCTGCAGATTCACAGATTGCTATTCTTTTAACCGTTATCGGAAGCGGCTTATTTGCTTATCTTGGTATTTTAGTAGGTATTAATGCGGCAAAAGAATTTGGCGGTTCGCCGGCTTTAGGGGGCTTAGCAGGTATTTTAGTCATTAATCCTGCCGTAGCTGATATTAAACTTTTTGGTGAAGCACTTTTGCCGGGTCGGGGTGGCTTAATAGGAGTCTTGCTTGCAGCAATCTTTATGGCCGTAGTGGAAAAACGAGTGCGTAAATTTGTCCCTCAGTCACTGGATATTATTATTACACCAACCGTTACGGTGTTAATTACAGGCATTATTACGTATGTAGTATTCATGCCAATCGGCGGCTTGATTTCAGACGGAATCACAAAAGGCCTTTTAGGAGTTTTAGAGGTTGGAGGAGTTGTAGCAGGCTTTGTTTTAGGGGCAACATTTTTGCCGCTCGTCATTACAGGACTTCATCAAGGTCTTACTCCTGTTCATTTAGAGCTTATCAATTCAATTGGAGATGATCCGCTTCTTCCTATACTAGCAATGGGCGGAGCCGGTCAGGTCGGTGCAGCTTTTGCTATCTATATCAAAACAAAGAAAAAGCGTTTAAAGCGAGCAATTGGAGGCGCTCTTCCTTCAGGGCTGCTTGGAATTGGAGAGCCGCTTATTTTTGGAGTCACACTTCCTTTAGGACGCCCCTTTTTAACCGCTTGTCTTGGAGCTGGGATCGGCGGAGCGTTTCAGGCGCACTTTCATATTGCGACTGTAGCAGTGGGAGTCTCAGGTTTGCCGCTTACGTTTTTAGTTCATGCGCATCAAATTCTTCTTTATTTACTCGGGTTAGTTGTTGCTTACGCAGCCGGCTTTGTTTGTACGTATTTCTTTGGATTCAACGATGAAATGGCGAGAGAGTTTGAATGATTGGCATTTCGTTTTATTTAAATGATAGTGATGCTAAAAAAAGATTAATAGAAGCAAGTGAGTGCGGCGTCACACGTGCATTCACTTCGCTTCACATTCCAGAGGAAAAAGGAGATTTGGCTGAACGGGCAAAAGAACTGCTTCATGTGGCTAGAGATTGTGGAATAAGCGTGTATGCAGACGTATCCAAGCATACGCCGGTTCATTTAGGTATTGAAAGCCTTATGTCGCTATCTTCACTTGGCGTATCTGGTATTAGACTAGACGATGGGTTTAGCACAGCAGAAACTCTTTCGCTTGCGAATGAATTTTATATTGCTGTTAATGCAAGTACGTTATCCAAACAAGAAATTGAAGCACTCTTATGTGCAGGTCTTCATCACCATCAGCTGCTTGCATGGCATAATTTTTATCCTCGACCTGAAACAGGGCTTGAAGAAACATTTTTTCAACAGCAGACAGATTTATTTAATGAACTTCGTATCCCAGTCTGCGCTTATATTCCCGGGGAAGGAGAAAAGAGAGGCCCTATTTATCAAGGTCTTCCTACTAGAGAAAAAGACCGTAATAGATGCCCTTTTACCTCTGCAGTGGATTTATACGGCTGCGGAGTAGCGGAGGTTTATATTGGAGATTCATGCGTCGGTTCAAGTTTATTAAAGCGTTTAGTTCAATATCAAGAAAGCAGCATTATTCCGCTGCGCATTCGTTCACCTCATATAGAGGGAACGTACAGCGTGCGTCCAGATGTATCAAGAGACGCTCTGCGTTTAGTTGATACTCGATCTGTAAAACCAGTGCCGCCATTTCATACAGTCGAGCGCAGAATCGGAGCAATTACAATGGACAATGATGGCTACGGACGTTACAGAGGAGAGGTTCAAATAGCTAAAACGAATTTGCCTGCAAATGCGAATGTGAACGTGATTGGGTATGTGATAGAAGAAGATCATGAGCTGCTTTCGTTAGTGAAACCGAGGCAAAAACTTGAGCTTATTCCTGTCTGAATGGAAAAACGGTGTATTTTTAAAGAAGCCGATAGCTAACTAGTAAGCTTATAAAAGTAAAGAGCACATACTACTGAAAAAAGGTGTGTGCTTTTTATTTTACTAAAAAGGAAACTATTTTCATTGCTAAATCATGAACCTTTCTATTGAATAAAACGCTTTACTATGATAAAACTATTACAGGTAAACATATGATAATCGTTTAATTTTATAGAGATACAACGCCACTAGGGGTGCTTTCTAAGCTGAGAGAGACGAGAAGTCTTAACCCTTATGACCTGAACTAGGTAATACTAGCGTAGGAAAGAGGTATTGTAATGGATGTTTTGTATGGTATTTCCTTACGAACTCGTTATAATAATTTTTTGTATATAAACAAAAACACTTCTTTCCTGCGAAAGAAGTGTTTTTTTATGCGTAAAGGAAGGTGTCATACATGGAAGAAACAATTGATTTGCTTGTCAAACAGGTAGAGGATCGCAAAGGGGAGCTAATCCAGTTAGTAAAAACGCTTGTTTCATATAAAACGCCAGCGCCTCCTGCACGAAATTCTCATGAAGCGCAGCGCTACGTAGCGGATTTTCTTAAAAACTGCGGTTTTTCCATCGATATGTGGGATTTATATTGCAACGATCCTATTGTAGCGGGCACGTTAAAAGGAAAAAAATCAGCTGACTATCAAAGTTTAATTATTAACGGGCATATGGATGTAGCTGAGGTACAAGAAAATGAAAAGTGGGAGACAAATCCATTTGAAGCTGTGGTAAAAGACAACATGATAATCGGACGCGGAGTTGCTGATATGAAAGGCGGCTTGGCAGGAGCATTATTTGCAGTTCAGCTTTTAACAGAAGCAGAAATCGAACTGCCGGGAGACTTGATTTTTGAATCCGTTGTAGGAGAAGAAGTGGGAGAGGCAGGTACGCTGCAATGCTGTCAGAAAGGATATACAGCTGACTTTGCGCTTGTTGCCGATACGAGTGATTTACATATTCAAGGTCAAGGCGGAGTGATCACGGGCTGGATTACGATAAAAAGCAGTAAAACCTATCATGACGGTACACGCCGAAGTATGATTCATGCTGGAGGAGGGCTGTTAGCTGCGAGTGCTATTGAGAAGATGGCAAAAGTGATCGGAGTGCTGCAAGAATTGGAGCGCCACTGGGCTGTTACAAAGAGCTATCCAGGGTTTTTGCCAGGGACAAACACGATTAATCCAGCAGTGATCGAAGGTGGAAGACATGCTGCTTTTATTGCAGATGAATGCAGGCTGTGGGTCACCGTTCACTATTATCCTAATGAATCATACGATCAAGTATCAAAAGAAGTGGAAGAATACATTTTAGCTATTGCAAAAGCAGATCCATGGTTAAAAGATAATCTGCCAACCTTTGAATGGGGAGGCACGTCAATGATTGAAGACAGAGGAGAAATCTTCCCCTCATTAGAAATTGATGAAAATCATGCTGGAGTACAGCTGCTTGCAAATACTCATGAACAAATAGAAGGGAAAAAACCTCCAATTGATGTGTCAACTAGCGTAACAGATGGGGGATGGCTAGCTGATGCGGGGATTCCGGCCGCTATTTACGGTCCGGGAAATTTAGCAAATGCACATGCTGTGAACGAACAATTAGATATAAATCAGCTTGTTCAATATACAAAAGTGATGGTGCAGTTCATTTATACGTGGCTGCATACGCATAAGGAGTGATCATCATGAAATTTAGTGAACGATTATACGAAAAGCTGCAGCCTATTTGGCGTCAAAATCATAATCATCCCTTTGTACAAGGAATGGGAGACGGAACGCTTGAAAAGGAGAAGTTTCGCTTTTACATGATTCAAGATTACCTTTACCTAATTGATTATGCCAAATTATTTGCGATTGGAGCCATGAAAGCTACCGATCTTCAAACGATGGGGAAATTTGCTGCACTTTTGGATTCTACATTAAACGAAGAAATGAGCCTGCACCGTGAGTATGCCAAGAAATTTGAAATCAGCGAAAAAGAATTAGAAAAAGCGCAGCCATCTCCTACAACGCTTGCATACACACACTATATGCTGCACGTTGGTCAAAGCGGAACATTAGCTGAATTAGTGGCGGCTCTTTTGCCTTGTATGTGGAGCTATTGGGAAATAGGAAAAGAACTCAGTGAAAAGCCTGGAGCTGAAAATGAGTTTTATCGAGAGTGGATTGAAATGTACAGCTCAGAAGAATTTGGAGAACTAGCAACATGGTGCATTAATTTATTCGACTCACTTACTGAAGACAAATCAGAAGCGGAGTTAGAAAAGCTCGAAGAAATTTTCTTAAATACAACGCGTTTTGAGTATATGTTCTGGGATATGGCTTATAACGAAGCGATGTGGCCAATTCATGAATAAGTCTGTGTTATCTTTTCAAAACGTCAGTTTTACGTACAAAAACGGTGATCAACCGATTTTAACATCATTAAACTTAGACGTGAAAGAAGGCGAGTTTGTCAGTATCGTTGGAGCGAGCGGTTCTGGGAAAAGTACGTTGTTTCGTCTCATTACAGGTCTTGAACAGCAGAGTGAAGGCGATATCGTGATTAATGGACAGTCTTATGAAAAGCGGCTTGGAAAAGTGGGCTACATGCCGCAGCAAGATTTGCTTCTTCCGTGGCGCACGATTTTAGACAATGCAGCGCTGCCGCTTGAGCTTCACAATGTGTCAAAAGCAAGTGCTCATAAGCAAGTATCTCAGCTGCTCGAAGAGTTTGGTTTAAAAGGGTATGAAGATCGTTTTCCAAGTGATTTATCTGGAGGGATGAAGCAGCGTGTTTCTTTTCTGCGAACGGTATTAAGCGGTTCTAACGTGCTGCTTTTAGATGAGCCTTTTAGTGCGCTTGATGCCATTACGCGTTTATCGATGCAGGAATGGCTGCTTGAACAATGGCAAAAGCGTAAGCACACCATCTTATTTATCACTCATGACGTAAACGAAGCGCTTTTTTTATCAGATCGTATTTTTATCTTTTCAGACAAGCCGGTAAGTCATCTTGAAGAGATTCAAGTGCCGCTTAGCAGACCTCGAACGCAAAAAGATTTGAATCAACAGCGTGTGCTTGACGTGAAAGATTATTTAATTGAACAGCTTAGATCGAAGGTGAACACATGAAAAAATACGGGGCTTCAGTTATTTTAGTCGTCATTTTGCTGGCTGCTTGGGAAATTGGAGCACGCGTTGTAAACTATCCATTTATTTTACCAACGCCCACCGGTATTTTAACGAAGCTTTGGGAGCTGCGAATGGATTTATTGTTTAAGCATTTACCAGCTACGCTATCTATTGTCGTAATTGGGCTGATTATATCCGTGGTGCTGGGAGTTATGCTGGCCGTGTGGATGAATTGGAGCCCGCTTATTGAGCGTGCTTTCTATCCGCTTATTATTGCGTCACAAATGATCCCGACCATTGCCATTGCTCCTGTATTTGTGCTGTGGTTTGGCTACTCCATTTGGAGCAAAGTGATTGTGACCGTATTAATTACGTTTTTTCCCATTACCGTTAGCACGTTTGACGGGCTTCGTTCCACAAACAAAGAGTTAAAAGAACTCATGTTAACGATGGGAGCAACAAAAAAAGATATATTTTTTAAGCTGAACATTCCTTCTGCACTGCCTCATTTTTATTCAGGGCTCAAAGTAGCGGTTACCTTTAGTATAATAGGTGCGGCTATTGGGGAATGGTTAGGTGCACAAGCAGGCTTAGGATATTTCAGTCGTCGCATGATGACGCAGTTTGATGCAGCTGGTGTATTTGCACCAATTGTGATTTTATCCGCGCTTGGTATTTTATTCTTTATTATTGTAGTAGGTTTCGAAAAACGTTCATTAAAGTGGAGGAAAACAGAATGAAAAAATGGTTTGTAATTGGCTTAAGCCTGATGCTTGTTTTGATGCTCGCTGCTTGCGGCCAGGACAAGGAAAATAAAGCTGGTGACAGTAAAAAATTAAAAGACGTTACAATTATGCTTGATTGGTACCCAAATGCAGTGCACAGCTTCATTTACGCTGCACAAGAAAAAGGATATTTCAAAAAAGAAGGGCTGAATGTAAAAGTACAGTTTCCTGCTAATCCAACAGACTCGCTTAATTTAGCAGCTGCGGGGAAAGTTACGCTCGGCCTTTATTATCAGCCTGATGTAGCAATGGCACGAGCAAATGAAGATGTGCCGGTAAAGTCGGTAGGAGCAATCGTAAGGTCTCCGTTGAACCGAGTTGTGGCGCTGAAAGATAGCGGTATTAAGCGTCCTAAAGATTTAGAAGGAAAAGTAGTAGGCTACAGCGGAACACCATTAAGTGAATCTGTTCTAAAGAAAATGGTGAAAAGCGATGGAGGAGATCCGAATAAAGTAAAACTAGTAGACGTAGGATTTGAGTTAAATTCATCGCTGATTAGCAAAAAAGTAGATGCCGTAATAGGTGCATATATTAACCATGAAGTACCATTGCTTCAGAAAAAAGGATATAAAACTGTTGACATTGATCCTTCGGATTACGGCGTACCATCTTACTATGAGCTAGTGGCAGTTACTGGGGATCAAACGTGGGCAAAAGATTCTGATACGATTAAAGCGTTTTGGCGTGCTGCGACAAAAGGATATGAGTACACAGAGAAGCATCCAAAAGAATCACTTCAAATTCTATTAGATAACCAAGATAAATCAAACTTTCCTCTTGAAAAAGACGTGGAAACAAAAAGTTTAAATATTTTACTTCCGAAAATGAAGTCTGAACATGGATTTGGCAGTCAAACGAAAGAATCATGGCAGTCAAATGTGGACTGGTTAAAAGAGTCAGGATTAATTAAGAAAAAGCCAAATGTAGATGAAATGTTTGAGAATATCAGAGAATCCAAGTAAATAATTTAAGACGAATTTTAAAAAACCTTCTTATACTGAACGTAACTTTCTGAAAGAGAAAGTGAAAAGGTAAAGGAGGTTTTTTTATGGCTTTTACAATAGTAGATAAGGAAACATGTATTGCTTGCGGAGCATGTGGAGAGAGCGCACTAGGTCTTTATGATTATGATTCAGAAGGTCTTGCTTATGCAGTGCTAGATAACAATGAAGGAACAAAAGAAGTTCCTGAAGATCGGCAAGATGAGATGATGGAAGCGTAGGAAGGATGCCCAACAGACTCGATTAAAGTTGCAAAGCAGCCCTTTTATAGAGATGCAACAAAATTCGAATAAGGCTTTTAAAAAAAGTTAATGATAAAGTACATTTAGTTATGCGATAAATAAATATTCGGTGAAATAAAAAGTTTCAAAACAAAAAAGGTCTTGCCTAGAGCAAGACCTTTTTTTATTCTAAATTTGCGTGCTTTCCGTACATTGTATGGGTATCAAGTTCTTTCTTCTCCATGAAGCGAAGAATCAGCGCATCGTAAAAGAGAAGAAGCGTTTGTTCAAACAGTGACGCCATAGGCTGCACTGTTTGATAACTGCTTTGTTCTTGATCCTTCGGAGCACCAGGCAGCTTCACGATAAAGTCAGCCAGCTTGCCAAGCGTGGAATCGGGAGAAATTGTGACTACTCCAACTTTTCCTCCAAGTTCTTTTGCTTTTTGAGCGATAGGAATCAAGCTCTTTGTCTCGCCAGAACCTGATCCGATGATTAATAAATCATCCTTTGTGAAAGTAGAAGTCACGGTTTCTCCAATGACATAAGAATCAATGCCCATATGCATCATACGCATAGCAAAAGACTTGCCCATAAGACCTGAACGGCCTGCTCCTGTAACAAACACTTTTTTAGATGAGATGATGCCATTTACAAGCTGCTCAGCTTCATCATCAGCGATTAGAGCTGTTGTTTGTAAAAGCTCATTCATAACTGTTTTTAAATGTTCGCTCGTCTGCATAGAAAGCTCCTTAATTTGTAATAAGCTCTTTCATTTGAGAAGCAACTGATTTTTTATCATCTTGGCTCGTGATTCCTCCACCAACAATAACAAGATCAGGCTGTGCTTTTACTACTTCAGGTAAAGATTCTAATTTAATGCCGCCAGCAACGGCTGTTTTTGCATTTTTTACAACGCTTTTGATTGTTACTAAATCTTCAAAAGAGTTTTGACCAACTGCTTGAAGATCGTATCCTGTGTGTACACAGATATAGTCAACGCCAAATTCGTCTAGCTCTTTTGCGCGTCCTTTAATATCTTTTACCCCAATCATATCGACTAGAATTTTTTTACCTTGTTTTTTGGCTTCTTCAACTGCACCTTTAATTGACATATCTTCAGCAACACCTAAGATGGTAATGATGTCTGCTCCAGCTTGAGAAGCTTGCTGTACTTCATAGCCAGCTGCATCCATAATTTTTAGGTCAGCTAATACTTTTAAGTTAGGAAATGCTTCTTTAATTTCTTTAACGGCGCGAAGCCCTTCATTGATTACAACGGGCGTACCGATTTCTACGATATCAATATGTTCTTCAACTTCTTTTACTACCTCTTTTGCTTGAGCGATATTAACAAGATCTAATGCTAATTGTAATTCCATTCTACTCCACTCCTTAGAGAAATCTATAGATACCTTTTGTGCTTTTTTACGTAAAAAGCAGCTGGTGTAGTTATTGTACCCGCAGTTTGAGGTTCTTAAAAGTACGCACTTTTCCCGCAAATAGTGTGGAAAATGATAGTATACAGCAGTATACTAATGGACATATCAGTCTTGTAACCGCTTAATTTTCATTAAAAATGCGGATGATGTTGAGTAACATCATCCGCATAAAAAATAAAAACTATGGAACAGAAGGAGTAGTTTCAATCATTTAATTAACGTTTCTGCCTTTTGTTCTTGATTAGCGAGCACTGTATCACGGTAATTTTTACCCCAATCGTACATAGCTGTCAAAATAGGCATTAAACTTTCTCCTTCTTTCGTAAGTGAGTATTCGACTTTAGGTGGTACGACAGGATAGACTTTACGATTAACAATCAGATCTTCTTCCAGTTCCCGCAGCTGATTAACCAGCATGCGCGGCGTAATATCAGGAATAAGCGATTTTAATTCCCCGAACCGTTTTGTTCCTTCACGTCCTAAGTGCCATAGTATCAGCATCTTCCATTTTCCACCGATAATAGCAAGCGTCAATTCTTTTTCACAGTTAAATTCCTTATTAAGCTGGCTCAATTGCTTCACCCCTATGACCAATAGTATAAGATTTCTTTTAAAGTACTTCTTATTATACCGGTGCTGACAATCCTTTTACAAAAATCCGGCTTGCGCTTTTCCGTAAAAAAAGGGGAGCTTTTTTATTACATAGTTATTCTTGACTAGTAGGAGCTAAAAGGTGGCCTTTAGTCATGTTTTTTGTGTTCAATTGTTTAAAGATAAAAAAAGATGGGAAATCACTCAATAACAATGCTAAAGGAGGCAGTAAAAATGGAAAGAAGTCGATCTGAATTACAAAACCCTGCTGTAAGCAACAGCGCAGGCATTAACAACGATATAGGAATCAATAACAATCCACAGACAGCTAATAGCCCTACTGCTGTTGGCAACGGAAAAAGTCGCAGCAGCAAGCTGGTAAAAGGTGTTGTTGTCGGAGCAGTTGTGGGTGGATGTATAACATTACTCGATAGCAAAACTCGTTCGTCTGTTAAAAGAAGAGCTGTTACGTTAAAGGACTCTTCTACAAACATGATTAATCAAGTAAAAGAAAACCCTCAAGAAACA
Organism: Priestia sp. TSO9; assembly: GCF_021029645.1. Taxonomy (NCBI): domain Bacteria; kingdom Bacillati; phylum Bacillota; class Bacilli; order Caryophanales; family Bacillaceae; genus Priestia; species Priestia sp. TSO9. Next base: position 282,114 of record NZ_JAJEKD010000009.1, read on the forward strand.
AAAGAAAAAATGGTGCAGCAAATGAAAAACGCATCGAATCTTTTAAAAGATGCAATCAATGATGCCAAACATTTGTACGAGCGTGTAAATGAAGATTTCTTTAAGCAAGCAGAAGATGTGAAAAGCGTTACGCATGATGCAAAATCCACGGTAGAAGATGCTAAAAGTGATTTACAGCAAATTGGTGAAAAAGTGAAAGATGCAACTTCTGAAATAAGTAAGGAAAAGATGACGCCAGACGAAAAACCAGAAGCTGAGCGTGAAAGAACATACCAGTCTATTCACTAAAAGGGAGATGTTAACTGTGAGTCAAATGAATGAAGGAACTACAAAAGACATGAATAAAATTGAAGAAACGGCAGATAATTTAGGGACGGAGAAAAAAGAAGCAATTTTGCAGAACTTTGATACGTTTACTGATTATTTAAGTCAAAAAGTTCATGTCGGTAAAAAGCTCGGGTTAAGTGAGGAACAATTAACGGCCGCCACAAAAAAAGTGGCTAGCTATTTAGCCAAAAATGAGGAACCTCGAAACCGAGAAGAAAAAGTCCTTCATGAGTTATGGAAAGTCAGCAGTGAAGAGGAAAAGGAAGTCCTTTCTCATCTCATTTTAAAACTAGTTGCGTAACATTAAAAAAGCATCCCATCTATCAGGATGCTTTTTTAATGTATTAAGATGATTGATTTTGAGCCTCTTGAATCGTTTTATCCCACTCAATACCGCAATCATCCGTTGCACAAGAAGATTGCTGTGCGCAGCTTGCACATTTTCCCTGAGTACTTTTGCGGAAGAATTTTGTCATATGATAAAGGGCATATCCAAATATCAAAACCCCAATTAAAATGTTAATAATCAATATTATTCACTCCTTTTAAGAAAAACCAAGTACTTTTCCAATAGTGTGTACAAGCAAAGCTACGAGATAAGCGACAACCAAAGGATAGGCTACAGCAAATGCTGTCCATTTTAATGAGCCGGTTTCTCGTCGAATAACAGCGACAGTTGCTAGGCACGGAACATAAAGAAGAACAAACACCATAAACGTATAGGCTGTTAGCGGTGTAAAGAATGTCTTCATTGTGTCGCCAAGCTGTCCTTCTTGTACTTTATAAATGATGCTCATAGTCGAAACAACCACTTCTTTCGCTAGGAAGCCTGTAATCAGTGATGCTACAGCTTGCCATGTCGCAAAACCTAAAGGGATGAATAGAGGAGCGATAGCACCTCCAATAATAGCCATAAAGCTATTTTCCATATCTACTCCAAAACCGCCAGGGCCAGCGTAAGATGATAGCCAGATAAATACAGAGCCAGCTAAAATAACCGTACCAGCTTTTCGGACGAAATTTCGGCCTTTTTCCCACGTGCTTCTCCAAAGAGTCTTGGCTTGAGGTACGCGGTAAGGAGGAAGTTCAACAATAAAAGTTGATTGTTCGTCTTTAAGAAGCGTTACTGATAAAATTTTCGTTACAACAAGTGCTAAAATAATGCCAAGCAAGTACATAGAAAACACCACAGCTGCTCCGTTTTGCACAAAAAACGCACCTACAAACAAAGCGTATACAGGAAGACGTGCTGAGCAGCTCATAAATGGATTTACTAAAATGGTCATAAGGCGCTCTTTTCGCTGTTCAATTGTACGCGCGGCCATGATCCCCGGTACGTTACATCCAAAGCTAATAATCATCGGAATAAATGCTTTTCCGTTCAAACCGAAAAATTCCATGATACGATCCATTACTACAGCAATTCGAGCCATGTATCCTGAATCTTCAAGCAGTGAAATGAAAAAGAACAGGACAAAAATTTGTGGTACAAATACTAGTACGCCGCCTACGCCTGCGATGATGCCATCCACAATTAAGTCATGAATAAATGGAGCGGCACCAGCTGCATTTAGAAGAGAATCAGCGCCTTTACTGAGCGTTCCGCCAAAAAAACCGTCGAGTTTATCAGAGAGAGGAACGCCAATCCAAGTAAACGTAATATTAAAAATCAAATACATTAAGCCAAGAAAAATAGGGAGACCGAGCCACTTATGCGTCACAATTCGATCGATTCGATCTGTGAAGGTTAGAGGTGTTTCGCTGCCCTTTACGATACACTCGCTGGAAATGCGCTCAATAAATGCTGTACGCACGTCGAAGAAATGCTCGCTAAGCGGCTTGGTTAATTTTTGTGCAGCCGCTTTTCGAAGCTCAAGCAGCTCTAAGTAACTCGTTTTTTCTTTTAACGTTGATTCAATTACGCTATTTTCTGCTAAAAATTGAATGGCAATCCATCTGCTGACATCTGCTTTTGTTTGAATCATATGAATTGCGTGTTCAGCGGTTTCCCCGTAATTTAATTGAAATGAAGGAGCTTTTAAATCTTGCTTCAAAGTGGAGAGAAGCTCATTAATTCCTTTTCCATTGCGGGCAATAATTGCAGAAATCGGAATATGTAATGATGTGCTAAGCTTCTCCAAATGAAAAGTCAATCCGCGTTTTTCCGCTACATCAATCATATTTAAGCCGATTACTAATGGTTTTCCATATTCCAATGCTTGAATAGTGAGATGCATGCTTCTTTCAAACTGAGAAGCGTCTACAATATTCAGCATACTGTTAAATTCTCCGGTTAACAAAAAGTTAGTTACCACTGCTTCATCTGAAGAAAGAGGAGTAAAATCATACACACCAGGCAAATCAACCAGCTGGCTGTTTTGCTTTTTAATAGACCCAACTTTCTTTTCAACGGTTACACCGCTCCAGTTTCCTACGTATTCATAGGAATCTGTTAATATATTGAATAAAGAAGTTTTTCCTGTGTTTGGATTTCCTAAAAGTGCAATTGTACTCATGCTGTCTCAACCTCAATTTTAGCCGCATCTCGTTTTCGGATGCTAATCATTTGACCTTGACATTCAATAATACAAGGTCCTCCTAAGATGGTTTTTTGCTTCATGCATAGTTCGCAGCCTTTTTTTACTCCAAAAGAAAGAAGGCGGCGTTCTAATGATCTATCTGAAAATTCAATGTTTTTAACTTTTACTTTGTCGCCAATACTCACGGTAGTTAAATTCATCATTCAGCACTCCTGTTAATGATAATCATTTTCAATTTGCATCTATCTCGATTATACATAAGGTTCTAAAATCAATCAATGCTTCTAGAGCGTTACAATTAAAAATATATATTTATAACTATATTTTTCAGGTGAAATTATGTACGATTTTAGCAGCAAATTGTCAGGAGGGATGTGAGTGGAGGTAATCATTCGCAAAATGAGAAAAGAAGATATTACGTCTGTTCAATACGTCGCAAAGATGAGCTGGTATGATACATATGAAGGAATTATTCCTAGAAGCGTTCAGAATCGGTTTCTTTCAGAAGCATACTCCAATAAAAGGCTGCTGTGGCGCCTGCGTAATTCGTTCATTTATGTAGCAACTATTGATGAGAAAATCGTAGGATACGCTAACTTTTATGCTTTGAAAAACAAAGGGGAAATAGAACTAGGATCTATCTATATACTGCCTGCCTATCAAGGGAAAGGAATCGGTTCAAAATTGCTGAAAAAAGGAATGAAGCGCTCGAAGGAATTAAAAATCGTTTACATTAATGTAGAAAGGGAAAACGGAATAGGCCGTGCATTTTATCACTCCAAAGGTTTTCAGCTGGTAGATGAATTTGACGATGAATTTAATGGACATTTGTTAAAAACGATGCGGATGAAGTTAATGATTTAACTGTAGTGTTTAGTATGAAAGCTATCTTAAAAAAGCTGATTTTAAACTTTCTGTTAAGATCAGCTTTTAATTATAGAATAACGATTGACCTTGTTCTTGTGAATATGGTAACATTAATCAGAACTTAATGACCGAAAATGTTTTTCGGTCAAACAGTCAGGCGGAAGTAAGGATTATTGGAGGCTGAAAAACATGAATATGATTAAAGGAGAATGGAAAAAAATCTTTTCCAAACCAATGACTATTGTTGTGATTTGCGGATTGTTATTTGTTCCATTACTTTATAATGTCATCTTTTTATCTGCTTACTGGGATCCATATGGAAAAACAGATCAAATTCCAGTTGCAGTGGTAAATGAAGATAAAGGTGCTACGTTAGATGGAAAGAAATTGAATGTCGGTCGTGATTTTGTTGATGATTTAAAGAAAAATGATAAATTTGACTGGAAATTTACGAACAAGGAAAAAGCGTTAGAAGGCTTAAAAAATGAGGACTATTATTTAGTGTTAGAAATTCCAAAGAATTTCTCCAAAAATGCAACAACATTAATGGATAAAGATCCTAAAAAAATGAAATTTATCTATCATACAAATGCTGGAAAGAACTATTCAGGCGCTCAAATTAGCTCAAATGCAGTGGCTAAAATCAATGATCAGATTAAAGAAGCAGTCACAAAGCAGTATGCTGAAACGGTATTTGACAGCTTTAAGCAAGTAGCGGACGGTCTTCAAAAAGCAAGTGACGGTGCAGGAGAGCTCGAAAACGGCTCGAAAACGCTGCGAGATAACATGAAGAAACTAGCAGACAGCACGGTTACATTCGAAGACGGTACAGCTAAATTGGCAAACGGATTAACGGATGCACGAAAAGGAGCAACAGATTTAAATGCAGGTGCTGCTAAGCTCCTAAACGGTGCGGACACAATTAATGAAAACTTAGGCAACCTAAACAGCGGTTTAGGGAAGCTAGAGAGTGGAAGCAGTCAATTATATAGCGCTTCTAGTCAATTAGAAACTGGAGCTGTTGGTGTTCGAGATGGATTGTCAAAGTTACAAAGTGCAACCAAACAGCTTAATGATGGAACGCAGACACTTCAAGGAAAGCTTCCGCAGTTCACAAGCGGCTTAAATCAAGTGGACGCTGAAGTGAGCAGCGTTACGCAGCAAATTAATCAAGCGGAACAGGAAATTACCCAGATTAAACAGCAGGTCGATTCAAAAAAAGCAGAGCTTGAACAGCAGCAGCAAGCTCTCATTGACAGCATTAACAGCAATGAGTCCATTCCTGATGAGCAAAAACAAACGCTGATTGCAGGAATTAAAAAGCTGACGTCTCAGCAGTTTATGGATGAACAGCAGCAAAAAGCAGAGCAGCTAAAAGCAAAAGTAGATAAAGTGCAAGAATTATCAGCAGCGCTTCAAAAGCTTTCTAAAGGTGGAGAAGATATTCAAAGCGCTATTAATAAAATTGCTGATGGACAAAGTCAGCTGTACGATGGACAAACGAAAGTATATAATGGTGCTGTTAAACTAGCAGACGGAGAAAAGCAGTTCAACAGCAAATTTGCAGAGCTAAACAGCGGTATAGCTGATGCTCATACAGGAGCAGGAAAGCTTGCTGACGGTCAGCAGCAACTTGTGAATGGACTTAAAAAGTCTGAACAAGGAAGCGCAGCGCTAGCAAATGGTTTAACACAGCTAGAAAACGGGGCAACCAAATTAGCAAATGGTTCTAAAGAGTTAACAAATGGTTCGTCCAAACTATATGATGGTTCATCTAAATTATCAGATGGAACAAGCGAGCTTCATTCATCTTTAGCAGATGGTGCAAAAGATGCAAAAGATGTTAAAGCAGATGATAAAACATATAGCATGTTTTCAAATCCAACGGATTTAAAATCAGATAAACAAAACAACGTAGAGAAGTACGGTGTCGGATTAGCTCCATACATCTTATGTATTGGCTTGTTTGCGGGAACGTTAATGTTTTCAGCGGTATATCCAATGAAAGAGCCATCAATTCGACCGACATCAGGCATTTCGTGGTTCTTAAGTAAGTTTAGTGTCATCACTATTGTAGGTATGCTGCAGGCAGCGATTGCTGTTACAGCTCTTCTATGGGGCTTGCATTTAAACGTAACAAGCATTTGGCACTTCTATATCTTTACCATGATTACAGGTGTGACGTTCTTTACACTTATCTTGTTCTTAACAACAGGGTTAGGAAAAGTAGGACAGTATTTAGCCTTTATTATTCTGCTGCTTCAAATTGGCGGCAGTGCAGGTACATTCCCTAAAGCACTTGTACCGGAATTCTTCCAGGCAATTAATCCGTACCTGCCTATGACCTATGCAATTCGCGGTTTCCGTGAAATCATTTCCATTGGTGATGATTTCGGCTATGTATGGCATCAGGCTGGCGTACTTGGAATCTTTGCAGCAATCTTCATCACTCTTTCATTGATAATGTTTTATATCAATGCCAGAAAAGAGAAGCATCACACAGAGGAAGAGGCAGCAGCATAATTTAACTAATATAAAAAGAGAGTTCCAGTTTAAAAAGGAACTCTCTTTTTCTTTATGATAGTATAGGTTTACGTATAAAAGAGGGGAACGTGAATGCATGCAGCTTACAAAATTTTCGATATATGAAAGTGATCGTGTAAAAAAGTGGCAGGAAGGGCTGAAAGAGTGGGACGGTTCAATATCGGAACGGATGATAAACGACCGAGCTGAAGATGAATTTTGGCAGCAGTATTTAGAGAAAATGTCTTTTAATTCAGTAAATGACCCTGTAGTAAAACAGCTTCAACAAGAGCTTCTTGCTTTTTTGAATCCAACTGACTCTGTTATAGAAATTGGCCCTGGCTGGGGAAATTATACGTTTTCTATTGCTGATTATGTAAAAGAACTTACGTGTATGGATTGTTCGCCAAGCATTATTCGCTACTTACAAACGCAATCAGATGCCCGCTCTAATCTAAAGTTCATAGAAGGTAAATGGGAGTATGAGCGTCTAACAGATAACTATGATGCCGTAGTAGGAATAAACTGTTTTTACCGTATGCATAATATTGTCGATGGTCTCTTAAATATGAATGATTCGGCTAATCGATTGGCGGTTATCGGCATGTCAACGGGGCCAGAAAAGCCTCATTACGTAGAGTTACATAGAAAGCTTGGGTACGAAATTAAATGGCGCCGTAAGGAATATATTGACTTACTAAATATTTTATATGAACTGGGTATTTACGCAGATTGTAAGCTGGTTCCTATAACCAAAACGGTAACCTATGAGACATACGAAGATCTCATCAAGAAGAACTCGACAAAGGTGCTTTCTAAAGATATTGACAAGTTAGAAACTGAGAAGATTATTTTACAGCATGTAAAGAAAATAAATGACACATATGAATATACGTATCAATATCATATGGCTTTTATTTATTGGAAACCGATAAAAAGAACCTGTTGAGTAAAATCAACGGGTTCTTTTTAGTAGGGATAAAGCTGTAATTTAGAATAAGCAATATTAAAATCGTCGCCGTTTAGAAGAACTTTCAATTCCTGCTTCTTCACGGTATTTAGCTACTGTTCTTCTTGAAATTTGAATTCCTTCGCTGGAAAGAAGAGACATGAGTTTTTGATCTGAAAGAGGCTTTAACTTATTTTCTTCGGCAATTAATGTTTTGATTTTTTCTTTTATAAAGGCAGTAGAATTGCTTTGTTCGCCATCAGTTCGCTCTAAAGAATTGGTAAAAAAGTATTTTAGCTCAAACAGCCCGCGTGGCGTTTGAATATACTTTCCGTTAGTTGCACGGCTTACCGTTGATTCGTGACAGTCTACTTTTTGAGCAATATCTTTTAAGGTAAGCGGCTTTAGCCCCGAAATACCCATTTCAAAAAAATCTTGCTGATGTTCCACAATGGCTTTGGACACGTTGTAAATCGTCGCATTACGCTGCTCAATACTATTGATTAGCCAAGTAGCTTCATGAATTTTTTCCTGTACGTATCGATCGGTTGTTACGCATGCAGAGCGATGAACCAGCTTTTGGTAGGTACTGTTAATTTCGATGGACGGAAGCAGCTCGCTATGAAGAATAACATGATAGCGGCCGTCAATTTTTTGTGCCGTTACATCAGGCGAGATGTACTTCGTAAGCGGGACGTGGAAATCTCCTGCTGGCCGAGGATTTAATGTCCGCAAGCAGTCAACAATTTCTTGTACTTCACGCATCGAAATAGAGTATTTTTTTGAAATGTTCCGATATTTTTTGTTAGCAATATCTTCAATATCGTGTTTTACCACGTCGTATAAAAGAGGAGGCTTTGACTTTTTGGCCTTAATTTGAATAAGCAGTGAATCGACAAAATTTTGAGCGCCCACGCCAATCGGATCAAAGCTTTGTAAAACGTGAATCATATCGTTGACTTCGTTAAATGAAACATTCAGCAGTTCGGCTGCCAATTTTGGCTCAATTGCTAAAAAGCCGTTTTTATTTAAGTTTCCAATTAGAAATTGAACGATGTGTTTTTGGTGTGTGTGTAAATGATTTAGCATAGACAGCTGCTCTAATAAATGACTCTCTAATGTCACAGTTTGATCAGATATATAATTAAACGGATTATACTCGTCATCGGTATAACCTTTTGAATATGAACGCTGTTCTCGAGTATCAAATGAATCTTTTTGCTGAGAGTCGCTAGCAGACAGTTTAATTACAGGATTTTCATTGACTTGCTGATGAAGATAATGAACTAAATCGGCCGTAGAATAATTTAAAATGTTGATAGACTGACGTAATTCAGGTGTCATGGCCAATTTCAATAGTTGTTTTTGGGATAAATCTAAACCTAATTGCATCATTGAATCACCTATCATTCTTGAGTTTTATTTCGACAATTCTGGCTGCATCGTTCGACATCATCATAGCTGAAAATGCGAAAGAATTCTATAGTGTTGTCAGATGTTCTTACACAGGGGTTGATCGCAAGAAAGAGTAGGAGAATAGATAAAACAAAAACGAATAGCTCCTGGCAATAGCTATTCGTTTGTTTTAACAGAGCCGCTAGGAGAACTTAGCTGCAATTTGGGGTGTTTCCCATTCTTCTATCTCCCCATGCGCACATCATATTTAAAATTTCTCGTAATGTTTCGCCTTCTTCACTGAGTGAGTACTCTACTTTAGGAGGAACTTCATTGTATACTTTTCTATTAACCACACCGTCTTTTTCTAATTCTTTTAGCTGTTGAGACAGCATTTTTTTGGTAATAGCAGGCATAGCTCGCTGAAGTTCACTAAAACGTTTTTCGCCTTCTTTTAATAGGCATAAAATAACGACTTTCCATTTCCCGCCGATTACTTCAAGCGTTGCTTCAACAGGTACATTATAGTGGGGTGCTTTCACCGTTAATCCTCCATTCATAAACAGATATGAAATATGCATATAATAATTTAATATCCATAGACCTAGGTTACCGGGAAGGTACCTGGTTACATGAAAGTGCCGTCTTTTGTAAACAACATGTATTTATTATACTGAAAAAGAACTTTTAATTGAAGGAAGAAATGTAAAAGGGGAGATCTTGATGAAAGCTTTACTGCTAGAAGGCAAAGGGAAAGTAAGTGAGATGAAAGTCGGAAATATCCAAAAGCCGCGTCCGTCTAAAGGTGAAATTTCAGTTAAAATTAAAGCTACTGCCCTGAACCCTGTAGATTATAAAACAGGAAACGGCGGTAATCCTAGTTGGACATATCCTCACGTATTAGGACTTGATTCAGCTGGTGTTGTCGAGGAAGTGGGAGAAGAAGTCACAACTGTCAAAGTCGGAGACCGCGTTGTGTATCATAGCGATTTATCAAAAAAAGGCGGGTTTGCACAATACGGAGTGACAACAGCTCACACAGTTTCTCTTATTCCGCAAGGAGTTTCATTCGAAGACGCTGCAGCTATTCCATGTGCGGGATATACAGCATATCAAGCATTGTTTCACAAAATGAACGCTTCAAAAGGCCAAACGATTTTAATTCATGCAGGTGCTGGAGGGGTTGGAGGGTTTGCCATTCAGCTTGCGAAAAATGCAGGCCTTACAGTGCTCACAACCGCATCTTCAGCCAATCAGGAGTTTGTAAACAGTTTAGGTGCTGATTATGTAATCGACTACCGTAAAGAAGACTTTGTGAAAAAAGTGATCGAGCTTACTGATGGAATTGGTGTAGATTTAGTCTTGGATACCGTTGGACGGGACAATGCAGACGAGTCAGTGAAGGCTCTTGCTTTTAATGGGCAAATTGCATTCATCGCAGGACCGCCTAATGTAAACGATGCGATTTCGTTTGCGCACCCACTATCGTTTCATCAAGTTGCATTAGGAAGTGTACATCAGTCTAATAACGTAAAAGAACAGCGAAAACTTGCGGAGATGGGAAATAGAATGCTTTTGCTTTTACAAGAAAATAAGCTAAATGCACTCGTGGAAAAAGTCATTTCACTAGACGAAGTGCCAGCAGCATTAGATGAACTGGCGACTCGTCGAGTAAAAGGGAAAATTGTAGCTGTAATAGATAAATGATAGAACGAAAAAGAGATTGAGACATAACTATATCAATTCAATCTAAAAATAAACAAATGGAAGAAAGGAGCTCGTATCGATCATTTATTACACCGCTGTGGATTTCGGTGCAAGGCTTCGCTTTCTGCGGGCAGTCGATGAGCCTCCTCGTTGCTTGCGCTCCTGCGAGGTCTCATCCCTTCCGCTGTTCCCGCAGGAGTCTTCGCCTTGCTCTCCAATCAACAGCTAGAAGCAACTAACTGGATGAACGCTACGTTTACCAACACAATGAAAAGGTCCGAACGATTACTCGTTCGGACCTTCCTTAAACTACCATACTTTTTATTTTAGCCTCTTTTAAATCGTAAACTGTTGCGTATAGAGCTTGTGATAAAACCCTTGTTTATCTAGCAGCTCGCGATGATTTCCTTCTTCAATAATTTGTCCGTCTTTTAAGACAAGAATTTGATCTGCATTTTCAATCGTTTTAAGGCGGTGGGCAATGACAAAGCTTGTTTTTCCTTTTAATAGATTACTCATTCCTCGTTGAATATCAATTTCTGTTTTTGTATCAATATTGGAAGTAGCTTCGTCTAAAATTAAAATATCACAGTCAGAAAGCATGGCTCGAGCAATCGATAAAAGCTGCTTTTGACCTTCACTTAAATTTCCTCCGCCAGCTGAAATCACGGTATTGTATTGCTGAGGCAAATGTTTGATAAACGAATGAGCATTGGCCATCTTTGCGGCGCTTTTCACTTCTTCATCGCTGGCATCTAACCGGCCAAATCGAATGTTATCCGCAATCGTACCGGAAAATAAATAGGTATCTTGAAGAACGATGCCGATTCGGTTTCGTAAATCATGGATGTTATAGTCACTGATGGAACGTCCGTCAATTTTAATGTCTCCGTTTGAGATGTCATAAAATCGTGTGAGCAAGTTAATGATGGTTGTTTTACCAGAACCTGTCGGGCCGACCAAAGCAACCATTTCACCTTTTTTTGCTGTCAGTGTAACATTTTTTAAAATCATTTTTTCATCGTTATAGCCAAATGATACGTTCTCAAAAGCAACGTCCCCTGCAAATTTTGTAACAGAAAGAGCGTTTGGCTTGTTTGTGACGTCCGGCTGCTCATCCATAATCGCAAATACGCGCTCTGCGCCGGCAATAGCTGAAAGAATGGTGTTTACTAAGTTTGCCATTTGACTGATTGGGCGAGAGAACTGACGTGAGTAGTTAACAAATGAAGCGATCATACCAACTGTAACGCTACCTTGAACCGCCATAAATGCTCCTGCTCCGATCACTAGTGCTAAGCCTAAGTTGTTAATAAAGTTTGTGACAGGACCTAAAAAGCCTGAAAATGTTTCCGCTTTTGTGGCTGAACTTCTCAGCTGTTCATTTCGTTCATTAAAAACAGTTAAAAATTCTTTTTCTTTACTAAAAAGCGTAACAACTTCTCCTCCAGAGATAGCTTCTTCTACAAAGCCGTTTAGCTCACCTAAGTCTTTTTGGCGTTTGACAAAATTTTCACTGCTGCGTTTTAATATTTGTCGAACGATTATAACCATCAATGGAATAACAATCAGCGTGATAATGGCAAGAATCCAGTTGAGCGAGAACATCGCAATGGTAATGCCCACTAAAGACAAAATAGAGGACAGAGCCTGAATAACGCTTTGACTCAGAGCGTTGTTTAGATTATCAATATCATTTGTGACTCTGCTCATTAACTCTCCGTGAGCTCGTTTGTCAAAAAAGCGAAGGGAGAGAGTCTGAAGCTTTGCAAATAAATCTTGGCGGAGCATTCCAATAGTTGTAAACGAAACGTTCACCATTAAATAGGTTTGCAGCCATGTTAATAAAGATGTCGTGATATAAATTCCTGCAAGAATAAGGGACATTCGTATCGTCCCGCTGATATCTTTAGGGATAATATGCTCATCAATAATAATCCCAATTAAATAAGGGCCTAATAAATTAAGCAGGGAAGTCACAATAACTAAGATTATCGCAGCCGCAAGCGGAGGTTTTCGTTTCCCCATATATGACCAGATTCTGTACAGTGTTTTTTTCGCATTCTTTGGCTTAACTACAGGGCCTTTCATCATTCCTCTAGGGCCGCGAATAGAGCTCATTTGATTTTTACCTTGATTATTCACTAGGCAACACCTCTTTTCCGCCTTGTGCAAGGTAAATGTCGTAATAAAGAGAGCGATAACGAAGCAATTCTTCATGAGTCCCTTGTTCAGCAATTTTGCCTTCATCCATGACGATAATATGATCAGCGTGGAGAAGAGACGAAATTTTAGAAGCAATGATGATAACGGTCGCATCAGCAAACTCTTCTTTTAAATGTGTTAGTACCTGTGCTTCTGAAACGGCGTCTAATGCCGAAGTTGCATCATCGATGACCAGGATAGCGGGCTTTCTAACAAATGCACGCGCGATTGAAAGACGCTGCTTTTGCCCTCCTGATAAATTGGTCGCCCCTCGCGTTAAAGGATACTCATATCTTTCTGGAAGTTTTTCAATAAACTCCGTTGCGCATGCAAAATCCGCAGCATCTTCAATTTCTAAGGAAGAAGCATGGTCTTTTCCCATTCGAATATTCATATCAATCGTGCCGGTAAACAGCGTAGCTTTTTGAGGAATAAACCCAATGGATGAGCGAAGCGCTTTTACGTCATAGTCCGTAAGGTTTTTTCCATCTACGAAGATTTCGCCGTCATCAGGATCATATAAGCGGGAAATAAGTTTTGCAAGCGTCGACTTTCCGCTTCCAGTAGAGCCGATAATGCCAATGGTTTCCCCGTGTTTAGCAGTAAACGAAATATCTTTTAATACGTTTTCGCCATTTTTACTATAGCTGTATGTAACGTTTTGAAACGATAGATCACCTTTAAGTCTGTTGATTTGAGCAGCAGAGTTTGCTGGAGGGATGTCTATTTTTGTTTTTAAAACAGAATCGATTCGTTCAGCTGAAGGGAATGCGCGTGTAATTTGCATAAGCACCATGCTGCTTGACATAAGTCCGTTTAAAATAATCGTTAAGTAATTAATAAAAGCTAAAATCACACCTGCTTCAATTTTTCCTGTTTCGACTTGAAGTCCTCCCAGCCATAGAGTAGCTACCATTCCGATATTTACGACAAATAAAATAACGGGCATTAAAAGCGAAATAAGCTGAACAGCACTCATATTAGCTCGCGTCAAGGAGCTGTTTGCTTCTTTAAATTGATTGATTTCATATGATTCTCTTACATACGCTTTTACTACACGCATCCCTGATAAATTTTCTTGGACTTTTGTGTTTACACGATCAACGCTTTGCTGAACTTTTTTAAAAAGTTTTCCAGCTTTCGTGATCACAAACCAAATGCATAAAAATAAAATAGGGACGACCACGACGATAATAGGAAACAAAGAACGAGCAGTTAATAACACGATCACAATACTTCCTGCAAAAAGTAAAGGACCTCTAACTAATACTTTTAGCGTCATATTTAATGCGTTTTGAACACTCGTTACATCATTTGTCATGACGGTAATTAAGTGACCAGTCCCTAGTTTGTCTCTGTTGCTGTTTGAGAGGTTTTCAATTTTTTCAAAAAGCGATTTCCGAATATCGGTAGAAAAATTTACTGCCGCTTTTGTGCTAAGGATGGCGCAGACGATACCGGCAGCTAAGCCAATGACTGCTAACATGAGCATAAGGATACTCCGCGTGATAACATATGTTTGATCGTTGTTTGCAATGCCATAATCAATGATATGCTGCATAATAGTAGGCTGAAGAAGGTCAGCTAACACTTCAATTACCATCAATAGCGGGGCAAACAGCGCGAGCCATTTGTAAGGTTTTAAGTAAGGGTACAAAGATTTAATTGTATTCACACATTGTGGCACTCCTTTCTGTAAAAAATATGGTAACATAGAATAAGTTTAGAAGTTTGTTTCAAGCACCATTTATTATACGCCAATGTAAGCAGAAATCCACTTTTTGAGAGGGTCAGGTATGCAATGAATCAAACATTACGAGTACATCATCCGCTTTTTGGATCTTTGTTATATGACTCGGCCTGGGTTGGAGAAAAACAGGTCACTTTCTTTGGACAAAAACAACACGTGTTGCTGACAATTGATGGAGATAAAGAGAAGCCATTTCAAAAACGACAAGAAGAGGCCTTTCAAGCATTTTGGCTTCAAGGTGAATTATTGTTAAAGAGGACGGAAAAAGCTCTTTTTGATTATTATCAACAGGTGCGAGATGAATACAGAACTCAAGTTGAAAAAGACGTGGTAGACTTATTAGTTCCGAATGTGAAAAAGCGAAAAGACATCGGTTTTTTAGTTGAGTGTATTCAAATCTTTGTTCCTGAAGCACGGCATGATACAAGAGAACTTGGTTTGTTTTTTGAATGTACGTGGGAAGAAGAGCATATGTTAGCTGTAAAGTTTAGAAATGAACAAATTGCCGCTATTGGTTTACAAGAAGATTTATTCTAGTAAAAAGCCTTGAAGCAACCTGCTTCAAGGCTTTTGGGCATTAATGTTTGACAGGCTCTTCGATTCCCATACCTGTATTTGCTTTTACTAAAATTTCATCAAATTTCTTTTCGTCTGCTTTTTTAGACGAAAGAAGTGTTCCTATAAAAGCAGCTAAGAAGCCTAGAGGAATAGAGATAATACCAGGGTTTGTTAGCGTGATGAGCGGTTCACCTACAAAGATAGCAGCTCCCGGCTCAGGTGCCCACACGTTTGGACTAATAGCAACTAAAAACAGTGAGCTGAATAGTCCAACCAGCATGCCAGTGACTGCTCCTGCTGTATTGAAACGTTTCCAAAAAATAGTGAGAAGAATAATTGGCAAGTTAGCGCTCGCTGCTACGGCAAAGGCAAGTGCCACTAAAAATGCCACGTTCATGGTTTGAGCAAATAATGCAAGAATAATAGATAAAATGGATACCCCAATAGAAGCCCACCGTGCAGCTACTACCTGTTCTTTTTCAGTAGCAGCTCCTTTACGCAGAATATGACTATAGAAGTCATGCGCGAATGCTGAAGCTGCTGAGAGCACCAGTCCAGCTACAACAGCTAAAATTGTAGCAAATGCTACAGCTGAAACGAACGCAAAAAGAAAGTCTCCGCCAAGAACTTGAGCGAGCAGGGGAGCGGCCATATTTCCTGCTGCATTTGCTTTGATAATATCATCATATCCTACAAAAGCAGCAGCACCGAATCCTAAAAAGATTGTCATAATGTAAAAAACGCCAATGATCCACGTTGCATAAATAACAGACTTTCTTGCGGTGATGGCATCTTTTACTGTGAAGAAACGAATAAGGATATGAGGCAGGCCTGCTGTGCCAAGAACAAGAGCTAAATTCAACGAGATCATGTCCAGCGGATTTTTGAATTTATTTCCTGGATTTAAAAAGCCGTCGCCAAGAGGAGTTGCAGTTTTCATCTCGGAAAACATTTTAGCTAAGCTAAAATCAAATTTTGAAAATACGATAATGGAAATAATGAACGTACCAATCATCAGAAGCAAGGCTTTGACAATCTGCACCCAGCTAGTCGCTGTCATTCCTCCAAATACAACGTAAACCGTCATCAAGACGCCGACAATCAAGACAGAGTACACGTAATCTAACCCAAGTAATAAATGAATTAATGCTCCTGCTCCAACAAGCTGCGCAATCATATAAAAAATGGAAATGGTGATCGTGTTTAACGCAGCAACTCCCCGCACTTTCTTTTCGTTAAAACGAGCTGCGATCATATCTGCCATCGTGTACTTTCCTAAGTTGCGAAGTGGTTCAGCTACAACGTATAACACAACGAGGTAGGCAACTAAAAAGCCGATGCTGTAAAAAAAACCGTCAAATCCAGAAAGCGCTACCATTCCAGCTATGCCTAAAAATGATGCAGCAGACATATAATCTCCGGCAATCGCCATACCGTTTTGCCAGCCGGTTAAACTTCCATCTGCTGTATAAAAGTCACTGGTCGTTTTTGTCCGCTTGGATGCCGCATACGTAATGATTAGCGTAAGACCTACAATGGCTAAAAAAAGTGAAAAAGCTAGTACGTTCATTCATTTAACCCCCTGTTTAATTTGCAGCTTCTTTTTTAATCGTGTCAACAAGTTCATCAAATTTCGAGGCTCTTTTTGTGTATAGAATGCATAGGGTCCAGGTCATCACGAACTGTGCAAAAGCGAATACCCACGCCCAGGTCATAGAAGCAAAAGCTGGTTTGTTTAGGACGGTTGTGTAAGCCGTTAAGATAGGCAAGGTAAAATAAAAAGCAAGAAAAAACAGAGAGAGCGGTAAAATAAAATTGCGTTTTTGTTTTAAAAGCTTTTGAAATGAAGCAGACTGTACAATTTCTGTGTAATCAGGAGAGGAAGAAGCATTGTTTACCTTCTTTAAAGAATTTTCATTCATCGCCAAGCAGAATTCCCCCTTTAATAATAAATAGATGAAGCGAAAAGCTTCATATCACTTGAATTATATTATTTTCGGAATAAAAAGTAAATTC
This sequence comes from Priestia sp. TSO9, assembly GCF_021029645.1. Classification (NCBI taxonomy): domain Bacteria; kingdom Bacillati; phylum Bacillota; class Bacilli; order Caryophanales; family Bacillaceae; genus Priestia; species Priestia sp. TSO9. The sequence continues at coordinate 298,951 of NZ_JAJEKD010000009.1, forward strand.
TGTCTTTTTGTGAGAATGGTAACAGTGTAAGGTTTTTAATATACTGAAGGTTCAAACTAAATGCATACTGCCATAATAAAAAAAGAACAACATTCAATACAAAGGAAAAATCATTCGCAAAAGAAATGTTGAAATTAATCTTTAGTTTCTTTTATATATAAGGCTTTTCTTTATTATTTAAACGTTATTTGTTTGTTTGATCTTTTGAAAAATAAGAGAAGATGATGATAAAATCATAAGCATACAATAATGCTTAGATAGGAAACAGGTTGAGAAAGTACGCTATTATTTAGAGATGGTTATAAATAGACAAGATATTATGAAAGATTTCTATATGAATGATATTTTTTCTTTATAGTAAACAAATCATGTAACTACTTATATAAAAGAGAAAAGGTGAAAGAATGGCATTTGGAATTAAACGCCCGGAACTAAACGCATGGAAAGCAGCTGTTAAGCGAGGAGAGATCGCATTTTTAACTCATTATTGGCTTGATGAGCGTTTTCCACATGCAACTACCGTAACAAAAGTAGGTTGCAGTGACTTAAATAAGCTGATTAAGTGGGGAAAAAAGTATGGTATTCCCGCTAAGTATATTGATAATCGATCCGGCTATCCTCATTTCGATTTACTAGGCGAGCGTCAGAAAGAAATTATGAAAAAGGAAAATCAGCTGGAGCAGCTGAAGCGATTTGAAGAAGTTAACGAGTGAACAGCAAAACTAATTTTAAAAACTGTAAAAAAATTCTATTGTTAAGGCTTTTTTTTATGTTTAAATAGAAAAAACAGTGGAATAGATTAAGAAGAACAATTATGTCATGTATTCTCTCATATAGGGAAAAAACATTAGTTTAGTTTCCTTATTTGATACGATAAAGAGCTTTGTTTTATAATAAAATTGTTGTTCGGATAAAAGGAGGAAGAAGGGCATGTCCGAGGTTGGAACTTTAAAAAAAGGATTAGATATCTTCTCTTTGCTTTTAAACCGTCCGAATATGACTATTCCAGAAATGATGGAAGCGCTCGGTTTTAATAAGAGTACGATGTATCGTCTTGTGAGCACGCTTGAGCAAAATGGATTTATTGTAAGAAACCCGTCTAACCGCTATACGGTTTCACCACAACTGGTGCTGGCACTCGTGCAAAATACGATGCATACGAACTATGAAATGAATTGGCTCTCTGTTCCTGCTATGCAGAAGCTGAGTGAAGAGACCAAAGAGACCATTTACGCGGGAATTCTCCATCATAAACAAATGGTTACAACTCAGGTGGTCAACGGGCAATATAGCACTCGTACGCATTCCGAAGTAGGAAATAAAAAGCCGCTTCATGCAAATGCTATTGGAAAGTGTATTCTTGCTTATCAAGAGGACAGCGTACAAAAATCTATTCTTCATGAACTTTCGCTTGAAGCTTATACAGATCGAACGATTACCGAGCTGGACGAGCTTGAAGCTGATTTGGCTTTAAGTAAGGAAAGAGGATATGCTGTCGATGATGAAGAACGGGAGCCTGGCGTTCGCTGTATTGCAGCCCCTATTTTCAGAAAAGGAAAAATAATGGCGGCTATTGCTTTATCAGGTCCATCTCTTCGTATTTCACAAGAGAAAGACGAAGAACATGCTGCACTTGTTAAACAGTGCGCAGAACAAATTTCACAAGCAATTACTCTTTACGAATAATTCAATAGTAAAAAAGGGGATGAACAGCAACATGGAAAACTTACAATCAACGACGACCTTAGCAAACGGCATTAAAATGCCTTGGTTAGGTTTAGGTGTTTATAAAGTAGAAGATGGTCAAGAAGTGGTAGATTCAGTTAAATATGCAATCAAAGCTGGATATAAAAGCATTGATACGGCTAAAATTTATGAAAATGAAGAAGGTGTGGGACAAGCAATCAAAGAATCAGGAGTTTCTCGCGAAGAACTATTTGTTACATCAAAAGTGTGGAATGCAGATCAAGGATATGACACAACTCTTCAAGCGTTTGAAACAAGCTTAAACAAGCTAGGTCTTGAATATTTAGATTTATACTTAATTCACTGGCCAGTTGAAGGTAAGTATAAAGATACGTGGAAAGCACTTGAAAAGCTTTATAAAGACGGGAAAATTCGTGCAATCGGCGTATCAAATTTCCAAGTTCATCATTTAGAAGACTTAATTGCAGATGCAGAAGTTAAGCCGATGGTAAACCAAATCGAATTTCATCCACTTTTAACGCAAACAGAAGTGCGTGAATACTGCAAACAACAAGGAATCCAAGTGGAAGCATGGTCACCGCTTGCACAAGGTGAGCTGCTTGATAACGAAGTGTTAACTCAAATTGCTGAAAAGCACGGAAAATCAACTGCTCAAGTTATCTTACGTTGGGACTTGCAAAACGAAGTAGTAACTATTCCTAAGTCAACAAAAGAACATCGTATTATCCAAAATGCAGACGTATTTGATTTTGAATTAAATGCAGAAGAAGTTGAAAAAATTAACGCATTAAATCAAAATCATCGCGTAGGTCCAGATCCAGATAACTTTGACTTTTAAAGCAAGACTAAAACGTCTTGTAAGATAAATAATAAACAAAGCGCTATTGTCATTCATGCAGTAGCGCTTTGTTTATTAAAAAGTAAATGGGATGGTTGAACAAGGAGGAAAAGTAATGAAGATGTCAGAAAACACTATTTTAATTACGGGCGGAGCATCAGGAATTGGATTGGCGCTTGCAGAACGGTTTTTAAATGAAGGAAATGAAGTTATTATTTGTGGAAGAAGAGAGTCAAAGCTGCAAGAAGCAAAAGAAAAATTCCCTTCATTACATACAAAAGTGTGCGATGTATCAATAGAAGAAAGCAGAGTAGAGCTAGTAAAATGGGCGACTGAAAGTTTCCCGAAATTAAATGTTATTGTGAATAATGCAGGCATTCAGCAGCGCGTAAATCTTTTACACACGCACGAAGAGTGGCCGTATTACGAAAAAGAACTAATGAGTAATGTAAGTGCTCCTATTCATTTAACGTCGTTATTGATTCCTCATTTCGTTCAACAAGAACGTGCTGCGGTTATTAACGTAACGTCTGGGCTGTCTTTAACACCTGGAGCATGGGTGCCAATCTATAGCGCAACAAAAGCGGCGTTAAGGTCGTTTACGATTAGTCTAAGACATCAATTAGAAGAAACGAATACCGAAGTGATAGAAATTCTTCCTCCAGCCGTGAACACGGATTTAGGAGGACCGGGACTTCATACATTTGGAGCACCGCTTGATGACTTTGCTGATTCGATATTTGAAGAATTGAAAAAAGGTAAAATCGAAATTGGCTATGGAGATAGCGCTAAGAGGCTTCATGCTTCCAAAGAAGAAATTGAGAAAGCTACAGCACAGGCTTGGAATGGATTTTTGAAAAATAATCCTGAATTTTAAAGGCAGCAAACAAAAAGCTTCCTAAGCTCGTCAATAGTAGCGGGTCCTAAAAAGCGTGTGTCCATAAAATAAATGGACACACGCTTTTTAGTATTAACGATCCACAGTTTGTCTAATGCGTTTTTCCATTTTTTCAAGCATGCGGAGGTACTCATCCTGTTCTTCAGGAGTTAGAGCAAAAAGCATGTCTTGCCAAAATAAATTTCGCTGCTCAATTACATAGTTCACTAATGTTTCGCCAGCCTCTGTTAAGGATATCCATACAATTCGGCGGTCTTTTTGGTCACGTACGCGCTTAATGAGTGCATCATCTTCTAATTGATTTAATAAGATGGTAGTAGCGCCGGAGGTTAGCTTTAGATTTGAAGAAATTTCGGCTACCATACGTTTAGAGCTGACTCCAATGAATTTTAGAATTAAAAATTTCGTAATGGTCAAATTATAGGGCTGCTCACTGATTTTATCTTCCAAGAGCTTTCGCTTGAGTTCAAATAATGAGGTTTTAACTTGGTCAAGTTTTTCTAGTTTATCTATTAACTGCTGATCCATTATAATCACCTTTTCTTTATCATTATAGGTGTTAAACAATTGCTGCTAGTTACCTATTGTGGTTTATGTATATAGGGAGTTTGTTCCGAAAAAAGAAGCTGTTTTTGTGTATAACCCTATGCTTATATATCTAACTTTAAAGTAAAGTAAAGTACTTGTAAAGAAACCAAAACTTTTAAGTTGTATTTCAGTTAAAGATGTAGTAAAGTATTCAGTCGGGAAAACTTTATGAAACATAAATGTTTAGTTTTAAAAATAAATTAAAATCAAAGTTATTTACAACTAAATATCTTTGTGATAAAGTTATCTAGCGTAATACTTAACTGAATGAAATATTAAGGAGGTAAAATAAATGTCAAGAGGGCGTTTAATTTTAATGAACTTTATCGGAATTATTGTAGTATTAGCTTTAATTATTGGTGGGGGATACTATTATATTCAAAAATCTAATTATGTATCCACAGACAATGCAAAAGTGTCCGGCGACCTTTATACAGTAGTAGCGCCAGCGGCAGGTAAAGTAGCAAGCTGGAACATTGAAGAAGGTAAAGATGTTTCAAAAGATGATGAGGTAGCTAAAATCCAATCAGAAGATGGAGAAAAAACAGTTACAGTACCAGAAGACGGTAAAATCATCAAAACACAGGTAAAAGAAAATCAAATGGTTCAAGCTGGTCAACAAATTGCTAGCGAAGTAGATATGAATAACTTATTCATCATTGCAAACATTAAAGAAGACAAATTGAAAGATATTGAAGCTGGCGATGACGTTGATGTAACAGTTGACGGAGATACTAAAACAACAATCGATGGAAAAGTAGAAGAAATCGGTTATGCAACAAACTCAATTTTCTCATTAATGCCAAGTTCTAATTCAGACGGAAACTATACGAAAGTATCACAAACAGTTCCTGTTAAAATCTCTATTTCTAACTACTCTGAAAACGTACTACCAGGTATGAACGCAGAAGTTAAAATCTCTAAAAACTAAGAACGTACATGATTAAGAAGAGAAGAAAGGAGGAAGGAACTGATGTCAGCAAACACGATACAACCAGAGGAAAGCTCAGTTAAAAAGCATATTCCGCTGCTAGTCGTACTTATGCTTGGATTGTTCTTAGCAATTTTAAACCAAACGCTGCTAAACGTTGCGATCCCGCATCTGATTACAGAGTTTGGCGTTACGGCTAATACGGCACAGTGGTTGCTTACAGGATATATGCTTGTAAATGGTGCACTTATTCCATTATCAGCCTATTTAATTGAACGTTTTGGCGTTCGTCGCTTATTCTTATTTGCAATGGCCTGCTTTACAATAGGGGCACTTGTCTGCGGAATTGCGCCGACTTTCTCGATTATGCTAATTGGACGTCTTGTTCAAGCAGTCGGAGGCGGAGTACTAGCACCTCTAGTTATGACCATTATCGTATTTATTTTCCCTCCTCATATGCGCGGAAAAGGAATGGGTATCTTTGGTTTAGCCATGATGTTCGCTCCGGCAATTGGACCGACGCTTTCCGGATGGGTTATTCAAAACTATGACTGGCACATTTTATTTACGGGAATGGTGCCACTAGGTGCGCTCGTACTTATTATTGCAGCTTTTAAATTAAAAGATATTAAACCGCCTCAAAATGTAAAAGTAGATCTAATTTCTGTGTTTACATCTCTTGCAGGTATGGCTTTACTTCTATACGGATTCAGTGAAGCTGGAAACGATGGCTGGACGGATTCAGTTGTATTGTCAACGATGATTGGCGGTATTGTCTTATTAATCATCTTTGTCGTGCAGCAGCTTCGACTTAAGAGTCCATTACTTGATGTGAGAGTATTTAAATACAGTATTTTCTCATTATCTAATATCATTAGTATTGCCATTACAATTAGCATGTATGCTGGTATGTTCTTATTGCCAATTTACTTGCAAAACATTCGTGGCTATTCAGCATTTGATTCAGGTTTATTAATCTTGCCTGGTGCACTTGTCATGTTAGTTATGTCACCGATTTCTGGTACGCTGTTTGATAAATTAGGACCGCGTCCACTAGGGATTGTCGGGATGTTGATTACGGTTGTGACAACATTTGAATTTACAAAATTAACGCTTGAAACACCGTTTAGTCATATTGTTATTATTTATATGATCCGTGCATTCGGTATGTCATTATTGATGATGCCAATTATGACGGCTGGTTTAAATCAGCTGCCGGCAAAATTAAGCAGCCATGGTACATCAATGGCGAACACGCTTCGTCAGGTGAGTGGTTCAATCGGTATCAGTTTAATGACTACAATCTTTACAAATCGCACAACATATCATGTGAATGAAATGAGCAGTTCCATGACTACATCCGATCCATTCTTTATGAATAACTTCCAGGTATTTGTTCAAAAGATTGCTCAAACGCTTCACCTTTCTCAAACTGAGGCCCAAAAACAAGCTTTAACAACATTAGCTGGAAAAGTTCAAGCGCAAGCAACTGTACAAGGAATTAACGACGCGTTTTATTGGACAGTTATTATTGCCATTATTGGATTGATTTTAAGTTTCTTCCTACGTGATGTTCGTAAAGATGCAGTAGTAGAAGTGGAAGAGACAGAAAAAGAAACAACAGACGATATTCGTATGTTACCGGCACCAAAAGATATGAACTCATAAGTAACGGAGGGATAAAGGATGAAAATTTGTATCGTATATGATAGTGAAGGCGGACATACAGAGGCATTAGCAAAAGCAATTGCTTCTGGCGCGGAGCTGTCTGGAGAAGCAACTGTATATGTAAAGCATGTCGAAGATGCAGATGTACGTGAACTGCCTGAAATGGATGCTATTATTTGGGGTTGCCCAGGGCATTTTGGAACAATCAGTTCAGGGTTAAAAACGTGGATTGATAAATTAGGTTATTTATGGGCAGAAGGTAAATTAATTGATAAAGTAGGTGCGGTGTTCTGTACAACAGCTACAACGCACGGTGGCTTAGAAGCAACGCTTTTAAATTTAATTACACCGATGCTTCATCAAGGAATGGTTATCGCTGGCTTACCAGGTAACATTCCAGAAAATGCGCTGTACGGTACTTATTACGGTGTGGGAATTACTTGTCCAATCGAAGGTGACGAATTATTAACAGAGAACGACCAAGCGCTAGGTAAAGCATTAGGAGAACGTGTTGTTCAAGTGACTAAACGAATGACACAAGGACAGTAGGTGACAGTATGTTAGGTATTTTACTGATCGTTGTAGCTGTGATTCTGGTTGTACTAATTATTACAATGAATGCTAAAGCATCATCTTCTAAGCGCCAGCGTACAGTTCCACCTAAAAAAGAAGCGGCTTCTTCAAATGCTCCTAAAGAGCCAAAAGTAGAAGAGAAAAAAGTAGCAGAAGAAAAACCTGCAGCACCAAAAGAAACACCAAAAGAAGAGCCAAAAGAGCCGCAGGCTAAGACGGAAACAAGAACATCTAGACATAAGAAAGAAAAAGATGTCATGAACGATGATATGTATCGTCAAGTGCTGCAAAAGTTTAGAGAAGGCGAAAAAGACGACACGGTTTTTACAAAAGAAGAACGTGACGTTATGAATGATGACGCTTTTCGTAAGGCTTTAAGATCGTTTAAGAAAAACGATAGTGAATGAGTTTCTTCTATTATAATAGTACGGAATAAAATAGATAGAAAATAGGTTATAAGCATTCCGCGAAACCAGCCGCTCTCCCCAGGTTCGGTTTCGCTTGGAGTGCAGCAGGGGGCTGACATGTTAACATCGACTCCCTGATTATAAGAAAGGGGACGTCAAAACATGGAGCAGCTCACATTTATTGAAGAGGTCCAGAGAATTTCGATATCCCTTAACAAAAAGGTAATGACAGAGATAAAAGAAAGGTTACTTTCACAAGGGATTACACCTTTTCAATATCATATCTTATTAATTATCGGTAAGTGCAGTCACATTGGGGTAACCAAGCTGGCAGAAGAGATGCGCGTAAAGCCTAGTGCAATTACTCCTGTTATTAATCGTTTAATAGACTTAGAGTTAGTTTCACGCTATCACTCTAAAGAAGATCGCCGTAAAGTAAACATTGAGTTAACAGCTAAAGGTGAACAAGTGATTGAAGAAGCAAATGAAATTGTGCAAAAGATGATTGCTCATTTCTTTTCTTGCTATGAACCGAAAGATCAAGAGCAATTTTTGAAATTATTTAAGAAACTAGACGCTAATATCTAATGAAAGAAAAATCACTTCTTAATGAAGTGATTTTTTTTAATAAAAAGATTGTCAACTTCACTTTTCCATGTTATTATTTGTGTAAACGGTTACATATATGAAGGGAGGGAAATAAAGTGGTAACAATTCGCGATGTAGCAAAAGAAGCAGGCGTGTCCGTTGCGACCGTTTCGCGCGTTTTAAACAGTACAGGATATGTAAAAGAAGACACGCGTGTGCGAGTAATGAATACAATTCAAAAATTAAACTACAGCCCTAACGAGGTAGCCCGTTCGCTTTATACACGTGAATCGCGTTTGATTGGGCTCTTGCTTCCAGACATTACAAACCCTTTTTTCCCTCAGCTTGCACGAGGAATAGAAGATGAAGTACATAGCCATGGATTTCGTTTAATTCTTGGCAATAGTGATGAGCAGTTAGAGAAAGAATTAACCTATCTCCAAACGTTTACGCAAAACCATGTAGTAGGAATGATCACGGCAACAACAAGTCTAGCTCAGAAACTATATGAAGGTCTTACATTTCCCGTCGTGTTTTTAGATAGAAGTTCTGATCAGTATCCGTCCGTTTATGCTGATGGTTTTGAAGGTGGAAAACTTGCTGCAGAAGAAATAATCAAAAGAGGAAGTAAAAGAATTACACTTATCAAAGGTCCAGTAAATGTAAAGCCTGCCCAGGAACGTTTTCAAGGCTCTCTGTCTGTTTTGAGTCAGTCTGATGCAGACTTTTACGTATTAAATACAAATTCTCTAGCGTTTGACGATGCGCAGAAATGGGCAAAGGAAATCTTTCAAAAGTACCCGGAAACGGACGGGATTATTGCAAGTAATGATATTGTAGCCACAGCCGTTTTACACGAGGCATTTCGATTAGAAAAAAGCGTGCCCGATGATCTGCAAGTAATTGGTTTTGATGATATTCCGCAAAGCCGCTTTTCGTTTCCAGCGCTGTCTACAATTCGTCAGCCTGCTTATGAAATGGGCAAGCAAGCAGCAGGTCTGTTAATGAAATGTATTAAGAAAGAACCTTTAATTCAAAAGCAAGTACAACTACCCGTTACGTTTATTGAACGAAATACGACACGAAAGGTTGAGGAACATGGCTAAAGTAACTGTGATTGGAAGTTCATCAATGGATTTAGTAGTAACATCAAATATTCGTCCTGGAGCTGGAGAAACAGTGTTAGGAGAATCATTCAAAACCGTTCCTGGAGGAAAAGGAGCGAACCAAGCTGTTGCAGCAGCCCGTCTTGGAGCTGATGTGAGTATGATTGGGTGTGTGGGCGAAGATCATTACGGAAAAGCAATTCTGGAGAATTTCAAATCAAACGGTGTATTCGTGAAAAATGTGAAACCGGTTACAGATTCAGATAGCGGAACAGCTCACATTATACTCGCTGAAGGAGATAACAGCATTGTAGTTGTCAAAGGAGCAAACGATTATATTACTCCAGACTACGTAGAAAAAGCAAAAGAAAAAATTAAAGAAGCAGATATCGTACTTATTCAGCAAGAGATTCCAGAAGAAACGGTTGAATATGTTGCTCAGCTTTGTCAGGAACTTAAAGTACCGCTTTTGTTAAATCCAGCGCCTGCAAGACCATTAAAAGCAGAAGTGATTGAACAAGTTTCTTACATCACTCCAAATGAACATGAAGCAGAGCTTTTATTTGAAGGAAAAGAAAAAGAAGAAGTATTAAAACAGTATCCAAATAAATTGTTTATTACAGAAGGAAAAGAAGGTGTACGCTATTTTAACGGCGAGAAAGAAGTATTGGTTCCTTCTTATCAAGTAGAAACGATTGATACAACAGGAGCAGGAGATACATTTAACGCAGCGCTTGCCGTGGCACTTGCCGAAGGAATGGGTTTTGAAAAAGGAATTCAGTTTGCTAATCGCGCAGCTTCGCTATCTGTCACTAAATTTGGTGCACAAGGCGGTATGCCGACTCGAAAAGAAGTGGAGGAGAGTCTGTAAATGAAACGTCACGGAATGATTAACAGTCATATTACGAAAATACTAACAGATCTAGGTCATACAGACACTATTGTCATTGCAGATGCAGGATTACCTGTTCCGAGTGACGTGCCTAAAATTGATTTATCTTTAAAGCTAGGAGTGCCTAGCTTTGAAGATGTAGTAGTAGCTGTGTTAGAAGATATGGCTACAGAAAAAATAGTGATTGCTTCTGAGATGAAAGAAAGAAATCAAAAGGCTTACGAGTTGATGGAAAAGCAAAACATCTTAGTAGAAGAAGTATCGCATGAACAATTAAAAATGCTGACAAGCAAAGCGAAAGTTGTGATTCGTACAGGAGAAGCAACTCCTTATGCAAACTGCATTTTACAAGCGGGAGTTATTTTTTAAAAGAGGTGAACAGCATGCATATTGCAATGAGAGGGATTCATAAAGCCTTTGGAGCAAACCGTGTACTAAGAGGCGTGGATTTTGAATTACATGAAGGTGAAGTTCACGCACTAATGGGGGAAAATGGAGCGGGGAAATCTACGCTGATGAATATTTTAACTGGCCTTCATAAAAAAGATGAAGGGCAGATTCTGATTGATGGCAAAGAGACGTATTTTCAAAATCCAAAAGAAGCGGAACAAAACGGAATTACCTTTATTCATCAAGAGCTGAACGTTTGGCCTGAAATGACGGTGCTTGAGAACTTATTTATCGGCAAAGAATTAAAAACGCCTTTAGGTTTTTTAAAAACAAAAGAAATGAAAGCGTTAGCAAAGAAGCAGTTTGAAAAATTAGCTGTGACCATTCCTCTTGATCAAGAAGCGGGACTTTGTTCTGTCGGACAGCAGCAAATGATTGAAATAGCCAAAGCGCTGATGACGAATGCAAAAGTCATTATCATGGATGAGCCAACCGCAGCGCTTACTGAAAGAGAAATTCAAAAGTTATTTGACGTAATTAATGCGCTGCGAAAACAAGGTGTATCGATTGTGTATATTTCACATCGTATGGAAGAGATTTTTGCTATTTGTGATTCCATTACGGTCATGCGTGACGGACAGACGGTAGACAAAAAGCCGATTCCAGAAACCAGCTTCGATGACGTGGTTCGCAAAATGGTGGGAAGAGAGCTAACGGATCGATTTCCTGCTAGGACATCTCCTAAGGGAGACGTTGTATTTGAAGCAAAAGGCTTGGAGAGAAAAGGTGTATTTCATGACGTTCATTTTTCGGTGCGATCAGGAGAAATTGTCGGTGTTGCGGGGCTAATGGGAGCTGGCAGAACCGAAATTATGCGCGCTATCTTCGGGCTTGATCCATTAGAAAAAGGCGAAATTATCTTAAATGGCAAACGGGTCAGTATCACAAAGCCCGACCAAGCCATTAAATTAGGTCTCGGGTTCATTACAGAAGATCGTAAAACAGAAGGACTCGTCCTGGATTTTTCTATTCGAGAAAATATTGCGCTTCCAAGTCTATTCAGCTTTTCGCCAAAAGGCTTTATTGAACAAAAAAGCGAGCAGCAATTTGTAGATTTACTTATTAAACGTTTAACGATCAAAACCGAGTCGTCTGAGACGAGTGCGGGTAACTTATCGGGAGGCAATCAGCAAAAAGTAGTGATTGCCAAATGGATTGGCATTGGACCAAAAGTGCTGATTTTAGATGAACCAACTCGAGGAGTTGACGTGGGAGCAAAGCGTGAAATTTATCAGCTTATGAATGAACTGACAGACAGAGGCGTGGCTATTATCATGGTGTCTTCAGAGCTTCCGGAAGTACTCGGTATGAGCGATCGCATTTTGGTTGTGCATGAAGGAAAAATAACGGGTGAACTGACAAGTGAAGAAGCAACTCAAGAAAAAATTATGACATTTGCAACAGGAGGTCAGTAAAATGAAAGCAAACACAGCGATAAAAGAAAATCGCGTTGATAACGTGATGCAAAAGCTAGGTCCGTTACTAGGTCTATTTATTCTTATTGTCATTGTATCGATTTTAAATCCAAGCTTTTTAGAACCTTTAAATATTTTAAACTTGCTGCGTCAAGTAGCCATTAATGCCTTAATTGCATTCGGTATGACATTTGTCATTTTAACAGGCGGAATTGATTTATCGGTTGGCTCTATACTTGCTTTATCAAGTGCGTTAATGGCAGGTATGATTGTGTCAGGTGTAGATCCTATTTTAGCTATTTTAATAGGATGTGTGTTAGGAGCTGTAATGGGTATGATTAACGGCTTGCTTATTACAAAAGGAAAAATGGCGCCGTTTATTGCAACGCTAGCAACGATGACAATTTTCAGAGGGTTAACGCTTGTTTATACAGATGGAAATCCGATTACGGGCTTAGGCGAAAACTATTACTTCCAGTTATTTGGCCGCGGCTATTTTCTAGGTATTCCTGTTCCGGCAATTACGATGGTACTAGCGTTTGCTGTCCTATGGGTGATTTTGCATAAAACGCCGTTTGGCCGCAGAACATATGCAATCGGGGGAAATGAAAAAGCAGCATTTATTTCAGGAATTAAAGTACCAAAAGTTAAGGTTATGATCTACTCACTAGCAGGATTATTGGCAGCGCTATCAGGAGCGATTTTGACTTCTCGTTTGAACTCTGCTCAGCCAACGGCAGGTACGTCTTACGAGTTAGATGCTATCGCTGCAGTAGTACTGGGTGGAACAAGCCTTTCTGGAGGACGTGGACGCATTGTTGGAACGTTAATTGGTGCGCTGATTATCGGAACGTTAAACAACGGTTTAAACTTACTCGGCGTTTCGTCATTTTACCAAATGGTCGTAAAAGGAATTGTTATTTTAATCGCGGTATTAATTGATCGCAAAAAGTCATCTTAGGAGGGAAAAACATGAAGAAAATTTGGCTCGTGCTATTATCATTTTCATTATTACTGTTAGGGGCTTGTTCACTTCAGCCTCCTGAGTGGGCGAAACCATCTGAAAGTAAAAATTTAAAAGATATTAAAATTGGTTTATCCGTTTCTACATTAAACAATCCGTTCTTTGTTTCGCTAAAAGAAGGGGTACAAAAAGAAGCAAAAAAACTGGGCATGGAAGTAGTTGTAGTAGATGCTCAAAATGATTCAGCCAAACAAATTAACGATGTAGAAGATTTAATGCAGCAAGGTGTTAACATTTTGCTTATTAACCCAACGGATTCAGCTGCTATTTCAACAGCTGTACAATCGGCTAATAATGTAGGCATTCCAGTTATTACGCTAGATCGTTCAGCAGAAAAAGGAAAAGTAGAAACACTGGTAGCTTCAGATAATGTAAAAGGTGGTCAAATGGCTGCTGATTACATTGTGAAAAAAGTAGGGGAAAAAGCTCAAGTAGCAGAACTTGAAGGCGTGCCCGGAGCTTCAGCAACTCGTGAACGAGGAAAAGGGTTCCACAACGTTGCAGATCAAAAGCTAGATATTACGGCTAAACAGTCGGCTGATTTTGACCGTACAAAAGGCTTAAACGTTATGGAGAATGTTCTTCAAGGAAATCCTGGGATCAAAGCCGTATTTGCTCATAATGATGAAATGGCATTAGGAGCTATTCAAGCGATTAACAGCTCAGGAAAAGATGTGCTAGTAGTAGGGTTTGATGGAAACGACGATGCAATTAAAGCGGTAAAAGAAGGGAAGCTAGGAGCAACTGTAGCCCAGCAGCCTGTTTTAATCGGTAAACTTGCCGTAAAGTCTGCTAAAAATGTTCTTCAAGGCAAAAAGGTAGATAAGCAAATTCCAGTGCCTTTAAAACTAGTAATCTCTGACAAATAATGGTTTTATACATGTGTAGAAAAAAGACGCTCATTTGATTTATGGGCGTCTTTTTATGTATATAAAGTGTAAAAAAGAAGTGAAAAAGTCACAACTTTATAAATAGTGTAGGAATTATGTAGGTGGAATTTATGTAATAAAAAGTAAAAAACACCGAAAAAAGACGGTAAAACACATAATTTTCTGTGAAAAATTTGTAATATACCTGTAATAATAAGCGTTTATTTCTATTTTTAAAGAGCAATTTTGCCCTGTTTATGACAAAAATATATCTTTTTTAATAAACAGTAAACCTCTCTATCAAGGCATTTTGGTGATGAATTCCCAGAAAGAGATTCTTGGTTATACAAATTATGGGAAACTTTTAACTGTATTGTAACATAAACAGATAGTTTTTTATGGTATAACTATGTCTATGAGGAAAGGGGACTATTACTTTATGAAAATTTTTAAGCGTATGACTCTTGCAGCAGTCACAGGAATTTTCTTCATGACCGGCATCACAGAGACTCACGCCCAATCGAATGAAGAAGCGCTCCAGAGTACTGAAAATAAAATTAAAGAAACAGAAAAGGCTGTTCAACAAAAAGAGAAAGAGAAACAGTCTATCAATTCAGATGTTCAAAACATTCAATCACAATTAAATTCATTACATACAGTAATCTCTAGCAATAAAAAAGAGCTAGCATCGACTGAAAAGCAGATTTCAGAAGCGAACAAAATGATTGAGAAAAAGAAAAAAGAAATCGTTTTGCTTCAGGAAAAAGTGTTAAGTCGTAAAGATATTATTGAAAATCGATTAGTTGCTTTGCAGCAAGACGATAAAACAAGCGTTGTTATTGATACATTAATGAATGCTGATAACTTTGGAGATTTTGTTGCACGTATGGGTGCTGTCACAACGTTATTGTCAGCGGATAATGATATTTTAAAGCAGCATCAAAATGATTTAGATCAAATTGAAAAAGATAAAAAAGAAATTGATAAGCAAGAAAAAGTATTAGAAGCAGCAAAAGGTAGCTTAGCGGCTAAACAAGCTGAATTAGATAAAAACGTTGCCAAACAAACAGCAACGTTAACAACTATGCAAGAAAAGTACAGCACGGTTGTAAATGAAATCGATGCAGCTTCTTCAGAAAAAGCAAACCTTCAGTCTGAATTAACAGGCATTCAAGATAAGATTGCAAAAGAAAAAGAAGCAGCTCAAAAGCAAGCTGAGCAAGTGGCAAAACAGCAGGCAGCTGAAAAGGCTGAGGCTGATGCAGAAGCAAAACGTCAAGCTGAACTGGCAACGGCTAAAAAAGAAGTAAAAACAGAGCCAAAACAAGAAGTAAAAACAGCTGCGGCTACAGAGAAGAAAGCAGCCGTTTCTTCAGAAGCAAAAGAAACGAAAAAAGAAGAAAGCACACAAAAGCATTCTGGAAAAGAAATGTATGTAGAAGCAACAGCTTATACAGCTAATTGTGCAGGGTGTAGCGGCGTAACAGCCACTGGACAAAATGTAAGTTCAGGCACTCATAAAATTATTGCGGTAGATCCATCCGTTATTCCATTAGGTTCAAAAGTATATGTAGAAGGATACGGAGTGGCAACAGCAGGTGATACGGGCGGTGCGATTAAAGGATATCGAATTGACGTATTAGTACCTTCTGAGTCAGCTGCAAAAGCATTCGGACGTCGTACAGTGAAAATTACGGTGTTAAATTAAAGAAATAGGCTGAAACTATTTTAGTTGCAGAAAAATCCGAACGATGAATCGTTCGGATTTTTTCATTGTTGTAGTGAACGTAGGTTTCATCTAGTTAGTTGCTTCTAGCTGTTGATTGAAGGGCAAGGCGAAGACTCCTGCGGGAAAAGCAGAAGTGATGAGGACCTGAAGGCCCGTAATCCACGAGGAAGCTCATCGGTCGCCCGCGGAAAGCGAAGCATTGCAGGGAAACCAACAGTGGTGTCACAAGTGATCGATACCAGCTCATTACTCCCATTTGTTCGTCTTCGAATTAGGTGGATGGAGGTATGTCTCAATCTCTTTTTTGCATATTTGGTGAGCAAGTTGCTAGCTAATCTATACTCTTTTCGTTACCATACAATAAAGTAAATGGAAGAAAAGGAGTGGGTAAAATGAAGATAGTCGATCCAGCGGTACA
Organism: Priestia sp. TSO9; assembly: GCF_021029645.1. Lineage (NCBI taxonomy): Bacteria > Bacillati > Bacillota > Bacilli > Caryophanales > Bacillaceae > Priestia > Priestia sp. TSO9. Next base: position 315,052 of record NZ_JAJEKD010000009.1, read on the forward strand.
AAGTGCAAAAGACAATTATCATTTGTTAACAGGGGTCGTCATTCCCCGGCCGATTGCGTTTGTTACAAGTCAAAATGATGACGGTGTAGTGAATGCTGCACCGTTTAGTTTCTTTAATGTAGTTGCGGCAGAGCCTCCGCTGATTGCCGTTTCGGTTTCGAGAAGTGAAGGTCAAATGACGAAAGATACGGCAAAAAATATTAGTGCATCTAAAGAATTTGTAGTTCATCTTGTAGACGAAAACTTAGTGGAACAAGTGAATCAAGCGGCATCTTCTTATCCTTCTTCCGTGAGTGAAGTCGAAGAAACAGGGTTAACACTAGCACCGAGCAAAAAAGTGCAGGTTCCCGGAATTCAAGAAGCCAGCATTCGGATGGAGTGTAAGCTTCACCAAATTGTTCCATTAGGAACGGATGAGGCATACAGCTCAGATTTGTTTATCGGTGAAGTTGTGATGTTTCATATTAGTGAAAAAGTGATAGAAAACGATCGCGTTTCTGCAGAACGTGTGAAGCCAGTCAGCCGACTTGCGGGTTCTAACTATAGTAAATTGGGGCAATTATTTTCCTTAGAACGTCCCAAATAAGCAAGAAAGTGTTACTTATGTAGCAAAAAAATAGTATACATTGGATTTTTTTAAATAAGCGATTGTGTTCTGTTTCAACAACGACAGTACATTCGCTTTTTTTTATGAACGAAAAAGTTAATAGAAACCATAATAACAAAACTAATTTAGAAAAAGGCAAAAATGTAAGGTTTTTGCCTTTTATATTTACCATTGAGGAAAAGGGTATTCATTCATATAATTTAGATTAAGTAAATTGTATACGCTTTCAATATACAGAATTATTTTTCAATAATTCTCTCGAGAAAGAGTCATGAGCGTTTACAAAAAAACTTGCCACACTAGGAGACGAGATTATAGGAGGGGTATTCATTGAAACGTTGGTTTAGTTTAATCAGTTTTGCACTCATTTTAACCCTAGTACTTGCAGGATGCGGAGGAAAGTCCGCTAATGAAACAAGTGGTAGCGGTGGAAAAGAAGTTGTTGCATGGGCTTGGAATATTAACGTACCGGTATTAAAGAAAGCAGTAGCAGAATACCAAAAAGAGAATCCAGGATTTAAATTAAAAGTAGTGGATATGGGACGTGAAGACGTTTATTCAAAATTAACAACAGGATTGCAAGCTGGCGGAAAAGGCCTTCCTGATATCGTATTAGTAGAAGACGATCGTTTCCAAGGATACTTGGATGCATTTCCAAAAGCATTCTTAAACCTATCTAAAAAAGGATTTGATAAGCAAGAAGATAAGTTTCCAGAATTTAAGAAAGCTCTTTTATCAAAGGATGGAGATATGTACGGCTTCCCGTTTGATGCAGGCCCAACAGGCGTTTTCTATCGCACAGATTACTTTGAAAAAGCAGGCGTAGATCCAAACAGTATCAAAACATGGGATGATTACATTGCGGCTGGTAAGAAAATTAAAGAAAAAGTTGGCGTTGATTTATTAGGATTAGATTTTAATAATGACGATGGCCTATTCCGAATGACGCTGACGCAGCAAGGGACATTCTATTTTAATGACAAAGGAAAATTGAATTTAACTTCTAAAGAAGCGAAAAAAGCAATGGAATTAAATAAGAAGTTAAAAGAAGCAGGCATTGTTAAAAATACAGTGGGCTGGGATGCTTCAATCAGTGCTTTAGCAGAAGGTAAAGTAGCAAGTTCACCATCTGGTGCTTGGCTATCCGGTTCTATTACGCAGCAGGCTCCAGATTTAAAAGGAAAATGGGGAGTGTTTTTATTACCTTCGTTTGAAGAAGGAGGCAACCGTGCTTCTAACTTAGGCGGAAGCAACTATGTGATTTCAGCAACTAGTCAAAAAGCAGATGAAGCGTACAAATTTATGGAGTATTTCTCAACAACGGATAAAGTTCAAGAAGAAGCGATGAAGGGCGGATTATTCCCATCATTAAATACCGTATATTCTTCAAAATTATTCACTGCACAAGATGAGTACTTTAACAATCAAACGATTTGGAAAACATTCGCAGATGAAATGAAAGATATTAAGCCGGTTAACTTTACGGGCAATTACTCAGTTGCAAACAGTGAAGCAGTCAAAGCTGTGTCAGAAGTAACAAATGGTAAGGGCGTTAAAGACTCGCTTGAAGCAGCTCAAAAACGCTTAGAAAACCGAATTCAAAAATAATCAAGAAGCATAGAAGGTGATTTTTAGAAAATTGCCTTCTATCTCTTCTTCTTGCGGTACTAGGAGGTCATCATGAAGACAAATAAATCATTGCCTTACTTATTTATTGCTCCAGCACTTTTGCTGTTTGCGCTGTTTACCATCTACCCTATTTTTTCATCTTTTATTCTAAGCTTTCAGAGCATGGAAGGTGGAAAGTATGTATTTACCGGGTTATCAAACTATACACGATTGCTTGGAGATGATATTTTCTGGAAAGCGCTTGGAAATACCGGCATTATTTTAATCGTTCAAGTGCCCGTAATGATTTTATTAGCACTTGTACTAGCTAACGCGTTAAACAGTCAGCTTTTAAGGCTAAAAGGTTTTTTCCGAGTTTCATTTTTCTTGCCGGCAGTAACGTCACTAGTTGCCTATTCTATTTTGTTTTCAATCATTCTTCAAGATGAAGGAATAATGAATACTATTTTAGGATTTTTCGGTATTGATGCCATTCAGTGGCTGGGAGATCCATTCTGGGCTAAAGTCTCAATCATCGTTGCGATGACTTGGAGATGGACAGGTTATAACATGGTTATTTTTCTAGCAGCTCTTCAAAGCTTGTCTCATGAAGTTTACGAAGCAGCTGACTTAGACGGAGCAAACCGAATTCAAAAGTTTTTCCACGTAACGGTTCCACAATTAAAACCCGTTATCTTATTTGCTACTATTTTATCAACAATTGGCACGCTTCAATTGTTTGACGAACCTTTTAACTTAACAAAAGGCGGCCCTGCTGATTCCACGATGACGCTAGGCTTATATATTTATCAAAATGGCTTTAAATACTTTGATTTTGGATATGCTTCAGCCATTGCGTACGTTGTTGTATTATTAGTTGGTATTTTAACGTTCTTCCAATTTAAATTTACGGGTGATAAATCATGAGTGTATTAGAGAGAGTAGAAGCAACCGCAGTAGCTACCGTGCCTAAAGTTAAAAAGAAAAGTAACATCATGCGCAAAATAGGATTATACAGCATGCTTGGGCTGTTCACGATTATTTCTATTTTTCCTTTTTACTGGATGATTATCGGCGCTACGAATGAATCAGGAAAAATGTTTACAAACCCTCCAACGCTGAAGCCTGGCGATCAATTTATGACAAATCTACAAAATTTAAATGCTTCAATTGATTTAGGACGCGTCTTTTTTAACTCAGTATTTGTTTCAGTCGTGTATGTGATTGTAGCGTTAATGGTCTGCTCCACAGCAGCATATGCGCTATCTAAATTTGAATTCAAAGGCCGAAACGCAATTTTCACTACGCTTTTATTGTCTATGATGATTCCATATCAAGCAACGCTCATTCCGCTTTTTCAGCTGATGTCGAATTTTAATTTGCTTGATACGTATTTTGCTCTTATTGTTCCGCAGCTGTGCTTTCCGTTTGCTATCTTTTTATTACGTCAGAACTTTTTAGCTTTTCCGACGGAACTTATTGAAGCGGCTCGTTTAGACGGAGCTGGAGAGATGAGAATCTTTTTAACTATTGTGCTTCCTTCTATGAAGCCTGCTATGGCTGCAGCAGCTATTTTCTTATTTATGACACAGTGGAATAACTTTATGTGGCCTCTAGTTGCGACTACATCTAACGAAATGGCTACATTGCCAGTTGCTCTTTCAAGCTTAATTGGCTTATCGATTATTGATTACGGTCAAGTAATGATGGGAGTAACGATTGCAACCATTCCAATCATTGTTTTCTTCCTGGCACTTCAGCGTCATTTTATTTCAGGAATGCTTGGAAGTGCAGTAAAATAAAAGCAGAAGCTCCTATTATAGGAGCTTTCTCAATGAACAGGGGGAGAGAAGATGGGAGAAATACCTGTAGGAGTTCAGCTTTATACGTTGCGTGAAGAAACGAAAAAAGATTTTAAAGGAACTCTTCAAAAAGTAGCTGCTTTAGGATATCAAGGAGTAGAATTTGCAGGGTATGAAGGATATACAGCGCAAGAAGTAAAAGTATGGTTAACGGATTTGCAGCTGAAGCCAGCTTCTAGTCATGTGCCTCTTGAACAATTAGAATCAAATTTAGAGCAAGTGATTCACTTTGAGCAGCAAGTTGGAAATTCACATATTGTTTGTCCTTATTTAATGCCTGAACGTCAAACGGAAAAAGGGTATTACGAACTTATTGATTCTTTAAATTCTATTTACGCGTATTGTAAAAAAGAAGGCATGTCGTTTAGCTATCATCATCATGATTTTGAGCTGAAGAAATTGTCAACTGGAAAGTCAGCTCTCCACACGATCTTAGAAGAAACTGAGGTAAACGTAGAGCTGGACATTTATTGGCTGACTAAAGCAGGCGAAGATCCAGTGGAGTGGATGAAGCATTATCAAAATCGGACGCCTTTTATCCATTTAAAAGATATGACAACAGACGGAGAGCAATTTTTTGCTCCTCTTGGTACCGGAGGAGTAGATGTAAAGGCTGTAATGCAAGAAGGACATAGAGCAGGCGTAAAATGGTGGATCGTTGAACAAGATCAGTGCATAGAAAGTCCTCTTAGCAGTATTAAAAAAAGCTTAGCATATATCAAATAAAAAACGAACAGACGCTGTCTGTTCGTTTTTTTTATTGATAAGCTGGAGTCCACTCAATTTCTCCGCACTTATTCGTATAATCAATATTTACTTCAAAGTTATGTTTTTCATAAAAATGAATTAATCTTTCGAGATGATCCCAGTCACGCTCAGCGATATCGCCTTTAATGACATGAACATTTTGATCAACCGCTACTTCTTTTAAATAATTCATACATACAGAGCCATATCCTTTATTAGCAGGCCCTTTAATGTCACCGATAAAAATCGTGTGATTATCTTCATATACGCCGTCGATAGCAAAATCCCAAGACCCTCTATAAGCTTTTGTGCATTCGTTTAGCATAATTTTACATGCACTTCCGTCATTTTGTGCCGATACAATAACTAACTGATTATCTTCAGGCTGATCGACGCCAATAACTTCATACTTTTTGGCTATTTCTTTTAAATTATCCTGCATGCGAAACAGCTGAAACTCTAAATCATCAAGTGTTTCTTTTAGTTCGTCTGCATTTTGTTTTTTTTCTGTAAGCTGAGTAAACATTTTATACTCCTTTCCGTCTGTTTTCGGTCTAAACGCGCCTATGACAAAGAGAACACGGTGTATAAAGCGAAACTTTATAAAGTATCTACCTTAGTAAAAATATAAAAAGGAAAGAACCTGATTTGATTGATCGTTCATCAAAACGGCTGCTTTCCTTAACATTCACTTTTAAATTTTTCACAACGTGTATAAGGGTAACAAAGACTCATTAATTTTGTCAATAAGGTTGAAGGTCTATTTATAAAGAAAGTAACAGGTCATTTTGCTTATTGGGAAGAAAAAATAATGAGTGAAAAAAGAATCATTTTAAAGTAAAATCATTGGAGGAAAAGTATGGTTAAAAAGGAATTGCTTTTCATTTGAAAAAAATATACTTAAAATAAAAGTAAGAAAATATTTTATTTACTTACAAAATATTATAGGAAAATGGATGGAGTACTATGGGGTAAGTGTTAACTATATCGAACAAAGGGTGTATAAGATGGATAAATATCAAATTGCATTATTAGCTAATGTCCGCAAGCAGCTGCAAGAGTGGACTGATCAAAATAAAGAAATACCTCATGAAGAGGTGTACCGCTTTTTGCATTCAATTTCTGGAACGGCTGCGACCATTGGACTGCATTATTTAGGAGACCGCTCCCGTGAGTTAATGGAAGCGGTGGAAAAAAATCAGAAAAAAACCTGGGATTACGCGGAGTTAAATGCTTTTTTATTAGATATTATTAAAATTTGTTATCAAGATGAAATTCAATCGGTAGAAGATATAAATAAACCGCTAGAAATCAGTGAAAAAACAGCTAATATTTTACTTGTTGACGACGATCTTTCAATGTTGACGTATTTAAAAGAACAGTTTGAAAAACAAGGCTGGTACGTATTAGCAACTGCCTCTAAAGAAAAAGCTATTACGGCTTTTTACGAATTAAAGCCGGATTGTTTTGTTGTAGATGTACATATGAAAGACGGTACAGGCTTTGACATTCTTTCATTTTTGCGTGATAAAACAAAGCAACTGTTCGTCCCAATTGTCATGATGAGTGTTGATAATCAAAGAGAGACGCGTTTGAAGGCTTTTAAATTAGGAGCCGATGATTTTTTGGTTAAACCTCTTAATATGGAAGAAAGTCTGCTTAGAATTGGTCACCATATTGAACGAAAGCAGATGTTTAACTCCTATTTAATGTTTGATGAATTAACAGGAGCCTATAACCGAACGTATTTAAAAGAAATCTACAGTCAGCAGCTATCCAGCTACGACCGCTTAAAAGATCCTTTTTGTTTAGCGATTTTGGATTTAGATTTCTTTAAAAGAATAAATGATCAATATGGACATCTGATGGGAGATAAGGTTCTGCAAGCATTTGTAGAGTATATGAAGCATGAAATTCGTCCAACAGATCACATTTTTAGATATGGAGGCGAAGAATTTATTCTTTTATTGCCCAAAACCAATATAAAAGAGGCAGAAGCAGTATTAAATAGACTGTTGGATTTCTTTGTGAAAAAAGTGTTCACACATCAAAGCAATTCGTTTTATTGCAGCTTTTCCGGTGGAGTTGTAGAAGTTCATAACACTGAATGGCCGTTAGAAAAAGCGCTTCATCAAGCTGATGAAGCATTATATATAGCGAAGGAATCAGGACGTCAAAAAATTGTAGCTTCTTCTCAAAGCAAGCTGGTTAAAAAGCGAACGCTTCGTATGGCTATTATTGATGATGATTCTATCATTCGAACGATGCTGAAAGAGCTTTTAAGCAAGATTGATGTAGGAGATCGCTATGAAGTGAAAATAGAAGTGTTTAAAGACGGCATCGAATTTTTTGAGTCCCAATGGATTCATTCTAGCGATCAGTACTTTGTTATTTTAGACGGAATGATGCCTAAAATGGATGGTTTAGAAGTGCTGCAAAAATTAAGACAGAATAAACGTCACGATCAGTATACGGTTATTATGCTTACCTCACGAAACAGCGAACAAGATATTCAAAGAGCATTAGAACTTGGGGCAGACGATTACATGACAAAGCCATTTAAGTTAATGGAGCTTGAAGCGCGCGTACGTCATTTAATGAAGAAGGTGAAATAAATGGCGATGTCCCTTCAAGTGGTATATGTCTTATTTAGCGGATTGCTATTGCTTTTAGTCTGTTTTCTAAGTTATTTACTTATTCAAAAAGCGCGTTTAAACGCTTTTCGAGCAAAAGTAGAATTCTATAAAGATAGTATAAAAGAATCTCTTTTTATTTATTTATTCAGAAAAGATGAAGAGCATCGGGTAGAGCCTAAAAATAAAATAGAGCTGGCGGGTGTAGAGGAACTATTAAGCGGTTTTTCGGCAGCTGTGCAAGGCGATGAAATTCTAAATAACATTACGCTCTATGCGGAGAAGGTTTTTACTCCCAAATATAAAAAAGAGCTCCATCATTCTAGGTGGAGTGTCAGAATGAATGCCCTTTATGCTATTGAAGACTTTGGTCTAACTACGCTAACAGACCAATTAGTAGAAATGTATGAGAAAAAAAATAGTACAGCGGCTGAAAAAAATCAAATTTTAAAGATTTTGGTTAAGCTGAACCGCCCTGAGTTTGTTGTGTACATGACGAACGCTTCTAGACCGCTGTCTGAATTTATGTACCGCTCTTTGTTTGGAACTATGAACAGTGAACAGTTTCAGCAATTTATTAATAAATTTGAAGACCTGCAAGAAGAAATTCAGCTGCCTCTTATCGATATGATTGGTATCAATCATAAGTTAGAGTATATAGATTTCTTAAAAATGCACATGAAAAGTTCATCAGAAGAACTGCGAATTCGTTCGTTGAAATCACTTAATGCTTTATCTTTTCCATTAAGAATAGAGGAGCTCACGAACCATCTTCAGTCAGGTATTTGGCAAGAAAGAATGATGGCTACAAAACTAATAGGTAAAACGAGAGATGAGAAGGGGTTATCAATTCTCGAGCAGTCGCTAAAAGATTCTCATTTTCTTGTGCGTTCGAATGCTGCTCAGTCAATGATGAAAATCCCAACAGGTAAAGAATACTTAGTTCATGTATACAAAACGACTGATGACAGGTTTTCGAAAGATATGGCAGCAGAATGGCTTGAAAAAGGAGGAATTACGGTTGTGGAATAATGTTTGGCATCTTTTATTGTCCATTTGCGGATGGGCTGTATTTGCTTATATGATTTTTGTGCTTTGTTTTTATTTTATGATGTTTATCATTTCTGCTTTTCAACTGCGAAAGCAATATCAATTAAACGATGAAGAACCTTATGAAGATTTGCTTGCGGTTAGCTATACAACGCCGTTATCTATATTAGTTCCCGCTTATAACGAATCTGTCGGGATTATTGGGAGCGTACGTTCGCTGCTTGGAATTGAATATCCGGAATATGAAGTAATCGTAGTAAATGACGGATCTTCAGATGATACGTTAGAAAAGCTCATCGAAGAGTTTTCTCTTGTGAAAATGAACCGAGTTGTGAGAAAGCAAGTGGAAACGAAAGAAGTAAAAGCTGTATATCGTTCTAAATTATACGATTATTTATATGTAGTCGATAAACAAAATGGAGGAAAGTCAGATGCATTAAATGCAGGAATTAATTTATCCAACTATCCTTATTTTTGTTCGATCGATGGCGATTCAGTGTTAGAAAGAGATGCTTTTTTAAAAGTTATGAAGCCAATTATTGATTCAGACGGAGAAGTAATTGCTTCAGGGGGAAGTATTCGAATTGCAAACGGATGTAAAATCGAAAACGGTGCGGTCGTATCGATTGGACTTGATACGCAGCCGCTTGTTGTGATGCAGATTATTGAATATTTACGTGCCTTTCTTATGGGGCGCATTGGTCTCAGTCGCCATAATTTATTACTTATTGTGTCAGGAGCATTTGGTGTATTTTCTAAACGCTGGGTGATTGAAGCTGGCGGGTATTCTCATACAGTCGGCGAAGACATGGAGCTTGTCGTTCGCCTGCACCGGCTGATTAAACAGAAAAAAACCAACAATCAAATTGTTTATATTCCAGATCCCGTATGCTGGACAGAAGCACCGGATGAAATCAAATATTTGCGAAGACAGCGAAACCGCTGGCACCGCGGTTTATTTGATAGTCTTTGGAAGCATAAAGAGATGCTTTTTAATCCGAAATACGGAAGTATCGGACTGATTTCTATGCCTTATTTTGTGTTTATTGAACTAATCGGGCCGGTCATGGAAATGTTAGGCTATTTGTTTATTGTTATTTCCCTAGTTGTAGGCGGGATTTATGTGGAATTTGCTTATTTGCTTTTTCTTTTAATGGTTGTATATGGTTCTCTTTATTCGATGGCGGCCGTTTTGCTAGAAGAGTGGAGCCTTCGTAAATATCCAAAAGTATCTGATATCGCTAAGCTGTTTGTTTTTTCGCTGACGGAATCCTTTTGGTATCGACCTCTAACTGTTATATGGCGCTGTCATGGATTGTGGGATGTTATTCGCAATAAAAAAGGCTGGGGAGACATGCAGCGAAAAGGAGTTTCACAATGAAAAAATGGTTATTAATCGGCGGCATTATTTTGGTTATGGCAATAACGGCTTCTCCATTTCTTATTTGGCAGCTAAAGAAACCAACTGATTTGAATATGCTTGTCATTGATAAAACAGTGCCAGATCAAACGTTTCGAGAGCATCAAGGCTTAATGTGGATGCTGAATCAAGCGAAAGTACGCAAAGACGGGAAGCCTTATGAAATCTCAAAAGATTATGCAGGGTTTTACCCGAAAGGAGATAAAACATACAGCATTAAATCTCTGCCAAAAACAAACTCTGCAGATATGATTTATATCACGGACACGTATGGTGTATACAAAGAAGATTTAGGCGTAAAAGCTAAAAGAGGAGATCGCTCTCAATTGGTGTATGGCGGCATGACTTCTGAAGACGTGAGCTACGTTAAGAAAGCGTTGAATGGACGTACAAAAACGCTGATTGGAGAGTTTAATACATTTGGAAGCCCTACTTCCTTAGACGTTCGCAAAGAACTGTATGAATTATACAATGTTACGTGGTCCGGCTGGATTGGTCGCTACTTTGAGGAATTCGGCAGTGAAGAAGTTCCTGCTTGGGTGAAAAGTGCTTACAAAAAGCAGTACAACAAAGAGTGGAGCCTTACAGGAAGAGGCTTATTATTCGTTAATGAATCCAATAAGCTCGTTATTATAACGGAAAAAGAATTAAAAGAAAATCCAGTATGGTTTCAATATACAAAACAAGGAAAGAAAACATTGAATTTACAGGATGAATCTGCTTATCAATATTGGTTTGACGTAATTACACCCCAGCAAAAAAGTGATGTGCAGGCTCAGTTTGCCTTTCACTTGGATTCGGAAGGAAAAAACAAGCTAAAGGAAAATGGTATCCCTTTGTCCATACCAGCAGTCGTTCATCATAACAAAGAGCGATATGATACTTATTACTTTGCAGGAGATTTTGCAGATCAAGGAGAAGTACCTTCCATTTATCAAACCTCTTTTTACCCGGTGTGGAAGAAATGGACAGAGAAAATCGGAAAAGAAGATGAGTCTTCTTTTTACTGGACTGTTTATCTTCCTCTTATGAATAAGATCATCGATCAACAGCAAAATGAATCGCAGCCTGCTTCTGTTACTTTTAATAAAAATATGGAAATCTATGAAGATGCTGACCTTAAAGTAGCAGGGAAAGTAGGAAAAGATTATTTGCAAATTTATCAAAATGGAAAATGGAAAGATTTGCTTATTAAAGGAGTAAATATGGGCATTAGTAAGCCAGGCCATTTCCCTGGTGAGACTGCTATTTTAAAAGAAGAATATTTGCGCTGGTTTGAAGAAATTGGAAAGATGAATGCAAACTCAATCCGCGTATACACCATTCATCCTCCCGCCTTTTATGAAGCGCTTGCTGAGTATAACCAAAAAGCCGAAGAACCTATTTATCTTTTTCATGGGGTATGGGTGAATGAAGAAGTTTTCTATGATTCACAAGATGCTTTTGCAAAGGAAAATACAAAAGAATTTGAAGCTGAAATGAAAAGGATTGTAAACGTTATTCACGGAAAGGCAACACTGCCAAAACGAACAGGACATGCAAGCGGAACGTATACAGCAGACGTGTCTCCTTATGTTTTAGGATGGATTATAGGAGTTGAATGGGATCCCACGGTAGCCCTTTCGACAAATGAAAAACATAAAGGAATGAAAGATTTTAAAGGGCAGTACATCTATACCAAAAAAGGCAACCCCTTTGAAATTTGGCTTGCTGAGCTTATGGAAAAAACAATTTCCTATGAGCAGGATAAATATGATTGGCAGCGGCCTATGAGCTTTACGAACTGGGTGACGACGGATTTGCTTACTCATCCATATGAGCCTTCTGAAGACGAAGATAAAGTGTCTGTTAATCCTAATTTAATTCACATAACTAAAAAATTTGAGCCGGGCTTATTTGCCTCTTATCATATTTATCCGTACTATCCTGACTTTTTAAACTATGAACCTCGTTACCTCGCTTATCGAGATCATCGAGGAGAGAAAAATAACTACGCAGGCTATTTGCAAAATATGAAAGAAGTTCATCATATGCCCGTTCTTGTTGCTGAATTTGGCATTCCGGCTTCGCGAGGACTCACCCATAGAAACGTATACGGGTGGGATCAAGGCTTTCATACGGAACAAGAACAAGGAAAGATTCTGTCACTCTTATACGAAGACATTGTTGAAGAAAAAATGGCTGGCGGTATGGTCTTTACATGGCAAGATGAATGGTTTAAGCGAACGTGGAATACGATGGAGTACGACAATCCGAACCGCAGGCCATTTTGGACGAATTTGCAAACGGGAGAGCAGCATTTTGGACTGCTGAGTTTTGATCCAGGAACGAACCTGAAAGTCAAAGTAGACGGTAAATCAGATGATTGGAAAAAGCTGAACAGCAAGTCGGTATATAAGCCGTCTAAGAAGTTAAAAGCATTGAACATTACAAGTGATGAAGGTTATCTATATCTACACGTGAGTGCAAAAGAACTGGAAAATCAAAAGCTTTATTTCTTGTTTAACACGATTAACAATCAGGGACAGTCAAAGATCCCTCAAATCCCTTCCTTAAAAACAAAAGGAATTGATTTTGTAGCAGAATTAAACGGGAAAGCAGACAGTCATTTATGGATAGACAGCTATTACGATACGTATTATTTTTCATATGCTCATCAGCTTCAAATGATTCCGGCGGTAAAAGGAACCGATACAAAAGACAACGGCATGTTTAACCCAATCAGGCTCGCCCTTAACAAAGAGTTAGCGATTGGAGAAGGGGAAAACAAGAGAACCGTTCCTTTTGACGCCTATGAAACTGGGAAGCTCCAAGAAGGAAACAGCGATCCTAACTCTTCTTCATTTGATTCGCTAGCAGATTTTAAAGTGAATGAATCAAATGGAATTGCTGAACTTCGCATTCCTTGGTCGCTTTTAAATGTAAAAGACCCGAGTCAAAAAGAAATAATGGGAGATATTTGGTCTAAAAAAGGATTGGAATCCAGCGAGAAAATAAAAGGAATTCAAGTGGGAGTCGTAGCTGTTAATAAGAAGAGCAATGACGTGGAAGATACGTTTCCGACTCAGAAAAAAGGAGAACTTTTATTAAAAGATTTTTACTTATACAAGTGGAAAAATTGGGAGTATCCAACTTTTCACGAACGAATAAAGCCGTCCTACTTCATATTGCAAAAAACGTATGGACGACTACAAGCGGAGGAATAACAATGGCAAAAATTTTATTAGCGGAAGATGAAGAAGTGCTTCGTATGTTAGTGGTAGATACGCTTGAAGATGAAGGACATGAGGTGACGGAAGCAGAAAATGGCGAAGAAGCTTTGGAATTTATCAAAGAACGTGATTTTGACTTAATTATTTTGGATTATATGATGCCCGTGTTCACCGGGCTTGAAGTCATTCAGCAGCTGAAAGAAATGAAAGATAAGCGCCATACAAAAGTATTGATGCTTTCAGCTAAGAATCAAGCTGCTGATCAAAGCCGAGTGTTAGAAGCAGGGGCTGCGTATTTTATGTCTAAACCGTTTAGTCCACTATTGCTAGCCGAACGTGTCGAGGAAATTTTAGATGAACAATAAACTAAAACGAAAAAGTATCTCAACCCAGTTCATCCTCTTAGCAAGTATCCTTTTACTTGCTTTTGCGGCGGGTTCAACTGTACTTGTTGTACGACAAAAAGAAATTACAGCTGATTATGCCCAGTACAGGGCACAAGTACGGGAAAAGGCACAGCTGCTATCTACAATTGATAAATCAATGAACAAGGCTTTTTTGCAGGCTCGTGGGTTTATTGCGTTTGATTCAGAGGATATGTATAACGAGGCTGCAAGTCAGCAAAAAATTATCGAAGAAAATCTCGATCGACTTTCAGGTCTAGCCGCAGATAGACGTGAGCGTACGTTTGTAAATGAAGCGACGGTGATGCTAAACACGTATTTTAATCAAACGCTTCCTTATTTTAAAGATATTTACGACAAAAAAGGTATTGAAGGAGTCCGCTCTAGTCCTGAACGGAAGGCTGCTTCTAAATCAATAGAACAAATGCAAAAAGAACTTGATGACTACCAAAATGAATTAACTAAAGACTTAAATACACAGTACGATGACACGTCGAGTGACATGCAGAAAAGTCAAACGTTCTTTATTTTATTTTTAGCGTTTACAGTGGTCATTTTATTATTGCTTACACGGGTATTGCTAAATAAGTTTGTAAAGCCACTGAGTCAGCTCGCATATACGGCAAGCGAAATTGCTGCCGGAAAAGAAATGCCTATAACATTTGATGAACATAGAAGAGATGAAATCGGTATGCTATCTCAAGCCTTTTACAAAATGGTATCGACTTTGCAAAATAATGAACAGGAGTTAACGGCTCAAAATGAGGAGCTGATTGCACAGCAAGATGAGTTGCACAGTCAGCAAGATGAACTTCAGCACGCATTAGAATTAACAAAGGAACGAGAAGGAGAGTTAGAATTGCGCAATTTATTTGTGCATGGACTAACAAATTCTCTTCACAAGCAAGAAGTTCTCACGAGTGCTGTCACAAACATGAGCCGGGTGATGAAAGCTGATCACGGTTTTATTATGCTAACCGATGAAAAGACACATGCTTCATTTGGTCTATCTTCAGCAAGTGTTCAACAGATGGTGGCAAATCTTCATAATAATTACGTTGATCATGTGCAAAAGACGAAAAAATGTATGTTAGTAAAAAGAGAGTGTATAGAACATGAGCGCCTATATCATCAGCAAACGTTTTATTTGTATGATGTGATCGTACCGGTACTGTCTTCACAGGGAGATATGCTAGCCTATATGTTTTACAGCCGCTACGCGGATGAATACACAGAACATGAATTACAGACATTTGAAATACTGGCCAAACAAATCACGATTGCTCTTGAAAAAATTTATATTTACGAAGAGTCCGAGCATGACCGATTGCTATCTCAAGATATTTTAAATTCGATTCAAGAAGGAATGCAGCTTGTAGATACAAGCGGTACGATTCTACAAGTGAATACGAAGATTAGCGAATTGTTTCAATATGAGCATCAAAGCGGCCTTCTTCAGCTTTCTCTCGATCAATGGATAGATGCTCTCTCTCAAAAAGTCGAAAATATACAGCAGCTGAGACAATACGTTGAAGCCATTTGTAAGGGAGAGCAAGTAGAAAAGTCTTTTGTTTATTACCTGCACACGGATGGTAAGCGAAAAGTTATAAAAGTTTATAGCGAATACGTGTATCGAAACCGTCAGATGTTTGGCGTATTGTTCGTTCATCGTGATATTACGAAAGAATTTGAAGTTGATCAGATGAAGTCGGAATTTGTAAGCACTGTGAGTCACGAGCTGCGTACACCTTTAGCAAGCGTATTAGGGTTCACTGAGCTTATGCTAAATAAAACATTAAAAGAAGAACGACAGAAGAAGTATTTAACTACTATTTATCAGGAAGCACAGCGGTTAACGTCTTTAATCAACGATTTTCTGGACGTCCAAAGAATGGAAGCGGGGAAACAAACCTACGATAAAAAGTATCAAGACATTCTGCCGCTTATTAAGCAGGTGATTGAGGTCCAGAAAATACAAACAAATAAGCATGAATTTGATATGATTTCTGATCAAGAGCATTTTACAGTAATGGGAGATAAAGATAAGCTGCTGCAGTTGTTTAATAATGTAATTAGCAATGCAGTGAAATATTCGCCCGATGGAGGGAATGTTACAGTTAAAGTATATCAAAAGGAACACGCTGTTTATATTGATATTCAAGATGAAGGAATTGGTATACCAAGTGAAGCGCTAGGTCAATTGTTTACCAAATTCTACAGAGTAGATAACTCCGATATGCGCAAAATTGGCGGCACGGGTCTAGGGTTAGCAATTGTAAAAGAAATTGTAAAAGCTCATGGCGGAGACATTACTGTACAATCGGAATGGAAAAAAGGAACAACATTCACGGTTGTTCTGCCTCTTCTATATGAAGTTCAGTACGACGAAGAGATGATAAGCACAAATGATAACCGTAAAAGCGTAGTGATTGTAGAAGATGATAAAAGTTTAGCGACGCTTTTACAGGTAGAATTAAAAGAAAGCGGTTTTCATGTTCGGTATTTTAACAACGGAGAAGACGCATTAAACTCTATTCATCAGCAAAAGCCTGAAGTGGTTGTTCTAGATATTATGCTAGGAGAAAATAAGTTAGACGGCTGGGATGTTTTAAGACAGCTCAAAGAAAATACAGAGACAGAAAAAATTCCTATCTTAATCTCATCTGCTTTAGACGAAAGAAGCAAAGGGTTAGAGCTTGGAGTGTGTGAGTTTCTGATTAAACCTTATCAGCCTAGTAAATTATCCAAAACGATTCTCCAGCTGCTTTTGAAAAAACAAGAGCATGAAGGAGAAATTATGATTCCATCAGATAAAGAAGAGTAGAAATTTGGTGAGGCTTCGCTATATTTACGGAGTCTCATTAAACGAAAAGAAAATTAGTAAAGTAATAAAAAATGTTGAAAACGCTATCAAATTGTGGTTTTATAGTAAGTAGGCATAACATGATGACCTTAGAATTACCTTTTTCCACCTCCTTACATGCGTAAGGAGGCTTTTTTGTATAAATATAGTAAGATAAGATAACAAAACCTGATGCAGAATCGTTTATTGAAGTTCAGCTAGTTAAGAAACTGCTCAAGAAAGTTTGATAATGAAAGGAATGAAGCTCTGGAAATCATTTCGCAAAGGGAGGATAGTCTATCCCAGAAGTGAAGGTAGTTCAATTTTTATAATCATAGTATAATAAAAAATACGGTTATAAAAGCTGTGTTTTTTATACATCTTTTATATAGAAGGTAAGATTGAATTTTATATTTGCTTAAAGGAGGTCTTTCCTTGGATATTGCGTATATAATTGCTGAAGAAAGAATTAGACAAGCAATAAAAGACGGTGACTTTGATAAGCTGCCTGGGGAAGGAAAACCATTAAAGTTAGAAGATTTGTCACACATACCTGAAGAACTGCGCCAAGCGTATAGGATATTAAAAAATGCAAACATGATAACGGATGAACAAGAGCTGAAACGAGATATGGCTACAATAGAAGAATTGATTTCTATATGCACGGATGCTAATGAAGAACAAAGGCTAACAGAGATGCTTACGGAAAAGCGCTTGCGCTTTGAGCAGCTCGTTGACAAGAAAAAGATGACAAGTTCTGCAGCTTACAGGACGTATCAGAATAAAATTTACTCCAAATTTTTTTATTAATGAGTGTAATGGTCAAGACGATCGGAGGGTGAGAACTTGCGGCTGTTAATTTTATTGATTAGTATCATACTATTTATTTCGCTTTGTTTTTATATTTTTGCCCCACAAATAAAACGAGGTGCCCAATCGAAAAATGTGCCGGTTTTATTTATTCATGGCTATTTAGGTAGTCAAAAAAGCTTAGGGAAAATGATTAAACGATTTGAACAAAACGGATGGGGAACTAAAGTAGCTTACTGCGTTGTTCAAAAAGATGGAGCTATTCAGTGGAAGCATATTATGAAAGCAAAAGAGGGAAAACTTCCGCTTATTCATATCGTCTTTAAACAGCCAGATGCCAGTATTGCACAGCAGCAAAAATGGATTGAAGCTATTATGCAAGATGTACGTGATACATATAAAGCATCTTCTGTTGATTTAGTTGGACATAGTATGGGAGGAGTAACAGCAGCAGCTGTTAGTTTGTCTAACCCTCGATATATTCAAAAGTTAGTTACGTTAGGATCGCCAATTCAAGGATTAGATTATCAGGAATTAATGGAGATGTATCCTCATGCACGCAATCATATTGAATCTATGGGTGCTCGTGATTTAGCTTTTCACTCTATGGCATTAAACAAGCTGTACGAAAGTCGTCAAGATTTCTCAAAAGAAATCGACGTTTTTTCAGGAGCAGGAGATGTGGGAGATAAGACAGATGGAGTGGTAACAGTAGAAAGTGCGTATGGACTGCAAGAGTTCACCGAACACATTCATCTCCAAACGTTTCATGAAGCACATTCGGATTTACATGAAAGCTCAGAGGTTGATAAAGCTGTCTATCAATTTTTAAAACGGGATTAAAGGGGGATTACGATGCTTTACTTAATTAGACACGGCCAAACAGATTGGAATAAAAACAAACTTATTCAAGGGCATGCTGATATTCCGCTCAACGAAGCGGGAAAGCAACAAGCTAAACGCGTAGCGGAACGTTTTCGAGATATCCATATTGATGTAATCTATACAAGCGATTTGCTTCGTGCGCAGGAGACGGCTAGGGAAATTGCAGCAGCTGCTAAAGTAGAGAAAATCGAGGTTTGTGAGCAGCTGCGTGAGCGCTCTTTTGGAGAACTAGAATCAAAGAAGGTAGAAGTTCTGCATGAGCTTGTGCCAAACTATGCGACAAATTGGGGAGAAGAGCCTTTATATAATATCGAAACACTCGAAGCGGCTCAAGAACGGATGGTTCGGCGGTTAACGGAAATTATGAAGAAGTCTATCGGAAAGAAAGTAGCAGTTGTTAGTCACGGAGCGGCAATTAATACATTCATTCATCATGTAACAAGCGGAGAACAAGGAACAGGGACTACTATTTTACAAAATACATCGATTACAACTTTTGCTTATGAAAGTGGAAAATGGCGTCTTGAAACGATCAATGATGCCAAACATCTTGAATAAATATACTTAAAGAGACTCTGGCAGTAGTATTTTAGTTGAGGGAAAATCCGAACGATTAATCGTTCGGATTTTTTTATGGTAATGGTGAACGTAGGTTTCATATATGTGAGTACTTCTAGCTGTTGATTGAAGGACAAGATGAAGACTCCTTCGGAAAAAGCGGAAGGAATGAGACCTCGCATATTAATTTTATATATAAATATTTATACAATTGATTTTAATAAAAATGCATAGTAAAATAAGTTTTATTACTATTCTATTAAAGCGTTTAGTATAACTGAATTTCCTAATATTGTTTAATAAGTAACTATATTTCGGAATAAGATTAATTGATTTGTATAATTTCAAGGAGGATGTAGTATGTCAAAAGATTGGAGTCACTTATTTGAAAGAATGCCTGAATTGCTAGCACCGACGATGGCTAAAGACCATCCGAATTTGCCCGTTGTGAAAGAAGAAGGATGCTATTATTATGGATTGGATGATAAAGAATATCTCGATTTTACTTCCGGAATCGCTACGACAAATGTAGGACACAGACATCCGAAAGTAGTAAAAGCAATCAAAGACGGAGCAGATCAATTATTGCACGGTCCTTCAGGTGTTATTATGTACGAATCGATATTAAAGTTAGCCGATGAGTTAGGAAAAGTAACGCCGGGTAATTTAGACTGCTTTTTCTTTGGAAATAGTGGCACCGAAGCAATTGAAGGAGCCTTGAAATTAGCGAGACATGTCACAAAGCGTCCGTATGTTATTTCTTTTTTAGGGTGTTTTCATGGCCGCTCGATGGGAGCTTTGAGTGTTACAACCTCGAAAAGCAAATATAGACAATTTCAGCAGCCTTCGGGACTGACGTATCAGATTCCATATGCCAATCCAAAAGAGTGCCCTGCGGAGCTAGACAGCGATGTGTACTTTACTGAAAAGCTTGAAAAAGATTTTGAAATACTCTTTAAGCATCAAGTCACGCCTGAAGAAGTGGCTGCCGTTATTTTGGAACCAGTATTAGGAGAAGGCGGCTATATTATTCCTCCGAAAAGTTGGATGAAGAAGTTAAGAGAGATTTGTGATCGTCACGGAATATTACTTATTTTCGATGAAGTGCAAACAGGGTTTGGCCGTACCGGCGAATGGTTTGCTGGACAAACGTTTGATGTCGTGCCAGATATTATGGCTATAGCAAAAGGAATTGCTTCTGGAATTCCGCTTAGTGCAACGGTAGCTTCTCAAGAATTAATGAAGCAGTGGCCCCTTGGCACACATAGTACAACATTTGGAGGGAATCCTATTGGATGTTCAGCAGCCCTTGCAACTCTTGAAGTGATGAAAGAAGAACAACTGCTGGATAACACGAAAAAAATGGGCGCTTATGCGTTAGAAAAGCTGCATCTTTTAAAGGACAAACATTCAATTATTGGGGATATCCGTGGTTTAGGACTTATGATTGGAATTGAAATTGTTAATCCGCATACGGGAGAAGGCGATGGAGATGCCTTATTCGAGATTTTAGACTTAGCTTTAGAAAAAGGCGTGTTATTTTATTTTTGCGGAAATGCAAGTGAAGTTATTCGCATGGTACCTCCGCTTACTGTAACAAAAGAACAGATAGATGCCGGCATTCGTATGCTAGATGAGGCTATCACTTCTTTTGAGAAAAAGTCAGCTGTAAAAGCGTGATAAAAAAATATAAAAAAATTATATATTTGTAACCTAGTTGTCATAGTAATGGTAGCGATATCATAGTTTTAGAGGGAAAACAATTTTCTGAAAAGTAGTTGACATCTGTTTGTGCAGCATGTAACATAATATTTATCTTATCAACAATTATCAACAAAATTCGACAAACTTCTTATCAAGAGAGGCGGAGGGATAGGCCCTGTGAAACCTCGGCAACGGACTTTATAGAACCGTGCCAACTCCCACAAGCAGTGCTTGAAAGATGAGAAGAGACCAGGCTTACTAACAATTGTGATCCCAACCTCTTCTTACAGGCACTTAGACACTGTAAGTGGAGGTTTTAATTTTATGACAAGAATATAACGTTTAGATAAAAAACAGCAGGTAATTCCGCCTGCTGTTTTTATATGCTGTAAAATGATAAATAACCTACCAGAATTCCTAGTAAAAGTACTCCGGCCGTAATGCCAACAATCCACCACATCATTTTTTTCATCGTTTATTCCTCATTATCAATTGACTGTAGCTGTAGACCCGCCAGAAGCGCCAGAAGCCGTACCATAAGCGGTTTGTCTTTTGATTCCAGCATTTTTAGCTGCAACTTTCCACTGCCAGTCAATTCGCCCGTAGGCTCGATTATTTTGCACCCAAGATTTTGAGCTCTTTTTTGAAATAGACACAAGAGGGTTTACATTTTTTGTGACCACACCTCGTACACTTTTGACTGAAGTTACCGAGGAGCTTTTCGTGTAATAATCTACATACACCGTTAGCTTTGTTGTTGTAAATCCAGCCGCTTTATAAGAAGCCGTATAAGCTGCTGTTTTGAATAAAGGTGAAGCCGTTCTTGCTCCGTATGCTGCTGTACTTGCAGCTTCGACCGTGCCGCTAGTCTCTTCAATATCCATTTTTAACAGAGATGGATCCTTTAGTGATTGTACAACTTTTTGTTTTTGTTGACGCGACAGTTTTGAAAACTCATACAGTGAACTTTTATCACTTTGCGCTTTCAAGAACTGTGTGTAAGAAGCAATCGTTAAATGTGCAGGTTTTTCACTAGCCATAACAGAGTTTGGTACGATTAATAGACATAATAACGCACCTATCAGGAAAAAAGAAAAAAACGTTCTTTTTGTAGCCATATTTATATAAATCCTTTCTAGTATTCTATCTTTATAAATAGATAAGAAGTAATTTATCGTTTTGAAGAAGGACTGTGTGCTGACATATTAACTGTCATCACGACACGAGCTTGCTGTACAGATTTCATAAAACATTCGTATAGAGAAGCGAATACTTTGTCCACATCTCCTTCTAAAGCTGTTGCAAAAGGCACGGTTTCGGCAAATACTCCCTGTTGTTTAACTGCGCCAATTCCGCTTTTGATGATGTCTACATAATGCGGCGTATCTAATGGATACAAAGAGAATTGAGTGGATACAGGGAACGAAGCACAAAGCTGTTGGTTTGAAGACATGTTTTCTTTTTGTTTTATTTTTCTTTCTTCGAAATATTCTTCGTGCTGCCCTGTTGAAAACGTGGCATTCAGCACAATATGCTTTCCTGATTTTCCAGCACTTTTATAAACGGCTTGCACAACTTCAAATACGTCTTTTGCAGTTCCTTCAATAAACGTACTAACACGGTCCGTTTTTCGCTGAACTTTAGACATATCCACTTCGTTTAGTGCGCCTAAAATAATATCGATAAAGTTATCACTCATAACAGAAAGCGTAAAACGACAGCCAACATTTATTTTTTCCAAGTTAATCACCCCTAAAATATAGATTTGTAGTTTTTTAATCATACAAATCATAAAATAACTTTTCTGTTTTGTATAGAAACAGAAGATAGATTCTTTATTTTTAGGAAATATTACATAGAAGAAACGAAAATAAATTGCATAACATGAAAAATAAGGGTGTTAAGAAAAGTCACATAACGAAAAAGAATAAAAAAACAATGTTAGAACTTCTGACAAAAAGCTGGTATATAGACTGAAAACACCATATTATAAATACAAGATCACATTATTCTCCTGCGATTTCGTATAACCTCTTGAAAAAGGGACTTGGGATTTTATCATAAATCCAACCTCCTAGCTGTATAATCAGCTAGGAATTTTTTTTACCCAAACTCTCTATCGCGCATGAGGTTACCTACACTTATTCAACTCAGAGCATACATCATATATATATAAGATCAGTGTAAGAAAGATTGCTTGAAGATGTTAGTGTTCGGCTTGAGCTAGAAATAGATAGATGTTACGAAAGAGGGGAAAGAAGGTATGACGCACACATTAATTAAAAATGCAGAGATTATTACGATGAATGAGAAGAATGATATTATTTACGGTGACCTTTATATTGTTGGAAATCGTATTGCAGCCATCGGGAAAAACCTGCATCCGGAAAAGGTAGATAAAGTCATTGACGCAGCAAATAAAACGATTGTGCCGGGCTTTATACATACTCATATTCATTTATGTCAAACGCTTTTTAGAGGGCAAGCAGATGATTTAGAGCTGTTAGACTGGCTAAAGAAGAAAATATGGCCGCTTGAAGCTTCACATGATGAAGAATCTATCTATTATTCAGCCCTGTTAGGGATCGGCGAACTCATTCAAAGCGGGACTACAACAATTGTAGATATGGAAACTGTTCATCATACGGACTCTGCTTTTCAAGCTATATCTCAAAGTGGAATCCGAGCTCTTGCAGGAAAAGTAATGATGGATAAAAAAGGCGATGATCTGCCAAAAGCTCTGCAGGAGACAACGGCTGACTCGATCAAAGAAAGTGTAGAGCTGCTTGAAAAATGGCATAATTCAAATAACGGCCGTATTCGATACGCATTCTCCCCAAGATTTGTGCTGTCGTGTACGGAAGATTTGCTGCGTGAAGTAAGCCATTTATCAGATGCATATAATGTTCATGTACATACTCATGCTTCTGAGAATCAAGAAGAAATTCGCATCGTAGAAGCTGAAACGGGTATGAGAAATATCATGTACTTAGATCATTTAGGATTAGCCAATGAACGCCTTATTTTAGCGCACTGTGTGTGGCTAAATGATCAAGAAAAGCAAATTATTAAAAATCAAGGAGTAAAAGTTAGTCATTGCCCAGGCTCAAACTTAAAACTTGCATCGGGAATCGCAGATGTGCCCGGTTTATTAGAGCAAGGTGTATTTTTAAGTCTTGGGGCTGACGGTGCTCCTTGTAATAATAATTTGGATATGTTCAACGAAATGAGGCTGGCCGCTACGATTCATAAACCCTCGCACGGACCAACGGCCATGAATGCAAAGCACGTGCTAGAAATGGCTACAATCGGCGGAGCGAAAGCAGTCGGGCTTGAAAAAGAAATTGGAAGTTTAGAGGTCGGGAAAAAAGCAGATCTTGCTATTTTAAATTTAAATCAGCTTCATACCTTTCCGTCTTACGGCGTAGACCCCATTTCCAGAGTGGTGTATTCAGCAACGCGAGGAGATGTAGAACTAACGATGGTTGATGGAGAAATTGTGATGGAAAATCGAGTGTTAAAAACCATTGACCAAGGAATTGTGCTGAAAGAAGCAAATCATTCGATTGATCGTCTTTTAAAAAGAATTCCACTTTTGATTTCATAAGATGTAAAACAAAGAAGAGGCTGGAATAAAAGTATTTTAACAAAAGTAAAACTCGAATTAGTAATCAGAGTATTGATTACTAATTCGAGTTTTTTGTTGTCAAGGTGAACGTAGGTTTCATCTGGTTAGTTGCTTCTAGCTGTTGATTGGAGGACAAGGCGTAGACTCCTGCGGGAAAAGCGGAAGGGATGAGACCCCGCCTGCAGGAGCGCAAGCAACGAGGAGGCTCATCCCCCGCCCTCGAAAGCGAAGCCTTGCACGGATATCAACAGCGGTGTCACAAGCAGTCCAGATCATTTATCCAATTTGTTCGTCTTTAGATGGGATTGATTTAGTTATGTCTCAATCGCTTTTTTGTATAAATGAGTAAAAAGAGCACTCTTGCAACAGACTAAAAAGATAAGAGAAATAAATTTTCAAAATTCCAAACTAACGGAAGATAAAAATTTTTATAATGATAGCGTTTTCTACCTTTGCATATCTACAAATTAAGACTATAATAGGACAAAAGATTTTACTTTGCAACGTAAAATCCTCCTAAATCGTGTCTTTTTTAGGACATTTGAATAGGTAGGATTTTTTATTTTTTTTAGAAGTAGGGAGGCGCGCGTGTTGGAGCGTAACGGAATATTAGAGCGCTTGTTTAAACTATCAGAGCGCAACACAACACCAAAACAAGAAATACTAGCAGGACTTACAACTTTTATGACGGTCAGTTATATGGTAATTGTCAATCCCATTATCATGTCTGACGCGGGTATCCCCCGAGAAGCGGCTCTTGCAGCTACCATTTATGCCATTGTATTTAGTACGTTACTGATGGCCCTATGGGCAAATTTCCCGATTGTAACCGGTCCAGGGATGGGTTTAAATGCGTTTTTTACGTATTCAGTAGTATTAGGGCAAGGATTGTCATGGCAAACGGCACTTGGAGCAGTTTTTATATCCGGGGTCTTATTTTTTGTTTTAACGGTAACAGGAATACGCGGAAAGATTATTGATGCCATTCCGAACGTATTAAAGTCTTCCATAGCAGTTGGAATTGGTCTTTTTGTTGCGTTTATCGGTTTGAAAAACGCTGGATTAGTTGTGGCAAACGAGTCTACTTTTGTAGGGCTTGGAAATGTCATGGATAAAGGTCCCTTACTGGCTATTTTTGGGCTGATATTAGCAGCTGTACTGATGGCTAAAAATGTAAAAGGCGCTCTTATTATAAGTATTTTTGCTACGACAATATTAGCGATGATTGTAGGAGTACAAGCCGTTCCTCATTCCCTGAAAGACGTCTTTTCCGCTACGCCGCCAAGCGTTGGAGAAACATTTTTTCAAATGGATTTAAAGGGCGCAGTTGCCTACGGCATTTTTTCAGTTGTATTTTCTTTCACCATCGTAGAATTATTTGATACGCTAGCGACATTGATTGGACTATCTAAAAAAGCAAACTTAGTAGATAAAAACGGTAAAATTCCAGGTTTAAATCGCGCGCTTGCAGCGGATTCAATCGGTACAATGGCGAGTGCTATTTTTGGAAGCACTGCGTTAAATACGTATATTGAAAATGCAACAGGTATTGCAGAAGGAGGGCGTACCGGCTTAAAGGCATTAACGGTTGCCATCTTATTTATATTTACCTTGTTTTTTGCACCGCTCATTCAATTTATCCCAAGCGTTGCTACTGCTCCAGCACTCATTATTATTGGTTCGCTTATGCTAAGTGACATTCGAAACGTTAACTTCGACGACTTTACCGAAGTTGTTCCCGCTTTCTTAACAATTGTCATGATGCCGTTAACCTACAGCATTGCAGAAGGTTTAGCATTCGGCTTCATTTCATACACAGCGATTAAACTGTTTACAGGACGCCGTCGCGAAATTCATTGGATGATGTATGTAATCACCATTGCCTTTTTTATCAATTTTTATATGAGTTCGCATTAGGGATGAAAAAAGACGTAGCATTAAGCTACGTCTTTTTTTGTAAAGGCTTTTTAAGGGAACGAATTTTTATTTCATTAAGGTTGATAAATGTCCCAAGCTGTTTTTAATGAATCAACGATATAGTTAGCTACTTCTTCAATATCTAAATTATCAGTTTCAACTTTCGAATGGTGATTGGAATAGATAGCTTGACGATCGTAAAATAGCTTTTCAATATCTTCTAAGCTTCTTCCTTGTAAAACAGGGCGGCTATCAATAATTAAACTAATGCGTTCTTTCCAAGAATCCCAAGATAAATCTAAAAAGAATACGATGCAGTTAGATAAACAAATCTCTTGAATTTCTTCTTGTAAAAAAGCGCCTCCCCCTAAAGAAATGATTTTTAAACGCTGCTGTGAAAGTCGATTTATTACTTCTTTTTCTTTTTGTCTGAAGAAAGTTTCACCGTGCTCTTTAAAAATCTGAGAAGTAGGCATATTAAATTCTCTTTCGATTTCTTGATCTATATCAACAAAATCTCTATACAATTTTTTGGCAACCATTTCTCCAATAGTTGTTTTTCCTACCCCCATAAAGCCGATAAATACAATACTTTTCTCTCTAAGAGATATGTCGTTATATGCCATTTTTAAGCCTCTTTCTGATTTTTAAATACAAATCGGATGTTATAGTAAATACTGAAATTATAATATAAATCCTTTAGTTTGTAAAAGCTACTATTCTTCTCTGAAATAAATCGGAAATTATTTTTTAGGGTGCATTGAAAGATAAACACGAGTATCTTTTTTGCGCTCATATTTTGGATTAGCGCTTCGCGTATATTCTTTTGACTGATGTTCTATATGGTAGTTCTGTTCAAATTGTTTGATTGCTTCATTAATTTCTTCTTGTGTTCCCATTAATCTTACTTGCAGCATGTAACGTCTCCTTCCATATACTTTGCTTTTTGACTATATCATGAAATGAAAAAGAAGTAATTTTATTTTTGTTGACGAACCTGTATATACAGGTTAGAATAAAAACATAAAACTTGTATATACAGGTTTGCGGTGAGATTTATATGGGGGATAGGAAATACAGGAATAAAATGAAAGCGGAAACAAGGGGGAAAAGACATGAATCGAGAATCTGTTGAGCGCATTGTAGAAGCCGTTGGCGGAAAAGAAAATATCTCTGCTGCAACGCATTGTGTAACGCGTCTTCGACTTGTTTTAAAAGATGAAGGTAAAGTCAATCAACGTATGCTAGATGAGCACGAATTAGTAAAAGGATCTTTTTCTACAAACGGCCAGTTTCAAGTTGTTATTGGTCAAGGCACGGTGGATAAAGTATATAAAGAAATGGTGACGCTTACAGGTATAGGCGAACTATCTAAAGAAGAAGTGAAAAACGAAGCGGCTAAAAACTTAAATCCGCTGCAGCGCGCAATAAAAACATTAGCTGATATTTTCATTCCTATTTTACCGGCCATCGTAACCGCGGGTTTATTGATGGGAATCAATAATGTACTAACAGGAGCCGGAATTTTTTACGATGATAAATCAATCGTAGATGTTCATACACAGTGGAAAGACTTCGCAAGCATGATTAATTTAATTGCGAATACGGCTTTTGCCTTTTTGCCAGCTCTTATTGGGTGGTCAGCTGTTACGCGTTTTGGAGGAAGCCCTTTATTTGGAATTGTCCTTGGGCTCATGCTCGTACACCCTGATTTGCTAAATGCATGGTCTTACGGAGAAGCATTAAAAAAAGGAAGCATCGATACGTGGAATTTATTTGGCCTGCATGTTGAGAAAGTCGGCTATCAAGGACAGGTTTTACCTGTATTAGCTGCTTCATTCGTCTTGGCAAAAATCGAATTGTTTTTACGAAAACGAATACCGGATGGTTTTCAACTTTTGATTGTAGCGCCTGTAGCTCTTTTAGTCACAGGGTTTCTCGCTTTTATTGTGATTGGTCCAATTACATTTGCAATAGGAAATGTTATTACAGGTGCAGTTGTATGGCTGTTTAAAACGGCTCCATTTATTGGAGGGCTTGTGTACGGAGGCTTATATGCTCCTCTTGTTATTACAGGCATGCACCATACATTTTTAGCCGTAGATTTACAGCTGATTGGAAGCGTGGGAAGTACGTTTTTATGGCCAATGGTAGCATTATCGAATATTGCACAAGGCTCTGCGGCTTTTGCGATAATGATTCTTTCAAAAAATGATGAGAAATTAAAAGGATTGTCTTTAACGTCAGGGATTTCAGCGTGGCTTGGTATTACGGAGCCTGCAATGTTTGGTGTAAATCTACGCTTTAGATTTGCTTTTATTTCTGCAGTGATTGGTTCTGCTATTGCTGGTGTCGTCATATCCGTTGCGGGAGTAAAAGCAGCATCGGTGGGAATCGGTGGTATCCCTGCTCCGTTATCAATTGTTCCACAGAGCTGGTCAGCTTTTATTATTGGAATGATAATCGTAATCGTAGTGCCGTTTCTTTTAACGTTAACGCTTGGAAAGCTTCAGAAAAGATCAACTGTTACATCAACTGTCGCGGGTACAGACTCGTTTCAACATAATTCAAAGAATTAAATGGTGGTGTTAAAAATGCAAGAACCTTGGTGGAAAAAATCGGTTGTTTATCAAATTTATCCTAAAAGCTTTTACGATACGACCGGCAACGGCGTGGGTGATATAGCTGGGATTATTGAAAAGCTAGATTATTTGAAAAAGCTTGGCGTAGACGTAGTGTGGCTAACGCCAATTTATAAATCGCCGCAGCGGGATAATGGATATGATATAAGTGATTATTTTGTTATTCAAGAAGAATACGGAACAATGGAGGACTTCGATCGTTTAATAACAGAAGCGCATAAGCGGGATCTTAAAATCATCATGGATATTGTCGTTAATCATACGTCAACTGAACATGAATGGTTTCAAGAAGCTAAAAAATCGAAAGATAACCCGTACAGAGATTTTTATATTTGGAAAGATCAAAAAGAAGATGGAAGTGCTCCGACGAATTGGGTTTCAAAATTTGGAGGTTCGGCGTGGGAGCATGATAAGCTGACAGAACAATCGTATCTGCATTTGTTTGATGTCACGCAAGCGGATTTGAACTGGGAAAATGAGCGTGTGCGCCGCAGCGTATACGATATGATGACGTTTTGGTTTGAAAAAGGAGTAGATGGATTTCGTCTGGACGTTATTAACTTAATTTCAAAAGATCAGCGCTTTTTAGATGATGATGGTTCTATCGCGCCAGGAGATGGACGGAAATTTTATACCGACGGTCCTCGCGTTCACGAATATATGCGAGAAATGAATCAAGAAGTTTTTTCAAAATACGATAGCATGACCGTTGGGGAAATGTCGTCGACAACTGTTGACCACTGTATTCAATATTCTCATCCGGACCGGGGCGAGCTTAGCATGACGTTTAATTTTCATCATTTGAAAGTCGATTACCCAAACGGAGAAAAGTGGGCGCTAGCAGATTTTGATTTTATTAAATTAAAAGAGATTTTATCAACTTGGCAAACCGAAATGAATAAAGGAGGGGGCTGGAATGCACTATTTTGGTGCAACCATGATCAGCCTCGCGTTGTTTCACGCTATGGAAACGATGAACTCTATCATAATAAATCTGCTAAAATGCTCGCTGCAACAATTCATCTGATGCAGGGAACACCTTATATTTATCAAGGGGAAGAAATAGGTATGACAAACCCGAAATTTTCCTCTATTGATGAATATAGAGATGTGGAGTCATTAAATGTGTATGAGATAAAACGTGCACAAGGAATGGACGAAACTGAAATTTTGGAGATTTTAAAACATAAATCAAGAGACAATTCCCGTACACCGGTGCAATGGAGCGATGAGCCAAGTGCAGGTTTTACAAAAGGAAAGCCGTGGATTAATCCGGCTGATAACTACCGTGAAATTAATGTGGAAAAAGCACTAGATGATAAAGATTCGATTTTTTACTTTTATCAAAAGCTTATTGCACTACGCAAGCAGTACGAGATTATCACCTATGGAAACTATGAATTGATTCTTGGAGAAGACGAGCAGATTTTCGCTTATATCCGAAATGGAGCAGACGAAAAGCTGCTCGTGATAAATAATTTCTACGGCAGCGAGACGATTTTTGAACTGCCAGAAGATATAACTTTTGAAGGATATCATAGTGAAATATTGCTGTCTAACTACGAAGATTCATCAAAGGAATTCAAGCGAGTCTTACTTCGGCCGTATGAATCAATCGTGTATCATTTAAAAAAATAGAGAAAAAAGTAAAAAGAACGATGGGTGACAATCTATCGTTCTTTTTATACAATTGGGTATATATAGAAAGTAAAATAGGTGATGGCAATTGAAAGAAAATAAATTTATCAGCATTTACGAACAGTTAGTCGATAAAATTAAACGTGGTGACTGGCGTCCTAATACAAAACTTCCTTCTGAAAATGAGCTTGTTGAACAGTATCAAACGTCTCGTGAAACGATACGGAAAGCGTTAAATTTACTTTCACAAAATGGATACATTCAAAAAATGAAAGGAAAAGGTTCTTTTGTATTAGACGTATCACGCTTTGATTTTCCAGTATCAGGACTTGTTAGCTTCAAAGAAGTGGCGGAAAAGCTAGGACATACATCGACTACTATTGTAGAAGAATTTGAATTAGTCAAGGCCGATCAAGATCTGTGCACACAGCTTGGGGTGACAAAAAAAGATCTCATATGGAAAGTAATTCGAGCACGTGAAATCGATGGAGAAAAAATTATTTTAGATAAAGATTTTTTTCATAAAAAGTATGTTCCTCACCTCACAAAAGACATATGTAAAGGCTCTATTTATGAATACTTAGAAAAAGATCTTGGGCTAAAAATCAGCTTTGCTAAAAAAGAAATTTCCGTTGACGAGCTGACGGACGAAGATAAATGTTACTTAGATTTGAAAGACTATGAACATATTGTGGTAGTAAGAAACTATGTGTATCTAGAAGATGCAAGCCTTTTTCAATATACGGAATCACGTCATCGTCTTGATAAATTCCGTTTTGTAGATTTTGCTCGCAGAGGTGTATAATGTTCTACTCCCTATGAATGTATAGATACTTACACAAAAAACTGCTTTGGTATAGGAAACAAAGCAGTTTTTTTATGTGAAAAATTGAAAAAGCATCATCCTTTTGACGATAAAATTTTAAAAAGGTTGAATTTTTCTTTAGAATTTGTTTTAGTAGAACATAAGATTATTTTATATTTGTATAATGTTATTCATACAGAATAGGGGTTTAGTGTTCTTTTTTTTATTAGATATATAAGAAATTGTTATTTGAAAATGATAATTTCATTAGTAATTCTAATAAAGGTATTTATCTACAGCATTAAAGAGAGCTGCTCAAACAATACTAAGTAAAAAAGGAGGAGACGGAATGAGTAACGATTATCGACTTTATCCTCTTGGTGACAGCGGCATTGTCGTTTCATTTGGAGACGAAATTAATTTTGGCATACATAAACGCATTCAGCAGTTTACTCAGGTACTAGAGCAATCATTATGTAAGGGAATGATTGAATATGTGCCGGCTTTTACAACAGTTACAATCTATTATGATCCTTGGATAATGAGTGAAAAAGGAAGAAGAAATCCTTACACAGCAATATCTACATATATTGAAGAACTGCTTTCCCATCAGGAAGAAAAATCTGAAGCGGTCGCTAGACAAATTGACATTCCGGTGTGCTACGGAGGAAAGTACGGACCGGATTTAGAGAAAGTAGCTGCTTTTCATTCCTTAACGCCTGATGAAGTTATCTCCATTCATACGAGTGGAGAATATTTGGTGTATATGATAGGTTTTGCTCCTGGTTTTCCTTACTTGGGAGGGATGAGCGAAGAAATTGCGACTCCAAGAAAAGAATCACCGAGAAGCAGCATACCAAAAGGGTCAGTTGGCATTGCAGGAATGCAAACCGGCGTGTACCCAATTGAGACACCTGGAGGATGGCAGTTAATCGGGCGTACTCCTCTTACACTATTTAACCCAAAAAAAGATTCGCCAAGCTTGCTTCAAGCAGGTGATCGTATCCGATTTGTTTCCATTTCTGAAACGGAATATGAAGCCCAAAAGGAGGTGGATGAAGATGAGTATTAAAGTGATACGTCCCGGTTTATTAACAACGATTCAAGATATCGGCAGACATGGATATCAAAAGGACGGCATGATTGTCAGCGGGGCAATGGACAAAGTTGCTTTAAGGATTGCTAACTTATTAGTAGGAAATCAAGAAAATCAGCCGGTTATTGAAATTACGTTAATGGGACCAAAAATTGAATTTCAGCAAGATGCTTTGATTGCCCTGACAGGAGGGGATTTATCGCCAACTGTTAATGGTGAAGCTGTAAAGATGTGGCG
The DNA here is from genome assembly GCF_021029645.1 of Priestia sp. TSO9. Taxonomy (NCBI): domain Bacteria; kingdom Bacillati; phylum Bacillota; class Bacilli; order Caryophanales; family Bacillaceae; genus Priestia; species Priestia sp. TSO9. The sequence continues at coordinate 347,357 of NZ_JAJEKD010000009.1, forward strand.
GCCTTTATATGTGAAAAAAGGGAGCGTGCTGCAGTTTGGTGTTCCGACTTTAGGGTGCCGTTCTTATTTATCGGTTTCCGGTGCTTTTAATGTTCCAGCAGTTATGGGAAGTACATCTACTTCACTTCGCGCTCGGATAGGCGGGCTGCATGGTAAAGCATTACAGTCAGGAGACGAAGTATTAAGCCATCCTCCTACAGAAACAGGGGAAGCAATTATAAAAAAACTGGTGAAAAAGCAAACGGACCGCTCTTTTCAGCAGGCTTTTTGGACGATTCATCCTAAACTTATTCCTTCATACGAGACGCCTATTATCCGCACGATGAAGGGTGCGGAATTTGATTGGTTTACAAAAGAAAGTCAACAGCATTTCTTTAATCAAGAATTTGACGTTACCCCTCAATCTGACCGCATGGGCTATAGGCTAAAAGGGAAGAAACTAGTCCTTGGTCAAGAAAAAGAGCTGCTCTCTAGCGCTGTGACGTTCGGTACGATTCAAGTACCAAAAGAAGGACAGCCCATTGTTTTATTAGCAGATCATCAAACCACAGGAGGATATCCTAGAATCGGACAGGTAGCAACTGCAGATTTTTCAGCGCTTGCGCAAATTTCTCCAGGGAAAAAGGTTTCTTTTCAAGTAATTTCACTGGATGAAGCGCAGCATTTATATATGGAGCAGGAAAAGAAAATAAATCATATTAAAAGAGCACTTCGAATGAAAATATAAGGAGAGAAGAAGATGGCTACTGTTGATTTGAACTGTGACTTAGGAGAGAGCTTTGGGAACTATAGATTAGGAAATGATAAAGAAATTTTACGCTATGTAACGTCAGCAAATATTGCCTGCGGCTTTCATGCCGGAGATCCTTCGGTTATGAGAGAAACAGTAAAGCTGGCTTTGAGTGAAAATGTGGCGATTGGCGCGCACCCCGGATTGCAAGATTTAGCTGGATTTGGACGTAGATATATGAAAATTACGCCTCGAGAAGCTTATGATTTAATGGTGTATCAAATGGGGGCTCTTTCAGCTTTTATATGTGCAGAAGGAGGGACCCTTCATCATGTGAAACCTCATGGTGCTTTATATAATATGGCTGCAGGGAATCGAGACATAGCTAAAGCTATTGCTGAGGCTGTTTATAATGTTGGTGAGGAAGCTATTCTATATGGTTTGGCTGGAAGTGAATTGATTAAAGCTGGAAACGAAATGGGATTGCGTACGTTTCAGGAAGTATTTGCAGATCGAACCTATCAACAGAACGGCATGCTGACGCCGAGAAACGTTGAAAACGCCGTGATTCAAGATGAAGAAACGGCTATTTCTCAAGTAATTAAAATGGTCAAAGAAAAGAAAGTATTTACTGTGCAAAATGAAGAGATTTCCATTCAAGCAGATACCGTTTGTATTCATGGAGACGGTGCACATGCTGTTGAATTTGCCAAAGCTATTTGTGACAAGCTAACAGAAGAACAAATTATTATTCAACCACAATGAGGTGACATCATGAAAAAAGAACGCAACTGGAGCGTGCTGCTCGGCGCAGCATTTTTAATGGCTACTTCAGCAGTGGGTCCGGGTTTTTTAACTCAAACAACGGTCTTTACACAAGCTCTCGCCGCAAGTTTTGGTTTTGTCATTTTACTGTCGATTTTATTAGACATTGGCGTTCAGCTAAACGTATGGCGTATTATTGCCGTTTCAGAAAAAAGAGCACAGGATATCGCTAACACTGTTTTGCCAGGTCTCGGCTTATTTATTGCTATTCTAATTGTAATTGGAGGCTTAGCATTTAATATTGGAAACGTAGGAGGAGCGGGTCTTGGCTTTAATGCGCTATTTGGTATTTCTCCTAAAGCGGGTGCAGTCATTACAGCCATCATTTCTATCGCAATCTTTTTAGTCAAAGAAGCCGGAAAATTAATGGATCGTTTTGCTCAATTAATGGGCGGAATATTAATTGTTTTAATGGTGTATGTTGCAGTTTCTTCCGCTCCTCCATTAGGAGAAGCAGTATCTAAAACATTTTGGCCGGATCACATTGACGTAATGGCGATTGTTACTCTTGTAGGAGGAACAGTAGGAGGATATATTACATTTGCAGGAGGTCACCGTTTATTAGATGCAGGAATCAAAGGAAAAGCCGCGATTCCTGAAGTAACAAGAGGAGCAGTATCCGGTATTACCATTGCTTCGATCATTCGAATTTTTCTATTTTTAGCGACATTAGGTGTGTTGAGTCAAGGGTTAAAACTGAATCCTGATAATCCACCTGCCTCTGTTTTTCAGTTAGCCGCAGGAGATATTGGCTATAAATTATTCGGTGTCGTCATGGCAGCAGCGGCTATCACTTCAGTTATTGGTTCGGCATATACATCGGTTTCCTTTATTAAATCCTTCAGTAAAAGGATTGAGAAATATGAAAACTGGATTATCATTGCATTTATTACAATTTCAACCCTGGTTTTCTTAACGATTGGTCAGCCGGTCACGCTGCTCATCTTAGCTGGAGCATTAAATGGGTTAATCTTACCTATTACACTCGGTACAATGCTTATTGCGGCGTATAAAAAGAAGATAGTAGGCGATTACAAGCATCCGACTTGGCTTACCGTTTTTGGCGGTTTTGTGGTCGTTATTATGGCTGTGCTAGGAGTCTATACGCTTGTGACTCAAATGGCAAAACTGTGGTAAGGAATTCTATAACCAATTAAAAAAGGGCCTTCTGGCCCTTTTTTAATTGGTTATAGGCAATACATATAAAATGATTGCTAAAAAGTGGAGTACGGTTCCGCCAAGAACAAACATATGCCAAATCATATGATGAAAACGAAATCCTCGCCATACGTAAAAAACGGCCCCGATTGTATACAATACGCCTCCAACTACGAGAAGGACAATTCCTTGATGGGCAATGTTTTGAGTTAACGAATCCCAAGCAAATACAATCATCCATCCCATAAATACGTAAAGAATAGTGGAAATAAAAAGGAATTTCTTCACAAAAAAAGCTTTGAATACAATTCCTGCAAGAGCGATGCCCCATACAATTCCAAAAAGTGTCCAGCCGGTGGTTCCTTTAACTGCGATAAATAAAAATGGCGTGTACGTCCCGGCAATGAACAAATAAATAGAAGAGTGGTCAAATATCTCAAAAAGATCTTTTACCTTACCTTCCGGAAAACTATGGACAAGCGTAGAGGAGACATAGAGAAGCAGCATGGTTACCCCGTAAATAGTAAAACTGATAACATGCCAAGGCGTTCCTTCTAACGAAGAAAGTACGATTAAAAGCGTTAATCCAACAATGCTGAGTACGGCTCCAATGCCGTGTGTAATCGCATTTGCAATTTCTTCTCCTCTTGTAAATGTGTGTGTAGTAGCCATTTACAAAATCCTTTCTTTACACAAATTTATCTTCTATTTTCTCAGAGGATCAGTTTTGAACATACCTGCTGAGAAAAAATCCGTGACTGTCAAAAACATGAGTGAAAAGTTCATTGGTTATTTCTTTATTATAGACCATTCTTTTGATTTTATCTATTTTGACTGGAGGTTCGAAAAGAGGAGAGATGTATATGTGAATGTTCACTAGCTGTAAAAAGCATGTATAGAAGAAAAAAATGCTTTTTGAAAAAATGGCTGAAAAGTTGTCATGAAGGCATGATTTTGAAATACATATAAAATAAAACTTTTAACAGTCATGGTTACGATTACTGCTTAGCTCATTTGCAATAGATAAGTAACAAGATTGTAAGAAGGCAGGGGGATGGAAGCAGTGAAAAAAGAAGTTATTTTTGATGAAACAGGCACATACAAATACTCTCTATTATGCAAATGGAGTGAAGTGAACGAACGTAAACTTACGTTTGTCTTGTCATTTCCAGAAAATACGTATGAATACAGCGACGATACAGCTATATCCAAATGTATAGAACTGGCGCAAAAGTGGGGATTTGGAGTCTTAGAAATCGTTTATTTATTCAGCTATCAAACCGATCATGTTTCGTTTTTACGCATGCTTTCAAAGGAAGAAGCTGTTGGAACAAGAACAGGTGAGTATATTCAAAAAGCAGTGGAAGATGCTGAACTGGTTGTGGTAGCTTGGGGTGATCATGGAAGCATTTATAACCGGCAAGAGGAAGTAGAACGCTTTTTGAAACACAAGCCGGTATACTGTTTTGGAAAAACGAAGCAGCAATTCCCTCGCCATATTTTATCCGTCGTGCACCGTACAGAATTACAGAAATACGAAGTGCCGGCTAATCGTGAAGAGTCAGAAGAAGTTTCTTCGTTTATTGAAGACATAGATCAAAGTTTTGGTGGAGAGGATTATTCTCCAATTAAACAACTAACAGAAGAAGAACCGCTTATGTTTATTGAAGACATTGCCAGTATGTATCGATAAAAAGAAGAAGCGAGGTTTAGATTCCTCGCTTTTTCGTTAGTATAAAACACCAAGTTTTGTCATATGGTTGTATCAAGAAGCGTGTGTGAAGGGGGAACTTTATGAAGTTGTATGAAGTGTTGCACCGCATCACAACTATTTATAATGAGCTAGAAGAAGAGTGCTTTCAATATATAGGGGCTGTGATCAACGAAAATGCAGAGCTGGATATTTCTCGTCTAGAAGAATTAAGTACGCTGTTAAACTTCGTATATGAATGCTCGCAGGATGTATTAGTAGGTTCCATTTTAACAAAATTGGATTATGGACAACCCATTTATCAATTTGCTATGTTAAAGCCTATTTCCCTTGAAGGAAATGAAGATAAGTTAGATATTTTATATGAAGAAAAGGTGAAAGTAGAAAGAGCTATTCTAGATGTGTATACAGCTCAGCGAAAGAAGTTATTGACTCAAGCAGCTGAAGACTTAAAAGAACTGCACTACGAGCTGCAGACCTATGTGTATGCTTGCAACATATAAGTGAATCTGTTGAAATGGCAGGGCATATATACAAATAAAAGGGAACATGTTAGGATAAGTAAAAAGAACTCCTAATCAAAGAGTTCTTTTTATTGTAAAATATATGATTTTGAACTAGTAAAGCATAAAGACGGTGGTAATGGCAGTTACCCTTTTCTTTGTGCTTTTTTTATCCGATCGTGTTGATGATGCTGCTTACTGCGTTAAAAAAGTTCATAAGTACCTCGTTTAGCATGTAATATGCCTCCTCTCTTACTAAATATGTACAATCAAATTATCCAATTGTGTTAATGATGCTGCTTACCGCGTTAAATAAGTTCATTAAAACGTCGTTGAACATGTTTGCAACCTCCTTTATGATAGATTCATATAGTAATACGAGAAAACATAAAGTTTGGATCACATTTTTTAAATGGTTTTTTAGAAAAATAGTTAAAAAGAAAGTTTAATGGAGGTTGAAGAAGATGAACTCGTTTACAAACGACGAAAAGCAAGCGGTATATAAAGCGATTTACGGAAGAAGAGATGTACGAACATTTTTGTCTGATGAGATTCCGAATGAAACCGTTTATAACATTCTACAGGCTGCTCACAGCGGACCTTCTGTCGGGTTTATGCAGCCTTGGAATTTTATATTAGTATCTGATACAGAAGTGAAAAATAAACTTGCCTGGGCAGCAGATAAAGAGAGAAGAGCACTGGCTATTCATTATGAAGGTGAAAAGAAAGAAGATTTTTTAGAGCTAAAGATTCAAGGGTTAAAAGAAGCGCCGTTAACTATTTGCGTAACGTGTGATCCAACAAGAGGAGGCTCTCATGTTCTCGGAAGAAACTCAATTCCAGAAACCGATATGATGTCAACTGCATGTGCGATTCAAAATATGTGGCTTGCTTCATATGCAGAAGGACTGGCCATGGGGTGGGTAAGTTTTTATAAGAAAAATGATGTACGTGACATTTTACATATTCCTCCTCATATTGATCCTGTAGCGCTCATGTCAATTGGCTATACAGATAAATACCCTGAGAAACCAATCTTAGAACAAGCTAACTGGGAAAAAAGAAGGGATTTAGACAAGCTAATTTATCATAATATATGGGAAAATGAAAAAGAATAGCGGAGAGAAAATAAAGACATACTAAAAAGCGCCGAAATATAGTAAAATTTGAATATTAAATGATACACTATATATAGCGAAAGCGGATATGAGCGTCTAGCGTATCCGTTTTATTTATATGTATACAAATGACTTGGGAAAAAGAGAGATAGGAGAATTGAAGGTTTCATGAATATTGCAAGAAGTTGGCTTCACAACAAACTTACTGTTCGCATCATTACGCTTATTATCATTACCGTTTTACTTGTCAGCATTAGAAGTATGCTTCAGCTGCTGTTATTTACGTTTATTTTCACCTTTTTAATTGGTCGTCTTCAACAAACGTTAAGAAGAAAGCTTCCGCTTAATTCAACGCTTATACTCATCGTCATCTATATCGCACTGATTGGGGCGCTCGGTATTGTAGGATATGTATATATCCCGGTTATTATGACGCAAGTTACTGAGCTTGTACAGAAGCTGATGTATTTTTACAAACACCCCCCTGATAATACATTTGTCACCTATATTATCGATAATCTAAAGAGATTCAAATCACCGGAGAATATTCAGCAGAATATTGATTTAGTATACAGCTATTTATCTAATATTGGAAAAGTAAGTGCACAAGTTTTCTTAGCACTCTTATTGAGCCTATTCTTTTTACTTGAAAAGTCGCGGATTCACCGATTGTTTGTCCAATTGGAACAATCTAGGCTGGGCTGGTTTTTCAAAGAAGCTGGCTATTTGGGGAGAAAGTTTGTTAATTCCTTCGGCAAGGTAATAGAAGTTCAGTTTATTATTGCTTTTGTGAACAGCATTTTATCCGTTATTGCGCTGTGGGTGTTAGGGTTTCCTAATTTGCTTGCACTTGGCGTTATGGTCTTCCTACTAGGGCTAGTGCCGGTTCTTGGGGTATTTGTTTCACTCATTCCACTTTGTACAATCGCTTACAGTTTAGGAGGCGGTGTAAAAGTACTATCTGTGTTAATTATGGTGGTAGTACTTCACGCACTTGAAAGCTATGTATTAAATCCAAAGCTCATGTCATCTAAAACAAACTTGCCAACGTTCATTACGTTTATCATTTTAGTGTTTGGTGAACACTTCTTGGGCGTATGGGGGCTAATTCTTGGTATTCCTATTTTTATTTTCTTTTTAGATTTGGTAGGAGTAGATTCAGCACAGCAACTGTCAAAAAAAGAAGAGACTGGGACAAAATGATTTTAGACGAGGTGAAAAACGAACCATTAATCAAGATGTTTGATTAGTGGTTCGTTTCTTTTTTGCTATGGTGAACGGAGGTTTCATCTGTTTTCGTTCCTTCTAGCAGTTGATTGGAAGGCACGGCAAAGACTCCTGCGGGAAAAGCGGAACAGGTGAGACCCCGCAGGAGCGTAGGCGACGAGGAGGCTCAGCGGCCGCCCGCGGAAAGCGATGCCTTGCATGGAAATCAACTGCGGTGTCACAAGCGGTTCAGCTCATGTTATCCTATTTGTTCGTCTTTAGAATGGATTCATGTCCTTATTTCTCAACCTCTTCTTTTTTTAACGAGCGTATCGTTTTTTGAATGACTGGATGATCTCGATGCTTAAGTTTATAAGCAAGAAAGATCTGATTTTTTACTGCTAAATGTTCAAGTTCGATTTTTACTTTTTTTTCTCGAAGCGCTTCTTGAATTAAATAGCGGGGAAGCAGGCTGATTCCCATGTGATGCTGAATGGCTTTTAACACCGTTTGAAGATTTGGAATCACGTGATGAGGCTGAATTTCAGGTCGTTTTTTAAAATGCTGCCGCCAAAAACGTCTAATAATAGGAAGTTCAAGACCATAGCTAATCCACCGCTGGTTGTATAAAAACTCTTCTACGTCTTTACTAGCTGTCATTTCAAAAGAAGGAGGGACGGTTAAGACAAACTCTTCTTCTTCAATGACCGTATATTCAATTCCAGGTATTTGCAATCTTTGGGTTGTAATCGCAATATCAATTTCGTCGCTTTGTATCTTTTCAAGCAAAACAGAAGCAATACCAAACTGGCTGTAGCAGCGGATACCTGCATCTTTTATTCTTTCTAAAGCTTGTTCGGTAAAATACTCTACGGGAGAACCAATTTTTACGACCGGCAGCGCGTCGGGAGATGAAGCGGTCATTTTTAGTTCAATTGAAGCAGCTTCTAGACTTTCAATTAACGGGACAATACGCGTGTACAGTTCTTTACCTTTTTCTGTTGGAATCATTTTTCTCGGTGCACGGATAAATAACCCTTCCCCTATTTCAGCTTCTAAAGCAGCTAAGTGCTGACTCATGGCCGGCTGCGTTAAGATCCTCGCTCTGGCTGCTTCAGAAACGGATCGATATTTGTAAATGCTAATAAAGCTGCGGTACCATTCAAAATTAATCATTTATGCTATCCTTTCTTATAAATTTATTTATGGATATCTATTTATTTTCTAATTTGTATTATAGACAAGCTCCCTTTAAAATAAAAATAGTAAGCAAATCATTTTTAGATAAAATAATAAAAGCAGCGCTAGGAAAATGATTTAAAAAGGAGAGTTAGACTGTGAAAGCATTATTATTGCAAGATAAAAATAAATGGACAGAAATGAAAGTAGAAGAAATAGAAAAACCTCTTCCAAATAAAGGGGAAGTAGTAGTTGAAGTTCACGCAGTAGGACTTAATCCCGTAGATTATAAAACGGCTACTAATGGAAATCCTCATTGGACATATCCTCACATTCTAGGTTTAGATGTAGCTGGGACAATTGATGAAGTTGGAGAAGGAGTAGTTGATTGGAAAAAAGGAGACCGCGTTGTCTATCACGGGGACTTTATGAAAAAGGGCGGATATGCTGAATATGCGGTTACAACTGCTCATTCAATTTCGCGCATTCCTGATGCTGTTACATTTGAAGAAGCTGCTGCTTTGCCTACGGCAGGTTACACAGCGTATGAAGCACTATTTCGTAAACTTCCAATGAACCATATTCAAACCATCTTAATTCATGGAGGAGCTGGAGGCGTAGGAGGCTTTGGCGTGCAGCTTGCTAAAAACGCTGGAAAAATGGTTTTCTCAACAGCTTCAGCACATAATCATGAGTATGTGAAGTCGTTAGGAGCCGATTATGTAATTGACTATCGCGAGGAAAACGTCGCGGAAAAAGTATTGGAGCTGACAAATGGCCGCGGCGTAGATGCTGTGCTTGACACGGTGAGTGCAAAGAACGCAACGGATTCTTTAGATATGATTGCCTATAGAGGACATTTAGCACATATTGCTGGTGCACCTGATTATACAAAAGTAACGCCTTTTACAAAGGTGATTTCTTATCATGAAGTAGCTTTAAATGCTGCACACCACATTGATGACATGATTGCGCAAGCGGATTTAGCAAAAATGGGCGATGAGCTTTTAGCATTAGTAGCAGAGAAGAAAGTAGCTCCGATGATTGAGCGCATCATCTCGTTAAAAGAAGTGCCAAGTGCATTAGAAGAGCTTTCAAAACGCCATGTGAAAGGGAAAATCATTGCTAAAGTTAAATAATAGCAGAAAAAAACTCTTTTATTAGTTGTAATAAAAGAGTTTTTTTCTGCTATTTTCTTTTTTTGCGTTACTTCACTTATGAACTGCATATGATAGAAGATAATCAAATATAGCAAACGGATGCGTATGAGCTTTTTTTACTAGTAAAATTGCTTTGAAATCGTGAAATTTCGAATAGTTTGAGTTATGATGAAAGAACGTGAAATTTGTGTGATTGAAAGGAGAAAAAAGGTGCAAGGGTTTATTGATTTTGTACAAAATTTAGGCATAGTGGGCATCTTTATTGCTACAGCAATCGAAGCTGCGGCAATTCCTTTTCCATGTACGTTATCGATTTTGCTCATTGGCTCGGTGCTCCAGCTCTCAATATGGAAAATCCTTATTGTTTCAGCTGCTAATACCGTTATTTATATCGCATTCAACTATATTCCGTTCGTTATGGGATACAGGTTTGAATCTATTACCAAGCGCTGGTTTGGTGAAAAAAATATAAAGCGTGCCCAAAAATGGTTTCATAAATATGGAAAATGGAGCATTACGATTTCTCGTCCCATCAGTATCGCAAACTATATCACCTATTTGGCAGGCCTTAGTAAAATCAAATCTAAGGACTTTGTTTTATACAGCACCTTAGGTATTTTTCCGTGGTTTGTTTTTTTGCTCTATGTAGGAGGACTTGGAGATATTGAAAAAATCCAAAAATATTTGCATGATGTTGATCGTTTAATATTTGTTATTCTTATAATCGGAGTGATAGTTGGTGCAGGCTGGTGGATGAAAAAGAGAAGAAATACATAAAAAAGGACCGGCCTAAATAAGCAATTCCTTAAAATAAGAGAGTTTTTAAATCAAAGTTTTCATAATTCAAAAGAGCCGCCTCTAAGTCGAAAATTCGACTTAGAGGCGGCTCTTTTATTCAACTACGAATAGCCCGCCAGCTTCTATAAGACGTAATATCCTCCGCATCTTCTGTCGCATGAGCTTCACAAAGAAAACCCGCTACTTCACTGCCGTCTTCAAGAGTGATTTTGCCTAGTCCGAGAGGAGAAGGGATAGAATCGGCAAAAGAGCCGAGTAGTGATAAAGGCATTTCCCAAAGTTCAACTTCAATTTTTTCTCCTTGTTGATGTGTTCGCAACAGCCCCGGTTTTGCTGGAGAAGTAGGCAGTTTAAAAAGCTGATAATAAGGAGCGGTTTGGTCTTTTCGTACGAATGAAGCTCCGTGTTCACGCATTTGAGATTCAAGTGGAAACCCGCGCATATGCAAACCGCAAACAGCTACTAATGTTGTATCTTTTTTTGAAGCAACCGTTCGTTCACCATTTAAAAATAATTCGCTGAGTCCGAAAATGAATTGTTCGCCGTCAAATGTAGAGAAAAATGAAATGCCAAACGGTAAATCGAGATCCGCATCCTGAGATGGAAGAGAGACAGCACACAAGTCGAGTAAGTTACAATGATTTGTAAAACGCCCCATGTCACTGTTTGTTTCAATTGGATTTTCTCTTACTTGTTCCCGGGTCCACGTTCCGCCTGCTGTCGGCATAACAAGAACAGCATTTTTAAGCTGATGATATGCTTTATGTTTAAAGGATTGAAGCTTATGTGAAGCTTGAAATAAAGCAGCAGCATCATATTCTGATTTAGCTCCTGAACGAAGCACTTGCTCGGTTACAGGAAAGGCTGTTTCTTCATGAGAAGTGATAAATTCTCCTAAGTCAGCCCAGCGCTCTGCTACGTAAGGACCGTCATATAATAAAGCAGCTGCTTCACTTAAATACGAGCCGTCCATGTATTCGATAGGAATAGATAAATCTTCAATCTTTTTCACAGCTTGTTTCCATGCTTTTTCGTACTGCTCAGCAAACGGCCCGTAAAACGAAAGCGGTTCTTTTACCATATAAATTTTTTCAGGAAGCGCCGAAGAAGCCCGAACAACAGAGCGTGACCATGGGTCTCGATCGTCTACTCCTCTAATAATGGAATCTACGAGCAGTACGTCACTCCATTCATGAGCAAAAGCAGTGACGCAGTCTAAGCTTTTACATGCCGGAACTACACCTGCAGATGGCCAAGCTCCAAGGGAAGGTTTGTAGCCGATTAGGCGATTTAAACCAGCTGGAACCCGCCCTGAACCTGCTGTATCGGTGCCTAAAGAAAAAGCAGCATGCCCCCGAGCTACGGATACAGCTGATCCTGAGCTCGATCCGCCGCTAATGAGCTCTTGCTTTAACGCATTCTGCGTTTCGCCATACGGGCTTCGTGTCCCGACCAGTCCTGTAGCAAATTGGTCCAGGTTGGTCTTTCCAAGAGGAATAGCACCTGCATCGATAAGGCGTTGCACAACCGTAGCATGTTCAGAAGGGGTATACGTATATTCTTTACATCCGGCCGTCGTCGGTACATGTGCTACATCGATATTATCTTTAACGGCGAATGGAATTCCCCACAAAGGTAACGCTTCAGGGCCTAGCGTAGCTAAGCGATCTAGATAAGGTTTTAACTCACCGAGTATGGGAGGGGTAATCCAAATATTCATGTCTTTGTCAGCTTCTACCCGCGCAAGAATTTGATGTACTACATCTTCTGGAGTTAATTCTTTTTTGATATACATATCACGTAACCATTGAACCGAAAATGTTTTAGGCAAGCTCACTGTTTTCATTGTATCCACCGTCCTTAATGAGTAATTGGAGCAAAGGCTTTTATACCGGCAATCAGCTGTCCAGCTTGTACTTCATCGCCGGGTTTCACATGAATAGAGCTGATATATCCATCCATAGGTGCTAGCTGTGGAAACTCCATTTTCATGCTTTCTTCGATAATTAACGTATCGCCTTTTTTAACTTTTTGTCCTTCTTCTACAAGAACTTTCCATACGCTTCCCGGCATTGTACAGCGCGCGGCTTCCGTACCTTCGGGCAGTTCTTGTTCCGTAATTTCAGCTGTTTCATGTTCAGAGACGTACTCAGCTAAACCAAGTGCTTTCCAATTTTCTCGTTCTGTTTGAAAAGCAGCCTGCTGGGTGTGACGAAAAGCAGCCGTGCTTTCTTCAATAGATGAAAGAAAATCTAAATATTCTCCAAGTTTAAACGTTGTCTCCGTAATATCTGCTTCAAATCTCCCACGAAGGAAATCTTCGCGCAGTTTTAAAAGCTCATCTGCTTCTACTGGGTAAAATTGAATTTGATCAAAGAAACGAAGAAGCCACGGTTTTCCTGCTTCAAAACTTTCCGTTTGACGAAGTCGGTTCCACATTTGAATCGTGCGTCCCACGAATTGATAGCCGCCAGGACCTTCCATTCCGTATACGCACATATACGCACCGCCAATACCAACTGCATTTTCAGGCGTCCATGTACGGGCAGGGTTGTATTTCGTTGTAACTAAACGGTGACGAGGGTCTAGAGGCGTAGCAACAGGTGCGCCTAAATATACATCTCCAAGCCCCATTACAAGATAATTAGCATCAAATACAACTCGTTTAACATCTTCAAGGTGGTTCAGACCGTTTACTCGGCGAATAAACTCTAGATTGCTTGGACACCATGGTGCATCTGGACGAACGTTTTGCTGATAGCGTTCAATAGCTAATTGAGTCGCAGGATCATCCCATGAAAGTGGAAGTTTTACAATGCGAGACGGAACTTCCATTTCTTCAAGAGGAGGAAGCGCGCGATCAATAGTTGAAATGTGCTGACAAAGTTCAAGAATAGACATCTTTGTTGCATCAATATGAATTTGAAGAGAACGGATACCAGGCGTTAAATCTAGAACCGGTAAATCCTCACGCTTTTGGATAGCTTCCATTAAAGCATGTACTTGGAAGCGAAGCAGAAGATCAAGCTCCATTTCTCCGTATTCCACAAGTATATACGCATCGCCTGAGCAGCGGACGGAAAATGGGAAGCGTCTATTTTCCGTTTCGTTAATCAGCAGCGGATAATCGCTTTTAAGCGGCTGTGCTACTGGATTTGTAAGTGCAGGAAGTGATGCAGATGTTCCGATATGCTGTAAAAAGTCTTCCTGAGTACATTTGAGTTTTTCAGCTTGTTCAAGGTCAATTAATTTAAACGAAATTTTATCTCCGGGATGAAGCTGTCCTATTTTCCAAAACTCTGCTGAAGCGGTGGTAACAGGGCAAACAAAGCCGCCAAGACTCGGACCGTCTGGGCCAAGTAAAATAGGCATATCTCCCGTTAAGTCTAAGGTGCCGATGGCATATGCGTTATCATGAATATTTGATGGATGCAAACCGGCTTCTCCTCCATCTTCACGGGTCCAAAAAGGAGCGGGACCTATTAACCTAACGCCTGTTCTAGAGCTGTTAAAATGAACTTCCCATTTTGTATCTGTTAGCTGCTGTAAGTACTCTGGCTGTAAAAATTCTTCTGTACAATGAGGTCCTGGAATTACTCCGATTGTCCATTCTTTAGTCATGGCTGGCTGATAGGAAAGGGCAAGTTCATTTTCAACGTGAGAGTGGTCAGAGACACGGAGTACATCTCCCGTACGAAGTGCTCTTCCGCCGTGTCCTCCGAAGCTTCCTAGTGTAAAAGTAGAAGAACTGCCTAATATTTTAGGCATATCAAGTCCGCCGCCAATCAGTAAATACGTACGCATTCCTTCGGTTGCTTCATTAAATGAAAGAATTTGTCCCGGCTTTGCTCTAATGGTCTTATACATAGGGATTTCAGCGCCGTCTAATGTAGCATGCATGTTGGCACCCGTAATGCAAAAAGATACATTGTCTCTAAATTTATAAGAGCCGCCGCGGAGAGTCATTTCAATCCCTGGTGCATCCGGGGAGTTTCCGAGAAGTTTATTTCCTATGCGGAAAGCAAAAGGATCCATTGGACCGCACGGAGGAACCCCTACGTTCCAGTGCCCGGTGCGTCCCGGGTAATCTTGAACAGTGGACTGAACGCCTCCGTCTAATACTTCGAGTGCTTGTTCGCTGGGATTATATGAGTTAAGCATTTGAGTATACACGTCGCCTGTTTTGCACGCTTTTTCTTCTAGCAGTCCTTGCAAGTATTGAAGATTAGTAGTAACGCCGTATAATCTTGTCTCTTTTAAAGCAGCGCTCAATTTTAGAAGGGCTTCTTCTCGTGTTTTTCCATAAACGATAATTTTAGCGAGCATAGGATCATAAAGTGATGTTACAGTAATACCGTCTCGTACCCACGTTTCAACTCGAGCACTTTTAGAGAAAATTGCTTGGTCGATTTGCCCGCCGCTGGGACGAAAATCATTTAAGCAATCTTCTGCATAAATACGAGCTTGGATACTGTGACCTGAAGGCACGGGAAGCAAAGAAGGAAGGTTTACTAGCTCATCGCATGCTTCTTTAAGCATCCATTCTACTAAATCAACGTTTAACACTTCTTCTGTAACGCCGTGCTCTACTTGAAGACGAGTATTTACTTCTAAAAAATAAAATTCCTCCGCTTCGGCGTCATAAAGAAACTCTACCGTTCCTGCGCTTCTATATCCGACTTCTTTAGCTAGTCGCGTAGCTGCTTGCAGCATATTTTCCCGTATACATGAAGGGAAGTTTGGAGCTGGACTTTCTTCAATTACTTTTTGATTTCTTCGTTGAATAGAGCAGTCGCGTTCTCCTAAAGCCACTACTTCTCCAAAAGAATTCCCGAAGATTTGAACTTCTACATGGCGAGCTTTTTGAATGTATTTCTCTAAAAAAACACCGCTGTTTTTAAAGTTTGTTTGTGCTAAATGGCAAACTGAGTCAAAAGCTGCTTGAAGCGCTTTTTCATCTTGGCAAACACGCATTCCAATTCCGCCCCCGCCAGCTGTACTTTTTAACATAACGGGATAGCCAATCTCTTCAGCAGCACGTACAGCTTCTGATACATCTGTAATAAGAGGTGTACCGGGCAGCAAAGGCACATCGGCTTTTTGCGCAATTTCCCGAGCTGAATGTTTTAATCCGAATATTTCCATTTGCTGAGGTGTAGGACCCATAAATACAATTCCTTCAGCCTGAC
Organism: Priestia sp. TSO9; assembly: GCF_021029645.1. Classification (NCBI taxonomy): domain Bacteria; kingdom Bacillati; phylum Bacillota; class Bacilli; order Caryophanales; family Bacillaceae; genus Priestia; species Priestia sp. TSO9. The sequence continues at coordinate 362,934 of NZ_JAJEKD010000009.1, forward strand.
AGCGACGAGCAAATTCCGCGTTTTCACTTAAAAAACCGTAGCCTGGATGAATAGCTTCCGCGCCTGTTTTCTTTGCAATATCTAGAATAAGGTCTTCGTTTAAATAACTTTCTTTGACCGGGCCGCTGCCAATTAAAATGGCTTCATCTGCTTCATCAACGTGCAGGCTGTCTTGATCAGCTTCTGTATAAACAGCTACAGATTCCACTCCGAAATGTCGTAATGTTCGCTCAATTCTAACGGCAATTGCTCCTCGGTTCGCAATTAATACTTTTGTAAACATAGATGAACACTCCTTTTTATAATGAATCCCAAATAACTAAGTGAATAGGGGTAGGGTTATAATCGTTGCACGGGTTGTTAAGCTGAGGGCAGTTGCTGATCAATACAAGTGTAGGATGGATAGCTTCCATTTCCACATAGTATCCAGGGGCAGATACCCCGTCATTAAACGTTAATCCGCCGCTTGGCGTCACAGGTACATTCATAAAAAAGTTTACGTTTGGTGCTAAATCTCTTTTGGTGTAGCGGCTATCATATTTTGATAGCTGAAGCATAAATGTATCTCGGCAGTTATGCATCGGAAGCGTGTCATGTGCATAGCGTACGGTGTTGCTTTGTGCCGAACAAGCTCCGCCTAAGGTGTCGTGGCGTCCGCACGTGTCAGCAACAATTTTGACTAGTTCTTTGCCAGATTGAGAAAGCAGCACTGTGCCGGTGGATAAATAAATATTTCCTTGATTAGCAATCGTAGATACTGCACTGTAATGATCTTCTAGGTTTTCAGCATCAAAGAATAAAGTATCCGCTGCTTGATTGCCTTCTACATCTATTATTCTAAGCGTTTGGCCGGGTTTGAGCTCGTGCATCCAGCCATCCCCAGCCAGTACCGTTTCATCATAAATTGCGTTCTCTATTTTTCTGTTGCTTTCCGCTCGATTAAATACAGCCATTATAAAGCCTCCTTTATTTTTAAATCATTGATAGTGTTTTATTTCCAAGCAATAGATCATAAGACCATGTGTTTTCAAACGCTCGTTTACTTTCAGGTCTGAAATTTAAACAGTAGTCGTCTGAGCTTACAGGAGCTGCTTCATCTACGGTTATTTCAATCGGAACAGAAGGGTACGTTCCGCTCGGGTCTAGAGGGTTAGGTGTATTAGACAGTAGAAAAAGCAAATCCATTTCTGTTCTAAGTGTAATAAAATCTCCTTTTTTACAATGAGAAGAAACAAAATTCATATTGCCTTTTTCGTCGCAGTATACTTTTGAAAATAAGTTAAGGTTAGGGACTAGATCCCGTGTTGTTAAACCGTTGCGCAAAAGCTCCATTGAAAAATTTTCTTCGCCATTTCTTCGCCATTCGTTTCGAGATTCTTGATAAGTAGATGCGCCGTATTTTTGGTGAGTTAAGCTGCGCGTAGTGTAGCCTGAAATGGTATCATGCCAGCCGGTGGTGTCAGCAGTGATGCTTGCAAATGCTCTGCCGTTGTCACTCATCAGAACGTGTCCTTTTGTTAAGTGAGCAGTGTGCTGAGCTTTTAAGGTATCGGGCATGTTATATCGTTCTGTTAAATCATAAGCGTTGTATAATAGTAGGGATACATTTGCACCGGATTCTTGTGCGGTAAACGTCACCGATTTTCCTCTTCCAATTCGGCCTGACCATTTTCCACCAGCCGGGATTGTTTGCTTCCAGATAGAACTCATAAAATAACCTCCTTAGAATAAAAAAAGATAAAAGCCTGGGAGAGTAGTCTCCCAGGCTTTTATCCTTCCGTGTTATACAGCGTAGCGCTATATCGCTCTCTCTCGGACCAGTCTTTAACATATGTTAAACGGAACCCTAGACAGCTTTTTTGTTCTTAACGGCTGTAAGAACCTTTATCCATTTGTGGCTTTCGATTAACCGTAGTATAGTACGAGTGAAAATGAGTTGACAAGCAGTTTGTTAGAATATCTGACATGAAAACTGATTTTTCAGTTTATTTTTCAGGGACCGTCCCTTTTGAATGATCTCTCTTTACAAAAGGAGCCGACAGTCGAGATTTTACAAATAAATAGAGAAATCCAATAGTAAGCCAGGCGACACCAATCAAAAGAGTGTCTTTGTTTAACAGTGTGAGCAGCCATCCGATAAATGCTGCTCCGATCAAAGGGAAGATTAAATAGAGTATTGTTTCAGTAAACGACCGTTTCTTTAACTTAATATAAAAATGGGCAATGACTGATACATTAACAAATGTAAAAGCGGTTAAGGCACCGAAACTGACAAAAGTGACGGCTGTGTTTAAATCAATGAACATTCCCAAAAACGAAAAAGCGGTAACAAGCAAGATATTCACCACGGGCGTTTTAAACGTTGGATGAATATATGAAAATACCTTTTGAGGCAGTACGGATTCACGGCCTAAAGCATATAAAAAGCGAGTAACGCTTGTGACTGAAGAAACTCCTTGAGTAAAGGTTGCAATAATTAATACCGTAATAAATAGACTGCTTAAAAGATTTCCGCCCACTAATTTTACAAGGGTGTAGGATGCATTATCAGGGTTAGTAAACGTGAAGCCCGGATAGGCAATCTGTGTGAAATAAGAGATAGCGATGTACATAACAGCTGCGATACAAACAATAAGGAAAATGGCTTTTGGAATTGTCCTTTCCGGTTGAATCGTTTCTTCCGCCATTGTTGTAACTGCATCAAATCCTAAAAAGCAAAAGCAAATGAGCGCAGCTCCAGAAAAAATAGTCGTAAACGGTACATCTGAAGCCAAAAAAGGATGAAGTGAAAAAAGAGTAGAAGAACTAGCTTGACCTGTTGCAATATCTTTGACGATAAATAAACAAAACAAACTTATAAAGAGAATCTGAACTACAACAGAGATGCCGCTTATACGAGCTACAGATTTAATACCAACAATATTGACTAAAGCTAAGATAATGTTCATGACAATGACCCATACGTATACAGGAATAGAAGGAAATTCCGTATGCATAAAAATACCAAATGTTAAAATAGCAATAATAGGGGAGAAAATATAGTCTAAAAGAAGTGCCCAGCCTACTAAAAAGCCAAGGCGAGGATGTATAGCTTTTTTCGTATACGTATAAGCAGATCCCGCTATCGGATATGCTTTTACCATTCGACTATAGCTATATGCGGTAAAAAAGATAGCTAAAAAAGCAATTAAATAAGCAATGACCATTTGCCCTCCAGCCGCATCGTAGGCTACTCCGTAAACCGTAAAGAAAATCATTGGAGTCATCCAGGCAAGACCCAAAAACACAATTTGATATACCTTTAGCGATTTACTTAACGCTGGTTGGTTGTTCATATAAATCCCTTCTTTCCTCTATTTTTATTTTATAGTAGTAAAAAAGAAAAGCCTGGGAGAATGATGTCATTCTCCCAGGCTTTTATCCCTCCGTGTATACGGAACCATTCCGTACGCTCTCTCTTGGACCAGTCTTTAACATGTGTTAAACGGAACCCTAGATCGCTTTTTTGTCTTCAACAGAGTGAAGACCTTTATAGGTAATGTAAGTAGTTCGAAGTATAAGCAGGATTATAAGAAGATGCAACTACTGTGTTAGATAGTTTAACAAACTTTTTTAAAAAGTAAACTTTTGTAAAAGGCGAACTATATACAATTTTATTAAAAAGATTATTCGTTTATAGTTGACTTGCAGAAAGACCTGTAGTATATTTGTAGACAAGAAAAAGCTAAATACGGTTCACTCATATATGTTTGAGAATATGGCTCAGACGTTTCTACCTTATCACCGTAAATGATAGGACTATGAGTAAAAAGTGAATCTAGGTTCCCATTTTTACGTTAGTAGAAAGTTTGGTCCAAGCGATTCACATATTCATTTTTGAAAAGAAATGGATATGACACCGAAGGGATAAAAGCCCAGGCGGGTAGGTTTTTGCTCATTGTATTTGAGAGACCTGCCTTTGTTTGGGCTTTTTCTTATGTGTCTATTTACAGTATGAGCGAGTGATGGAAATTTCTTGTTTGTATCTGCATTGCTTTCTGGGGAGAATAGCGATGTAAAGCATGAAATCACTCATTGAAGCTTTATCTGTAAGCCCTCATTTAACCATGGGAAGTACATTCTATCTATTTTCTAGCATTTTTTCTTTGATGAGCAGCGTGGGGACGCTGCTCCTTTTTTTGTTCTTGCTTTTTTCTCTGTAAATAAAGGTCTCTAAAGAGAAGGTGATTTGCGAAATTTGGCGAATTAATGCTTTAAACAATAAATGATAGAGAAGATAAAGCGGTCTATGAAAAATGAAGAAGTTGAAAAATTGAGGAGGGAATTATGTTGCTTCACTTAATTAATGTTCGTTTGCCAATTATGCACGACCACGCTCTTTTTGAAGTGAAAATTTCAAATGGAATGTATACTTCTATCGTTTTACAAAACGGTTATCTTGAAGGTGACGAGTTTTTTCCGCTGCACGCGGCCGTGTTAGGAAAAGAAACGTCACTTGATGCACAGGGTCGTGTGCTATTGCCAGGATTTGTAGATATGCATATGCATTTAGACAAAGCTCATTCGCTTCCTCAAGTGCCCAATATATCTGGAACTCTTCAAGAAGCCATTAAAAATTACAGCAGCAGCCTGCCGGCATTTCCAGAAGAAGAAATTAAGCAGCGAATGTTAAAAACTGCTTTGCAGGCATTAGCTAACGGTACGACTACGATTCGAACGCATATTGATTTTGACTGCAGCATGGAAGAAGATAGTTTATTTCGAAGTTTACAAGCAGCTGTCGAAGTGAGAGATGAATTAAGCCCGTATATGGACGTGCAGGTTGTTCCGCTATTCTCTAACCTAGACATTGATGATATGCACAAGATGAATAAAATTGAACGAGCATTCGACCTTGAAATTGATGCAATTGGAGGCTGTCCTCATTTAGCTAGAAATCCAGAAAAAGAGATTGATGCTCTATTTTCGCTGGCTCAAGCCTATAATAAACCTCTTGACTTACATGTGGATGAGAGCGATGATCCGTCTGTTGATACAATAATTAATATTGCTCATAGAACAATTGAATTAGATATGGAAGGAAAAGTGGTAGTGGGGCATCTTTGCTCGCTTGCAGGAATGACTGATGCAACAGTGAAAGAAATCTTAAACCTTTTGAAACAGGCGAAAATTGGAGTTGTCACATTACCTGCTTCTAATTTATATTTACAGGGAAGAGAAGATAAAGGAATTGTAAGACGAGGCGTAACGCGTATTCGCGACATACAAAAAGCAGCGGTTCCAATTGCTACTGCATCTGATAACGTGAACGACCCTTTTCATCCGTTTGGAAAAGCAGACTTGCTGCAAGTAGGGTTGCTAACTGCCTATGCTGCACATATGGGAAGTCCGGATGATCAGCGACAGTTGCTCCGAATGATTACAAGTATACCAGCCCGGCTGATTGGAAAAGAAAAGTACGGAGTGGAAGAAGGAAACGAAGCAAACTTTGTTCTATTAAATGTCCAGTCTGTACAGGAAATATGGACTGAACTTCCCGAAACTCGCTTTGTTTTCAACAAGCATCGTTGGCTTAGCGTAAAAGAGACGCATCAGCGGCTCGCTGATACGAATTTGACTAACCTTTGGCAGGAAAATCAAATTTTAATTGGTTAAATAGACATAAAAAGAAGCTGTCACATTAGTGACAGCTTCTTAATCAATTACTTTTGAACGTTAGCAGCTTGTGGTCCACGAGCTCCATCTTCGATTTCAAATGTAACTTCTTGACCTTCTTCAAGTGATTTGAAACCTTCGCCTTGGATAGCTGAGAAGTGTACGAATACGTCGTCTTGTCCTTCTACTTCGATGAATCCAAAACCTTTTTCTGCATTAAACCATTTTACTTTACCTTGTACCATTGTAGTACCTCCTGTGTGGAAAATCCACGAATATATTACTATCTCTGCTCAATTTCAATAAGAATCACTTTAAAGAAAGTCTTTCTATTTGTTAACACCGAACAAGAAATAATATACCTATTATAACACTTTCTTATAAAAAAGAAACCTTTTTTCATAAAAAAGTACTCTGAGATAAAAATAAGTTGAAAATATGGATATATTTTGAAATGGTAAATGAACTATTATTTTGTGGCTTTTTAGCAATCGCTAAAATCTTTTATCTCGTAAAAAAATGAATAGCGAGGTTGACAAATTGAGTGATGTGTAACTATAATGGTTACAACGAGCTGAGAAGAATTAGCAGTGCTATAAAAATAAAAAGCTCAAATTTTTTTGTGTTACATGTAACTGTAATGGTTACAACTGAAATAAAAGGAGAGAATAAAAATGAAAATTGGTGTTATTGGAGCAACAGGCAAAGCAGGTCAATTAATTATGGAAGAAGCAAAACAGAGAGGACATGAAGTAACAGCCATTGTTCGAAATGCTTCTAAACTAAAAAATCAAACAAACGTAATGGAAAAAGATATTTTTGCCATTACTTCAAAAGACATTAAACAGTTCGATGCTGTGGTAGATGCATTTAATGCACCTCCTGGAAGCGAACAGCTCCACGTTGAGTCTATACAATCACTTATTAAAGTATTTCAAGGTGTTCAAACGCGACTCGCAGTAGTGGGCGGAGCGGGAAGTTTATTTGTAGATGCAGAAAAAACAACGCCTTTAATGAGCACAGAAGGTTTTCCAGCAGCTTATTATCCAACGGCTTCAAACATGGGTAAAGGTTTAAAAGAACTTGAAAAATCGACTATAAATTGGACTTATTTAAGCCCAGCAGCCTTTTTTGATGCAGAAGGTGCTCGCACGGGAGCCTATCAATTAGGAAAAGATCATGTGATCACAAATAGTCAAAATGAAAGCTATATTAGCTATGCTGATTATGCGATTGCTTTAATAGATGAATTAGAGAATAAAAACCATGTGAATGAACGTTTTGCTGTAGTGGGTGAGAAAGCATAAGCTTACGTTTGAGTCATATAAAAAACAGCTTACATTTGTTGTGAGCTGTTTTTTATATAAAACAAAATAGATATAAAGCACTTGGAAATGGTATAGATTTTTTATTATTTCTTCGTTTTTCTTTTTAAAGACGATACAATACAATATAGATGATAAAAAGGAGATGAAAAGATGATTCGTTTTGGCGTAATAGGAACAAACTGGATAACAGATCGACTGTTAGAATCAGCTCAGTATGTAGACGACTTTCAGCTTGCAGCTGTTTATTCTCGAACGATTGAAAAAGCAGAAGAATTTGCAGATAAATATGATATTCCTCATATATTTACTGATTTAGAGGAAATGGCGGTGAGTGCTGAAATTGATGCAGTGTATATTGCTACTCCAAATGCTTATCATGCGGAACAAGCTATCTTATTTTTGAAAAATAACAAGCATGTGCTGTGTGAAAAACCGCTCGCAGCCAATGCAGTAGAAGTAACTCGCATGATTCAAACAGCCAAAAATCACAAGGTATTGCTAATGGAAGCGATGAAATCAACCCTTCTTCCTAACTTCAAAGTGATTCAAGAGAACTTACATAAAATTGGTCCAATTCGGAAATACGTTGCATCTTACTGTCAGTATTCTTCTCGTTATGATAAATACAAAGAAGGTATCGTGCTTAATGCCTTTAAGCCAGAGCTTGCCAACGGTTCACTGATGGATTTAGGTGTATATTGTCTTTATCCTCTGATTACGTTGTTTGGAGGACCTCATAAAATAAAGGCAACGGCGTTTATGCTAGAATCTGGAGTAGATGGAGAAGGGTCAGTTGCTTTAGAATATGAAGATCGAGACGCGGTCATCATGTATTCTAAAATTACAAATTCGCATTTGCCAAGTGAAATTCAAGGAGAAAAAGGCAGTATGGTTATTGACAAAATACATACCGCTGAAAAGGTAGAAATTCGATACAATGACGGACGGGTAGAAGAGTTAACGGTCGATCAGCCTTATCCTGCTATGTACTATGAAATAAATGAATTCGTAGAGCTGTTAAAGCAAGGAAAGATGGAATCGGACACAAATTCTTATGAGAATTCATATTTAACAATGCACGTGATGGATAAAGTGAGAGAGCAAATCGGTCTTGTATATCCAAATGATAATAAATAACAGAGGCTGGGCAAAAGTAGTTTAGTTGAAGAAAGATCCGAACGATTTTGATTCTTGATGGAGAATCAAGCTCGTTCGGATTTTTTTATTGATAGGGTAAAAGTAGGTTTCATGTATGAAGTTGCTTCTAGCTATTGTACGGAAATCAATAGCGGTGTAACCCGTCATCCATGCTAGATCATTTTCCAATTTGTTCGTCTCTAAATTAGATTGAGATAGTTATGTCTCATTCTCTTTTATTGTGGTTATAAAGAGCATAATTGAGATTCAAAATCTTGCCGCAGCACATTTTAAAAGCAAATATGTTGAAACAAGGGAAGTTTTTTAGTATCTTCTATCTTTATTCATCCCTGCATACATAGGATTAATCAAGAGAAAGAATAAAAAGAGTGGAAAACATTCGATAATTAATCCTAGATTAAAATGATTATAAAAAAGTATTGACTATAATAATAGCTCGTGTATAATAAAGAATGTAATCAATAGTCATTACTAGTTTATAATGATACTAATAATCGTTATCAAATAGAAGCTGTCATTGATTGCATTAAAAATAATACATACAAGCATAAGCTTGTGAAATACATTGTACAAGGAGAGATTTTGACATGGCAGAACGTATGGTAGGAAAACAAGCACCACGCTTCGAAATGGAAGCTGTACTTGCAAATAAGGAATTTGGAAAAGTAAGTTTAGAAGAAAATATGAAAAACGGTAAATGGACAGTATTGTTCTTCTATCCAATGGACTTTACATTCGTATGTCCAACAGAAATTACAGCTCTATCGGATCACTACGAAGAGTTTGAAGATCTAGATGCTGAAGTTGTAGGTGTTTCTACAGATACAATTCATACTCACTTAGCTTGGATTAACACAGATCGTAAAGACAATGGACTTGGAGATTTGAATTATCCATTAGCTGCAGATCCAACTCATGCAGTAGCACGTGATTACGGCGTATTAATTGAAGAAGAAGGCGTAGCGCTTCGCGGATTATTTATTATTAATCCAGAAGGTGAATTGCAATACGCAGTTGTAAACCATAACAACATCGGCCGCAGCGTAGAAGAAACATTACGTGTACTTCAAGCCCTTCAAACTGGCGGACTTTGCCCAGCTAACTGGAAACCAGGTCAAAAAACACTTTAATAAATAGTGGTGGAGTAGAGGAGAAATTCCTCTACTGCTGCCATTAAAATAGAAAAGACAGTTTTCTAACTACAAAAAACAGAATATTCAGTTTAATTAATATGGAGGAGGATTTTAACATGAAATTACGTGAACAAATGCCTGAATTAACTGGAGCAACATCTTGGATTAACGACGAAGTAACAAAGGAAGACTTAGTAGGTGATAAAGCAACGCTTATCCACTTTTGGTCAGTAAGCTGCCATTTATGTAAAGAAGCAATGCCTGAAGTTAATGATCTTCGTGATGAGTATGATGATCAATTGAATGTTGTAGCAGTCCATATGCCTCGTTCAGAAGATGACTTAGATATGGGTGTTATTGAGGCAATGGCAATGGGACACGATATTACTCAGCCAATTTACGTAGACAGTGAGCATAAGTTAACAGACGCTTTTGAAAATAAATATGTACCAGCATATTATGTATTTGATAAAGAAGGTCAGCTTCGTCATTTCCAAGCGGGTGGAAATGGAATGCCGATGCTTCGCAAACGTATTAACCGCGTTTTAGGCGAAGAATAATCTCTACATGAAGAAGAAATAAAAAGGCCGGGATAAAAATATTTTAGCCGAAGTGAAAAACGAACCGCTAATCAAAATATTTGATTAGCGGTTCGTTTTTTTGTTGTGATGAACATAGATTTTATCTGTTTCGTTCCTTCTAGCAGTTGATTGGAGGGGAAGGCGAAGACTCCGCTTTTCCCCCAGGAGTCTTGCACGGAAATCAACGGCGGTGTCACAAGCGGATCAGCTCATGTATCCTATTTGTGCGTCTTTAAATTGAATCCATTTCGTTATCTCTCAATCTCTTTTTTTATTTTTTACTGAGTCTTTTCAATCATTAATAAGCCTTTCATCATATTGACATAAAAAACCTAATATAGTTAAATTTATATAAGAACAAATGTTCGTTTTTGGTGTTGTTATTTTACTCTTTTCTCCCTTTTTAATAAGTATAGGAAAAAAAAGGAGGAGATTTGCACAATGACTCAGCTCTATTCGCAGCAAGAAAAGCGGCACGACAAAGAATGTACATTTCATACATTTCTTACAAACCACAGCGCAACTCTTCAGACTCATATAATGAATACATTTTTGACACCAGAACGCTATGAGCGATTACAAAAAGCGGTTGTTAAAAATGATACAAAAGAACAACGACTTCTAAACAAAGAATTTCATCAGTTTTATAGCGAAGTTAGATTGCTTCATTATATTAACAAGCTTTGCAGACATTATTCCAGAGATGTTATGCGTGTAAAAGAAAAAGAGCGTTCTTATATTCCTCTTCGCCTGCAGCAGCCGGCTGCGCTAGATGAAAATCGAACAGTTGAAGATATGCTAGGAGTACAGGACGTGGCTGTATGGGAGCATGAATTTTTAGGAAATCAACTTGAAAATCGTATTCTTCATCATGCATTTCGACAATTAACGGCCAAGCAGCAGTGTATGCTGCACTTGATTATTGTCGAACGCTGGACTCATAAAGAAATCGCTGCTTATTTTTCTATTTCTCAGCAAGCGGTTTCTAATCATTATCAACGTGCGCTAAGCAAGTTGAAAAAAATTATGAAGGTGAGTGATAGATATGTTTGATCCTCAGTGGCTTCAACTTGTTGGAAACGTAGGATTTCCCGCTGTCCTTTCTTTTTATTTATTACTGCGTGTAGAAAACAATATAAAGCGACTTGAAGAAAAAGTGGAAGAACTAACAACTGACTTAAGAAAGAAGTGAAGAAATGGAAACTCTATATGAGCTTGTAAATAAAGTGAAAGCTGGAGATGAAGAGGCGTCAAGGCGTCTATTAAAAAAGCTGGAACCAAAACTAAATAAAGCTGTCCAAAGCTTTTCACTGCATGAGAGAGAAGACGTAAAGCAAGATTTAAAGATTAAAATTCTTTCCGCTGTTAAGACGTTTGATTTTTCCAAAACGCCAGGATTTTGGGAATTTTTACGCCAAAAATAAAAAAGAGCGCTCGTTGTATCGACGCTCTTTTTTTATTTTTGTTGCAGTTCGACTACGTACCTTACAGTAAAAAATACAAAAATAGAAAATGGATAAATATTAAAAAAAGGTAAAAGGTGATGTGTAAGAATAGAGTTTAGTAGTATACTAACAAGTAGAATTTCTTGTATAAAAGGAAGATAATCACTCTTTATATAGAAAGGATTGTCGGCGACGAATAGAGGATAGAAGAGTTTTATTTAATGAAGGAAAAAATCGTGCTGTTCGATAAATCAAACAGTACGATTTATAAAAAAGCGGCAGTAAACAATATGTAAGCTAAGAAGCCTATTGTTTTTTGTTTTAGCTTTTTGGAAAGAGGTGAAGAATAAAGTGAGTCAACTTCTCTTTAATATCACGTTAATTATTTCTTTCATGTTTGCTGCAAGTATAGTTCGAGAGCAAATCATTTATAGAGTAGAAGGGATAAAACGGTACAATATGTATCGCTTAATTTATTACGGATGTTCTTACGGACTATTAGGCAGCATTTTAATGGTATATACAATTAAAATAGATTCTACTATTATTCTTGACCTTCGCTTTTTAGCAGTGACAATTGTTTGTCTTTATGCAGGAATAGTACCCGCTATCATGGCGGCTTGTATTATAGGGGTAATGCGTCTGCTTTTGTTTGGAATTACGGCAAGCGGAATAATAGGCGCTGCTACAATTATCGTAATGGCTTTACTGTCTGGGTGGACGGTTCGCTTACCTTATCGTCCATTTATTCGTTTTCAATTAATGAATTCTATCAGCTTGCTTTGCGTATTTTTCTCACTGTCCTTTCTTTTTAAAGATATCAAGCACGCTGCTACAATTATCGTCTATTTACTGCCTGCTTCTTTTATAGGTGGGTGTTTAGTGTATCTGGTAGGCAGATATATATATGTATCTCGAGTAACGACAAGTCAGCATAAAAAGCTGTCTAAAATGTTTTCGGTTATGGTTCAAAATGCAAAGACAGGCACCATGATTGAAACGCCAGAGCGCGAAGTAGCCGTTATTAATCAAACTTTTTGTGACATGTTTGATATACCCGGACCTCCTCATCAATACGTTGGATTGAAAAGTAATCAGCTGTTTTTATCTCACGCTCCTATGTTGAAAGATCCTGCTAGGTTTTTAAAAACGGTAGAAAGCACCGTTTATTCAAAAGAGTCAATAGTAGATGAAGAAATTACGTTTATTAACGGTAAAATTTATGCGCGTGACTACATTCCAATCTATGAAGGTCATGTGTATATTGGCCACTATTGGGAATATCGAGATATTACGGAGAAAAAGAAGGCTGAGTGTGATCTTCGCAAAGCCAATAAAAAGCTTGAAATGCTGTCCATGAAAGATGGCTTAACGGGCCTGAACAACCGCCGATCTCTTGATAAACAGCTGGAAATTGAGTGGGAATACGCACGGAAAGAAAAAGAGCCGCTTTCTTTTCTTTTATTTGATATTGATTATTTTAAAGCGTATAACGATACCTATGGCCATATTCAAGGAGACGAATGCTTAAAAGAAGTAGCGAAAATCGCTAAAAGCGTTGTTTTTGACGAATCGGCTTTTGTCGCAAGATACGGAGGAGAAGAGTTTGGTATATTGCTTCCTCGAGCTAATCAATATGAAGCGATAAAAATGGCAGAAGCTATTAGACAGCAAGTGGAGGAGCGTGGAATTGTCCACCAGGCTTCTGACGTGTTTAAGTGTGTCACAATCAGCGTTGGAATAATTACAGTCGTTCCATCCGAAAACGTACAGCCCATTTCAATTGTCCATGGAGCAGATCAGGCTTTATATGAAGCAAAGCGTACGGGTCGAAATCAAATTTCAGTATATTCTCACCACAAAGAAGCTGACTCAAACGTTTGAGTCAGCTTTTAAAAGAGATATAAGCCTCTTATTTAGGAGGAGCTTTTTCTTTTTCGTCTTCTTCCATAATTCCTTTTGTAGCGTTTTTAAACTCTTTTAACGTTTTTCCAGCAGCTTTGCCTAATTCCGGCAGTTTCTTTGGACCAAAAAGCAATAGAGCGACAAATACAATTAAGGCAATTTCTCCAAACCCAAGGTTCATTGTCATCGTCTCCTATTTTTTGAGAGTGTTTACAAGTTTAGTATAGCACGAAAAGAAAGGAAGTAGTACACCCTTATCCAGTGATTTTAAGGCCGATTACACCTGCTACAATACAAAAAATAAATAAAATTCGACGCATATCTTTTGCTTCGCGAAAGAAAAGCATGCCAAGAAGTACGCTTCCGGCAGCTCCTACTCCCGTCCATATACCGTAAGCTGTTCCAAGAGGTATTTCCTTTAACGCTAAGGAGAGAAAATAAAAACTTCCTGCACCGAAAAGGATAAATCCAATCGAAGGAAACAATCGCTTAAATCCATCTGAAAGTTTTAAGAAAATCACAAATCCCACTTCGCAAAAACCGGCAGCTATTAATGCAATCCAAGCCATGTTAAGATTCCTCTCTTTCTGTTTCTTCAGTAGAAATTAACTTTAAACCGATGATTCCAAAGATCATTAATCCTAAAAATAAAATCTTTCCAATATTTGCGCCTTCGTCTAAAACGGTCATTCCGAGTATCGCTGTGCCAGCAGCTCCTATACCAGTGAACACTGCATAAGCTGTTCCGACAGCAATTTTTTTTAAGGCATTTGAAAAGAAATAAAAGCTGATGACAATTGTAACGATCGTAATGATTGTTGGAGTTAATTCAGTAAATCCGTGTGAATATTTTAAACCGATTGCCCATACAATCTCGAGCAAACCAGCGATAATAAGATAAATCCAAGCCATTTTAATTCCTCCTTACATAATAATAAGCCCTTTTTACAGGGCCTATTTAGCACGTATGCCTTCCCAAAATATTGTCCAAGCATCGTGAATTTTTTGGTCATAATACTCTGGTTCATAATAAAAGCGCTGAATGAACAGTCCGTCGGTTAAACAATAAAAGCTATTGATATACAAATCAATCGGACGTTCAATTATTTCGCCTTCAGCCATTCCCTTTGTAAAAATAGCATGCAGAATTTGATCAGACAATCGTTCGCTTCTTAAGAAAATAGCTTTTACTTCTGACTGTAGATGTTCAGGTGGAAACAAAATAAGACGACGGTACATCTGGCCAAAAGAATCTTTTTCAATCATCGTGCAGAAATCTACAACAAAGCAGTGAAGCTGTTCTTTAGCAGACTTTGTTTTATGCTGTTCGTATATAACAGATAACTTTGTTAAAAATAAATTCATTAAATCATGCACGGTTAGTAAAAATAAGTCGTCTTTGTTCTTAAAATGAGCGTACAGGGAAGGTTTTTTGATGCCTACTTTTGATGAGATATCAGCAAGCGATGTTTCTGTATAGCCTTTTTCTCCAAAGAGCTCCATTGCTGCAGCTCTAATTTTTTCTACAGTTGATAATTCACTCAAGAAAAGCTCCTCCTCAATCTAACTAACGGTCGTTAGGTAAAAGATATCAAATATAAAAAAAAGAAGCAAGGGAATCGCTTCTTTTTAATGTATTTTCACTAAATGACGCTGAGTTAAAAATAAAGAGAAGATAAAAATAAGCTCAAACGTATTTGTTACGGCTGTGCTTGGTATAGGAATTGACACGGCACTTCCTACAATCATCACGGCTACTCCAATCATCATACTGCTCCATCGCGTCTTGCGAAATAAGGAAATTCCAACAAAAAGCAAAATAATCGCCACAATGAGAACCATAAGAGGGGGACCGGATGATCCCACTAATGTATAGCGAACAATGCCATATTCGCGTACAACTTCCATGCGCTGACTAATCGTCTCGATTATTTCATAGCTAATTAAGGCAAACGTAGTTAGCAAAAAAAGAATGCCGGCAACAGGTTTTTTAGCCCATGTAATCGTCGAATATTTTGCTACGCCATATGCAAAGAGCACCAAAGTAGGGGTAAATAAAGCGTGAAACCAAAATCGAAGCATGCTGAGTGAACGCAAAGTATCGCCTTCACCGATAAATGAACCAATCCCAATCATTATATTATCGTAAATTAGTCCAGCTATTACTAAAGGAAGAAAAAGCATGTAAAACGGCGAAGTGTTTTTTCTTACTACATATATGCTAAAGAAAAACAGGACAATATAGCAAAAAGAAAATAGAAAATAAAGGATTGTATCAACCATTGTTTTCCTCCTTTTGATGATACTTCTTCTTTTTATGATAACATCATATGCCAAAAAAGTGAGAAATCATGCATTTTTCTAGGCAATCTTATCGGACGAAAGCTGCCTTTATCGGTAGAAAGATTCAGAAAATATTGAAATGAAAATAGGAAAAGAGGCCATAGTCAAGAGATTTAGATTTACTGAATTGATTATTAAATAAAGGAAATCTATAAAACAACAACAAAAGAACTAGACGCATATGGAGGCTAAATACTTATATATTTAGAAAAAAATATTTAATGTCCTTTCTATTTAAGTAAGTTAAATGTAAGCAGAAAATGATAAATAAATGTATTTTTCTTACTTTTATATCTATCTATCATCCTTACAAGTACGGTTGTTAGACAAATCCAATTGGTATATCCATAAAAAGTAATTTATGGGATAAAATATTTTTTATCCCACCTTTATATTACAAAACGTTTTCTAAAGTTAAGAAATTTTTAATTACGTAATATTTTAGTGTGTTAATTGTAAGAGTGATGTATAAAATATTCCTGTTATTATGGTAAAAAAAGGTATCGATGGGATTTTTCTAGGTAAATAAACTTTAGACCTATTCTGTGAATTTTCAATAAAACGATGAGTTTTTAATTCTGTAAATAGACAATCGGAATTGTAAGAATATATAACATTTGAGCTATTGACCACTAATGAGCGCAGATGATAGTTTTAGAGCTGTTGAAATTGGTGCTCGAGTCCATTTTTCAAAGCAGGTGTTTTAGCAGCATGCTAGCGCTGTTAATTGATTAGCTCCCATACATATATAAAGGGAGTGAAACTATGAAATCGTATATCTATCATTATGAATCAAAAGCATTCATAACGTATCCAACAGGAGAAGTTTGGAAGGAGAAGAATGAAACATGATCTTAATTATCCTATGCTGCCTATTTTTAGTAGGGTATGGCGTTTGGGAGTATCGCAGACATTTACGCAAGCTGCATTCAATTCCTGTACGAGTGAATGTTAATGGTATTCGCGGAAAATCCACCGTTACACGATTGATTACAGGTATTGTAAAAGAAGCAGGTTACAAAACAGTAGGAAAAACGACAGGAACACAAGCGCGTATGATCTACTGGCATACAAGTGAAGAAGAACCAATTATTCGTCGTAAAGAAGGTCCGAACATTGGAGAACAGCGACGAGTGGTAAATGAAGTTGCCGATATTGGCGCGGAAGCTCTTATTTGTGAATGTATGGCTGTACAGCCTGATTATCAAATCACATTCCAAAATCAGCTGATTCAAGCCAAGGTAGGCGTTATTGTAAACGTACTAGAAGATCACATGGATGTAATGGGTCCAACTCTAGATGAAGTTGCTCAAGCGTTCACTGCTACTATTCCTTATGATGGTCACCTTGTTACAATTGAAGGTCCATATTTGGAATACTATAAAAAAATAGCCGCAGAGCGCAACACAAAAGTTATTGTAGCTGACAATGATAAAGTATCTGAAGCGTATTTACGTGAATTTGATTATATGGTTTTCCCTGATAATGCTTCCATCGGTTTAGCAGTAGCAGAAGCACTTGGTATCGATGCTGAAACAGCGATGAGAGGAATGTTAAATGCTCAGCCTGACCCAGGAGCTATGAGAATTACAACGTTTGGCGATGAAAAAAATCCAGCATTTTTAGTAAATGGATTTGCTGCCAACGACGCTTCTTCCACGCTTCGTATTTGGGAACGTGTAGATTCAATGAACTATAGTGAAAAGCTTCCTATTGTCATTATGAACTGCCGTCCGGACCGTGTAGATCGCACGGAGCAATTTGCTGAAGATGTAATGCCATACATTGAAGCGGACGTAATGATTGCAATTGGTCAGACGACCTCACCAATCGCTGCTGCACACCAAAGAGGCGAATTGCCAACAAAAGAATTCTGGGATATGGAAGGCGCTTCTACAGAAGAAATTTTAGAGCGCATGAAGCCTTATTTAAAAGATCGTATTGTATACGGTGTCGGAAATATCCACGGTTCAGCCGAGCCGCTTGTTGAAGCTATTATTGAAATGAAAAAGATGAGAAAAGCAGTTTAATCTAGGAGGCCATTTCATGTTCGGATCAGATTTATATATTGCCCTTGTGTTAGGGGTTACACTAAGCTTAATTTTTACAGAAAAAACGGGCGTATTGCCAGCCGGTCTTATCGTACCGGGGTATTTAGCTCTTGTATTTGATCAGCCAATTACCATTTTAATGATTTTCTTAATTAGTATTTTAACGTATGTTATCGTCGTATACGGAATCTCAAAAGTAGTTATTTTATATGGACGTCGCAAATTTACAGCGATGTTAATTACGGGTATTGTGATTAAAGTTGCATTTGATTATTTCTTCCCGATCTTGCCGTTTGAAGTGTTTGAATTACGCGGAATTGGTATCATTGTACCGGGCTTAATTGCAAATACAATGCAAAAGCAAGGTCTTCCTTTAACAGTTGGAACAACGGTTTTATTAAGTGGTGTAACATTTGGAATTATGCAAGTTTATTATTTATTTTAATACACAAACAAACCGCAGCTGGTAAAGGAAGGTGAAAGCGTTGAAAGAGAAAAAATTAAACTTTCAAGAAAAAGTATTGATGTTTATAAAGAAAACAAAGCCTACAACAGGCAAGCAAGCTCTTATCTTAACGCCAATTTTAATCGTAATTTTAGCTCTTTCAGGATGGATGGAGCGTTCGGATGCTCTTGAAAACCCTGAGACGGCTAATCCAGAGGCCAATAATGATTTAACGATGACTATGGTCGGAGACATTATGATGGGTCGCCATGTAAGAGAAGTAACTGAACGCTACGGAGAAGATTTTGTATTCCGCAACGTGGAGCCGTTCTTTAAAAATTCGGATTACGTAAGCGGGAACTACGAAACGCCGATTTTAACAAACGACGTAGATTCATATAAAGCAATGGAAAAAGGTATTCATTTATATAGTAAACCTGCTGATCTAGCGACCGTTAAAAATGCAGGTTTCGACGTATTAAACTTAGCCAACAACCATTCAATGGACTACAGTGCAAAAGGGTTAGAAGATACGATCTCTACTTTTGAAGCAAACAAATTAGATTTTGTTGGTGCTGGCCGTAACTCTGAAGAAGCAAAGCATATTTCATATAAAGATGCTGACGGCATCCGCATTGCAACCGTAGGTTTTACGGATGTATATTCAGACGGAATGTCGGCTGGAAAAAACAACCCAGGTATTTTAAAAGCAGACCCGGATCTTATTTTCAGCACGATTCAGCAAGCGAAAGCAAATGCTGATTTAGTTGTAGTAAATGCCCACTGGGGTGAAGAATACGATGCACAGCCAAGTCCTCGTCAAGAAGGACTAGCAAAAGCGATGGTAGACGCTGGTGCGGACATTATCATTGGTCACCATCCGCACGTTCTACAGTCATATGACGTATATAAAGGTTCGGTTATTTTCTATAGCTTAGGAAACTTTATTTTTGACCAAGGGTGGTCAAGTACAAAAAATACAGCGATGGTTCAGTATCATTTAAACAAGCAGGGCCAAGCTAAAATTGATGTTATTCCAATGGTTATTAAAGCAGGTACACCAACTCCAACAGATAACCCTTGGCGTATGAAGCGTATTTATAACGATTTAAATAAGTTTTCTTCAAACCCTGAACTGTTAGAAAAAGAACGAAACAAGTTTGAATTAAACTTAGATCATTCTCGCATTATAAAACATGCAGAGGAGCGCAAAAAGAACGAAGCGCAAGCTAACTAATAGCCCGTCATACACAGAGGAGGTAAAAGATGATAAATAAACGTAATACGATTATTGTTTCCATTGTCATCTTTTCACTCATAGTAGGTGTATGTGTTTATCAATTTATGTTTCCAAAACAAGAATATGCAGTAAGTACTTCAGATCCTCGCGCCACAAAAGTAGGTATGGAAATTCTTAAACAAGGCGGTACAGCAGTTGATGCAGCTATTGCCATTTCCTACACGCTTGGTGTTGTGGAACCGTACGGATCAGGACTTGGGGGAGGCGGCGGAATGCTGATTGATCCAGCAGATGCCTCTCCAACATTTATTGACTACCGAGAAATTGCACCTAAGAATGATAAAGAAGATGAGATTGGCGTACCAGGGTTCGTCGCTGGTATGGATTATATTCAGCATCACTACGGATCTCTGTCGATGAGCAAACTAATCGACCCGGCCATTAACTATGCCGAGAATGGGTACAAAGTGGACAAAGATTTGCACGATAGGCTGGTTTCATACAAAGGAAATGTGAATGAAGATGAAATTCCTAGCTTTTATCCAGATAAGGACGCCATTAACACAGGTGAAATTGTCAAACAGCATGAATTAGCGAACACGCTGCAAAAGATTAAGGAAGAAGGGCCAAATGCTTTTTATAGAGGGAAAATTTCAGACGATATTACAGAAGAAACAAAAGTAAGTCACAAAGACTTGCGAAAGTATGCGCCTGTTGAACGGAAACCTCTATCGACGAATTATAAAGGTCATCAAATTATTTCAGCACCTCCTCCTTTTGCTGGTGCTACGCTCATTCAAATGTTAAAAATGACGGATCAAGAAGATATTTGGAAGCTGAAGGAATCGCATCCTAGTCTTTATTATCATTTTCTTGGTCAAATTTCAAAAGTAGCTTATCAAGACCGCTTGAAAAAAATTGCCGATCCGGCTTTTATAAAAGAAACGCCAAATGATTGGATCGACGATCATTACGTGCATTTACTTCGTAATAAATTAAATAATACTGAAACAGATCACACCAAAGTAAGCGACGTCGAAGAACATGAAAGTACCACTCATTTTGTTGTGATGGACGGTGAAGGAACCGTTGTATCAACAACGAATACGCTGAGTAATTTCTTCGGTAGCGGTGAATATGTAGATGGGTTCTTTTTAAATAATACGCTCAATACGTTTGGTGAAGGAATTAATAAGCGTCAACCTGGCAAGCGTCCAAGAACATTTACAGCCCCTACCATTATCCGTGAAGGTGATGAATGGGTAATGTCCATTGGCACACCGGGAGGAAATCGCATTCCTCAAGTGCTAACGCAAGTAATTGGGGATTATTTCGAAGACAAAGATTCCATTAAAAACGCAGTAGAAAACAAGCGTGTCATTTTTGATTCTCATAAGTTTTATTCAGAAGCTAAGCTTAAACAGTCAACTAAAGATGGTTTAAAAACGTACGGCTATGACTTAAAAAACAATGATAACGCGATGTTTTACGGAGGCGTTCAAGCTCTTGTAAAAGACTTAAAGAAAAATAAGATTCAAGGTGACGCTGATCCGCGCCGCCACGGTTTATGGGAAAAAAGTACAGACTAACTTAATTGGAGGAATAGAAAATGATCGCAAAACGAATCGTAGGGATTGTAGGACCAATTGCTATTGTAGCAGGAGTAGTAGCAGGACTTGGAGCTTTGAAACACCCGGCTACTCTTTCAACAGATGAACAGCAAAAAATTGAAAATAACGTAAAAATGATTGAACAAACAAAATCAGCTGCTACAGATGCAGTAAATGATGCTGCGGCAGCTGCTGGAAAATAAATCTTATGTAGTAACAAAAAGGCATCGTCCTAGACGATGTCTTTTTTGTGTTCAATGTAATGTATGGATAAAAATGAAAGCGCTTCACAAAATATACAGATGAGTAAAAATGGAGGGTAATATGTGAATAAAAAATTACTGTTGTTTAATATTATTGCTTTTTTATTATTAATTTGCGTTATAGCCGCTTTTTTTATGACTCAATCGAGTACAGATCTTAGTCCTGAAAAGCTGCTTAAAAAAAATAATGATCATTCTTACGGTGTGAGTTCTTCTAATTCTCTCGCAGCAAATGTAGGGATGGACGTATTAAAAGAAGGCGGGAATGCAGTAGATGCGGCTATTGCTATTTCGTATGCCCTTAACGTAGTCGAACCTTTCGGGTCTGGAATTGGCGGAGGTGGAGGTATGCTGATTGCCAAAAAAGATCAGCCTGCGACCTTTATTGATTACCGGGAAACCGCTCCAACTTCTATGAGCGGTAAAAACGGCGTGCCGGGATTTGTCGCTGGTATGGAATATATTCAGCAGAAGTATGGTACAAAATCAATGAGTGATTTGATTCAGCCGGCTGTTGAATACGCTGAAAAAGGGTTTGAAGTAGACTCTCTTTTATCGTCTCGATTGTATTACTCTAGAGGAAGGATGGATGTAGACGATCTATCCGCTTTTTATCCGAAGGGAGAAGCAATCGAAGAAGGAGAAACGTTGTCGCAGCCAGTGTTGGCTAAAACGTTAATCAAGATTCAGCGAGAAGGTGCGTCTGCATTTTATAAAGGAGATGTGGCACAAGATCTTGCTGATGCAACGCCTATTTCTAAAAAAGACTTATCTTCCTATCAAGTGACAGAAACCAAGCCTGTCGTTTCAACTTACAATGGAAGTGAAGTGATTTCAGCGCCTCCGCCTTTTTCCGGAATTACACTGATTCAAATGTTAAAAATGGCAGAGAAAGAAAATCTTGAAACAATGCCTGACAAAGAATATTACGAAACGATGAACAGAATTAAAAAAGCAGCTTACTCCGACCGATTAAAACAAATTGGCGATCCAGACTTTCATAATCAAAACTCAAGTGAATTAGTCAGTGATGATTATATAACAAACTTGGTCAATCACCCGACACGTTCTTCAGGTGAAGGCGATGAAGAACACGAAAGTACAACACATTTTGTGGTTATTGATTCAGAAGGAACCGTTGTATCTACAACTAATACGTTGAGTAACTTCTTTGGTACAGGCGAACAAGTTGACGGCTTTTTTCTTAATAACAACGCTGATACCTTTGGAAGCAAAGAACCGAATAATCGCGAGCCGGGAAAAAGAGCAAGAACTTTTACGGCTCCAACTATTATAAGAGAAAAAGGTGAGTGGGCGATGGGAATAGGTTCTCCGGGCGGAACGCGGATTCCTCAAATTTTAACTCAGGTACTTTCTAAAAACCTTGCAGGAAATGAATCGCTTCAAAGAGCTGTAAACGAACCGCGCTTTATTTTTGAAGATTCGACTATTTATGTAGAGCACGATTTAAATACAAAAAATATTCCTTCTACATTTCGAATAGAAACAAAGGAAAGCGACGTTTTTTATGGAGGTATTCAAGCGTTAACCATTAACTTTCAAGATAAACAAATGGAAGGAGCCGGAGACCCTAGAAGAAATGGAGTTTGGAAAACAGGAGATTAACGAAGTAAAGATCCCTTCTCATATGCCTAGGCATAGTGAGAAGGCGTTTGAAAATATCGAATGGAATGAAAATCTTTGTCGCTGGAATGAAAATGTACGTAAATGGGGGAACGATCTAAAGCAGGGTGAGCGTTGAAAAACGTGGCATCACCGTAGCGCAATGCTTTTAGCAAGTAAGGCATTTCCTGTTTGAAAATAGCGTACCGTATGGCTTGAACGGACTTTTCCGTTTGTTCATTGCCAATAAATACGTATACATACAGCGTATCAACACCGTCTTTGTGGAGCCATTCGGCAAAAAGCTCATTTCGCTGCTCATTTAATTGATCAACAGCAAACTTTTCGTCGATCCAAAGAAATAAATCGTCTGTTTGTTCAGAATGTGTGAGCGTATAGCGTCGCCCAATAAAAGGAAAGGTGGGCGTGCTTCCTTGGCGGTATGTGACGCTAAATTGCTGAGGATTAAAAGCAGACAAACGGCATCTTCCTTTCACGCTTTTAAGTAGTTTATGCATAAAAAAGAGAAATTTCACACATTCGCCAAGAATTTTAAGCGGTTTTTCTTACATGCATACTTATGAAAAAGTTGTTACACTGAAGAAAAGAAATAGTGGGTGATAAAAGATGGAGCCGCTGTATATTGTCTTATCAATTTTTTTAGCAGCGATGCTATCGTATGATATTGCTAAATTTGTTCGAGGGGACCGGCCAGATTGGAAAGAGGGTCTCGTGACGGGCCTTGTGTTCGTGGGCTTTTTAGCAGCCATGCAAATGGCTTTTCACATTGTATAGCGACGAAAGAAGCTGGGACAAACGTAGTTTAGTTGAAGGAAGATCCGAACGATGAATCGTTCGGATCTTTTATGTTTATGTCTCAATCCCTTTTTTAAAGATATGCCGGATAAGTTCAGTCCGGCAATACTAAAAAGCTTGGATATCGAATAAGCTGTTGTATACTGCATTTTTGATAAAGGGGCTTTTTACTTGTATCGAAAAAAAACACTGCTTTTGAAGCGAAGTTTAGGAGTAGCTGTGTTTCTTTCTGTTATTGCGCTGGGAGTTTGGGTGTTTCAATTTACATTCTTTTCTCCAAGTCATCAAGCCAAATCTGCCGTAAAAGAATTTTATACGCTAGAACAGGAAGGAAACTTTTCGGAATCATGGGACCTTTTTCATTCATCCATGAAAAAGAAATGGACAAAAGGTGCATACATACAAGATCGAGCACACGTATTTCTCAATCATTTCGGGGTAGACACCTTTACTTATTCCATTGAAGATGTTGAAAAAAGAAAGAGCTGGAAGATGGAAAATGATCGTAAAGCGTTTCCTGTTGTTTACGAAATGACCGTTATCCAAACGTATAAAGGGAAATATGGAAACTTTGATTTGGTGCAGAAAGTGTATGCTGTTCGTGAAAAAGGAGAATGGAAAGTCGTGTGGGATTATAAACAGTAGGAGAGCCTGCTGTTTTTTTATTTTCATAAGAAATGAGCATACCTCAGCTGTTAATAGGCCTCTTTTTTAACAGAAAAAACGTTATGTTTTTTTGCGAGTGGGTAAAATGAAAGAAGGAGGCGAACACAGATGAAATTTAAAACGATTTTATTTGATGCATATGGAACACTGTTTGATGTACATACCGTTATTGAAACGTGTGATAAGCTGTATCCGGAGCGGGGAGAAAGCATTAGTCATTTATGGCGTTTGAAGCAAATTGAATACGCCATGCAATATCAGCTGATGGGACGATACGTTGACTTTTATACATTAACAAATCAATCCCTGAAATATGCAGCAGAAGCAAATGATATTGATTTAACGGAACACGAAGAAAAAATGCTGATGAGTGCCTACATGAAGCTGAATGTCTACGATGAAGTCAAAGAGGTGCTCGCCTATTTAAAAGAAAAAGGGTATCGCCTGGCTATTTTTACGAATGGTCCTAAGCACATGATTGATCCGCTTGTTTCTTATCATAATATGAATCATTTATTTGAAGACGTTATTTCCATAGACGAAATCAAACAGTACAAGCCTACGATGGCAAGCTATCACTATGCAAAAAACAAAATGAACGCCAAAAGAGAAGAAGTATTATTTTTGTCATCGAATACATGGGATATTGCCGGTGCTAAAAACTACGGGTTCGCAACGGCTTGGGTCAACCGAAAAGGAAATGTAGCTGAACATAAAGAATTGCAGCCAAACGTAATCATTAAAAGCTTAAATCAGCTTATTAAATAAAAAAAAGACGAGCATTTAAGCTCGTCCTTTTTTATTTATTGCTAAATGTATCTTTTGTTTCGCCTACTGCTTTCTGAGCATTTCCTTTTGTTTTCTCAGCTTTTCCTTCACGCTGAAGGTCGCGGTTATTCGTTGCATTTCCCACTTGATCTTTTACTTCACCTTTAGCTTTTGATACATTTCCTTTAACTTTATCTCCTAAACCTTTACTCATTTTAATCTTCCTTTCTATTAGTAATTAAGTAGTGTTACTTGTCTGTTCCACCATTAGAAAGAAATTAAACATATTTTCTGATTTCAACTTAAACAGAAGCTAAGCGTACGATATTCAGGAGTAATTTATAGGCACTATCATTATTATTGTTTGGAGGTTTTAAGCTCCCAATCATCATAAATCTGAGATTCATAAGGCCATGATAATAAGCTTAAAGATTCCACTGCTTTTAGAACAAGAGGCGAAGCATTATCGATGTTGAAATCCTGCGGTGCAATCCACAATGCTTCCAAAGAATCTTGGCCTTCAAACTGTACGGGGTGGGAAAGAAGCTCACCGCCGGCAATGTCTACGTAATAAAATACAGCAATGTGATGCACGTGAGTAAATTCTTTCCACTTACAAGGATACTGAAAATCTGTTGTACCCGCTTGAGAAACAATGTTAATCTCAAAGCCTGTTTCTTCCACAAATTCTCTTTTCATTGCTTCCGTTAATGTTTCACCGTGCTCTAGCTGTCCGCCTGGCAAATCAAAGCGATGAATATACGGACCTCTATTTTTTCGAATAACAAGCAGCTTGTTATCTCGCATACAAATTCCATATACGCCAAAAGCGCGATCATAGTTTGGTTCCATCTTTTTTCACTACTTTCTATAACAGAATGGCTTGATAAAGCATCATTGGATTTCTTTATCCTACCATACATTTTGCTATAGAACCTTTTTTAATGAGCTGCTTTTACAGTAAGCGTGCGGGAAACGGCACTTTCGTCATGCAAACGGTCAACAGAGGTTACAACATATGTGTACGTTTGATTTTTGAGTGCATTTTGATCTACAAACAATTGTGTTTCTCCTGTTTTTCGAACGGTTGTCAGCAGGTTTTCTGCGTTGTTAATGTCACCTTTTTTATTGCCTTGAAAGCGATAAATGGCATAATAAGCCGAATCATTCTGCTGGTGATCTCGAATTTCAAACGCTGCTTCTTTTGTATGAGGGCCCGCGTTTTTTAATTTTGGTGCTTTTGGGGCCGTATTATCAAGCCAAGGCATTGCTGGAATAAGTGCAGGGTGTTTATAAATATCGTTTTGCAGCTTGTCTTTTATTCCGAGCGGGTTTCGGTTCAAATCTTTCAGGCTAAAATGCATGCTCCCTTGTACTTCTGGAAACTGGTGATTTAGAGCAATTTGCCTTGGATACTCATCGGGATCAGACCAAGCTTCCACCGCGTTGTTATTAATTTTGTAAGCAGCTTGTCCAATATAAAGGTGAACTGGCTTTCCGCGGACTTCATCTCTCCACCAGTTGAGCAGCGTATCGTAAGCAGCGGGTTCAAATCCAATATTCCAATAAATTTGCGGAGTGATGTAATCAATGTATCCATTTTGAATCTACGTACGCGTATCGGCATACAAATCATCGTAGTTTGTTTGTCCAGCAGTCGTCTCAGAGCCGGTTGGATCATTAGCAATGTTTCGCCATACGCCGAACGGACTGATGCCAAATTTCACGTATGATTTTGTTTTTTTAATAGATTTATTTAAATCTCGAACAAGCTGATTAACATTGTCACGCCGCCAGTCTTCAATATTGGAAAACGTTTGAGCACCGTAGGCTTCATATGTTTTTTGATCTGGGAACGGTTGACCTGCAATTTTGTAAGGATAAAAATAGTCGTCCATATGAACAGCATCAATATCATAGTTTCTTACGACTTCGAGCACTTCTTCAATAATAAAGTTTTTTACTTCTGGAATACCTGGGTTGTAGTAGAGTTGTTTTCCGTAGGAGACGACCCAATCAGGATGTTGTTTGGCAGGATGATTATCGGCTAGTTTGTTTAAATCAGTATGATTCATTGTAATGCGGTAAGGGTTAAACCATGCGTGGAATTCTAAGTTGCGCTTATGTGCTTCCTCTACCATAAAGGCCAGAGGATCATAGCCGGGATCTTTTCCTTGTGTACCGGTTAAATATTCTGACCACGGGCCATATTTTGACGGATAAAAGGAATCGGCGGTCGGTTTAATTTGAACAACAACAGCATTCATCCCCATCTTTTTTACTTCATCTAGCAAATAAGTAAACTCTTTTTTCTGCTGTTCAACCGGAAGACCAGGCTGAGAAGGCCAATCAATGTTGTATACGCTTGCAATCCAAGCGGCTCGAAGCTCCCGTTTTTGATACGTAGTAGGTACGTCTGCTTTAGCAGGCAATGTGCTCGAACAAAACAGCAGCAAAAACAAGATGCCTCCAACCCATTTTTTAATATGCATGTTCGTTCCTCCTTCTTTTTTGGTTGAGATAAAATTTCTTTCATAATATAGCATGCGGTCGTTATATTCACAATAGATTTTAATAAAATATTCTGAAAAATAAAATAAAGTTTTAAAAATATCAGAAAAATATTGAAATTAAACTTCAGAAAAAATATAATAATGGTAATTTAAAGAATATTTTAGAAATACGTTACTTAACGATGGAGGAATTCATGCGCCAATTTTCCGTACTTACTTTAATCGATGCACAAATGAATCATTACAGTCCTGCTGAAGGAAGAGTAGCTGATTACGTGTTAGAAAATCCTACGACCACGTTGAACTTAACGACCAAACAGCTAGCTAAGCAGTGTCAGTGCAGCGAAGCTACGATTATCCGCTTTTGTCAGCGTGTAGGGATCAATAGTTTTAAAGAATTAAAGATTGAATTAGCAAAAGATGCCCATAAGGTGAATAACGAGCAGCTGCCGAATCTTCCGGTTAATTTTGAAGACGATACCGAAGCTGTGCTTGAAAAAGTCATGAGCAAAAGTATGAGCGCACTGATGAACACGAGTCGTTTAGTGAGCTCTTCTGCAATTGATGAAGCTGCGGAAGCTATTCATGGAGCGAAGCGAGTGTTTTTATACGGAGCAGGAGGGTCATCAGTGGTTGCACTAGATGCTCAGTATAAACTGCTTCGAATTGATATTTCAGCGCTGTTTTCATTAGATAGTCATGTTCAAATGGTGATGGCTACGAATATGACAAAAGATGATGTGCTGTTTGTAGTATCAACTTCTGGTCAAACAAAAGAAGTGGTGGAACTGATGCAAATAGCCAAAGATAAAGGAGCAGCGGTTATTTTGCTAACGCAGCACGGATCATCTCCAGCTTCTAGATTAGCTGATATTCTGCTGACTATTTCAGTAGAAGAGCAGCATATTCGAATTGGAACGATGAGCGCTCGTATTGCTCAGTTAGCCATTGTAGATGCGATGTTTATACGGTTATGTATTCAAAAAGGCAATCAAGTGTTTGAACGCATAATCGATACACATAATGTAATTCAAAAAATAAAGAGGTAGGGGGAAACGAGAAAATGAAGGTATTGTTTGTATGTTCTGGAGGAATGTCAAGTTCAATTGTGGTAAAAGCATTAAAAACGGAAGCACAAAAGCACGGAACAGATATGGAAGTGCTGGCAATTGGGACAAATGAAGTGGCAGAGGAAATTCAAAAGGGCTGGGACGTTGTAATGGTTGCACCGCAGATTCGTCACCGGTTTAACGCAGTGAAAGCGGAAGCGGATAAAGCTTCTGTTCCATGCGGGCCCATTCCGCCGCAGGCTTATACGCCGCTTGGAGGTCCGACGCTTTATAAAACGGTTCAACAGCTCGTTAGCTGAGGAAAGCAGGTGTATTCCTGCTTTTTAAATAAATAGGGGATTTATTACACAAGGGGAGAATATAGAGGGGGAAAGGGTATATGAGCAAATTTGTGTCGTTTTTAGAGAACAATTTATCGGGACCCATGGCCAGGTTATCAGAACAGCGGCATCTTCAAGCCATTCGTGATGGTGTTATTTCCGCTTTGCCGTTTATCATTATTGGAAGTTTTTTCTTGATTCTAGCATTTCCGCCTGTGCCTCAAGATAGCACAATTGCGAAATGGGCAGCTGACAACAGCGCCAACATTTTAATACCGTATCGAGTAACGATGTTTATTATGTCTTTATATATAGCCTTTGGGATAGGGTATAACTTGTCCAAAAGCTATAATCTCGATCCGCTGTCAGGAGCACAAATTGCAGTAGCTGCACTACTTCTTACGCTGACTCCAAAGCTGATTGAAGAAGAAGGGTTTATGCTTCCAATGACCAATCTGGGAGGTCACGGTTTATTTGTAACGATGATTGTATCGATTTTATCGGTCGAGATTCTCAGGTTTTGTAAAGCAAAAAATGTCACCATTAAAATGCCGGAACAAGTGCCGCCTTCGGTATCGAGGTCTTTTGAAGCACTAATACCGGTTGCGATTGTTGTTGTACTTATGACGATTATTACGATTGTTTTAGGTATCGATCTTCACCATTTAGTTGATAAACTAGTTGCTCCGCTTGTGGAAGCTGGAGATAGTTTAGCAGGAGTGTTAATACCCGTTTTCTTAATTACGTTTTTCTGGTCATTTGGAATACACGGCGTCTCTGTTGTTGGGACAGTGGCACGTCCTGTATGGGAAGTGTACTTAGCGAAAAATGCTGAAGCGGTAGCAGACGGAGCTTCCACACTTCCGTATATTGCACCTGAAACGTTCTTTCAGTGGTTTGTGTGGATCGGAGGATCTGGAGCAACGCTGGGCCTTGTTTTAGCGATGCTGTTTTTCTCAAAATCTAAATATTCGAAAGCGCTTTCTAGAACATCTTTTATTCCAGCGGTTTTTAATATTAACGAACCAATTATTTTCGGTTTGCCAATTGTCTTAAATCCTATTTTAATTATTCCATTTATCATTATCCCGATTATTACAACGATCATTTCATACGCAGCAACGGCGACAGGTCTTATTACGCCAACCTACGTAATGGTTCCATGGACGCTCCCGGCGCCGATCGGAGCTTATCTATCAACCGGAGGAGACTGGCGGGCGGTTGTGCTAGTCGTTATTAATATTGCTATTTCTGTTGTCATTTATCTTCCGTTCTTTAAAATGTATGATCGAAAGATGGTCGAAATGGAAAAAAGCGATGAAGCAACGGTTGCACCATCCGATAGTTCAGTTCAAATGTAAAGAAAGAGAAGCCAACTTGTTTGGCTTCTATCTCTTTAGTAGGAGTGAGGGTCAATGTTTGTTCGGTTTCGATATAAAACTGTGTTTTTATTTCTGCTAACCATGGTTCTTTGCAACGTTATTTTTACACCTCTGCTGCAGTATGCTGGTTTATCAGCGCAGCATAGTTTATTTGCCATTACAAGCCTATCAGCAGCGCTGCTTACAACATTTATTTCCATTCGGCTTTCAACCGCAGCTTTATCTATAACCGCCGTTTGTATACGCTTTGTTCTGCTTGGAATAGGGTGCACAGCCGTTACATATTTAGCCGTTTTTTAACAAGGAGGGGCAAAAAATGAAAGTAGTGACAATAGGGGGAGGATCAAGCTATACACCTGAATTGGTCGAAGGGTTTATTAAACGATATGATGAGCTTCCAATTCGAGAGCTATGGCTTGTAGATGTTGAAGAAGGAAAAGAGAAACTTGAAATTGTAGGAGCACTTGCGAGAAGAATGGTCAAAAAAGCAGGTGTTGATATGGAAATTCATTTAACGCTTGATCGACAAAAAGCGTTGATAAATGCTGATTTTGTAACGACACAGCTTAGAGTAGGTCAGCTTGATGCGCGTATTCAAGATGAACGCATCCCTCTTAAGTACGGAATGATTGGTCAAGAGACAAACGGGGCGGGAGGATTATTTAAGGGCTTACGAACGATACCGGTTTTGTTGAAAATTGCCGAGGAAATACACGAAGTTTGTCCAAACGCCTGGCTTATTAATTTTACAAATCCTGCAGGTATGGTAACGGAGGCGCTGCTTCGCTACGGAAAGCACTCTAAGGTAGTAGGAGTTTGTAACCTGCCTGTACATATGACAAACTCCATCGCGGGCTTGCTTCAAGTAGAAAAAGAAGATGTTCACATTGAATTTGCAGGGTTAAATCACTTGGTATATGGACTGCATGTGTATGTCAAAGGAAAGGAAGTAACGCAAGAAGTCATTCAGCGATTAAGTGATCCCAAGTCTCAAGTAACAATGAGAAACATAGCTCCTATTCCATGGCAACCGGACTTTTTGGAAGCTCTTGGCGTGATTTTATGTCCTTATCACCGCTACTACTACAAAACAAAAGAAATATTAGCAGAAGAGCTTCTGACCTTTCAGTCAGGTACCACACGCGCTGAAGTGGTCAAAGCATTAGAAGCCGAGCTTTTTGAACTCTATAAAAATCCAAATCTAGAAATGAAGCCACCGCAGCTGGAAAAACGAGGGGGCGCTTATTACAGCGATGCCGCATGCAATTTAATTTCATCCATTTATAACGATAAAGGCGATATTCAAACATTGAATGTAAAAAACAATGGCGCTATCTCCTCACTTCCAAACCAATCTGCGGTTGAAGTAAACTGTGTAGTAACAAAGCAAGGGCCAGTACCGCTCGCTGTCGGTGAACTTCCGGTAGAAGTGAATGGACTTGTGCAGCAAATTAAATCGTTTGAACGAGTAGGAGCAGAAGCTGCGGTTACAGGATCTTATGAAAAAGCACTGGTTGCGCTGAGCATTAATCCGCTTGTTCCAAGTGACGAGCTGGCTAAGACGGTCTTAGATGAACTGCTTCAAGCTCATCGCAAGTATTTACCCGTTTTTTTTAAGGAAGTGAACGCGTAGTATGTATGCTGTTGGACTTATGTCAGGAACGTCACTCGACGGAATTGATGCAGCTCTTGTGGAGATTGAAGGAAGCGGCTATGAAAGTAAAGTTAAGCTTCTTCATTTCATTACCATGCCGTTTTCATCGCAGTTAAAAAAAGAAATTGAGCAGGCGCTTTCTTTTGAACATTCAAATGTACAGCTGATCTGCAGCTTAAATTTTAAACTTGGCTATGCATTTGCGGATGCAGTGAAAAAAGTGTGCCAAGAAGCTCGCTTTTCTCTTGAACAAATAGATGTTGTTGGATCGCATGGTCAAACCATTTACCATCAGCCTTATGCTTCGGGAAGTACAGCGATGTCTACACTCCAAATTGGAGAGCCGGCTGTTATTGCCTATGAAACCAAAACGAAGGTAGTAGCAAACTTCAGAGTGATGGACATGGCAGCAGGCGGGCAAGGTGCTCCGTTAGTTCCTCACACGGAACGGATTTTGTACAGCCACGCTGACCGTACAAGGCTGCTTCAAAACGTTGGAGGTATTGGAAATGTAACGTTAATTCCGCCAAAAAAATCTCCTATACCGGTAGTAGCTTTTGATACGGGGCCGGGAAACATGATGATAGACGAAGCGTGTCAGCAGCTTTTTAATGTTTCATTTGATGAAAATGGGCGTTTAGCAGCTGGAGGAAAGATTATTTCAGAGCTTTTAGAAGACTGTATGAATCATGATTACATGAAGCTTTCTCCTCCTAAATCGACGGGAAGAGAACTGTTCGGTACACAGTACACAAAGAGACTGCTAGAGAAATATAGCAAACATAAAAAAGAAGATCTGCTAGCCACGATTACTATGTTCACGGCATCATCCATTGTACATCACTATGAAATATTTATTTTTCCTGCCTATTCTATTGACGAAGTGATTATTGGAGGAGGCGGAAGTTATAATAATACGCTGATGAATATGATTAAAACGCAGCTCGGGAAGCGCTGCAGCGTGTATACACAAGAAGAAATTGGAATGTCTTCAGAAGCAAAAGAAGCCGTAGCTTTTGCGTTGCTCGCAAATGAAACACTTTCAGGTTATGCAAGCAATGTACCAAGTGCAACCGGCGCCTTGTCTCCTGTAATATTAGGAAACATTACGCCTGCACCACTATAAAAAAGGGGATGGAAGAAATGACAGAAGCAGCAAATATGGAAAATGAAATTTTTGAACTTATTGCATATGGAGGAAATGCTAGGTCACTTGCATATGAAGCGTTAGAAGCAGCTGAAGACTATGATTTTACTAAAGCTGACGAACTTTTAAAACAGTCTCAAGAAGAGCTTAGTCATGCTCATAAAACGCAAACCGCGCTTATTCAACGTGAATTAAATGGAAAAACAATTGAAAAGTCCCTGCTTTTAATTCACGCACAAGACCATTTAATGACGGCTATTTCAGAGCAAAAATTAATTGAGCATATGATTAAGCTTATTAAAAAATTTAAAAAAGAAGGCGAAAATCAATGAAAAAGCTAGGTATTGCGATTTATCCGGAACATTCGACTGTCGAAAAAGATAAAGCGTATATAGCACTTGCGCATCAATACGGATTTACCCGCATTTTTACATGCTTGCTTTCTGTTGAAGGCGATCAGAAAAAAGTAATGGCAAATTTTAAAGAAACCATTGAGTTTGCTAATGAGCTAGAGATGGAAGTAGTAGTGGACATCGCTCCTCGCGTATTTGGAGCGCTTGGCATTTCTTATGATGACTTATCTTTTTTTCACGAATTAGGGGCTTATGCTATTCGTCTTGATTTAGGGTATACGGGAAATGAAGAGTCCATTATGACTTTTAATCCATACGGCTTAAAAATTGAAATTAATATGAGCAATGCGACGAAGTATGTGGATAATATTTTAAGTTACCGACCGAATCGAAAGCAGCTGCTCGGGTCGCATAATTTTTATCCTCATCGATACGCGGGATTGTCGTATGATCACTTTGTAAAGTGTTCAGCATTGTTTAAAGAACATAACCTTGAAACAGCAGCCTTTATTAATTCACCAAGCGCTACTTTTGGGCCGTGGCCTGTTACTGAAGGGCTTTGTACGCTTGAAATGCACCGTACGCTTCCGATCGACGTGCAGGCTAAGCATCTTTTTAAAACGGGATTAATTGATTGTGCAATTATCGCCAATGCTTATGTATCAGAAGAAGAAATGAAGGCGCTGCGTGATGTTGTTCAGCAAGAGCGCTTTACTTTTAACGTGAACCTGTATGATACGATTACCGAGCTTGAGAAAAAAATTGTGCTGGAAGAGTTTCATTTTTACCGCGGAGACGTATCCGATTATTTAATTCGCTCTACGCAAAGCCGAGTAAAATATAAAAAAGAAGAATTCAAGCCTACGCATACTCCTTCCATTCGAAGAGGCGATATTTTAATAGAAAATGAACTCTACGGACAGTACAAAGGAGAGCTGCAAATTGCGCTGTTAGACATGGAGAACTCAGGTAAAACAAACGTAGTAGGACGCATTGCAGAAGAGGAAATATTCTTATTAAATGAACTGCAGCCATGGGACAAATTTGCTTTTTGTGAGCGGTGATAAAATGGACTATATTATTGGTATCGACGGCGGGGGAACAAAAACAGAAGGCGCTGCGTACAGCTTAGACGGTCAAGAGCTCGCTGCTTCAAAAAGTGGCTATGGAAATTTGCTTATTCATTACGATACGGCTATTACTCATATTGATGAATGTATTACGGCGTGCAAAACTGCGCTTGCTGGTCATACATGTAAAGGCATTTCACTAGGGCTTGCTGGAAGTAAAGCATTATCTAAAGAAGAAATAAAAAGATATTTTTACGATCGTTATCAGGTAGAAGTAGGTTTATATGATGACGCCATGATTGCACATGAAGCACTACTGCATGGAAAAGACGGGATTTTAACCATTGCAGGAACTGGAGCCGTCAGCATTGGGAAAAAAGACGGAGTGTACGAATACGGAGGAGGGTGGGGACATCTTCTTGGAGATGAAGGAAGCGGATATTGGATTGGTCTTCAAGCACTGATATTGCTGACGAAAGAGCATGATCAAAGCCTTCCTTACAGCAGCCTTAGTCAGACAATCTTGCAACATGTAAAAGCAGATACCATACACGATATAAAAAAGTTTGTCTATTCATCTCCTAAATCAGAAGTTGCTTCACTCACTCCGCTTGTTGTAAATCAAGCGAGAAATCATAAACAAGAAGCTAGTGACATTCTTCAACAGGCTGGAAAGAACCTTGCAAACATGACTCTTCATTTATATAAGAAACAGCGCTTTGAAGGGAGCTGCTTACTGGCCTGCAAAGGCAGCATTTTAACGGAAATTCCAGAAGTGTTTGATGTTTATAAAAAAGCATGTGAAAAAGAAATAAAGCATATCCAGTGGGCAACACAGCAAGTATCATCTGCTAAAGGAGCTTATCAGCTGTTCATGAACGAGTATAAATAGAGAAAAAATGATGGTGGAAAAGGCAGGGGATCACAGTGAACTTAAATCATATCTTAACAGAAAAACGCAATCCGCAAACCTTAAACATTGATGAATTATCAAGTCTGGAAATTGTAAAAAAAATTAATGAAGAAGATCATCAAGTGCCTCAGGCAATCAATAAGGTGCTGCCTGTTATTGCTCTGTTAGTAGATGAAATTGTCAGTGCTTTTAAACAAGGCGGACGTCTTATTTATATCGGAGCAGGTACAAGCGGGCGGCTAGGTGTATTAGATGCATCTGAGTGTGTACCAACATTCGGTACACCTGCCGAACAAGTAATTGGGATCATAGCCGGAGGAGACAAAGCGCTCCGGCATGCGTTAGAAGGAGCAGAAGATAATAAAAAACAAGCGATAGAAGATTTGAAAGCAATTAATTTATCAAATAAAGATATTCTTGTAGGTATAGCTGCAAGTGGAAGAACTCCGTATACACTCTCAGCGCTTGCGTATGCAAACAGCCTGGGGACAGTAACGGGCTGCGTTGTCAATTCTCCTCAATCACCTATGGAACAAGAAGCAAAATATGCAATAGTAGCAGAATCAGGGCCGGAAGTTGTGACAGGTTCAACCAGAATGAAAGCAGGAACTGCTCAAAAGCTTGTTCTTAATATGCTGACGACCGCTTCTATGATTCAAATTGGTAAAGTCTATAGCAATCTAATGGTAGACGTACAGCCGACTAACGATAAACTCGTACAGCGTGCTAAAAATATTATTGCGGAACTAACAGGCGTCTCATCAGAAGAGGCAGCGGAAATTTTACAAACCTATAAAACGCCAAAAGCCGCCATCCTTGCGCTTCTTACTTCTACAGAAGGTGATGAGGTGCATCGACTGCTTGATAAGCATGACGGACATTTAAAAAAAGCCATTGGAGAAGCAATGGAACAGCAGACTAAAGATTAACTCTTAAAAGAAGTGCATACAGCACTTCTTTTTTATTGAGTACATTTTTTGCACAATGTATGTGGATGAATTCGGTCTAATCATTTTGTGGGCAAGAACTACTAACGTATACGATAGAGCCCGGTGAGGCTAACCGCCTGTTAGCTCAGCGTCTGTTATCAAATTTACTATTGTAAAAAAGTTTATTTTCTCTAGTTAAATTAGCATGTGCGCTCTTATAATCCTTTGGTTATTTCTCCTTATGACGATATAAACGTCAATATGGTATTATCAAAAGTTAAAGGGGTATTAAAAGGTGTGTGGAAACAATGGATCGAAAAAAAGCCGCATCAGTAGCTGGAGCATTGGTCATTGCCGTAGGAATTTGGCTGTTTCAAAGCGGGAAATTTAAAAGTGAAGCGCAGGCAGATAAGTTTACGAGTACGTTTTTGGTCGATCATGAACAAACAGACAATGGATTTGAATTATTTACTTCGGATACCAATCAATATAGAATGTGGTTTCCGCTTCAGTATGTTATTCATAAATCTTCTTATAAAAGCAGTGAAGATGAAAGTGAAGTATGGACAGCATCAACGAAGGAAAATGATTCATACAATGCTGGGAAAATAACGGCTTTATTTTCTAAGAAAAAAAGCAAAGCAGCTCAAAATAAAATGGATGCGTTTCAGCCTGATTACATGTTAAAAGGTAAAAACGCAACGATTTATGTGAAAAAACAAACAAGAGATGGAAAACATAGCATTTATCATGCTTATGTGAATGATGATTATTCAGACAAGTATATTTACTATACGTTTGAACTAAAAAGCAGCGAACAGACAAACAGTACAAAACAGCAGTATTGGGTAGAGAAAATTCTTCTAAATACACAGTTTCAAAAAAACTCAGCTGAATAGTCAGCTGAGTTTTTACGTAAGGGTTCATAATGCTTTTGCTTTTTTATGTAAACGGGTACAATATGAGTAAGGAGGCCTTTGTATGATTGAAAAACAAGCAGTTGGTGAAAAAGCAGCACAATTTGTTGAAGATGGAATGATTGTAGGGCTAGGGACAGGTTCAACAGCTTATTATACAATTGTAAAACTAGGTGAACGAGTAAAAAATGGATTAAACATCAAAGCGGTGCCTACTTCTCAAAAAACAGAAGAGCTAGCAAGGAAACTAGGTATTCCCATTGTTACCTTAGCAGATGTTGAATATATTGATATAGCAATTGACGGAGCAGATGAAGTGGATAGCGAACTTTCTTTAATTAAAGGAGGAGGAGGCGCGCTGCTTCGAGAAAAAATGATTGCGTACGCAGCGAAGCGGTTTATCGTGATTGCGGATTCTAAAAAAATAGTGAAGACGCTAGGAGCTTTTCCTCTTCCTGTTGAAGTTATACGTTTTGGCTGGGAAATGACGGCGAAGCATATTCGCAGTGCAGGTTGTGTACCGCAGCTTAGGCTTTTAGATGATCATACGCCGTTTATCACCGATAACGGAAATTACATTCTAGACTGCCATTTTTCGGAAATTGAAAATCCTGCTGAGTTGGAAAAACAGTTGATAAGGATTCCAGGCGTAGTAGAAAGCGGTTTGTTTGTAGGAATGACGGAGGAAGTCATTACCGTACAAAATCAAGATGTTCATATCATAAAAAAATAGAAGCTTTGGCGTCGGGCCTAGGCTTCTATTTTTTAATTGGAAAGAACGTTCCAATTTTTCTCTAATTGATATATGTATTGAGACGCGTTCAGTACATTTGGATGAACGAAGGTATCAATTGTTTTTTGCGGACAAGCAGATCCGTATAATGAAAAAATGACAAGCTTGCTATGCTCGATTGGTGATACGACGTGAGATAAACAGCGATAAGAAGGATTTATCAAGCTTTTTACCATCTCATGGATATCTTCTTTGTCGTAAAAATCGACTTCAATTTCCGTCTTTACTAAATAACGGCTTTCAATGGCGCTGCTTCGATAATAATTGTAGCGTGCTCCTATGAAGTAGGACGGATCTGATGTGGAAACGTCCAAACTTGTATATGTTTGATCCTGCTTGCTTTTATAAAAAATAGAATCATGAGTATGCTTCATGAATTCTTGATAAGTTTTTCCATCTTCCCACAGAGCTAAAATACAAGCATCTGTTTCATCTTCCACGTTCCAACCCCCTAGTTGGCCAATGAAACCATTCACGTGTGCAAGAGCAGCCCAATGCTGTTGCGTATATGAAAAAGATGCTTTTTTATCAGTCGGTATGCTGCATTTCACAATTTTTGTCAACATTCTCCCATCACCTCAATTAATTACTTCGATAAATGAAGGAAAAATCCTTCTAAAAAGAGGAAAATCATAGACATATCCCCCCTTTAAAAGCCATACATTTCAAATAGGACAATGTTAGGGAAAGAAGGGGAAATGAATGAAAGTTTTTCGTGCAAAAGCCTGTCAATCTCCTATGCGAAAAGGCTGGTCAATTATGTTTCAGCATCCGTTTAAAAAAGATGAAAGAGGAAGATCGCACCCGTTTGTTAAACGGTTTATGTATACAGAGCAACACGATGAAATTGACATTCTGGTTGAAGAGATGAATGAACTGCTGAGAGTGCAGGATTTTTGGACAAGTACTGCAAAAGGAAGAGCAAAAGCAAGATATGATGAACGAGTAGTGAACGCTTTTTATAACGATATTGAAAAAAGGACGAGCGAACAAATTGACAGCGAGTATGAGTACATTCATGTAATCGGAGAACAAGGAAGCGGCAAAACAGCTTTAATCCGCCAGCTTCTTGGTATAAAAAAGGAATGTGATTTTCTAAGAATAGGCAGTAAAGGCGCTTATTCTGCTACGTATAAGGTGAAGGATTCCCAACACTATGAAGCTGCTGTCTATTTTTTTACGCGAAGTGAAGTGCAAAAGAAATTGGAGAATATCCTACTAAGAAGCGCTGAAGTGTATGCTGAAGGAGGCACGGATTATGACTTGGTCTTTGAGTTGTTACACGGAGATTCCTCTTTTAATCTGCGCGCTCTTTTGGGAGATATCCCATACAAAGCCCGTTATTTTAATGATGATGTTCCTTTAAGAATGAGCGACGAAAATAGTTCATTCAAACAATTTGTAGATGCAATTAAACGAGAAAGTGAAATAGTAAAAGACGCTGTTGATCAAGAAGGAAGAGATTTTGCAGAGGGATGGCACAAGCGGCTTGAATGTAGGAAAATCACCGAGCAAATGCTTCTTGCAATCGAATCACGGTTGAAAGAATACAAGGAAGGAACGTGGGAAGTAGGAGAAGACGACTGGCCAATATCCTGTCGTCTCACAGCAAAAGAGCTGTCTTCCTTTGGTCCGCTAACAAATGAAGAAGAAGAAAATAACGGACGTCTTATTTATCCATTGTTTCGTAGAATTGAAGTTTGCGGCCCTTTTTCTTTTAAAAAAGGAGTAGCGATTTGCGAGCATGCGTGTTTTGAATATAGGAGCGCCATCCACGATTCTTTTAAACAAGCAGCTTCTATTTTATACGTACATCATGGGCTTAAAGAATTAAATATTCAATTTCTTCAACAGCTCATCGTACATGGTCACGGTGCTAAGGTAAACGTTTGTGTTACACACGGAGATTTGCTTAACTCTCCAAGCTGCCGTACGGATTATGCTAAAAAACATGCCATGGCTAAAATGATAGATTATGCGCTTAAAAGCGTTTCACCTCTTATGAAAAAGCAGCTTCACTACTATTTAACAGTAGGGAATACGTCTATTTTAGAATGTGTACACGAGGAATCCAAAGAGAGTCACTTTCTGTATAAAGACTTAAAGGCAGCTTTAGTATCAGAACCGAGAAAAAAGCAGCAAGAGCTGCATCCTATTTATTTAAACTTGACTGTCTCTCAGGCTTTTTATGAAGCGATGGAGTCGCTGAACATTCCTTATATGGATAGAGAAACATGTTTGAACATTTCCTTAGGAGAGCATGAAGGGCCGGTGCCAGTCATTGCGTCCGCTTTTATTTCATCTGTCTACGAGCATTTTCTAAGCCAGCCGTCTGGGTGGTCAAGTACCTATCATTCCGTCACCGACCGACAGCAGGTTATTCAAGAATTGGCGGGTGAGTTTGCAACCGTCGTTTATTCCTATTTCAACGAACAGCTGCTTGAAAGATCCCGTAATGACTGGCTCGCTCTTTATAAACAAAAAGAAGACGATCAAGCCTACAAATATAGCAGACTGATAGAAAACGTAATTCCTGCCAAAAATGATATCTATCAGCAGCAAATTCTTATGAGAAACGTTTATCAGTTGATTAAGTATGTGATAGAAAAGAAAGACGGCGTAATGGTTCATTAAGGAGTCAATGTAAAAAGAGGTTTATAAATAAAAAAACAGAGCCTGATTTCAGGCTCTATTAGCGTTTAGAAATAGCAGTTAAAGTATTAGGTCCGGCAACGCCGTCAACTGCTAGCTTATTGTCTTTTTGAAACTTACGCACAGCAGCTTCTGTATTGGCACCGAAGATACCATCCGTGCCTTTTGTATCATAGCCAAGCGACGTTAATTTCTTTTGAAGAGCTTGAACATTGCTGCCTTTGCTTCCTTTTTTAAGCGTTTGTTTTGTGTTAATTGCTGTATCTGCTGGTGGATTTGTTGGCTTTGGATTTGTTGGGTTTGTTGGTGTCGTCGGGTTCGGTTTCGTTCCTGAACTTCCTAAAGCTTTATATGTTGATGGACCAACAATGCCGTCAGCGGTTAAGCCGTGGTCTTTTTGGAACTTACGAACAGCTGAATCTGTATTGGCACCGAACACACCGTCCGTACCTTTTGTGTTATAGCCAAGTGAAGTTAGCTTCTGCTGAAGTTCTTTAACTGCATTTCCTTTACTGCCTTTCTTTAAAACAGTTCCTGTAGAAGGAGCTGGAGTAGAACCTGAGTTTCCAGAAACATTGTATCCGTTTGCTGCTGCAATGTCGTTAAACGATTTAGAAGAAGTTGTAATCACAACTGGTGTACCGACGGTCACTTTACTAAATAACCATGCCACTTCTTCATCGTACATACGAACGCATCCGCTGCTTACATATTTGCCAATGGAAGCAGGATTATTATTTCCGTGAATAGCATACGTCGTGCCGTATGTACCTCTCGCATTTAGACCTAGCCAGCGATTGCCAAGAGGGTTTCTAGGATCTCCACCAGGAATGTTCCCTGAGTAATAAGGGCGATTGACAATTTTATTCACTACTTTGAAATGCCCTTCTGGTGTAAGAGACTGCGTGCGCCCTGTTGCGACTGAAAACGTTCGGACCAGTGAACCATTTTGGTAATAAGCGAGTTTATTTGTTGCTTTGTTAATGATAATTAAATGAGATGGTGTTGAAGCAGCTTCTGTTTTTGGAACCCCTACAAACAAGCAGGCTAGAGCTAGAATAGCCGCTATGAGTACGATTGTTGTTCTTGATATTCTATTTGCCATGTGCTGCGCCTCCTTAGGCTGCATTAATGAAAAACGTATGGTGCGGCAGTGCTATAAATTCTTCACTAATAAAATAAAAGACGAATAGCTGCATTTTCTATACCTGTATGTATGCGCTTAATAAGGAAATCATTAAGTAGAAAGACTTTACTAGCGGGAATTTATAATAATAAGAATAACTAAGTTTTTCTTGATGTTTTGCATAATTTTACTAATATAAGTTTACTAATCTAGCGGATTTATATTTACATAAGCAGCACATCCTTTCCAGTTCTTCATTTTCGTGTAAAGAAATGAAAGCGTTATACAGATTATTTTGTAATCATATTGTAACATAGTTGTATTTTTTATACCATAAAAAGACATAAAATAGTATAAAAATACTTTATATGGGTTTTGTGTACAAAAAATTCAAAAGTTCAGGAGAACGAAGCTATTATTAGATATACGAAACTGGAAAAGAAGTATGCGTAGTTTTGCGGAAATAGATAAATATTCTTATTCGAATATAGGGAGGAAAAAAGTAAAAAAACTACTTGCAAAGAGACAAGTAGTTTTTAAACCGTTATTTTTGAGCATACATTATAACAAAATTAAAAAATTTATAAATGCAATCCACTGTGCTGAACCCGCTTGCTGTTAGCCAATTTAACTGATCATGTAGGGTTGCCATTTTATCTAACTTCGTACGTTCATGAGCAGCCTCAAGTTGCTCATGAGTTAATCCGCTTGCGGCAATTCGTTCGCTCCAGTCTTTTTTATATAACTCTTCAATAATAGAAGAATGGCCTAATACTTGATCTGCATTAATAAATATTCCTCCTGTATGCAGTAAATTATGAATTTGTTCATACAGCTTTTGTTTTTGTTTGTCTTCTAAATGATGAATAGCAAGTGAAGAAATCACAATGTCGAATGAGTGCTCAAATTCGTAGCTTGTTATATCTGATACGATAAATTCCATATGCTGTTCATTTTTAAAGCGCTCCTTTGCTTTTTCAAGCATTTGATCTGAGACGTCAATCAACGTGAAATGCGCATCCGGATACTTTTCTTTAACAAAAGAAGAAAACAAGCCTGTACCTGCTCCGATATCAAGTATGCGAAGCGGCTTTTTCGAAAAGTGAAGAAGCGAAACGGGAATAGAATAAAAATCAAAAAAACAAGGAATGAGTTTGCGGCGCTGCTCATCATACTGAGAAGCATGAGCATTAAATTTTTCTTTCACATTATTTTTCATTTTTACAGCTCCTTTATTTGGTAATATTGAGATACATATATCGTATAGAAGTTTGGTAGAAAAGAAAATAAACAAAAATAGGCAGTATTGATTCCAGTTTGTTATGAATAGAAAGAGATGGAGAGAAGAAAATGGAGATCAAATGGTTAAAAACATTCATCATAGCGGCTTCTTATGAAAATTTCAGGCAAGCGTCTGAAGATTTATTTTTAACACAGCCTGCTGTATCAAAGCATATTCAGCGACTGCAGCAAGAGCTAGGCGCTGAGCTTTTTGAAAAAAAAGGTAAATATATTACGCTGACTGAGGCAGGACGCTTTTTTTTGCCTCATGCTCAAAAAATGGTGAGAGCATATGAAGAAGGAGTAGGGAATTTTAAGTTATGGAAGCAAGGATATAACCGAAAACTGACTATATCCGCTGCTCCTCAAATAGCAGCATCTGTTTTGCCGAGTCTAATCAAACAATTTGTAGAGAGATATCCCCATATTGAAGTCACGGTTAATATCACAAATTCGTTTCAAGTGGGAAAAGACATCAGCGACAGAAGGTCAGATATTGGATTAACAAGGATGCTTCCGGGTCAGGCAGACGTTTTTTATGAGTTAATTCATAAAGAAAAAGCAGTCTTAGTTGCCCCGTTTTCTGCAGGGACACGTACGGAACAGGAGCTGTTATCTTCCTACCGGCTGCTTACGAATAATCATCCTGTTTATTGGGAAGATTTGCTCCTTCAAATCAAGTCTTGTTATCGTCACATTCAGCTGCTTCCTGTGACGCAAGTAGAAATTACAAAGCGCTTTATTGAAGAAGGTTTAGGCGTATCTTATTTGCCATTTTCTATGGTGAAAAAGGAAGTTGAAAATCAAACGTTAAGCGTAATTTCACAGCAAAAAATTATCCGGCCTTCTTCACACACGTATATCGTAACAAAAGGCGAAACAGAAGAAATAAAGCAGTTTAAGCACTTTGTAGCTGAGACCTTAACAGAAACGAGCTGAAATGATACCATAAAAAGGAAGGGGGATGCCGATGTATATACTGATTATGCTAGTAGCAGCAGCGGTCGTAGTAGATTTAATTTTAAGAAAAGTGCTTCATATACCTCGCAGCAAATTTTGGGGCAAATACGAGTATGAAAGTCTAGCTTTAGAACGTTGGGACAAATATGTCATGGTAGCTTTTGTTCTTTTTCTAGTACTCGATGTGATTTTTATGGTGGTGGAGCCTTATATCGTGACTTGGTGGTTTTTAGGCATGCATATTTTG
The DNA here is from genome assembly GCF_021029645.1 of Priestia sp. TSO9. Lineage (NCBI taxonomy): Bacteria > Bacillati > Bacillota > Bacilli > Caryophanales > Bacillaceae > Priestia > Priestia sp. TSO9. The sequence goes on from NZ_JAJEKD010000009.1 coordinate 407,291, forward strand.
CTGAAAAGCATAGATGAATGGAAATATAAACAAGAAACAAAAGAATACGTAACAAGCTTTGTACAGATGGGCTTCTTCTTTACGGCTTTTGTTCTATTAGTCAGCGGAATTGTATAGAAAAAAGAGCTTTACCTATGGCAAAGCTCTTTTTATATTATTTAAAAATATGATCAATGTCTTTAATTTCGGAAGAAGTGAGCTGAACATCTAATGTTTTTAAGTTATCAAGTACTTGTTCAGCGCGTTTTGCCCCTGGAATTAACACATCAATTGAATCACGCGTTAAGTACCAAGCCAGAACAAGATGAGCTACTTCTACGCCTTTTGCGCTAGAGATTTGACGAAGACGCTCTACTTTTTCTAGGTTTTGCTGAAATGCTTCCCCGATAAAATGAGGCATATCTTCGCGCAGGTCATTAAACTTTGTGTTTTTATCGTATTTCCCAGCAAGTAAACCAGCAGCTAGCGGGAAGTACGGAATAAATGAAATGCGGTTTGCAGCCGTATAAGGTAAAATATCGTTTTCTGCTTCTCGCTGAATTAAGTTATATTGGCCTTGCACCACGTCTACATAACCATCTTTATTTGCTTCTTTTAACTGATCTAACGAGAAGTTTGATACGCCAATAGAACGGATCTTACCTTCATCTTTTAATTCTTTTAACGCACCAACCGCTTCGTCTTTTGGTGTGTTTTTGTCTGGGAAATGAATATAATACAAATCGATATAATCTGTTTGAAGGCGTTTTAAGCTATCTTCAACTGACTGTTTTAAAAACGCAGGAGAGTTGTCTAGCAGTACCTCATCTCCAACAATTTTATGTGCTCCTTTTGTGGCGATAACCGCTTCTTCACGATTTCCACGTTCTTTTAGCACTTCGCCAATTAGTTCTTCAGAACGTTTTGGACCATAAATGAACGCTGTATCAAGGAGGTTTATGCCATTATCTAGCGCCTTATGAACAAGGTCTTTGCCGACTTCTTCGTTTAGGTTAGGATATAAGTTATGTCCTCCTACAGCGTTTGTTCCAAGTCCAATAGGATTAACATATAATTCGGATTTTCCAATCTGTACTTTTTCTGCCATGTCTAACGTCCATCTCCTTTTTTATATCTTCTTTTTTACTATAGCAAAATATACCATGAATCAAAAATAGTACGCTCATATGAAAAGCAGCTTTAAAAAAGTATGTGAACTTGAGTTACATGTAAATAAGGAGTATATTCTACAGGGCTCTATTTCAATAGCAAAAATAAAAAAAGAACCTCTTCTAAATAAGAGATTCTCTTTTAGTCATGGTAATATGATAACTTTTTGACAGCTGAAATGTTTCAGCAAGCTGTCTGCGTCCTTGCGCTCCTTGTTCGCGTACATACTCTAATTCGTTTGGTGTAAGAAGCTTCATGCTAATCAGTTTAATAGATTCGTAAGGTAAAGAGAGGCTAGCTGAAACAGAAGGAGACTGAACGCCTAGCAATACACCAATTTCTCCATTTTCATTTACAAAATGAGACGGTACGTCCAAATCAGTAAATTCAATTGAAAGAATATCGTGCTTTATGAATAGTTCTAGCATATTAGGATGAGCGGCAGCATTTTGACTCATTTGATAAAGAAGGTCAAATGCCCAGTGATCCTGGATATCAGATACAGGTCCGCGCAGAGATTCATCATCGCATTCGATATAGAATTCTAAGCCTTTTCCTTGCTTTCGGCTCTTTTCTTCGGGGGATTGAAACGGATCGGACAAGCCGTCGCTTGCGAGAATAACCGTCTCTGTTTTTTGAACACGAATAAATGTTTGACGTCCAGATGGCCAAGCAGGCCCGCCAAAAAACATGGGATTTAACAAATGAGTTAATACGTCTCCGTCTACATGTCCAATTGTGTTCCAGTAGTCTTTTCTTTTTGAGATTGATTCCTCAAGAACACGCTCTGCTTCTTTTTCATGCTTCTTTTGCTTCCACTTTAAAAATAATGACAAGTATCCCACACCTCTTTACGACTTCATAGTACCCAATATATACCTCATTAAGGGAACTCGTAAACCACTATTTAACAATAGTGTATAAATTATTATATATGCTAGATACATATACGACGGTTTACTACTTTTACTCATCTACCACATAAATTTGCTTCTATTCCAATAATAAACAAAGATAAATAAAATAAAAATAAGTGATGTTCTTAATAAAGGTACGAATTTTGTAAAAATTTATATCTTTTTGTTCTTAATAAAGGTTTACTATTTTTGTTTTGTTCTTTATAATAGAAAACAACTAGTTATTAAGTATTATAAGCCCAGGTTTCATAGGTTTAAATGACTAGTCAGGGATATCTTTCATAATTTTGTTCTTTATAATGAACATTATTATGAAGTATGAAAGGAAAGTGAGTAGTGTCACAACTGTCTTCTATCCCCTTGTCTAAAGGACATATAAAAATTTAAAAAAGAATGTGTAGAAGCGTGAAATTCATGTGAAACAAATTACTTTTTGTGAAGTGTTTTTCTAGTTACTAGGTTAATAGTTGAGGGGAAACCTTATCACTTTGCTTCTGAGAGTTGGGGTATAGTAACTTCTTTAATTCTCGAGATCAAGGAGTTATAAAAGAACCCTCAAATTATTATATATAATCTGAATAATATGACGAATTGAAAGGAGGACTACATTATGAAAATGACAAAAAAACAACCAGGCGTATCATCTAAGCGCCCAATGGTTATGGATCATCAGCCTATTAGATTTGAAACTGCTCAAAGCTGGAATCCTGGACAAGGTAACCAAGACCACCCTGGACATGGTAATGGAGGTGTTAATTTCCCACCAAACAATCCAAATAGACCATAAAAAAGGATATACGAAGAGGCTCTAAACCCACTTGTTAGGCATCTTAACAAAATCTATTATTTTTAAATCAATGTTGAATGCTACATATAGATGATTGTAGAGATGCCTAACATTTACTTGTTTTTCTCTATTTAAAAATTGAAGGAGCATATTATGGAAAAAGTTACAATGAGAATTGGAGAGCATCAAGCTTTAATTGTTTGTCATTCATTTCAGATTTTAAATTTAATTCAAAAAAACTACGACCCTTTTTTTGCTGAAATTGAACGTCCAGATATGGTTATAAGAATAGAAGATGGATACGGAGTTCCTTTTGTAGACTATCAAGTAGAAGTCGAACAAAAGGTAGATACTATATCTTTTCAAAGGGCTGATTATAGAATTCAAGCAAACTTGAGCGAGGGAAAGGCTCAAATTCAAATTTATGATGAATTAGCTTTAAAGCATGCGCTTATGAATTTTTATAGTTCTTATATTGTTTATCACAACTGGGGGCTGCTTATTCATTCCTCATGTGCAACTGAAAAAGGAAAGGCCCATTTATTTGCTGGCCAATCCGGAGCAGGAAAATCAACTTGTGCACAATTGTCCGCTCCAAGACCCATTCTTTCTGATGAAGCAACTCTTGTAAAGGTAGAAGAAAATCAAATTACTGTGTTTAATTCTCCGTTTCGGAGTGAGCTCTCAGCTCCATCTATTAAAGGAACTATTCCATTAGCAAGTATTCAGCTGTTGCATCAAGCTTTAAACAACGAGAGAACAAAGTTGGGAAAAGCAAGTGCTTTACTTCAAATAATGGATAAAGTCTTTTATTGGAATAAAGACCACGAAGAAACAAAGAAAATTGTTCAAATGATAAAAGAGGTATTAGATTATGTACCTGTATATGATCTTTACTTTCAAAAAAATAATACGTTTTGGGAGTTGATATCCTAATGAAACAGTTTATTCGAAATCAAGATATGGAGGCCGTTCAACTTGACAGTGAATGGGTGATTTTAAACACGGAAGCATATACGGTAACAAAAATTAACGAATTGGGAGGTTGTTGCTGGTCTTTACTCGAAAACCCTTGTACCATTCCTTCACTTATTAAATCTTTGCAAGCGGATTATCAAATAGAAGACGAGCTTTCGTTTGAAGATATGGAAAGCTTTCTATCTGAATTAATAAAATATGGATTAATTGACCATGTCGATTAACCAAGAAAGCATACTATTGCTGAAGAGTGTTATAGAAAAAAAAGGGTATGTCCATTTTCCTTCTGAGGGGTTCAGCATGTACCCTTGCATTCGTCAAAATGACCTTTGTACCTTTGAAAAAGCATCTGTTTTAAAAAAAGGTGATATTGGTCTCTTTCATACGAAAAGCGGGCAATTGATTGCTCATCGATTAATTAAAACAAGATACAAGAAAGAGCAGCTGCACTATATATTTAAAGGAGATACTAATCTTTGCTGTGATGAGCCTGTAACGAGAGAACAAGTTATTGGAAAATTGACGGCAATCTCCCGAAAAAAACAAAAAAAAGTTTATATGGCTGCTCCTTTTGACTATATATGGTGCTGGTTAATGCTTTTTTTTCCTTTTAGCTCCCGTTTCTTAAAAAAATATATTAATCAAAAAATAGTTAATTAAGCTAATCGCTTATTTTTGGAGTGTTATGATGAAATTAAATCGAGCTGATATAAAGCGGTATTTTGACAAAGAGGAAATGATAAGCGCTTTTTCAATTGTATACCCTTTGCTTAGAAAACATTGGAAAGCTTACGCAGGTCTAATGCTTTTTTTATTGACGGACATTTTAATTACTCTTGTCTCCGCATGGTTTCTTGGAGATCTTTCAGATGCTGCCGTTCAAGGAGACTTTACCCGGGTTAAGCACTTGCTGCCACTTGCTTTTGGTCTAATACTTATAAGCTTTCTTACAATCTATTACGATACGTATATTGAAGCGGTTGCAACATCTTCTATTAAACGGGATTTAAAAGAGCAGCTTCTAAGGCAACTGTTACTTTCTCCCGTTCATAAAATTCATACAACCCACTCTGGAGAATTGATTTCTCATTTTACCAATGATATTAACAGCATAGATGGAATGATTGGGCGAAATCTTATTAACCTTATAAAATTACCGTTATTATTTATTGCTATCTTTCTTTATTTAGCCCATATTAGTCCATTACTGTCATTTGTGGGTTTATTTATTATACCTATTGCTGTGATTGCCGGTGGTGTTTTTGGTTTTTTATTGCGCAACAGCAGCAGGGAAATTCTAAAGTTAAACAGTGCAATGACGAGTAGTTTATCTGAAATCTTTCAAGGATTTATTGTCATTCGATCTTTTTTATTAGAACGATCTTTCTTTAGTAAATACCGTCAGCAAAATCAGCAAGCTTTAGCATTGGATTTGTATAATGGAAAAATGAAGGGGTTATTTTATGCAGGAGGCGAAGCTATTGCATTAATAGCCTTTCTAGTCACTCTATGCTTCGGCGCTTTAATCGTTTCAAAAGGAATGTTAACAGTGGGGTCCCTTCTAGCGTTTGTAACTCTAAGCAACCGGATAATTTATCCATTGAATGGACTCGCAGGACAGTGGGCTGCATTTCAACGGTCTATATCAGCAATTGAACGAATAGCTCCTATATTAAAAGTGCAATATGAAACTACTGACTTTCCTGAGTTTTCTCAAAAGAAACCAAAACAAAAAGCTATTTGTTTTCAGAATATGACCTTTAGCTATGACGGAGAAAGGTATATCTTTGAAAATTTTAATTTACAAATACCTGCAGGAAAAAGCATAGCTATCGTAGGAGCGAGCGGTGCAGGGAAATCTACTCTATTTAACTTGTTACAAGGTTTTTATAAGCCTCAAGCGGGAAAAATTTATGTGGATCAAACCCCGATTGGTACTCTTAATGCATCCGAACTGCAGAATTTAATTGCATATGTCCCACAAGAAACTTTTCTGTTTACTGGTACTATAAGAGAAAATCTGCTTTTAGCTAACCCTCTGACAACTGAAGAAGAGCTAGTCACAGCTGCAAGAGCTGCTCATATTCATGACTTCATTCTATCACTTCCTCATGGATATGAGACCAAAATAGGCGAAAAAGGGGTAACGTTATCCGGAGGGCAAAAGCAAAGGATTGCAATTGCTCGCGCTATTTTAAAGAATGCACCTATTTTGCTGCTTGATGAAGCAACATCTGCACTAGACAATGAAACAGAATACTTGGTTAAAGAAGCGCTCCAAAGAATTATGAAAAATAGGACAACTATCGTAATTGCTCATCGTTTATCTACTATTCAAAATGTTGATTCTATTATTGTCATTGATAATGGAAAACTGATTCAATCAGGAAAGCATGAAGAGCTGATTCATCAGCCAGGCTTATACCGAGACCTTGCTAATGTCAACACATCACAGCTTTCTAATAACGAAGAAAGAGCCATCATCCTGTAAAGACAGATAAATTAGGAGGACTTCCATAATGTTCATTGAGTTTATTCAATCATTATATGATCAAAGCCATCCATTGCCAGAAAATCCGAATGATTATAGCTCTATATTAGAAGATATCGAATACTTTCACTTATCAGCAACGGTATATTCTTTGTTAAAACAGCAAGGAAGAATGGAGCAAACGCCAACATATTTTCAAAATCAGCTGAAGACAGAATATCAAGCTGTTTTGTATAACAACCTTTATATTAAAAATCAGCTAAAGCTTATTTTGGATACGTTCGAAGCTAATGATATCTCTGCTATCCCATTAAAAGGAATTTTATTTAACGAAACATATTTTGGTCATTTCAGTGCAAGAAGGACAACGGACATTGATATATTAATTCGCAAAGAGGATATGGAAAAAGCGATAAGGTGTATTGAAGAGCTAGAATACGATACAGAAGGAGAATACTCATCTCATCACTTTCATCGTTCGTTTGGTAAAGTGATTCCTCATTCACCTGTTCCGTTAGCTATTGAACTTCATTGGGATCTTCTTAAAGAGGAGAGTTCCTCATTAGAGATTGAGCAATTTTGGAAGCACTCTACTCCTTTAGAAGGTTACAAACATATAAAACAACTGTCTGAAGTACATACCTTCTATATGATTTGTCTTCACGGCTGGAAGCATGGAATGGATTCTTTAAAATATTTTATCGATATTATACAAACTATACATGTCTTAAATCATAAAATTGATTACAATGCATTATTTAAAATAGCAAAAAACGATCACACTTTAAAAAGACTAACAAGTACATTAACAGTTGTTTATAATCAATTTCCACATCTCGATCAAATTAATAGCTTTCCTTTTAATAAAAAATCAAAAATATGGTGGGAGTATCAAGAAATACGTTATGGAGACAGACAAAGCGTAAAAGGATTTAAAAACCTTATTAGGGTACATTTGTCTGAGTATGACCAGTTCAAGCATTCTATGATCTTTTTTAAGAGATGGCTTTTTCCAAATAAATCGGAGATAACTAATCTTTATCCACCTTCAATAAAGCATAAAAAATATAGTATCTTTAGAGGATATATTAAATTTTATCAAAAAAAGTTTCATACATTATTTCGTGCTTTATTTTATTCAAAAGTTAAAAATTAGCAAAAATATTGAAAGAGTAATATAGTTAAACCTGGTTTTTGGTAATTTTACAAGACATTCAATGATCGGTGATTAAAACTTTAAAAAGGTAGCTATAATAAAGCGTCTTTCTACTTAGAAGGTGCTTTTTTGTTTTAGACAAAAACATTAAAAAGTCAGGTTACTTTTATGAAGGTGCTTTTAGATAAAAATCCATTGCAAGGAAAACGTAAATAAAGAATGCTATCTCACACAACGAGAGGCATCCTTTATTTAAATATATACGTTTGTGAAGCAATAATTAATTATATTGTTTCTTCTGTGTCGCTCTCTAATAAATCAGTTGAAAAATCAAATAAGCCACATAGACGGCCTGTGCGAAAAATAAAAAACCCCAAAAGCGTGCTGAAAGATGGGTAAGCTGCTTTAAACTCGTAGCGTCACCTGCATCGTGTGGATATTTGATGCTTAACACAAAAATAATAAAGGCAGAAAATAGAGATTCTACAAGTAACAGCGCACCAACAAACATCATGCTGTAGCGCGTAAGCTGTGGGTCTTGTAAATAATAAATACCACCGAGGATCAAACCGATAGAAAAAAGCCACGCAATTCCGTATCCGTTACGTACCCAAAGCAGTAAATTAATAACAACCACACTTCCTAACCCGTAAAAAAGCCAGTCGTAGTGATGGTGAACGAGCAGGTAGAAAAACAAATAAGCCATTGCTGAGCTGAACGGGTACCCGGCTAAAGCAATAATGACGCGCGGCAGCCATCCACGGGATCCCGCGTAGGTGGCAGTCACAGCTACGCCTTCATTATTGGTATACAGCTCAATGCGATTGACGCCTTTTCCGACAATAAGGCCCATTAACGCGTGGCCATCTTCATGAAACATCGTATTTAAATTTGAAAAATAACGTCCAATATGCCGAAGCAGCTGATTAATGCTAGGAGCAAATGAACCTATAAATGGAATGCCTCTTGTTAGCACAAAAGCTAATAAAATAAATAAGAAAAGCGTAGTAGATTGTTCCATCGCGATAGTCCTTTTCGTAAAATGGTATGTTTCTACTTTACTCGCAAACGTGCTAAAAGGGAAATAAAACGGCTAGTTTCTCTAGGAAAAGAGAAGCTGGAAGATTTGCATAATATTAATGTTAACAGACCTGACACATTCATTGACCAGCTTATTCCAAATTTTATATTCTAAACAGATATAAGAAATGAGGAGATGGTTGAATGAAAGATACGTGGAACGCATTTGTAGACAGTGATCTTTACGTACCTCCAACGGGAACGGGAATGTTAAATAACTTGAGTTTTGCGTTAAAAGACGTATTTGATGTACAAGGACATATATCAAGTGCGGGAAATCCAGATTGGCTCTCCACGCATCAGCCTGCAAGTGAACATGCAGACGTAGTAGCTGCTCTTTTAAAAGAAGGAGCTGCACTAAAGGGAGTTACGCATACTGACGAGCTTATGTACGGATTAAATGGAGAAAACGCGCATTACGGAACACCGGTAAACCCAAAAAGCGCAGATCGAATTCCGGGAGGTTCTTCAAGCGGATCAGCGGTTGCTGTCGCAGCGGGAATAACTGATTTTGCGATTGGAACAGATACGGGAGGATCGGTTCGAATTCCTTCAAGCTACTGCGGTATTTTCGGGTATCGTCCTTCTCACGGACGCATTTCTACAAACGGTCTGATTCCACTTGCTCCAAGCTTTGATACAGTGGGTGTAATGGCTAGAGACGGCCACACTCTGCAAAAAGTAGGAGCGGTTTTATTGAATTCAACGTCGCGTGCTAGTGGATTTACACGGCTTTATGTACCAACAGATGTGATGGAACTTGTGGATGAACAAAGCATGCGAGCTCTTGCGCCGTCTATAAATCACGTAATAGAGTCTTTCTCTACTATAGAAGAGATAGCGATTGCTCCTCAGGGTTTTTCTACATATATGGAAACCTTCCGTTTGCTGCAAGGAAAAGAAATCTGGCAAACGCACGGAGAGTGGATTCAAAAAGAAAATCCAACGTTTGGAGAAGACATCGGAAGCCGCTTTCAATGGGCGAGCACTCTTACATTATTAAATATGAATTATATAGAAGAAAAGCGTCGTGAACTTCGCTATTTTATGTACTCACAGCTTGGAGAAGAAGGAATATTAGTACTTCCTACAGCTCCAGGACCCGCGCCTGTAAAAGATGCAAAAGGACCGGAGTTAGAAAACAGAAGATTGCGAACACTTCAAATGACGTGTATTGCCGGCCTAAGCGGTCTTCCCCAAATTACGATACCTGCAGGAGAACTAGACGGTTTGCCAATCGGTTTATCTTTTATTGCAGGATACAACCAAGATGAAAAATTATTAAATTGGGTAAAAGAAAACAGCGATCGTATCATTCAAGCATCGGTAAGGAGCGTATCATGAAGTTAGTAAATATAATAGAGCAAGGGAAAGAACAAGCAGCCATTTTAGACAATGACAGCATTCTGCTTATAGAAGATATTAATACTAAATATTTAACAAACTGGTCTACAACAATTTGGGCTCTGATTCAATATAAAGAACTTCGCCACCTTGAAACATGGTACGCCCATAATAAATTTGGTATGAACAGCTCTTTTCCTGTAATGCACTTGCAGGGCAGAAAAACAGCTCCTATCATTAGTAATCCGTCGAAATTATTAGGCATTGGGTTTAATTATGCCGCTTCTGAAGAAAAACTAAAAGACTACGACCGTGCCATTGATCCAGTTAGTTTTTTAAAACCTGCAACCGCCATTATTGGACCAGAAGACAGCATTCGTATTCCAAAGCAGTCCTACAAAACAACGGCTGAAGCGGAGCTAGCGGTGGTAATCGGCGAAACGTGTAAGGATATAGAGCCAGATGAAGCCATAAACGTAATTGCTGGTTATACGTCAGCAATTGACGTAACCGCAGCTGATATTCATGCGGCGAATCATCGCTACTTAATGCGAGCGAAAAGCTTTGATACCTTTTGCAGTATAGGCTCAGAATTTGTTACAAAAGAAAGTATATCAAACGTAAAATCACTTCAAGTGCGCACATTGCTAAATGGAGACATGCAGCATGAAAATACAGTGTCTAATATGATTTACGACATCGCATACTGTGTTTCATTTTTCTCAAAAGTCATGACGCTGCATCCAGGTGACATCATCCTCACCGGAACGCCGGGACCGGCTGTTATTGAAGACGGGGACTGTATTGAATGTCATATTGAAGGGATGCTTCCATTAAAAAATAAAGTAAAAGATATGAAGAAAGTGCCTCAGCAAATCTAGCAGCGTAGCCCCTGTTTTTGCAGGGGTTACATTGCTGTTTACTTCGAAACTGGAAGCGTTTGTCCGCTGTCTTTTTTTGGAATGGGAAACGCACCCAAAAATAATGCGTTAGTAAGTAGAAATTGTTTGAACAATAGATGAAACATTAAAGGAATCAATGTTCCCATTACTATGTACAAAAAGACAGTAGATATGCCAGTATATTTTTCTATTAAAATAGTAACCGGTACGTGCAAAAACATAATGGTAAACGAGGATCTTCCTACGTATTCAAAAGGTTTACTCCACTTTGTTAAGCTCATTTTTTTGCTTATATATACAAGGATGCTTGCTGCGCAAAGAGGAATAATCAAATCAAGCAGCCATGTATAAATGTTTGCTTTAATATCTAATATATAAGAAAGAACGTTGAGCTTTTCTAAAGCTACAATCAATAAGATGATCAAGCTGCTCAATATTACAGTGCTTTTTCTCTCAACAAACGAAAAAGCTTGTCTGCTGTAATATCCAATTGCGTAATAACAAATGGATAGCAAAACGGAATTGGCGCTCTATATAATGTTTTTTTGCTGAAGAAATGGAAAGCTGACATAAATATGAGCGATAAAATAGCATAGAGTTAAGAAAAGAACCATTGACCTTTTTCTTTTAATCAGTAGAGATGCATAGGCAAAAACAAGGTGAGTTAAGAATAAACAAGTGACAAACCAAAAAACACCGTAATAATATCCGAGAGTTCTCCCGCCAATACATAAATGGTAGATGTTCAGTAACACTTCCCGAACGTTAAATGTTTGAACAAAGATAAGGGCTGCTATTAACAGGCCAAATGAAAAATAAGGGATAAGTAAACGCATCCATTTTTTCGAAATCCATTCTCGTACTTCTTGTATTCTAGAACGTGGGTGAAACAGATAGCCGCTAATCATAAAAAAGAGAGGCATGTGAAACCAAAAGAAATAATGATGAAAAAAAGGGTTGCCAGAATGCCCTGCAACTACTGTAAGAATACATACTCCTTTTAGCGCATCTAGCCATGAAGGGTGTTTGCTCATTAAGCTTTCATTCCTTTAATAAGTAAATTAGTTCCTGCTATATTATCTAATTCTCTGTGAAAAAGAGCAATAAAAATTTCCTTCCCTTTTCTTCATAATGAGTTCATATTGATTGTCTATACTAATAAAAAATATAAACGTATCGCTGCAGGATACTGAAAAATGAAATATTTACAAATGGAAAAGAAACGGGTACGATATCTGTAGCGACACTTAATAAAAAGGAGCTGACTGACAGTATGATTTTAGTCATCGGAGGAGCAGGCTATATCGGAAGCCACCTAGTAAAAGAATTAGTGAAAACAAATGAAGTTGTGGTACTTGATAATCTATCAACAGGTCATCGCTGGGCAATCGATGAGAAAGCGGTATTCGTAGAAGGAAATCTAGGTAATGAGAAAGATTTAGAAAGCGTATTCACAAATCATGAAATTGATGCTGTCATGCATTTTGCTGCTAATAGTTTAGTAGGGGAGTCAGTAACAGATCCTCTTAAATATTATCAAAACAACGTAGCTGCGACGTTAACCCTTTTACAAACGATGATGAAGCACAATGTGAAAAAGTTTATTTTTTCATCTACTGCTGCTACATACGGGATTCCTTCTGTAGATATTATCACAGAAGACACGGCAACAAACCCAATTAATCCGTACGGGCGTTCAAAGTTAATGATTGAACAGATTTTAGCTGACTTTGCAAGTGCCTACGATATGGAATATGTGGTACTTCGTTACTTCAACGCAGCGGGTGCTTACGAAACAGCAGAAATTGGCGAGTGCCATGATCCTGAAACGCACTTAATTCCAATCATTCTTCAGCACCTGCTTGGTGAACGTGAAAACATCTCTGTATTCGGCTCAGACTACGATACTGAAGACGGAACGTGCATCCGTGACTACATTCACGTAACGGACCTAGCAAATGCTCACATTTCAGCGCTTCAAGCACTGTTAGACGGCACGAAGAAAACAGCAACGTACAATCTTGGAAACGGCCTTGGTTACTCTGTAAAAGAAGTGATCGAAACGTGTGAAAAAGTAACGGGTAAAAAAGCGAATGTTGTGATGGCAGACCGCCGCGCTGGAGATCCGGCACGCCTAGTTGCATCTTCTGATAAAATTCACGCAGAATTAGGCTGGAAAGCGCGAATTTCATTAGAAAAAATCATCGCATCAGCTTGGAACTGGCATCAAAACAGCGCAAAAGTAACAAATTAACAAAAAGTGCCTCTTTTTTCTTTGAAAGAGGCTTTTTTGTTACAATCAAACTGATTTATGTTCTAAATAATCCTTTTGAAAAACCAGCGGTTTAGCTCATGGACAATCCTTCTCCTTTTCGGACATTTTCGCTAAACAAGCACGACTTTTATTCTTTTCCATATCCTATAGGTAAATATACCACTCACAACTATCCCCATTTATAAAATAGTCCGCAAGGAGGTTATGATATGTATTACTGTGTAAGATGCTCCAAATTTCATGACGAACAGGAAAAAGAAAACATCTTTCAAAATGGTTTTTACATTGATCCCTATTTGCTTCAAAAAGTTCATCTGGGCATGTGCGTACACAAATCCCCATCAATCAAACAAATGAGAGCCGTAGAACGATTCGAAACGAAAAAGATGTAGAATTCACATTCACCAATAAGAAGCTAGATCTAATCAGGTCTAGTTTTTTCAGTGAATAACAGCTTTCTTCAGCTATCTTTCATGTAATATTAAGAGAAATTTAAGACAAGCCCGCTATACTAGTTAGTAGACGTATACATAGAATATGGTACGTTAAGAAATTGAAACAGCAGTCCGTTTTATAAACTAGAAAGGATGGCGTCAAATGATTTCTGAAAAACGATCACTTTTGTTGAAAGAACAAGCAAAGCTTCTCGCATTAAAAGAATATAAAGGTATTGTCAAATCCATATCGCTGAGTAAAATACTCACTCTTCCTATTTATACAGTAGACATCCTTACGTTAAACGGAGAAGAGCACAAAGTAAAAATTAACGCCGAAACCGGCAATGTTTTGAAAGAAAAAACGATTCCTTTAACTAAAAGCCGTGCAAAAGCATATGCATTAAGACAGCATAAAGGTATTATCGAATCGATTGTCCTTGCTAACAAGCAATACGAAATTGTGATTCTTGGACTTGATGGGAAAACCCACAGCGTGAAGATTGACGCTGAAATTGATGTGCTAGCACAAGGAGAGCGAAGCGTTCAGTAAATGGCCCATATTATGTAATCAACCTCACTTTGTTGAAAGTGGGGTTTTCTTTATTGAGAGAAATCATTAACAAAGGTAACAATGATAAAACAAGAAACGATTATTTATTTAAAAGAAAGGGTAAGTGATAGTAAAAAATAACCGCTTCCTAATTATGGTTCTTTGATTCGTTCTGCTTATGACTCTCCCATTATAAGTATGATAGTATCGAACATGTATAAAACATAGGTTATAACATAACTAAAAGGGTGTGCGACAATGAAAAAACGTACGAAGACCATTATTGCAGTCATTGCAGGAGCTGCTATTTTAATAGGAGGAATATGGATGATAAACGAAAGCCGATACCCAAACGTCCCTGCTTTTGATGATCACTTTACGCGTGAATTCTTAAACAAAGATAAAAAAGCGGATGACGGGTTTTATGAGTTTAAGTCGAAGACAGGGCAGTATACGATGTGGTTTCCGGAGGAGTATCAGCTTATAAAGGAGAACGAGGAAGATTATGTAATAAATGACAATTCTTATGAAAGGTGGATAGCGAAAGATGTTAATGACAAAGCTGGAGATACTGGGGGAGATTATATCGAAGTAACATTTTCAAATGCAAGAAAGGCTGAAAATGAATCATTTACTGTAGAAAATATGTTTAAAGAACAGCTAAATACCAATAAACCTAATAATTTTGAAACTGCTAGTACCAGGATCTACTATGATGCAGCTTATACATACTTTAAAGGAACACAAGAAGTAGTAAAGCATAACAGCAAAGAACATGCTCCAAACACATATATAGCATATATAGTTGATAAAAAATCCAATAATGCAATCGAATTATGGTTTGATAAAAGTAAAGGGGGCCAAAAAAATAATAAAGTAACAGAAAAAAAATGGTTGCTAACAATATTAAAAAATATCAGATTCCGTGAGGGCAATGAAAATGAGTAAAAAACCCGTGTTGGACAATAATTTAAGAAATAAGATTACTCAACTTGAGTATACGGGGTTAGCCGGTAAGGAAAAAGAAATTAAGGAAATATACAAGGAAACTACAGGGAAAGAACCTCCAAATTTTGAGATTTATAGTAGTAAAGAAATGGGTATTGGAGAAAATTCAGGGTTCGATGGTGCCGCTGTCCACTTTTATGACAAAAAAAATCACATTAACGAAGTATATTATATCTTTAGAGGAACGGAACCCTCTAAAGATTTTGGAGATGTCGTGTATGACGCATTAGGAATTGGAAGCGGAGAGAGAAATAATCAAGTTCAAGATGCAAAAGTTATGTATGAGGAAGTTGAGAAAAAAATTAAAAGCTCAAATTCAAAAATAAAAAGGTATGGGGATGGTCATTCTTTAGGGGGACATCTGATAGTGACCCTTGGACTTATAACTAAGAATTTTGTAAACATAAGAGGCTTAAATGATGCTCCAGTTAATGTCAAGCAGTTGCAAAGGTTAGATAGGAAGTTTGCAAATTATGTAGAACAACAAACTGGTAAAAGAAATGGAGTGTCTTCAAAAAAATTAGTAGTTTTAGCCAACTCCTATTATAAAAAGCAGAAAGCTACCATCAGTCATACCTGGGTAAAAGGTGAACCTATGCATGCGCAATCTTTCCCTGGCAGTTGGTATGCAGGTAATAAAGTAACCATGCTTGGAAATATGAATACAGAAGAAATGATTAATATTGGAGAATACCCTCTGAAAAGGTTAGCCAAATGGAACTTGTTTTTAAAACTTGACGAAGTCAGATATAACTCTGGAGTATCCAATATAATTGGAGGATTATCTTTGGCAAACGCCCATGTAGACGACAGTGTTCTTCTCAATATTCCATCATATGTTGATGATGTTAAGGAAAAGCCGCTTAAGCATCTTCCTGGGATTGTGCTAGGAACAGAAGGTGCATTTTTCTTGACGAAACAGGCGATAAAAAGTCCTGGAGTTTTAGTACAAGGGATTAAAGGAATATCTCAAAGAAATCAAGCAAAACTCCACGGAATTAATTACGTTGTCAAATACACAGAAGCTAATGCTATGAAGACGTATTATCAGGTTTTTGATTCAGGATCTCAGGAAGAAATCTTGCTAGATTATGAACAAATGAAGAAGTTTGTTTATTACTGTGCTAATGCCATCAAAGACAAAGAAGCAAACTTAAATGCACTAAAGCAGTATTTACATAGTGAAATTAACGAAGTCTTCGAAGCTAAGAAGAAAAAGTTAAAAATGAAAATATCCAGAGAAGAAGCTTCTCCCCAGTCATTTATGGAAAAGGCAGATAAAGACGGCGCTACCCTCGCATGGTTTGGACAAAAGCGTGTGGCTGAAAAAGTGACGTTTGACAAAACGTTTGACCCGCTAGACGATAGTGTATTTACTCCTGTTGAAGAGATTATTTCTTCTATTCAAGAGGAAGTTACATACTATCAAAAGTTTCTTGAAGCGTTCTTCCAAAATTTCGAGAAGATGATGGAAGCTGACGAATCGGTAGCTTCAGATATTAAAAGCATGAAAGAAGTAGTAGGGGGGATTTAATTGTTTGATTTTGATTTTACACACACAGGAACAACGAGCGGTAAATACACGTTTGAATTTGATAGTGATGACTTCAAAGACGAGCAGGCAAAAAGGATTAAAGAGTTAATCAAAAAGGATCAAGAAGTAAATGAAAAGCTTTGGCATGCTAAAAGCTATTTAGAAAACCAAACGGGTGAGTTTGCGGATGCGGTTAAAAGTAAATTAGAAGCAGCTGAGCGGGGATATACGCTAAGGGCTCAGCAGTATGATACTGGAGCATTTCAGCATATTATGAGTTTTATGCATTCTGTTACAGATATGCATAAGAGAGAGTACGAAATTCGATATAAAGAATCAATGGATGAAAGTGAATTAACATAAGGGATACTGTTATTCCTCAGACGGTGGTCTGAGGGAGTTTTATATGTTAAACAATTTACATTAAGTCCCATTTATTTCAAAAGAATAATAAAGGGAGTGTAGGACAATGAAAAAACGTACGAAGACCCTTCCCGCAATCATTACAGGAGTCGCTATTTTAATAGGTGGAATATGGATGATAAACGAAAGCCGCTACCCAAATGTTCCAGCTTTTGATGATCATTTCACGCGTGAATTTTTGAATAAAGATAAAAAAGTGGACGACGGATTTTATGAGTTTAAGTCAAAGACAGGACAGTATACGATGTGGTTTCCAGAAGAATTTGTAATAGCGAATGACGATGGTCAAGGCTATTCAAAGAACGGACAAAATTATGAAGATTGGAGAGCCTTATCGACTAAAAAATAAAAAGGGGAAAATTTGATTGGTCAACTGAACTTGAAATTTTTTGAGCGGAGCACCAAATATGAAGCTGTGTTTGTAGAGGCTACTTTTAAAAGAAGATTTCATGCTAATAAACCAAAGGTAATAGAAACGAAAGATAAAAAAATCTACTATGATAATGCCTATACTTACTTCAAGGGTATGGAGGAGAAAGTAATTGAGGATAAAAGTAGTTACATACCCAATACATATGTTGCCTACGTAGTTGATGAACATTCAAATAAGACAATTGAAATATCTTATGACTCTATAGGTAATAACTTATCAAAAAATGAAGGTGACAAAACAAATAAGCAATTTTTAAAAATGTTAAAAAGTATTCATTTTAGACCAGAAAACAACGGAGATGTCAGAGGATGAAGAAACGTACGAAGACTATTATTGCAACTATTGCAGGAACGGTTATTTTAACAGGAGCCATATGGCTAATAAACGAAAGCCGCTATCCAAATGTCCCAGCTTTTGATGATCACTTCACCCGTAAGTTCTTGGACAAAGATAAAAAAGTAGGCGACGGATTTTATGAGTTTAAGTCTAAGACAGGTCAGTATACGATGTGGTTTCCAAAAGAGTATCAAGTTTTACATAAATATCGCGAGGATTACACTAGAAATGGCGAATCATATGAAAATTGGTCAGCCGCTTATATTAAACCCTTTAAAAATGATCAACAAACGTACGCTATAAAGGCTGAATTTTCCGAGAACGACACAAAATCAGAATTAATTTATGTAGAGAGTTTATTTAAAGAACAATTAGACAGTAAAAAACCTAAACAGTTAGAAACCTCTAATACAAGAATTTATTATGATTCTGCCTATACATATTTTCGCGGTACTAACCAGCATATAGTATATGACAGTAAAGAAAATCCACCTAACCTTTATGTTGCATACGTAGCAGATAAAAGCTCTGATAAGGTAATCAAATTAATATACGATAGTGTAGGAGAAAATACAGAAACAAATCAAATGGATAGGAAGAAATGGTTTTTAAAAATGCTAAAAAATATTCATTTTAATGAGGGGAAATAGTAGAGAATTTATAGAGAAGAAGAGGTAACAATTTAGATGAAGAAAGTTATAGGATTTGCTTTAGCTGTTAGTATATTAGCTGTAGGTATGTAGGTATAATGTTTTTTGGTAATGCTGTATATAGGCTATTATCGTTAATTTTCCAACGAGCGTCTATTTATCAGTACGAGCAATTTGTCTATGATTACAAACTAACGATAAGAGGTTATTGCGCTAAGTATCTGGTAAACGTAAGTTTCACATATTAGGTGCTTCTAGCGGTTGATTGGAGGGCAAGGCGAAGACTCCTGCGGGAAAAGCGGAACAGGTGAGACCCCGCAGGAGTGTAAGCGACGAGGAGGCTCAGCGCTCGCCCGCGGAAAGCGAAGCCATGCACGAAAATCAACCGCGGTGTCACAAGCAATCTATACTAGTCCCTTTATTTAATTTGCTCATCTTTACATGGGTTGAGTTACTTATGTCTCAATCTCTTTTTTGAAACATCCTTTACAGCCTATCTATCAAAAGCATAAAAGTCTCTAAAACACTTCTTTGTTGCTATCATAAGCCTCCAGCAAGTCTCAAAATACCTAAATCGCCTAATGGAATATCTTACTTTTAATGGACAATTAGCTGTTTTTAGGATATATTTTTATAAGTTTAGGTTATGGAAGAAATAGTATATTGAAAACGAAAGGTGATTAAACGAAAGAATGGATGCTCATGTTTTAAAGGAACTGACGTATGAAGACCTTCAGTTTGTATATCAGCCTATTTATGCGTTGAATTCGTGGGAGACGCTGGGTTTTGAGGCTTTGCTGCGCACAGCTTTCGCAAAAGGGCAAATTGAAGAGTTGTTTTCACTGGCAAGATGCCATAATTATTTGTACAAGCTTGATACGATGGCAATTGAAGGGGCTATAAAGAACTTTCCGTTTGAGGTATTGAAATCAGAGGATGTATTTATCAATGTGTTTCCATCTACTCTTCTCCATCCGCATTTCCAACTGTTTTTAACATATCTGTTGAACACCTATAAAAATGCGAAGCATCGCATTGTATGGGAGTTAAATGAAACGCTTCATGAAAAGCTTTTATGGGAATCGCCTGCTCTTTTTGCCCGAGTAATGAGTTTAAAAGAGGCCGGTTTCAAAATCGCGATTGATGATTTTGGAGCAGGGGCTGCAGCGATGAGACAAGTGAGCATGTACGAACCTCACTATATGAAATTAGATCGAAGCTATGCGGAAGGGCTAGCTGACTGCAAACAAAAGAAAGATCTGATTGATTTGCTTGTTAACTATTATCCGCATACGAATCTCATTTTAGAAGGCGTGGAACGAGATAAAGATTTAGCCGCAGCAATTTCGTTAAATCTACATGCTGCTCAAGGCTATTTGCTGGGCATGCCGCAGTCGATCTCTTCCTACTTAACTTATAATAAGTACCGCGGTTTATTCAGACGAGAACGGCTGCTGAACTCTTAACCCATATGCTTCACTAAATAGATAATTTATCGTAATATAGGAACGGGTAATTAGACTTATATGCAGCATAGATATCTTGAATTTTTATAAAATTATGTGATTTTGTGCGATTGTTAAAATATTTTAAGAGATAAAGAAGACGTGTTGTTTTGGGATAATGGGTGAATTGCATATCAAAACAAGACGTTGAGTGAAATTCCAAAGGCAGATGGAGGATATGTAGTATGTATAGTGAAGGGATATTCCAATTTTATTTTATGAATATGCCGCAGCCCGTTATTGTAATTCAGCAAAAAAGACATCAGCTGTACTATAAAGAATGTAATAAAGCCGCTCAGCAATTCTTTGACAAAATGAAAGACAAGATAATCAATAAAGAAGAAAATCTGCTTTTTTACACACTTTGTGAAAAAGCCATTGCCACGAAAGAACCGATTCAATATCAATACATACAGCTTTTTCATCCCGAACGGCATGCATATGAAGTAACATTTACCCCTCTCTTTAATCAAGCGACAACCCCTTCACATGTCCTTGTCATGGCTCAAGAAATTCATTATAAAAAAACGCAGGAAGAGAGCACGCGCTTACTCGATGCGTTTCTAGAAAACACGGTAGATGCCATTCTAATTGCTGATTGTAATGAGAAGGTCTTAACAGTCAATGGAGCATTTGAAAAGCTATTTCAGTGGAGAAAAGAAGAAGTTATAGGAAAAAGCCGTCAAGAGATGGACATCGTATCAAAAGAAGAGGGAAAAGAAAACCTTAAATTAATCAAAGAATTAAAAAATGGTAAGACGCTCCCTCCTTATGAAACAGTCAGGTACACCAAAAGTGGCGAAAGCGTGTGTGTATCTGTCAGCTGTTCACCGATTTATGATGATCAAAATCAACTGGTCGCCTATTCGGTGATTTACCGAGATATTACGCCTCAAAAAGAAGCAGAAGAACAGCTGGCTTATACGCTGAAAGAACTTGAAAATATAAAATATGCGCTTGATGAATCAGCTAGCGTTATGATTCTAGATGCAAATGGAACTATCACTTATATAAACGATATGTATATACGTTATTCAGATTATCAAAAAGAAGATTTATTGGGGAAGTATTATCGAGATGCAGGGCTTCGTCATGACCTTTCTGAGCTGCGTGAGACAATAAAAAGCGGAAAAGTATGGCGAGGGGAGCTTGAAATGTGGACGAAGCATCATCAGTTGTACTGGGTATCGAACACAATTGTGCCGTTAAAAGATATAGACGGAAATATTACTTATTATGTCTCGATTCATAATGATATTACAGAACAAAAAGCGCTAGAAAATAAACTTCATTTTGAAGCCACTCACGATAGTTTAACAGGTCTTCCCAACCGGGCGATGTTATTAAAAGAGTTAAACAAAGTGATTGAAAAAGGGCAGCAAAAAAGCGATGAGTTTTTTGCGCTTTTGTTTCTTGACTGTGATAATTTTAAGCAGATTAACGATGAATATGGCCATCATATAGGCGACGAATTTCTAAAAGCATACACGAAGAGATTAAAAAGCTGTGTACGGAAAGGCGATCGCATTTATCGTTTGGGCGGAGATGAGTTTATCATTATTTTAAATGTAACAAATGGACGGGAAATTGAACAAATTGCTGGGCGAATTCACGTATCTCTTCAGCAAAGCTGGAACGTACGGGGCTATTGTTTGCGCACAACAACTACCATCGGAGTTTCTATTTATCCAGAGGACGGGGAATCGGCTGCTTTATTATTAAAAAATGCAGATGATGCGTTATACAAAGGGAAAAGAGAAGGGAAAAATAATTATATCCTCTACCAAACATAAAAAAAGCCTCACTGGAGGCTTTTTTATTTTATCCATGTTTTTGCCCACTTGCTGACGGGTCCCAAGATCATACCAAGCTCTGATCCTTTTTTAGTTAAGATATATTCAATACGAACCGGACGTTCAGGAATAACGTGCCGGATTACAATTCCTTCTTCTTCTAACTCTTTCATTCGTTCGGTTAACATTCGTTTACTTAAAGAGGGAATGCTGCTGTGAATTTCACTAAAGCGTTTAGGACCGCTCATCAGGACATAAATAATTAGTCCATTCCATCTTTTTCCTATTATATCAAACGTTTTCCACACTTTTGGACATAACTCATCAAATTCATTCATTCATTCATGCCACCTACTTTATTGTATATAGGATATTAAAAGTAACCCTTATAATGTTATTATATACTAGCATTTGGATAATGAAAAGGCTATCTTTTTTTATTTTCAAAACTTTCAGTAGCTTGAAAACGCTGTATTGTAAAGTTTTTAAAAAAAGTCACAGAATCGACATATTATTATTGACGTATCAAGAAAAAAGGTCTAAGATTGGTTACATAAAGTTACCTAGTTAAATAAAAGGTACTTTAAATTTACAATTACATCAAGAGTTTGAGAAAGAAGGTTAGTATCAAATGGATATCCTTTTGGCTATTCTTCCTGCGATTTTCTGGGGAAGTATTGTCCTGTTCAACGTTAAATTGGGCGGAGGTCCTTACAGTCAAACGCTTGGAACTACAATTGGTGCGCTGATCTTTTCAGCCGTTATTTATTTCGTAGTTCATCCAGTGTTGACGCCGCTTATTTTTATTGTCGGAATCGTTTCAGGATTATTTTGGGCAGTTGGGCAAAGTAATCAGTTGAAAACGATTGATTATATTGGTGTTTCAAAAACCATGCCAATTTCAACTGGTATGCAGCTTGTGACGACATCACTATTTGGTGTTATCGTGTTTCACGAGTGGTCAACAACAACAACCGTTATTTTAGGCGTGTTAGCTCTTATTTTTATTGTTATTGGTATCGTGCTAACATCACTAGAAAGCGAAAAAAACCCAGAGCAATCTGGACAATTCAAAAAAGGGATTATTACCCTTATTGTTTCAACAATTGGATACTTAGTGTATGTAGTTGTCGCGCGTTTATTTAATGTAGACGGCTGGTCGGCACTATTCCCACAAGCAATTGGTATGTTAATTGGTGGACTTATACTTACTTATAAACACAAACCGTTTAATAAATACGCAATTCGTAACATTATTCCAGGCCTGATTTGGGCAGCTGGTAACATGTTCTTATTTATTTCTCAACCTAAAGTAGGGGTTGCAACAAGCTTCTCATTATCACAAATGGGAATCGTTATTTCAACGCTTGGCGGTATCTTCTTACTTGGAGAAAAGAAAACAAAGCGTCAGCTTATTTCAATTACGATTGGTATTGTGCTCATCATTTTAGGTGGCGTATTCCTCGGAATGGCTAAAAGTTAACGTTTACGTAAAAGTTAATGGTAGTATGTATGAATAAATGAAAACACTAGGAGGATTTTATTATGTATACAGATTTAAAAGATAAAGTAGTTGTAATTACAGGCGGATCAACAGGTTTAGGACGTGCAATGGCTGTTCGTTTCGGTCAAGAAGAAGCAAAAGTTGTTATTAACTATTACAACAATGAAGAAGAAGCTTTAGATGCGAAAAAAGAAGTAGAAGAAGCAGGCGGACAAGCAATCATCGTTCAAGGCGACGTAACAAAAGAAGAAGACGTTGTAAATCTTGTTCAAACAGCTATTAAAGAATTCGGTACATTAGACGTAATGATTAATAATGCTGGTGTTGAAAACCCAGTTCCTTCTCATGAGCTATCTTTAGACAACTGGAACAAAGTTATTGATACAAACTTAACAGGTGCATTCTTAGGAAGCCGTGAAGCAATTAAATATTTCGTTGAAAACGACATTAAAGGAAACGTTATTAACATGTCTAGCGTTCACGAAATGATTCCTTGGCCATTATTTGTTCACTACGCAGCAAGTAAAGGCGGTATGAAACTAATGACGGAAACATTGGCTCTTGAATATGCGCCAAAAGGTATCCGCGTAAATAACATTGGACCAGGTGCGATGAACACACCAATTAACGCAGAGAAATTTGCAGATCCAGAACAACGTGCAGACGTAGAAAGCATGATTCCAATGGGTTACATCGGTAAACCAGAAGAAGTAGCAGCAGTTGCAGCATTCTTAGCATCATCACAAGCAAGCTATGTAACAGGTATTACATTATTTGCTGATGGCGGTATGACGAAATACCCTTCTTTCCAAGCAGGAAGAGGCTAATAGTTTTTAATCGATGTAGAAAAAAGAGACATGGCAAAAGCGCCATGTCTCTTTTTTCTATACCTAAGCGAATGCCACCCCCCTTTCGGTTGGTGGCATTCGCCAAGGGAGCTTTTTGTGCTTCCCTTATAAGTTTATTGTATCAGCCAGCCATTTTTTTGTTAGAAGAGGGCTGGTTTTTGTCTTTTAGTTTGCTGAAGATAAAGGCTAGCACTGAGCCTGAGATGTTGTGCCAGACGCTGAAGATGGCGCTTGGGACAGCGGCTAGCGGCGAAAAGTGAGTGGAAGCGATAGTGACGCCGAGCCCTGAGTTTTGCATGCCAACTTCCATTGCCACTGCTTTTTGTTTAGCTAGATCCATTCCGCATAAGCGGGCAAAGAAGAAGCCGATTGTGAAACCAAGAATATTGTGAAGAACAACTACGGCAAAAATGATACCGCCCGTTTTAGCGAGCTGTGCTTGGCTTCCTGCCACAACGGCAGATACAATCAAGACAATCGCGACTACTGAAACAAGGGGAAGAGCTTTGGAACTTGCTTCTGCAGCTTTCCCAAAAAACTTTTTGATCGTAAATCCAAGAGCAAGCGGAATGATGACAACTTGTATAATGGAAATAATAAGAGACATGATATCAATATCGACCCACTTGCTTGCAAATAATAAAATAAGAAGCGGTGTAACAATCGGTGCTAAAATGGTTGAAACAGAAGCGATAGCAACTGCGAGCGCAACGTTTCCTCGAGCCAAAAAGACCATTACGTTTGATGATGTGCCGCTTGGACAGCAGCCTACTAAAATAACGCCCACTGCTATTTCTTTTGGTAAATCTAAGCCAATCGCCAAACCGAATGCAAGAAGCGGCATAATCATAAAATGTCCCACCACGCCTAGTGCTACTTCTTTCGGTCTTCGAAATACTTCGCTGAAATCAGACGCTGACAGCGTTAATCCCATTCCAAACATGACAATTCCTAAGAGCGGAACGATGTACTTTCCAATCCATACAAAGTGCTCTGGGAATGAGTAGGCAATAATGGAAATTAAAATAACCCAAAGCGTAAACGTTTTTCCTGCAAATGTACTGATTTTCTCTATTGTTTTCATCTGTACGATACCTCCTGCGAACTATAAGAAGAAATTATACTATTTATTCAGAAAAATGAAAACAGTATTTTTGTAAAATAGTACAGAATATTTTATCTTTTGGAGATTATTTCAGTTTAAATGCAAGCATTCCTTCATTGAATACACGGAATATGTGGTAATATAAAGAAGTTAGTTTTAGAAAGTCGGAGGAGTTTAGTCATGAAATTTATCTATATTTTGTCTGTCCTTCCGTTCGTAGGCATATTAGGTTTTCTCCCTTTTGTTAATCGAGTGACTCCGTTTGTTCTCGGTATGCCGTTCAATATGTTTTGGATGGTGATATGGGTGGTGCTTACGTCCATTATTTTAGGGGTTATGTACAAGCTTGATCCCAGAAATCGGGAAGGGGAAGAAGAATGAATAGTGCACTTATTATTATTTTACTATTTTTAGTGGCCGCTATTTTTCTTGGCATACGATCAACCAAAGGCAAGGATATGAACTTGGAGCAGTGGACGGTAGGCGGCCGCGGTTTCGGGGCTGTTTTAGTGTTTGTGCTGATGGCCGGAGAAATCTATACAACGTTTTCGTTTTTAGGCGGAAGCGGATGGGCTTATGGAAAAGGAGCACCCGCACTTTATGTCTTAATTTATATTAGCTTATCATATGTCTTATCATACTGGCTTCTTCCTGTTATTTGGAAGTATGCAAGAGATCATAAGCTCGTTTCGCAGCCTGATTTTTTTGTAAGCAAATATAAAAGCCCTTACCTTGGTGTGCTTGTAGCTGCTGTAGGAGTGATTGCTGTCATTCCTGTTATTGTTGTGCAGTTAAAAGGATTGGGGATTATTGTATCACAAGCATCATACGGCGCCATTTCAATGCCAGCAGCCATTTGGATGGGAGCTATCAGTTTAACGCTGTATGTTATGATATCCGGTATCCACGGTTCTGCATGGACGGCCGTTATTAAAGACATTATGATGCTTGCTGTGATTGGATTTTTAGGCATTTATTTACCTTTTCATTATTACGGAGGATACGGTCCGATGTTTGAAGCCGTGAATACAGCGAAGCCAGGGTTTTTAAAGTTTCCTGAGCAAGGATTAAGCGTCTCGTGGTTTATTTCGACCGTTATTTTACTAGTACTTGGTTTTTATATGTGGCCGCAGGTGTTTAGTTCAAGCTATACAGCGAAAAATGCAAAGGTATTTCGTAAAAATGCAATCATTAGTCCTCTTTATACGCTGATGCTGCTTTTTGTATTTTTTGTTGGATTTGCAGCTATTTTAAAAGTTCCTGGTTTAAGCGGAGGAGACGTGGATCTTGCGCTGTTACGGATCTCAATCCAAACCTTTGACCCTTGGTTTATTGGAATTATAGGAGGAGCGGGTTTGCTGACAGCGCTTGTGCCGGGGTCGATGCTGTTAATGAGTGCGTCAACGCTGCTGGCTAAAAACATATACAAACCGTTTGCGCCTCAAGCAAGCGAAGCGCGTATTGCTCGTTTAGCGAAAAGCTTTGTACCGGTTGTGGCTCTTATTTCTGTTTACTTTACGTTAAACGGAGGAACGACGCTGTCAACAATTATTTTAATGGGCTATAGTCTAATGACACAGCTGTTTCCATCTCTGCTTTTCAGCTTGAAGAAAAATAACTTTGTAACGAAACAAGGAGCAGCGTGGGGGATTGTTGCTGGAATTATTGTAGTAGCCTATATTACAATCAGCGGATCTACTATTGGGACGTTGTTCCCGTCACTGCCTCAGCAAATGAAGGATATCAATGTCGGATTTATTGCGCTGCTTGTCAACTTTATCGTAATGTGGGCAGTCAGTATGCTCACAAAGCAAAACGAGGCTGGGACAAAAGTATGTTAGACGAAGTGAAAAACGAACCATTGATCAACACGTTTGATTAGTGGTTCGTTTTTTTATTAGGGTCAACGTTAGACCCTTCTAGAAGTTGATTGGAGGGCAAGACGAAGACTCCTGCGGGAAAAGCGGAACAGGTGAGACCCCACAGGAGCGCAAGCGACGAGGAGGCTCAGCGGCCGCCCGCGGAAAGCGAAGCCTTGCATGGAAATCAACTGCGGTGTCAAAAGCGGTTCAGCTCATGTCATTATGTCTCAGCCTCGTTTTTTCTAATCAAACAGCAAAGAGCCAAAGGAATAGTTCCATCCTTTGGCTCTTTACGTGGCTTTTAACCGATAATTTGTAAAATTTCCTACATCAACTGATTTACGCTAAAGCGGGAACTCGGTCGTTATAGTAAATAACTTCCGATAGGATCTTACACCCTTTAATCTCCTGAAACGTCTTTTTTGCCTCTACCTCTGATTCAAATTCAAACATAGTCGGACTTTGGTTTTTCGAGTAAACGGTAATGATCCACATTGTAAAATAAGCTCCCCTTATAAAATAATAGTTTTCCTTTTTAGTGTAGCTATCAGGTGATGTAATAATAATTGAATAGTTGTGATACAGCCTCACATTTTAAAAGGTACTTCTACTATACAACAAAAATTACAAAATAAAACAAGAAAATCTAAAAAACTACAGAGAATAATGAAAGAGAATAAATAACTGTTTATATATGGGCTATATTTATAAATGAAAGTAGGAATGTAAAAAATATAGAGAAGAGCGATTGTCTTTTAGATTGCTAAACTATATACTTATGTTCAAAAAGTGCAGGAAGTGAACGATGAAAGTTGATACGGTAGTAAAAAAAGATGTTTTACTCATTCTAGTGATGATAGTCGTTGTGCCGCTAGCAGGAGAGCTTAAATATTATCCTTTTCATGATACGTATAGAGTTAGCTTTGCTGTGCCCATTTTTTTCTTTTCACTGCTGCTTTTAAGAAAGGTATCTCCTGTAATACCAGGTATTTTAGTTGCGAGTGCTATAGTGGGCTTTCGGATGTACCTTGACTGGTATAATTACGAATCATTTGATTTTCTGCATTCTTTGCAGATCAGGTGTTCAGCGGGGATTTATTATCTCGTTTATGCCATTTCTTTTTCGTGGTTTAAAATTAACGATTTTCATTCAAAGCCTTGGATTATTGGCATATGGAGCATCATTATCGAAACGGTTTCAGGCGGGATGGAATTGCTTTGTATGTATGTGATGGTTCACCATCATATTGTGTTTCCAGAGTTCATGCAAATTTTTATTGTAGGCGTCTTTCGAAGTTTCTTTGTTTTATGCCTGTTTAGCATGATCAAACTTTACGAAGGGCAGCTGAGAGAACGACAAATCTCTCAAAAAAATGATCAGCTGCTTGTTGTGCTTTCAAATTTATATGAGGAATCCATTCATTTGAAAAAAACGCTGCAGGACGCTGAAAGAATTACGAAAAAGTCGTATGATTTGTATGAAGAATTACACGAAGCGGATATCCACGAGCTTACTTCACTGCACGATTTTAGCCAAAAAGCATTACAAATTGCAGGAGAAGTACATGATATTAAAAAAGACAACCAGCGGATATCAGCAGGACTGTCCAAGGTCATTACAAAAGAAGAATTTTCTGAGTATATGGAAATCGGAAGTCTGCTTCAAATCGTCATGCGCAGCAACGAAAAATATGCGGCGATGTTAGCAAAAGATATTCATTTTTCATATTCGATTTTAGGAGAGCATCCTCGCTATCACGTCTACTTGTTTTTATCATTAATTAATAACCTAGTAACGAATGCGGTCGAAGCGATTGAAGAAGAAGGCGCGATTATTATCGATGTATGTCGAGAAGAAGACCGCATTTTATTGTATGTAAGAGACAGCGGTCCCGGAGTGAAAAAAAGGCATGAACGTCTCATTTTTAAAGCGGGATTTACATCCAAATATGCAAAGGACGGAACGCCTTCTACGGGTCTTGGGCTTGTCTACGTTAAGCAAATGACGGAGCAGCTGGGAGGGAATATTCAATTTGTTAATCTGTCTCCAAGCCCCGGTGTTCAATTTGCTATAGATTTACCTATTTCTACGTTAATGGGGGATAAGGACTAATATGCGATTTTATATCATAGATGATGACGAAGTCTTTCGTTCAATGTTAGCCGAAATTATTGAAGATAATGATCTAGGGGAGGTTATAGGAGAAGGAGAAGACGGGATCGTGTTAAATGATCAAGTTTCTTTATTGCAGCAGATCGATATTTTATTTATTGATTTATTAATGCCGATTCAAGACGGAATCGAAACCGTGCGCAAAATAAAGGATAGTTTTAAAGGGAAAATTATTATGATGTCACAGGTAGAAACGAAAGATTTGATTGGAAAAGCCTACTCGCTTGGCATTGAATACTATATCACGAAGCCGCTTAATCGTATGGAAGTGCTCATGGTCATTCAAAAAGTAATTGAACGAATTCATGTTCAACAATCGATGGAGAAAATTCAAGAATCGTTAAATACCGTACTTAATGTAGGAAATCAGCAAAAAACGCCTTCTTTTGATAAAAAAGAAAGCGATCCGGCAGAAGCGTGCAGGTTTGTTTTAAGAGAACTTGGGATTTTAGGAGAAAGCGGAAGTAAAGATTTGATTGAAATCATCAATTACTTGCATCAAACGGAAAAAAGCACGATGTATGAACAGCATTTTCCTTCTCTCAAAGAGATTTTTGAGAAAATTACCGTGAGAAAGCTTGGTTCATCTTTTTCAGAAGACGTGCTGCAAAAAGAAATGAAAGCAGCCGAGCAGCGAGTAAGAAGAGCTATTTATCAGTCTTTAAATCATTTGACCTCTCTTGGTATGGTTGACTTCTTTAATCCTAAATTTGAAAATTACGCTTCTAAGTTTTTCGATTTTTCAATGGTGCATCAGCGCATGAGAGATATAGAAAAAGGGACGGGAAAAAGCAGCACTCCGAGTCGTATAAACGTAAAAAAATTTATTCAAATGCTCTATTATGAAGTCAAACAAACGCTGTAGTAAAAAAACTACAGCGTTTTCATTTTGTAATTTTCTAAAAACTTTTTGTTAGTTTCAGTAGGTTTTTGTTAGATTTTGTGATGCCTATGATAATGTAATCTTATGAATAAAAGAACTACTTAATAAACAGTTCTTAATGGAATTGTATCTGTTGAATACAGTAAGTGCAAATAAACAGCTTCGAGCTGTTAGAAAAAAGAAGGAAGGTGCAAAGATATGTTCAAAAAGCTTGGATTAGCAGGACAAATTTTAATTGGTTTGATTGCAGGTATTATTGTAGGGGCCATTTTTTACGGAAATCCTAAAGCAGTTGAAGTGCTGCAGCCAATTGGAGACGTATTCATTCATTTAATTAAAATGATTGTGGTGCCGATTGTTATATCTAGTATCATTGTGGGCGTTGCGGGTGTTGGTGATATTAAGAAGCTTGGTAAATTAGGCGGAAAAACAATTCTTTACTTTGAAATCATTACAACGGTTGCCATTGTTGTAGGCTTATTAGCAGCTAACTTGCTTCACCCTGGTACTGGTGTGGACCGCAGCGGTCTTGAAAAATCAGATATCAGCAGCTACACATCAACGGCAGAAGCTACAGAGCAAAAAGGATTTGTAGAAACATTTGTTCACATCGTTCCAACGAATGTATTTGAGTCAATTGCTGCAGGCGACATGCTGCCAATTATTTTCTTCTCGGTCCTATTTGGACTTGGAATTGCATCAATCGGTGAAAAAGGCAAGCCGGTTTTAAGATTTTTTGAAGGCACGGCAGAAGCGATGTTTTGGGTAACGAATTTAGTTATGAAGTTTGCACCGTTTGGCGTATTTGCATTAATCGGTGTAACCGTATCAAAATTTGGACTAGCGTCTCTAATTCCGCTTAGTAAGCTTGTAATTGTTGCTTACGGCACAATGATTTTCTTTGTATTAGTTGTACTAGGACTTGTAGCTAAATGGGCAGGCGTTAACATCTTCCACTTATTAAAAGTGTTAAAAGATGAATTGCTGTTAGCATTTTCAACTGCAAGTTCAGAAACGGTATTGCCGCGTATTATTGCGAAAATGGAAAAGTTCGGATGTCCTAAAGCCATTACATCTTTTGTTATTCCGACGGGGTATTCGTTTAACTTAGACGGATCTACTCTTTATCAAGCGCTTGCTGCGATTTTTATCGCGCAAATGTACGGTATTGATATGAGCATCACACAGCAAATTTCACTGATATTAATTTTAATGGTTACATCTAAAGGAATTGCAGGAGTTCCTGGCGTATCGTTTGTTGTACTGCTTGCAACGCTTGGATCTGTAGGACTTCCGGTAGAAGGGCTTGCTTTTATCGCTGGAATCGACCGTTTGTTAGATATGGGACGTACAGCGGTAAACGTAATTGGAAACTCACTTGGTGCGATTGTCATTTCGAAGTGGGAAGGTCAATTTAACGATAAAGACAAGGAAGCTTACATTAACGAAGTAACAAAAAAAGTATCGTAACAACAAAGAGTCTGGGACAAAAGCATTGTAGTTGAAAAAAGATCCGAACGATTATTCGTTCGGATCTTTTTTCGTTTGAATTTGCTTTGAAAAATTGGGAATAGTAACTAAAGATGAAAAACAAATGATTGATACAAGGAGGTCTCAACATGGGAAGAGCAAATAATCACAAATCATCACATAACAACAAAGGGTCACTGCCTCAAACACCAAAAGAGTTAAAAATTGCTCCGGATCAAGCAAATGAAGAATTTTCACGTGAGTTAGCGCAGCATCATGATGCCAAAGCGAAACAGGACTTAATTTTGAAACAGCAAAAAGAAAAGTAAGAGAAAAAGAGGCTGGACAAAAGTGTTTTAATTGAAGGGAAATCCGAACGATGAATGGAGATTCTTGATGGAGAATCCAACTCGTTCGGATTTTTTATTGGCAGAGTGAACGAAGGTTTCATTTCTATAGTTGCTTCTAGCTTGTGATTGGAGGGCAAGACGAAGACTCCTGCGAGAAAAGCGGAATAGGTGAGACCCCGCAGGAGCGTACGCGACGAGGAGGCTCAGCGGCCGCCCGCGGAAAGCGAAGTTTTGCACGGAAATCAACTGCCGCGTAACAAGCGATTCATACTAGCTCATTTATTCGTCTGTAAATTGGATTGACTTAGGTATGTCTCAACCTCTTTTATACATATCTAAAGATAAAAATTCCTAAGTAACCATTTTGTAACATTATTTAATCATAGCGTAATAGTTTTTGAGGCTTTTTTCATTATAATTAAACCGAACATATTGAAAAATAGGTTCATAGAAACGTAACGTTTGGTTACATAATGGAGGAGAAAAATGAAAAAAGCCATCATTGGGTCTATAACGGCAGCGGCAGTCTTATTTAGCGGAGCCAGTCCGTTTATTGCACCTGCTCAAACAGTAGAAGCAGCGTCATATTCATACAAGGACACGGCTATTGCTACTGGTAAAAAATTAATGGGTGTTCCTTATAAATGGGGAGGCACAACAACAAAAGGTTTTGACTGCTCAGGATTTATTCAATACATTTTCAAAAAGGCTGGAAAAACACTTCCGCGCACAACCGAGCAAATGTATCGAGTAGGGACAAGCGTTTCAAAAGCAAAGCTTCAAAAAGGAGATTTAGTTTTCTTTCAAACATATAAAAAAGGTCCTTCACATGTAGGCGTGTACTTAGGAAATAATCAGTTTCTTCAAGCTTCTACGTCTAAAGGCGTGACGATTACATCTCTTAGCAATAGCTACTGGAAAGCACGTTATATTGGTGCAAAACGGATTTAACCATCCGTCATTTTTTTTGGAAAACAACACTACATTATGTAGTGTTGTTTTTGTTTGCATATACATAACATATTGCCGATATTATTTTTAACGTTTTATACAAAAAAATCCATATTCTGTGAGATAATAATGTTAACACATTTTGTACTTTAACATAAGGAATATCCCACTCTATTCGAAAGTTTGGTGAGCGAAGATGAAGCGCTTAGTATGGAGTTATGGAATAGGTATTGTTGCAATAGTAGCAGTACTCTCATTTTTCTTTATGATGAAAGGTCAAACAGAGAAAGCCGTTGTTAGCGGAGATGTACCAAAAGCTCATGCGCAGGGAGAAAGAGTGAAGCAGCCCATTTCACAGTTTCAAGCAGTACAGCCTCATGAAGCAGATAATGAAGTGAAAAATGTAAAAAACAACATGCCTGAAAAAGCGGATCCTCCTCCTTTTTTAGTCTACATTGACCCGGGTCATCAATCTCAGGCTAACCTAGAGAAAGAGCCAATCGGACCGGGATCAGCAGAAACAAAAATAAAGGTTTCCGGAGGCACATCAGGCGTAGTGACCAAGAAGCCGGAATACAAGCTGACGTTGGAAGCTTCTATGATATTAAAACAGCTGCTCGAAGAAAAAGGCATAACCGTAAAGCTTACTCGGAGTTCTGATAATGTAGATATCAGCAACCGGGAACGAGCGGAGCTTGCGAACAATTCAGAAGCTGACTTACACGTACGTATACATGCAGATGGTTCTGAAAATGCTTCTGTAAAAGGATTTTCTGTGCTTACTCCTGCAGAAGATAATTCCTATACAAAGTCTATTTATCAAAGCAGTCTGCAGGCATCTCAAGCTATTCTGACAGAGGTGAAAAAAGATCAGTTTGTCGAAGCAGACGGCATTCGCTATCGCAGTGATCTTTCAGGATTCAACTGGTCGACTGTACCTGTAACGCTAGTTGAACTGGGATATATGACGAATCCAGAAGAAGACCGGAACCTGTCTGATCAGGCTTACCTTACAAAGCTGATGAATCATATTGCAGATGGTATAGCGGCATATGAAGAAATGAAAAAATAAAAGGTGAAAAGACCTATAAAAGCGTGTGACTAAATCAATTGATTTATGTCACACGTTTTTTTTGTCGTTCATATGATATAAAGAAGCGTTTTTTCGACAAAAAAATGGACGAGCAGAAAAGAAAACTAGGTAAAATGCTTTAATTTTTATAAAACTGTGTCGATATAACGAGTGATATTAAAATGCGTTAGACAGTACATGAAAATGGGGGAACAAGATGAGAAAGTTAACGGCATTTGCTTTAGTACTAAGCGTACTGCTGTTTCAATTCACGCCGCTTGCTAGCGTGAAAGCTGAAACGGTAGAACCAGTTGTGTCTGTAAAATTAGTAAACTATTTAGGAGATCATCATGCAATTACAATTAAGCCGTCTCATTTATACACTATTAAAAACTCGGATTTGGTCTTAAAGGCAAATACAGAGTATACGGTAACAGCAACAACTCAAGGTGTCACTCTAAAACAAGGAAGCACTGTCTTAGGTGATTTTACAAGCTTTGAAATTACACCGTCTCTTTATAAAAATCCCGTATCTATTAACGGCAGACAGTACTTAGGGGACGTTGCGTTTACAAATGAAAAAGGAACGTACGTCAGACCTGTTAATACGCTGCCGATTGAAGACTATTTAAAAGGCGTTGTGCCAAATGAAGTCTATACATCTTGGAATCTGCAAGCTTTAAAAACTCAGGCAGTAGCAGCGAGAACATACGCAATGAGCTATGCAGGAAAAGTAATCAATGACACGGTAAGCTATCAAGTATACGGTGGCTATACGTGGTACGACAGCACAAACAAAGCAGTAGATGAGACATTCGGACAAGTAGTCACATACAACAATAAATTAATCAACGCCGTTTTCTCATCAAGCAACGGAGGAAGAACCGAATCAAACAGCAATGCTTGGGGAGGAACTCAGCTTTCTTATTTCCCGGTGAAAGAAGATCCATACGATAAGCAGACGCCGTGGACGTTAGCTGTTCAAAAAACGCAAATTGATTTAACCGGAAAAGATTTAGCTAACTATAGCGCTTGGTGGAATACGGTTTCTGAAAAAGATAAAACCGTTACGGATAATTTGAAGTCATGGTTAGTAGCCAATAAGCATCCTGGTAAAACGATTAAAATCACCTC
The DNA here is from genome assembly GCF_021029645.1 of Priestia sp. TSO9. Classification (NCBI taxonomy): domain Bacteria; kingdom Bacillati; phylum Bacillota; class Bacilli; order Caryophanales; family Bacillaceae; genus Priestia; species Priestia sp. TSO9. The sequence continues at coordinate 442,391 of NZ_JAJEKD010000009.1, forward strand.
TATTCCAAAGGTGAGTTTTTATGCTCCTTCATCAGGAGGCCGTGTGACTAAAGGTGCGATTACAGTGGACTACCTCGTTAAAGGAGATGTAGACAGTTCGCAAAAACTAGTGGTTCATCATTTGGAATTAAAAGATTTAACATCGACGAAGCTAAAATCAATGTTAAACAGCCGTGCGATGCTTAGTCTGCTTGTAACGGAAACAAATGAAACAAGCACATCCACAACTTTTAATGGGAAAGGAAATGGACACGGTGTTGGAATGAGTCAATACGGTGCTCAAAAAATGGCAAGCCTAGGCAAAGACTATCGTGAAATTTTAGATTTTTACTATCCAACAACTACTCTTTTAAGTTTTTATACAACAAAATATCCGCGAAAAGAGCAGGAGCAAGAACCACCGAAAGATACGGTTGCACCTGATGCACCTTCAGTTAATGCACTAGGAGACAACGAAACATCGCTTACGGGCGTGACAGAACCAAATGCTTCTGTTATTGCAAAAGTGGAAAATGAAGTAATTGGAACGGGCCTTGCTGACGAAGCTGGAAAATTTGCAATTACGATTGCCAAGCAGCCAGCAGATACAAAAGTGTCTGTAACGTCTAAAGATGCAGCTGAAAATGAAAGCACGGCCACAGTAGTGACGGTAACGGATCAAACGCCGCCTTCTGTTCCAATTGTAAATGAAGTAAGTGACCAAGATACGACCGTAACAGGCGTAACAGAAGCAAACGCCGCCGTGACGGTAAAAGCAGGCGATGCAACGTTCTCTGCAGTAGCAGATGGTAACGGTAAATTTACTGTTTCAATTCCAGTACAAATAGGTGGAACAACAATATCGGTAAGTGCAAAAGATAAAGCAGGAAACGAAAGCCAAGCGCCTTCTTTTACGGTTAAATCTACGTTAAAAGCACCGCTTGCACCAAAAGTAAATGCAGTAAGTGATCAAGACACAGTGCTTAAAGGAACGGCTGAAGCAAATGCGACGGTCATCGTTAAAAACGGAAGTCTTCAGCTTGCAACAGGCAATGCAGATGCCAAAGGAAATTACAGCATCTCAATTGTGAAACAAAAAGCAGGAAGCACGCTGTCCGTAACGGCTGGAAACGCAGCGGGCGTAAGTCCAGTTGTAACGGTAACCGTGCAGGATAAAACAGCACCCGTTACACCAAAAGTGAACGCTGTAAGCAATCAAGATACAGTCGTAACGGGAAGCACAGAAGCGGGCGCGGAAGTGCATGTGAAAATTGATAAAAAAGTAATTGGCAAAGGAAATGCCAAATCGGATGGAACGTTCAGCATCACCATTCCAAAGCAGCCTGCTGCTACAAAATTAGCTGTTATTGCAAAAGATGCAGCTAATAACTACAGCTCCAATGCGTTTGTAACGGTTAGTGCCGTACAGACAAAACCAGCGCTTCCAACCGTTAATACGCTTACTGAAAAAAGTACAGCCGTAACGGGAACAGGAGAAAAAAATGCGTCTATTTATATTAAAGTAGGCGGAAAAATTATTGCGAGTGGAAAAATTGATGGAAACGGCAAGTTCAGCGTGAAAATTCCTGCTCAAAAAGCAGGAACAGAAGTAACGGCCGTTTTGCAAAATAAAGTAGGATACAGCCCGTATAAAATTGTAAAAGTACAAGACACAACGCCGCCGGCACCTCCGGTGGTTGATGCTGTTACGTCTTTGTCCACCTTTATCTCGGGAAAAACAGAAGCAAATGCTGTGATTACGATTAAAAATGGTACAAAGCTGATCGCATCAGGCAAAGCAGATGGCAAAGGACAGTTTAAAGTAACTATTCCAAAACAAACACCAGGCGTAAAACTGGCTGTGACGGCAAAAGATGCAGCCAATAACTACAGCTCTAATACGTTTGTAACAGTCAGTGCCGCGCAGACAAAACCAGTGCTTCCAACCGTTAATACGCTTACTGAAAAAAGTACAGCCGTAACGGGAACAGGAGAAAAAAATGCGTCTATTTATATTAAAGTAGGCGGAAAGATTATTGCGAGTGGAAAAATTGATGGAAACGGCAAGTTCAGCGTAAAAATTCCTGCTCAAAAAGCAGGAACAGAAGTGACGGCCGTGCTGCAAAATAAAGTGGGATACAGTCCGTATAAAATTGTAAAAGTACAAGACACAACGCCGCCGGCACCTCCGACAGTGAATGCCGTTACGTCTTTGTCCACCTTTATCTCTGGAAAAACGGAAGCGAATGCCGTAATTACGATTAAAAGCGGTACAAAGCTGATCGCGTCGGGCAAAGCCGATGGCAAAGGGCAGTTTAAAGTAACTATTCCAAAACAAAAAACAGGCGTAAAGCTGGCTGTGACGGCAAAAGATGCCACTGGAAATACAAGTTCAGCAACGAACTTAAGTGTTAAATAGAAAGAGGTTGAGACAAAAGTATTTTAGTTAAAGTTAAACACGAACTATCTATCGAAAACTGATGGATAGTTCGTGTTTTTTTTATGATTATCGTGAACGTAGGCATCATGTAGGTAAGTGCTTCTAGCGGTTGATTGGAGGGCAAGGCGAAGACTCCTGCGGGAAAAGCGGAAAGGATGAGACCCCGCAGGAGCGCAAGCGACGAGGAGGCTCAGCGCCCGCCCGCGGAAAGCGAAGCCTTGCACGGAAATCAACAGCGGTGGAAAAAGCAGTCCAGATTATTTATCGGGGTTGTTCATCGTTAGATTGGATTTATTTCGTGATGTCTCAATCTCTTTTAGCGGTTTTTAAGTACAATAGCAGGTTACTAAAAAGTTACCTTAGAACTTTGAAGTGCCTAACTTACTTTAAAGTGGGTTCTATCTTTTTCTTTTTTTCTGTTTCATAATAACAAATGTAAAGAAATTAGCAGGGGGTTTTTTATAATGAGTAATCATTTGCAAGATACAGTAACACTTCACAACGGAGTCAAAATGCCTTGGCTTGGACTAGGTGTATTTAAAGTAGAAGAAGGGCCTGAATTAGTGAACGCGGTGAAAACAGCTATCGTCAAAGGCTATCGCAGCATTGATACGGCAGCTATTTATGGAAATGAAGAAGGTGTAGGAGAAGGAATTCGCCAAGGTCTGAAAGAAGCAGGTCTTTCACGCGAAGACATTTTTGTTACATCAAAAGTTTGGAACGCAGATTTAGGCTATGAAGAGACGCTGGCTGCTTACGAAACAAGCTTACAAAAGCTTGGCTTAGAATATTTAGATCTATACTTAATTCACTGGCCGGTAGAAGGTAAGTATAAAGCAGCGTGGAAAGCATTAGAAACGCTTTATAAAGAAGAAAAAGTAAGAGCCGTGGGCGTAAGTAATTTTCAAATTCATCATTTAGAAGACCTAATGAAAGATACAGACGTTAAGCCTGTTATTAACCAAGTGGAGTATCATCCTCGTTTGACGCAAAAAGAGCTGCATGCTTTTTGTCAAAAGCATGATATTCAGCTAGAAGCATGGTCTCCGCTTATGCAAGGAGAATTGCTAGATAACGATGTGTTAAAAGAAATTGCTGAAAAACACGGTAAATCAGTTGCTCAAATTATTCTGCGATGGGATCTGCAAAACGGAGTTGTAACGATTCCAAAATCGACAAAAGAACATCGTATTGTTGAAAATTCATCGTTATATGATTTTGAATTGGATGCTGAAGATGTAAGTAAAATTAATGAATTAAACCAAAATCACCGAGTAGGTCCAGATCCGGACAACTTTGATTTTTAATAGAAGAACTAAGAAGCTGCGAGAAAAGTATTTTAGCCCAAGTGCAAAACGAACCATTGATCAACTAGTTTGATGAGTGGTTCGTTTTTTTTGTTATGGTGAATACAGCTTCATCTATTTTGTGCCTTCTAGCAGTTGATTGAAGGGCAAGGCGAAGACTCCCGCGGAAAGCGAAGCCTTGCAGGGAAATCAACTGCGGTGTCATAAGCGGTTCAGCTCATGTATCTTATTTGTTCGTCTTTAGATTGGATTCATTTAGTTATGTCCCGGCCTCTTTTTATGCATTATTACATAAATTTAACATTTTCTTCACAGTAAGCTAAAGGACGGGCCGTATCATAAAGAAAGGTCGTGAAAGGTAGAAAAATCATTTCATTTTTAAGTGTAAAATAGGCGGTGTAACGATGACAAAACAAGCTTACTCTCACATACAATGTAAAAAAACATCAATGATTGATTTATTGCTGGATGCAGGGGTTTATAAAAAAGGAAATAAGCAGCTATACGAGCTTACGCTTCAAGAACTAGAATCAGAATACGAAGCTGTTGCACAGCAGCGCGTATCTCAATGAAATTTTGATACATTGCTAGAATTTGTTATAATAGAGGAAAGGATAGGAGTTGATTTATATCGAAAAGCACCCGACAGACTCGCAGCCCATCCGCATGGATATCCTCGATTCTATATTTGCTAAAATGGTATTAAATAAGGCTATCCGAGATTTTAGAAGAGATCAAATTTTACGTGAAGTCGATCAAACATTAGAAGAAAGAAACAAAGAGAAATTTTTTCAATTAATTGAAGAATTAAAATCAATTTCGTAAAGGGCGTTCGCGTGATAGAATTTGATTTTATCATTTTAGCATATAAAAACAGGTAAGAAGCCGCATGCTTAGTTACCTGTTTTTTTGTCGTCTTATTGCAAAACAAAGCCTTACATAAGAAGTGCACCTTGCTAGTAAACAGACAAAAAGAGCAAGTCTAATGTACTCACTCTTTTCAGAAAGGTATGGGTGGTACTGAGAAAATGAATGTCGCTCTCTAAATGTTGCGTGTGGGGTTTAGAAAGTTCTATGCAATTGCATATTTTCTAATTCATTCGCTCTATGTATTGTTAAAGTAACAATATAACCATATCTTATCACATGAACGAAATTCGATTCAATATATTTATTGATTTTCTTTTTAAATTGTTCTAAATAATTAGTGAATGTAAAAAAATGTTTTTATTGGGTGAATGTGTATCTATAAAAAAACATTAGAAAAATATAGTGGGTTTTTATGAGAGACATTTGTTTATTTCTGACGGACTGTAAGCTTCAAAAGAGTACAATCCGTCCTGTAAATCAGTATTAAGAAAAAATGAGCTGAACCCAGTAGAATAGGAGGAAAAGCGTAACGATGGTGGTAAGCGGAATAACGATAAGTGATACTTTTAAATAATCTTTCCATTTTACCTTGATATGATTTTCTTTTAAAATATGCATCCAAATAAGAGAAGCCAGTGTTCCAATTGGCAATAAAAGCGAGCCCATATCACTTCCAATAATATTAGCAAGATAAATAGTTTTAAGAGTAATAGGATCGAGCCCCATTTCAGTCAAGGTAATGGTTCCGACCATTAAAGCAGGGTGATTGTTAAACAAGTTAGAGAGAATGGAGACAAGTCCTCCCATGATAAAGCTTGCTTCAAAAAGCCCTCGATTCACAATTGGTTCGCAAATTTTCACAAGTAGATCTGTCAATCCTACGTTATGCAATCCGTAAATAATAACGTACATTGAAAATGCAAAAACGAAAATGTGCCACGGCGTTTTCTTTAAAATATCAATCGGGTTTGTACGTAAGTGATACCATCTCCAAATGAGCAAGATCAGTGAGCCCAGTACAGCAACCAATTCGATTGGTATGCCGAAATAAGAGGCGACAAATAGGAGACAGCGCATAACAAACACAAATAATAAAACTTTCAGCATAAATTGTGTGCGTTTACGTTTTGTTTCAACAGAAATGCTTCCTTTTAAGGGGTGAAACTGTTTCGTAAAGAAACTCTCTTCTATATCTTTTGAAGCATGCGGCAGTTTTTTTGGCAAATGGCGTTTTACGACCGTATACATGAGCCAAGACATAAATAATAAACCAAGTGTCGCCGGTACAAACATCATCGCCGTGTGCATATAAAGCGACATATGAACAATTTTTAAGGCAATCAAATTGACAATATTACTTACACCTATAGGCGCGCTGGAAGCGGTAGCAATAAGCGCTCCACTTAAAAGGTAGGGGATCTGCTGGTGGGGTTTTAGCTGAAGGTTTTTCAAAAGTAGAATTAAAATTGGAGTGGTAATTAAAATACTGCCGTCATTATTAAATAGTAAAGTCATTAAAAAGCAAAGCAGTTGAATGTACCAATATAATCGGTACCCTGAGCCTTTGGATAAACTCACTAGCCGTGCAGCTGCCCAGTGGAAGAATCCGAAACTTTCTAATATGACGGCCATGACAATGGTGGCAATAATGGTGATAGAAGCGCCGCTTATCTTTCCGAAAATATCAACAATGTCTGATTTGGATACAATCCCTGTAAGCAGGATAATGGCTGCTCCTATGGATGCCGGCCATGCTTCGTTGATGCCGTTTGGCCTCCAAAAAATGACGAGCATTGTCATTGTAAACACGAAAATGGCAATTCCAATTTCAATATTCATCAGTATGCTCCTTTCTTCTAAAATTTGTAATGAATATACCCTTGCATGTCCCTTACACTCTATTTATATTCATTTATTACTAGAAGGATTGTGCATAAGACCATTTTTACTAATATGTTTGTTTATCTTGCCAAGGCACATATCATCTCGGGAGAGGAGCCTATGAAAAAGAGGCTGGGACATAACTAAATCTATCCATTCTAAAGAAAAATCAATTGGATAAAGGAGTTAGCAGGCATTGCTTTTTATATTGCTGTTGATTTTCATGCCAGACTTTGCTTTCCGCTTGTCCCGCAGGAGTCTTCGTCTTGCACAGATAAAAGCCGCTATATACATGAAACCTACGCTCACCATATCAATAAAAAAATCCGAACCATTCATCGTTCGGATCTTCCTTTAACTAACATACTTTTGTTCCAGCCTGTTTAAGATTAGCAAGTATAGATTTTTTTATGTAAAGTTAGCGCTTTTATCTGATCGTGATCAGGTTCGTAGCCGATGCCTGGTGTATCAGGAACGGAAATAATCCCGTTGTCGACCGTGATTTCCGGATGAACGATATCACGCGGCCAGTATTTAGAGGATGCGGCTGTATCTCCGGGAAGCGTAAAATTGGCAAGTGTGGTAATGGCAATATTATGTGCTCGTCCGACACCTGATTCCAGCATACCGCCGCACCATACGGGCACACCGTGAGTTTGACAAAGGTCATGAATTTTTTTGGCTTCTGTCAGTCCGCCTACTCGTCCAATTTTAATGTTAATAATTTGTGTGCTTCCAAGTTTAATAGCTTTTCGAACGTCTTCAGCTGAATGAATGCTTTCATCTAAGCAAATGGGCGTGCGCATGCGGGCCTGCAGTTCAGCGTGATCAATTAAATCATCATGAGCCAACGGCTGTTCAATCATCATTAAATCAAATTCATCAAGCTGAGCAAGGTGATCAGCATCTGCAAGCGTATAAGCAGAGTTCGCGTCAACCATCAGCGGAATAGAAGGGAACTCGTTTCGAACTGCGCGCGTCAAGTTAAGATCCCAGCTTGGCTTAATTTTAATTTTGATCCGCTTATATCCTTCATTCAAGCCGGCGTCAATTTTGCGAAGCGTTTCGTCAATCGTAGGCTGAATGCCAACGCTAAGACCAACTTCAATTTGACTTTTACTGCCTCCTAACGCTTTAGATAGAGAGAGGTTTTTCCTGCGCGCATACAAATCCCAAACTGCGCCTTCTAACGCCGCTTTTGCCATGTAATTGCCTCGAATATGAGCAAAGCGTTCAGATACTTCGTCAGGATGCTGAATTTCTTTCTGTTGAAGCAAAGGAATTAAAAAATCCTCCATAATGTGCCAGTTTGTTTTGAGCGTTTCTTCTTTATAAAAAGGATCGGCGCACGCTACGGATTCAGCCCAGCCCGATCGTCCGTCTTCGTCTTGAATTTCAACTAAAATAAAATCTCGATCCACTTCTTTTCCAAGACTTGTGGTAAACGGATGAAGTAAATCCATTTTTAAATGCCGTAAAATGACGCGTTTTATGTTCATTTTTGCACCTCTTTTTTCGTTAAAATATAAAAATGAACGGGTGCGCTGCTTTCTGGAGACTTCATGAAGTCTGTTACTTGGAATCCTTTAGCAAAACACGTTTGAAATACGCGTCTTGTTCGCATACGCCAGTCTAATGCCAGAGAAGGAGAGACTTCTTTCATTTGCTGAAAAGCAGACGGAATAGCTACAGACACGACGTCATGATCCAACCATTTTTCATCAATATCTGTAACAGAAGGGAACCCTTCATCCGTTAACGTCCATTGAATGAGCGATGCGTCCATTATTTGATCTGGCGTATAAAGAAGCTGAGCTTGTTTTGTATCTTCTGCGGATGCCCATTCCACAACGAATCGATCTGAAGGCAAGTCAGCATTCAACGGATCGTTCATGTCTCCGTAGCAGTTTTCAATATAGGTAGAACAAACGGCTCCAAGCTTTCCAATATTTAAATACCCGTTGGCGCTTTCTAAAGGGTCATACGTCCAGCTGATATATGAATAGCCCTTTTTTTTACTTTCCTGGCGCTGTGCATGCTTAAGTTTGGCACCGATACCCATGCTGCGATAGGCAGGGTCAACTGCTAGTATATGAGAACATAAATAGACGCAATTTCCGTCAAACCCTGGAAAACTATATTGAAAGCCAATCAGCTTTTCATTTAGAAACGCACCGAGAACAAGACCTCCGTTTTTAACAGCGGTTAAGGTTTGATGAACGGGCGTTGCTTCTTCTTCTCCCCAGACGCGGCTTTCTAATGCGCGTACGTCTTCTAGTTCAGCCGTTGTTTTGAGTGAACGAATCGTTAAAGCTTCAGTCATTTGTTTACTTCCTTTCTTTTAATCATTTATTCTAAAAAGATGCCTTGCTCGGCATAGAGTTTTTCCAAGTGTTCTTGTCGTTTTCCAGCCGTTTTTTCATCTCTTTTTTGCATGCTGCTAATGACAATTTGAGATAGGGCAAGAAGCGATAAAATATGTTCGGTTGTGCCGGCTAAAAGCGTGATATCAGCGATTTGACCTACCGGAGACAGACGGCGGTCTGTAATGGCAATTACTTTTGCACCTTGTCTTTTAGCCTGCTGAGCTACTTCGAGCGCTTCTTTTGTATAGCGCGGCAGTGAAAATACAACAACGGCTGATGCGCTCGTGAGATTGCATAGCGTTTCAAGCAAAAATCCAGTTGGAAAAGATAAAAGAACATGATTGCGAAGCTGATTCATTTTATAATACAGCCAGTAGGCTGCCGTATGAGATTCACGGAAACCTGCAATATACACTTGATCACTTTTGATAAGCGCATCTACAGCTTGAGATAATTCCTTTTCGTCAACAGGGGAAAGCCATTCACTAAAAGGTTTCTTTTCTTCCGCTGCAGGCTTGCTAGCTGCTTCTTTTGATTCAGTAGATGAAAGCCATTCGTTTCGCATTAGCTCCTGCAAATCGGAAAAACCATTTAACCCAAGTGCGTAAGCTAGACGAATAACGGTTGTTTCACTGACACCTGCTTCTTTGCCAATTTGCCCGGCCGTGTACAGCGAGCCTTTTTCCATAAAATTGACGAGAAACTCCGCCACTTTTTTTTGACCGCGAGAAAGGTCAGGGAATTTATGTTTAATTAATTCTTGAAATGATGGATTCATATAGCCTCCTAAAAAAAGAAGTTATAACTTCATAAAAACATATTAATGCATTTTTAACTTCATTTCAATTGCTGTTTCAAAATAAAAAGAAGCCCTCGTGATATAATAAATTGATTATTCAAAAATAAATGCTGTTATTCAAAAACGAATTGTATTTTATTCAAAAATGAATAGAAAGCGGGGAGCATATATGAATTCAGAATGGAATGAAAATCAGTGGATCCTTCATTCATTAAAAGATGATTTGCTTGTAACCGATGAAAAAGGCATTATTGTCCGAATCCATGAAGGAACGGGAAACATTTACGATGTAAAAGCTGAAAAACTGCTGGGAAAGTCTGTTTATGAACTTGAAAAACAAGGGTTGTTTACCCCAATCGTTACCCCAATTGTGCTTGAAACAAAGAAGAAAATTACGCTTGTACAAACAACTAAACAAGGCAAGCAGGTACTCGTCACGGGCATTCCGGTCAAAGATGAAAAAGGAGAGATTAAAAGAATCGTCAGCTATTCTCATGATGTGACGGAGCTGATGGAAATGAAAACATATCTTGATGCGATGGAAGGCGAAATGCAGCGCGTAAAGAGCGAGCTTATGCTGCTGAGGAACCAAAATCTATCAACAGAAGGAATTGTATGCAACAGCGAAAAGATGCAGCACGTTCTTCGTACGGCTGTTCACGTGTCGAATGTAGACGTAAATATTTTACTTTTAGGGCAGTCAGGAGTAGGAAAAACGCACTTAGCCAAGCTGATACATAACAAAAGTACAAGAAGCAAAGGGCCATTTATTGAAGTGAACTGCGGAGCGATTCCAGATCATTTATTTGAGGCTGAGCTGTTTGGCTACGAAGCGGGTGCTTTTACCGGTGCATCTAAAAATGGAAAAGTGGGACTGGTCGAATTAGCAGATGGAGGTACGCTTTTTCTAGATGAAGTCGGAGAACTGTCACCGGCGCATCAAGTAAAAATCTTAAAGCTCATTCAAGAGAAACAGTTTTATTCCGTTGGAGGAAGAAAGCCTAAAACCGTGGACTTTCGCTTAATTGCAGCGACGAACAAAGATTTAGAAAAAGCCGTTGCTGAAAAAGAATTTCGAGAAGATTTATACTTTCGTCTAAGCGTCGTACCGATTACCATTCCATCTTTGAACGAGCGCCCTGAAGATATTTTTCCGCTGCTCACACATTTTGCCGAGCAGTTTGAAAAGAAATACAACCGAAAAAGAACGTTTGATAATGCGGTTATTCACGCACTGCTTGCACATGAGTGGAAAGGAAACGTACGAGAGTTAATCAATGTGATTGAACACGCTGTGGTTGTGTCTTCGCAAACGCTGATTACAATGGAGCATTTGCCGCATTCTCTGCATAGAAAAAAACGGATTCAGCACGTTGAAGAACATGGGGAAATAAAGCTTAATGACGCGTTAAACGAGCTGGAAAAAGAGATATTAGTGAAAGCCAAAAAACAGTATAAAACGACAACAGAAATAGGGGAAGCACTTGGAATCAGTCAGCCTTCAGTTGTTAGAAAATTAAAAAAACATTCCGTTTTTTAACGTCTTTGGCACGCTCTTTGCATGTAAAACAAGTACAAACACATTACTTGATAGATTGCGAGGAGGAAGTCAGATGACGCAGGCATCACTTACACAGTTAATGAACAGTTTACCCGATTTACTAGCACCAAGCATGGCGAAAGATCACCCTAATTTACCGGTGGTAAAAGCAGAAGGCTGCTACTACTACGGAGCTGACGGAAAAACGTATTTAGATTTTACATCAGGTATTGCAACAGCGAATACAGGTCATCGTCACCCTAAAGTTGTACAAGCGATTAAAAATAGCGTTGACCATCTTATGCACGGCCCGTCGGGTGTAATCATGTACGAATCTATTTTACAGCTTGCCGAAGAATTAAAAACAGTATTGCCAAGAGGGTTGGACTGCTTTTTCTTTGCCAACAGCGGAACCGAAGCAATTGAAGGAGCGTTAAAACTGGCAAAGTACGTTACGCAAAGACCTTATACGGTTTCGTTTATGGGCTGCTTTCACGGCCGTTCTCTCGGAGCGCTTAGTGTGACAACGTCAAAAAGCAAATACCGGAAATTTCTTCAGCCATGGGGCTTAACGTATCAAGTGCCTTATGCAGACGCGACTCAGTGTCCGAAAGGAGAAGATCCGGAAATCTACTGCGTGGAAAAGCTGGAAAGAGATTTTGCCACTTTGTTTAAGCATCAAGTAACGCCGGAAGAAGTAGCATGCATGATTGTAGAGCCGGTTCTTGGAGAAGGCGGCTACGTGATCCCTCCGAAAGCGTGGCTGCAAAAAATAAGAGAAGTGTGTGACAGACACGGCATTCTGCTTATTTTTGACGAAGTGCAAACCGGCTTTGGACGGACCGGCGAGTGGTTTGCAGCTCAAACGTTTGACGTGACGCCGGACATTATGGCAATCGCAAAAGGCATAGCATCAGGACTTCCGTTAAGTGCGACCGTGGCTTCCAAACAGCTAATGGAAAAGTGGCCGATTGGTACACACGGAACAACTTTTGGAGGCAATCCCATTGCTTGTTCAGCAGCACTTGCGACACTAGACGTATTAAAAGAAGAAAAGCTGATTGAAAACTCAAAAGCAATGGGGAAATATGCAGCGGATCGCCTTCAGCATTTAAAAGCGAAGCATGAAGTTATCGGAAGCATTCGTTCAGTAGGACTAATGATTGGAATTGAAATTATTAATCCAAAAACAAAGCAAGGTGACGGAAATCTTCTTCTTGAGATCCTAGACAAATGTTTGGAAAAAGGGGTGCTGTTTTACCTTTGCGGAAATAGCGGAGAAGTGATTCGAATGATTCCTCCTTTAACGATTACAAAAGAAGAAATTGATGCCGGGCTTCGCGTGTTAGACGAAGCATTAACAGAAATCACAAGTCTTCACGTGATCTAAAGCTTTAAGAAGCTCTTTGTTTCAATGAAAGATAGATTGACCCATAATAAGGAGGAATCTGTTATGAACGGACTGGATATGACGGTTATGTTTGTCTATTTTGGCGTATTGGTTGTAGCTGGTATTATTGGCTCGTTAAAAGCAAAGTCATCAGAAGATTTTATTTTAGCCGGACGAAACTTAGGGATGTTCATGTATTTAGGGTGTTTGTCTGCCGTTATTTTAGGCGGAGCTTCAACGATTGGAACGGCTCAGCTTGGCTATGAGCACGGGCTGTCCGGCATTTGGTTTGTGACGATGATTGGACTTGGAATCATTACGCTTGGCACGATTTTTATCAAGCGGATTTCGTCCTTGAAAGTGACAACTATCAGCGAACTGTTAGGAAAAAGATATAACGCTCAAGCGCAAATTATCAGCGCCGTTGTTGCCGCTATTTATACACTCATGGTATCTGTCACTCAAGTGATTGGCATGGGAACGATCATTCATGCGCTGCTTGGATGGAACATGACGGCCTCGATGCTAATTGGCGGTTCAATTGTTTTGTTCTATACGATTTTAGGCGGAATGTGGAGCGTAACGGTCACTGATATTATTCAGTTTGTTGTGATGACGGTGGCGATTTTTGGATTTATGCTTCCAATGAGCGTATCAGAAGCAGGAGGTTTCAAAGCCCTTGCCGGAGATTTGCCATCATCTTATTTTGATTTTTCATCCATTGGATACGGTCAAATCTTTCAGTATTTCCTCTTGTATACGCTTGGTATGGCAGTTTCTCAAGATATTTGGCAGCGGGTATTTACGGCGCGAACAGAAAAAATTGCGCGAAACGGCTCCATTTTTGCAGGTGTGTACAGCATTGCCTACGCGATTGCTGGAAGTGTAATTGGAATGTGTGCATATTTGCTGCTGCCAAACGCAGAAAGCAGTCAAAGCATATTTGCGACGCTTGCAGTTCAAATCCTGCCTCAAGGATTATTAGGTCTCGTACTGGCAGGCGTTTGTTCGGCGCTGATGTCCACTGCTTCAGGAACGCTGCTTGCGTCTTCTACGCTGATTAGTAATGATATTATTAAAAAAGTGTGGCTTAAGAATATTTCAGAGAAAAATTATTTAATTTTAACGCGCGTGAATACACTTATTGTTGGCGTGCTTGCTATTATTTTTGCTCTTTGGATTCAAGACGTGCTTGTTGCTTTAGACGTGGCGTATGCCATTTTATCAGGAGCGATTTTTGTTCCATTTGTTGTGTCGCTGTTTTGGAAAGACATTCATCCAAAAGCCGGAGTTTCAGCGATTGTTGTCAGTACGCTAGTAGTACTTGGAGGTCTATTGATTGAAGGACTTTCTTCTACTACGCCAATCCTATACGGAATTTCAAGCAGCATCATTGTAATGGCTGGATTTGCGGTTATGGCTCGAAACAAAGAACTGTCTGATCAAGAAAAGGTTCAAGAAGATATGTGAATAAGGGGTTAAAAAGCTTCTCATAGTAAAGTGAGAAGCTTTTTAGCATTTTGTATGCATAAGTATAGACAACAAACGGCAAGGAGGAGTACACTAGACGCTCAGATTATAGGGATAAGGAGATTGTTACATGAAAAGCAGAACGTCTGTAATGGTTAGTATTGTGCTGGCAATGCTAGTGGCTTCGCTTGATTCAACGATTATGAATACGACGATGCCCGTTATTGCAAAAGAGCTTGGAAGATTTGATTTGTACGCGTGGTCGTTTGCTTCGTACATGATTGCAAGTACGATTTTATCTCCAGTAGCGGGAAGATTATCGGATTTATTTGGCCGCAAAAAAGTATTTGGGTTTGGAATTATTGCTTTTTTAATTGGTTCGATGCTTTGCGGCGTGGCGAATACGATGATTCAGCTTGTTCTTTTTCGTGCGGTCCAAGGAATAGGAGCCGGTTTTATGGTGGCGTTTCCCGCTATTATTGCCGGAGACTTATTTCCAGTTGAGAAACGAGGGAAAATTCAGGCGCTGTTTACAACGATGTGGGGATTATCAGCTGTGTTGGCTCCGCTTTTAGGCGCTTTTTTTGTGGATTATTTAACGTGGAGATGGATTTTCTTTATTAATTTACCGGTATGTATCGTCTCATTTCTAGCGTTAATGCCGTATCAGGAAAGCTATGAGCCGAAAAGAGCAAAAGTCGATTACATCGGTGCTATCTTGTTTGGAGCTGGCGTTACGTCACTGCTGCTTGTGACGGTAGTGGAACAAAACCGAGTTGTGTATGCAGTAGCGGGACTTATTTTATTAGTGATTTTTTATCTCCATGAACGAAAACATGCTTCTCCGATTGTACCGCTGTCTATGTTTCAAAACAAAACGCTGTCATGGATTAATATCAATGCGTTTATTGGAACGGTAGCTTTATTCGGAACGTCAAGCTACATTCCGTTATTTTTACAGCGAGTAGCGCATTTGTCACTGTTTATGAGCGGAGTTGCGCTGTTAGGAACAGCGGTCGGATGGATGTCTGTGTCCGTACCTGCAGGTAAATGGATTTTAAAACATGGCTACAGAAAGCTGTTGTTAATCGGGAATGTGCTGCTCGTTGGCTCAGGAACACTTCTGCTGATGCTAAATGAAAGCCACGGTTTCTTCTACGTGTTTTGCGTCATGATTGTACAAGGGCTATCGTTTGGTCTGCTGTCTACGGTTGGCGTCATTGGTGTACAGCAATTAGTAGGAGGACATGAAAGAGGTATTTCAACGTCATTTTTTATGTTTTGCAGAAACATGGGAACAGCCATCGGCGTTACGATTATGGGTGCGTTGCTGACTTCAGGCGGAAGCTTTATGGCAGGCATTCATCACTTGTTTTTATTTGGCTTTGCCGGAAGTATCGTGGCTTTATTAACGTCGTTAAAGATTCAAAACGATACGGAAACAAAGCACAGTCGAGCTGCTAGTTAAGGGAATTTATGCTAAATATGTTTATTTCATAAAAAAACGGGAAAAAACCAAATAAGGTCATAGAATTGCCTGAGAAATCGTAGGCATATTCTTCTTCTTCTTTCACTTACTACATGTGGGACGCCGGGTATCGGCGTCTTTTTTTTGTGCTGTAAAGAGACTGATTATCTAAGCAAAAGCATATACATAAACGATTTTGTTCAAATAATGGGACTTTTTACAAAAATAAGTCTTTAAATGGCAAAAAACATTAGGTATAATTTAGTAGTCATTTAGCATATTTTAGAAATGTTTGGCTAAGTTTGTACGAAAAAGTGAAAGGGGATATTTCATGTCTTGGCTCACCAAATGGTCGTTCAAAAATAAAGCGGCTATTACCATTATGTCTATTTTAATTTTAGCTTTAGGAGTCATTAGTTATTTTACACTTCCGATGGAGTTCCTGCCGACCGCTGATCAGCCTCAAGTATCAGTAGTGGTTATGGGGCAAGGAACGGATGCGGATTCTATGGAAAAACAAGTGACGTCACCGATTGAAGAAGCGGTAGCCGGTGTTAAAGGAAAAAGCAACGTGTATTCAACGACGGGAGACGGCTATTCCAAAATCGATCTTTCATTTGAATCCAAAACGGATATGAAAGAAGCAAGAACAAACGTCCAAGAAGCGCTGTCTTCGGTGCAGCTTCCAGCCAGCGTATCAAAGCCTAATGTTATTCAATTAAATACCTCTATGATTCCCATCGCAGATATTTCACTCACATTTAAAGAAGGATTAACAAGAGACAATCTGGATCTTGCAGAGAAAAAACTCATCCCTAAATATAAAGACATTAAAGGCATTGCCAGTGTTCAAACATATGGAACAGCGGATTCCTACGTGTCTATTAAAGTGGACAATAAAAAATTGTCACAAAAGAACGTAACTATTGATAAAGTCATCAGCGTGTTAGAAGGAAAAAATACGTCGCTTGCAGTTGGAGAAAAAGTCATTAATAACAAGTCGAGCAACATCAATGTAACAGGTAAAATTGACAGCTTGGACAAAGTAAAAAAGCTGCCGGTTGCACAGAATGTAACGCTAGGCGACCTTGCAAAAGTAGAGGTCAAAAAGCCTGAAGGCGTCGTGACGCATATTAACGGAAAAGATGCACTTTTACTTATTGTGACAAAAGACAGTCACTCAAATGCCGTTAGCATTACAAAAGAAGTAAAAAAACTGTCTCAGCAAATTAACAAAGACTATAACAATGTGAATGCTTCTGTATTTTTTGCAACAGGGGACAGCGTACAAAATTCTGTTCATTCCATGATGAAAGAAGTGTTGCTAGGCGCACTTTTTGCGACTATTGTCATCATGCTGTTTTTACGCAGCGTTCGCTCTACGTTTATCACAATTGTATCCATTCCTTTATCACTTTGCTTTACGCTTTTCCTATTATCTAAATCAGGCGTTACGCTCAATATTTTAACGCTTGGAGGAGTAGCGGTAGCGATTGGGAGATTGGTAGATGATAGTATCGTTGTTATTGAAAACATCTTCCGGAAAATGCAAAAAGAAAAGTTTTCGCTTGGACTGATTATTGATGCGACAAAAGAAGTAGGCTCTGCTATTACCGCTTCTACGCTAACGACAGTAGCCGTCTTTTTACCAATCGGCCTTGTAAACGGAGGGCTTCAGGACTTTATGCTTCCATTTGCTCTAACGCTGACGTATTCACTGCTGTCTTCACTAATTGTGGCACTTACGGTTGTACCGGTAATGAGTGCGGGATTATTAAAAAATGAAAAAATTCGCAAGCACAAGCAGCCGGTTCGTTTTACAAAGGTCATTACGTGGTCGCTTAATCATAAATGGGTTGTGCTGCTGCTTTCGCTGCTTTTATTTGTCGGATCTATTGGCGCGTACACGATGATGCCTAAAGGAGCGGTTGATAACTCTTCATCTGACTTTGTAGGCACAACGTTAAGCTATCCAAATAACACGCCAATTAAAACCGTAGAAGAAAAATCACTGCAGCTTGAACGCTATATTTTAGCTCAAAAAGAAGTAAAAGAAGTATACATGCAGCTTGGTAATACGGACGAAGGAGCCAAGTGGGGAGACGTTGGTTCACCTACTGAAGCTACGTATACGATTACCGTAAAAGACAGTGGAAACACGGATTCCCTAATGAAACGAATCCAAAATCAAAAGAAGCTCTATGACGGAGGAGATCTTAGCGTCAGTGCTGCTTCACTAATGGGAGCGTCTACTACTTCCATTACCGTTGATGTAATTGGAAATGACATGAACAAGTTAGAAAAGACGGCAAACAGCATTAAGAAAGAAATCAGCAATATAAAAGGAGTAGACAAAGTTTCTACGAACCAAGACGAAAAGAAAACGATTTACTCTTTAAACGTAGATCCAACAAAAGCGAATACGCAGCAAGTAGCACAGCAGCTTGGCGTTATGCTGAACAAAACGCCGATTGGAGCGATAGATTTAGAAGGCAAGCAAGCAAACGTACTTCTTGAATCTGTCCTAAATCCCACATCACCAAAAGAGTTAAAAGATATTTCCATTATGACAGAGACAGGACCGTCGCCTGTTTCAAAAGTAGCTTCGCTAACGCAAGCTGAAAAGCCAACAAATCAGTTTCATAAAAATGGAGACCCGTATATTCAAGTAACAGCGGATGTCAATCCAGAAAATCTTTCAGAGATTAATAAAAACATCCAAACAGCGATTTTTGGAGACGGTAAGAATAAAGGACTGTCGATTTCAAAAGATGTTGACGTTGTAATCGGAGGAGCAAGCACGCAGCAAGGAGAAGACTTCTCTGACTTGTTCATTACAATGCTCGTGTCGATTGGTATTGTGTTCTTAATTATGGTGATCACGTTTAAAACGATCCGCACGCCGTTTGCCATTTTATTTTCACTTCCGCTTGCTGCAATCGGTGCCGTTTTAGGATTATTAATCAGCCGTATTCCAGTAGACGTAACGGCTCTACTGGGAGCACTGATGCTGATTGGTATCGTTGTAACCAACGCCATTGTACTATTAGACCGCGTGAAGCAAAATGAAAAGAAAATGATTATGCGCGATGCCATTGTTGAAGCAGCCGCTACGCGTATGCGCCCAATTGTCATGACGTCTGCTGCTACGATTTGTGCGATGCTGCCGCTTTTATTTAAACAAAGCGAAAGCGGAAGCCTCGTTTCTCAAAGTCTAGCAGTCGTTGTAATCGGAGGATTGGCCGTTGCGACTCTTCTTACGCTCGTCGTCATTCCGGTTGTATATGAACTGCTTCATTTCAGAAAATCGAAAAAACAGAGAATACAGCAAAAACAGCAGGAAGACATCACGCCGCTATAATGTTTAAAAGAGGCTAGGACATAAGTACTTTAGTTGAAGGAAGATCCGAACGATGAATCGTTCGGATTTTTTCATTGATGATAGGGTGAACGTAGGTTTCATGTCTCTAGTTGCTTCTAGCTGGAATTGATTTGGTTACGTCCCAGCCTCTTTTTATGAAACCTTTTGGCTAGGAAAACTTATAGTTATACAAAGAGATGGAGGAATACTGTGTTTAAAATAAAAGAGCGATGTTGCGTTTGTCAAAAAGAAATTCAGCCGAATGAAGAAGTATGGATGCGGATGAAGTATTCAAGTAAAAGAGGCATGACCGAAATTAAAGCTTTTCTACATCAAGAAGCGCAGTTTGTATGCATGGACTGCTTTGAAAAAACAAAAAAATGAGTCAAATGCAGTGTTCTCTTTTCAAAATATTGACATATTATACTTTATAGTTTAATATTTAGATAATTATCTAAATACTTAAATATGATGGAGATGAACTTCAATTGAATGAAACGTTTAAAGCCTTAGCGGATCCTACTCGCAGAAAGATTTTAGAGCTGCTAAAAGAGCGGGATTTAACCGCAGGAGAAATTTCCGAGTATTTTAATATGACCAAACCAAGCATCTCAAATCATTTAAAAATCTTGAAGCAAGCGGACCTCGTTCAAGATGAAAAAAGAGGGCAGTTTGTGATTTATTCGTTAAATACAACCGTTTTTCAAGATTTAATCGGCTGGTTTTTCAGCTTTCAGAAAGGAGAGAATTAAATGAAAAAGCACGTATTTCCTTTAGGCATTACCCTTCTAACATTGGTTGCATGGCTCATTGCACTGCCACACCTACCAGCTACGATGCCCATTCACTGGGGAGCAAATGGAGAAGCAGACGGATTTGCAACGAAGATCAATGCAATGATCTTAACAGTAGGAATCATGGTATTTATTTATTTTGTCATCGCATTTGTTCCGCGAATTGATCCGCGTAAAGAAAATTATAAGTACTTTTCAAAAACGTATAACATCCTGTTAAACGCTGTACTGCTATTATTCTTTTTTGTAAATATGAGCACTATTTTACAGGGGCTGGGCTATAACGTGCCGATGTCGTACATTGCTCCGATTATGGCTGGACTCGTTTTTATCATTATCGGAAACTACTTGCAGCGCGTGCGCTCGAACTATTTTATGGGAATTCGTACACCGTGGACATTAAGCAATGAAACTGTCTGGAAAAAGACGCATCGGTTGTCGGGAAAGATCTTTTTTATCGGCGGACTGCTAATTCTTATTAGCGCTTTTTTACCTGATGGATACAAGTCAGTTATCATGTGGGGTAGTATCGTTCTGTGCGTGGCGATTCCTTATCTGTATTCGTACGTGGCGTATAAAAAAGAAATGAATATGTAAGCATACCAAAAAATCCGATGAAGATACCGGATTTTTTTATGGATAACAAATCAGCCGTAACGCCACCGTTCGTGTCACGCCGGCTGATGGGAATAAATACAGCATAAAGTATGAAACGCGTTTCAGGTCAAGAGCTGCTATGAAAAAACTTACACTTGCTTACGATCGCTTGCTTCAGGCGGCTTTTCAATCCAGCCGTTTTTAATCATCACTTCGCTGCAGCGCCCCGCTACTTTTAAGTCTCGTAAAATACACGCTTCACAGTGCCCGACAATATCAAGCCTCATGCTGGTGGTCATTGCCGTTGCGTAGTAAGTAATGGCTACCTTAAACATTGCGCCTGCATGAAACGTCATCAGCTTTTCTGAAAAAGGCGCGTGCGTAGACGTTGTGATTTCATTATCCAAAAGCGGAGGCGTATGAAGGTTTTCTTCATGCATAATGGAAGAATAAAGCTCAATATGCTTGTGGGCCACATCAAGACCGGTCTCCATTACTTTCTTCACGTCTTTTCGTTTGCTCACTTGTTTAAAGGCAATCAAAAGCGCTTTGGTTGCCATGCTTTTGCGTAAGTTAAAATAAATATTACCGGCTTCATTTGCATTTAAAAGACGCTGCTTTCCGACAAAATCAAGAGCGTAAGACAAATCTGTGATCGGCTCTTGTTTTTTCGGATTTAAAAAATAAGGGGCAGGTACATAAAGATTTTTTGCTAAAAGCAAATCGAGCGACCGATTGTAGATTTCCATCGCATCTAAATTACATTGATGATAATAATCTCGAATATCTCGCCGAATCGACACGCTAAACGAAATGCCGTATCCTGACAAGCCGTGAATCGTCATGTCGTGAAGATACTTCAGCCAAAACGAGTCTGTAAAAAGCGGAGGTGCGTGCAAGTCCACATCTTCATGGGTAAATCCGTTGGGCAGCGGAAAATGTTCGGCCTGAAAAATGGCAGTCAGTATCTCAATATGTCTTTCAGATAACTTTAGAGAAAAAGCAAACAGCGACCGAATCTCGGCATCTGTCACGGTTGCAAGAACGTGTTTCGCTACACAAACCGCCAGCGTATCCTGGTGATACTGCGTGCATAGACTCGTTATTTCAGTTGAAGTCAAACGCTTGCTTTCTGCGTTCAATTGGCTTTCCTCCTATCTATAAAAATGTTACGTATCTATGAAAAAACAGATAGGTATAGTGTGGACAAGGGTGTGTTAAAATATTCCACAGGTTAATTTGGAAAAAGAAAATAACGGCTAGGGTATACGTCTAGAGAAACATTGTTTTTTCGTTTTACTGTTATGAATAAGAACTATCAAAAGAATTTTTCTCAACTCTATACTCTAACAATTTTCTTTATCCGTTTTCCAAAACTACCCAATATGCTAACATAAAGATAGAACCCCTAGATGGATAAGTGATGGATAAGATGTAAAAGGAGAGTTTAGATGAAGTTGTTTAAAGATGCGTCTAAACGAGAGCATCAAAATTGGAATAAAGCTGTGTCGGCAGGTTTTTATATACTTTTATTGCTGCTGTTTGTGAACATAATAATGTATACCTATAAAGGTGCCGAGTTAGTGTCGTCATCTTCTATGTTTTGGACAGGGATCATTGTGACGTTCGGCTATCAGTTCATTTTAAATAGAAAAAGTGAGAAAAAATGAATAAACAGCCTTGGCACCATTCAGAAAAATTCCTGCTGCTGCTGTGCTTTTTTGCACCACCCATTGGTTATATAGTGGTGGTAGTAAATAAGAAAAAGTTAAGCCGAGAACAGTGGCTGAGTAACTTAACGGTAGCTACTATTATAATGTCCATATGGCTGCTGAAGTTTTTACCTCATCAGTGGGGAACGATTATTTTATTAACGGGCGTGGGAATCTATTGGTATCATCGAATTTTGAAGAAGTTTAAGAAATAGGGGCAGGAATAAAGAAAGTTAAATTTTCCCCCTTTGATATTTTGAAAAAAGAAGTTAAAATATTATAGTAATACAAATTTGTTCTACCCATGTAAATAAAAGTATTTATTTGATGTGTTTTATGATTAGTTAAGAATAGAGCCAACCAAAGCGGTTGGTTTTTTGTATGAGTTCATTCTTTTTTTGTGGAAATTGAAGAATAGTATCCGATGTAAAGCTAGAGCATACAGGCGAGTTTTAAACTGTCGGATTAGTTCTTTAAACAGGAGGCCATCACTAGTGTCGATAAAGAAAAAGTTATCCGTATTCTTTACTTTGCTGGTATTGTGTATTCTACTAGCAAATAACACCTTGCACTACATTCGATCAAAAAATAGATTAATAGAGTTTAACCAAAAGGAAATTACGCTGGTAACAGAAGAAATTGCGTACGAAGTCGAAAATTCCAAAAATAGTGCTTCCTATATGGAAGATCGAATGGCAAAAGAATTACGAACGGCTTCAATTGCGATTCAACAGTCTTTGCCTGCTGATTATCATGACATCAGCAACGACCAGTTAAAACAACTGGCTAAAAAACTGATGATATCTCACATTACATTATTAGCTCCTGCAGGAGACGATATTATAGGCGTAAAATCTTCTGATCCTAAGGAAATCAATATGTCTACCAAAGAGTGGGGCTATTGGTATACATCTTTCCAGCAGCTTCTTTCACAGCAGCCGGTTACTACCAAAAAAGGATTTGCTTTATCTCACTTTTGGAGCGGGCCGATTGAAATAGCTTCCAGCAACCCTAATCACATTGACAAATGGGGTTATTATTACGACGGGTCTACTAATTATATTATTAACCCTTATTTTCGTGATAAGCATGTGCTGGATTTTGAAAGGAAATTTGGTCCTACGAACGTAATGAACCGCTTTACTGAAAATCTTGACGGCGTTCTTGAACTGACCGTTTTTAACCCTAAAAATTTCGGAAGAAAAAATCAAAACGTATATTTAAACGGCAATAAATATATTAAAATAAAAGATCAGCCGATTGGGTACGGAACATACACGTATCGAAATACTAAACGTGACGAACAGTTTATTCAAAAGGCCTTAAAAACAGGAAAATCACAAAGCTATACTGCTGCCATTAACCATAAAAAAGTATTAAAAACATTGGTGCCGATTAAAGAAAAAAACTCTCCAGCTTACGTAATAGGCGTAGTGTATGACTACGGACTTATTGAAAAAGAGCTGCAGCAAGAATTAATCAAACATTTATTGCTGTCTCTTCCATTCATTCTTCTTGTTCTTATTATCAGCTTTATCTTCTCTACATCGATTACGCGGCCAATTAAACATATTATGGAGCACGTAAATCAAATCGCCAAAGGCAATTTTGGCAAGGTGCTGAATACAAGAAGAAAAGATGAGCTGGGAGGACTTGTGGCAAATATCAACCACCTTTCTCACTTTTTAAAAACATATGTGGACGATTTAAAGAAAAGTCAGGAAGAAAGTGAGTATCATGCATACCACGACTTTTTGACAGGATTGCCGAACAGAAGATATTTTAAAGAAGAATTAAACAGGCGCTTAATTGAGTCAAAGGAAAAGTCTATTCGTCACGTAGCCGTGTTATTTATGGATATAGACCGGTTTAAAGATATTAATGATACGCTAGGGCATTCAAAAGGAGATCAGCTTATACAGCTGATAGCCAACCGTATTAAAGAATGTCTGCCTCCTGCTAACAGCTTTCTTACAAGGCAAGGAGGAGACGAGTTTGTCATTTTATTCAGTGATTTTACGCCGGAAGAAGTTGAGCGTATCACCGAGAAGATCATTGCGTATGTCCAACAGCCCTGCTACATTGACAATGATGAAGTTTTCGTCAGTATCAGCAGCGGGTTAAGCTTTTATCCGGAACACTCTACGAATTTGGACACGCTTATTACGTATGCAGATGTCGCCATGTATGCTTCAAAAAGACAAGGCGGCAATAAAGTAAGTATTTATCACGATTCGTTAAATCAAAAACAAGCTGAAAAGGTTCACATCGAAACGCGCTTGCGAAAAGCAATTCAAAAAGGTGACATTGACGTTTACTATCAGCCGAAAATAGAAGCGAAGCGCAATGTAATCACCGGCGTAGAAGCATTAGTTCGCTGGAATGACGCAGAGCTTGGGTTTGTTTCTCCGGAAGTATTTATCCCTATAGCAGAAGAAGCTGGTTTGATTCAGTCTCTATGGGAAGTTGTTATGAAGAAAGCTTGTTCTCAAGTCAGCAAATGGAACAAGAACCGAAACGAAAAAATGACGCTAGCGGTTAATTTTTCTCCGCGGCAATTTCAAGATCCGATTGTGTTGGTTAATGAAATACAGCAATTTCTTTCGCTCCATAGATTTGATCCCGCATGGTTTGAAATGGAAATTACGGAAAGTACATTGCTTATGAACGCGGAAGAAACGATTAAAGCTTTACATTTGTTAAAGAAATATGGTATATCAATTTCTATCGATGATTTTGGAACCGGATATTCTTCATTGAGTTATTTAAAAAAATTACCAATCGATTGTTTGAAAATCGACCGGTCTTTTATCCAGGATATTCAAGAAGATTACAGCAATAGTGAAATTGCCCAGGCGATTATCAGCTTATCTCAAAGCTTAAAGCTTGAAGTAATCGCAGAAGGTGTGGAAGAAGAATATCAAAAAGCGTTTTTAATGGAAAATGGCTGTGATCACATGCAGGGGTACTTGTTTAGCAAGCCACTTGCTGCAGAAGATTTTGAAAAAGCGTTTTTAAATAGCTGAAGCAAAACCATCAATTGAAAATAAACTTACTAAAAAGAGGGAAGAGGACATAAAAAGATGGCACTTAGTACACAAAATTTAATTGCTCAAAAATTTTTAGAAACAGTAGGAACAAATTCAACTGAAATTGATAAAAAAATAGGTCAGGCTGACACATTTATGAATGCGGTGAAAGAACTGATTGATTTATGCGGAGATAATCCGGAAAGAGACGGTCTTGAAGAGACGCCGTACCGCGTGTTAAAGGCATTTTTGGAATACACGGAAGGCTACCGAGAAGACCCGAAAGCTCATTTGGAAAAAACATTCGATGTAAATCACAACGAACTGGTATTAATACGAGATATCGAGTTTCACTCAATGTGTGAACATCACTTTGCGCCGTTCTTTGGCGTTGCCCACGTTGGGTATATACCGGATAAAAAAATTACAGGTCTATCTAAAATCGCTCGTACGGTAGAAGGATATGCAAAGAGATTTCAAGTTCAAGAACGTCTAACAAATGAAATTGCAGATGCAATCGAAGAAGTGTTAGAGCCGAAAGGAGTTATGGTGATTATTGAAGCGAAGCATATGTGCATGTGCGGAAGAGGAATTAAAAAATCTTCAGCTTCTACAGCCACTTCATCCGTTCGAGGGACATTTGTGGAAAAACCAGAGGTTCGAGGAGAATTTTTATCTCTTTTACAGCGACAAATGTAAAGAAACAAAAAGCCATATAAGCTGAGAAGCAGAAGCGAGGTGAGCTGTATGCAACATGTTGACGTACTGATTATTGGCGGAGGACCCGCTGGTATCTCTGCTGCGGTGTGGTGTAAAAGGCTAGGCGTTGAGTGCTTGCTTCTTGAAGAGCAGGCACAGTTAGGCGGACAGCTGTTTACGATTTATAATGAGATTATTGATTATCCCGGAATACAAGCGGAAAATGGAATTGAGATGCAGCGGAAAATGGTTCAGCATTTTATTGATATGGACTGCTTATATGAAGCGAATACAAAAGTAATTTCTATTGACGAACGTTCTAAAACAGTCAAAGTAAAGCAGCAAGAAACAGAAAAAGAAATTGGCTATACGTATCTTATTTTAGCAACGGGTTCTAGTCAGCGAAAGCTCGGAGTGCCTGGTGAGCAGCAAATGATTGACCGAGGAGAAGTGTATTCAGCTTCAGCAGACGGAGAACGGTTAAAAGGTAAAAGGGTTGCTCTCATTGGCGGAGGAGACCGGGCTTTTGAAGGAGCACATCTTTTAGCATCAAAAGCAAAACAAGTATATTTGATTCATCGCTCTACACATTTTAAAGCAAGAGAGCAATACGTTGAAAAAGTTCTTTCCGATCCTGGTATTAAGGTGATAACAGATACCGAAGTGACGGCTATCCATGGAAAGCATCACGTCACATCGATCGATTTAAAAAGTAAAAACAGTGAATGCGAGAACTTAACAGTAGACGCAGTGCTGATCAGACTAGGCGTAGCGCCCAATGTTGAACTCATTAAAGAAAAAGTCACCACTACGCAAAGCGGACTCATCGTCATCAATGAAGTGCATCAAAGCAGCAACCCAGCTATTTATGCCATTGGAGACGCGTGCACGACTCCCTTGTTTTCTAGTATCAGCTCTTCAGCCGGTCAAGGAGCGATTGTAGCCAAGCATGTATCGAGCCTTTTGAAAAAGTCATAATATCAAAAAGCATCTATCAAATCGATAGATGCTTTTTTACGTAACATAATAAAAGAAACATAGCAGAAGTACGTTCACAGGCAGACAAATCGTTTGGAAAAAAGCAATGTAGTTTTGAGGCGTAGCGCTGATTCTTTTTACCAGTATACACTCGGTGATGTAATTAAAAAGAACGATGATAGAAGCGACTGTTATATACGTCCAGACGTTCTGCTGAAACAAACGAGTAAAAAGAGGGGAGAAAAGAAGCAGAAAAGCAGCGGTTTGAAAAGAACCTCTAGAAAATAAGTCGAATTTTTTAGCACTTTGAGTCACGCTATCCCTCCTTTATATGTTTTATTTTACCAAACTAAAAAGACTTTAAAAACGGTTTCAGTTATTTTTACCTGAGATGTTCCTCATTTGGGGAAAGTAGGGTGAAATATATGTCAAATATAGCTTATAATAATATAAAAGAAATAGATAAAAGGAGGCGTCATGAGATCTTGCCGGATAAAAACACGGAGAAGGAGCAGTCGATCATGATCATGAAACATCTTGATCGTTTGAACACACAGCTTTTAAAAGAATACAGTGAAGGTATTTTTTTTATTAACTGTGAAGGCGATATCATGTTTAGCAACGAAGCAGCCTTCAAGCTAACAGGAAACGAACACAAACAAAAAAGCCAGCAGCTGACGGCTCTTATACATAAGCCGAAACAACAGCAGGCACAAGAACTTTTTCAACGTGCTTTAAAAGGGGAAAAAGTTCATTTTTCGACAACTATCAATCATAAAACAAAAAAAGAACTTCATTTATATATCACTCTTATTCCTATTATCGTAAGTGAGCAAGTAGCGGGCGTTTATGCCGTATGCAGAGATGATTCAAAAGAGCAGGAGCGCTCCAATCACATTTCTCAATTAGAAACACATTTGAAAATGGAGCAAAAGCTTGCGAATGTGGGAAGCTGGTATTACGACGTGACGGAAGATAAAAGCTATTGGTCACCTCAGCTGTATAATATTTACGGATTAAATCCTAGTCAGCTCTTTACTCCTTCTTTTAGAGATGTTCTTCAATTTATTAAAGAATGTGACCAAAAAAGATTAAAAAAAGCAGTTACAGAGGCACTTTCAACGGGAGAAAGTTATAAAATTGAATACGCGCTGATGCGGCCAAACGGTGAAGAACGTACGGTGTTTGAGCAAGCGGACGCACTAGCAGATGAGCAAGGAAACGTCATACAGCTGATCGGCGTTGTTCATGATATTACCGAATCAAAAGTGATTACGAATGAATTAAAGCAAAAAGAACAGCAGTTTCAAACCATTTATAACAACTTGGATGCCGGAATATGGTCCGTTGATGTGTCAAGCAATAAAATGATTGTATGTTCAAACGGTGTTAGCCACATTTACGGAGAAGATGCGATTAAATTTTTGGAAGATAGAGATCTGTGGAAAAGCTTTATTCACCCTGACGATAAACCAGCTGTGGCAAAAGCGCAGCATCAGTTGCAAAAAGGAAAAACAATTCGCCAGCAGTATCGAATCTACACAAAAACAGGTGAGATGAAATGGGTAAAAGATCGATGCATTCCCACGCTTGACGAAAACGGCAACCTGATGCGCATAGACGGCATTGTTGAAGATATTACCGCAGAAAAAAAGTACGTGGACCAAGTTGAATATCTTGCAACTCATGATCATGTGACAAACTTGCCGAATCGAAGAAAGTTTGAAAGAGAATTAAAAAATTTCATTCGGCAAATGAAAAAAGAAAGAGATTCATTAGCGGTCTTTTATGTAGGATTGAATCGCTTCAAACATATTAATGATACGTTAGGCCACGACGTAGGCGATCGCCTGCTGCAGCGTATCACCAATCGGTTAAAAAAGTTTGTTACGCCAGATGTGATGCTAGCTAGAGCAGGAGAAGACGAGCTTGCAATTTGTTTTTTATCTCTTGCACATATAAATGAATGTCAAAAGCTAGCGGCAGCACTTTTTCAAGAAATCGAAAAAGAAATTACCATTGACGACTTTTCTCTGTACGTCACAGCCAGTATCGGAATCAGCATCTATCCCCATGACGGTGAAGATGTGAAAACCTTATTGACCAATGCCAACCTTGCTATGCGCCGTGCAAAAGAAATCGGGCGAAGCGACTGGCAGCTGTATTCGCCGTTAATGGACAGCGAGACGTATAAAAGCTATCATCTGGAAACAGGACTGCGCAACGCGCTTCTGCAAGATGAGTTTTTTATTGAATATCAGCCAAAAGTTCATACAAACAGCAGAGAGATTGATAGTATCGAAGCGTTAATTCGCTGGAATCACCCGGAATGGGGGCGCGTATCACCAGAAGACTTTATTCCATTAGCGGAAGAAACTCATTTAATTATTGAACTCGGCGACTGGGTGATCGAGAACGTCTGCAAGCAGCTGCAGCAGTGGAAGAGTCAAGGATTACAAACCGTGCCCGTTTCGATTAACGTCTCGTCTAAACATTTGCTGAAACGAGGATTTGTAGAGCACGTTCAACAAACGTTAGCTCATTACAACATCGACCCTTCATTCATTGAATTTGAAGTGACGGAAAGCTCTATTATTCAGTATGAAGAACACGTAAAAAAAGTCATGGACGAATTAAAGAAAATCGGCGTAACGTTTGCTTTAGATGATTTTGGCACCGGCTTTTCTTCGTTATCATATTTAAAAGACTTCGAATTTAACACGCTCAAAATCGATAAAACATTTATTCAACACGCGACCGATAAAGGAAAGCAGCAGGCGATTACAAAAAGCATTTTGTACTTAGCTCATGCTCTTAACATGAAAGTGATCGCAGAAGGCGTTGAAACAAAAGAACAGCTTGCCTTTTTACAAAAGCATGAATGTTCCTTTATTCAAGGCTATATTGTGAGTCAGCCGGCTGCGCCTCAAAAAATTGCCGAATATTTAAAGGAACGATTTCTATAAAAAAAGTGATGTCTCGACGGAGACATCACTTTTTTTTACGCTTGAATAGGTTTTCGAAGCGTCCAAATTTGGTAAAACATATAAAGAGACTGATAGATGGTCAAATACGTCAGCAGAATCCAGCCGTTCATTAAGTACGGGTAAATAGCTTGCTGTACGGAAGTAGATAGCGTTGTACACTATCAAAAAAGGCTTTGGAAGTTTGCTGAGAAGGAAAGCTTTTGTTGAGAAGATGATATCTGAGCAATTAATAGCATTAATATGCTAGGATCAAATAAATAAAATCACATGACAGAAAAGAGTCTCCATTATGGAGACTCTTTAAAAATGCCAATTAACGTAACAGTTGAAGTACGTTTTGCGGCTGTTGGTTAGCTTGACCTAACATAGCCTGAGAAGCTTGAGATAGAATTGAATTCTTTGTTTGTTCCATCATTTCTTTCGCCATCGTGCGAACATTTGCTTTCACAAATGACTAGACTATATCTTCACCCTCTAAAAAGTAGGGGCCGGGCACTTCGGGTATAAATAAACGGAACAGCATATTTTTACCCTACAGATTTCATCGTCGTAGCAGGATGCCTTAGACGGTTTATCTTAGTCGTTGAACTTTCTCCAGAGTTTCCTCACAGGAGCTTAGCTGCTGATTGCCCAATCTTTTCTTTCTTTAAACCGTTGCGCCTGTCGTTTCCAACTACGCTGTGGTAAGAAAAGCTCTCAGGGGTTTCCAGCAATTCACCCGATTATAATCACTAGCCGTTACCAGCTAGGACGACTGTGCTTAGGGCTGCTTAGGCAGCTAAAGCATAATCTACGTCACGGATACGTGATTCCGCAGCTGTTAGGTTTTCTGATGATGTGCTCAGGTTGTTGATTCGATGATCTAGCCTATTTTGTTTCGAGCCTAAGTTAGAACGTTCATCCGAAACTTTTTTTAAAGCTGACTCAAGGTTAGTGATTGCAGTGTTAGCGTTATCTCGAGTAGTCAAATCATCATTATTTATTCCTAAACCATTTGCACTCATGTCACTAATACTCAAGCTCATTGTATCTCCATTATTTGCACCAGTTTGGAATGTAACAGATCCATTACCTTCAACAACAATGTTGGTACTATTAAGGCCGGCTGCTGAAAACGTACTGTCTGTTTGAATAGTTATATCAAACTTATCAATTTTTAATGTCTGTGCTCCATCTTTCATAGTTCCACCAGCAATTGTTTCAGTGTTTCCATCGCCATCTGCAATAGTGAAATTTGTTCCATCATCAGTAATTGTGTATGTTCCAGCAGCGCCACTTCCAGAGATGGAAGTTACACCTGTAACTGCTAAAGCGGTAGAGCTTAATGGATCCGTACTTACAGCGTTACCAAAAGTTCCGTCTAACAAAGTCATTTTATTGAATTTTGTTTGGGATGCAGTATCAGTGATTTCAGTTTTTAATTGTTGAAATTCCGAATCTATTTGTTTTCGATCTTCATTGGTATACGTATCCGAAGAAGCTTGAACAGCTAATTCGCGCATTCTTTGAACCATAGATTGAGTTTCTGATAATGCACCTTCTGCTGTTTGAATTAATGAAATTCCATCTTGAGCATTACGAGAAGCTTGGTCTAGCCCACGAATTTGTCCACGCATCTTCTCAGAGATTGCAAGACCTGCTGCATCATCAGCCGCACTGTTGATACGTAAGCCTGATGATAATTTCTCCATTGATTTAGCTTGAGCGTTATTAGCGCTGTTAAGTTTACCATACGTGTTTAAAGCTGTAATGTTGTGATTAATTCTCATTTTCCTTACCTCCGTATAATGGTTTTACTTCTTGGCTTACATCCTTGTATGCAAGAAGTGTCTCGCCCTTGGACGAGATAAAAGTAATTGAACATATTGAGAAAATACGTTCATACTATATATCGACTGGGAGGTAAGGTTGTTTATAGCTTTTATTGATTTATTTAATGAAAACTTTGTACTTATATAAAAAGAAAAACCAGCTCTTTTTATGAACTGGTTTTTAGTATTAGTATTAATGAGTAGCGCCGCCTGAAACTAAAATGTCATCTTCTGTTACAATTGTGGTTTTTACGACAGAAAGCAATCCCCGCATAATCAAATCCAGCGACATGCTCGCTTTCCCCGGATGATTCACGGCTTGTTCAGGAAGGTAAGGAATATGAACAAACCCGCCTTTAATACAACAGTTTTGAATCATGTTCATAAGCCCATAAAATACGTGGTTACAGACAAACGTTCCAGCGGTTTGAGAAACGCTGCTTGGGATGCCTGCTTGGCGCAGGTTTTCGACAGCTGCTTTGATGGGCAGTGTCGAAAAGTATGCGGCGGGGCCATTTTCGATAATAGGGCGGTCAATCGGCTGCTGGCCGATGTTGTCAGGGATTCGCGCGTCGTCTACGTTAATTGCAACGCGTTCGACCGTAATTCCTTCTCGGCCGCCTGCTTGTCCAACGCAAATGACGATAGAAGGGCTGACTTCTTCTATATACGTATGAAGCTTTGCGAGCGATTCCCCAAACACAGTAGGAAGAGGTTGAGCAATAATGTGATAGTCTTCAACAGCTACACCGTCCAAAGCTTTTACAGCTTCTAAAGACGGGTTAATGCTTTCACCTTCAAATGGTTCAAAGCCAGTTAGCAATACAGTTGTCATTCTACTAGTCTCCTTTAAAAGTGATATACAAGGTAGTACATTAATAATGTGTTAACGACAAAAACGGATAAAGCAATCGGTAATTGAGCTTTAATTACGGCGTTTTTGTCTTTTAATTCAAGCAGCATAGCAGGTACGATGTTAAAGTTGGCTGCCATTGGCGTTAACAGCGTGCCGCAGTAGCCAGCAAACATGCCGAGCGCTGCCATAATCGCTGGATTTCCTCCGTGCATATGTACAATCAGCGGAAGACCAATCCCTCCAGTAATAACGGCAAACGCCGCAAAGGCATTTCCCATGACAATCGTAAATAACAGCATCCCCAAACAGTAAGCAAGCACAGCCACAAACGCATAGTTAGTCGGAAGCACATCACTTACAATATCTGATACTACTGTTCCAACGCCTGATTTTGAAAAGATGCCGCCAAGCGCTGCGAGCATTTGCGGTAAAATAACCGCCCAGCCGACGGCTTGAAGCAAGCGGCTTCCTTCTTTAACAGGCACGTCCATTTTTGCTTTGGTAACGCCCATTGAAGCGATAAACGCAATGACAGCTGCGATTGCTAGTGAAATTAATGTAACTTTTTCTGGATCAATTAAAGCCCAGTTTCCAAACTTAATTTTGCCAAAGAGAAGAGTACCGATAATCGTAAAAATAGGAATAAGTAAAGCCGGTAAAAAGATTTTATTTTTTAATCTCTTCGCGTGAGCCACTCGTTCTTCAGCAGGTGTTTCCGCTTCATTGGATTTGGTTACGCGGTTAAATGAAGCAAGCAGCACCATAATAATGACTAAACATCCTACATAAAAAGGCGAAATGACGTTGCCAAATAAAAACGTAATAGAAAACAGTGCCCAGAATAGAGAAGACCCTAAACGGTTAGGATGGTTGTGGTCGCGTGCGATTCGAATCGCGATAAAAGCGACAATAATACCGAGTAAGTAGTAAATCATATCAAGCGTCAGGATGCTTTTCATTTAACTCGCCTCCGTCTTTGAAGCTGAGGTTGGTTTATGCTTCGTCATTTTTTTATGAATACGTCGGTCTAACTGACGGAAACGAATGGCACTGATCAGCAGCGCTGCGATGGCTGTTGGAATACCCCAAAGCGCCATATCCCAGACGTCAACGTGAATCCCTACAGAGTCAAAAAATCCTTTCATTAAAAGAATTCCACCCGTTGCGATAAAGATATCTTCACCAAAAAACCAGCCCGTATTTTCAGCTGCGGCTGCGTGAGCGCGAATATCTTCTTTGACTTTAGGCGGAAGCTCTCCGTATTTGGCACGAGCTGCACCTTCAGACATGGGTGCTACTAACGGACGCACGGATTGGGCGTGTCCTCCAATATTTAAGCCGACTGCAGCTGAGATTTCTCGAATAAAAAGATATATAAGTAAAACATTTCCAGAAGAAGCGTTTTTGGATTTTTTAATCAGCACTTCCGCTTGTTCCTTTAACCCGTATTTTTCTAACACGCCAAAAATAGGAAGAGTAAGTAAAATAGCCATAGACATATAGCGGTTATCTACAAAGAATTGGCCGAACATCGTAATTACTTCATGCAGTGACAGACCTGATACAAGGCCCGTCATGATGCCTGCGACGGTCACAACAAGCAGCGTGTTTAAACGAAATAAAAAGCCCACTGCCACTAGCAAAACCCCAATTAATTTCAATATAAAAAATCCCCCTCTAGGATGTATAGACCGTGCTACAAGGTCACCTCCATTACTTTTCTAAAAAAACAAAGATGTTTTGAGTATAAACAATTCTGAAAATTAAAACAAGATAGTTAAGGCATAAAATAGTTATATTGGTGAACTAAAAGCATAAAAAGAAGGTTTATACACAACATGCATGTAGAAATAAAAAAGAGAATTTTGCGAAGAAGTTTGGGGAGAAACTTTTTAAGCTGATATGCTGAAAACGCCTCTCCTAAAATACCAAAAATGGTGTATAATGCTAAATGATATGAATATAGAATTATATAGATTTTATATAAGTAAATCTATATAACTATATTTTAAACAATTTATTGAAGGGAGCAGAAGCATTTGAATTGTACAAATTGTGGCCATTTTAATGAAGGCGGGAAGTTTTGCGTGAAGTGCGGTCATAAATTACAAGAAGAGGCAGCTGTAAGCCAGGCGGCAGCAACATCTGAATATCAGTCTCAGCCGCAACCAGTGTATGCGCCTCAACAGCCTAATCAGCGTGTCCGTCAGGCGAAAAAAGTGTCAAAATCATTTTTTAGTTATTTTGCAGAAGGAATTAAAAATCCAACAGCTACAGCACAAGCAGCAGGGGAAAGCCAATTCGTTAATGCTCTTATCACCGTCATTCTTTATGCTCTTAGTATACCTATTATGCTGTATGTAGGCTGGAAGCTATTGTTGATTCAATTTGTTCGAAGCATGTTCAAACTGCCTATTATCAGTGAAGAGCTGGCTCCATCTGACATGGAGGATTTTAATACAGGCGCTGATTTGATAAAAGCCACAGATATAAACAGCATCATTCACTTCAATTTTACCGATTTTGTCTTTAAACAAGGGATTTTCATTTTTATTGGACTTGCGGTTATTATTGGAGCAACATATGTTGCAGCAAAGTTTGGAAAGGTAGACGTTTCTTTTAAAGAATTCTTCTCACGCTTTGGCACGTTTTTAATTATTCCAACAGCTCTTCTTTTAATTGGGCTTGTGCTTGCATTTCTTCACGTTGAATACTTCTCTTATTTTATGAATTTTGGTTTGCTAAGTATTTTCCTTGTGGTTCCATTTACGATTGCTAGCTTTAAGCAAAACGGAACAAATGGGCTTGATCGTATCTATAGCACTCTTATTGTATATGTAGTCATTACGATTGTGCTGACGTTCATTGCGAATGGCTTAGGAGAAGAAGCCAAAACCATTATTACAAGAATGGGAAACAGCAGTGAATTGAATGATCTATTTTAAGTCGACAGAAAGCATCGTGTACAGCGGTGCTTTTTCATACCATTATAAAAAAGGAGTGTAGAAATTGGGATATTGCAGAGAGTGTGGCCATCAGTTAACAAATGAGCATGAATTTTGTCCGGAGTGTGGACATCCCGTCGAAAGGAAAGCGGCTTCTAGTGAAGGAGCAGCATCACAGCGTTACGCAGAACCTGCATCATCTTCAGTAGAGGAAGGGAGACAATCGGTAAAGCCTTCAAATAAAAAAACAAAGGTTATAACCATTTCAGTTATAGCAGCAGCTGCTATACTTGGCGGTGCTTATTACGGAATAGATAAAACAATGATGGCGCCGAAAGCCGTGTCAGAAAAATTTATTGCTTCAGTAAAGGGCAATGATGTTGATAAAGTAAAAAAATATGTAAATGATGGTCAAATTCAATTAGAAGCCAACGATGAGCAAACAAAATCAT
This sequence comes from Priestia sp. TSO9, assembly GCF_021029645.1. Classification (NCBI taxonomy): domain Bacteria; kingdom Bacillati; phylum Bacillota; class Bacilli; order Caryophanales; family Bacillaceae; genus Priestia; species Priestia sp. TSO9. The sequence continues at coordinate 478,122 of NZ_JAJEKD010000009.1, forward strand.
TTATTACATATTTGCACGAAAATCCGGATGTCATGAAATCAATCTCTGAAGGGTTAGCGGCAGATAGCAGAGCGCTTGAAGCAGGAGTTCCAAGCGAAGATCACTCTTCATACGCTAAGCTAGAACAAGACGGAAAGAAGTGGGGAATCTTTGATCATTACACGGTACAAATAAACCCTGTATATGCAAAAGCTCAGTCTACAGAAGATGCGACAGTAGTATATATTGACGGTCAAAAAGCTGAAACGGTAAGCAGTGACTCCTCTAAAAAGGTTGGTCCATTTTTACCTGGTACGCATACCGTAAAAGGTGAAGTGCAAAATGATTATGGAAAAGTTGAAAACGAACAAGAGATTGAAGCCACCAACGGAGAAGATGTGAACGTTGAGTTTGATTGGTCAGATCATGCAGTATACATCTCTTCAGATTATGATGACGCGACCCTGTTCGTTAATGGTAAAGACACAAAAACAGAAATTGGCGATATTGAATATCTAGGTCCGCTGCCAATGGACGGTTCAGTAAAACTATATGCAAAACGTGGAGAGAAGAAAACGGAAGAAGTATCAATTAAAAAAGGCATGGAAGATGTTGCGCTTAATTTTGATGAAGAAAATACGACAGAAGCTACAGCAAAAGCATCGGCTCCTTCTAAGAATCAAGAGACGACGGACAAAGGTTCAGAAGTTAATTCTGGAGTATCTACTAGTGAAGTTTCTAGCTTTATTGAACAATATATGTACGCTACAATTTCCTCAATTAACAGTGGAGACTTCTCTATTGCAGAGCCATATATCGATTCTAACGGGCCAAAATACAAGGAACAAAAAGATTATACCGCTTACCTAATCAAAAAAGGAATAACAGAAGATTTATTAAGCTTTAATGTAAATAGAGTAACAAAAATTGATGACTCTATGTATAAAGTATATACAACAGAAGAGTATGACATTTCGTATGGAGACGGATCTGTGAAGTATAAAAAATTCAACAGTATTCATAAAGTAAAAGAGTTATCTGATGGAAGTTTAGGTGTTTATCAGCTTATTAGTTCAACTGAAGTAAAGTAATAGCTAATAAATAGACCCTGAAACAGCAAAAAACGTAGTAGGAAATAACAAATAAAAAAGACGTCTTCCATGAGAAGACGTCTTTTTTATATATCAAACCCAATACCTGGGATACTGCCGGTCTTGAAATAAATTATTATACACGGTAGAAATCAATACCACTACACAAGCACAAATCATAATAATACCTAAATATCCCCAGCCTGCTTGAGTATTAATTGCGACAATCGCGCTAGCTGCAGCAGGAGGATGAACGGTTTTGGTAAGAATCATTAAAATAAGAACAAAAGCAAGCACAATCGCTATGGTGATTAGACTTCGATGAAATAAGCTCCAAATAATAAGTGCGGAAACCGTTGCGAGCAAGTGTCCTCCAAGCACGTGGCGCGGCTGTGATAAAGGACCTTTGTGAGCTCCGAAGACAAGCACGCAACTCGCACCAATCGGAGCAAGCACCATTGGATAACCAAGCGCTAGTGCAATCGCGCTGCTGATGATAATCGCAATTAAGCCTCCGATAGAAGAAACGACCGCATCTCTATAATTGATTTTCGGTTCTTCTTTTAGTTCTCCTTTCATCTTTTTAGCATAAGAGCTTAAGTAAGACAGAAAGGGGCTTTTTGTTTGAGCAAAACTTTTTTCAATCTGCATTTCTTCTTTCCTTTCTCTTTTGTAAGTAAAAGTTGTTTGTCAAGTTGTATGTCAGAACATCTGCTATATTAAGTTAGTTTATAAGAAAAGAAGGATTACTGGAAGAGGAAAAATATCTTTTTTTAGTGGAAATTCTTTTCATGACCGAATAAAGGCAGGATAGGCGACATAAAGGGTATCTATGTGCAGTAAAAGCAGGAGAAATGTATAATAGACTTAGAGGTGACTAAATTATGTATCTAGTAGACTACCATCATCACACAAACAATTCATTTGACTCACAGGCAGTCATGAAAGAAGTGTGCGAACAAGCTGTAAAAAACGGCATAAACGAAATTTGTTTTACCGAGCACTTTTCATTAAATCCATTAGCGCCAACTTACGGTCATATGGATTTTGATAAATATGAACGAGAACTAGCAGAATGCAGAGATCAATTTCAAGGCCAGCTAGTGATTAAAAAAGGAATTGAAATTTGTGAGCCGCACTATTTAAAAGAGAAGTATCAAGAAACGATTAAGCAGGAGAACTTTGACTTTATTTTAGGATCGGTTCATAACATTAATAATATCAAGCTTCGTAAACATTTGGAGCTAAACGATAAAGAAGCGATTTACCGCGCTTATTTTAATGAAATGTATAAGCTAGTAAGCGAAGCGGATATTGATGTCTTGGCCCATTTAGATTTAATGAAGCGCTATGCATTTGAGCAATACGGCATTTACAACTTTCATCAATTCAAAGATATTCTTGCAGATATTTTGAAAAAAGCCATTGATCGCAATATTGGAATTGAAATTAACACTTCAGGTATGAGAGGGAAGCTGGGCGAAGCATTGCCCGCACTTGAAGTTGTTGGGCTGTACCGCGATTTAGGCGGAGAAATCTTAACAATTGGATCTGATTCACACTTTGCCGAAACCGTAGGAGCACATATGAAAGAAGCAGTTGAAATGGCAAAACAGTGCGGATTTACGCAGATTTATACGTTTGATCAGCGTCAGCCAAAAGGAATTCGTATTTAATATGAGCTTATTTCAATTTCTTCATAACGAAAAGCATAAATTTTATCCATTAGAAGCAAAAGAGATAGAAGCTGCGGAGCGAAGGTTAGGAACAAATTTCCCGGCAGAGCTCCGTCAATTTTATGCAGAAATAGGATATGGCTTTGCGAATAGAAACGAAACAACTGCTTTTCAGCGAATTATAGATCCAGACAGCGCAGTAGACTTGCATTTGCGTGAAGACTTTTACGAGCATGATTCTGATTTAGATATGTATGATGAAAGAGAGGGCTTTCTTTTCTTTGAAGTCGTAGAAGGATTGTATTTTGAAGTAAGGTGGGATACAGTGGATGCTTTGCCAGTGTACTTTATGAATACAAGAATCTCAGACTCCCTTCAAGCGTTTCTTGAACAGCTTGATTGCGACAGCCATTTCTATAAAAAAATGTTAGAAGAATAATATTATTTGCAAAAAGCACGCTCTAATATGAGCGTGCTTTTTAAATTTACTGTTGCTTGAACTCCGATAAAAATCTCCGGACTTCTTCGACGGTCAGCCCTAGCTTGCGAGCTGATTCCATAAGGCTTATCCATTCTTGATCAATTGACAGTACATTTTCTTTTTTCATTACGACTCATCCACCCTTTGCCAGGGAACCCAGCCGTCGTAGCCAAAAGTGGCCTTAGACCTGAAGCTTTGCGTCACTATTTTTCAATAGTTTTGCCCTTATCTGGATAATTTGTAATAGTGTTCTTAGTATACAGTTATTTTACAAGATAAAATTTGTAAAAGGTGTCGAAACGGGTCGATTGTCATAAAAAAATTAAAAGTCAGATAATAGATGCATCAGTTTGTTTTTCGGAACTTTAAATAGTACTGAAATTCAATAAATTCTTCTTTGGTCATGCCGTCTCGAATAGCTCGTTCAATTAAATAAAGCCATTCTTGGTTGAGACTTGGCTTTGAAGTTAGAGCTGGACGGCTGATATCGCCTTCAATTAATTCATCGATTGTTGTATGAAGAGAAGAAGCAATTTTATCAAGCATTTGAAGAGAAGGGTTATTATTTAACCCTTTTTCTAAATGAGATAAATACGATTTTGAAATACTAGCTTCTTCAGCTAAGCGTGTAATAGAATAGCCTTTTTTTAATCGCAAATTTTTAATCTTTTCTCCTATCACTTCAGTTCATCCTCTTTTAGTAGTTTTTTGTTCATTATAACGTATAAGAAGGGTTTGTGAACGTTTTTTTACTAAATAATGTTCTTTATAAAGAATATTATTTAGTTTTTTTACGGGACATATAAACCAATTCATGCACAGTTCATACAATCCGTGCACAATAAAAGCACAAAAACATAGAATAGGAGAGATGAACATGACGTGGAAAAGAGAATGGACTAAATGGAGTACTCATAAAGAGCTGCCAAGCGAATTAAAAAAACAAATGAATAAAATGACCGAAAGTGAACGAGAAGATGCTTTTTATAAACAGCTCGAATTTGGAACAGGCGGAATGAGGGGCGAACTCGGTGCGGGACCGAATCGTATGAATATCTATACCGTTCGAAAAGTCACTGCTGGACTAGCTGCATACATTAAAGAAAACGGAACGGAAGCTAAGAAACGAGGAGTCGTTATTGCCTATGATTCTCGTCATGGCTCAGCAGAGTTTGCTTTAGAAGCAGCCAAAACTTTAGGGTCTTACGGAATTAAAAGCTATGTATTTCAAGAACTGCGCCCAACGCCAGAATTATCATTTGCCGTTCGTTATCTTCGCGCTTATGCCGGCATTATGATTACAGCGAGCCATAATCCAGCAGAATACAATGGCTATAAAGTATACGGAGAAGACGGAGCACAGCTTCCTCCTACAGTGGCTGATGCTATCATCACGCATATGAACAAGATTGAAAATGAACTGGTGCTGGAAGTAAAAGACGAACGTGAACTTCTGAGACTAAATCTAGTAAGCTATATCGGCGAAAATCTGGATCAAGTGTACCTTGATTACGTAAAAGGACTTCAGCTAAACAACGATGGGGTAAAAACAAACCTGCATATTGTTTATACGCCGCTTCACGGTACAGGACAAACGCTTGTGCCTCAAGCACTTCAAAACGCCGGGTTTCAGCACATCACAATTGTGAACGAGCAAAAAAATCCCGATCCTAACTTTTCAACTGTTTCATCTCCTAATCCTGAAGAAGCACAGGCTTTTCAGCTAGCAATTCAGTACGGAAAAGAAAAAGCTGCGGATTTACTGCTTGCTACAGATCCAGATGCTGACAGGTTAGGAGTGGCAGTGAAAAATAACAGCGGTGAATACGTTCTATTAACAGGAAATCAAATGGGCGCTTTATTGCTGCATTATATGCTGTCACAGAAACAAGAAAAAGGAGTACTTCCAGATAACAGCGTAATCCTTAAAACAATTGTCACATCAGAATTAGGACGTGCAATCGCAGAAGATTACGGTGTACAAACAGTGGATACGTTAACTGGCTTTAAATACGTTGCAGAAAAAATAGAAGAATATAAAGGGGACAAAACCTTTCAATTCGGCTATGAAGAAAGCTACGGTTATTTAATTGGGGACTTTATACGTGATAAAGACGCTGTGCAGGCAGCCGTGATGATTGCTGAAGCTGCGGCTTATTATAAGCAGCAAGGAATGACGCTTTATGATGGACTAACTCAACTTTATGAAACATACGGCTATTACAAAGAGTCTCTTACTTCTTTCACTTTAAAAGGAAAGGACGGAGCAGAACAAATCAGCCGTATCGTGAACAGATTCCGTGAGCACCCTCTGACAGAAATAGCAGGTGCGGCAGTCGAGAAAATAGAAGACTATCAAAGCGGAAAAAGAACTAACTTGCTTACCGCTCAGCAAGAAAGGATGAACTTGCCTTCATCCAACGTACTGAAATTTTGGCTGCAAGACGGCTCTTGGTTTGCCATTCGTCCTTCAGGCACAGAGCCGAAAGTGAAGTTTTATTTTGGAGTCAAGCAAGGAACGGAGGAGGAGAGTGAAGAGCGATTAAGAGAAATGGAAACAAATGTTATTAATATGGTTGAAAGTATCATTTATTAGCAGAGAAGCGCTGACTGCATCAGGGTAATTTTTTATTAGCAAAAATACTGCCTGGATTCAAAGCGAAACAGCCTGGACGCATCAGCTGATTCTCACAATGTATCTGCTGCAACTGAAGAACAGCTTGCTTCCATAAGGGAGATTGATTCATTGACAATAGATGTAGCAAATATAGCAAAGAAATTGTAAGAATTGATTGCGATATTTAAAGGGTTGGAAGCTTTCAAAGCCAAGAGAAAAACTGAAGCAAAAAGATGCAGTAAAAAACAAGCTGAAACTAGTAAGACTATCTGCAGCTAATTTCATACATGAAAAAAAGTCTGGTTCTCATTGAGAACCAGACTTTTTTTCGGTTTTATTATCAAGCAAGATATAAAGATATCTCTAGCATTATAGCATGAACAAAGGACAATAGTCATTAAAATATGGAAAATAAATAAGAAAATATCTTTATTGGATTTTAAAATAATTGTCACTGTTCACAGATAATAAGCAGCAAGCTAAATAAATGAAGATAAAGTACTGGAAAATCTAAGGGTTTATCCGATATTAGAAAAGATGCCTTTAAATTTATATAGTACTAGAAAAGTAGTAAAAGTAAGGAGAGCAGCCAATGAAAAACATGATGAGAATCTTGGTAGCGATAGCTATCATTCTAGTTCCTTTAACGGTTTTTTCGACAGCAGAAGCCGTAGGAACAGAACCTCTTGTATCAGTAGAACTAAGAAATTACTTAGGCAATAAAAGCAGTATTACAATTCACCCTTCAGCATTGTATCGTCTTAAAGGTGAGGATGTAGCTCTGCAAGCAAATAAAGATTATGAAGTGAAAGCAGCAGGCACGAACGTGGCGCTATATCAAGAAGGAGAAAAGGTAGGAGAGTTTTCTAGCTTTGAAGTTACACCTTCTACTTATGATGCAAAACTTACTATTAACGGCATGTCTTATTTAGGGGACATGAAGTTTATAAATGAAAGCAATAAGTATGTTCGTCCTGTCAACACTCTTCCTATAGAAGATTATTTAAAAGGTGTAGTAGGAAAAGAGCTGTATTGGTCTTTTAAAACAGATACGTTTAAAGCTCAGGCAGTAGCAGCAAGGACGTATGTACTTAGTCTTAAGAAATCAGTAATTAACGATACGACGAATTTCCAAGTGTACGGAGGCGACTATTGGGATGAACGTATCGGAAAGGCTGTAGATGATACATTCGGACAAGTCCTCACGTATAAGGGAAGTATTATAAACTCGGTATATTCTTCAAGTAATGGAGGGATTATTCAATCCAATACAAATGTCTGGGGAACTCCAGTTAATACATATTCTCAAGTAAAAGATGATCCGTATGATCCGCAAAAAATATGGACCAAAACGGTTCGGAAAAAACAAATTGATTTATCAGGAAAAGATTTAAAAAAACCAGAAGAATGGTGGAGCAAAACAAAAGAGGCTGATGCAGAAATGACCAATCGTCTTAAAGAAAAAATGGCAGCTGGAGAACTAAAAGGAAAAGATATTAAGGTTACAAGCATTTCAAAAATTAATTTCTACGCTCCTGACTCAGCCAAGCGTGTAACAAAAGGCGATATTAGTGTCAAATATATTGTGAAAAATGAGTTTGATAAGAACGGGAATATTGAGGAAAAGCAGTGGGATTTAATCGGCAGTTCAGCTGGAACAATCAATTATCTTATTACTGAAGGAGGTATTGGAAGTAAATATGTGACAGATATTAATGATGATGGAACTTCTATTGTCATTAAAGGAAAAGGATTTGGACATGGGATAGGTATGAGTCAATTTGGTGCTGACGCCATGGCTACTGGAGACAAAAACTATCAGGAAATTCTCGCATTTTATTATCCTACGACTCTTCTAACAAGCGCTTATGACACAGCTTATCCAAGGATATATAAAGTACTGCCTAATGCGCCAGAAGTAAACGACATCACATCAGAAGATAATAAGGTGATGGGAAAAGCTGCTCCTGGAAGCATTGTGTATGTGAAAAAAGGATCAACGTTGTTAGGCCGTAGTACAGTATCCAATCAAGGTACATATTCTGTATCTATACAGCCGCAGGCAGCTAAAACTAAAATTGGCGTAGTGATTAAAGATAGTGCAGGATACAGCCCTTATACATATAAAACAGTTATACAAAAAGTAACAAAACCAGAAGCACCAACCATTAACAAAATCTACGATCAAGATACATCAGTCAGTGGAACAGCTGAAGCAAACAGTATCGTATATGTAAAAAAAGGAGCAACAGTGCTGGGAAGAGGAGTAACAACCAAGCAAGGAACGTATAGCATTGGAATAGCATCTCAACCCGCTAATACGAAAATAGGCGTGACGGTGAAAAACAGCGCTGGGTATAGTGGCTATACGTACATGACTGTTTCAAAAACTGTTCAAAAACCAGCCGCTCCTGTTATTTATACAGTGACTGACCAAGATACACATGTAACGGGGACGGCTGAAGCAAACAGTATTGTGTATGTAAAAAAAGGAGCAACAGTGCTGGGAAGAGGAGTAGCAACCAAACAAGGAACGTATAGTATTGGAATAGCGCCTCAGCCTGCTAAAACGAAAATTGGCGTGACGGTAAAAAACAGCGCTGGGTATAGCATGTACACATACAGTACGGTAGGGGCAAAATATACAGCACCTAGTGCACCCGCAGTTAGTGATATTACGGATGAAACCGCAGTCGTGACAGGAACGACTGAAGCAAGAAGCCGTGTATATGTTAAAGCAGGAACAAACGTAATTGGAATAGGTACGGCAAATAGTAAAGGTGCATTTAGCATCTCTATTCCAAAACAAGCAGTAAACACTAAAATAGGCGTAACGGCAAAAGGAAAAGGCGGATACAGTCCTTATACTTACAAAACGGCGGTATCCTCTAGTGCTTCAGCACCTAGTGTAAACCGTGTTTTTAGTCTTGCAAACACAGTGACAGGGACAACAGAACCTAAAAGTGTTGTCTATATCAAAAAAGGATCTCAGCTGATTGGAAGAGGCGTAGCGGATAGCAAAGGCTCTTTTAATATAGCCATTATACCGCAGGCAGGCAAGACGAAAATCAGTATCATTATTAAAAATCCAAACGGTAAATACAGCCCGTATCGTATTGTGACGGTCGGTTAACAAAAAAGCGGACGCATTTAAACTATAAATACGTCCGCTTTTTGCTTATTCAGCTTTATAAAAGAAGAGAAGGAGATAACAAACCTCCATATATTAAAAAGAAAACCAAATTTTTCTCTCCGTTTTTTCTTGATTAAGATAGAATAGAAAGAGAATCTATTACATAGGGACTAAAGTATTCAGTTGCAATAAGAGTATGCAGCTGAGGAACAAAAGGAGTTACGAATGGAACTATCGACTACTGATGTAACAATTGAACTTAAAAACTTTTATCAGCTTCTAGTTACTTGCCACGGACAACACAAACATACAAAAATGTCTTATTACTTAATTAAAGATCAAGAAGTCATTGAAAAGGTACCGTATTCTAGAAATCATTCACATACATTCAACCTATATGAACGAGGAAGGTATAGAGTAAAAGTCTTTATGCGGAACACGAAAGGAGAGCAAACAGTAAAAACAAGCGACGATTTTCGCTACAGGGATTTTGAAACAAAAGATTATCCAGTCTATGAACAGAAAATCTATTCGATAGTAGGTGTGCATCGAAATGCGGCTTTTATTAAACTATTGATGGAAAAACATAATCAAATTAGAAGTTTTATTGATCCTACCAACCAATACTGCGGCCAAACTTTTTTTGATCTTCCGGTTGAAAGTTTTGAAGACATTAAAGGACAAAACGTTACGTTAATTGCGTTAGAAGGTCTTGAACTAGACGAATATCAAACGGAGAGCTATAGCTTAAAAGTAAGTGAAACAAATATACTGACAAATAACTTACATCGTTTCCTTGCTATGGATCTTTACAAGCTATCTAGAACATTTTATGAAAATGACTTAACAAAAGGAGCGGAATACGTAAAAGACTTTATTCGTCATAAATTCAACTCTTATATTCCATACACAGCAGAAATAGGCGAAGGGACAAAGCTAGGCTACGGGGGCATTGGAGTTGTTATTCAAAAATCAGCGAAAATCGGAAGAAACTGCACTATCTCACAAAACGTAACCATAGGCTCACGCGGCAAACAGCCGATTATTGGAGATAATGTATACATTGCTCCTGGAGCGATTTGTATTGGAGGAACGATTGGAGATAATGTTGTAGTAGGAGCGAATGCGGTAGTGACAAAAGATATTCCAAGCAACTGTGTCGTAGCGGGAGTGCCAGCTAAGATTATTAGTACGGAGATGGAAAAGTACGAGAAATATGTAAAAAAGGAATAGAGGAAACGCAAAAAAAGATCTCTAATTTCTAGAGATCTTTTTGTATCTATAAAGTAAAAATAAAAACAGTGCACCGCCAAAGGAGTCAATAGCTACATCAATAATTCGCCCATCGCGTCCAATAATAAAAGCTTGATGCAATTCATCTAAAAAAGCAAAACAAGCCAGTAAAACCCACGCTTTTACATATCTCCAAGAACTTTTTTTCAAATTCCAGTAAATTAATAGGGCTAATAAGCCGAAAAAAGAAATATGAGCAATTTTACGTAAGATAAACTCTAGATTAAAACCGTATGTATAAGACGTATAAAATTCACTGCCAGGATGTAGCACGGACCAAAGAGTAGCTTTATGATTCCAAACTGAAACATTGCTCCATGAGTTCGGATCCGTCACTTGAAGATGAGGCGTGTGGGAAAAATGAGAAATAGCAAGTATCATTGCAACAACACAAATTCTTTTTAGTATCATACAAAAAATTCCTTTTGTTTTTAGATTTATTTTCATATCGTAAGAGAAAAGCAGTGAAAATGCAAGAAATATCCTTAAGTATCTTTATCTTCGCATAATACATTAAGATATTTTCATATAGAAATATCTATTATTTTCGCTGTATATGACAGAAGTTCTAACCACTTACTAAATATAGAAAAAAGAAAGACTATCAACATTTAACGACATGAAAAGGTCTTTTGGAGTGAAAATATTATCTTTTCATTCAAAAAACTTGTTATATCGCAAAATTCGACAAAAAAATTCATCCCTCTTTTCCTATTTTTGTGATAACATTAATTTTACGATTGTATCATAAGTTATAGGTCTAATGACTATTAATGAAAACTTATAGAAAAATATGAGAATAGATAAGATAAATGAACTATAAAAATCCTTTTAGATAATGTGTCGAACCCTTAGAAAACTTGTTGAAATTAAAGACAAGTTTTTAATTTTTATCTAGTAAAGGATTAATATTCAAAAATAGTCATATAAAGCTTAATATGTATGGTGATGTCTCCTCAGCCACTATCAAAGGAGGCACTCGGCTGCACTGTGGGTAGAAAATACCTTAGACACGTCTGTTGTCAGGAGTGTGGTGTGAGGTGGGGTTAAATGCCCCAATTAATTTATAAGCACTTACGAATGCGCTGTTGCTGCAGCTTGTTCGTAAGTGCTTACAAAAAGTATATATAAATAGGAAGAAACAAGGAGTGAATGACGATGAAAAAAATTAAAAAAGCTATTATTCCAGCTGCTGGACTCGGCACTCGTTTTTTACCAGCAACAAAAGCAATGCCAAAAGAAATGCTTCCAATTGTTGATAAACCAACTATTCAATATATCGTCGAAGAAGCGGTTCAATCAGGTATTGAAGACATCATCATCGTAACGGGCAAAGGAAAACGCGCGATTGAAGATCATTTTGATTATGCTCCAGAACTTGAAAATAATTTAGTCGAAAAAGAAAAATTCGATATTTTAGAAAAAGTGCGTCAATCTTCAAACGTAGATATTCACTATATTCGTCAAAAAGAACCAAAGGGATTAGGTCACGCTGTATGGTGTGCGCGTAACTTTATCGGCGATGAGCCATTTGCTGTGTTGTTAGGCGATGATATTGTCCAAGCGGAAACACCTTGTCTTCGCCAGTTAATGAATGAATATGAACAAACTCTTTCGTCCGTAATAGGCGTGCAAACGGTTCCTGATAACCAAACGCATCGCTATGGCATCGTAGATCCGATTTCAAATGACGGCCGCCGTCATCAAGTGAATACATTTGTAGAAAAACCAGCCGCGGGTACAGCTCCTTCGAATCTAGCAATTATGGGACGATACGTATTCACACCTGAAATCTTTAAATTTTTAGAAGAACAAGAAGTCGGAGCAGGCGGTGAAATCCAATTAACAGATGCCATTCAAAAATTAAACGAAATCCAGCGTGTGTTTGCCTATGATTTTGAAGGCAAGCGTTACGATGTTGGAGAGAAGCTAGGATTTATTGAAACGACAATTGAATTTGCATTGCAGCATAAGGATATGAAAGATCAAGTATTGCATATTATGGAGAGATTGGTTAAAGAACAGAAGAAAAGTGAGACAGTTCAAGTAAAATAAGAGAAGGGGTTAGATTGCTATGCCGCCAGTAGCTGGAAAAGAAGCTGTTAAGCAAGTAAAAGCACCCCAGATAAATAACACCATTTCTGTAAATGAGCGTCTATTGTATCTAATCTGCAAACGAAGCATAGATATACTTGGCTCACTTATAGGTCTTGTTATTTTATCTGTGTTTATTTTAGTTATTGCGATTGCTATTAAGTTAGAAGATCCTAAAGGTCCTATATTCTTTTCACAAAAGCGCATAGGAAAAGATGGAAAAGAGTTTGATATGTACAAATTTCGCTCCATGGTGACGGATGCTGAAGAGAGATTAAAAGATCTTCTAGAGTTAAATGAGACGACAGGTGCAATGTTTAAAATGAAGAACGACCCCAGAGTTACAAGGATTGGACATTTAATTCGTAAAACTAGTATTGATGAACTTCCACAGTTGTTTAATGTGCTGAAAGGGGATATGAGTCTTGTAGGTCCTAGACCGCCATTACCACGAGAAGTAGCAGAATATACTAACTACGACAAGCAGCGTTTGTTAGTTGTACCAGGGTGTACAGGTTTATGGCAAATAAGTGGTAGAAGTAATATAGGTTTTAAGGAAATGGTCAATTTAGACTTAGAATACATACAGAAACGTACAACTTTAATAGACTTGAAAATTATTTTCAAGACTGTTTTAGTGCTTTTTGGTTCAAAAGATGCATTCTAAGAATTCGCTATTTTAACTTATTTTTTAGCTAAGATTATAATTTTTGTTTATTTATATTGCATATCGGGAGAATTGCGTAAAACTAGGAGCGTTATAAATATCTTTATAGAGATAATTAAAAAATCTCTATAATCTTTTAATGAAATTAAGATAGAACTTGAGGTGTTCATAATGAAAATTGCAGTGATAGGAACAGGCTATGTAGGGTTAGTAACGGGAGTTAGTCTATCAGAAATTGGACATAAAGTAACATGTATCGATATCGATACTGAAAAAGTGAAAAAAATGAAACAAGGAATTTCACCTATTTATGAACCAGGATTAAGTGAAATGATGAAAAAAAATATTGAAGCAAATAGATTGCATTTTACAAGTGTTCACAAAGAGGCATTTGACGAAGCTGACATAATATACATCGCTGTAGGAACGCCAGAAAAATTAGATGGATCAGCTGACTTTACATACATAGAAGCTGCTGCTAAAGAAATTGCTAATAGTGTGGATAGAAATGTAATTGTTGTTACAAAGAGCACAGTACCAGTAGGCTCAAATCAAAAAATTAAACGAATTATTGAAAGCCATTCTACAGAGGGAATTCAAGTCGAGATAGTCTCTAACCCAGAGTTCTTAAAAGAGGGATCAGCAATTTATGACGCATTTAATGGTGATAGGATTGTTATTGGGTCTTCAAGCACTAAGGCTGCTGCTTTACTAGCAGAAATCAATAAACCTTTTGGTATACCTATATTCCAGACTGATATAAAAAGCGCAGAAATGATTAAATATGCGTCTAATGCTTTCTTAGCAACAAAAATTAGTTTTATCAATGAAATTTCAAACTTATGTGAATTACTTGGAGCAAATATAGAAGAAGTTGCTAAGGGAATGGGGCTAGATCAACGCATTGGAAATAAATTCTTAAATGCTGGTATAGGATACGGTGGTTCATGTTTTCCTAAGGATACAAAGGCATTAGTACAAATTGCTGGAGATTACAATTATGATTTTGAGTTATTAAAAGGAGTTATAAATGTAAATAAAAAGCAACAAATTTTATTGATTAATAAATTACTAAATAGATTTGGGAAAATAGATAACCTTACAATTGGTATATTAGGATTAGCATTTAAACCGAATACCGATGATGTTCGTGAAGCAGCTTCTATAATTGTCATTGAAAAGCTTGTTTCATTAGGGGCGAATGTGGTGGCGTATGATCCTGTAGCAATAAAGAATGCTAAACCTCTACTTCCAAAACGTGTAAGATATACAGATAACATTGATGAATTGCTTGAAGAAGTCGATACTGTATTAATTTTAACTGAGTGGGAACAGATAAAAAATATTGATCTAAATAAATACAACAAGATGAATACCAATGTAATATTCGATGGACGAAATTGTTATGAAGCTGAAATGATGGAAAACTTTGGTTTTGAGTATCATTCAATTGGAAGGCCTCTAACAACTAAAGGTATTAAACAGATAACAAACTAAAATTACTAAAAATATTAATTTTGTTTAAATGTTATCTAGTATTATATACAATATTTAGTATATAGTCTGAGTTATACATCCGTTAATAAGATTACACTAGATTAGGAAGAATGATAATGAAAAAAGTATTATATGTTAGAAATGGTCCGTACGTAGTAAATCCATCATTATATAATCTTCAAGAAATTGGATTCTGTAAAGCTTTAGCTAGCAAAGGGATTAGTTCCGATATTATTTATTATGCGCCTGAAAATAAGGATGAAATTATATATAAAGATGATAACGCTGTGATAAGAATCTTATGGAGAAAAGGTTATAAGTTTCTCCGTACAGGTCTTTATCCCTCATTATTAAAGAAAAGCTTCGTAAACGAATATGATATGATAATCACCACGGAATATAGTCAAATTATGAGTTTACTATGGACATACTTTAAGCCTAAAGTTGTTCTATATAATGGCCCATATTACAATTTATTTAAAATTCCATTCTGCGAAAAGATTTACGATACTCTTTTTGTAAAAGCAATTAACAAAAAAGTTGATAAAACTTTCACTAAGTCAACAAAAGCCCAAGTATATTTAGAAAAAAAGGGCTTTTGTAACGTAAGTACTTTAGGCGTCGGACTAAACAATGAAATTTTTGAAGTGGAATCCCAAACAGTTCCACCTCATATACAAAAAATTATTAATTATATAAAAGATACAAAAAATATTCTTTATGTAGGTTCTTTAGATGAAAGAAAAAATTTCTCTTTTCTAATTAAAGTATTTAAATTAGTACTAAAACGTGAAAAAAACATTAAATTAATAGTAGTTGGAAAAGGTAAAAGAGGTTATGTTGATAAGTGCCTGTCAACAGTTGACGACGATATTGCTAAGAATATTATTATCTATGATAAAGTTGCGAATAAATATTTAAAAGAAATATATATAAATTCTAATGCTTTTGTATTGCCTTCTAAAAAAGAGATTTTTGGAATGGTATTGTTAGAAGCGATGTATTTTGGAGTTCCGACTATAACAAGTGATAATGGAGGTTCAAGTACACTAATTCAAAATGCTAATAATGGATTTATCATAAAAGAGTTTGATGAAGTTTTATGGAGTGAGACTATTCTAAATGTTATAAGAGATGAACAATTATCGCAGATGATTTCAAATAATGCTGAGCTCACTATAAAAAATAATTTTACATGGGATTCTATTGTCGATAAATTTTTATCTGAAATAAGTAATATTGAGAGGTAACTAAGCCGATGATTACGTATGTTATACTTCATTACTTAACTAACGATGACACTTCAAAATGTGTGAAATCTATTCAACAATGCAACCAAAATCAAGACTTTAACATTGTTATCGTTGATAATGCCTCACACAATGAAAGTTTTTTATCAATAAAAGAAGAATTTTCAAATTTAAGTAATGTTTATTTTATTGAAAATGACTATAATATGGGATTTGCTCAGGGTAACAATATAGGGTACGATTATGCCAAAAATATTCTGAAAGCTTCTTTTATCGTAATTTTGAATAATGACATAATTGTTAAAGATAGAGAGATATATAAAAAGATAAAAGAATCATACAAAAAATATAATTATCATATAATGGGTCCGGATATAATTTCCTTAATAGATAAGGGACATCAAAATCCACTATCCAACGTAACTTCTTCTAAGAAAGAAATTTATTCAAATATAACAAGATATACATTTTTATTATTATTAAATTATATTTATATAGAAGAACTAATAATAAAGCTAAAGAAAAAGCTTTTCTTTTCAAAACAAGAAAAACTGAAGGTAGAGAACTTTAACGAAATAAAAGAAAATATACCCTTACATGGAAGTTTTCTAATTTTTTCACCAAGTTTTATAATAAAGAACAATGAAGCGTTTGATGGAAGAACATTTTTATTTTTGGAAGAAGATATTTTATTTTATAAGGCGAAAATTAATAATTATAAAACGTTATATTATCCTGAAATATGTGTTCTCCATAAAGAAGATTCCTCTACAGATTTTTTAACCAAATCTAAGTTGAAAAAACGCAGATTTATTTATAAAAATTTAATTAAGTCTTCTTTAGTGTTAAAAGGTATTTTAAAGTAATCGTCTAGGAGTGCTAATCTATTGAAAACAATCTTCACAGCAATAATAATGCTTCTAATTATTTTGAAATTAAACTTCTTTTATTTATTAAAGGTTCCGCAAGGGATAAGTGAATTTAATTCAGATCACCAAAATATATTATTAGTGATCATCATTTTAGTATCTCTTACCTTTTTCTTTACCTTTATGTTAAAAAAGCCTCAATTGTATCCCTTAGGATCGATTGTTATTTTATTTTTAATGCTGTTTTTTTTAGAAATGTTATTTAGTACATTCAGGTATAACCAACCACTATTTGATGTAATAATATCTGGTAATTATAGCCTGGTTTTCGGGATGTATTTTATCACGCTATATTACCTATATATGAACAAGGCATATCATAAACTAGTTAATTTCTTGATAGTTTGTAGTGTTATTTTGACGTCTTTATTCATTATTCAATATTTTTTACTCAACAGAGGGGTTATATTTTTAAATTTAACTCTTGATAGGTTACGGTTTGGGGAATACAGAATTTATCAACTTGGGGATTTTGTTAATTTCATGGTAGTTATAGCTGTCGGAGTATTACTAAAAGGTAAAGAAAAGATTTCTAAAAAAAATTATTATTTAACTATAGCGTGTCTACTTTTAGGTGTATTTCATATCATATTTGTTGCAAAAACAAGAAGTGCCTTAGTTATTGTAATTTTATCAATATTTATAATGATGATATATAAATGGAGGAAAGATATACTTAAGTTTGTTGTAGGCACGGCTTCTCTATCTATAATCATAATTCTTTTTAGTTTGACTCCTACAGCTAAAGCTTATATAGAATCGTTTGGGGTATACGATGCTAGTGTATCTGCGAGAGAAAGAGCTATAGATTTATATATGAGTCAATTTTATGAAAATCCGTTGCTAGGTATGGGTTTTATTCGGGGAGTAGAAGGAACGGATTTATATTATTTATTAAGAGGAACTAGTGGTAATTTAACGAGAACTGATGTAGGTTTTATCGGTTACCTCAATACATTTGGTATTATTGGAGCTATTCTTTTCATCTTATTATTTTTCAAAGTCTTTAGAGTTATATTGTTTCTTATCTCTAAGAAAATAATGATAAATTATTTAGAAGTACTTGGACTATTTGTATTCTTTACTTTAAGTTCAGTAAATTTAATTGCCTTTGACCCTCAACGAATTTTTTATTTTGTATTATATCTGAGTTTTGTTTCCTATATCTATTATATAAATAAATATCATAATGAAAGTAAGGTTAAATTCCAATATGAAAAACCCTAATATTTTACATTCATCTTGGTTATATGCAGTAGCAACATTAGTGCCAGCTTTGTTGGGGATGTTATCAATATCTATTTTTACAAGAATTTTTAATGCTTATGAGTTCGGAGAGTACAGTTTAGCTCTTAATACAGCAGTATTTCTTTCCACATTACTAGTTCAATGGATTCAACAATCAACTCAAAAGTATCGTCCTATTTATACTCGAGAAAATAAAATAGACGAGTTTAATAGCAATCTGTTAAAGATCCTATTACAAGTTTCTGGTGTATTTCTAATAGTTGCAATTATAAGCTATATATTTCTAAAAGGTTTTATTTCAATAGGATATTATTATTTCCCTATAGTTTTTTTGGTTGTTTCAAATATTTTCTTTCTATCTTTTAGTACAGTTTTACAGTCTGACTTTAAAGTTAGTAGATTTAAGAATATTAGTGTATTAGCATCTTTCTTAAAATTAATATTGCCATTAATTCTTTTGATGACTTTAACAAAGTCACCTACTATGATTTTAATAGGAACAGCACTAGTCCAATTTGTTTTTGTTGCTAGTATTTATTTTAAAGATTTAAAACCAGCAGTATTGGAAAAACAAAATCGTGATAGTTACAAATCTTTTAAAATGAAATTTATTCAATTTGGGCTTCCTATGGTTGGATGGTTTATTGCAAACTCAATTATTACTCTATCAGATAGATATATGTTGCAAATTTTTGCAGATGATAGACAAGTAGGAATCTATTCTGCTAATTATAGTTTGATTATTGCCGGAATTGGGTTGCTAACTAGGCCTATATTGTCAGTAGCTCATCCTGAATTAATGAACATGAAGTATGAAACTAAAGAAGAAAGGAAACGAATTGAGCTAAGAAATCAGTCGTTTACGCAGTGGTACTTTATCTTAACAATTCCTATTTTTTTCTTTTTATTGTCGTACTCAATTAATTTAGTAAATATATTTTTGGGGGAACAGTTTCACGAAGGATACAAGATTTTACCTATTTTGTATTTGTCCTTATTAGTATGGAATGCGGGACTGTTTGGGCATAAGGGCTTCGAAATATTATCTAAAACTAAGGTTATGATGATACTTGTTGCCTGTAGTGCAGTAATCAATGTAATTTTAAATTTATTAATAATACCTAAATACGGTTATCTCGGGGCTACTTATGCTTCTTTATTATCGATGATAACGTATCCAGTCAGCGTATATTTTTTGTCTAAAAAAAATATACCGTGGAAGATTAATTTTTTAAGTCTAACAAAAACAATTATTGCAAGTTTGGTATCTTTTAAGGTAGCGTATCTTATTACGAGTTTAATAAAAAATGGCTTTATACAATTATTTTTTGGGTTTAGTGTTGGTACCATAATTTATTTGGTTCTAATGATTTTAATAAAAGGTATTACAGTGCCAAACTCATATGAGAAAAGAGTGAGAATTTGGTTAAATTTCTTGAAAAGCTAATATTTTTAATCAAAAAGAAGGAATTTAAATTAGATGATTCAATATCAGCGTCAGATTTTCTAATGATTTGTTTTTTAAGAATATTAATGATAGTGAGAGGATTTTTCCAATGTGTTTTTAGAGTCAAATTTAATCGACTTATCTTTACAGGTAAAAAAGTTACTTTATTACATAAGAAGCACATGACTTTTGGACAATCTGTGACGCTAAATAATTATGTGGAAATAAATGCTCTTTCTAAAAATGGAGTTGTTTTAGGAAATAACGTTTCTATAGGTGCGTACAGTAAAATACAGTGTACTGGATCATTATCTAAGTTAGGTGTAGGACTCGAAATAGGATCTAATAGTGGGGTAGGAGAGTTTTCTTATTTTGGTG
This sequence comes from Priestia sp. TSO9, assembly GCF_021029645.1. NCBI lineage: Bacteria > Bacillati > Bacillota > Bacilli > Caryophanales > Bacillaceae > Priestia > Priestia sp. TSO9. Next base: position 497,902 of record NZ_JAJEKD010000009.1, read on the forward strand.
CTGCAGGAGGTATTAAAATCGGATGTAATGTGATAATGGGACAAAATGTGAGGTTCCATTCTGAAAATCATATATATAATCGTATTGATATACCGATTAGAGAACAAGGAGTATATAGTAAAGGAATTATAGTTGAAGATGATTGTTGGGTTGGAGCAGGCAGTGTTTTTTTAGATGGAGTAACCGTAGGAAAGGGATCAGTTATTGCTGCTAATTCTGTAGTTAACAAAGATGTTCCACCATATTCGGTTGTTGCAGGTATTCCTGCTAAAGTTATAAAAAACAGAAAATAATATAAGAGGGAAAAGCACATTTCCTTAGAATATTGAGTCGTTAGAAAGTTTATGTGTTATTATCCAAAACATTATTAAAAATAAGTATATCTTTGATGAGGCGGGAAATAATGAACATACTTCATTACACATTAGGGTTACCACCTTACAGAAGTGGTGGGCTAACAAAATATTCCCTTGATTTGATGCTTGAACAAGTGCGTAGTGGACATCAAATTCACCTTTTATATCCAGGTCAATTAACACCATCGAATAAGGTTACGATTAAACAAAATAAAGAGTATAAAGGCATTGATGTATACGAAATTATTAATCCTCTACCAGTTTCTTTGTTGGGTGGTGTAATTAATCCTGATAAATTTATGAAATCATTAAAACCAGGAACTCAATTATATCTAAAATTTCTTAAAGCGTTAAACATAGAAGTTGTACATATACATACTTTAATGGGACTTCATGGTGAATTTATGCAAGCTGCTAAAGAGCTAAATATAAAATTAATTTTTACTACTCATGATTATTATGGAATTTGTCCCAAAGTAAATTTGATCGATAGTAAAGGTGATATATGCAAGGATTTCAAAGAGGGGGCTAACTGTATAAGTTGTAATGAAAATGCTTTTAGTTTACCCATGATTTATGTTATGCAGTCGCACTTCTATAAATATTTTAAGGATAGTAAATTAATTAAAAGTTTAAGAACATTTAAAAAAAATAAAAAAAGTGCACAGATATCAGATCAAAAATCTATCGAATTAAATGATAATAATTCAATACTCAATAGTGCTCAATTACAGCAAAAATTTCTTCAGTTGAGAGACAACTATATCAATATGTTAGAAATGGTAGATTTATTCCATTTTAATAGCCAGTTAACTAAAAATGAGTATGAGAAATATATCACTAAGCCCAATAAAGTTATCTCAATTACGCACAATGATATTAAAGATAATCGGAAAATCAAGGATTATAAACATACTAAACTTCAAATAGGATTTTTAGGTCCCATAGAAGAATACAAGGGATTTCCATTACTACGTAAAAGCTTATTAAAACTATTAGAACAAGGAGAAATTAATTGGCATCTTTCAGTTTATGGAAATGATAGAGAGATTGAACTCACGGAAGATAAACAGCATATTTCGTTTCACGGGAAATATAAGCAAAGTGATTTGGAAAGTATTTTTGATCAAATCGATGTTTTGATCGTACCAAGTGTGTGGAACGAAACGTTTGGCTTTATTGGGTTAGAAGCAATGTCTCATGGAGTCCCTACAATTGTAACTGAACACATAGGCTTCAAAGACTTAGTTCAACATGAGGTTAATGGGCTTATTGTTGGTGCCAATGTCAATGAGTTAGCGCATGCTATTAAATATGTAATTGATAATAAAAAAGAAACACTTGAAAAATGGAATAATAATATTTGTAGAGGTCCATTTCTATCAGTATTATCTTTTCATAATAAAGAAATTGAAGAATTATATAAAAGTGCTAGGAGTTAAATGATCATGAAAAATGTCTTTATTATAGGTTCAAAGGGCATTCCTGCAAAATATGGAGGATTTGAAACATTTGTTGAATATTTAACAAAAATGAAAGTCAGTGAAGAAATAGCTTATCATGTTTCCTGTATGGCTGAAGATAACAAAGAATTCTATCACAACAATGTTCGCTGCTTTAATGTGAGAGTGCCTAATATCGGAAGTGCTAAAGCGGTTTTGTATGATATTTTAAGCTTGAAAGAATGTTTAAACTATATAAAAGAAAAGAAACTTACTAATTCAATAGTATATGTACTGGCTTGCCGGATCGGCCCGTTCTTCGCTAAATACAAAAGAGCTCTTGAAAAAATGGGCGTCCAAGTATTTGTGAATCCTGACGGACATGAGTGGAAGCGAAGTAAATGGAATTATTATATTAGACAGTATTGGAAACTTTCTGAACGTCTCATGGTTAAACATGCAGATTTATTAGTATGCGACTCTAGAGGAATAGAAGATTACATACAAAAAGATTATCAACGTTATTCTCCAAATACCACTTTTATTGCTTATGGTGCGACAGTAGAAGAGGCGCCATTAAGTAGTACTTCTAGCAAATTAACTGAATGGTATCAAAAACATGGCGTTGAAGCATTGGAATACTATTTGATTGTTGGTCGCTTTGTACCCGAAAATAATTATGAGCTAATGATCAGAGAGTTTATGGTATCTAACTCGAAAAAAGACTTAGTTATTATTTCAAATGTAGAGCAAAATAGCTTTTATGAAGAACTTTTAAAACGTACAAACTTTAACCAAGATTCACGTATTAAGTTTGTTGGAACAGTATATGATCAAGAATTACTTCAAAAAATTCGTGAACAAGCATATGGCTATTTTCACGGACATGAAGTAGGAGGAACCAATCCTTCTCTACTTGAAGCACTTGCCTCTACGAGACTTAATTTATTACTGGATGTTGTTTTTAACAGAGAAGTAGGAGCTGAAGGGGCAGTCTATTTTAATAAAAATAAAGGTAATTTAGCAAAGTTAGTGGATTCGGCAGATTTATATAACAACGATACAATTAATTTAATGTCAAAAAAAGCTAAAAAACGTATCGTTGAAGAATATTCATGGGAAAAAATTGTTGACGAATACGAGACGTTATTTTTAAAAAATTAATAAAGGAGCTGGAAATATGAAAGGCATAATATTAGCAGGTGGCAGTGGTACTAGATTGTATCCTATTACACGATCGATTTCGAAACAATTAATTCCAATTTATGACAAACCGATGATTTATTATCCATTATCTGTATTGATGTTAGCTGGTATAAAAGATATATTAATTATCTCCACCCCTACGGATACTCCTCGTTTTGAACAGTTGCTTGGAGATGGGAAAGATTTAGGTATTAATTTAAGCTACGAAGTACAAGAATCGCCTGATGGGCTAGCACAGGCATTTATCATTGGTGAAGAATTTATTGGAAATGAATCAGTGGCACTTATTTTGGGAGATAATATTTTCTATGGTCACGGATTTACAAAAACACTAGAGCGTGCAGCAAACCGTTCTGAAGGGGCTACAGTGTTTGGGTATAATGTTAAAGACCCTGAACGTTTTGGTGTAGTAGAATTTGATGAACAAGGAAAAGCCATTTCTATTGAAGAAAAGCCTGTTCAGCCCAAGTCGACATATGCCGTAACAGGTCTGTATTTCTATGACAATGATGTAGTAGAAATCGCAAAATCTATTAAACCATCAGAGCGTGGGGAATTAGAGATTACTTCAGTTAACGAAGAATATTTACGTCGTGGTAAACTCCAAGTAGAGTTGCTAGGACGTGGTTTCGCATGGCTTGATACAGGTACTCACGAATCATTATTGGAAGCTTCTACGTTTATTGAAACAGTTGAAAAACGTCAAAGTCTAAAAGTGGCATGTTTAGAAGAGATAGCGTTCCGCAAAGGTTACATTACAAGAGAACAGTTAATTCAACTAGCCGAACCATTAAAAAAGAATGAGTATGGACAGTACATGCTACGTTTAGCGAATCAAAGTGCATTAGAAAAAATATTGGTGGGTGGAAAAGCATGAATATTATAAAAACAAAATTTGAAGATGTGATCTTGATTGAACCAAAGGTTTTTGGCGATCATAGAGGTTTCTTTACAGAAAGCTATAATAAAGAAATGTTTAAACAAAACGGAATTGATATGGATTTTATTCAAGATAACCATTCATTATCTCAGCAACCAGGCACGTTGCGAGGTATGCATTATCAGTTGAATGACAAAGCACAAACAAAACTTGTACGTGTAACAAGAGGTGCGATTTATGATGTTATTGTAGATATCCGAAAGGGTTCACCTACATATGGAGAATGGCAAGGGTTTATTTTATCAGCAGATAATAAACGTCAGCTTTTAGTACCAAAAGGTTTTGCACACGGCTTTTGTACGATTGTAGAAAATGCCGAGGTTCAATATAAAGTAGACGAGCTATATTCTCCAGAACATGATAGAGGCATTGCTTGGAATGATCCAGCTTTAAATATTGATTGGCCGTTTAATAATCCAGTTCTCTCTGACAAAGATACAAAACATCCAACTTTAGCAGAAGCAGATAATAATTTTACTTGGGAGTGATTCAATAATGAATATTTTAGTGACGGGTGGAGCAGGTTTTATTGGAAGTAATTTTGTACGTCATATGGTAGAAACATACCCTAGTTATGGTATTGTAAATTATGATTTACTTACATACGCAGGTAATCTTGAAAACTTAAAAGATATTGAAAGTCATGAAAACTATACGTTTGTAAAAGGTGATATTAACAATAAAGAACTCGTAGATCATTTAGTTAAATATCATAATATTGATGTAATTGTGAACTTTGCAGCGGAATCACATGTTGATCGTAGTATTACAGAGCCAGATATTTTTATTAAGAGTAATGTGTTAGGTACACAAGCACTTTTAGATGTAGCAAAAGCTAATAACCTGAAGAAATATGTACAAGTATCAACCGATGAAGTATATGGTTCACTAGGTGAAACTGGTTATTTTACAGAAGAAACCCCTCTTGCTCCAAACAGTCCTTACTCTGCAAGTAAAGCAGGGGCTGACATGCTTGTTAGTGCGTACCACGAGACCTTCGGTATGAATGTTAATATCACAAGATGTTCAAATAACTATGGTCCTTATCATTTTCCTGAGAAATTGATTCCATTAATGGTAACAAATGCTCTAGAAGGAAAAGAACTTCCTATCTATGGAGATGGTAAAAACGTTCGTGATTGGTTACATGTAAAAGATCATTGCGCTGCTATTGATTTGGTTATTCATAAAGGAGCGCCAGGAGAAATTTATAATGTAGGCGGGCACAATGAACGAACAAATAATGAAATTGTACATTTAATCGTAGAGAAACTTAATGCTCCAAAAGAATTAATTAAATTTGTAGAAGACCGACTTGGGCATGATCGTCGTTATGCAATCGATCCTACTAAATTAACAACAGAGCTTGGATGGAACCCAAAATACACGTTTGATACAGGAATTGTTGAAACAATTCAATGGTATTTGGATAATCAAGACTGGTGGAAAAACATTAAATCAGGTGACTATGTAAACTACTACAACAAACAATATGGTGATAAATAATGAGTCAAAAAGTCTTAATTACAGGAGCGAATGGACAGCTTGGTAAGGAATTAGTTGAGCTCTTTACTGAAAAAGGTTTTGAAGTCTATGGATTTGGTCGAGACAGAATGGATATTACAAACCAAGCGCAGGTTCAAGAAATGATTAGTACCTTGAAACCAAATATTGTACTTCATTCAGCTGCTCATACACAAGTAGATTTAGCTGAGTCAGAGCCTGATCAAGCATTTCTTATCAACGCATATGGTACACGCAATGTTGCTGTAGCGGCAGAAGCAGTAGGAGCAAAGCTTGTATATGTAAGTACGGATTATGTGTTTGATGGCACAACTGATGAACCTTATAATGAATTTTCTCCCACTTCTCCTTTAGGTGTATATGGAAAGTCTAAGTTAGCCGGTGAACAATTTGTCCGTGATTTACACTCTAAATTTTTTATTGTGCGAACTTCTTGGGTATACGGCAAGCATGGAGCTAACTTTGTTAAAACTATGCTGAAATTAGGAGAAGAAAGAAAAGAACTTTCCGTGGTAGCTGATCAAATAGGATGTCCAACTTACACATTAGATTTAGCTCATGCTATTTTAGAGTTAGTAGGTACTCAGAAATATGGTGTGTATCACATCTCTAATAGTGGAAGTTGTTCTTGGTACGAATTTGCAAAAGAAATTTTTAAAGTATCAAATATGGAAGTGCAAGTAAAACCATGTACAACAGCTGATTTCCCTCGTCCAGCGGCGAGACCAGCTAATTCTGTTTTTGAACACATGTCTATAAAGTTAAACAACTTTACTTCAATTAGACATTGGAGAGAAGCATTAAGCAGCTTTTTGAAAAATAATTAACTTTTTTATTAAAACTCCTGCATTAATTCCGATATAAGACTAGGAAATGTAAAGCTTTCATTTAATTTACAAAAGAATATAGTAAAAGGATCTTTTGTCAACTATAATGAACAGTATATTGAATTTTTAGAAGTTATTAAGTTCGGAGGTCAACTATGGAAGAGATACTTAGTTTGCGAGAGTTGTTTGCAGTGCTTCGTAAGCGTCTTTGGCTTATTGTACTGATTACAATTATCGCTGCAACCGTAAGTGGAGTGATTAGCTTTTTTGTGCTAACGCCTGTGTATGAATCAAAGACACAAATTTTAGTCAATCAAGCGAAAAATGATCAGCAGTTATATAGTAATCAAGCCGTTCAAACAAACGTGCAGCTTATTAACACGTACAATGACATTATTACAAGTCCGGCTATCTTAGATAAAGTGGTGAAAGAGTTAAAACTTGATAAATCTGCTCAATCCCTAAGCGGTCAAATTCAAGTGACAAGCGCACAGGACTCGCAGGTAGCACGGATTGTCGTACAAGATACAAGTGCAAAACGTGCAGCTCAAATTGCCAATACAACGGCTTCTGTTTTTCAAAAACAAGTGCCTAAACTTATGAATGTCGACAATGTTAAAGTTCTTTCAAAAGCAGCGATTGGCGAAAGTGCAAGCCCAATTAAGCCTCAGCCATTAATGAATATTGCAATTGCATTAGTAGTCGGTTTAATGGTAGGTATCGGGCTATCATTCTTACTTGAGTACTTAGACAACACGTTAAAAAACGAGCAAGATATTGAAAATATTCTAGGGCTTCCTGTGATTGGAGTCGTCACGAATATTAAAGATGTGCCTAAGTCATCAAACGTATCGCGACCAGATGTAGCTGCTCGCGTACCGCAAAGAGGTGAAACGTATGGCTCGTAAAAACAAAGCCCAAAAAAATGATAAAATGCTAACGTTAAAAAGACGTTTGCTTGCTCATAACAGTCCAAAAGATCCGGTAGCTGAACAGTACCGTACGATTCGTACAAATATCCAGTTCTCAAACGTTGATCAAGACATAAAGACGATTGTTGTAACATCAAGCGGTGCTGAAGAAGGGAAGTCTACAACAACTTCTAATCTAGCAACCGTTTACGCACAGCAAGGTTTAAACGTATTACTAATTGATGCTGATTTACGTAAACCAACGGGTCATTACACATTCCGGTTAGAAAACCATATTGGCCTTACGAATGTATTGACACGTCAATCTACGTTAGCGCAAGCGGTTCAAGAGTCAGAAATTCCTCATCTTTCTGTTTTAACAAGCGGTCCTATTCCGCCGAATCCATCTGAACTGCTAGCATCTGCTCAGATGGTTGAGTTGTTAAAAGAAATGAAAGAGCAGTTTGATATGATCATTTTTGATACGCCTCCGATTTTAGCTGTGGCTGATGCGCAGATTTTAGCGAATCAAGTAGACGGCACGATTTTAGTAGTCAGCAGCGGTAAAACAGAGAAAGACGCTGCATTGAAATCGAAAGAGCTGTTAAGTAGTGCGAAAGGCAAACTGCTTGGGGTTGTGTTAAATAACCGCAAAGTAGAAGAAGGTAACTACTATTACTATTATGGTAGCAATTAATTAAAGCCTCCCCGCTAGCTTTTGCTAGCGGGGAGGCTTTTTGGCGTATTTTTATAGAGAAAACGTATAAAAAATTATGACTATTGTTATAGAAAGTTTAAAATGTGAGATTTTTCATAGGTGAAGTATTTATAAAGAATTAGTAAAATTTTTCTATTTGTTCATGTATTGGCAAGATAGCTAAAAAGTAGGTTTTTCTCGGTAAACAGCGCTTTTTAGGGCTTGTTCAGTAGTTCAAATGAAATGAATAAATTTATTCAGACTATTCTTAAATATTTACAGGACGTTGATTTGCAGATGTTTCGACAAAAAAAGACATAGAAATACATGTTGTAATATGCTAACATAAGTATTGCTTTAATTAGGTCTTAAGAAGGATAGGGGTGAGGGTAGATGATTGACTTACATTGTCACATTTTGCCTAATGTCGATGATGGTTCTGCAAGTAGTGAGATGAGTATTGAAATGGCAAAGCGAGCTGTCTCAGAAGGCATTACGGCTATTGTTGCCACGCCTCATCATCAGAATGGCAGATATCATAATGAAAAAGAAGCTATTTTACAGAGTGTTGAACGATTAAATAGTTTGCTTGTTCGTGAAGGAGTGCCATTAACCATTTTACCTGGTCAAGAAAACCGTATTTACGGTGAAATCTTGGAAGACTATCATCAAAACAAAATACTCACTTTAAATAATACGGGAAAATACTTGTTTGTTGAATTTCCTTCAAGTCAAGTCCCTCGATATGCGGAGCGGCTGCTGTTTGATATTCAATCACAGGGAATCATCCCTATTATCGTCCATCCAGAACGAAACAGTCGGTTGTTAGAGGACCCTGATCTTCTCTATAACTTTATTAATAAAGGAGCATTAGCTCAAGTTACAGCTTCTAGCTTGGTTGGACACTTTGGAAAGAAAATAAAGAAATTTTCTCACCAGTTAATAGACGCCAACCTCGTGCATTTTGTTTCCTCAGACGCCCATAACCTCCAACATCGCTCTTTTCATATGCAAGAGGCGATTGATGTGATTGAGAGTGCGCATGGAAGAGATTATTATTATATGTTTCTAGAAAATGCTCAATGCGTCGTCGACGGAACAAGATGCTACAAAGAATCTCCGGAAAAAATTATGCGGAAAAAGTTTCTAGGTATTTTTTAATGCCTAGAGGGTAGAAGCTATTGAGCAGTATAGAAAACATGAAAGAATTTGATCATTTACCTAAGAGTGTAAAAAAGGCTGTGCGGTACATTTACCAAGATGCATCTTACGATCAGCTGCTGATTTTAAAAAAACATTTAGCACATGCCATTCAGCAGAAAGAACAAGAACTTTATAAAAAAAGAGACTAGTATTTTCTATTAAAAATACTAGTGCTTTTATACATAATTTAATGAAACTAGGTGACTACATTGCAACAGCGTATTAAAGTAATGACGATTTTTGGAACACGTCCAGAAGCCATTAAAATGGCTCCCCTTGTATTAGAATTAAATAAACGTTCAGAAGAATTTGAATCTATCGTGACGGTAACAGCTCAGCATCGTGAAATGCTAGACCAAGTGCTGCGTGTGTTTGATATTACACCAGATCACGACTTAAACATTATGAAAGACCGTCAAACGCTTATGGATGTCACAACACGCGGACTTCAAGGACTAGATCAAGTCATGAAAGAAGTTCAGCCTGACATCGTACTGGTGCACGGCGATACAACAACAACCTTCATCGCAGGTCTTGCGGCTTTCTATAATCAAATCAAAGTAGGCCATGTAGAAGCGGGTCTTCGTACATGGAATAAATACTCTCCGTACCCGGAAGAAATGAATCGCCAGTTAACAGGAGTATTAGCGGATCTTCATTTTGCTCCCACTACAAAGTCTGCTCATAACTTATTGCAGGAAAACAAAAAAGAAGAAACGTTGTTTATTACAGGAAACACGGCAATTGATGCATTAAAAACAACGGTATTAGAAGAATATTCTCACCCCGTATTAGATCGTGTAGGAAATGACCGTTTAATTCTGTTAACGGCTCACCGCCGTGAAAATCTTGGTGAACCAATGCGCAATATGTTCCGTGCGATTAAACGAATTGTAGAGGAGCATGATGACGTACAAGTAGTCTACCCTGTACATTTAAATCCTGTTGTTCGTGAATTGGCAGATGAAGTGTTAGGAAATGATTCTCGCATTCAATTAATTGAACCTCTAGAAGTAGTAGACTTCCATAATTTCGCTTCACGTGCTCATATCATTTTAACGGATTCAGGCGGCGTGCAAGAAGAAGCTCCTTCATTAGGTGTGCCGGTATTAGTCCTGCGTGATACAACAGAACGTCCTGAAGGTATTGAAGCCGGAACGTTAAAGCTTGCAGGTGTAGAAGAAGAAACGATTTATTCACTTGCTAAAGAGCTTTTAACAAATGAAGAAGAATATGCGCGTATGTCTAAAGCATCGAATCCGTATGGCGATGGCCTTGCTTCAAAACGTATTGCCGATGCAATTAGTGAATATTTTAATGCTCAAAATAAGTAATTAGTAGATGGGGGAAGTTTAGTCATGTCAAAAGTAAAAAAAGCGATTATTCCAGCTGCAGGATTAGGTACACGTTTCTTGCCAGCAACAAAAGCAATGCCAAAAGAAATGCTTCCAATTGTAGATAAACCGACCATTCAATACATTATTGAAGAAGCAATTGAGTCTGGTATTGAAGATATCATTATCGTAACGGGTAAAGGCAAACGTGCTATCGAAGATCATTTTGACAACGCACCGGAATTAGAACAAAACCTAGTAGAAAAGGAAAAGTTCGAACTTCTAGAAAAAGTGCGTCAATCAGCGAATGTAGAAATTCACTACATCCGTCAAAAAGAGCCAAAAGGATTAGGACATGCGGTTTGGTGTGCGCGCAAATTTATTGGAGATGAGCCGTTTGCTGTACTGTTAGGAGACGACATTGTTCAAGCAGAAACGCCTTGCTTGCGTCAGTTAATGAATCAGTATGATGAAACGTTATCTTCTGTGATTGGTGTGCAGACGGTTCCAGAAAACGAAACGAACCGTTACGGAATTGTAGATCCTATTTCAAGCAATGGCCGCCGTTATCAAGTGGATACATTTGTTGAAAAGCCAGCATTAGGAACAGCACCTTCTAATCTAGCTATTATGGGACGTTATATCTTCACACCTGAAATCTTCAAGTTTTTAGAACAGCAGGAAGTAGGCGCAGGTGGAGAGATCCAATTAACGGATGCGATTCAAAAGCTGAACGAAATTCAGCGCGTATTTGCTTACGACTTTGAAGGCAAACGTTACGATGTTGGTGAAAAGCTTGGATTTATTCAAACGTCGCTAGAATTTGCTCTTCAGCATGAAGATTTACGTGAAGATTTACTTACATTTATGGATGAGCTATTACAGAGAGAAAACGTAAAAGCTTAATTGATGTTTCACTAGTTCGCTTGGCGAGCTAGTGAAATTGTATTGGAGTGAAGTTGCTTTGACAAAAAGGGTACTTGTGATTTCTCAACATTTTTATCCTGAAATCGGTAGTGCAGGAAATCGTATAAAAAATATATATAAACTCTTAAAAGATGAAAATTATGACGTAAATGTACTGACGACTGAGCCCACATATCCAAATAAAAAGATCTATCATGACGAACAGTTTTGGGATGATGAGTCAATTGATGAAGAAAATGATGTAACACGCATTGGTGTGAAAAATCGCAAGTATTCTAGAAGTATTATCAATCGTTTAATGTATTATTTAGAAATTGCTTTTAAAATGATGCTATTCATTTTAACTGACCGAAAACAGTACGATGTGGTTTTTGTTACATCTCCGCCTATTTTTATTGCTGTCGTCGGGCTGCTTGCCAAATATCGTTATCGAAGGCCGCTTATTTTAGACATTCGAGATTTATGGCCTGAATCGTTAAAAGGCGTAGGGGTGTTCAATTACCCGGTCGTTATTTCTGTGTTCAGCCGCCTAGAGAAAATTCTCTATGTAAAAGCCGATCATATTATCGTAAACAGTGAAGGCTTTATTCGGTTTATGACAGAGAAATATGCTATTCCTTTAAATAAAATTCATTTTATGCCTAATGCTGCAAATCGTAATGAGATTTCAATGATTGAATCTGGAAGCGACGTATTTAAAGTTATGTATGCAGGCAATATTGGTTTAGCACAAGATGTAACGGTTCTAATGGACCTTGCAAAAGAACTAAATGAGTATAATATTGAATTGACGGTTATGGGATATGGGTTTAAAAAGAAGGAGTTTGTGCGCTTTGCAAAAGAGCATAAGTTAACGAATGTTCGGTTTATTAAACCAACTACTCGTCAAGAGTGCTTACATATTATTTCTGAGCATCATATTGGAATTGTCACGTTGAACGGCAAGCAAGTATTTGAAACGGTTCTTCCTGGTAAGATCATTGATTATATGACATGTGGAATCCCGATTGTCGCATCGGTTTCTGGCTATGCAAAAGACGTGATTGTTTCACATGAAGCTGGAATTGTATCAGAGACGAATACAGCAGATGAGATGTTAAGACATATCCTGTATTTGTATCAGAAGCCTTCTAAAAGAGGTGAAATGTCTCGCAACAGCTTGAATTATGTGAAAAAGCATTTCTTCTGGGAAAAAAATATTGAAGTATTAATACGTTTGATTGAGAATAAAAGTTCTGAACCGCTGCATGTGGAGCAGACAGAATCAGTGGATAAGGTTGAAGTATTATGAGAAAAAATGTCTGTATGTTTGTATGGAATCATTTTACCAATGATGCGCGCGTCCTGCGTGAATGTACGGCTTTATCAGAGAATGGTTATGCCGTTGATTTAATTTGTATTCATGATCCGAGCAATCCGGATTTAAAACAGTATGAAGAAGTAAATGAACATTTTCACGTTCATCGCGTCAAGCGCTATCCTTCTTCGCTACTTTTTATGAAAAAAGCGTATCGCGCACTTCTAAAATATAAAGTGCTCGCTCTGATCGCTTTTTTGCTGTGGTTAGGAGCAGCGTACGTAGCTCCTTATGTAGTTCTTCCTGTTACGGTCGTAGCAGCGCTGTTATTAAAAACGAAGCTGCAAGTGGTCTGGGTAAGAGGAAGCATTATCTTAAGGATGATTTTAAAAGGCAGGAAGAAGAAGTACGAGATTTATCACTCGAATGATTTAAATACGCTTCCTCAAGGGTTTATCTGTTCAAAGCTTCGCTTTAAGCGTAAGTATCTTGTTTATGATTCTCACGAGGTACAGACGAGCAGAACTGGCTACGACAGCGGCGTATACGCAAAGATGGAATCTTTCTTTATTAATAAAATTGACTCTATGATTGTAGAAAATCACACGCGTGCCAAATACAATGAAGATTTATATGGCTTCTATCCAAACGTTGTCTATAACTATCCGTTTCGACCAAAAAATAAGCAGCAGCAACAAGTGAACTTGCACGAACGCTTAGGGCTTCCTGAAAATGAAAAAATTCTGCTGTATCAAGGCGGCATCCAAACGGGACGAGGGCTTGAAAAGCTTGTTCAAGCGGCTCCGTTATTTAAAGAAGGAACGTTAGTCTTTATTGGAGACGGACGTATCAAGCCAGAGCTAGAGCGTATGGTAGTTGAAATGAAGTTAGAAGATAAAGTGAAGTTTATTCCAAAAGTACCGCTGCAAGACTTACCGAAGTATACAAAAAATGCGTACTTAGGTTTTCAAGTATTAAATAATGTGTGCTTCAATCACTACTCGGCATCTTCAAATAAGTTATTTGAATACATCATGAGCGATGTACCGGTGGTAGCATGCGACTTTCCGGAGATTAAAAAAGTAGTAGAAGGCGAGCATATTGGATTATGTGTAGATTCGCATGATTACAAAGAGATTGCGAGTGCCGTCAATCAGTTGTTACGAGATCCTGTGCTGCGTGCAACGATGAGCAACAACTGTAAAACAGCGAAGTTCAAGTACAACTGGGAAAGTGAACAAGTTCAATTTTTGAAAGTCTATCAAGCAATATAACGTAAAAGGAGGAACTTACGCGTATGGGTGTCAAACTCCATAGCCATGTATCTGTAGAAGTTCTTGAAAAAGAACTTCAAGTGGTTAAATCGGAACTAATCGAACAATTAAATATAAGAGAAAAAGAATTAAAAGAGTACCAGGATTTGCAAAAGCGCTATACGATGCTCGAAAAGAGATATGCGGCTATCAGCCGTTCTTTTCTAGGGAAGTTAACGCTAAAGTACTGGACGGTTCGAAAGCGAATGGGTACAAATAAAGCAACAAAGGGGCATAGATAATGATCAGTGATATTCAAAAGCGTATGAAGTCGATTACGCAAAAAAGAGATTGGGCAAAAGCACATCGCATTCCAAGCCTAGAGTTTTCAGAAGTCGAAGCAAATAGCGGCTGGTTTAAAAAGAATCAAGTTGCTGTTTCATTTAATGAAGACGACCGAAGTTTTACTGTTGATTTGAATTCTAACAACTATACGTATCTAACTTATCGCGAGCAGAATATCGACTTTCAACAAGCTCCTGTAGAAGAAAATATTGCATTCGACTTTTCAAGTCAGCAAACGCTTGTCTTCAAAGGGACAAAAAGTGAAAGTGTCTCCGTCGAGTTATTCATTATTGAATATAAAAATCGTCAAAAAGTAGGTATACATAGATTTGAAATGAACAGTGAAGGTATTATACCGTTCTCTCAATCTACTGATTCTATCCGCTTAGCGCTGCGCGTGAAAGGGCAGGGAACATTTAAAATTGAGAGCATGTTAATTAATGACCGAGGATTCTGGAATCAAAGCGAGCTTTTGACAGAAGGAAATTATATTGTTTTAGAACAAAATCAGTGGTACATGCCTAAGTCCGATCAATTATACTATGATCCATTTAACAAAAAGTTCAACGTGAGCTTTGAAGATAAGCAATTCGCGTATGTAACGCACAGAGAAGGAAATGCTGCTTTCTCTGCTCAGCCTGCAAGTCCAGTGGCTGTTCATGACGATACACTATCGGTTTGCTTCCAAGGCGAGAAAGAGAATTCTGTTGATGTACGTCTTGCTGTTGTTTTTTACCAAGATGGAAAAAAAGTAGGAACAGATGAATTAAAGTTAAATAATAAAAAACTTATTCATTTCCAAGAAGAATATAACTCTATTCGTCTAGCAGTGAGAGTATCTGGTAAAGGTGAGTTTAAACTTGATGATATCATCATTAACAACGTGTCTTATTGGTGGGTTCATGACGTTGAAGTAACAATTCCTAAAATGACGGTTGATGCACCTATTAAATATGCTCTTAACGAACACTCCCTTAAAGGATGGCAAGAGTCAAATAATGGTGTCATTTATCATCCTTGGAACCAGTTGTTTCAATCGAAGTTAAAAGGACAAGAATTCATTCATTTAACAGCTCAGCACTTTAATACAAGTGAAAATATCTCAGTAGCTGTTGATCATGATTCTACGTATGTGATTACGCCAGCAGGTGAAGTGTACGAAGGTATTGAGTTAGTTGTATATGCCGTAGGATATAAAAACAACAAGCAAAATGAAATTCATCAGCTTGAGCTAAATGAAAAAGCTGAACTGCGTTTCAAAAAAGATACAGAACACGTTGAGTTTTTAATACGTGTGACGGAGAGCGGATTCTTTAAAGGACTGCAGATTAACATTCAAGAAAAGCCAATTGAAATTACCAACAGTGCACAGCTAGAGTTACAAGCTTCAGATTGGTTTGCAAGCGCGAAGAAATTAGTACAGCTTTCTACATCAGAAAAAGGGCTGCACGGTTTAGTGAATATTGAAGCTGGAAAAAACAGCTATATTTCGTATAAAGAAACAAATAACAGTTTTAAAATGCTTCCGACTCACCATATCATGACGATGCAAAAAGGATTTGAATATGAGTTCACTGTAAAAGGTAAAGCAGATGAAGATGTAGCGGTGATTCCAATGTTTATTGGATATTCAGATGAAGAAAAGCTTCAAGTGCTGCAGCTAAAATTTAACTCAATGACAAAAGTTCAAATTCATCCTGATATTACACAGTTCAGAATTGCTTTACGCGTTTCTGGAAAAGGTGAATTTGATGTTCATACGATTTCTATTAATGAAATGAAAAGCATTGAACGAGAGCAGTCATTAGATTACGTAGCAAAACAAGAAGTAGATGCATTTAACATGCTTCCTCCAAAGCCGATCAAAGAAATGAAGATGGCGGTTATCTTTGACGAATTTACGACGGCTTCTTATGAACATGAATGTAAATTAATTAAAATGACGCCAGATAACTGGCTTGAGGTTATGACAAAAGAACAGCCGGACTTGTTAATGGTTGAATCTGCTTGGCGTGGTAACGGAGGCGTTTGGAATAAGCGTGTTGGTTACTACGGAGAAGAGAATATGAAGCCTCTTTACTCACTGTTAGCTTGGTGTAAAGAACATAATGTGCCAACCGTATTCTGGAACAAGGAAGATCCTGTTCACTTTAATCGTTTTATTGAAACAGCTAGACGATTTGATTACATTTTCACAACGGATGAAAACATGGTTCCTTACTACCAAGAAAGAGCTGGGCATCAAAACGCATTTGCGCTGCCGTTTGCTGCGCAGCCGGCTATTCATAATCCGATTAAAATCGTGGATGAACGCGAAAACAAAGCGTGTTTCGCTGGATCTTATTATCGTCATCATGAAGAAAGATGTATTGATATGGATCGATTATTAGATGCCGCGGCTAAAGTGGGATTAGATATTTATGATCGAAACTATATTCAAAACTTAAAAGGGCTTATGCCAAACCATCAATTCCCGGATCGCTTTGTTCCTTATGTAAAAGGAAACTTAAAGTATTACGAAATTGATAAAGCCTATAAAGGCTACAAAGTCATGATTAACGTAAATACAGTAAAAGAATCTCCTACGATGTTCTCGCGCCGTGTGTATGAAGGTTTAGCATGTGGAACACCTGTAATTAGTACGTACGCACAGGGAATTGGAGAAATTTTCGGTGATCTTGTTTATATGTCTGAAAATCCAACGAGTTTGCATGAAGAATTCAAGCAGCTGTTAGAAGATGAACGCTACTACGAAGAAAAAGCTTTAACGGGTATTCGAGATGTATTAACCAAGCATACGTATACGCATCGCTTAGAGTACATCATTGAGAAAGTGGGCTTAAACTTTGCTTTTGAACTGCCAACAGTTACGGTAGTCGCGATTGCTAATACGCGTCAAGAGTTTGAAAACATCGTTGATCAATTTAACCGTCAAGCTTATGAAAATAAGCAATTATATATTTTAGTAGATACATTCGATGGCTATTTAGATCTTTACAATAAGTACAACACAAAAACCATTCACACGTTTGTTCGCAGTTATATGCATAACTACTTAAACATTCGCGACTGGATTTCAAGTGAGTATGTAACGTACTTTGGCCAAGAAAGCTATTATGGGCAAAATTATTTACTAGACTTAATGCTGAGCACAACGTTTACGGACAGTGACTTTATTGGTAAAACAACTCACTACAGTGTGGAAAACGGAAAGCTTGAAGAGAAAAACGCAGGTCAAGAATACGAGTTTGTAAGAGAGTTATCTTCACAGAGCTCCGTTGCTAAAACAAATGTATACAGCAATCTTTCGCTTGAGCAAGTAATTAATCTCTTTGAACAAGATCAAAGTCTTGCGTCATATGCTAAATACGGCAAGCAGTTCTTTAGTAATGACAAATTTAATTACTTGAAATTAGAAGATAGCAGCAAGGACGACATCACTGCTATGGTAAATAAAATAGAGCTGTGAGGTTACAAAAATGAAAAAGATATTATTTGCAGGACATGATTTGAAATTTGCACGTATCATTATGGACCGTTTGGCAAGCCGTCCTGGGTTTGAAATTAAAACGGATGAGTGGAGTGGCCATAATGCTCATGATGAAGAACAGAGCCAAGCTTGCTTAGAGTGGGCAGACGTTATTGTTTGTGAATGGGGACTTGGAAATGCAGTGTGGTATTCTCATCATAAGAAGCCTCACCAGCATTTAATTGTACGCATGCATCTTCAAGAGCGCGATACGATTTATCCTCATAGCTTTAACATAGAAAATATCGATAAAATTATCGCGATTTCTCCATACGTATATGAAGAGTTTTATCGAACGTTTAATTTTCCACGTGAAAAGATGACGATGATTTATAACGTAGTCGATACAGAAAAAGTGGATGGCTCCAAAACGGAAGACGCTAAGTATCATTTAGGCATCATTGGAATTTGTCCGCAGCGAAAGCGTCTAGACTTAGCTGTAGATATGCTGGATAAATTATGGCACCAAGATAATCGCTACAAGCTGTTTGTCAAAGGGAAAATGCCGCAGGAGTATTCATGGCTATGGAATAAAGAAGAAGAGCGTGAATATTACGAAGCAATTTTTAATCGTATCGAAAAAGCTCCGTGGAAAGACGCTGTTATTTTTGAAGGGTTCGGCGATATTTCTGAATGGCTTTCAAAGGTAGGAATTATTCTATCAACAAGTGATTTCGAAAGCTTCCACCTTTCGCCAAGTGAAGGAATGGCTTCAGGCGCTTATCCAATCATTCTTAACTGGGATGGCAGTGATACGATCTATCCGAAAGAGTACCTTCTATCGGATGTTGAGGAAGCAGTAGAGCGCATACTAGCACTCAACTCAAAAGAAATGGATGCAGAGCTTCAAGCTTCTTTAAAAGAGTATGTAAAGCAGCACTTTGGAGCTGAAAAAGTAACGAATCAATGGGAAGATTTAATTGTGAACGTTGCAGAGCCTGTTTTAAGTTAATCTATAAGTTCCTTTTGAAATTTATAGTTTGTATGCGTACAGCGCGCATATGAGAAAGTGGGAAATGACTGAATGATAAATACAAAAAAAGCATTAACGGCATTGGATGAAGAAAAAATTCAAAAGCTGATGAGGATCTTACCGAAAAGTCGGAATAAAGATCCGCTAGCAGCTGCTAAAAACATTATGGGTAATAAATATCCGCTTCCGCCTTTTGGGGTCATTCGATACCCAAAAGGAATTTTATGGAACGAAGATAAATCTAGAAGTTTTTTACGCTTGATTCATGGTCATACTTTTTTAGGATGTTTGACGGATGCTTACGAAGAGACAAAAGAAGAGCAGTATAAAGATAAAGCCATTGGGTTAGTCAAAGATTGGATTCAAAAAAATCCATATCCTAATGGTTCAAATGAAATGGCTTTTCACGATGAAACAACAGCAATGCGTTTGCAGTATTGGCTGAGGTTATACATCTTAGCGAAGGACAAGCTTGCTTCGTCCGATGAACAGCTTATCTTAGAGAATATGGCTAAAACAGCTAATTTACTGTCTCAAGATGACTTCCACTCAACAAATACAAATCACGGTATGTTCCAAGATATTTCTCTGCTTGCTTACGCGATGTATTTCGAAGAGGCAGATAATGAGTCTGATCGTTATCGTGATATTGCATTAAAGCGTCTCGTTGATTACTTTACCTATGTATATACAGAAGAAGGCGTACATAAGGAACATTCGCCGTCGTATCATTTCCTCGTCTCTAATTATTTAAATAAACTGGTCGTATGGCTGAAGGATTTAAGTCCTAACCATGCAAAGTTTTTCGTTGAATTATTTAAGAAGACGGAAAAATATGCAACTTACATTATTCGACCAGACGGACTGTTTCCGCCTCTTTGTGATACAGAGTCTAAGCCTGTTGTAAACAGCAGCTACCGAAGCTTGTACAAAAGTGAAGAGTTTCTATATGCAGTACACCAAGGTAAAGCTGGCAGAATGCCTGTAGAAAAAGATGCGGTGTTCAAAGACTCCGGTTATGCGATTTTCAGAAGCGGATGGGAAAGAAAAGAAAAAGAAACGTACGTACTGTTTTCCGCAGCGTATCATACTAGTTATCATAAGCACAGTGATGACTTAAATATGCACATTTATTCAAACGGTGATATCATTACAGAAGCTGGACCGAATGGATATAATTACAAAGATAAGTTTACGAAATATGCGTATTCTTCATTTGGACACAATACGCTAATCGTGGATGGACAAGGTCTTCCTCGAGTGGATCATCAGCACGAAAAAGTATATATAAAAGATTATCAGCTAACGGAAGACTACTCAGAAGCAACGGGAGTGAATGAACGCTATAGTGGAGTTACTCACACACGTAACGTACGCTATAACAAACAGCTTGAGCATATCACTGTACGTGATCAAGTCGCTTCAGAAGATACTCATCAATACAAGCTGTTTTGGCATGTGGCTCCAGACTTAGAAGTTCACGTAAGAGATCAAATTGTTGAGTTGTTTAGAAACAATAACAAAGTAGCTGAACTTGAAATTACATGTACTACAGATGTGAATATACGAGCTGTGCGTGAACAAACAGTTCCGCACGTGCAAGGATGGGTATTTCCTAAGATGGAAGCCAAAAAGCCTGCCACTGTGCTTGAGCTGGATTTCAGCAGTGGCAAAGAGTCGGTTGAAGTAGTGACAGAGTTCCGCTTAGCGAATTATAAAATCGCAGCAAGAGATCAAGGGCCATTTGAATTAGAGTCACATTATCAATCTATGAATGGCGTGAAGTATCATTTTGTTCCAGCAGCTGATGAGACATTACAGGATAAATTGGTTATTGTCTTTTCTGCTTTAGCTACTAAATATCATTATGTATATAATTATATGAAAACGTTAGATGAAGTTGGAGCAAATAAACTTTTCATTTTAGATGATTTTGGTGAACAAGGCTCTTACTACTTAGGCAAAAATAGAAATCATGTGATTGAAACAAGCGTATCTTCGCTTATTCAATATATTATGTCCAAGCACGGTTTTACGCACAAAAATGTTATGACCGTAGGCTCGTCTAAAGGCGGCTATGCGGCGCTATACTATGGAATTAAGTATCATTTTGGACAAGTAATTGCCGGTGCTCCTCAAAGTAAATTAGGAGACTTCTTGATTGATCAGGCAGAGCATGTCAATATTGCAGAGTATATTTCAGGCTCGGATAATGTAAACAAAGAATACTTAAATCAAATTCTATTTAACTTACTAGATCAGCCTGTAGATAGCGCACCAGACATCCGTTTGTATGTAGGAACGTGGGATTATCATCACAAAAGTCATGTTCTTCCGCTGTATCACCAGCTAAAAGACAGAGGGTATAAAGTAACGCTAGATTTAGAAGATCGAGCAAACCATAAGGATTTAAAAGGTTATTTTCCTCTGTATCTTGGCCGAACGATTAGCGAAATTTTAGATGTGCAGTATGTCGAACACGTGCCATTTAAAATTAAAAGAGCTCTTTTAAAAGATAACGAGAGCTACTTTATTGCAAGATGTGATACAGAAGGCCACGGCAATTTGGAGTACGCATACTACATTTACAAAGACGATAAAATCGTTCACAAAACGTCTTATATCGAGGAAGAAATTTTCCGCTATAAGCCAAGAGCTAAAGGCGAATACAGATGTAGAATTTTTGTAAGAAATCAATACAAACAAAAAGCGGTTAGAGACACGAATAGTGTCTTTATATAAAACATTATTAAGCAGTTAACACAGGAGGAAATAAAATGAAACTTTGTACAGTAGGATTAGGATATATTGGATTACCAACATCTATTATGTTTGCAAAACATGATGTGGACGTTGTGGGTGTCGACGTAAGTCAACGCGTAATTGAATCATTAAACAATGGGAAAATCCATTTAGAAGAGCCTGGTCTGCAGGAAGCATTAAATGAAGTAATTGAAAAAGGTACATTCCGCGCAGCATTACAGCCGGAAAAAGCAGATGCATTCATCGTAGCTGTACCAACACCAAACCATGATGACCAACACAAATCTTGTGATCTATCATATGTATTAAGCGCTGTAAGCAACGTTATTCCTTACTTAGAAAAAGGAAACGTATTAATCGTAGAATCTACAATCGCACCGCGCAGCATGGATGACCATGTGAAACCGTTAGTAGAAGCAGCTGGCTTTGAAGTTGGAAAAGACGTTTTCTTAGTACATTGTCCAGAACGTGTACTTCCAGGACAAATCCTTCATGAACTAATCCACAACAACCGTATTGTTGGAGGACTTACGCCAAACTGTACAGAAGCTGGTGCAATGGTATACAGCACATTTGTACAAGGTGAAATCATTAAAACAGATGCAAAAACAGCAGAAATGTCAAAACTAATGGAAAACACATTCCGTGACGTAAACATCGCGTTAGCAAACGAATTAACAAAAGTATGTAACGAATTAGAAATCGATGCATTAGAAGTGGTTCAAATGGCTAACAAGCATCCGCGTGTAAACCTTCATACACCAGGACCAGGTGTAGGCGGGCACTGCTTAGCTGTAGACCCATATTTCATCGTTGCAAAAGCACCTAAAACAGCTCAGCTTATTAATCTAGCAAGAACAATTAACACGTCTATGCCTCAATACGTAGTAGATAACACAAATGCTCTAATGGAAAAAGTAGACGGCCGTGTTGTAACAGTATTCGGTTTAACGTATAAAGGAAATGTAGACGACATCCGTGAAAGTCCAGCAATGGAAATCTATGATCTATTAAAAGCAGAAGGCAAATACGAAATTCGCGCATTTGACCCTCACGTGGAACAAGATTGGGTTGAACAAGATATCAAGGAAGCTGTACGTAACTCTGATTTAGTTCTTGTGTTAACAGACCATAATGAATTCAAAGAATTAAACTGGAGTGAACTAGAAGGTATGGCAACAAAACGTATTTTTGATACGAAAAACGTGGTAGCTAACCGTTCTGACAATTTCAGCTATATTAACTATGGTAACCTACATGCATTTCTTAAGAAGGAAGAAGTAATGGCATGAATTCTGTAGGGAGGATTTTGAAAGAACAATCCTCGAATTTTCATTTAATATTGAGATTATCTCTTTATGATGCAAAAAGTAAATACCAAATGCACTATCTTGGAGCTGTATGGCAGTTTTTAGGACCTGCCATACAGATTCTTCTGTACTGGCTTGTTTTTGGATTAGGAATTCGTGGAGGCGCACCCGTACATGGAATTCCATTCTTCGTATGGCTAATTGCTGGGTTAATCCCTTGGTTTTTTATTAGTCCTTCCATTACTCAAGGTTCAAACAGTGTGTATGCAAGGGTAAGTTTGGTTTCAAAAATGAAGTTTCCAGTCAGTGTACTGCCAACTGTCACAATTGTCAGTAACAGTTTTCAGTTCATCATCATGATGCTGGTTATGGGAGTTATCTTCGTCATTTATGGAATTAATCCGGGATGGTATTTACTTCAATTGCCATATTATTTAGTAGCGCTATTTGTGTTTTTATTTGCGCTTACGCTGCTAACATCAACTATTTCAACGTTAATAAGAGATTTTCAGCAAATATTACAATCATTAATGAGAATGGTGCTTTACTTATTGCCTATTTTATGGGATACGTCTAAATTGTCACATGCATATGAAACGATTTTAAAATTAAATCCACTCTTTTACATCGTGCAAGGATTTAGATATTCATTGTTAGGTTACGGTTGGTTTTATGAGGATTGGATATACACATTATATTTTTGGGTTATCACATTATTAATACTAACAGTAGGATCAATCCTGCATTTGAAATTCAGAAATAAATTCATCGATTACTTGTAATCTAGGAGCGTAATCTATGGCACTAAAAGTTCAATTTGAGAACGTTAGTAAAAAGTATGTTTTATATAAAAAAAGATCCGATAAACTGCTTGAAATTTTCTTTCCAAAAAAGAAAAATGAAAGCTTTTACGCACTAAGAAACATTTCTTTTTCTGTAAATGAAGGAGAAACAATAGGTGTTGTGGGAATTAACGGATCAGGAAAATCCACTCTTTCTAACTTGCTGTCGCAAGTTGTGCCTCAGACGTCAGGTGATATTAAAATTAATGGTGAAACATCATTAATTGCTATTTCAGTAGGATTAAATAATAACTTAAATGGATTAGAGAATATCGAGTTGAAGTGTCTGATGCATGGACTAACGAAAGAAGAAATTAAAAAAATTACTCCTGATATCATCGAATTTGCTGATATCGGAAAGTTTATTACTCAGCCGGTAAAAAACTATTCGAGCGGTATGAAATCAAGGCTTGGATTTGCCATTTCTGTTCATACCAATCCAGATATATTGGTAGTAGATGAGGCGTTATCAGTTGGAGATCAAACATTTTACGATAAATGTTTGAAAAAGATTAATGAATTTAAAGAACAAGGTAAAACTATTTTCTTTATAAGTCATTCGTTGACTCAAATCCGCAGTGTATGTAACAAGGTTATGTGGATTCACTTTGGAGAGTTAAAGCAATTTGGCGGCACTCGTGTCGTTTTAGAAAAATATAAAGAGTTTGTTAAATGGTTTAATGGATTAACTGATGAAGAGAAAAAGCAGTATAAACTAGATATGCTGGCCAATCAGGCAAAAGATGAATATGCTTTGATGAATGAAAAAAATGAGTATAATCAGCCTTTATACTCATTAGAGCAGCGTACAAAGAGACGTGAACGAAAAAAAGAAAGACGAAAAACGTTCAAGCTTTATTGTCAAATAGGCATTCTATCTATGCTGTCTTTGTTTTTAGCGATTTTAATGTTTTATACATAAGGTTTATAAAGCATTTTAATAATATTGAGAATAGATATGTAGATTGATATATCTACCATTCAAGGAGGATCTCTAATGAAAGCAAAAGTATTAATTCCAATCGTAGCAGGTGCACTATTATTCACAGGCTGCAGCAATGACAAAGAAACTGCAAGCAAACCAACTAAAACGGAACAAACTCAACAAGAAAAAACAGCATTAAACAAGGTCTCTATTAAAAACGTAGGAGACAAACGCTTAGAAGTAAAAACAACAGCGGAAGGGAAAGACCTTAAATACGCTTATTCCGTTTATAAAGACGGAAAGCTATTCCAAAAAATCCCTTACTCATCAAAAAAAGAGTTGGCTTATAAGCTAACGAAGTCTGGCGACTATCGTGTACGCGTATACGTGAAAGCTGGAAAAGAAAAAGCTGTTGCAAAAAGCACAGAATTAGTAAAAGTAAAGAAATCATAATAAATAAAAAGATCACGGGATACATCCCGCGATCTTTTGTTATTTTAGATTTAAACTTTCTTTTAATTCAGCAGATAGTTGGTTACGCGTGTCATCAGATACGGCATAGTAATAGATACCGTTAATCTTTTCGCCTTTTCCATCTATTTGAAGCTGTTCTGAATGTTTACGTGCGTCTTTATAGTTTGATTGAATTTGCTTCATATCATCAAACGTAAGGTTTGTTTTTACATTTTGGCCAATTGCATCTAGAATTGTACCGTAGTTTGTTAAAGACTGAACGCTAGCTCCTTCATCAATAACGCCTTCAATTACTTGACGCTGACGTTGTTGACGTCCAAAGTCACCGCGAGGGTCTTGTTTACGCATACGTGTGAAAGCCAATGCTTCTTTACCATCTAACGTTAGAGGACCTTTTTGGAAGCTGTAGCCGTCATAATCAAATGCAAGAGTATTATTTACAGTTACGCCGCCAACAGCGTCTACAATGTCTTTAAAGCTTTCCATATTCACTTGAACGTAGTAGTCTACAGGAACGTCTAAGAATTTTTCTACCGTATTTACGGACATGTCTACGCCACCAAAAGCATAAGCATGGTTAATTTTATCTTGTGTGCCTTTTCCTACAATTTCAGTTCGCGTATCACGTGGAATACTCACCATCTTCATAGACTGTGTCTTTGGGTTTACCGTCATTAAAATAGTAGAATCTGAACGTCCGCGGTCACCGGCACGCTGATCTACTCCTAATAGTAAAATAGAAATAGGATCTCCATTTGCTAAGCTCACTTTATTTGAGCGCTTTTCAGATACATCACGTTTTAACGGTTCGTGAGTTTGTGTAAATGTCTTTTCAACGGAATGCCATATGCTATATGCATAGCCTGCTACACCTAGAATTAATACTAAAATAATACCAAGAATAATTTTAAACGCGCGTTTCTTTTTCGGTTTTTTTCGTTTGCGTCTGCGCGCGTTTGAAGGTTGTACTTGTTCTTCCATGTGGAACCTCTCTTCCTTTTCCTTATGTATTGATAAAATAAATGTCTTCTATGTAAGCCATTATTCTTATCTTATTCATCAGAAAACACGTCAAAATGATTAAAAAAATGACAAATTTAATCAAATTTCTTCATGTACTTTAAAATTATATTATAATAAAAGAAAAAAAGAAAGATATAGTAAGGGAGACATTTTATGAAAATTTTAATTAACGTATTTGCTATTCTCATCTTTGTTTCATCTTTAGTAGCAGGAAAGATGTACTGGAATCATCAATTAGACAAGCAGTTTGAAACAAAGCCTACGAGAGTGAGCGCAGCAGAAACAGAAAAGGATATGCAGACTGAAACTAAGAACTTGCCGGAGTCAATTGTGAAGAAATTAGAGACGGCAAAGAAAACAGGAAATCCCGTAAAGCTTGTGATTGTAGGATCCGCTCCTGAGCAAGTTATAAAGACGTGGGGAACTTTACTAAAAGAAAAAGTGGAAAATACATATGGGAAAGATTTGATAAATGTAGAGTTGTATGAATACAAACAAATGAATACATTACAATTTGTGAAATCAAAAACGTATGAAGAAATTACAAAAGCAAAGCCTGATATCTTGCTTTTTGAACCATTTTTATTAAATGATAACGGTGTAGTTGGTATTAACAATACAATTGATAACTTGCAAATTATTATGAAGCATATTGAAAGTGAAAATAAAGACCTAGTTACTATTTTTCAACCATCAGCTCCGGTCTATCAAGCTCAAAATTACCCTAATGACGTAAAGGCTTTAGAAACCTTTGCTAAAGAAAATGGATACGAGTTTGTAAATCATTGGAGTGCATGGCCAGATTATAATAAGGAAGACATTTTAAAGTATTTATCTGATGAAAATGGCCAACCGAACGAAGAAGGGGAGAAGGTATGGTTTAAATTTCTCTCTGATTATTTTACGAATTCATAATGAAAAAGCACGCTACCTTATAAAGAAGGTTCGTGCTTTTATTTTTTAATTTGTTACAACAGGTAAAAGTAAAGCGTTAAGCTGCTCTAAAAATCTTTCATAATAAGCTGGTTGATAGTGTCTTGGCGTAAGACCCCATTTGTGATTTTCATCTGCCATAAATTCTTCTTTTATTTCAAGGTATGTACTATTGTTAATTTTGTTGCCAAGGTATGTATACATATACTCTAATTGCTGATTGTGACGTTGAATTTCGTCTTGATTTTCAAAAACTTGAACGTTTCCTTCTTTATCTACATATTTTTCTTTCCAAAACGCTTTATGAATAATGACTTTTGAAATGCTGCTTGCGTTGATTCTTTCGCATATTTTATCAGCAGAACTATCCCATAATTCATCAGTGCGTTCTACAATTCTTTTACTCTTTAAATCATTCATTAAATTAGATTGAGCAAATTCTTTGGAAAGGGCGATGTAAGATTCTCCGCGTTTCATAAGTCTTAATCTTTCAGAGAGTAAGTCAATGATTAACGTGTCGGCAGGCTCTTCATCCACATGTTTTAAGAAAAGTTTATTAAGATCATTGTATACACTTCTACGCTGGAATTTGGACTCAATGTGGATGCCTCGAATGGAAAGTCCAACAGGTTTGGATGCTAGCGATATAATATTCGTTCTAGCAAAATACTCATTAATTTCATATTGATGGTCAAACATAGCAAAAGGGTCTCTAGAAACACAGCTTCCTAGAATGTCAATTTTTTTCTTCAAATTCATCTACAACTCCTACAATCTTTTCTCATTTTTAGACACATATAGAAAAACTATAAACGAAGAAGAAGAGAAAAGTCAATCAGTGTTTAGGTATATTTACTCACTTTCTATCTCGTTAATTTTCCATTATTTATTTTTAACATTTTCTTCAAGAAAAGAATGCTACATTTCAATACAAAAGGAACGTCTATCAATCCCAAAAGAGAGCATGAGCAAAAATAGATACTTATGCTAGAAGATAGAAAAAAAGCCCTGTGATATAATATAACTCATGGAATACTATCCATGATCTGAGGCATAGAAAGAGGAGAAAAAAATGATAGATATATATACCAATATCTTGCCAAATGTGAACAGTGGTCCCAAAAGTGTAGAAGAGTTTTTAGAAATGGCAAATGTATTAGTGAAACAAGGAGTAACAGAAGTCGTAGCAGCACCTCTTTATGACGGAAAAGATTCCAGCTGTAGAGAAAGTGTTGATCTTGCGAATGAATGGTTAAGAAAATCTTCTATTTCGTTAAGCGTTTTACCAGGTCAAAAAGTAATTGCCTCTACCAACATGATTGTATCAAATGAAGAGTATTACACGATGACAATAAATGAAAATGAAAAATATATGTTTTTACACATTCCGCAAGACGTGGAAATTGAAGTGTTAGAAAATATTGCTTACGAGCTTCAGCTAAAAGGTATTGTACCGGTTTTAAATGAGCCTGAGTGCCATTCATTATTTGTGGAGAATCCTCCGCATTTGTACAAGCTGGTAAAAAATGGAGCAGTCGTTCAGCTGTCTGCACAAAGTGTGCTGGGCGGCAACGGCAGTAAAGCTAAAAAAGCAGCTTATCAGTTCATTGATCACGGATTAGCACACGTTATTGCATCAGGCGTGAATCGTGAAAATTACCAGCAGTACGGCCTGCAAAAAGCTTATTCAGCCGTGTCTAAAAAATACGGCAACAGCAAGCTATATCATTTTATGGAAAATGCAGAGGCTATTGCGAGCGGGAAGGCTGTTTATAAACAAGAGCCTGAACGTATCAAAAAAACAAAATTCCTGGGAATCTTTTAACTTTCCCTTTGTACCCTGATTAACTTCTGTTTAATCAGGGTATTTGCATACAAAGACCTATTTCAATCCCTTCTTTTATCATCATTATTTGGAGTTATTTTACAAATTATGTTTGCGTTTTCACACAGAGTGATAGTAAAATATTGTTAGTTAAGTAGATGACAGGAAAGTACGCGGTTTTCCGGGGTTTGTGGTGGTAAATGTCGAGAAGAATACATAGTTTCACACTAGAAATCGTCGTAGAATATATGTATATCGATGTAGAATACGTTCCATGACTAAAGAGCGTAGTCATGGAACGTATTCTAGACCTAAGCGTCTGTCGCTCCCCTAGCGGGGTTAGCGCCATACGCATAGGTGGACCTTTAAGTGAGTATTCAGTGAAGAAAAAATCATGTTCTCTGATGAAAGAAGATTGCAATTGGACGAAGTAGAACGCAGGGAGGGAAATAAAGTGATTGATATTCATACGTACATATTGCCTAATATCGATAGCGGACCTGAGGAAGTAGACGGCTTTTTGAAGATGGCACGCTCTTTAGCGGATCAAGGCGTTCAGTCCGTTGTGGCGACGCCGCTTTATGATAGCGATCAAGAGTTTATGAAACACCATTTATTTCTCTATGTAAATGCAGCTAATGAATGGCTCACAAATTCATGTATTCCTCTTCAAGTGTTACCAGGCCAGCTTATTCCTTTATCACCTCAACTTCTGCGAAACTATGAGCGAAATCAGCTTCTTACGCTTAATCACACCGATAAATATTTATTTCTTTCACTGCCTGAATATGATATCTCACCTTATTTTGAAAAAACGCTGTATGATCTTCTCACAAAAGGCGTTGTGCCTATTCTGCGTTCACCAGAATGTCATCCGATTTTCCGAGATCACCCTGAGCGTTTGTATGAGCTTGTTAAAAAAGGCGTGCTCGTGCAGCTAAGCGCTGCTAGTATTCTTGGTTTAAACGGAAAAAAAGAAAGAAAAGCGGCCTGTACGTTTATTAAATACCGCTTCGCCCACGTGATTGCCTCTGGCGTTCATGCTCGCAATTACCACGACTATTCACTTTCAAAAGCGTATGATTATATTTCCGATATGTACGGTGCGTCAGAACTTTATTTTTTTATTGAAAATGCAGAAGCGATTATCGACGGTCGTCCGGTGCATCAATTAGAGCCTGAGCCGATGAAAAAATTTAGTTTATTTAAATTATTTAGCTGAAAACAAGGGACTTTTCCATAAAAACGGGAAAGTCCCTTGTTTTGTCTTTCTTTCATTGTGGTATGGAATAGAAACAAAGTTAAAGAAAGGAAGGCTGAATATGATAAAAACTACAGCTGGAAAAGCAGCTATGTCGGTTTTAAAAGAATGGAAGATTGATCACATTTTCGGTATGCCGGGAGATTCAATCAATCATTTTATGGACAATCTGCGAAGTGAAAAAGATGAAATTGAGTTTATTCAAGTCCGTCACGAGGAAGTAGGCGCACTTGCAGCATCTTCTTACGCTAAAATCACGGGTAAAATCGGCGTGTGTCTGTCAATTGGAGGGCCGGGTGCGATTCATTTGTTAAACGGCTTATATGATGCGAAAGCAGACGGTGCACCGGTGCTAGTGCTAGCCGGACAGGTGCCACGTGCGAAGCTTGGCAATGAGTCATTTCAAGAAGTGAACTTAGAACGTGTTTTTGACGATGTGTCGGTGTTTAATCACCGAGTAGATTCGCCGGAATCATTTCCGCATCTGCTGCAGCAAGCGATTCGAACGGCTTATGCGAAAAAAGGCGTCGCGGTCTTAGTCATTCCAGATGATATTCCGTCTTCAACGATTAAAATTGATGAAAAAACGCCAGTTGCGAATGTATCAAAAACCATTTCTCACAGCGATCCGGAAGATGTAGCTAAAGCGATTCTAGCGATTAAATACGCGAAAAAACCGGTTATTTTAGCAGGAACAGGTGCCAAGCACGCCAAGCTTGAATTAGCGCAGTTTGCGGAAAAAATTGCGGCGCCGATTATCTTTACGCTTCCGGGTAAAGGAATACTGCCTGATCATCATCCTTATAATCTAGGGCAGCTTGGGCAAATTGGGACAAAGCCGGCGTATGAAGCAATGGAAGAGACCGACTTATTGATTATGGTGGGCACGTCGTTTCCGTACCGTGAGTTTTTACCGGACGGGGTTGAAGCGATTCAGCTGGATTCTGACGCCACACAAATCGGCAGACGCTATCCTGTATCGATCGGATTAGTTGGAGACTCGAAAACGACGCTGTCACAGCTTACGCATAATTTAGATTATCAAGAAAACCGCCGCTTCCTAGAAGAGTGTCAAGTTAATATGGAAAACTGGTGGAAGCACGTAGAAAAAGAAGAAAACGAAGTGAGTACGCCAATTAAGCCGCAGCAAGTCATTCCTAAGCTTCAAAAAATCGTTGATGATGATGCGATTGTATCTGTGGATGTCGGGAACGTGACGGTATGGATGGCGAGACATTTCCGCATGACAAATCAAAAATTTGTCATTTCAAGCTGGCTGGCAACGATGGGCTGCGGACTTCCGGCTGCGATTGCAGGAAAGCTTGCTCATCCTGAAAAACAATCGGTAGCCGTATGCGGTGACGGAGGCTTTACGATGGTCATGCAGGACTTTGTAACGGCTGTGAAGTATAAGCTGCCAATTGTTGTCGTCGTCCTTAATAACAGTGAAATCGGTATGATTAAATATGAACAAGCGATTCAAGGCCACTTGGATTACCAAACGCAGCTTGGTGAAATGAACTTTGCGAAGTTCGCTGAGTCGTGCGGAGGAATTGGCTATCGCGTTGAAAAATACGAGGAGCTCGAAACAGCATTTGAAAAAGCAGCACTTGCGAATGTTCCTGTGGTCATTGATGTCGTTATTGCGGATGAACCGCCGCTTCCAGGCAAAATTTCATTTGGGCAAGCAGCCAATTATTCGAAGCACATCATGAAAAAGTTCTTTAAAGAACATGAGCTCGAAATGCCGCCGCTTCGAAAAGGACTAAGCAGAATGCTTTAATCAGTGACTCTCCTTACAGGAGAGTCTTTTTAGGAGGGATATCATGGGAGTGTTTGAAATCATTTTACTTATTTTTGGTGCGGTCATGATGCTTGTGATTGTAGTGCCGGTTATTATCGCTATTATTCTTTGGATGAAAGATGAAAAACAAGAAGAGCATTCGGTTTTGAGAAATTATCCGCTGCTCGGTAAAATGCGCTATATTTTTGAGAAAATGGGGCCTGAACTGCGTCAGTATTTATTTTTAAATAATAATGAAGGCAAGCCGTTTTCTAGAAATCAATACGAGCAAACCGTTAAGTCAGGTAAATATCTCAACCGAATGATGGGATTTGGCTCAGAGCGTGATTTTAGCGAACCGGGCTATTATATTCGAAACGCGGTGTTTCCAAAGCAGCGCGACGAAATGAAAGCGGATAATACGACAAAAGTTAAAACAAAAGTATATAAAATGGACGCGGATAACTTATTTAGCCGAAGAGAGCACCGAGAAGAAAAAGACGCGGATCCGTTTTATTTGCGAGATGAAGAAGCGATCGTTATAGGTCCTTCATGCAAAAAGCCGTTTGTCGTAAAAGGATTAATCGGTCAATCAGGCATGAGCTTTGGAGCGCTTGGTGACCATGCGATTACGGCTTTGTCACTCGGATTAGGACGAGCAGGCGGCACGTGGATGAACACGGGAGAAGGAGGCCTGTCACCGTATCATTTAAAAGGAAACGTCGATATTATTTTTCAAATTGGCCCTGGGCTTTTTGGCGTTCGGACAAAAGAAGGCGAATTTTCATGGGAAGAATTTAAAAAGAAAAGTGAAATGAAGCAAATCAAAGCGTTTGAAATAAAGCTGGCGCAAGGAGCCAAAACGCGAGGCGGTCACGTAGACGGTTCAAAAGTAACGGAAGAAATCGCCGAAATCCGCAACTTAAAGCCGGGAGAATCGGTAGACAGTCCAAACCGTTTTAAAGAGTTCGCTTCGTATCCTGAAATGTTTGGGTTTATTGAAAAACTTCGAGATGTAGGCGGCAAGCCAGTAGGGATTAAAATGGTTGTCGGCAACACAAATGATCTTGAAGAAATGGCGGCGTATATGAAAGAGACAGGAAGCGGTCCTGACTTTATTACGATTGACGGAGCAGAAGGAGGAACAGGCGCATCGTTTCAAGAATTAGCGGACGGAGCGGGGGTACCGCTGTTTTCAGGACTTCCTTTTGTGGATGAACTGCTTAAAAAATATGGCGTTCGTGATGAAGTGAAGCTTTTTGCATCCGGCAAGCTGTTAACGTCTGATAAAATTGCGACGGCTTTATCGCTAGGTGCTGACTGCGTTAATATTGCCAGAGGCTTTATGTTTTCAGTTGGCTGTATTCAAGCGCAGGTTTGTCACAACAACAGGTGTCCCGTGGGCGTAGCCACAACAGATCCAAAGCTGCAAAAAGCGCTTATTATTGAAGAAAAGTCATACCGCGTGTGCAACTACGTGCTGTCATTACGTGAAGGGTTGTTTAATTTAGCAGCAGCAGCCGGTATTGATTCGCCAACGAAGTTTTCAAAAAAACACGTGGTGTTCAAAAACAGCAGTGGACAGTTAGCTGATATTTCTGTAAAAGAAAAGATGTACGTATAAAAAAGCTGCCGATCGGCAGCTTTTTTATTGTCTTCGCTGAAGCAAATGCAGGCAAAACTCTAAGTCTTTTTGAAGATGCTCTTGCATTAATGCTTCTGCTTTTTCCGCATTGCGTTCTTTAATCGCGTTATAAATGTCTTCATGTTCGTCAATTAAAAACGGGCGGTTGTAAAAAACCACGGTATGACGGAATAAGTAAATTATGGACTGCATGCGGTCGATGAGATTAATCATTACGTCATTGTTGCTTGAATTCACAATAATGGCGTGGAACCGTTCATTTGCACTCATAATTTCTTCAAACGAGCCGTTTCTTCCGATGTCTACGCATTCCTTTAATTCTTCTAATTCGTTATCAGATAAAAAAGTTGCCGCAGCTTTAGAAGCTGAGCCTTCTAGCAGCATTCGCACTTCAAACAAGTTGCGTAGATCTTTTTCTGTCGGCGACACGACTTTTTTTCGAACAATCAGTCCTTCATATTCTAAGCGTCTAATGGAATCACGAATCGGCGTTCGGCTGAATCCAAGCTCGCTCGCTAATTTTTCTTCGACGATTTTTGTACCGCCTTCAAGCTCACCGTTTAAAATTTTATCTCGAATCATCTCATAAGAAGGGTGATGAGACGAACGAGAACCTTGATCTCTTAACATACTCTACTTCACCTCTAGCATTCGACACGAGAAAATCTCGTCTCTTTCTCTCTTTATTTTTAATCATTTTGTACGCGTATACCCAAATCATACTATAACTTGTGAAAAGGTAGGACGGAAAGTTTCGCTTTTAGAAATAAATTTCATTTAAAAAAGGCTAGACAAATAAATAGAATGCGAATATGATGAGTGTATACAAAATTATCAGAAATGTATACAAAAAATATTTTAACGTATACATTATTTTTTAAAACGTATTTGAAAACGTATACAACAAGGGGAGGAAACGAAAATGACAAAACGCGTTGGATTTATTGGACTTGGAATTATGGGAAAACCGATGACGCTCAATTTATTAAAAGCAGGCTTTGAGGTAGCGGTTTACGATATTAATAAAGCAGCAGTGGAAGAAGTGAAAGCAGCAGGAGGATTCGGAGCAGAAAGCCTTGCTGAAGTTGCAGTGAACAGCGACGTGATGATCACGATGCTTCCGGCTTCACATCATGTAAAAAGCGTAGTGCATGGAGAAGAAGGGTTAATTCATAGCGCCAAAGAAGGAAGCGTTATCATCGATATGAGTTCCATTTCACCGGTAGCATCAAAAGAAATTGCCGCTGAACTTGCACAAAAAGGAATTCACATGCTAGACGCACCTGTTAGCGGAGGAGAGCCAAAAGCAATTGACGGCACGCTTGCGATTATGGTCGGAGGAAATGAACATATCTTTGAAAGCGTTTTACCTATTCTTCATGCGATGGGAGCAGAAATAACGCTTGTTGGAGACAACGGAAGCGGCGTAACAGCTAAGCTTGCAAACCAAGTGATTGTAAACTTAAACATTGCAGCGATGTCTGAAGCACTTGTACTAGCAGCCAAAGCAGGAATTGACGTTGAAAAAATGTATCAAGCGATTCGCGGCGGATTAGCAGGAAGCGCTGTATTAGATGCAAAGGTACCGCTTATTTTAGACCGTAACTTTGTAGCAGGCGGACGCATTGATATTAACTTAAAAGATATGACAAACGTGATGGAAACGGCTCATGACATTGGCGTACCGCTGCCGCTTTCAAGTCAGCTTGTGGAAATTTTTCACGCGTTAAAAGTAGACGGAAAAGCAAGTGATGATCACGGCGGAATTGTGCAGTATTATGAAAAATTAGCAAACGTTGAAGTGAAAAAGAAGGTGGAAGCATGATTAAACAGCAGGAAAAACGTCTTGTAAGCGATGTGTTTAAAAACATTCCAGCGGTCGATGAGGCACTTGTACAAAAAATGCTCGATGATGAGCTGCTGACATTTAATCAAAAAATCATCGTACTGGATGATGATCCAACGGGGGTTCAAACCGTTAACGGCATTTCCGTTTATACAGACTGGAGCAAAGACAGCATTAAGCAAGGGTTTTTAGAAGAAAACTCCATGTTTTTTATTCTAACAAATTCACGCGGATTCACCGCTTCTGAAACGGAAAAAGCCCACGCGGACATTGCGGCTGTTATTACAGAAGTAGCGGCTGAAGTGGATAAAGAGTTTTTAATTATCAGCAGAGGTGATTCCACTCTTCGCGGTCACTATCCGTTAGAAACAGAAGTGTTAAAGAAAACGGTTGAACAGTACTCCAATCAAGTGCTTGACGGCGAAGTTATCTTTCCTTTCTTTAAAGAAGGCGGACGATTCACAGTTGATAACATTCACTACGTGCAAGATGAAGACTACTTAGTGCCGGCAGGAGAAACGGAGTTTGCAAAAGACCGTACGTTTGGCTACAGTAAATCTCATTTAGGCGAGTGGGTAGAAGAAAAGTCAGAAGGAAAATTCAAAGCAAGTCATACGACGTATATTTCGCTCGGGAGCATCCGTGCCCTTGATTTAGTGACGATTACAAATCAGTTAATGGAAGTGAAAGACTTTAACAAAGTAGTTGTGAACGCAGTGGATTATGTAGACGTAAAAGTTGTGACGATTGCGCTTCTTCGCGCGATGAAGCTTGGAAAGCACTTTATGTATCGAAGCGCTGCGGCTCTAACAAAAGTGATGGGCGGCGTGAGCGACAAAGATCTTTTAACAAAAGAAGAGCTCATTAAAGAAAAGTCGTCAAACGGCGGATTAATTATGGTTGGCTCGCACGTAAAAAAAACAACAGAGCAGTTAGAAGAATTAAAGAAATGCAGCTTCATTGAATTTATTGAATTTGATTGTCATCTTGTCTTAGAACCTGAAAAGTTTGAAGAAGAAGTGAATCGTATTATCACTGAAGCAGAAAAGCTTATTTCCAAAGGTCAAACGGTAGCTGTGTATACAAGACGCGAGCGCTTAGATCTTGGCGAAGGCAAAAAAGAAGAAGAGCTTAAATTATCGGTAAAAATTTCAGATGCGGTTACAAGCATTGTTCGCCGCTTAAACG
Organism: Priestia sp. TSO9; assembly: GCF_021029645.1. NCBI lineage: Bacteria > Bacillati > Bacillota > Bacilli > Caryophanales > Bacillaceae > Priestia > Priestia sp. TSO9. The sequence goes on from NZ_JAJEKD010000009.1 coordinate 534,484, forward strand.
TTCGTCCAAACTTTATCGTTGCAAAAGGCGGCATTACGTCAAGTGATATTGGTGTAAACGGCTTATCTGTAAAGCGTGCGACGGTTGCTGGACAAATCAAGCCGGGCATTCCGGTATGGGTAACGGGAGAGGAAAGCAAGTTTCCAGGCATTGCGTACATCATTTTCCCTGGGAACGTCGGAGCCAAAACAACGCTGCGTGAAACGGTTGAGTTATTAAGTAAATAAGCAGAAGTGAACGTACGAGGTGCGTTCACTTTAGAAAATATTTGAAAGCGTATACATTATTTGGATGTACGTACATGAAAAATGGTCACACTAAGGGGATGAACATATGAATTCAGTATTCGGACTAAGTCATGAAGCAAGTCTTTTGCTATATGCGATTGTATCGATTGTCGGACTGATCTTTTTAATTGCCAAATTTAAAACAAATCCGTTCGTAGCGCTAATTGTTGCGGCTTTGTTTATGGGTCTTATTTCAGGAATGAAGCTGCCTGATATCGTAACGGCTTTCCAAGAAGGAGTAGCGAGCGTTTTAGGATTTATCGCGATTGTTCTTGGTCTTGGAACGATGTTAGGTAAAATGATGGCAGAGTCAGGCGGAGCCGAGCGTATTGCCCGCACGTTAATTAAAGTATTCGGTGAAAAGAACGTACACTGGGCAATGATGGTTGTAGCCGTTATTTGCGGTATCCCGGTCTTTTTCCAAGTTGGTGTTGTGTTATTAATTCCGCTTGTGTTTGTAATTGCCAAGCATACGGGTACGTCACTTATTAAAATCGGTTTATCATTAATTGCCGGTTTAGCCGTTGTTCACAGTTTAGTACCTCCGCATCCGGCAGCGATGCTAGCGGTGGATATTTTTAAAGCAGACTTAGGTAAAACGATTTTGTATTCATTAGTTGTGGCATTCCCAGCTGCAGCAGTGGCAGGTCCTATTTACGGATCGTTCATTTCACGCCGTGTTCACGTAGAGCCAACGGGTGAAATTATGGAGCAGTTCACAGAGTCGAAGCATAAAGATCTTCCTGGTTTCGGCATTACGTTATTCACGATTTTACTTCCAGTACTATTAATGCTTTTAGCAACAATTACTGGGTTTGTTTATCCAGAAACAAGTACGATTCGCTACGTAACAAACTTTATCGGAAGTCCAATCGTAGCGCTGTTAATTTCGCTAGTGTTTGCTTTTTACTCGTTCGGTTTTGCAAGAGGATACAACAAAGACGATCTATTAAAGTTCACAAACGAATGTCTTGGACCCGTTGCTTCGATCATTTTAATCATCGGTGCAGGCGGCGGTTTTAACAAAATTTTAACAGTAAGCGGTGTAGGTGACGCGATTGCAGGATTTGCTCAAGATGCACATCTTTCTCCTATCGTACTAGCGTTTGTGATTGCCGGGTTAATTCGTGCAGCAGTTGGTTCAGCAACAGTAGCCATGACCACAGCAGCAGGTATTGTCGCACCAATTGCAGCAACGATGCCAAACGTAAGCCCAGAGCTACTGGTGCTAGCAACAGGCGCAGGTTCTGTAATGCTATCGCACGTAAATGATTCTGGCTTCTGGTTAATCAAAGAATTCTTCAACATGTCAGTGGCTCAAACGTTAAAAACGTGGACAGTGATGGAAACGATTCTATCATTTGCGGCGTTTGCAATGGTTCTTATTTTAGACATTTTTATTTAAAAGAAAAGTGCTGGTTTCAGCGCTTTTTTCTTTGATATAAAATACATTCAAAATATTTCAAATAACGAGAAAAAAAGACTAGATTTTTCCCATTTCGATAGTATAGAATAGTTATAAAGTAGCAAAGGGGGTAGATGTATGACAAATGATGAAAAGTATCAAATTGGTTTGACGACAAAAGCATTAATTCCAGTGAACGATTCTGTGCACCGAACGAAGGTGCTGGATGAAGCAGGAGAATACATGCTAAGCAAGACGTGTAAGCAATTATTAGAAGAAGCGTGTATTCGAGAATTAAGTACGTTTAAGGGATCGATTGCCGCCGTTCGAAAAATGTTTCCGTACAAACAACTTACGCCGCTTGTTATTAATCGTTCACAAGCCATCATTGCGTTTCCGACATCTTCGCCAAATGACTATAGCTGCGCCTGGATTTTTGCCTCTCATGTTCATACTTCACACACGCTTGCTACAGTTGATCCAACCTCCATGCTAATTCACTTCAAAGATGGAACGTTCATTCCAGTTAAGCTTTCTTATTATAGTTTAGAAAAAAAACTGGCCAGAGCGGCTGTTATTCGTAATTACTGTTTAGAAAGTCCGGTTGTCTTGGCATAATCGTTCGATTTATCAAATAAACTTGTCCTACATATGAACAATCGTTTGGACTACACATATGAACGGAAGGAGGAAGCTTATCATAAGCTTCCTCCTTTTCTTACTCCTGAAGAAGCGAGGCTTTTAGCTTTTTGCGAGCTGCTTTTCCCCAGTTTTTAACGGCTCCCGTGGAGACTCCGTATTTGTAGGCAATATCTTTATAAGAGTAGCCTTCTAGCAGATGTTCGAGTACATAGATTTTTTCTCTTCCTGTTAAATGTTCGATATGCTGTTTGATGATTTCACTTTCTAGCGGAACGGGAAGAGCGGGATCTTCGTTTAGTGAAAGCAGGTTCTGCTCAGCAGGTGTTTCACGTTCTTCGTATAAAATGGTGCCTTTTAAATGAGATAGGATCGTACCGCGCACAGTTGTGTAGGCATAAGCGGAAAAAGAGCCTTTGTTTTCATCAAATTTTTGATACGCTCTCCATAAACCAATTAACGCAATTTGATAATATTCGTCGTAGTCTTTGTAAATGTGAAACTTTTTAATCATCGATACAATTAATGGATGAAAAGATGAAGCGATTTGATCAAACGAGCTTTTTTGCATGTAGCATTCCTTTTTCAAAAACGCGTTTTTGCTGTATTCCGCCGGTATCTCTACTGTACAAGGGGAAGATTATATGTGCGAATGAGCGTACATTATGTTTTCTTTTTAAGAAACGTGACGTAATTTCCCCGGAAACTTCACGTTTCGCTAGGAAATACGCGAAGTATATACGTATTTGTAGAGATTTTACGTACGAAAGGTCCCCCATTCCAAATTCTACTAATCTATAATTATTTCTATATCCATTATCGATGTAGCAACTCTACCATCACCGCTCTTCCGTGATGGTAGAGTTGCTAGACCTAAGCGGCAGTCACCCTCCCTTGCGCGTTTGCGCCTGCCGCATAGGTGAACCTTTTTAGGCAAATTCAGTGGAGTGTTTTTGTGTTGGTCTCTTTGTTTATTCTATTGAATGTAAGTTTGGTGGAGAGGATATAGTAGTTTTTAAAAATGGGTAAAGGGGAGATTGAATGAAGGCGATGGTTGGGGTAAATGTGGCGGCGGCTGTTTTGTGCGGGGCGGTGATGTATGCGGGGGCGCAGCACTGGCAGGAGCAAACGGAAGCGCAGGCAAGTGAAGTAAAAACTGCTGTTGTACATAAAGAAAAACAGTTTTCTGATGTATCTGTTTATACAAAAAATCTTCCAGACTTTATCACAAAGCAAATCCAGTCATCTATCGCAAATAAAAAACCTCTGACTTTTGTAATTGCCACATCCGCGAAGGAAGCAGGGTGGCCTCAGCAGTTAAAAAAAGAGCTGGCAGCTACATATGGAAGTGATGTATTTACGGTTAAAACACTTTCATACGGCAGCCAAACAACGGATGAGCTTTTATCCGCACATATTGCCGATCAAATTGATCAACTTCAGCCAAACATTATTCTGTTTGAAGCACCTCTTAAAAATGACTATCAGCACCTTATGCTAGACGAGACGCTTCAAAATACAGACAAGCTGATTCATCAGCTTAAAGACTTGAAAAAAACCCTTATGATTCAGCCGTCACAGCCATATATTTCACAAACTGAGTCCTACGAAGAAGGGGTAGAAGCGATCAGAGGAGTATCTGAAGCAAACTGGGTATATTATATGAATCACTCGCTCATTTGGCCGTTTCATTTAGGAGAGTATATAAATAAAGACAGCGGTAATTTAACGAAAAAAGGAAATGAGGTGTGGGGAGAGTACGTTGTGAATTGGTTTACGGGAAAATAAAAAACAAGCCCTCTTTCTTTTGAAAGAGGGCTTGTTTTTTACAATTTTGCTAGATTGTGACTTTTCTTTGTTTTATAGTAGTAATTTTTGGTGTCTTTGCACTTATAAAGTTTAAAGCCAAAAATCTCTAAAGGAGTCCAAACCTTTTTGATGTTTACGAGTGGCATTATGATTCCCCATTCTGTTCTTTATAGAGTTTATATTAATTCATTATAGAGAACTTAAGGGGGATAGTAAATACTATAAAGAACAGTTTATCTAAAAAGTTCTTTATAAAGAATTTTTTGGAATAATTATTGTTGGTACATAAACATTTAGATTTCTTGGTCTGCAATACCCGCAATAATCAGTTTGCATGCTGATAAAAGATAGATGACAAGATACTAACTCACGTCATTAAAAAAAGACTATCAAATTATTGATCATTTTCCATAGGAGTGATTTTTATCATAGCTCCGGTTATTTATTCTTGCTACATTAATGTTGTGAAAAACATCACAAAATGATATGTAAAGGATGATCCAAATTAAAGGTAATTAAACCACTTTTTTTTTACTTGCTGTTAAAGCAATGGAATCGCATACATATCATAACTATGTTAGATAACCTAACACATAAGTTGAACGATTCAGAAAATTCATATATCTTAAATGTATCTTTAAAGATGCATAGAAAATATATCTTTGAAACAAGCAGGTATAGACGCCAGGGGAGGAATGAAAGATGCAAAAAAAGAAACTCGTATTGATTGGAAATGGAATGGCTGGAGTTCGAGCGATTGAAGAAGTATTGAAGGTTTCAAGCGAAGCGTTTGAAATTACGATTTTCGGAAGCGAGCCGCATCCGAACTATAATCGTATTTTACTATCAAAAGTGCTGCAAGGAGATACGAATGTTGAAGACATTACGTTAAACGATTGGAACTGGTATCAAGAAAACAATATTACATTATATACGGGCGAAACGGTTACTAGTATTGATTCAGTAAAAAAAGAAGTAGCGACAAACAGCGGCAGAGTAGAATCGTATGATGAGTTGATTTTAGCAACGGGCTCTCTTCCTTTTATTCTTCCGATTCCAGGGTCTGATAAAAAAGGAGTTACGGCTTTTCGAGATATAAAAGACACGGACGAAATGCTGCAGGCTTCTCAGCAGTATAAAAAAGCAGCGGTTATTGGAGGCGGACTGCTTGGATTAGAAGCAGCGCGCGGACTGTTAAATTTGGGAATGGACGTATCTGTGATTCATTTAGCTCCGTATTTAATGGAACGTCAGCTTGATCCAACAGCCGGCAAATTGCTTCAAAATGAATTAGAAAAACAAGGCATGAAGTTTTTGCTTGAAAAACAAACGGCGAAAATCGTCGGCGATGAGCGAGTTGAAGGATTATCTTTTAAGGACGGGACGTTTTTAGAAGCTGATTTAGTCGTGATGGCCGTTGGAATTAAGCCAAACGTTCAGCTTGCAAAAGAAGCGGGATTTACCGTAAATCGAGGAATTGTCGTGAATGACTATATGCAAACGGATATTCCAAACATCTACGCGGTTGGAGAATGTGCAGAGCATAGAGGAATGGTATATGGATTAGTAGCACCTTTGTATGAACAAGGAAAAGCATTAGCAAAAGCGATTTGCGGGGCAGAAAAAGTCCCTTATGAAGGATCGGTTTTATCCACGCAGCTAAAAGTATCAGGTGTTGAAGTGTTCTCCGCAGGAGACTTCACGGAAGATGAAGAGAAAAAAGCAATCAAAGTGTTCGATGAACAAGACGGCATTTATAAAAAGCTTGTTTTGCGAGGGAATCAAATCGTAGGAGCCGTTCTTTTTGGAGACAGCAGCGACGGAAATCGACTGTTTTCAATGATTCAAAAGCAAGAAAATGTATCCGATGTCGCAAAAGTGTCGATTTTACAGCCATCTGGCGGTAACGCGGGTGAAAGCTTAGTAGCAAGCATGAGCGCCGATGATATTATTTGCGGCTGTAACGGCGTAACAAAAGGTACGATTGTGGAAGCTATCCAAAAACAAGGATGCTCATCGGTTGATGAAATCAAAGCTTGTACAAGTGCCTCTCGTTCTTGCGGAGGATGTAAACCGCTTGTAGCGGAAGTGCTTCAGCATACTCTTGGCGCTGACTTTGACGCTACGGCTCAAAAAGAAGCGATTTGCGGCTGTACGACTCTGTCACGAGATGAAGTTGTCGAAGAAATCAAAGCAAAAGGCCTTTCGCATACGCGTGAAGTGATGAATGTGCTCGGCTGGAATAATGAGGAAGGCTGTTCGAAATGCCGTCCGGCGCTAAATTATTATTTAGGTATGGTGAATCCAATCGGATACGTTGACGAACGGGAATCGCGATTTGTGAATGAACGCATGCACGCAAATATTCAAAAAGACGGCACGTATTCTGTTGTTCCTCGCATGTACGGAGGTGTTACAAATGCAGAAGATTTACGGAAAATTGCCGATGTTGTTGATAAATATGAAATTCCGCTCGTAAAAGTGACGGGTGGTCAGCGTCTTGATTTGTTTGGTGTTAAAAAAGAAGATTTGCCTAGCGTATGGGAAGAGTTAGATATGCCTTCTGGCTATGCGTACGGTAAGTCGCTGAGGACGGTGAAAACATGCGTGGGCGAACAGTTTTGCCGTTTTGGTACGCAGGATTCAATGGGCGTTGGAATTGCGCTTGAGAAAAAATTTGAAGGACTATGGACGCCTCATAAAGTGAAAATGGCTGTATCTGCTTGTCCGAGAAGCTGTGCTGAGTCAGGTATTAAAGATATTGGCTTTATTGGAATCGACGGCGGCTGGGAAATTTACGTGGGCGGAAATGGAGGTACGCATCTTCGCGGGGGAGATTTATTGTATAAAGTAAAAACAGACGAAGAATTGATGGACATTACAGGAGCTTATTTGCAGTATTACCGAGAAACGGCTAATTACTTAGAGCGTACGTCTGCATGGATTGAGCGCATGGGACTTTCGCACATTCAGTCCGTGCTTGATGACGCTGAGACGAGAAGAGAGCTGAATATGCGTATGGACGAAGCGTTATCTACGTACCGTGATCCTTGGAAAGAAATCGTCGAAAGCAAAAAGACGAAAAAAGAGCTGTTCGAAACAGTTGTTACATCATAAAGCTGGGGGGAAATAAAGATGGTGAATAAAAACATTACAAAAGTATGCGTAGGGTCGATTCATGATTTTCCGGTAAGCCTAGGTAAAACAGTGAAAGTAAACGGAAAAGAAATTGCGGTGTTTAAGCTATCAAGCGGAAAAATACGGGCAATCGAAAATCGCTGTCCGCATAAAGGCGGGGTGCTAAGTGAAGGAATCGTGAGCGGCGACTCGGTGTTCTGTCCGATGCACGACTGGAAAATTTGCTTGCATGATGGCAACGTGCAAGAGCCTGACAGCGGATGTGTCGACACGTACGAAGCGTCTGTTGAAGGAGATTTGCTGTATCTTTTAATTGAAGAATAAGTAACGTGGCGCGTTGATTTTCAACGCGCCACAAAAATTCATGGGGACACACTAAAAGGAGCGAAGCAAAAATGAGAACAGGAAAAGTGTACATTGTAGGAGCCGGACCAGGAGATCCAGATTTACTGACGATAAAAGCAGCCAAATGTTTAGAAAAAGCAGATGTTATTTTATACGACCGATTAGTGAACCCTGTTCTTCTTCAGTATGCAAAAGAAGGAGCAGAACTCGTCTACTGCGGGAAAAAGCCTAGTGATCACTGCGTTTCTCAAGAGGATATTCACGATTTGCTTGTATTCTATGCAAGAAAAGGAAACACCGTCGTGCGGTTAAAAGGCGGAGATCCGTTTATTTTCGGAAGAGGCGGAGAAGAAGCAGAAGTGCTCGTTCAAAACGGAATTCCGTTTGAAGTCGTTCCAGGTATTACAGCAGGCATCGCGGCACCGGCCTATGCTGGGATTCCTGTGACGCATCGTGAGCTCAGCCGTTCGTTTGCGGTTGTGACGGGACACTGTTTGAGCGGCAAGCCGGAAAGTATTCGCTGGGAGCATTTAGCAAAAGGTGTTGATACGCTTGCGATTTATATGGGCGTTAAAAACTTGCCGTATATTTGCCGTCAGCTTTTAGACGCCGGAAAAAGCGCTGATACGCCGGTCGCTCTTATTGAACAAGGCACGTCGGTTTATCAGCGCACGGTTATAGGTACGCTTGGCACTATTGTAGACACGGCTGCTGAACAGCAAGTGAGTAATCCCGCGATGATTGTGATTGGTGAAGTGGTGAAGCAAGCTTCTGCTCTTTCTTGGTTTTTGGAAAAAACAGAAGAAAAAGTATGCGTCTAAGATGAATAAAAGGAGGAAACACTTTTGTTTAAGAATTCACTGCAGTCAATGAATGAGTTAGCCCGTGAAAAGACGAAGCTTGTGAATGAGCATTTGCCGAGTTATTTGCTGTTAGCTGTGCTAGCGGGTGCTTACGTAGGACTTGGCGTTATATTAGCTCTATCGGTAGGAGCGCCTTTGGCCTCTGCTTCTTTACCGGTCGTTTCTCTTGTGATGGGGTTATCTTTTGCTGTTGCTCTCCTGCTTGTCGTATTTGCAGGAGCTGAATTGTTTACGGGCAATCATATGGTTTATACGATTAGTACGCTATCGGGAGTCACGACATGGAAAGATACGTTCAAAAACTGGACGTGGTGTTTTATCGGAAATGCGATAGGTGCGTTTGGGCTTTGTTTGTTAATTACCGGAACCGGTTTGTTTAAAGGAATGGAACCGAACCATTTACTTATGACGCTGGCAGCTAAAAAAATGAATTTGCCGGTTAGTGAATTATTTTTTCGCGGCATCCTTTGCAACTGGCTTGTTTGTCTTGCGATTTGGACGGCTTCGCGCACTAAAAGCGATGCGGCAAAGATCATGCTTATTTTTTGGATGCTATTTGCATTTGTGGCTTCAGGATACGAGCACAGCGTGGCAAATATGACGTTTCTTGGCCTAGCTTTATTGCTTCCGCACCCTGAGGCGATTTCGGCTGCTGGACTATTTCATAATTTAATTCCTGTTACACTCGGAAACATCGTAGGGGGAGGACTGTTTGTAGGAAGCATTTACTGGTTCGTGAACGCTAGGCAGCTAAAAGAAGCTAAAAAGCAGCCGGCTTCTCTCTCAGCTGATTTGGATTCTGCTAAACTGTCTAAATAGCACAAAAACCGCTCTTTGTACCATATAGTCTGCTTTTTAAAGCTGTCATCACGGTATTTTAGAGCGGTTTCTTCTATATAATATAAACTGCTTAAAGCGTATTCACATCTATACGTATCGAACAAGCAGTATTGTTCTTCATTTTATAGAAACAGGAAGTCTGTGAGAATTGAATCCGGACAGATTCTGTTGAAATGAATGTGTGAGGGTGCAGGTATCATCGAAGAGGCAGAGGGCATCTTAGAATTTTAATGTTGTTTGGCATTTTATGCTCTTTTTGAGCTTCCTTAAAGCAGTTGTACATTGCTTTGCTGCCTAAATGATTAGCGGAGTGAATCGTAATTCGATCGGCATATAAATGATGCTTTACCATAAAATGCACGAGCATTAATCCATTCCGTGTCTTGCTGAGTAAATCGTGATCGAGTGATAAATGTTCAACATCGAATGATCTTAGCAGATCAATACATTCGTCAATCGTTTCGGCTAAAACATGACCGTCAGGGCACTTGCGATAGTCGTCTAGAAAAACATTGATTTTCATGACTGATTCTCCCTTCCTTGCCTTGTATTTAGTGTAACATACATAATGTCATATACCTACCTAAGTCTATTCGACACATTTTCCTGCATTCCTTCTTAAATAAGGGTAAAAACATGAATTTTTATCATTATTTGCATATCCGAGGCGAATAAACAAGAAATAAGGAAAGAGATGTCGAACGAAAAATGAATAAATAAACAGTTTAAACTGGAAATTAACTTTTTTTATTCTGTGATCTTTGTTTAACAAGGTCATTTAAATCCCAGATTTGACAAGGGGTGGAAAAGGTTTAATGAATAAAAGATTGTGAGAAAAAAACGATAATTTGCGATTTTTTTAAAATAAATTGGAAATTTCTCTTTACGAAAAAGATGTTTGGGACGTATAATTTGATTTAAGGATTTTTTGGAACATAGTATGACAATATGACAAAAAAGAAAAGTAAGGTGAATAGAATGGGTAAGTTATTTAGTATCGGTGAAGTATTAATTGATATGATTCCAGCTCAAAAAGGTCTTCAATTGAAAGAAGTGGAATCGTTTACGCGTGTGCCAGGCGGAGCGCCGGCAAACGTTGCAGCAGTTGTTGCTACATATGGTAATGAGTCAGCGCTTATTACAAAAGTTGGGGAAGATGCGTTTGGAGACTTTCTAGTAGATACGCTTCGTGAAGTAGGAGTAGGTACTGATATGGTCTATCGTACAGAAGAAGCAAACACAGCTTTAGCTTTTGTTTCCCTGCGTGAAGACGGAGAAAGAGATTTCAGCTTCTATCGTAATCCTTCAGCAGATTTATTGCTAACAGAAGACGAAATTAACCCTGATTGGTTTGCAAGCAAAGATGTTCTTCACTTCTGTTCGGTTGATTTAGTTGAAAGCCCTATGAAATACGCTCATATGAAAGCGATTAAAAGCATGAAAGAAAAAGGCGGAGTTATCAGCTTTGATCCAAATGTACGTCTTCCGCTGTGGAAAGACCATGAGCTATGCCGTCAAACGATTTTAGAATTTATTCCTCAAGCGCACATTATCAAAATTTCAGACGATGAGCTATCGTTTATCACAGGCATTGAAGATGAACAGCAAGCGATTCAGTCTCTATTTACAGGTGACGTTCAAGTAGTTGTGTTCACAAAAGGTGCAGAAGGCGCAACGCTTTATACAAAAGAAGCTGTCTATGAATCAAACGGTTACAAAGTAGCAGTTGTTGATACAACAGGTGCAGGAGATGCGTTTATTGGCGGATTCCTTTATCAGCTATTAAGCCGCGATGTGTCACAAGAAAACTTAACGGCTATTCTCGACTCTGACCACGATGCTATTTTACGTTTTGCAAATGCAAGCGGTGCCTTAACGACAACTGGAAAAGGTGCGATCAGTTCAATTCCAGCTAAAGAAGTAGTAGAACAATTTTGTAAGCCTGTAGCTAACTAAAATGAAAAGGCTTTATCTCTTCTTATTTTCAATCAGCAGAGGCGCTAGTTTCTGCTGATTGCAGATCACATAAGAGGGAGAAGCAAGCTGCGGAGTAAGAAGAAAAAAATTTTTTTCTGTTTTTAAAAAATAATCAAAAAAATTTCTAGCTAAATAATAAATGTTCGTGTTAGTATAATACGAGCAGCAAGAAATAGCAGGTTTACCACCATTTATGAAAACGTTATATATTTATCGATGTAGGAAATTTAATAGGATCAAAGAGCGACCCTATTAAATTTTCTCGACCTAAGCGGTTGCTGCCTCCCTTGCGGGGTAGGCATCATCCGCGTAAGTGGACCTTTGGGGGAATATTCGAGGGAGTATAAGTGCTTGGCTCTTTGCCCTTGATGAGAGAAAAGCAGCAGGTCGTTACATACGATGTACATAGATTAGAAATAGGAAAGTAGGTTAAGAGAAAGATGGATATTTTGCTAGGTGTTCTTCCTTCCGTTGCGTGGGGAAGCATGATTTTAGTTAGTATGAAGATGGGCGGTGGACCTTACAGTCAAACGCTGGGAACAATTATTGGAGCTTTGATTCTTTCATTTGTTCAGTTTATGATTGTGCAGCCGGTGTTAACGCCAACGCTCGTTATTGTCGGAATTGTTTCAGGTTTGTTCTGGTCAGTAGGTCAAAGCAATCAGTTTAAAAGTGTTCCATACCTTGGCGTTTCAAAGTCAATGCCGATTTCAACGGGTATGCAATTAGTATCAACAGCTCTTTTTGGTGTTATTGTATTTAAAGAATGGTCAACGCTTCAAACGATTGTACTTGGATCTATTGCGATTCTTTTAATACTAGCAGGTGTTGTGCTTTCTTCATTAGACGGTAAAAAAGAAGGAGCACAAGGAGCTCCAGGACAAACGAAAAAAGGAGTTATCACTCTTATCATTTCAAGTCTTGGGTTCTTAGTTTACGTAGTTATCGCACGTATCTTCAACGTAGACGCATGGGCAGCTTTATTCCCGCAAGCAATCGGTATGTTAATTGGCGGCTTAATCATTACATACAAACATAAGCCATTTAACAAATATACGATTCGTAATATCTTACCAGGTCTAATCTGGGCATCTGGAAACATGTTCTTATTCTTATCTCAATCAAGACTAGGCGTAGCAACAAGCTTTTCATTATCGCAAATGGGTATCGTTATCTCTATCTTTGGCGGTATTGTCTTCTTGGGAGAAAAGAAAACGAAGCGTCAATTATTTTATGTATCTCTTGCGAGTGTACTGATTATTTCAGGCGGTATCTGTATCGGCCTAGCAAAAGCTCATACTTGATTTATCGATGTAGAAAAAACCTCATGGCTAAAGTGCAGCCATGAGGTTTTTTCTAGACCTATGGTTTTGAGGCCACCCCTTGCGGGGTGGCCTCAAAACCGTAGTTAAGGTCAAAATCTTAGTCAAAACCTACCCATATGCTCTTCAGAATTTCAAAGCTGTACGTTTGGTTGAGGGTTTCTCGTTCTTAAGACTGATGATTTTTCATTCTTTGTTAGGAAGCTGTTTAATGCGAAATAGCTTATAGTAGTAGAAAAGGATGGAGGAGAGGCTATGATTAAGAGTATTTATGAGACTCATGTGCAGGTTCGGAGTTTGGAGGATTCGATTGAGTTTTATAGACGTTTTGGGCTGATGTTTGTTCATAAAATTGAAGAGAGGCGCTGTGCTTTTTTCTTTGTTGGGGAACAAAAGCAGATGCTTGGACTTTGGGAAACTGATGAAAAAGAGTTGAAAAGAAGTCATTTTGCTTTTGGAATTGAAGCAGCAGATATTCATGAAGCGTTAACGTGGCTGCGTTCAAAAGGTATTGAACCGGAAGAGACGTCGTTTGGAAAGCCGCAAACAGAGCCGATTGTTCATACGTGGATGCCAGCGGCTTGCGTGTATTTTAATGACCCTGACGGTAACCGTTTAGAGTTAATTACACTTTTAGATGATAAGCCCGTTATATCTAAGGATTTTCCTTATTTAAGTGAATGGAATAAAGAGACCGGAACGAAATTATTTTAGCCTAAGTGAAAAACGAACCATTGATCAACGTGTTTGATTCGTGGTTCGTTTTTTTGGTTATGGTTAACGTAAGTTTCATGTGTGTAGGTCTTTCTAGCAGTTGATTGGAGGGCAAGGCGAAGACTCCTGCGGGAAAAGCGGAAGGGGTGAGACCCCGCAGGAGCGCAAGCGACGAGGAGGCTCACTGGCCGCCCGCGGAAAGCGAAGTCTTGCATGGAAATTAACTGCGGTGTCATAAGCGATCTATATGAGCTCATGTATCCCATTTGTTCGTATTTAGGTTGGATTCATTTCGTTATAATTCAACCTTTGTTTGTGTATCATAAACGTAAGTTTGACATAATAATAAACATATAATATATTTGTTTATAAATTAATAAACAAATGAGAAAGGTGTCTATTTATATGGTAAACGATTTGTTTTGGGAATCATCTTTTGAAGATATGAAGAAAGGGTACGGGGAAAGCGAAGATCACTACCACTGCTTACTGTGCGGTGAAAGCATTGAAAAAGGCATTATTTATCCGGTGGAAGGTGTTTTTTATGAAGCAAAACGTTATATGAAGCTTCATGTGGAACAGCAGCACGGGTCTGTATTCCAACATTTAATAGCGCTAGATAAAGATGTAACGGGTCTGTCTGATCATCAAAAAAATTTAGTGAAGTTTTTTAAAGAAGGAAAAAGCGATAGTGATATTCAAAAAGAAATGGGAATTGGCAGTTCATCGACCATTCGAAATCACCGCTTTACGTTAAAGAAAAAAGAGCGTCAGGCAAAAGTGTTTTTAACGCTGATGGAACTGTTAAACGAGGGGGAAGAAGAGAAGGCGGTATCCGTAACAAATACGGCGCCTAGAAGAAGTCAGCGCTACAGCGTCAGTGATGAAGAGCGTGAAAAGATTTTAGCGAAGAACTTTCCGCAAGGTTTAAACGGACCTCTTCGCACCTTTCACTTGCAAGAAAAACACCGTCTTGTTGTTCTTGAAGAGTTAAGCGGGCATTTTGATGTTGGAACAACGTATACCGAAAAAGAAATAAATGATAGGTTAACACCTTTTTATGACGACTACGCGGTGCTGCGACGCTATTTAATTGAGTACGGTTTCTTAGAGCGCAGCGCAGACGGAAGCAGCTACTGGAGGAAAGGAGAGACAGGGATGAGTGAAAAAGACTATAAAAAGCAAATGAAGCAGCTAGCGAAAGAAGTAAAAACAGAAGGCGGCGTGTATCAAATAAAAAACCTTCAAAACGATAAGATTTACATTGGCTCTACCCCTAACATAAAAACGTTAAACGGCGTAAAGTTCACGTTAAAGACGAATACTCATCAAAATAAAGAGCTTCAAAACGAGTGGAATACGTACGGAGCGGATGCTTTTTCAATCGAGATGCTGGAAACGATTAAAAGAGAAGAAGAAAAAGCACTTTCAAAAAAGGAATTGCTGAAACTGGAAGCGAAATGGTTAGAGAAGCTGCAGCCTTACGGCGAAAAAGGCTATCATTCGCCGAAAGCTGATACAAAGGAGAAATAGGTGTGAAGAATCAAGATGTGAAAAGTGAAGTAGTGGAATCAGAAAAGTCCGTCAGTAAGCTGATGCTTGTGTTTTTGATTCCGCTCATGTTAAGTAATGCCATGCAGTCAGTTGGGCAGCTGGCGGGGAGTATTATTGTCGGAAGAGCGCTTGGAGTTGATGCGTTAGCCGCTATTTCCGCTTTTTTTCCTCTGTTTTTTCTGCTCGTGTCGTTTTCGATTGGAATTGGTTCAGGAAGTTCCATTTTAATCGGGCAAGCGTACGGGGCACAAAATGAAAAACGCGTCAAAGAAATTATCGGCACCACGCTCACGTTTACCTTTTTAGTAGGGGTTGTGCTTGCCGTTTTGGGAAGCATATTTGCTCCGGATATTCTTCGGATTATGGGAACGCCGGCTAATATTATTGATGTAACGGTTCACTATGCGCGCATTTTGTTTGTGGCAATTCCTGTTTTGTTTTTATACTTTGTTTATACGACGTTTATGCGCGGAACCGGAGACTCTAAAACGCCTTTTTACTTTTTAGTTGTGAGTACGGTCTTAAATATCATTTTCCTTCCGATTTTAATTTTTGGATGGATCGGAGTACCAAAGCTTGGAGTGTACGGCGCTGCGTACGCAACGGTGTTTTCAACCGTATTAACGTTCGTTATTATGACTATCTATTTACGCAAGAAAAATCATCCGTTAAAGTTTGACTCATCTATTTCATTAAAAATGGACGGAACGCTTTTAAAGCTGCTTATGCGTTTAGGGATTCCAGCTAGTATCAATATGATTTTAGTTTCTCTTTCTGAAATCGCGGTTATTACGTTTGTAAATGGATTTGGCTCAGACGCTACAGCAGCGTACGGAGCGGTGAACCAAGTGGCAAGCTATGTACAAATGCCGGCAATCAGCTTAGGAATTGCGGTTTCTATTTTTGCGGCGCAGTCGATTGGCGCCAATAAATTTGAGCGTTTAAAAGAAGTGATCCGCTCTGGAATTATGCTGAATTACGTTATTGGCAGCGTATTGATTTTACTTATTTATCTCTTTTCCAATCAAATTTTAGCTCTGTTTTTAACAAGTCAGCACACGCTTCATATTGCTGAAGAGCTGTTAGTGATAACACTTTGGAGCTATTTGATTTTCGGTCATGCGCAAATTATTACCGCTACGATGCGAGCAAGCGGTACGGTGCTTTGGCCTACGGTATTTAGCATTATGGCTATTTGGTGTGTGGAAGTACCCGTAGCCTACGTGTTATCGCAGTTTACACCTCTTGAAATCAAAGGGATTTGGATTGGATACCCAGCGGCGTTTGTGGTCAGCTTAATCCTGCAGTACAGCTATTATCAATTTGTATGGAAGAAAAAGAAAATTGAACGCCTTGTCGGATAAAAAACGAGTGGAAACGCTCGTTTTTTATTTTTCCTAATTAAAACACCCTTAGCTAATAGTTTTAATAGGATAGTGCATATAACTTTTTGATGAAAAGAGGGTATGACACTATGAGTAAATCTGGATTTGTACCGGATAATTCAAATATTAAAAAAAGCTCAGGAACGCCTAATCTGTCAGTGAACTATAAGCAAAACGTCCTGTTCAAACGAAACGACCAAAATATAGCGTATCAACTAACCTCAACTCAGCTGCCTGCAATGCTTGGGGGTGCTTTTGTTGATTTATATATGACGAAAGGGCATATGAGAGAACCGCACTGGCACCCAAACGCATGGGAGTTAGATGTCGTCGTTTCAGGTGAAGTGCAGGTGTCTGTCTTGGACCCTGATACAAGCAGCATGCACAATTACCGAATAAAAGAAGGGGAAGTTGTTTTTATACCGATGGGCTGGTGGCATTGGATTGAACCTCTATCGGAAGAAGCGCATCTGCATCTCTTTTTTAACAATGATCAATTTGAGTCTACAGAAGGATCCGACGTGCTGCGCTTGACGCCTCCGATCGTGTTTCAAAAAGCGTATGGAGTAAGCGCAAGTGAAGTAGCAGAAGCCGTTGCTCCGATTACGGATACGGTTGTGATTGGACCGCCTAATGATCATACTTTTTATCAAAAGAGCTATCTCAAAGATGAACGGGATGAACGAATTGTGGTTAAAATAAATGAAAAAGTGGTGCCTGCTGAAGATAAGTAGCAAAAAAAGAGGCTGGGATAAAAGTCTTTTAGTCGAAGTGAAAAACGAACCATGAATCTTTAATTCACGGTTCGTTTTTCTGTTATGGTGAACGTAGATTTCATCTGTTTCATTCCTTCTAGCAGTTGATTGGAGGGCAAGGCGAAGACTCCTGCGGGAAAAGCGGAACAGATGAGACCCCGCAGGAGCGCAAGCGACGAGGAGGCTCAGCGGCCGCCCGCGGAAAGCGAAGTCTTGCACGGAAATCAACTGCGGTGTCACAAGCAGTTCAGCTTATGTATCTCCTTTGGTCGTCTTTAGATTGGTTTCATTTTGTTATGTCCCAGCCTCTTTTTCGTGAAGCGTTTTTTATAAAAATAGCTCCTTACGTTTTAAGTGCTTATACAGCCGCGTTGTGACTTGTTTTTGGTTCCATTCGTTTTGCGGAAACTGCTGCTTGTCTACGTGAGCAACGGCCGGCTTATAGGTTTTTTGAATCCGTTTGATATCATTAAACGTTGCGTTGGTTTCAATGTGATCAGCGAGCTTGAATACAAGAGAATGCAGCTTTGCAACGTTGGGTACCGTGGCTGCTTGACTGAAAATGGCTTTCGCTACAGACAGCTGTCTTTCATGGGCAGTAAAGACGTCTTGTTCATTACGCTGCTTTAAATAAACAAGCGCTTCTTTTCCGTTAAGGCGAATTGATCCTTTTGGAAAAGCAATATTGCTGTGTTCAAAAGCACGTTTGTTTGTGACGATAATGCCGCCTAATTTATCTACAGCATCGACGACTGCCTGCTGATCCATTTTGACATAATAATCAACAGGAAGCTTTGCATATGCTTCGACGTTCTTTACAACAGCATTCATATTTCCTTGGCGATAAATAGTTCGCAGCGTTTCATCGCCGAGCTGAGTTGAACCGGGCAAGTGGGTCATTTTTATTGATTTATGCTGCTTATTAACAGTCATATATACAAATGACGTATTTTGATGGTTTTCTTGAATTAAAAGCAGGGAAAACGGTTGTCCTTTTTTTAAATTGACGTGTGTTTTGTTACCATGCTCAAGCGGTACATACGTTTGATCCACTGCAGCTTTCACCGTATGATAGCCTGCAAACGTGATGCTGACAAAACTGACGAGTAAAAACAGTACGAGACCGCCAATCCACTCTTTTTTTGCTTTACTGCTCATCGTCTCACCTTTTTTCTATCGAATTCGTTCGTAGTATTGCCATCTTAAAAGGGGAGTAAAACAAATGAGCGCTATTTTTATTGCGTATCTTGCTTTTTCTTGGCGTAGGTTTTGAGTTCTGTAATTAAAATTGCTTGTTCTTCCACATCGTTAAACGCTTCAATGCCATAAAGGTATTCGGTGTGCCGTTTTTCTTTCCACACGCAAAGTCCGGTAATATGGATGGGTTTTTCATTTAAATAAAAGCTGATTTTTAGCTGAATTTGATGGTTGAAAATAGGTAAATCAAGCGGCGTAATTATTTTGATTCCTTTTGGTGAAAGGTCGATAACGGACAAAGGACCGGGCTTAGAATCGATTTCTTTATTGTCGTATTTAGCAATGGAAAACGTTCCAACAATGGGAGTCTCAAATAAAAAGCGAAACGGTTCTTCACGTTTAAAATGCATGTATCATCAGTCCTTTTCGTAATCTAAGTTTGTTAAGTAAGTATTCGATGAAAGTCTAAAAATTCCTACACGTTTTTCCCCATGACCCATATAATGTTTATCGATGTAGAATATCTACCATGACCAAAGGGCGGCCATGGTAGATATTCTAGACCTAATCGTAGGTCACCCCCCTTGCTAGGTTGGTGGCCTACGATTAGGTGAACCTTTGTAGGAGGATTCAGGCGGTCTTAGTTATCGATTGCCGATTGTGAGTGCGATCGGATTATTAAATAGCGGGTATACTAGTAGGGCTTTTATAGTATCGGAAGTTTTGTTTGAAACTTTAAATAGAGAGGAAAAGGTTTTGAAAAAAGCGCTACGCTAGAGTTGGATTGTATGTTAAAATTAAACTTTGTGAAGTAGCTGTATTACAAGTCAGCGTTCCTTCAACTAATTAGGAGGTGAGATGAATGGGCACTGATGACCCCATTTCGATGAAGGTTACTGCAAAACAAGATAGGGGCAACAAAGGTGTATATGTTCCTCTCATTTCAACGAAGGAAAATACCCCTTAATGCCTCAATGATGTGAGGTGAAAAATCAATGATTAAAACATACTTATATGATGATGAAACAAAAGAAATGGTAACGAATCTTGATTTAGGAGACGTGCATGAAAAATTGCGCAATCCTGATAATTTGCTGTGGATTGATTTGTATGATGTCCACGGACAAGAGCTTGCTCAAATTGCTAAATTATTCGATTTTCACCCATTGGCGATCGAAGACTGCTTACACGACAGTCCTCGCGCTAAAATGGATGATTACGAAGACTATAAATTTTTCGTTTTTCACGCGCTTCGCTATAACGAAGAAAGTGATGACGAGATTACGACGCTTGAGTTAAATGCCTTTGTCGGATCAAATTACGTAGTAACAATTCATAAACATAAAATGGGCTGGCTTCGCAAAATGGATGCTGTGTGCTCACGTTATCCAAAGTTTATGAACCGCGGCGCCGACTTTTTACTGTATGCTTTGATTGATGGCATCACGGACGAATACTTTCCGATTTTAGACCGAATTGACATGCGTATTGATGAATTAGAAGATGAAATCTACAACAAAGAAGTGCGCGGAGTGACGGAAGAGTTCTTGGCGTTAAAAAGAACGATTATCTTAATCCGGCGCGTTATTCTGCCTCAGCGCCGAATTTTCTTAACGGTGAATGGAAAGTGGAAATTTGATATACGAGAAGAAAATGTTCCTTTCTACATTGATTTGCTTGACCACTTAGAGCGTATTGTAGACTCTGCTGAAACGTTTAGAGACCTCGTAAACAGTGCACTTGATACGTATTATTCTATTACCAATGCAACTTCATCTGAAAAGCTGAATGTCTTAACGTTAATTTCAACGATTATGCTTCCGCTGACGTTCGTAACCGGATTTTTTGGAATGAACGTACCGATTCCATATCAGAATTCCCACTGGGCTACTGCTGTTATTATTGTTATGTTAATTGTGTTAACGTGGGGAATGTGGAAATACTTTAAAAACAAACAGCTGTTATAACAAAAAGGCACTTGGCCATAAGCCAAGCGCCTTTTTTCTTTATTTTGTCACTGTTTTTGTTGTTGTCTTACTCGTATTGTTCGCTTTGTCTTTTGCAGTTACGCTTAAGACTGTTTTTTCTTTTTGCTTTTTAATTTTTACTGAGTATTGTCCTTTGCTGTTAGCAGCAGCAGAGCCAATGCTCTTTTTATTTACTGTTACCGTTACGGTAGCATTTGCTTCTGCTTTACCTGTTACAGCGGTGCTTTTCGTTGTGACAGCATTGACGCTTGGTGCAGCAGGGGGAGTTTTATCGCTCACTTTTACAGTCGTAGCTTTACTTGTGTTGTTGGCTGCGTCTGCTGCTGTTACGCTGATTGCTGTACCTGCTTTTTGTTTTTTTATTGTTATGCTGTATTGCCCTTTTGCATTGGCTTTTGCTTTGCCGATTTCTTTGTTGTTCACTTTTGCTACAACAGATGCATTTGCTTCTGCTGTTCCCTTAATAGCTGTATCCGCGTCGCTGACTGGATTTACCTTAGGTGCATTTGGAGCAATAACGTCACGCACTGTTACTTTTACTTCTTCACTTTCTTGTTTTTGGCTGTTTGTAGCCGTAATATACAAGACTGTGTTTTCTTTTTGTTTTGGAATCTTCACTTTGAACGCGCCTTTTGCATCAGCTTTTGCCGAAGCAATCACTTTTTTAGCGCTGTTTTTAACATTTACCGTAAAGTTTGCTTTAGACGTTCCTGTTACGTACTCATCTTTATTCGTTACGGCTTTTACCGCTGGTTTGGCAGGTGCTTTTTGAACAACTGCACGAATGCTCGTACTTGCTTTTCCGTTTGTGACAACCACTTGTAAAACGGTATCAGCTTTTTGAGCTGGAATGTTCACAGAGAACGTATTTTTTGCATCAGCTTTGGCAGTGCCAAGTGTTTTTGAGCCGTTCATTACTTTAACAGTTGAACCGCTTTGAGCTTTACCTGTAACCACTTTTTGCGTGCTGACAAATGTATTTACCTGCGCTTGCAGCTGCTGTGCACTTACCGCGCTGTACGCATTTAAACGTCCCCATCCTGATACGTAATCGTAGCCTGGAGCAGGAGGTTCTGCTGGACTTTCTTCATCATCGTATACAGGAGCATCTTTTTCATCAAATTTAATATCTTTAGCTGTATCCGTTAGGCGTTTTTCAACGTCTTTTGGCTTTAAGCCTGGGTTTTGTGATAGCAATAATCCCGCAACGGCTGCCACGTGAGGCGTTGCCATTGATGTTCCGCTTAAATAAGTGACGTTTCCGTCTGGAACAAGACTTGGAATATCAGAGCCAGGAGCTGTAATATCTAATCCTTTTCCGTAGTTTGAGTAGTCAGATACGATATCTAAACGGTTTGATGCGCCCACTGAAATCGCATAGGCAGATGAAGCAGGGTAAGAGAGCTCTTCCATACCGTCGTTTCCACTTGCAGCTACAACCGTTACGTTATGATCGTATGCGTATTTTAACGAATATTCAAGCACGCGGCTGTAAGATCCGCCAAGGCTTAAGTTAATGACTTTTGCACCGTGATCAACCGCGTATTTAATACCGTACGCAATTTGTTCTGTATCTCCGCTACCAGATGCGTCTAGAATTTTAACCGGTAAAATTTTTGCATGAGAATTAATGCCGGCCATTGAATAGTTATTGTTTGCAGAGGCTGCGATAATACCAGCTACGTGAGTTCCGTGTCCGTTGTCATCAGTTGCATTTGACGAACGATCCACGTAGTTATAGCCTGTTTTTGTATCCACCACGTCTTTTAAATCAGCTAGTGATGAATCGACGCCTGTATCCGCAACGGCAATAACCGTATCTTTTAACTTTTGACCGTTTAGTAATTTTTCAAGTGATTCGTATTGAATATCGGCATGCTGAGTACCGTCATTTTTACCCGTGTTATTTAATGACCATTGATACGGATATTGTGAATCCATTGAAAGAGCGTGGTACTCTTGAACCGGCTCGATAAATTCAGTTTCAGGAAGTGCCTGAATTTGTTTTGCCGTCATTTTACCTTGAGCAGATGACGTGCTGAAGCTTTTTCCATTGCTGTCATCTAATTGAATAACAAACATATTATCAAAAGAAGCAGCTGATTGTTTTAATGGATTAATAGATTCAATGCTTGCTGATTTTGACTGTGCTTTTGTTTTGAATGATTTAGCATTTGCACCATCTTTTAATTTAACAATATAGCGAGTTTCAGCTTTTGTTGAAACGCTGTTTGCGCTGACTAACTTAGCTCTTACTAATACAGACGATACGTTTAAGTCCGTTACGTCTTTTAATTTTGTCTGTGCTGCTACTTTTTCTAAGTCTTTCTTTAAAGCAGCCGGAACGGATTTATAAGCGATGTTGTATAAATCATTGATTGCTTTTTGATCAGCACTTGTAATCATGTATGTGCTTGATGCGCCGTTTTTCGCTACATCTGTAAATAGACCTTTTAGCTGAACTAAATCTTTGTATACTTGTTCGCGCATCGATTTATCAATAATCATTTTAGAGCTGATAAACGGAGCGGCTTTGTAATAAAGAGAAGAAAGGTCTTTTCCGCTTGCTGTTTTTGAAAGCACAGCGTCGCGAATCGTACGCAAATCTTTTAAAATACCTTTTCCGTTTTCTTTTTGGCTTGTACTTAATTCAGCCGGGCATTCTTCTGCCTCCATTTGAGAAGGGGGAAGTGAAGCGCCTTCATAGCTGATTGTATATGGAACTTCTGTTTTTTCATACGGCTGTGGTTCTGGAGAAGTCGAACCATCTTCCGCATCTTCTTCAATCATGTCGTCTTCGCTTCCATAATAATCAACTTTCACATAATAAGGGCCGGTCCAAGCGATTGGAAAATCTAGCTGAGCAGGCTCGTCTTTGTAGGAGTATCCCATATAACGGTCAAATGCCACGTTATTTTTGGCATCTTCAAGACTAGAGTAAACCGTGATGTTTACTTCATCATCACTTTGAAGCTTAATTCGGTAGTGTGAAAACTTTGCTACCTCTTGCTTAGAAGGATTAATTTTGTACCAATGTGTTTGTTCTGGTTCTGTAAATGTTCCTTTTGCTGCTTTACCGATGCTTAATGTTTTTTCATTAGCAGGAGGATTGCCTGCCGCTTGTGTTTTCAGTAAGCCCAATTGGCTAAAACACAAGGTGAACATTAAAGCAAAAGCAATAAAACGATAAATTGACCCTTTTTTCATGTTAAACCTCCAAAAAAATATAGTAAAAAACAGGAATTACATACCTATTAAACCATAAAGTTTAAAAATTTGTAAATAATTACTGTTGCTTATTTTAGTATTTTGTCAAGTTATTAATCTCGCATAAGAAATGGTGAGATAAGTCCTAGTTGCAAAAAGTAGAAAAAATTGGAATAATAAAGATTAAGCCTATTTATAAGAGGCGAGAGTATGCTGAAAAGGGAAGAAGGGAATGAGAATTATTTTTAAAAGCAGAATCTGTTGGAGAAAATCTGATCGGTTTCTTTTTACCTGTGTTTATAAAGAGGAAATCGGGCTATATAAATAAAGATTGGAAAAATTTTCAGTCTAATTAAGTTCATTTGTAGCATATAATACGAGCTGGATTTCTTTTATAATAAACAAAAGCAAAGAAAGAGCAAATGGTGAAAAGGAGTGAAAGAAGTTGTCAAATGTGATGCAACGACAGGAAAAACGAATGAAGTTTGATGCCGAACAGCTTGCACCCCTTGATATTGATAAAGAGACAAAGAAGTTGCTAATAGAAAAAGGATTGCCCAAAGAAGCTTCACCATTTCTAGAGTTCGTTTCATCCAAAGGAAAGCTAACAACGCTATGCGAAACATTTGAGTTATCATCTCGCTACCAGCACTATTGGTTTTTAGGAACAACAGGCGCTGGAGATCCAATTTGTCTTCATCAAAAAAACGGTTCGGTTGTGCTGCTCGATACGTCCAACGATGACTGCGAGCGTTTCGTGAATACAACTTTTCCGCAGTTTTTAACATGCTTAGATGTGTTTGAAGAGCTAGTAGAAGAAACGATTCAAGCTAACGGAGAATCTGCATACTTAGAGAGACACATTCCTGCTGAGGTGCTGCAGCGATGCAAAAAACGCATGAATGAAATTGATGAAGCTTGCTTAGCCCCTTATTCTTTTTGGTTCAAAGAACTTTCTTTTTAATATAGTAGAAAAATAGACATGGCCGTTTTGGTCATGTCTATTTAGTTATGGCTGCAGGGCTATTAATTATAGATAGAATAAATAAAAATGATAGTATATAATGGATATAAATTCCTTTTTTAAAGTAAGAAGGAGGGTGTAAATGATTTCTTTATTTGGATTAATGGGTGCTTTCTTTGTGCTGCTTTTTGGTGCGTCTTATTTCTTCTATAGAAAGAACTCACCCGTGCAGTACGGAATTTCACTTAGCAGCATGCTGATAAGCATATTTCTATTTCTATATAGCATATTTGGAGTTGGCGGCTTTGAAGGAATGGGGGTTGGTGCTTTAGCGGCTGCTTTGTTCTTGGCGTCGGTTCTGAGCTTGTTCGTCAGCGTTCTTTTTACCATCATAAATAGACATGGGAGAGGTGCTGTGTGAAATGGGAGAAATAACCTTTAGAGAAGCGGTGCGGGAAGATTTAGAACAAATTGTTGAAATGCTTGCTGATGATATGCTTGGAAGCAAACGAGAGCGCTACGAATTACCGCTTCCAGACTGTTATGTTCAAGCATTTCAGGCAATTGATGCGGATCCAAACAATGAACTGATTGTCGCATGTAAAGATAGTAAAGTAATAGGTGTTCAACAAATAACCTTTACGCCCCACATTGCACGACAAGGTGGGTGGAGGGCAACGATTGAAGGAGTTCGAACCGCTTCGTCAGAGCGCGGAAAAGGGGTTGGATATCAGCTGATTACATGGGCGATTCAACGAGCGAAAGAACGTAATTGTCAGTTGATACAATTAACAACCGATAAAGAACGGTCAGAGGCATTGCTTTTTTATCAAAAACTCGGATTTACTGCTTCTCATGAAGGGTTAAAGCTTCATTTGTAATTCGCTGTTAATAGTTGTATGCCTGTGGGAAGAATTTTTTGATTAAAATGAATTTTTTAGTTTAGTTCAATTGAAACGTGGTATACAAATAGTACAGAGCCGATAGAAATTTTTCTAAGGCTACTGTGAAAGGTAAATACTTAGCTTCATGAAGGGACTGGTTTAGTTTTGGAATACTTAACAGCAACTTCAGCAAACGTATTACCTCATATGAAAAGCAGATATTCTGATCTGGCAATTGGCACTCTCGTTATGAACCGATATACGTAGCGAAAGGGCCTCACAAGGGCAAATGAACATGAAATAATTAGCATGATATGAAGGGAAGAAGCTGCATCAGTTTTGATGCAGCTTCTTTTTTTGTGAGATGCGGCAGGAAACCTTATACAACACTTTGGCAGAAATTTATAGATAAAATTCATAGATATGGTAAACTATTTGAAATTGTATCGGCACGAAAAAGGAAGGAGGAGTTCTATGGATACACGCGAGCTATTTTATTACATTTATCAAAAGAATGTGACAGCGGAAAAACATTATTTACCATGGGCACTTTCTATGCTTGAGCATGAACAGGGTTCTGTATCTCTTTCTATTTTAGCTTCTCTCCGCCCACCTTATAATCTCTTTGAAATAGAAGATTATTTTCAGCGTACTTTAAAAGAGCTTTCCTTATCGGAACCGAGTGAACAGGAATGTACAGATTACCTGATCTATACTAGGCTTCAAACAATTGTGCAGCATGAAGAGAGGGCGCTAACAGAAGCCAATCACTTATACAACATGTTCATTGAACTCGACTGTCCGACGGAGTTAGTAGGTTGGCTTGAAATTAGTGATATGGTAGATGACTATCAGTACGGAGACAATTATTTTACCATCACGGATGAAATCATACATACGACAATTATGAAAGAAGCTAAAAGCCAGCTAGAACATTACCGTAAAAAAATCTTCAAATGAATGTACTACGAAATTTCTTATAACTTATTTGACACTTAACGTATAAAAGAGTATACTAATGTTAAACATAGTAATTATGTCGGATAAGTAGGTTATGGTGCTGTGAACAAGACTTCTACTGATAAAGAGGAGATCTAGTCCAAATCGTACAGTCCGACTTTGATGAGATGCTTTCAAGCATCTTTTTTTGTGCGAAAAAAACAGCCGCAGGGGCTGTTATAGGGCAGTAATTCTTCCTTTGTAAGCATCAATCAACCGCTGGTTATGTTCATCTGAACCTTCCATGTTTCCGCTTAAAAAGACAGGAGGCGTGATGCCGCGGCTGAGCAGTTTTTGGATGGCTTTAGATAGGACATCGTTTAAGATAGCGCCTCCAATTACAGTGGAGCCAGAAGCGAAAGAAATGTCTTGCTGATGAAGAAGAACGTCTCCTTTTGGAATATGATTATTAATAACAAGATCCACGACATCATGAAGGTATTTTCCGCTTTTATGCCGCGAAGCCCGGCTCGTAGCATAAGAAGGAGAGGTAAGCCCGATCACAAAGGCGCCTTTTTCTTTTGCAATTAAAGCCACATCAATCGGAACGGGATTTACGCCCGACGTAGAAATGACGATCATAATATCGCCTGGTACGATATCTTCTTTTTCCATAAAGGTATTTGCATAGTCATTTCTACGCTCTAGCTGTGAAGAGCGTGAAGCTCCTTTATGAAGCATCAGTTCTTCTACAAAAATAGGATGAATCGGTGCAAGCCCTCCGGAACGGTAAAACACTTCTTCCGTTAAAATATGAGAATGACCGCACCCAAATAAATGAATGAGGTGATGAGAAGCTAATTGCTGTGAGATTTTCTCGGCTGCGGATTCCATTGCCTGCTTTTCATGCGCCTCCACTTTGGCAAGCAGTTTTGTTAGTTCCTGTAGATATAAACTAGACATAAGAAAACTCCTTAGTTAAGATCGTGTCATGTTAATCGTAAACTTATAGCGGTCTGCTCGGTACGAAGACTTCACTACTTCAAGCGGCGTGCGGTCTTGCAAATACGTATTTCGTTGAATCAGTAGAACCGGTGAATATGAGCTGATTCCAAGATGCTTCACTTCGGTTTCAGAAGCTAAAATGGATTCTAACGTTTGATTGGCTTCACCAATTTTCAGCCCGAGCTCTTCTTCAATATAGCGATAGAGAGAGTCATTAACAATGGATTCTGTTAAGCCTTTGACTAAGTTAGCGGATACATATACGCTTTCAAGCGCCATTGGCACGTCGTCAGCTAAACGAATACGCTTGATTTCATAAACAGGTGCATGAAGAGAAATGTGCAGCTGCTCGGCAATTTTTTCTGAAGCCGCAATAATTTCAAAGCTCAGCAGCTTACTGCTTGGCACCATTCCGCGCGCTTTCATATCTTCTGTAAAACTCGTTAATCCAACGAGCTGCTGCTCCAGTTTTTTTTCAGATACAAAGGTGCCGCGGCCTTTTTGACGATACAAATAACCGTCGTTTACTAAATTGTTAATCGCTTGGCGAACGGTCATTCTGCTGATTTCAAATCGTTCTGCAAACTCTCGTTCAGAAGGAAGCGAATCATTTGGTTTTAACTCTCCGTTTTCAATTTG
This sequence comes from Priestia sp. TSO9, assembly GCF_021029645.1. Classification (NCBI taxonomy): domain Bacteria; kingdom Bacillati; phylum Bacillota; class Bacilli; order Caryophanales; family Bacillaceae; genus Priestia; species Priestia sp. TSO9. The sequence goes on from NZ_JAJEKD010000009.1 coordinate 562,340, forward strand.
TTTTTTCAACTGTTCTTCAATTTGATAATAAATCGGAAGAGGTGAGCTTTTATCAATCACTTAAGTTCTCTCCTTTATGTAAACCTCCTCATCTAAAAAAGACGAGGAGGTATGTTATCTATATATACTCTAACTAATAATCAGATATCTTTCTTTCATAAAGACGGATTGATTATAGCCGGGGGAGGCTACTTGACTATTCTTTCAAAGGTTCACTTTAGCTAAAGCTTCTTGGTCCGCAATAATTGTAACACACTGATGCTTCTTTAAAATAGAAGCAGGGAAGTTCTCTGTGATTTCTCCGTTAAGCAGCTGATACATCGCTTCTGCTTTGGCTTCCCCGGAGATAAGCAGTAAAATTTCTTTGCTTTTCATAATCGACTCAATTCCCATTGTAATTGCCTGAGTAGGCACTTCGTCAAGAGAATTAAAGTAGCGTGCATTGGCTTTTCGCGTTGACTCTTCTAACGTCACAATATGAGTAGGAGAGTTGAATGACGTACCGGGTTCGTTAAAGCCAATATGTCCGTTTTGGCCGATTCCAAGAATCTGAAGGTCAATGCCTCCGTGAATTTGAATCATTTCATCGTAGCGGCGGCACTCTTCTTCAGGCGTATCAGCTAAGCCGTTAGGAACATGGGTGCTGCTTGCATCAATATCAATGTGATTAAATAACGCGTCTGCCATATAGTAATGATAGCTGTTTGGATCTTGCGGCTTCATTCCGACATATTCATCTAAGTTAAAGGAAGTCACGTGTTTGTAAGACGTGCCGTGCTCTTTATGATCTTGAATTAAACGATCATATAATCCTTTCGGCGTGCCTCCCGTTGCAAGTCCCAGATTCATATTTGGCTTTTCATGAAGTTTGCTAATCAGCATATCAGCTGCTTTTGCACTCATTTCACTGTAATTTTTCACTTGGATGATATTCATTGTTAGTCCTCCTTTTGAAAGCTCAATGTGCCTCGGCAAAATGTCATTTCAACATCTAAGTTTTCATTTAATACCACGATATCCGCATCTTTTCCAATTTTAAGGCTTCCTTTTGTATCAAACAGGTTAAGCTGTTTTGCTGGGTTTTCAGCGGTCATTTTTACGATGTCTTCTAATGAGCAGTTCGTAAAGCTCATCGTGTTTTTAATCGCATCGTTCATCTTTAAGATGCTTCCTGCTAATGTTCCATCTGCAAGGGTAGCCGTTGTGTCATTTACGTGAACAGGCTGTCCTCCTAAATCATACGTACCGTTTTTTAGCCATTTGGCACGAAGAGAATCCGTGATAAGAATCATGCGTTCACTTGTGATTTGATCGTAGGCAAGCTTGACCATTTCAGGTCGGCAGTGGATGCCGTCTGTAATTAGCTCTACAAATAATTCATCTCTCAAATAAGCGGCGCCTAATACGCCCGGCTCTCTATGGTGAAGGCCGCGCATGCCGTTATATAAGTGCGTAATATGAGAAGCTCCTGCTTCGATGGCTTCACCAACTTGATCATATGTGCTGTCGGAGTGGCCAATAGAAGCGACAACGTTTGTTTCTTTTAAATAAGAAGTAAGTGCTAAGCCGTTTGGCTGCTCCGGAGCTAACGTGACAAGTTTAATATGTCCTCCGGCTGTTTTTTGCCACTCTTGAAACAGTGCTACATTCGGATCTTGAATGTGAGTAGGCGGCTGTGCACCCGCACGTTTTGGTGAAATAAACGGACCTTCTAAGTGAATACCAACTACTTCAGCATCTCTATCTGTTTGCTCTTCGATATAAGCGCCCGCGTTGCGAAGCGCTTTTTCAACCGCTTCATTCGATTGCGTCATAGTGGTTGCTAAAAAGCTTGTTGTACCTTCTTTTGGAAGCGTGCGCGCCATTGTTTGTAATGCTTCTGCTGTACCGTCCATTGCATCGGCATTGTTAACGCCATGAATATGAACATCAATGGCACCAGGAATCACTTTATAGGAAGGAGAAAGCTCAATCACATGGTCTTTTGGCTGACGTACGTATTGATGTGTCTCTCCGATTTCAGTAATTTTCTTGTTCGTTAGTTTAATATACCCGTTTTTTAATGTCTGATTTTCACTATAAACGGTTACATTATAAATAATGATGGATGAATGTGTATCCATACATACACTCCTTTGCTTGTTGTATTGATTTAAGTGTAACGCTTTTTGGAATAGTTGTCTAGACCAGTTGATTCTTTTTTGTGAACTAGAAAGTTTTGTAAGGGCTTTTAACATTGATATAGAGAGGTTTTCAAAAAAGAAAATTGGTATAGACAACTATATATTTTATGTGCTAGTATGAGTCCATGCAGTAAAACCGCCTTCATTTCAGCTGATGATGTAGTCATAGGACGGGGATGAATGCGGTAACTTGTCATCCGATAAATATTGTTACGAAAATCCTTGCTCGTAACATCGGGTTAAATACGTTATACAAAGGGGATAGAAACATGCTGAATTTTTTACAACGTATTGGTAAATCGCTTATGCTGCCAATCGCAGTATTACCTGCTGCGGCATTGCTTCTTCGTTTGGGTCAAAAGGACTTATTGGATATTCCATTTATGGCTCAAGCCGGAGATGCGATTTTTGCGAATTTAGCACTACTGTTTGCACTCGGAATTGCTGTAGGGCTTTCAAAAGATGGAAGCGGCGCAGCAGCACTTGCCGGAGTCGTTGGTTATTTTGTATTAACAAAAGGAACTGTAGCTATTGATAAAGACATTAACATGGGTGTACTCGGCGGGATTGTCTCAGGAGTAACGGCCGGTTTACTATACAATCGTTTCTCAGCGATTAAGCTGCCCGAGTGGCTTGGCTTCTTTGCAGGAAAGCGGTTTGTACCGATTATTACGTCAGTCGTTATGCTCGCGCTTGCAGGAATCTTCGGGGTTATCTGGCCGCCGATTCAAGATCAAATTAACAACTTAGGAACGTGGATCACAGGAGCAGGAGCGCTTGGTGCAGGTATATACGGATTTTTAAACCGTCTGTTGATTCCAATTGGACTGCATCACGTGTTAAACAGCTTAGTATGGTTTGTATTCGGAGACTATCACGGCGTAACGGGAGATTTGAATCGCTTCTTTAAAGGAGATCCAACGGCAGGAATATTTATGTCTGGATTCTTCCCGGTTATGATGTTTGGTTTACCGGCAGCTGCGCTTGCGATGATCGCAGCAGCTAAAAAAGAAAAGCGCAAACAAGTCAGCGGTATGTTAATCGGACTTGCTGTTACTTCTTTTTTAACAGGAATTACGGAACCAATTGAATTTCTATTTATGTTCGTAGCACCGTTATTATATGTTATTCATGCCGTTTTAACAGGAATATCAATGGCTTTAGCCGTCGCTCTTGGTATTCACGCTGGATTTGGATTTTCAGCAGGGGCCATTGATTTCTTCTTAAACTACGGAATTTCACAAAAACCGCTGCTGTTAGCGGGAATTGGAATTGTATATGCAGTCATTTACTTTGTCATTTTCTACACGCTGATTAAAGCGTTAAATTTAAAAACACCGGGACGTGAAGATGATGAAGAAGTAGACACATCAAACGAAACGGTTGTAGCAACAGGCGATAAATATGTGGATATGGCATCGTATTTTATTGAAGATCTAGGCGGAAAAGAAAACTTAACCGCAATTGATAACTGTGCGACTCGTCTTCGCTTACAAGTAGCTGATGCCGGCAACATTAACGAAGCAGCCTTAAAGCGTCACGGAGCGAGAGGAATCATGAAGCTCAGCAAAACAAATGTTCAAGTCATTGTCGGAACAGAAGTAGAGTTTGTTGCGGACGCAATGAATCAATTAGTTAAATACGGAACAGCGTCAACCGCTGCACCTGTTGAACAACAGGCTGTTCAAGCAGACGTACACACAGAGTTTGTGTTACCGTTTGAAGGCGTTGTAAAGCCGCTTAGTGAAGTAGAAGATCAAGTGTTTTCACAAAAAATGATGGGTGACGGCTTTGCAATTGAACCGATTGAAGGAACGCTCGTATCACCGATTAACGGTGAAGTCATGACCGTATTCCCAACAAAACATGCGATTGGCTTAAAAACAGCAGAAGGAATTGAAATCCTCATTCACGTTGGATTAGATACCGTGAATTTAAAAGGCGAAGGATTTGAAGCGCTTGTTCAAGAAGGCGACAGCGTTCAACAAGGGACGCCGCTTTTACAAGTGAATTTAGACTATGTTAAAAAGCATGCACCGTCTATTGTGACACCAGTTGTATTTACCAACTTGCCAGCGGATAAAGAAGTAAAGCTGTTAAAAACAGGCTACCAAAAGCAAGGCACAAAAGACGTTATTACATTTTAATAAGAGGGCTAGAACAAACCTGTTCTAGTTAAAAGAAGATCCGAACGATGAAGCGTTCGGATCTTTTTATTGTGATGGTGAACGTAGATTTAATCTATTTAGTTGCTTCTGGTTGTTGATTGGAGGGCAAGGCTCAGCGCCCGCCCGCGGAAAGCGAAGCCCTGCACGGAAATCAACAGCGTTGTCGCAAGCAATCAGCTCATGTATCCTATTTGTTCGTTTTTATATGGGGGTAATCTAGTTACGTTTCAATCTCTTTTTTCTTTTCTTCATAATTGAAAGAATTTTATGTTAAAATTTAGTGTGTTTGATACAGCTAGTGCGGAGCAGAGAGGAAGTAGAACAAATGAAAACAGTAACGGCATTATTCAAAGTAAAGGTGACAGCATGTTTATTATAGGAGCATTAGTAAATGGACTAGCGATTGTTGTAGGAACATTAATGGGCAAGCTTGCTCACCGCATTCCTGAAAAAGTAAGCGTGACGGTGATGCAAGTGATGGGGTTATCCGTTATCACGCTTGGTTTGCAAATGGGCTTTAAAAGTCATCAGTTTTTAATTGTGATTTTGAGCTTAGCCATTGGAGCGGTTATTGGTGAGTTCATTGATTTAGATGAAAAGCTAAATCTTTTAGGTAATATGATTGAACGAAAATTTCAATCTCAGCAAAATGACAAGCAAACATTCAGTATTTCACAGGGCTTTGTAACAGGGACGTTAATCTTTGTCATTGGAGCGATGGCGATTGTCGGGGCATTAGACAGCGGAATACGAGGCGACCACAGCGTATTGTTTACAAAAGCGGTGATGGATGGATTTATCTCATTACTATTAACGACTACGCTTGGAATAGGCGTCATTTTCTCAGCGGTGCCCGTGTTTCTATACGAAGGCATCATTGCGTTATTTGCCACGCAAATTAATGCGGTCGTGCCGCAAGATTTAATGAATAGTATCATTGCCGAAGTCACAGGAGTAGGCGGCGTATTAATTTTAGCAATTGGGATTAATTTATTAGAAATTATTAAAATTAAAGTTGCGAATTTACTGCCTTCGATTTTAATTGCGGTTGTGATTGTAGTTGTACAGCATACATATTTTTTATAAAGAAAAAGCTTGTGAATAGTATTTGCAAGCTTTTTTGTATATATGAGCAAAAGTTAAGGTAGTAGCAGGTATAAAGTGATACGTGGATAATGGTATAGAATGAACCGAAACCAAAAAAGAGGATTAAAAATGCCAAGTCCTGTTTTCAATAAAATAAATACGGTATTTATTCACGTATCTCATTTAAAAACTTCGGTAAAATGGTATAGCAAGTTATTGAATCAAGAATATAAGATGAGCGAAGTTAAGAACCCAGTTTATAATCTTAAAATTGATGGAGAAACAGGATTAACGCTGGACGCAGGCCCTCAAGGAAAAGAAAAACAAATAGCGGCTAACCCTCATCCAATTTTTAATTTTCATACGGAAGATATTAAAGAAGAGTATGAATTTGTTAAAGGGATGGACTATACGATTGAGTCTCCGATTACTTCTTTTGAGGATTTTTCTTTTTTTACGATAAAAGATCCGGATGGACATGTGGTCATGATTTGTACAGGTTAAGTCGTTAGCTCCAGAAGTTTAAGGTATAGTATACTAATAAGAAAACCCTAATGAGATGAAGTAAGGAGAAATACTGCTTATGAAAGACAATCAACCGATTACAGCTCTTATTGCTGCACAAGTGGAGAAGTTAGCACGTCAATTTGGCTATGACTTTTTATCTGAAAAACAAGGGAATCAAACGCTTTGTCAAATTCTTCAGCGAGATGAAGACGGATCTATTTTGGCAACGCCGCTTAGTTTTCATTTACATATGAATGAAGACAAAGGGACGGGAGATATTATTTACTACCATGAACAAGGAGAATTTAAGCGCCAGCAAGTGAATGTATATGAAGAAAATAGTCTTGTGAACGTGTTGTTATTTATCCAAGAGCGCTTAAAGGTCAATCGATAGAAGCGAGTTTCCTAACATATTCATAGAAAAAAAGCAGGGAGTTCCCTGCTTTTTTTCTATGAATTAATATAGCGCAATCCTACGCGGTTATTAAAAATTTGGTTGTGATTTTTAAAGACAAAAGCACCTGCTGTGTGATCAATCACCAGCTCATTGTCGTATACTTCTTCCATGTCATCATCAACAATAAATTCTAAGTCTTCAACCGTTACAACTTTTTCATAGGGTTGAAGGCTGCGCTTTGAGATGATCTTCATTTCATAAATTGTATTCACAATATCGCAGCTCCCCCGGTCAAAAGAAAGCTGAACCATTTGATTTTGTTCTACGTTCTGCAACGCTTCTTTTGCAGAAGGAGTGACGCGTATGTTCATAATGATATCCTCCTTTGTCTATCCTCAAATTAAGTTGTGTGAAATGTATTTAGGAATACTTTATTCGATTTTTATATCACGGGCAAGAAAAAAGCTTTCTTATATTTATTATTTCCCTTTCAAAACGGAACAAAACGCTGATGTTTTTATCATGTTTTCATAAAGGCGTACATAGATATCACCTGTATGTGATTAAAGGAAAAAGAATCGACTATAGAAAAAACGCCGATTCGTAATTATTAGGTGTAAATGCTTAAAAATAGGAATATATTGTAATAAAATAAGAAGTTAAGTCATTTACCTATTTTAATAGTTATTGAGATAGTTTTGAATAATTGGTTTTATTTTCAATATATTGGGTACTTAAGTAGAGTACTTTGCACACGATATTGCACCGAAAGACATCGGTTTATCGGACTAATTATTGTCTTATTTTGTCGAAGTAGTAGAATTTATGGAAACCATTCCTTATCATGTACAAAGTGACTAACAAAATACATAGGAGGTTCTGGTGTAGATGAGTGAGAAAGATCAAAACAGAACAACAGACGAAACAGCGGCTTCGCTAGAAACAGCGCCCGCTCCCAAAAAAGCGCCGGCTAAATGGATTATCATTTTGGCAGCTTTAATTGTGATTATTGGAGGAGCAATTACATTTGCTACGGTATTTAAAAAATCCCCTAAGCAATTATACTTAATTTCTGAAGTAAATACGTATCAAAAAGCAGCTGATGAATTAGAAACAAAGTACAGTGAAACGATGGCTTATCAGGAAAAAGCGATGAAGCAGCCTTCTACTACAAATGCTACTATCAAAGGCGGCTTTAACATGGATTCACTTTCGTATGATCCAAGTTTTAAAATGATTCAAGACCTTATCAGTAAAGCTGAAATTAAAATTAAAGCGGAACAAGATCCGAAAAAAAGTGAAGGATACGGTTCACTGGCTCTTAATATCGGCGGTTCAAAAGCGCTTGATCTAGAAGGTTTTCAAACGAAAGAAAGAATAGGCTTTAAAGCCCCGATTCTAGCAAATGAATATTTCTATTTAAACTTAGACGAATATGGACAGGTAGCGCGTAAGTTCGATCCTTCTTATTCAGGTCCTGAAACGCTTGATATTAACACAAGCAACGTGAGTTTAGAAGACTTACAGTTAACGGAAAAAGAAAAGACCTACATTGCAAAAGAGTACGGAACGTTCATTTATGATCAGCTAGACAGCGATTATTTTACAAAAGAAAAAAATGTGGATTATAAAACAAATGGCAAAACGCTTCAGTTAACAAGCGTGACGCTTAACATGTCTGACAAAGAAACAAAACAATTTATGGATAAGCTTATTGCGAAGGTAGCAAAAGATGACAAGCTTCATACCATCTATGCAAATCACGTATCTAAGCTGTTTAAATCTTCAGCAGCAACGAATCCAGAATTGAAAGATATGGCAGATCCAAAAGAATTGAAAAAATCAGTAAAAGAAAGTCTTCAAGACTTCCAAAAAGAAGCAAAAGATACGACTTACCCTGGCGGTGTTAAATCAACTGTGTACGTTCAAGATGATGTTGTGGTAGCTCGCGATATGAACATGGGCGTAAAAAATGCTTCTAACGATAAAGGCAAGCTTAACGTAGTGACTAAAAATATTCCGTATGAAGATAACAAAACGGCTAAGCAGTTTAAAGCAGTTCTAACTGATAGCACTACCGATGATGCGTTTACGTTTGATATGAAAAATGACGTAACAACGGAAAGTGAAAAACGAAAAGAAAACATGTCTATTCATTTGTTAACAAAAGATTCAAAAGATGAAGACACGAATATGACGTTTAAAATGAATTCAGTAATCAATGGTAAAACCGATGCGAAACAAACGGCTGACCGTACTTTCTCTTTAGACTTAGGTGATCAAGAAGATCTAGTAGTAAACGGGGAAGTAAAGCAGAATCAAGCAATAAGTGCTTCAAAAGGAAAAGCAGATTATTCGTTTGATATTCGTACAAAAATAGGACCAAAAGCAGATCCGGCAAACGTTACGTTAAAAATTGACTCTGCTTCTCAATTAAAAAAATCAGCAGCTATTCCAGAGCTTGATGCGTCTAATGCAACAAATGTAAAAGATGTAACGCCTGAAGATATGCTGTCGATTCAAGAAAATTTCGCTAAAAATGTTCAAGGTCTCATGATGAATATGGGAACCGCTGGTTACTAAAAGGTGCAAAGCAGATGAAGATATATTTCTCTTTGACTCTTTTTACATGTAAAGCTCTATTGAAAAATATAAAATCTCTCATACTGCTAATAATGATCCCTGCTCTGTTTTTACTTGGAGCAGGGATCATTATTAGTCAGACCATGCAAAGTGAGGAGAAAGTAAATCGGTTTCCCGTGGCCATTGTGGATAAAGATGATACTGCACAGACGAAATACGTCATCGAGCAGCTGACTGAAGGTAAGCTTCGCAAGATCATGAAGCCGCTTTACACGAATGAACAGAAAGCTAAACAGCTGCTGCAGGAAAATAAAGTGGCAGCCATTGTAACGCTGCCAAAAGGTTTTAGTCACGATATTGCTCATGGGAAAAATCAGCCTTTACACGTCATTGGGAACAACAATAAGCCGCTTCAGTCACAGCTGTTTCGCTACGTGATGGAAAGTGCAGCCGACTACACGTCAGCCGCTCAAAGCGGTATTAATACGGTTGATACCTTTTTAGAAAAAGAAAATGTTTCCGATGAAAATAGACGCGCAGAGTTTAAGAAGAGCTTAGTAACGTTTGGGCTTCATGTATTAGATAGAGGAAGTTTATTTGATGAACAAGTAGAAACGAGTTTCTTTCAGCAGGATATGAAGCAATATTATGTCCTGTCTTTTGCTGCTTTGCTGCTTATGATTTGGAGCTACGGCGGATGGCTGCTTGCTAGTGAAACGCAGACTTCTCCCGTGCTGGCTCGAATGAAAACAAGAGGTGTATCGTTTGCCCACATTTATTTAGCGCAGCTGACGGCTCTGTTTGTTCTTTTGCTGCCGGTATCTGTCGTATTGTTTGGAAGCCTCATTAAAGGACTGAAACTGCCTGTAACCGGTACGTACGGAGAGCTTTTTTTAGGGGTAAGCGGAAGTTTGGTTGCTTTTTTATGTTTGTTTTTACTGCTTCGGGTTCTTTTTTTATCACAAAAAGCTTATCAACTAACCGGTTTGCTGTTTATTTTGCTGAGTGCGATTTTAAGTGGACATGTTGTGCCGGTCGTCTATTTACCGGACTGGGCGAGTGGTTTTCAGAAATGGTCACTCAACACCCGCGTCTTGGAGCTGTTATTTTATGAATTTGATGGATATAACACAAACGAAGCTTTTCTTTACCTTAAGCCTATTCTCATTACGACAGCAGGAAGTTTTGTTCTTGCTGTTGGCTACGTGATGATTATGCAAAGGCGGTGGAGAAAATGATCAGTGAAAAAATAAAGCAGCTGCTGAAGCGCCCTATGCTTATTGTCATGATCTTCTTTTTACCTTTAATAGGAACGGTCATCAGCAGCTCATTTTTAGCAAAAGTACAAAGTGATTCGAAAATACCTGTTGCTCTTGTCGATCAAGATCACAGCAACATGTCTAAACAAGTGATGGATCGACTACAGAAAACAACAGAAATTCAGTTTCTTTCTCTGAGCGAAGAACAAGCAAGAAAGCAGCTGGCAAAAAATAAAATTGACAGCATTTTTATGTTTCCTAACGGATTTCAACAAGAAGTAGAAGCGGGGAATTATCAAGGGGTCATTGATTTGCTCACGCTGCCTTCTTTCGTTGCCACAGAAGCGGTTCGAGAAGTTGTGGCGAGTGAAGTGACACGGTTAACAACAAATGTTAAAGCGGCAAATGAAGTGCGTTTTTTATATAAAGTCTATAACATTCATGCAGGACCGGATTTATGGAAAGAAGCGTATCGTTATACCGATAACCAGTGGAAGCCAAAGCCGCTGATGACAATTGATTACGAGGCGCAAGGAACGAAGCATACGAAGCAAGGGAATGTTCAAATGACCGGATACGTGCCGCTATGGGGATTCTTTACGCTTTTACTTTGCTGCATCACATCAGATTGGATGATTAAAGAGCGGAAGCACCTTTTCAAACGAATGAAAACGATGCAAAAAGGACTTTACGGTTATGTTCGAAGCGTCAGCGCCGCTTATGCCGTGCTATACGTGCTTCAAGCTCTCATAAGCTTTGCTCTATTTAAATGGCTGTATGGAGTAGCGTCTTACGGTGTGCTGCTGTATATGTGTATCTATGTGATTGTGTGCGTTGCCTTTAGCACGTGGCTTGCAAGTGAAAGTCAGCGAGTTGGATCTTATTATATGATCAGCGTCGTCATGGTCACAGGACTCAGTATAATAGGAGGGAGCTTTTTCCCGGTAGGGGAGCTTTCTGCAACGATTGAAAGAATAAGTCAGTGGCTTCCGCAGCATCTGCTTCTGTATCAGCATGCACTGCCGCTTACGTTCATTTGGAAAGAGATAGCTGTTTCCATTGCATGTATATGTTTGTGCGCGTTTAAAATAGTGTGGAATGTGAGGAGCATCAAATGATTGAAATTAACAATGTTAGCAAAACATACGGAAAAAAACGGTCGTTAGCAAATGTTACGCTGACCGTAGAAAGTGGAGAAGTCATTGGTCTTTTAGGACCAAACGGCGCTGGTAAGTCGACGCTTCTGTCTATTTTGTCTACCATTACGGCTCCTTCAAGCGGGAATGTCACGATTGGAGGCTTATCGGTTAAGAAAAATCAAAAAGCGATTCGAGAAGTCATTGGCTACGTTCCACAAGATATAGCGCTGTGGGAAGAGCTTAGCGTAAAAGAAAACATGAAAATGTGGAGCAAAATGACTTCACGCTCTCTGTCGAATGAACAGCTTCAGTCTCTTTGCTCAGCTGTACAGCTCGAAGGAAGATGGAAAGAAAAAGTGAAAAATTTATCAGGAGGCATGAAGCGAAAGCTAAATATAGCCGTTTCACTTATTCATGAACCGTCCGTTTTGTTAATGGACGAGCCGACGGTCGGAATTGATTTGCAGTCAAAGCTTGAGATCATTCGTTATATTAAACAGCTGGCGGCAAAAGGAAAGACGATTATCTATATTACCCACGATTTGAATGAAATCTTAGACGTGTGTCATCGGTTTGCGGTCTTAAAGGAAGGAAAGCTGGAATTTGTCGGCACGATGGACCAAGCGAAGGAAAAGACTGGGGAAGAGGCAGAAGAGAACGTTGTGTATAAGCTGCTGCATGATTAAAGCAAAATAATAATAAAAAAAGAGCCGCTTCATGAAGAAGAGGCTCTTTTTATTATGCTTGTGTAACTTCTTGTTCTGGTGAATGACTTTCAGGCTGCACGCGTTCTTCTTCAGGAAGGGCACGTACTTCTACTTCTTTCATTTGGTGACCGTCCATTTCTTTTGCGATAAACTCGTATCCGAAAAGTTTGAACGATTCGCTTTCTTGAATATCGATATTTTGCATTAGCATCCAGCCGCCAATTGTATCGATATCATCATTTTCAATTTCGATATGAAGCACTTCGTTGACTTCTTCAAGCAGTACTTTTGAGTTAAAGACAAAATGCTGATCGCTGATTTTTTGAACAAGCGGCTTTTCATCTGTATCAAACTCATCTCGAATTTCTCCAACGATTTCTTCTAAAATATCTTCAACGGTAACGATACCTGCCGTACCGCCGTACTCGTCAATCAACACAGCCATATGCGTACGTTTCTTTTGCATCGAGCGCAATAGGTCTTGAATCGCTACGGTTTCAATTACTTGAATAATAGGATTCATATAAAGCTTCACGCTTTGCTTTTTTAACGCATCGTTAATTACGACATCGTTTAGAATCTCTTTGACGTTGACTAAGCCGATAATGTTATCTTTGTCTCCGTCAACGGTAACAGGGTAACGAGTGTAGCGATCTTCTACAGCAAGCTTTAAGAAATCTTCAATGCTGTCGTCTTCAGAAACAGCTGAAATTTCTGTTCTTGGTACCATGATTTCGCGAGCAACACGGTTATCGAATTCGAAAATGTTGTTCACGTACTTATATTCAGACTGGTTAATTTCCCCGCCTTTAAAACTTTCTGATAAAATAATGCGCAGCTCTTCTTCACTGTGCGCAAGCTCATGCTCTGAAGCTGGCTTTAATCCAAACATGCCAGTTAATAAACGAGCAGATCCATTTAGTAACCAAATGAACGGGAACATAATTTTATAGAATAAAATTAATGGACGAGCAAACAATAACGTAACTGTTTCAGCTTTTTGAATCGCAAATGTTTTTGGCGCTAACTCACCAACGACTACGTGAACAAACGTTACAAGCGCAAATGCGATAATGAATGAAAAAATATGTGTTAAAGATGCAGCAACACCCATTTTTTCAAACAGCGGTTCTAAAATCTTTGCAACAGTCGGTTCTCCTAACCAACCGAGTCCTAAAGCAGTAATCGTAATACCAAGCTGACACGCAGATAAATACTCATCTAAGTGTGTCGTCACGGTTTTAACCGCATTCGCTCCTTTTTTTCCTTCAGCAACAAGTTGATCTACCCGTGAACTACGAAGCTTCACAATTGCAAACTCTGAAGCAACGAAAAAAGCAGTGAGTACAATTAAAATCGCAAAAATAATTAAGTTAATGGTTATCAATGAATATACTTACTTTATAGTGCTATAAAGTAAGTAAACACCTCCTGTAAATAATAAATTTACGACAGCAGCATCAGCAAAGAGTGCAAAAGAGTGACGCTTTCTGGTGAAAGCCGATTCATCATTACTTTTCGATCTTCTTCATTCAGCTTTTCCATAAGCGGTGCAACTTCTTTTAAACTGTCGTTTAGTACGTAAAATTTGGATGCTAATTCGTCTTTGGAGTGGCTATTCTCGGATTGCTCTATAGAAAATAGAGAAGAAATCTCTTCAAGAGAACGGCCTTCGCTTTTTAATTTTTCAATTAAGTAAAGACGTTTCAGCGCTTCTTCGTTATAAAAGCGATAGTTAGAAGCAGAGCGTTCTGCTTTTAACAACCCAATGTTTGTATAATAGTCAACCGTGCGTTTCGTTACATGTGCCATCTCTGCAAGTTCGCCAATTTTGTATGTCGCAACCCCATCAGAATACCACCTCCTTTAACTATGTCAACCATCACGTGATGGTTTTTATCTGCGTAACTATTTATCTTTTATCCTATCGTAATTAAGTATACGCGCGTGAGATCAAAAAGTTTCATTTTTTTATTAGCATTCAGTATATCTCAAAATAAGGTAGTTTGCCAAAGATTTTATAAAAAACTCGCTTATATTAAGCGAGTTTTTTAGTAGGATGACGTACGATAATGTGCATGCGTTCATACACATATTGAATACGTTCAGTATATTCCATGAACTCAGGGCTCATTGGAGATAGCTGATCAGCAATACGATGCATAATAGCAGCTTCTTCTTTTAACGAATCTAAATTTTGAGTTCGGTCAATTCTTGCTTTAAATGGTAACGAAATCATGTTATTCACCTCGTTGTTATGTTACTTGTTATCAGTCGCTATGTCCGTGACTTTTATCACTCTAGTCAAAGGTGATAACGTAATTATTTGATGTTTGCCGGCATTTTGTGTAGGATGATTAGAAAAGGGTTTTTATGGGAGAATGAAATGAATTTAAAACGAATGCACCACGTAGCCATTATAGGAAGTAATTATGAACGTTCAAAAGCTTTTTATGTAAATGTGTTAGGATGCAAGATTATAGAAGAAACATATAGAAAAGAAAGAGATTCATATAAGCTAGATTTAGAAGTAGCTCCTGGCTATCAAATTGAGTTGTTCTCGTTTCCAAATCCGCCACAGCGTCCTTCAAAACCTGAAGCGTGCGGCTTACGCCATTTAGCTTTTGCGGTTGAAAGCGTAGAGGATTCCAAGCGTGAACTAGAGCAGCAAGGGATTGATGTGGAACCTATTAGGGTAGATGAACTAACGGGAAAAAAATTCACTTTTTTTGCTGATCCGGACGGGTTGCCGCTAGAGCTTTATGAAGAGAAAGAGGGGGAATAAGGAGTATGTGCAATTATTTATTTGTATACGGAACGCTTCTTGAAGGAGAAGGTAATCACGGATTGCTGCATCATGCGCGCTCTATTGCCAAACAGGCAAAAACAAAAGGGAAATTATATGACACAAAGCACGGCTATCCTATGCTCGATATCGACAGTGAACATATTACGTACGGAGAAGTATATGAAGTGACCGATCAGCTTATGTGGAAGGCGCTTGATGAATTAGAAGGATACATTCATGAAGGTCATAAAGACAATGAATATGATAAAGTTGTGCAAACGGTTGAAACGGACCAAGGTGAATTTGAAGCCGTTGTGTATGTAGCAAGAGACCGTTCGCTGCTGCAGGAATTTATCCCGGGCGGAAACTGGCGCGTGTGGAAAGAAGGTCTATTAGAAGGCATGCTGTACTTTGCTTACGGTTCATGTATGGATAACGATCGTTTTATTAAGCACGGGGTGGATCAGCATTTCCAAGACTGTCTCGGCAGAGCTGCTTTTAAAGGCTATACGCTTCGATATAACCACGTTATTCATGACGGAGGACGTGCAGACATGGTTGAAGAAGGCGGAGTCGTTGAAGGCAAATTGTACCGCGTGCCCCCTGAAGCGATTACGTACCTTTACGGCAGAGAAGGCGTAGATAATAACGGCTATCGTCCTGCTATTATTTCTGTCGAGCATGAAGGTAAGATGGTGGATCATGTGCTTACTTTTTTTGTGTTAAATAAAGAAAAAGAAGTCGCACCTCCGGATCACTATTCGACTGAAATTATTCGAGGAGCAACAGGTGTACTCAGCGAAGAATACGTTCAGAAGCTAATAGAGCAAGTCCATGCGCTAAAAAATAGTGATGTTGTAAATAACTAATATAAAAAGAAGCAGGGACAAAAGTAGTTTAGTTGAAGAAAGCTCCGAACGAGTAATCGTTCGGAGCTTTTTATTGTTATGATGAACGCAGGTTTAATCTATTTAGCTGCTTCTAGCTGTTGATTGGAGGGCAAGGGAAAAACTCCAGCCGCCCGCCGAAAGCGAAGCCTTGCACGGAAATCAACAGCGGTGTAACAAGCAGTCCAGATCAGTGATCCCATTTGTTTGTCTTAAGATTGGATTGATTTTGTTATGTTATATGTTGCATCAGCTAAATGAAACAGAGAATTCTGTTTGAAATACACCGTCTTTTGATAAACGGTTGATGCCTAATTTTTCTTTGAAATTTCCGTTGTGATCATGCGTATCTGCAATTCCAAACCAAGGTTCGATGCAAAGAAAAGGAGCGATTGTGTGATTTTCTGCATCATACTTTGACCAAATACCGACATACGGGAAATCATTAAACTGAACGTTAATTTGATTTTCATTAACCGCAGATTTAATTGTAATTCCGTCAATATGGCTAAAAATTAGCGCATCATTTGCAAATAAATCTGCGCTTAGCGGCAGCTGGTGCAAATTTTTTGCAGCACCTTTTTCATGAATAAGAGCGTCTTTTAACACAAATTCCTTCGGTGTAGTTTCAGAAGGCTCTATTTCTAAAAAGTAATCAGAAATCTGCTCGTTTTCACGTAACGGAATACGAAAAGCAGGGTGGGCTCCAATTGAAAAATACATATCGCCTTTATCTTCATTCACTACTTTCCACTGAAACGTTAATCGGTTGTTTTCAAGACGATAGCTGATTTCAACTGCACATTCAAACGGATATACGTCTTTAAAGCGGCCGTTTGTAGCGAATTGCAGCCGTGCCGTTTCGTTTGTTTGTTGGATCACTCTAAAAGCAGAATCACGTAAAAAACCGTGCTGTGGCAAAGAATATATGCGCTGATCAACGGTATACTGATCATTTTTTAATCGGCCCACAATTGGAAACAACACGGGCGATACTCGTCCCCAATAAGCGGGGTCGCCGCTCCACATAAACTGCAGGTCTTTTTCTTTATGAAATACTTCTACAACTTCCGCTCCTTTTTCTTGAATGCTGACTTTCATTTGGTTATTTTCTAGTACAATCATTACAACATCTCCTAAATCATTCTTGTACGCTTGAGCAGTCTCAACCGTACTGGCTTTGCCTATATTATACCCTTCTTGGCAAAAAAGGTATTAATTTCCCTATTTTTGTTCAAATTAATATAGAAAAAGGAGGGTTCAAATATGAATCATGCAACATTATTGCTCATTAAATTTGCAGCGGCACTTATTGCGTTTGGTATAGGCCTTGATTTGTTTTTTGATGCAACCATCGGAGACATTATTTCTTTTAGCTTGCTAACGACAGTTGTGACATATTTAGTAGTGGATCGAATTGTACTGCCTCGAGTGGGCAATCGCGATGCCATTATTGTTGAATTTGTTCTAACCTATATGAGCGTATGGATTTTTGGCACATTGTTATTAGACAGCTACGTTCAAATTGCGTGGGGAAGCATTATTTCTGCAGCTATTATTACATTTGCCGAGGTTTTTGTTCACCGCTACTTATTCAACCATATTGAAACGAAACATACAGCGAGAACGCGTCCGGCTTTTAAGCGAAAACTAGCGTATGACACAGAATTTGCAGAAGAACAGCATGTAGAAAACAAGGAAAATCCAAAATGAAAAGAAAGCTCACTTTTGAGCTTTCTTTTTTATGTGTTAATGCATAAAAGTCATTTCCTTTAAAGGCCAGTATTTCATATTGACTTCTCCCATGATCGAAGAAATCGGAGTGAGGCCAAAATGCCTGCCATCTCGGCTAATGCGTCTGTTGTCACCTAGCACTAATACGTATCCATCCGGTATCGTGCCGTCTGGAGACAGTTCGTACGTGGAAAAATTTTCAGTGAATCGCTCGTAAGCGGGAACTTTGGATAAATATTTATGAAGATGCGGCTCTTTTTTGACTTTGTTATTTATATACAGAACATCATCTTTGTATTCGACCGTTTCTCCTGGTAAGCCCACGATACGCTTTACTAGAAAATCACTGCTGTAGGGAGCTTGCAAAACGACAATGTCAAAGCGCTCTAGCTTGCTGTGTTTGTTAATAATAATTCGATTGCCTTCGTGCAAAATAGGTTTCATAGAATCGCCTTTTACAGTGTAGGGCTGAAACCAATAGTGCTGAACGACAACAGAAAGCAAAACGGTGCCGAGGATGACGCTTGTGTATGTAAGAATTTCACGCTTTATTTTTTTATTGACCATAATGGATGAACACCTTCTTAACGGTAAGACTGTCAATTTAATTTTTTCATAGAGATATAACAGTGTTGATTGTACCATTCAGAACTAAAGTTTTCCATATCTATCTGTTTATGCGTATATGCCAAAAATATGCTGGGCGGAACAAAAAAATGAAAAGAGCCGCTATTCTCTAGAATAACGGCTCTTCTTTATTATAACTGAGCACGCTCAGTTCGAGTAGCTGGTTGATTTGGTTCTTCTTCCACAACAGGCTCAACAGGCTTATGCTGCTTGACTTCTTCTTCCAGCTCAGCAATTCGCTTGTTTTTCTGTTTCACTTGTCCTCTTAGTTGAACAATTTTCACAAAGCTCAATGAAGCAGCAACAACTCCTCCAAACACAGCCGTTGTTAAGATGATTAAAATAAGAGGCCATTTTTGTGAACCAAATACATAGTTAAATTGTACAGGATCGTTGTTAATTACAGCTAAAACAGCAATGATAAGAGCAAATATAAGTCCTAAAATAAAAAAGCTCTGTCCTTTCATAAGCTGCACTTCCTTTCTTTACATGGTCATTACAACTTTTATAGCGTAACCACTCATCTTAAGTGTTTGCTATCTTGCTTATAGGTATACGTATCCACATTTAAACAAAATCAAACATTTTCTTGATTATATATATCTTTCTTTCAAAACACAATATATCGATTGGTGTAGAAACTTTGACATGTCCAAAGACCTGGTATGTCGAACTTTTGGAATAAAGAGCTCGCATATCCTTTTTTGCTTAAGCAGAGGGAGAGACTGGCATTTAACTCATATATGCACAAAGAGACCTTTATCTA
This sequence comes from Priestia sp. TSO9, assembly GCF_021029645.1. Taxonomy (NCBI): domain Bacteria; kingdom Bacillati; phylum Bacillota; class Bacilli; order Caryophanales; family Bacillaceae; genus Priestia; species Priestia sp. TSO9. Next base: position 581,171 of record NZ_JAJEKD010000009.1, read on the forward strand.
TTAAAGGTCTCACTTTTAATAAAGGGGTATAAACACAAGATGAAAATCAGTTCAGAAGCTGAGACTTTGGCTTAATTGCATTAAACTATTTCATTATCTATCGCCCGGAGCAGGATGGTCTACACCTTTGACATGATGCCGATGCTGGTTGTCTTCGCTGGTATAAAAGTCATAATAGTGAACATGCATACCGTTGCCAATGGGAATAGCGGGACCAGAGTAGGCTTTGTAATGATGTGTATGTCCGTCTTCAAAAACAACATAGCCTTCTGTATAGTGAATGTGGCTTCCATCCTCGCTTTGAATTGGAGGAGACGTTACATCGAGGCACTGATGGACATGTCCTGACGCAACAGAAGTGTAGTCCACTGAGCCATGATTATGATGAGGAACAAACCCTGAAATAAAATCATCCTTGCCTATTTTTTTCATTTTACTTCCCCCTATAAATTCAATTAAAAAAAACTGCTTAAGTAAATTTTTTAAATGGCATCTAAATTTCTCTGTTTAGTTAAATTCAAAAATACATGCTATTGATATGAACAAAGAAAAATAAATATGACTTTCGATAATCAGGATTTATAAAATGGGTAGTTTTCCTGTGTGTTTGCCGTTTCTACTTGATAACTTTCACATATATTTATTAAGGTAGGACAAGTTATTACAAGAGAGGAAGTCAGCATAATGAGTTGGGAAAATAAAAAGAGTCTATGTCAGGAGTTTGCGAGAATTCTAGGTGGACAAGGCAGTTTAGATGAAAATGGCGTTTGTTTAGTACAAAAATTTCGGACGATTCGTTTTAAAATTTTAGGGCGTCCAACACGCTCTCCGTTAGTTACTCCTCAATTTTTTACTTTTGAAGATTTAGATAGCAAGGGAAGAGCGCTAAATCTAGGTGAAACCGTGCTTTTGCAAGAAGAGGTAAATCCATTATTAACGGAGCTTAGAAAAAGAGATATTAAGGTTACGGCCGTTCACAACCATTGGCTATTTGAAGAGCCGAGAGCAATGTATATGCATTTTGAATCTGTAGAACCACCGTTAGATTTTGCACGAAAAGTAAGAGAAGCGTTTAAAGTATTAAAAGGATAGAAAGCAGTTTTTTATAGAATCAGTTTATTCTTACTTACTGCTCTTAAAATTAGATTAATAAAACTTTAAACATGTATATTATATATTGGTTTATAAACTGCGCTTGAATGAACCTATCAGATTAACTAATTTTTGAGGAGTGAGATTATTCGGGTACTTCTATCCAAATAAAAAAAGCACGCGTTCGCCGCGTGCTTTTTTTATGTATAAACTTAAAATGCGTTTAGGGTGTTATCGCTTAACCACTGTTTGCGTTCAGCTGCATCTTCGAATAACTCATCTGCATTTGTAAATTGAGAAGCAATGACATATTCAATTGTTGCAAGAGGAGCTGTTAGCAAACGCCAGTTTAATACAATTGTATTATCTTGAGTCGTAGCGTATTCTTCACCTAACTCGTCCCACTTAACAGATTCAGGAGCATTGTCTGCTGCTTTTTTAACAGATTTCAAAGCTTCTTGGAATTTTTCACCTGCGCGGCCTTGGTACCATTCTGTTAATAGTTGTCCAATACCTTCATTTGTTTGCTGCTCGTTCCAGCTTTCAGGTACTGTAGCAATAAATTTTGCACGGAATGTCATTTCAGCCTTTGCTACATCTCCACGAACGATGTTTAAGCGGTATTGACGTCCTAGGTAAGGGAATTTGTCTCCTTCTTCAAAAGAACCAGTTTTAGCTGCAGAAGCTGCTGCTTTAGGAGCCTCTTTTTTAGCTGTTTCTTTTTTTACTGCTTCTTTCTTTGGAGCAGCTGGCTTTTCCTCAGCTGTCTGTGAACCGTTTAGTTGTTTTAAAATCCATGTTGCTTTGCGTGCGATGATTGAACGCACATTGTTTTCATTAAGACCTCTCGGGATAATAACTTTTACCCCTTCTTTGTCACAAATTTGCACCGTGATATCGGTTCTATTTGGAACGACTTCAATTTTGTAGTCAATTGTTTGATTGCCTGTTTGATACGTATACATAAAATTTTTCGTACTCCTTTCTACAAATCTTCATTTTATAAGCAAAGGTAGAGTTTGGTCAAATGAAAGAATAATCAGACAGTTATCAACTGCTGTTGCAGCGCCTTGCAGAATGATATGTATTCCAATGTTTAGTGGAAAAGCGCCAATAATAATTGTTTCAATTCTTCTTTAGTTTTTACAAAAAAATATAAAAATATGCCGATACTACTAATATAGATTAGACATTCTATGTCTTTAGATTGTATAGGGGATGAAAAAATGAAAAAAGTTTTTCAAAGTTTACGCATGAAAATGCTATGTATGATTGCAGCCATGGTGGCCATAACATCTACTGTAATTGAAGTAACAAATTATTATCTTATTGTGAAACAAGAGCAAGCAGCTTCGATTACGCTAGTGATTACATTTCTGTTTGTTTCTTTTACAACTACCGTGTTCTATTTTATCATACGTCGCTACATAATTGCGGTTGAAAATTTGTCAAAAACAATGAAAGGGATTTCAAACGGCGATTTATCTGTAGATGTTGTTCCTTTGAAAGGGAAAAATGAGATTAGTACACTCATATCTTCATTTAATGAAATGATGACTCACATGAGAATGCTGCGTCAGAAAATAAGTAAAACAAAAAGCACGGTCAGTCATTCCTCAGAGCAATTGCTTGCAAGCATGGAGGAAACAAAAACAGCTGTAACAGAAGTTACGATGTCTATTCAAGAGATTGCTGCGGGTTCTGATAAGCAGTTGTCAAGTGTGGTTGAAACCGAGCAAGCTATGGTGGATATGGCCAAGCTACTTCAGAAAATGACTGATCATTCTTCAAAGGTACAACAATCGATGAACAGAGCCTCTGAACATGCTTCTACGGGAAATGTTGCGGTGAAAGAGGTGACGAATCAAATGAATAAAATCTATGAAACAGTTAAGATATCCACCAGTGAAGTAAAGGGGCTCGAAGATCGTTCCGCAGAGATTGGCCGCATTATTAATACGATTACAAGAATTGCTGAACAAACAAATCTTCTTGCACTTAATGCTGCTATTGAAGCTGCAAGGGCTGGAGAACATGGAAAAGGTTTTGCTGTAGTAGCGGGGGAAGTACGTAAGCTAGCGGAAGAATCTAAAACGTCCGCTATACAAATCAGTCATCTGTTAAAAGAAATTGAAGCGCAGGCAAAGCAGGCTTATCAAAACATGGAAGTCAATACAGAAGAAGTCACGCTTGGCATTGCCACTGTCGAAGATGTAACGCAACAGTTTTCCACAATTATTGAAGATGTCTTTGCCGCTCAAGGACAAATGAACAAAATGACAAAGGCAACAGGAGAGATTGATGGGTATTCATTTAAGGTAATGGAGTCTGTCATGGCCCTTTCGGAGATCGCTAAACAAGCAGCTGCTTACGCTGAAGAAGTAGCTGCGGCTTCACAGGAGGAGTTAGCATCTATAGAAGAACTTGTGGTGTTGGCCGCTAATTTAAAATCTACGGTAAGTGAGTCCTGAAGTCTATCTTGATATGTACGTAATACGCGCAGTTTTCTGCGTGTATTTGTTTTATTTATACCCTTTATAGAAAACGATAAATAGAATTGACACGTTATAAAAGCAGTTGTATAGTGAGTACGCAAGGCGGCAGTCTGTCTTTTTTAATTCTTAGTAAACTTATAAGTTAAATAAAATATTTAAGCACTACATAAGGAGACGAAGAGATGAAAAATGAATTCCGTTTGGCAACAAATGACGACGCAGATAACTTATTGAACTTAACTCTACAAGCATATAAGCCTATTCGAGAGCTAGGCATTCCTTTCTTAGCAGCTACTGCTGATCTTGCCCTCGTTAAGAAAAATATTTCTCAAAACCTTTGCTATGTATATGAAGAAGATAAAAGAATCGCTGCAACTGTGTCGATACGAATGCCTTGGGGAGAACATCCAGGTCCGTTTGCTGTTCCGCACCTTTGATGGTTTGCAGTAGACCCGTCGTTTGCCAGGAAAGGCGTTGGTTCTAAGCTGCTGTATCTAGTAGAGGAAGAGGTAATAAAAAATACGTTTAAATCACCAGGTGTGTCTTTAGGAACAGCAAAAGAACATCCTTGGTTAGTTGAGATGTATGAACGAAAAGGATATGTTCAAGCTAAAGAAAAGCACCTTGCAGAAGGTTATACGACCGTATTTCTTTATAAAAAATTCAATGAGGTACACTCTTTGTCGTAAAAGATAGAGAAGTGATCTAAATTAAGAAATGTGAAAGAGTGATAAAGATGACAGATCAATTACTACTAAATGAGCTAATAGACATACGCCGTGAGCTGCACCGGTTTCCAGAGCTTTCAATGAAAGAATATGAAACAACTAAACGTATTAAAAAGTGGTTAAAGCACTATGATATTTCTACAGCGGATGCATTCCAATTAGACGTAGGAGCAGTAGCAGAAATTGTGGGAGGAAAGCCGGGACCTACTATCGCTATTCGAGCTGATATTGATGCGCTGCCAATTGAAGAAAAGACCAATCTGCCATTTGCTTCTGAAGTGAACGGTGTTATGCACGCATGCGGCCATGATTTTCACACGGCTTCTATAATCGGAGCAGCTATCCTTCTTAAAGAGCGTCAGCAGGAGCTTTGCGGTACGGTTCGATTTATCTTTCAGCCAGCCGAAGAAACGGCTTCTGGGGCAAAAATGCTAGTGGAAAAAGGTGTGCTTGAAGGAGTGGAAGCGATATTTGGGATGCATAACAAACCGGATCTTCCTGTAGGGACCATAGGTATCAAACCGGGACCTTTAATGGCAAGCGTTGATCGTTTTGAAATTGACGTCAAAGGAGTAGGAGGTCACGCGGGCATCCCTGAAAAAACAGTAGATCCGATTGCTGCTGCTGGTCAAATTGTTACTAGTTTACAAACCATTGTCAGCCGTAATCTCAGCCCCTTTCAAAATGTTGTTGTCAGCATAACTCAAATCCACGGAGGGAGCTCGTGGAACGTCATTCCTGACAAAGTAACGCTTGAAGGAACGGTGCGTACCTTTCAAGAAGAAGCGAGAGAAAAAATACCGGCTCTTATGAAACGAACTGCTGAAGGGATTGGCGCAGCTTTCGGGGCTTCAGTAGACGTTAAATGGTATCCATATCTTCCTGTAGTCAACAATGATGATACGCTGGAAAAAATGGCTATTAAAGCGGCAGAAGATCTTAGTTATCAAGTCGTAGAAGCTGAACAATCGCCTGGAGGAGAAGATTTTGCCGTATATCAGCAGCATGTACCAGGATTTTTTGTATGGATGGGTACAGCTGGAGAATATGAATGGCACCATCCTTCTTTTTCATTAAATGAAGAGGCATTACTTGTAGCAGCTTCTTATTTTGCTAATCTAAGCTTTCATTTTTTGAATTCATTCCATTACCAAAAAAATTAAAATATTTTTATTTTTCTATTTACGCGGATGAAATTGTTTGATAAAATAAATTTTAAATTAAAAAAGTTATCACGAGTGGACGAGAGATCTGGCTCTTTGACTCCACAGCAACCTACGAATGTAAGGTGCTCCTACCAGCAAAGCATGTGCTTTGGGTGATAAAACGGGTGAAAAACTCATTTTGCATCAAAGCAAAATGAGTTTTTTTTATTTTTCTAAAAGGAGAGGGTTTTATGAGTCATACAGCAGTTGCAGCACATACAGGAGAGAAAGCATTAAAGGAAGCCGTGAAATTATTAGGAAAGCATTATGAAGTAGCTTATCGTGAATTAGAAACATTTTACGAAATTGTGGTCGAAAACCAAGTTCGTACATATGCTGTAGGCATAGATATTAAAGATGTACAAAAAGCAAATGAACTAGAAATTTATTCATCATGCTGTTCCAAGCTTGAGCGAGTAGGCTGTCTGTTATAGAAGTCTGCTCGCGCCTCTATTTTTTAAGTATTTTTAAATAGAAAGCATGTTTTTTGACAACCGAAGAATCTGGTGGGTATAATCATTACTCACTAGGTTTCAAAATTAATCATAAATTGTCGAAATTTTTACACAAATTAAAGGTTACATTCGAAATGAATTGTGGTATGTTATAAAACAAGAATATTTTATGAAAGGAGCATTGAAATGGAAATGTCTCTTGAACACGGAAACGATGCAGGAAGCGAACAGCTTATTGATCGTATCCTAGACTTTTTAGAAGATGACCAAAAGTAAAAAAAGAGTGTGCGGTGCTATCCCTAGCCGCGCACTCTTTTTTTATCATGTGCGTAAAGGCAGCGCCATACTATGATACATAGGGATAGAATGAAAGGGTCTCTGTCAAAGGGATTGACGAATGGTTTTGTTTGATAGAAAATTTAGAAAAAGGAAAGAGATGAAGGGTATGTCGAACAAAACATCTTTGTATCAAACAAAAGAACAGTTAAAAAAACTTGTAAGCGAATTGGTTTCTATACCTAGCGTGACAGGAACGATGGCAGAAGTGGAAATGGCTGAATCGATAGCGTCGTATTTATTGAAGCTGCCTTACTTTCAAAAAAACGAGCAGGTCGAGCTTCATTCAACAGGAGACGGGCGATCGATTGTCACAGCTTTTGTTCAAGGGAAAAATACGAATAAAACAGTTGTACTCGTAAGTCATTACGATGTAGTGGATGTACAAGATTATGGACAGTGGAAAAAAGATGCTTTTCACGCTCATACATTAACGAGTACTTTTTATAACCATATGGAACAAGTTCCAGCACACGTACAAAAGGATATGATAAAAGGAGACTGGCTTTTTGGCCGAGGAACGATGGACATGAAAGCAGGCATTGCCCTGCATATCAGTATGGTTGAACGAGCATGCAACGGAGAGTTTGACGGAAACATCCTGCTGCTGTCGGTGCCGGATGAAGAAGTAAATTCGCTTGGGATGAGAAAAGCAGTGCCTGTTCTTTTAGAACTTGCCCGCAAACATCAGCTGGATTTTTCTCTCATGCTAAATGCAGAACCAGTGTTCAGCCGCTATCCCGGAGATCAAACGAACTATGTGTACTCAGGATCGATTGGGAAGATCATGCCAAGCTTTTTGTGTTATGGAAAAGAAACTCATGTAGGGGAACCGCTAGCTGGGTTAAATGCTAATTTACTAGCTTCTTATTTAACAAAAGAAATAGAATTAAACGTTGATTTTTGCGAAAAAGTAAGAGATGAAACGAGTCCACCTCCTACGGTGCTGATACAAAAAGATTTAAAAGAAGAGTATTCAGTTCAAGTTCCGCACTCTGCCGTTGTATTATTTAATTTATTTATGTTAAACCGCTCTCTTAAAGAAGTAACAGATCTGCTGTTGAAATCGGCTGACAAAGCGGCTTTGAATGTGAAAAAACATTATAATAAAGCCGCTAGGCAGTACGCTGCGGGAATGGAGGGTTCATCTCTTGACGTGAACGTATGGACGTATGAAGAACTTTATACTCATGCAGTCAAACAGCACGGTGAAAAATATGTGCAAGAAATGGAAGCGGCACTTTTGGAACAAGAGGATGATGATAGAAATAAAACCATTAACTTAGTAAACTCTTTAGCTGGTTTATGTAAAGAAGCAGCTCCGATGATGGTCTTATTTTTTACGCCGCCTTTTTATCCGGCCGTTTGTTCACATGATGATCCCTTTGTACAAGAGATTTTGTCAAACGTACAGGCAACTGCCAAAGAGCAATTCCAAGTGGAGCTAGTTGAACAAAGTTATTTTGGCGGAATTTCGGATTTAAGCTATGCCAGCCTGCAGCATCCGCTTCATACATTTAACACGTTAGTAGCCAATATGCCGCTATGGAATAAAGGGTATCATATCCCGCTAGAAGAGCTAGAGGAGCTGAAGATGCCGGTGCTGAACATTGGACCGCTGGGAAGAGATGCGCATCAATGGACCGAAAGATTAGACGTTCAGTATTCCTTTGAAATTTTGCCTCATTTCATTTATCAAGCTATAAAAGAAGCGCAGAAATAAACATCCGCCTGCGGATCTTTATTTGTTGAATTTAAACGAAGCTCCTTGTACGGTAATTTGTTGCGATGTTAGAGCGTGATCCAATTCAACCAAAAATGGACGCTCTCCAACTTTTTTTAATGTATCATGGACAACACCTTGTGTTCCGCTGCAAAAAATAAGGTTTCCTCCATTGACATATAGTTTTTGACAACGTGCATCAAGTAAAGAGTCTTTGTAGCTTTCGCCAGACTGAACGCCCAGCAGTTTCGTCCACTTGCTGATGGATTCTTCGAGGTTATGTACAGCACAGTAAATATTTTTTAGCTGCAGCTGACCAGCTTGGTGGGAAGAAAGATCCGCTAGCTTTGGCTTGCGTTTTTCTTCTGGTTCACCCCATTCAATAAAAAAAGGAAGAGGCAGGGAATCGTGGTCAGCTTCAATAAAACACATTTTCCATTGAAGTCTTTCTCCATCATTGGTTTGACGAGAACCCGCTACAGGGCCTTTTACACTGTAGCCCTTGTCTTTCAGATTGGTTATGAGCAAATCTATATCATCTGTACGAAGGGCAAATCGCCCAAAATGACCAAACGGCGTATGTTCGTTAACAAGCTGCTGAATAAGGTCATTATCTGTAACAGTTTGAGCGAACGCGATGTCTCTAAGCCCAAGCCATTCAATATAGCTGAGGTTAAAATAAGCCAATGTGTTAAAAGTGCCCCATTTTTCATGGATGCCGCCTTTAATGACATTTATCCCGTATTCGTTTAGTTCTTTCTGAGCTTTAATAGGATCAGGTGAAAAATGAACAAGATGATCAAAAGATAAGTGCATGGATAGGCCTCCTCTTAAGAGAGATTCTTTCCCATTATTATACGTTGTTTTCTTTTTTAAGAAGAGTAAAACGAATGATTATGTAAAATAAAAATCTTAAAAAAAGCAAGCCGCGTATAGTTTAAACTCGACTTGCTTTAGATTTATTTAGCGGCGACAGCCATGCCCTTTAAAGCAGCAGCCAAATGATTTATTAAACCATGGGTATGAGCAGCAAGGTGAACCGCAGCGACAGCGGCGACGGCTAGAACGGCGAGTAGAACGGCGAGTAGAACGACGAGTAGTGCGGCGAGTAGTGCGGCGAGTAGAACGGCGAGTAGAACGGCGAGTAGAACGGCGAGTAGTGCGACGAGTAGTGCGGCGAGTAGTGCGGCGAGTAGAACGACGAGTAGTGCGGCGAGTAGTGCGGCGAGTAGAACGGCGAGTAGTGCGACGAGTAGAACGACGACGAGAGCGTCTGTGAAGAGCAGTTGGCTCTTGGTACATAAACGTTTCAAGCTCAGTAGAAGCAATCGCTTCTGTTGCTTCTCTAATTCTTTCAGCAGTGATATGCATATAAACACCTCCTGGCTAATTCGGTACATAATACAATATGTACAAGGAAGGCGTTTGGATATAGTGAAAACATGGAATTTGTCTAAATTTGTGAAAGAAATGGAGTGGTTTTCATGCTTCAAATCCTCGAACATCAAAGAGTGGATATCGCTCTTCAAATAGTAGCTGTACAAATAGAAGCTTATCAAGAAGAAGCAAGGCTCATTGGTTTTTCAGATATTCCTCAGCTTACAGAAAGCAAAGAAGATATTATGAACAGCAAGGAAGTGTTTATCGGAGAAATGATTGAAGGTAAGCTAGCTGGCGTGCTGTCGTTTGAAATAGAGAATGAGCGATTAACGATTTGCCGCCTCGTTGTGCGTCCTCGTTACTTTCGAAAAGGAGTCGGAAGCCGTCTTTTAACACATGTACTTCAAATATATTCAAAATGTGAATGCATCGTGTCGACAGCCGAGCGAAATACACCTGCGATTAAGCTGTACAAAGCGCATCAGTTTTTAATTATAAAACGTACTGCAGCTGCTGATAATCTTGTGTTAGTAACGATGAAAAGAGATTGAGACATCGTTAAATTAATCCAAAGACCAACAAATTAGCGACATAAGGTAGGAGTTGGCTGTTGATTTTCGTGCAAGACTTCGCTTTTCGCGTGCGGCCGCTGAGCCTCCTCGTCGCTTCCGCTCCTATTCCGCTTCTCCGCCTCGCTGTCCAATCAACGCATCTAGCATACTCATAATAATAAAAAATCCGAACGCGTTGGATTCTCCGGATTCTCCAGCAAGAATCCAACGCGTTCGGATCTTCTTTCAACTAAAATAATGTTGTCCCAGCCTCTACGATGAGAGTGTTTGCTCAGAATAATCTAGAGCTGTATGGCGCTGAATCAGCAGTAAAGCAGCTAAAGTGACAACTGCCCCAATAATAAAAGGCAGCGTCATATTGAGTTTAAAGGCAAATGCACCAAGCAGAGGGCCAAAAATACGCCCTAAGCTATCCATTGAGGCGGTTAACCCCGAAGCAGAGCCATATCCTACTTTGGTTCTCATCGTAATTAATGAGAGGACACAAGGACGAATAAGGGCATTACCTGCTGTAAATATGCACAAAAATAAGGTAGCATTAACGGCGCTAGAAGATAATAAAATAGACGTAAACCCTATTGCTGAAACCAATAAGCCAATAGCCATCAGCTTTTTTTCATTTCCTTTTTTAAATCGCTGCAGCACACCGCCTTGAATCAGCGCTTGAGTTAAACCGCTCGCCATAAACATCCATCCGATTGTCGTAGGAGTAGCATTGATTTTCGCTATTTGAAAAAATTGAAAAGTAGCTTCTAAACCAGCGAGCGTAAAAGTCGCTAAAAATGAAAGAACATATAAATACTTCATAGCTCCTTGAAAATCTGACGTGAAGTCATGCCACCTCGATGTCTGTACTTTATCAGCAGATTCTTTTCGTAAAGATTCTTTTAACGTAAAGAATGAGAACGCTGTCATAATCAGTGATAAGATACCAGAGATAACGAAGGGAACAAACAAGCCGAAAGATGAAAGGACACCGCCTAATGCCGGTCCAAAAATAAAGCCTAAGCCAATCGACATTCCTAACAGTCCCATTGCTTTCGTGCGGTTTTCTTCATCTGTACTATCAGAAGCATATGCAAAAGCACAAGGAATAACCGCTCCGGCAAACAAACCTCCGATGATGCGTGACGTATACATTAGAGTCAGAGAGTTTTCTGCCACCGAAAAAAGAAAAAAGCTTGCACTAAAGCCAAGTAAGCCCCAAAGTAAGATGGGACGGCGGCCTTTTATATCGGAAAGCTTCCCCCAAAAAGGTGCGGTAATAAAAGATGCGATCGAATAGCTAGCCATTAGTACTCCTAAATTGACCGTGCTTGCACCCGTGGCACGAATAACTTCAGGTACGATGGGGATGATCACTCCGAAGCCGACAAATACCATAAAAATAACAAACATTAATGTTCCAAGCTGTTTGTTCATATGCAATTAAGCCCCTTTCTCTGTAGAACATGCCGTGAGTTTAGTATACCAAATACAAAGAAGTTTTTTACGTATATTTGGTAAAAAACGTTTTATTTACAAATGGATAACTATGTTAATATTTACCTGTTGTGCTGAGGATGATACAATTAAAAGAAAAGGGACGTGAAGCGATTGCCAATATGGATTGTATTTGCTGGGATCATAGGCGGTCTTTTAGGATTTGGGGCGCTAGTGGACTATATAGCTAAAAAGAGAAGTATCGAGCTAGATCCAGAAGAAGGAATAAAGAATGCTTCTGATGCAAAACAAATCTATGTGGAAAATTATCTTTATCAAACAAAAGAAAATAACAATCACTTTCAATAAAAAAAGCTTGGAGATTTCTCTCCAAGCTTTTTTAATGCGGTAAAAAGATGAGCTGATAGAGAAATAAAACAGCAAAGACATACACAAGTGGATGAACTTGTTTGCCTTTTCCTTTTACCAGCTTCATTAACGGATAAGAAATGAAGCCAAGCGCAATTCCTGTTGCAATACTTGATGTAAGAGGCATCGCTAGAACAACTAAAAAGGCAGGGAACGCTTCATCAAAGTCATTCCAATTAATTTTAGCTACAGCACCCATCATCAAGCTTCCGACAATAATTAATGCAGGGGAAGTAATAGCTGCTACGCCAGAAACCGAGCTTACAACCGGACTAAAGAACGCTGCAACAATAAATAGAATGGCTACCGTCACGCCCGTTAGACCTGTGCGTCCGCCTGCTGCTACACCAGATGAAGATTCAACGTAAGCCGTTGTTGGGCTTGTACCAAATAAAGCTCCAATCGTTGTACCAAATGAGTCAGCAAGCAATGCTTGACGCACGCGAGGCATCTTATTACCTTTCATAAGACCGGCCTGTTGAGCTACGCCTACCATTGTACCTGTTGTATCAAAAATCGTCACAAGTAAGAAAGAAAAAACAACTGTGTACAAATCATGATGAATAACATCTCCAAAAGCAGCAAAAGGATTTGAAATCATTAAGCCGTCTGGAAGGTGAGGGGAAGCAAACAAACCTTTATCAAATGAAAGCTGTCCTCTAAAGAAAGCAATTAATCCGGTAATAATCATACCGAAGAATAAAGCGCCGTTTACATTTAGCGTATATAAAATGATTGTAATCGCAAGTCCGATCAGTGTTAAAACTACTTTTTCAGACTGCAAATCACCAAGTCCAATTAAATTTGACTTATTTGCAACAATAATACCGGCTGAACGAAGCCCGATAAAAGCAATAAATAAACCGATACCAGCACTAATCGCGTGCTTTAAATTGTTTGGAATAGCTTCAATTAATTTTTCACGAAACGATGTTAACGATAGGATGATAAAGATAATACCCGCTACGAATACAGCTGAAAAAGCAGTAGCATAGTCGATGCTTCCATTTGAACCAACAACTAAAGCAGCAAAGTACGCGTTCATTCCCATACCGGGAGCAATCGCGATTGGATAGTTAGCTGCAAGAGCCATCCATAGCGTAGCTACGACTGCTGAAATAATAGTAGCTGTAAATACTTGATCAAAAGGAACGCCGGCGCTGGACAAAATAACTGGGTTCACAATGACGATATAAATCATGGTTAAAAACGTTGTAATACCAGCTAAAATCTCCGTTTTAGCATCCGTGTTATATTCTTTTAACTTAAACATAAGTAACCTCCAAAAATAACGAACATTAAAAGCAACATGATATATAATATTCGTTTTTTACTTGAAATGCAATAGATTTGCATATAAAAAATCAAAAACTGAAAAAGTGACGATAAAAGAGCTAAAACAAGTGTGAAATATTTCTTTTTTTCGGTGCTTTTTATAGTGTGTGCGTATAGAAGAGGCTCATACGAAAAAAAGCCGCTTGGGCTGCAGCGGCTATGTTGCTTGTTTTGAGGCAACGACTATTGGAAATTTTATTTTAATGGAAAGAGTTAAATCGTGATACGTATATTCCAAGCGTCCGTGGTAGTTGGAAACAAGTTCAGAAATGATCCACGTGCCAAGGCCTTCGTGGCGTTCTTTCTTTTCTGTAACATGAAAAGAAGTAAACAAGTGATCTTGACGTTCTCGTGATAAAGGAGCAGTAGAATTGCTGACTTCTAAAATGTAAATGCCGCTTCGAATCATACTCGAAACGGTTATCTCTTTTTTCTCAGAAGAATGAGCGGCTTCTAAAGCATTATGCAGTAAATTCATGATGAGATTCATTTGGTCCAGGTGCTTTAAAGGCAGCTGTGATAACGGTGAATCTAATTGAACATTCAGATGTATTCCCCACGTATGTGCTTGATTCTTGCTTTGATGTACAACAGAAGCAACGTGCGAATGTTCACCTTGAATATATGAATGGGTATCATTCAAAGCTTCAACGTAATCTTGAATATACTCTTGTGCCTGCTGTCTTTGGTTTGTTTCTAGAAGATAGGACACGGCACTGACATGTTTAATAAAATCATGTCTTTCAGCTCTTAACGCTTGAAAAAGCTCATTGTTTTTTTGAATTTCACGTGAAGCACTGCTTTCCCGGTTGGTTACAAATATGTATTGTTGATAAGACGAAAACATGTCGGTCATGTAACCAATCATTGCGATAACGGTTAAGCTAACACTAAAAGGTGAAGATAGGCTAAATAAAAGCAGGAAAAAAGACGTCAGTACGATTGCTTTTTTTATAGTTAGTAAAGGAGCCGTTTGGTATTTCTTTCTCCATATAAAAAATGAACCCATTATAAAAGAACTAAGTAGGAGATGTAAACTAACAGGCAGGTCTTTAAAAAAGAGGAGCACGAACACGGTTAGTAAAACTAGTGTGTAAAATAGTTTCATTTTAGATAGTCCCTCCTTTAAAAGTATTCTTTTTGCAAGATGTCTAAATTTGTTTTCGTGATTAAAGCTGTTTTTTCGGTGCCTTGAAACATCACCGAGTAGGAGTGCTTAGTATACAGGGAGAAATTTTGAATATAGGAAATGTTGATAATAAAAGCTCGATGCGACCTTAGAAAATGACTCGCTGTTAATTCTTTTTCAATTTCGTTTAATGATTGATAGGTACTAAATTCTCCATTTGTCGTTATGATTGTGGTAGAGCGACCCGTTCGCTCTGCAAATATAATATCTTGTTTGTTCAGCACTTGCATTTCGGTTTTTTGTTTTAAAATAAGCTTATCTCTTGTGTCAGTTGATTGTTTTTTTTGATGAAAACGCTGAATGCCTTTTAACAGACGCTCTTTAGAATAAGGCTTCATAATATAGTCTAAAACGTTGAGTTCAAATGCATGAACGGCAAAGCCGCTGTGCCCAGTGACAAAGATGACTTGAATATCAAGTGCGTAAGCATTGATAAAGTCTGCAAGCTCATAACCTGATAGCTTTGGCATTTCAATATCTGTAATTAATAAATCAATTTCATTTTTTTTAATTTCGTTATAAGCTTCCTCCGCGCTGCTAGTCGAAAAAAGTATGTCTATATCATCTTCTCTTTCTAAAGAAATCCTCAATTTCTCTAAATCATATGAATGATCGTCCACTAATCCTACCTTCATAAATAAAAACCCTCTTTGTTTCATTCTATTGGATATTACCACACTATTTTACCATGATTTACAAGATAGAAAGGACGTTTCGCGACATAAAAAACCCTCTTTATGACAAGATGGAAGATGCTGTATAAAAAATAAGCTAAGATATAGTCAATCACAGTAAAAGGGGAGAGCGGATATGATTGAAATCAAAGGTGTGACGAAATATTTTAAAGAGAAAAAGCAAATAATTGCAGCTGTTCAAGATATTCATGTAACCATCGCACAAGGAGAAATTATAGGGCTATTAGGTGAAAATGGAGCGGGGAAAACAACTCTTTTACGTATGCTATCGACTGTACTTGAACCATCGGAAGGTAATATGTTCATTCATGGAATTAACATTCATAAACAGCCTGATAAAATCAAACAAAGAATTGGCGTGCTATTTGGCGGTGAAACAGGTTTATACGACCGTTTGACAGCTCGTGAAAACTTAGCTTATTTTGCAAAGTTTTATGGAATGAG
This sequence comes from Priestia sp. TSO9, assembly GCF_021029645.1. Taxonomy (NCBI): domain Bacteria; kingdom Bacillati; phylum Bacillota; class Bacilli; order Caryophanales; family Bacillaceae; genus Priestia; species Priestia sp. TSO9. The sequence goes on from NZ_JAJEKD010000009.1 coordinate 596,671, forward strand.
CAAACATGAAACGAAAACAAGGATTGAGGAACTGGCCAAACGTTTCGGAATGAAAGACTACTTGGATCGCCGCGTCGGAGGCTTTTCAAAAGGAATGCGTCAAAAAGTAGCCATTGCACGCACTATTCTTCATAACCCGGACGTTATCCTATTTGATGAGCCGACTACAGGATTAGATATTACATCAGCAAACATGTTTCGTGAGCTTATTAAAAGTCTGCAAAGAGAAGGAAAAACGATTATTTTTTCCAGTCACATTATGGAAGAAGTGGAGATGCTGTGTCAGTCTATCATCATGATTCATAAAGGGAAAATGATTTACCAAGGAACAAACGAACAGCTGTATAAAGAAGAAGAAAGCAGAGACTTAAACTACATCTTTATGTCGCGTATCGTGAGGGGGGCTTAATATGATTTGGCACATTTATAAAAAAGAGTTAATTGATTGTTTGCGAGATCGCAAAACGATTATCTTTAGCGTGTTGATTCCGATTTTGTTAAATGTAGGGATGCTGTTTTTTGTAGATAGAATGATGTCTAGTAATCAACCTGATGGTATGTCCATAGCTGTTGAGAAAGGCTCAGATACAAGTGTAGTGCAATGGTTAAAGGAAGATAGAAACCTTCAAGTTGTGGAAAGCGAAGATCCACTTCACACAGTAGAAAAAGGCAAAGCATCAGTAGCTTTAAAAGTTGATAAGAAATTTTCTGATAAAATTCTCCATATGCAATCGCCGGACGTAATGATTTATACAAGTCCAGATAGCGTAGAATCTTCACGTACAACAGAGTACGTTACAGCTATATTAAATAAACAGAGGGACGGTATTATAAAAGAACGTTTAACACAATTAAATATTAATGATCAAACGATTCAGCCCTTCTATGTCAAGGAACAAAGCCTTTCAAATAAAGATAATAGTTCATTAATTATGGTGGCAATTTATGCTCCTATGATTATTGCTATAGGAGTGTTAGGAGGTATTGTACCTTCCGCTAATGATATTTTCGCAGGAGAAAAAGAGCGAAAAACGATGGAAGCTCTACTCATGGCTCCTATTAAAAGACTACATTTACTAATAGGGAAGTGGTTCACTATTTCTACATTCGGGGTCTTAAGCGGAGTGCTTTCTACTATTTCATTTGTGCTTTTTGTACGCTACTTTACCGTGACGTTAAATGAGGCCTTGAACCTAAATAATCATCTCATTGCTTTTAGCGCTTCATTACTAGTGGCTATCACTTTGTTTGCCTTATTAGCAGGGCTGATTCTTTGTATCTTTAGTCTCTTAGCAAGTTCTGTTAAAGAAGCGCAAAGCTATACATCGCAAATTGTTACAGTAGCGATACTGCCATGCTTTTTACTGATGGGAAAATCCGTAAACGAGCTGCAGTCCAATGTCTTTTTAATTCCTATTTATAACGTATTTGCACTCATGAAACAGCTTCTTTACGGCGTCTATGACATGCAGAGTCTTGCCTATACAATAGGCAGCTTGTCGGTTTGCATAATTGTTTTATTTACGATTGGTTATACGCTGTTTACCAAAAGCCGCTGGGTGCTTGGTAAAGGGTAAAAGACTGGGACAAAAGTATTTTAGTTGAAGGAAAATCCGAACGAGTAATCGTTCGGATTTTTTCATTGGAATGGTGAGCGTAGGTTTTATGTATGTAGTTAGCTGCTTCTAGCTGTTGATTGGAGGGAAAGACGGAGCCTCCTGCGGGAAAAGCGGAACAGGTGAGACCCCGCAGGAGCGGAAGCGACGAGGAGGCTCACCGGCCGCCCGCGGAAAGCGAAGTCTTGCACGGAAATCAACAGCGGCGTTATAAGCTCTTCATAATAGCTCATTTACCTCATTTGTTTGTCTTAGATTGAATTAATTTCGCTATGTCTCAACTTTTTTTGTAGGGAAAGAGCAATCGAAAGAGAATGTAGAAAGAAAGGAGAGTGAAACAGTTGCATCCTATTATAGTAGAAGAAATTCCTCATTCGATAAAAAAGTATGTAAAGCAAATCGAAAAAGTGACGTTTCCAAAGCAAGGATGTACATCGGATGTTGGGATCCTTCATACCGCTAAAGGGAGATATGTTTTAAAGCGGGCAAAAAGGGAAAAGTACAGAAAATGGTTATATAAGGAATATTATGTATTAAAAAATATACAGGCACTGGCGGACTTTCAAAGCCCGAGTGCTTACAAATTTGTTCAAACAGCTGTTATTGGCTGGAGCGGAGGAACCTGCGGAGATGCCCGTATGATATGGCCCTTGCTGTTCGCTTTGAAGGCGGAATTTTTACCGGTAAAGAGCGCGCTGCTTTTTTTAAGGGATACGGCAAGCAGATTTCACAGCACGAATTTTGTTATTTTGCAGAAGGATTGTACGAGTTTTTCTAAGCAATAATGACATCATTTTCTTCATTTGTTGAACGTCCACTTTCTTTGACGAATTCATACTAGTTTTGTCACGTATGAAGGGATTTAAAAATTTCTCTCGAAATGGCTAGTAAATGAAAAAAATGGAGGGATGGAACATGACGATGAAAACGGTAGATGTGGCAAAGTCGCTGGGAATACATCCAAGTACGGTATTAAAGTGGGTCAAAATGGCGGATATCGAGCTAGAGAGAAATGAATCGGGACACTGTGAGTTTACAGAAGAAAATATTGAAGCACTTAGAAACTTTCAAAAAAACCGCAATCGTCAAGCCGTCGTCAAAGTGGTAGAAAAAGTAGTAGAAAAAGAGGAAGTCGTTATATCTGATGAACGTGCGCAAGACATGCAAAAGCAGCTTGATCAGCTTTTTTTAAGGCTGATTGAAAATGAAAAGCGTACAGAAGAAAAAGCGGGAGAAGTAGTGACCTTTCAAATTTTAGAGCATCGTTCAGAAATCGATCGATTAAATAAAGTTATTACGAAATTAGAAAATCGAGTAGTGGAACTTGAAAGTCAGTTAAAAAGTGAAGATAGCTTAAAAGCCAAAAAGCCTGTTCCGAGATGGAGAAGCTTTTTAACCGGTATTTTTAGCTACTAGCGGCGATTTACCATAACGGTAAATTGCTTTTTTTATGGAATTTTATGAAAAATACATCAATTCGTACAGGTTTGTGGAAAAAAATCTCAATAATAGTTGACGAAACGCTTAGTAATTTGATAAAACTAATTAAGTTAAGAAAGTGAAATACTTTCGTAAATACATATTCGTTATCATGTGATAGCGATAAGGAGAGTGACAAGTGAAAAAAAGAGAAGAGCTCGTTCAAGAAATGGAGACGCTGTTTCGCTTTGTGTTCAGACAGCTTCGCCAAGAAATTAATGAAGTATACAATTCAGAGCTATCAACAAATGAATTTATGGTGCTTCGTATGCTGGTTGATTCAGGCAGACAGCGATCAACTGATTTATCCAAGTATCTTCAAGTGTCAGCAAGCCACATTACGGCGGTAACCGACTTGCTTTTATCAAAAGGCTATATTGCACGCAAACGGTCTGAAAACGATCGGCGTATTATTGATATCGAACTGACCAAGGAAGGACAGGATATTTTTAATGCTATTCAAGAGAAGAAACAAGCCTATTTCCTTGAGCGTTTTGAGCACTTTACAGATAAAGAAATTGAAACGATGAATCAGCTGTTTCACAAAATTAAAGGTGATCAAAAATAAAGCGCTTTAAATACGGAAGAATAATCAGTGAATATGAGCTTCACTGATTATTTTTTTGTTTTAAAACGCAAAGAGTATAAAAGGCAAGTTAGTTGGTGAGAACATAAAATCAGCGTATAATAATAGAAAGAACACATGAAGGAGGTCATCTTTTTGACAGAACAATATGAAGTAGCAACTTTTGCGGGCGGCTGTTTTTGGTGTATGGTGAAGCCTTTTGATGAACAGCCAGGCATTATAAAAGTTGTATCTGGCTATACAGGCGGTCACAAAGAGAACCCGACGTACAAAGAAGTATGCTCAGAAACAACGGGCCACTATGAAGCGGTCCAAATTACATTTGACCCAGAAGTTTTTCCATATGAAAAGCTTTTGGAACTATACTGGCCGCAAATTGATCCAACGGATGCAGGCGGACAATTTGCGGATCGAGGCGACTCGTATCGAACAGCTATCTTTTACCACAATGAACACCAAAAGGAACTAGCCGAAGAATCGAAGCAGCAATTAGAAGCAAGCGGTCGTTTTTCTGAGCCGATTGCTACCCAAATTCTACCGGCAAAACCGTTTTATGAAGCCGAAGAATACCATCAAGGTTATTATAAGAAAAATAAATTCCGCTATGCTATGTATCGACGCGGATCTGGACGTGATCGTTTTATTAAAGAAAACTGGAAAGACTTTGGACGCGACGAGCAGCTGAAAACGACATTAACGCCCATTCAGTATGAAGTGACTCAAAACGATGCAACGGAACCTCCGTTTCGCAATGAATTTTGGGATCATACAGAAGATGGTATTTATGTAGATATCGTATCAGGAGAGCCGTTGTTTAGTTCAACTGATAAGTATGATGCCGGATGTGGATGGCCGTCTTTCACAAAAGCGATTAATAAAGATGAAGTAAAAGAAAACATGGACGTTAGTCATAATATGGTTCGTACAGAAGTAAGAAGCAAAACGGCTAACTCTCATTTAGGTCATTTATTTGATGATGGTCCGCAAGATGCAGGCGGCTTGCGTTACTGCATCAACTCAGCAGCTCTTCGCTTTGTTCCAAAGGAAGATTTAGAAAAAGAAGGATACGGGGAATACGCTGTTTTATTTAATAAATAAAATAATATGAAAAAAAGAGCGTGATTCAACTTAAAGTTGGCTCACGCTCTTCTTTTTGTGCTTTCTTTTGTTTTATTTTAGCTCGAATGAGGCTATAGAGAAAAAGGAAGGGAATGTAGCCATAAATAAAGTAAAAGCCGGTCATGGATAATCGTGTATTAAGCTGATCGATGGTTTCCCGATCATCAAAGAAAATAGAGAAACCAAGAAGGGCAATAAGAACTAATATGAGAAAAATCGTAGGCGGCTTATTAAATGTTTTACTAAATCCACGAATTGTACACCATACGCTGACAGCAATAGTAGGAAGAACGACTAAAAGCCACAGAGAAATTAAAATATATTCAAAACGCTGTAAAAATGGAATTTCAATAATTTTGGCCATCGTTAAAGTTGGCCATATGGTACGAGCTAACTGTCCTTGACTAAAGTAGGCAAATGAGACTAATGCTGTGCACAAGTATAAAAAAGTGCTGAACAAAATGCCATATTGCCCCCACTTCTGACTAGTAGAGCCATTTTTTATAAAAGGATAGAAAAAAAGCACGGATTCAAATCCTAAATTCTCAAAAGTCATCATTTTAGTTGAAATTAAAAATTCCCATATCGTGTGGTCAAATAAAGGAAATAAATTATTAAGGTGCCCATATTTTAATGGGTAAATCAATGCAAATATGAGCGGCAAGGGGAGCATAACCCCAAAAAAAGCAATCCCAGTGATCACACGAAACCCACCGGAAACTGTATAGTAAATAATGGGCAAGTAAACAAGTGATACAACCCATGTTTCCAGCTGTGGAAACATCCATATTTGTAAAATCTCTACGTACGTTCGATAAATGGTTAACGCAAAAATAAAATAATAAGCCGATGCCGCAAGAGTTAAAGCTCCTCCAAGGTATTTTCCAAAATATAACCGGTGAATATCAATAATATCGCTGTTTTCGCGGGTTAAGATATTAAAGATCATCGCTAATAAAATACAGACGCTGATCGCAGCAAGAAAGATAGATATCCACGCTTCATATCCAGCACCTTTAATAACATAACGCTGAAATCCTAGTATTCCAACGCCAATCTGAGTAGAGTGAACTAAGAAAAAAAGAAAAGAAGGGGAAACTTGATTTTCTTCTTTAATTGTATTGTGCATCTTTTCTTCCTCCTAGTTGCTAATACCGGTTTGAATAAGATGAACGCGAGCTTTTACTTCAATATTCATATCCGGATATTGCGCTTTGAATTTTTCACTGTTAAACCCTCGCGTTTTACTTCGAACATAATCTGTAAAACAAATGGGGTCGATTTTGTGCCGCTGAAGCTTCTTAATAAAGGCATCCCCGTCTTTTTCAATCTCTTTTTGAAGCGTTTTTTCAACCATTTTAATACGAGCCGGGTCTGTTAAATCTATCCATCCAGGAAATTCTTTTACAAGGCCGTCAACAGTTAAGTGCGCGACAATACTTGGATGCTGATGATTTCCTTTAATTTCATACTTTGTTTTGGTGCGCAAGTTTTGCAGTATAATTTCGCCTTTACGGTCACTTTCTTTAATTTTTACTGAGTAGCGGCCGTGCTTTGTTCCGCTCGTTAGCAGCTTGAATAAAAATGTTTCTTTCATTCCGATGGTTGTAACGACTTTTTGTTCTTTAAAAAGCGCCAGTCCCTTTAATTTAATGGCATCTTTTTGCTGTGCTAAAACAGGAAGATAAGGGTCGCGGTCGTCGCTAAAAAAACTGAATAAAAAAATTTGTAAATTGGTGTTAGGCAAGTTTTCTGTTCGGATATTTTGTTCAATCAAATTAGAAATAAACTGATAGTCTTTAATTTTCTTTTTCGTAACGGAGCTCAATAATTCATGTGCGTTGCCATCTGCAATGCTTAATTTAATATTACGTCCAAGGTCTGGATTTCTAGCAATTGTATTTACTAATTCATTCACGCCATGTGTTGCAAATTCTTTTCCCATGACGATGCTCCTCAGCTGCCCAAAAGCCACCGGAAGAGATGATTTATTGTTTAAGCGAAGTGGAATATCAAACGATGAATTAGCAGTAGCCGCAATAATACTTGGTTCTTCCGTTGGTCCATATTTATAGATAGGGTATAAAATCGTTCCTCTGACTTTATTGCTTTGAGGAATATAATCATATCCTATGGAGTTGACTACTTGAATTTCGTCAATCGTTTCACGGTCTGCACAGCTTGTTAAGAAAGTAAGGCAAGTGCATAAAATAAGTATTCTCTTCATGACGTTTCCCCGCTTTACTCGTTATCTAAATTACTTTTTCTTTTAGTCTTATTCGCTTTATTAGGGTTATAGCGGAAGCGTTCTAAAGGACGCAAGTAGCTTGGCCGCTTAGCCGTATGACTATAGGGCAATCGCAGAAAGGTATCCCTATACTCTGTTGGACGAAACGGAAAAAGCGGAACAAGATAAGGCATGCCCAAAGATTTTAAACGAAGCAAATGAACCAGTAAGAAACAAAAACCAAAGGTGATGCCGACTAAACCGAACGCAGTGGCAAACAAAATAAACGGAAAACGTAGCAGTCGGATGGTATTAGACATTTTAAAAATTGGCGTTGTAAAAGAAGCTAAAGCTGTCAGTGAAACAATAATAAGCAAAATATTGCTTGTTAACGCCGCTTCGACTGTTGCTTGCCCAATAACAATCCCGCCTACGATTCCCAGTGTTTGACCTACTTTTGTTGGAAGTCTGGCCCCGGCCTCACGAAGCAGTTCAATGGTGATTTCTAAAAAAAGTACTTCGATGACGGGTGGAAAAGGAACGTTGGTCCTTGAAAAGATAATAGGACCCAGCAGGTCTTTTGGAAGCATCTCATAATGATACGTAACAATGGCTACATAAAGAGGCGTAGCAAAAATAGAGAAAAAGACGCCTAAAATACGAATAACTCGGAAAAACGATCCTAGAACCCATGGTAAATAGTAGTCTTCAGGTGAAATAAAGAAGTCAAGCAGCGTTGACGGCCCTGTAACTGCGTAGGGTGAACCGCTTGAAAAGAAGGCAGCTTGCCCGTTTAACAGACTAAACAAGACTCGATCAATCCGCTCTGTTGTTAAAAAAAGCGGAAACGCTGTAGAAGAATTATCGGAAATTAATTGATCAAGCATTGTACTATCAAAAATGACGTCGAAATCTATATCTTCAAGGCGCTGGGTCATAGTGTCCACGTGCTGAGGGTTCGTTACGCCTTCTAAGTAAACAAGCACCACGCGCGTTTTCGATTTATTTCCTACGGTGAGTTCTTTAAAAATAAGGTTTTCGGAAATGACCGTTTTTCTCATTAAGTAGAGATTGACATCTAAATCCTCTACAAAACCAATTTTAGGACCAACAACGCTGAACTCATTTTCCGTTTCATTTTCTTTTCGAAACCCTGTATCAAAACTTTGAACTTTAATAAGCGCTACTAGCTTATCGTCTTTATGCAATTGAAACATCACATAGCCGCGCAGCAGTTTTTCTAAAATTTCTTTTGTATCTTTTGTAACAGAAATATCTTCAATCGGCAGAACATTTTCGACTTCATATACGCTGCTTAAGGTGAAGTCTAGTTTTTGAAAAGGCTCAAGTATTTTATCTTCAACACTCTGCATATTTACGAGCTGCTTAAAATAAGTGATGATGTATTTGCGATGCTGCGAACCAATGGCTAATGTTGTGAAATCACTTGATTTTTTAAATTGTTTAATCAGTTCGTCCAATGATTTTTTGGGCTGATCGTCTGCATTCTTTTTTTTAAATAAATGTTTAAACATAACCGTGCCCCTCGCATGACTTTCTATTACTGGTAGTTTGTTCATGTACTTCCTTTTTATTCGACTATTTTTTCTCAAGAAGAAAGGAAGAATATAAAGACAAACTTTACACTCTTTTACAATGGATAAACAGTGGGTTTACGTTTAAATGATAACTTTAGAAATGTCAAAGATAATTACATAAAGGAGCGGGTACATTGATATGAAGAAAAAATTAGCAGGTATTACACTGGCAGGAGCAGTAGCATTGGCCTCGTTTGGTGTAGGAAACTCTCTTATTCAAACGGAAGCAAAAGTGGAGCATAAGTCAGCTAAGAAACCTCAAAATGTCATTATGATGGTAATGGACGGCACGAGTTCAAATGCTACTACACTCGCAAGATGGTACAAAGGAAAACCGTTACATATGGATCAGCTGGTGGCCGGGGGAGTACGTGCGTATTCGGCAGAATCTGCTATTACAGATTCCGCTCCGGCAGCTACTGCTTTAGCAACAGGAAATAAATCAAATTCAGGTTATGTAGGTGTGCTTCCTTCAGTAGTGAACACACCTGGGGTTAAATCCGTAGAAAAAGAAAATCAATTTCGTCCCGTAGCAAACGTTCTAGAAGGAGCAAAGCTTTCAGGGCGCGCGACAGGAATTGTGGCTACTTCTGAAATCCAGCACGCCACACCAGCTGGTTTTTCAGCCCACAACTATAGCCGTGATGATTTTCAAACGCTAGCGGAGCAGCAAGTGTATCAAAACATGGATGTAGTACTTGGAGGAGGTAAGCAATCTCTTCTTCCAGGAGCAGAAGAAAAAAGCCGGAAAGACGGTGAAAACTTAGTCAATGTATTGAATAAAAGAGGATATGACTTTGTAGAAAATAAAAAGGAATTAGAGCAGTCACGCGCCAAAAAAATCTGGGGGAGCTTCGCTGACCGAGACTTGGCGTATGATATGGACCGCCCACAGACAAAAGCAGAACAGCCGAAGTTGTCCGAGATGACAAATAAAGCAATAACAACACTATCAAAAGATAAAGACGGGTTTTTCTTATTTGTTGAAGGAAGCAAAACGGATTGGGCAGCTCATGCGAATGATCCAGTAGGAATGATTAGCGATGTACTAGCGTTTGATGAAGCAGTGGGCAAAGCAGTAGAGTTCGCTAAAAAAGATGGAAATACGATGGTTATTGCGATTGCCGATCACGGAAACAGCGGCCTTTCAATTGGTAATGCAAATACAACAAAAGGATATGATACCACACCTGTTTCTGCGTATATTGATCCATTAAAAAAAGCAAAAATGACGTTAGAAGGTGCTACGTCTAAATTAAAAGAAGATTTATCAAACAAAGAAGAAGTAGCTGCTTTGTATGGGTTATCAAATCTAACTTCAGAGGAAAAAGCGCAGCTGACTAAAGCAAGAGATAAAAAAGAAATCAGTGCTACACTATCCAAGTTATTAGCCAACCGAGCAAACCTTGGATTCACAACGGGCGGCCATACGGGTGAGGATGTATTTCTGTATTCGTACGGCGTAAATCGACCAACGGGGCACTTTGATAATACGGATATTGCCAAACATATGGCTAAATCAATGAATATTAACTTAAATGAGTTAACGAATAAATTATTTATTGAAGCAAATAAAGCTTTTAAAGGCTCAAAGGTAGCGGTTGACTCAAAAGACAAAAACAACCCTGTGCTGGTTGTTACAAACGATAAGCGAACGGTGCGTTTTCCAGTAAATAAAAATATTGCTATTGTAAACGGAAAAGAAATTCAAATGGACAGCGTGGTGGTACAAGATAAAAAGAATCGCTTTTTTGTACCGAAACAAGCACAGCAAATCGTCACAAAAAACAAATAAAAATTTTATTAAAAACGGGCTGAAAGTGAATCTTTCAGTCCATTTTTTTACAAGAAGCAAAGGGAGGGTGCATCTATTCTATATTAAGTAAATGAACAGGGTACTTTGCTTTATTGATATAAGGGTCTATAGACTTATAAAAATGGTAATTTTAATAGTCTTAATGCATGTTATTTACTGGGTGTGGTGATATAATAGTCATAGTTCAAAATGTAACTAGTCCAGAATACATATGTAAGTTGGTCGCTTTGTATGCTAAAATTTTTATAGTAAATCCAATAAAATAAATACCTACACTTTTTGGATAAATTTCGTGAATAAATAGACTATACATATTGCGAATGTAATTAATTACCTTTATTGAAAAGTAAAAAAACGAATAAAAGTATGGGTGAAAGAGCGTAGAACATGTTTTAATAGTAAGAGAAAACAAAATGATTGAAAAAAGCGTGTCGCCTTTATTGAAAATGTTAAATAAAGATTTTGGCATGCTGATTTACAGATTATAAAAAGGGTATTAAATCATTGTTAGGAAAATAAATGATAATAGATAAACGGTTTTTATGTCTTCTTCTAGAAAACCTACAATTATTGCAATATTCCCCATGAACAATCGTTGTGCGTTCCATTAACGATTAGCGTCCGTGTAGATCATTCATCTCAACATAAAAACACTATAACTATGTGTAGACATGCATAAAACAGAATGGGCAATAGTTCGTACTATACTTTAACATTGTATCCTAGGGGGAGTCAGGATGAACAAAATTAACTTAATTATTGCCGATGATAACGAAGATTCGGTTGAAATTTTAGATTATTTTATAGAACAGCTTCCGGAATTTGAAGTGATTAGCACCTGCAAAGACGGAGAGCAGCTTGTACAGGAAGTGATGGCTAAGAGTCCAGACCTTTTGCTCGTAGACATTAATATGCCTACGATTAACGGTGTAGATGCCATAAAAAAGTGCCTGCGCATTAAGCCGAATTTAAACTTCATTTTTATCACCGGTTATGATGAATTTGCTGTGAAGGCATTTGAGTTGTCAGCACTGGATTACATTGTAAAACCGATTGAAAAAACCAGACTTTATATGGCGTTAGAGCGCGCAAAAAACTCCATTGGAATTGATAAAAATCAGTCAAAAAAGCCAGGTGAGCAATTAAAAAGACTGCCTGTAAAATTTAATGGTTCTACTTATTACATTCCAATTGATCAAATTATTTTTATCGAGAAATCCGGAAAAAAATGCTTGATTTATACTCAATCACGTGTCTATGAGACATATGAAAATATTAGTGATATCTATATGTATTTGAACCCTTCTGTATTTAGTCAAACACACCGGTCTTATATCGTGAATTTACAGAAAGTTTCGCACATCACACCAAAAAACGAAACATATCTTGTTTATTTCTTAGAAATTGATGAATATGCTCATATCTCAAAATTAAAAATCCAAGACGTTCAAAAACAGCTGCATCAGTTAATGACGAATTAAAAGATGCTGCTGCTTCTAAAATAGCTATGTTGATGAAAGGACGAAGCTTATGTAAGTTTCGTCTATTTCATGTGTCTGCTTTCGGAATAAATGATCGTAATATAGTTCTTATGAGAAGAGTTAGATAGAAGACGTAACGTTGAATTGAAAGGAAAGAAAATGATTTCAATTACTGGTCACTATAATGAATTTACCGTATTTCTTGCTGTCATTGTAGGGATTCTTGCCTCTTATACAGCACTTGATATTATGAGCAAAATGATGAAAAAGAAGCGGAACAATTATTTGTGGCTCACACTGTCAGCAACTTCAATGGGGCTTGGAGTGGGGGCGATGCACTATATTGCGATGCTTGCTTATTATGTTCCTGTTAGCTTTCATTTTGATGCTGTACTTTCTGTCCTTGCTTTACTAATAGCGATTAGCGGATCATTAGTTGCGTTTTGGACATTCTGGAAATGGCACACGTCGGTATGGTCAGGGCTTATTTTAGGAAGCAGCATTCTAGGTACGCATTATATTGCAATGACAGCAATCGAAACAGAAGCACACATTCATTATGCCGTGCTATCTGTTTTGCTTTCCATCATCATCGCTCTGGTCGTTGCATTTTATGCGATGCACTTGTTTTTTCGTTCGAAAAGCGTGAAAGCTAATCCGTTTCTTAAACTTGTTAGCTCTATTTTGCTGGGTATTGGAATTTCAGCTATGCATTTCATCAGTATGTATGGAATGAAGCTGCATATTGCACATTCAGTTGCTAGAAGGTGGGGCCAGTGGCTGCCGTATCAAGCGCCATTTTCCAATATTATTGCAAGCATCACAATTACGCTACTCATTGTCTTCCTGCTCGTTGCTGCTTTTAAGCGTCAGGAAGAAGTGAGGGAAAGTCAATTAAAAGAAGAGTATTATCAATCTCTTTTTAACTACAACCCTAACATTGTGTGTGCAGTTGATTTGTACGGCAATATTCAAACGATTAATCCAAAAGGAATCGAGCTAACAGGATACACGTTGAATAAAATGGAGACAATCCCGTTTCCTTCTATGTTCAGAGAAGCTGAAAAAGCTGAAGAATATATGTGGAAATCCCTGAGCGGAGACTCTGTATATTATGAGGCAACGCTGATTCGAAAAGATAATCAGCCTGTATACGTTGAAGTAACGCAAATGCCCATTATTGTTCATGATCAAATTAAAGGCAGTTACGTCATCGCCAAAGATGTGACAGATCGAAAAATGGCTCAACAGCAGCTTTTGGATTTGCAAAAAGATTTAAAACGCACGCTTTCACAGCAAGATGGTACTATTTTTAAATTTGTGAAGAACAGTAAAGGATATGTCTATACGATGTGCGAAGGCAAAATGATTCGTGAAATGGGATATGAGGAAACAGATGTTGTCGGAAAAACATCTGATGAATTTTTACCTGAATCCTACGCAAGAGATAATAAGAGTTATTATGATAAAGCATGGGCGGGAGAGAAAGTGTCGTATGAAATACTTTTGAACGACTTTGCTTACTATACGAAGTTAACGCCTCATATCTACAAAGGAGAAGTACAAGAAGTTATTGGTTCTATAGTAGATATTACTGATCTTCACGAAGCAAGAGAAAAGCTGGCTAAAAGTGAAAGCATGTATCGATCCGTTCTTTCTACAATGTCAGAAGGGGTGGTGTTTCATGACCTTGAAGGTAACTTAATTGCTGCCAATGCATACGCTGCTAAGATTCTAAACGTGCCTTATGACCAAATGTTATCGGTTAACCCGTTTGGTTTAGACTGGGAAATTATTCATCCTGATGGCACAGCTTTTGCACTCGAAGATATTCCATCTGTCCGCTGTCTTCATACAAAAGAGCCTGTGCGAAATACAGTCATGGGCATTTATTTAAATGAGAAAAAGTTGACTTGGCTTTCGGTGAATGCTGAACCTCTTCAAGAAAGCAAATACTATAAAGGCGTAGTTGTCACATTTTATGATATTACAAAGCAGCAGGAACAAGAACAAGACCTGCTTCATTCCAATCAGCAAATGATTATAGCCAAAGAAGAAGCTGAAAAAGCAAATCAAGCTAAGTCAGAATTTTTATCAAAGGTAAGTCATGAACTTCGAACGCCTTTGAACAGTATTTTAGGTTATGCACAAATATTGGAAGAGCAAGGGGAAAAAGATTTAACAGAAAAACAATTGAATCGTATACGAAAAATTTTAAAAGCAGGTAATCATCTTCTTTATTTAATAAATGAAACGCTTGATTTATCGAAGATTGAATCAGGTCACTTAGCGATTAACCTTGAACCAGTGTCGGTAAAAGAAGCAATTGAAGACGCACTTAAAATTATGAAACCATTAGCAAAAGATAAGCATAGTATATTTTATACTCGCTTTCACGCATACCAAGAAGTCTTTGTTGAAGTAGATGAACTTCGGTTTCAGCAGATCTTATTAAATCTGCTTACAAACGCCATTAAATATTCGCCCGCTTATCGCGATATCACTATCTATACTGAGATCACTCAGCATCACGTCACCATATTGATTAAAGATAGGGGCTTTGGAATTCCAGCTTCAGAATTAAATCGGATTTTTGAACCTTTCTACCGTGTAAATAGACTAGAAAAAGACGGAACAGGAATTGGGTTGGCGCTTGTAAAGCAGCTTGTTGTATTAATGAATGGTACGTGCGGAGTGCGAAGTGAAGAAGGAAAAGGCAGTACATTTTGGGTTCGTTTTCCCTTAGTACATTCACCTGTTCCTAAACAATTATCTGATGAAGGAGAAGCCGAGCCGTTTTTGGGTTTTTCCATGCCGATTTCAATTGTGTATATTGAGGATAACGATACAAATATTGAGCTTATGCAATCGATTCTTTCTCCATATAAAAACGTTGAGCTCCTAGTTGCCAAAACAGGAGAAAACGGCATCGGGCTGATCAGGTCCATTTTACCAGATATGATCTTAATTGATATTGATCTGCCTGATATGAATGGTTTTGAGGTATGCACACAGCTTCAGCTGGAAAAAGAGTTGAAGCATATTCCGCGAGTCGCCTTGAGTGCAAGCGCGATGCAAAGCGATATCGATCAAGCTTTTTTAGTCGGTTTTAGTGAATACGTAACAAAGCCTATTCATATTGTAACGTTTTTGAATGTATTAAAACGCTTAACAAAAGCTTAACAAAAGTTTAGAAGGCTTTTAATTGACTTATTAGTGGACCTTTTGTAAAATAAAAACAACTTAATACATTTACTTCTTAAGGAGTAAAGGGGAGTAGCGTCAGGGAAACCTGAAACAAAGTCGTCATTACATGGAGCATTCCATCGGCTTTGTTGGCATAATGATTATGCTTAGCAAGACCTTTGCCATATTTGGCAAAGGTCTTTTTGTGTTTTATTCCGGTAATGAGAATAAATAAACTTATACAAGAAACGAGAGGGGATTTTTATGGATGCATCGCTTTTGTTAGAGTATGGATGGGTATTGCTAGTGCTGGTTGCATTAGAAGGGATTTTGGCGGCGGATAATGCTCTTGTGATGGCTATTATGGTCAAACATTTACCAGAAGAAAAACGCAAGAAGGCATTATTTTACGGACTAGCCGGTGCCTTTATTTTTAGATTTGGTTCGTTGTTCTTAATTTCATTTTTAGTCGACGTATGGCAGCTTCAAGCTATAGGAGCCATTTACTTATTGTTCATTTCCATTAATCATATTGTGAAGCGATATGTAAAAAAAGATGATCATGAAAAAGTGAAAGAAGCAGACGGGAAAAAGGGCTCAAGTTTCTGGATGACGGTTTTAAAAGTAGAAATAGCAGACATTGCTTTTGCCGTTGATTCAATTTTGGCCGCTGTGGCTCTCGCCGTTACGTTGCCAACAACAAATCTTCCTCAAATTGGCGGACTCGATGGCGGACAATTCTTGGTGATCTTCGCCGGAGGAATTATGGGATTAATTATTATGCGTTTTGCTGCAACTTGGTTCGTCAAACTATTAAATACGCGCCCGGGGCTAGAAACGGCAGCTTTTGCTATCGTAGGCTGGGTAGGGGTTAAGCTAGCAGTTTACACTCTTGCTCATCCGGAGTTAGGTATTATTAGTGAACACTTTCCTGAATCAAAAGTATGGAAAATTACGTTTTGGGTTGTGTTACTTGGCATAGCAGCTTCAGGCTGGTTTCTATCTAAAAACAAAGAACAAACTGATCTTGAAGGCTCAGAGAAAGAAAAAGATTCATTAAAGAAAATTGAAAATCAATAATACAAAAAAACGCGCCTTCAATGTCAATTGAAGGCGCGTTTTCTATATTGAGATAAAATACCTAGTTTAGATTGTTTAGATAAAGGGTAAAAGAACTAACTGCTGTTTAATTATTTTATATCCGAATGTTTTGCTTTTTCGTTCATATTCTGTAGAGAACAGAAGCAGCCATGAGTAATTCAGTTCAATGAAGTTTATTTCAGTTTATAAACATATATTTCAAATGTATGTTAATTGGTAAAATTGAGCTATTATGGGTTATAATAAAGGGAAATTAAAAGGAGCATAGCGCTTCTCAACCCTGTTTGTCATCAAAAGAATGGATATTAACATGGTATAAAGCAACTGAGTATAGTAAAAGAGGTGAAGCCAATGCTCACAAAAGTTCAAACGCCTCCATCGCTTGAAACGCTTGTACTGACGATTCAGCAAGGGGATAAACAATTACATAACGAAATGATTCAACAATATAAACCGTTTATTGCTAAAGTTGTTTCAGCTGTATGTAAACGTTATATAAGTGAAGCTGACGATGAATTTAGCATTGGTCTGATTGCATTTAATGAAGCCATTGAAAACTACACAATCCAAAAAGGACGATCTCTTCTTGCATTTGCGGAACTTATTATTAAAAGAAGAGTCATCGACTATATTCGAAAAGAAAAGAGAAATCAAACGCTGCTCTATAGCCGAATTGAAAATGAAGGTTTTATTCAAGGTAAGGTAGAGAGGGATATATCGCTTTCTAACTATAAAAAGCAAAGTGAAACTTCATGTATTCAAGAGGAAATGACTTATTTTTGTCAAGCGTTAAAATTGTTTAAATTAACTCTTGAAGACATTATCAACACGTCTCCTAAACATAAGGATGCAAGGGGAAATGCAGTCGAAGTTGCATCATTTATCGTCAATGAAAAAGAATTAAAAGATAAGCTGTTTTTAAAGCGGCAGCTTCCTATTCGCTTGATTGAAAAACATGTCAAAGTGAGCCGGAAAACAATTGAAAGAAACCGTAAATATATTATCGCGATGGTTATTATATTAGCGGGGGACTACGTGTATTTAAAAGATTATATTATGTAAGAAAAAGGCACACGCAGGTGCCTTTTTTTAGCCATGTTATGAAGTTATGTTTTATTTTTGTGTGCTGCCGCTTAAGTGAGCTTGAGCTTGTTGCACCAAGCGTTTTGTGATTTCTCCGCCTACTGAACCGTTGCTGCGTGCAGCAGTGTCAGAACCTAGAGTTACCCCAAATTCTTGAGCGATTTCATATTTATATTGATCTAAAAATTGTTCTACGCCTGGTGTTAATAGTTTATTTGTTCTAGCCATGATTAGTCATCTCCTTTTTTAGTGGTACAGCAGTTCACTGCTGTATCTGTATTATTTGTTGTTTCCTATTTTGCATACTGGTAATGGTTTGCAAGAAAGTATAAAAAAGCCCAGCTTTCAAAGAAGCTGGGCTTTTTTATATATTATTTTACAACTGCATATTGCTCAAGAGACTGAGCAAATGACTTTTGAAGAGATTTTACTTGTTCTACGTATGCATCAGATACGTGTTGGAATTCTTGGCGCGTTTTCTTTTGCTCTTCTACTAATTGTGTTACTACTTGATGATATTGTTCTTGAGCTTGCTTTACTAAAGAATAGCTTGATTTGCTTTGGTTAAGAGAAAGCTCTTGTAATTTATTTAATGCTTCATGCGTGCGGTTTGTCCATTCTTCATAAGAATCGGCAACAGCGTTTCCAGCTGTTTTACGTAAGTTTTCAACTGTTTTTTGTTGAAGATCTTCTAATTCAGCTTTCCATTGTTTGTCTGTTGCTTGAAGTTGTTCAACTGCTTTTGTTACAAATTCTTGCTGTTGCTCAAGTGCTTTTAACGTCCATTGCTCAATTTGTTTGTTTCCGTCTGCAATGTTTTGTAACCCCTTTGTCCATTGTTCCCACATTGCATCAATTACTGTATCATACTTTACTGTTGACATAATCAAATTCCTCCTTGAATAATTTGGTCTGGCGAACAGTTATCGTAATGAACAAAACGTTAAAGAAGAAATTCGTAGTTGTGTGATAAACCTAACATTCCGCGCTCGCTGGTTGACCGTGAAATTTAACATTATATTAGGAAACGCAGATGTACTGCGTGAATCCCTTTAATCGTTTTCTTCCTCTTTTGATTCTTTTGACTTTTTAGAAGAAGAAGAGCTAAAAGGGAACAACATGTCGGTATACATGTGAAAAAATGAATCTAACATGTTTTGATACTGTTCAAGTGAATTAGCCCACATGCTTAAATATTGTTCGCCGGCATCTGTTAATGAATAAATCCGGCGTGCAGGTCCTTCAGCTGACGTATCCCATTGCGATGTAATCAAGTTGTCTTTTTCAAGCTGTCTCAGCGTGCGATAGACATTTCCCTGATCAACTGATGTGAATCCAAAGCTCATTAGTTGCTGAATGAGCTTGTAACCATGTAGATTCCAACCTCTCAAACTTAAAAGAAGAAAAGGAACCATCAAGTTTTTTGGTGCACCGCTAATCGATTTTTCTAAGTTGTTTGAATTAGAGGTGTTATCTTTTTCACTTGATCCCAAGGTAATCACCCCTTCGAAAAAAGAGAATTTGTTTTCCATATGTGTAATTTACACCTAGATGAAAAAATTGTCAACACTTTAAAACAGGTCTTTCAAATACAGGAAAAAAGAACGATTTTTTGGATTTCGACAAAAAGCGTCAAAAAAATTCAAAAATAAACAAAGATTTAGAATTGTTTATTTTGGAAAACGTATTTATAATAGTACATGTAGGTAATTTTTATAACATTTATAATTTGTTGGTAAGTGAATTGTGAAAAGATTTACATTATCCAATAAATAAACGCAAAATTGGTTGCGTTTACTTAGAGCTTCTAATATGTCGCTTGTCACATTAAGTGTCCATATTGAAAGCCATCACTTTTAACGTACACAAGAAAGGAGATGGAGTTTTGGAACAGCAAAAAGTATTTGATCCGTTTCAAGCATGGAAAGACGTATATGACAAAACCGAATCTTACTGGGGTAAAGTTATTGGGGACAATATGAATCGTGAAGAATTTTCCCAGCTCATGGGAAATGTGCTAAATATGAACCTTCAATATCAACAAGCAGTAAATGAAGTAACGGGGCGCTATCTGCACCAAGTAAATGTACCCACAAAAGAAGATGTAGCAAACGTTGCGTCATTAGTTATCAATGTGGAAGAAAAAGTAGAATTATTAGAAGAGCAATTTGACGATCGTTTTGATGAACTAGAAGCACAGCAAGAAAGTGCATCTGCTTTGAAAAAAGACGTCACTAAGCTGAAATCTGATGTCAAATCGTTAGACAAAAAACTCGACAAAGTTTTGTCTCTTCTTGAAGGGCAGCAAAAAACACAAGACGAGTTAAAAGAAACTATTCAAAAACAAATTAAAACTCAAGGTGAGCAGCTTCAGGCTCAGCTTTTAGAAAAACAAGAAAAATTAGCTGAAAAGCCAAAGGCAGAAGCTAAATCTGAAGCAAAACCGTCAAACGCTCAAAAAACTGAGCAGCCGGCTCGCAAGTAAGGTATAGGGGATTTTATAACAACATCAACTGCTGTATTTACAGTAAAAATCATCGCTGAAGAAGCAAGGGGGAAATTTTTCATGACAACATTACAAGGTAAAGTAGCAATCGTAACAGGCGGATCTAAAGGTATCGGGGCAGCAATTACACGTGAGCTTGCTTCTAATGGAGTAAAAGTAGCAGTAAACTATAACAGCAGTAAAGAATCTGCAGAAGCAATTGTCAAAGAAATTAAAGACAACGGCGGAGAAGCTATTGCGGTTCAAGCTGACGTGTCTTATGTAGATCAAGCAAAACACCTAATCGAAGAAACAAAAGCTGCGTTTGGTCAATTAGACATTCTAGTAAACAATGCTGGAATTACGCGCGACCGTTCATTCAAGAAGTTAGGTGAAGAAGATTGGAAAAAAGTAATTGATGTAAACTTACATAGCGTATACAACACAACATCAGCTGCGCTAACGCACCTTTTAGAATCTGAAGGCGGTCGTGTTATCAATATTTCATCAATTATTGGTCAAGCGGGCGGATTTGGTCAAACAAACTACTCAGCTGCTAAAGCAGGTATGCTAGGATTCACTAAATCATTAGCTCTTGAATTAGCTAAGTCAGGCGTAACAGTTAATGCAATTTGCCCAGGATTTATTGAAACGGAAATGGTAATGGCAATGCCAGAAGAAGTTCGTGCAAAAGTTGTAGCAAAAATCCCAACTCGTCGCTTAGGCCACGCTGAAGAAATTGCACGCGGAGTGGTTTACTTAGCAAAAGACGGCGCGTACATTACAGGACAACAGTTAAACATTAACGGCGGCTTATACATGTAATAGATGCTGGCCCTGACTTTTGTCGGGGCTGTGCTTGTTAACTAACTACTAATGAAATGAAAGGGTGTGTATATTCGTGGCAATTCCTTACGTGCAAGAGTGGGAAAAATTAATCAAATCAATGCCAAGTGAATATAAAAGTTCTGCAAGACGTTTTAAGCGTGCATATGAAATTATGACAACAGAAGCGGAACCGGAAGTTGGATTAACACCAAAAGAGGTTATTTGGAAAAAGAATAAAGCGAAATTATACCGCTATACGCCAGTAAAAGATAACCTGCATAAAACACCAATTTTACTCGTATATGCACTGATCAATAAACCGTATATTTTAGATTTAACGCCTGGAAACAGCCTTGTTGAATACTTATTAAACCGCGGTTTTGACGTGTATTTACTTGACTGGGGAACTCCTGGGCTTGAAGACAGCAATATGAAGCTAGATGATTATATTGTGGATTATATTCCAAAAGCGGCGAAAAAGGTGCTCCGCACTTCTAAATCTCCTGAGTTGTCTGTTCTTGGTTACTGCATGGGCGGAACCATGACATCTATTTTTGCTGCATTAAATGAAGACTTGCCGATTAAAAACTTAATTTTTATGACAAGTCCATTTGATTTCTCGGATACAGGTTTATACGGGGCATTCCTAGACGATCGCTACTTTAATTTAGATAAAGCAGTAGATACATTTGGAAATATCCCTCCAGAGATGATTGACTTTGGAAACAAGATGTTAAAGCCAATCACGAATTTCTACGGTCCATATGTAACATTGGTGGACCGTTCGGAAAATCAGCGTTTTGTTGAAAGCTGGAAGCTCATGCAAAAGTGGGTGGCTGACGGCATCCCATTTGCTGGTGAAGCTTATCGTCAGTGGATTCGTGACTTCTATCAACAAAACAAATTAATCAATGGTGAACTTGAAGTTCGCGGACGCAAAGTAGATTTGAAAAATATTAAAGCTAATATTTTAAACATTGCTGCTAGCCGTGATCATATTGCGATGCCGCATCAAGTGGCAGCTTTAATGGACGCTGTTTCAAGTGAAGATAAAGAGTATAAATTGTTGCAAACAGGTCACGTATCTGTTGTATTTGGTCCAAAAGCAGTGAAGGAAACATATCCTTCAATCGGCGATTGGCTAGAAAAACGCTCTAAATAAAATAAAGACGAGGCTGGGACAAAAGTATTTTAGCCTAAGTGAAAAACGAACCACTGATATTAGTGGTTCGTTTTTTTGTGTAAGCAGACAATATTGAGTGATGATTCTTTATGCGGGCTGTCGGGATTTATGATATCTAATGACAAGTGAGGTGACTTCTTTTATACTAATGTAGTCACCTTCTTAAACATGGGATTTTTTACATGGATATTGCGATCCGTGTAACAATGAGTATGCTTTGGGAAGAAAGAAGAAAACTATTAGTATTATAACAAAAAAGGAATGTCAGATTATGCCGCAACCATGGAAACGACGAGTAAGGCAGATGTCTTCAGCTCAAATTATTGTTACATTTTACATAGTGGCTGTTACGCTTGGATTTCTATTACTTAGTATTCCAGAAGCTTTAAAGCCGGGAGTGAAGTTAGCATTTATTGATCGCTTATTTATTGCCGTCAGTGCGGTAAGTGTAACAGGGCTGACACCTGTCTCTACTCCGGATACATTTAGTACGACGGGCTATTTTTTGCTCGCTTTTATTTTTCAAATCGGTGGTATTGGTGTAATGACACTCAGTACATTTATTTGGATGATTTTGGGTAAAAAAATCGGTTTAAAGGAACGTCAGCTCATTATGACAGACCATAACCAATCCCGCTTATCAGGATTAGTTGACTTGATGAGAAATATTTTATTTATTATTTTTGCCATTGAACTAGTTGGCGCCATTGTTTTGGGATTACATTTTCTCCGTTATTATTCGAGCTGGACAGATGCGTTTCTGCATGGTTTCTTTGCTTCTGTCAGCGCTACAACAAATGCTGGCTTCGATATTACAGGATCTTCATTTATTCCGTATGCCCATGATTATTTTGTACAAGTGGTAACCGTTATTTTAATTACGCTTGGAGCGATTGGATTCCCTGTATTAATTGAAATTAAGCACTATTTTTTAACATTTAAAGATAAGCGTAAATTTCAGTTTTCGCTATTTACGAAGCTAACGACTATTATGTTTTTTCTGCTGTTAGCAGGGGGGACAATCTTGATTCTTGTGCTAGAGCATTCAGGATTTTTAGCAGATAAGTCTTGGGATGAATCGTTTTTTTATGCGTTTTTCCAATCCGCTGCTACAAGGAGCGGAGGAGTGGCGACCATGAATATTAATGAGTTTTCGCTTCCTACGTTAATTATGATGAGCGCGATGATGTTTATCGGGGCTTCACCGAGCTCAGTAGGGGGAGGAATTCGTACGACGACGTTTGCATTAAATATTCTTTTCCTGTTTTATTACGTAAGAGGAAATAAGACGATTAAAATTTTTCGCCGCGAAATTCATGAAGATGACATTATTAAATCAGTAGCTGTATCGATGTTAGCGGTAATCATTTGCTCGATTTCTCTTCTTATTTTAAGTATTACAGAACATTTTTCTCTCATTGAGCTTATTTTTGAAGTGTGTTCAGCTTTTGGGACAACAGGTTTATCAATGGGAATTACAGGAGGGCTTTCTGATATCGGTAAATGCGTTATTATGATTTTAATGTTTATTGGCCGAATCGGCATGTTTTCATTTATTTTAATGCTTCGCCGTCCAACGTCTGGACCGGATTATCACTATCCGAAAGAACGTATTATTATTGGATAAAAGAGGCTGAGGTAAAAATATGTTAATTGAAGAAGGATCCGAACGAGCTTAATTCTTAATCAAGCTCGTTCGGATCTTTTTATGATGGTAAAACATAGGTCTCATATGTTTAGCTGCTTCCAGCTGTTCAGATGAACTCATTTATCCCATTTGTTTGTCTTTAGATTAAAGTGATTTCGTTATGTTTCAACAGCTTTTTTACAGCTTTTTCTGCTTATATTACGCATCAGAAAGTGCATTCTAAGAAAAGGAAGTTCAATGGACTTCCAAGCATAGGAGGGATATATGATGGCAAAGCGTAAAGTAGGGTACAAATCAGCACTGACTAACAATAATACACCAAAAGAGAGCCTTTCAGATGCAGAATTTGCGGCTGAATATGCTGGCGGCGAGGAGCCGGCTAAAGGCGCGAATCGTAATTCGAAAAAAGGAAAGCAAGGTAAATAACGATGAGCAAACATAAACAAAATAATAAGCATATCGCAAGCACTGAAGCGAAGCAAAAACAGTTACTGCAAGAAGAGTTCGGAGCGGAAATGGGCGATCCTAACGCAGCTAAAATATATGAATCTTTAGGAAAGACAAAGTCTGATAAAGAGCAAAAAAAGAAAAAAGAATGTTAAAGAAAAAACCTCGGATATCCGAGGTTTTAGCTTACAACTGGAAGGCCAAATGCCTCTACAGGTGCTGAATAAAGTTTTGTATCATTTGCTTTTTGATCATAATAAGCAAGAAGAACAGATGGTTGTTCATTTATTTTTCCCGTTTGTTTATAATACATATAGTCAAATGGCAGAATCTCTAAAACAGTGTGCTTGTATAATTCTTTTTCAGCGAGCTGCTCAGCTTCAAAAGCCTGTCCCATAATAGAAGGGTTAGCAAGCATTTGCTGATAGTAATGAGAGCGGATTTGTTTTTCTACTTTATCGTCCCACCAAGGTTTACGAGGCTTATGCTTTTGGTTTTGTAAATAATCAATTTTCATAAACCCTTCAATCATTTCTTCATTTGAAAAATTCTCTGTTTCAATATACTGTCTAAGGCGTCTGAATAAATCTTCAAGCTGATGGCCGATTCGAACCCAGCCCATTTCATCCCAATAAGTCCCGAAGTTTTGGAAGAAATCAAAAGGTGTATCATAGCAGTGCTCTACTAAAAACTCTATTGTTTCATCCATTCGATGGTCATTCCAAAACTTTTCTAAAATATCTTCTACATGTTTAATACGTACGACATCTGAAAATGGCAAGACGTTATTGCTTAAAATTTCATAAGGCGACTGATCCATGTATTGATAATTATAGCGAGGCGCACTTAAGCGTAAGCCGGTGCCGCGAAGCATTTTCAAAAAGCCTAGCTGAAGCTCTTCAGGGCGAAGTGCAAATACATCATTAAACGTATTTTTAAATGAGTTATAATCTTCGTCTGGCAGTCCCGCGATTAAGTCTAAATGCTGGTCGATCTTTCCGCCTTCTTTTACCATTGTTACGGTACGCGTTAACTTTTTAAAGTTTTGTTTGCGTTTGACTAGTTCATTGACAGCATCATTTGTAGATTGAACGCCAATTTCAAAACGGAATAATCCTTTTGGCGCATGATCGTTTAAGAACTGAATAACTTCTGGGCGCATAATATCGGCAGTAATTTCAAATTGAAATACGGTGTCTTCACGGTGTTCATCAATTAAAAATTGGAACATTTCCATGGCGTAGCTGCGGCTGATGTTGAACGTGCGGTCTACGAACTTAATCGTGCGCGCTCCGTTATCCATCAAATAGCGAATATCCTCTTTTACCTTTTCTCTATCGAAATAACGAACGCCTACTTCAATAGAAGAGAGACAGAACTGACAGCTAAACGGACAGCCGCGGCTCGTTTCAATATACACAACGCGTTTTGAAAGTTCTTGGCGGTCTTCTTCAAAACGGAAAGGAGAAGGCATTTCGCGCAGGTCAATTTTATTGCGCTGCGGGTTTACAACTGGTTTTCCTTCTTTTCGGAAAGCCACGCCGCTTACGTTTTCAAATTGACGCTCTCCGTGAAGTTCGTCCAACAGCTGCTTGAATGTTTCTTCTCCTTCACCGATCGCGATAAAGTCAGCTTCAGGAATACGCTCTAGCCAGTGAGTTACATCATAGGTTACTTCTGGTCCACCGAATATAATGATGAGCTCGGGATTGATCTTTTTAAGCATTTGTGCCACTTTAATCGTTTCTTCAATATTCCAAATGTAACAGCTGAAACCAATAATATCTGGGTTGCGTTTATATAAATCCGTGACAATGTTCATAGCAGGATCTTTAATCGTATATTCGGCCATATCCACTTTATAGTCAGGCTCTGCATAGGCTTTTAAACATCGAAGGGCTAAAGAAGTATGGATATACTTCGCATTCAATGTACTGACAACAATGTTCATTCAAAAAGCTCCTTTTAACTCGTAATATGAAATCAATTTACTATTTTAGCACATTTGAGAAATAAAGTATAAATACCTTGGCACTTTTGTTGTGGAGGGGAAAGGATTTCGGTAAAATGTAACAGAAACGTAAAAGAAGAAAGAGTCTCGGTTAATGTAAACCTTGGTGAACGAAAAAAATGAGGTGGAAAACGTGGAATATAAGCGAATTAAGCCAAAAAAAATATACGAAGAAGTAGCTGAAACGCTTCTTGAGAATATAAAAGAAGGTAGCTTAAAGCCTGGTGACCGTTTGGATTCAGTGCAGCAGCTCGCAGAAAACTTTCAGGTAGGGCGCTCAGCTATTCGTGAAGCTCTTAGCGCTTTGCGAGCGATGGGGCTGCTGGAGATGAAGCAAGGAGAAGGCACATTTGTACGCGAATTTAACTCTGATATGCTGTCTTTGCCTGTAACTAGCGCTGTATTAATGAATAAAAATGATATTGAACATTTGCTTGAAGTGAGAAAAGTATTAGAAATTGGGGCTGTTCGTGCTGCAGCTCAAAAGCGGACGGATGCGGACCTCAACCAGCTGTCCGATAGCCTGGAACAAATGAAAGGAGCGTTTGGCAATGAAGAGCTAGGAGAGAAAGCAGATTTTGCTTTTCATTTAGCTATTGCCAAAGCCTCGCAAAACCCTCTTTTAGTGAAGCTTATGAATAACGTATCAGAAATGATGATTGAAACAATGAAAGAGACAAGACGCATCTGGCTTTATGCAGAAGAAAAAACGGCTGAACGGATTTATAAAGAGCATCAGCAAATTTATGAAGCTATTCTTTCTCAGCATGCAGAAGACGCTCAGCATTTTATGATGAGTCATCTTGATAATGTTGAACACGTATTAATGAAATACATACCGGAAGAAAAATAATGCCATTTCAGGTAGAAAAGTGTGCACCAAATAACAGAAAAACTAAAATTCAAGCACCTTCCGATAATTTATGCTTGCTCTATTGTGAAAAGATTTACATAATAGAAACTAGGATTGTCAAATGGAGGGTTACAAAGTATGAAAAAGCAATATAGTGATGATAGTTTAGCTTTGCATACAGATCTATACGAACTGAATATGGCGCATACGTATTTTAAAGACCACATTCATAAACGTCGTTCTGTATTTGAAGCTTACTTTCGTCGTATGCCGTTTGAAAGCGGTTATGCGGTGTTTGCCGGCCTAGAAAGAGTAATTGATTTTATTGCTAATTTCAGATTTAGCGAAACGGATTTAGATTATTTATATGAAGAATTGCATTATGAAGCGGAGTTTATCGACTATTTAAAGCAAGTTCGATTTAGCGGTAATATTCGTTCGGTCGTAGAAGGCGAAATGATTTTTGCTAATGAACCGATGCTACAAATTGACGCTCCTTTAGCAGAAGCGCAGCTTATTGAAACGCCGCTTTTAAATATTTTAAATTTCCATCCGCTGATTGCGACAAAAGCATCGCGTATTCGCTTGGCGGCGGGAGAAGATAATTTATACGAGCATACGGGTACAAATCAACTTATGGAATTTGGCTCAAGAAGAGCACATGAGCTGGACGCTGCTTTTTACGGAGCAAGAGCTGCTTATATCGGAGGCTTTGACGCAACGAGTAATGTCAGAGCGGGAAAAGTATTTGGAATCCCCGTGTCCGGCACTCACGCTCATGCGCTTGTTCAAGTCTATCGTGATGAGTACAGCGCGTTTAAAAAGTATGCGGAATCACACCGTAACTGTATCTTTTTAGTAGACACATATAATACGTTAAAATCAGGTATTCCCAATGCTATTAAAGTAGCAAAAGAAATGGGGGATCGCATTAATTTTATCGGTATTCGGTTAGACAGTGGAAGACTTCCATATCTTTCTCAAGAAGCAAGAAAGATGCTTGATGAAGCTGGCTATCATGATGTGAAAATTTTTGCTTCGAATGACCTTGATGAGTACAGCATTCTAGACTTGAAGGCGCAAGGTGCCAAAATTGATGGATGGGGAGTTGGAACAAAACTCATGACGTCCTTTGATCAGCCTGCGCTAGGAGCGGTGTACAAGCTGGTTTCGATTGAAGATGATCATGGAAACATGGTGGATACAATTAAGCTGTCAGAAAATCCAGAGAAAATTTCAACTCCTGGTCTAAAAGAAGTATACCGAATTGTAAATCAAGTGAACCACAAATGGGAAGGCGATTATATTACGATGCAAGACGAAGTGCCGAACGAAGAGCAGCACTTAAAAATGTTTCATCCGATTCATACACACGTCAGCAAGTTTGTCACGAACTTTAACGCACGTAAAATTCACCAGCCAATCTTTTCACAGGGAAAGCTTGTGTATGAACAGCCTACAATTGAAGAAATGAGAGCCTACTGCTTACAAAACTTAAAGCATCTATGGGATGACTACAAGGTCATTACAAAATCGAACGAAGATGTATTCCGTCCTACAGAGTATCCAGTAGACTTGAGTACAAACTGCTGGGATAACAAAATGCAAAATATTGAAGAGACTAGAAGCAAGTTACTATCTGATACCGTACTTGTGTAGATTCCGTCAGCTAGTAATGAGAGGAGAGTTTTTTTATGAAAGAGCTACAAAAGCAAATTATTGAAGAAATGCACGTCCAAAAAGAAATTAATCCCGTGGAAGAAATTCGCCGCAGCGTTGATTTTCTGAAATCCTACATGAACAAATATCCTTTTTTACGTTCGTTTGTACTAGGTATTTCCGGCGGCCAAGATTCTACGTTAACGGGAAAGCTGGCGCAGCTAGCGGTTAATGAGTTGAACGAAGAAGCGGGAGAAGAGCGCTATCAGTTTATTGCTGTTCGTCTTCCATACGGTGTGCAGGCAGATGAAGCAGACTGTCAAGATGCACTTGCTTTTATTCAACCAACAAAATCTATTTCTATTAACGTAAAACCAGCAGTAGATGCGATGCTTTCTGCTGTTGAAGAAGCGGCAGATGATAAAGTTTCCGACTTCAACAAAGGAAATGTAAAAGCACGTGAACGAATGATTGCGCAATATACGGTAGCGGGCATGTACAGTGGAGTCGTACTCGGAACGGATCACTCTGCTGAAGCTGTTACAGGATTTTATACAAAATTCGGTGACGGAGGAGCTGACTTAGTACCTATCTTCCGTCTGAACAAGCGACAAGGAAAACAAATGCTAAAAGAATTAGGCTGTCCCGAGCATCTATATATGAAAAAACCAACGGCTGATTTGGAAGAAGATCGTCCACAGCTTCCGGATGAAGAAGCGCTTGGCGTAACGTATGAGCAAATCGACGATTATTTAGAAGGCAAAGATGTAGGTGAACATGCAAGTAACGTCATTGAAGGTCACTTTTTAAAGACGCAGCATAAACGCCAATTGCCAATCACAGTATTTGATGATTTTTGGAAATAAATAAGTAAGAAGCTAAGACAAAAGTAGTTTAGTTAAAGGAAGATCCGACCGGTGAAGATTCTTGATAGAGAATCTTCACCGGTCGGATTTTTTAATGTTATGGCAAACGTAGGTTTCACGTATCTCAATTTCTTATTTTTTATGAAAAAAAGATAGCAAACAAAGAAAGGTATTTTTGAAAAACTAGTGAAATTAGAAAAACATAGGAGTATAATAGCATTAAGTCATCTGATGACCTGTTAACTAAAAGAAGTAAAATGATCAGCTTGGAGGGAGCAAATGATGAAAGTATCTTTATTTGCCACATGTTTGATTGATATGTTTCAAACAAATGTAGGAAAAGCGACGGTAGAATTGTTAGAACGATTAGGATGCGAAGTGGATTTTCCAAAGAGTCAAGTTTGCTGCGGCCAGCCTGCATATAACAGCGGTTACGTAAAAGAATCAAAAGAAGCAATGAAAAACATGATAAAAGCGTTTCAGCATGCAGAGTACGTTGTATCTCCGTCTGGATCGTGTGTGACAATGTTCAAAGAGTATCCTCATCTTTTTGAAGGTGATGCTGCATGGCATGAACCTGCCGTGAAGCTTGCTGATAAAACGTATGAGCTAACAGATTTTATTGTAAACGTTTTAAAAGTGGAAGATGTAGGAGCCAGCTTAAATGGGAAAGCCACTTATCATTCTTCCTGTCATATGACGCGTTTGCTAAACGTAAAAAAAGAACCTTTTACACTATTAAACAATGTAAAGGGTCTTGAAATGGAAAACCTTGAAAACAGTCATAACTGCTGCGGATTCGGCGGGACGTTTTCGGTTAAAATGGGGCAAATCTCTGAACAAATGGTAGATGAAAAAGTAGGCTGTATAGCTAAGACAAACGCGGATTATTTAATTGGAGCTGACTGCGGCTGTCTTATGAATATTGGAGGAAGAATTGAACGAAAAGGACAGCCTGTAAAAGTGATGCATATCGCTGAAGTGTTAAATAGCAGAATGTAAAGAAAGGAGAATACCGAATGTCTATGAAAATAGGAAACGAACAGTTTAAAAAACGCGTCGATGATGGAGTCAATAATGCGTTTATGCGCTTTGCGGTTTCAGGTGCTCAAGAGCGCTTAAGAAGCCGTAGACTAGATGCCGCAGAAGAGTTAGGAAACTGGGAAGAATGGAGAGCGCTTGGCGAAGAAATTCGTCAGCATACGCTTGAAAATTTAGATTACTATTTAGAACAGCTGACTGATAATGTAGCAAAACGCGGAGGCCACGTTTTTTTCGCTCAAACAGCTGAAGAAGCGAATGAGTACATGAAAAATGTAGCGAAGCAAAAACAGGCAAAGAAAGTGGTTAAATCCAAGTCAATGGTTACAGAAGAAATTCATATGAACGCTGCTTTAGAAGAACTAGGCTGTGAAGTTATTGAAACGGACTTAGGAGAATATATCCTGCAAGTAGATGATCACGATCCGCCTTCTCATATCGTAGCTCCTGCGCTTCATAAAAATAAAGAACAAATTAGAGATGTATTTCAGGAAAAGCTTTCTTATAAAAAGACAGAAAAACCTGAAGAACTAGCTCTTCATGCCCGGGAAATGCTGAGAAAAGAATTCTTATCAGCAGATATTGGCATCACGGGATGTAATTTTGCGATTGCAGAATCTGGATCTATTTCACTTGTTACGAATGAAGGAAATGCAAGGCTAACAACAGCACTTCCTAAAACGCAAATTACGGTTATGGGAATGGAACGAATTGTGCCAACATTTGAAGAATTTGAAGTGTTGGTAAGCCTGTTAACTAGAAGTGCAGTAGGTCAGCGGCTTACAAGTTACGTAACAGCGCTTACAGGGCCTAGACTTCCAGGGGAAGTAGACGGACCGGAAGAATTTCACCTAGTGATTGTGGATAACGGACGATCTGCGATTTTAGGAACTGAGTTTCAATCTGTTTTACAGTGTATTCGCTGTGCGGCATGTGTGAATGTATGTCCCGTGTATCGCCATATTGGAGGACATTCATATGGATCTATTTATTCAGGTCCTATTGGAGCTGTATTATCTCCTTTGCTTGGAGGCTATGAAGACTACAAAGAGCTTCCATATGCCTCAACGCTATGTGCAGCCTGTACAGATGCCTGTCCGGTCAAAATTCCGCTGCATGAGCTATTGCACAAGCACCGTCAGCGAATTGTCGAGAAAGAAGGAAAAGCACCTATTTCGGAAAAGCTGGCGATGAAAGCATTTGGCTTGGGAGCAGCTTCTTCTTCTCTATATACAGTGGGCGCTAAAGTAGCACCGGCAGCCCTTACTCCTTTTATGTCAGGGAGCAGTATTTCCAAAGGACCTGGTCCATTAAAAGCGTGGACGGAAAGCAGAGAGTTTCCAGCCCCTACAAAAGAGCGCTTACGAGATTGGTTTGATAAAAGGAGTGATGGTGATGAACGGAAGCATTCAAAATAGAGACAGTTTTTTAGACAACATTGCTGCTAATCTTAAGCGAAGCAGGAGAACAGGCGGTGTAGTGAAGCCACAATGGAAGCATGCTCCTCAGCATGAGGTCTACCGCAACTATTCGCCGGATCAATTAAAGAAAGAGCTTGAAAACCATTGCGAACGTATTCATACTCGCTATGTAGAAACCTCATCACAACACTTGCCAGATGCCCTTGAGGAAGCCGTAGCGAACTATGGAAATGGTCTTGTCTGCACGTGGAATGATCCCAGGTTTTCCGAATATGGATTGAATCCGCTGATGGAGAAATGGGAAACAAACCGTAACCTTCACGTATGGAATTCGGTAAAAGGCGATGAGAATGTTAAACTAGCTGAACAAGCAAACGTCGGCATCACGTTCAGTGATTTGACGCTGGCAGAATCTGGAACAGTTGTTTTGTTTAGCAGTGCTGAAAAAGGACGAGCGGTAAGCTTGCTGCCCGCCACTTATATTGCAATCATACCTCAAAGCTCAATTGTTCCTCGCATGACACAAGCCGCTGAAATGATTCATGAAAAAGTAGAGCGAGGAGAAACGATTGCTTCTTGCATTAACTTTATTACGGGACCGAGCAATTCAGCTGATATTGAAATGAATTTAGTCGTTGGCGTGCATGGACCTATTCAAGCAACTTATATTGTAGTGAATGATCGATGAGGCTGGGACAAACGTATTTTAGCCGAAGTGAAAAACGAACCGTGAATCAACATGTTTGATTCACGGTTCGTTTTCTTTGTTATGTTGAGCATAGGTTTTAGCTGTTTCATTCCTTCTAGCAGTGGATTGGAGGGCAAGGCAAAGACTCCTGCGGAAAGCGAAGTCTTGCACGGAAACCAACTGTGGTGTCACAAGCGGTTCAGCTAGCTCATGCATCTCATTTATTCGTCTTTAGATTGGATTCATTTTGTTATGTCTCAGCCTCTTTTATTCATGCTCCATTTCTAAATAGCGGGATAATGTGAAGAAATGTCGCATTTTGAATAAACGTGCCTAATTTTAAAAAGGTAAAAAGCAAATCTTGTAGAATATTAAGTCTATAGATAAAAGGTGGGGAAATGGGAAGTGCAAAAGAAAGGAGCAATGAGCATGTCACCACATAGAGAATTAACATCTGAAGCTGCGCAAAAGCAGCAAGATGAATTACAGCAGCTACGAGCTATTTTTAATGACGTATTAGATGCCATTGTCGTATTTGATGAGTATTTTCAAGTTATAAATGCAAATGAATCAGCCTGCGGGCTGTTTGAAAAAACAAAGGATGAGCTATTAACGTATCAAATGAAAGATTTTCTGATGTATTTTCCGTATGACATGATTGAAGCGTATTATCCAGCACTTTTAGAAGAAAGCTATTTCAAATATGAAGGCGCGATGACGCTTCGAAGCGGCATGATGAAGCATGTTGAATTTACTTCACACAAACATAGTCACATGTCGGGCATTATTGTGTGTACATTTCGAGATATTACGCAGCACAAAATGATGGAAAATGAACGGTTTATTAGCCATCATATGTTTATGGATGTATTTAATGAAGCGGTAGACGGAATTGTCATTTTTGATCGAACGGGTCAGCTTATCGACGCGAACCCTTCATTTTGCGAACGATTAAATTATACAAGAGCACAGCTTCTAACCAAAACATTAGAAGAGCTTGTAGAACCTACTTATCATTATAAGGTGAAAAAATTATGGAGAACTCTGCATCAAGAAGGAAAGACAAGCGGTGAGCTACCGATCAGGCTCGAAAATGGAGACGTTACTTTTTTTGAATTTACCACAACGGCTAATATATACAGTCAATACTATATGTCCATTATGAGAGACGTGACGGAAAAACGGCTGATGGAGCAGCAGCTGTTGAGAAGCGAAAAAAATTTCAGGGCTATTTTTGAAAATGCGATTGAAGCGATCTTGATTTGGAGAGACGATGGTGAAATCTTGAACGCTAATCTTGCTTCTTCGCGTACATTTGAGCTGCCGTTAAACAAATTAATTGGAAGCAATTTGTATACATTTATCGATACAAAAAGCTTTAGTGCGTTAAAGGTGCTCCAAACGTTTCAAACAAAAGGAGAAATTCGCAATCAGCTTCCTTTTTACATGCCAAATGGAGAAATCAAACAGTTGGAATTCACAGGGAAAAAAGGCATTATAGAAGGAGACCATTTAACCATTTTTCGAAACATCAGTGAACGTACAAAAATCGAACAGGAGCTTCGAAATAACGAAGAGAAATTCAGACAGATTTTTAATGGTTCGATCGATGGGTTAGTTTTATGGGACGGCAAGCGAAATATTATTGATGTGAATTCTTCTCTTTGTGATATTCTAGAACTCAGCAAAGAGGAGATTTGTGCACACTCCATGGAGGATTTTATTTCTTCAGCGAATTTAGATGCGGTCATTGAGCATAAAGAAACAATTGAGCAAAAAGGGGAAGCTGAAGGAGAGATTACGTACGTTACGGGGAACGAAAAAGTTAAAAATATTGAATTTTCCACGAAAAAAGATATCTTGCCAGGTCTATATATGACGCTTTTAAGAGACGTAACGGAACGAAATCAAATGCAAGAGCAGATTCGAAAATCGGATACGCTTCAAGTAGTCGGCCAGTTAGCAGCTGGGATTGCGCATGAAATCCGCAACCCAATGACAGCTTTAAAAGGGTTTGTGCAGCTGTTAGAAAGCAGCATTCAAGAAGACCACTCTCTTTATTTTGATATTATTAAATCCGAATTAAAAAGAATTGAAACCATTATTACAGAGTTTCTAGTACTGGCTAAGCCACAGGCCGTAAAGTTTGAAAAGAAAAATCTAGCTGCGGTTGTGAAAGAAACGATTGATTTATTAAATGCTCAAGCGCTTTTAGAAAATATTCAGTTTGAACTAAGTGTGTCCCCTCAGCTGCCAATGGTATACTGCGAGCCGAACCAAATTAAGCAAGTACTAATAAATGTCATTAAAAATGCAATTGAAGTCACGTCAAACGGAGGAAGAATTATTGTTGAAGTTTACTCTACAGAGCCGCACTACGTGACGGTCTCCATTCGAGATCAAGGGGACGGAATGCCCGAAGAGCGCATCAAGCGCTTAGGAGAACCATTTTATACGACAAAAGAAAAAGGAACGGGACTCGGTTTGATGGTCTCATATAAAATTATCGAAGAACATAAAGGGCGAATTGAAGTGGAAAGCAAAATAGGAGAAGGCACAGCTTTTCATGTTATTCTTCCAGCTTAATTAGAAAGGATAAAAAATATGTACTACGGAGAAATGAATTTATTTTCTGATTTGAAAATTTATATTGTAGCCTCGGAAAAAGGGGTTCAACATATTTGGTTTGATAGCGATGATCACAACGAGCAGCTTAAAAAACTTGTCCATGACGAGAATTATCATCATGTGAAAGAAGCAAAGCGACAGCTGCAGGATTATGCTGAAGGGCGCACGTTAACATTTGATTTGCCTTTGGATATAAAAGGAACAGACTTCCAAAAAGAAGTGTGGTTAACGCTTAAAGGTATACCTTATGGACAAACGTGGTCTTATAGTGATGTAGCAGAGTCTGTTAATCGCTCTAAAGCCGTAAGGGCTGTGGGACAAGCGAATCGTCGAAATCCACTGCCTATTATTTTACCTTGTCACCGTGTGATTGGAAAAAATGGAGCTTTAACAGGTTATGCAGGTTCCCAAACTCATATAAAAGAGAAACTATTAATGCTTGAAAGAAATGTAGCAAAAGGCGCTCTGGAGTTAAAATAACTATTCACCGTCCAATTTCCAGCCTTCTCCTTGCACAAAAACACCGTCAATTTGCTGAGGAGAAGGAAGGGAATTTAGTTCTTCATCTTTGGATAAATCGAATAGCTGATAGTGCTGCTTACGATTCAGCGCTTTGTTTTTATCCGTGTTTTGCTCTGAACTCATATTTACTCCCCCTTATTCAAAAAGAATCCCCTATAATATATGTAGAAAAAGAAGAGAGTACTGTTACAATTGTGTTACAAATGCAGGTGAAAACCAGTGCTCAACAAAAAAAGCCGCATAGCAGCGGCTTTTTTTATTGAGCGGATTGCAGCAAAACTTTTTGAATGGATTCCAAAGATGGAGAATGGATAATTCCATGCTCTGTAATAATGGCCGTAATCAGTTCGCTTGGCGTCACATCAAAAGCTGGATTGTATACAGAGATTCCGTCTGGAGCAATTTGCGTATCTCCAATGTGTGTTACTTCTTTAGGTGAACGTTCTTCAATAGGGATGCTGCTGCCGTCTTGAATCGATAAATCAAACGTGGACTGCGGCGCTGCTACGTAAAATGGAATACCGAATGCTTTCGCTAAAAGAGCAAGTCCATATGTTCCAATTTTGTTAGCCGTATCGCCATTTGCTGCAATGCGGTCAGCACCTACAATAATCCCATTAATTCCTTTTGTTTTAATGGTATGAGCGGCCATATTATCCGTAATCAGCGTAACGTCCACTCCCGACTGCTGAAGTTCCCATGCTGTTAAGCGAGAACCTTGAAGAACGGGTCTTGTTTCACAGGCAAATACTTCAAGCGGAATATCGCGCTGCTTAGACAAGTGAAAAGGTGCTAAGGCTGTTCCATAATAAGCTGTAGCAATTGAACCAGCATTACATATTGTCATGATTTTATCTTTCTTTTTAAATAAAGAAAGAGCATGATCTCCAATTCGGTAGCACGTTTCTTCATCTTCTACTTGAATTTGAATAGCTTCATGAACAACTTTTGTTTTAGCTTCATTAACGGACGAAGCGGACTCAGCGCTTTTCGCTACGCGTTCCAATGCCCAAAATAAATTGACGGCAGTAGGGCGTGAACTAGCTAAATACTGTTGATCAAGAGCTAGCTTTTTGTTAAATTCCTTGACTGAATCTGTGTCATAGCTAAGCGCAGAAAGAGCAAGACCAAAAGCCGCCGTAATGCCAATTGCAGGGGCTCCGCGTACTTTCAAGGTAGTGATAGCATCCCATACGTCTTTAATGGTTTGCAGCTTAATATATTCAACTTTGCCAGGAAGCTGCTGCTGATCTAATAAAGTAATATATGATTCATTCCATTCCACTGAGCGCGGAAGTGATAGTGTATTTGTCATGCTGATACCGATCCTTTCATTGTGTACATTATTCGTTATCGAAGTAAATGTTCAAATTCATTTGGTGAAACGTCTTGTTGGTGCAGAAGCAAATAGCGTCCAATTTTTAACGCAGTACGTTTAGTGTTAATTTTTCTTTCCTCTGAAGAAATTTCGTCTAAGTCCGCCACGTGAGCTAAGCCAATTGTACGTCGAATGATTTCACATCCTGCATATCCAACAGCATCTTGCCACGTTTGCGTTAGAATTTCATGTAATAAGCGCTCATCTTTAGCGAAAGGTTCAGTGTTTTCAGAATGCCAAAGCACAGTAAATGTATCTTTAAATACGTTCCATGTGTTCGTAATGTGTGCAAATAACGGTTCGCGATTTGTTTCTCGAGAAAGAGCATTTAAAAACAAATTCGCAACAAATTGTCCTAAATCGAATCCAAACGGACCGTAAAAAGCAAACTCTGGATCAATCACTTTCGTTTCTTGACTGCTAGCAAAGATGCTGCCCGTATGTAAATCACCGTGGATTAGCGTTTGCGCATTTGTTAAAAATTTATATTTTAATTTTGCTGCTTGTAGCTTTACATCACTATCATTCCACAATTCTTCTACATCAGGACGCAACGCTTTTTCGAATTCATTTGTATCAATATCAAAAAAAGGATCTGTAAAAACTAAATCTTCCGTAATATTGCATAAGTCTGGGTTGCTGTACTTAACAACTTCTTCTTTTTTATCCTGAGGCTTTAAGGCGAAATCAGACGTTTTGAACGCAATATGTCCTAAAAAAGAACCGATATGCTGTGAGAGCAGAGGATAACTTTCACCTTGAATAAGTCCGGCGCGAGAAATCGTTAAATGAGACAGGTCTTCCATGACCGTAACAGCAAGCGTTTCATCGTGGTAATAAACAGCGGGCACAAGTTCTGGCGTAAATGCACCAAATTGCTTGAGCGCATTGCTTTCAATTGTGGCACGGTTCAAGGATAGAGGCCAGCTTTCGCCTACAACTTTTGCATAGGGAAGCGCTTGTTTGACGATAATGGATTTATTCGTTTGATCATTTATGATGTGAAAGACGAGATTTAAGTTGCCGTCACCAATTTCACGGGCAGTCAGTGCTTCTGTGGCATCAAAAAGACCTAGCTTTTTCACAAGTTTGATTGCTGAAATTTCTGTTAAAGGCTGATACTTCTCTGTTTTTGTTGTTGACATCGGAATCCCTCCATAGTTTATTAAACTGATTTGTTTACTAAGTTAATAGGTTTAAGAGTATATGGAGGCTTTTATAATTTTAGAAAATATAAAAGCCTCTTTCGTTGGAAAGAGGCTTGATTGTAGTGT
The DNA here is from genome assembly GCF_021029645.1 of Priestia sp. TSO9. Lineage (NCBI taxonomy): Bacteria > Bacillati > Bacillota > Bacilli > Caryophanales > Bacillaceae > Priestia > Priestia sp. TSO9. The sequence continues at coordinate 634,895 of NZ_JAJEKD010000009.1, forward strand.
TCAAACCTCTTATCTGCCAGAAAGAATTACTTTCTGTTGGAATTAGCACCGTGCCTTTGTAAAACATGTTTTACGGGTGTGATCCATCTTAGGATGGAATGACGGTCGGTTGCTGGGCTTCACAGGGCCAAATCCCTCAGCCAACTCTTGATAAGAGTACGATTACTTATTCAATTTTGATTTGTTTGAATATTTTATGATATCTGGTGAAAATCGTATCATGCAAAAAAACGGCTGTCAATACATAATTAATAAAATTCTGTACGGCGATCTGTAAAGACAGGAATTTGTTTGCGAATTTCTTTTACAAGTTCCAGGTTAACGTCAGCACTTAAAAGTTCTTCGCTATCGCCAGCTTCAGCGATTATTTCTCCCCACGGATCGATGACTAAGGAATGTCCGGCAAATGTGTTATTAGGATCTTGGCCTACACGATTACATGCGATTACGTAGCATTGATTTTCGATTGCACGGCTAATAAGCAGTGCTTTCCAGTGGGCAAGTCTTGGAGCCGGCCACTGAGCGACAACAAACAAGACTTCTGCTCCGCTGCTAGTATGAACCCGAATCCATTCTGGAAAACGAATATCGTAACAAATAACTCCTGCGCATAAAGACTGTTCAAGTGTAAAAAGATTTTTTGCTGTTCCTGCTTCTAAATACAGGTGTTCATCCATTAATTTAAATAAGTGCAGCTTACTGTATTGTGATACTTCACGACCTTTTCGGTCAAAAATATACATCGTATTCGTGACGCCTTGCTCTGTTTTTTTCGCGATCGAACCTGCCACGATATTTACTTCGTTCGTTTTAGCAAACTGAGAGATTAATTGCTTGGCTTGCTGCCCTTCATCATCTGCAATTTCGTCTAGCCGCGTCAAATCATAAGCTGTATCCCATAGCTCAGGAAGCACAAGGATATCAGGGTTTTCTTTCAGGGCTTCCGTCATTTTTTGTTCGATATATTTTCGGTTTTTAGTTGGGTTTCCAAACGCAATATCAAGCTGCAAACACGTAATTTTTACACTCACTTTATCATCCGTCCTTTTTTTAGTAGTTGAAAAAAATGACTTTACAAGTTGAGTATTACAATATATTATTTGTGACTAGAATTTCAAGAATTTTTTGAGAAGGTGTGCGATGATGAAACAATTTGAGCAATCGGAACTATTAAAAAGTTTACCAAAACAATTTTTTGCATCACTTGTAGGCAAGGTAGGAAAAGTAATGGCCCAAGGGCACGACGTTATTAACTTAGGGCAGGGAAATCCTGATCAGCCTACTCCTTCACATATTGTAGAAACACTGCAAAAAGCAAGTGCTAATCCTATGCATCATAAATATTCTCCATTTCGGGGGCACCAGTTTTTAAAAGAGGCCGTTGCGACTTTTTATAAACGAGAATATGGCGTTGATGTGGATCCTGAAAAAGAAGTAGCTATTTTATTTGGCGGAAAGGGTGGACTTGTTGAAATCCCGCAGTGCTTATTAAACCCTGGAGATACGGTGCTGGTTCCGGATCCTGGGTATCCTGATTACTGGTCTGGAGTAGAGCTTGCAAAAGCAAAGATGGAAGTGATGCCGCTCACGGCTGAAAATCATTTTCTACCCGTATACGAAGAGGTAAGTGAACGTGCTAAAGAACAGGCAAAGCTCATGTTTTTAAACTATCCCAATAATCCTACCGGTGCAGTGGCAACGGCAGAATTTTTTGAAGACACCGTGGCGTTTGCTGCCAAGCACGATATTTGTGTGGTACACGACTTTGCCTACGGAGCAATTGGATTTGATGGTAAAAAGCCAATCAGCTTTTTACAGACTCCTGGTGCAAAAGAGACGGGAATTGAAATTTATACTCTTTCTAAAACGTATAACATGGCGGGATGGCGAGTTGGATTTGCTGTAGGAAATGAAAGTGTTGTAGAAGCTATTAATCTTCTTCAAGATCATATGTATGTCAGCCTCTTTGGGGCGGTTCAAGAGGCAGCCGCCGCAGCTCTGTTGGAGTCTCAACAATGTGTAAATGATTTAGTTAAGCGCTATGAATCTAGACGCAATACCTTTATTCAAGGGCTTCGAGAAATTGGTTGGGATGTTACATCTCCAGCGGGCTCCTTTTTTGCATGGCTAAAAGTTCCTGAAGGATATACTTCTGAACAGTTTTCAGATTTACTTCTTGAAAAAGCTCACGTTGTAGTGGCGCCTGGAGTAGGCTTTGGAACATATGGTGAAGGCTATGTGCGCGTAGGACTGCTGACGGATGAAGAGCGCATGAGAGAAGCTGTATCTCGAATAAAAAAATTAGATTTATTTTAAAAACGCATTGACAATCCTTTTTGAGTTGGCTTAATATGTAAGAAGTTAACGAGATTAATAACCGATAAATCCTAGCGGTATTTTTTATTTAGTATATAATCTATGAATTTAATTTAAATAAATAGCAACTTTCTTATTAAGAGTAGGTGGAGGGACTAGCCCGATGAAGCCCGGCAACCGACTTAACGCATGTTAAGCACGGTGCTAATTCTTGCAGCAGCAGCTGAGAGATAAGAAGAGCAACGAAAGCCTCTTCTTAATCACAGAAGAGGTTTTTTTATTAACGATATTAAACAGCAAGGGAGTTTTTAGCATAATGAGTGAAATCGTTGCAAGCTACTTACTACACGATAATAAAGGAAATTTTCATAAAAAAGCGGAAGGAATTGCTTTAGGACTAACCGTCGGCTCATGGACAGATCTGCCGCTTTTAGATCAACAGCAGCTTCAAAAGCATAAAGGGCGCGTCGTTTCCGTAACTGAGCTTCAAGATTGCGAACGTGTAAACGGATATTTAGGCGGAGAAATTAAGCAGGCAATTGTCAAAATTGCGTATCCAACTGCCAACTTTTCAAAAGATTTACCGGCTATTCTAGTTACGGTTTTCGGAAAACTATCACTTGATGGAAAAGTGAAATTATTAGACTTGGATTTTCCTGATGAATTATTAGCTCAATTCCCAGGCCCGCGCTTTGGAATAGAAGGTATCCGAGAGAAACTAAGCGTTTATGACCGTCCGCTTGTGATGAGTATTTTTAAAGGCGTGATTGGAAGAGATATGACGTACTTAACAACTCAGCTGCGTGAGCAAGCGCTTGGCGGAGTGGATTTGGTTAAAGACGACGAGATTTTGTTTGATAGTGAACGAACACCTTTTGAAGCTCGCGTTACAGAAGGGAAAAAAGTACTGAATGAAGTATACGAAAAAACGGGACACCGCACGCTGTATGCTGTTAATTTAACGGGTCGAACGTTTGAATTAAAAGAAAAAGCGAGAAAAGCAGCTGAGCTAGGAGCCGATGCTCTTTTATTCAATGTATTTGCTTACGGGTTAGACGTACTGCAGGCACTTCGAGAAGACGATGAAATTAACTTGCCGATTATGGCACACCCAGCTGTTAGCGGAGCGCTTACGCCATCAGAGTTTTACGGTTTTTCAAATTCATTACTGCTTGGAAAGCTATTGCGTTTAGCCGGAGCGGATTTCTCTCTGTTTCCATCACCATACGGAAGCGTAGCGCTTTCTCTTGAAGATACGACAGGCATTGCCTACGAATTAACGCGTCCTGTATACAAATATAAGCAGTCTTTCCCGGTTCCTTCAGCAGGAATTCATCCTGGAATGGTACCGCAGCTTGTGAAGGACTTTGGAATCGACAGCATTATTAATGCAGGAGGCGGAGTTCACGGTCATCCAGACGGAGCTATCGGAGGAGGAAAAGCATTCCGTACGGCGATAGATGCAGTACTCTCTCATCAAACATTAGCCGAAAAAGCTGAAGAATCAAAAGAGTTGCAAAAAGCTTTGCAACTATGGGGAACAGTAGAGGTGAAAGCATGACATCGTTAAAAATCTTTTGTGACTTTGATGGAACAATTACAAATAGCGATAACATTATTGCTATTATGAAACAATTTGCTCCTCCGGAGTGGGAAAGTATTAAAGACGACGTGTTGGCACAGCGTGTCTCCATTCAAGAAGGAGTAGGGCAAATGTTTGCCTTGCTCCCCGTGGAATTAAAAGAAGATATTATTTCTTATATTTTAGAGACGTCTGCTATTCGAGATGGATTTGATGATTTTATTGCCTATACAAAAGAGCACCATATTCCGCTTTATATTGTAAGCGGAGGAATTGACTTTTTTGTAAAACCACTTTTGGGAAATCGAGTTGCAGAGGAAATGCTCTACTGCAACGGATCTGATTTTTCCGGTGAGCATATTTCCATTACGTGGCCTCATACATGTGATAAACAGTGTACAAATGACTGCGGCTGCTGTAAGCCAACGATTATTCGCCATCTTTCAGATGAAAGAGATCATACGGTTGTTATTGGCGATTCCATTACGGATTTGCAGGCTGCCAAATTAGCTGATACGGTCATTGCACGTGACTTTTTAATCAAAAAATGTGAAGAGCTATCTCTACCGTATCGTCCTTTTTCTACTTTTTATGATGTGATTCGCCATTTACAAGAATTAACAGAAGAGGTGAAAGCATGAGTATTATGGCTCAGCAGCGATTACACGAGCTTGCGGATATAAAAGATGAGCTGGCAGAGCGCGATTGGTTCTTTGGTACAAGCGGAAACTTAGCAATTAAAGTGGACCAAAACCCGACAACTTTCTTTGTATCAGCAAGTGGAAAAGACAAACGAAAACGTACAAATGAAGATTTTTTATTAGTTGATCAATACGGAAAGCCTGCAGAAGACACGCATTTAAAGCCTTCTGCTGAAACGCTTCTGCACGTTAAGATTTACAATTTAACGAATGCTGGGTGCAGCCTTCATGTACATACAATCGACAACAACGTGATCTCTGAACTGTACGGAGATGAAGGCGTTATTTCATTCAAAGGTCAAGAAATTATTAAGGCGCTAGGTATTTGGGAAGAAGATGCGGAAATTACTGTTCCGATTATTCCGAATTACGCAGATATTCCGACACTAGCAGAAGAGTTTTCTCATCATATAAAAGGCGATCAAGGCGCGATTTTGATTCGTAACCACGGGATTACGGTATGGGGGAAAAATGCATTTGAAACAAAAAAAGCGCTAGAAGCCTATGAATTTCTATTTAGCTACCACGTCAAATTACTGTCACTTAAAGGCATTAAGCCAAAGGTGCATTTATAAAAGGAGGAAACAACAATGGCGCACATTCGCTTACATGTAAACAATAAAAGAATTGAAACTCAAGAGGAAGTATCAGCTTTTCTGGCAAACAATGAAGTTATTTATGAAAACTGGGACATTACAAAACTTCCAGAAAATCTTCGTGAAAAATATGATTTAACTGATGAAGAAAAAACAGAAATTTTAAACGCTTTTGGTGAGGATATTAAAGATATTTCTGAACGCCGCGGCTATAAAGCTCAAGATGTTATCTCGTTATCGGAATCTACACCAAATATTGATGAATTGTTAAAAAACTTTCAGCGCAAGCATATTCACACAGATGACGAAGTTCGCTTTATTGTAAGCGGTCATGGAATCTTTGTTATCCAAGGAAAAGACGGCGAATTTTTTGATGTTGAATTAGAGCCGGGCGATTTAATTTCAGTACCAGAAAATATTCTTCATTACTTTACACTAATGGAAGATCGTAAAGTAGTCGCTGTCCGAATTTTCGTGACAACTGAAGGATGGGTACCTATTTACGCATAACAATTACTTGTAAAGCATAGGTCATCATCACCCCGCTTTTACATCTAAAAGCGGGGTATTCTTTGGATTATTATAAAACTAACTATTTTTATATGAATAATAAGTTTAATGGGAGGAACATCATGAAAAAGAGTGAAAAAATGCTGTGGCCACTTACTTTGCTCGTGCTTCTAGTCTTTGCGCTGGCTGCCTGCACGAAAGAACAGCCAAGTCTAAACGAGAAAGCACAGGCAGCTCCAGCGCAGCAAGCGGCTTCTGCTAAACCTGTACAGCAAGAAGGAAAAAAGGTTACGAAAGATACAAAAATTGCGCTTATTTCTGAATTTACGTCAGGCACTCACGCTGCTCAGTACATAACAGGTGTGACAAAAGCGGCTAAAAAAGCAGGGGTACAGCTATCCGTTTCTGATTCAAACAATGATCAATCCAAAATGGCTGCTTATTTAGACACGGCTATTAACCAAAATGTTGACGGTATTATGATTGACCACGGCCGGGCTGAAACTCTTGAACCTGGCGTGAAACGTGCGATTGCAAAAGGAATTCCCGTTATTGCAACAGACGTAGAATTAAAAGTAGAAGGCGTTACAACAATTGACCAAGACGATTATATGCTTGCGCTGCAGGGTCTAAAACAAATGATGCAGGACATTAATGGAAAAGGAAACATTGTATATGCGTTTGTTGGAGGCTTTGCGCCGATGGAAAAGCGCGACAGTATTTATAAAATTATGATGAATCGCTACCCAGATGTAAAACAAATTGCTACGTTTGGAAGCGCAACGGACAACACCTCATTAGACACACAAAATAAGATGGCAGCTGTGTTGAAGCAGTATCCAAATAAAGGAGACATTGCGGCCGTTTGGGCACCTTGGGACGAATTTGCAAAAGGAGTAACAAGAGCGATTAAAGAAGCGGGACGAGACGAGATTAAAGTGTACGGAGTAGACTTATCTGATGAAGATCTGCAAATGATGCAGGCAAAAAACAGTCCGTGGAAAGCGTCAGCTGCTGTAAACCCAGCTTCAGTAGGAGAAAAGCAGGTTGATTTGCTTCTTAAAAAGATTTCTGGTCAAGAGATCCCTCGTTATTATTCCTTTGATCCGGTTTTAGTCAAACAAACAGATTTGCCTAATCAAACGATTAATATGGATCAGCTTAGTCAGTACGTAAAAGAATGGGGCAATAAAGAATAGAAATGGAGGGACAGATATGACGAACGAGCTTTCAATGAAGAACATTACAAAAAACTTTGGTTCTTTTCAAGCGCTGAACAAAGTTGATTTTACTGTTCAAAAAGGGGAAATCCATGCTTTATTGGGAGCCAATGGTGCCGGTAAAAGTACGCTGATGAAAATATTGTGCGGAGCTTACGATGAGTACGAAGGAAAAATATTCAAAAACGGAGAAGAGATCTCCATTTCTTCTCCTAAAGAAGCTAAGCGCCACGGCATCGGTATTGTACATCAAGAAGTAGATGTAGCGCTGATTCCTTCGCTGTCAGTAGCTGAAAACATTGTGTTAGACGTGCAGACTTCTAATAAAAGTAAGACATTTGTAAACTGGAAATCTATTTATAAGAAAGCGGAAGAAGCTCTTTCTTTACTTGGCTCTTCTCTATCCGTTAAAAAAAATGTCGTTGACCTAACTCTATCAGAAAAACAGCAGGTGCTTATTGCACGTGCAATTGTACAGAATGTTGATTATTTAATTTTGGATGAACCAACGGCACCTCTTAGTGTGGAAGAGACGAAACAATTGTTTTCTGTGATGAGAGAGCTGAAGAAAAGCGGAGTAGGCATTATTTACATTTCACATCGCCTTCAAGAAGTGGTGGATATTTGCGACCGTTTAACCGTTTTAAAAGACGGACGCTATGTAGCTACAAAAGAAACTTCACATACATCGATTGAAGACGTGATTACGCTCATGTTAGGAACGTCTTCTGTAAAACAGTGGGTCAAAAAATCAGTAGAAATTGGAAACGAACTTTTACATGTAGAAGCATTATCTCTTCCAGGGCGCCTTTCTACTATCTCTTTTCATGTAAAAGAAGGAGAAGTAGTCGGTATTGCAGGGCTTGTCGGAGCGGGGAAAACGGAGCTTTGCCGCAGTCTATTTGGTTTAGAGCAATATGTGAGCGGCAGCGTTCGGTTAAAAGGCAAGAAATTAAAGTTGAATAAGCAGCCGTATTATTATATTGCACAAGGTCTTTCTCTTGTTCCTGAAGAACGAAGAAAAGAAGGAATTTTTGTTCATGAATCGATTGCCGATAACTTAGTTTTGCCAAGTCTGTCCCGCTTTACAAATTATTCATTTCTAAAGCGAGGAAAGATCAAAGAAAAAGCGCAGAAAACGACTGGGCAAGTTGGCGTAAAGTCTCATTCTATCGAGCAGTCAGTTGGAACGTTAAGCGGTGGAAATCAGCAGAAAGTAGCAATCGGAAAATGGCTTGTTACGGACTCTAGCGTGCTGTTGTTTGATGAACCAACTAAAGGGGTCGATGTGGGCTCCAAACGAGAAATATTCGACTTAATTACAAATCTTGTGTCACAGCAAAAAGGCGTTGTTTATGCAACCTGTGAATTCGAGGAGCTGCTAGGGGTAGCGGATCGAATTTATGTTATGTACAACGGGAAAATCGTGAAAGAATTATCCAAAGAAGAAGCAACTAGTGAAAAATTATTTTATTATACAGCAGGAGGAGTAAAAGGATGAGTGCGGAGTATGTAACAGAACCTGTAGCGAAACCAAAGAGAAAAATAAGCGTTTTCGACTTTTTTTATAAATATGGGACAGTCTTAATGATTTTTGTTATTATGATTATTTTCTCCATTGCCACACCTAACTTTTTAACAGGAGAAAACATTAGTGATATCCTGCGCTCTATTTCCATTGTTACCTTAATAGCGCTTGGTGTAACGATATCGTTAACCGTCAACGGACTCGATTTATCTGTAGGGTCTACGGCTGGGTTAGCCACTATTTTATCAGCCTCTATGCTTGTTTTACACAGACAAGAAATTGCAGTCGCTATCATTGTTCCGATTATTGCATCGCTTCTTATCGGGTTAATAAATGCTTTTTTAGTAGTGAAAGTAAAGATTCCTGATATTTTAGCCACTCTTTCCATGATGTTCATCGTACAGGGGATTTTATTAACGTATACAAAAGGCTCAGCTATTTATACCAATATGCCTTTACCAAGCGGAGACAGAGCTCCGGGAATTTTTATTCCATCTTTCCTTGCACTGGGGCAAGGTCACTTACTAGGTATTCCTGTTCCTGTTATCATTATGCTGCTGACTGTGCTGCTTGTTCATATCATTTTTTCCTATACGAAGTTTGGGCGTTTTTTCTACGTAACAGGAGGGAACATAGAAGCAGCAAGACTTTCGGGCGTACCGGTTAATCGTTACCGTATGTATGCCTATATGTTTTCAGGTTTGCTTGCTGGAATTGGAGGAGTCGTTTTAGCTGCCCGTATTGGAGTAGGAGAAGTAAACGCGGGTTCACCATTTTTAATGGATGCCGTAGCTGCTACATACATTGGCTTTTCCGTATTTGGAGCAGGGAAACCGAATGTATTCGGGACGCTGATTGGCTCTATTTTAATTGGTGTGCTGTTAAATGGGTTAACGATGCTAAATGTTCCGTATTATATGCAAGACATTATTAAAGGAGCTGTATTAGCAGGAGCCTTGGCTTTAACATATTACCGCTCGAAACAAACATCTACGGCTGTGTAAACAGCCGTTTTTTTTCGTTTGAAATCGGGAAGAATAAGGAAAAACAATAGTATAGCTTATTATTTATGTAGAAAGAGGGAGTATAGATGAAACGTGTCGTCATTATAGGAGGAGTAGCCGCCGGAATGAGCGCAGCTTCACAGCTTCGCCGGATGAAAGAAAAAGAAGAAGTGGAAATCCTTGTGTTTGAAAAAGGTGGAGATATCTCTTACAGCGCATGTGGCATGCCTTATTATCTGTCAGGAGTTGTAAAAGAAAAAGACGATTTGATTGCTCGGACGAAACAAGAATTTGAAGAGCGAAACATCTCCGTCCATCTTTTCCAAGAAGTTAAAGAAGTAAATCATACAAAAAAATACATAGTAGTGCAAGATGTAAAGACGTCAACGGAAAAAGAGATAACATATGATGAACTCATCATTGCAACTGGAACAACGGCTGTTAAACCCAATTTTATGAGGGATCACATGCCGAATGTATGCACATTAAAGTCATTAGAAGACAGCGAAAGAATCTATACATATCTACAGGCTCACTCCGTAGAGAAAGTCACCATTATCGGCGGAGGATATGTCGGAATGGAAGTAGCTGAAGCAATGAAGGCTTTGGGAAAAGAAGTACGGGTTATTGAACAGGGAAAGCAGATTCTATCTATTTTAGATCAAGAAATGGCAGAGCATTTACAAAAGCAGCTAGATGACGATATTTTATTTCATTTCGAAGAAGAAGTGGAAGCATTGCTGCATTCAGATGGTTCCGTCACTCACGTTCAAACAAACCGTCAAACGTATCAAACAGATTTAGTGATTGTAAATGTAGGAGTTCATCCGAATACGCAATTCTTAGAAAGAAACGGACTAAGGATGCTTGAAAATGGAGCTATTTTAGTAAATGAGAAGTTGGAAACCAACGTGCCACATATCTACGCAGCAGGAGATTGTGCAACGAGCCATCACCGCGTATTAAAAAAAGATGTTCATATTGCTCTTGGAACCATTGCCAATAAGCAGGGAAGGGTTCTTGGTTACCGATTAGGGGGAGAAAGTCGAGAATTTCCCGGTGTTATAGGTACAAGTATTGTCAAAGTGATGGACTATGAAATCGGAAAAACCGGCATTTCAGAAAGAGAAGCAAGAGAAAATTCTCTTTTATATAAAGCCATCACGGCCGAGGCTCCGAGTCATGCTTCTTACTATCCAGGAGCTGAAAAGATTGTGATAAAACTTGTTTATCATCCTGAAACAAAAGAGATTTTGGGGGTTCAAATGATTGGGAAAGAAGGAGTATCAAAACGAATCGATGTATTTGCGACAGCTATTACTTGCCGCCTCACAACAGATGAAATAACCATGCTAGATCTTTCGTACGCTCCTCCTTTTGCTACGGTATGGGATGCTGTACAAATTGCTGCTCAGAAAGCTGAATAAAAAAGAGGCTGGGACAAAAGTAGTTGAGTCCAAGTAAAAAACGAACCATTCATCAACCTGTTTGATGAGTGGTTCGTTTTTTTTTGTGATGGTGCACATCGTTTTATTTGTTTCGTTCCTTCTAGCAGTTGATTGGAGGGCAAGGCGAAGGCTCCTGAGGGAAAAGCGGAACAGGTGAGACCCCGCAGGAGCGCAAGCGACGAGGAGGCTCAGCGGCCGCCCGCGGAAAGCGAAGCCTTGCACGGAAATCAATTGCGGTGTCATAAGCAGTCCAGCTCATGTATCTCATTTGTTCGTCTTTCGATTAGATTTATTTCGTTATGTTTCAATCTTTTTTCGATTCGACAAGCAGCATCTTTTGTCGAAAAACAAGTTGTAAAAAAAAGATAAATGGTATTCCTATAGTAATGTAAGCGTTTGTAAATTCCGACAAAATAATTTTTTTGCAAAAAAAATGTCTATTATTGCGACTCTATTTACATATTTAGTAGAATTTGTAATAATGCGTTATAAGCTAATTTCTTTGTCATAGGAGAGGATTTTGTGTTTGGAGTGAGAAATAGAACGAAATCAGAGAGATTATTAGTAGAAATCGTCCAAAAAAGACAAAAGATGGTGCAGCTCGGAGAAGAAAAAGGTTTGACTAATGAAGAAACCGTTACCTGTAGTCAAGAGCTTGATCAGCTCTTACTCGTTTATCAAAAGCAGCGTTTAAAAGAAGAGGAAGAAAAGACATCGTTTGCCACACTGATTAGCCGCTTTTTATCTTTTTCAAAGCTGTAATGCAGGACAAGCATTCGGGATCGGGCAGTAAAACAATTATGCTGCCCGTGGCCTCTCTTCACCTTTAAAAAATGTTAATTAAAAAGATCATAAACAAAATACCAAAAATAAACGAATAAGTAGCAAATCTTTCGTTTCCATCGCCGTGACTTTCCGGAATCAACTCTTTATAAATAATAAAAAGCATGGCTCCAGCAGCAAAAGCTAATCCATATGAAACGAGAGAATCAACAAAATTAGTTAAATAAAACCCGAGTAAAGATGTTACAATCTCAACGGAGCCTGTAAGGGTAGCAATTAAAAATGCTTTTATTTTACTGATATTTTGCTGAGCTAAAAATAGCGCGACCAACAGTCCTTCAGGTGCATTTTGAAGACCGATTGCAAGGGCGATTAAGTTCCCTGTATTTTCAACATTTGAAGCGTAGCTAACACCAACAGACAATCCTTCAGGAAGGTTGTGCAAAGTAATAGCGGAAACAATTAAAAGTGCTTTTTCATCAAATTGAATGCCGGTTTTAGAATGCTCAAGGTCAATGTGAGGAATATTCTGCTCCAAGAGTGTTAATGTTACAACTCCAAGCAGTAAGCCAATTGCTAAGGAAAAAAATCCGCCGCTTTGAAGAGATTCTGGAATCAAGCTCATAGTAGAAGCAGCTGTCATAATACCTGCAGTGAGCGCAAGAAGTATATCTTTCCAGCGATGAGTGAGTTCTTGATTCAAAAACAGAATAGGCAAAGCGCCTACTCCAGTCGATAGCGCAGAAAGAATGCTTCCAATTAGTACCTCAGTCATAAACCGTCTCCTTTTCCGTATTCTTCTTTTTATCCTCAATTCACATCGTTCTTTTAGTGTATGTTTTTTTGTTTTCTATGAGCATGACTATTTTAAAAATGAATAGCTTTATGCAATAACCTTACAAAAAAGTTGAACCAGTGAAGGTTCAACTTTTTAGGTAAAGTACAGCTCCTGAACTTGGTTAGCAATGTGCTCAAGCTTATTGGAAACTTGAGGAATGCCATATCCTACATACAAAGGAGATGTGGCAAAGCGAGGAATGATTTTCGCCGCAATTTTGCCGTTTTTAAGGTTATAAAAAAATAAGTTATAGCTCGTGCAGCTACGATGAAAATGATTTAATAAATAGTGAGCAGCCGTTTGAAGATAATCTGCAAATGTGTGCAGCTCTTTGTCAAGCTGATCCGTTATCACGTTAAATTCAAAAAAGCCCATTCTAGGTTTTACAGATAAATTAAATGTGACATGTTCATTTTTTGCAATTGTGACTCCTTCAAACTGCTCTAGCTTAACATTTTCATTGACATCCATCTCATTTAAACCAATAATTTGCATATGAGGATGCCGTAACGACCCCCCAGACATAGGTCCATGGTTTTTGAAGAAAAGAACAGAAGCATATTCACCGCTGTTCATCATCGATATCCATCGTTCAGTAGCAAAGCTCAGCAAGGTGTACAGATGTTCTTTTGGATAAATAGACAGTTCTGAAGAACACTCATCGGTCTCAATAATAACCGTCTGATAAGCATCTTGCAGAACGGGAAATTTATTTTTTAGCCAAATGATAGGTCCTTGTTTTTCAATAATGCCAGTAAGAGATTCTACGTCGCAAAAGGGACAGGGGTTTTGCCGGTTAACGATTGTTTCAGGCTTTTGTGAACCAATCGCGGAATTAAATAATAAATGGGTTGGTTTCATAATCATTCACCTTTTTATGTAATGGTCATATGTTTATTGTATTAAAAGCATATGTATAAATCCACTTATATACATTTTTTATCAAAAAAATTGTACAAGCGGAGAGAATAACCGATGAAATAAGTCTGCTTTGATTGACTTTGAAGGGAAATTTTAGTATTATCTTGATATCAAGATAATATTAAAGGAACTGATTAAAATGACGAATGATGTAACTAGAGAAGAGTTAGACCAATCTCTTAAATTATTTATTGTACTATCTCGTGCCAATCGTTCAATTAATGATCATGTGCATAAATTTATTCAACAGCATGGAATGAATCCAACCGAATTTGCTGTCCTAGAGTTATTGTATCACAAAGGTCAACAGCCTCTGCAGCAAATTGGCGGAAAAATTTTACTCGCAAGCGGCAGTATTACGTATGTAGTAGACAAGCTTGAGAAAAAAGGCTTCTTAGAGCGCGTTGCTTGTCCGAACGATCGCCGTGTAACCTACGCAGCGATCACTCAGCAAGGCAAGGAAATGATTGAAAGTATGTTTCCGAGTCATGAAAAAAGAATTCATGATATTTTATCCGTCCTGTCTAGCGAAGAAAAGGAAGTTGCTATTTCGATGCTTAAGAAACTGGGGCACTATGCAGATGAATTTTTACCGGAATCGACTAATTAATTAAAGAAAGCTCGTTTGTTTCTGTTAAACAAACGAGTTTTTTCTATGACTTCTTTCATAACCCATCGACATAAAAAATAAAAAGTGACAAAAAATTGAAATTAACAGGAATACAGCTGGATAAAAACGAATTAGGTTACATACAGACAATAGAGGAAGGGGTACAAATGATGAAATTTGAGAATTATACATATACGCGACCTGATATGAATGAAATTGAAAAGCAGTTTGAAAAGGCCATTACACACTTTACGGAAGCAGCGTCAGTCAGTCAGCAAAACGAGGCAATTCGTCTAGCAAATGATGCGTATTCCCAGTACAGCACAATGGGGAACATCTGCTATATTCGTCATTCTATCGACACAGCGAATGAATTTTATAAAGAAGAACAAGACTATTTTGACGAAACACAGCCGCTTTTAGAAGGATATGTAGAGAAATTTTACAAAGCGTTAATCTCTTCGCCTTTTAAAGAGAAACTAGAAGAAAAGTGGGGCAAGCAGCTGTTTTCTCTTGCTGAAATGCAGTTAAAAACGTTCTCTCCTGAAATAGTAAAAGAGCTGCAGGAAGAAAATAAGCTATCGTCTCAATATACGAAACTAGTGGCGTCAGCTAAAATTTTATTTGAAGGAGAAGAAAGAACGTTAGCTCAGCTCGATCCGTTTATGGAGTCACCTGATCGAGAAATGAGAAAAAAAGCAGCAGAAGCGAAGTTTCAATTTTTTACCGATCATGAAGAGGAATTTGATGATATTTACGACAAACTTGTAAAAGTGCGGACCAAGCTTGCTGAAAAATTAGGCTATAAAAATTTCGTAGAAGTGGGCTATGCTCGTATGTCTAGAATAGGCTACGATGCTGAAATGGTTGCCGCTTTTCGCAAACAAGTAAAAGAGTATATTGTTCCCCTTACTGAAAAACTAAAAAAGCGTCAGCAGGAAAGAATTCAAGTAGAGAGCTTAACTTATTATGATGAACCGTTTCAGTTTGAAACAGGAAACGCAGTGCCAAAAGGTGATGAAAAGTGGATTATTGAAAATGGACGGATTATGTATAAGGAGCTTTCTAAAGAGACGGACGAATTTTTTTCCTTTATGCTTGAAAATAATTTGATGGATTTAGTCGCTAAAAAGGGCAAAGCAGGCGGAGGCTACTGTACGTTTATTGAAGAATACAAAGCGCCGTTTATTTTTTCGAATTTTAATGGAACATCAGGCGATATTGATGTGTTAACGCATGAAGCAGGGCATGCTTTTCAAGTGTATTCCAGCCGAGATATGGAAACCAATGAGTATCACTGGCCTACGCATGAAGGAGCTGAAATTCATTCGATGAGCATGGAGTATTTTACATGGCCTTGGATGGAGTTGTTCTTTAAAGAAGACAAAGATAAATACCAGTTTTCTCATTTAAGCTCAGGATTAACTTTCTTGCCTTACGGAGTAGCGGTAGACGAATTTCAGCATGCTGTATACGAACGCCCTGAGATGACGCCTTCGGAACGAAAACAAACGTGGCGAGAAATTGAAAAGAAATATATGCCTTCTAAAAACTATGACGGCCATCATTATCTAGAAAGCGGGGGCTTCTGGCAGCGCCAGCTTCATATTTACACGTCTCCGTTTTATTATATTGATTACACGCTCGCTCAAATTTGTGCATTTCAATTTTGGAAAAAAGATCGAGAAAACCAGGAACAAGCATGGCAAGATTACGTTCATTTGTGTAAGCTTGGCGGAAGTAAGCCGTTTTTAGAATTAGTAGAGGAAGCGAATTTGATCTCTCCATTCGAAGAGGGCTGCGTGCAGTCTGTAGTAGATGAAATTGAAAACTATTTAAATAGTATTGACGATAAAAAGCTATAAAAAAAGAGATTGAGACACAACAAAATCAATCCAATCTAAAGACGAACAAATGGGATAAACAACCTAGTATGAATCGCTTGTTGCACCGCCGTTGATTTCCGTGCAAGGCTTCGCTTTCCGCGGGCGGGCGGTGAGCCTCCTCAGCGCTTATGCTCCTGCGGGGTCTCACCTATTCCGCTTTTCCCGCAGGAGTCTTCGCCTTGCCCTTCAATCAACAGCTAGAAGCGCCTAGATTAAATCTACGTTCACCCTCATAATAAAAAATCCGAATGAGTTTGATTCTTAATCAAGAAACAAACTCGTTCGGATCTTTCTTCAGCTAACATACTTTTGTTCCAGCCTCTTTTTTTAATGATTAATTTCTTGTTCCCATAAAGGAATCGTAAGGGTAACGCTGGTTCCTTTGCCAACAGTGCTTTTAATCTCAAATGTTCCTTTATGCTGATACAAAATGTTTTTAATCACAACAAGTCCAAGACCGGTACCTGAGGGCTTCGTGGTAAAAAAGGGCTTTTGAATGTGCGTAAGCAAATGTGAAGGAATGCCGACTCCTGTATCTTTAATGAAAATAGTAAGATCTTTAGTATGCTGAGTAACGTTTAAATGAATTTCTCCTCCGCTAGGCATAGCTTCGAGCGCATTTTTTAACAAATTAATAAGTACTTGCTTAATTTGATTTGCATCACAGCAGATGTATGTATGCGGGGCTTCCACCTGCGTTTTAACTACGACATTTTTTAATACACATTCTGATTCATACAGAAGAATAACGTCATTTAAAATAGTAGAGAATGCGTGCTTTTTCATAACCGTGTCATGAGGTTTAGCGAGCAATAAAAATTCTCCAACGATTGAGTTAATACGATTCAGTTCACTAAGCATGATGGTTGTATAAGAATGATAGCGGCTGCTGTCTTCATGAATAAGCTGAATAAACCCATTCAGAGAAGTAAGCGGATTTCGAATTTCATGAGCGATTCCCGCTGCCATTTCGCCGGCTAGAGATAACTTATCGGTTTGACGAAGAAATTTTTCTGTTTCCTTTTCTTCGGTAAGATCGCGTGAAATACCAAAAAGCGCAACGACCTGTTTATCACGATTAAAAATAGGTGAAACAGTACTTTCTACATCAATTATTTTTCCGTCTTTTCGCTTGTCCTGGGTTTCAAAGGCTACTAGCTTTTCTCCTTTTTTAACCCTTTCTAATCGGCTTTCAGCGTCGCCTTTTAAGCCGGCAGGAATAAATGGAATGGCTTTTCCGACAATTTCTTCCGCTTTCCATCCGTATATTTGCTCAAAAGCATCATTTACTTTAATCACTTTACCGTCTAGACTGAACACGGCAATGGCGTCGCGATTGTATGTAAAAAAAGATTGTAAATACTCTTGAGCTGAATACAGTTCATCTTCGGTTTTGTTCATTTTGACCGTCGTAATAGCAATCAGTTTTTTAGAGAAATGAGCACAGTACAACAAAATAATCATTGTGATCAGCGTAAACAAAATGAAATAAACGATATCTAATTTCACGAAAGTCACAGATGTAAAAAGAGTGTTGCTTACATAAAAGTACAAAACAATCATCATGGACATTAATGTAGAAATTACAATAGCGACATAGCTATAATAAATAAAGCTAACAATAATTCCAAGAAACAAAAATAAATAATTAATAACGGCAGGTTCAATAGATGTCATGTACGCAATATAGGCATAATAGCATATAAAAAAAGAATACATAATGATAGCAGGATGAAAACGAAAGTAGTACATAGCCGTCACTACCAATAATAAAATTCCTCCGCTTATAAAAACAATCATATGAGGATCAGCTGCAATAAAGTAGTATAACACAATGTGGACAAAATATAGCAGCCAAAAAATAAGTAAAAGAATAAAATTCCGTTTTTTTATGAGGTTGTGTGATTCCATAAAAAATCCCTTTCTTAAATGGTGAATAATTTTATAGGAGAATAACTTTATAGTCAGCTAGTCGCACGATATAGTGATATATCACTCATATTAGCATAGTTACAACTGTGTGAATAGCTGAATTGAGCACTTAGACCAAGGAAGATAGATCTAGAATACAGCTAGTCATAAACTATTAAGGAAATATGAGGGGAATATGAACGAAATGAAGGGGATGTAAAGCTTTTGTGATAACCTTGTAAAAATGAACTTTTTTCTAATTGGATAGGCTATACTGCCAGTAGAGCCATATGAATGGTGACTACATAGAGGCTCAGATGATTCGAAGGGAGACGGTAAAATGAACAAAAGTTTATTAGTCAAGTTATTTGGATCACTTCTAGCAATTATGTTAATCACAGCATGCAACTCACAAACGGATGAAAAAGATGCCACAGAACAGCAAACAGAACAGTCGGGTGATACTCAAGCGGAGGATACAACTACAGATGATTCACAGGAAACAATGAAGCAAGACGAAGCAGATGATTCATCTGGGGATGAAGCAGCTGATGATCAAGAAGAATCAACGGATAGTGCTGATGAAAAAACAGACGAAAGTAAATAAACGTAAGTATTTCTATAAAAAAAAGCGACTCAAGTAGAGTCGCTTTTTCTATTAGTTTTGTACGGTGATTTCGCTTGCTTCATTTAACGTTACGTTCACTGTAGATACGTCTCCGTCATCTAACAGTAAATCTGTAATTCGATCTTCAAGCTGTTCTTGAATTGCTCGGCGGAGCGGTCTAGCACCGAATGCAGGGTGATAGCCAAGTTCAGCCAGTTTTTCTTTTACCTCATCCGCTACGCTCAGCGTGATGTTTTGTTCTTGTAACGTTTCTTTTAATTCAGCAAGCATAAGGTCAACGATTTTAATCAAGTTATCTTTTTCAAGGTGATTAAACTCAATGATTGTATCAAATCGATTTAAAAACTCTGGTTTGAAATAAGATGAAAGTGAATCTAAAACGGATGCCTGTTTAAGAGCGTCATTTTCTGCGTCAAACCCAACCGTAATTTTCTTTTCACCTACACCAGCGTTACTTGTCATAATGATAACTGTGTCTTTAAAGCTTACTGTGCGACCTTGACTATCTGTTAGACGTCCGTCTTCTAGAATTTGCAGAAACATATGCTGAACGTCTGGATGAGCTTTTTCAATTTCGTCTAGTAAGATGATGGAATAAGGGTTACGGCGTACTTTCTCTGTTAATTGTCCTGCCTCTTCGTGACCTACGTAGCCAGGAGGTGAACCGATTAATTTAGACACCGCGTGTTTTTCCATATATTCACTCATATCTAGACGAACCATAGCATCTTTTGAGCCGAATAGTTCTTCAGCTAATGTTTTGGTTAACTCTGTTTTACCGACACCTGTTGGGCCGACAAATAAGAATGAACCAATTGGGCGATGCTTCGCTTTCAATCCAGCGCGAGAACGTCGAATCGCTTTTGCTACTTTTTCTACAGCTTCCTGCTGTCCGATTACTTTTTGAGCTAAGTGCTCCGCTAAATGTTTCATTTTTGCTGATTCATTTTCTTGAAGTTTACCAACAGGGATACCCGTTTTCTTTTCAATAATTGCTTGAATGTCAGCAATATCCACATTCATTTTTTGCTGTTCTTCGTTCAATTGTTTTTCAAGAGCAGCTTCTTCATCCCGCAGTTTTGCCGCTACTTCATATTTTTCATTCTTTAACGCCTGCTCTTTTTCTTTTGTAATTTCTTTTAAGCGAGCGGCCGCATCGTCTTTATTTGTAATGCCTGCCTGTAAGTTCATTTTTGAACCTGCTTCATCTAGCAAGTCAATTGCTTTATCAGGCAAGAAGCGATCTTGAATGTAGCGGTGTGATAAATTTACACAAGCGCGGATCGCTTCATCTGTATAGCTAACGCCGTGATAATCTTCATATTTACTTTGGATTCCTTTTAGAATTTCAACGGCTTCTTCTACAGACGGTTCGTGAACCATAACCGGCTGGAAGCGTCGTTCAAGAGCCGCATCTTTTTCAATGGAACGGTACTCTTTTAAAGTTGTAGCTCCGACTACTTGAAGTTCGCCTCGTGCAAGAGCTGGTTTTAAAATATTGCTTGCGTCCATTGAACCTTCCGCTGAACCAGCTCCTACAAGAAGGTGAATTTCATCGATAAATAAAATCACGTTTTTTCGCTGTTGAAGCTCAGAAATTAACTGCTTCATGCGCTCTTCAAATTGACCTCGCACGCCGGTATTAGCTACGAGAGATGCTACATCTAACAGATATACATCTTTATTTAGCAGCTTGGCAGGAACTTTTCCTTCCGCAATTTTTAAAGCTAACCCTTCAACAACAGCTGTTTTACCAACACCAGGTTCTCCGATTAGCACCGGGTTGTTTTTGTTTCTTCTATTTAAAATTTCAATGACGCGCTCTACTTCTTCTTCGCGGCCAATAACAGGGTCAATCAATCCCGTTTTCGCAATTTGAGTTAAGTTTCGACCAAATTGATCTAAAAAGCCGCCGCCGCCATTTCCTTGCTGTGGCTGCTCCGGTGCAGCTTGTTCGTGCGCCATTTGCTTGAATAAATCATCGATGTTCATAAAGCCGCCACCTCCAAAACCAGATGGGATTTTATGTTCTTTCATAAGTGCTTGATAACATGTATGACATAAACGATATTGAGATTTTTGATTATTTGTTTGTACATTTAATTGAATAGATGCTTCACGTTTATTACAGTTTTGACAAATCATTTAATTAGCCTCCCTAAATGATTTTAATCGAAGATCAGCAGGTGTTTGACCTTTCTTGACCTTTCGTAATTTCATTATACTTTGACCTTTTTTGACTTTCAAGTCTTTTGCTTAAAAAATTTTGAGGGAAGTTCCTCGCTTATGTACAAAAGGTAGTACATTAAAAAAAGATGTGTTTTATGTGTACCCGTTCTATACATGTAAAAACATAAGAGGCATTTTGTACAATGATCTGCTTGGAGAGGGAATTAATATTAATAAGAAGAAAAGTGGGAAAATGAGTGCAGAGCTTACCGTTGGATAAAATAAGTTATTGACAGCAAGAAGGATAAAAATTATACTCAAGAAGGTTTGCACTTAACTGCGTAAAAGCATAAAAGCGTTTAAGTGAAAAAGAAAGATAGAAAGGGAATACCTTATGAAAAAAGAAATTTCATTTATACAATCAATAGCGGTGGTTCTGGTGCTATTAGCTATTATTTTTGTTTCATTATTTACGTTAAAGCTGCCGCCTCATATTCCGCTGATATTTGGTGTAGCATTTATTAGTGTGATTGGCTTTTTGTTAAAATATAAGTGGACAGAAATGGAGAAAGGGATTTTAGACGGTGTTAGACTGGGCATTAAGCCTATCCTTATTTTAATGCTGATCGGGATGCTTATTGCGATTTGGATGGTAGGAGGAACGATACCGACGATTTTATCCTACGGTTTCCACTGGATTTCACCGCAGTACTTTTTAATTAGTGCTTTGGTTATTACCGTATTAGTTTCAACATTCACGGGAAGTTCATTAACAACCGTCAGTACGGTAGGGGTCGCTTTATTTGGCGTAGGAACTGCTATTGGTGTACACCCAGGGCTAGCAGCGGGGATGATTGTTTCAGGAGCTGTGTTTGGAGATAAGATGTCTCCCTTGTCTGATACAACAAATTTTGCTTCTGGTATCGTTGGAGTGCCGCTTCCTAAACATATTCAGCACATTACGTGGACGACGGTTCCAAGTATTGTTATTACAGCAATCATTGCACTGGTAATCGGAATCAACGGAAATCAGGAAAGCGTCAATTACGGGGAAATTCAAGGAATTCAAGACGCATTAAAACATACGTTTAATTTACACGTGTTAACGTTGCTTTCTCCACTTTTAGTTCTTATTTTTTCGATGAGAAGAGTCGATGTACTGCCAACGTTAGTTTTAGGTATTGTAACGGCCATCATTACAGGAATGATCACACAGCATGAATTTACGCTGAGTCAATTGCTAGGCGTTCTTCAAAGCGGGCCGGCAGTAGAGTCAGGAAATAAAGTAGTGGATGCGATCGTGAATAAAGGGGGACTGCAGTCCATGATGTTTTCTATTTCCCTTATCATGATTGCCTTGTCGCTAGGTGGCTTGATGAGAGCCGTTGGAATTATTGATGCTTTGTTAGAAGGATTAGCAAAACAAATTCGCCGCAGCGGAGACGTTATTTTTGCTACGCTTCTATCTTCAATTGGAGTGAACGTTATTACAGGAGAACAGTATTTATCGATTCTCTTACCTGGACAGACGTTTAAGCCGCTGTATGAAAAGTGGAATTTAGATCCAAAAAACTTATCACGAACGCTTGAAGACGGCGGAACGGTTATTAATGCTATTATTCCGTGGGGTGTCAGCGGCGCTTTTATTTCAACTGCATTAAATATTCCAGCGGCTGATTATGTTCCATTTACATTCTTTAGCATTTTATGTCCTATTTTTTCAATTATTTTAGCATATACAGGCATTGGCATTGCCAAGAAAAAAGCTCAGTCTTAACTGGGCTTTTTTTTTTGAAAAAGGACAGGTAAAAAACGACAAAAAAAGTATCATTCCACTTTTCAAATCTATAATTTAATAATACAATTTACTATACGTCTTTCTTGTTAATGTATTTGTATGAATTCTTATTTCTTTACAGATGAAGAAATTTGGGTTTTGCGGTATGATAAATAAGCTGTATTGGCGATGGGATGAATGCCCTTTTTAGCAAACATTTAAGAAGGGTAAAGCGAAATGAAAACACTCATTATAAAAGAGAAAAGATATTTATTGAGGAGAGGGTTTCTGTTGAAAAAATGGGGCATCATTGCATTAATCACTGTAGCTGTGCTCGGTGTGACAGCGGTTTTTAACCGAGCTGAAAGTGATGATGTAAATAAAGAAAAATTGAATTTATTATCGCCTTATTCAAATAAAGTAGATGTATATAGCATTACGTATCCTAGTGATAATTTAAAGATAAAAGGGTTTTTAGTACAGCCTAAAGACATTGCAGACAAACATTATCCGCTTTTAGTATATAATCGCGGAGGAAATCGCGAACATGGCATGATTCGCGCAAAAACACTTCAGTATTTGTCATACTGGGCAAGTAAAGGCTACGTCGTTGTTGCGACTCAATACAGGGGAAATGGCGGAAGTGAAGGAACAGAGACGTACGGCGGTAAAGATATTGACGACGTATTAAATCTTATTAAATGGGGAGAACAGCTTCCTTATGTAAATCACCAGCAAAAGGTAGCGCTAGGATATTCACGCGGCGGCATGATGACGTATTTAACGATGAAAAACGGCGTTAAATTTGATGCAGTTGTCGTACAATCAGGTATTACCGATATGTTTCAATTTTATGATCAAAGAGGGCCTGAAATGAAACAAGTGCTGCGGACAATTGTAGGAGATCCGGCACAATATCCAGAGAGGTATAAAAGTCGTTCTGTTGTCTATTGGAGCGATAAAGTAAATTCACCTCTTTTAATTTTACAGGGTGATCATGATCGTAAAGTTCACCACACTCAGGCTGAAAAGCTTGTGAAACAACTAGATGAGCAGGGAAAAGAATACAAATATGTACTGTACAAAAACGGAGACCATCCGCTAACTGCATATTATGATCAATATAACGCGGAAATTGATAAATGGTTTAAAATACATTTAGCTAAGCAGTAAAGAAATTGGAAGCAGTTTTGATGAATGGAAAAGAGCAGCTTGTTTTATCCTACTACATGTAAGCATATAAAAAGGGGATGAAGCAAAATGACTCAGTCTAAAAGTCAAAAAGAGCGTCAGTGGAATGTACGAAAACAATCACAAAACCCATCGCATGGAAAAGTAAAATCTTTTGAAGAACTATCAGAAGAAATCACGCCTAAACGTAAATAAGGTAACCATCATATAAAGAAAGACACAAAAAAGGAGAGCTGACGCTCTCCTTTTTCTATGTTTGTTTATGGATTTGTGGACCACATGCCCGCAGATTTGATAAAAATACGCGGATGCAGTTTTAATTGTGCTACCATAATTTCTGCTAGGTCTTCAGGCTGCATCACTTTATCAGGATTGCCATCCGTTAAGTTTTCTTTATATGCTAATTCCGTTGCTACTGTACTTGGTGTTAGCGCTGTTACACGAATATTGTGTTTGCGCACTTCTAGCGCTAGAGATTCAGTTAAGCCGAGCACGCCAAATTTTGAAGCGCTGTAAGCACTTGTAACGGGAGCGCCTTTTTGACCAGCAGTGGATGAAATATTGATGATGTCTCCACCGTTTTTTTCGATTAATTGAGGTAGAACGGCGCGCGTTACGTAGTAAACGCCCATTAAATTCACATCAATGATTTGTTTCCACTCAGCTGGGTCTAGCTCTAAAAAGCTTCCGAATTTACCGATTCCTGCGTTGTTGATCAAGATATCCGTTGCCCCTAATTTTGTATGTAGATGCTCAACTGCTGCGTTTACTTCTTCCATAGAAGAAACATCTGCTGTTGCATAAGCAACTTGTACATCAAATGCTTCTAGTTCAGAAGCAACAGCCTTTAAATCTGCCTCTGTACGAGCAATTAAACCGATATTTACGCCTTCTTTTGCTAATTCAATCGCAGTTGAACGACCGATGCCTTTTCCTGCTCCTGTAATAAGAGCTACTTTGCCTTTAAGTGATTGTGCCATGTATAGACTCCTTTCAATGTTCCGCATAAACATTCTTCATAATAACAAAGAATTATCCATTACTATCCTATAGAAATGCACAAATGATGTCAAAAATAAAGATTATTAAAATGGCTTCAAGTATAAATTTCCTTTTCATACAAAAACTATAGAGACTAAAAAGAAGAAATTCCGTTTCTTTTCGTTCAATGTAGTGGAGGATGAACAATGCGTATAAAAAAACTATCTGAGTTAACGAATAAATCCAAACAGCGGAAAGAAAAAGCTGATGAATCGAAGGACTCTAAGGACACTAAGGATACTAGTGCTTCTTCTACACAGGAAGAGCAGAAATTATCGGAGAGGGTGGGAGATAATTTATCCCGCATGAAAAAAGCACTGGGACAGAGCACGGATTTAGTTGTGCGAGAGTTTCGAATTTCGATTGAAGAAAAATTTACTTTAGGTGTTGCTTACATCGACGGATTAGTAAATAAAGACGAAGTTGAACACTATGCGCTGGACTCCATTATGCACTATCACGATGAACATTTAACACATGATGATGGCATCGTTAATATGTACGAATTGATTAAAAGCTATAGTTTGGCAGCGGGTGAAATCATGGAAGCAAAGACACTGGATGATGCTCTTCTTCATGTGTTATCAGGAGACACCGTACTGTTTTTAGAAGGGTATCAAACGTGTATTGTGGCAAGTACAAGAGGGTGGAGAGACAGGGCTGTTTCTGAACCACAGTCTCAAACCGTTGTAAGAGGGCCTCGAGACAGTTTTACAGAAACACTGCGAACGAATACCGCATTGATTCGGCGCCGAATAAAATCTCCAAAACTTTGGATTGAATCACAGCAAATAGGAGAGTTTACAAAAACGGATATTGCGCTCGTTTATATAGACGGCATTGCGGATGAACAGGTCATTCAAGAGGTAAAGGAGCGTCTTTCTAAAATTGATATAGACGGTATCTTGGAGAGCGGATATATCGAAGAGTTGATTCAAGATGAAGATTATACACCTTTTCCTACTATGCATAACACGGAGCGTCCAGACTCCGTGGCAGCAGGTCTTTTAGAGGGGCGAATAGCCATTTTAGTAGACGGTACACCTTTTGTATTAATGGTTCCTGCCCTATTTATTCAATTTTTTCAAGCGGCCGAAGATTATTACCAGCGCGCAGATATTAGTACATTGATTCGCTTAATGCGCTACATGGCATTTTTCTTAGCTCTTTTAACACCTTCTGCTTATATTGCTTTAACTACTTTTCATCAAGAGATGCTTCCTTTTGCTTTGTTAATTAGTATTGCAGCTCAAAGGGAAGGTGTTCCTTTTCCAGCTATTATTGAAGCGTTTATTATGGAAATCACGTTTGAAATTTTGCGAGAAGCAGGAGTCCGATTGCCTCGAGCAGTAGGTTCAGCGATTTCGATTGTGGGAGCACTCGTTTTAGGAGAAGCCGCCGTACAAGCGGGATTAGTTTCACCTGCAATGGTTATCGTTGTATCCATCACCGCTATTAGTAACTTTGTGTCACCTGTGTATGATATGGCTATTGCAGTAAGGATGCTGCGCTTTATTTTAATGGTGTTAGCAGCTACTTTTGGCTTGTTCGGTATTATCCTGGGGTTAATTTTAATGATTCTACATTTATGCAGCTTAAGGTCATTTGGAGTCCCTTATATGACACCTATGGCTCCATTTGTGAAGCGTGATCAAAAGGATGTTCTGATTAGACGTTCGATCAAAAAAATGAAAACAAGGCCAAAGCTTATTAACGAGAAGAATATTTCACGTCAAAAGACGCAAAAAAACTAAACTGTGTAAAGGTGGCCGTTTACTATGAAAGCATTTCTAATGTTATGTATCTGTTCAGTGCTATTAAGCGGCTGCTGGAGCAGTCGAGAGTTGAATGAACTAGCCATTACGGTTGCTGTCGGAATTGATAAAGCAGAAGATGGCATCATTGTTACAGTTCAGCTGATTAACCCTGGTGATATTCAGGCCAAAACCCCTACAAACGGGCCTTCTGTTACCACATTTTCTATTAAGGCTTCGTCTGTAATGGAAGGGTTAAGAAAAATAACAACAAAATCTCCGCGGAAAATTTATCTTTCTCATTTACGAATGCTTGTCATTAGCGAAAGCATGGCGGAAGACGGTATCGCTGAAGTGCTTGATTTCTTTGCTCGGGATCATGAAGTGCGTACCGATTATTTTGTTGTTATTGCTAAAAACACGAAAGCAGCGAGCGTGCTGAACGTATTAACAACAATCGAAAAAATACCAGCTAACCACATGTTTGCTTCATTAGACGTATCACAGCGTATTTGGGCACCAACTAGAGGAGTAAAGTTAAATGAACTGATTAGTAATTTAACCAGCGAAGGAAAGCAGGCGGTGTTATCAGGAGTATTGTTAAAAGGCAATGTGAAAAATGCAGGCGATATGTCTAGTATTTCTCGCACCAATCTTTCCACCCTGCTAAATTTCAAAGGGTTAGGTGTCTTTCAAAATGATAAGCTTATCGGCTGGTTCAATGAAGACGAAAGTAAAGGATATAACTATATTACAGGAAATGTAAAAAGTACGTTAATTGTTATTCCATGCGAAAAAAAAGAAAAACAGCATGATATCATCGGAGTAGAAATGCTTCGAACGAATGTCAAGGTGACAGCTACTATGAAAAATCATAAACCTCATATTCACGTTGATTTAAAAGGAGAAGCGAACGTGGCTGATGTAGAGTGTCAAGTGAATTTACAGGACCCAGCTGTAATCAATATGCTCGAACGAAAAACAGCAGCTGACGTAAAAGAAAAAATGAATGATGCAGTAGAAAAAGCTCAAAAAACCTATAAAAGCGATATCTTTGGTTTCGGCGAAGCGTTTTACAGACAAGATGTAAAGAAATGGTACAAAATGAAAAGAGACTGGAACAGAATTTACGCAGAGGATTTAACCGTCGATTTAGATGCAAAAGTTCAAATCCGTCGCTTAGGCACGTTAAATAACTCATATATGAAGCAAATGAAGCATTAAGGAGAAAGAAAATGGAGGGATTTATCGCCTTACTTGTACTGCTTGCTTATTTGACTAAAAAAACAATGATCAACTTCCGAAAGGAAAAGTATTATCGTGAAATAGTCGTCTACCTTTGTCTTATAGGTTTGGGTCTATTCTTTTGGGGATCGATTACACTCCGTAAAGAAGTTCCTACGCCTCTGTACTTTTTAGAGGCAGTAATTAAGCCTCTTACTAGAACCATTCATCATTTGTTATTCACGTGAGCAAGCATGTAGGAGAGAAGGTGTGTATGATGCAAATAAAGGAATTTATTAGTCCAAAACAATTTCTTTTTTTAATTTATGTTTTTTGTATCGGAAGCGCCATCTTGGCAGTTCCGGCTACGTTATTAGAGACGAATAGACAAAATGCGTGGTTTTGCGGTGTGCTTGCTATTGGCTTTGCACTTTTAATCGTTGCGGTGCTTTTATGGCTGATTCAGCGTTACCCTCAACAAACGTTCATTCAAATAGCTAAACAAGCGCTAGGTCCTTATGCCGGAACGTGTATTTCTCTTATTTACATTTTCTTTATGTTCATTCAATCTACGTTTTCGCTTCGAGACATCAGTACATTTATGACCACTCAAATTGTCCCTGAAACGCTGCCTACGTGGATTCATGCCCTTGTTCTTTTAGCTGTTATATACGGAGGGTATCTAGGTATTGAAGTGGTAGCGAGAACCGCGGAAATCTTTTTGCCGTGGATTGTGGTCCCCTTTTTATTGTTAATTGTTTTAAATGTTCCTCAGATGAAAATTGATCGTCTTTACCCTTTGTTTGAATTCCGCATGGCTGATTTAGTGTTAGGGACCACGTATTTCTTAGGAAATCCGTTTATGGAATTGATTTTTGTGCTAATGATTACGCCTCATATAAAAGATGGCAAAAAGGTAAAAAGAATGTTTGTTATCGGCACTGTCGCATCGGGTTTGACGATTACGATTGCAGTTGCGGCTTGTATATTAGCTCTTGGTGCGAATATTGCGTCGATGCACAGCTACCCAGTTTATTTATTAGGAAAAATGATTTCGTTAGGTGCAACGATTCAGCATGTTGAAGTATTAGTAGCTATTATTTGGATGTTATCTATCTTTTTCAAAGTTGTTATTGTGTTCTATGCTATTCAGTTAAGTATCGTCCAATTGTGTAATTTACGGGTGCGCAATTTTTTAAGCTTTCCTTTAGGTCTAATTATTACAGGCGTGGCGTATTACATTATTCCTAATACAGCGTACTTCAATTATTTTGAAAAATATTACTGGCCGTTTTATTTATTTGTACTAAGCGTCTGTTTTCCGTTGTTGTTTATTGCGCTTTCTTATATAAAGAAACATAAGGCAGCTAAAGGCGATAGAAGCCAACAAACATAGCATTATTTATAAGCATGTGGTATAATACGATGACAATTCAAGAAGAAACGCCGTACACGTTTGTATACGTACGGGAGAGGTTCGAAAACTCCCTCTATAAAAAACTAAGATCATCGTTGATGACAAAAGACACGGTTTTAGCGTGTCTTCTTTCACGTGCTTTTCTATCAACACGTCTTTGTGACGTGTATGCTGGCGAGGACGTGTATCTTAGTTGCTTTTTAGGGAGATTGCTGGAAAAGAGCAGTCTCTTTTTTGTGTTATAAAATTAGTCACAAAGGGAACGAACGGTTCAATAAAGTTTCTTCTTCTTTTGATTTCAATCAAAAAGGAGACGAACAGTAATGATGAAAAATGAAAAAGCGATTGTTGTATTTAGCGGAGGTCAAGATAGCACAACATGTCTATTTTGGGCTTTGAAAAACTTTAAAGAAGTAGAAACGGTTACTTTTCAATACGGTCAGCGTCATAGCCAAGAGATAGAGGTAGCAAAAGCTATCGCAGCTGATTTAGGTGTGAAGCATACCGTACTAGATATGTCACTTTTAAATCAATTAGCACCAAATGCCTTAACGCGAGATGATATTGAGATCGAGCAAAAAGAAGGAGAGTTGCCTACAACGTTTGTGGACGGCCGCAATCTGTTATTTTTATCATTTGCATCCGTGCTGGCTAAAAACAGCGGAGGCCGTCATATCGTAACAGGCGTTTGTGAAACTGATTTTTCGGGATATCCAGACTGTCGAGACGTATTTGTGAAATCGTTAAACGTCACGCTTAATTTATCAATGGACTTTGAGTTTGTGATTCACACGCCGCTTATGTGGATTGATAAAGCAGAAACGTGGGCGTTAGCGGATGAGCTAGGAGCGCTTGAATATGTGCGTGAAAAAACATTAACGTGCTACAACGGTATTGTTGCTGACGGATGCGGCGAATGTCCTGCATGTCAATTGCGAAAACGCGGGTTAGATCAATACCTGCAAACAAAAGAAGGAGGAGAGAAATAATGTTGCAACAAATGTATCCTCAAGTATTTCATAACTATGAATATGAACTGAACAAAGATATGCAGTTTGCTGCGGCACATTTTGTTCCTCACACAGAAGCAGGTAAATGCCGTCAAGTCCATGGACATACGTATTTTGTAAATCTAACTGTTGCCGGAGATACATTAGACGAAGCGGGCTTTTTAGTAAACTTTGCGCTATTGAAAAAAATTGTTTCTGGTCAATTTGATCATACATTATTGAACGATCATTCTATCTTTAACGAAGAAAATCCAAATGATTTTCCTACAACTGAAGTTGTTGCTCGTAAAATTTATGAGTTGGTTCAAGAATATCTAGACACACTACCAAATAAGCCTTCTTGCGTACAAGTATTCGTGCGGGAAACGCCGACAAGTTACGTAGTTTACCGCCCAAAGAAGGTGAAAAAACGTGGCTAATACAATTCCAGTACTTGAAATATTCGGACCAACGATTCAAGGGGAAGGAATGGTTGTAGGACGTAAGACGATGTTTGTTCGTACCGCAGGCTGTGATTATTCCTGCAGCTGGTGTGATTCAGCTTTTACGTGGGATGGATCAGCTAAAAACGATATTCGTCAGCTAACA
The DNA here is from genome assembly GCF_021029645.1 of Priestia sp. TSO9. Taxonomy (NCBI): domain Bacteria; kingdom Bacillati; phylum Bacillota; class Bacilli; order Caryophanales; family Bacillaceae; genus Priestia; species Priestia sp. TSO9. The sequence continues at coordinate 665,548 of NZ_JAJEKD010000009.1, forward strand.
GCAGAACAAATTTGGACGGAGCTAAAAGAAATTGGAGGCGAGTGCTTTGATCACGTCACCATTTCTGGAGGGAACCCTGCGCTTATCAAGGCGATTGGTTCACTTGTAGAGCTTTTGCACAGTCAAGGGGTAAAAGCAGCTCTTGAAACACAGGGAAGCCGTTATCAGGATTGGTTCCTAAAGATCGATGATTTAACGATTTCCCCTAAGCCTCCAAGTTCATTAATGAAAACAAATTTCCCCGTATTGGACGATATTATAGAGACATTAATAAAGGAAAAACGCATGGCACATATAAGCATAAAAGTCGTTGTATTTAATGATGAGGACTTTGAGTATGCAGCGTCTGTTCATGAACGTTATCCTGAGGTTCCATTTTTTGTTCAGGTAGGCAACGAGGACTTAACGACAATCGATAATGCGTCGTTAACACAAGAATTGCTTAAAAAGTATGAGTGGTTAATCGATAAGGCAGTGGCAGCTAAAAACATGAACGATGTAAGAGTTCTGCCGCAGGTTCACGCCCTTGTTTGGGGAAATAAACGAGGCGTGTAAGCGCATAGCAAAAAATTTACAAAGAAAAATAAAAACAGATATATACAAAATAAAAAAACGCTGTTAGAATGACAATCGTAGAAAGAGAGGAAATGCAAATGAGCGGTCGAAAAGATGAAGAATTAGAAGGTGTATCACTCCTTGGAAATCAAGGAACAAATTATTTGTTTGAATATTCACCAGAGATTCTAGAAGCATTTGATAACAAACATCCAAATCGTGATTATTTTGTGAAATTCAACTGTCCGGAATTTACGAGCTTATGTCCAAAAACAGGTCAGCCGGATTTCGCAACCATTTATATTAGCTACATTCCAGATGAAAAAATGGTAGAAAGCAAGTCGTTAAAGCTTTATTTGTTCAGCTTCCGTAACCATGGAGATTTCCATGAAGACTGTATGAATATTATTATGAATGACTTAATTAAACTGATGAATCCAAGATATATTGAAGTATGGGGAAAATTCACACCACGCGGCGGGATTTCAATTGATCCATATACAAACTATGGCCGTCCCGGTACGAAGTATGAAGAAATGGCTAATTATCGCCTGATGAATCATGATTTATACCCAGAAACAATTGATAATCGTTAATTCGAACAAACAGGTTGTGTATGCAACCTGTTTTCCATTGCAAAAACAACAGGTGAGAAGGTGAAAGAATGTCACAGAGATCAGCATTAGTATTAGGTGCAAGCGGACTTGTTGGTCAAGAACTTTTAAAAATGTTATTAAGCAACAGCTTATATAACCATGTGACAGTGTTTGTTCGAAAAAAGCTACCAATCGAACACACAAAGCTACGTCAGCTTGAAATTGATTTTTCAGAGCTTGATAAGCACGAAGAATGCTTTGCAGTTGATGATGTATATTGCTGTTTAGGCACGACAATGAAAAAAGCAAAAACAAAAGCGAAATTCATTAAAGTGGACTACGAATTTCCTTTAAAAGCGGCTAAATGTGCAGAAAAATATCGCTGCAAAAACTTTTTAACGATTACAGCAATTGGTGCTGATCTTCGTTCGCCATTCTTTTACAGTAAAGTAAAGGGGCAAGTAGAAGAAGATATCGCAAGCTTATATATCCGTTCTACTCACTTTTTCCGCCCATCGTTATTATTAGGCAAGCGCCAAGAGTTTCGCCTATTTGAAAAAATTGGGGGATACACGTTAAAGTCGTGTTCATTTTGCCTTGTAGGAAAGTGGAGAAAGTATCGTCCAATTAAAGCGTATAACGTAGCCAAATCGATGATGAAAGCTGCTCTTGAAGATAAATGTGGCGTTCATGTACATGAAAGTCAAGACATTTATACAGGTGAATGCTATTATTCGTTTACCAACGGCAAGCGAGTATTATCAAAATAAAGAAAAGCCTCTTCATAAGAAGGGGCTTTTTTTCTATCTTCCGTCACCATCCGCATCTCCACCGCTATCTCCATCGCCATCATGATCGTGGTTAGAAGCAGATTCACTCCAGCTTGTGTAGGAGTTAGAATCTTCCTCGGCATAATTCATGGGTTCAACGGATGTTTTTTTATTTGAAGTTTGTTTGCGTTTAAAAACGAACTGCACGATGAAAAAAAGAATGACAATAAGAGCAACGATAAACAATACAGTATCAAACATGCTAGTAATTCCTTTCGGTAAGAAGATAGTAGTAGCTTGTTCTTATTGTCACACGAAAATAAGCCCCTTTCAAGAAAAAATGGGGCCTGTTTTTGTTTCTTTAAGGAAACTTTTTTTATCTCAGCCATATATTATTGTATAAAGAAACATTTTAGAAAAGAGGGAGTACAGTGAAAAAAAGTTCGAAGGATGTTAAGGTGCAACAGTATATTTACCTCATGTATAAGCTGGGGATTATTACAGAAGAACAAAAGAATCAATTCTTTCAAAACCAATAAAAAAGCAACCGCTTTTGCTTTCCGGCTGCTTTTTTCCTTTACATAGCTGGATTAATGATGGTGTAGTTTTTGTGGTTGACAACAGTTCGCTGTTCTAAGTCTAAATCACGGTAGTTTGTCATGTAAGTCAAATCTACAATCACGGAGTTTTCATTTACTTTTTCGACAATGCCCTGTAAGCCATTTTTAAATTCTATCAAGTTTCCTACCTCTGCTATTTTCATGATTTATCGCTCCTTTGTTTTAAATTAGTTCATTATAATTTTTTGAATAATTTTAATTTTAAAAATAGTAAAACTAGTTAGCGTTTTCTTTTTTACAATTTTGCCTTAAAACTGGGAATTAGTAAAGAGTTTTTTGAAAAAATATAAAATAAAATTGAAAAAATAAGTAAAATGTGCTGAGAAATAAAAGGAATTGGTAGCTTTGAATTGGTAGCTTTAATGAAAGAGAGAAGCAGGACAGTTCCATCTTTGTGTATCTTTCGTTATAATAAACGAGGTATAATCTTGTCATAAATTATAAGAATTAGAAGGTGTAGAAATTGAAAGATACTGGACTCGTGCTCGAAGGAGGCGGTATGAGAGGCCTTTATACAACTGGAGTTTTAGATTACTTTATGGAAAGAAATCTGTACCTTCCGTATGTAATTGGCGTTTCAGCCGGCGCTTGTCATGCCACTTCTTATTTATCTAGACAAATAGGAAGAAGTCGCAAAGCTAATTTAGATTTTTTAGAAGATCCTCGCTACTTGTCGTGGAAAAATTATTTTAAAACAAAAGAGATATTTGGAATGGATTTCGTTTTTGATGAAATTCCTAATCAGCTTCTTCCATTTGACTTTGAGGCATTTGCTGAGCGTACAGAGAAGCTTGTAGTAGGAGCAACGGACTGTGTGACCGGAGAACCCGTTTATTTTGATGAGTATGACCGGGACATTCTGACAGCGGTTCGCGCTTCTAGTTCCCTTCCATTTTTAGCACCTGTCGTTACATATAAAGGAAAAGAGCTGTTAGACGGAGGAATCAGTGATCCGATTCCAATCAAAAAAGCAGTGCAGGATGGATATAGAAAAAATATTGTTGTGCTAACGCGAAACGAAGGATATCGAAAAAAGAAATCAAATATGCTTTGGTTATTGAAGCGCAAATATCGTCATTATGATGGGTTGACTCGTGCGCTTGAGAACCGCTATAAATTGTATAATGAAACATTGTCATATATTGAAGAACAGGAAAGACAGGGGAATATCTTTGTGATTCGTCCGCAAACCCCTCTTGTAGTAGGGCGAATTGAGAAGAATCGTGAGCGTCTCGACGCTCTTTACAACCAAGGATATAAAGAAGCTGAAGCTCAATTTGCATCTCTGCAAAATTGGCTGAACAGTTAAAAGCGAGGTGAGACTGAATGGATGAACAAACAGCCATAAACATGTTGAATGAGTTAAGTGAAGGAAAAGTAACCGAAATTAAAGTTAAAAAAGAAGACTTTCTTGCTTTTCGTCCTTTTTTAGTAAATCGCCCTGATTTCAAACATTTTCGTGGAATAGCTGGACGCGGTGGGGATTTTACCTATACGTATCTAGAAATTCCTAGGAGCTAAACGAAATGATGGCATTATTTGATTATGCCTTATATAATGGATGTATGAGCCTGTACAGTAGAGAATATACTGTTACAAGTGCTTGTGCGTTTATTTAGTAACGTACGGTAAGAGCGAATAAACGTGTTTAGTTATAGGAGGGATATTATGGATGAGTTTCGAAAAAGTACAGCACCTTTTTATTTTGCAGATCATATATGGAAAGATAAAAATGGAATGACGACTTATGGGATGCTGTTAACGAACCGGCCCGAAGATGACGGGGACTATGACCTCCATTCGTTATTAGAAGAAGCATATGTAGATCATAAAAAAATTCTAATTACTACTGTTTACGACAACAGTGAACAGCAGTTGACCGGATACGTGATACATTTATCAGATGATCAAGACGTCTTTACGTTTATGGATGATACGGGTGCTAAGCTAGTGATTGATTTCTATGATGTTGTAGAAATTGAGATCGAAGATTAAAAAGAGCTGAATGTTGATTACAACATTCAGCTCTTTTGTGTAAAAGTAGATGAATTTAAATGTTTATCATAAGAATTATAAGGGAAAAACAAATGAAGAAATTTCTGATTAAACTGAAATGAACCGGGAAAATATACCTGAATTTCAGAAAAATTACCGTTATTATGACAAAAAACAAGGTACAATGTCATAATTGTGTTCCGAACGTAATTTTGTTCATCAAACTTAAAGAAATGTAATTGAATCGTTCGGTGAAACCCCTATATAGCTATGATAGAGTAATACCATACGAAATTTCAGGAGGTATTACCTATGAAACATAGTTATATGAAATCAATGGTAGTAGCTTGTTTAGCTACTCTTTCATTTATAGGTTTTAATGCAACAGCTACGGCTGCAACTAATTATAAAGTAGTCAAAGGCGATAGTCTTTGGAAGTTAGGTAAAAGATATAGTGTAACAATTGACGATATTAAAAAATTAAACAATCGTCAAGGAGATATGATTTATATTGGTGAAACATTAGCGATTCCGAGTAAGACAAAAGTGCTGGCTGCTGAAACAACGGAACCTTCAACGGCAGCACCGGCTAATACAGCCAAGTCAGAACCAAAACCGGAACCGAAACCAGAAGCGAAACCGACGGAACAGCAAACACCTGCAGTTTCGATTTCAGCAAGTGAAAAAGATTTATTAGCACGCTTAGTAGAAGCTGAAGCAAAAGGCGAATCATATGAAGGAAAAGTAGGGGTAGCAACAGTGGTGTTAAACCGTGTAGATTCTCCGAAGTTTCCAGATACGGTAACAGGAGTTATTAAACAAGTTGTCGGAAAAGCATACGCTTTTTCACCGGTCCAAAACGGATCAATTAACAAACCTGCTTCAGAAGATTCGAAAAAAGCAGTAGAGCAAGCATTGACTAGAAAAGATCGTTTAGACGATTCCATTTACTTTTATAATCCAAAAACAGCTACCGATAACTGGATTCGTTCACGTGCTGTAATTAAAACAATTGATCATCATGTATTTGCTAAATAAAAAAGAGCCGTTCTGGCTCTTTTTTTTAGTCTAAAAAAATATCTCGTTCCAAACTGCCTTCAGAACCCGTTAAAACCAGACCAATATCGGTATCAGCTTCTAAGTTCTGAACGATAGTAAAAGGCACTTTATGTTGGTTAGCCGCTTGAATATAGGGGGAGAGGTATGAATAAGACAAGGAGCCATTTAAAAACAAATGACCGTCTTTCACTTTTTTTAAAAGAGGCTTTATTTTTGCTGCATCCTTTTTCATGACTTGCCCTTTTTTTAGCGCAAGTTCAATATTTTCACGTAGAGCAGTTAAGAAATATCTTCTTTCGTCTCTTTTTGTTTCCTTTGCTCCGTACATTCCTCGTTCTAAGTATTCTTCTAGTTGATCAGACATTGCGTCACTTCCTTTCGTTATAAACTATAAACGATTATGGCTATAAGTAAAAGGGACAGGAAAAAAGGAAAATCGCTGTGCTATATCACCTGTTTTTTTGCTGAGTACAAAGAAAAACAAAAAATGTGTTGAAATTTAGCCTGAAATATTGTTTAATGTAAATAGATAGAAAATCATATCGGTTTTTTATTAAAGGTTTGTAAGCGATTACAGATATACATACATAGCAGCGTTTGGGGAGACGCTCCTATGATTTTATGTTCAAAGCGCATTGTATAAAAAGGGGATTATATAGCTTTAGGGCATATACGGTCAAGCAAAGGGTCAGATAAATTAATAAAAAATCGCTATGGATTTTCATAAGAAGAACGGTCAACATTTTTGTTGAGCGTTCTTTTTATGCGTTCACATTATGTTTATTTCTCATTGCAGCAGCTGCTGAAAATTATAAAGGTGCATTCCTCGTTTTATCTCTCTTATTTTACATAAGTTACATGTAGTATGTTTCAAAGCCTTAAAAAATATATGTTTGTACGCTTGTTTAATCCTAATGAGGTAGTAGAAAAGGAATATTTTTTAAGAAATCACAAAAAAAGAGGCGATTGCCTATGCAAGAAGTAGGTGAATAACATATGTAATAAAGAGAATGAAATATAATTTGAGGAGGCATGTATCATGCAAGAATTTGATATTAATGACTTAAGAAGACCATTCGGTGGTTTTGGAGGCTTTGGTCGTCCAGGATTCGGTTTCGGTCGCCCAGGTTTTGGTTTCGGTCGTCCTGGTTTTGGCTTCGGCCGTCCGGGGTTCGGCTTTGGCTTTGGTCGCCCTTGGGGTTGGGGCTTTGGAGCTCCATTTCTTGGAGGATTAGTTCTTGGAAGTGCACTAGGAGGTCCAGGTTATTACGGTTATCCAGCACCATATTATCCGCCGTACCCACCATATTATCCTTATTATTATTAAAATAGTGAGCGCTGATAAAGCGCTCTTTTATTATGTCCAATCCAAGGTATATATAGAATGAATGCAAGACGTTACGTTTAGAAAATGATAACAGTTTTAAATAAGGAATGAACGCTTAAGCTAAAGGAGACAAGTTTTCCTTGCAACAATTGTTGATTTTGCTATAATAACTTCGGTGGCATTTTTGGTCACTGGGTGGGCGAGGGATAGATGAAAAGAAGGAAATTAGATTGAACGCATTATTTGAAAAGTTGTTTCGTTTAAACGACCATCAAACAACTGTCGGAAAAGAAAGCTTAGCTGGGGTCATTTCATTTCTTTCCATCGTGTATATTATTGCTGTTAATTCAACCATTTTGTCTGATGCCGGTATTCCGCTTGAAGCAGGAATATTCGCAACAGTAGCTTCGGCTTTTGTAGGCTGTGTTATTATGGCTTTTTGGGCAAATGCGCCTCTTATTCTGGTGCCAGGTATGGGGATTAATGCATTGTTTACGTATACGATGGTTCAATCAATGGGGTTATCTTGGCAAGAAGGGTTATTGGCAGTAGTGATATCCGGCTTTCTTTTTATAGCATTAGCTTTTTCACGACTGTCTGCCAAAATTGTCTCTTCGATTCCGCATTCGCTAAAAGAAGCGATAACAGTCGGTGTTGGCTTATTTTTAACATTTATCGGTTTGCAAAAAGGGAAGCTTGTAGTTTCAAGCGAAAACACTTTTGTAGCACTTGGAGACTTGTCAGATCCGTTTGTGATCAGTACGCTGTTGACGTTAATTATCACAATCGTACTGTTTATCCGAAATGTGAAAGGTAACTTTTTGTTAAGCATGATTGCTGGATCAGTCCTTGCCTTCTTACTTGGTGTAAGAAGCGGTGCAGAAAAAGGACAGTCCGCTGGGAGCGTGAACGACTTCTTTAGCAGCTTTGGCACATTGTCGTTTGGAGCTATTGGAGACGTTGCGTTTTGGGCAGCTGTCTTTTCATTAACAATGGTATTGATTTTTGAAAATATCGGTTTGCTGCATGGTCAGCTAGGTATGATAAATCAAGATAGCAAATTTCCGCGGGCCTTTCAAGCAACAGCCGCCTCAGCTTTGCTAAGCGGCGTGTTTGGAACAAGTCCAACGGTGTCTTCTGTAGAAGGAGCATCTGGTATTGCAGCAGGAGGGCGAACGGGTTTAACATCGCTGATTACAGGAGTTTTATTTTTAAGTTCACTTCTGTTTATTCCATTTATCAAGCTGGTTCCAGATAGTGCTATTGCACCTATTCTCATTGTTATTGGAGCGTTGATGATTCAAAATATCAAAAACATCAATTTACAGGACTTAACAGAAGGTTTCCCTGCATTTTTAATTATTGCGCTTATTCCTCTTACGTACAGCATTGCTGATGGAATTGCATTTGGGTTCATTGCGTATCCACTGCTTAAATTATTCCTTGGTAAAATGCGTGAAGTATCGATGTTTATGTATGTAAGCGCGCTGTTGTTTTTCTTGAATTTTGTGCTGCATTATATTGCTTAAAATAGACAGCTGAGTACTTTTGCTCAGCTGTTTTTTGTGTTTGCGGTAAAGAATCCTCTTTTTAGATATCATACTCCGTATTTCGTGTCCTTTGGCTAATCTGCCGCTTCTAAAATGACGTTTCCTGCGTAAAGTAGTACAGAAGTCGGAGGGGGATATAAGGGGGAGAAAACGTTGGGAATTAAATTAATTAAAATATCAGCCGTTTATTTTGGAATTGGCATCGTATTGGGTTATTATATGTCAATTGTTCACAACTACGCTTTGACACCTGTTCACGTGCACATCAATTTATTAGGATGGACGTCGCTTACGTTAGCGGGAATTATTTATTATTTGTTTCCTACGTTTAGCGAAAGTAAATTAGCCAAACTGCACGTATGGTTGCATAATATAGGATTACCGGTCATGATGATTGGTTTATTTTTCATGATCGTACTAGAAAACCCAGCTTTTACACCCGTATTGGCAGCAGGAGCAACACTTACGGCTATTGGCGTTTTAATTTTCGTATATCACATCCTTAAAAATTTGAAATCTGAACGATAAACGAAGAAGGTCGGTGACGATGGCTGCTAATTTCAAAAGGAAAAAGAACCAGCTATAGCGAATATACATGTAAACAAGGTGAAAGTGTGATTTACATAAAGGTGTGCTAGGCATCTTTATAAGGAGGGGTAAGCTGCAGGGATTTCTAGCTCTTATAAAAGCCAATAAAAGGGCTGATTATAAGTTTCTTGCGGCGGAGATACTATGGGAGAACATCAACAATTAGTGCGTGTTAGGGAGCTAGCAAATGAAATTATTCGACTTCGTCTTCAAGACCGTACAACTTATGACGAATTAGAGTTGCAAAATAATGTAGAGTTGTTGTCTCGTTCTGTGGTTGACTTAGTAAACATTATGTTAGCCGAAGATGTGGATTCTTCTACGTCTTTAAAAGCTACAGCTTCTAAAATGAAAATGGTGTATAATAACATGCATCAAGCTGAGAAAAAAGATTATTTGCATTTCTAATTGCTAGGCTCCTTTTCGCCACAAACGAAATGGAGGTGTACGAGGCAGATGCTATCGTCACTAACGACTTCTGAAGCTATTGTAGCATCCGTTCTTGCACTGATTGTCATTGCCGTTTCCATTATCTTTTTTGCCACTCTTATTATGGTTGTTGTTCGACGAGAAAGAATCAGCAGCTTGGTTAATCACGGAGAGCATGCAGATGGGAAGCAAAAAAGCTTAGGTGAATTTTTTCGTTCTTTACGAAAAAAATAACTACCGTTTTCTTATTAAGTTTTCTTATTAAATAGATAAAAGCGGTCAATTTAAACGTTGACCGCTTTTTTTAGGTTGTTTGCTTATTTTTTTCTAAAACAATACGCGCTGCTTCACTAACAGATGACACAACAGCAGAGGCGTGGCGCTGAACGGCTTCAGGAGCTGTAGCCATAGCGAAACTGTTCGGCGTTAATTGAAACATAGGAATATCATTAAATGAATCCCCCACACATGCAATTTCCTCTGGTTTTAGCTGAAGATGATTTAATAAAATTTCAATGGCATTTCCTTTGCTGATATGCTTAGGCATAATATCCAAACACTGCTTGGCAGAAATATATGTATCAATATAATCACCAAACTCTTCGTTCACTTCTTTTTGCAGAGCTACCATTTCATCGTGATCTCCAAGGACCGTGATTTTAGATGGAGAAAGAGCGTGACCAAATGAATCCGTCATTTCAATTTGTTCTTGGATAGGGAAAAACATGTGATTTTCAATTGCTTCAATAATTTCATTTCGCTGCTCTACATAATTCGTGTCGTTTGAACAGACAAGCGTAATACGGTTAGGATCTATCGTTTTTTTATAAAGTTGAACTGCTAAATCATCTTCAAACACTTTTCCATGAAGTTCTTGATTTTCTTTGGTCCACACAAATCCTCCGTTTTGGCTTATGCGATGAAAAGTATTATTAATATCAGTAGAAATTTTTAAAATTTCCGTATCCATTCGTCCCGAAGCAATACAAACCTCTACTCCTTGGCGCTGAAGTTCACTAAGTGCGTCTGCATTATGCTGTTCTACGTATTTTTCTTCGTGTAAAAGAGTGCCATCTAAGTCGCTTACAAATAATTTGATCATTTCTTGAAAATTCCTTTCCCCGAAAAATTTGCTGTGATAAGAGCGTTACAAATTTATTACATTCCTTATTCTATCAGTGTTTCCCAAGAAACTCATAAAAAAAGCTCAAACCGGCTGTGAATTCAAAGAGATTAAGACATAACTACATCAATTCTTTCCGCAGGAGTCTTCGCTTTGCCCTTCAAACAGCTAGAAACAGCTACATGAAATCCAGTTCACGATCACAATGAAAAAAATCCGAACGCAGTTGATTCTCAATTAAGAATCTGAATTTACCGTTCGGATCTTTCTTCAGCTACAATCCATTTGTCGCAGCCTTTTTTTCAGGTTTGTTCACTGTAAAAAACAGCCGCTGTCTAAAAGACCGCGGCCATATTTTACAATACGTTAAAATATTTCGCTTCAGGATGTGCAAAAACAAGGGCTGTAACAGAAGCTTCTGGTTCCATCATGAAACCGTCTGTTAACTGAATGCCGATGTCTTCAGGTTTAAGTAATTTAAACAGTTTTGCTTGGTCTTCAAGGTCTGGACATGCAGGATATCCGAATGAAAAACGCTGACCTTGGTATTTGGCTGAAAAACGCTCCGCCATTGTAAAGTCAGGCGAATCAGGGAATCCCCAGCGGTCACGAATTTGCTGATGAACACGTTCTGCTAATCCTTCAGCCAGTTCAAGCGCAAGAGCTTGGAACACGTGACTCTTTAAAAATTCGCCGTTTTCTTTGAATTTCGCCGCGCGTTCGCGAATGCCTGTTCCTGCTGTTACAGAGAAGAAACATACATAGTCCATCTCTTTTTCTTTAGGCTTTGCAAAATCAGATAAGCACAGGAACTGTCCTTTTGCTTGTCGAGGGAAGGTAAAGCGTTCAATTTCTGTTTTCTCATCAGCAGGATCATAAATAATTAAATCATTTCCGTCTGCTTGAGCAGGGAAGAACTGATAAATAACCGCTGGCTTAATTAAGTTTTCTTTTAGGGCCAGTTCGAGCAGGTCATCAACGGTTTCTTTTAATTGAACAGCACGCTCGTCTTTTTCAGCAAGCAGCTTATTCACTTTTCCTTTTAGTCCTAAGTGATGGCCTAAAAGCATCTGCCAGTTAATATACGGAAGAACCTGTGCCAAATCGTAGTGTTTGACAACGTGCCGCTTTAAATCAGCCGGTACAAAAACAGGAGCGTCCGTTGAAATGGCGGATCTTTCTAAAACAGCCGTAGCTGCTTGAGTGGTTTGAGGCTGGCGTTCTCGAACCGTTACTTTCTTTTCTTGCCGCGTTTTTAAATCTGCTAAAAGCTGAATAACTTCTTCTTTATTCTGCAGCTTATTTGCTAACGCTAATCCGTCCATCGCATCTTTGGCGTAGAGGACCGCACCTTCATATTCCGGGGCAATTTTAAAGTCAGTAAATTTACGGGAAAGAGCAGCCCCTCCTACCATAATTGGAACATCAATGCTTGATTGTGTTAAATCTTGTGCAGTTAAAACCATTTGCTGAGCTGACTTTACTAGAAGACCTGACAGGCCAATGATGTCTGGCTTTTCGTCTTTTACTGCTTCAATCAGCTGCTGCGGCGTTACTTTAATCCCTAAATCAATTACTTTAAAACCATTGTTGCTTAAAATGATGTCTACTAAGTTTTTACCGATATCGTGCACGTCGCCTTTAACCGTCGCAAGAATCACTTTGCCTTTTCCAGAATCATTTTCAGTTGCTTCCATATGAGGTTCTAAAAAGGCAACGGATGCTTTCATCACTTCCGCACTTTGAAGCACTTCTGCTACAATCAGCTGGTTGTCATTAAACAAACGTCCAACTTCCGCCATCCCCTTCATAAGCGGTCCGTTAATAATATCTAAAGGATCATCATATTGAGCTAAAGCCTGTTCTAAATCAGGAAGCAATCCTTCTTTTGTACCTTCGACAATATACATTGCCAATCGTTCTTCGAGTGTTAGCGTAGAAATTTCTACTTTTGCTTCTTTCTTTTTATCACGATAAAAGTCGGTAAACGTGCTTAACGTTTCATCAGTTGTGTTAAATAATAACGCATTAGCAAGCTCAATTTCAGCTTCTGGAATAGAAGCATAGCGCTCTAATTTTTCTGTATTAACAATGGCATAATCCAGTCCAGCCTGCGTACAGTGATAAAGGTAAACCGCATTTAGTACTTCACGTCCGACTGGAGGAAGACCGAATGACACGTTACTTACGCCGAGAATGGTCAGGCAATCAGGCAGGGCTTCTTTAATCATTTTAATTCCCTTAACTGTTTCTTCAGCAGAACCAATATATTGTTCATCACCAGTCCCTACAGGAAACACAAGAGGGTCAAAAATAATATCTTTTGGATTAAATCCATGTTTTTCAACAAGCAAATCATGTGAGCGTTTAGCAATCTCTACTTTTCGTTCTGCAGTAACGGCCATGCCCGTTTCATCGATTGTACCAACAACCAGAGCTGCACCGAATTTTTTTACTAGCGGTAAGATTGCATCAAAACGCTCTTCACCATCTTCTAAGTTAATGGAGTTAATAATGACCTTACCTTGTGAGTATGTTAAAGCTTTTTCAATAACTTTCTCGTCCGTTGAATCGATTACAAGAGGAACCTTCACTTTTTTTACAACTTCTTGAATAAACTCCTCCATGTCTTCCATTTCTTCACGGTCTGGATCTGCTAAGCAAATATCAATAACGTGAGCACCATTTTTAACTTGAGCACGCGCAATTTCAGATGCTTCTTCAATTTTTCCTTCTGCAATCAGACGCTTGAACTTGCGAGAACCGATTACATTCGTACGTTCTCCCACAAAAAGAGGGCGCATAGAATCGTCATATACAAGTGGTTCAATACCGGTTACAGCATGGTTATGCTCGGAGCGATCAAGCGAACGAGGCGCAACCTCTTTTACCGCTTCAGCCAGTGCTTTAATATGAGCCGGCGTTGTACCGCAGCATCCGCCTACAAAGTTCAGCCAGCCTTTATCAGCAAACCCTTTAATTTTTTGAGCAAGCAGCTCAGGGGATTCATGATAATTGCCTTCTTCATCCGGAAGTCCAGCGTTTGGATAACAGCTAACTGCTGAAGTGGCTAGGTCTGAAAGAGAGCGAATATGATCCGTCATAAATTCAGGGCCTGTCGCGCAGTTAAGTCCGACTGAAAGAGGCTTCATGTGTTCCAGTGATAAGTAAAAAGATTCGATATCTTGACCAGCGAGAGTTGTTCCCATCGGCTCAATTGTTCCTGAAATCATAATAGGAACTTCGGTTTTTAGTTTTTCAAACGCTGCTGTAATGCCTAGAAACGCGGCTTTTACGTTCAGCATGTCTTGACAGGTTTCGACTAAAAGTAAGTCAACGCCGCCGTCTAACAAACCCCGAGCTTGCTCTTCGTACGTTTCGACTAGCTCAGGGAATGTAATACCGCCGGTAACAGAGAGTGTTTTAGTCGTAGGACCGATAGCTCCAGCTACGAACCTAGGCCATTCGGGATTTGAATATTTATCGCGGGCTGCACAAGCAAGCTTCACAGCTTCGATATTCAATTCATACGCCAAGTGACCTAAATCGTATTCATCAAGTACGGTAGATGTTGAGCCAAACGTATTGGTTTCAATGATGTCAGCACCTGCTGCAAAGTACTCTTCATGAATGCGCTGAATCACATGAGGCGCTGTTCGAGTCAAATATTCGTTGCAGCCTTCATATTCTTCGCCGCCAAAATCTTCAGCGGTTAAATCAGCATCTTGAATCATCGTTCCCATTGCTCCATCGATGACGAGTATTCGCTTCTTTAGTTGTTGTTCGATAAGTGAGCTCATTTATATCTTCCTTTCTGATGTAACAAGTTGCTTGTCATGAATATAGCGTGTTAGAATTTCGGTCATTTCATAGCGCATAAACGGCGTAATTAAGTAAATACCGTCAAAAAGCTCATATGCTGTATCAATTAAGTTTTTTGCAATCGCAAGACCTTCGACTTCACCGCGAATTCGGTCATTTCCCGTTGCGTCCATGCGTTCTAGAATATCTTCTGATAATTTAATTCCAGGTACTTCATGGTGAATAAATCGAGCGTTTCTCGCGCTTGTTAACGGCATGATCCCGATGTATACCGGTGTTGTTAAATGTTTGGTTGCTTCATATACCTCTTCAATTTGCTTAGTTGAATAGAGAGGCTGAGTAATGAAATAGTGAGCCCCGCAGTCGATTTTCTTTTCCAAACGCTGAACAGCTCGGTCTAAGTGACGCACGTTTGGGTTAAAGGCAGCTGCGATGGAAAAATTGGTTTTTTGACCAAGTGGTTTACCCGAATAAGATAGTCCTTCATTAAATTGAGCGATTAAACTAATCAAGTCAAATGAAGATAAATCGTAGACCGAAGTGGCGCCAGGGAAATCGCCAACTTTTGACGGATCACCGGTAATTGCAAGAACTTGATTCATTCCTAGCGTATGAAGTCCCATTAAATGAGATTGAAGTCCAATTAAATTTCGATCGCGACAGGTAATATGAATAAGCGGTCGTGCTTTTGTTTCTTGCTGCATCAGTGTTGCCATTGCCAAGTTGCTGATGCGAGGTGAGGCAAGAGAATTATCAGCTAATGTAATAGCATCTACGCCGACTTTATCGAGTGCTTTTGCGCCTTCTAAAAATTTCGTCGGACCCAGCTGTTTAGGCGGATCTAGCTCGACGATAACCGAGCGGCGCTTCTTCACAATTTCATGCATATGAGGTTTATCCTGCTGCTCACGCTCTTGAACCGTAACGGCTGGTCTCATTTTAACGACTTTACTTGTAATCGGAGGCAGGTCTTTTAAGGCAGATGACATTGCGCGTACGTGAGCTGGTGTTGTACCGCAGCATCCTCCAATTAAGCGAACCCCTTGTTCGCGGAATAAACGTGCGCTTTCTACAAAGTAGTCTTCATTCGTTTCATACTCCAGCTTTCCTTCCACATACGCAGGAAGGCTGGCGTTAGGGTAAGCAGATAAGAAAGCACGATCAGGAAGCGGTACTTCTTCAAGAGACTGAATCATATGGTAAGGACCTAAACGGCAGTTTAGCCCGAGAACATCTGCTCCTAAGTCTTCTAATTCTTTTAATGCATCTGCTAAAGGACGCCCATCTTGCAGTACGCCAATATCATGCAGGGAAACGTGGGTAATAATAGGCTTATCCGTTTCTTTTCTTGCCAGTGTAAGAACGGTTTTTAATTCTTCGAAATCATAGTATGTTTCAAACAAAAGGCCATCCACGCCTTCATTTAAAAGCCAAAACATTTGTTCACGAATGCTTCGTTTAACTTCTTCTAAACTAATAGCGTTTTTTTGGAAAGAACGAATTCCACCGAGTGTACCAACCACGTAAGCCTGATCTTTTGCAGCTTGTTTCGCTAATTTTACACCAGCAACATTGATGTCTTTGACTGAATCTTCTAATCCATAACGGGCAAGTTTTTGATAATTAGCAGCGTACGTATTTGTTTGAATAACGTTTGCACCAGCTTCTACATAGGCTCTGTGAATACGAGAAACCTCTTCTGGTTTGGTGATGTTTAGTTCTTCAAAACAGCTGTCAATACCGTGTGAGTAAAGGAGGGTACCAGTGGCACCATCCCCAATTAAAATTTTAGACTTTAAATCTTCAAGTAACCCCATGTCAAAACCTCCTTAAATTGTTCCGCTTCTATTTCACGAGTGATTCGTTTTATGCAATATGCCGATAAAATAGAAAAAGTCTTCTTAAGAAGAAGACTTTTTTCGCCTTCTTATCTTCCAAGCAATAAATTGCTTGCTGGATTTAGCACCATGTCTCTAACGACTGGTTGCTGAGGTTTCAAAGGGCCAGTCCCTCCACCTCTCATGATAAGAATCAATTGTATATAATTGAAACATATTTTTTTAAATAGAAAGAATACTTATTTAATAATTTATCTGATTTTTAGAAATTATACAACAGTAAATTGTGAATTTCCAGCAAATATTGAGGAAAATTTAAAAGCTAAAGGGAAAATATCCGTATATTTTGTTTGAAAATGACTATTATGTTAGGGGTTAAGGAGTTTATTGTGAGAAATACAAAAAGAAAATAAAAAAGAAAAAATAAACGAAAAGGCACAAGCGCCGGGATATGCGTAGATTTACACGTAAAAAGGCTCGTCTTTTTTTAACCGTTTCTACATATAGTGAACTATGAAGGGTAGAAGGGTGATGGGCATGAAAAGGTGGAAACTCACGCTGCAGGTTGCTGCTACGTATGTAGGCACCGTTGTAGGAGCCGGTTTTGCAACAGGCAAGGAAATCGTTCAATTTTTTACACAGTACGGGGAACTTGGAATGGTTGGAATTTTGGTCAGCGGCTTGTTTTTTATTTGGCTAGGTTCGAAAATGATGCTGCTTTCGCACGCAATAGGGGCTTCTTCTTATCAGCAGCTTAATACATATTTATTTGGTGATGTGCTTGGAAAAGCGGTAAACGGTGTAATGATTGTCATTTTATTTGGAGTAACTTCAGTCATGCTAGCGAGTACGGGAGCAATAGGAAAAGAACAGTTCGGGCTGTGGCCTCCTGTTGGGATGATTTTTACAATTGTTTTAACTTATATATTTATCGCAAGAGGAATTAACGGTATTTTAATGGTTAATTCTCTTGTTGTGCCGATGATGCTTTCATTTGCTTTTATCATCTTTGTGCCAAATATCAGCTATTTCTCACTGATTCAAACGAAGCCGGATTTAATGCTCGTCACGCAGTGGAAGTGGGCGGTTAGTCCCTTTTTATATATTTCCCTAAATCTAGCTTTGGCTCAGGCCGTTTTGGTTCCATTAGGAAGCTCCGTGAAAGATAGGAGCGTGATTAAAAAAGGGGCCGTAATAGGAGGATGTGTACTTACGTTTATGCTTGTTTCTACTCATCTTGCCCTTTCCAATTTGCCTTATTCATTTCAACTTGATATTCCGATGAGTGCCGTTGTTAAAAATATCTCAGCGTGGGTGAATGTTTTATTTACGGTAGTTGTGTTAGGGGAGATTTTTACTACATTGATTGGAAATGTATTTGGAATCGCTAAGCAGCTTCAGTCATTTCTTCCCCTGAATGACAAACAAGCTTTTGCGTTTATTATCTTGGCTTGCTTTATTATTGGGCAATTCGGATATGCCCAGCTTCTTGAGTTTTTGTATCCGATATTTGGCTATATTGGACTAGCTTTTGTATGGATGCTATGTATTAAAAAAGAAAAAATAAGCTAAAAGCTGGATTTTAAAGAATAGATGTGAAAAAACGAAGTTAAATGATGTGACAAGTCGATTTTACTTTGCTATAATGTAAAACAAATGAGACTCTAGCAGTCGAATATATTATCCTTCGGGGTCGGGTGTAAGTCCCAACCGGCGGTGATAAAGCGTATGCTTTTAAGCCCGTGACCCGTTTTCATATGATGTATGTTAGCGGTGGATCTAGTTAAAATCTAGAGCCGACAGTAAAAGTCTGGATGGGAGAAGGATCAGGAAGCACAGTTGTTTTTTTGTGTTGAATTAATAAGGGACACGCTTGCTTTTTTAAAGCTACCCTTGTTTTTGTACACAAAATATAACTGTTTATTTCGTATACAATTAGCGGAATTTTGCATAGATAAAACTGATTCAGCTCAGCCGACCCCTTGGACATTTGTTCAAGGGGCTTTTTTATTTTCAGTGGTTGGGGGAAAGATAAATATGAAAAAAAAGCAGCTGCTATTTCAAAACGGTATAAGAAGTTGGAATAGCGCCAAAGCAGGTGAAGAAAATGTTCACAGGTATCATTGAAGAAATTGGAAAAATAAAACGTATTCAAAAGGCCACAGAAGCAATTGTTCTTACGATTGATGCGAAGACCGTGTTAGAAGATGTGAACTTAGGGGACAGTATTTCAGTTAACGGCGTGTGTTTAACCGTAACGGCTTACTCTCAAAATGAATTTACGGTCGATGTCATGCCGGAGACGATTAAAGCAAGTACCCTTCAGCTTCTAACCGTTGGATCACGTGTTAACTTAGAGAGGGCGATGGCTGCAAATGGCCGGTTTGGAGGGCATTTCGTTAGCGGACACGTTGATGGAATTGGAACCATTGTCAGCAAAACACGCAAAGGAAATGCCTTTTATTATGAAATTCAAGTCGATCCTGAACTTCGTGAATTTATGATGTTAAAAGGATCTGTTTCCGTAGACGGAACAAGTCTTACTATTTTTGATGTCAGCAACCAATCATTTACTATTTCTCTTATTCCTCATACGGTGCTTCACACGGTCGTTGGAGACAAACAGCGAGGAGACAAAGTGAATATCGAATGCGATATGTTAGCTAAATATATGCATCAGATGATGACAAATAAGTCAACCCCTGGGGCCTCGAATCGTTCAGGTAACATGAAGGATTTATTGCAGCAGCATGGTTTTACAAATTAACAGTGAGGTGAAAGAGATGTTTCATAAAGTAGAAGAAGCCATTGAAGAGTTAAAAAAGGGAAAAGTGGTTATTGTATGCGATGATGAAGATCGAGAAAACGAAGGAGATTTTATTGCATTAGCCGAAAAAACGACGCCTGAGGTTATTAACTTTATGGCTACTCATGGAAGAGGATTAATTTGTACACCT
The DNA here is from genome assembly GCF_021029645.1 of Priestia sp. TSO9. Taxonomy (NCBI): domain Bacteria; kingdom Bacillati; phylum Bacillota; class Bacilli; order Caryophanales; family Bacillaceae; genus Priestia; species Priestia sp. TSO9. The sequence goes on from NZ_JAJEKD010000009.1 coordinate 684,777, forward strand.
GTTAATGAAGAAATTGCACATAAATTGAATCTTCACCCGATGGTAGCGAACAATACGGATGTACATGGAACAGCATTTACAGTAAGTATTGATCATATTTCAAGTACAACAGGTATCAGTGCATACGAACGCTCTGCTACCGTTATGGCTCTTGTGAATGAAGCGACGGTAGCAAGTGATTTTCAACGCCCAGGACATATTTTCCCATTGATTGCAAAAGACGGGGGCGTTCTCCAGCGTGCAGGTCATACAGAGGCTGCTGTTGATTTAGCAGTATTAGCAGGAGGAAAGCCTGCGGGTGTTATTTGTGAAATTATGAATGAAGATGGAACAATGGCACGCGTACCGGATTTAACAAAAATTGCAGAGCAATTTGATTTAAAAATGATCACAATAAAAGATTTGATTGCCTACCGCCGCAAACATGACCAGCTTATTAGCCGTGAAGTAGAAGTGAGCTTACCTACTGCATTTGGTGAGTTTAAAGCTGTAGGATATACAAATAAACTTGATAATAAAGAACATGTGGCTCTTATCAAAGGCGATATTGATCATAATAGCCCCGTTCTCGTTCGCGTTCACTCTGAGTGTTTGACTGGAGATGTGTTTGGTTCTGAACGCTGCGACTGCGGTCCTCAGCTTCACGCAGCTCTTACGCAAATTGAAGAAGAAGGACGCGGCATTCTGCTGTATATGCGTCAAGAGGGCAGAGGGATTGGCTTATTAAATAAGCTAAGAGCATATAAGCTGCAGGAAGAAGGATACGATACGGTAGAAGCGAATGAAAAACTCGGGTTTGCGGCAGATTTACGAGAGTATGGAATCGGTGCTCAAATCTTAAAAGACCTTGGAGTCAAACAAATGAAGCTTTTAACGAATAACCCTCGTAAAATTACCGGGCTAAAAGGCTACGACCTTGAAGTGGTCGAGCGAGTGCCTCTTCAAATGCCGGCAGTGGATGCTAATAAAAAATACTTAGATACAAAAGCTAAAAAATTAGGTCATTTATTACATTTATAATTTTACACTTTTTTTCGTTATAACAAGTGAAGCTAATTCATGAAAAGAAATGTAAATAACTATATATTAATACTAGCAGGAGGAACAAAAGATGAATCATTTATATGAAGGAAATTTAGTAGGCACAGGATTAAAAATTGGAATCGTGGTAGGGCGTTTTAATGAATTTATTACAGGCCGTTTACTTAGTGGAGCAGAAGATGCGCTCAAACGTCACGGCGTAGCTGATGAAGACGTAGACGTGGCTTGGGTGCCGGGCGCTTATGAAATCCCATTAATCGCCAAAAAATTAGCTGAATCTAAAAAATATGATGCAGTGATTACGCTAGGAACCGTTATTCGAGGAGCTACTCCACACTTTGATTTTGTATGTAATGAAGTAGCAAAAGGCGTTGCATCTCAAAGCTTACAAACAGGCGTGCCAATTATCTTTGGTGTATTAACGACTGAAACAATTGAGCAAGCAATTGAACGTGCAGGAACAAAAGCAGGAAATAAAGGATGGGAAGCTGCAGCATCAGCTATCGAAATGGCTAACCTTTCAAAAATGATTGAAGGATAATAGATACGATTTCAGTTTTTATAAGCTGAAGAGTTAAAAGAGGCTGAAACAAAAGTATGTTAGTTGAAGGAAGATCCGAACGATTCATCGTTCGGATCTTTTCATTAGTAGAGTGAACGTAGGTTTCATTTATATGGTGGCTTCTAACTGTAGATTAAAGTCTAAGGCAAAGACTCCTGCGGGAAAAGCGGAAGAAGTGTGACCCCGCAGAAGAAGCGTAAACGACGAGGAGGCTCAGCGGCCGCCTGCGGAAAGCCAAGTCTTGCACGGAACTCAACTGCCGTGTAAAAAGCGATTCATACTATCTCATGTATCCCGTTTGTTCGCCTTTAGATTGGATTGATGTAGTTATGTCTCAAGCTCTTTTGAATAGAAGCTAGCTATGTATAATTTGGCTAAAACGTCTTACTCTAAGTAATAATTAGGTCGTAAAAGGGAGACGTCTATGCCTCATTATACTGCTTTTTTTGCATTGATTATTATCAGCACAGCCGTTTTGCTTACAGTATTCATACGTAAAAAAGATAAAAAGCTAGTCGTTTTGCTTTTTTTTATCATTGGAATGGCTTATGTACTAGAATATGTTGTATTTGTGTTGTTTGAAAGTTACGATTACGATCCTGATTTTATGACTAATGAATACTTTGATAATTTGTTCGGGTCCTTAACTTCTCAAGCGTTTGCTTTTCCAATCATGGCTATGGTGGTAGCTGCTTATCAATTAAAATTTCGCTATATTTTAATTATTTCAGCTATGTTTATGGGGATTGAAGAATTATTTTTACACTGGGATATTTATACACATCACTGGTGGAAAACAGTCTATACAGGCGCTTTAATGACTATAGGCTTTAGCATTTCAAAGATTTGGTATGTATGGCTAACAGAACGCTATATGACATTTGTGCATTACGCTACATTTTTTCTCGGGATGCTCGCCATTACTTCTACTATTATGTTTATGCTGTTAGCATGTTTTCATAATAATTGGTTTTATACAGGATGGTTTGCGTCGGCTACTCATGATTCCGTAAATGCAACGATGATTTACGTTTGTGTTGTTACGATTCTCCTCGTTTGGAGTGTAGCCAAAGAATTTTTTGTTGGAGCTGCAATGATTATAGCGGGGCTGCGTATAGTAGATATTTTACTGATTCACTATGGGGTTTTGCTGGTATCTATTACCACTTCACTTGTTCTTTTTACGCTTCTACAAGCGGGTGCATTCATTCTGAGCGTTATGCTTCAAAACTTTATTATGAAAAATTGTTATGGGACGAGCAAAAAAGACGTTGCGTTTCCAGCGAAGAACTACTAAGATAATACGTAACTCAAATAGTTTAGTTCAATAATATTTGAAACAAAGAAAAATGAATTGACGGTTATGCGTATTATTTGTAAGATAGGAAAGCAAATAATAGAAAGCCGAAACAGGGGAGTGAAGGATTCGTGAAAGAGTCCTTTTTTGTAGAAAAGGTACTTAATAATAATGTATTAATTGCTAAACACCTTACCTATGATGAAGTTGTGCTAATTGGGAAAGGAATAGGGTTCAATAAGAAAAAAGGCGATGAAATCGATGCAAAAGCCGTGGAGAAAATGTTTTTGTTAAAGAGTGAAGAAGAGCAAGAACAGTACAAGCAGCTTTTAGCGCAAGTGGATGAAGACGTGATTGAAATGATGAATGATATTGTAACGCACATTCAAAAGCGTGTTAACATTCCTTTGAATGAGCATATACACATTTCATTGACGGATCATATCGCGTTTGCGATAAAACGTTTTCAGCAGGGAATGGGGCTTAAAAATCCATTTTTACTTGAAACAAAAGCTTTATATCCAGAGGAATATACGATTGCGTCTGAAGTGGTAGAAATTATTAGTCGCAAAATAGGCGTGCAGCTTCCAGTAGGAGAGATTGGTTTTATTGCGCTTCATATCCACAGTGCGCTGACTGAAAAAAACCTGCTTGAAGTGAATCAAGACTCGCAGCTTATTCAAACGATTATTAATGTGATTGAAGAATCGCTTCATCTGCAGGTAGACAAAGAATCTGTGCACTATATGAGGTTGATTCGTCATTTGCATTTTGCGATTGATCGAGTAAAAACAGGAGAAAAAATAGAAGAGCCAAAAAAAATTGCTTTGCTATTGAAAGAAGAATATCCCCTGTGTTACAATGTGTCTTGGAAAGTGATAAAAGTAATGCAGCAAGCGTTACATTTACCTGTGTATGAAGCAGAAGCCGTTTACTTAACGATGCATCTGCAGCGACTTATAACAAAAACGGATTTATAAAATCATTTCAATACGTGTTACTGATACGATCAGGCATGAGTGAGAAATGAAGCGATGTGTAATTGGATGAGTGTATCCATTTATCGTTTCTTTTTCCTCATGCCTTTTTTTGTTATAAGAAAGCGCAATCATTTAAAGCTTAGGCTTCAGGACACCAGGAGATGTAATGAATTTTCTAGTTAAAGAAAACGTTTTATGAAAGCGCGTTAATGATTCACGTATCAAATAAATAGCTTGTTGCACACTAAGTATATAAAAGGGGGTAAACGCCATGTTCAAAAAGCTTTTTGGCGTCTTACAAAAAGTTGGTAAAGCACTTATGCTACCGGTTGCGATTTTACCGGCAGCAGGTATTTTATTAGGCTTCGGTACAGCGTTTCAAAATGAAACATTATTAGACTTATTACCAGCCTTAAATGCAGATTGGTTCCAGCTCATTGCTCACGTAATGGCTAATGCCGGCGACATTATTTTTGGTAATTTACCGCTATTGTTTGCCGTTGGGGTAGCCGTTGGATTAGCTGGCGGTGATGGAGTAGCAGGAATTGCGGCCATTGTTGGTTATTTAATTATGAACGTAACAATGGGTACAGTAAAAGGGTTAGATACATTAGACGCAGTAGAATTTAGCAAGTTATTGAAGGAAAGCCCAGCATATGCAAGTGTACTAGGTATTCATACACTGCAAACGGGAGTATTCGGTGGTATTATCATCGGGGTACTTGCAGCTTCAATGTATAATCGATTCTTTAATATTGATTTACCAGCATATTTAGGTTTCTTTGCTGGAAAACGTTTTGTTCCAATTGTAACTGGAGTTTCAGCTATTATCGTAGGGTTAGTTATGGTAGTAGTATGGCCAGTAATTCAAAGTGGTCTGAACACTTTCTCAACAAATATGATTGATTCAAACTTAACCTTATCAGCATTTATCTTTGGGTTAATTGAACGTTCATTAATTCCATTTGGGCTACATCATATTTTCTATTCACCTTTCTGGTTTGAATTTGGGCAATATGTAGATAAAGCAGGTAATGTGGTTCATGGGGATCAACGTATTTTCTTTGCACAATTAAAAGATGGCGTGCCTTTAACAGCAGGAACATTCCAAGTTGGTAAATTCCCGTTCATGATGTTCGGATTACCAGCAGCAGCTCTTGCAATTTATCACGAAGCTCGTCCTGAAAACAAAAAATATGTAGCTGGTATCATGGGTTCAGCTGCTTTAACATCTTTCTTAACGGGTATTACAGAGCCGCTTGAGTTCTCATTCTTATTCGTAGCGCCAATACTATTTGCAATCCACGCAGTATTTGCTGGTTTGTCGTTTATGGTTATGCAATTATTAAATGTTAAAATCGGTATGACGTTCTCCGGGGGAGTCATTGACTACATTCTATTCGGGGTTCTACAAAACCGTACAGCATGGTGGCTAGTTATTCCAGTAGGTTTAGTTCTAGCAGTTATCTACTACTTCGGTTTCCGCTTTGCAATCCGTAAATTTAACTTAAAAACACCGGGACGCGAAGATAAAGAAGAAGGTGCAGATGATGAGAAAGTAGAAGCAGCAGAGCTTCCAACAAATGTTTTAGCTGCACTTGGCGGTAGAGAAAATATTACACATTTAGATGCTTGTATTACGCGTTTACGTGTTTCAGTAGATGATGTGGGTCACGTTGATAAAGACCGCTTGAAAAAACTTGGAGCAGCTGGTGTTCTTGAAGTTGGTAACAATATTCAAGCTATTTTCGGTCCGAAATCTGACACGTTAAAAGGTCAAATTCAAGACATTATGAATGGCAAAACGCCGGTTGTCACAAAAGAAGAGACAAAAACAATTGAAAAACCTGTTGCAACATCTGAAGTAGGAAGCGATAATGGTAATGATATTGTTTCACCGATTGAGGGAGAATTGGTACCTTTATCGGAAGTACCAGATCAGGTATTTTCACAAAAACTAATGGGTGACGGTTTTGCAATTATTCCGAAAACAGGCACAGTAGTTGCACCAGTGGACGGAAAAATAGTAAACTTATTCCCGACGAAACATGCTTTAGGTATTGAATCAACGACTGGACGTGAAATTTTAATTCACGTTGGTATTGATACAGTTAATTTAAAAGGCGAAGGTTTTGAAGCTTTAGTTGCCCAAGGCGATGAAGTGAAAAAAGGACAGCCTCTATTGAAAATTGATTTAGACTTTGTAAAAGAAAATGCGCCATCGACGATTACGCCGATCATTTTCACGAATTTACAAGCTGATGAAAAAATTGATATCTTAAAGCAGGGCCAAGTTTCTCAACAAGAAGCAAATATTATTAACATTTCAAAGTAAAAAGGAGATTGATTTAACATGGCACAAAAAACATTTACAGTAACAGCAGACTCAGGAATTCACGCACGTCCAGCAACAACTTTAGTACAAGCAGCAAGCAAATTTGATTCTGATATCAACTTAGAATTCAACGGTAAAACTGTAAACTTAAAATCAATCATGGGCGTTATGTCTTTAGGTATTCAAAAAGGCGCTACAATCACTATCTCTGCAGAAGGTTCTGACGAAGCAGATGCACTTGCTGCTCTTGAAGATACAATGAGCAAAGAAGGATTAGGCGAATAATGACAAAGGAAATTCAAGGCATTGCCGCTTCTAGCGGCATTGCTATTGCTAAAGCATTTCGTCTAGAAAATCCAGAATTAACCGTTGAAAAAAAATCAGTAACTGAAGTTGAAGCAGAAGTAGCACGTCTAGAAGCTGCGCTAGAAAAGTCAAAATCAGAACTTGAAATTATTAGAGAGCACGCTCGTAAAGAACTTGGAGATGACAAAGCAGAAATCTTTGAAGCTCACTTATTAGTTCTAAGCGATCCTGAACTTATTAATCCAATTAAAGATAAAATTACAAATGAAAATGTAAACGCTGAACATGCACTTGATGAAGTAGCGGCAATGTTTATTAATATGTTTGAGTCAATGGACAATGAATATATGAAAGAACGTGCTGCTGATATCCGTGACGTAACAAAACGTGTATTAGCTCATCTTTTAGGTGTAAACGTTTCAAATCCAAGCTTAATTTCAGAAGAAGTTGTCATTATCGCAGAAGATTTAACGCCGTCTGATACAGCACAGTTAAATCGTAAGTTCGTAAAAGGATTTACAACAGATATTGGCGGACGTACTTCTCACTCAGCAATTATGGCGCGTTCAATGGAGATTCCAGCTGTTGTAGGTACAAAAACAGTTATGGAAGACATTCAAAACGGCGTATTAGTAATTGTTGATGGTTTAGATGGCGAAGTTATCGTTGATCCAAGCGAAGAAACAGTAAAAGCTTACGAGAAAAAAGCCGCTGAGTATGCAGAACAAAAAGCTGAGTGGGCTAAGCTTGTAAATGAAAAAACGGTTTCAGCTGATGATCATCACGTTGAACTTGCAGCTAACATTGGTACACCAGAAGATGTAAAAGGCGTATTAGAAAACGGCGGGGAAGGCGTTGGCCTTTATCGTACAGAATTCTTATATATGGGCCGCGAAGAGCTTCCGACAGAAGAAGAGCAGTTTACTTCTTATAAAACAGTTCTTGAACGTATGGAAGGTAAACCAGTGGTTGTTCGTACTCTTGACATTGGTGGAGACAAAGAGCTTCCTTATTTAAATCTACCAAAAGAAATGAACCCATTCTTAGGATTCCGTGCTATTCGCTTATGTCTAGAGATGCAAGACATGTTCCGTACACAGCTTCGTGCGCTTCTACGTGCAAGCGTATACGGTAATCTGAAAATTATGTTTCCTATGATTGCTACTGTTGATGAGTTCCGTCAAGCAAAAGCTATTCTTTTAGAAGAAAAAGCTAAACTTCAACAAGAAGGCGTACAAGTTTCGGAAGACATCGAAGTAGGGATGATGGTAGAGATTCCTTCCTCAGCGGTAATCGCAGATTTATTTGCTAAAGAAGTAGATTTCTTCTCTATCGGAACAAACGATTTAATTCAATACACGCTTGCAGCTGACCGCATGAATGAGCGCGTGTCTTATTTATATCAACCGTATAACCCAGCGATTCTTCGCTTGGTGAATATGGTAATCAAAGCGGCTCACAAAGAAGGTAAATGGGTAGGCATGTGCGGAGAGATGGCAGGAGATGAGATTGCAATCCCAATTCTTTTAGGTTTAGGCTTAGATGAATTCTCAATGAGTGCAACATCTATTCTGAAAGCTCGTTCTCAAATCCGTCAATTATCAAAAGCTGATATCGAACCTCATTTAGATACAATTCTATCAATGTCTTCTACGGAAGAAGTTATTGAGTTCGTAAAATCAACTTTTCATATTGGATAATAAAAAGGTGTGATCATATATGATCACACCTTTTTTATCTTTTAAGCGAAAATAGTAGGCAGAAGCATATTCGCAAACAGCATTGTAAGAAGTGCTGCTACGATCATGCCAAGGCTAGAAAAAGTACCTTCAATTTTTCCAAATTCAAAAGCTCTTGCTGTACCTGTCCCATGAGAAGCTACTCCTAAAAGAAGACCTCTTGCCAAAGAAGAGTGCAGTGCGAGGAGCTTAATCAGTTTTGGAGCGACCATACATCCTACTACACCGGTTATAATCACAAACATAATGGTGATATTTGGATCTCCTCCTAGCGTCTGAGATACATTCACGGCAATAGGAATCGTAACCGATCTTGGAATCAAGCTATGAACCAGCGTTGATTGTAAATGAAACACTAATGCTAACAGCATGGAAGATATCATGGCAGCAAACGTGCCGAGCCCTACGCTTAAGCTGATTTCAACACGATGTTTTTTGAGTAAATCAAAATACTTAAACATAGGAACAGCAAAAGCAACGGTTGCTGGTCCTAGCATAAAGCTAATAGCACTGGCACCTTGCTTATAATGATCATAAGAGCCATTCGTTACTAATAAGATGCCAATTAAAAGAATGGGGGCTAGTAAAATAGGGGAAACTAGCATAGACTTATATTTTTTATAGAGCACTTTTGTGCCGACATAAACGAGCAGTGTAAGCGGAAGAGCAATCCATGTGAGTAATGTCATTTTAGCGAACCTTCCTTTCTTCTTGAAATATGTTCTGCAATGATTCCCGTTATAGACATCACAATAATTGTACTGATTGTGATAATAATCACAATCTGGATTCCAAAATGCATCAATACATCTCCATAATTGATGAGTCCAACGACGGCTGGTATGAAAAATAATAATAGTTCTCCCACTAACAGTGTTCCACCTTGTTCAACCCAGCTTAATTTAATTACTTTAAAGTACAGTAAGAAAAACAGTAAGAAAAATCCGATGATACTACCTGGCACTGGGAGGTCAAACCACTGTGAAATACTTTCTCCTATTAAAAACAGAGCCGTTAGTAATAAAATCTGTAAAATCACCATAATCAATTTCATGATTAGCCTCCTTTATTTATGTTTTTATTCATTCATTCCTAGTTTGTTGAGACAATAATGGAGTCGTCTATGCTGAAAAGACGACTCCATCATGGGAAAAGAGAAACTATTTGGATTTTGCAAATGGGGATACAACTTAAGTAAATGAATGCTACATACTTATCTTACAAAAAAACGACTATAATATGAAATATATAATAACTATGATAACTATTCTTTTTAGTTATAGTTGAAAGAAATCTCTTTACAAATGCGTTGGTAACCTTTTCAAAAAAGAGTTTGTGAAATATAAGGTGCAATTATTTAATAAAAGGCAATCAAAAAAAGAGATGGAGACATGCCTAAATTAATTCCATCTCAAAACGAACCAATAGGATAAATGATTTAGTATGAATGACTTGTTACACCGCCATGAAAAAAATCCGAACGAGTTTGATTTTCTATCAAGAATCAAACTCATTCGAATTTTTAATTAAACTACTTTTGTCTCAGCTTTGTTAAACTGTACTTTTAATATAATCAATAAAAGCCTGTGTAGCATAAGAGATATAGCGATCTTTTTTAACGATTAAAGCAATTTCCCATGGAATAGCATTCTCGAGATTAATTACTTTCATATGCTCCAAATCAAGCTTTTCACATAATGAATAAGGGAAAAGAGCAATGCCGAGATTAGCAGCTACCAGCTCTCCAATGAAGTCCCACTGAGAGCTTTTAAAAGCAATATTAGGTGTAAATCCATTTTTTAAACATTCGTTATAGACCATTTCATGCATGGTGAAGTCTTCATGAAAGGAAATAAGCGTTTCGTCTTTTAACTCTTTTAATGAAATCGTAGAATGCTGAGCCAACGGATGAGATTTATGCACAACAAGCTGCAGTGTTTCTCGAGCTAAAGGAGTCGTAAAAAACATGTTTTCATCAACTGGAAGTAAAACTACGCCCACATCCACTTCTCCTTGTTCCACAAATTTTTGCATTCTTTTAGCTCCATATTCCACTAATTGAATATGAATCTCAGGGTATTGCTCTCGAAATGCTTTAATGATAGTAGGAAAAAACAATGTACCAATAATAGGGGGAATACCTATTTTGATGGTTCCTCTTTTTAAATGCATTAAATCATAGAGGGAATCCGATAAATCTCGGAGAGAAGATAAAATGCTTTCAGCTTGCTCGTACACGATTATTCCTGCATCGGTAAGCTGAACTTGTTTGCCAGCGCGATCAAACAAAGGGGTGCCGAGCTCTTCTTCTAATGATTTAACCATTTTACTGAGAGAAGGTTGAGAAATATGCAGGGCTTCAGAAGCTCTTGTGAAATTTTTATGTTTAGCCACTTCTGTTAAATAATGCAAATGGCGGACATCCATTTTGTATACCTCCGTGTTTATACATGCTAATTAATAAGATACACACATTCTACCACATTCACAATCAGCTCTATACCTTTCTTTTCTATCAAATAAAATGATCAGTAGAAGAGGCAGTGAATACAAAAGAAATTGCCAACAATATATATTTACACATTGTTTATTTTAGAAGTATAATATATAAATCAGTAGAACGGTTACATATCGATCACAGAATCAATCAATAAGGTGGTTAGAACGGTTGAGTAAAGCAGATGAAATAAGAGATATCGTTTATATTAATGGCCATGTAAATAAAAAATGCTTTATTACATATGGAATTGAATTTAAAGAGTTTTATCATTCCCTTCCTACGCCGCTTGCAAATATATTATTGTTAAAGCATGGTTTTGAAGACAGTGATTACCACTACCAAACCCATATGGACTACGTAGAAGAAGAACAAATTCATCTTTTAGCAGAAGATGATGTTTATAATTATGGTGACTTTTGTTGGATTGATTTTGAGGATATATCTTCGTTGGATTTGTTAGAACCTCAAGATATTGCAGCGCTGCTGTATTTAGGTCATTTAAAAAAACCGCTCAATTCACCATTTAATAATAAACTCGGTAATCAATTTGTTTATTTAGCTCATGATGATGGATTTTATAACAAAATCTATTTTCGAGATGTATATGATATGAAGCATATTTTAAGCCGAATCATTCCGTTAAAAATGTCAGAAATTAAGCAAAAAAGATTTGTATTTAGAAGGAAGAAGTTAGAGTATCCAATATTGCCGCTCGTGTTAGCAAATACGCTTCTTACTTTAACGAATGACGGTTTGTTTATTGATTTCGAACATATGGTTCAATCCCGTAAAGATATTAAAATTCCTTTGTATACAATCGGTGATTTTGACGATATGAATGAAATGTATAACGATCGGTTTGAGCACAAAGAGATGAGTAAATTGCAGGCGCATCTTGTTCTCACTCATAAAGAACTAGAGTGGAGCATTGAAGAAGTTCAATAATCTAAAAAGAGGTTGAGACATAACGAAATGAACCCAATCAACTGCTAGAAGGAACGAAACAGATAAAACTATATTCACCATCACAAAAAAACGAACCACTAATCAAACATGTTGATTAATGGTTCGTTTTTTACTTGGGCTAAAATACCTTTGTCCCAGCCTCTTTTTGAATAGCCGTATAAAATGGATTTTTCCATTCCATTAGTACGGCGTAGTTGTGTGAATCTTCATCTTCAATATAGTTTGCTGCGAGACCAATAGGCGTTCTGCCACAGCGCATTAAAAAGGTCATAACCGGGTCGTAGAGAGTTCCGGCTGATACAAGGTTCATGTATTCAACGGGCGTGTATAAGGAAGACACTGATGCGTATCCAGGGATGCGGCATCCGCCGAGCAGCCTTTCTAACTTGTAGTGAATCACGACTTCATATAAAGACTGCAAAAGAAGCTTCCCAAGCCCCATCGATCGATGCGAAGGAGTGACGCATACGTCCACTACATAAAGCGTATTACCAGAAGGGTCGTGCGTATGAATATATCCGCTTCCTGTTACTTCATCCCATGTGTGAGCCGCATTTCCTTCCACTGAAACAATCGTGCTTGTGATAGATCCGCATATTGTTCCGTCTATCTCCACGCATAGCGCTCCATCGGGAAAAAGGGAAACATGGTTATTTAACTGATCTTTGCTCCATAATAATTCAGAAGGGAAAGGAGGGGGAAAACTTTCTTCTTGAATCCGAATCAACTCATCGAAGTCGCTTGATGTATATGATCGTAATGTACATGTTACAGGCTTATTTTGATGAAAGACAAAGCATTGCTTTTTATACACTGCTTTTTTGCCTCCTTTAGAAAAAATTTTCAGATAATTAAGTATACCATATGGAAAAAAGAAACTATTTCATATTTATTGAAGAATTTGACGAGAACGTGATAAAGTTAAAAAGATTCGAACTATTAGACGAGGTGAAAGAAATGGATGTTGAATTAAAAGGAAAAACAGCGCTTGTATTTGCGGCCAGCCAAGGGCTTGGTAAAGCGATTGCTGCCAGACTTGCTGAAGAAGGCGCAAACGTTATGATTGCAAGTCGCTCAGAAGAGAAACTAATTCAAGTAGCAGAAGAGATTTCATATCTTGGAAGCGGACAAGTGTTACATAAAACGGCAGATGTCACGAAAACTCAAGACATTCAAGATGTTATTCAATATACAGTAGATAAGTTTGGAACCATTGATATTTTAATTAATAATACAGGAGGTCCTAAAGCTGGGAACTTCCTTTCGTTAACAGATGATGATTGGAAGCATGCATTTGAGTTAAATCTCCTCAGCTATATTCGTATTATCCGTGAGGTAGTGCCCGTTATGAAAAAGGGCGGAGGACGTATTGTCAATATTGCTTCTTCTTCCATTAAAGAGCCAATCCCTGGGCTGATTCTATCCAATACATTCCGTACAGGAATTGTAGGGCTCACCAAAACCCTTGCTTCAGAGTTGGCAGAGGACGGTATCTTAATCAACACGGTTGCGCCAGGAAGAATTGCAACAGACCGAGTGAAAGAGCTAGATACCATTCGTGCTGAAAAATTGGGAGTAGGCGTTTCAGAAATTGAAGAAGAGATGAGAAACCAAATTCCTCTTAAGCGCTACGGTCAGCCTGAAGAGTTTGCTAAAGCCGTTGCTTTCTTTGTCTCAGGAGCGAATTCATATATGACGGGCCAGTCATTTCTAATCGACGGAGGCATGGTTAAATCCATTTAGTTACATAGAAAAACCCTGCAGCTGCAGGGTTTTTTGTTAAATCCAAGTTGTAACTTGATCTAATGGTAAACGATCGCTAGCATGTGCTTCTTTAGCTGCTTTTCCAACTGAAATAAGCATAACTGGAATGTATCGATCCTCAATTTTAAACTCTTCTACAAATTTTTGTGCGTTAAATCCGCCCATTGAACATGTGTCATATCCTTTTGCTTTTGCTGCAAGCATGAATGTCATAGATGCAAGAGAAGCATTCGTAAACGCGGCATCGCGGGCAAAAGCACCGTTTTTATAAGCGCCGTTAATTTGTCCTGACAAAATGTTTTTAACGTCTTCTGTCATGTGACCTGCTTCGACTAGTGGGTTGTACACGTCATCTACATTTTTATTGGCTTCTAAATCACCTAAGACAGCTACTACAGCGCCTGCTTCTGTAATTTGTTTTTGGTTATAAGCAATTGGAAGTAGACGTTCTTTCGCATCTTGGTCTGTAATAACAACGAAATGCCAGTGCTGTAAGTTCCAAGCTGATGGTGACTTCACTGTTGCTTCTAAAAGTTCCGTTAATTCTTCTTTGCTTAATTTAGCTGAAGAGTCATATTCTCGAATCGATGTACGTTCATTTACCACATCAAAAAAATCTTTTGTCATAATAAAAACCTCCGTTAAAAGTATGTATTTCTTTAGTGAATCGATGCACATTTTATAATGATACACTATTGAAGTCAATTTATATGCTTCTAGTATACCCGCTCTTATGTGCTATCACTCAGAAAAAAATGCATACACTTCTTACCATCGGCTTAGCGTGATTGACGAGATGTAAGATAAGCTTCAATTCGATCACAGGCTTCACGCAGTGTGTTCATGGAATACGCATACGACAGGCGTACATATCCTTCACCGTGGGAAGAAAAAGCGCTGCCGGGTACTAGTGCAACACCTGCTTCTTTTACTAACTCCAGGGCAAAATCAAATGAATTGCTGTGGAAGTTCTGAATAGAAGGGAAGATATAAAAAGCACCAGTCGGCTTTTCTACGTCAAATCCCATGTTTACTAATCGATCATACACATAATTCAGCCTTTGTTCGTATTCTTTTTTCATATCCACCGCATCGTTTTTACCTGCTGTCAGTGCTTCGAGTGCAGCTGCTTGAGAGACAGAAGAAGCACAGCTCACGTTGTATTGATGAACTTTTAAAATATGTTTGGCTAAATAAGAAGGAGCAAATAAAAGGCCAATTCGCCAGCCCGTCATGGAATGAGACTTTGATACTCCGTTAATAACAATTGTTTTCTCTCTCATAGAGGAAATGGAGGCAATGGACTGATGTTTTTTATCAAAAACGAGCTCGCTGTATATTTCATCAGATAGTACAAAAATATTTTTATCGCTTAAAAGAGCAGCAATTTCTTCTAATTCTTGCTGTGACAACGTCACGCCTGTAGGATTAGACGGATAAGGTAAGATGACGCATCTTGTTTTAGACGTCAAATGTTGTTGGATTAAATCCGCTGTTAGTCGAAATCCTGTTTCGGTTGTATCAATATGTACAGGTTTAGCGCCGTTTAACCGGATAAGCGGTTCGTATCCTGGGTAAACAGGTCCAGGTAAAATAACTTCGGAATCTTCTTCTAAAATGGTGCGAAGAGCAATATCAATTGCTTGGCTAGCTCCAATGGTCACAATCACTTCATCAGCTGGGTTATAGTGCAAGTCATATTTTTCTTTGACAAATTGAGCTGCTGCCTCGCGCAGTTCTATTGTTCCAGCATTGTGGGTATAAGAAGTTTGGTTATCATCAATTGCAGATTTTGCCGCTTCTTTTACATGCTGTGGTGTTAAGAAGTCAGGTTGTCCAATTGTGAGGGATAAAACATCTTGGTATTGTGAGACCATATTATAAAATGTACGTATTCCTGATAGTTCAATTTCTTTGACACGTTTATTGATTAAATGCTCCATGGTTTCAAATCCTTCCGCGTATTTTCAACTCATTTTATCACAATGAAAATAGGTAAAAAACCACTATTTGCGCATTTTGCAAATAGTGGTTTTAAGTTAGGTGTTATATAGCTTATTATAAGCAGTTGTTAGTTCATAAAATTGTTCTTCGTCTCTGTTATCTAACGCATCGTCGATAAGAGATTTCAAATGCTGTTTATTAAAGTTTGTACTCATAGCCGTTAAAATACGATCAGCTTCTTTCGCGTAATAGTGTTGGTAAGGTGTGTACTGAGATGAGTGAGGATAGTGATTCATATTTTTTCGATAAGAACTCATAACATAAACCTCCTTTTTTAAAATAAAACGCAGCTTCTATTACTTGAAATGTACCCTTTCTATATAGTTGTTAACCCTGTTTTTAGCTGCGAATGTGCTAAGGTATGTGTTAGGAAATCAGAGGTTCCTTGCTTTACGTTCAATTCTAGATTCAAAAAAATAAGCGCATAAAAAGACCTGCATATATATGCAGGTCTTGTATATTAGTCAGTGTGTATTTGGCCTTCACGCCAATAAACGGGGGAAACGTAGCCAAAATCAACTTCATGATCGTCCAATGTTACAACGCAGTGATCAGAGCCTTCTTGTTCTTTAATATCTTGATATACAGCTTCTTCTACGTTTTCAATAATGGTCATTTCATTATCGTCATTAAAAAGAATGACGGAGCCTTTCATATTACGAACACCTTCTTTTAAGATTATTCATTCACTTTGTGTAGTATAAACCGTTTTGGCTGTAGAGTCCACAGCTATCTTCGATTTCTTGTTGAAAATTTGTGAACAGGCTTTTAGGAATGAATAAGAAACCCTCTAAATAGAAGAGTAACCGACTTGTCTATTCTTTCTTGAAGGGCAGTAGAGTCGGGTTGGTTGGTACACCAGTAGAGAAGTGTGCCAAAAAAATTAAGTATAGCAATAGAAGCCATTTCTTCGGCAGGGATATCGACTATAAGTTCGCCTCGGTCTTGTCCTGTTTGAAAAACTTTTGTAAAATGAGCGCGCATTTTTTCAATTTGAAGAATTTCAGATTGTTGAAAGGAACTGTTGGTAATAGCAATATGAAACCAAGAACGGATTAGGTGAGGGTTCGCTTCTTCGTTTGATTGTGCTAGTAATAAAAACAGTTGTTTAACAATGGCAGCAGTTGATTCTTCGGTTTGGAGGAGCTGTTCTAATTTATAGGAGATACGGTTTGTAAAATTAATTCCAAGGTAGTGAAGAACTTCTTCTTTTGTTTTAAAGTAATTAAAAAATGTTCCCTTTGCTACACCCGCTTCATGGGTAATTTGAGACACAGTCGTTTTTTGATATCCCTGCTGTTGGAATAAAGAGATAGCTGCTTTTTGGATGCGTTTTTTTGTTTCTTCTTTTTGTAATCCTCTGTTCATAAATTACACCTCGTTTGAATAGGAGTAGTCGTTTGACTCAAGTTCATAAGCTAGTATAGAGAAGTAAAGCAGAGCAATTAAAAAACTGAGCAGAGGATAAGACGAAAGGGATCAACGCTCATGTTTTTATATAGTATATAATATTCTGTTAATTCGTAAAACAATATTTTATGTATATGTTTTAGGGAAAAAGGATAACAAAATAAGAAAATTTTTCTTTACGGATATAAGAGGCGGTCACTATAATAGGAAATATGGACTATTAGATAAGCAGGTGAGATGAGAGGAGTAAGTGATATGAATCGAGATAAAGGAATACTGTTGGAAAGTGGTACAAACGAACTGGAAATTGTCGAATTTGAGATAGGAAATGTTTGGTTTGGCATCAATGTAGTAAAAGTTAGAGAGATTATTAATCCCGTATCTATTACACCTGTTCCAAATGCGCATTCTTACATAGAAGGTATTATAGAACTAAGAGGGGAAGTACTTCCTGTCGTTGACATAGCAAAAGCGTTGAAAATGGAACCTTCAAATACGCCGGAAAAAGATAAGTTAATTGTTACAGAGTTCAATCAGCAAAAAATTGTCTTTCATACCCATGCAGTGACGCAAATTCACCGTATTTCTTGGAAAGAAATTGAGAAGCCTTCGGATTTGTATCAAGGTTTGGAAACGCAGATTACTGGAGTGGTGAAATTAAACGGTCAAATGATTCTGCTGTTAGACTTTGAAAAGTTGATTTCTGACGTGAACCCTGATGCGGGTATTAATCAGTCGAAAATAAAAAAGCTAGGGGCTAGGGAACGCTCTAATAAAAAGATTGTCGTGGCTGAAGACTCGCCGCTGCTGCGCCGAATGATTGAAGATACTCTTGCACAAGCGGGTTATGAGAACACGGAATTTTTTGAGAACGGTGAGGAAGCATGGCACTATCTAAGCTCGGTGATCGATGAAGGAATGGAAATCAGTGATCAAGTCCAGCTGCTTATTACAGACATAGAAATGCCGCAAATGGATGGGCATCATTTAACTAAAAAAGTGAAAGAAAATCCTCAGCTTTCTATACTTCCAGTCATTATCTTCTCTTCTCTTATCACAGAAGATTTACGTCACAAAGGAAAGATGGTAGGAGCGGAAGGACAAGTAAGTAAGCCAGAAATCGGAGAGCTTGTTGAGTTGATCGATCTCTATATTTTGTAGAATCACAAAAAAGTGCCTGAACGCAGATTGCTCCACTTCAGGCACTTTTTTTTAAAAATAACTTTTACCCAGCGGTTTAAACACAGGTGCTTGCCGTTTTCTTGGAGTCGAAACAGGGCTTTTGGCCGGCTGTATGAGATGACCCGTATATTTAGATAATAAGCGCTTTGCATAAGATAATGACATAGTCGTTTTGGGATTTCGATACTGATGGTTTAAATGGCCGAGGTGTGATAACTCTTTGAAGTCTTCTTTCTTTGGAGGCATATGGAAAAAGTAGTCTCCAACTGATACAAGTACATCTGATTTTTGTTGACTTTTACCAGGGTTTGGCGAAAAGTGAAGTCCTTCTTTTTTTGCTTTTCCTTCTAAAATTAGTTGATCTAATGCAATTTTCTTTAACGTATATAACTGCTTAGGATCAGGAGCAGCTTTTGCGTGACGATTTACAGTGAAAATAGCTTGTGCAATCTCAGATACAGACGGGGTCAAAGAGCCTTGTCCATTTGCTTGAGACATACGTTCACTCCCTTTCTATCATATCAGCTGTTCAACCTATAAGCTGAAAGCTGATACGTTCATTATAGCGTGTCTTGTCCCATTTGAAAATAATTACACGAAGAAGTATTTTGGTAATTAATGAAATTTCCTATGTATAGGGTTTGTTTTGTTACGCTTCCTTATACAAGTAAAGTGGAACAGCACGCTATACTTTCTATTTTAAAAAATGCTGCTCGCACAGTTAAACAATCATTAATTAGTAAATCCTGAACTATTGAGCCATTCGTCGAGAAGGGCGAATATAAACACCAGTACCATTTGGCACAATTTGAGCTAGCTCATTTACTTGGGCATTATACATGCGAATGCACCCTTTGGATACGGCTTTTCCAATAGAACTTGGATCATTTGTTCCGTGAATGCCATATGACTTTTTAGACAAGCTTAGCCACATAGTGCCAAAAGGCCCCCCGGGGTTTGGCTCCCGGTTAACGATAACAAAGTCTCCAGTAGGTGTTGCGCTCAGCATTTTTCCTGCTGCAATGGGATAGACTTTTTGTACGATATTATTTTTTCGTAATTCAAGCTGTTTTTCAGCAATAAACACGTGGATTGTGTAAGGAATGAGCTCTTTATCAGGGAGGTTTGGAATGATGATTACTTGCCCAGGCTTCAGCGTGCTATGGCTTACAAAAGGATTAGCCATCCACAGGTCTTCAACCGGAATCCGGTAGTCACCTGAAACGCTTTGCCAGGTTTCACCGTGCTTTACTATATATATCATTAGCTTCGCTCCTTTGATGTATGACTATATTGTAACAGTATACGATTGAAAAAAGTAAAAGTGACCTTTGTGAGCATAAAGTTATTTTGAAAAAGGTGTTGAAATTACATTGACTTATAAGCATGGACTGATTGATATAGGTTCAAATACGATACGCCTTGTTATTTATGAATACAAAAAAGGCAGAGGGTTTAAGCAAATTGAAAACGTGAAAGTAGCTGCACGGCTTCGAAATTATTTAAGTAAAGAAGGAGTGTTAACAGCTAAAGGAATATATACCTTGCTTGATACGCTTAAAACGTTTGGAGTTATTACCAAGCATCAGCAGCTCCCGCACGTTACCTGTGTGGCCACAGCTACGATCCGTCAAGCGGCTAATGCAAAAGAAGTTCTAGCGCTTGTAAAAAAAGAAACCGACTTTTCTATTCAACTATTGTCTGAATATGAAGAAGCGTACTACGGCTTTGTTGCCGTTATTCATTCCACTTCGATCGAAGAAGCCATTACAATTGACATTGGAGGGGGAAGTACGGAAGTTACGTATTTTCGCAATCGAGAGTTAGTGGAGTGCCACAGCTTTCCGTTCGGTGCCTTATCTCTGCGTCTGCAGTTCGTCAAAGGCAATATCCCCACTGCAGAAGAAAAAATGAAAATCCGCAATTTTGTAATCCGGCATTTCCATACTGTCCCGTGGCTTTTAAATCGCCAAGTTCCGATTGTAGCAATTGGAGGAAGTGCAAGAAGTATGGTGCAAGTGCATCAAGGTTTTATCCACTATCCTCTCGCCGGTCTGCATCAATATGAAATGAATTTAGCTGATATATTGCATGTGAAATCTGCTATAGGCTTATTGTCTTATCACAATCTTCAAAAGCTAGACCGCTTGTCAAAAGATCGTGCGGATACAATTTTGCCAGCGATTGAAGTATTTCAATCATTATATGAAACAGTGAACGCGACTCGCTTCATCTTAAGCCGCAAAGGCTTAAGAGAAGGGGTGTTATTTAAGGAAGCGTCTGATGCTAATATCCAGCCAATGTACCCCGATGTCATACAGCAAAGTTTTCAAGAAATAATGGAAGAGTTTGAAGTAAGTAAAGATTACGTCAAACAGCTTACGCGCACAGCTATTATGATGTTTCAGCATTTTAGGGAGCAGGGGCCGGTTGATTTAAAAGAGGATGACTTAGCGCTTCTTATAAGAGCTGCGCAAGTGTATGATATAGGAAAGTATATTGATGCGGAATCAAGCAGCCAGCATACGTTTTATGTGCTTGCTAATCGTACAATTGATGGTATTTCACATATAGAACGTTTAAAGCTCGCACTTGTTTCTTCATATAAAGGGAAGTCTTCTTTTAGGCAATATGTTGCTCCTTTTAAAAAGTGGTTAACAAAAGAAGAACAAAAAAAAGTCCAGCTGCTCGGTGCGGTTTTAAAAATAGCTGACGGTTTACATGCAACAAAGCGAAATGTTGTTCAACATATTGATATGAAAAGCGATGAAAACACAGTTACGATTAAACTATTATGTACAAAAACCTTTCGTCCTGAACAATATCAGGCTGAAAAACAGAAAAAGCATCTAGAAAAAGTAGTGAAAAAAAATATTGTTCTTGAATTTACTAAGCTTTAGAATAACGCTGAATCGGTTAGAATATTCAGTATAGCTAACTAGATTAAATCCATTATCCTGGAAGGTGAGGCTAATGTTAGAAAGTAATCGCACTTATAAGCAAACCATACAAGTGGCTGATTCAGCTTATTACAATAATCGTGAATTGAGCTGGCTGGCTTTTAATAAGCGGGTGCTGGAAGAAGCAGTAGATAAGAAAAACCCTTTGCTTGAGCGGTTTAAATTTCTAGGAATTTTCAGTTCAAATCTGGATGAGTTTTTTATGATTCGGGTAGCCGGATTAAAAGATCAAGTGAAAGCTGGATTTAGCAAACCTGAGAACAAAGCAGGCTTAACTCCTAAACAGCAGCTATTTTCTATCTCCAAACAAAACCACGATCTAGTCAAGCAGCAGTATGATACGTATATTCACACACTTCTTCCCGAATTACAGAAATACGGCGTGGAAATCATTACGGTTGAAAAGCTGGAGAAATTAAATCTAGATAAGCTTGAACAGTATTTTGACGAGCAAATCTTTCCCGTCTTAACTCCTATAGCCATTGATGCCTACCGCCCGTTTCCTATGTTGATGAATAAAAGCTTGAACTTAGCAGTCGTCCTTTCAGAAAATTTAAATGATGAGAAGCAAATTGCCGAGGTAAAAGGAAAATTAGCTATCGTTCAAGTACCTTCGATGCTAACGCGCTACATTGAAATAGCCACGTCAGATTCTACCCGTCTATTTGTATTGCTAGAGGATGTAATTGTCTATTTTATTAAAAAGTTGTTTAAGGGATACTGCGTTTCTTCCGTTTCTCAATTTCGAATTACCCGCAACGCAGATATGACTATTCACGAAGAAGACGCTCAGGATTTACTAAAAGAAATTGAAGAAGAGTTACAGAAGCGAAAATGGGGAGCGGCTGTTCGGCTTGAGATTAAGAATCCATATGATCAGGGTGTACTAGCGTATTTAAAGTCAGTACTTGAAATTGACGATGAAGATGTGTATGAGATCGAAGGACAGCTGGATTTAACCAGTTTATTTTCGTTTTATAGATTACTTAAATCTACGCATGAAGAGTTGGCTGAAAAAGCCTTTATTCCTCAGCTTACAACAGAGTTACATCCCGATCAAAATGTTTTCGACCAAATAATGCAAAGAGATATTTTGCTTCACCATCCTTATGAATCATTTAAGCCGGTACTTGATTTTGTTAACCGTGCAGCAGACGATGAAAATGTGCTTGCTATTAAGCAAACGTTATACAGGGTAAGCGGAGATTCTCCCGTTATTAAAGCATTAAAACGAGCGGCTGCAAAAGGTAAGCAAGTGACGGTACTAGTTGAACTAAAAGCGAGGTTTGATGAAGAGAATAATGTGCAATGGGCTAAAGAGCTAGAGCGGGCAGGGTGCCACGTGATATATGGAATGACTCATTTAAAAACGCATGGTAAAATTACGCTCGTGGTGAGAAGAGAAGGAGAGCATATTAAACGATTTGTTCATCTTGGTACTGGGAATTACAACGATGCGACGGCAAAGATCTATACGGATATAAGTCTTTTTACTGTCAACCTAAACATCGGGATAGATGCGGCCAATTTTTTTAATTACTTAAGTGGCTATACGCAAAAACCAGTATATCATCATTTATCCGTTGCACCATTTGATATAAGAAACGATTTTTTGCATCTCATTGATCAGGAAATCCATTATCACAGAAGGTATGGAAATGGAAGAATCATTGGGAAAATGAATTCATTGACGGATAAGGTTTTAATTATGAAGCTATATGAAGCTTCTATAGCTGGTGTGACAATCGAACTCATTGTTAGAGGAGCGTGCTGCTTGCGCCCTCAAATTCAAGGCGTTAGTGAGAATATAAGAGTAAGAAGCATTGTCGGACGATTTTTAGAGCATAGCCGAATCTATTATTTTCATCATAATAAACAGGAAAAGTTTTTCTTTTCATCTGCAGATATGATGACAAGAAACATGGTGAAACGAGTAGAAATTTTATTTCCTATCTTGGATACACATTTGAAAAAAAGGGTGTGGAAGTGGCTTGAAGTTATGCTTGCTGATAATGTAAAAGCACGAGAACAAGACCAAGAAGGGAATTATCATTACGTCATAAAAAAAGAACATGAGCTCTCTATTAACAGTCAAGAGATCTTTTGTCAATATGCTCTTTGCGGCGATCAAGAATAACATAAAAAAAGCCGAAGACTCGGCTTTTTAGTCATGTTATTATCTAGGAATGGGACCAACAGGACCGTATCCAGGTCCGTAGTATGTGTTATAAACAGGAGCACCGCCTCCATAGCCGGCACCAGGGTAGCCTCCTCCAGGAAATCCACCGCCGTAAAACGGAACTGGATAAGGATAAGGTGGTGGACAGCACCCAGGTCTGCCTCCAAAACCGCCAACAGCTAGTCCGCCAAGCAGCCCACCAGCTAAGCCAGCAACAAAAGGAAATCCAAAAAAGCGCTCGTCACCATTTGGAATATTACGATATCCTGTATAGGGATATTGATAGTACATAATTTAACCTCCTTGTCAGTTGTCTTTGTAGTGTATGGCTGAACGGAAGCTTTTGAGCCTGGTTTATTTCTTTAAGACTAGAATTAGGCGGTCATGATCAGCTAAAAAAAGACAAAAAACATAAAAACGCCCTTACAGGGCGTTTTTATGTTGATTGCAAGGTGAAAAGCGTAATTTCAGGCGTAGCTAAAAAACGAAAAGGAATGCGAGTGGTTCCTAAGCCTCTATTCACATAAAGCTTCATTTTAGAATCTCCAACTTCGTACATTCCTTCGGGGTAAACCGTCCCAAAGGGCGGTGTAATCAAAGGACCGTAAAAAGGAATTTGAATTTGGCCTCCATGACTATGGCCGGAGAGCTGAAGATCTACTGGAAAAGGAGCTGCTTTGACAGCAACGTCAGGTTCATGAATCATAGCAATAGAAAAGATATCCGGCTGTAATTGCCCTAGCGTTCCTTCATATTGTGGGTTCCCAAGCATAATATCATCGAGTCCACAAATATGAATGTAGCTTTTATCGGGCATGGAAACCGTGTCAACTTCATTTACTAAAAGTCTAAATCCTGCGTCTTCAATGGCTTGTTTGTAGATATTTGTTCCATATCCCCCGTGATCATGATTACCATATATGGCATATTTTCCAAGAGGGGCCTGAAGCCTCTGTAAAATCGGGGGAATTCTTTCTGGATGCGGGTATTCATTAGGTACATCCATTAAATCTCCGGTAAATAATATAATAGTAGGCTTCAAATTATTTATGGTCACCATAAGCTGTTCCAGTTGTAATAAATCATAAGAGAGTCCAAGATGAATATCACTAAATTGTAAAATTTTTATTCCGTCAAAGCTTTTCGGAATGTTTTTAGAAGTAATTGTATGACGAACAATTTGCAGACGTCTAGGCTCAATATATTTGGCATATGTATACCCAAAAGACGTGGTGAGCAAAGACCCTAACGAAATAGACGCTAGTCCTTTCAAAAAAGATCGTCTTGTATACGTCTTTTTCATGCAAAATCAACCTATTCCTTATAGTTTTCAAGTCTTCATTATAGCATTGTTTTTTTTATCATCACAACGAGAAGTCTGCTTTTAAGTTAAATGGATAAAAGTTTCACTTTATTCAGAAAAAATAGTAAAATGATAGTTGTAAAACACTTATGTTTTGGGGAGGAATATAAATTGAAGAACAAGGTCGTAATTGTTACTGGCGGTTCAAGTGGAATGGGAAAACACATGGCGAAGCGATTTTCAGAACAAGGTGCTCATGTGGTAATCACAGGCAGGTCAGCCGATCGATTACAAGAGACAGAAAATGAAATTAAAACGTTTGATGGACAGGTACTTTCAGTGGTAATGGATGTACGCAATCCAGAAGATGTGGAACGAATGGTTCAAGAAACGGACAAGGCATTTGGCCAAATTGATTTTTTAGTTAATAACGCTGCAGGCAATTTTATATGTGCAGCTGAAGACTTATCCATTAACGGATGGAACAGCGTAATTAATATCGTATTAAATGGTACATTTTATTGCAGTTCCGCAGTAGGAAAATATTGGATCGATAAAGGTACAAAAGGGGCCATTACAAACATTGTGGCTACATATGCCTGGAATGCAGGAGCAGGTGTTATTCATTCAGCTTGTGCCAAGTCAGGAGTTTTAACCATGACGCGCACGCTCGCGGTCGAGTGGGGAAAGAAATATGGTATACGGGTAAATGCGATTGCACCAGGGCCGATCGAGCGAACAGGAGGAGCCGATAAATTGTTTGAGTCAGAAAAAATGAAAGCGCGTACATTGAATTCTGTACCACTAGGACGCCTTGGAACTCCTGAGGAAATAGCAGGATTAGCCAGTTTCTTATTCTCCGATGAAGCATCTTATATCAATGGGGAATGCATCACAATGGACGGGGGACAGTGGCTAAATCAGCATCCTTTTTAAGGTTGGATACGCACTAAAAAGTACAAAGCAAACCGAGAAGGGCTAGCAAAATTATGCTATTCGTATTATACTAACGTAAAGTGAACAAGGAGAGGGGAGAGTTGAGTGGACCCGTTAGATGTATTAACAAACATAGAGAAAACTCTTCCGTATTATCAAGCAATTTTTAGTGCAGATGGACATAGAGTAATTGGCTATGAAGTGTTGGCGAGGTTTCAAAATGAAGGGGAAATTGAAAGTCTCGGCCCATTCTTTCATGATGATGCGATTCCGGATGAATATCGCATAGAAGTTGATTATGCTGTTTTAACGCAAGCGCTCGAGCATATGTTGACCCAGGAAGAACAATTTTTAATTTTTATTAATCAGAACCCTAATTTATTAATGAACGATCATGGAGAATCCTTGCTGGAATTATTGCAACTTTTCGAAAATAAAGGATTATCGCTTGATCGAATTGTTCTCGAAATTACAGAACACAATTTTAGTGGAGATTTGGAATCACTTCAACACTTACTAAAGTATTATCAAACATATGGTATTAAGATTGCAATTGATAATATAGGAAAAGAAAGTAGTAATCTAGACAGGATTGGGTTGCTTTCACCAGATATCTTAAAAGTAGATTTACATATTCTGAGACAAACGGACATGGCGCAGTCGTATCAAGACGTATTGTATTCTTTATCTCTGTTAGCAAGAAAAATGGGTGCTACGCTTCTATACGAAGATATAGAAGCCTCCTATCAGCTGCAATATGCATGGAGAAACGGAGGCAGGTATTTTCAAGGTTATTATTTACATAAGCCGGCTGCTGAACTTGTCGATCCGAACATCTTAAAGGATAAACTAAAGGAACGTTTTGAAATGTATATCGCTCACGAAAAGAAAAAGCTGCTTGCTGTTTACCAGCTGACAGAACGCTTTCAAGATAAAATGCAGCAGGTAATGACAAAGTGCAGAAAGCTAGAAACGTATGACGATATGCTGCCTGTTATTGCAGAAGAACTATCCAACGTGTGTTTTCGCCTTTACATCTGCGATGAAAACGGATTTCAAAAGTCTTCTAACTATGTAAAGAAAAACGAGGATTGGATTCTTGAACCTGAATATGTAAAGAAAAATTGGAGCTGGCGCCCATATTTTCTTGAGAATATTATTCGAATGAGCTATGAAAAAAAAGGCATATTATCAGATTTGTATAATGATATTGAAACAGGTGAGAATATCCGGACTTTTTCGTATCCGATTGATAATATGCACTATATATTCCTTGATATTTCATATTCTTTTTTATACGAAAGAGACGTTTTGTAGAGAATAAATAAGTTAAAGTTAAACCGGCAACCAGCAAAAGTGGTTGCCGGTTTTTTATGTTTTTTTAGAGGAGAACGACAGTCGGTTGTAGGGATATGCATAGGCAGGGGAATTTTCGGAATTCTAATAAAAAAGAAGTTAAGGAGCTGATTTAATTTGAAGAAAATATGCTTACTTGTCTTTTTGCTGATTGTCTTGCACTCAGGAAAATCTGTTCATGCAGAAGTATCAGGAGAGACTAGGCATGAAATCTTTATAATTTTGCAGGACGCTTATCAGGCTCAGCTAAGAGCTGCGTCTGCCCATGCTAACCCAGACGCTGTTCGCGAGCTGAAATTGTTTTTAGATGATGAGTATGCATCTGTGTTTTTTAATGAGGCTCTCTTACAAAAAGCTCAAGGGTATGTCGGAGAGGGACCTGAATATTTAACACACTATATCCCTTTCTTTTCTTTCGATGAACAGACAAAGGTAGCTCTTCATTCCAACCAAAACAAAGCTTATGTCTATCAATTTTTTCCCGCTGTGCATAATGAACGGGTAAAATACCAAGATCATTACGAAATGATCACGTTAGTAAAAAAACAAGGGAAATGGAAAGTGCAAAAGTTTATATATAGTAAGAAACACTCAAAATAGCTGAGGAAAGCTTATTTTGAGTGTTTCTGTTACCCGATGTTAAGAAGCTTCTCAAGCGCTTGAAGGTCAAATCCTCTGATGATTTCCTGGTCAACACGAATGGTCGGAGTGGAATAAGACTCCAACTCAGTAGTCATTCGTTTTCGAGCAGAAGCATCTTTAGATACGTCAAATTCTTTATAGGAAACGTGATGATGCTGTAAAAACTGTTTAACAATTTCGCAAGGTGGGCAAGCTGGTTGTGTGTACAACTCTATAGATCTCAATGAAAGCACCTCCCTATATTAAAATGAATAGTGTTAAAGTAGAATGAAGTTTTGTATGATACATAGTATATCGCTATGTTATTATAATAAAAAACGACATATATCGCTATAATAAGGCATTTTCTTATGAAAAATCACGTAAAGTACTTGTGTTTTTTTAGTATGTGGCATATAGTGAAATGGTGTCTTTTAAGTATTAGTTTAGATAAAGGTTTTATTTGAATTGATATTGTAGAAAAGTCGAATGCGTAATGATGTAATAGGTGAAAGGAGAGATTATATGTCACAATTACAAGGTATTTTAACTCGTCTTGTGAATCTCCGTGAGCAAGCAAGTGGAAGTGAAGCGCCACAACGCTTCTTCGAAGTAGAGGGAAAAAGAATTTGCAGCGTGAAATATCATGCAAAAACTGAAACATACGAACTTGAAGTATATCAAGATGGTGAAAAGCCAGCCGTTTATCAATTCGATAACGTTGATATGATTGCAATTGAAATTTTTGAACTTATTCATTAAGGGATAAAGCAAAACGAATGCCGCAAAGGATTTTATACTTTGCGGCATTTTTTTGTTACTGCGTATGGAGTTTTTGCGGTGGCTTCTGCCCTATTTTCCCGAGAAATATCGACAAAGTGATAGCGGATTTTCTGATAAATGGAAGGAATGGGTCGAATGCCGTAAAAAAATCAAAATAAAAAAAATCAGATAATTATGAACTTTCGTTGACACTTGTTTTAAAAAAATCTAGACTTAACATATAAGGGAAAACATTGAGTGTGTCTGCTTCTATTCCCTCTTAAAGGTTCGCATTTACGTAAGCAAGCTATTTTCATTTTGTAGCTTGTTCTTTTTCTCTTTACACACGTGGAAGTTATGAGAAATGGAAGGAGAATGTATAAATGATTGATATTGATCACAATCAGTTAAATCAAATTGAACTTCGAGATCTGCTTGTCACTTCTGATAAAGTTGCTCATGTTCAAGTGGGAAATAATTTAGAACATGCTTTGCTTGTGTTAACAAAGACTGGATATACGTCCATTCCCGTATTAAATCCAAGGTTTCAGCTGCAGGGGTTCGTGAGCATGACGCTTATTTTAGATTCGATTTTAGGATTAAAGCGCATTGAATTTGAACGATTAGAAACCATGAAAGTAGAAGAAGTTATGAATCAAAATGTTCCTCGCGTCTCCATGAAAAAATCCGTATTAAAAGTCATAAATGCCATGATTAACCATCCTTTTTTGTGCGTAGAGAATGAAGATGGCATTTTTGAAGGGATTTTAACACGAAGAAATTTGTTAAAATCATTAAGAAGGCAGTCCATCATTCTCCCGAAAGAGTCATTTCAATAATTTTTTTAAGAAATCGTGTTTCAGCCTATCTTTCTCCGTTTTTTTCTTATATGATAAAGGTAAAATGAAAGTAAAAAGAGGCTTGAAAGGAATAACTGAATGCAATTAATAGAATGTCGAATGCTCGTTGTATTAGCTCAAGAATTAAATATGAGAAAAGCTGCAGAGAGATTATTTGTATCGCAACCAGCTTTATCACAGAGGCTGCAAACCATTGAAAAAGCATGGGATACACAAATCTTCATTCGTTCGCAAAAAGGACTGTCATTAACGCCTGCTGGAGAAAAGATTGTTCAATTTGCAAAAGAAGTAGTAGAAAAAGAAGATCGGGTTCGTGAGGACTTGCATCATTTAGATAATGAAGTATATGGTACACTCAAATTAGCGGTGGCTTCGATTATTGGACAGCACTGGCTGCCGGCGGTGCTAAAACGCTATATGGATCGCTACCCACATGCTAAAATCTCTCTTGTAACCGGCTGGAGCAGTGAAATGCTTCGCTATCTGTACGAAGATGAGGTACATATTGGAATCATACGCGGAAATCCGGATTGGAAAGGTGTCAAAGAACATTTGTTTACAGATCCTCTTTACCTAGTTGATTCAGAAATTGAAAGGGCAGCGGAAGTAGTAAATACTCATCGACCATTTATTCAATTTAAAAGTGACTCAACGTATTATCAAGAAATTTTAGAATGGTGGCATCGAGAGTTTCATACTACACCGAAGCGTACGATTGTAGTGGATCAGATTGAGACGTGTAAGCAAATGGCTTTAAATGGTCTTGGCTTCGCTATTTTACCATCGATTGCTATTAAAGAAGCTGGAAGCCATATTCACCGGACGCCGCTTCTGAAAGCAAATGGAGAGCCAATTACGCGAGACACTTCTTTAGTTGGATATGAATCAGCGTTTAAACTGAAGCAAGTTCGAGCATTTGTTGATATTGTACGTGAATATGTAACAGAAACGGTATAAAGCGAGCCTAGATGCTCGCTTTTTTTATTTGCAATCGTTATCTTTTTATTAAAACGATAATGATGCTTGTCATTGTGAAAGCATTTTGTTACATTAAATGAGACATTGCTTACTTAGGAGGAATACATAATGAAAATGATGGATGCTAATGAGATTATCTCATTTATTCAAAACAGCACAAAATCAACACCAGTAAAAGTTTACGTAAAAGGTGAAGTAGAAGGAATTGACTTTGGTTCATCTTCTAAAACATTCGTAACGGGAAACACAGGTGTAGTATTTGGTGAATGGAAAGAAATCAAAGCTGCTATTGAAGCAAACGAAGGAAAAATTGAAGACTACGTAATTGAAAACGATCGCCGCAACTCTGCGATTCCTTTATTAGATATGAAAGGAATTAAAGCTCGTATTGAGCCAGGCGCTATTATTCGCGATCAAGTTGAAATCGGCGACAACGCTGTTATTATGATGGGGGCATCTATTAACATCGGCTCTGTAATCGGTGAAGGAACAATGATCGACATGAACGTAGTACTTGGTGGTCGTGCGACAGTAGGTAAAAACTGTCACATCGGCGCAGGTTCTGTATTAGCTGGTGTTATTGAGCCACCTTCTGCAAAACCAGTTGTAGTAGAAGATGATGTAGTAATCGGTGCTAATGCTGTTGTTCTTGAAGGTGTAACAGTAGGTAAAGGTGCCGTAGTTGCTGCAGGTGCAATTGTGGTAGAAGATGTAGCTCCTTACACAGTAGTAGCAGGTACGCCGGCTCGCGTTATTAAAGAAATTGACGAAAAAACAAAGTCTAAAACAGAAATCAAGCAAGAATTGCGTCAATTAAACGAAGAATAAGAAAAACGATCAGTTTACGCTTTTTCTTTGTTGAATTAATAGGTTTTAGCGATTGGGATACTGAATCCTTAAACGTATCATATGGACAAGTTGGAAGCGTGGGCAACCACGCTTTCTTCTTTATTTCGTGAGGAGGACATACACATGGCTGAAAATGAATTTGTGAAAATAAGAAGAGAGCTACATAAAATTCCTGAATTAGGGTTTCAAGAGGTGAAAACACAGCGTTTTTTGCTTGATTATATTAACACTCTTCCGCAAGAGCGCTTAGAAGTAAAGACGTGGAAAACAGGACTCTTTGTTAAAGTACATGGTACAAACCCAACTAAAACAATAGGTTACCGAGCAGATATTGACGGTCTTCCTATCACGGAAGAAACGAATTATTCTTTTCAATCACAGCATGAAGGACTCATGCATGCCTGCGGACATGATATGCATATGGCCATTGGGCTAGGCGTACTGACTTACTTTGCTCAGCATGAAATAAAAGATCATGTATTGTTCATCTTTCAACCTGCAGAAGAAGGTCCAGGAGGAGCACAGCCGATGCTCCAAAGCGATATCATGAAAGAATGGCTTCCAGATTTCATCTTCGCCCTTCACGTAGCGCCTGAATATCCGGTTGGGTCGATTGCACTGAAGGAAGGGTTACTATTTGCTAACACGTCTGAGCTATTTATTGATTTAAAAGGAAAAGGCGGCCATGCTGCTTATCCACATACAACAAATGATATGGTAGTTGCTGCATGTCAGCTCGTTTCACAGCTTCAAACTATTGTTGCTCGCAACGTTGATCCGCTAGACAGCGCTGTAATTACAGTAGGGAAAATTCAAGGCGGGACGGTTCAAAATATTATTGCGGAGCGAGCTCGCATAGAAGGAACCATTCGCACGCTATCTCCTGAATCAATGACGCGTGTTAAAGAACGAATTGAAGCGATTGTTAAAGGAGTAGAAGTAGGGTATCAGTGTGAAACAGCCATTGATTATGGTTGTATGTATCATCAAGTATATAATCACCATGAAGTCACACGAGAGTTTATGGAATTTGCCAAAGCGCAAACGGACTTGGATGTGATTGAGTGCAAAGAAGCAATGACAGGAGAAGATTTTGGCTATATGCTAAAAGATATTCCTGGATTTATGTTTTGGCTTGGTGTTCAGTCTGAATATGGTCTTCATCATGCAAAGCTGCAGCCTCATGAAGGCGCAATAGATACTGCGATTTCACTTATTACAAAATATTTTGAACATAAAGGCAATCAATAAATCGTATAATCATTTTTCCTTATGGCTAAATTAATACCATGAGGAGGTGGGCAACGATGGCACGAATTGGTGTAGAATACGGTTTAACAGATGTACAGGCTGCACTTCAGCAGCTCGGACATGAAGTGGTACAATTACGCAACGAAAGTGATGCACAAGGGTGCGATTGCTGTGTTGTAACAGGACAGGATTCAAACGTAATGGGGATTTCTGATGCAGTAACGCAAGGCTCAGTTATTACAGCTAGCGGATTAACGGCAGAAGAAATTTGTCAGCAAGTAGGCAACAAGGTACAAGGATAAAAGAAAGCCGAAGGAATAAATCCTTCGGCTATTTTTTATGCATGCTGAGGCTGCTTGGCATCTTCAGGCTGCTTTTTATCAATATTTACTTGATGAGGGAACGGAATATCAATACCGGTTGCGTCAAACGCTTCTTTAAACTCTTTGCGAAGCTGACGTTCAACCCCCCACTGTTCACCGTTTTTAGCTTTGCCCACTACACGAAGCACAACGTCCGATGCGCCTAAACCTTGAACTCCTATCACGCTTGGTCCTTCTACAATGTTTTCATTTGTTGCAGCAACGCGCTCGCATACTTTTTCTAGTACGGAAATTGCTTTGTCAATATCATCATCATACGAAATGCCAATATCAATCAACGCGCGCATATTGCCTCGGGAATGATTGCTTAAGCTTGTAATTTCACGGTTAGGCACATAGTGCAAAGTTCCATCAAATCCGCGAATTTGAGTAGTACGAAGACCTACTGATTCGACAATTCCTGAAAAACTTCCGGTTGTTACATAGTCGTCAACATCCAGCTGTTTTTCAAGAAGTAAAAAGAAACCTGTTACAACGTCGCTAACCAGTCCTTGAGCACCGAACCCGATTGCTAGACCCACAACTCCGGCACCAGCTAATAGAGCTGTGGCATGGATATTTACTGCTTCAAGCAGCATAACGACAAAAATGAAGATAAGTACATATGAAAACACATTAACGGTTAAACTTTTGAGTGTGAGCATGCGTCCGCGCGTAGTATTTTCGCGCTCACTCATTTTTTCAAAGGAACGCTCAATAACTTTTTTACCAATTGCTCGTACAAGTAAAAAGACGATAGTAATGGCAATAAGTTTTAACACAATCACTCCGGCATTGGTAAGAAGCTGTTCCCAGTTGATGTCTTGCATCTTAAACATTCGTTGTTCATCCTTCCTATGTTCTGTTTCAATATTACTAAGTGGGAATGTATTCTGTGGAAAAGATTTTGTAAGAGTATGAGCACATTTGTTTATTCCCGATATTAGACATGCTAAACTGAGAAGGTAAATAAATGCAACCCTTTTATAGCATTTTTTTGCTGAAGTCAGGGTTTAATTTGCCCTAAAGGCGGGCATAACAACTATGTTACCATTATAAGATGTTGTTTAAATTCATTCTTAATTAATATTGACTAAAAAAACAATATCCATTATAATGAAAACCGTTATAACAGTACATAAGTGAGAATGTTTTATACATTTTCTCATTTAATAATTATTTGGAGGGATCATGTATGCCAGAACGTATGGTAGGTAAACAAGCTCCACGCTTTGAAATGGAAGCTGTATTATCAAACAAAGAATTCGGTAAAGTTAGCTTAGAAGAAAATATTAAAAATGACAAATGGACAGTATTATTCTTCTATCCAATGGACTTTACATTTGTATGTCCAACAGAAATCACTGCACTTTCTGACCGTTATGATGAGTTTGAAGATCTTGACGCAGAAGTAATCGGTGTTTCTACAGACACAATCCATACACACTTAGCTTGGATCAACACTGATCGTAAAGATAATGGTTTAGGTGATCTTAAATATCCATTAGCAGCTGATACAAATCACGTTGTTTCTCGTGAGTACGGCGTTTTAATTGAAGAAGAAGGTGTAGCACTTCGCGGTTTATTCATCATCAGCCCAGAAGGCGAATTACAATATTCAGTTGTAAACCACAACAATATTGGCCGTGACGTTGATGAAACTTTACGTGTTCTTCAAGCGTTACAAACTGGCGGACTTTGCCCAGCTAACTGGAAACCAGGTCAAGCTACTTTAAACGCGTAAGCACAACGTTTAAAAGGTCTAACGTCCACGTTAGGCCTTTTTTTCATCGGATAATAAAGAACATATAGTCAATAATAGTGAAAATAAGGGAGGCTTTTATTCATGAAATTACGTCAGCCAATGCCTGAGTTAACGGGCGCTACAGAATGGTTAAACGGAGAGGTTACAAAAGAGCAGCTAATTGGCGAAAAGCCAACGCTTATTCATTTTTGGTCAGTAAGCTGTCATTTATGTAAAGAAGCAATGCCTCAAGTAAATGAATTTCGCGACCAATACAAAGATCAATTAAACGTAGTAGCCGTTCATATGCCGCGCTCTGAAGATGATTTAAACTTATCAAAAATTAAAGAAGTAGCAGCAGAACATGATATTACGCAGCCAATTTTTGTAGACAGTGAGCATAAATTGACGGATGCATTTGAAAATCAATATGTACCGGCATATTATGTATTTGACAAAACAGGTCAGCTACGCCACTTCCAAGCTGGTGGAAGCGGTATGAAAATGCTTGAAAAGCGCGTGAATCGTGTATTAGGCGAGAACGAATAAATACAGGCAGTTGTAACAGGTGAAAAGCATTCGATGCTTAGTAGAACTTGCATCGAATGTTTTTCTTTTTTGTGTGTAGGAAGTAACTGATAAAGGAAATATAAAAATGTGGATTTTTTCTTGTGAGTTTACACCATACTAACACTAACAACATGATACGAAACTTACTATTGGAGGTAATTTACATATGAAATTAGGTATGATTGGCTTAGGGAAAATGGGAGCAAACTTAGTATTGAATTTACTAGATCATAATCATTCTGTAGTAGCATTCGATGTGAACAACGAAGCCGTACAGAAAGTATCAGAAAAGGGAGCAGAAGGCGCTTCTTCCATTAAAGAATTAGTGAGCAAATTAGAAAAACCACGCATTGCTTGGGTCATGGTTCCGGCTGGAGAGCTCACGGAAAAAGTAATTTCTGAGCTCCAAGAACTGCTTGAAGAAGGAGATATGATTATTGAAGGCGGTAATTCCAAGTATAAAGATTCTGTACGACGTGCTGCAGCTTCTGCTGAAAAAGGAATTCACTACTTTGATGTTGGAACAAGCGGCGGAATGGAAGGTGCCCGAAACGGCGCTTGTATGATGATTGGGGGAGATAAAGAAGCATTTGCTACAATCGAACCTATTTTCCGCGACATCAACGTAGAAAACGGCTATCTTTATTCAGGTGCAGCAGGAAGCGGCCACTTCTTGAAAATGGTTCATAACGGAATTGAGTACGGCATGATGCAAGCAATTGCTGAAGGTTTTGATGTGTTAGAGAAAAGTGAATTTGACTATGACTATGAAGCCGTAGCTCGCGTATGGAATAATGGCTCTGTTATTCGCTCATGGTTAATCGAATTAATGGAACGTGCATTTTCAAAAGATGCAAAACTTGAGGGGATTCGAGGAGTAATGAACTCTTCTGGAGAAGGCAAGTGGACAGTAGAATCAGCATTAGATTTACAAGTGCCAACGCCAGTTATTGCTTTATCTTTAATGATGCGCTATCGCTCACTTGAAGACGATACGTTTACAGGTAAAGTAGTTGCCGCTCTTCGTAATGAGTTCGGCGGACACGCAGTAGAAAAACAATAAAAAAAGAAGCTGGGATAAACGTATTTTAGACGAAGTGAAAAACGAACCATTGATCAACATGTTTGATTAGTGGTTCGTTTTTTTGTTATGGTGCATAGTTTCGTCTGTTTAGATCTTTCTAGCAGTTCAACTAATGTATTCCATTTGTTCGTCTTTAGATTGAATTCATTTAGTTATATCCCAGCCTCTTTTTTATGACTATTTACCTTTTTTTGAAAAAATATCTAAAAATTATGGTAATTTATTTCGGGAACCGATATATTTAAATATGTGTGGCACATTTTAGCTAAAGGAAGGACGGGGTATATGGAAACGTTTAAAAAACTAAAAGATTTTTATTTGCCGTACCGAATGTACTTTTTTTATTCTGCTATTTGTTTGTTATTTGTCACCTCCATCACTGTGATTTACCCTATTGTGTTGCAATATACGATTGATCATATTGTGTTAGGAAAACAATATCAGCTAGTCGATAATGTAGCATTTATTTTTATTGGGCTGATGATTGTCAAAGGAATCTTTACATATATTCAGCAATATTACGGCGACTTATTTGGAATTAAGTCCGTGTATACTCTTCGCAATAAACTTTACCGCAAACTTCAGTATTTACCGTTTTCTTACTATGACAATGCTAAAACAGGGGACTTGATGTCCAGGTTGACAGCTGATGTAGAAGGATTTCGTTTTTTTCTATCTTTTGGCTTCTCAGAATTAATTCGCTTCGTTATTTTACTTACTGCCAGCTTTTCCGTTATGTTCTACTACTCTATTTCACTCACTCTGGTCACAATCTGCCTGCTGCCATTTTTGGGGGTAGCTGTTTATCGTTTTGATAAACGTGTTCATCCAGCGTTTCGCTTAATTCGCCAATCGTTTGGGGAACTTAATACAAATGTTCAGGAAAATATAAGCGGCATACAAACGGTCAAGTCATTATCAAGAGAAAAATTTCAAACCTCTAAATTTAACGACTCCAACGGAGTTTATAAACATCGAAACATTGAAACCGCGAATGTGTGGGCAACTTATTTCCCTTTAATGGAGTTTATAGGAAACTTATCTATTGTTGGTCTCCTTGCGTATGGAGGAGCGCTTGTTATGAACGGAAGCGTACGTCCGGGGGAGCTTGTTGCTTTCTTTAGCTTAACCTCTTATTTAATGTGGCCTATTATGAATCTAGGGTTTGTTATCAATATGTTTTCACAGTCTAAAGCTTCAGGTGAAAGGCTGCTAGAAATTTTAGAAGAAGAAGAAAAAGTCCATGAGCATGCCGGAAGTTTCTCTATTAATGGAACGGTCGAGTTTCAACATGTTAGCTTATCCTATCCAAACGAAGAAAAAAAGTCGCTTGAGAACATATCATTTTCTGCTTCTAAAGGAAAAGTCGTAGGTTTAATTGGAGCAACTGGAGCCGGCAAAACAAGCTTAACACAGCTGCTTACGAGGTTTTACGAACCGACTTCAGGACAAATCTTAGTTAACCATCGTCCGATTAAAGAGTATCCGCTCTCTGTTCTTCGGAAAGAAATTGGCTTTGTACTTCAAGAAACGTTTTTGTTCTCAAGCAGCATAGGAACCAACATCTCTTATGGCGTGCCGGGTATTTCTAGAGAAGACATTATTGATGCTGCAAAACGAGCGCAGGCGCATGATTTTATTATGGAGCTTCCAGATGGGTATGACACGATGCTGGGAGAGAGAGGACTGGGGTTATCAGGAGGACAAAAGCAGCGCATTGCGATTGCACGAGCGCTTATCTTAAACCCGAGCATCTTAGTATTAGATGATGCGACGAGTGCCGTTGATATGAAAACAGAAAGAGAAATTCAATTGGCTTTAAAAGAAGTGATGAAAAATCGTACGACGTTTATTATCGCACACCGCCTTTCTTCTTTGCGACATGCCGATGAAATTTTGGTTTTACATGAGGGTCAAATAAAAGAGAGAGGAAGCCATGAAACGCTCATTCAAAAGCAAGGGATTTATAAAAATATTTATGACATTCAATATGAAAGCAATACGTCGGTGATGAACGTATAACAAGGGAGGAATAGAATGGAAGCCGAAAAAAATAAAGTTGTGCGAGAGCGCTTTTATTATCAAACAGATCAAATCATTGACAAGATGTTTAACTGGAAGCAAATGGCCCGCTTGTTTCGTTACCTTCATCCATATCGAAAAAATTTGCTTCCTTTCTCGTTTCTTATGGTCATTATCACGACGGTCATTAGACTTGCTATTCCTATTTTGATAGGTGTCTATACGCTTGATCACGCTGTAAAAGATAAGAATAGCACGCTGCTCATGCAGTTAGTTTTCATAATCTTTAGCTTGTATGTCCTCTCTTATATTTCGAATGTTTTTCGAATTAAATGGATGAACCAACTCGGGCAGCACGTTATATATGATTTAAGAAAACATTTATTTACGCATGTTCAAGGTCTGTCGCACCGGTTTTTTGATACGCGTTCAGGAGGCTCTATTCTTGTAAGGATTATGAATGATATTAACTCTCTTCAAGATTTATTTACCAACGGGGTAGTTAACCTGTTTATGGACCTCTTATTGTTAGTTGGGATTGTAGTTATCTTATTTTCTCTCAGTCCTGCTTTGACATGTGCTGTTTTAGTCATTTTACCGATTATGTTCTTGATTTCCACAAAGCTGAGAAGAAAAATTCGTCGGTCATGGCAAGTTGTTCGTATGAAGCAGTCAGTATTAAATTCACATTTAAATGAGAGTATTCAAGGCATTCGCGTCACTCAATCATTTGCTCAAGAACAAGAAAATATGCTGTTTTTTGATCGCATAAACAGTGAAAATTACGAGAGCTGGAGGCAAGCTACTCGAAAAAATGCCATGTTTCGACCGGTTGTAGAACTCACAAATGCTGTCGGAACGGCTATTTTAATTTGGTTCGGTGCCGCACTTATTCAAGATGAACGGCTAACAATTGGTATTTTTGTATCATTTGCTTTTTATCTTGGAATGTTTTGGGAACCGATTTCTCGTTTAGGGCAAGTGTATAATCAATTATTAATGGGAATGGCTTCATCCGAGCGTATTTTTGAATTTCTAGATGAAAAACCTCTCGTCACAGATTTGAAAACCGCTACCTCTTTAGACGGTATGAAGGGAAAAGTCCAGTTCAAACACGTCTCATTTTCTTATGATGGGAAGCGGAAAGCTCTCAACAACGTATCAATTGACATAAAAGAAGGCCAGACGGTTGCTTTAGTGGGGCATACTGGATCTGGAAAAACGTCCATTGCTAATTTAATCACCCGTTTTTATGATGTGAACGAAGGGCAGATTTTAATTGATAATATGCCTATTCGAGATATTACGTTAGCGAGTTTACGAGCGCAAATTAGTATTGTGCTGCAAGAAACCTTTATCTTTTCAGGAACCATTATGGAAAACATTCGGTTTGGAAAACCGGATGCTACTGATGATGAAGTGTTTAAGGCCGCAGAAGCGGTAGGGGCTGCAGGTTTTATAAAGCGTCTGAAAAAAGGCTATAATACGGAAGTAGAAGAACGAGGGAACGTCTTATCCGTGGGAGAGCGTCAATTGATTTCATTTGCTCGAACGCTGTTGGCTGATCCTCGTATTATCATTTTAGATGAAGCGACAGCAAGCATTGATACAGAAACGGAAGTGAAGATTCAACAGGCGCTTAAAACGCTGTTAAAAAACAGAACTGCCATCATGATTGCTCATCGGTTATCTACTATACGAGAGGCAGATAACATCATTGTATTAGATCATGGAAGCATTATTGAAACAGGGAATCACGGGGAACTAATGCAGCAAAAAGGCGTATATTATTACCTTGTTCAAACCCATGCTACAGCTTAAAAAACAGAGGGAGCTAAACTCTCTGTTTTTCTATGAGTGTGAGAAATGGTAAAGAGGTATAAGTGTTAACGGGAAAATGAGGTTGATGCAAAAGAATTGTGGTAAAATAACGGTAGTTCAGATTTTTTCCTGTACATAATGGAGGAATTCAAATGAAAAAAGAATTTGCAGTCATCGGATTAGGTAGATTTGGAGGAAGTATTTGTAAAACATTAAGCGATCAAGGAATGGAAGTTCTGGCGATTGATATTGATGAAGAAAAGGTAAATGAGTATGCTAATGTTGCTTCGCATGCAGTAGTAGGCGATTCAATGGATGAAGGGGTTCTAAAAAGTTTAGGAATTCGTAATTTTGATCACGTTATCGTAGCTATTGGTGACAATATTCAGGCAAGTATTTTGACGACCCTTATTTTAAAAGAGCTGGGTGTTGAAAAAATAACGGTAAAAGCGCAAAATGATTATCATGCCAAAGTGTTATCAAAAATTGGCGCCAATTTTATCGTGCATCCCGAACGAGATATGGGACGAAGAATTGCCAATAACATGATTTCAAACAGCGTGCTGGATTATTTAGAGCTATCTGAAGAACACAGCATTGTCGAATTAGTAGCGAGCAAAAGAATGGCTGGCAATACGCTGATTGAGTTAGACATTCGTGCGAAATATGGCATTAACATTGTAGCCATTAAGCGTGATCGAGATATCATCGTTTCTCCTCAGGCGTCCGAAACGATTCAAGAAGGGGACGTGTTGATTGTTATTGGAGCAGATGCAGATATCAACCGCTTCGAAAATAAATTTGCCAGTGCTTAATAAAAAAGAGCAGATGCAATTGCATCTGCTCTTTTTCTTGTATTAAACCTCCATAATGATTGGTAAAATCATTGGACGGCGCTTTGTTTTTTCGTAAAGGAATGGAGCCAATGTGTCTGTAATTTCATTTTTAATCTCAGACCATTGTGACGTACGACGTTCCATCACTTTGTTCAAGTGTTTTGTAATAAGAGATTGTGCATCATTAATTAAGTCACCAGATTCGCGCATATAAACAAAACCACGAGAGATAATGTCTGGACCAGCAGCGATCTTGAAGTCTTTCATATTGATGCTTACAACGACAATAACAAGACCTTCTTCAGATAAGATGCGGCGGTCACGAAGTACGATATTTCCAATGTCACCAATTCCGCTTCCGTCAATATATACAGAGCCTGAAGGGATTTTTCCAGCTACTGAAGCTTCGCTGTCGCTTAAAGCTAGCACCTCTCCATTATCCATAATGAAGCAGTTTTCTTCAGGAACTCCACAGTCTGTTGCAAGTTTGATGTGCATCTTCTGCATGCGATACTCACCGTGAATTGGCATAAAGTATTTTGGTTTCATCAAACGAAGCATTAATTTTTGCTCTTCCTGTCCGCCGTGTCCAGAAGTATGGATATCGTTTAGAGCACCGTGAATAACCTCTGCTCCTGCACGGAATAGCATATCAATTGTTTTGCTAACACTTACTGTATTTCCTGGAATAGGTGAAGATGAGAATACAACCGTATCTCCAGGGATAATTTGAATTTGGCGGTGAGTGCCGTTTGCAATTCTAGATAGCGCTGCCATCGGTTCACCTTGGCTGCCTGTACATAAAATAGTCACGCGGTTAGCTGGAATTCGGTTAATTTGAGAAGGCTCAATGAACGTATCTTTTGGACATGAAATATATCCAAGCTGTTGGCCAATCTCAATAGCTGCTTCCATACTGCGTCCGAATACAGCAACTTTACGGTTATGCAATACGGCTGCTTCCACTACTTGCTGTAAGCGGTGAATATTTGAAGCAAACGTTGCAAAAATAATACGGCCGTCTACTTTACGGAAAATGTCATGAATGCTGTCACCTACGCGGCGCTCAGACATCGTAAAGTTAGGAATTTCACTGTTTGTACTGTCTGAAAGCAAGCATAGAACGCCTTCTTTACCGATTTCAGCCATTTTTGTTAAGTTAGCCGGTTCGCCCACGGGTGTAAAATCAAACTTGAAATCTCCTGTATGTACGATTTGTCCGTTTGGTGTTTTTACCACAATTCCGTAAGAATCAGGAATACTGTGAGTTGTGCGGAAGAACGTTACCGATGTTTTACGGAATTTAATTACGTCATCTTCAGTAATTTCATGAAGCTGAGCTGTGCGAAGCAACCCATGCTCGTCTAATTTGTTGCGAAGAAGCCCAAGGGCTAATTTCCCTGCATAAATAGGAATGTTTAATTCTCTTAATAAGTAAGGAATTCCGCCGATGTGATCTTCATGACCATGTGTAACGAAAAGGCCACGGATTTTATCTGCATTTTTTACCAGATAACTGTAGTCAGGAATAACGTAGTCAATTCCTAAAAGCTCATCTTCAGGGAATTTAATTCCTGCATCAATAAGAATAATTTCATCTTGAAACTGTACGGCATACGTATTTTTACCGATCTCGCCTAGTCCACCTAGGGCGAAAACTGCCGTTTGATTATTTTTTACAAATTTCATTTTCATCATATCTCCAATACTTTAAAATCTTCATGCTGTTGTTCATATTCTAGATAGTCTCCAGTCACTGCTTGAACAAACTCAATATTAATTGAACGCGCTTTTAGCTTTTTACGAACGTCACGCTCAGAATCTGCGTTCACATACACTGTTTTTGTATTTTCACGTACAGCTACTTCATTCAGTTTTTCTTGAAAATAAACTTTAAAAATCATAACAAAAATCTCTCCTTAATTCCGAAATTCAAATAACTTATTTTATTATATTATAAAATGTGTATGTATTTCATGTATTTTCTAAAGAAACTTGCTTTCACTACATTTTAGTCATCTAAATATAACAAGTCAATTAATTATAGAATAATATTAATAGGAAACGGATACAAGACTATATTTTCCGGGCGTATAAAAAATAAGGGCTATTCCATTGTACGATGCAGACACACACTCTGCAAATTTTACAACAGAAAGCCCTAAAAAAATCGATTATGCCATCGTTTTTTTACGCAATAATTCATTCCAGCGTTTTAGCAGCCTTTTTCGAAAATCTTTTAACATGATTTTTCAGCTCCTTTGTTTTTTTTGCGATACCTGCCTGTCTCTCTCTGTACTTTTATTATATGATGAAAAGGGAGAGGTTTCTCGTGGTTAAATATGGAAAAAATGTAAATTGAACCGTCCATTTATAGAGAAACGAGCGCTTGTTTGATATAATTGGAAAGGCTTAACAAAGAGATAAAAAATTATAAAAAATAAGGTGATAAACGTGGAACGAAAGATTATTTTTTTTGATATTGATGGAACGTTATTGGATCATGATAAAAAACTGCCTGCTTCTACAAAAAAAGCTGTCCAGCTGTTAAAAGAACAGGGGCATGAAGTGGCAATTGCAACTGGAAGGGCTCCTTTTATGTTTAAAGATCTGCGTGAAGAGTTGGATATTCAAACATATATTAGCTTTAATGGTCAGTACATTGTTTTAAATGGAGAAGTTCTTTACAAAAACCCTTTAAATAAAGAAGAGCTTCAAGATTTAACAGCTTTTGCTGTTGAGCATGATCACCCTGTCGTATACATGGATCATGAAGATATGAAATCAAACATTGAATTTCATGATTATATCGAATCCAGCATCAGCACGCTGAAAATTGGATTTACCCACCCTCACCACGATCCTACTTATTTCAAAGGGCGTGAAATTTATCAATCCCTCTTATTCTGTACAGCGGGAGAAGAAGCTCCTTATGAAGAAAAATTTAAGAAATTTGACTTTATTCGCTGGCATGAATTTTCAACTGATGTTCTGCCAAAAGGTGGATCAAAAGCGCGAGGAATTGAGACCATGATTGAAAAGCTTGGCTTTGACAGAAAAGATGTATATGCATTCGGAGACGGCTTAAACGATATCGAAATGCTGGAATTTGCCGGAAATGGCGTAGCGATGGGAAATGCGGAAGAAGTCGTGAAAGAAGTTGCTAACCTTGTTACAAAAGATGTAGCAGAAGATGGTATTCTTCACGGATTAGAGCTAGTAGGATTATTAAAATAAGAAAAACGCGAGCTTTAGCTCGCGTTTTTTAGCGTTCATATGGAAAAGCATTTTCAGGTTCTTGAAATGGATTTTCTTTGTTAATGTAATCATAAAACATAATTCCGTCTAAATGATCAATTTCGTGCTGAAATACGACAGCAGGAAGGCCTTTCAAACGAATTTTCACTTCTTCGCCTTCAAGCGTTGTGCCTTTTACTGTGATACGTGCATATCGAGGAACAAATCCTGGGATATCTTGATCGACAGACAAGCAGCCTTCACCGCCTGTAAGGTATGTCTTTTCTACTGAGTGGCTAATGATCTTAGGGTTAAATAATGCATAGCTGTATAGCTTGCCTTTTTCATCCGTAACGTGTACCCCAATCATTCGTTTTGATACATTAATTTGAGGAGCGGCAAGCCCGATACCAGATCGCAGTCCATATTTAGCAGCAATTTCAGGATCTTGGCTGTTTTTTACATATTCTAATAAGCTATGTAAAATCTTTTTATCTTCTTCAGAAGCAGGTAACGGTACTTCTTTTGCTACTTCTCGCAGCGTTGGGTGTCCGTCTTGA
Organism: Priestia sp. TSO9; assembly: GCF_021029645.1. Taxonomy (NCBI): domain Bacteria; kingdom Bacillati; phylum Bacillota; class Bacilli; order Caryophanales; family Bacillaceae; genus Priestia; species Priestia sp. TSO9. The sequence continues at coordinate 729,154 of NZ_JAJEKD010000009.1, forward strand.
ATAATATCGTTCATTGTAATCAACTTTCACATCTCCCTAGGCTATTTTATAGGTATAAAGTGTACCAAATCCGTATAAAAAAGTCATTACCTCGACCTTGACCACATAAATGTTTCCACTAATTATATGTATCACACATATGGAAAAACATGCATAAGAAAAAATAAAAGCGACCGTTAGCCGCTTTTATTGTATAATTACCAGCCGCCACAGCTGCAGCCGATAATAACTAATAAAATGAACAGTACGATTAATAACACAAAACCTTTATTAGAACCGCCACAGCCATATCCACCATAACCCAACATAATGTAACCTCCCGTAGTTATCAATCCCAAGGTAAAAAGTAATAAACTCCCTTTTTTTCATGATTGGGTTAGTATAATATATTAAAAGGTGGAAAAAGGGTGTAGATAAATTGCTAATTTCCTACAAAAATTGTATAATGGCCCATGAATAAGGGAGGATTTACCAGATATGAAATGCGTCGGAAGATATATAGTTATCGGCATTGCTGCTATGTCACTAGCAGGCTGTGCAGAGGGCTCATCGCCTGAGCTTGAGGTATACAATGGATTAGAAAAAGTGGTAGCACAAGAAAAGCAATTTGCTGATCAGCAAAAACCGTTAGCTGATTTAGAACAGCAAGAAAATGCGATATACGACCAAATTATTGAGCTAGGGATTAAAGATAAAAAGAAAATAAAAAATAAAGCACAAAAAGCGCAGCAGTTATTAGATGAGCGTGAAAGTAAATTACAAAAAGAAGAAAAAAGCATCAGCGCTTCGCAAAAACAGTTTGAAGCGACAGAGCCAAAGATCCAAAAGCTAGAAGATGGCAAAGCAAAAGAAGAGGCGCTTGAACTATCTTCGTTAATGAAGAAGCGTTATAAGGCCTACCAGTCCTTACATGATGCCTATCTTCATTCCATTGAATTAGATCGTCAGCTATATACGCTCTTTGAGAAAGACAATGTGAAATTAGAGAATCTTGAAACACAAATCGCTTCGATCAACGCTACTTATAAAGAAGTTGAAAAGAAAAAAGAAACGTTTAACACATTAACAGCTGACTATAACAAAGCCAAAGAGGATTTTTATAATAAAACGAAGTTAAAGGTGAAAAATAGCGAGGATAAATAAGAAGGCCTGTGAAGTTTACAGGTCTTTTTTTTTTTTGGCTGAAAAGGAAGGTTTTCTGAAATAAAGAAAGAGTTTCGACATGATTCAAGTAAAAATTACAAAAGGTTATTGTTTTAAAAATTCGTTTATTTGTGGCAAGATAGGAGATGTGCAGACATAAAAAAAGAGAAGGTTATTATAAAACATATAATACAGTTTGTGTCTGTGTAATAGTACAGCATGTCTTTTTTATGTGTTTTATTTCACAAACTAAAAAAGCGTAATTTCTTGATGTAAATGCATTGACGAACTGTTTTAGTGTATTGTAAACTAGGTAGCGTAGTAAGTGTTGTATTAATCATTTTTGCAAAATAATTAATACAGTTTAACGAAACGCTCGTTTCGCTTAAACTTTCCTTTTACGTAAATGTTTGCACAGAATTCGCTGGGGAATACATAGAAATGTTAAGGATTAGCGAATTCAAAAAGCTACTCGACAAAATATGACTTTTACTTGTCCATTTGGGACATTCTAAAAGCGTGTATGTTTGTTTGATTAGTAAAATGAATTTATACGGCTTAAATGAAAGGAAGAGGTGACTTAGATGGCTGCTAAAACTAAAAAGGCTATTATTGATGTATCAAAGCAACTTGATAAAATCGCTGAGCAGTACCAAACGTTCCAAATTCTTAATGAAGAGGGCGAAGTAGTAAATAAATCAGCGTTGCCAGATTTATCTGACGAAAAATTAAAAGAGTTAATGACTCGCATGGTATACACTCGTATTCTTGATCAACGTTCAATTTCATTGAACCGTCAAGGTCGTTTAGGTTTCTATGCACCAACTGCTGGGCAAGAAGCTTCTCAAATCGCTTCACATTTCGCATTAGAAAAAGAAGACTTCATTTTACCTGGGTACCGTGATGTGCCTCAGTTAATTTGGCATGGTCTTCCACTATATCAAGCGTTCTTATTCTCTCGTGGTCATTTCCACGGTAACCAAGCGCCAGAAGGTGTAGATGTACTTTCTCCACAAATCATCATCGGTGCACAAATTGTGCAAACTGCTGGTGTGGCACTAGGTCTTAAAAAGCGCGGTAAAAAAGCAGTAGCGATCACTTATACAGGTGACGGCGGAGCTTCACAAGGTGACTTCTACGAAGGTATGAACTTCGCAGGTGCATTCAAAGCTCCAGCAATCTTTGTTGTACAAAACAACCGCTTTGCAATTTCAACACCAGTTGAAAAGCAATCTGCAGCACGTACAATCGCTCAAAAAGCAGCGGCTGTTGGTATCCCAGGCGTTCAAGTAGACGGTATGGATGCACTAGCAGTATACGTTGCAGTAAGCGAAGCTCGTGAGCGTGCAGTAAACGGTGAAGGTCCAACTTTAATTGAAACATTAACTTACCGTTATGGTCCACATACAATGGCTGGTGACGATCCAACTCGTTATCGTACAGCTGAGCTTGACACTGAGTGGGAAAAGAAAGATCCACTTGTTCGCTTCCGTAAATTCTTAGAAGCTAAAGGCATCTGGAATGAAGAAGAAGAAAACAAAGTAATCGAGCAAGCTAAAGAAGATATCAAACAAGCTATTAAGAAGGCTGACGATTATCCAAAACAAAAAGTTACAGATTTAATGGAAATCATGTACGAAACTATGCCTTCAAACTTACAAGAGCAATATGAAATCTACAAAGAGAAGGAGTCGAAGTAAGCCATGGCGCAAATGACAATGATTCAAGCGATTACTGATGCGTTACGCACAGAAATGAAAAACGACGAAAACGTATTAGTTTTTGGTGAAGACGTTGGCGTAAACGGTGGAGTATTCCGTGCGACTGAAGGTCTTCAACAAGAATTCGGCGAAGATCGCGTATTCGATACGCCATTAGCTGAATCTGGTATCGGTGGTCTTGCTGTAGGTCTATCGACTCAAGGTTTCCGTCCGGTTCCTGAAATTCAATTCTTTGGTTTCGTATACGAAGTACTTGATTCTGTATCAGGTCAAGCAGCACGTATGCGCTACCGTTCTGGCGGTCGCTGGAATGCACCAATCACATTCCGTTCACCATTTGGTGGAGGCGTTCATACACCAGAACTTCACGCTGATAGCTTAGAAGGTATCGTAGCATCTCAACCTGGTTTAAAAGTTGTAATTCCTTCAACTCCATACGATGCAAAAGGTCTTTTAATTTCATCAATTCGTGATAACGATCCGGTTGTATACTTAGAGCACATGAAGCTTTACCGTTCATTCCGTCAAGAAGTGCCTGAAGAATCATACACAATTGATTTAGGTACAGCTGATGTGAAACGTGAAGGTACAGACGTAACGCTTATCGCTTACGGTGCAATGGTACACTCATCATTAAAAGCAGCTGAAGAACTAGAAAAAGAAGGTATCTCTGCTGAAGTAGTGGACTTACGTACAGTTCAACCTTTAGATATCGATACAATTCTTGCATCAGTTGAAAAAACTGGTCGCGTAGTAGTAGTTCAAGAAGCTCAAAAACAAGCTGGTATCGCAGCTAACGTTGTAGCTGAAATTAACGATCGTGCAATCTTAAGCTTAGAAGCACCAGTATTACGTGTAACAGCACCGGATACTGTGTTCCCATTCTCTCAAGCTGAGGGCGTATGGTTACCAGACCACAAAGATATCGTTGAAACAGCTAAGAAAGTACTTGAATTTTAATTAGCATTTTACTGTGATAGAAATCAGCTTTGTGCTGATTTCTGTCTTAGATAAAATAAACACTAACAAATTGAACGCAACTAACTAGGAGGGTGAAGACACGTGGCATTTGAATTTAAACTGCCGGATATCGGTGAAGGTATCCACGAAGGTGAAATTGTAAAATGGTTCGTAAAAGCTGGAGATGAAATTGATGAGGATGATGTACTAGCAGAAGTACAAAATGACAAAGCTGTTGTTGAAATCCCATCTCCTGTAAAAGGTAAAGTATTAGAAGTAAAAGTTGACGAAGGTACAGTAGCTACTGTAGGACAAGTTATCGTTACTTTTGATGCTCCTGGATACGAAGACTTAAAATTCAAAGGTGACGATCATGATGATGCACCAGCAGAAGAAGCTAAAGAAGAAGCTTCAACTGAAGAAGTGACTGAAGAAGCAACAGCTCCTGCAGCACAAGCTGATGTTGATCCTAACCGTAAAGTAATTGCTATGCCTTCAGTGCGCAAATATGCTCGTGAAAAAGGTGTAGACATTAAAGCTGTTCCTGGTTCAGGTAAAAACGGACGTATTGTTAAAGATGACATCGATGGCTTCCTATCTGGTGGTTCTACAGCTACAGCAACTGCTGAAGCTCCAGCTAAAGAGGAAACTGCTTCAGCTGAACCAAAAGCAGCAGCAGCACAAGCTATTCCTGAAGGCGACCTACCAGAAACTCGCGAGAAAATGAGCGGTATCCGCCGTGCAATCGCAAAAGCTATGGTTAACTCTAAACACACTGCTCCACACGTAACATTAATGGATGAAATCGATGTAACAGCTCTTGTTGCTCATCGTAAAAAATTCAAAACAGTTGCAGCAGATCAAGGTATTAAATTAACATTCTTACCTTACGTGGTAAAAGCGTTAACTTCAGCACTTAAGAAGTTCCCAGCTCTTAACACTTCAATCGATGACTCTACTGATGAAGTAATTCAAAAACATTACTACAACATCGGTATCGCTGCTGACACTGAAAAAGGTCTTTTAGTACCAGTTGTGAAAAATGCTGATCGTAAATCTGTGTTCGAAATTTCTGATCAAATTAACGACCTTGCTGGAAAAGCACGTGATGGTAAATTAGCTCCTGCTGAAATGAAAGGCGCTTCTTGTACAATCACAAATATCGGTTCTGCTGGTGGACAATGGTTTACTCCTGTTATCAACCACCCAGAAGTTGCAATTTTAGGTATCGGACGTATCGCTGAAAAACCAGTTGTACGCGATGGTGAAATTGTAATTGCTCCAGTATTAGCATTATCACTAAGCTTTGACCACCGTATTATCGATGGCGCAACAGCTCAAAACGCTCTTAACCAAATCAAGCGTTTATTAAATGATCCAGAATTATTATTAATGGAGGCGTAATAAATGGTAGTAGGAGATTTCCCAATCGAAACTGATACTCTTGTCATTGGTGCTGGCCCTGGTGGCTACGTTGCAGCAATTCGTGCAGCTCAATTAGGTCAAAAAGTTACAATCGTAGAAAAAGGTAACCTTGGAGGCGTATGCTTAAACGTTGGTTGTATTCCTTCAAAAGCATTAATCGCTGCAGGTCACCGTTTTGAACACGCTAAACATTCTGAAGACATGGGGATTATCGCTGAGAACGTAACAGTTGATTTCTCTAAAGTTCAAGAATTCAAAAACGGCGTTGTAAACAAACTTACTGGCGGTGTTGAAGGCCTTCTTAAAGGTAACAAAGTTGACATCGTAAAAGGTGAAGCTTACTTCGTTGACAGCGAAACTGTACGTGTAATGGATGAAAATTCTGCACAAACTTACAAATTCAAAAATGCTATCCTTGCAACTGGTTCTCGCCCAATCGAGATCCCTGGATTCAAATTCTCTGAGCGCGTAATCAACTCTACAGGTGCATTAGCGCTTAAAGAAGTTCCTAAAAAATTAGTTGTAATCGGTGGAGGTTACATCGGTACTGAGCTTGGTACTGCTTTTGCTAACTTCGGTACAGAAGTTACATTTGTAGAAGCTGCTGATGAAATCTTAGCAGGTTTTGAAAAACAAATGAGTTCACTTGTTAAACGTAACCTTAAGAAAAAAGGAAACGTTGAAATCTATACAAAAGCAATGGCTAAAGGTGTTGAAGAAACTGCTGACGGCGTACAAGTTACGTTTGAAGTAGGCGGAGAGTCAAAAGTAATCGATGCTGACTACGTATTAGTTACTGTAGGCCGTCGTCCTAACACTGATGAGCTTGGTCTTGAGCAAGTTGGCGTTAAAATGACTGACCGTGGTCTTATCGAAATCGATAACCAAACTCGTACATCTGTAAGCAACATCTTTGCAATTGGTGATATCGTAACTGGACCACCACTTGCACACAAAGCTTCTTACGAAGGTAAAATCGCAGCTGAAGTAATCGCTGGCGAACCTGCTGAAATTGACTACTTAGGAATTCCAGCAGTTGTATTCTCTGAGCCTGAGCTTGCATCTGTAGGTTATACTGAAGCACAAGCGAAAGAAGAAGGATTAGCTGTTAAAGCTTCTAAATTCCCATTTGCTGCTAACGGACGTGCACTTGCACTTAACGCTGCAGAAGGCTTCTTGAAGCTTATCACTCGTAAAGAAGACGGAGTAGTTGTTGGTGCTCAAATTGCTGGACCTAGCGCATCTGACATGATCGCTGAGCTTGGTCTTGCTATCGAAGCTGGCGTAACAGCTGAAGATATCGCATTAACAATTCACGCTCACCCAACATTAGGTGAAATCACAATGGAAGCTGCTGAAGTAGCTATTGGAAGCCCAATTCACATTGTAAAATAATGTTTTTAAAAAGCTGATGCGTATGCATCAGCTTTTTTTTTTGAAGAAAACGGTTTTCATAAAGTATCAGATGCTTGTCAGGAAACTTTTGTTGCTGGTGAGTAATCCATTTAAAAGAAACGTGTAAAAAGCGCTGAGGCAGTCTTAAATGAGCTCTAGATGCATACATATGAAGTGGGACGTGCTTTCCTTATAGGTAGATAAAAAATTGCTTCTTTGGATAACGAATGAAAAGGCGGCGAAGGAGCTATGAAGACGTATTTCGTTTGGAGCTTACACATTGTTATTTGGATGGGTTATTCACTGGTTGAATTGCTATCAAAACGTGATCAGTTGACATCTAAAATTATTTTATTTTTAGTATTTGCTTATTTAGCTTACGGCATAGCCGAAATGAACGTCAAATCTAAAAGACTGGCGCTTATGATGACGGGTACAACTTCAGCTGTCTGCTTGACATGTTATCAACTAATTTTATTTTGTACGGCGTAAGATTGTATAAAAAAAGCGTTAGCTTATATAAGCTAACGCTTTTTTTGTCTTACACAGATTTCTTTTCTCTTTTTAATGCGCCTTCTTCTTTAAATGCTTTCATTAATGAGAAGACCGTTAGCACCAGCACAATTGAGAATGGAAGTGCTGCTATAATCGCAGCTGTTTGGAGCGCGTCCAAACCACCCGTCCAAAGCAGAATAATTGCTGTTAACGATTGAATTAAGCCCCACGTAAGTTTAATAGAGCCTGAAGGATTTAGATCACCATTTGTTGTCTGCATTCCTAAAACAAATGTAGCTGAGTCAGCTGATGTAATGAAGAATGTAGCGATTAAGCAAATAGCGACAATGGACATGAACGTACCAAATGGAAACTGTTCAAGTACATAGAATAAAGCAACTTCTGTTCCTTTATTGTTGATAACATCCATAACAGGAAGATCCTTAAAAAAGTCTAAGTAGACCCCAGAACCTCCGAATACAGCAAACCATAATCCGCCAAATACGGTCGGAACAGCTAGTACACCAATTAAAAATTCTCGAATGGTTCTACCTCGTGAAATACGAGCAATGAACGTACCAACGAACGGTGCCCAAGCAATCCACCATGCCCAGTAGAAAATTGTCCAATCTTGAACCCAGGTGCTGTTATCAAACGGGCTCAATCGAAAACTCATCGACGGCAAGTTTTGAATGTAGCTGCCAATTGTTGTAACGAATAAGTCCATAATAAAGTTGGTTGGACCTGCAAATAACAAGAATAGCATTAGCAGAATCGCTAAAACAATATTAATGTTACTCAAATACTTAATACCTTTGTTCAGACCAGTCTGTGCTGACAGCATGAACAAGAACGTCACGATAATAATAACAATTAATTGAGTCGTGAAATTATTATCAATACTTGGCGACAAGTAAGAGGCTCCACCGGTAATTTGAATAGCGCCAAGGCCTAGAGATGTTGCTACCCCAAAGACAGTTGCAAATACGGCGATGACGTTTATGATCGTTCCAAGAGGCCCATCAACACGTTTTCCTAGTAGTGGACGTAAAATATTGCTGATGATGAACGGGTAACCTTTTCTAAATTGAAAATATGCAAGGGCCAGTGCAAGAACGGAATAAATAGCCCAAGGATGTAAACCCCAGTGGAAAAACGAATAACGTAGAGCAGCGCGAGCCGATTCTGCTGTACCGCCTTCACCAGAAGGTGGAGTATGAAAATGATTGATTGGTTCTGAGACACCCCAGAATACAAGACCAATCCCCATACCAGCACTAAATAACATGGCAAACCATGAGACATAACCATACTGAGGTTTTTCGTCAGGCTTCCCTAGTTTGATGTTTCCGTACTTCGAAAAAATTAAGTACAGTGTAAAAACTAAGAATAATGTAGCTGCTAGTAAGTAATACCAGCCAAATTTCTCGATGATAAAACTATGTATTGCCGATGTGACAGGCGTAAGCGCTGCGCTTCCTAGCACAGATTCTGGAATAACACCCCATACGATAAATACTGCAGCAATAATAACCGATATGATAAAAACAGGAGTCAGTTTTTTCATCGATTATCGCTCCTTTCCTATTCTATTTTACATAACATAGTTTCTCATATAACCTTTTTAGCTATACATGAAACCACATGGTTATACATTCTAGTAAAGTTTACATGAAATGTCTACCCTATTAGTAAGAAAAAACGGCAAGAGCTCAAATTCTTATTTTTCGTAATTATTTTAAAGTGCGGAAATAGATATGAAAGTAGACATTGTTTTTTCATATAAATAGAGATGATGCTAAGCGTTCAGATTTTTGAAAACAAATATAACATTTATGAGAAAAATATTTTTAATGTGACATACTAATTAGTTGTTGACATATTTAATGTGACATAATAATATAATATCAAGAGTTGTAAAACGCTTACAAAAAAAGACGGTTAAAGGGGAGTTTACAAAATGGGAACAATCGTATGTCAAACATGTAACTGCACAATTGATCATTTCGAAGATGAGAAAGTGACGCGATTATACTCAACATGTAAAAGCGGAGAATGTCAAAAAGCAGATGAAGATTTAGATTAATTCAATAAAAAAAAGGTGCGGAACTTCGCACCTTTTTTTTATTGAATTGCTTTATGCTCTTTAATGACACGAAAGGTTTTTAATTCAAAGTCTTCCGGACCCTGCACTGGTAAACCTGCCTCTAAGTTTGTTTCAATGTAGGTTAAATTTTCCTCAGTGATGATTTCCCCAGGAATAAAAATAGGGATACCAGGAGGATAGACCATCACAAATTCTGCAATAATACGGCCTGCCGATTCATGAAAAGGTACCACTTCGGTTTCAGCGTAAAAAGCATCGCGAGGTGTTAAAGCCAATACAGGAATATCAGGCAATAAAATAGCGGGTTTTGCCGTTGTCTCAGAAAGATTATGGAATTTTGCAGATAACTCACGCAGAGCTGTGACCAGACGTGACAGATCTTCTTCTGTATCTCCAGGCGTGATAATACATAGGATATTATAAAGGTCAGACATTTCAACTTCGATATTATGAGCTTCACGCATCCATTTTTCTACGTCATAGCCCGTAATTCCTAAATCTGAAACAGAAATAATTAATTTAGTAGGGTCTAAATCATACGTAGCTTTTGTCCCTAAAATTTCTCTGCCTATACATCGGATATGCTCAATTGTATTAATTTCTTTTCGTGCTTTTTCAGCAAGAGAAATTGCACGTTCAGCCAGCTCTTTTCCTTCTGTAGCTAAACGTTTTCGTGCAACATCTAAAGAAGCCAGCAGCAGATAAGATGTTGATGTTGTTGTCAGCATGCTTAAAATAGACTGTACACGTTTTGGAGAAATTAAGCCTTCGCGTATGTTTAGAATTGAACTTTGCGTCATAGAGCCACCTAATTTATGCACGCTTGTTGCTGCCATATCTGCACCGGCCTGCATAGCAGACAGAGGCAAATCATCATGGAAGTGAATATGAACGCCGTGAGCTTCATCAACAAGTACAGGCACTTGATACGAGTGAGCGATTTCTACGATTTTACGAAGGTCTCCGGAAATTCCAAAGTAAGTTGGGTTGATAACCAGCACTGCTTTTGCTTCAGGGTGCTGCTTTAAGGCTTTTTCTACAGAGTCCGATGTAATACCGTGAGAAATGCCAAGGTTTTCGTCAATTTCAGGATGAATAAAAATAGGCGTAGCTCCTGAAAAAACAATCGCACTCATAACAGATTTATGCACGTTTCTAGGAACGATAATTTTATCTCCAGGTCCACATGTCGCCATAACCATTGCCATAATTGCTCCGCTCGTTCCTTGAACAGAGAAAAAAGTATGGTCAGCACCAAATGCTTCTGCAGCTAAATCCTGCGCTTGTTTGATAATGCCTTTTGGCTGGTGAAGGTCATCAAGAGGACCGATATTAATTAAATCAATGGATAAAGCATCATCGCCAATAAATGAGCGGAATTCAGGATCCATTCCATTTCCTTTTTTATGTCCAGGGATATGGAATTGTGTTGGGTTTTTCTTAGCGTGATTAACCAATCCAGTAAATAATGGAGTTGAAAATTGAGAAGACAACTTTGCTATACACCTCTTTTATCATAAATTGTCAGTCCCTCTAAGCAAAGCTTAGAGGGACTTTGATTGTTTTTTTATCAAATTACAGCATTCAATTTTATATAACCAAAACTAGTGGCTGTTGAATTCTACATATTAAAATAACAGATCTTTTTTCTATAAAAGAAATTCAACAGAAATTCTACTCGGCAGTTTTCTTGATTTTAACCATTATATAAATGAATGAAACGTGTATGTTTACTACTGTTTGATAATATAAATACAATTTTTAGTTAAAAAAATACAAGTAATTGTAAACTGCTTATTACTCATTATTTTATAGTTCTTTATGTTTTGAAAATCCCCATAAAACAAAAGAATTATAGCACTTATTAACCCATTTGCAAAGATATTTTAAAGAGAAAATAAAAAGAAAAAAAAGGAGAAATTTTCTTGTGTGAAAAGAGAATAAATTTTGTGTACATTATAGATTGTGATAGAGTTAAGAATATAGATATACATAGATTGAAGAAATAAATGGAGTGATGAGAAGTGGAATATCAATACCCTATCTCCCTTGATTGGAGTACAGAAGAAATTATTGATGTAGTGAAGTTTTTTGAAAGCATTGAACGCGCTTATGAAAAAGGTATTGAGCGTGATCACTTAATGGCAGTCTATCGCCGATTTAAAGAAATTGTGCCAAGTAAAGCAGAAGAAAAAACAATCTGTAACGATTTTGAAGATCAAAGCAAATACTCTTCTTATCGAACGATTCAAAAAGCAAAGGCTGCTTCTTCTGGAGACATCATAAAAATGTAAAAAATGGAGCCAAGCTTGGCTCCATTTTTTTTATATCAATTCGTTAAAATTATGCATATGCTTTTTTAGTTAGTTCATATAATGGAGTTACCGTATGAAATGTTTGTTCAATACGAGCTATCCATTCTTCGCCATTAATTGCAATCGCTTCTTCTTTTGGAATTGTAATGCCGCATAGGATCTCAGCTTTTTTAACCGTCTCTAGACGTTCAAACAAACTCTCTAGGTCTTCAGAAGATAAGTCGCCCATTTTGTCACTATCAGGTTTTGTATGATCTTTCGACCAAACAAACGAGGCTGGGATATTTTGACGAATCTCCTCAATGTTTTGTTTTAGCAGCTTTCCAAATTGTTCTTTAATAGGTGATTCGTAAATGACGGCGAACCACACAAAGACGTGTGTTTCCCAAAGGCCAATTTGAAAATGAGGGAGCTTTTTATACCCGCGTTTACTGTTAGCAAAGGCTACCCACGTATCTGCTGGCGGGTTAACTGTTCTTCGTGCATGTTTGGCAATGTGTACGAACATTTCATCTCCACAAAGTGAAGAAAGAGTAGGAGCAAAATGATTGCTCAATTGTTCGAATTTTGGGCGTATCGTTGTCTTGATGGCTTCCATACGTGCATCAAGTCCCTCGATACGGAATACGTTAAAGTCATCTTGTGAAAATCCTGAGAATGCCATGTGAAACCTCCGTTTTTTAGTGAATATGTATAGCTGCTGTGCATCTATGCAAGTAAGTATGATTTACGCGAAGATTCTACCACATGAAAAGCATAAACACCAATTAATTCGCATATGCTTGTCAAAACGTGTCTATCATTTTTTTATAGGTAATCACACAATTTAGTTACATGAGATTAGGTTTCGACATAGACTATATCAATCAAAATATCTGAAAATTTAGTTTTCTATAAGCGGGTTCAATAATTTGAGAGGGGTGTTTGAAGAATGAAACAAGTGGTGAATATGTATAAGAAGAATGATGGACAAAAAAGATTAGGTGTAATTCGTTTGGAGTTAGATTACGAGTTAGCGACATTATATGAAGCCATGATGGAGAATAATGAGGAACAAAAACAAAAATGTAAGCGAAAGCTCGAGAAACTTCGTGAAGAAATGATATCTCTTCAGTAGCAGATACGGGAATAAAATAGAACAAATAAGGGTAAACTGTAAAAAAGGATTAAACTGAATGAGCAGATTCATAAGTGGTAACAGAGCACGTGGGAGAAGAAGCGGCAGGTCTTCTCCCACGTGCTCTGTTAATTGACATCTTGCAGAGGTTTTTTTAAGCTTAAATAAGAGACGTATTTTTGAGGGGGAATTGAGATGACGCAACGCTGGAAAGAAATCGATACATACGTTAAAGAGTGGCTAAAAGAAGCTGGACAAAAAATTCAACAGTCGTTTAGTAAAGAACTTCTCATTCAAACGAAATCGAATCCAAATGATTTAGTAACAAATATGGATAAAGAAATTGAACAGTTTTTTATCTCAAAAATCAATGAAACCTTTCCGGAACATCATATTATCGGAGAAGAAGGATATGGAGAAGAGCTTGAATCAGAAGAAGGAACGATTTGGATTATCGATCCAATCGACGGTACGATGAACTTTGTTCATCAGCAGCGAAATTTTGCTATTTCCATCGGTATATTTGAAAATGGTGTAGGACAAGCAGGTTATATTTATGATGTTATTCATAATGAGTTGTATCATGCTTTAAAAGGACAGGGCGCGTTTATGAATGATATCCAATTGCCGAAACTTGAACCTGTACCAGTTGAACAAGCTATTATTAGCCTAAATGCAACATGGGTGACGGAGAACCGCCGTATTGATCCTTCCGTATTAAGTCCGCTTGTGCGTAAAGTAAGAGGGACCCGTTCATATGGATCCGCAGCTATTGAGCTTGCTTACGTAGCGGCTGGACGCTTAGATGGATACATTACTTTACGTTTGGCTCCATGGGACTTTGCTGCCGGTAAAGTATTGATTGAAGAAGTTGGAGGAGTTATGACGGATTTAGAAGGAAAGCCGTTAGAGATTCTTGAAAAAAGCAGTGTATTTGTAAGCAAACCAACATTACATGACGAAATCTTTCGTACGTACCTTGAAGGAAAGTGGAATAAATAAAATAGAAGTGAAGACTTACGTGTAGTCAAAGAATTTTGTGATGAAAAAACGTCATGAACCATTTTGATGTTGCAAATGGCCATGACGCTTTCAATCATCGCAAAAAAATTACAGCTGCCCTTTTTCTCGCATTTTTTTCTTAGTCGTAAAGCCAAGGCCCATTACAACAATTAAAGCTGCGATAGCTAAAATGACCCCGAGAGCGCTTCCTTCTCCGATAAATATGCCGATTGACATAATTGCCGCAGTTGCGATAAATGCATATAAAACAAGTACCCACTTAATGTTTCTCATGTTGATTCCTCCCATTTATAACGGATATTTATAGTGTACAACAAAATCATTCTGCAATTCTAGAGTTAGTGTGATATAATAGCTTAGTTATTACAAGCATAGGAGTGAAATGCGTGAACATTCGTAAAGATTTACGTAATATTGCCATTATTGCCCATGTAGACCATGGGAAAACAACGTTAGTAGATAAATTATTACATCAGTCCGGAACATTCCGTACTAATGAGCATGTTGAAGAACGTGCGATGGATTCAAATGACCTTGAGCGTGAGCGTGGAATTACAATTTTAGCGAAAAACACAGCTATTAATTATAAAGATACGCGTATCAACATTATGGATACGCCGGGACATGCTGACTTCGGTGGAGAAGTTGAGCGTATTATGAAAATGGTAGACGGTGTTCTACTTGTAGTAGATGCATACGAAGGATGTATGCCTCAAACTCGCTTTGTATTGAAAAAAGCATTAGAGCAAAACTTAACGCCGATTGTTGTTGTTAACAAAATTGACCGTGACTTTGCTCGTCCAACTGAAGTAGTTGATGAAGTAATTGACTTATTTATTGAACTAGGTGCAAGCGAGGAACAAATTGAGTTCCCTGTTGTTTATGCTTCAGCAATCAACGGAACAGCTAGCACGAATCCTGAAAAGCAAGATGAGAACATGTCATCTCTATTTGACTCAATCATCGAGCACATTCCAGCACCAGTAGACAACAGCGATGAACCACTTCAATTCCAAGTGGCAATGCTTGACTACAATGACTATCTTGGTCGTATCGGTGTAGGCCGCGTATTCCGCGGAACAATGAAAGTAGGCCAGCAAGTTGCATTAATGAAGCTTGACGGTACGGTAAAACAATTCCGTGTAACAAAATTATTCGGTTTCCTAGGCTTAAAGCGTGTTGAAATCGAAGAAGCAAAAGCAGGAGACCTGATCGCTGTATCAGGAATGGAAGACATCAACGTAGGTGAAACAGTATGTCCGTTTGACCACCAAGATGCACTGCCAATTTTACGTATTGATGAACCTACTTTACAAATGACGTTCTTAGTAAACAATTCACCGTTTGCTGGTCGTGAAGGTAAATTTGTTACATCTCGTAAAATTGAAGAGCGCTTAATGTCTGAACTTGAGACGGATGTAAGTTTACGCGTGGAAAATACTGATTCACCGGATGTATGGGTTGTTTCAGGACGTGGAGAACTTCATTTATCTATTTTAATTGAAAACATGCGTCGTGAAGGATATGAGATTCAAGTATCAAAACCTGAAGTAATCGTTCGTGAAATTGATGGCGTTCGCTGCGAGCCAGTTGAACGTGTGCAAATCGACGTGCCTGAAGAACATACGGGTTCTATTATGGAATCAATGGGTGCTCGTAAAGGTGAAATGGTTGATATGATTAACAACGGCAGCGGTCAAGTTCGTCTGATCTTTATGGTTCCTGCACGTGGTTTAATCGGTTATACAACTGAGTTCTTATCGTTAACTCGTGGATTCGGTATCATTAACCATTCATTTGATAGCTACCAACCAATGCAGCAAGGTCAAGTTGGAGGTCGCCGTCAAGGTGTGCTTGTTTCTATGGAAAGCGGTAAATCATCTACTTATGGAATCCAAGGCGTAGAAGACCGCGGTACAATTTTCGTTGAGCCAGGTACAGAAGTATACGAAGGTATGATCGTAGGAGAACACACTCGTGAAAATGATATCGTTGTTAACATCTGTAAAATGAAGCAAATGACGAATATGCGTTCTGCTAATAAAGATCAAACAACAGGTATGAAAAAACCTCGTATTATGTCTTTAGAGCAATCACTTGAATATTTAAACGAAGATGAATATTGTGAAATCACACCAGAATCTATTCGTCTACGTAAAAAAATTCTTGATAAAAATGAACGTGAAAAAGCAGCGAAAAAGAAAAAATACGCTGACACGAAATAATAAAAAAAGTAAGTCGTTAGCTCTATTTGCTAGCGGCTTGTTTTTTATCTATTATATCAGAATTTTCTATTTTTTGAAAGCGTTTTATAAATAAGGAATTTGGAAAGGAAAAAGGTGGCTTATATCGAATAATGTAAAGTAAGGAATAGGGGGAAGAAATATGGATGTAAAAGAACACCTTTCATTTTTTGCTGCTTTGTATCAAGTGGATGAACATGCAAAAATAGGAATGTGGCTGTTATACTTTACCATTTTAGGGCTATCTGTTCTCGTGTACAAACTCGGGTTTGCAAAGAAGCTGCCGCTTTTAAAATCTGTAGTTATTTATCTGTTTTTAGCTTTTGGATGTACGATCTTAACGTTTTTAGGCATTTTTTTACCTGTAGCTGAAGGGCTTGTGGTTGCAGCGCTTGTGTTGATTATTTATAAAATACGGCTGTATCAGGCTAAGAAGCAAAACTCCACGTTGGGTTCATAAAACTACATAAAAAGACGCTTGTAGCTACAAGCGTCTTTTTAGTATGATATAGCCGAAGACAAGAGCGGCTGCGAAAATTAAATGGCCAGCTGTCCAATAAAAAATCGCTACTGCATCATCCACCGCAGGCGTAGGCTTGAGCGCAAGCAGCGTCAACGGAAAATACAAAGGAATGGTTGGAAGTGTTAATAAAAAGGAACACAATACGATTTTTCGAATAGACATATTATTTAATTTACCTACTATGTAAACAAAAACGATCCCAATTGCAGCGGCAATGAGTAAATGAAAAACAAACTCTACCCATTCAGGCCATTGCATGGGGCCAATGATAGGAATAAAATCAACATTTAATAAAAGGGTATAAACTTGTTTGCCGGTTAGCCACTCTATCCATTTTAAACATAACCCAAGGATAATCCCGCTTAACATGCCAATACTTATTCCTAATCGGAGCACCTTACCAATCCTCCTCTGTCTTTTTCGACTCATATAGTTTAAAGTTACCAGTAGCTATGCGTTCTTTTGTTCGTTTTTCAATCCGTTCAGAACATTCATTGCACATATATGTATGGATAGGACGGTTGCGCAGTCGTTTTGCCACAAGCGTTTCATCCTCAATTGTTTCAATTTTATCGCACATGACACATTGTACTCTCATTTCTATCACCTCAACTTCTCTATACATCATTCTAGCCGAAAATTCTTGTTTTATAAAGTTTTTTTGCGGTGCTATCTCTCAGTAGAAAAGAAACGATAGGAAAACATTCCTAAAGAAGCAGGTAATTTTGCTTGGTAGCTCGAAGATAGTAACTAGTAAGTACATAAACAGTAGGAGGGATGAAAATGGCCAACGAAGTCGAGACTCAACTAGTAGATGCATTATACGATGAGCTACAGACAGAGAGATTTGCAACCATTTCAACTATTGATTTTGAAACAAACGGTCCAAATGTTAGTGCCATTTCGTGGTTAGTAGCTCCGACTAAACAAAAAATTCGATTTGCCGTAGATGTCAAATCGAGGATTGTAGAAAACATTAAACATACGAATAAAGCAGTGGTAAATATTCTTGCTAATGAATCATGCTACTCAATCAGCGGAATAGCTGAGGTAGTGCAAGAAAAGTTAGAAGGAGTAGCTTTAAAGCTGACGCTAATTGAACTAGATATTAATGAAGTAAGAGACGTCATGTTCTATGGTTCTAAGATTTCAGTAAACCCTTCATATGAAAAGACCTATGATCCAGTAGCAGCTGCTAAACTCGATAGGCAAGTAATTGAAGCGATAAAAAAAGCTTAGCAGCAGCCTGCCGCTAAGCGACTTTCTTATTCGTTTTTTTGAAGATGATTATTAGATTGTTTTTCCTGCTCATTCTTTAAATTTTGCTCTTGTTTATTATTTAATTTTTGATTATTTGTATCTGTTGAGCTAGGATTTCGGCGGATTTCTTCTGCAAATTCAGGCATCACTCGGTTTACAATGGCTGCTAATTCATCTAAAAACCCTGTAACCGGACGACCTTTGCGAATTTCATTTCCAATTTGTTTTAGCCGAGCGACCGTATCAGGATCTGCAATAACAACAGAATTAGCGCCGTACGGATCAGCTTTCAGACCTTCGGCAACTGTATATTTGATAGAACTTACTTCTGAACGATCAATATCTTTGCCGACGTCAATGCCTACGATTGCATACTTACCGAGCACAATGGCAGTAGCATCATTTACATTCGGAACGCTTGAAGCCAGTTCAACTAAATGAGCTGATATTTCATTAGCAGTACGCTTGTGTGAGCGTTCAGGAGATGAATTTTTAACCTGTACAATTCGATCTGTTTTTTGCCCTTCTTCAACATCTGCTTGGTTATTGTTGCAGCCGGTTAGTGTAATAAAACATAAGCTAATGGATAGAAAAAATTTGTTCATGTGGGAGACTCCTCCTTATGAATGACTCATTTTTTGTAGTAATTTGTATTTAGTTTCTAATAGTTCTTCTATCTTTATACACGTGTTCATATATTTAAAGAAAATGGTCCGTCCATTTAAGGTCACTTCACACATGTGCGTTACATAGTATATAAATGGATGGGTGCCTTGTTTCACTCCTTACAGGAAAAACAATCGGAGTAGGAGGCTGAATTATTGGGAAAAATTTATGTATTAGATACGAATGTTTTATTACAAGATCCGCATTCAATTTTTTCATTTGATGATAACGAAGTAGTGATTCCGGCCGTTGTGCTAGAAGAAGTTGATTCGAAAAAAAGAAATATGGATGAAGTCGGACGAAATGCAAGGCAGGTATCCAAACTCATTGATAACTTGAGACAACATGGAAAGTTATATGAGAAAATCCCTTTAGAAAATGGGGGCCATTTGCGAATTGAACTCAATCATCGCTCTTTTCAACAGCTTCAAGAAATCTTTGTGGAAAAAACAAATGATAATCGAATTTTAGCTGTTGCTAAAAATCTATCTCTTGAAGAGGAAACAAAAGAAGATGGACGTGAAGTGATACTAGTGAGTAAAGATGTGTTGGTACGTGTGAAGGCTGACGCAATCGGCTTAAGAGCAGAAGATTTTTTAAGTGATCGAGTAGTGGAATTTAATAGTATTTATACAGGCTTTTCGGAAGTCTATATTGCAAAAGAACTGCTGAGTCAATTTTACGAAAAAGGAGAACTGCTAACGTCTCAAATTGCGAACCACTCCTTTTTTGCAAATCAATTCTTAGTGATGAAAGATGCATTTGGGGGATCCGGATCAGCCATCGGCATTGTTGATCAAACAACAACAAAAGTAAAAAAGCTTTTATTTGAATATGATCATATCTGGGGAATCAAACCTCGAAATGTTCAGCAAATTATGGCGTTAGAACTTCTTCTTAGAGACGACGTTCAACTGGTCACGTTAATTGGAAAGGCAGGTACGGGTAAAACGCTGCTTGCTTTAGCTTCAGGACTTATGCAGACGGAAGATCTAGGATGTTTTAAAAAGCTACTTGTAGCTCGTCCAATTGTTCCTTTAGGGAAAGATATTGGATTCTTGCCAGGAGAAAAGCAGGAGAAGCTTCGTCCATGGATGCAGCCAATTTATGATAACCTAGAGTACTTATTCAACACTAAGAAGCCTGGAGAACTGGATGCGATTCTAGCGGGGCTCAGTTCAATAGAAGTGGAAGCCTTGACGTATATAAGAGGCCGAAGCATTCCGGAACAGTTCATTATTATTGATGAAGCGCAAAATTTAACGAAGCATGAAATTAAAACAATTTTAACAAGGGTAGGGGAAAAGAGTAAAATTGTCCTTATGGGAGATCCGGCTCAAATTGATCATCCTTATTTAGATGAGTATAACAACGGATTAACGTACGTAGTCGAAAAGTTTAAAGAGCAAAAAGTATCGGGCCACGTTCGGTTAATCAAAGGAGAGCGCTCAGGACTGGCACAATTAGCAGCTGATATTCTTTAAAAAAAGCGGGGTTCCTTTTGGAACCCCGCTTCTTTTATTATGTAACGATGATTTCTTCCACATATTTAATAGGGTTATTTCGGTTAGATCCGTCAGGTAAATAGACATAGATAGGCCCATCTTCTCTAAGAGGCTTTCCATCTTGGCTGAAACCAAAGATTAGTTTTTGCGCTTCTTCTAATGAAAAAGAAATTAGCGCGTCTTTTGTTTTAAATGAAACGTTGGTAGCTTCTTCAGTAGGTGAAGCGTTAGCTAGAAAAGGTGCAAATAAAATGCCAAATGTTCCATTTACTAGCTCCTGTTTTTTGAATTTCTTTTCGGTTTTTAACGTAGGAGGAAAGACGGCTCCTTCTTGAATTTCACGGTCCCAATGCTTCGAAACAGCCTTTGTGTACGCTTCTGTCTCGTCTTTTTGCTCCGGTGGATGTTCAAAGAAAACGTCCATATCGAGCTTGCGGTCATCGAAAATCCACACGCTTGGGTCGAGTGTCAGCGTATATTTTACTTTTCCTTTTAACATAATAATTGAATTCATCATAAATGCCCCCTTGCTAAAAGTATAAGCGCTTTCTACTTATTTGTCACTTTGATGAAAAAATTTAGTTGAGAGTGATTCTCGTATGATATAATGTAAGAGTCAACGAAAGTGCGAAATTCCCTACATCTATGGTAATGCTTTTGAGAAAGTAACAGTATAAAAAAGACGGCCAGCCTCACGGACATGTTTATCCTTGCTTTTTTGGAGCATAGCCTTTAAAATTGAGAGATAGATTAGGTAATCGCTCGCGAACGGAGGGATTGAGTTTGACGCCTGAGACAATGATAGATCATCGTGAAAAAGCGTATGCGTTGTTAAAAGCTGATGCAGATAAGATTTTGCAATTAATTCAAGTTCAAATGGATAACTTAACAATGCCACAATGTCCTCTTTATGAAGAGGTTTTAGATACACAAATGTTTGGTTTATCAAGAGAAATTGATTTTGCAGTTCGTCTTGGTTTAATTGATGAACGTGTTGGAAAAACATTGCTAGACCGCCTCGAGCGTGAACTTTCTGCACTGCATGAAGCGTTTACAAAAAAATAAAAATCACGCGATCGAAACTCAAACTATATACAAACGTAGTTTGAGTTTTTTATTACAGGTGGTTGAAATTTCCTGATTTACTCAAATTTGTACATAAAAGATGAAACGAAACAGAAACACGTCATTTTTAAAGGAAGAGGGTTATGGTAAAAAAAATATTTAGGCATTTTGACTATTCGATTGTAATTCCAGTGCTGCTTCTTTGTGCGGTTGGACTAGTTATGGTTTACAGTTCAAGTATGATTGTAAGTATTACAAGATATCATACGTCAAGCGATTTCTTTTACAACAGACAAAAAATGTGGCTTGCTTTTACGCTTGTATTGTTCATTTTAACAATGCTAACACCTTACAAGCTGTATCCTAAAATACTGCCTTATGCGATTCTAGGCATTTTTGTACTGCTTTTGCTTGTGTTTGTAATGGGTCATACGAGTAACAATGCGCAAAGTTGGCTGCAGCTTGGCGGGGCAAACATGCAGCCGGCTGAGTATGCCAAGCTTGTTGTCATTTTATACTTATCGTATGTTTTGTCTAAAAGGCAAGAGTATATTGACAACATCAAAAAAGCTTTTTTTGGACCTATGGGTCTTGTATTTTTAATATTAGGCTTTGTAGCTATTCAGCCTGACCTTGGAACGGGATCAATTATTTTTGCTATTGCCGTGACAATTATGCTATGTTCGGGAATCTCTAAAAAAACCTTTTTCCGCATGCTAGCACTAGGTATCATTTTGCTTACGGTAATTATTACAATTGGTTTTTTTACAGGTCAGTTTACTGCCAATCGAATTGGCCGTTTTACCGGTGCATCAGATCCGTTTGCCAATGCTCAAGGAACTGGTTATCAGCTGGTTAATTCATATTTAGCAATAGGTACAGGAGGCTTAAAAGGCCTTGGTTTAGGAGAAAGTGTACAAAAGTATGGTTATCTTCCGGAGCCCCATACCGATTTCATTATGGCTATTATTGCAGAAGAATTAGGGTTCTTTGGAGTTATGCTCGTGCTGGGTCTTTTAGGCTTCTTAATTTTCAGGATTTTAATGCTGGCTAAAAAATCTCAGGATCCGTTTGCTAGCATGATTTGTATTGGAGTAGCCAGTATGATAGGTATTCAAACAGGCATTAACCTTGGAGGGCTTACGGGACTCATTCCGATTACCGGCGTCACGCTTCCGTTTATCAGTTACGGAGGGTCTTCGCTGCTAACGCTGATGGTATCTATGGGAATTATTGTAAATATTTCGTTTTTCGTAAATTATCAAAATAAAAAACAGAAAAATACGGAAAATATTGTGCTACATCCGAACAATACATCAACAACAAGCGATTGATTTTCGTGAAAAAAATTGTGTAAAAAAAGCAAAAATTTATTGGAGTTTTATCATTTTCCATTGATTTTTGCTTTTCTTTTATCTAATTTTGCTATATATTGAAGTTTATACGAAATTGAGAGGAGATTAGCAACATGAGTTTTGTAACTAAAAAAATCAAAAAAGTATTAGTAGCAAACCGAGGAGAAATTGCGATTCGTGTATTTCGAGCATGTACTGAACTGAATATTCGGACTGTTGCAATTTATTCTAAGGAAGACGCAGGTTCTTATCACCGTTACAAAGCGGATGAAGCCTATTTAGTAGGAGCGGAGAAAAAACCGATTGATGCTTATTTGGATATAGAAGGCATCATCGACATTGCTAAGTCTCATGATGTAGATGCTATTCACCCTGGCTATGGTTTTTTGTCAGAAAATATCCAATTTGCGAAACGTTGCGAAGAAGAAGGCATTATTTTTATTGGCCCAAAATCCAAGCATCTTGATATGTTTGGCGATAAAGTAAAAGCACGTCACCAGGCTATTCATGCAGATATTCCCGTTATTCCTGGTACGGATGGTCCTATTGATTCAATTGACGAAGCAAAAGAATTTGCTAATCAGCATGGATATCCTCTAATGATCAAAGCGGCTTTGGGCGGAGGCGGTCGAGGCATGCGTATCGTTCGCGATGCAGACAGCCTGAATGAAGCTTATGACCGTGCCAAATCAGAAGCAAAAGCGGCTTTTGGTAATGATGAAGTGTATGTCGAGAAATTAGTTGAAAATCCAAAACATATTGAAGTGCAAATTTTAGGTGATGAACAAGGAAATGTTGTGCATCTTTATGAGCGCGACTGTTCTGTGCAGCGTCGTCACCAAAAAGTAGTAGAAGTAGCACCAAGTGTTTCTATAGATGAAGACTTACGTCTCCGCATTTGTGAAGCAGCTGTGCAGCTGATGGAAAAAGTGCAGTACATAAATGCTGGTACAGTAGAATTTTTAGTATCAGGAAATGATTTTTATTTTATTGAAGTAAATCCACGTGTTCAAGTAGAGCACACAATTACTGAAATGATTACAGGTATTGATATCGTTCAATCGCAAATTTTAATTGCAGACGGCTATGCACTTCACAGCAAGGAAGTATCCATTCCTGCACAAGATCAAATTCACGTACATGGATATGCGATTCAATCTCGTGTAACGACAGAAGATCCGTTAAACAATTTTATGCCGGATACGGGTAAGATTATGGCTTATCGTTCTGGTGGCGGTTTTGGCGTACGCTTAGATACGGGAAACAGCTTCCAAGGTGCTGTAATTACGCCTTATTATGATTCACTGTTAGTAAAAGTAACAACATGGGCATTAACATTCGATCAAGCCGCATCAAAAATGGTACGGAACTTAAAAGAATTTCGTATTCGAGGAATTAAAACAAATATTCCGTTTCTTGAAAATGTAGTGAAGCATGATAAGTTCTTAACAGGTGCTTATGATACATCATTTATTGACACAACGCCTGAACTTTTTGTTTTTCCGAAGCGAAAAGACCGCGGAACTAAAATGCTTACATACATTGGGAATGTTACGGTAAACGGATTCCCAGGTGTATCGGAAAAGAAAAAGCCGATCTTTACGAAACCGCGCGTTCCTAGTGTGGATATAAGCAAACCAATTCAAAACGGAACAAAGCAGATTTTAGATGAAAAAGGCGCTGAAGGGCTAGTAAATTGGGTGAAAGAACGCAAGGAAGTGCTATTAACGGATACAACCTTCCGTGATGGCCATCAGTCTCTTTTAGCAACGCGTATCCGTACAAACGACTTAAAACAAGTAGCTAACCCAACTGCACGCTTGCTTCCAGATTTATTTTCTATGGAAATGTGGGGGGGAGCAACGTTTGATGTCGCTTATCGATTCTTAAAAGAAGATCCGTGGGATCGCTTGCTTACTTTACGTCAACAAGCGCCAAACGTTCTTTTCCAAATGCTTCTTCGCGCGTCAAATGCGGTTGGATATAAAAACTATCCTGATAATGTAATTAAGGAATTTGTTGAAAAATCAGCTTATGCAGGTATTGATGTTTTCCGTATCTTTGACAGCTTAAACTGGGTGCAAGGAATGACTCTTGCAATTGACTCTGTTCGTCAAACAGGAAAGATTGCAGAAGCAGCGATGTGTTATACAGGTGATATTTTAGATCCGACGCGCCGTAAGTATGATTTGGATTACTACAAGAACTTAGCAAAAGAGCTTGAGCAGTCTGGAGCACATATCCTAGGCATTAAAGATATGGCGGGTCTTTTAAAACCACAGGCAGCTTATGATTTAGTATCGGCTCTAAAAGAAACGGTTGATATTCCAATCCACCTTCATACGCATGATACAAGCGGAAACGGTGTATACACGTATGCAAAAGCAATTGAAGCAGGCGTAGACATTGTAGACGTAGCCGTAAGCTCAATGGCAGGCTTAACGTCTCAGCCAAGTGCTAACTCTCTTTATTACGCATTAGAAGGTGCGGACCGCAGACCAAATCTGGATATTAAAAATCTAGAACAGCTTTCGTACTATTGGGAAGACGTGCGAAAATATTACCAAGACTTCGAAAGCGGCATGAACGCTCCTCATACGGAAGTGTACGAGCATGAAATGCCAGGCGGTCAATATAGCAACTTACAGCAACAAGCAAAAGCAGTTGGTTTAGGAAACCGCTGGGATGAAGTAAAAGATATGTATTCACGCGTGAATTTGTTATTTGGTGATATTGTAAAAGTTACGCCATCATCAAAAGTAGTTGGAGATATGGCATTGTTTATGGTCCAAAACAACTTGACAGAAGAAACGCTGTTTGAGCGCGGTGAAACGCTTGACTTCCCGGATTCAGTTATTGAATTGTTTGAAGGGTATTTAGGACAGCCTCACGGGGGATTCCCTAAAGAGCTTCAGCGCATCATTCTAAAAGGCAGAAAACCTATTACAGTTCGTCCTGGAGAACTGTTAGAAGATGTGGATTTTGATGCAGTGAAAGAAAAGCTGTTTAAAGACTTAAATCGTCAAGTAACGAGTTTTGATGCCATTGCTTATGCGCTGTATCCAAAAGTATTTATGGATTATCACAAAGCAGTCGAACAATACGGGGACATTTCTGTTCTTGATACTCCGACTTTCCTATACGGCATGCGTTTAGGAGAAGAGGTTGAAATTGAGATTGAAAAAGGAAAAACCTTAATTGTCCGCCTTGTATCCATTGGAGAACCGCAGGCAGACGGTACGCGAGCGGTATACTTTGAATTGAACGGTCAGCCTCGTGAAGTCGTGATTAAAGACGAAAGTGTCAAAACAACCGTTACGGCAAAACAAAAAGCCGACCAAGCAAATCCAGCCCACATCGGCGCTTCAATGCCTGGAACCGTTATTCGAGTAGTAGTAGAAAAGGGCGATAAAGTCTCAAAAGGTGATCACTTAATGATCACAGAAGCAATGAAAATGGAAACAACCGTGCAAGCACCATTTGACGGCGTGATTAAACAAGTACACGTGTCGAATGGAGATGGCATCCAGCCGGGAGATCTATTAATTGAATTAGAAAGCTAATTAAAAAAGGTACGAGCTCTGAGCTCGTACCTTTTTTGATCAATTATGTGTATGACGCGTTGCAATTAAGGTTAAGTAGCTTAATACACCGAATAGGAAAGAGATAATTAAAGAATGAGCAAGCGCGAGCTCTAGCTGCAGACGTGTGACAACAACAAGCATACCGGAAACCGCCTGAAAAATAACTAGAATGAGAGCGGCTAACCATCCGTAAAAAATATTTTTTTGATGGCGATAATATTTAACTGCATGGATAAAGGCAGCTAATATCCATACAAACGTTAAAACAGCAGCGAATCGATGTCCCATTTGAATCCACTGATTCAAATCAACAGGTAGCCAACCGTTTCCGTTTGAACAAAATGGAACGTCTGGACAAGCCAAGCTAGCTTCTTTATGGCGAACAAGCGCGCCCGTGTACACAACAGCATACGTGTATAAGATAACCCCGTAAATGTGTTTTTTCATTTTAGAGCCTAGCTGTATATTAGTTGAGTCGAGCTTTTGATCCACTTCAAAGATAATAAGTGTTAACAGCAGCACAGAAGCAAACGAAATAAGGGAAATACCAAAATGAAGAGCAAGCACTGCGTCTGATTGCCCCCACATAACAGCAGCAGCCCCAATTAATGCTTGCAGTACTAGGAAGAAAAAAGAGATAAACGCTAAAGGTCTAACTTCTTTTATATGTCCTAGTGAAATCCATGCCCATATGCATAAAGCGAGCACAAGAAAGCCCGACACGCCAGAAACTAAGCGGTGGCTTAATTCAACAACGGTTTCAAATGTTAAAGGGTCAGGAATGAGCTGTCCATTACACAGAGGCCAAGAATCTCCGCACCCGTCTGCTGAACCAGTTTTCGTGACAAGGGCACCGCCAAGCAGAATAAGTAACATGGCCATGCTCGTCACAACGGATAAAAACTTTAATCCAAGTCGCACAATAATCACCATCCTAAAAGCAAAGTAAGTAATATAACGAGCTAAACAATTTATCCTAATCTTTTTGTATATTAAACATAAATTTCATTTATTCTCCATAAACTTGATTGAATTTGTTATAATGGTAGAAAGTGTAAGGTTTGTTCATAAGTTTGACTCTGCAGATATGTAAAAGGTACCGTATAGAAAACTATTTTACTTGCACAAATATCTTTTAACAAGTCACAGGGACATGCATTTAGCTCATGACAAAAAAAATCCATATTTTTTTCATGAATTCTTCACAAAGTGACGGCAAAATATGGTTTAATAAACATGAGAAATAGATATTTCTCTACTATTTTATCGTTTACATGTGAAGCTTTTAAGTAGCTTTGGTGAGAGAAATATGACTTCTTTGTGAACAAAGAGGAGATTTTTGTAAAAATATGTTGAAAACGCCTTCATTTATAGACTCTTTATTTACTAGATAAAAGTCTGTGGATGAGTAAAGGAGGAAGCGCCATGGAAGATTCAAAAATGGTGGAAGATTCAACGCTTTCTGCATCGCCTAACACAGCTTATGTAAGCGAAAATAGTTCCGTTTGGTCAGATTTTTTAGCTACGATTAAAATTGGAATAGTCAACTCAAATTTCATCACCACCTTTACTGGTTTTTGGCTAGCTCTTTTCTTCAACGAACAACACTTCTTAGAAAACCTGGATAAAGCATTTTTTACTTTAATAGGTTCTTCACTTATCATCGCCGGTTCATGCAGTTTGAACAATTACATAGATCGTGACATTGACCCTCTAATGGAACGAACAAAGGGACGACCTACAGTGACAGGGAGTTTTGCACCTTTGACGGTCCTTGGGATTGGAATCGGTTTTACGTTAACCGGCTTGCTTATGCTACTAGTTGTTTCTTCCGTAGCCGCTCTCATCGGATTAGCAGGAATACTTACATATGTAGTTCTTTACACCATGTGGTCCAAAAGACTATACACAATTAATACAGTAATCGGAAGTATATCAGGCGCTGTTCCGCCTTTAATTGGATGGGCCGCTATCGATCCCAATTTACATGTAGTAGCTTGGGTATTATTTCTAATCATGTTTATTTGGCAGCCGCCTCATTTTCTAGCTCTTGCTATGCGAAGATGTGAAGAATACCGGGCAGCGGGAATCCCTATGTTGCCTGTTGTACACGGGTTTGAGCTGACAAAACGACAGATTCTCATTTGGATTGCTTGTTTGTTGCCATTACCTCTTTATTTATACGAATTAGGCACTCCATTTCTAATTTTGGCCACTGTTTTAAACATAGGATGGCTATTTTTAGGATTTGCTCAATACAATAAACAAGAAGACACAAAGTGGGCTAGCATGATGTTTGTCTACTCACTAAACTATTTAACTATTTTATTTGTCTCAATGATTGTCGCAACGCTTTTTGCCTAGATAAAATCTTTCACTGAATGCGACACTGCACAAGGGGGATTTCTTCTACATGTAGAATTCATTATAGAAGGAATAAGTTTTATGCTCAAGAGGGCATAGATGAAATCACGTCAATGAAAGAGAGGTTGGGGAATGGTATGAAAAAATGGCGATTGAACTTTCGTGTTTTGTCGTTATTTACGCTGCTTGCATTCGTGTTATCGGCCTGTGGAAAACCGTTTTTGTCAACACTTAAGCCTGCAGGTGAGGTAGCTGAAGAACAATATTCGCTTATGCTGCTTAGTACAGCCATCATGGTTTTAGTTATTATTGTTGTCACCATTATCTTTATATTTGTTATTCTGCGCTTTCGTCGTCGCAAAGGCGAAGAAAATGTGATTCCAAAGCAAGTAGAGGGGAGCAGAAAGTTAGAAATTATATGGACAGTGATTCCTATCTTGCTGCTGATTATTTTGACTGTTCCAACGGTCATCTCCACATTTAAGCTAGCGGATGTAAAAGGAATGAAGGACAAAGATGCTGTCGTAGTAAATGTGCGCGCTAACTTGTACTGGTGGGAATTTGAGTATCCTAATCAAAAAATTATTACATCGCAAGATCTAGTTGTTCCAACGGATAAAAAAGTCTACTTTAATATTAAAGCTTCTGACGTCAAGCACTCATTCTGGATTCCTTCAGTTGGAGGAAAGCTCGATGCTAACACAGAAAATGATAATAAATTCTGGCTAGTGTTCGATTCTAAAAAATCGAAGGAAGCTAACGGGGTTTTCTACGGAAAATGTGCTGAGCTTTGCGGTCCATCTCATTCTCTTATGGACTTTAAAGTACGGGCTGTATCAAGCGGTGAATTTGATACGTGGGCAAAAGATTTGAAAAAAGCAAAGCCTGATGTAGAAACAGCATCCGCAAAAGCTGGTCAAGAGGTCTTTAATGAAAGCTGTATCGGATGTCATGCTGTTGACGTTAAAGATAATCGTCCAGAGCAAGCCCGTCAAGCACCAAACTTAGCCGGTTTTTCTGAACGTGAGCGTGTAGCTGGGGTGCTTCCTCACAACAAGGAAAATATCAAAAAATGGTTAAAAGACCCTGAAAAAGTTAAGCCGGGTAATAAGATGAGTGGTACATATCCTGACTTAACAGATGAACAAGTGAATGAGCTAGCAGACTATTTAATGAGTTTAAAAGAAAAATAAACGTCCAGTCGTTTTTAAAAGGGGAGGTTTAGCGATGAGTACACTCAGTCAAAAGAAGGGTGTAGGTGGAACAATTTGGGACTTTATGACAACCGTTGACCATAAGAAAATCGCCATTCTTTATTTAATTGCCGGCGGTATCTTTTTTCTAGTCGGAGGAGTGGAAGCGCTATTTATACGTATTCAGCTGGCTATACCAAGCAATGACTTTGTCAGTGCAGGAACGTATAACGAAATTTTAACAATGCATGGAACAACAATGATTTTCTTAGCCGCAATGCCGCTTCTTTTTGCCATGATGAATGCAGTTGTTCCGCTGCAAATTGGAGCTCGAGATGTAGCATTTCCGTTTTTAAATTTGTTAGGTTTTTGGTTGTTTGCCTTTGGGGGACTCTTTTTAAATCTAAGCTGGTTTTTAGGAGGAGCACCTGATGCAGGTTGGACATCATATGCTTCGCTGTCTATTGCATCACCTGGTCACGGAATTGATTTTTATGCGATAGGTTTGCAGATTTCCGGAGCCGGGACATTGATTTCAGGTATCAACTTTCTCGTAACAATCATTAACATGAGGGCGCCAGGTATGACTTATATGCGTATGCCGCTGTTTACGTGGACGACGTTTGTTGCATCAGCTCTTATTTTGTTTGCGTTTCCAGCACTAACGGTTGGATTGTTTTTAATGATTTTTGACCGCTTATTCGGGGGAAACTTTTTTGACGCCACAATGGGTGGGAACACCATTATCTGGGAACATCTTTTCTGGATATTCGGTCATCCGGAAGTATATATTTTGATTCTTCCAGCGTTTGGTGTTTTCTCTGAAATTTTACCTACTTTTTCAAGAAAGAGATTATTCGGGTACTCGTCGATGGTTTTTGCTACCGTATTAATCGGATTTTTAGGGTTCATGGTGTGGGCTCACCACATGTTCACAACCGGACTTGGTCCAATTGCAAATGCCATTTTTGCTGTCGCTACGATGGCTATCGCCGTTCCAACTGGAATTAAAATTTTCAACTGGCTGTTTACGCTTTGGGGAGGAAGTATTGAGTTTACTTCTCCAATGCTGTATGCTGTCGCCTTTATTCCATCATTTGTTATCGGGGGAGTAACAGGAGTTATGGCAGCTGTAGCACCTGCAGATTATCAATTTCAAGATTCTTATTTTATCGTTGCTCACTTCCATTACGTTATCGTAGGCGGTGTCGTATACGCTATATTAGCAGGTGTCACATACTGGTGGCCAAAAATGTTTGGGAAGATGTTAGATGAAAAGTTAAGCAAAGCAACGTTCTGGCTCTTTTTGATTGGTTTCCATTTAACGTTCTTTATTCAGCATTTCTTAGGCCTAATGGGGATGCCTCGCCGCGTATGGACGTTCTTACCTAATCAAGGTCTCGACCTTGGGAATGCAATCAGTTCATCAGGAGCTGCTTTCATGGCGGTTGCTACGCTCATTTTACTGGTTAATATTATAAAAACAACTGCCAAAGGACAAAGGGTAGGAGGAGACCCTTGGGGAGACGGACGTACATTAGAATGGGCTATTTCATCTCCGCCTCCAGAGTATAACTTTAAACAAACGCCGCTTGTACGGGGGTTAGATGCATATTGGATTGAAAAAATGGCAGGAAATAAAGAAATGACGCCAGCCGAACCCCTTGGTGATATTCATATGCCAAACTCGTCGTTTATTCCATTTATGATATCGCTTGGAATGTTTATTGCAGGGATTGGCTTTTTGTATCGAAATGATCATGCATGGGGAGATGTTGTAGGGATTATCGGAATGATCGTCATGTTTTTATCAATGTTCTTCCGTTCATGGATTGATGATCACGGCTTCCATATTCACAAAGAAGACTTAGTTGATGATGACAAGGAGGCGAAGATGTAATGGAGACTGAACAAAAGCTAACTGCTGAAACTTTCCCTGCTTCGCCTGAAAAAGCAACGCTTGAAGGGAAAAATAAATTTACTGGCTTTTGGCTCTTTTTAGGCGGAGAGACGGTTTTGTTTGCTTCACTTTTTGCTACTTATTTAGCTTTGCGTAATTCAACGATGTCAGGACCTAAGCCAGAAGAATTGTTTGATATTAAGCTTGTTTTTGCAGCCACCATGATTTTATTAACAAGTTCACTAACAAGCGTATATGCTATGTATCATATGAAAAATTTTGAATTTAAAAAGATGCAGCTATGGTTAGGCGTTACGTGGCTTTTAGGTTTAGCGTTTTTAGGGCTAGAAATTTATGAGTTCAGGCATTATGTTCATGAAGGACATACGTTTACAAGCAGCGCATTCGGTTCTTCTTTCTACGCGCTGGTTGGGACACACGGAGCTCACGTAACGTTCGGATTGCTTTGGATTGGTTCTTTGATGATTCGAAATGCGAAGCGAGGGTTAAACTTATATAACGCTCCTAAATATTATGTCGCAAGTTTATACTGGCACTTTATCGATGTTGTGTGGGTCTTTATTTTCACGGTTGTATATTTAATGGGAATGGTGGGATAAGCTGATGACGACAAATCAATCAAACTCAGATAACCCAAGGCTCAATTTAGATTATCGTAAAAAAAGAAACGCAGAAGATATGAAGATGCAAGTTATCTCTTTTGGGATGATGTTGTTTCTAACGCTAATTGCTTTTTTTGCGGTTTATCAAGAGTTTAGCGGATGGTACATTATGCCGGTGATTGTGCTCTTGGCCGTTGTTCAAGTCATCTTTCAACTTTATTATTTCATGCATATGAACCACAAAGGACATACCATACCAGCATTTTTCTTGTATTCAGGCGTATTGGTAGCTCTTTTAACCATTTTAGCTTTTGTAACCATTATTTGGTGGTAAAGAAAAGGGCTGGCATGCGCCAGTCCTTTTCATCATCTGTAGAAGGAGGAATAGACGTTGATTAACAATTTGCAGATGTTTGGTTTTGAAGCACTTTGGAGTCCTTACTATTTTTTAACCATTTGTCTGGTAACCGTCTTATATTTTTTTATTGTTGGTAGATGGAGAGGGAATTTTACAGGAGCGGTGGCCGTAAACAGAAAAACAAAATCGTATTTTGTTATTAGCATGGTTCTTTTATATATATGTAAAGGAGGACCTGTAGATTTACTGGGGCATTTTATGTTTAGTGCTCATATGACGCAAATGGCAATCGTTTACTTGGTGATTCCTCCGCTTTTTATTTTAGGAATTCCGCCGTGGTTAGCTCGTTCTGTTATTTATGTAAGAGGGGTTAAACCTATTTTTAAATTCTTTACAAAGCCCTTAATTGCGCTACTGTTATTCAATGGGTTATTTTCTTTGTATCATATTCCGCTGCTTTTTGATGTTATTAAAACGGATATGATGCTCCACGGAATTGTGAGTGTTGTATTATTTATCGCTGCATTTTGCATGTGGTGGCCACTCGTTAATCAGCTAGAAGAAGAACAAACGCTAAGTTCTCTAAAAAAGCTTGGCTACATTTTTGCAGATGGCGTACTCCTTACTCCAGCGTGCGCGTTAATTATTTTTGCAAATCATTCTTTATATGCGACGTATACAGACTCAAGCGCTTGGGTACAAGCTCTTTCCCTTTGTGTACCGCCTTCTATGATTGCCAGTTTAGGACAGCTTGCTCCCGAGATGTTTAATACGCTGCCGCCCGTGGAAGATCAGCAGCTAGGCGGCGTTATTATGAAGATCATTCAAGAAATTGTATATGGAACGGTTTTAGGCTTTATTTTTTTTCAGTGGGCTCGAAAAGAACGAGAGAAAGATACGTACATGCCCGATTTTACCGAGCCTCAAGATATAAAACCAAAGGAATTTCCGTCTACTCCTCCTTTGAATTAAAAAAAGCGCAGTCTAATTACTGCGCTTTTTCTAATTCTATAGCTGAACGGTTTCAAGCTGTGATTTGATTTGTGTTAATATCTTTTCACACTGTTCTACAAGGGATGGCGGAAAATATTCGCCGTCTCCATATTCTAAACCGTGAGGATAATAATGTTTGCCTAGTAGAGGTGTCATAAGATGAATAACAGCATGCCTGCCCCCTACGTCGCCTGAAATAGCATGTCCTTGGACTCGCAAATAGAAGGTATCTCGCTGAAACTCGAATTTTCGATCGTACGTGACGCGTTCATAATCCCATTGTCCGGCGCGGACCAGACCAAATTGATGCATAATCTCATCTAATAAATCTAAATCAACCTTTAATGAATCAAATTTTGCATATTCAAATTTCATATGAACTCCCTCCCAAAACAGATATACCCCAATTAAATCATAAGCCGAATGGATAAAACTTGCAATATCTAATAAGGAAAAATGTAAACGTTATCTATTTTTATTTAAACGTTTTAAATACGAAAGTTTACTAAAAAGTTGGTCACACTATAAAACGAGCACACGATGTAAAGGAGGATAAAACAATGAAAACTGTACAAGAGGTAATGACAGCTGATACGGAAACATGCACCACGCTTGATAACGTATATGAAGTAGCAGTGAAAATGAAGGAATGGAATGTAGGAGCAATTCCAATTGTCGATAGAGATCAGCTAGTAGGAATGATTACAGATCGAGACTTAGTTATAAAAGGCATTGCAGAAAAGAAGCCGAATTCAAGTAAAGTAACGGATGTTATGAGTGAAGAGCTTATAACTATTACAGCGGAAGCCTCTGTAGAAGAAGCTTCTAAGCTTATGGCTCAACATCAAATCCGTCGTCTTCCCGTTGTGGACAATCAAAAGCTAGTAGGGATTGTATCGCTAGGTGATTTATCAACGTTTCGCTATGCAAATGAACGTGCAGGAGAAGCGCTCTCAGACATTTCACAACAAACGCATTAAAAAGTGAAAGCCAACTGTTTGCAGTATATTCGTAAATAGTTGGCTTTTTCTTTTGTTTCCTCCATACCGATAGCTATTTTTTTTTGAATGCATGTATAATAGAGATAAAAATAAGTTAAACAGGTAAAGAAAACAGGTGTAAGGAGAGGAAGAAAAGCTGAAAAAAGTTATTTTTATTCTCGTATTAATAGTGGCATTTGTATACGCTGAGGATTATTTACCTCAGCTAGAAAAATATCTAACGGGTCAAAATATTGAGCAAAACCAAACGGATTCCAAAAGTCAGCCCACACAAGAAGTGGCTTCTTATGAAAAACAAAGTGAAAATATGATGAGACTCATTGGAGATCATTCAGAACAGTTAATTGGAATGCTTGGAGAGCCGGATCGTATTGATTCTTCTGCATATGGCTATGACTGGTGGATTTACAAAAAGAATCGTCAAACGTATGTGCAGGTAGGAGTAGAAAATAATCAAGTCGTATCTGTATACGTCATTGGCTCAAAAACAAATACAGATCCTTTTGAGATTGGTGAGAAGCGAGAGGAAGTAGAAAAAAGAGTTTCACTTTCATCCGAACTCACGCTTCAAAAAGACGGAAATGAATACCGATTTCGTCTGAGTGAAGAGGATATGAAAATGCGTCCCATTATTAAATATGGAGATGTATACGTCCAACTATATTTTGATCAGTTCCTTAATACAATCTCAAGTATTCGAATTATGGACATGGACACGCTATTAAAACAGCGTCCGTACGAAATTGTTTATCGCGGCGAGCTTCCCACAGCTCCGTCATTGACATCGGAGGAGTGGAAAAGTGTCCAAGAAGGAGAAGAGCAGCAAATTATCGATATTACAAATGTAATTCGAGACCGGTTTCAGCTGTCACCTTTAGCTTGGGACGAAGCCACTGCCGGAGTAGCTTATTTACACAGCAAAGAAATGAGCGACTTAAACTATTTCTCTCACGTTTCACCAGCACAAGGTGATTTAGGCAACCGTCTGCAAAAAGGTGATGTAGTATACCGTATCGCGGGCGAAAATATTGCCTCGAATTATCAGGATGGAATCGCTGCGGTTGAAGGGTGGCTTAATAGTGAGGGACATCGTAAGGCTTTACTCAATAAAGAGTTTACGCGTCTTGGTGTAGGTGTATATGAAAAATATTATACGCAAAACTTTATCACTCCGATGAATGAATAGTAAGTTTAAAACTTCCTTTTGAAAATAGGTCTACTCTTGTCCTCTTTCTCATAAGTTTTAGTAGAGGTTAGAGGAGGGACGAGAATGAAAGGAAGAATAGTAGGAATATTGCTCGTACTTTTCTTTGCATATACGACTACTGTACATGCAGCTGAAGGGCAGTGGGAAAAGCTTGATAACTTATCTGATCAAACGCTATCGCTTGTAGAGCAAAAGGAGTATAAAGCAGCCCAACATTTGTTCAGAAACTTTTCGAATGAATTTACCAGTCTCAATACAGCTTCTTTGGGCGTATCGGCCGAAGATATACGTATTTTAACTCTTTGTTATGAACAGGTAGAAAGGTCTCTTTTATCTTCTGATTCCAGTGATGAAGAACGTCTTCAAAAAGCTACTCAATTTCGATTATTAGTCGATGCGCTTCACAGCAAGCATCAGCCTATGTGGACTGAGCTCGAAGGCAGTATGCTAGCAACATTTAAAGAGATGCGAAATGAAGCGGTAAAAGGAGAACAAGCGGCTTACGAAGCGCAGCTTAAGCAATTTTTGAAGGAGTATGATATGATCTTACCGAGCGCGCAGGTAGACGTGTCGTCTCCCTACGTACAGCGTGTGAGCGCGGATGTTCACTTTTTACAAACTGAAGGAACGCTAAGTGAAATTAACGATAAGCAGTTTAACCAAATGGAACAAAACTTGAAAGATTTTTTTGAACAAGTAAAGGAAAATCGCACAGACCCGTCTTTTATTTGGGTTACAATTACCACCGGAAGTATTATTATTGCTACACTTTTTTATGTAGGAGCGCGAAAATACTTCGCTGACCAGAAAAGAAAGTCAGCTAGAGGGCGTAATGATTGACGTAAAAGCGCAGAATTGTCTAAAATAAAAGAGTAGTCAAACACATAATGAAAGGTGTGGGTAAATGAGCTTTTTGATTTATTTTCTCATTATTATCCTTGTGCCAATTTGGGCACAGTTTAAGGTGAGAAGTGCTTACAAAAAATATTCACAAGTAAGCAACTCATCAGGAATGACAGGCGCAGAAGTAGCAAGAAAAATTTTGGATGAGAACGGGTTGTACAACGTTCACGTAGAGCCTGTAGGCGGATTTTTATCAGATCACTATGATCCTCGTTCAAAAGTCATTCGTTTGTCAGAAGACAACTATTACGGAACCTCTGTCGCAGGCGCTGCCGTTGCGGCTCACGAAGTGGGACACGCGATTCAAGACAAAGAAAACTATTCGTTTTTACGTCTTCGCCACTCGCTTGTGCCGGTGGCAAGCCTTGGATCAAACGCTTCTTGGATTTTAATTATGATTGGAATTATCGCGTCGATTAAGCCGTTGCTATTGTTAGGTATTATCTTCATGGCAGCAGCGGTCGTATTCCAAGTTGTAACACTGCCTGTTGAATTTAACGCTTCAAGCCGAGCAATGACGCAAATCGTCTCAGTCGGAGCAATTCGAAATGATGAAGAGCGCGAGACGCGCAAAGTGCTTAACGCAGCGGCTTTAACATACGTAGCAGCCGCCGCAGTAGCAGTTCTTGAATTGGTTCGTTTAATCATGATTTATACAGGAATGAATAACGACGACTAATAAAAAAATACCGCATTAGCGGTATTTTTTTATCTTTCAAGCGGTTTTTTATTTTCATCAAGGGTAAAGCCTTCGCCTAAGACATCATGAACATCCGTAACTGCAACGAATGCGTGTGGATCTACAGAAGTAATAACTTGCTTTAAACGGAAAATTTCATTTTTACTAACCACGCAGTATAGCACGTTAGTATCTTGCTTAGAAAAAGAACCTTGGCCTTTTAAAATCGTCACGCCTCGATCCATTTCTTTCATAATTTTATCCGATATGGCTTCGTTATGATTTGAAATGATCGTTGCTCCTTTAGCGGCATACGCGCCGTCTTGCATAAAGTCAATAACCCGTGCAGCGACAAAGACTGCAACAAGTGTGTACATAGCTTCTCGGTAGGATAAATAAATGAGAGACGCACTAATCACAATAAAGTCAAAAAGAAACATCGTTTTCCCCATATTCCACCCGATATATTTTTGAACAACACGTGCGATGATATCGACTCCTCCAGTTGTTCCTCCAAACCTGAAAATAATGCCAAGGCCCACTCCAATAAAAACACCGGCAAAAAGAGCTGCTAGAGTCATATCATGACGCAGGGGCATATTCACCGGGAAGCGCTGGAATATCCATAAAAATAGCGATAAGCTGACGACTCCGAGCATGGTATAAATAAAGGCTGTTCTCCCTAATAGTTTCCACCCTACAAAAAACAAAGGAATATTTAACACTAAGTTAGAATAAGAGGGATCAATGTTAAATAAGAAAAATAAAAGCAGGGTAATGCCTGTGAATCCACCTTCAGCTAAATTGTTTTGCATGTTAAAATTAACAAGTCCAAACGCAAATATGGCAGCACCAAGCAGTATAAAAATAATATTTTTAAATCTGAGACCTTTCATACTTACAAACCTCCTATGACCGTTTTTGCACTACCTTATCATAAAGGAATATATTTCATTTCGTAAATAACTATCGAAAAGATTTTTGAAAATAGTAAAAAGTGATGATGTTTCTTCTAGTGCTATGTATTAGTAGTATCCTCAATTCGTAAAATATAGACAGATTTTTGAGAATTAAGGGAAACGTGAGGAATATTGTGAAAGAGCATCTGACAAAGGCTTGGTAAGAAGAAGTAATTACACTAAATAATTTGAAGTAAAGATGTTATAATAGTAAGCTGAGTGTACTTCTAAAAGAGGTGAAATAAAAAGATGTCAAAAAAAACGATGGAGCAAATGCAGCAAGAAGTTGATGCATATATTAGCCAATTTAAAGAAGGATATTTTAGTCCTCTTGCTATGCTTGCGCGAATGTCGGAAGAAGTGGGCGAATTATCGCGCGAAATTAACCACTATTATGGTGAAAAGCCGAAGAAAACGACTGAAGCAGAACGTACGGTCGAAGAAGAAATGGGCGACATTTTATTTGTATTAATTTGCTTTGCAAATTCATTAAATATCGATTTACAAGAAGCGCATGATCGCGTTATGAATAAATTTAATACGCGTGACAAAGATCGCTGGACGAAAAAAGAAGACTAAGGAGAGAAAAAGAATGGACAAAATTCGAATTGTACTTGCAGGACCAAGAGGTCGTATGGGAAAAGAAGCTGTATTATTAATAGAAGAAACAGAGCATTTTGAATTAGTAGCAGCGGTAGATCGTATCAATGAAGGAAAATACATAAGTGATATTGAAGGAATGCCAAATGTACAAGCGCCAATCTACACGGATATTGAAAAATGTTTTGAAGACGTTAAGGCAGATGTTTTAGTTGATTTGACAACACCTGAAATTGGGCGCGCTCATACTAAAACAGCCCTAACATATGGAGTAAGACCTGTTGTAGGAACAACTGGCTTTTCAGAAGAAGATTTAAAAGAATTAAAGCAGCTTGCTGAAGAGAAGGAACTTGGCTGTATCATTGCACCTAATTTTGCGATTGGCGCTATTTTAATGATGAAGTTTTCACAAATGGCAGCTAAATACTTTGATGATGTTGAAATTATTGAAATGCATCACGATCAAAAGTTAGATGCACCATCAGGAACAGGCTTAAAAACAGCGGAGCTTATCAGTGAAGTTCGTGAAGCAAAAAAACAAGGTCATCCTGAGGAAAAAGAATTGCTAGAGGGCGCACGCGGTGCAGATTATGAAGGAATCCGCCTACATAGCGTACGTTTGCCGGGACTGATTGCTCACCAAGAAGTGATGTTCGGAGGATTTGGACAAACATTAAAAATCCGTCATGATTCATACAACCGTGCTTCTTTTATGTCAGGTGTGAAGCTAGCTGTTGACACAGTTATGAACGTAGACACACTTGTATATGGGTTAGAAAATATTATTGACTAAGGAGCGAGAAAAATGAAAATCGCCTTAATTGCACATGATAAAAAGAAAAATGATATGGTACAATTCACAACAGCCTATCAAGCGATTTTACAGGAACATTCGCTGTTCGCAACAGGAACAACAGGAACGCGTATTTCAGAAGCAACAGGTTTGAAGGTTCACCGCTTTCAATCAGGACCCCTTGGGGGAGATCAGGAGATAGGAGCTTTAATTGCTCAAAATGAAATGGATATGGTTATTTTTTTCCGCGATCCGTTAACAGCTCAGCCTCATGAACCTGATATTTCAGCTCTGATGCGTCTCTGTGACGTCTATGCGGTTCCTCTTGCAACGAATATGGGAACAGCAGAGATTTTAATTCATGGACTTGAACGAGGCGATTTGCATTGGCGTTCAATTATAAAAAAATAGGGTGAAGATAATGAAAGAAACAATAGATATCCTTGCCTTTGGTGCTCATGCCGATGATGTAGAAATCGGCATGGGTGGAACCATTGCAAGAATGAGTGAACAAGGTTTGAAGGTAGTTATTTGCGATTTGACGCAAGCTGAACTTTCTTCAAATGGAACGGTTGAAATTCGAAAACAAGAAGCGTCCAAAGCTGCTGGTGTCTTAGGTGTTCATGAGCGAATTCATCTGCATTTGCCAGACAGAGGTTTGGTTTTAAAGGCAGAGTATATAGCTGAAATTGCATCAGTCATTCGCACGTATCAACCAAGGATTATATTTGCTCCTTACTTTGAAGATCGTCATCCTGATCATGGAAATTGTGCAAAGCTTGTAGAAGAGGCCATGTTTTCCGCTGGCGTTAAAAATTATATCGATTATAAAAAGCAAAAAGCTCATCGTACGGAGTCTCTTTATTTCTATATGATAAATGGATTTCATAAGCCAGATTTTATCGTAGATGTATCAAGCACGTTTCAAAAGAAAGTAGCTAGTCTAGAGGCTTATGAAAGTCAATTTATAAAAACAGCAGATACGTTTGATACGCCGCTGGTAAACGGATATATTGAAACGGTAGAGAGCAGAGAGCGATTATTTGGCAAAGAAGTCGGGGTAGCATACGGTGAAGGTTTTTTATCTAAAAAACCGATTTTGATGTACGACGATTTAGTAGGTGGAAAATAAATGAAGTTAAAAATTGGTATTACATGTTATGCTTCGGTTGGAGGTTCAGGAGTGGTAGCAACGGAGCTAGGGAAGCTGCTGGCTGAAAAGGGGCACGAAATTCATTTTATTTCCTCTAGCATGCCTTTTAGATTGACGAAAGTATATCCAAATATTTATTTTCACGAAGTAGATGTAAATCAGTACTCCGTCTTTAAATACCCTCCGTATGATCTTGCTTTATCCAGTAAAATGGCTGAAGTGGCTAAAAGAGAAAAGCTTGACATTATTCATACGCACTATGCGATCCCCCATGCCGTTTGCGGGATTTTAGCTAAACAAATGGTGGAGCACGAAGTGAAAATTGTGACGACTCTTCATGGGACAGATATTACGGTTCTAGGAGAGGATCCATCGTTAAAAGATTTAATTAAATTTGGAATTGAGAAATCAGATGCAGTGACGGCTGTATCTCAGTCACTTGTTGATCAAACTCACCATTTAATTAGTCCAGATAAAGAAATTGAAACGATGTATAATTTTATTGATGAACGAGTTTATCATAAAAAAGAAGTTCAGTATTTAAAAGCAGAGTATGGCATATTAGAAAATGAAAAAGTCGTTATTCATATTTCAAACTTTCGTCAAGTCAAACGAGTTACAGATATAGTCAAAACATTTGCTATTATTAATAAAAAGCTTCAGTCTAAGCTGCTGCTTGTAGGAGACGGCCCTGAAATGACGGTTGTGTCTCAATTAGTAAGAGAGCTAAATCTTCAAGATTCTGTGTTATTTCTTGGGAAACAAGAAAATGTAGCAGAATTATATTCGATTAGCGATTTAAAATTGTTATTATCTGAAAAAGAAAGCTTTGGGCTTGTACTTTTAGAAGCTATGGCTTGTGGTGTTCCATGCATCGGAACAAATACAGGCGGAATTCCTGAAGTAATTGAACACGAAAAAACAGGATATATTTGCGAAGTGGGAGACGTCGAAGAGGCAGCGAGCAAAGCAATTCAGCTACTTGAAAATGAACAGCTGCATCACCAAATGAGGGAAGCGTCTCTAAGCGCAGTTAATCATAAATTTCATTCAACAGAGATTGTGAGTCAATATGAAAAACTTTATTATAAATTGGTACAGGGTTGAAGAATGGAGGACGTTATGAAAGAACCGTTCATTCATCCGCTTTATATTATTGAAAAACTGGAGACAGCCGGTTACGAAGCGTATTTTGTTGGAGGAGCGGTCCGGGATCTCATTTTAAATCGGACGATTGGAGATATTGATATCGCTACGTCAGCTAGGCCTGAACAAGTGATGGAACTCTTTCCTAAGACGATTCATGTAGGAATCGAGCATGGTACGGTTGTCGTTGTCCATGAGAACGAGACCTATGAGGTAACCACTTTTCGCTCTGAGGGAGAATATGATGATTTTCGTCGTCCCTCGTCCGTTACGTTTATTTCGTCTCTTATAGAAGATTTGCAGCGTCGCGATTTTACAATCAATGCAATGGCTATGAATGCAAAAGGAGAAATCATTGATCCATTTAATGGAAGAGAAGATTTACGAAACCAGTTAATTCGCACTGTCGGAAATGCTAAAGAACGCTTTCATGAAGATGCTCTTCGTATGATGAGAGCCGTTCGCTTTGTCAGTCAGCTGGCTTTTTCGCTGTCTGATCAAACTAAAAGAGCCATTCAGCAATACGGTGAACTGCTGAGGCATGTTTCTATTGAACGCATTACAGTTGAATTCGAAAAAATGCTGAGCGGAAAGCGTCCGTCTTTAGCATTAGCACTTGTAGCAGATACGGAGCTGTATCGCTACTTGCCCCAATTGAATGTAGATCCGCAAAAATTCCGATCTGTTTGTGCACATGATTGGATGATGCTTCAGCGAGTATCGGAGTCATGGACACTTCTGGTACATCTACTCGACATTCAAGACAAGCAGGCATTTTTTAAAAGCTGGAAATTATCTAATAAGCAAATTAAAGATATTCAGCTTCAGTCTATTGGTCTTCGAGACGTTTTGGAAAATGGATGGTCAAAACGCATCATGTATACAATTGGAGAGCAGGCCAGCGTAAGCGTGAATCGTATTTTACAACTTCTTCGAAGCAATGAGCATATGAATGAACATGAGCTTCTTTACATCTATAGCGAGCTGCCTATTCATTCTTTAAAAGATTTAGATATAAATGGTCAAGATCTTTTAGTGTGGACAGGTAAAAAGGGTGGTCCATGGGTGTCTCAACTGTTAAAAGAAATTGAGGAGAAAGTTCTATACAATGAGTTAATGAACACGAAATCTTCAATAAGAAAGTGGGTGCAGTCTTGCAGTCAGATATAAGAAGAACGCTGCTCGAAATGTTTACGAACGCAGATGGGGACTATGTGTCCGGCCAAAAGATCAGCGATTTATTAGGCTGTTCAAGAACAGCTGTATGGAAGCATATCGAAGAGCTGCGAAAAGACGGCTATGAACTTGAAGCTGTTCGTAAAAAAGGCTATCGCATTGTTGAGAAGCCGAACAAAGTAAGCAGCAACGAGCTTTTATTAGGGCTCCAAACAACAAAAATCGGTCAGTATATTCATTATGAGGAAAGCGTACATTCTACTCAAAAAATTGCTCATCGAATTGCTCAAGAAGGAGCAAAAGAAGGAACGGTTGTAGTTGCTGAAGAGCAAACGGCAGGGAGAGGAAGACTTGATAGAGCGTGGTATTCCCCAAAATATACTGGTGCCTGGATGAGTATTATACTGCGTCCTTCTATCCCTCCGCAGCAGGCTCCTCAGCTGACTCTACTATCAGCAGTGGCTGTTGTACAGGCCATTCAAGAAGTGACGAACCTTTCTCCAGACATTAAATGGCCTAATGATGTTTTATTAAATGGGAAGAAGCTAGTTGGGATTTTA
The DNA here is from genome assembly GCF_021029645.1 of Priestia sp. TSO9. Taxonomy (NCBI): domain Bacteria; kingdom Bacillati; phylum Bacillota; class Bacilli; order Caryophanales; family Bacillaceae; genus Priestia; species Priestia sp. TSO9. The sequence continues at coordinate 772,664 of NZ_JAJEKD010000009.1, forward strand.
ACAGAAATGCAGGCTGATTTTGACCGGATTCATTCGGTCATCATTGGAATTGGCATCAATGTGAATCAGCAGGAAACGGATTTTAATGAACAAATCAAACACATTGCCACATCTTTACGTATTGAAAAAGGTGAAGAAATTAATCGTGCAGCTTTGATGCAAGCGTTTTTCTTAAAGTTAGAAACCCTTTACGAAGAATACCTAAAAAATGGCTTTGGCTTAATTAAAGTTCTTTGGGAAACGTATGCGATCAGTATTGGCAAGCGAATTATAGCACGCACGATGACAGCCAACATTGAAGGCTTTGCAAAAGGTATAACAGATGAAGGCGTTCTATTGATTGAAGATGATGAAGGAGTTATACACCGAATTCATTCTGCAGATATTGAGCTCTCTGCTAAAAAATAGTAGAAAAATAAAGAAATTTTTATTATAATACGAGTATCAAGGTAGTATCGCAAGAACTTCACTTGATACTCGTTTTTTATTTTTAATACGACAATAAATCTGCCTTGATCCATTAAGGACTAGGACAGAGGGATGACGCGTAGGTAAGCACATTAGGTAAAGTGTGCTTTTTATAGATGAAGTCTGTCAAAGTCCTTCTTCCTTTTATAGGTAGAAGGACTTTTTGTGTGCAGACGTGCGCTCATCTCCTCTGAGAAGGAGGAGAAAGTTAGTGAAAACAAAATTAGATTTTTTACGTATGAAACAGAACAATGAACCAATTGTAATGCTGACTGCGTACGATTATCCGTCAGCTAAGTACGCTGAGGAAGCAGGCGTAGACATGATTTTAGTAGGCGATTCTCTAGGAATGGTCGTTTTAGGATATGACTCTACGATTCCTGTAACGGTAGATGATATGATTCATCATACAAAAGCGGTTAAAAGAGGAGCTGCTGATACATTTATCGTCACTGACATGCCATTTATGTCCTATCACGTGTCGAAAGAAGACACGATGAAAAATGCTGCTCGTATTATGCAGGAAAGCGGAGCTCATGCTTTAAAAGTAGAAGGTGCAAAGGATGTTCTTTATACAATTTCAGAATTGACGCAAGCTGGTATTCCGGTTGTTGCACATCTCGGGTTAACACCTCAGTCTGTCGGTGTCCTGGGCGGTTATAAAGTGCAGGGAAAAGAAGCAAAAGAAGCCAAACAGCTAATCCAAGACGCGATCAAGTGTGAGCAAGCGGGAGCTATTGCTGTTGTATTAGAATGTGTTCCTAAACAAGTAGCAAAACAAGTAGCTGAACGCTTGAGCATTCCAACAATCGGAATTGGAGCAGGAGCTGATACGGATGGTCAAGTACTTGTATACCACGATGTATTAACGTACGGAGTAGAGCGTGTGCCAAAATTCGTTCAGTCATTTGCGAAAATAAATGAGCCTATTTTACAGGGGATTTCTCAGTATGTAAGTGAAGTGAAAAAAAGAGAGTTTCCGAAAGAAGCCCATACTTTTTCAATGAAAGAAGAGCAGTTAACGGCGCTGTACGGAGGAAAATAAGATGAAAGTCATTACAGCAATTAAAGACATGCAGCAGGAGATGAAAAAAGAAAAGCAGCTTGGACGTTCAATTGGATTTGTCCCCACGATGGGCTATTTGCATGAAGGCCACGCTACTTTGCTTGGAGCGGCTCGCACAGAAAATGAAGTAGTGGTGCTAAGTATTTTTGTGAACCCGACTCAATTTGGACCGAATGAAGATTTTGATACGTATCCAAGAGATTTTGACCGCGATGAGCGCGTGGCAAAAGAAGCTAACGTCGACTATTTATTTTATCCTTCAGTAGAGGAAATGTATAAGTCAAGCCGTTCAGTTGCTATAACCGTGACCGATCGTGTAGACGTATTGTGTGGACAGAAGCGCCCCGGTCATTTTGACGGAGTAGCCACGGTGCTAACAAAGCTTTTTCACATTGTAACACCGGATCGTGCATACTTTGGTAAAAAAGATGCACAGCAAGTTGCTGTGGTAGATGGCTTAATTGAAGACTTTAATTTTCCTGTGGAGCTTAGAGCAGTAGATACGGTGAGAGAAGCAGATGGATTAGCTAAAAGTTCTCGCAACGTATATTTAACAGATAAAGAAAGAGAAGAGGCACCTGTTTTATTTAAGAGTTTACAAAGCGCTCTGCAGCTTCTTGAAAGCGGAGAGAAGCAAGTAGAAATCCTTAAAGAGACCATTCGAAAAGAAATTGAGCAATATACGAGCGGTAAAGTGGATTATATCGAAATTTATACGTATCCAGAGCTAAAAACGATTAAGCAAACCGCTGGAAAAATCATTATTGCTTTAGCTGTTCAATTCTCTAAAGCCCGTTTAATTGATAATGTAATTGTAGACGTACAGGGGGATAACTAAATGTTTCGCACGATGATGAATGCTAAAATACACAGAGCTCATGTAACTGAAGCCAACTTAAATTATGTTGGCAGTATCACCATTGATGAAGATATCATCGACGCAGTAGGAATCGCAGCAAACGAAAAAGTCCAAATTGTAAACAATAATAACGGAGCTCGCTTGGAAACGTACGTGATTCCCGGCGAACGCGGGAGCGGCGTAGTTTGTTTAAATGGAGCTGCTGCAAGACTCGTGCAGCCTGGAGATATTATCATCATTATCTCTTATGCGTTCGTAGCCAATGAAGAAGTAGCTCACCATCATCCAACTGTAGCGATTATGAATGAGCAGAATAAAATCCAACAATTGCTTAAACAAGAACCAGCTGGTACAATTCTATAAGAACAGTCCCCCTTTATGAGGGGGATTTTTATTTGAATACATACGCTAGTAAGTGAACGGTATAAACCTCTATACACACTAAAGTAAAACTTCTATGTATGAAAGCCTCTCTGTTTTTCACGAGAAGGAGTTGCGCTTTTAAAGCATATAGAGCAGGCTTTCACTTTATACTATAAAAAGACAGACTTGCGAGGTGTTGACCGTGAATAAACGCTTTGTTGTGGTAGATCTTGAAACGACGGGACATTCTCCAAAACAAGGAGATAAAATGATTCAATTTGCTGCTGTCATAGTAGAAGACGGCAAAATTGTTGAACGTTTTTCTAGTTTTTTAAATCCTGGTATGGATATTCCGCCTTTTATTACACAACTAACTAACATTCAAAATGATATGGTGAAAGATGCGCCTTTATTTGAAGAAATTTCACCTAAAATTATAGAATTACTAGATGATGCTTATTTTGTTGCACATAATGTGGCATTTGATTTAACTTTTTTACAAGAAGAACTCTATCAGTGCGGAGAGGAGACGCTTTATAATTCAACCGTAGATACCGTCGAACTGGCCCGGATTCTGCTGCCTACAGTTGATGGGTACAAACTTAGCCAATTAGCTGAGTATTTACATATTGAACATGAAAACCCTCATCAAGCAGATAGTGATGCAGAAGTAACGGCACGTATTTTACTGTTACTAATTGAAAAATTAAAGAAGCTGCCTCTAACAACCTTGAAGCAGCTGTATGCGCTAAGCTTGCACTTTAAAAGTGAAATTGGAGAACTGATTCAACAAGTTATAGATGATAAAAGCTATGCCGAGGATGATTCTTATGAATTTATACATGGCATTGCGCTACACAAATATCAGCCGCATTCAGCTAATGAAAAGCAGCACTCTCATACTTATGAAATATTTGAAACTGAAAAGCAAAAGCTGTTCCATCAGGCTCTGCCATTGTTTGAAGAACGAAAAGGGCAGTGGGAGATGATGAACTTTGTACAAGAGTGCTTTGCAGGTAATGAGCATGCTTTAATTGAAGCCGGGACCGGTATTGGGAAAACCTACGCTTACTTAGTCCCCGCCGTGTTTTATGCTTCTGTTCATCATCGCCCAGTTATTATCTCAACTAACACGGTAACGCTTCAGCAGCAAATCATCGAAAAAGATGTGCCTATTCTAGAAAAGATTGTTCCGTTTCCTGTTACAGCAGCTGTTTTAAAAGGAAGAGAACACTACATTAGTATAAGAAAATTTATTCAGCTCTTAAAAGAGCGCAATAATAATTACGATGCGATCCTAACAAAAGCGAAGCTGCTTATCTGGCTGACGGAAACGGAAACGGGCGACAGCGATGAAATAAACTTGCCTTCTGGCGGCAAACTTTTTTGGGAACAGCTAAATGAAAGCAATCCGTCTCCAAGTGACTTTAAGCATCCTTGGAAACTTTATTCTTTTTATGAACGAGCGCAGAACAGAGCGCAAAATGCCCACATAGTAGTGACAAATCATCGCTTGCTGTTGATGGATGTGATGAGTAATCATGAGCTGCTGCCTGAGTATGAACAGATTATTATTGACGAGGCACATCACTTAGAAGACATTGCCGGAGAAGAGCTGGGGGAGCGCTTAGATTATTTTGCGGTTCATGCGCTATTAAACCGAATCGGAACCATTCAAGACAAAGGGCTGTTAAAAAAAGTTCATCATACCTTTGTAAAATATAGCATCGAGCTTAACACTGAACTGCTTCAAAACCTGTTTGTGCAGCTTCATTCTGAGTGCGATGACTTATTTCGTTTGATTCATTCTTTTGTCCAAAAAAGAATCGGCAATCAGCAGGGCGAGATTGGAAGAAGCAGCTATCGATATAAAGTGGAAAAAGAGCATGGGCATTACTGGACGGCTATTCAAGAAGCAGCGTCGCGCATTCGTTTTTTAATTCACGATCTTTTTACATGGAATGATGGGGCAAGACATTCCTTTGACGAACTATATGACAAAGTCACAAAAAATGAACAGTCGTCTCTTCATGAATTTCAAACGGCTGTTAAAGGATTTGAACACATATCTCAGCAAATAGAAAAGCTTCTGTTCAAACAGCAGAGTCATCACGTAACGTGGTTTGAGATTGAACCAAAAGGAGCAGCGAATGCTACGTATATCTATAGTCAGCCTACTTCCATTGCCGATACGCTGGCTGATGAATTTTTCGCTAAGAAACAAAGCGTTATTTTAACATCGGCTACATTGACGGTAAATGGAACATTTGATTATTTAATTCAAGAGCTAGGGTTATATGACTTTCAGCCTGCTCAACTCATTCTCCCTTCCGAGTTTGATTATGAGAAGCAAGCTAAAGTCTATATTCCTCAAGATATGCCTGCTGTTAACGAAGTATCATTATATGAGTATAGCGCTATGATGGCAGAAAGTATTCTTGACGTAGCTAAAGTAACAAATGGTCGTATGCTGGTGCTTTTTACTTCCTATGACATGTTGAAAGCTACGTATGGTTATTTAAAAGAGTTAAACGATCTTGAAGAGTTTGTACTGCTCGGTCAAGGAGTCACAACTAGAAATCGTAATAGACTGCTAAAAGACTTCAGCCAGTTTGAGCATTCTATTCTTTTAGGTACAAACAGCCTGTGGGAAGGAATTGATCTGCCAGGAGATTTATTATCATGTCTCGTAATTGTCAGACTTCCTTTTTCATCGCCTAATCAACCTCTGCTGACAGCTAAATTTGAGCAGATGAAAAAAGAAGGAAAAAGTCCTTTTATGAATTATTCACTTCCTCAGGCCGTTATCCGTTTTAAACAAGGATTTGGACGGTTGATTCGTTCCAAAAGTGACCGAGGAGCTATATTTATTTTTGATAATCGTATTACGCGAACAGCATATGGATACCATTTTCTTCATTCACTTCCAAAAGTCCAGGTTGTGCAAAAAACGTTTTCGAATATCTTACTGGACTACAAAGAATGGTGGAATGAAAAGACTTGAGCATACGCTTAAGTCTTTTTTTTATGCATATAGTTTCTTCACTTGAGAGACGATAGTAATATACTATGATAAGCAAATGAGGACAGTGTATGTTTAAAATATTGCTAAGTGCTGTACTGTTTTTTAGTTTGATGAACTGTTCGGTTTCAGCAGCCGTCATTAAAAACGTAGATTTTGGTTTGCAAGCTGATGAAGTAGTGATTACCTTTCTACCTCTTTCAGCTGGAGAAGCGAGTCTGATTCAAGATGGAAGCGGTGAGACCATTTTGATAAATACCGGCGATACATCTTCCTATCCCGAGCTAAAAAAGTGGTTGAAGCGATATAAAGTGAAAAAAATTAACCAATTAGTGATTACAAAACAGCAAAAGTACTATGATTCAAATGTTCAGCGAGCTGTGAATGATTATCATATAGAGCGTATTATTGTCCCGGCTCAGTACCAGGCGGAATTTCAAACAGAGAAGTGGAAAGAAAATGATTTATTTCAGTTAACAGATAATATACACGTTGATGTCTTGCATGCATCGAAGCAAAAAACAGCGGCTATGGATCTATTATTTACGATCGGAGAACATCGGATTCTATATGCAATGAGCAGCTCAGATGAAGTAGAAGAAAAGTTTTTACGCATTCCTCTTACCCATGTAGATGTATTAAAAATTCCTAATTTTGGAGAGGGAACGTTTTTTTCGAATGCATTTTTGAAGCAATTAGATACACAGCTTGCCGTTATGTTTACGAAACCAGGCCGTTCCTATTCCCCTCGACTGCTTTCAAATTTAACAGCTGAATGGATTGAATTATATGACGTAAGAGAGGGGAGCGCTTACTCTATTAAAATGTCGCTAAAATCCTATGATGTGATGAAATTTTCTGCAAAATAAACAAATTTCCTTTTGCAAAAAGAGGTAAATTCCTTATAATATTATATATGTTTACTTATTTATTCGGTTTTTACGCAAAACGTACAGACGGGATTGATGAGTGAAAAAGATGACGATGGTTTTTGATACCTGTTATAATACGGATATCGTCATTTTTGCGTCGTGATAGACGAGCTAGGAGGTTTACAATGGAAAGTAGGATTGAAGTATTATCAACTGTCCGCGTGGAAAATTCCTCGGATTTATATAAAATTGTTGATAGTTTGAATCGCACGTTGAAAAAGCAAGATTTGATGTTCGGATTAGCGCTAGATGAAGAAGATCAAAGCAAAGCTGTATTTACAATTTATCGTACATAAGTAGGGATTTTATGAAAAAGTTAATTATTGTAGCGGTAGCTGCTGTGCTTTTAATTATCGGGGGCATTTCTTTTAGCATTTATCACTCGTCCGTGAAGGATGTGCAGTCTGCTGAGGAAAAAGCAGCATCTCAAGCAAAAAAAGAATTTAATTTGAAATCTGTCACAAGCACCCAGCCATATTTCGGCAATCATGCATTTTATGTAGTAGAAGGTACAAACCGAAGCAATCAAAAGGTAATTGCTTGGATGCCTAAAAGCAAAAAACAAACAGCAGTTTTAAAGAAAGCAAGCAGCGGGATCACAAAAGAAAAAGCCATTTCCATTGTGAAAAATGATAAAAACCCGCAGGAAATTAAGTCGGTGCGCCTAGGCATTGAAAAGAAAAAGCCGCTGTGGGAAGTAACATATGTGGAGAAAGATAAGAAACATTTAACATACTATTATCTTGATTTCTCTAGCGGTGAATTTATAAAACGATACAGCTTATCTCAATCATAAATCGTTTATACCATATGAAATGCCATATGTGTCATAATATAAGATTTCAGCGCTTTATGAAAATGAAGCCAATTTTTTATCTATAATCAGCCCGCGGGCTGATTATAGCTTTAGTTCATAGGGGGAGATTTTAGTGAAGTTAGCAAAACGTGTATCAGCATTAACGCCATCATCAACATTAGCGATTACAGCAAAAGCGAAAGAATTGAAAGCGGCTGGTCATGATGTGATTGGACTTGGAGCAGGGGAACCTGATTTTAATACGCCGCAGCACATTTTAGAAGCGGCTGTCACAGCAATGAATGATGGTCAGACAAAATATACGCCAGCAGGCGGCCTTGCACCATTAAAAGAAGCGGTAATTGAAAAATTCAAACGCGACCAAGGCCTGACGTATTCACCTTCTGAAATTATTGTTTGTACAGGTGCTAAGCACGCACTGTATACGTTATTTCAAGTTCTGTTAGACGAAGGTGACGAAGTGATTATCCCAACTCCTTACTGGGTAAGTTATCCTGAGCAAGTAAAGTTAGCAGAAGGTACACCAGTATTCGTTGAAGGTTCTGAAAATAACGAATTTAAAATCACACCTGAACAATTAGAAGCGGCTATTACTGCTAAAACCAAAGCTGTTATTATCAATTCACCAAGCAACCCAACAGGTATGATTTACACAAGAGAAGAGCTTCAAGCTTTAGGAGAAGTTTGCTTGAAGCACGATATTTTTATCGTATCAGATGAAATTTATGAAAAGCTTGTATACGGTCAAAATGAACATGTATCGATTGCACAGCTTTCACCAGCGTTAAAAGAAAAAACAATTATCATTAACGGTGTTTCTAAGTCACATTCCATGACGGGCTGGCGCATTGGATATGCAGCTGGTGATGCTACAGTTATTAAAGCGATGACAAACCTAGCGAGTCACAGCACGTCAAATCCAACATCTATTGCTCAATATGCAACAATTGCTGCTTATAACGGCACTCAAGAGCCGGTGGAAATGATGCGACAAGCTTTTGAAGAGCGTCTAAACGTGATTCATGAAAAGCTGATTAACATTCCAGGGTTCTCATGCTTAAAGCCACAGGGTGCTTTCTACTTATTCCCTAACGCAATTGAAGCTGCAAAGTTAACGGGCTTTGATACAGTTGATGCTTGGGTAGAAGCTATTTTAGAAGAAGAGAAGGTAGCCCTAGTTCCTGGATCAGGATTCGGTTCACCTGAAAACGTACGTCTTTCTTATGCTACATCACTAGATTTGCTAGAAAAGGCATTAGAACGAATTCAATCATTCATGACTCGTCACATGAAATAAAAAAGTAACAATAGATAGAAACAAAAGAGCTTTTTAGCACAAATCACACGTGTTAGAAGGCTCTTTTTGTTTGTTACTTGTTATTATGTTTGTCGAAATGTATAATAGGATGGCATACATAATTACGAAATGTAAGTTTTTTGGAGGGATATTAATCGTGAAAATTACGATTTCAGAAGCAAGCAAGCATGTAGGAAAAGAAGTAACAATTGGTGCTTGGTTAGCGAATAAACGTTCAAGTGGTAAAATTGCCTTTTTACAGCTGCGCGATGGATCAGGATTCATGCAAGGGGTAGTTGTAAAAGCTGAAGTAGAAGAAGAAACTTTTAAATTAGCTAAATCTATGACGCAAGAATCATCACTATATGTAACAGGTGTAGTACGTGAAGATGAGCGCTCACCGTTTGGCTATGAGTTAACAGTTACAAGCCTTGAAGTTATTCATGAAGCTGTTGATTATCCAATTACGCCAAAAGAACATGGAACAGAGTTCTTAATGGATAACCGTCATTTATGGCTGCGTTCTAAACGTCAGCATGCTGTTATGAAGGTTCGTAACGAAATTATTCGTGCAACGTATGAATTCTTTAACGAAAACGGGTTTACAAAAGTAGATCCGCCAATCCTAACAGGAAGTGCTCCTGAAGGAACAACAGAATTATTCCACACGAAATATTTTGACGAGGATGCATATCTTTCTCAAAGTGGACAGCTCTATATGGAAGCAGCGGCAATGGCGCTTGGAAAAGTATTTTCATTCGGTCCAACGTTCCGTGCTGAAAAATCTAAAACACGCCGTCATTTAATTGAGTTTTGGATGATTGAACCAGAGATGGCTTTCTACCAATTCGAAGATAACTTGAAAGTACAGGAAGAGTATGTGTCTCATGTCGTACAATCTGTTTTAACAAACTGTAAGTTAGAGTTAAATGTACTAGGCCGTGATACATCTAAGTTAGAACAAATTAAAGCGCCATTCCCTCGTATTTCGTACGATGACGCTCTTAAATTCTTACATGAAAAAGGATTTACAGACATTCAGTGGGGAGATGACTTTGGAGCACCGCATGAAACGGCTATCGCAGAAAGCTATGACAAGCCGGTATTCATTACACACTATCCAACGTCATTAAAACCATTTTATATGCAGCCAGATCCAACAAATGAAGACGTAGTATTATGTGCAGACTTAATCGCACCAGAAGGCTACGGAGAAATCATTGGAGGCTCTGAACGTATTCATGATCAAGAGCTTTTAGCTCAGCGTGTAGAAGAGCATAAATTAGATACTGAAACGTATAAGTGGTATTTAGAGCTTCGTAAGTATGGCTCAGTTCCACATTCAGGATTTGGTTTAGGCCTTGAGCGTACGGTAGCATGGATTAGCGGCGTAGAACACGTTCGTGAAACGATTCCATTCCCACGCTTATTAAACCGTTTATACCCGTAAGGAAGTGAAAAAAGTATTCTGACTCTTGTAGTCAGGATACTTTTTTAGCTTTTTTATGAATCATAAAAAGAAAAGATAAACGAGGCTTTTACTTATATCATAAGGAAACAAAGGCAAACATAGAAAAGAGTCTAACTTAAAAGGGAGTTGCAATTCTCGAAAAAATAAGTTAGTGTAATATTCTTGGAAGGAAGTCATCGTTCGTATATATTTTATATGTGCAGAGCAATGGTACGGTTTCAGCGGAAAGTTTTACATAGAAGCTTTTTAGCTTCGAATAATTATTACTTTGACTATAAACTTCATGATATACTAACTACTGAGGTGTTCGGATATGAAAAAAGAAACGTTAATTGAATGGTTTGAACAAGGCACAGTTTCAATTCCGAAGCTGCTGTTTAATCACTATAGCGATTTGGGAATGAACGAAACGGAATTCATGACGTTAATGCATATTTATGTTTCCATTGAAGGCGGTGAAGGTTTCCCGACACCTAACGAATTGGCGGCAAAAATGAGTATTTCAAGTGCTGTCTGCATGGATACGCTGCGAGCATTAATTCAGCGCGGCTTTTTATCTATTGAGCAAGATCAACAGCAAAACGCCCTTATTTGTGAACGTTATTCATTAAAACCGCTTTGGGAAAAGCTTATTCATCATATGATGCAAGAAACAAGAGAAGTAGAAAAAAACGAAGAAGAACAAGAAGAGCTTAATTTATATACAATGTTTGAAAAAGAGTTCGGCAGAGCATTGTCTCCGTTTGAATGCGAAACGCTAGCGATGTGGATTGATCAAGATCATCATGATCCCATTATTATTAAAGCGGCACTAAGAGAGTCGGTGATGTCTGGAAAATTAAACTTCCGGTATATTGATCGTATTTTATTTGAATGGAAGAAAAATGGTATTCGGACCATTGATCAAGCCCGCAAGCATAGCCAAAAATTTCGTCAAAATCAACAGCCCAAAAAACTATCTTCTGTTAACCCTTCTCAGTCTACATCAGCCATTCCTTTTTTTAATTGGCTAGAGCAATGACAGGATAAAAAGCTGCTTCAAGATCCAAGTAATTGAATCTTGAAGCAGCTTTTTTAAAAGAATACGGACAAGAGTAGCATTTGACAGGAACCCTATTGTAAAATAGGAGGGAACTACCTGTAAGAAGAAGGAGAACTAGTATGTTAACGTTAAAACAAATCAGACAGTGTCTAGATGCTATGGCGGAAATGTTTCCTGACGCTCACTGTGAGTTAAATCATCGGAATCCCTTTGATTTAGTCATTGCTGTAGCGCTATCTGCTCAGTGCACAGATGCTTTAGTCAACCGCGTAACAGCGGAGTTATTCAAGAAATATCAAACGCCTGAAGACTATTTAGCCGTTTCGTTAGAAGAGCTGCAGCAAGATATTAGATCAATCGGCTTATATAGAAATAAAGCTAAAAATATTCAAAAGCTCTGCCGCATGCTCATTGATGAATACGGAGGAGAAGTTCCAACAGATCGTGATGAGCTGACCAATCTTCCAGGAGTAGGGCGTAAGACGGCTAATGTTGTTGTATCCGTAGCTTTTGGAGTACCGTCAATAGCAGTGGATACGCATGTAGAACGTGTAAGTAAACGCCTTGGGATTTGCAGGTGGAAAGATTCCGTTTTGGAAGTAGAAAAAACGCTGATGAGGAAAATTCCGAAAGATGAATGGTCCGTTACGCATCATCGACTTATCTTTTTTGGACGCTATCACTGTAAAGCACAGTCTCCTCAATGTCATGTCTGCCCGCTTCTTGATCTCTGCCGAGAAGGAAAGAAACGAATGAAAGGAAAAGAGAAGAAGACAGATGTTACCGATTGAAGTGCCGTCACATTTCATATGCGAACCATTCTATTCAAAAGAAGATCGGGTTCTTGAAGTAGATAAAAAAAATGGAAGAAATTATTTTGCTTATGATATTTTATACGATGTACATAAAGAAACGAAAACACCTTGGAGGGATGTTCAAAAGAACATACGGCCATTTTTTGAAAAGTGGGAAACTCAAAGGGAAGAACTGTATACGCTTTTTTCTCAGCGAAAAGCAAAAGAAGCAGCCCCTTGTATGAAACAAGCTGCTGCTATGTATATTAGTTTACTGTTTTGGATTAATGGACAGCCCGTTCGGCGTTTAAATCGGCTGCAAGAAGACATAGCGGACCTAACCTATAAGCCTATTAACTGTGCTGAGAGACTTATGTTTTTGCTGCAGCGAGTTTCTTCTTATCAAGCGTATATTCAGCTGACAGAATTATTTAATGAGCTGCGTAAGCAGTATGCAAAAATGCTTATTCTTCACAAGCAATAAAGCCCCTACACGTGTAGGGGCTTTTTACTGCTACGTTAATTTTCAGTTGTTGGCTCTTGCTGCGGTGTAGCAGGTGTTGACGGTGTCGATGGTGTAGCAGGAGTTTGTGGTGTTTGACTTCCTGAGTCACTTCCACCGTTGTCTGCTGGAGGAGGAGTTGTGCCTCCGTTATTATTGTTGTTGTTGTTGCCGCTATTACCATCGTTAGCATTGCCGCTATCATTATTGTTATTATCGGTATTCCCGCTATTGTTACCGCCGCTATTGCTGCCATTATTGCTGTTTTGGTTATCATCCGGCTGAGTAGATGAATCGTCACCTTGATCAGAGCCGTTGTTTTGATCAGTATTGCTATTGTCTTCATTTTGATTATCGTCCGTTGTTCCGTCATCTTCAGGCTTAGTAGAATCATCTTCGGTAGCTTGATTTGATGAATCAGGGACTTTTACAGAAGAACTAGCGCTTTCGCCCGTATTTGTTGTTACGGTGAAACTATACGTTGCGCCTGGTGCTGGGTTGGAAATTGTTTTTCCACCGGCTCCTGCGCCAGATGCGAGTTGTTCAGAACCGTTAGGAGATGACATTGTGACTGTAAAGGTCGTATCACTGGCTGCGTTTGACGCTGACCAGTTAACTGAAATTGCTCCTCCGCTATACGAAGCAGTAATTTTTGGCTTCACATCTTTATTGTCTTTTTTCTCTTTTTTGTCCTCTTTTTTATCTTCTTTCTTTTCTTCTTTTTCTTTCTTCACAAACGTTTGAGATACTTTTGTCGGTGCAGTACCGCGCACAAAGTATTCTTTAGTAATTAAGCTCGAAGGAGTAGAGCCGCTTGGGCGTTTTAAGTCTTTGCCCGTTGGCTTTTCCACGGAACGTTCAACTACGCTGTCCGGCTGCTTGAAACTTCCTTTAGGTTTGCCTTCAGAAATATGAGTAATAACATGCTTAAAGATATTTTTTGCCATGCCTGTTTCATTAGGACTTAAAATATAGCCGTCTTTAGCAGTTTCATAGCCTGTCCATACCGAAATCGTATAGTTTGGCGTAAACCCATTAAACCAAACGTCTTTTTCACCAGCGTCTGGAATGTTGTATCGTTGCTTTTCTGCAGCACTAAAGTTCGAAGTTCCCGTTTTACCCGCAATTTCTAATCCTGGTGTACGAACAGCACGAGCTGTACCATAGGATTCGTTTACAACAGATTTCATCATGTCCGTCATCATAAATGCCGTGTAATCTTGCATTGCGCGTTTTGATTTTGGCGTTAAATCAATTTCTGTTCCATCTGGGAATTTTACCTTTGTCACTGTATGCGGTGCATTGTACATACCTTCATTTGCAAAAGCACTATAGGCTCCAGCCATTTGTAGAGGTGTAACACCTGTACGGAAGCCTCCGATAGAATAAGCCTCAGAGTAAGCTTCGCCGTCTTCTTTATCTAATTTTAGCCCAAGGCCCGTAGCAAACTCTTTAGCTTTGTCTGCACCGGTTGCTTGAAACGCTTTTAAAGCAGGGATGTTCAGTGAGCGTCCTAAAGCTTCACGCGCTGAAACCCATCCTTTATAATTGCGTCCAAAGTTTCGGATTGGCGTGCCGTCTGAATAATGATATTCTTCATCTTTTATCGGTTGTCCAGTGGACCACTTTAAGTTTTCAATCGCTGGACCGTAATCTAAGATCGGCTTAATTGTTGAGCCTGGCTGACGTCTCATATTTGTTGCAAAGTTTAAGCCGCCTGATACGCGATTACGTCCGCCCCCAATTGCTTGAATACCGCCTGTTTCATTATCTACAACGACAAGACCTGCTTGGAATTTATCGTTCGGGAAGTTGACTACTTTGTTATTCATCACATCATCCACATAGTCCTGAGCATTAGTGTCAAGCGTTGTATAAATTTCTAAACCCGCAGAAAATGGATCCGCGTCTGTTTTCTTTTTTACTTCTTCGATTACTTGGTCAATAAATACATCGTACTTAGATGTTGATTCAGTTTGTTTAGCTAAGTGAGCCTGTACATCTACTTGTTTTGCTTTGTCGGCCTCGGCTTGTGTAATGAAGCCGTTTTTAGCCATTAAGTTTAATACTGTGTTACGGCGTTTAGTAGCATTCTCTGGGTTTGTAACTGGGTTATAAGTAGTTGGCGCTTTTGGTAAGCCTGCCAACATAGCAGCTTCATCGAGAGTTAAATCTTTTACGCTTTTAACTCCGTAAAATTTCTCAGCTGCTCGTTCAATACCGTATACTTCACCTGATGCGAAATATATTTTGTTTAAATACATTTCAAGAATTTGTTGCTTCGAATATTTACGCTCAAGCTGGTAAGCTAACCACATTTCTTGTACTTTACGTTTAACCGTCTTCTTTGGTGATAAGAACGAATTCTTTACCACTTGCTGAGTAATCGTACTACCGCCCTCAGCACCGAAACCGTTTTTAAAGTTCGCCATTAATGCTCCGCCAATTCGGTAAAAGTCGACGCCGTGATGTTTATAAAAACGAACGTCTTCCGTAGCGATAAATGCGTTTTTGACGACTTGGGGGATTTCATCGTATTGCACATATGTACGTTTTTGAGCTCCAATTTCTTTTACAACTGTCTTTCCATCGTTTGCATATACTTTAGATGAAAAAGAGTTTTTTAATACCGAGTCATCAACTTTTGGAGCATCGCTTATCATAGCAAAAAAAGTTCCCACTCCGGCAATGAGCCCGATGATTCCTATCAGTAAAACTGCGGCAACAATTTTACGAAATAGGCCTCCTTTTTTCTTCTTTTTCGGTTTTCCTTGAGATTTACCTTCTGGTTTGTTGTCATTCATAGCTCTTCGTCGTTCTTCACGAGAGCGATAATTATCTGACATAAAAACTCCTACCTTTCAACGCATTGTAAGAGAATGATTTCCGTAAACATATATATCATACTCTTAAAAGTATAATTTATCTATAGTTTTTATGTAATCGATTCTCGGATGGTAACCAAGTTCGATGAAATGTCCTTTTTTTTCAATATCTGCCTTAGGGATTGATTTTCGTCCATCTTTTTTCATGGCATCCCAATAAGGAAAAAGGAACTGTGCTTCGAACAAGTATATTTCTTGTAAAGTAGAGAACATTAATATAACGAAACAAATCCCGTTTTGTTTCACAATTTGCTTCATATGTTCAATTTGATGTTCATGAAAATTACGCAGCGGAAATGAGGTTTTATTTCTCGTTTCTTTTGCTTCAAAGTCAAGGTGTTTTCCTTTATAGACTCCATTATAGTCTGTAGTAGAAGCCTGTTTAAAATAAGCTTCTTTGATAACAGCGGCACTTCTCTTCGGGTAGTCTACTTTTACAATTTGAACAGGGGTTGGTTTTTTGTGAACAATGGCTATTCCTTTTGAAACATAGTATTCGTTTGTTTCGTTTAAATCGTCCTCCAGCGTCATACCACGATTGCTATAGCTAGCTTCTAGCTTTTTAGGGGAAGGACTGCTGGTATTCAATGGCTTATAGGCCTTTCCGTTAGGATAGCGAATCATAACCATCACTCCTTTAATGTAAATCTATTAAACAAACAAATTCTATTATACCAAATCCTACAAATAAAAATAGATGAAAGAAGATGAAGAGATGTCACTCAATAGTTCGGAACAAGCGCTGTTGACGGCGATTGAAAAAACCACAGACAAGCTGAATATTGATAATATATCAAGAACCCAGGCTTATGCAACTTTTTATCATAGATATCCTGAAGTAAAGTGGGCATTTCTCGCAAGTATGGTATCACGAAACGCGGGATGGAATATGTGTGATTTGCAAGGGAAAAACATGAAAAAAGCGTTATCAAAGCAAACGCGCGATTTATTATTTTTGACGTATGAAAGAGCCAATTGGCTTATTTTTAAAGATGCCTTCCCGCAATTACTATTGTATGCTGTTTCGCGTAAAAAACATGTCTCTTACGTTCATTTACTTCCCTATTTAAATGTTTCATCTTTTATCGAAGAGAAGTGGAGACAATTTATGCAGAGACCTTGTGAACTGCAGCTTATTCATGCGTTAATTGTGAATGAGCAGCATGTTATTCAACAGCCCGTTATTGAACAGCCTTTTTATCAAGATAGAGTGTTTAAAAGTACGCTGTTTCTTTTTCAAGATGTATTCCACTTTAGTTCCGTCCTTTTTCCTACTACAAAAGGGGAATTATACGGTTGTTCTGTTCATGATTTTACAAAAATAAATAATCGGATTGATTTAGGGAAGAAATTAGCGGCTTTATTATTTCATGAAAAGTATTATCCCTTGTTTTATGAATTTTCTTTGAAAACAATGCATACGGGTTCGAGATACGACTATGAGCAGTATTTTGTGAATGAAACCAGTTGCCGTACACCTGCTCTTCGAATGGTGTATCCGCCTATTAGACATCATGAAAAGAAGAGAGAAGAGTGGTTTTTAACGAAAAAAGAGGAACGAAAGCTCATGAAAAAGCCGTCTTTTCCAAAGAAAGTTCATTTTACAAAGTGGTATCTTCAAAAGCAAAAGCAGCTGTATATATTAATGAAAGTAGCGCAAGTATTTAATGTAAATAAAAACGGTCACAAGTGACCGTTTTGTTCTTAAGTAGAAGGCTGGTTAGGACCGTTTAACTTTTTAGGATCACCGTAGGTTTTTGTTTCAGGCTTATTTTTAGGCTGTGATTTTTGCTGTTTGTTGGCCATATCTAGGCACCTCCTATCATGTTGTAATAAACGTTCAGCAGCGGAATGTATCTGCTTAGCTGAAATGTCTATACTAGTGTTTTCAATATGCTCACTTTCGATTCACCATAAATGAAAATGTCGAAAACATCTTTCTTTGACGAATAGAAACTAGTTTTGTCATGTGTGAAGGGACAATGAAGAAAAGAGAGAATACGTTATGCAAAGGAAAATTTGGAGGGATGGCGATGAAACAAAGTATGGTTAAAACAAGCGAAATGATAACTTTATTAGATAGCTTACTAGAGCAAGTAGATTTAGTCGATAAAACGATGTCTACATCTATAAATGAAGCATTTACACATTGTGAAGAAACATATATGGAACAAGTTCATCGCATTGACCAATCACTGCAAGAAATTGAAGTAGCTGTGTATGAAAGCATGCCTTCCGAAACAGAATGGAATAGAAGCCGAAGAGAAATGGTTCTTCATACAGTATAAAGACTGTTTATGTTACAATAGTCATCGTAGAGGTGACGAATAACGATGAATGAAGATGTGAAAAAAAGTACGGAGATCATGTTTCAATATAATGAAGTAGCTGTAGAGCGATTAGCGTCTATTCAACAGGAAGAAAATTATGAAGTGAAATTTTTTGAAGAAGTAAAGCCTTATGGAGATATTTTCTTCAAAGAACTTGATGAATGGGCTAGTCTCGTAACGGAATGGCTGAAGAAAGAGCGACCAAAATATATTCATGTTAATCAAGTAGAGACGTTAAAAGAAAATTTACAAAACGTTGTACTACAGTCATTTTATCCCGAGACGCGAGAAAAGCGATTTAAAAAGATGTATCACTCAAATAAGTATGTGCTCGAGTCGATATTGAATAATTAATCCCGGCCTTCCGTTAAGATCTACAAGGTGGGGATTTTCTATGTGTGAGATTGTGACAAAAGTATTTTACACGAATTAAAAAACGAACTATCGATCAAAATTTTTGATTCGTAGTTCGTTTTTTTGATAAGAGGCATAGGTTTCATTTGTTTTGTTCTTTCTAGCAGTTGATTGGAGGGCAAGGCGAAGACTCCTGCGGGAAAAGCGGAACAGATGAGACCCCGCATAGCGAAAGCGGCGAGGAGGCTCAGCGGCCGCAGAAAACGAAGCCTTGCACGGAGATCAACTGCGGTGTCATAAGCGGTTCAGCTCATGTATCCCATTTGTTCGTCTCTAGATTGAAATCATTTTGTTACGTCCCAGCCTCTTTTTATCATATCAATTAAAAAGTTAATCAAAATCTTTTTGAGATTGGATAGAAACAGCTGGGTGATCTTGTGAAGCGACTGTATCGATATGATAATCAACTTTTTCAGTATGTTTAGAAGCAACGGCGTTATTTGTTTTAGTTACTGCACTTTGTCCTTGCTTTTTATGATCAAAATGTTTTCCGCGACTCATGAGATAGACCTCCTTTATTGAATACTACGTTAAAGCTTTTATAGTATAAACAAGTCAAAAAAGAAGTATGTGTCCACTTTACAGGAAACAAAGAAACCACCGATTTCTCGGTGGTAGTAAAAAAATTAATCGTCTTGTGCACTAAAATCGGGCTTAGTAGCTCCAATTTGTTCGAGTTCACGTACAGCGGCTTTGTAATTCATAGGAGTTAAAAAACCTTTTAAATACTGCTGCTGAGCAAAATCGAGTAATTCATTACTTGACTGCGGCTCATACTGTTTCACCGCAATAAAAGCTTCTTGAAGTTCGTTCACATACATGTAAATTCCCTCCTAATCCCCGTTTGTGCCACTACGTATTGTAGTATCACTTGTTCTTATCGTACCATATATTTAAATAATCTCGTTTTTTTGAAAAATTTAAACTTTCGACAGAAACCTACATATTTTTGAATGTGTTTTCCAAAAGTACAAGTAGACGAACGTCACCTCTTATTTCTGCATACATACTATATATTATGTAATATTAAAAAGGAGGTATTGATTTTGCATGTATACAAGTAAGCATTATCCGTATTATGAGCAACATCAACCAGAACGTTTTGATTTAAGTCAGGTACATCCATTTCCGCAGTATCATCAGCAGCCATGGACGGAAGCTTATATGCCGCAACATCCGTACGCTCAGCAACAAATGCCTTTTGGTCCTCAGCAAATTCCCTATATGAACGGAATGTACCAGCAGCCCATGTACAATAATGCAGGTGCGCCTTTTAATCCATATCCTAAAGCTCAGCAACAAAAGCCTCAGCCTTCTCAATTTCAGTCATTAATGTCTCAGTTTAAATCGAGTGATGGCAATTACGATATGAACAAGATGATGAATACTGCGGGGCAGATGATGGGAGCCATGAACCAATTAACGTCCCTAGTAAAAGGGTTTTCCGGGATTTTCAAAGTATAAGGACTAGAAGGTATTTTCTAGTCCCTGCTTATTATTTCTTCTTTTGATTTTTAAAATAGGTTTCTCCAAGAAGTGTAAATACTTCATTGTAAGTTAATCCAGACTGAGCATTTAAACGTTTGACTTCTTCGATATCTGTTGTTGATGAAGTTGAAATTTGATGCTTGCTTTTTTTCATAAAACATCTCCTTCTCTATGTAAAATGAAGAACATCCCATCTTAGTATATTTCCCAATGTCCTCCTTTTATAAGTGGAAAAAAACGCCGAAGACACTCATGGTTCTTCGGCTTTTTTTTTGCAATAAAGATGAGTATTTAAAAAATTAAGAACGGCGAGAACGACGAGAGCGGCGAGAAGAACGACGAGAGCGGCGAGAAGAACGACGAGAGCGGCGAGAAGAACGACGAGAGCCGCGAGTAGAACGGCGAGAGCGGCGAGAAGAACGACGTGAACGGCGAGTAGAACGGCGAGAGCGGCGAGAAGAACGACGAGAGCGGCGAGAAGAACGACGTGAACGGCGAGTAGAACGGCGAGAGCGGCGAGAAGAACGACGAGAGCGGCGAGTAGAACGACGAGAGCGGCGAGAAGAACGATGAGAGCGACGAGTAGAACGGCGAGAAGAACGATGAGAGCGGCGAGAAGAACGACGAGAGCCGCGAGTGCTGCGGCCAGTGCTACGAGAAGAGCGACGCGGCTTTGTTAGTGGACCGGCAGTTGGCTCTTGAAACATAAAAGATTTCAGTTCTGTACATTCTAGGGCTTCAGCAGCCTCTTTAATTTTTTCAGGTGTAATATGCAATACAAAAACCTCCTTGTCAATTGGACTAGGTCTTGCATTAATAGAATACGCGCTGATGCTTGTCCTTGATATGAGTCAAAAGTGGAGTTTGCGCAAATAGTTGATGAGGTG
This sequence comes from Priestia sp. TSO9, assembly GCF_021029645.1. Taxonomy (NCBI): domain Bacteria; kingdom Bacillati; phylum Bacillota; class Bacilli; order Caryophanales; family Bacillaceae; genus Priestia; species Priestia sp. TSO9. Next base: position 793,301 of record NZ_JAJEKD010000009.1, read on the forward strand.
GGGTATCATGGAGAATTTACCCTTCATATACTTTAATAATTGAAGAAAGGTGGTCGAATAATGAAGCAAAAAGAAATCCCTCAATACGCTCTGTTTGTGAATGTAAAAGATTTAAAGGAAATACAAAGAGATATTTGGTCAGAAGAAGCGGTTCAGGCAACGATGAAGTTTAACAAAAAACGCTACGATATTGATTTGCTGCTAAGAGGCTCCCACATTCGGAAGATGAAAAAAAAGTCATATTATATTGAATTTTATTCTCCAAAAATATTTCAGCGAGCCAAAGAAATACACCTAAACGCCGAATACAAAGATCCATCGCTTATGCGCAACAAATTGTCCCTCGATTTTTTCTCCTCTTTAGACGTTTTATCTCCTCATTCTCAGTTTGTCACCCTTAAGATTAATGGGAAAAATGAAGGAATATATCTTCAGCTCGAATCGGTAGATGAACTATTTTTGAAAAAAAGAAATTTAGCGGATGGATCCATATTTTATGCAGTGGACGGAGATGCTAATTTTTCTTTGATGAGCGATTTGGATAAAAGGCCGAAAACAACTTTGTTATCTGGATATGAAGATAAAGCAGTGAAAGAAGGGGATGAGGAAAAATTAGAAAAGTTTATATTTAATCTTAATACGTGGACAAATACGGAATTCGAACAGAATATTGAGAAGTATCTGAACGTCGACCGCTACTTATCTTGGTTAGTCGGTATTATTTGTATGCAGAATTACGACGGTTTTGTCCATAACTATGCCCTCTATCTAAATCATGAAAGCGGGCGCTTTGAACTAATTCCATGGGATTATGATGCAACTTGGGGAAGAGATGTAAATGGAAAAGTAATGGAAGGAGACTATGTCCGCGCACAAGGATTTAATACGCTTACAGCTCGCTTACTGGCGGTGAACAGCATTAAAAAGCGATATATTCAAAAAATGAACAATGTTCTAAATAATCAATTTACAATAGAATACATGAAACCAATCATTTATCAACTGCATGAGTATATTGCTCCTTATGTATTAAAAGATCCTTACGTAAAAGATAACTTGGAGCAATTTTATAAAGAACCCGAATTTATGCTGTCTTTTATAAAAGAACGAACAGCGTATATTGAAAATAACCTTTTGACTCTTTAAAAAGAGATAGATTTATAGGAAATTTATAGGCAACAGTGGATTTTGTTAATAATAGGCAAATGCAGGAAATCAATAGCTGTACATGATACGTATATATACAGTATGAATGACCAATAAGGATAACTAATAAGGAGGAAAAACAATGAGTAACTATTACTATGGCCAAGAACAAGGGCAAAATCAAAATCCGCGCCAAAAATCAAGCGAAAAACGCAGCCAAAATATACAAATGCCTGATAAAGGCTATTCTTCTCACTTCAAACCCCTAAAAGGAAGAGTGGTGACCGTTTATCGTGGAGGACCTGAATCTAAAACAGGTTATTTGGTTGACGTGCAATCAGATTATTTAATCTTAGCAGTGGAAAGCAACAATAACAATAATAACAATAATGGTGAAAATGACAACCAAAACAATCAAAACAACCAAAATAATAATCAACAAGAATATACACTTGTATATTATCACTTAGCGCATGTAAAAAGTATCACTGAAGATACTATGTCAAATTCGGCACAAACGTTTACTGGAATTAGCGCAGAATTAGAATTATATCGAGGGAAAACTTTTGCTACAACTTTATCATTGATGAAAACTAAATATGTGCAGGTTAACCAAGGTGGACCGGAGAAAAAAGCAGGTCAGCTTCTTGATGTCTTAGGTTCATTTGAATCTGCTTATATAGTACTACTCACAGAAGACGACGGTGTCATCTATATTAATACTGAACACGTTAAGAGTGTGAGTGAATATCAAAACAACGATGGAGATCAAACTAATCAATCTGCAAATGAACTCTTAGTGAGCCAAGAACCAGAATATATGAAATCCAAAAGCTTTAACGATCTTTTTGCCCACCTTTCTCATAAATGGGTATCAATCAATAATGGAGGACCTGAAGCTGTAGAGGGCGTGTTAGTACAAAGCCGAAATGGTACATTTACACTTGTGCAGAATAATCAAGTATTACGCTTACAGCCAAGACACGTTAAAACCATTTGTGTAGGAGCAAAAGGGGCTTTTAAACAAAACGATAACAATCAAAATAATGAAGAAACAGAAGAAAATGGAGAGACTGAAGCTGCAAAGTCTACAGAAGAACGTACAGGAAGCCGTACGGGAGAACGTACAGGTGGACGTACAGGACGCCGCACGGGTGGACGCACAGACGATCGTTCTCGAGGACGCCGCACGGGTTCACGCTCTTCAACACCGGCTGAGAAAGTTATTAAAACGAAAAATTATCGTTGGAAAGCATGATGAAATGGAACATAAAAGGTGCTTATAAAGCACCTTTTCTATCATATGGGAAAAAGGAGGAGAATGAGAATGAGTATGAATCATTATATCAATAAAATTGTGGAGTTAGATATTTCAGGTAAAACGACATTTGTTGGCAGACTTATTGATCTTGGATTAGATATTATGGTTTTGTATAATGGACATGATTATTTGTATATTCCTCTTTTACACATGCATGGTTTGCGGGAAGTATCTGAAGAAGACTATACGGTTTTACGTGAAATAGAAGAGAACTTAATAGAAGAAAGTCAGCGAATTTCTTACCGTAATATTTTACAGCAGGCAAAAGGGAAATTTATTGAAATTTATGTAACGGGAGGGAAATCATTGCATGGCTATATTACAAGCGTGCTGAATGATTATCTCGTGTTTTATTCTCCAGTGTATAAAAATGTCTTTGTTTCTCTGCATCATTTGAAATGGCTTACCCCTTACAGCAATGAGTTAACCCCTTATTCTTTAAGTGACAAAGAGCTCCCAGTAAGACCTGCCTCTGCACCTTTTGTCAGAAACTTTGAAGAGCAGCTTAAAAAATATGAAAATCAGCTGGTCGTATTAGATTTAGGGGATCAATCAGAAAAAATTGGCGTACTTAAAGAAGTTTCTAATAATATTGTTGAACTAATTACGGCAAATGGAGAAAGTATGTATTGGAAGTTAGCTCACGTGAAATCTGTGCACTTGCCTTAGAAAAAGAGACCTCGCTTTCGTCTCTTTTTTTATGTGCTTATCAGGACAAGTATATTGAATAAACAAATGAGATGATTTAAATTTTTTAGAAAATTATGTTGACAATAAAGAAAATCTTTATTAAAGTTATTAACAACAAACGTTAACCACCAACAATTATATAGAACTCTTATCAAGAGTGGCGGAGGGACTGGCCCTGCGATGCCCGGCAACCATCAAATGAAACATTCATTTGAACGGTGCTAATTCCTGTGGAACATCAGTATTGTTCTAACAGATGAGAGAAATCGTGTATAAACGAACACTCTTCCATCTGTGAAGAGTGTTTTTTATTTTGAGTTAAGGAGAGAAATAGATGAAAATTGAAACTTTATTAGTTCGTTCAGGAGTAGGTCGTGACCCTTCAACAGGTTCTATTACAACACCCATTTACCAAGCATCAACATTTGCTCATCCTGCTTTAGGGCAAAGTACAGGATTTGACTATGCACGTACGGCAAACCCTACTCGTACAGCATTGGAAGAAGCAATTGCTGCTTTGGAAAAAGGAGAAGTAGGAGTAGCATTCGCTTCAGGAATGGCGGGTGTAATGGCAGTTTTAGCACTATTTAAAAACGGAGATCATTTAATTGTATCAGAGGATTTATACGGAGGAACGTACCGATTACTAAATGAAATCTTTTCAGAGCAAGGAATTACTGTTTCGTACGTCAACACAGCCCATCTCGAACAAGTAAAAGATGCGCTTCGTTCTAATACAAAAGCTTTATTTATTGAAACACCTACGAATCCAATGATGCACGTGACTGATTTGCCAGAAGCAATTGCGTTAGCTAAACAGCATGATTTGCTTACTATCGTTGACAATACCTTCATGTCGCCTTATTATCAGCGTCCTTTAGAGCTTGGAGCAGATATTGTGATACATAGCGCAAGCAAATACATTGGGGGTCATAATGATGTAGTTGCTGGTCTTGTAGTGGCTCGATGTAGTAGCTTAGGAGAGAAAATTCGTTTTTATCAAAATGCAGCGGGGGCAATCTTAGGTCCACAGGACAGCTGGTTGTTATTACGCGGTGTTAAAACGCTAGCGCTTCGTATGGAAAAGCATAATGAAAACGCACTGAAAATTGCAAATTGGCTTACTGCTCATGATCTCGTGGAAAAAGTGTATTACCCTGGTCTTGAAACACATCCAGGCTATGAAATCATGAAGAAACAAGCAACTGGATTTGGAGGCATGATTTCTTTTGCTGTCTCACACCCTGATATCGTGTCAGTACTTTTAGAAAATGTCAAAGTTATTACATTTGCAGAAAGCTTAGGAGGCGTGGAAAGTTTAATGACATTCCCAGCTCGTCAAACACATGCTGATATTCCGGAGGAAATTCGAAATCGTGTCGGAGTAACAAACTGTTTACTGCGATTATCAGTTGGAATTGAGCACGCAGATGATTTAATTAAAGATTTGAAGGAGGCATTTGATGCATACCAACAATAATAAACATAGATTTGGAACGAACTTAATTCATGCAAATACAGGAATTGACGGTCATTTTGGAGCGGTTAACGTACCTATTTATCAGGTATCTACATTTAACCAAGAAGATGAGACGAACAACGGCCGCTATGACTATTCTCGTTCAGGGAATCCAACTCGTGAGGCTTTAGAAAACACCATTGCTCAGCTAGAAAATGGATACGCTGGTTTTGCTTTTTCATCAGGTATGGCTGCTATCTCATCGGTGTTATCTATTTTTGAATCAGGGGATGAAATTTTAGTTTCACATGATACGTACGGCGGGACATATCGTGTATTAACACGATTATTTTCAAAGTTTGGTATCAAAACAACTTTTGTTGATACAACGAAGGTTGAGAAAGTAGAAGAAGCTATCACAAAAGATACGAAGGCCATTTATATCGAAAGCCCTTCAAATCCATTTTTACAGGTAACGGATATTAAAGCAGTAGCAAGTTTGGCGAAGGAGCGCAATCTCCTTACAATTGTGGATAACACGTTTTTAACACCTTATCTACAGCAGCCGATTGACCTTGGTGTAAACATTGTGATTCATAGTGCTACAAAATACATCAGCGGCCACAGTGACGTCATTGGCGGTTTAGTTGTAGTAAGCGATGAAAAGCTAGCAGAAGAAGTAAAGTTTGTACAAAATGCTTTTGGTGCTATCTTGGGACCGCAGGATTGTTTTTTACTGCTTCGAGGAATTAAGACATTAAAAGTTCGTTTAGATCAGCAGTTAAAAACAGCGCTACAGTTTGCAAAATGGCTTGAAGAACAATCTCTAGTGAGCCGTGTATACTACCCGGGCTTAAAAAGTCATCCAGACCACAAACTGATTTCAGAACAAGCAAATGGATACGGAGCTATGATTTCTTTCCAAGTACAGGATGAAAAAGTAGCACGACATATTTTACAAGGAGTCAAATTAGCTTCAATTGGCGTTAGTCTAGGTGCAGTTGAATCCATTCTAACGCATCCTGCAACAATGTCTCATGCAAGTATCCCAAAAGAAGTACGTGAAGAAAAAGGAATTACTGATTCACTCCTTCGCCTTTCAGTAGGGTTAGAGGAATTTGAGGATTTGAAGCAAGACTTTAACGCTGTTTTTCAAAGCTTAGAAGAAAAAGCGTTAATTAAATAAAGAAAAGAGACTGGGACAAAAGTATTCTAGTTAAAGTTAAACAAGAACTATTAATCAAAATTACTGATTAATAGTTCTTGTTTTTTGTTGTTACGGTGAACGTAGGTTTCATCTATTTCGTTGCTTCTAGCGGTTGATTGGAGGGCAAGGCGTAGACTCCTGCGGGAAAAACGGAAGGGATGAGACCACGCAGTAGCACAAGCGACGAGGAGGCTCATAGGCAGCCCGCGGAAAGCGAAGCCTTGCACGGAAATCAACCGCGGTGTCACAAGCGGTTCAGCTCCTTTATCCCATTTGTTCGTCTTTACACTGGATTGATATCCGTTATACACAGCTATCTAAAAGGTTTGTGTATAGGGACGCAAGCGCAACTTTTTCATCAGAGGAAAGACTGCTGTTTAGAATTCTTTTTATGCCAAGGTGATATTTTACATACGGTGTTTGCCGGACGCGTGGATGAGTCATTTCATCTTTTAAATCTTTCATAATGGCTTCGTGAAGCTGATCTTCACTTGTCATGGCTTGTTTAGAAGCGAACGAACGGTTCAACCATAGGGTTTGATAAGCTGCTAGTAAATGTTCAGAAGTCATTGTGCAAAGAGCTCCTTTAGATTAGTTTCTTCATTATAATAATCTATAGTTTACCACAAGTATTAATACGTGTACGTAACTTTTACAGAAGCAGATACAATCAAGGACTGAGCTTGAATAGGGGGAGAGGCTGCTAATAACTTAGGCGAGGAGCCAGATGACTGATAGACAGGTCCTTCTTCGATTAAAATAGGAATTTGGTTAATAGGGAGCTGCAGCGTGTTGGCAATGGTAAAGGCCTTTTCTTTAGCGTTAAGCAAAGCTTTGCTTATCGCTTCTTGTTCATATTTATCATCATTTGTAACGTGGAATTGAAGATCTTGCGCTACGTTGGCTCCGCTTGAAAACGTAGCGTTATAAACATCGCCAGCTTGTTTTACATCTTGTACTCTTACTCTAAATAAGTGCTGTACTTCGTATCCTATAAGAATCGATTTTCCATCGCTGTAATCATATTTAGGATTTATAGTGAACGAAGCTGTTTCAATTTGCTGGTCATTGATTCCAAGTTTTTTTATCTCTTGCAGCAGAGTATTTGAAACAGCTGAATTTTCTTTTAAGGCTTCTTGAACATCTCGGTTTTCCGTGCGCGTTCCAATCGTCATGGAAATTTCATTTGGAATGGCTGAAGCACTTCCTTCACCAGTTACTTTAATTTCTCTATTTTGTGTATCTACGCGCAGTTGCTGTGTAGGTTCATAAGGGAAATAAGAATGTTGCATACCAAAAACCTCCTTTATTGATCTTTAGTATATATATGATAAGAAAAGGAGATTAAAAACAAAAAGAGATTGAGACATAACTAAATCAAACGCTAGAAGCACCTACATACATGAAATCTACATTCACCATACCAATAAAAAAATCCGAACGAATTTGATTCTTCATCAAGAATCAAATTCGTTCGGATCTTCCTTCAACTAACGTACTTTTCTTCAGCTTCTTTTTGTTTATTTCGATTCTTTAATTAATATTTCTTTCATTTCAATGAATTGATTTTGAACATCGTTTGACGGTTTCTTTGTTAGTAAACTTACAATAACAACAGCTAATAAGCTTAAAAAGAACCCAGGAATCATTTCGTAAAGGGCATCTTTCAATGGAGTATTTACCCAAATTAATACTGTAGCAGCACCTACAATCATCCCTGCAAGTGCTCCCCATCGAGTCATACGCTTCCAGTAAAGACTTAGTAAAATAGCAGGACCAAAAGCTGAACCAAATCCAGCCCAAGCATATCCAACCAGCCCTAAAATCGTATCACTAGGTTTTAAAGAAAGCAAAATGCCAATAATTGCAACACCTAAAACCGCAGCTCTTCCAACCGTCACAAGCTCTTTGTCAGAGGCCTTGCGTCGGAAAAATGTTTTATAAAAGTCTTCTGTAACAGAGCTTGCCGTTACAAGCAGCTGAGAAGAAATGGTACTCATAATTGCCGCTAGTAAAGCTGCATATAAGAATCCAGTAATTAACGGATTGAAGAGTATATCCGCAAATTTAATAAAAATAGTTTCAGGATCTGCTAGTTTCATACCTGTTTTTTCTACATATGCAATCCCAACAAGTCCTGTCAGCATAGCACCAATAATAGAAATAATCATCCAGCTCATTCCAATACGACGGGCGGGTTTTAACTCCTTAACAGAAGAGATAGCCATAAAGCGAACGATAATATGAGGCTGTCCGAAATAGCCAAGTCCCCAGGCTAAGAAAGATATAATACCTAAAACGGTCGTACCTTTAAAAATGTCAAGATATGCTGGATTAATGTCCTGTACAATATCTATTGTTGTGTTAACGCCTCCAACATTGGTGAAAGCTACAATAGGTACTAAAACTAAGGCAAGAAACATAATAACACCTTGAACAAAATCTGTTAAACTAACGGCTAAAAATCCACCGAAAAGGGTGTAGGCAATAACAACAGATGCTGTTACAAATAAGCCAATTTGATAATTCACACCAAATGCCGATTCGAACAATCGTCCGCCTGATACCATACCAGCTGAAGTGTAAAGAGTGAAGAAAATAAAGATAACAATCGCTGATACTGTTCGAAGAACCTTAGCATGGTCGCCAAAGCGATTTTCAAAAAAGTCCGGAATTGTAATGGAGTCATTCGCTACTTCCGTATAAGTGCGAAGACGCGGAGCGAGGATTAAATAATTTAAATACGCACCAATAGATAAACCTACTGCAAGCCATAAACTTGAAAGACCTGTCACATACATGGATCCCGGAAGACCCATTAACATCCATCCACTCATATCTGAAGCACCTGCTGAAAGCGCAGTAACAGCCGGACCTAGTCCGCGTCCGCCTAGCATGTAACCCGATACGTCTTGAGTTGTTTTTGTGTAGGCATACCATCCTATTCCAAGCATTCCTACAAAATAAATGCCCAGTGAAATATAAACACCAATATCCACGAAATCTCCCCTTTATGCATTTTTTATGCATGAAACGAGTACTACTCGCCATGCAAACATCTTATGGTTCCTAAAACTAACAAACTTTTCCCTTACTATCAACCCACAAAACCGTAAAATACATAAGGCGAAAATCCCCTATCCCTCTATAATAAAGAAATGAAATCGTTTTCAAAATAAAATAAAATAAAAATATTCAGAAACTTATAAGCGCACTTTTTATGCAATATTTTATGCAATAGGTAAAATGAAAAGAGCATTTTATAAAATGCTCTTTTGACATTCATGTATATTAGCGTGAATTCGGGAACACGCGTCGAACAACTTCTGAAAACTCGTCAAACAGTCCAGAAACTGGTTTACCTGTTTGGAGCTTGTCCACATATCCGTTCATACGGTTTACAAAATCAGGGTTTGTTGAAACAAATACTCGATGAACACTACCGTCTGCTTTTCTTACTTCGTGTGCGATTTTATGCTCCATATCTTTTGTAAGATTACCTTCTTTGTTGTCGTCTAATACAGCGGCCACATAAGCTGTATGATCGGTTACGATGACATTAGCATCTTTTACGTTTTTTAACGCTACGATACGATCAGCCGCCACATCGGCTACTCTCATTCCGCCGGACTGATTATACTGTTCTTTTTCGTTACGCTGTACGTCTTGCGTATCGTTTACGTCATTCATTTTCGTTTTATTGTTCCCATTTTCATATGTGACATTGCGGACTGTATCATCATCAATGACGCCATCTTTACCTTGATCTGCTGTGCTGCAGCCGAATAAAGAAAGGGTCGTCATGCAGCCTACAACAAACAAAAACGATTTCTTCATGATAGTATCACTCCTTATAAGTTTTAACCTTTCTTATAATTTGTTAAAAACGTGTGAAGCATACATGAAAAATATAAAAAAGCCTATACTATCGAAAAAGGAGGAATATGTATGAGTGGAATTCAACAAAGCATATTTGTGCTTCATACAAAAGAAGAAAACCATGAAGAAACAACAACATTTGCACTAACTTCAGAAGAAGCTAAGCTATTATTTGAGACCCTGCAAAATAAACGCAAAGAAATTATCGACGCCCACATTGATAACATGTTGACGTAAGGAAGATAAATATTTTGCAAAACGGATGAGCCATATGTTAAGAATGGCCCAATATTTGCATTCTACATATAGGTATAGTATAATGTAAACGCAACCAAATTTAATAAATGTAATGAATACTACTTTTGACCATATACCCGAATTAGATTTAGTGAAAATTCACTTGTTATAAAGGAGATCTACTTCGCGTAGGTCTCTTTTATAATATGTGAATTTTTTATTTACGGTATAAATGTAAATATAGAGTAACATATTAAAATTTTTACATTTTTTGGAGGTTTTTTTACATGGCTACTACAGGTACAGTAAAATGGTTTAACAGTGAAAAAGGCTTCGGTTTTATCGAAGTACCAGGCGAAAATGACGTATTTGTTCATTTTTCAGCTATCCAATCTGAAGGCTTCAAAACATTAGAAGAAGGTCAAAAAGTTGAATTTGAAATCGTTGAAGGCCAACGTGGACCTCAAGCGGAGAATGTTGTAAAATTATAATTCAACGCTACATATGAAAGCTGCCGATAGGCAGCTTTTTTTGTACAAATTTGTTTTATTTATATGATTAAGAAAATAGATTAAAGTAGGGGAGAAGAGAAGGCATGAGTTCATTTCATTGCTGTGCCACATGTCAACATTTTCAAAGTATTAAATTGGATAAGGGAATGAAGTATCGATGCAAAAGACTTGGCTATGAAACCCGTCCTTCGTATCAGTTTACATGCTGGGAGCCAAAAGAAGTAGTTAAAAAGCTAATGGAAAAACGAAATCAAAAATGAGGCTGGGACATAACGAAATCAATTCAATCTACAGACGAACAAATGAGCTGGTAGGGCTCGTTTGTTACACAACAGCTAGAAGCAGTTACATACATAAAACCTACGTTCACTCTACCAATGAAAAAATCCGAACGAGTTTGATTCTCCACTAAGAACCTCGATTCATCGTTCGGATTTTCCTTCAACTAAAATACGTTTGTCCCAGTCTCTTTTAATTATTCCTCGTTATTTGTACCTTCCTCTGAAGGTAAATGCTTCCCGCAAAATTCTTTTACAACTTCTTCTTCCTCTTCTTCAAGGTCGAAGTCTAATACTTTATTTGTTGAAACTTCGTAGAAATGAGTTTGGGCAATAGAAGTGTTATCTTCGCTTTTAATATATACTACGCGTAGTGCTAGGTCGTTGCCCGTATATAATTCATCATCTTCTTCTACCTCAATGTATAAATGAAATTCATAGCGTTCACCTAGAAGGAGACCAAATGGATCCTGCAATTGTTCAGCTGTATATTCTTTAATTGTAAACATATGTACGTCCTTTCCATATATCAGTAAAATACTTGCATCATCTATTATAGTTTTTCTTTGCAAAGAAAGAAAGTGCATGCGTAATTCATGCACGGATTTATTCCTTGAACGTTCTATTTAGCGAATCTACCTGATGCGATGGCGCAAGGACTTCGATGATTTACTTAAATGTGGAAGAAACGCGCGTATGTTTTTGCTTATACATGGAAGCATCTGCTTTTTGAATTAATGTATCTAGGTTGGTGTCGTCTGAAGGAGGTGCACATATAATAAATCCGTAACTCGCAGACAGTGCATACGGCTTATTAAATTCTTTCTTTTTATCTTCTAGCTGTTCATTAATATTTTGCCACAGCTCTTGTACGTATTCTTCCGTTTGTTCAGGAGCAATTAATAAAAACTCATCTCCTCCGTAGCGAAAGAGCGTATCATCGTTACCAATATAACCACTAATTGATTCTGCTATTGTTTTAATAAGCCAGTCGCCTTCTCTATGACCATATTGATCATTTACTAGTTTTAAAGAATTAATATCGATAAAGCATAATAGGAAAGATGTATGATTGGTTTTAGCTCTCAGCAGTTCCAGCTGCAGTTTTTCCATTCCGCTTCTTCGATTTAAAATTCCGGTTAGCATATCAGTTGAAGCGTGCAAGCTCAATTCATGCTCAACCGCTTTTAAATCGGTTATGTCGGTAATACCTGCGAGTATGCAGCTTTCGCTTTGATACTCTAGTAATTCATAATTGATCATAACCCACTTAGAATCTCCATGTTCACGTGCTTCTAGGATGTAGTTTTTTACATATTTCTCTTGTTGAAGACGTTTTAAAATCTCCTCTCGATCTTCATCAGTAGGATAGATTATAAATCCGTCTATTTGATCAAGATCTTGAGAAGCAAGATTGTAAAAATGAATAGCTTTATTGTTAATGAGCAGCACTTTGTGGTCGGATAATCTCGTTAATAGCAAAGGATAGGGATTAATTTTGAACAGCGTAAAAAAATTACGTTCGCTTTCTTTTAGCTGTAAATGATTCATATATTCTCTGTGACGGTATGTATAAAGAATGTATGAAATAAGTAAAGCGATAGCAACTGCTGCAGTTGTATTGATCTGCTTTGAAATAAGTGAAAAAGAATCCGGTACATATCGTGATAAGCCGTATAGTAAAAAAAGATGGTTAGGAATAAAAATGATGCACAGATGTTTTAATTTCATAGGACATAAAACAGCTGTGGAAATCAAAAGCATCATATACACGTCTACGCGACCTGTGAAAAGCTGACTGTTAATAGTAGAAAGTGCTGCAGCAAATACGTAATAAAATATATAGCCATATACAATGGTACTTAAGTAGTTAGCAAACCGTTCTTTTCTCTTACTAACATAATAGAAAAATAAATAAAGAGAGGAGAGAGCAAAACTAGTGAAATGAATACCAATTAGTGTATGTCTAAACTGAGATGTCCCCGCATGTTGAAGTAAAGAAAACCCTATATAAATATAAATAGGATAGGAAACTACAAGAGCAAGTGAAACTAGCTTGACTCTCTGTTGAAGCATCTCTACATTCGTTTTATCGAACATTTTATTTTCATTAACTTCTCTTCCTGAAGGAAAACGAAATTTCTTCAAAAAGGAGAAAGGTAAAAGCGAAAGAAGAAATGACATGACCATCATCTCCATATCTTTTTTAGGTATTTTAGCATGTTTCTATAAGAAAAGACATGAATTTTTTAGATGAAAATGTCTGCTTTTTGATTAAGAAAAAGCATAAAGATTTATATGATTAAAGGTGAGGCTAAAGAGCCTCACCTTTTTTATTGAAGTTTATTCGATTCAGCATGCCGTACAAACATGGTTTCATCTTCTACTAATCCGCAAGCTCCGCACTGAATGCGTTTTTGCGGTCCGTTATAAGCAGCGTGAAAGGCATCGAGCGTATCGTTTGTGTATTCTTCTACGACGTCTCCGCTTCTTGGATCCATTTTTACAGGTTTTGCATTTTGTTCAATGATATTAAAACGCGTTCGATTTGTTTTGCAGCTAGGGCAAAGATAAGGGCTTCCCATTTTTAACATCTCCTTGAAAAATTTACTGTATTAATACCATGTCCGAATCCACCAAAAACATACAAAAACTTATGGTTTTCTATCGAACGTTCATTCGTTAAAATAGAAGCAGGTGATGAAAATGAGAATACGAAAAAACTTACAAGAAGTAATGGATATCTTGCAAACGAATCCATCGTATCAGAAAAATATTGTTCATTGGCATACAATCGAAGAGAAAGAAGCTAAAACTGCGCCATTTCCGGCTTCTTTGCATACGAAACTGCGTCAAGCACTTGAGAACCGAGGAATTGGTTCGCTTTATACGCATCAAAAAACAGCGTTTGATTTGGCGACAGCTAAGAAGAATGTTGTGGCTGTGACGCCGACAGCATCGGGGAAAACATTGTGTTACAATTTACCGGTACTTCAGAGTATTATGGAGAATGATCAGGCTAGAGCTCTTTATTTGTTTCCAACAAAAGCGCTTGCCCAAGATCAAAAAAGTGAATTAAATGAAATCATTGAAGAAATGGAAGTACCAATCAATAGCTACACGTATGATGGAGATACTCCGGCAAATATCCGTCAAAAGGTAAGAAAAGCAGGTCATATTGTTATTACGAATCCAGATATGCTTCATTCAGCTATTTTACCTCATCATACTAAATGGGTATCACTGTTTGAAAACCTGAAGTACATTGTGATTGATGAACTTCATACGTACCGCGGTGTTTTTGGAAGCCACGTAGCTAACGTTATACGCCGGTTAAAGCGAATTTGCCGCTACTATGGAAGCAATCCTATCTTTATTTGTACATCAGCGACCATCGCTAACCCAAAAGAACTTGCTGAGCATTTAACGGGAGCTCATGTTATGTTAGTAGATAACAACGGAGCGCCTAGCGGCCGCAAGCATTTTATTTTTTATAACCCGCCTATTGTTAATAAACCTTTAAACATTAGAAGAAGTGCTACGCTTGAAGTGCGAAATATTGCAGGAGAGTTTTTGGAAAATAAAATTCAAACGATTGTATTTGCACGAAGCCGAGTACGAGTGGAAATTATTTTAACGTATCTGCAGGAGCTCGTAAAAAACCAGCTTCAAAATAAGTCTATTCAAGGGTACCGCGGAGGATATTTGCCGAAGCAGCGACGCGAAATAGAAAGAGGACTTCGAGAGGGAAGTATTTACGGGGTAGTCAGTACGAATGCTTTAGAGCTAGGAGTGGATATCGGGCAGCTGCAGGTGTGTGTGATGACAGGTTATCCAGGCACGGTTGCAAGCGCTTGGCAGCAAGCAGGACGAGCAGGGAGACGTCACGGAGAAGCCGTCATTGTGATGGTCGCAAGTTCAAGTCCGCTTGATCAGTATATGATTCAGCATCCCGATTACTTTTTTAGCAGAAATCCAGAAACAGCTCGAATTAATCCTGATAATCTTGTTATTTTAGTCGATCATTTAAAATGCGCGTCCTATGAGCTGCCGTTTAAGCAGGGAGAAACATTTGATGGGGTAGAAATTGAAGACGTGCTGGAGTTTTTGCAAGAAGAGCGAGTGATTCATTTTAGCGGAGACAAATGGTACTGGATGAATGATTCGTTTCCAGCTCATAATATCAGTCTGCGCTCTGCATCCCAAGAAAATGTTGTCATCATTGATCAATCGGACGTTGCAAATGTGAAAGTAATTGGAGAAATGGATCGCTTTAGTGCCATGACGCTTCTTCATGATGAGGCGATTTACTTGCATCAAGGCATTCAGTATCAAGTAGAATACTTGGACTGGGATGAGAAAAAAGCGTATGTTCGTGAAGTCGATGTAGACTATTTCACCGATGCAAACTTAGCGGTTAACTTAAAGGTTCTAGAAGCTGATAAAGAACGACTGGAAAGGACATATTCAATCGGTTACGGTGATGTAATGGTCAGCGCTATGGCTACGATATTTAAAAAAATAAAGTTTGAGACGCATGAAAACATAGGGTCAGGTCCCATTTCACTTCCGGAAGAAGAGCTTCATACAAAT
Organism: Priestia sp. TSO9; assembly: GCF_021029645.1. Lineage (NCBI taxonomy): Bacteria > Bacillati > Bacillota > Bacilli > Caryophanales > Bacillaceae > Priestia > Priestia sp. TSO9. The sequence goes on from NZ_JAJEKD010000009.1 coordinate 808,623, forward strand.
GCCGTGTGGCTAAGCTTTGAAAAAGAACAGTTTTACGAATCTGAAGAACGATTGGAACAAGCGCTCATTTCCGTGGCAAATGCCATTCAGTCAATTGCACCGCTTATGGTGATGTGCGACCCGGCTGATTTACATGTAGTGCCTCAGATAAAAGCGGTGCACAACGAACAGCCGACTATCTTCTTATATGATCGATACCCGGGAGGCATTGGACTAAGTGATAAAGTATACGAACAAATGAATGATGTGCTAAATCAAACCAATCAATTAATTGTAAATTGTTCTTGCCAAAGCGGCTGTCCGTCTTGTATCGGTATGGAAGCACAGGGAGAACACGCAAAAAGCGATGCGCTCGTGCTGCTACAACAACTGCAAAGTAGGTGAACTCTTGTCTTTTAAAAATAAATTAAACCGTATGAAAAAGCATCTTCATGTTACAGAAGCAAAGCCGCCGGTTGAAAGTAACCCGCAGCGACCTAAGAGCGCATCTATTCCCTATGAGCAGGAATGGAAGGGAAATCATGCTGTGCCTTACTTTGCGGAAGACAGCTACTGTATGATCAGAGAAGTGGTGTACCCGCTCGACTACAAACATGGACATTATGAATTTAATGAGCTGAAAAAAGTAGTGCAAGTATGGAATCGGTCTACAGTTGCTCATCCGCTCTCATCAAAAGGCCACACATATTCAGATTTATTTTTCTTTGATACGGAAACGACGGGGCTTAGTACAGGTACGGGAACAACTATCTTTTTGCTAGGATATGCAAGGGTGCTAAAAGATTCCGTCGTTTTTCGTCAGCATATATTAACGGAGCCAAGTGGAGAAGTAGCATTTTACGAAAGTTTTTTAAAAGAAGTAGACTATACGACGCTTGTGACTTATAATGGGAAATCTTTCGATTGGCCTCACGTGAAGACTCGCCATACGCTATTGAGAGATCATTTGCCCAAGCTGCCTAAGTTCGGTCACTTTGATTTGCTGCATGCGTCAAGAAGGCTGTGGAAACACAAAATGAGTTCGGTGAAGCTTGCGAATGTCGAAAAAGAAATACTTGGAATTGAACGAGTTGATGATATTCCAGGTTTTTTAGCTCCCATGATTTATTTTGATTTTATTGAAACGAAAAATCCAAGAGGCTTATTCGATATTATGAAACATAATGAATATGATATTTTATCGCTTATTACCTTATACATTCATTTATCAAAGCATCTCCTTACTAGTGAGGAGTTTACAGAAAAAGAAACATACGAAGTAGCAAGATGGTACGAGCAGTTAGGGGAGAACAAGCACGCTTTCTCTCTTTATCAGGGCGTAGCGGAAAAAGAAAAAGAGGAGCATGAAAAAGCTCAGCTAGCGATGGCTTATCATTATAAAAAAGAGAAGAGTTGGAAAGAGGCAGTGGACATGTTTGAACCCTTGGTTCAAACATGTGAAGGTGACGTCGCTATAGAAGCATTGGTTGAGCTAGCTAAAATTTATGAGCATCGTCTCAAAGATGTGCATCAAGCACTTCTATATACTGAGCTGGCCTTGGAAAAGTGGAATCAACTCAGAGAAATGACTAAAAAAACGTCGAAGGAAGCGCTTGAAAAAAGACTTCTTAGACTAAAAAATAAATCAGCTAAAGCATAGACTTCAGCTGATTTATTTTAAAATATTCAGAATTATTATTCTTTTGTTTTTGTGGATGTTTTATATTGTTCTATTTTTCAGTCATTGATAAAATTAGTCAATGTAAGACTTATTCTTACAGCTTAAAAACAGAACTTTGGTGAGATGGAGAGAGGCCTCATGAAAAATGTGATTTTAGTATCATTTTTCGCATTAATTTGTTTAACAGTAATTGTCTTAAGCAGTTTGAAAAATTCGTATAACTCCTTTATGTAGGCCAAAAATAGGTGTTTGTCTTAGTACATGTACACTGCCCTTCACATATTGTAATAGTGTAATAACTAAACAGTGAAAGGGGAAAAAGGATATGTATCCAAGACCAACAAAATGTATGCCACCAATCGTGCATCCAACAAAATGCTGCACGCAGTTTACTTCTCAGGAGGTAGTTGTACCTCACATTCATCCAAGTCATAATACATTGGTGAATCATACAAATGTGAAGCACGTACATTACTTCCCGCAAACGCAATCTGTTGTAAATGAAACTTCAAATCAACAGTTTTTTGGCGGTGCGCAGCAATATCCAACTCAAGTAGGGGGAGCAGGCTATCCAGGTCAAATGGGAGGCTACCCAGGTCAAGTAGCAGGTGCTGGTTACCCAGGTCAAGGAGGTTACCCAGGTCAAGTAGCAGGTGCTAGTTACCCAGGTCAAGGAGGCTACCCAGGTCAAGTAGCAGGTGCTAGTTATCCGGGACACAAAGGTTGCGGCCAAGGAAGCTGTCATACAAAAGGCGCGCATCAAGGACCTAATTCAGGGTATTTTAGATAATGTACGTTAATAGGAGCTGATTACATCAGTTCCTATTCTATTTTGTTACAAAGGAGTTATATAATGAAGGTGCTAACGGTTACTGGTTATAAGCCATTCGAACTTGGGATTTTTAATGAAAAACATCAAGGCATTACATACATAAAAAAAGCGCTCTATAAAAAATTACAGGAATTAGTAGAAGATGGATTAGAATGGGTATTGATTAGTGGCCAGCTAGGAGTAGAGATTTGGGCAGCAGAAGTGGTATTTGATCTACAGCTCGATTATCCCCAGCTTCAGTTAGCTGTTTTAACACCATTTTTGGAGCAAGAAGAAAAATGGAATGAAGCCAATAAAGAATTGTATGAATTCGTCTTAAGTCAAGCAGATTATGTAGATAGCATCACAAAAAAGAAATATGAAAGTCCAGCACAGTTTCGGTTAAAAAATCAGTTTTTAGTAGAAAAAAGTGAAGGTATTTGTTTAGTTTACGACGAAGAGCACGAAGGAAGTCCTAAATATATGTTAGAAACGGCTAAAAAACGTGCTGAACGAGAAGAATACCCTATTATAATGGTGACGTCTCACGACTTACAGGATATCGTGGATGAAGAAAAATTTTCGTCTTTTTAACGCCACTTGGCGAAACATTTTAAAAGATAAATTGACATTTGAAGCTATTTTTGAAAAAATGAATTATAATAAAGATAAGGTTTATCGTATTCGAGGTGATAGAGATGTTAGCTGATAAGATTCGTTTAACGGCCAAAGAAATTTTAGAAAAAGAATTTAAAACAGGCATGAGAGGCTATAATCAAGAAGAAGTAGATAAGTATCTAGATTCTGTTATTAAAGATTATGAAGCATTTCATGAAGAAATTGAAGCATTACAAACTGAAAATTTACGCTTAAAAAAGCAAGTAGAAGAGTTATCTAAAAAGCCGCAACAACCTTCGTTTACCCCGCCGCCGGCTCAACAGCAGCAGCAAGCGGGTACGACAAACTTTGATATTTTAAAACGTTTGTCGAACTTAGAAAAACATGTGTTTGGAAGTAAATTATACGAATAACCTAAAAATAGGAGTTGCATTCAACTCCTATTTTTATTATACTAAGGAAAGTCGTTATCAATAACGTTCGGGTAATTGCTGCATCACATATGAGGATGTAGAGGAAAGTCCATGCTCGCACAGACTGCGATGTCTGTAGTGTTCGTGCCTAGCGAAGTCATAAGCTAGGGTAGCTGTTAAAAGCTAACGGCGGGGAAAAAGCCTAAGTCTTTTTAAGATATGGCTTGACTACTCTGAAAGTGCCACAGTGACGAAGTCTTATCAGAAATGGTAAGAGTGGAACGAGGTAAACCCCTCGAGCGAGAAACCCAAATAATGGTAGGGGAACTTTCTGGAAGGAACTGAACGGAAGGAAGGACAAAATGGTTACATTTTGTAGATAGATAATTGCCACCGGAGTACGAGGTAGCTAGCCGCTTGCAGTACAATGGTACAAAACATGGCTTACAGAACGTTATTGAAAAGCAATCGACACTTGTTGTTACACACTATATTTTAATCCAACCCAGCTCTTCGTATAACGGAAGAGCTTTTTTTATGTCAAAATGACAGCTTATCATAAGCTGTCATTTTTTTGTACAATCAGACTGAGCTTGTTGTCAGCCTTAGGTCTTAGGAGAAAATAAAGCTCTAGCTCGTTTTGAAAAAACGTCATAATCCTTAAACTAAGTATATAGATAAGCGAAAGGAGGAGACAAAATGAAAAAAGTTGGTTTGTTTTTGATTGGAGCGGTAGCTGCTATCGTTCTTTTTACAAATGTCGGTCCGATGGTAGGGCTTGCACTTGGCTTGGTTATTTTGTACGTAGCATTTAAAGGGTTTGTTAAAGCAGAGACCCCCTTTAAAAAATGGCTCTGGGGGTTTATTGGTGTTGTCGTACTCTTAACAACTGTTTCAAACCTTCCGGCCCTTGCTGGTATCATCGCAGCAGTCGTACTTTACATTGTATATAAAAAGTGGAACAGCAGCAGCCCTATAAAAACGGAAAAAGAAGATCCGTTTAAGCATTTTGAACGTCAGTGGGCTGACTTAAATCAAAAATAATAAAAGTTTACTTTATTATCTAAGGAGATGAACACAATGAGAAACTTATTTACTCGAATGAAAGAAACGATTTCTGCAGACCTTCATCAATTGCTTGATCACAAAGAACAAAAAAATCCAATTGCTGCACTAAACCACTATTTGCGTCAATGCGAGCAGGAAACCGAAAAGGTAAGGCAGCTTGTTGAGCGACAGCACACGTTAAAAGAACAGTTTAATCGCGAATATCATCTGGCCCTTGACATGATGAAAAAGCGCCATGAGCAAGCACAAGTAGCACAAGCAGCTGAAGAAGCGGAATTACATGAATTTATTTTAAAAGAACATGCTCACTACGAAGAGCGAGCAAAGCGCGTAAAAGAATCTTATGAAGATGCATCCAAGCAGTTAGAAGAGCTTGAACAAAAGTATGAAGAAATGAAGCATAAGGTAAAAGATATGCATATTCGCCGTATGGAACTAATGGGGCGCGAAAATATTGCTCGTGCGCATCATCGTATGAATTCAGTAATGAAAACAGAAGCATCTTATACGTCTTACAGCCAGTTTGACGAAATGGAAACCTATATTGACCAGCTTGAAAATCAAATTAATACAAATTACTATAGACAAACGGTAGACAGCAAGATTGCTGAATTAGAAAAAAGAGTAAAATCATCGTAAAAAATCAGTGTTTCTGCATAAAACATGGTATTCTAAAAAAGGCGTAGGTTTCTGCGTCTTTTTAAGGTGAGAGAATAGATACCTGCAGCATCCAAAGAACGCTATGTCATCTACGAGGAGAAGGGAGAGAGAGCTGTGCAAAGCGTAAACAAAACAGAATCTCTTATGTTCATTTTTATTTGCAGTTTATTTGTCCTGTTTATTGAAATTATGTTTTTTCACAGCGGCTTGATCTTTTCTGTATTAATTGCCGGTGCGTTCATGTATATTGGGCGAAAAAAAATGAGAAGAAAACTAGGGCGTATTTTATTTTGGATTGGCGTTATTGGGCTTGTGTTGAATATATTTAATACGGTTGCCTTTAAGTTTTTAGTTATTGCTCTTTTTCTGTATTTTTTACTTAGATTTATTCAATCAAGAAAGCATCCGATTGAATTCAGACCAACTGACGAATTTACCCAGCAGCCAAACCAAAGTTTGGTGCAGGTCCGACCGGTTTTGACGAATAAACTTCTTGGCAGTCAAAGAACCGAAGACTCCGTATACGAATGGGATGATATTAATATTCAAAGCGTATGGGGAGACATTGTGGTTGATTTAAGCAATACCGTTCTGCCAAAAGGCGATGCGGTTATTTTTATTCGTCAAGTGTTTGGAAATATTAAAGTGCTCATTCCTTACGAAACGGAAGTATCTGTGAATCATTCTAAACTAGCAGGAAACGTAACGGTTTTTGGACATCAGCGCGGCTTTTCGTTCAATGAAAATTTGTCTATCAAAACAGAGGAATTTGATCAATCTGCTCATAGGGTGAAGATTGTTACAACTGTTGTGATTGGAGATATAGAGGTGCAAAGGATATGAGTATTCTTCAACGGCAGTTATTATGGGGGATTTTCCTAAGTTTTTTTGTATTTGTATCCGTGCTCCTTACCGTGTTTTTTGCATATCCTGTTTTTCAACTTAGCGACTTATGGAAAACAAGCGTATTTGGCATGCCTTTTGTGCTGTTTTCCTTCAGTTTGAGCCTGACGATCGGAAGCGTGATTGGAGGAATCATGGGGTTTATGTGGAGACAGCAGTGGACATATGTTGAAAACCGATTATATGAAATAGAAAATGGCCACCGGCATATGTCGGCAAATGAACCGCTTATTCAAGAAACGTCTCGAATTATAAGCCGTTTAAATAAAGTAGATCATAAAATGATTCTTCAAGCACAGAAATCCCAAAAGATGGCAACGGAAAAAGTGGAAAATCAGCAAAAGCAAGTGCAAGAAATTGTTTCTCAGGAACGAAATCGGCTTGCTAGAGAACTGCATGACTCCGTTAGTCAGCAGCTATTTGCCGCTTCGATGCTTATGTCTGCTATTACGGAATCCAATCTTACGCTACAAGATTCTGAAGCTAAGCAATTAAAGATGGTTGAAAAAATGATTAATCAATCACAGCTTGAAATGAGGGCTTTGCTTCTTCATCTTCGTCCTGCAGCATTAAAAGGAAAATCGCTGCAGGCTGGAATGAAAGAACTGATGAATGAGCTTGCTCAAAAAGTACCGCTTGAATTAAATTGGAAAATAGAAGGTTTTGAACTTGATAAAGGCATTGAAGACCACTTGTTTAGGATTTTGCAAGAATCCGTATCAAATACGCTGCGTCATGCCAATGCAACAGCTTTAGATGTGCTGCTGATTAAACGTGACTTTTCCATTATTTTACGTATCGTTGATAACGGAGTCGGTTTTGATGTAGAAAAGGAAAAAGTCGGATCGTACGGCCTGCAAAATATGTACGAACGTGCAGTTGAAATTGGAGGCTTGTTAAAAATTATTAGTTTGCCCGACAAAGGAACAAAGCTAGAAGTGAAAGTACCGTTAGTAGAAAGAGAGGAGAAGCAAAATGATTAATGTACTGTTAGTGGATGATCATGAAATGGTTCGTATTGGCGTAGGAGCGTATTTGTCTGCTCAAGCAGACATTCATGTGATAGCTGAAGCAGCAAATGGCCAACAGGCCGTTGAATTAGGGCTTCAGCTGCGTCCGGATATTATTTTAATGGATTTAGTCATGGAAGAAATGGACGGGATTGAAGCAACAAAACAACTGATTAAGCAGTGGCCAGAAGCGAAAGTGATCATTGTCACTAGCTTTCTAGATGACGAAAAAGTATATCCCGCTCTAGAGGCAGGGGCAACAAGCTACTTATTAAAAACGTCTAAAGCAGGAGAAATTGCAGCTGCTATTCGCCGTACATATGAGGGGCAATCTGTATTAGAGCCCGAAGTAACCGGTAAAATGATGTCTAAAATGAGAAAACCGTCGTTACCTCATGAAGAACTGACAGCTCGTGAAATGGAAATTTTACTGCTAATGACACAAGGCAAAACAAATCAAGAAATTGCAGACGAATTATTTATTGCGCTAAAGACGGTAAAAACACATGTGAGCAATTTATTAAGTAAGCTGGATGTACAGGACCGGACTCAAGCCGTCATCTATGCCTTTAAACACAAATTAGCGCAGTGAGAATCGTTATTCAAAACAGAATAACGATTTTTTTTGTGAAAAACCTATTTTTTTGCATGTATTCATTATAAAATAGCGATATGCGTAAAGGCGAACGCTTACGTAAAAGCACTATTTTGAGGGGTTGAGCACATGGAAAAGAAATGGTGGAAAGAAGCTGTTGCGTATCAAATCTATCCGCGAAGCTTCATGGATTCAAACGGCGATGGAATTGGTGACATTCAAGGGGTTATTTCAAAATTAGACTATTTATCTGATCTTGGAATTGATGTCATTTGGATTTGCCCGATTTATCAGTCTCCTAACGACGATAATGGCTACGATATCAGTGATTATAAAGATATTATGAAAGATTTTGGAACAATGGAAGACTTTGATGAGCTGCTAGATGAAGTTCACCATCGCGGAATGAAGCTGATTATGGATTTAGTTATTAATCATACTTCAGATGAACACCCTTGGTTTGTAGAATCCAGGTCTTCTAAAGAGAATCCATATCGTGATTATTATATTTGGCACGAAGGTAAAGATGGCAAAGAGCCAAACAACTGGGAATCTATTTTTAGCGGATCAGCTTGGGAGTTCGAAGAAAAGACAAAAGAATATTACATGCACGTATTTTCTAAAAAACAGCCCGATTTAAACTGGGAAAACGAAAAAGTACGTCATGAGCTTTATGAAATGGTTAACTGGTGGTTAGATAAAGGAATTGACGGCTTTCGTGTAGATGCTATTTCGCATATTAAGAAAGTGGCCGGCTTCCCAGATCTACCGAACCCTGAAAAGCTAGATTATGTGCCATCGTTTGAAGGCCATATGAATCGACCGGGAATTCAAGAACATTTAAAAGAGCTAAAAGAAAATACGTTTGCCAAATACGATATTATGACGGTTGGAGAGGCAAATGGTGTAACATCGAACAGCGCGGATGAATGGGTAGCTGAAGATGGCGGAAACTTCAATATGATTTTTCAGTTCGAGCATATGGGACTGTGGGATAAAGGAGAAGAAAAACCGCTTGATTTAATCGAGTTAAAAACGATTTTAACTAATTGGCAAAATGGTTTAGAAAAAATCAACGGCTGGAACGCTTTATATTTAGAAAATCATGACCAAATTCGTTCTGTAAATAAATTCGGCAGCGTAGCTTACCGAGTGGAAAGTGCAAAGTGCTTAGCTGCACTATACTTTTTAATGAAAGGAACACCGTTTATTTATCAAGGACAAGAACTTGGAATGACCAATGTTAAGTTCGATTCTATTGACGATTATGATGATGTTGGTATGATTAACTACTACCGTATTCAGCGTGAAAAAGGCGATTCACATGACGAGATTATGAAAGTGATTTGGGAAACAGGCCGCGATAATTCAAGAACGCCAATGCAGTGGAATACAGAAAGAAATGCAGGATTTTCTACTGGTACACCTTGGATGAAGGTGAATCCAAATTACGTAGATATTAACGTAGAAGAGCAGAAAAGTGATAAGAATTCGATACTGAATTTTTACAAACAGCTCATTAAAATTAGAAAACAGCATGATGTGCTGGTGTATGGAACTTATAAGCTGTTGGCAGAAGAAGATCCCGCTATTTACGCGTATACGCGAACATTAGAAGGTAAAACCGCTGTTGTTATTTGTAATATGTCACCGAAAAATCAAACGTTCGAGTTTCCTTCAGAGAGCGCATTTGCAAACAGAGAAGTGCTGATTCATAATTATCCGTTGGATACAAACGAAACGCTTGAAAAATGTACGCTGCATCCATATGAAACACGTGTATACTTACTTTCATAAACAAGTTGAGCAACCGATTGCGCAATTGTAAAATGAAAATCTTTTAAAAACACATTTATATGCGACATAGGTGAAGAAACTGCTGGCTCTATCAAGAGCCAGCAGTTTTTGCATTTTAATAAAAAGACGGAGAAAGCTTTGACTACGGCGCATGTATATGGTACTTTTACACTTAGTGTAGATAATTAGAAACAAAATGAGGTTGAAAAATGGCGAAATATAAAATTATTGCAACAGCAGCAATGGGAATTGAAGCACTGGTCGCTAAAGAAGTGCGTGCTTTAGGATATGAATGTGAAGTAGACAATGGCAAGGTTATCTTTGAAGGAGACGAGCTCGCAATTGCTCGCTGCAATTTATGGCTTCGTACAGCAGATCGAATTAAAGTGCAGGTTGGACAGTTCAAAGCTCGTACGTTTGATGAGCTTTTTGAACAAACAAAAGCATTAAACTGGGGTGATTATTTACCGGTCGATGCACAGTTTCCTGTGTCGGGAAAATCGGTTAAATCTAAATTGTTCAGCGTATCAGATTGTCAAAGCATCGTGAAAAAAGCTATTGTTGACAGCATGAAAAAACATTATAACAAAACAACAGGCTGGCTCGAAGAAACGGGCTCAACGTTTAAAATTGAAGTAGCGCTATTAAAAGATGTTGCTACATTAACAATTGACGCAAGCGGTGCAGGACTTCATAAGCGCGGTTACCGCGTAGGACAAGGGGAAGCTCCTTTAAAAGAAACGCTGGCAGCGGCTCTAATTATGCTAACGCCGTGGAATGCGAATCGTCCGTTTGTCGATGTTTTTTGCGGTTCTGGTACAATTGCTATCGAAGCAGCGCTTATAGGTCAAAATATTGCACCAGGATTTAATCGTGACTTCTTATCAGAAGAATGGCCATGGATGTCAGCAAATATTTGGGACAAAGCGCGCGAAGAAGCAGAAGACTTAGCGAACTACGACCAAGTGCTAGATATTGCTGGTCATGATATTGACCATCGTATGGTAAAAGTAGCGGAGCAAAATGCATTTGAAGCTGGACTTGGAGATTTAATTCAATTTAAACAAATGCAAGTGCGCGATTTTACGACGCCGAAAGAATATGGAATCATTATTGGTAACCCTCCGTACGGCGAACGTTTAAGCGATCGTCCTTCTGTTGAAAAAATGTATGCTGAAATGGGCGAAGCGTTTTCTAAGCTTGATACGTGGTCGATTTATATGCTTACATCTCATGAACAGTTTGAACAGTACTACGGTAAAAAAGCGACGAAAAAACGCAAATTATTTAACGGATTTATTAAAACAGACTACTATCAGTACTGGGGACCTCGTCCTCCACGCAACGACCAATAATAAAAAGCCGAGCGGTGTAAAAACCGCTTGGCTTTTTTACGTTATTTCTTTTTTAAACCGCGATAAGCTAGCATTCCAAACATGCCTATACCGAGCACGACAATTAATAAAATAAACCAAAACGTGGCATTAAGCAGGTATTTATATAGTCCGTCATAATAATCATGCATGTACTCACCCCATTGTGTTTTTTTATAGTATGGGCGAGTAGCAGGGCAATATATGTATTCATTTCTTTTCAATAGCCGGCTTAAAACGAGAAATGATTAGCTTATTTCTAACATATTTACGAAAGGGAAATCTCATACTAAAACCTAAGAGGTGATAAAATGAGAAAAAATCAATCAGCACGGGTTTTTGGCGGGATGATACTTCTTTCATGGTTAACCATCCCTTTTATAGGACGACAGCATATTAAACGCTATTTATCATCTACTATGTTTATTTCCTTTTTAATTATGGTTGAAAGCTATATTGCTGAAAAAAAGAAGTGGTGGATATTCCCTAATCCTCCTCATCCATATCTAACAGGTGAAGCTGCTTTACTTTTAGGTCCATTTTTAGCAGGTTCTTTATGGATTAAAAAGTTCACATATGGCCATTTTGGAAGGTATATGTTATTAAATGCAATCGTAGATACATTTTTTGTTTATCCTTTTCAACGAGCTATGAGCCGTGCAAAGCTTTTTAGGGTAGGCACATTTAAAGAGTACCATTTGCTGGGCATCTTTCTGTTGAAAGCTGCTTTAATGTACGTTTACCAACATCTAGTAGTAGAGAAACCAAAACCTCAGCGTGCTTTAAAAAATAATCCTATAGAATAAAGGAGCAGGCAGGGAAGCGTGATTTTCTTGCCTGCTATTTTAATGCTCCAGATGTCATTCCTGAAATGAAATGCTTTTGCAAAAACACGTACGCAATCAATAATGGAATAGAAGAAAGAACGACTGCTGAAAACAGCATAGGATAATTAGTCAGAAATTCCCCTTGAAAGTCCAATAGTGCAATAGGCAGCGTTTTTACTTCTTTAGATTTTAACAAGAGCAAAGGGAATAACAGATCATTCCACACAATCACAAACGAAAAAATTCCTACTGTAGCCATTGATGGTATTGAAAGTCGAAGAGCGATTTTTGAATATATTTTCCACTCTGACGCTCCGTCCATGCGAGCAGCTTCGAATAGTTCCCTTGGCAAAGTTTTCATAAACCCCGTGATAATAAAGACACCGATGGGAAGCAAAAAACTTATGGAGACAATAATGACGCCTGTTAGCGTATTGACGAGCCCAAGCTTATTCATCAGCAAAAAGACAGGAATCATATTGACTTGAGTAGGGACAATCATTCCGCAAACAAAAAAGCCGTATACAATCCATCCAAGCTTTTGAGGTAGCTGAATAATAGCATAAGCAATCATGCTTGAAAACCATAGAATAAAAAACGTGCTAAAGACGGTAACAATCACGCTGTTTTTAATATAGCCAAAGATGGGTTCATTGACGAGCAGCTGTTTATAATTTTCAATATTCCAGCCTGCTGGTAATCCGATTGGGTTGCTGTAAAGTTCAGGCGTTGTTTTAAAGGTTGTTAATAAAACCAAGCTTAAGGGCAACAGAATGATTAAACCGTATATCCCTAAAATCAGTTGTCTGAATGGGTTTTGTTTCATAAAAGAATCTCCTTTTACATTTTGGTTAAGCGAAGTACGCGAAATTGAAGAAACGTTAAAAGAGCAATCACAATCATAAATATAACTGAAATGGCAGAGGCATAGCCGAAACGAAAATTAATAAAAGCTTCGTGATAAAGCAGTGTCGAAAGAATTTCAGTTGAGTTGGAGGGACCTCCATTTGTCATTGCAATGATTAAATCAAATGCTTTAAAACTTTGTATGGTCGTATAAGCTACAACCATTGTCGTAGCTGGAGCTAAAAGAGGCCACGTAATGCGCTTGAATTTTTGCCATCTTGTTGCTCCATCAATACTAGCAGCTTCATATAACTCGCTGGGAATAGCTTGAATTCCAGCTACAAAAATAATAAGCATTTGACCAGTATGTGCCCAAAATTGTACAAAAGCCAAGCTGTAAATGGCGATATGTCCATTTCCAATCCAAGACTGGGTCCAATGCTCAAGGCCTATTTTACTTAAAAATAGGTTCACTCCTCCAATGTTGGGGTCATACATAAAGTTCCACGTGAAGGCAATCGACACGGACGAAATAATCGTCGGTACAAAAAAGAGTGAACGATAAAATGTATTCCATGCAGAATTTTTATAAAGTAAAAGTGCAAAGCCTAAGCTCAATAATGTTTGAAAGATCAGCACGCCAATTGTAAACTTTAAGTTGTTTGTAAGAGACTGTGTAAAAATAGCATCGTTTGTTAAAATTTCTTTGAAGTTTTGAAACCCTACAAATGAGAACTGAGAAGACAATCCATTCCAATCAGTTGTGCTTAAAAATAAAGCAGAAAGCGTTGGCAATGCAAAGAAAACAGTATATATGATAAAACCGGGAAGTAAAAACAACCATAGATGTCTGTTTTTAGAGATACTTTTAAATGAAAAGAGAGGAAAAGAGAACGAAGGGGTTCTCTTTTCTTCTTCTTGAATAGACGTATTAGTTTTTAGCGACACGTTCTACCTCTCCTTGTGCTTTTTCAGCAGCTTTTTTCGCTGACATACCGGATAGTACGTCCTGTACAGATGTTTCAACAGCTTTTGATACGCGCTCATTTAAAATGGTGAATCGAGGTTGGAAGACCGTTTTTTTGTCTTTCCACTTTGCGCTTTCTTTGAGTTCAGGTGAATCATATTTCACGTCTTTGACCGTTAATAACTGGCCAGTAGCATTTGCGTACTCAGAAGAAACCTTTGGATCTGCAAGGAAAGTCAAAAATTTCTTAGCAGCTTCTTTGTGTTTTGATTTTTCAGCAACACCTAATAAGAATGTCGTGGTATGAACACCTTCGTATTTTGCTTTATCTTGATCCACTGTAATCGGGGCAAGCAAACCTTGATCAATCTTCGGATTTTGCTGTTTGACTGTAGCCATCATATAAGAACCTTGAGCAAGCATTGCGCCTTTTTCCTGAGCAAAAAGTGCTGCAGCACTTTCTTTTTTCGTACCAAGAGCATCTTTTTGGAAGTAACCTTTGTCATTTAATTCTTTAATTTGAGATAGGGTTTTGATAAACCATTCATCAGTTAGCTTGCGCTTGCCCGTTTCTACTTCGTGAAGGGCGTTGTTTGTAGGTTCGTTATTCATAATCATTGGATTAATAAATTGAGAAGGACTTACGTCTCCTGAAAATAAAATCGGAGTGTATCCATTTTTCTTTAATGCTTCAGATGTTTTTAAAAAGCTATTCCAATCTTTAGGAACATCTAAATTTAGTTTTTCAAAAATGCCTTTGTTATAGACAGGGATGTTATAGACCAGCTGATAAGGAAGAGCATATTGCGTATCATCCGCTTTGCCCGCTTGGATTAGCTTTTCGTCAAATTTCCTGAGTAAGCTTTGGTTGTCCAGCTTGGCAAAACCGTTTGCTTTGCGAATCGTTTCAAATTGACTTCCTGGAAAACTAGCAAATAAATCGATACCTTCTCCAGATAATAGAGATCCTTGAATTTGTGATTGATAGGAATCAGAAGGAAAGACGGTCATTTCTACATGAATATTTGGATTTTTCTTTTCGAATTGCTCAATGATAGAATCAAAAGCTTTCGAATCTTCTCCTCGCCAATGCGTAAAGTTAATGGTTACTTTTTTAGAAGAGTCACTGCTGTCGCCGCTTGTTGAACTGTTTTTGCCGCAGCCCGCGATGATCACGGTGAGCATTGCTAACAGAATTAATAATTTTTTCATTTTAGTTCCCCCATTTATAGAATTCTTTTTAGATAGTTATTGGTCAATTTTGATACGGTTGGTAGATGCTTGGTCAAAGAAATGAGCATGATTCATTTGAAAATGAAATGGAAAGTGCTGATGAACTTGAATATGTTCATCCCCAGGGATTTTAGCTACAAAGAGCTGGTCTCCTAAACTACTGTATAGTATGTACTCTGCTCCTAATAACTCAGACACCTCTACCGGTAATGAAATATGAGAAGCATCAGAATAGGCGCGCGTAATATGCTCTGGTCGAATTCCTACAGTAATGAACTGATTGTTGTAGCCTTTTTCATGTAACGAATGCATTTGATTTTCTGTCAGCTGAAACTCATGTTCACTGATGTACAGTATGTTGTTCACTACTTTTCCTGTGAAAAAGTTCATTCCCGGCGATCCTATAAAACTGGCTACAAACGTATTCTCTGGAGCATTATACACTTGCATAGGTGAACCTATTTGCTGAATTTTTCCGTCTCTCATAACTACAATTCTGCTTGCCATCGTCATCGCTTCTGTTTGGTCGTGGGTTACATAAATAATGGTCGTCTGCAGCCTCTGATGAAGCTTACTGATTTCAGCACGCATTTGTACGCGAAGCTTCGCATCAAGATTAGATAAAGGTTCATCCATTAAAAAAATTTGGGCATTCCGTACAATGGCTCTTCCTAAAGCCACTCGCTGACGCTGGCCTCCTGATAACGCTTTTGGCTTGCGTTTTAAATAGGGTTCTAAGTCCAAAATACGAGCCGCTTCACGAACGCGATCATCAATTTCTTGTTTTGGGACTTTGCGGAGCTGCAAGCCAAATGCCATGTTGTCGTAAACTGTTAAATGAGGGTAAAGCGCGTAGTTTTGAAATACCATTGCAATATCCCGGTCCTTAGAAGGCAAATCGTTTGCACGATCTCCATTAATAAGCAATTCTCCTTCTGTTATCGATTCAAGGCCGGCGATCATTCGAAGGGTAGTGGATTTGCCGCACCCTGAAGGTCCTACAAACACAATAAATTCTTTGTCTTGAATATGAAGATTGAAATTATCAACTGCAAGACTATCTTTTCCGTATTTTTTATACACATGCTGTAACTGCAGTTCTGCCATTTTTTCTCCTTTCAGCAGGCTTTTAAAAAAATAAAAGCCTCTAATTGCACAGATGGATGGTACGTGGATCTGGCAATTAGAGGCTATCGGTTGACCGGTAAGCCTGTATTATGTAGTTTTGAGTGATTGAATCTGTAAGTAATTTTAAAATATATTATTCCTATATGTCAAGTGAGAATTAAAATATTTTAATAAGTTCGATTATTTTCTTAAATGAAAGAAGCCATTTATTAAGCCAGAGATGCTGGTTTTGAGAATAAAATAAACAGCTGGTGTATAGAATGATAGTATTCACTTTTATAGTAAGCACTACAGAGAGAGGATGTTTATAAATGGATAGAAACACGCAGTTCACTATGATTCGTCAAGCGTTGGAAAACAGCTATCATTTAATGCAGCAGGGAATAGAAGTGAGCGGAGAGACGCTTACTCAGCTGGAACAAGCAAAAGCCGAGTATGAAGCGGCCTTTTTATTGTCTCAGTCCACGGACTCAAAATTCCGCTGCAATTAATTTTTTAATAGCACTTATTCCGTTTGCGTTCTATACACTCAGCTTTTATACAAAAAGGTTCTGTCCTTACAGGCAGAACTTTTTTATGTTCAGCTCTTTTTATTGACATTTTAGATAAAGTAGTCAATAATTAAGTTTTGCTTACATGAGAAATTTACTAGATAAAAAGAAGTGAAGCTAATTTTTATTGATAGATATTTACATAAATAAAGGAGTCAGTATCGATGATGAGAGAGCGGTTGCCTTTTACAATTGAGCGGGATGAAAACTTTTTTGACAAATTAAATGAATGGATAGGTGATGTTTTTTATGATCATCTTCCAGACGCAGGGTTAGAACTTCGAGACGAACAAATTTTTATGGCTTTTCAAATCGAACGAGCTTTTAAAGAAAAAAATGTAATCTTTGCAGAAGCAGGTGTAGGAACAGGAAAAACCATTGTGTATTTACTGTATGCTATTTGTTATGCAAGGTATATTGGCAAGCCAGCTATTATTGCCTGTGCGGATGAAACATTAATTGAACAGTTAGTAAAAGCCGAAGGAGACATTGCCAAGCTCTCTGGTATTTTAGATATTAACATGGATGTTCGCCTAGCAAAATCTCAAGATCAGTATCTGTGTTTAAAGAAATTAGATGCTGTGACAGCACGAACAGATAATGAAAACATTGAAGAAATTTACGATACGCTTCCTGATTTTGTTCATGATCATAGCGGTATGCAGTCGTTCTATCACTACGGAGACCGTAAAGAATATCCTCATTTAACGGATGAGGAATGGAATCAAATTAACTGGGATACGTTTCAAGACTGCTCTTCCTGTGAGCAGCGTCATAGATGCGGCTTAACGCTTTCACGTGAGCACTATAGAAAAGCACATGACTTAATTATTTGCTCTCACGATTTTTACATGGAGCACATTTGGACATATGAAGCCCGCAAGCGTGAAGGACAGCTTCCCCTTCTTCCTGAAAGCAGCTGTGTTGTATTTGATGAAGGTCACCTGCTGGAATTTGCTGCACAAAAGGCTTTAACATATCGCATTCAAGAAGATACGTTAGAAAACTTGTTAACGCGTCTATTAGAAAATGACGTGCGAGAAGAATTTGCTGTGAAGATCGAGCACGCTATCGATGTGTACGCAATGTTCTTTGACCGTTTAAGTGAAGCAAGCACAGAAATCGTTGGTTCTAGCCGTAAAGAAGTAGCCCGTACAAACGGATTACAAAGTGTAGGAAAAGAACTTTTATCGCTGCTTGAGCATATCGGAAACGAGCTTGTGTTTGAGAGTGAGACCTATACAGTAGACGAATATACGCTGCGAATTGTAGATGAGTACCTAGATCAAATTGACTATTCGCTGCGCTTATTCATGGACAATGAAAATGCCATCTACTGGGTGGAAGAAAACAACTGGCAGCTGACGTTGGTTATTATGCCGCAAGCAGTAAAAGACGTCTTAAAAGAACGAGTATTTGCAAAGAAAATACCATACATTTTCACGTCTGCCACTCTTTCAGATAACCAATCGTTCGATTATTTAGCATATAGCTTAGGAATTGCAAAGCCGCTTTCTTTTTCCGTTGAATCGCCATTTGATTATGATGAGCAAATGAAAATTGCGGTAAAAAATGTTTCAGATGATCAAGAAGAAGCGTTTGCTGAAAAATTCGCCTTTGCTGTTGCGCAGCTCGAAAAAACGAACGGACGAGCACTTTTACTGTTTAACAGCAAAGAAGAACTAGAGATGTTCAAAGAAGTTTCCAAAGAGTTAAATCAGTACACATTCTTATTTGAAGGCGATCAAGAAATCAGTAAATTAGTATCTCAGTTCCAAAGGGAAGAAGAAACGATTTTATGCGCTGTTCATTTGTGGGAAGGATTGGATATTCCTGGACCTTCGCTATCTAATGTAATTATTTGGTCTCTGCCGTATCCACCAAATGATCCGGTCTTTGAAGCAAAGCGCAATCAAGTAGTCGATCCATTTTGGGATGCAGATATGCCGTATATGCTTCTTCGCTTAAAGCAAGGAGTTGGAAGGCTGATTCGCTCTCATAACGATAAGGGTCTAATCACGATCTTTATGCCAAAAAGCACAGATTCAAAAGTGCGTTCAATCATTGAACAAAATGTCCCAACAAAAATAGAAAACGTATAAAAAAGCGCGGTTGTAGCCGCGTTTTTTTATACGTATAATAGATTGAATATTCAGTTATATACACGCCGTTACTATTATGATAAAATAATTTATGGTGAAATAAGGAAAGTAAGGAGGAAAAACAATGAGAGAAGACATACAGAAAATTGAGAAACAGTTTTATGAATACATGAATAAAATCAAAAGTTATCACGAGGCAATCGGAGTGATGTACTGGGATTTGAGGACGGGTGCTCCAAAAAAAGGGGCGGACCAGCGTTCTGAAGTTATTGGCATGATGTCATCAGAAGCGTTCAATCTTTCGGTTTCTGATGAAATGGCAGGTTTTATTGAGAAATTAACGAACCCTGAGTCACAGCCTTACATAAACGATATTACGAAAAAAGCAGTGGAAGAATGTAAAAAAGAATATAACTTAAATAAAAAGATTCCTCCGCACGAATATAAAGAATACGTTACATTAACTTCAAAAGCTGAGTCGGTTTGGGAAGACGCAAAAGAAAAAGCAGATTTTGCTTTATTTCAACCGTATCTCGAAAAAATTGTAGCGTTCAATCAGAAGTTTGTGGAGTATTGGGGGTATGAAGGAAACAAATATAACCGTTTATTAGACCTTTTTGAACCGGGGATGACGGTTGAAATCTTAGACGAGGTATTTGGAAAGCTGCGGGAGCATATTGTGCCTCTTGTTCAGCGAATCGCCGGGTCGAATACAAAGCCAAATACGGAATTTTTATTCCGTACTTTCCCAAAAGAAGCGCAAAAGCAATTTAGTCTAGACGTGTTAAAAACGCTTGGCTATGATTTTGAAGCGGGGCGACTTGATGAAACAGTCCATCCTTTTGCTACTGGCTTAAACCCGGGAGATGTGCGCATCACGACTAAATATGCCGAAAACGATTTTCGAACGGCTATTTTTGGAACAATTCACGAATGCGGCCATGCATTATATGAACAGAATATTTCAAAGAATCTTGTCGGTACAGTTCTATGTGAAGGTACTTCAATGGGAATTCATGAATCACAGTCGCTGTTTTTTGAGCAGTTTGTCGGTAAAAATAAGGCATTTTGGCAGCATCATTACGACGTACTAAAAAAGCATGCGCCGGGACAATTTGACGATGTAGATTTAGAAGATTTTTACCGAGGAGTAAATGAGGCGAAACCGTCTCTTATTCGTATTGAAGCAGATGAGTTAACGTATCCTCTTCATATTATGATTCGCTATGAGATTGAAAAAGGATTAATAAACGGAGAATATAAAGTTGCAGATTTACCGGAAATTTGGAATGAGAAATACGAAGAATATTTAGGAGTTCGTCCAAGTCACGATGGAGAAGGCGTGCTTCAGGATGTACACTGGGCCGGAGGAAGCTTTGGGTACTTCCCTTCCTATGCTCTTGGCTATATGTACGCAGCGCAGTTTAAGCATACCATGTTAAAAGACTTGCCCAATTATGATGAACTTCTTGAAAAAGGAGAAATTTCGCCGATTACAAATTGGCTAACAGAACATATTCATCAGTACGGAAAAATGAAAAAGCCTCTTGAAATTTTAAACGATGTAACGGGAGAAGGCTTAAATGTAGATTATTTAATTCAGTATCTAGAAAAGAAATATGGAGAAATTTATCGCGTATAAAAAGCGCTATAACCGAATATTGTGTTTTGTATCGCAAGTAAATGTTCGAAAATATCGCTTTTAGATATTTTCAAATAAAAGATTTGCTGATATAATACAATTAACTCAATAACGCACTCATATAATGACGAGAATAAGGCTCGTAAGTATCTACCAAACTACCGTAAATAGTTTGACTATGGGTGAGCGATGAAGTTTGTTTTTCACTTTTGTGCGTAACAGCTCAAGGACATTGCTCTACTCATATACGAGTGCAGCTATGTTTTTGAGCTTTTTTAATACAAACGTTGGAGGAACGAACTATGAAAGCTTTGCAAAACAAAATTTTAACAGATGGTATCGTATTATCGGACACGGTTTTAAAAGTAGACACATTTTTAAACCACCAAATGGATCCTGTATTAATGAAAGAAATTGGAGAAGAATTCGCTTCGCGTTTTGAAGATGCAGGAATTACGAAGACTTTAACGATTGAATCATCAGGAATTGCTCCAGCGATTATGACCGCATTGAAGCTAAACGTTGAGATGGTGTTTGCCAGAAAAAGAAAATCTTTAACACTTCAAGACGGACTCATTACATCAAAAGTATATTCATTTACAAAAAAAGAAGAAAATGAAATTTCAGTTGCTGATAAATTTATTCGAGAAGATGACGTGATTTTAATTATTGATGACTTTTTAGCAA
This sequence comes from Priestia sp. TSO9, assembly GCF_021029645.1. Classification (NCBI taxonomy): domain Bacteria; kingdom Bacillati; phylum Bacillota; class Bacilli; order Caryophanales; family Bacillaceae; genus Priestia; species Priestia sp. TSO9. Next base: position 829,514 of record NZ_JAJEKD010000009.1, read on the forward strand.
ACGGCCAAGCTGCATTCGGCTTGATGGATATCGTACAAAAAGCAGGTGCTAAAGTAGGCGGCATTGGGATTGTTATTGAAAAAGCGTTCCAAGATGGAGGAAAACAAATTCGTAAATCAGGCGTTAAAGTAGAATCATTAGCACGCATTCAGTCTTTATCAAATGGTAAAGTTACATTTGCTGAAGATAAACCAACAGTGGAGGTTTAATATGAATAAAGGAAAAGTCTTTTCACTTGGTTTACAGCATGTTTTAGCTATGTACGGAGGTGCGATTGTTGTTCCGCTTATTGTTGGAGGAGCCATTGGCTTGACTCAGCAGCAGCTTACGTATTTAGTGGCGATTGACTTATTTATGTGTGGTGTGGCAACTCTACTGCAAGTATGGAAAAATCGTTTTTTTGGAATTGGTCTTCCAGTTGTATTAGGGTGTACGTTTACTGCAGTAGGACCTATGATTTCAATTGGAGGTTCTTACGGCGTTTCTTCCATATATGGTTCTATTATCGTCGCTGGTTTACTCATTGTCCTTCTTTCTGCTTTTTTAGGTAAATTGGTGAAGTTTTTCCCTCCTTTAGTTACGGGCTCGGTTGTAACGATTATTGGAATTACGTTAATTCCTGTAGCGATTAAAGATTTAGCCGGAGGAGAAGGAAGTAAAGATTTTGGCAGCTTGAGCAATTTAGGTTTAGGTTTTGGCGTTTTGCTATTAATTATTGTTCTGTATCGATTTACAAAAGGATTTATGCGTTCCGTCTCTGTGTTATTAGGATTAGTTGTTGGAACAATCGCAGCTTCTTTTATGGGAAAAGTAGATTTTTCCGGCGTAAAAGAAGAAGCGTGGGTTCATATGCCACATGTTTTGTACTTTGGGATGCCAACTTTTAATATTATGGCCATTCTGACAATGTTCCTTGTTTTACTTGTTGGTATTGTCGAGTCAACAGGCGTTTATTTTGCTGTTAGTGATATTTGTAAAAAAGAAGTGGATGAAAAAGATTTATCTAAAGGCTATCGTGCAGAAGGACTGGCGATTTTATTAGGCGGATTTTTTAACGCATTTCCTTATACAGCGTATTCTCAAAATGTAGGACTTTTACAATTGTCAGGTGTTCGCACAAGAAATGTTATATTTGCAGCGAGTGGAATTTTAATCGTTTTGGGTTTTCTACCTAAAATCGCAGCCGTGACGACGGTTATCCCGAGCTCTGTCCTTGGTGGAGCAATGGTAGCTATGTTTGGAATGGTAATCTCTTCAGGTATTAAAATCCTTAGTCAAGTTGATTTAGCCAAACAAGAAAACCTTCTTGTGATTGCATGTTCGGTTGGCATGGGTCTAGGGGTGACGGTTGTACCTGAACTCTTCAAAAACTTACCAGAGAGTCTTCAAGTTCTTACTGGAAGCGGTATTGTAATGGGGAGTTTTACAGCAATCTTTTTAAATATTGTCTTTAATATGATGAAATCACCACGTACGCAAGTTGCAGAAACAAAGTTAACAAATGAAGTCGTATCGAAATAAAAAGAGGCTAGGACAAAAATATTTTAGTTGAGAAGATCCGAACGGTTAATCGTTCGGATCTTTTCATTGTTATGGGGAACATAGGCCTAATTTGTTCGTTTTTCCTATTAAGACCGTGTTTTGAAAAACAGTGTATAAAGCATTTTCCCCACATCAGGGTTTTTTGCCACTAATGAAATTTCTCTTTTGAATTTGAAGTCTGTAATGGGTAACGCTTTAATGTTTGAGCTTTGTAAATGACGCATAAAAATTTCAGGCAGAATTGAAATACCTAAATTAGCTGAAATAAATCCCATAATACTTTGAGCAAATTCAATTTCATTAGCAATGGAAATTTTTAAGTTATGACGATTGTACGCTTTTTCTACTAATGTCCGAACATCGCACCCTGGCGGGAGAACTACAATGGGTTCTTCTTTAAAATCTTTAAATGATACGCTTTCTTTTTCGGCTAACCGGTGCTGATCATTCACAAATAAATAAAAGTCTTCTTTGAATAATAGTTTTGACCAGTAAGTATGTTGAACCTCTCGATCATCAAATAAAGCCCCGTCAATTTGATTGCTTTCTAACTGCTCTAACAAATCATAATAGTGATGCGAGGTTTTTATATCAATATGGCGATTGTGATCTTTAGCAGAAGCCAGTTGATAAGGTAAGTAAAAAGCAGCCATACTCTGCCACGTTCCGATAGTTAAATCACAAGCTTCTTGCGTAGACACTAATTTTTTTTGAAGAGCATGAACGCTTGATAGTATGGATTCACCTTCTTGTAAAAGAATTTCACCTGCTGAGGTTAATTCTACTCCTGTAGCGGAGCGAATAAATAATGTGACTCCTAAATCTTCTTCTAGTTTTCTCATTTGCTTACTGAGCGCGGGCTGCGTCATATGCAGCTGTTCGCTTGCTTTGCTTAAGCTTTTTGTTTTGGCTGTTTCAATAAAAGACTCAAGCCATTCTGTTTTCATATTTATCACCTATAACCTTTTGTTATACCCATAGTATAGAAGGGAAGTTCTCATAAATCAATGAAGATGCTAGTGTATATAGTGTAGTTAACACAGCACAAAGAAATTCACACAACTAGGAGGATGAATGATGTATCCAAACAAACTATATATTAACGGTGAATGGACAACAACGGAAGAGAAAATTGATGTAGTCAATCCAGCAACAAAAGAAGTAATAGGACAAATTCCAAAGGCAGGCGCAAAGGAAGCAGCACTTGCCGCTGATGCAGCGGCTGCAGCTTTTAAAACATGGTCGAAAAGAACCGCTCAAGAGCGCAGTGCTATTTTAATGAGATGGCATCAACTAATTGAAAATCATAAAGATGAACTAGCAGAAATTATGACAACGGAACAAGGCAAACCATTTGCAGAAGCAAAAGGTGAAGTGCAGTATGGCAATGATTATATTGCTTGGTTTGCTGAAGAAGGAAAGCGTGTATACGGTGAAACGATTCCAGCTCATCATACGCATAAACGTATTACGGTTAAAAAACAGCCTGTCGGCGTTGTAGCAGCTATTACACCATGGAACTTCCCTGCAGCAATGATTACGCGTAAAGTGGCCCCAGCTCTTGCAGCAGGATGTACAATTGTTCTAAAACCATCTGAAGAAACACCATTTACAGCATATCGTTTAGTAGAGCTCGCAGAAGAAGCTGGAGTTCCAAAAGGTGTAATCAATGTTGTTACTGGAGATGCAGCAGCTATTGGTGACACATGGCAAAAAGACGGACGTATCCGAAAATTAACATTTACTGGTTCAACAGCGGTTGGCAAACATTTAATGCGCGGTGCTGCTGATACTGTGAAAAAATTATCGCTGGAATTAGGCGGTCACGCACCGTTTATCATAACAGAAAATGCAGATTTAGACGCTGCTGTAAACGGCGTAATTGCTTCTAAGTTCGTAAACGCAGGTCAAACGTGCATCTGCACAAACCGCGTATATGTACAAGAATCCATTGCAGATGCTTTTGTTGAAAAATTTGCAGCAAAAGCGGCGGAATTAACAGTAGGAAATGGATTAGAAGAAGGTACACAAGTTGGACCGTTAATTAACGATAAAGCGGTTGAGAAAGTAAAAGCACAAATTGCAGATGCAAAAAGTAAAGGAGCTAAAGTTGTGGTTGGCGGACAAGCTATAACAACTAAAAACGGTTTCTTTATGGAGCCGACAATTATTACAAATGTAACTGATGACATGAATTGCATGTTTGAAGAAACGTTTGGACCATTGGCACCTGTAGCAACATTCAAAACAGTAGAAGAAGCCGTAGAACGAGCAAACAATAGCCCTTATGGTTTAGCCGCTTACGTATTTACAGAAAACATTAAAGAAGCAACGTTTGTATCTGAAGAGTTAGAATACGGCATTGTAGGAGTAAATGATGGCTCTCCATCTGCAGCTCAAGCTCCATTCGGCGGCTTTAAAGAAAGTGGTCTTGGACGCGAAGGAAGTCATTACGGCATTGAAGATTATTTAGAAGTAAAATATATCTCAATGGGACTTTAATCAAAAGCAGAGGGACAAAAATATTTTAGTCGAAGTGAAATACGAACTAGCAACTAATAATCAAAATTATTGGTTGTTAGTTCGTATTTTTTTGTTGGTAAGGTGGACGTAGCTTTCAGGTGTTTTGTTGTGTCCTAGCTTTTTTATGCACTTTTGTAAAGAAAATTTGGAATAATAGTTCTTTAGCACAATTAATTGCATTTCTAGGGTGTCTGTGCAAGAATAAATATTTCAAAAATGGTTTAGCTTTGTTTAAAGCGTGGGTAATACAACAAATGCACATGATTGCTTGTTAGATGAAATGAAAAGCAGAACTTTACCACTGATAAATTACGCAAGCTAGAACCAAAATAGTAGTACTGAATGGTGAAAAATATAGGAGTTGATATAGATGATTACAGCAGAGAAAAACATAGTGAAATTTAAAGCAAAAGACGGACGTGAAGTCACTATTCGCCCTGCACAGGCAAGTGATGCAGAGCATATTACAACAGCGGTAAGAGAAATTATTGAAGCCGGGGAATTTATTCAAAAAGATGAGCCGCGCACAGTCCAAGAAGAGCAAGATTTTATTGCATCAGTAGAAAAGAACAATCACATGTACGTTGTAGCTGAAGTCGAAGGTGAAGTGCTTGGAATTGCACGTGTTCTTAGAGGCGAAATTAAAATGAAGCGCCACACGGGGCTCTTCCGTACATGGCTTATTTCAAAAGCACAGGGAATGGGAATAGGCAAACAATTTATGAATTATACGCTAAACTGGTGCAAAGAAAATAATCTTCATAAACTTTCTTTAACTGTGTTTGCTTCGAATAAAGTGGCATACGAATTGTATAAAAAGGTAGGATTTGAACAAGAAGGCGTTATGAAAGAACAAGCTTATTTCAACAATGAATATGTAGATGAAATCTATATGTCCATTTTCTTTTCATAAAAAATAAGCACTTATTTTCGTCAATCCATAAATTGTATCTGTACATTCAGATTATTTGCGCTATAATAAAAGTGCACAACAAACATACACTTCTTCAAAACGTAGACTTTCCTGAGTTACAGGAAAGTTTTTTTATGTTTCGCCTCCATTCCACTAAAAAAGAATTGAATAAATCCCCAGCTATTACAAATGTTAAATGTAACGCAATCAAAGAGGTGAAGTGTATGCCAAAGATTATCTCAGTTGGATTTGGAGTTCCCCCCTATGAATTAACTCAGCAAGACACGCTGCTATTTGCAAAAGAACTTTTTTCCGAATCGTTTAAAGATATTAATCGTCTGCTAACCGTTTTTCAAAATGGTCAAATTGAGAAACGTAATTTTGCCAAAGACTTATCTTGGTTTCAAGAAGACCATACATTTGAAGAAAAAAATGATGCTTTTATAGAATCTGCTGTTGAATTAGGTACAAAAGCAATTGAAGACTGCTTAACAAATAAGAACTATGTAAGTACTCCTTTGCCATGTGGAGAAATTGAGGCAATTTTTTATGTTTCAACAAGCGGTTTAGCTACGCCTAGCATTGAAGCACGAATTATGAATAAGCTTGCGTTCTCAGACCACACAAAACGAATTCCTATTTGGGGATTAGGGTGTGCTGGAGGAGCGTCTGGGCTTTCAAGAGCTTATGAGTATTGCAAAGCCTTTCCGCGTGCTAAAGTCCTTGTTTTATCCATTGAGCTTTGCAGTTTAACTTTTCAGAGAAATGATCGTTCAAAAAGCAACTTAATCGGTACGTCTTTATTTGCAGATGGAGTAGCGGCTGCTTTAGTCGCAGGTGACGAAGCTGATACCACTTTTGCCCTTGCAAAAAGCTACCCTTACATTTTACATACACAATCGACGCTCATGCCCAATTCAGAAGATGTAATGGGGTGGGAGATCAAAAATGATGGACTATTTGTTGTCTTTTCAAAAGATATTCCCACGATTATCGATTCGTGGTTAGGCGGAGAAGTTGAGTCATTTTTACAAACACAGCATTTGACCAGTCGGGATTTAAAGCATTTTGTTGCTCATCCTGGAGGGAAAAAAGTGCTTGAAGCATATGTATCAACGCTGTCGCTAAACGAAAATATGATTGCTGATTCCCTAGATGTACTTAAAAACCATGGAAACATGTCTTCCGCAACCGTTTTGTATGTATTAGACCGCTTTATGAAGAAAGAAATTTCGAGTGAAGAATACGGTTTATTAACAGCTCTTGGCCCTGGATTTAGTTCTGAAATGCTTCTATTAGAGTGGAGGTAAAGCGATTGTTTTTTTATAGCTTTTTTGTATTTATTATCTTACAGCGTCTATGTGAATTGGTTATTGCCAAAAGAAATGAAGCTTGGATGAAGAAGCAGGGAGCATACGAAGCTGGTCAAAGTCACTACAAATGGATGGTAAGCATGCATGCCGCTTTTTTTGCTGCTCTTTTTACGGAAGTGTATGTATTAAACGATGGAATGTATCACTTTTCTTTTTTGTTGTTTAGTTTTTTTGTGCTTGTGCAACTTGCAAGAATATGGGCTATTTCTTCGTTAGGAAAGTATTGGAATACAAAAATTATCGTTTTGCCTAATGCGAAGGTTGTGCTAAGAGGTCCTTATCGTTTTATGAAGCACCCTAACTATACGGTAGTAGCGGCAGAATTGGTGTTAGTTCCGCTTATGTTTCAGGCATACTGGACGTTAGCTATTTTTTCTGTTTTCAATTTGTGTATATTAGCTGTTAGAATTCCCTTAGAAGAGCAAGCGTTAACGAATGAAACAAATTACGGCGAAGTGATGCAAAACAGGGGCCGTTTCTTTCCTGTAAAAAAATCTTAAAACTAATTGAAAATGATTATCTTTCATGATAAGATGAAACAAATGATAAAGATTATCAATTTCATCAAGTAGAAACGGTGGTGGACGTAATGGTTAGTCTTTTTGTGATCGGAGCTCTTGCTACATATGTTGGCGTCACAACGTATGTAATGAAAAATATTGAAAAAGCCCAAAAGGCGTAACATACATGCGATGAATAAAAAATACGATACAAAGCTGTCAAATTATTGACAGCTTTTTTTATTGTTTTTGTAACTAAAAATTCAGTTTTTTATGGGAAAACGCATGCGAATCAAGTAAAATAGAGAAAGAATAAGCAGAAATAAAGCTGGATAAAGAACATTTAAATACAGTCTTGAATGAGGCAAAAGGGGTAGAGTAATAATGGGTAAAGTGAGTGTGAAACATCAAGAAAATCTCCGATTGGAAGCATCTCTTTTTCATTTACATAAGCAATTTCAAGCAGCTGGAGATGAACAGCAGGCAGCAAAAGCAATACAGCTGTTAAAAAAGTGGGTGAACGGTGAATTTGTTGTAGCATTTTGCGGACATTTTTCGGCTGGAAAATCGAGCATGATTAACGAATTAATGGGGCAAGCAATTTTGCCTGCAAGTCCTATTCCAACAAGCGCAAACTTAGTATCAGTAAAAGCTGGAGATGAGCATGCAACCGTTTATTACCGCAAACAGCCGCCGGTGCGTTATGAAGCGCCTTATGAGTATGAGCAAATTAAGCAGTTTGCTGTTGATGGAGATGAAGTAGAGTCCATTCATTTATCGATAGATACAGATGCTATTCCTAAAAATGTTGTGGTGATGGACACACCGGGAATTGATTCAACAGATGATGCGCATCGTGTATCGACCGAGTCAGCTCTTCACTTAGCGGACGTTATTTTCTACGTGATGGATTATAATCATGTGCAGGCAGAATTAAATCTTCAATTTGCAAAACAGCTGCAAGAAGCTAATAAAACGCTTTATTTAATTGTAAATCAAATTGATAAACACCAAGAAGATCAGCTAACATTTCAAGCATTTAAAGAGTCTGTCGAAACGTCATTTTTAAAGTGGAATGTGAGACCAGAAGGAATCTTCTATACGTCGTTAAAAGAGCCAACCAACCGTCATAACGACCTTTCGTACGTAAAATCTCTATTACTTGCTATGATGACGGAAAAAGAAAACCGACATCAGCATATTCAACATGCGATGCAAATGGTAATTGACGATCACCTTGCCTTTATTGAAGACCAAGAAGAAGAAAAGTTAACGATTCATGACGATCTGCGCCATAAGCTGACGCTTGAGAACCATGAAATCAATAAGCAGCAAAAAGAGCAGCTTCTCGAAAAAGAAGCGGAAATGAGGCGGGCTGAAAAGCAGCTGGCAGAAACGTACCAACAAGAAACAGGTAAGATACTAAGCAACGCCAATTTAACACCATATGAAATGAGAGAAAAAGCTAGGCTGTTTTTAGAAACGACAAAGCCTGATTTTAAAGTGGGTCTTTTATTTGCTAAGAAAAAGACCGAGGAAGTAAAAAAAGAGCGGCTGACGTTATTTTTTGATGATATGAAAGAACGTGCAGCTTCTCAGCTGCAGTGGCACTTGCAGCAATATGTGCAAGAGCTGGTGAAAAATCAAAATCTTACCGATCCGGATCTTATACGCCAGGTTCAGCAGTTTGAAATTCCGTTAGAGCCGCATGATTTAATTGAAACGGTAAAGGCAGGAGCTACGATTAATGGTGATTATGTTTTAACGTACGCAAAAGATGTAGCCGATCATATTAAGAAAAAAGCGACGCGATTATTATATGAGCTTTATGCGCAAATTGAACAGAGCAAAATCGAGCAAGATGAAGTAAAGCGTGAAAAAATTTATCAGCACTTGCAGGAATGTGAAGCATTTGAAGAAGCGTATACATCTCTTCAGGAAATGAAAGCAAAATTGGCACGTACAAAAGCTTTGCTTCAATCTTTACAGCAAACTGATGACTACCTAACGGCAGAAGATGCGAACGAGTTGTCATATATGTTACAAGAAGAATATGAAAAGGGCATCATGAAAGCTGAAGAAAAACATGAAGCCGTGAGTGAGCAGCAGTTAGTTTCAGAGCCTGAGGAAGCTGCGCATGAAACAGGAACAGAAAAGGTTCTTCAAGATGTATCAGCTGTTCTCGAACAGCTCCGTTCATTTGGAAAATTAGACCGCTTTATTAACAGGCTTCAAGAAAAGCGTAAAAAGCTATCAAATCAAACGTTTACCGTAGCTTTATTTGGAGCGTTCAGTGCCGGTAAATCATCTTTTGCCAATGCGTTGATTGGAGAAAGATTACTTCCTGTATCTCCGAACCCAACAACAGCAACCATCAATAAAATTATGCCTCCAACGGAAAAACGGCCGCATAAAACAGCTGTTGTACAAATGAAAACAAACGAGCAAATGATCCAAGATTTAAATGGTGCACTTAAGCTGTTTCATCATGAAGTAGAATCAATTGACGAAGCGCTAACAATTATTCCAACCCTGCAGGCAACAGAAGAGCTGCAGCTGCATTTGTCGTTTTTACAGGCAGTAGAAAAAGGCTACGGCGAAGTCAAGCAGCATATCGGTTCAGAAGTAGTAGTGGATACAGAAGGATTTCATGATTATGTAGCCAAAGAAGAAAAAGCGTGTTTTGTTCAATTTATTAACCTGTATTATGACTGTGAATTTACTCGCTTAGGCATTACGCTCGTTGATACACCCGGAGCTGATTCAATCAATGCGAGACACACTGGAGTAGCGTTTGAATATATCAAAAATGCAGATGCCATTTTATTTGTAACGTATTATAATCATGCGTTTTCAAAAGCTGACCGCGAATTTCTTATTCAGCTTGGCCGTGTAAAAGATGTATTTGCGCTTGATAAAATGTTTTTCTTAGTAAATGCAGCGGACCTAGCCAGCTCGGATACAGAGCTGCAGTTAGTTCAGACGTACGTAAAAGAGCAGCTTGAACAGTATGGTATACGCTTTCCGCGCTTATACCCGGTATCAAGCTTGCAGGCTTTGCAAAACCACGAGGATAAAATGTTTCTGCCATTCAAAAATGCGTTTTACCGCTTCATAAACTATGAATTACCAGAGCTTGCTATCCAAAGTGTTTATGCAGATTTCGAACAAATTTTAGCAGTTGCCAATGAAATGAAACAGGTGCAAACAAAATCAGAAGTGGATAAAAAGCGATACATTCAATCTCTTCACATAAAAAATGAGCAGGTAGCAGCAAAACTGCATGAAATTCATTTTGAATATGAACAACAGCAGTTTGACCGAGAATTAGAAGAGCTCTTATTTTATGTAAAAAAACGTCTGTTTGTGAGGTACGATGACTTCTTTAAAGAAGCCTTCAGTCCGGCAAACTTAAGGGATGATCGAGGTGAAAAGCAAAAGCAGCTGCGCCTGTGTTTGCAGGAGTTGTTAACGTCTATTTCCTTCGATGCAACGCAAGAAGTGCGTGCGACCACTTTGCGAATCGAAAAATACATCGTAAAATTAATCGAAGACTGGCATCGAATGATCATTACAAAGCTACAGCGCTATGAACCGACGTTTACTCCAACGTTGAACTCGTTAGAGCCTCCAAATGGCAGTGAAGTTGTGACAAGTCATCAGTTTGATGAGAATGAATCGTATCAAAAAGAGCTCTCACTGTATAAAAACAATAAAAGCTTTTTTGAAAAAAATGAGAAAGCAAAGCTTCACGCTGCTTTACTAGAACGTATTAAGCCGGATGTTAATCATTACATTGCGAAAGAAGAAGCCGCTCTTCATTCACACTATACTCATTTAGTGAATCAGTACGTTTTAGCGCATAAACAGTCTGTATCTGAAGAATGGTATGATTATTACAAACAGCTGCAAGCGGCCGTGTCTGAAGAATTTCCGATTCAAGAATTGGTAAGTACAATGAGGGTGCTAGAACATGTATTGGAGGAAAGAAAGGGTCATTAATTTTTATGTCTACACACATAAATCAACGTTTACAGGAAATTGAAAAAGAATATAATGTGGAAATTTTGTTTGCATGTGAATCAGGCAGCCGTGCTTACGGACTCGACACGTCAGCGAGTGATTTTGACGTTCGCTTTATATACAAATATAAAGCGTCACGCTATCTTCATCTCAATAGACCTCAGGAGGTCATTAATGTAGCAGAAGGAAATTATGATATGCAAGGGTGGGATTTGTACAAAACCATTTATTTGTTTACAAAATCAAACCCTTCGCTTTATGAGTGGCTATGGTCGCCTCTTGTTTATTATCAGAAGCCATCGTTTGCTGAGCCACTGCGGCAAATGATGGCTCAATCATATTCCTTAAAAGCATTGGGATATCATTATTTTAAAATTTTAACGATAAATAGTAAAAGAAATCTGACATCTTCTGTTACAATAGAGGATATAAAAGTGATGCTTCAACTGATTCGTGCATTTTTATCACTGAAAGTAGTAATAAAGCAGCGCAGTTTCCCTGTCATTTTATTTGCCGATTTATGTAAGCAGGCAAATCTCGACGATAGGCAGCAATCCATCATTGAGCAATTTGTACAGTGCAAGATAAGCGGGAAAGTTGCTTTTAATGAAAAGATGAAAAACTTTTTGGACAGCATTAAGAAAGAAGCTGCAGCGATAGAAAAAAGCTTAAAAGAATTACCGGAAAAGCAAATCAGTTATGAGGACATTAACTTATTTTTACTAACTCAGCATAATATAATGGAGGAACGAACATGAGTGTACATAAAGAAATTTCAGCCCATTCTAAAAAACAGCACGAATTAGTACGTGCTTTTGCCAGCTTAGAAGCTCGACGCGAGCAAGCTATTGAGGCAGCTGTGCTTCTTTGCAAAGAAGGGAAACCCTTTTCTGTAGACGGCATTAATGCTGCAACAGCAGAAATTAATGAGCTGTCTCAAAAATATACCATCATTCCAGGCCGTAAAGTAGTGACAGAAGAAATGGTTAAAGAGTACGTGGCAAGAATATAAACGTGCTAAGCTCTGGTGTTTTTACCTTAATTTGAACAGGATATGACGTGCTGCTTGATCCATACTAATAGTGTACCAACGAGGTACAAATAGGAGGAGATAGCGATGGGTCGTCAAAAATTAGGTAATAAAAATGCGCAAGCGAATAACAATGCAAAGCATAATTATAACCAAGAGTTCTCTTCTGAGTTTAAAGCAAATCAAGCTCAAAAAGCAAAACGTGCAAAAAGTGCAAATGACACTTATGCTGGGGAGTTTGCTTCTGAGTTCAACGTGCAACAAAACCAAAACAATTCTGTTAACAAGAAGTTAGAAGCTAATAAAAGTGCAAATAATCAATATGGACAAGAATTCGGCTCTTATGCTGAAGTTGAATCTGCCAAAATGAATAATGCTGCACAAAAAAAGCGTAAAAAATAACAGAACTGTTTCCAAAAGCGCCGGGATTAGTCTGCTCTGTCAGCAGATTAGCCCGGCGTTTTTTGTTGGGCAATATTTGCTTGGGTACGAGATGTCAATCCATCGCAAACTATAGATGAGGTGAAGCAATATGAATAAAGGAATTGTCATTGCTCTTTCATCAATCGGTTTAGCCCAAGCGTTAAAAATCCCCATTAAAAAGTATCAAACAGGAAAGTGGGATATGCGGATGATTGCTGCGTCGGGTGGAATGCCAAGCTCTCATTCAGCAGGCGTATCTTCTTTGGCTACCTATGTAGCATTAAAAAGAGGTGTTTCTACGATTGACTTTGCGTTAGCATCTGTTTTTGGAATTATTGTGATGTACGATGCACAAGGAATTCGAAGGCAGACTGGCGAAATTACTATTAAAGTGAATACGTTAGATGAAGAAATTGAAAAGCTTGCGGGTCTTCCAGACGGAGGCTTTCACGATTTGACGGAACAGCGCTTGAAAGAAATGCTTGGGCATCAGCCCGAAGAAGTGATTGGCGGAGCCATTTTAGGAGTAGCACTTGGAGCAATTGGCTATTTTTTAGAAGGGAAATCATAGTCAAACAGCCAAAAGTAAGCTAAGATAAAGAAGAACCTTTGCAAAAGGATGGGACGAAAAAGTGACAAAAACAGCTCAAACCGTTGAAGAGTATCTTCTTTATCTTGAAGAAAAAGGCTTTCATTTAGCAGAAGATGCACGTGGATTTATTTCATTTGGTCAGCAGTATACGCGTGCAGCTGACGAGATGGTCATATTTACAATTGAATAGACACTAAAAGTACAAAAAGAATTTGACGGCAGTTTTTTTGTATCGCTCCTCGAGAATTTGACATCAAATCGTATTAGCAATCAAAAACAAGCCATTCAATATTTAAAGTCATCAGGTATGATTTAAGCAGGATTACATTCCTGCTTCTTTTTGATTAATGGCTTGTCTGGCCAGCTGATCAGCACCTGCATTTTGAGAGCTAGGGATCCACTTTATAAAAAATAACTCAAATTGACTGGACAGTTTGAGGGCTTCTTCCAGTAAAGGAGCAAACGCTTTATTTTTAACGTATTCCTGGTTCATTGCGCGGTCTACTAGCTGAGAGTCCGTTCGAAAAGATACGCTCGTATACTTTTTTTCTAAACAAATTTTTAATGCATGAAGAAGTGCATGGTACTCTGCTTCATGATTCGTCATTGTCCCAAGAGCAATAGAGTAACGATGATGTTCACCGTTTCCTTTAATTAAAATACCAGCTCCAGAAGGACCAGGGTTGCCAGCAGTGGCTCCGTCTATATAAACTTCAATCATCATACAGCCTCCTTGTTAAAACAATATAAGCTTAAACCATGTTTTTTTATCAATAGTATTGTATCATAAGTACTTCAGCTATTTTATATTAGCACGTATAAACGCTAAAATCCGCTTATTAGGTAAGAAAACTGTCATGAAAAGACATAATAGAAGATAAAATACAAAAAAGCAGAAAAAGTGTTGAATTCAAAATTGCTGATGAAAGGAATGCTCGTTATGAATTTCCAAATTGAATGGCATTATAAATCCTCGAAACATAAACAGTTAATTTTCACATCCGATTTCACAGATGCGAATGAGGCGCTAATGATTGTGGGTGATTTAGAAAAAACAGGTCGAACGAAGGAAATTTTTCTACTTGATGAGCAGCAGCAAAAATGGACTGTAAAAGAAGCGAAAAAGCTCTTACAGGAAGTACAGACAGAGCCTCACGATATTGTGGCATATTTTGACGGAGGCTATGAGCATGATACCCTCTTAGCGGGGCTTGGGGTTGTGATTTATTTTAAACAGAACAACAACTCTTACCGAATACGACGCAACTCAAGGCTGCAAGAGATTGAATCAAATAATGAGGCAGAGTATGCTGCTTTTTATTATTTAATACAAGAGCTTGAGGAACTTGGTGTTCATCATATACCGGTAACGTTTAGAGGTGACTCTCAGGTTGTATTAAATCAGCTGGCTGGGGAGTGGCCCTGTTTCGAAGAAGAGTTTAATCGGTACTTAGATCGAATAGAAGATAAAATGCAGGAACTTGGTATCCGACCCGTATATGAGCCTATTTCAAGGAAGGAAAATGAAGAGGCCGACCAGCTTGCTACTCAAGCTCTTCAAGGGATACCAATTGCTAGCAGGAAGCAAGTGTAACACACAGAACGAAATGGAGATGAACGAGAGTGGAACGTAAACAATTATTAGAAGAAGTAACGGAGTTATTGGATTACTACTGTAGTGATTGTTTTGTAAAAAAAACGTTTAATAAAGAAAAGGGCAAAACATACGCTCAGACGTTTTGTATTAAAGAGTGTACCGTAGGAGAAAAAATTAAGCAGTATGGAGATTTGCTGACTAAAAAGTAAGCGTGTATAATTTGCCGGCAGCAGCTTCATTCTATCCATATGGAGGTGTTCTTTCAATGGATAAGTTTTCAAATGAAGAAGTAACAACAGGATATAATGATTTAAAGCAAGTAGAAGTGTCTATTCAATCTGCTCAAAAGATGATTGGGACAGCTACGATGAGTATGAGTCCTCAGCAGCTTGAAGAGGCAACGAATGCGCTTAATGATGCAAAAGCACAGCTTCAATCTGCCAAAGCTCATGGCACAGGAGTAGACGAGCAATTTCTTCAGCAGTGCATGCAGTCTATTCAAACATGTGAACAGCAGCTTACTGAGGCCAAACGCTAGGTATAACAAAAAAGAGACTCGGAAAAGAGTCTCTTTTACTATAAAATAAAAAGATCTATTTATGATAGCTTAGTGACATTAGCGGCTTGCGGGCCTCTATTGCCTTCTACAATTTCAAAAGATACCTCTTGTCCTTCTTCTAAGGATTTATAACCTTCGCTTTGGATGGCAGAAAAATGTACAAATACGTCGCTGCCGCCTTCAACTTCAATAAAGCCATAGCCTTTTTCATTGTTGAACCATTTTACTTTACCATTTTGCATAACTTGAATCCCCCTAGTACTGTGCAGCCTCATGCTGCTGAAACTGGAATTATCATTTCCAATAGAGGTAAATGATTGTTTATATTATATAATAAGAAGAAATAAAATTTCAATATTAAAATTTAACTTTTCTGAAAATTAAATTTTTATTTAACGTGGACGTAATACACGTTAAGTAAAAAAAATTTCTTATGAGATGAAAAATAACTGAAAATTTAGTTTATAATAAAAGTATAGTCAGCATAATTTTAACGCGGTGATAAGGAGTGGGTCGTGTATGTATCGTACACAAGTAAATGGAAAAGAAATCATTTTGTTATTTTCAACGCTCGAAGCAGCAAAGAGCCGCAGCAACCTAGAGAAAGAGCAAATTTATAAGCGCGTATTGCATTTAAATGAGCAGCTGCTAATGTTTCAAAATGGAACAAGCTTCACCATTGGCGATCCGTTAGGATTAATTGTAGCTCAAGTGAAAAAAAGTGATTTGACAACCATATATATCGAACATATCATTGATAAACAGTTTATGTATGATGGAGATGGTCATCGAGGTGAAGTAGTGTAACAAGATGACACCTATATATGAAGAAGCGTACGTAGATACTCGTACGCTTCTTCATATATAGGATTAAAAATATGTGATTTTACAAGTATTAACAGGGATAAATAACAAAGTTCAATAAATTGAAGAAGAACAGTGAAACCATGAATAGCAATCACCTTTTTAGCTAAAAAATATAGATATAAATCATCTTATGTAATGAGATAGTTAAGCTTTAAAATCAATGAACGCGAGAGGTTTTATAAAGCTTAAATTGAAAAACGTGTGATTGTGACGTTAATTAGAAGTAAGGTTTGGAGGACGCTATGGAAAGTAGAAAAAAATTGGATTTACTTGCTCTTGCTTCTGTGCCACTTATCATGACCCTCGGAAATTCAATGTTAATTCCGGTGTTGCCGGTGATTGAAAAACGTCTACAGATAAGCTCGCTGCAGGTATCCATGATTATCACGGTCTACTCAATTTTCGCTATTTTTTTAATCCCGATTGCTGGTTATTTATCAGATCGATTTGGCCGCAAGAAAATTATTATTCCTAGTTTGCTGCTTGCTGCAGTAGGAGGGGCTTTAACAGGCTGGGCTTCATGGCAAATGGCCAATCCATTCTGGGTTATTTTAATTGGCCGCGCGATTCAAGGAATAGGTTCAGCAGGAGCTATGCCTGTTGTGATGCCTTGTGTAGGAGATATGTTCAAAGACGAGCAAGAAATTACAAAAGGACTAGGTTTAATTGAAACAGCTAATACGTTTGGGAAAGTACTAAGCCCAATACTGGGAGCTTTTTTAGCGGCTATGATTTGGTTTCTTCCTTTTTGGTTCATTCCTATTCTTTGCCTTATTTCGATTCTTTTAGTTATCTTTTTAGTAAAAGTTCCGAAACATGATAGTTCTTCTGAATCTGAACAAAAAAAGAAAAGTATTACGCAGTTTTTAAAGGATTTGAAGAAGACGCTCAAAGAAAATATGGGATGGCTTATGGCTATTTTTATTTTAGGCGCCATTATTATGCTTGTATTATTCGGGGTTTTATTTTATCTATCGACCATACTAGAGGAGCGTTATCATATTGTGAATACGAGAAAAGGTTTAGTAATGGCTATTCCCTTGCTCGCTTTATCTATTTCTTCTTTTGTGGCGGGGAAAAAAGTTGGCAACAATAAAATCGTTATGAAGTGGTCTGCTTTTTTTGGCTTTTTATTGTTAACATGTTCTTTCATCATTTTATTTTTTAATACGTCTCTTTTTAGTATTTTACTCACTTTAGTGCTTGGTGGAATTGGAATTGGAGCAGCTCTTCCCAGTCTTGATGCGCTTATTACAGAAGGAATTGAAAAGGAAGAGAGAGGAACCATTACGTCTCTTTACAGTTCGATGCGCTTTGTCGGAGTAGCAGCTGGACCTCCTCTTTATACATTGCTTATGAAGTGGTCGGACATGGCTGTGTTCCAAACGTCTCTAGGGGTTAGTGCAGTAGGTGCCATTTTAGTTTTAAAAGCTATCAAACCAAAACCTGAAGGCGGCGTAAAACTGAAGAAAGCTGAAGTGTGATTTTATGGAGCTGTCTTATGATAAAAGACAGCTCTTCGCTATTTAAAGACCCGTCAATATGCTTAAATTTATATTGTGTCTAGAAAAAATCCTTGAAATTTCTTATACTTCAATTTATAGACAGCAGATGCAATAGTTCTTATTTTATTGAATAAGGTGGTTTTGAATTGAGTATAAATTATCAGAAATTAAAAAGCATGGTGGATCATTATCAAATATTTGATCTTGTAGCGTATATAACAGAAGAAGTACAAAGCCTTCAACCAAAGAGCCTCGCGGGGATTATGAAAGAATGGTTAACAAACTTACAAACGGAAGAAGAGCTGTACGAGCTTATCCGCTTTTGTGATGAAGCTTTATTAAATCGTTTAAGTCGAATGTTAACGACATATGGCTATCGTCGATTTGGCTCGATTCGAATGGTGACTCTTTATTGTGATGATCTCCTACGAGAAGGCAAGATACTCGACGCTGATGATAGACTTTCTTTATTAATTTCTCAGCTGGATACGGAATCAGTTAAAGAGGAACAGCTTGAGAAAATCTATTTTTTAAAGGTAAGAATTCTTTTAGAAATGAAACAAGTGGATGAAGCTTCTAAGTGGATGAAACAAGTAACGTCACATAATCAAAAGGGTATGGCTGACCGATGGGGCTATTTTTATTTGCAGCTCAACGACAGAATGAAAGCTGAAGCCTGCCTAAAAGAAGGAACAGCATATAAGGAGAATGGAGATTTTTGCTATGCAATGCTCGCAGATCTATATGCGTATGAAGGGAAGCATAAACAATCGCTTGAAACAATTAACGAGGCTATTGTCCGCTATCCACAGCTTCCGTCTTTATATATGGATAAAGTGATGCGGTTAAAAGATTTAAAAGAGTATTCTCTTTTGCTTGAAACGATTGAATTTATCGATTCAAAGTTACCCTATCATGATTATCAAGATTTTTTTACGCTGCTGCGCGCGGACATTTATTTTGAACAGCAGCAGCAATCTCAGCTTACGCATCTGCTCTCGACCAAGCGATGCTTAAAAGATTCACCTTATCAAAAATTAATTGGAAAGAATACAGACGATAAATGCAGTACAATCAATCTTCCTATTGTACCAATTGTTCAAAAAGATAATTATTGCGTGCCAGCTAGTATGAGTATGATGTTAAGGCTTTTACATACCGAAAAAACACAGGATGAGATTGGAACGCATATTTACGGAGGGTTAGGCTCCAAATTATCAACTGCGGTGAGCTACTTTGAATCTCTTGGCTTTGCAGCGATGTTTTTTACCGGCACAGTTGAACAGTTTAGAGAACTATTAGACAAAGGGCTGCCTATTTTGGTCAGTCTGGAATTTGAACAAGCTTCCCACGTTCAAGTTGTATTTGGCTATGATGATGAACTTGAACTTTTTCATGTACAAGATGCCAATTTTCTAAGTCCAACGTATGTAGAATATAAAAATTTTGATCAGCATTACGCTAATTCGGGGTTTTTATCAATTGTTGCTTCTAAAGCGGCAGCGGATCTTGCTTCACTTTCTAAAGAGCAAGATGTGTTTATTCGTCAGCTGTATGACTTAATCGAACTAGTTGAAGCGGATGAAGAGGCACACATTAATGATCTCGTTTCTTTACTAAAAGCAAATGAGCATGTTCCATTTGCCGCTATTTACAGTATGAAGCATTTGTATAGAAAAGAGCATGAAGCCTACATTCGTACGTGTATTAACCATGTGTTAGAGAAATATAGCAATCATGATTATCTTAAGCTTCACGCTGCATATGCCTTTTTTAAACTTGACGACAGTAAGGGAGCATCTTCCTTGTTACACCACATAGATAACAAAAAGCATAGCTCTTTTTATCACTATCTTAAAGGAAGAATTGCGCTGGATGAAGAGAAGTATGATGAGGCTGTTGAAGCACTGCGCAGCTCCCTGCAATTAGACGTAGAGCAGCATTTGAACTGGAGCTATTTAGCACTTGCATATATGTACAAAGGAAACCTCGAAAAGGCTTTTGAATGCTCGACTATTTCCTTAAATATGTATGGCGATGAATCTTATACACAAATCAATCACGGACTTATTTTAATGGAGAAAGAAAGATATGCAGAAGCCAGAAATCTTTTCGACGCGTTATTAAAAGAAAACCCAAAAGATGCGCACAGCTGGTTTGAAAGAGCCCGTTGTGATGAACATTTAAAAAAGTTTCGTAAAGCTTACCGGGGATTTCAAGTAGCTAAACAGCTTTTGCCGACTGTTCCTTATCCATATCTTTCGATAGCTGATTTGCTACAATATCAACTAGAAAAAACAGACGAAGCTGAAAGCTATCTCAAAGAAGGCATGAAGCATCTCCCAAGCGACATGACAATTCGAGGAAGACTAGGCGATTTATACGTCGCGAATCAAAGGTACGAAGAAGCTATTGCTCTGTATAAAGAAGGCTTAAAAATAGAAGAAGATGCCCTTATGTATTTGGGCTTATCTTATGCGTATCTAGAAACAGGTGAACATTTAACGGCCGTTGATACGCTCACGCTTATTGCGCAGAAGTTTTCATCGAACAGCGATGTCCTGTTGGATGCAGGCAGCATGCTTTTGGATGCAGCAAAAGAGAAGAATCTAGACGACCAAACGATAGAGTTTGGATTTGCTCTTTATGAAGAAGGAATTCATTTTGCTCAAACAGCACTAGATGAAGTGTTAGAAGCATATACGAGTTATTTAGAAGACACGGCTTTACTGACTCGTGGAATTAAGTTTTTAACCGCAGAACATCAAGAGCACCCTGATGAGATTTTGTACATGTGCTACTTAGGCATATTATACGAACAAGCCAAGCAGCTAACAAAAAGTGAGAAACTTTATCAACAAGCGCTTCGTATCAAGCAAGATGCTTTGCCATATTATCGGTTAGGTGAAATATATCAATCAATGAATCGCATCACTGAAGCAAAAGAGGCCTTCCAAAAATGCTTAACTCTTGATAAAACATTTGAAGCCGCTTGTATGAAGCTTGCCGAAACGGCTTGTGAAGAACAAAATCGAACGGCTGAAAGGAATTGGCTCCTTCAATGGATACAGCTGAATCCTATGGAAATAAAAGTTGAGCACGCAGCTTCACTTTGTGAAACAGAGAAAGAGTATGAAGAGCTGTTAGAGGTATTAAAAAGCGTAGAGGAAATTGTGCTTCCCCAATGGCTGGCTGACAGCCAGGCTCATGTGTATCGCCTAAAAGGAGACATTTCACAGGCTGAAACGTATTTAGAGAAGGCGCTTGAACTAGATCCACAGAATCCTGCTATTCGCCATCATCAGGCAAAATGGCTCATCATGGAGAAGAGATATGAAGAAGCTAGAAAAATTCTTACAGAGTTACTAAGTGAGGATCCGGAAGATTACGCTCTATTTCAAACGTTCATGTCTAGCTTTCCAAATGGAAAAAAACTGTCCGGGCTTACGGCAGATTTAAAAAAGATAAAAATGGAAAAACAAAGCAAAAGCTTGTTATTTAAAAACGCAGCCGAGGCTTTAAATGAGTATGCCGATTCGATCGTAGAAGAGCAGAAAGGATCTATTTTCAAACGAAGCTTAGCAAAGTTCAAAGCAAAAGCAAAAACGGTTACGCTGCTTGGCTTAACGATTGAACTGTATGAACTTGCTATAAAAACGGATCGGAATAATAAAGAGGCTGTGCATGCATTTGCGGCTTTTTACGAGGAGAAAGGATTAATTGAAGATAGCATCACCGTGCTGAAAAAATCGCTGCATCAAAGCTGGGATTTTGATGTTGCCTATCATTTAGCCAATATACTCGTTAACATCCATGAAAATGAACAGGCTGCACATGAAGCGCTAAACTTAGTTCAAAAACTTCTTGAACAGCAGCCATATCATATAGATTTGCAGATATACCGAGCATTTATTTTGAGTAGCCTTGAAGAGGTAGAAAAATCGGAGGCAGCTTTTCAAGAATTACTTCAGCAGGAGATTTATCAGCCTGACATATATGCAGGACTAGCAAAACTGTATAATAAAACGGAACGTTATCATGAAACTGTTCAGCTTCTTCAAAAAGCAATTGAACAGCGTCAAGAGTATGAAGGGATGTATGCCGATTTAGGTATCGCGTATCATTTAGAAGGTGAAACGGAAGCAGCAGCTTCGCTTATGATAACCAGAGTAGAAAGTGGAGACGAAGATCTTTTTATTCGCTATAACTTGGCATGCTATCTAGCTGTTCTTGGAAAAACTGCTTCTGCTCAGGAAGAGTTGGATTATGTTTTAGCGCACGATGAAACGGGAGAATTTTATGAAATGGCTATGGAAGACGATGAACTGAAAGGATTAACGGTAAGAAGGTAAAAAAAAGAAGCTGGGTTTCAGCTTCTTTTTTTATCCCTCTTTTGCACCTTGTCTGTTCAAAGAAATGGATTCGGAAATTTCCAGTGCAAGAATGATAATGGTACCAAGAACTAATCCGTTGCTTAAAAACGTAGTAACTAAAGGAGGCAGTGTTGAAAAAGCTTGAGAAGGCAAAAACATAACCCCTATCCCCGACAGCAACGCAATACCGGCTTTTTTCATTGCTTTTTCGGGCTGTTTGGCATGCTTGAATTCTCCAATTCCAAGAGCCATCATACCTGTAAAAACAGGAAAGATTGCCGCGTATCCGACGGCAGGAGGAAGAGCGGACATAATGGACGTTAAAGGAGTAAAGATACTCAGAAAAAGCAAAAGACACGATGCTACAATAAAAGGAACTCGGCTATAAAGATTTGTAGCTGAAATAAATCCACCGGAACCTGAAATAGGAACGGCACCGACACCTGAAAACAATCCTCCAAGCAGCTGACTTATACCCGAAACCATCCCGGAACGCTTAATATTGTCTTTTTCAATTTTTTCTCCTTTTTGTTTATAAACAGACTCAACAACACGAATAGAAGCGAGCATGTTTGTAATTAAAATGAGCGTCACAAAAAAAGCAGTAACAACCATATTCCATTCAACGCGAGGAGCCCCAAATACGAACACTTTAGGTATGTAAAATAACTGCGCCTGAAACTCGATAGGTTTAGCTAACCCTAGCATTGCAAATACTCCCCAGCCTACACCAATACTAATAATAATGCTGAGCTTATTTAACGTCCGGTGCGATAATAAATAAAAAGTCAGCAGCAAAATCGCAGCTGAAGCCAGCGCAATTGGAAGTTTAATAGCTGAATTCGTTTCTGTAATGCCAAACATTCCTTTTAAAAAGGAACCGCTGAGCTGCGTCACTAATAAAATTAAATATGTACCGGTAACTGTCGGGGTAAAGTATTTTGCTAGTTTATCAATGAGACCAAGCAGGCTCATTAAAATAGCAATTATCCCGCTTATAAGGAGGGTAAACTGCAGCAAGCGGAGCGTTTCAGAGTGAGAACCAAACAGAACGGTTCCAAGACTCGCATACAGAGAAAAGACGCCCCACCAAACGCCAGCTGGCCCTTCCATGATTGGGTATTTATGCCCTATAAATACCTGTAAGAGCCCGGATAAAGCTAAAATAAATAACGTTCGCTGTAAAAATTGAATAGAATCCGCTGCGTTTAAATGAAACTGAGAAGCAATTACAATAGGAACAATCATACTATTAGAAATCATAAATAAAAACCATTGTAGTGAAGCAATGGAAACTCGAAACATTCTTAACACCTCAATTAATGCCGACGAGCGGCTGAATGAACCAACAGGCTGCTCTATTATTTTACCATGGGATTTCCAATTTGTAAGCGATATCTTGTTAAAAGGAAGATGAGTAAAGTGTCAAAAAATTCAATATATTGTTGTAAAAAGAAGAAAGATAATTTATAATTTTCTTACAATTATAAATTATAAACATAAGAATAATTTATAATGAACTGACTAACAGTCAAGAAAGGAGGAGGAATAAGACAAATGAAACTATACCTGTCGATTGATATGGAAGGAATTACGGGACTCGTCGATCACACAAATGTTCTGCGACAGAAAGAAAATTATGAAAGAAGCCGCAAAATAATGACGGATGAAGCAAATGCAGTAATTTATGCAGGATTTAGAGAAAAGTGCTCAGAAGTTGTGGCAAATGACAGCCATTCGAGTATGAATAATCTCCTTGTTGAACGGCTTCATCCAGAAACTCAGCTTATTTCAGGGAGCGTAAAACCATATTCAATGGTACAGGGATTAGATCAGACTTTTGATGGTGCTATGTTTCTAGGGTATCATGCTAAAGCATCCATGCCTGGTGTCATGTCTCATTCGATGATATTTGGTGCTCGCAATATGTACATAGACGATACGAATATTGGAGAGTTAGGCTTCAACGCATACGTCGCAGGCTATTACGGCGTGCCAGTTTTAATGGTAGCCGGTGATGACCAAACGGCGCTGGAAGCACAGCAGCTTATTCCAAACGTGACGACTGCTATCGTCAAACAGGCCATTTCACGTTCTGCAGCCAAAACATTAACCCCTAAGAAAGCAGAACAATTACTTCAAGAAAAAACAGCCGCAGCTATTCAAAACAAACACCTTGTTAAACCTTTAATTCCACCTAAACATCCAACCTTACGAATAGAATTTGCAAATTACGGTCAAGCAGAGTGGGCACATTTAATGCCGGGAACAGAAATTGAGCCTGGAACGACGACCGTTCGGTTTCAAGCAAAAGATATTTTAGAAGCTTATCAGGCCATGCTTGTGATGACTGAATTAGCTACGCGCACAACATTCTGTTAGAAGGTGGGATAAAGGTGAAAAGTTATATTTTGAAACGATTTTTATCCATGCTCGTTACGCTGTGGGTAATTGTGACCTTAACCTTCTTTTTAATGCACTCGATTCCTGGATCTCCATTTAATGAAGAACGAGCGACAAGCGATGCAGTTCAAAAAAACCTGGAATCATTTTATCACTTAGATGAGCCGCTAGCTGTGCAATATATTCTTTATTTAAAATCCATTGTTACTTTTGACTTTGGTCCTTCCATTAAACAGCCGTCTCAAACGGTTAACGACCTTTTAGGAAGAGGGTTTCCCGTGTCATTTGAACTTGGAATGGTGACGTTAATTCTTGCGGTGATTTCAGGTATTACACTAGGCATTATCGCTGCTCTTAGAAGGAATGGAATAATTGATTACATGGCGATGAGCATAGCAGTTATCGGATTGTCGGTTCCAAATTTTGTTATGGCCACGTTGTTAATTCAACAGCTTTCTGTTAATTTGAAAATTTTACCTGCTGCTACGTGGACGAGCCCTTTACATATGATTCTTCCGACTCTAGCTCTTGCCACAGGTCCTATGGCTATTATTGCACGTTTGACTCGCTCAAGCATGATAGAAGTACTAACGCAAGATTATATTCGAACAGCGCGTGCAAAAGGGCTTTCGCCAGTAAAAATTGTATTTAAGCATGCGCTTAGAAATGCTTTAATGCCCGTTATAACAGTCCTTGGAACGATTGCAGCCAGCGTATTAACCGGCACATTTGTTATTGAACAAATCTTTGCTATTCCTGGCATGGGAAAATATTTTGTGGACAGTATTAATACGAGAGACTACCCGGTAATTATGGGCACGACGGTCTTTTACAGTTCGATTCTCATCATTATGCTTTTTTTGGTAGACATTGCTTACGGAATACTTGATCCACGAATCAAACTGTATAAGAAGGAGGGATAATGTGCTGGAAAAACAGGAGTATAAGCAAATTCCTGATGAGTGGTTTGTGCCAAAGAAAAAAAAGAAGTCTGAAGCTGAAGCAGTTGTAAGGCCGAGTCTTTCTTATTGGCATGATGCTTGGCGCAGGCTTGTAAAAAACAAGTTAGCCATGCTGGGCCTCTTTTTTTTAGTCATTCTCGTTGTGATGGCTATATTCGGCCCTATGTTTTCACCCTACAGTGTAACGAAAGCTTCTTTTACAGAGCAAAACCTTCCTCCTTCGGCTAGTCATTGGTTTGGAACGGATGACTTAGGAAGAGATATGTACACTCGAACATGGTACGGGGCTAGAATTTCTTTATTTGTAGGGCTGATGGCAGCGCTTATTGATTTTATCATCGGTGTCATTTACGGGGGATTCTCAGGCTATAAAGGCGGAAAAACAGATAATGTCATGATGCGCGTAATTGAAATTTTATATGGTCTTCCTTATTTATTAGTCGTGATTTTACTAATGGTAGTCATGGGCCCCGGGCTTTCTACGATTATTGTGGCACTTTCCGTTACAGGTTGGATTGGGATGGCGAGAATTGTACGGGGGCAAGTATTGCAAATAAAAAACTATGAATACGTGCTTGCATCCAAAACGTTTGGAACAAAAACTAGTCGTATCATTAAGCGAAACCTGCTTCCAAATACGATGGGGCCAATTATCGTTCAAATGACACTAACCGTGCCAACTGCCATTTTTGCTGAAGCTTTTTTAAGCTTTTTAGGGCTGGGTGTACAGGCTCCTTATGCCAGCTGGGGAGTAATGGCAAACGATGGTTTATCAACGATTCTATCAGGCTATTGGTGGCGTTTATTTTTTCCCGCTTTTTTTATTTCTCTTACTATGTTTGCTTTTAATGTCCTTGGAGACGGACTGCAAGATGCACTTGATCCGAAATTAAGGAGGTAAGCAAATGGAAAAAATGATCCAAATCAAAAACTTACACGTACAGTTTTCAACTTACGGAGGGCGAGTTCAAGCTGTAAGAGGCGTTAGTTTTGATTTACATAAAGGAGAAACACTAGCGATTGTCGGAGAGTCAGGGTGCGGAAAAAGCGTAACATCTCAAAGTATTATGAGGTTAATTCCGACACCTCCGGGCAGGATCACAAGCGGATCTATTTTATTTAAAGGCCAGGATTTAACGAAACTATCAGAAAAGAAAATGCGAGACATTCGAGGCGCTGATATTTCGATGATTTTTCAGGATCCTATGACTGCGCTTAATCCAACTCTTCGCGTAGGTGAGCAAATTTCAGAAAATATTATGCAACATGAAAACATCTCGAAAGAAAAAGCCAAACAAAAAGCATTTGAAATGCTGGAGCTAGTCGGAATTCCAAATCCTAAAGAACGCCTAAAGCAATATCCTCATGAATTTAGCGGGGGAATGAGACAGCGTATTGTCATTGCAATGGCTCTTGTGTG
The DNA here is from genome assembly GCF_021029645.1 of Priestia sp. TSO9. Taxonomy (NCBI): domain Bacteria; kingdom Bacillati; phylum Bacillota; class Bacilli; order Caryophanales; family Bacillaceae; genus Priestia; species Priestia sp. TSO9. The sequence goes on from NZ_JAJEKD010000009.1 coordinate 856,119, forward strand.
CAATCCCGAAGTGCTAATTGCTGATGAACCTACCACAGCCCTTGACGTCACGATACAAGCGCAGATTTTAGAATTGTTTAAGGATATTCAGCAGAAAACGGATGTCTCCATTGTTTTAATTACCCATGATTTAGGAGTAGTTGCTCAGGTAGCTGACCGTGTTGCCGTAATGTATGCAGGGAAAATTGTAGAAATTGGAACAAGAAGAGACATCTTTTATACGCCGCAGCATCCGTATACAAAAGGATTGCTGCGTTCAGTTCCTCGGTTAGATTTATATGAAAGTGAGCTTGTGCCTATTGCAGGATCACCTCCCGATTTATTTGCACCTCCATCCGGATGTTCGTTCGCACCTCGCTGTCCTTACGTAATGGAAGTGTGTGATCGCATGTATCCTGTATCGACAAAGCTGAAAGAGAGTCACCAAGTGCACTGCTGGCTTCAAGATGAGAGAGCCCAAAAATTTGTAACAACTATAAGCTAGATTTATAGATGAATAGAGAACTTATGAAAGAGGGGGAAATGATGAAAAAAATAGGGTCTTTACTAATGATGTGTGTACTTATATTTGCACTTGCTGCCTGTACGGCCACAAAAGATTCCGGCGCGGAGCCAGAAAAGAAGAGCAGTACAGCAAAAGATGAGGGTAAGGTCCTTTATATGAATAATGGCGCAGAACCTACGTCTTTTGATCCACCTATTGGATTTGATTCATATTCATGGAATATGCTTAATAACTTAATGGAAGGGCTGACTCGTTTAGGAAAAAGCGATGAGCCTGAAGGAGCAATGGCCGAGAAATGGGATATCTCTGAGGACAAAAAGGTCTATACGTTTCATTTACGAAAAAATGCTAAATGGTCAAATGGAGATGACGTGAAAGCAAGTGATTTTGTATTTGCTTGGAAGAGGCTGCTAGACCCTAAGACTGGTTCACCAGCGGCATTTTTAGGTTACTTCATCCAAGGTGGAGAAGAATTTAATACGGGTAAAGGCAGTGCTGATCAAGTAGGGGTAAAAGCGCTAGATGACAAAACCTTTGAAGTTACGCTTAAAAGTCCTCAAGCCTATTTCTTAAGCGTAGTTTCCAATCCAGCGTTCTTCCCAATTAATGAAAAAGTAGCAACAAAAAATCCGAAATGGTTTGCAGAAGCAGATTCGTTTGTTGCTAATGGTCCCTTCAAATTAACTCAATGGAAGCATAACAGTAATCTAGTCATGGAAAGAAACGATCAGTACTGGGATGCTGAAAATGTAAAGCTCGACAAGGTAAAATGGGCAATTGTTGAAAATACAAACACAGAATATCAAATGTATCAAAATGGAGAACTAGATGTTTCTGAAATTCCATCGGATTTAAGTGAAAAGCTGTTGAAAGATGGAGATGTTCATATCGAAGACCAAGCGGGAACTTACTTCTACCGCTTTAACTTAGATAAAGAGCCCTTTCAAAACAAAAATATCCGTAAAGCATTTGCAATGGCTGTAGATCAAGATCAAATTGTTAATTTTGTTACAAAGAATAAAGAAAAACCAGCTCGCGGGTTCGTATCTTACGGATTTAAAGATGTAGATGGAAAAGATTTCCGTAAAACGGGCGGCGACTTATTAAAAACAGATGACAAAGAAGCAAAAGCACTTCTGAAAAAAGGAATGAAAGAAGAAGGATATAAAAAGCTGCCAGCTATTACGCTAACATATAGTACAGACGATACGCATAAAAAAATAGCAGAAGCACTGCAGCAAATGTTCAAAGAAAATCTAGGCGTAGATGTGAAGCTTGCCAATATGGAATGGAATGTTTTCCAAGAAGAACAAAAAGCGTTAAAGTTTCAGCTGTCACGAAGTTCATTTTTAGCTGATTATGCAGATCCAATTAACTTTTTAGAGAGCTTCCAGACGGGTCATTCAATGAACCGTACAGCTTGGAGCAATAAAGAATATGATGAGTTAATTAAACAAGCTATGAACGAAACGGATAATAAAAAACGTTTTGAGCTTATATATAAAGCAGAAGGTATTTTATTTGATGAGGTGCCGATCATTCCTATCCATTTCTACAACTATGTGTTTTTAATAAAAGATAACGTATCTGGAATTGTTCGTCATCCTGTTGGCTATTTAGATTTGAAGTGGGCAGATAAACAGTAAAGTGGAACTTTTCGTCAGAGGGGATTTCAATTCCCTTCTGACCCAAGTTTCACTTTCTTCATTTCTTTACAGAAAAGGAGTGTAACAAATGATCAAACCAAAACGATTAAAAAAAGGTGATACAGTAGCTGTTATTGCACCGGCTAGTCCGCCTAATCAGCATAATCTAAAACAAGGAATAGAATATTTAAAGGAAATAGGATTAAACGTCGTAACGGGTGCGCATTTATATAAAAAAAACGGGTACTTGGCAGGGACTGATGAACAGCGAGCAGCAGATATACATGCGATGTTTGCCAATAAGGCAGTAAAGGCAATTATCTGTGCATGCGGCGGGTACGGGACTGCTAGGCTTGCCTCGCAATTAAACTACGATTTAATTAAGCGAAACCCAAAGATTTTTTGGGGATATAGCGATATTACATTTTTACATACGGCTATTCATCAGCGCACAGGTTTGGTTACCTTTCATGGGCCAATGCTTTCGTCGGATATCGGAAAAGAAGGTGTTCATATAGAGACGAAGCAAGCTTTTTATCAATTATTTTCTCACCGTTCTTTTTGCTATACGGATCAAATTAGTTCGCTCGACACTATTTGTGAAGGAGAAGCAACTGGTCAGCTGATAGGAGGAAATCTTACTTTACTGGTAAGCACGCTTGGCACACCATTTGAACTAGATACAAAAAATCGAATTTTATTTATTGAGGATATTGATGAAGAGCCGTATGAAATTGACCGTATGATGACACAGCTGTATATGGCCAATAAACTGCAGGATGCAGCGGGAATTATTATCGGGGATTTTCATAACTGCTATCCTAAAAAACGTACGGAGTCGCTTTCATTAGAAATGGCATTAACAAGTTACCTGACTTCTTTAAAAAAGCCTGTTATGAAAGGGTTTCGCATCGGGCATTGCTCTCCTCAAACAGCTGTGGCGATTGGAAGCTATGCTACAATGTCGACTTATGAACGAATGGTGGAATTTGAATCCGGTATTACATTACCAAAAGATAAAGTCGAACGCTGAAGGTTAAACCTGGAGGGAGGATAAATAAGTGATGGATAAAAAAGCGTATTACGTTTGTGTGGCTGTAGCGACTGTTTGGACTTCTTATGAATCTAGCAGAGAAATAGATGACAATGCAACAAGTTTCCCAGTAAAACTGGATAAATGGCTAGAACAATTAACGTATACACGCCGGTTGGAGCTTTGTGAGAAAAATTTAGTTCAAACGCAGCTGTTACTAGGAGAAGAAGTATATGTAACGGAAATAAAAGGTAAATGGGCAAAAATCGTTATTCCTTCTCAGTTTTCTTCTAAAGATGAAAGAGGATATCCCGGGTGGGTTCCTTTCCACCAACTGATTTCTCAAGCTGAATATTTTCCATTGAATAAACCAACGGCAGTGGTATCAGCAACGATTGCGACCCTGCACCTAGCGGAAGAAGCCTTGCAAATTAGTTATCAAACGCAGCTGCCTCTTTTAAAAGAAGATAAAGAATGGCTAGAAGTTCAAACGCCGATTGGCAGTGGGAGAATAAAACGTCAAGATGCTGTTGTAATAGAGGATAGAAACCGTAAAGTAAAAGGAACTGGGGATATGATTATTGCAGCGGGAGAACAGTTTTTGAATCTTCCATATTTATGGGGGGGCATGAGTGCCTGGGGATATGATTGTTCCGGGTTTGCCTATGCTACTCATAAAGCAAACGGATATCTTATTCCAAGAGATGCAACCGATCAAGCAAGGCAAGGAAAAGAAGTAGGATTAGCCTCTATTCAACCTGGAGATTTGCTGTTTTTCGCTCATGAAAAAGGTGAAGGATCTATCCACCATGTTGGTATTTATTATGGTAAAGGAAAAATGCTTCATTCACCTAAAACAGGTAAAACCGTTGAACTGATCGAATTAAAAGGAACGCTTTATGAAGAAGAGCTGTGCGCAGCCCGGCGCTATTATTAGGAGGTGGCAGTTATGACAACGAAGCATTTGTTAGAAGTAAAGCAGCTGAGCAAATATTTTTCGATTACGAATAAGCAGGTTTTGAAAGCAGTAGACGGCGTGTCTTTTCATATTTCAAAAGGAGAAACCTTTGGACTTGTTGGTGAATCCGGCTGCGGAAAATCAACTGCCGGACGAACAATCATTGGGTTGTATAACCGTACATCAGGAGAGGTGCTTTATAAAGGGAAAAACGTGCATGAGCTATCAGAGAAAGAAAAATTTGCTTTTCATCGTAATATGCAAATGATTTTTCAAGATCCATATGCTTCACTAAACCCTCGTTCTACCGTGAAGGAGATTATCTCAGAACCAATGGAGGTTCACGGACTTTATTCGAATAAAAAAGAGATGCTGAACCGCGTGTATGAGCTGCTAGAAGATGTCGGGCTAAACCGTGATCATGCCAATCGCTATCCACATGAATTCAGCGGCGGACAGCGCCAGCGTATAGGGATTGCGAGAGCTTTAGCACTAAATCCAGAATGCATTATTGCAGACGAGCCTATTTCTGCTTTAGATGTGTCTGTACAGGCTCAAGTAGTTAATTTATTAAAAAAACTCCAAAAAGAAAAAGGGTTAACTTATTTATTTATTGCACATGACTTGTCGATGGTAAAGCATATAAGCAATCGTATTGGAGTTATGTATTTAGGGCATTTAGTAGAATTAACAACAAGTTCGGAGCTGTATCAAAAACCGCTTCACCCTTACACTCAAGCTCTACTGTCAGCTATTCCTATCCCTGATCCTGACGTTGAGGATAATCGGAAGCGGATTGTTCTTAAAGGAGAATTACCGAGTCCAATTAATCCGCCCTCTGGCTGCGTGTTTAATACGCGCTGTCCTCTTGCAGTAGCAGCCTGTAAGACTCAAAAGCCAGAGTGGCAGGAAGTTGAAGACAATCACTTTGTAGCCTGTCACTTATACAATCAAAAGATAATGAGTAACAACTATATGGAAACAGCTGCGACAAAATGATGGAAAGAGCGAGAATGAAAATCGAAGATGCAGTTACTACATGGAAGCGGAGTAATAATGGACTTATACGTATTCATATTGAAGGAAAAGAATCCATACAGATTAATTCTTTTATCCAACAACGAGCAGCAAGTACAATCAAGCTGCTGCTTGCAATAGAAGCGTTTCGTCAAATTGATGCGGGCATCTTGGCTTTAACATCTGTCATTCAAAGAACGGAAAAAAACACGGTTGGCGGAGCAGGCGTACTTAGAGCTCTTCCGCGGTTAACATATATTAGAGTGGAAGAGCTGCTTACCCTTATGATAGTTGTTTCTGACAACATAGCTACAAATGAGCTCATTTCTTTAGTAGGATTTGAAAAAATTAACGAATGTGCTAAAAATCTAGGATTAAAGAAAACCGTTTTAAACCGCTATATGATGGACGAAATCGCTGTTGAAAAAGGGATTGATAATTATACGTGTGCCTCTGACGTAGTAAAGTGTCTAAGGGAAATATATGAAGGAAACCTTTTGCAAAAATCTAGTCGCGAAAAAATAATGAGAATGTTAAAAATACAGCAGTTTCAGCATAAGCTTCCAGCACGTATAGGGTCAGCGTTTCAAGCTGCGAATAAGACTGGAGAACTACAGGGAGCAGAACATGATAGTGCTATTCTCATGCGAGGTAACGAAACGTATTATGCCGTTGTTTTGATAGATGGACTAAGTGACAATGAACAGGGAAGGAGATTGATTGCTGATATTGGATACCTTCTGTCATCTAACATCTAAAAATCTTTTGACCATATACTTCAATAAGCGGGATTGGTTTGGTCTCTTTTATTTAATGTCTTCTATTAAAGAAAAACTCACATTTACTAATAATAAATGCTTGTCTTCTCAGATTTTAGCGAGACCGTTATTTGCTGTGCTGGATTTATGCTAGTAATAGATAAACATGTTCTTTTTCATAAAATCTTATGAAAAAATAATGATAAATCATTCATCCTATACCAACTTATTCATATTTTTTATATAATAGAATAATAGTATATATTTTAAACGAATAGTGAATGTCTATGCAAAGCAGCAAGGAGCATGAAATTATTCGATTCATAAATGGTGGTGTATGTATGGCAAACGAACATGTAATGATAGATATTATAAAAGCATTTAAACGCAATTCAACTGAATCCATTGCCATGGATTTAATTAAGGAAGTGCGAGGGACATTTAGTCCATTACCTAAATATATAGCGGATTTAATTGATGAGCTGAGAAAATTAAATTTAAAAGACGAAGTGATCAGTGTAATCTTGTATCAATCTGTATATGTGGCAGATCATCAATTTAATATTAAAGATACCATTACCAATCGTCAGTTTGTAAAAGATACGATTGAAATGGGCAGAAGATGGGTGCATCAGTACGGCCGAATTGAAACAGTAGAAGAAGCAATTCATATTGCAGAGCAAGTATCTACAAAAGAGGACTTGCCTCATCATTTGCAAACAGCAACAATTGACGAAAAAATTACGCTTGAGGTGCAGCTTGATCATCAAACGTATGAAATGTTAAAAAATATAGCAGTTTATTATGATCATCATTCCTATGAACAGTCAATGACTGTAGCAATTAATCGTTTATATACGCAGCTGCGCGATGCACAATCAAAAAATAGTTAAATGTCAAATCTCACATGTTCCGTGCACCATGTGAGATTTTTTAAGAGGTGAAAAAGGAGCAGATGAAAATGTCTTGCTCCATCATTCATCAAAAGGAGGGAGAACATTGATGAGGGTATATTTATCTCCTCTTCAGAAAAAAGATGCTTCTAAAGTTTTTGAATATTGGTCGGATGAAGAGGTTACTAGATATATGAACATTGAGCCCTTTACGACTCTTTATCAGGCGGAAAGCATGATTGCACTTCTCCAAAGTTTGACGAAAGAAGGGAAAGCAACACGCTATGCTATTCGATTAAAGACTTCCGATGAGATCATTGGAACCTGCGGTCTAAACCGTATTGATTATGTTAAAAAGCAAGGAGAGATAGGGTATGATTTAGGCAGACCTTTTTGGAAAAAAGGCCTCATGACAGAAGCACTCTGCCTTTTGCTAGAAAAAGCTTTTGAAGAGTTTCATATACAAGAAGTTGAAGCAAAAGTTGATCCTAATAATAAAGATTCAATTACTCTTTTAAAAACATTTTCGTTTCAACTAGAAGAGGCGTATGAGTCAGATGATTGTACTTGTTTATACACCGTCAACAAGGAAAAAGTGAGCGCAATGTTGTCAGGACGTTCAAAAGGTAAGAAGTAAATCAAGCATAAGTTCTTTTGAAATAGTAAATATTTTTAGGCCTTAACCGATAACAAAGAAAAGAACGAATTGAAGGAAGGTCATGAATGAATCATCATACACATTTACTAGAAGGGACGTACAATGAGTTACTCGTTACACTCTCTTTCCTTATCGCTATTACTGCGGCGTACGCTTCTTTTGGGTTAGCTAATCGTGTGAAAATTTCCCGGGCAAAATTTATTCAGTTTTGGTTAATCAGTGGGGCATTTACATTGGGAATAGGCATTTGGTCAATGCATTTTATCGCCATGCTTGCTTTTCACTTGCCCGTAGATGTTTCATATAATTTATGGTTTGTTCTTCTCTCAATCTTGGGAGCGATAACGGGATGTTATATAGGCCTCTACCTCATTCACAAACAAAAGAAAAGCATGAAGGCACTGACCATTGCAGGGAGCTTTATGGGAGCTGGAATTGTTTTTATGCACTATTTGGGCATGATGGCTATGGAGCCAATTATGATTTCATATGATCCGTTTATCGTTTTTCTCTCTATTCTTATTGCTGTTGCTGCTTCTAATACAGCTTTGTGGCTTGGTTTTTATTCAAAGCTAAATGAAGGGAAGCTTACCGTTTTTGCTAAGGTTATTTGTTCTACTATTATGGGCATTGCTATTGCAGGTATGCACTATACGGGCATGCAGGCAGCTTCTTTTTCAGGAATGTCAATGTCTGAACACTCAAACGGTTTTGCCTTAAATCCAATATATTTATCCGTCGTTATTGTTTTTTTTATTGTCTGCCTATTTACGGCTGTGTTTTTAACCATTTTTATGGATCGACGCGTACAAAAACAAGAAGTTTTAAAATGGGCTTTTTTTGAATCCGCCCTGGATGCTATTTTGGTGATCGATGAAAAAAGACATGTTTTATCGCTCAATTATGCAGCGGAAACGCTTTTCTCTCTTAAAGCATCAGATATAATCGGGAGTAATGTTGTTAAGCTGCTGCCCTTCTATAAATTTTCTTCTCTACAAGATGGACGAACTGAGCACTCCCTTTTGATAAGTAATAGAGAAGTTACGGTTGAGATAACGGTGATGGCGGTAGGAATTGAAGAGGCGGTTGAGTATATGCTGTATATCCGCAATATGACGCAAGAGCGCGAAGCGGAAAAAACGTTGATTGAAGCAAAAAATCGCTATGAAAACTTGTTTTATTCCTCTCCATTGGCGATTATGGTCCATCGAGAAGAAGAGGTCGTGTCTGTGAATGATGCTATGATTCAGCTTTTAGGAGTAACGGAAGACCAGCTCGTTGGTAAATCGTTATATGATTTCTTTTCATCTGAACAAGTTCCTGATATTAAAAAAGGATTGAAGGCAGTAAAGGATAGAAAAGATGAGCCAAGATCTCCATTAGCTCAGTTGAAAATGTTTAATGCGTTAGGTAAGGAACTCTTCTTAGAAGTAAAATCTACGCTCATTCAAATTAATGGAGAGACGCTTTTTCAGACAGTAACTAGAGATGTAACGGAACAGAAAAAAGCTCAAGAATCGCTTCAATATATGGCTTTTCACGATATGCTAACAGATTTACCAAACCGCAGTATGTTTTCAAACATTGTAGAGAAATCTATTGATTCAGCAGCTGCTTCAGGAAAAAAGCTTCATTTCTTATTTTTAGACCTAGATCGTTTCAAACAGGTAAATGACACGCTTGGTCATCATGCTGGAGATCAGCTTATGCTTCAGGTTGTCGATCGAATGAAGAGCTGCCTAAGAAACCAAGATGTGCTTTCGCGTTTTGGAGGAGATGAGTTTTTAGTTTTACTGCATGATAGGACGGATGAAGAAGTGAAAAAAATCTGTCAATCATTAAATGACTGCTTATCCACTCCTTTTGTAGTGCTATCGAGAGATGTTTATTTAGGGGTAAGCATCGGAGTTAGTTTATTTCCTAAAGATGGAAATTTACTTGAAGTGCTAGTTCGCCATGCGGATTTAGCGATGTACGAAGTCAAAAAACAAGGGCGTAATCATTATCTGTTTTATCAAAAAGAAATGCAGGTTCATACTACGCGACGAATGAGAATTGAAGATGGTTTACGCAAGGCTTTTGAGCTGGGCGAAATGGAGCTTCACTATCAGCCGAAAGTCAATATTCAAAGTGGCCATATTGTTGGAGTGGAGGCTTTAATCCGGTGGACTCATGCCGAGATGGGCGTCATTTCTCCCGCGGAATTTATTCCGATTGCTGAAGAAACAGGCGTTATTGTTACACTGACGAAATGGGTATTAAAAAAAGCGTGCCATCAAAATAAGTATTGGCAGCTTCAAGGACTTCCTCCCTTAAAAATGAGTGTGAACATATCAAGCGTGGATTTTGGTACAATTGATTTTGTTGATTATGTGTTAGGTGTCTTGCGTGAAGTAGAGTTAGAATCACGATATTTAGAGCTTGAAATTACAGAAAGTGTTACGATGAAGCATGTTGAGCAAACAATCGAAAAGCTACAAATCTTAAAAGATGCAGGAGTATTTATTTCGATTGATGATTTTGGCTCAGGATACTCCTCGTTCAGCTATATTCAGAAGTTGCCTATTCATACGCTGAAAATTGATCGGTCTTTTATTAAAGATTTAGATCCTAATACAACGGAAGTGTCGATTGTCAGAGCCATTATTACACTAGCCAAAAGTTTACAGCTATCCGTCGTAGCAGAAGGTGTAGAAGAAGTTGAACAAGTAGAACTTCTTCATAAAGAAAAATGTGATGAAGTGCAGGGATACTATTTCTCCAAACCGATTTCAGCGGAGGAATTTTATGAGAAATTTCATAAAATCGAAGAAAAAATGGAATTTGTTCATTAATGTAAAAAGCCGTTCTTATTTAAAAGAACGGCTTTTAATTATTGGTTATTTCGATATACATAAGGGTCCTTTGGAGCCTGCTCACGCTTTACTTTTGTTACTTTCACAACAGGGATGGTTTTTTTGAACGGCTGGTAATACATTGTACTAATTTTTCCTGTAACCGTTGCCCAGTCATCATTTTTAAAAGTAATATCATCTGGAAACTCAATAAGCATTCCAAACACCCCTGAATCTGCAATACAATGAATAATACCAAAGCGAAAGAGAAAATACTGATTCTTTTTTAGCTCCTTCGTTTGATACATAAATCCTTTAAAAGAAATGGTTTTGCCACTGAATTGACCAGGATATCGGTAAATAGTCTCCATTGCATTAAAAAATTCCTCATCTTCTAAGTTGATATTTTCTCCTTTAGAAAACTTTTTAAGATCACGATGAATCATTTTATCATAGGCTTCTTCTCCGTAAAAAGAACTTGTGTCAGGCTGTAAAAATTGATGAGAAGAATAAGGATCTTTTTTGTCATAAATAGGAAAATGGAACCCTTTAGCTTCAACAATATTAGAATCAAGGGTTGCGACAGGTAAAAATAAGACAGTGAATACAGGTAAAATATAAATTGGGTACCATGCTCTTCGTTTCCATTTGCCATCTTGATGATTATGGGCGCATCCGCAGCTACAATCATCATCATGTTTTTTAGGGCCTATCATGTAAAAGATTAATTCTGCAATAGTCAAGAACCAAAGGACAAAGATGGTGCAAAATGAAATCCAGGAATATTTCATATTGATATATTTTGAGATATCCCCAGTTGCATGAAGGTGCATGAAGATGAACGTAAACCCTATTAAAATTAAAATACGAATCATGCCAAATTCATCCTTACTAATGAACAATTAAAATCGAAACAATAAGTACTAAAATGAAGACATACGCCAAAAGCGTAAAGACAAATTTAGTCTTAAACTGGCTTAGCCATCATCAGCGTATTCTTGATATCAAACATTGGACCGAATACCAAGAATGAAACAATAGCACTATCTGTAAACATACTGCGAAACGAGGAAGCGATAAACGCATCTGCAGAGGAACAAAGCGATAATACGTAGGCAAGTCCCATCATTACCGTATTTGATGAAACATTTCCTTGTCCCAATGAAAGTAAAGTAGAGGTCTTCACGAACGTTTGCATGCCGGCAGCAATTAATCCGCCAATAATTAAAAATTTCCCAACAGAAAAAAACTCATCAATAGTATGACGAATCGATTGTGAAACTTTCTCACTCATTTTCTTGGGGGAAGTATGCAAATGAACCTCACATTTTGTCTGAGGTGCTTTGAATTGAACACTTAAAATAAGACCTACAAGTAAGGAAACAATAAAAGCTACTCCTGCCCGATAAAACACTATTTTCCAATCGTTTCCGAAAGCTACAAAGGTAGAAAATAAAACAACTGGATTAATAATAGGGCCTGTTAACATAAAAGGAATGGCAGCATAAAGAGGAACCCCTTTTGCCATTAAACGTCTAGTAATAGGCACAATTCCACATTCACAGGCTGGAAAAAGAGCTCCAATCACACTAGCTAATATGACAGCACCTATTTTATTTTGAGGAATAACTCGAGCCATCATTTCATCCGTTACAAAAATTTGAATAATTCCTGAAATGATTACGCCTAGTAATACAAAAGGAAGAGCTTCAATAAGAATACTAATAAATATAGTATTCATTTGTAATAGAGACGAATTCATTATTTTCACTCCAAAATTAAGTTTATCTAAAATGTATTAGTGCAATAAAGTTGGATTTGGTCAACTTGTACATAGTGTATCGTAAAAAGGGGAGGGAATAAAGCTTTTTCAAAAAGCAGTGAAAGGATTTTTTTGTTATTTATTCAAAATATGTCCCGTATTACGAGAAAACTATTGACTCATCTTGAATTAACAGATAACATTGATGATAATGATTATCAGCGTCAAAAAGAGTATATACATAGGAGGAAGCATTAAAATGAAGCAAGTTAAAAAGATTAGACTTCTCAGTATAGCTGCTATTGTTGCTATTTTATTTGTTCTAGCAGGATGCGGGTCAAATCAAAATTCGTCGAAAGAAAATTCAGATAATAACCAAAAGGTGTCTGTTCAGCATGAGCTTGGAAAAACGAAAGTTCCTAAAAATCCTAAAAAAGTAGTTGTTCTTGAACTATCCTTTGTGGATGCTCTGCAAGGTTTAGGAATGAAGCCAGTAGGAATTGCAGATGACAACAAAAAAGATATGATTAAAAAACTTGTAGGTGGAAAGATTGACTACACTTCAGTAGGAACACGTCAACAGCCGAATTTAGAAGTAATTAGTTCCCTGCAGCCGGACTTAATTATCGCCGATGTGCAGCGTCATAAAGCAATTTATAAAGAATTAAACAAAATTGCGCCTACAATCGAATTAAAAAGCCGTGAATCTACATATGAAGAAAATATAGACTCATTTAAAACAATTGCAAAAGCAGTAGGAAAAGAAAAAAAGGCAGAGCAGCGATTAAATGAGCATGAAGAAACAATTTCAAAATTAAAAAATGAGTTAAAAGAAGAAAGTGGTCAGACAGTCTTACCAGCAGTTGTCAGAGATACTTCTTTCCAAGCGCATACGTCTTCTTCTTATGACGGAGAATTTCTTGAAAAGCTAGGGTTGAAGAACGCTGTGCAGAACAAAGAAGCATATGCTGAAATGAATTTAGAGCAGCTGTCAGACATTAATCCAGATATTTTAATCCTAGCAAATAATGAAGGCAAACTTGTAACGGATGAATGGAAAAAAAATCCTCTTTGGGAAAATTTAGAAGCTGTTAAAAATGATAAAGTGTTTGTAGTAGACCGTGATTTATGGACAAGATTCCGAGGGGTGATTTCAGCTGAGGCAATTGGAAAAGATACGGTTAAGTTACTAAACAATAAGCAGCAGTAATATAGCGGAATCTGACAAAGAGGCGAGAATAGTTATTCTATTCTTGCTTCTATTTGTTTAGAAAAGAAAACTGTAGAAAGTGTGTTGGAAATGACAAACCTTGTCCAAAAGCAAAAAATAAATAAATACATTGTGTTGGTAGCTAGTGTTTGCTTGTTAATCATCGGAATGATTTTGCATGTCGCTGTGGGATCCTCTGCAGTTAGTTTTACAGAAGTAATTAAAGCAATTTTTGCTCCTGATGACTCTAAGCAGACAACGATCGTACAGACGCTCAGGTTGCCAAGAGCCGTGCTGGCAGCTCTTATTGGAGCCAGCTTGGCAGTTGCTGGAGCATTGATGCAAGCTATTACACGAAATTCGCTTGCTTCACCCCAAGTGTTTGGGGTGAACGCAGGTGCTTCGTTAGCGATTGTAATAGCTTTTATTCTATTTCCTGACCTTACCTCTCAATCAACTGTTTATATTGCCTTTTTAGGAGCAGCTTTAGGAGGAATAACGGTTTATTTGTTCGCATCGGGCGGAAAGACAACTCATGTGAAACTAGCACTTGCCGGAATGGCCGTGCATTTATTTTTATCGTCGCTTACTCAAGGAGTGATTGTGTTAAATGAACAAGCTACGGACGTTTTGTATTGGCTTGTAGGTTCTATTAACGGGAAAGACTGGACTCATGTGAAAATTTTGTTACCTTGGTCATTTCTAGGTCTTCTTCTAGCTTTTGTATCATCTCGTTCTATATCGATCCTAGTGTTAGGAGAGAATATGGCAACGGGTTTAGGTGAAAAGGTAAAATGGATTCGCTTTTTTGCAGGTATACTAGTCATTATGCTTGCAGGTGCATCTGTTGCCGTTGCGGGGCCAATTGGATTTGTAGGTCTCATTGTACCTCACATAGCTAGAAAATTAGTAGGAGGAGACTATCAGCGGATCCTGCCATTTTCAGCTCTATTAGGAGCTATCTTGCTTGTTTATGCCGATGTACTGTCTCGTTTCATTGCATATCCTTTTGAATCGCCAGTAGGTATCGTAACAGCTCTTATCGGAGCTCCTTTCTTTTTATATCTTGCTAGAAAAGGGAGGAATATTAAGCAATGAAAAGAAAACACCCTTATCAAATATTAAGTATCTTATTATTATGTTTAATCTTCACGGTTGTAATTAGCTTAGGAGTAGGAGCCGTTTATATTTCCCCTGCAGAAATCTTTCAGCAAATAGTAGGTAGTTCCCAAGGTAGTTCCTTTATTTTAACAAATTATCGCATTCCACGTACCCTCATTGCTATTGTGGTCGGTGCGGCTTTAGCGGTAGCAGGAGCTATTTTGCAAGGGATATTAAAAAACCCGCTTGCTTCTCCTGATGTTATCGGTGTAACAAAAGGAGCAGGGCTATTCGCCGTTTTTATCTTAATTGTATTTCCAGCTGCTTCTATGCTTCTGCTGCCGCTTTCAGCTTTTTTAGGAGCATCAGTCATCGCTGTTATACTTATGGTGTTTTCCTATTCTCAAGGAGCTAAAACTCATACGCTGGCTTTAGTGGGTGTAGCTTTAGGAGCTATTTGCCAGGCTGGAATTCAGTATTTTATGATTAAGTTTCCGGATGACGTGAATACAACTCTTCTTTGGCTTACAGGAAGCTTATGGGGAAGAGGCTGGAGTGAGCTTTTGATGTTAATTCCTTGCGTCGTACTTGTGCCTTTTATTATTATATTTGCATCTAAGCTCGATATTTTAAACTTAGGAGATGAGATTGCAGTTGGCCTAGGAGAGCGAACAAAGTACGTTCGTTATACACTATTGAGTATGGCTGTGATATTGACAGGATTATCTGTAGCTGTGGTTGGGTCAATTGGTTTTATTGGTTTAATTGCTCCTCATATTGGTAGGAGGCTAGTAGGAAGCCGTTCGAAGTTCTTGTTACCAGTTTCAGCAGCAGTAGGTGCTTTATTCCTGCTAATTGCTGACAGTTTAGGAAGAGGGGTTATGCCGCCCGTTGAGATTCCAGCTGGAATTGTAACATCTGTTATTGGTGCCCCTTATTTTCTATATTTACTGCGGCGTGAACAGAAAAAATAGGAGAAAGGAGGAAGAGTAATGACAAAGTTAACTGCGGAAAAACTTTCGCTATCATATGATTCAACTTCAGTTATTCGCGATATTGACCTTCACATTCCAGAAGGAAAGATAAGCATAATCATTGGATCGAATGGCTGCGGAAAATCAACAATCCTTCGTTCATTGGCGCGTTTATTGAAGCCAACAGAAGGAAGTATATATTTAAATGGAAAAGATATTCATCGTCATTCATCAAAAGAAGTAGCAAAAAAACTGGCTATTTTGCCTCAAGCTCCTGAAGCTCCTGAAGATTTAACAGTAAAAGAGCTGTGCTATTACGGTCGTCACCCTCATAAGGGCTTATTTGCTCGCTATTCTGCTGAAGATCATCAAATTGTAGAAGAGGCTTTACAGGCAACTAAACTGTCTAATTTAAGTCACCGCACACTGGATGCGCTCTCTGGAGGACAGCGTCAAAGGGCCTGGATTGCAATGGCATTAGCACAGGGTACGGAGCTTCTGCTTTTGGATGAGCCTACCACATATTTAGATTTAGCTCATCAGATTGAGGTGCTTGAACTTCTTCGTTCTTTAAACCAAAAGAGAAATTGTACAATTGTGATGGTCTTGCACGATTTAAACCAAGCAGCTCGCTATGCAGATCATTTAATCAGTATTTCAAACGGTCAGATTTACAAAGAAGGTTCTCCTGCTCAAGTATTTACAGAAGAAATGATAAGAGATGTGTTTAATTTATCATCAACTATCATTCAAAATCCGGTTGATGGTTCACCTCTATGTATACCAACTGGAATCATAAAATAAACTGCACTTAAAAAACAGCGTACTATTTTCCCATAGTACGCTGTTTTACATTTAAGGTCAGAGCTAACAGTTTATACAGTGCATAGATTCCAAGGTACGCTCCGGTTAATAAAAAAGCTGAATTTAAAAAGATTGCATGAATGCTCGTCATAAAAACAGTATGGTTTTTTAAGATACGATAGATAGAAGCAGCGGCTATATTTCCAAATACTAGCGCTGAAAGAAGGGCTAGCGTATTAAAAACTAGTTCTGCTCCTTTCCACTTTAGTGAGAAAAAAAGCATGATAATAGGAATAATGATACTTCCAGAAACCAATAGAAAAATCAATGGACCATCTCCAATACGTTATCTTATTACAGTTACATAAGATAATGTTTTTGCTTATTTTTAGATAGTCTTCCCTTTTTATAGTCTGTTAAGCTTTTTTCTTCCATTTTTTACTTATATAAAAAAGCAAAAAAATGGATAAAACCACTAAAATGATTTTGCCTTGCATAGATCCGTGTGAAATATGATAAACCGAATAAACTTCAATAAAAAGCGCTGGAATTTTTCCAAGTGCGCTAGCAGAAATGAATACCGCAAAGGAGCCTTTTCCTACAGCGCTGAAGAATGTAATGAGGCCTGATGGAACAAAGGGAAGTAATCGCAAAGAAAGAATTAATATAAAACTCTCTTTCCCTTGTACGCGCAGCAGCTTTAGCCACTTGGAGTGAGAAGGTGTTTTGGTATGAACAAGTGTGCGGAACCCTTTCCGATACAGCCAAAAAGAGAGAGCTACACCTAAAACTTCTCCAATAAAAGAAAGTAAAAATCCGTTCCAAAAACCAAATAATTTTACGTTTACGAACGTAAGGGGTGCGCTTGGAAATACGCCCGTAATGCTGATAAGAATGTTCAAGAGAATGCTTATAAACCCAGCTGCTTCTAAATATTCAAGCAGAAATGTTTGAAGATAGTCAGTCATGGTTATACTCCTATTTATGTTTTACCTGTAGGGCTATTTTAGGTGATTTTCTACTATTATATAATTTTCGGCATGAAATAAGTAGGTAGGCAGTTTATAAAAAACAAAACAGGGTAACTACTTACTAATGAAAGATGACTTACTGATTTGAAGGGATGGACAACTCATGTTGAAATTTTTGCTTGTTATTGTAGTTATATTATTAATTATTATGATTTTTAAACGCTTTATCCGAAAATAAAAATGCTAACTAAGCAGCTCGTGAGATCTTTCTCACGAGCTCTTTTGCGGAGCTATTCAGTAGTTCAACAATACACTTTTTACCTGTGATGAATATCACTGCAGCTAGAGAAATGAAGGGGTAAGATAGAAATGGGAGGGAGGTATATGGAATTATTAGTCTATCTCAGCACTTATTTATCAGGAGGAGCTATCGCATTATGGCTAATTAATGCAGCATTTAATGGATTATTAAAATAACAGAGGGAGAGAAAATGAACGATTCTAAAGGTATATTTAACGATAAAGAAAGAAAGCTTGCTCGCTATTTGGAGACGTACACAACTGAGCAGATTTTAACTGAAGCAGGCATGTCTTCGTCTGCTGCGCTATATGAGTTGAAAAAAATAAGATTACCGCGGGCAGTTGCTAATACGATTGTTTATTACGTACTGGCAACAAATAATCAAAAGCTGGTTATGTACAAACTGCTCATGTTAGCTGGCGTTTGTAAAAAGCTTGGCATTCAAGATGCACAGGCAGCCCTCACTTTTATCAAAAAATATTACGTTTGTCATCAGCATTTACACTAAAAAGTACATCTGTCTGAGGGGGGAAAGAGATGAATATTGTCCCGTTTAAGCAGCGTTCATCTGAAAAAAATGATCAAGGCAGAGAACAGCCGTTTCAATGTTTCATTGAGGGAGATCGATTTCAGTTAGATTTGTATATGACATATTTATTTCATCGCTGCCATTCTTGCAGGTATAGATATAGCCGTGCTAACAGAAAGGGTAGGATGTAATGATAAGATACCAGTGGTAAGCGGCTTCATTTTTCCTGATGGAATAATGAAGCCGTTTGTTGTGTTAGAAAGAATGATTTATTATGATGTAGTTAATGATAAAAGAAAAAGGAAGGGAAGGAACGTAATGGATTTACATAAGTGGGAATATTGGATTTCAAAGCTCGAGCTTCAGCCTCATCCAGAAGGAGGGTTTTATAAACAAACCTATCGCTCCAATGATGAAATTTCTGATAAAGAAGTGTCATCGGAGTTTGATGATAAACGATTTCTATATACGAGTATTTACTTTTTATTAAGGTCTCAAGATGTATCGCATTTCCACCGGCTTCAATCAGATGAACTATGGTACTATCATGGGGGAAGCCCTTTAACCATTCATATTATTTACCGCGACGGAACTTATCAAGAAGTAAAACTAGGTACAAACTTAGAAAATGGAGAAGTTCCTCAATTTTTAGTTCCAAGAGATACGATTTTTGGTTCCTCTGTGGCAAATGAGAATACGTTTTCTCTCGTTGGATGCATGGTCGCACCAGGTTTTGATTTCCGTGACTTTGAATTATTCACAAAACAGCAGCTGCTTGATGAATTCCCCGAGCATGTTGTGATCATCGACAAATTAGGGTACGATAAATTGCCAAATGATTAAAAAGCATGCATCTCGGTTTGATGCATGCTTTTTTCATTTGAACCAGCCTTTTTCCTTAAAGCGAGTAATGGCTTCAATGCGGTTCTTTACTTCGAGTTTGTCCAGAATGGTAGAAATATAATTGCGCACCGTTCCAGTCTTAATAGATAGTTCGTCAGCAATTTCTTTTGTGTTTTTTCCATCAGCTACTAGAGCTAATACTTCTTTCTCTCTAGCTGTAAGAGGACTAGTAGATTCACTATATAAGTCATCCACTAATTCTGGAGCATAGAGGCGTCTGCCTGCCATCACGCTTCGAATGGAATTTGCGAGTTCTTCACTCGGGCTATCTTTTAGCAAGTATCCGCTTACGCCGGCTTTCAAAGCTCTTTGAAAATAGCCGGAGCGAGCGAACGTTGTCAAAATGATGACTTTGCAGTTTAAATCTTTCAGTTCCTCTGCAGCTTCAAGCCCAGTTTTAAGAGGCATCTCGATATCCATTACGCATATATCTGGCTGGTGCTGCTTAGCAAGTGATACCGCTTGTTCCCCATTTGAAGCTTTTCCGACAACTTCCATGTCATCTTCTAAATTTAACAAAGAGCCTAAAGCCCCTAACATCATTTGCTGATCTTCGGCAATAACAATTCGAATCATAATTGTTCCTCCTTAATATGTTTAACGATGTTTGGAACTGTAATATGAATAATCGTCCCCCCTTGACTGGAGATATCAAGATGGCCGTTTACAAACTCCAGCCGTTCTTTCATTCCTAAAAGACCGTTTCCTTTCCAGCAGGTTTTCTTCGTATTAATACCAACTCCATTGTCTTCTACCGTTATGCCTACTTCTTTTGCAGACTGATGTAAAGTAATCGTGCAAACGGTGGCTTGACTATGTTTGACCACATTGGTTACTGCTTCTTTTAAGCACATGCTAAGAATATTTTCAATTAGCAACGACACATTCTCTAATGAAATGGCCTCTTCTCCTACAAACTTAATTTCGGCAGCTTCTAAAAGCTCTTGAACGCGTTTTAGTTCTTCACTAAGGCGGATTCCACGCATTTGAGAAACCATGTTTCTCACTTCATTAAGAGCCGTGCGCGCTGTTTGCTGGACATCTTTTAATTCTGATTTTGCTTTTTCAGGATCTTTTGTAATAAGTTTTCTTGCTAAATCACTTTTTAGACCGATAAGAGACAGCTTTTGTCCTAACGTATCGTGCAGATCGCGAGCTATCCGCTGGCGTTCTTCCTGTTTTACAAGCTCAGAAATACGTTTATTTGCATCTTCAAGCTGTTCTTCCAGCCGGTCTCGCTTCTTCCGATTATAAATGCTAAATGGCAGTACAATCACACTGATGGAAATTACAAAAATGAAAGGCAGCTGTTTTAAAAAGATCTCTTCTTGCATAACAACGTTAAAGTTTACCGAAATAACGGTGCTAATTAAATGAACAGCATACAAAGTGAAGAAAGCGAGCCGTTTTTGGATATTTCCAATAAAATAAGCGATAAAAAAAGCAAAGTAAAAGGCAAAGTAAATATAATTAAAAATAGTTGTCAGGGCTAAGGAAATAACGATTAACAAAGCCGTCCATACGTAAACGGACTTGCCTGTTGAAACAAACGCAAAACGATAGAAAATAAAAAATAAGATGGTGAGTAACGAACCAACAATAATGTGATTCATAGATGAAGACTGTAAAATAAAATAAAATGGTAGAATGACAAATACCGTCCATATGTAAGGAGATAGCCCAGTGATTTTTTGGAAAAACGTATATTTTTTCATAAAGAACCTCGTTTACTTGTTAAAATACACTATTAGTTTACCACAAAGTAGAACGAAATAAGTTTAGAGAGATAGATAAAACAGTCAAGCTTTTGAAAGCTTGACTGTTTTGTTTTATTTTATTAAAGTTCCGCTTTTGTTTGAGATGAAATTCTGCTTGCTTTTGGTGCAGCTGAGCGTTTTTTAATTTCTTTAAAGCTCACAAACTTTTTGTTTTCTTCATCCCATAGACGGAATCGAAGAGAGCGAAGACTTGTTGCGAGTGTAATGGTTGGTACATTTTGAAGAGGCTGTGTGTGTTGATGAACAGCTTCAAGCTTATAGTTGGGCACTCTTGGACTTAAATGATGTACATGGTGAAACCCAATATTGCCTGTTAGCCATTGCAATAGTTTTGGAAGCTTGTAAAATGAACTTCCTTCAACGGCTGCTTTTACATAATCCCAGTGCTCATCTTCTTCAAAATAGGAATCTTCAAACTGATGCTGTACATAAAACAGCCAAATTCCAATGGAACCTGAAATGAAGAAAATCGGTCCTTGAATTAATAGGAACGCCTGCCAACCTACCAACCAGCAGGTCGCTGCTGCTAATGCAACGATCAATACATTTGTAAGATACGTATTCATTCTTTCTTGTTTCTTCGCATTTTTTTGATTGAATCGGTTTGTAATCAAAAATACATATATAGGTCCCACGCCGAACATAATGAACGGGTTACGATAGATACGGTAAGCGATTTTTTTCCAAATAGAAGCTTCTTTATATTCTGTTACGGTTAACACCCAAATGTCACCCGTACCTCTTTTATCTAAGTTGCTGCTTGTTGCATGGTGAATTGCATGGCTATGTCCCCATTGACTGTAAGGGAACATCGTTAAGACACCGGTAATGGTTCCGAGAATTTTATTGTGTTGTCTACTTTTAAAGAAAGAGTAGTGACAACAGTCATGAAAAATAATGAATATTCTCACTAAAAATCCTGCTGCGATAACAGTTAGCGGAAATGCTAAAAAATAAGAAATTGAAAGGCTCTCATAAGCGAGAAACCACAGTGTGAAAAAAGGTAAAAAAGTATTAATCAATTGTCTTATGCTGTCTTTCATTACTGCTTTTTCAAAAGGTGCAACTTGTTTTCGTAAATTCTTTTGTTTTTGTATAGTCATATGAAATTCCTTTCATCACCGTATATTACCCTCAGTATAAAGAGATTTTTCTGACTATTTAAGACATACGTGTCATATAGAAACTATGACAGTTGTCATATATACGTAGGGGGAAGCTGTAAAAAATGAAAAAAAGCGGTATATAACAGTCTGCGGTTCTGATAAAATTATACAGTGAAGGCTTATTGCTACGGAGTATTTAAGAAGAAAAAAGGAGTTTGAAATGAATAAAAGAAATAGATGGGTATATCTTCTTCTAGCTTTTGTTATCATGGGAGCAGGGCTTTTATCAAGAAAACTTACCGCGTATCTTCCTCACATCGTAAATATATATGCGGGAGATTCGTTATGGGCCTTAATGATTTTTGTCAGCGCGGGTTTTTTGTTTCCTACATGGAGGATAAAAATGATTGGTATGTTTGCTATAGTGTTTTGTTACTTCATTGAATTTACACAGCTGTATCACACTCGGTGGATTGATGACATAAGAAAGACTGCGCTAGGAGGGCTCACTCTGGGGTATGGCTTCTTATGGAGCGATATACTAGCTTATTCGATTGGAGTCGGGGCAGGAATGAGCTGGGAATATTATAGATATCGATTTAAAAGATCCGCCTAGCAAATACGGTTCAACGAATCTTAGAACTCAGCTGAGGATGGAATAAGCCGTAAGGTTATGAAGCAGGATGTATATACGTAAAAATAAACTTATGCATAAAAATTTTCACTTAAAACCAATTTTCTATTCGTTGAACGAGAGGAAGAGAGGGGATTATTTGAACTTAATAGCCTGGATGATTATTGCATGTGAAATCGCTTTTTGGATAGTCATCATTTTAGGATTAGCAGCAAGGTATATGTTTAAAAAACAAAAGCTTAGTTTTTTTATTTTAGCTCTAACACCTGTTGTTGATTTTGTTCTTCTGATTGTGACGAGCGTAGACCTTTACGGAGGTGCTACAGCGACCTATGCTCACGCTATTGCAGCCGTGTATATTGGAATTTCGATCGCTTTTGGGAAAAGTATGATTCAATGGGCAGACGAACGCTTTCAATATCATGTGATGAAAAGCGGAGAAAAACCTCGTAGGCGCTATGGAAAAGAATATGCAAAGCATTATTTTAAGTCATGGATACAGCATCTTGTTGCTTACGCTATTGGAGCAGCTCTTTTAGCAGCGATGATGTATATAGTACCAAATGGAAAAACCAACGTGCTGCAAAATGTAGTGGAATTTTGGACAGTTATTGTAGGAATTGATTTCTTATTATCTCTTTCTAATTTTGTTTGGCCTAAAAAAGAAAAAGAGTCCGGTTATACCAACTCATAAAAAGACATCGTCATGCGTGTAAAACAAAAAACCTCCCCGTAAGGAGGTTTTTTTTTTTACCATCCAGGGTATAGGTATATGAATGATGCTTGTCTGAGATAGTTCAGTTTAGTTGCTTAAGCGGCTAAACTGCTTTTTGTGCAAATATATGTACATTTTATGTAGCGTGCATGATAAGAATTCTGTGTATTCCATATACTACCTCATATGAAAGATAGACAAGTGATACAATACAGTTTGTTTTTAGGGGAGCTTTTATGAAAAAACGCCGGTTGGACTTTATTTTTTTATTTATTATTTTACTTTCCATTTATGCTTTCTTTTTTACCTCTATTGATGTTCATTGGAAGTATGCCTTAGTTGGATTATATGGTGTCATCATTTTCATTTGTATGTATTCACTTATGCTTGAAAATCGAACGCCTGAAAGTACGTTGGTTTGGATGTATGTCCTCTTTTTCTTCCCTGTTGCAGGTTTTTTCTTTTATTTGTATTCAGGACAGCTCTATTTAAAGGGGCATATGTTCAAAAAAAAGCGTATGCATAACCGAGAGATGCTTAGAAAGATGGCAGATAAAGAAACGACCCCTGATCTATCGCCGCTTCAATCGCATCAGCGTTACTTTGCTCAGTATCTTCAATGTGTATCTTTGACGAAGATGAATGTTCATACAAAAACCTACGTCCTTAAGAACGGGCAAGAAACGTTTAATGAAATCAAAAAGCATTTGCAATCAGCAAAACAGTTTATTCATATGGAATACTATATGTTTCACTCAGATTCTCTAGGAAAAGAAATCATTGATATTTTAATAAAAAAAGCAAGCGAAGGTATAGAAGTGCGCTTTACATTCGATACAATGGGAAGTTTTACACTATCGGGTTCAGATATTAAACGAATGAAAAAAGCGAATATTAAAGTGCATCCTTTCTTACCTATTAAGTATGGATTTTTCAATCAAAAATTTAACTTTCGAAACCACCGTAAAATAGTCGTAATTGACGGGGAAGTAGGTTTTGTAGGGGGATTGAATGTTGGGGATGAGTATCTAGGAAAAAACAAAAAAATTGGTTTTTGGAGAGATACTCATCTGATGCTAAAAGGAGAATCTGTTCAAACCTTGCATTCGATCTTTATGTTCGATTGGGAATACGTTTCTGGAGAATGCTTAATTAACAATGAAGCGTATACAAAGCCTCATCCTGTCGAAGGAGAAGGCTTTGTGCAAGTGGTGGCGACAGGGCCTGATACGCAGGAAAATATGAGTGATTATTACTATACTATGATTACAAGCGCGACGAAATCAATCTGGATTTCAACTCCTTATTTTGTTCCAAATGAAGCCATAAGAACCGCCCTTCGTATTGCGGCTAGAAAAGGTGTAGAGGTACGGATTATGGTACCCGAAATTAATGATGGCTTTCTGACTCAATATGGAACGAGGTCATATTTTGCTGAACTTCTTCGATGTGGAATTGAAGTATATTCGTATAGAAAAGGGTTTTTGCATCAAAAAATTGTGATTATAGACGGAGATATGGCTTCGGTCGGTACTGCAAATATGGATATGAGAAGTTTTCATCTGAACTTTGAAGTTAATGCATTTTTAATTGAAGGAGAGACGATTCAAACGCTCATCAAAAATTACGAAGAAGATATTGAAGACAGTCATTTGATCAAACCAGTAGCATTTTACAAGCGAAGCTTAGTAGAACGTTCGAAAGAGTCATTTGCACGCTTATTTTCAGGTGTTTTATAAAATAAAGTTTGTTTTCAAAAAGCAGGAGGAAACGTATGGGTGAATCTCCATTTGTTAAAAAAGATACGTTGGGCCGAAAGTTACATCGCTTAAAAGAACGTACTAAGCCATTTGTCGTGCGTTTTTCACGGTTTGGTCATGTGGCTCAAGGTGTGGTCTATTTTATCATCGGTATATTAGCGATTCAGACAGCTTTCGGATTAAAAGGCGATTTAGTTACTTCTCAAGGAGCCCTACACACAATTGCAAAGCAGCCGTTTGGATTTTTAATTTTAATTGTTTTGGCAGTAGGTTTAAGTGGATATGCGTTTTGGCAAATCATTTCTGCTATTTTTGATCCTCACCACGTTGGACATGGAGGAAAAGGCGTTTTTACTCGTTTAGGCTATTTAGTTGTCGCCACGTTTTATATTAGTCTTTGTGTGAGTTCGGTGAAAATTTTGCTTCATGCTCACGTTCATACGTCAGGTAAGCATTATCAGACGGTGTCAGCCAAGTTGTTATCTTATCCCTTTGGGCAAACCATCATTGCGCTTACAGGTATCGGTATCATTATCTTTGGTATAGGACAAGTATACTGGGCTCTTTCAGGACGCTTCCTAAAAAAACTAAAGAAAAACGAAATGTCAAAAGAAGAGTGGCGATGGAGCGGGCATATCGGAAAAGCAGGTATTATTGCCCGAAGTATCGTCTTTGGCATTATTGGTTTCTTTCTTATTCGCACGGCTCTTCAAGCGGATCCAGACGAAACGAAAGGGTTAGATGGAGCACTTGCTGAAGTAGCACAGCGTCCTTTTGGGTCTGTACTGCTGGCTATCGTATCAATCGGGCTTATGGCATACGGAGTATATATGTTTGCAGAATCAAGGTATAAACGAATTGATCCTTAATAAAATTAAAAAGATGAAAAAGCTACTTTTTGGCCTTCTGCTCATATCCTATAGCAGATAGATATTGAACAGGAGGAGAGGCAGATGCCATCGGTAGTAGGAGCCGTAAATATCTCGAATGTATTGGTTTCATCTTCAGTGGAGTTTGGTGATTGTCTAGCTATTAAGCCAAAAAGCACAGCTTTTACAACAGTCGGTTCTGGCAGCGGGAACACAGGGAATTTTATGAATATTACAAGCAGTGCCAGTACCGCTAATACAATTGATATGGATATTAAAGATCAAAATGTAGTGGGAAATGCATAAGAAACGAAAGCTTATCGTCATCGGACGGTAAGCTTTTTTATTTGAATTTTACGTATACCCAGACGTCGCTTTACCACAATGTACCTCTAGGATTCTATCTTATAGGAGTAGTAAACTAGACAGGTGATGTCAAAAAGTGGGGAGGCGAAATTATAAAATGAAGAAAATATGTATGAGCCTGATCGTTCTCTGTCTTTTCAGCGGAGGATTGGCCCCGATGAGTAAAGGAGCCGCTGCTTCTTCAGTGGGCACTGTCAAAGGTGACAACGTAAACGTATATCGTTCTCCTTCTTTACATTCTTCTGTTATGCAGACAGTGAAAAAAGGAGAAGAATTTCCTGTCATTTCATCTGAAGCTGGAGATGCAGCTCAGGTTGCTACTCATACGGTAGTGCCGGGAAATACACTATGGCTACTAGCTAAGCAATACGGTGTAACAGTCAGTGATCTAATAAAACAAAATCAGCTGAAAAAGACGGAGCTGATTCCAGGGCAAACGCTGAAAATACCGCCAAAAGGCTTGTTACATAAAGTAGTATCAGGAGATACGCTTTGGAAAATCTCCGTAAAGTACGGTGTAAAAGCAAATGAATTAACAAAGTTAAATCAGCTATCCTCAACAAACATTAAGCCCGGACAAATGCTTATTATTCCTGATTACTATGTACAAGTACAGCTTTTGGAAGGAAAAAAGGGCTGGATCAAAAAATCTGATTTAGCGCAAAAGAAGCATCAGCCTGTAGTTATGGGTTGGAGCTTTAATGAAAAAACAGCAGGCTACACAGAATCGATGAAACAAAAGAATTTAGACGTTGTTTCACCTCGTTGGTTTACGCTAACGTCGAATGACAAAGTTGTTTCATCTTCTATAAATGAATCATATGTTCAAACGGCTCATAAAAACGGCAAAAAAGTCTGGCCGCTCATCGGTAACAATTTCGATGATGTGCTTACAAGCGATGTGCTAAGTAACAAAGCAAAGCGGCAAAAGCTTGTATCGTCAGTAGAAAGTTCGCTAGTAAAAACAAACAGCGATGGGATCAATGTTGACTTTGAAAATATTAATATCAAAAACAAACAAGATTTTGTTTTATTTATTAAAGAATTAAAAGCAGCGTTAAAGCCTCATGGTATGACCGTTTCAGTAGATGTCACACGAGAAAATAATGATCCGTTTTGGTCAGGAAGCTTTGATCGAAAACAGATTGGTCAAGTGGCAGATTACGTCATTATGATGGGTTATGAAGAACACTGGGGAGGAAGTCAGGTTCCAGGGTCTGTGGCTTCGCTGCCTTGGGTGAAAGAAGGAACAGAACTTCTTATGAAAGATGTACCTGCACATAAAATCCTGCTGGGAGTTCCTTTTTATACGCGAGAATGGAAAACGAATCTATCGACCAAAAAAGTTGTCACAAAAGACTTAACGATGAAAGAAGCTGAATCTGTTATCTCTTCTAAAAAGCTGACCAAGAAATGGGACAGCCAAGCCTCTCAGTACTATGTAGAATACACCGAAAATGGTACGAAGCATCAAATATGGCTCGAGGACAAAGCATCTATGCAGCGCCGGGTTAATTTGATTAATGACTATCATTTAGGCGGAGCGGCAGCTTGGTATATTGGTTCAGAAACATCAGATATATGGGAGTTATACAACTTCTAAACGAACAACACACCTCATGCTTAATGTAGCGGGGTGTGTTTTTTTATTCGAATCAGGTGTAAAGCGTATACATCTATTTACAAACAAGATAAATTTTACAATATTTGTTTTTCTTGAGTTAATTTATAACTATATTCCAAAATGAGCCTATTTAACCTTTTTTTAGTTGAAAACGCTTAATGACTTTACGGTAAAGATAATTTATAGTAAATTCAGTTTCTATACAATAGATTTACTAAATGAATAATTAAGTCATTTAATCATTAACTAAGTGAAAGGAATGGATGTTATGGGAAATGTATTAGTAATAGGCTTTCCAGGTGAAGGGCATGTGAATCCTTCTTTAGGAATTGTAAAAGAATTGATGGCTCAAGGGGAGAAGGTCGTCTATTACGGCATTGAAGACTACGCTGAAAAAATTCAAAAATCAGGCGCGACATTTCGTGAATACGAAGATTTTCGTCCAAGTCTTGATATGAGCAATCGAATGACCAAAGAAGAGTCTTATGATCGCTATGAAGTAATGAATTTGTTTTTAAATGAATCTGAGAATATTATTACTAAAATCATGAGTGAAACAAAGCATGAAACATATGATTATGTACTTTATGATTATCACCTTTTAGCAGGTTCCACTGTGGCCGACCTTCTTCAGCTTCCGAAGGTTTCTCTTTGTACGACATTTGCGTTAAATAAGGAGTTAGCAACTTGTATGATGCCAAGTGGTCAAACAGAGCCTGAACAATCTTCCTTTTATCCTCAATTCGAAAAATCATTAAATAAGTTCAACAACCAATATAATACTGAGTTAAAAGATTCCATGGACATTATGTCGAATCCAGGGGATATTACGTTAGTATTTACGTCAGAATTCTTTCAGCCACACGTATCTGAATTTACGAATGAGTACAAGTTTATTGGTCCTTCAATTGTTAAACGACTAGATATTGAAGATCCTTCTTACTTACAAAATGAAAATGAAAAAATTATTTTTGTTTCTATGGGAACTATTTTTAATCAGCAGCTAGAAGTCTATAACTTATGTATAGAAGCATTAAAAGATTTTAAGGGTAAAGTTATTTTATCTATTGGTAAAAATACAAAACCTGAAGAATTAGCACACATTCCAGAAAACTTCATTGTGAAACAGTACGTACCGCAGCTAGAAATTTTAAAACGTGCGGATTTATTTATTACTCACGGCGGAATGAACAGCAGCAGTGAAGGTTTATACTACGATACGCCGCTTGTCGTTATTCCAATGGCCGTGGATCAATTTATGGTTGGAGATCGTGTGCAGGAGTTAGGAGCAGGTGTAAAATTAGATAAAAATAATGTATCTGCTGAGCTAATCAAAAATACAGTTAACGACGTTTTAACTACTCCCACATATAAACAGCATGCACAACAAATTGGAGAATCACTTCGCTCAGCGGGAGGATACAAACAAGGAGTGAAAGAAATTTTCAAGATGGTGCCTGTTAAAGCGTAATAGATGTAAGGCAGCTAGATAACTAACAGAGAGGAGTAAATAATATGAAGACTATAAAAAAAGCAGTTATACCGGCAGCAGGGTTAGGTACTCGTTTTTTACCCGTTACAAAATCTATTCCAA
Organism: Priestia sp. TSO9; assembly: GCF_021029645.1. Lineage (NCBI taxonomy): Bacteria > Bacillati > Bacillota > Bacilli > Caryophanales > Bacillaceae > Priestia > Priestia sp. TSO9. The sequence continues at coordinate 885,422 of NZ_JAJEKD010000009.1, forward strand.
AAGAAATGCTTCCAATTGTAAATAAGCCCGTAATTCAATTTATTGTAGAAGAAGCCTTAAAATCAGGAATCGAAGATATTTTAATTGTTACAGGAAACGGGAAACAAGCAATTGAAAATCATTTTGATCATAATGTTCAACTAGAACACTTGCTTGATCAAAAAGGAAAAACTGAACTATTAGAAGAAATGGAGCATATCTCTGAACTAGCGAATATTCATTACGTGCGTCAAAAAGAAATGAAGGGTCTTGGCCATGCGATTAACTGCGCTCGACAGTTTATTGGAAACGAACCGTTTGCAGTTTTACTTGGAGATGACTTAACAGACCCAGACCAGCCTTGTTTAAAACAGCTGATTGACCAGTATAACCAAACGGGATCGTCGGTTATCGGCGTACAGCGCGTAGAGGAAGAATCCGTTCACCGTTACGGGATTATAGATCCAAAAGCAAATAAAAAACGGTTATACGAAGTGAATGGTTTTGTAGAAAAACCGTCAGTCGAAGAAGCTCCGTCTAATTTAGGAATTATTGGACGGTATGTATTTACACCTGACATTTTTGATTATCTTGAAACGCAAGAAGCTGGAAAAGGCGGGGAAATTCAGCTAACGGATGCTATTCAGCGTATGAATATAGACCGTTCTATTTATGCTTACGAATTCGAAGGCAAACGTTATGATGCAGGGGAAAAATTAGATTTTATTTTTACGACTCTTGCTTTTGCATTAAAAGATGAAGAATTAAAAGCACCTCTTTTGAGCAAATTCAAAGAACTTATTAGCAAAGAAGAACAAAAAGAAAAAATCGCTGTGCAAATTGGAAAATAAGCTTTATTTACACACCTTTCTTCTACTTTTTCTTGAAGAAAGGTGCATTTTTTTGCGGAAATGGAACGTTTAACAGCTGGATAGAAAGGGTTGAAATGAGTTTATGTCGAAAGCAGAAAATTCGTTTGTATCAGGCATAAAGATTGTATTTACAGACCGGGATTTTCGAACGATTTTTATTTCATTATTTATTATCGGATTGTCTGTTGGCGGCTTTATGCCTTATTTAACGGTTTGGGCAACAAATACATTGCATGCCACTTCTTTTCAAGCAGGGTTTTTATTTGTGCCAATGAGCATTATTGGTTTAATCGTATCGTTTTATTTAGCTTCGTTATCAGACAAATGGGGGAAACGAAAGCCATTTATTATTTGGGCGTTACTGATTGGAACCATTTCAAGAGTGCCATTAGCGTTTACGCATTCTTATACAATAGCACTCATTTTACTTGCTATAGGAGGGTTTAATGCGTTTTCTTTTTTCTTTGCCCTGCTGAATGATTTTATTGTTAAAAAGCAAGAAAGCAAATCGCAGGCAGGTACGATTACTGGTACCGTGCGAATGGCTTTTTCACAAGGCTATATTTTTGGGCCTATGCTTGGTGCTTTAATCATTGACCACGGAGGGTATACTCTTTTATTTTTATTATCAGGGTTGTTATCCCTAGCAACTTTAGTGTGGGTTCTTTTTGCGCTTAAAGAAGAAAGCAGTATACCTCAAACTTCAGCTCATGCATCTTCAAAAGCGCCAGCTCGTATACCTTCTGTATTGATAGCTGTATTCGTAGCAGCTCTTTTCATTTTTGCGGGGGACTCCGGTCGTTCTATGTATTTGCCGCTGTATGTAACAGATACCTTAAAGCAATCCGTTTCGATTGTAGGTATTCTCTTTACCGTAACATCTGTTTTTGAGCTAGTATTTATGCCATTAGGAGGCTATTTTTCTGATAAGATTGGCGTTAAACGATTCTTTGTTATTGGAATAGCTTGCCAAGTGCTTTATTTTATTTTAACGAGTCTTCATCTACCGCTGAGTGGATTAATTGCGCTTCAAGTATTTTATGCTTTTATTCTATCCGCTACAATGGGAGTAGGAATGGTGTATGCTCAGTCACTAGCCCCGCGTCAAATTGGACTAGCCACAACGGCATATATGATGGCTATACAAACTTCAGCAGTTGTCAGCAGCTTAGCTATGGGGTCACTAGTTAACGTGATTCCGTTGCCTTCTACCTTTTACATTTTAGCTGTTTTTGCGGTTATTTCAGGTGTGATGTTTCTATTTATGAAGCAAAAATCAGCTGAGGAAATGACTTAAAAAGTTAAGAAGAAGTTGAGGTTTTACTAAATTAATCCAATATAAAGACGAACAAATAGTATGCATGAGCTGGACTGCTTGTGACACCGCAGTTGATTTCCGTGCAAGTCTTCGCTTTCCGCGGATGGCCGATGAGCCTCCTCGTCGCTTGCGCTCCAATCAACTGCTAGAAGGACCTAAACAAATGACCCATACGTTCACCATAATAAAAAAACGAACCATTAATCAATGGTTCGTTTTTTTACTTTCTCTAAAATACTTTTGCCCCAGCCTCTTTATTTATGATGCTGTTTCTTGTATTTGTTCGCTGCGATTTTTATTTAAAATTTTTCGGTAGCGGTAATTAACAAAAGCCGCTGCCGCCATACCTACTACTGAAAGCATCGCATCAAAAATAAAGATGATCGAAATATGTCCTGTTTTAGACATGAGCCCTGTTGCTAAAGGCAATAAAATTGCAGCTAATCCAGCAGCGGTCGCTACAATTCCCGTAACCGTTCCTTTTTTGTTCCAGAAAAGCTCGGTCATAACGGTAATCGCTAATTGAAAGACCCCAGCCGTAGAAAATCCCATCAAAAAAGCAGCTGCAATCGCGATAGCAGGTACTTTAACAAACAGCAGGGTAAGTACAGCGATAAGAGTAATCATCGGGTAAACAAGGATAACCGTTACAGGGCGAAGCACTTTGCTTAATAATACGGCTAATACTAAAACAGAGATTAAAGCTCCGATGCTATAGTAGCTTAAAAGGCGAACCGAGCTGCTTTCAGCCATACCTAATACTTGTTGACCATAAGTAGGAAGCCAAATTTGAGCCACTGTAAAAAGCGCTGTAGAAGTAAATCCAATCACAATAAGAGCAATTCCTTCTTGCTTCATCTTAGGAGGAGAGACGAATTTATTTTCTGCCGCACTTTCTTGTTGAACTGTATTCTGTTCGCGTTTATGATTGGGAAAAGGCAGTTTGAACATAAAGATCATATTTAGTAAATAAATAAGAGCCGGAAGGAAAAAAGCATACCCATAAAACAAATCACGATCTGCAAAAAAGGCAATCATAAACGGAAGAAGTGCCGCTCCAGCTGATATAAATGCTTTTACAAGAACACTGGCTGAACCTGAAGATTTAGGGAAAACTTCAATTAAAGCAGGGTATGTTCCAGCGTCCATAGCAGAGTTTGCAATACCAGCAATAATGGCAAAGATAAAGGCTGTTGGATAATTTGGCGATAATGGAATGCCGATTAAGAAAATAGCCATCGTCAGAGACGAAACAAGAATCAAAGGTTTTCGTCCGACTTTATCAGACAAGATGCCTGATAGAGAATACGAAAGCAATTTTCCAATTCCGATAGCCGAAATAATATAGCTGATTCCAGCACCGTCGGTATTTAATTGTTTTGTCAAAAATGACATATTTGATGCAAGCATGATATTGACCATGCCAAGTAGAAAATAGTTAATATACATACCTGAAGCTGACAGCATGTACTTATTTTTCATCGTTTACACATCCTTACGTAAAAAAGCTTATATGAAATGGATAAAAGTAATCATCCGTTCCTCCTTTTTTCTTCGTTATTTATAAACCTACTTCCATGATAAGTTTATGAAGACATTACCTTTACCTTTTATCATTGGATTTATTCAGTTCTTTTTAGTATGCGACTGAATGGGTGTGTCTAGTGCTTCAAATCAATATGAAATCTATTCTAACATGTTTTTAGCGCTTTAAACCAAAAAAGTGATATTTTATAAAAAAATCCTGCCTTCTTTCACGGCTTCACAAAAGAAACCCCACAAAAAATGTTCGCTTTAAAGCCAGGCTATACAAGAAATGCCTCCTAATGATGATTATTAAAAATGAGAAAAGGGTATTTATAAACTAAGGAAAAAGAAATAAGGGAAGAAAGGTGGAAACAATGAAGCACAAAGTATTTTTTGATGCGGAATGTCCTTTATGTTACAACGTAAAAAAAATAATTAAAGCGCTAGACTGGACGAACCAAATCCAGTGGATTCCAGTTCAATACATTGAACGAACGGAGTATAGCTATTTAAAAGAAGAAGGAAGAGACTTATATGATCAAATTCATATGGTCACCAAAAAAGGGGAAGTATTAGCAGGATTTGAAACGGTCAGAAGGCTTTTAGCTGTTTTGCCTCTTACATTCCCAATAGGTGTGCTTCTGCATTTACCATTGATGAAAAAAGCGTTTAGTCCGCTATATAAATGGATCTCCACAAACAGGTACGACTGGTTTGGACGCTACGATTCACCGCGGACCACATGAACATATAAAAGGGACGAGCTGTGAAAAAGCTTGTTCCTTTTGTTTTGAAGACATTATACTTTATACATATCTTGATTTTTAAAAAAGAACACAAGAAGGTTTCAGATAAAAAAACGTAAAATTTAGTGTGACTGAGACGCGTAAATTCTAGAAAAAAGCTATAGCTGAAAGGGAGAAATTTATATGACAACAAAATGGACAGCTGAACGAATGCCTGATATAACGGGAAAAACAGCCCTTATAACGGGAGGAAACAGTGGTATTGGCTTTGAAGCTGCAAAGGCTCTAGCAGCTCGCGGAGCAGAAATCATTCTTGCTGTGCGTAATGAGGAAAAAGGGAAAGAAGCTAAGAAGAGAATTAAAGCAGATAACGGGAATGCTAAAGTGACTATTATGTCATTAGATCTCAGTGACTTGAGCTCTATTCGGGATTTTGCCAATCAATTTCTTCAACAATACTTGTCTTTGGATCTTCTCATTAATAATGCAGGCGTGATGGTGCCGCCTCACAGCAAAACGAAAGACGGATTTGAACTGCAGTTTGGCTGTAATCATTTAGGGCATTTTGCACTTACGGGTTTGCTGCTTCCTTTACTAATGGCCACTCCACATTCACGTGTCGTAACGGTAAGCAGTATAGCCGCTAATTCTGGAGAAATCTATTTTGATAATCTAGACGGAGAAAAAGGCTACAGTCCAATGAAGTTCTATAGACAAAGCAAACTCGCCAACCTATTGTTTGCCAAAGAATTGCAAACTCGCTTAGAAGCAGCCGGATCAACGACAATTAGTGCCGCTGTACATCCAGGTATTTCTAATACAAACCTATTATCACGCGGTTCAGGTAAAGAACCAAACGGCTTGTTGAAATTTTTAGTCAAGCTATTTAGTCAATCTGCAGAAATGGGCGCGCTGCCTACTCTTTATGCAGCTACTGAACCAATAGAAGGCGGTACATATATTGGGCCAGACGGAAAAGATGCTAAAAAAGGATATCCTGTAAAAGATATGATGGGAGACGTTTTATTTAAACCGGACGTAGCGGAAAAACTATGGAGCGTATCTGAGGACTTAACAGGTGTTGAGTACTCGTTTCGTTAAGATAAAAAACAGTTCTGTAAGTGCGGAGCTGTTTTTTTGTTGCTCAAAAGCTATAGGTCAGCGGGTTAAATAAAAAAAAGAATGTTGGATAGCATAATGATAAGTAAACGTACAATGAGTATGTTCTCTTTTGAGAGATAAAAGCACTCAACAAAGCTGAAGAAGCGGAGGGAAGTAACAGTGCCTGATAAACCTAGTATTACCTCAAGTGAAATTGGAACGCTGTGGATGACATATCAGCAGAAAACGTTAATCATTTGCTTGTTGGATTATATGATTGAACATGCAGACGATGAAGATGCTAAAACAATCATGACGGACTTGCGTGAACAGCTTATTATATACATACGAAAGATAAAAACAATATTTGAAAAAGAAGGAGCCGTAGTGCCAACGGGGCTTTCATCTCAAGACGTAAACGTACAGGCTCCAAAACTATTTACTAATGGATTTGATATTATGTTTCTTCGTGTTATTAAAGAAATTAGTATGGGGATGTATACATTAAGTTTAGGTAAGGCCTACAGAGAAGATGTGGTGAAATTTTATCAAGATTTAACAAAGATTACGCAAGGTTGCTACGATTCCTGTACGCAGTATTTACTGAAAAAAGGGATTTTATCACGCCCACCCTATATTCCGATGCCAACTAGCGTTGAGTTTGTTTCGGATAGAAAATATCTAAGCGGCTTAAATGTATTTGCGGATAAAAGAGTATTAAATACGATGGAGCTAGCTCAGCTTTATCATGGGGTCGAAACAAACATTGTCGGGATGAAGTTAATGAAGGCTTTTTCTCAAACGGCTAAAGATACTGAAGTCAAAAAGCATTTTTTGAAAGGAAAAGAGCTCAGTAAAAAGATTATTACGCGTCTAGAAGAAGTAATTATACAAGACGATATTTCACCTTCTGTTGCCTCAACAGGAAGCATAACGACTTCTGAGACGCCTGCTTTTTCTGATCGTTTGATGCTGACATGCGATATTTTACTTAGTAATTTTAGTATTGGAAGTCAGGCATTTGGAGCAGCCTTTAGTTTTAGAAGAGATATTGTAGCTAAAATGATGCTGATAGGAGAAGATGCGTTTCAATATGCAAGCGAAGCAACAGAAATTATGATCAAAAAAGGCTGGCTTGAAGTTCCCCCAAGCATTAATTAGCTAATATGAAAATACGTATTTACATGATGCTCTTCTAAAAGCAATGAATTTAAAATAAGTGAGATAAAAACACCGTGTTGATTGAATACACTTAGTATGTAAATCAACACCGTGTTTTTGCTTTGTTTGAGCAAGTTATGATGGAAATTCTTCAAAGGTATGCTACGATAAGAATTATCTTGAATTGAAGAGGTGTCACGATGAAAATAGAAGTTTGGTCAGATTTTGTCTGTCCTTTTTGTTATATTGGAAAGCGTCGATTAGAGCAAGCGCTTCAGCAATTTGCACACAAAGATGATGTGCAGGTTGAATTTAAAAGCTTCGAGCTAGATCCAAATGCCCCAGTTAATACTGGTAAAACGATTAATGAAGCTCTTGCTGCTAAGTATGGAATGACCATTGAACAAGCAAAGCAAGCAAATGAAGGTATCGGACAGCAGGCAGCTGGTGTGGGATTATCCTTTAATTTTGACGATATGAAGCCAACTAATACATTTGACGCTCATCGTTTAGCTAAATTTGCAAAAGCTCAAGGAAAAGAAGCAGCCATGACAGAAAAGCTTCTTTATGCATATTTTACTGAGTCAAAACATTTAGGTGAAGAAGAGACGCTGGTTGCTGTTGCAGAAGATGCCGGTCTTGACCGAGAAGAAGCACGTCAAATTCTTACGGATAAAAACGCATATGCAAATGAAGTGCGCAGTGATGAAGCAACGGCTCAGCAATATGGTATTAGCGGTGTTCCATATTTTGTTGTTAATCAAAAATATGCGATTTCAGGTGCACAGCCAGTCGAAACATTCGTAGGGGCTCTCCAACAAGTATGGGAAGAAGAAAATCCGACTCCCACTTTGAAGAGTCTTTCTCCAGAAGGCGCAGATGATGCCTTTTGTGCAGATGGGCAATGTGCCGTTCCTGATTCCTCTAAAAACCAACAATAAACAAAAAGCAGAGGCGGAAATTCCGCCTCTGCTTTTTGTTTATTTGCAAAAAAATTCACAAAAACACAAACATGCGTTCTGTTTTTATGTTATAATAAGTTTAGAAGCAACAAACCTCGATGAGTAAGCTCCAAAAATAAGCGATTAAAAGTGATCCCACCATGAACTAGCTTCCATTTAATCCTGCAGGGGGAATCTGAATGAAGAGAAAAGTGCGCATTATCCCATTTCAAGTAGTTGAACAATGGAATCAATTTAATGAAGTCCCAGAAGGAGTCGCTCTAATTGGAGCAGAGCAAGTATGGAAGCAAACAAAGGGACGGGGAATAACCATAGCAGTTTTGGATACTGGCTGTGATGTTACACATCCAGATTTGCAGGAACGAATTATTGGAGGAAGAAATTTCACACACGATGATCAACAAAATCCAGATATTTTTCAAGATTATAATGGTCACGGTACTCACGTAGCAGGCACAATTGCAGCAGCTCATAATGGTACAGGTGTTGTAGGAGTGGCTCCCGAAGTGAATTTACTTATTCTGAAAGTACTTGATGAAAATGGTTCAGGTCAATATGAGTGGATTATTGAAGGTATTACCTACGCCATTAAGCAAAAAGTAGATATCATTTCGATGTCGCTTGGAGGTCCGGCCGATGTACCTGAGCTACATGGAGCGATTCAAGATGCTGTTGAACAGAATATTTTAGTTGTCTGCGCAGCGGGAAATGAAGGAGATGGAGAAGGCTCCACAGATGAGTTTGCGTACCCAGGGTCATATAATGAAGTGATTAGCGTAGGAGCTGTTGATTTAGAGAAACGATCTTCGGTATTTTCTAACTCAAACAACGAAGTAGATGTAGTGGCTCCGGGAGAGAAGATTGTATCAACTTACTTGAACGGAAAGTATGCCGCACTGAGCGGAACCTCTATGGCAACACCTCACGTAGCAGGGGCCTTAGCATTGATAAAAGTTCTTTCAAATGAAACGTTTGGAAGGACACTTACGGAACCAGAGCTTTATGCACAGTTAATCAGAAGAACACTTCCATTAAATGAATCACCAAGAGAAGTAGGAAACGGATTTGTGCACTTGACCGTCGTTGAAAAGCTGTTGCGTGAAATTCAACGTCAAATGACTTCAGAGGTGATCGGATGAGAAGCAGTTTAGATATGTTAATGATGGAAAAGCAGCAGGCAAAAGCTCTTTATCACGAATACGTAAACAATCGAAGTTATTATGATGAAAAGACGGATGAAGAAAATAAAAATCTTTATTATCAAGATACGCTCTTTGAAAGAGAAGCCATGCAAACTTTGTTAACGGAAACACATCAGCATTTGCTAAGTTATTCGCCCCATAAATATGTATATCCATGGGTGGATCTACAGGAGAATGGGGAGCTGAAAAGTCTATACTCAGGGAAAGGGATGGATCCGTTAGAAACTATACAGCAAGATATTGATCAACTTCAGGCGCTTAGTAAATCATCTTTTTCAAGCAATGATATACTGCTAAACTGTGAGCACGTTGTCCCGCAATCTTGGTTTGGGAAACAAGAGCCTATGAGAGGCGACCTGCATCATTTATTTGCGTGTGAACCTTCTTGTAACAGTAGAAGAGGTAATTCTTCTTATATTGACTTCCCGGATTATACGCCGGAAGTAAAGCAATCAGATGTGAAAGAAGGATGTGGCAAAGCAGAAAAAGGTAAGTTTGAACCTGAATATGGCAAAGGAATTGTGGCTCGGGCTACGCTTTATTTTTTAATTCGCTATCATAATAAAATTGACTCTTCGCGAGTAGATCTTCCTCTTTTACTAAAATGGCATGAAGAATTTACTGTTTCACTTTATGAAAAACATCGCAATGCAGCAATCTTTGAGTTGCAAGGCAACCGAAATCCTTTTATCGATTTTCCTGACAAAGCAGGTGCGTTAATGAGTTCTGCTTTCTAAAATAGCGAAGAGCTCCGCTTCGAATTGAAGCGGAGCTCTTTTGGATAATCTAATATGAAAATCCATATTTATCACTTAAAAGGGCATCCATTTTATTTAATAAGCGAAAATATTCTTCCTGTTCTTCTACAGTTAGAGCTGCTAGCATATCTTTTAAAAATCCATTTCGCTTCTCTGTAATCATTAAAACAAGTTTCTTTGATTCATCGGTCAGTGAAACCCATACGACTCTCCGGTCTTTTTCGTCTCGCACGCGCTGAATGAGAGATTCTTCTTCCAATTGATTTAATAAGCTAGTTGTAGCGCCCGAGGTTAAGTGAAGTTTATTTGAAATATCTGCTACCATATACTTTGTGCCGCTGGCAATGTAGTTTAAGATATAAAATTTAGTGGGTGTTAAGTGATAAGGCTGTGTTTTTAATGTTTCTTCGACTAAATGTCGCATATATTGAAAAAAAGATGTGTTAATTTGATAAAGGTGTTCAATTTTTGAATCTAAATTGTTATCCATGCTAGCTTCCATCTCCTTGTACACTACGGACATATATAAACTAACTCTAAAATAAAATGAAACAATTGTAAAGGATGGCAATGATTATCTTTAACCATCATTATTATTTTTAAATTAATATCTTTACGAAAAAATATCTTTATGATAAAGTTATTTAGGTAGTTAACCAAATAGATGATTATAAAGAAACATATCTCATAATAGATGGGGATAATACCTTTATGAAAAAGCTATATAAAAAAGTAATTTTATTAATGAATTATTAAGGAGGAGTAATGAATGTCTAGAAGTCGCTTAATGGTAACAAATTTTATTGGAATTATCGTTATTTTAGCTTTATTAATTGGAGGAGGATATTATTACGTTCAAAAATCGAACTATATTACAACGGATAACGCTAAAGTATCTGGAGATGTATACAATGTAGTTGCACCTGCAGCAGGTAAAGTAGCAAGCTGGACAGTAGAAGAAGGAAATGATGTATCAAAAGATGCTGAAATTGCTAAAATACAAGCTGAAAAAGGGTCTGTAGCTGCTAAAGTACCAGCCGATGGAAAAATTATTCAAACAAACGTAAAAGAAAATCAAATGGTTCAAGCTGGACAGCAAATTGCAACGGAAGTAGATATGAAAGATCTATTTATCGTAGCGAATATCAAAGAGGATCAGCTTAAGGATATTAAAGAAGGCGACGATGTAGATGTAACGGTAGACGGAGATAGCAGTACAAAAATTGACGGTAAAGTTGAAGAAGTGGGATATGCAACCAATTCACTTTCATCTTTAACATCGAACTCAAGCTCGGATGGAAACTACACAAAAGTATCTCAAACGGTTCCTGTGAAAATTTCTATTTCGAATTATTCAGAGCATGTGTTACCAGGAATGAACGCTGAAGTAAAAATTTCAAAAGACTAATTCATACTACAAAAGTTTAAGAAGGGAGGAAATATGATGACAGCCAGTATAGAGAACACAAGTGATGGATCCATCAAAAAGCATATTCCGCTATTGATTGTGTTAATGCTTGGTTTGTTTCTTGCGATATTAAACCAAACGTTACTGAACGTAGCCATCCCGCATTTGATTACTGAGTTTGGCGTAACGGCAAATACAGCTCAGTGGTTGTTAACGGGATATATGCTTGTGAACGGGGCATTAATTCCGCTTTCAGCTTTTTTAATTGAACGATTTGGTGTGCGTCGCTTGTTCTTATTTGCAATGGTTTGTTTTACAGTAGGGTCATTGATTTGTGGAATTGCACCTACGTTTTCGATTATGCTTACCGGCCGTTTAATTCAAGCTATTGGCGGAGGTGTCTTATCGCCTCTTGTTATGACCATTATTGTGTTTATTTTTCCTCCTCACATGCGAGGAAAAGGGATGGGGATTTTTGGTTTAGCCATGATGTTCGCACCGGCTATTGGACCAACGTTATCTGGATGGGTTATTCAAAACTATGATTGGCACATCCTTTTTAACGGCATGGTGCCATTAGGTGCCATTGTATTAATTATTGCTTTCTTTCAATTAAAAGACATTCAGCCTCCAAAGGATGTAAAAGTTCACATGCCTTCTGTTGTGACATCACTTGCAGGTATGGGATTATTGCTTTATGGATTCAGTGAAGCTGGAAATGACGGCTGGACGGATTCAGTTGTTCTTTCTACAATCATTGGCGGGGCAGTTCTTTTAATTATATTTGTTCTTCAACAAATTAAATCTGAAAAGCCGCTATTGGATATGCGTGTGTTTAAATATAATATTTTTTCTCTATCAAATATTATTAGTATTGCGATTACAATCAGTATGTACGCAGGTATGTTCTTGCTTCCAATTTACTTGCAAAATATCCGCGGATATTCTGCTTTTGATTCAGGACTGCTCTTGCTTCCTGGCGCACTTGTTATGCTGGTTATGTCGCCGATTTCAGGTACATTGTTTGATAAGGTGGGACCTCGTCCGCTAGCAATCGTTGGTATGCTCATTACATCTATTTCAACGTTTGAATTTACGAAGCTGACGATGGATACACCGTTTAATCATATTTTAGCGATTTATATTATCCGCTCGTTCGGTATGTCACTGTTAATGATGCCAATTATGACAGCGGGTTTGAATCAGCTTCCGCAGCGACTAAGCAGTCACGGAACATCAATGTCTAATACGCTTCGTCAAGTAAGTGGTTCAATTGGTATTAGTTTAATGACGACCATTTTTACGAACCGTACAACGTATCATGTAAATGAAATCAGCAGTTCTATGAATACGTCTGATCCATTCTTTATGAACAGCTTTCATTTATTTGTCCAAAAAGTAGCTGCTACTTTGCATTTATCACAAGATCAGGCTCAGCAGCAAGCGCTGAAGGTTTTATCTGGAAAAATGACGCAGCAAGGTACGATTCAAGGTATTAACGATGCCTTTTACTGGGCAACAGCAATTTCTGTTATTGGTTTAATTTTAAGTTTCTTCCTTCGTGACGTACGTAAAGATAAAGTAGTCGAAGAAAAGAAATCAAAAGCTCAAGAGGAAGATATTCGTATGCTTCCAGCTCCAAAAAGTATAAATTCATAAGGAGCTATAGAAATCTAAAGTTCATCATAAAAATGTTGGAGAGAAAGGGGCAGTGAGGCGGATGGATCCATTGATATTTGGTGAAGAAATTCAAAGAATTTCAATATCTTTAAACAAAAAAGTAATGACAAATGTAAAAAGCCTTTTACAGCATTACGGAATTACCCCTTTTCAATATCATATTTTACTGATTGTTGAACGTGCAGATACAATGCCTGTCACCAAAGTGGCAGACGAGATAAAGGCGAGCCCAAGCGTTATTACAGCATCGATTACACGTTTGTATGAACTGAATCTCGTGGAGCGCTACCATTCAAAAAGAGATCGGCGTAAAGTTATGGTCGAGCTTACAAACAAAGGGAAACAAGTGATTCAAGCTGCTGAGAAAGACATGCAGCAAGGGGTTAAAAAACTGTTTGCTTGCTATAAAGAAGAAGAACAGCAGCAATTTCTCACGCTCTGTCGACAGCTAGATGAACATGTGACTTGAACTTGAGTAGAAAAAAGTATATTGAGTTAAGCGGAGTGAGTGGAAATGAATAAAGAAACGGTAAAAAACATTCGGAAAAACTACAATATGAATCAGCGAAACTTCGCTCAAGCAGTAAACTGCAGTTTTTCTTTAATTGCACTGGTTGAAGTGGGGAAGCGAAGAGTAACAAAAAACTTGGAAGACAAAATTAAGCAAGCATTTCAATTGAGCGATCATGATTTAAAAACACTGCAAGGGTAATACAAAAAGTAGGTGTGAAACGAGCGCACCTACTTTTTTTCGTCTTGTTTTTTTGTAAGCGGATCTACCGTATGTTTGTAATCATAAGCTTTCGAAGTGGTAACTACGCACAGCAGTAAAATAACAAATACAATGATAATAGAGAGCGTAATAATGATGATCATATAAAACATCCTTTCTTTTTCTTATTACGTATGCCTTCGGTCTTATTGGTAAAATTCCTTCTTTCTCCACATAGTGCAGAAACGACAAACGCATACTAGTAACAGTCTAGAATAAAGGAGTGTTCATAATGAATGAAAAAGAGTTGAAAAAACAATTAAAAAAGGTAGCGGATTATCCTGTATCTAAAGCAGATGGAGTAGACGAAGAGTTTTCTCGTGAATTAGCAGACCAAGAGGACTTAGAAGCACAGGCTAGAGCGAACGCTGCAGATGAAAGACAAAAAAAGCAAAACTAAAGCTGAGATAAAAGTATTTTAGCCCAAGTAAAAAACGAACCACTAATCGAAATGTTTGATTAGCGGTTCGTTTTTTTTGTTATGGTGTAACGAGCGGTTCAGCTCATACATTCAATTGGTTTGTCTTTAGATTGGATTGATGTTGTTATTTCTCAGCCTCGTTTATTATTTTTTCAAAAGTAAATAAACAAAGTAAGGAGCACCGATTACGGCGGAAATAATTCCTGCTGGTACACCGTTAGGATCGGCAATGTTATGTCCTATTGTATCTGCAATCAGCAAGAGCCAGCCGCCAAGTAAAATGGCAACGGGAATAAAAAGCTGGTTTCTCGGTCCGACTAAGCCTTTGGCAATATGAGGAGCAAGAAGCCCAATGAAAGCCACGCCGCCTGTAACTGAAACTGCGGCTGCCGCTAATGCAACCGCGGCTAGAAGCAATGTTACACGCTCTTTCTCCATAGAGATACCTACTCCAATAGCTGCAGCTTCATTTAAGTTAAAAATATTTAATGAATTCGCTTTATACAATATAAAAGGAATTAATACAAGAAGCCAAGGTAGAAGAGCCCATATAAAAGGCCAGTCTGTTCCCCAAATGTTTCCTGCAATCCATTTAGCAATAAAATCAACTTTGGCACGATCAGCTGATGACATAACCACAACCATCATTCCAGAAAGAGCCATGGAAAAACCTACGCCTGTTAAAATAAGCTTTACAGGCTGCAGCCCTTGGCTTTTACTATATGCACAAAGGTAGATAAGACCAGCTGTAAATAAGGCGCCAATGAATCCTACTAACGGAAGGGCATAGACGAAAGAGCCAGCTTCAATTGGGAAAAATAAAAAGAATACAGCAATTGCGACACCTGCCCCTGAATTAATTCCTATAATTCCAGGTTCCGCTAAATCATTGCGCGTAACACCTTGTAAGATAGCCCCTGACAAAGCAAGAGCCATCCCGGCTAAAAGGGTAATGAGAATTCGCGGAAGTCGAACTGAAAAAAGGACGAACTCATCTGTAAAATTCCCTTTGCCAAAAAGAGTAGGAAACACTTTATTATAAGCAAGCGGTGCATCACCGAGCCCCATTCCTATCAAAATCGTTCCAAGAATCAGCGCAGTGAGCAGCGTCATAATTATTCGTTGTTTTCTAATAAGCGCTGGGTGAATCATGAGAATGCTTTTCCTCCTTTACGAACAATGACTAAAAAGAAAGGTAAACCAATCATCGATACAATTGCTGCTATTGGTGTTTCATAAGGAGCACTTACTGTTCGGGCCAATGTATCCGCCAGCAGCATGAACGCTGCGCCAGTGATAGCGGACATAGGGATAATATAACGATAGTCGGTTCCTACTACTCCTCGTACAATATGAGGAATCATCAAGCCGATAAATACCATGTTTCCGACCAGGGCGACAGAAGCGCCGGCAAGAAGAATCATGACAATAAATAAAATGGTTTTGACTTTGGTCGTTTGCTGCCCTAATCCTACAGCGACTTCTTCATTTAAGCTTAAAATAGTAAGCTGCCGAGAAAGCAAAAGGGCAATGAATATACCTCCAACAATAAAAGGAACAATGATTTGAAGCTGTTCCCAAGAAGTGCCTACAATTCCGCCAGCTGTCCACATTGATACATCTTTTGAAATTTTAAAATAAATACCGACGCCTTCTCCAATCGCATAAAGAAATGCTGAAACGGCAGCCCCGGCTAGTACAATTCGAAGCGGAGAAAAACCGCCTCTTTTTATAGCAGCAATCCCAAACACCAGGATTGCTCCAACTGCAGCTCCGATAAAGCAAGCAACGGTAATACCTAAGTAATTTGTAGAAGGGATAAAGGCAATTGTCACAGCTAAAGCTGCATTTGCGCCAGAAGTTAAGCCTAAGAGTCCTGGATCTGCAAGAGGGTTTCTTGTCATACCTTGCATAATTGCTCCTGATACCGATAAAGCAGCACCGACAAAAACAGCGGCGATTTCACGAGGTAAACGAATATCCCGGATGATCGAAATTTGTTCGTTTACAGTGTTTGATGAAAGTGCTAACCACACATCTTTTATAGATATGTCAGCAGCGCCAAAAACCATTGAAAGAACAAACATTGTGATAAATACGAGCAGCATACCTATTAATTTATATAAAAAAGGAATGAAACGCTGATTGTCTTTTTTCATATAACACCCATCTTTTCATGTAAGAATAAATTTAGTAAAACAAAGCAAGAGGAATTCTAAAAAGAATTCCTCTTGAATGAATTACTTACCAAGAAATTTTTGAGTAAAGAAATCTAATTGATAATCTAATGTGATTGGATCATTAAAATAAAATTCTTTTGCATTCGCTTCAAATACGTGATTATTCTTTACAGCAGGAATATTTTTGTACGTATTTGTTTTCTCAAATGATGTATCTCCATCTTGGTTTTTGCTAAAGATTAAATAATCTCCGGCATATTCAGGAAGAACCTCCGGTGAAATCGCATAGTACCCATCTTTCAAAGCCATTTCCTTTACTTTCTCCGGCATCTTTAATTTCATTTCTTGATAAAGAATTTCAGTTCCGCGTCCCCAGTTATCGCCAAACACATAAAGCTGCTTGTCAAAGTTCTCAATAACCGAAACCGTGGTATCTTCGCCAATTTTAGCTTTGATGTCAGATCCAGCTTTTGCCGCACGCTTTTTAAAGTCGTCTACCCATGATTGTGCTTCTTTTTCTTTATTTAATAGCTTTCCGATTTCTACATGCTGAGTAAGGTAATCTACTTTATTGTATGTATACGTCACAGTAGGGGCAATTTTTTTCAATTTATCAATGTTTTTTGTATTGGATAAGCCAATAATTAAGTCAGGCTTTAATTCAATGATCTTTTCTAAATTTTCGTCTGATACTTCTTCAACGCCTTTTAATTTTTTTTCAAAGCGGGGATTCATTTTAGACCATGAGTCCACTCCGACAATGTTAACACCTAAAGAAAGTACGTTACCTGCATAGGAACCTAATACAACAACACGTTTCGGATTAGCCGGAACTTTTACAGGGCCGTCTTCAGATTGATATGTAATCGTCTTGGATTCGCTGTTTCTTTTACTAGAATCGTTTTTGCTTTCAGTTGAACCGTTGCCGCAGGCACTGATAAGTAGTACGAATATGAGCATGAAGGGAAGTAGTAGTTTTTTCATTTAGTTATCTCCTCTTAATAAATTATACGTGATACACATCGGTTTATTTGTTCTCGGATCTCGTCCAATTTCAGCATCGATATGAAACACTTTTTTTAGAACGTCATGTGTGATCACTTCTTCGCAATTTCCGGCTTTGACAATTTCGCCATCTTTCAAAGCGATAACATAATCAGCGAAGCGAGCGGCTTGGTTCAAATCATGAAGAACCATTACAACTGTACGTTCTTGCTCTTTGTTTAGTTTTTGAAGCAGCTCAAGAACTTCTAACTGATGGGCCATATCTAAGTAGGTAGTTGGCTCGTCGAGGAATATAATATCGGTTTCTTGAGCTAAAGCCATTGCAATCCACACTCGCTGACGCTGACCGCCTGAAAGAGAGTCAACGAGACGAAACTTGTAGTCTTTTATGCCGGTGACTTCAAGCGCCCAGTCAATCGTTTGATAGTCTTCTTTTGATAGACGCCCAAACCCTTTTTGATAGGGAAAGCGCCCATAAGACACGAGCTCGCCAACAGTCAACCCACTCGCACTTTCCGGTGTTTGAGGGAGAATGGCCATTTTTTTAGCGAGTGATTTTGTATGTTCTTTTGAAATGTTTTCCCCATCTAAAATAACGGAACCAGATTGATGAGAAATAATGCGGGTAATGGCTTTTAAAAGCGTTGATTTGCCGCATCCGTTGGAACCAATAATCGTTGTAATCTTTTTGTCTGGAATGTTAACGCTTAAATCTTTTACTATTAGACGTTCACCATAACTAATATGTAATTCTTCTGTATATAGGCGAACCATATCTGAACCTCCGTTTATGTTTAATACAACAAATATATGATAATGATTATCAATATCGTTTTCTTTACATACTATAATTCGAACGTTTTCGTATGTCAATAGTTATTTTTATTGTCAAAACGTTGAAGAAGATGTATATTTAAATGAGAATGATAATCAATAACGATTGATTATAAGGAGTGAACGTGCATGACACAACATGAACTTTTTGATGTGACAATTATCGGCGGGGGACCGGCTGGCCTTTACTCGGCCTTTTACAGTGGACTAAGAGAAATGAAAACAAAGCTGATTGAATACCAGCCAAAGCTAGGCGGGAAGCTTCACGTTTATCCTGAAAAAATGATTTGGGATGTGGGCGGACAAACTCCTGTGGCTGGTGCAAAGCTTATTGAACAGCTTGTTGAACAAGGGCTGACGTTTGATCCAACTGTTGTTTTAAATGAGAAGATTGAATTAATTTCTCGCTTAGAAGATGGTATTTTCCAGCTAACGAGTTCTTCAGGTGAACATCATTACTCTAAAACTATTATCCTTGCTGTCGGAGGAGGTATTTTAAACCCGCAAAAGCTCAAAATTGAAGGAGCAGAACGATTTGAAGTAACAAACTTAAACTATACAGTTAAATCTCTGCAGCATTTTAAAAATAAAACGGTGATTGTTTCCGGCGGAGGCAATTCAGCCATTGATTGGGCAAATGAGCTAGAGCCCGTTGCTAAAAAAGTGTATATTACGTACCGAAACAGCGAACTAAATGGTCATGAAGCACAAGTGAGGCAATTAACGAACAGTTCAGCGCAGTGTCTGCTTAATACATCTATTACAAAATTAGTGGCTGATGCTACGCATGAATTTATAGAAAAAGTTGAACTGACTAATCATCAAACCGGTGAAATTGCTTACTTGCCGATTGACGAAGTTATTATTAATCACGGCTATGAAAGAGACACAGAGCTGTTAAAGGGCAGTGAACTACATATCAAAACTATTGATGACTATTACATTGCAGGTAATGCAGCAAGCGAAACGTCTGTAGAAGGCGTGTATGCAGCGGGAGATATTCTCATGCACGAAGGAAAAGTCCATTTGATTACAGGTGCTTTTCAAGACGCTGCTAATGCCGTAAACAAAGCAAAAAAATTCGTTCAGCCCTCCGCTGCTAAGGCGGCTATGGTTTCTTCTCATAATGAAGTATTCAAAAAACGTAATTCAGCACTAATTAAACAAATGATAAAGTAAAGCGAGGTGCAGGGTGCATGTCGCTTCTTTTTCTAGGATGGAATTATCTAAGCAAGTAGGCAGGGAACGAAAAAAGAAAAGAGAAATATAATAAAAGAAAACGCTTACATTTTTAAAAAAATGACATAGTGCTTGTGTGCATAAGGGGGAAGCCGTATGAACGAAAAAGAGAAATATCAGTTTGAAACAAAAGCCATTCACGCAGGGTATGAATCAAAACATCATTTTGATAGCTTAGCTCCGCCTATTTATCAAACGTCTACATTTACATTCTCATCTCTAGAACAAGGTGCAAACCGATTTAGCGGAGCAGAAGATGGTTATGTATATTCCCGGTTATCGAATCCAACGGTCACCATTTTAGAAGAGCGTATGGCACAGCTTGAAGAAGGAGAAGCAGCTTTGGCATTTGGATCGGGAATGGCTGCAGTATCGGCTGTATTGATTGGACTTACAAAAGCAGGCGATCATATTTTGTGTTCTAAAGGAGTGTATGGATGCACGTTTGGTCTCTTAGAAATGCTTGAGGAAAAATATCAAATCCATCATTCTTTCTCCAACTTGGAAACTGAAGAAGAAATTCTTGCTGCTATCAGAAAAGATACAGCATGTATTTATATTGAAACACCGATTAACCCGACTATGACTTTAGTAGATTTAGAGTTAGTTGCTTCTATCGCCAAACAAAAAGGAATTCCTGTGGTAGTAGACAATACCTTTTCAACTCCTTATTTGCAGCAGCCGCTGAAGCTTGGATGCGACTTAGTCATTCATAGCGCAACAAAATTTATTAGTGGACACGGAGATGTTGTTGCAGGAATTGTAGTAGGGAACAAAGAGGTTATTTCCGTACTGCGCAAAACGACGCAAAAAGATATCGGAGGCATTCTTTCCCCGTTTGATGCGTGGCTGTTACTTCGCGGGTTAAAAACACTGGCCGTTCGGATGGATCGTCACTGTGAAAATGCTGAACACATCGCAAAACAATTAAGTCTCCACCCCAAGGTGAAAGCCGTTTATTATCCAGGTGATAAAAAGAGCACTGCTTATTCTCTCATGCAAAAGCAAATGAAAAAGGGAGGGGGGCTTCTCTCTTTTGAAGTGGAAGGCGGTTATGAAGAAACCGTAAAAGTGGTTAATCAGCTTAAGCTCATTTCCATTGCGGTGAGTCTTGGAGATGCTGAAACACTTATTCAGCATCCTGCCTCGATGACGCACGCAGTCGTGCCGGAAGAAGCTCGAAAAGAAATGGGAATCTCAAATGAACTCCTTCGCTTATCAGTTGGGCTGGAAGCATGGGAAGATATTATGAGAGATTTACAGCAGGCATTAGATAGTATATAACAAACGCTCAAACAACGCTTGAAGTATCTTAAGGATATTTCAAGCGTTGTTTTTTGAATATCAACTGCATGTCATCACTCATAGATCTTTTTTTGCGAGTGGAACTTTACCTACATCTTTAGACAAATGTCCTAGACAGAAGAGATGCCTTTCAATAGACTAAGTGTTATCTGTAAAAATACAATATTTAGGTAAGGAAGGTGCTCTGCTATTATGCTTCATAATCCAACTGGAAAAAAACGTCTAGGATTGGCGTTTCTCCTCAGCACGCTTGCGATATTAGGTCCGCTTAATATCGATATGTATTTGCCAAGTTTCCCTGCTATTGCTGATCATTTAGATGCGCGAGCTTCACTTGTACAGCTTAGTTTAACATCGTGTTTACTAGGCCTTGCCATTGGTCAAATCGTGATCGGTCCAATCAGTGATGCGAAGGGACGAAAACGACCTTTACTCATTTCCATCTCTTTATTTATGATATCGTCATTGCTCTGTGCTTTGGCTCCTACTATTACAGCTTTAGTCATCGCACGCTTTTTACAAGGGTTTACCGCTTCGGCAGGAGTTGTTCTTTCTCGCGCGATTGTCAGAGACGTTTTTAGTGGAAGAGAGCTTACGAAGTTTTTTGCTCTGTTAATGGTTATTAATGCCTTTGCACCAATGATAGCACCAATGGCCGGAGGTGCTATTTTACTTCTTCCTTTTGCAAGCTGGCATACTATTTTCTTGTTTTTAAGCTTAATAGGCCTTTTAATTGTTTTAACAATTTCAATGCGTTTAAAAGAAACTTTGCCAATTGAAAATAGAACGCCAAGTTCAATTGGTCATTCCATTCGCACGATGGGCAGTTTATTACAAGACCGTTCTTTTATTGGGTATGCCTTAATTGTCGGACTGGTCCACGGAGGAAGCTTTGCTTATGTATCAGGCACTCCATTTGTCTATCAAGGGATCTACCATGTTTCTCCGCAAGTTTTTAGCATTTTGTTTGGCATTAACGGCTTGGCCATTGTGACTGGAAGCTTTATTATTGGGCGCTTTAGCGGAATTCTTCATGAAAGAAGCCTGCTTCGCATTGCCGTGATTACGGCTGTAAGTGCTACTAGCGTACTTCTTATCATGACCATGCTTAAAGGGCCGCTTGCTACGCTTGTAATTCCCATTTTTATTTACATGATCTCTATAGGAATGACGATCACAGGCTCGGTGACATTGGCAATGAAAAATCAAGGACATAGAGCGGGAAGTGCGAGTGCCGTATTAGGGATGCTTCCACTAACTTTAGGATCAATTGTTTCTCCTTTAGTAGGTATTAACGAAACAACAGCGATTCCGATGGCTGCCATTTTATTTAGTACGGCACTTTTAGGTTTTGTAGCTTTCTTTACGTTAACTAAAAACAAGAAAGAAACAGAAAAGTGCGAAGTTAATGAGTTTAAAACGGAGGTTTCTCCGTAATCACTTTTTTGACTTGTTGAAAGCACTGCTCTTTTTAAAAAAGGGAAGGTGCAAATTTATTCAAGTATTGGATAATATATGCTAACCTTAAGGCATGATCGAAAGGAGTGGATAATAATGAGTAAAGTAATTCCTGAAATAACCCTTAATGACGGGGTAACCTTGCCTGCTATAGGTTTTGGTACATACAAGCTTAACGGAAATGAAGGAGTCAACGCTATAACGAGTGCGATTGATGTAGGGTATCGTCTAATTGATACGGCTTATAATTACGAAAATGAAGGCACCGTGGGTCAAGCTCTTCGAAGAACACCGGTTTCTAGACAAGAACTATTTGTTACGTCTAAACTCCCAGGGCGATACCATACGTATGACAAAGCAATTCCTACTATCCAAGAATCTTTATATCGCGCGAATTTAGACTATTACGATTTGTATCTTATTCATTGGCCTAATCCTAAACAAGATCATTATGTAGAAGCTTGGCAAGCATTGATTGATGCGAAGCGCTGGGGCTTAATCCGTTCAATTGGTGTTTGTAATTTTCTTCCTGAGCATATTGAGCGCTTGGAAAAAGAGACCGGCATTTTACCAAGTATCAATCAAATAGAACTGCATCCTTTTTTTAATCAACATCAATATCGAAATTGGTATCAGGAGAAAAACATTCAAATTGAATCTTGGAGTCCACTAGGGCGTGCAAGTGCTGTTTTAGAAAATGAAACAATTAAACAAATTGCCGACCATCATAATAAGACAGTTTCACAAGTAATTTTGCGATGGCATTATCAGCTAGGGGCGATTTCAATTCCAAAATCGTCATCTCGCAAGCGGCAGCTTGAGAACATATCCATTTTTTCATTTTCTTTAGATGAAACTGAGATGAATATGATTTCAGAATTGAACCGCGAGGATGGAAGGCTTAATAATCAAGACCCCGCTGCTTATGAAGAATTTTAACTATAAAGCCTCACTTATTTTTTAAGTGAGGCTTTTCTTCTATGATTTTTCATTATGTAAGACTGAAAATAGTCCGTTTAGTTCTAACGATTGTAGGAGAAAATGTGTTAAAATATTCCGAAAAAAGGAGTGGTGAACCATGGGAAAAGTAGTGAAAGCGATTCAAGACGAATATCCGGATGATTTTGCATGGTGTTATGGCTGCGGCCGATTAAATCAGGACGGCTATCATTTTCGGACAGGATGGCTAGGAGAAAAAACCATTACCCTTTATACACCTAAGGCTGAACATACAGCCATACCAGGATTTGTTTATGGCGGACTTCTTGCATCACTGATTGATTGCCATGGAACAGGCTCTGCATCTCTTGCTCTATATCGTAAAAATGGCTACGAAATAGGAGATTCAGCAGAGCCGCCTCGGTTTGTTACCGGTTCTCTCCATGTAGATTTTAAAAAACCAACGCCACAGGGTGAAGTATTAAAAGCAATAGGAACGGTTGAAGAAATTCACCCGAAGAAATGGAGAGTTAAAACAGAAGTATACGCGAGTGACATCATTGTTGCGACCGGAGAAGTTGTGGCAGTTGTTATGCCAAGTACGTTTAAACGCAAAGAAGACTAAAAAATGCAAAACAGTTACATAAAAAGGGAGGAAAAGGTATGGGTAAATGTAATTTAGACCACTCGGTAGAAGATGTACAGCAAAAGTTTAACTCGCAGTCACAATGGCTGCCAGAAGATATTCGCTCGTTATTTCATGAGTTTCTCGTACGAAACCCTTCGCAAACAACATTAAACGAGATGTTTCATTTGCTGAAGAAATATGATTTGGTTGATGAACAAGAAAGAAAAGAGCGAGATCGAAAAATCAAATGGCTGATATTAAATAAAGAAGATACGAAGGCTTAATTTTTTAAGTGACATAGATTTAGCCAATTGAAGGTATTTGAAACATTGATAAACGAGATTAAGATATAACTACATTAACCCAATCTAAAGACGAACAAATTGAATACATGAGCTAGTATCGACTGCTTGTTACACCGAAGTTGATTTCCGTGCAAGACTTCGCTTTCCGCGGGCGGCCGGTAAGCCTCCTCGTCGCATACGCTCCTGCGGGGTCTCACCTGTTCCGCTTTCCCGCAGGAGTCTTCGTCTTGCCCTCCAATCAACAACTAGAAGCAGCTACATACAGTAAACCTACGTTTACGACCACAATGAAAAAATCCGAACGAGGTCGATTCTCCATCAAGAATCTCGCTTCATCGTTCGGATCTTTCTTCAAATAAAATACTTTTACCCCAGCCTCTTTTTAACGAGGTTAAAAGTAATCACCACCACTTAAACCCATCGTCTTCTAACAAATGATTTGAAGCTGCTGGTCCCATTGTACCCGCAGGATAAAAATGAAGAGGAAAGCGTTCATCATTAAAAACTTCTAAAATAGGTTGCACCCATTTCCAAGATAATTCAACTTCTTCCCAATGAGCAAAAAATGTGGAGTCTCCCTGTAAAGCATCAACTAACAGCAGTTCATAAGCTTCGGGTACTTCTTTTTGATTTGTTGAGAAATTGATAAAAATAGGTTCGATTTTATTGTCATTCAAAGGGTTTTTGCTGTTTAATTGCAGTGATATACCTTCATTTGGGCTTATTTCGACAACCAAAAGGTTGGGAATAACTTCTTCATCTGTATAAACATCCTTTAAAGGATGTTTAAATTCAATGACGATACGCGTGCATTTTTTACTCATTCTTTTTCCTGTGCGAAGATAGAAAGGTACTCCTTTCCAAAGCTCATGATCAATCCATACCCGCACTGCTATAAATGTGTCATTAACGGAAGCAGCATTGATGCCGCGCTCATCTTTATATCCTATAACGGAACGATTTTGGATTTTTCCCGCTTCGTATTGACCTCTTATAACGTTCGAATGGATAAACTCTTTTTGTAGAGGGCGAAGGCTTTTCATAATTTTTATCTTTTGTTGGCGAGTCTTTGCGATGTTAAGTGTCTTTGGCAGCTGCATGGCAGTCATCATAAGCATTTGAAGCATATGGTTTTGGAACATATCCCTAATTGCACCGGACTGATCATAGTAAGGCGCTCTTTCTTCCACACCAACTGTTTCACTAGCTGTAATTTGAACATTTGCAACGTAGTGATGATTCCATAGTGCTTGTAAAATAGGGTTTGCAGATGCTAGAGCCTCCAAATTTTGAATCATGGGTTTTCCCAGATAGTGGTCGATACGATAAATCTCTTCTTCATTGAACGTTTCAGTAAGCTTTTGATTTAACACTTGAGCAGATTGTATATCGTGTCCGAAAGGCTTTTCGATAATAAGACGTTTCCAGCCTTTTGTAGATCCCAATCCGCCGCTATTTATATTTGAAGCAATAACGTCTACAAATTCAGGAGCCACTGATAAATAGAAAAGACGATTTTCAGGAATATTTAATTCTGCTTCGCCTTCTTGAATAGCATGCAGCAACTGTTCATATCCATCACTATTGGTAACATCCATTTTATGATAGCGAACTGTCTTAAGAAATTCTCTTATCCTGGATTCACCTTGTCTAAAGCGCCTTGAAAAAGTCTTTGCTGATTCTTCTACATATATTTGAAAGGCATCATCAGACCAGTTGCTTCTATCCGTACCAACAATAGAAAAGGAAGAAGGAAGCTTTTTATCTAAAAATAAATTATATAACGCAGGAAAAATTTTTCTTTTAGCTAAATCTCCTGTTGCTCCAAATAAGATAAAGGTCATGGAATCCACTTCTAACGCTTGTGGTGAATGAGACTTGAGACAATTATCACGTGAAAGAGCTACACTGCCCAATTGATCTCCTCCTTTATTTTAACGGTCTAGTGCAGTGAATATAGTCTTTTATCACCTTTACAGATTACAGTATAGCAGGTACAATTTTCCTTTATAAGTAGACACTTTATTTTCATATAGTGTCTAAAACTATACTATTACGCATAAAAAGGGAGGAAAAACGATTGAGCAGACTTTTTAGCAAAACGTTTAACTGTGAAAAGGAATTAACGTTAACGATTATTGGAGGCAAGTGGAAAATGTTGATTATGTGGCACCTAGGAAAAGAAGGAACGAAACGATTTGGGGAGTTAAAGTCCATGATGCCGGGAATTACTCAGCGAATGTTAGTAAGTCAGCTGCGAGAATTAGAAGAAGATCAAATCGTTCACCGAAAAGTCTATCCGGTTGTCCCTCCAAAAGTCGAATATTCCTTGACTGAACACGGGAGAAGCTTGATGCCTATCCTTAAGAGCATGGATGAGTGGGGAAAAAATTATATGGAAACCGTTATAGAGCCTGAAATGAACAATTCCAGCCATATGGGTTAAAATCTTTTGTTCAAAAGGATAAAACCACCCTTATTATTCAGAATTTTCTATAAATAAAAATGATACGCTGCATTGAAGCGTCCATAGTATATTTTTAGTGACTATATGTTTTAAAAGTGCCTACTTTTTTTTTGAAAGTAACGGTTTTACAATGAATTCATGCTAGACAACCCCATTTAATGAAGGAGTGAAGTCAGTATGGAACTTCAATTAGCATTGGATCTTGTAAATATTTCAGAGGCAAAAGAAGTAGTGCAGGAGGTTCAAGAGTATATCGATATTGTAGAAATTGGAACTCCAGTTGTGATTAACGAAGGGTTAAAAGCAGTCAAAGAAATCAAGGAAGCCTTTCCGTCTTTAAAGGTATTAGCTGATTTGAAAATTATGGATGCAGGTGCTTATGAAGTAATGAAAGCTTCTGAAGCGGGAGCTAGTATTATTACCATTCTTGGCGCTACTGATGATTCGACTATAAAAGGCGCTGTAGAAGAGGCCAAAAAACAAGGAACACAAATTCTTGTTGATATGATTAATGTAAAAAACCTTGAACAACGTGCAAAAGAAGTCGATGCACTCGGTGTTGACTATATTTGTGTACACACAGGGTATGATCTTCAAGCTGAAGGAGAAACCCCGTTCGAGCAGCTTCAAACGATTAAACGAGTTGTGAAAAATGCAAAAACAGCGGTGGCAGGGGGCATTAAACTGAATACACTTCCTGAAGTTGTGCAGTCACAGCCGGATCTTGTGATTGTAGGCGGGGGGATTACAAGTGAAAAAGACAAAAGAAACGTTGCAGAAGAAATGAAAAAAGTAGTCAAACAAGCAACTTTGGTCTAAAAATAAGCAAAAGTATTTAGACCTTCAAAATTAATTAATCGGTAAATGGTTGAAAAAGAAGATAGCTAAGTTATTTTAGCTATCTTCTTTCCGTCATTTTTAGTATAACCATCCATTGATAAGAGTCATTTTGATAGATAGATAGATAGATAGATAGTTTCTTTAAAATTCGTTATTCGAAAGAAAAAGACGACGGTTTATCTGGGGTTTTAAAGTTAAGAAAGCGTTATCCGAACATTAGCGAAAGAAAGTGCAAAAAAAATCTATGTCACACTTTTTAACAAAATACTTTGAAAATTATGAATATTAAAAATATAATTAACTATCGACAATATTTAACATCTTTAAACCAAAAAAGGAGGGAGATATAAAGTGATGGAACATAAGAGGATAGTAGTGATAGGAGCTGGAATTGTCGGGTGCAGCATTGCCTACTATTTAAGTAAAATGGGACAAAGAAACATAACAGTGATTGAGCAAGGCCCTTTGTTTGAAACGGGAGGATCTACTTCTCACGCTCCGGGGCTTGTATTTCAGCTTAGCTTTTCAAAAATCCTTACAACACTAGCTTCTCAAACAGTCGAGACCTTTAAAGAGTTGAGTACAGATGAACAGCGCTCGTTTTATCCTGTCGGCAGTTTAGAAGTTGCCCGTACATCCGAGCGATTAGAAGACCTAAAGAGAAAGGCTGGTGTTGCTAGCACATGGGGAATCGAAGCTTTTCTTCTTTCACCGCAAGAATGCGCAGAAAAAAATTCGCTGATTTGTCCTGAGCGTATTTGCGGAGGTCTCTATGTTCCGTCAGACGGTATTGCCAAACCTTTGCATGCCGTTGATAAAATGACTCGTTTTTCTAAGGAGTGCGGAGTAGAATTTTACGGTCATACAGAAGTGACGAATATCGAAGTGACAAATGGTCAAGTAAAAGCAGTGTACACGAGCGCTGGAAAATTTGAAGCAGATGTAATCTTGTGCTGTGCCGGATTTTGGGGACCTCGCATCGGAGAAATGGTCGGTGTAACGATTCCTCTTCAGCCAATGGCTCATCAATATGTGTTTACAAATGATTTACTTGAATTAAACGGAGAAACGGAAGAAGCGGCGACTCCTCTTATTCGAGATCAGGATAATGCAATTTATTTTCGTCAGGTAGAGAAAGGGCTTGGGATTGGATCATATCAGCATGAGCCGTTTCCAATCGAACTCAGTGACATTACAAAATACGGAGAAACAAAAGAAATGCCTTCTGTTAAACCTTTTACACCAAAAGATTTTGAAAAACCGTGGGAAGATTCAATGGAACTAATTCCGGCATTAAAACAAGGGGGGATAAAAAAAGGAATAAACGGCATTTTTTCCTTCACACCTGATGGAATGCCGCTGCTTGGCGAATCACAAGCAGTAGGGGGATTTTGGGTAGCCGAAGCCATATGGGTAACGCACTCTGCAGGTGTCGCTAGGCAAATGGCTGAATGGATGATGAATGGTGCACCGACTGTGGATTTGGAGCTATGCGATATTAATCGTTTCGATACGTATGCATGCAGCCCTGTTTATTACAAACAGCGGTCTATTGAAGAGTATGAAGAGGTTTATAGCATTCATCATCCATTTATGCAGCGAAAAGTATCGCGAAACATGCGCGTAAGTCCATTTTATATGCGTCAGCAAGAACTAAAAGCGTATTTTAACGAAAAAGCAGGGTGGGAGCAGCCGCAGTGGTATGAAGCTAACTATCCGCTTATATCTACGTATGAAAAGAAGATGGTAATAAGAAAGGGGTGGTCCGCTGAATATTGGTCACCGATTATCGAGGCTGAACAGTTGCATACTCGTCAGTACGCAGCGATTTACGATACAACGGCAGCAAAGAAAAGGTTGGAAATTAAAGGGGAAGGAGCTCTCCAGTTTTTACAGAAGCTAACGACAGGAAATATAGACATTACAGTAGGGCAAAGCATACGTACGTGTATGTTGCATGAGCGAGGCGGCATAAAAGATCAAATAACGGTTATTCGCAAAAATATATCCACTTTCTTGATTGTTTGTACGGGAGCCGTAGAAGCAAGCTGGATTCAAAAACACGTGCCTCAAAACGGTCAAGTTGTTTTTCAAGATGTAACGTCAGGGACATGCAGTATAGCATTAATTGGTCCTAAAGCTACAGGAGTAATGAAGTCCGTGGTTCAACGCTCAGACCTTAGCAGCACTTGGATTGAAGGACAAGCGAAAACGATGTTTATCGAAAATATTTTAGTTCTTGCTCTGCGTGATTCCTACGGGGGAATGGAGAGCTGGGAGTTGATTACGACTTCTGATCAAGGCCTGAATTTATGGGATTTATTAATTGAACAAGGACAGCCTTATCAGCTGATTGCCGCGGGAGACCGTGCTCTTGAAAATCTTCGAATTGAATCTTTTTCGTTAAAAAGCGGGAAAGACTTTTGGAGCGAGCATCATCCATATGAAGTTAACCTTCATAAAATGGTTGATTTAACAAAACCATTTTTTATTGGAAAAGAGGCATTGCTTGATCGTCAGCGAAAAGATTCTGAAACAGTATTAGCGACGCTCATATTAGATGATCCTTCAGCGATAGTAATGGGATATGAACCGGTCTTTTATGGAGAAACAGCCCTCGGATTTGTGACAAGTGCCGGCTATTCATACAGCTTAGGAAAAGGAATTGTACACACTTTATTATCTCGAGCTGTACATGAAGAGATGGTTTTAGAAGTCGAATACTTTGGTCAGCGTTATAAAGCAACAATGATGACACACTCCCCGGCAGTAGTTTAATTGATCAATCGAAAGACAGGAGGAATGCAGATGTCAACACATTATGATGTCATTATTATCGGATTAGGAGCTATGGGGAGTACGGCTGCTTATCAGCTCGCCAAAAAAGGTCAGCGGGTATTGGGGTTAGAACAATACGGTCCCGCTCATGACCTAGGATCGAGTCACGGCGGTTCTAGAATCATTCGACAGTCGTATTTTGAAGACCCTGCTTACGTTCCATTATTGCTTCGCGCCTACGAATTATGGAATGAAATTGAAAGAGAAAGCGGTCAAGAAATTTTTACGGTTACCGGTGGACTTATGATGGGACCTCCTGATAGCTTGACGGTTTCTGGAAGCATCGAAAGCTCTAAACAGTGGAATCTTGCGTATGAGATTCTAGAAGCAAAGGATATTTACAAACGGTTTCCGGCGTTTACACCTTCACCTGCTACGGTTGCTCTATACGAAGAAAGAGCTGGATTCGTTAGGCCGGAAGCGAGCGTATATACTCACCTTCTTCAAGCAGAAAAGTACGGAGCTGAGCTTCATTTTTTTGAGGAAGTGGTGTCGTGGGAAGCTCATCCTTCTGGTGAAGGCGTGCGCGTTGTAACAGCTAATGGAATATATGAAGCTGGAAAAATCATTATTTCTGCAGGCGCCTGGGCACCTGATTTATTACGGGATTTAGGTGTTAGCTTACAAGTAGAGCGTCATGTGCAAATGTTTTTTGAACCAACACAAGGAATAGATATTTTTTCAGTGGGAAAACAGCCGATTTATATTTGGGAAGCAGATGATTATGTACAGTTGTATGGTTTCCCTTCGTTTGGATTAAAGGCTGAAGGAGCAAAAGTGGCGTTTTTCCGAAAAGGAACAGCGTGTACGCCGGAAACGATTGATCGAAATATATATGAAGACGAAGTGAACATGATGCGGCACTACCTAGCTCAAGGTATTCCGCAGCTTAACGGTCGATTTTTACAAGGGAAAACGTGCATGTATACCAATACACCAGATGAACATTTTGTCATTTCACTGCATCCTGAATATCCTCAAGTTTCGATTGCAGCGGGATTTTCTGGGCATGGATTTAAGTTTGCAAGCGTAGTAGGAGAGATTTTAGCAGATTTAGTGATAGAGGGAAAAACTAATCACCCAATTGATTTGTTTACTCCACAGCGATTTGCGGCGAATAAAATAGTATAAATCGTCGTTAGCTCTTGCGAATGGTTCTATTTAAATGTTTCTAAAGAAGCGAAGGAGGAATAGTAGATGGTTATGGAACATGGTTTAGTGAATGATAATGGGAGACTTGAGCCCACGTTGAAAGGAGAGCTGTATACATCTTCGGACATTTTTAAGTTAGAAAAAGATCATATATTTTCTAAATCATGGAGTTTAGTTGCATTTGAATACGAAATAGCAGAGCCGGGACAATATATTACGACGAGAGTTGAAGACGAAAATATTTTAATTACTAGAGGAAAAGATCACGTGCTGCGTGGATTCTTGAACGTATGTCGGCATCGAGGAGCTAAGCTGTGCAGCCAAGCATCCGGTAAAGCAGGTGTGATTCGCTGTCCATATCATTCGTGGAGCTATAGCTTAGATGGTGATCTAGTAGGTGTTCCTAACACAAGCCACTGTCGAGAGGAACTCGTGCATAATGAAAATTATGCACTAACATCCGTTCACATTGAAGTGTGGCACGGCATGGTTTGGGTTAATTTATCTGACAATCCTATGTCTGTTGAATACCAGCTAGACGCACAAATTTTTGATCGTTTTGGAGAACTTTATACGTTTACTAGATATGAAATTCAAAACTTGAAATCTGCTCACCGTGAAGAATATGAAGTTGAGGCAAACTGGAAGCTTATTGTAGAAAACTTTCAAGAGTGTTATCACTGTTCCTCTATTCACCCTGAACTTACGGCAACGCTGCCTGAATTTCGTTCGGGAGTCGGCACTCAAAGTTCCGTGGGAGGCGGAGCTAAGTTTGGGGATGAATTAGAAGCTTTTTCAATCAGCGGGAAAGGAAGCCGCCCTATGTTAAAAGGATTGCTTCCTGAAGATGACCGCACGTATTTTGGCATTACCGTTCTGCCGCTTGTATTTATCAATTTAACACCGGATCACGTTATTATTCATCGTATTATTCCAATTAGTGCGGAAAAGTCTAAAGTGATTTGTGAATGGTTATTCGACCCGGAGGAAATGGCTAAGCCTGATTTTGACCCAAAAGATGCTGTGGAATTATTTCACCGCGTGAATTTACAAGACTTTGAAGCGTGTGAGTGGTGTCAAGAAAATATGAGCTCAAAATCTTACAAAGAAGGAGGTATTTTAGTACCTATCGAACAGCACGTTTCTCATTTTTACAATTATGTATTGGAAGCAATCGGTATGAAGGTCGAATAGTAAGTAGAAGTGGTCTGACACGTTACTTTGAGGTGTCAGACCACCTCTAACAATCTACTTTAAAATAAGGGGGAAATAAATTGAGTACAAGCTCTAAACTAACAGAACCCATTATCCGAGTTACCGATGTTTCAAAAGTATTTGGTCGCCAAAAAGAACAGGCTCTTAAGCTACGAGAAGCTGGACAAAGTAAATATGAAGTCGAACAAGCTACTAAGACAACCGTTGCTATTTACAATGCTCATTTCGAAGTGAAAAAGGGAGAAACCTTTGTGTTAATTGGATTATCAGGAAGCGGGAAATCTACTTTACTTCGATGCTTGAACGGGCTTGTAGAACCGACAGAAGGGACGGTATATCTAGAAAACACAGATATTTCTCATATGCCAAAAAGACAGCTTCAGGAAGTCCGGAGAAATAAAATTGGGATGGTCTTTCAAAATGTGGGCCTCCTTCCAAACCGCACTGTGATTGACAACATTACGTTTGGTCTAGAGATACAAGGTGTATCAGCAAACGAAAGAGAAAAGCGAGGGAAAAAGGCGCTTGAAATGGTGGGCTTAAATGGACAAGCTTATAAAAGAATTTATGAATTATCAGGAGGTATGCAGCAGCGGGTTGGACTAGCAAGAGCTCTTGCTTCTGAACAGGAGATTTTGCTGATGGATGAGCCTTTTTCAGCTTTAGATCCTCTTATTCGAAGAGATATGCAAAAGCTATTTCTTGATATTCAGGGAGAAGTACAAAAAACAGTTATTTTTGTGACGCATGATTTGGATAAAGCATTAACTTTAGGCCACCGGGCTGCCGTGGTGAAAGACGGGGAAATTGTACAGCTTGGAACCGCTGAAGATATTTTAAGTCAACCGGCAACTGATTATGTAAAGCTGCTTGTTCAAGACGTTAATTACGGCAAAATTCGCCTTGCTAAAGACGCGGTGATTCCGGTAGAAACGGCTGCCTATGAGTATGAATCACCGCAAGTCGTATTAAGAAGAATGAGAACCAATCATTTATCTACTATTTTTGTTCTTGATAGCGCTGATCGCTTATTGGGCTTAATGAGCATTTATACGGTGATGGAGCTGATAGAAGCTCATAAGCATGATTTAAAAGGAAAAGAAATGACACAGCCGCATTGTGTTAATCCTGATATGTCTTTACAAGAAATGATTCCTCTATTTACAGACAGTCATTCGCCTGTAGTCATTGTTGATAACTATCATCGCCTACAAGGTATGATTTCCCCAAGCACTCTTATTGCAAATCTCACTGAACGTACTTCAGTGACCGAGCAACAAGAAGTTAAGTCATATCAAATGGAGGTCCGATAAATATGATGGTAAATTCCGCGACGATTCCTCGCATCCCTTTAGATAAATGGGCAAATTCGTTTGTTGATTACATGATTGATAGTTTTTCAGGTGTATTTACTGGAATTAACCAGATAATGACCAGCTTAATAAGCAGTCTCGAATGGGCATTGACGGCTTCTCCTCCACTAGTAACGGTCGTTGTTTTTGTTCTATTAGCGCTATGGTTAACAGATTGGAAGATAGCTGTATTTACATGTTTTGGTTTACTTCTTATTATTAGCTTGAATTTATGGGAAGCATCGATGCTGACCTTATCTCTCGTTTTAGCTTCTACTATTATCTCACTTCTATTTGGCGTTCCTTTAGGCATATTATCACACCGCTTTAACAAAGTTGGAGCAGTGATAAAGCCCATTCTTGATATTATGCAAACAATGCCTGCTTTTGTTTACTTAATTCCGTCCGTACTTTTATTTGGATTAGGGAATGTTACAGCTCTTATTGCTACTTTTATTTTCGCAATGCCGCCTGCGGTTCGTCTGACGCTGCTTGGACTTCAGCAAGTTCCCCAAACCACTTTAGAAGCAGCAGAAGCTTTTGGAGCGACGGAATGGCAAAAATTAATTAAAGTCCAGCTGCCGCTCGCTTTGCCTATGATTATGTCGGGTGTAAACCAGGTTATTATGCTATCTCTTTCGATGGTTGTTATTTCTTCAATGGTCGGTGCAGGTGGCTTGGGTGCTGAGGTATTAAGAAGCATCAGTATGTTGGATGTAGGCTTAGGATTTATCGGTGGGATTGCGGTTGTCATTATTGCCGTTATTTTAGATCGTCTGACGCACCTTTCTACTCAAAAAAGAAAAGGTATTCAATCAAGTAAATAAAATGAATAAAGGTGGGAGTATATGAAACAATCAAAAAAATTTTCTTTTATTATGCTAACAATCGTCATTATGCTGCTTGTCTCCGCATGTGGCAATAGCAATACAGCAAGCGGCACGACGACTAAAAAAGAAATTACAATTGGATACATACCATGGGACGAAGCCGTAGCTGTTACGTTTCTATGGAAGGAATTATTAGAGGGAAAAGGTTATAAAGTTAAAGCAGTTCAAAGCGACGTAGCTCCGCTTTTCTCAGGAGTTGCTCAAGGAAACATTGATTTATTTTTGGATGTATGGATGCCGACCATCCATAGTGCTTATATGAAAAGGTTTGGAAAACAAGTTGACGTGCTCGGTACTTGGTATGATCAAGCAGATAGCGGATTGGCCGTTCCCGACTACGTAGACGCGCAGTCACTAGCTGATTTAAAAAATAAGAAAGATGAGTTTAACGGAAAGATTATTAGTATTGAACCAGGATCTGGAATAAACGGCCTTACTAAAGATCATGCGATGCCAAGCTATGGGTTAACAGACTGGAATTTAGTAGAAAGCAGCACAGCCGCCATGTTATCGGAGTTAGATAAAGCCATTGCTAATAAAGAACCCATTGTTGTTACGTTATGGCGCCCCCACTGGGCTTTTGAAAAGTATAATCTCAGATACTTAAAAGATCCCAAAAATACGATGAATCCAACTGGACCTGAAAAAATACAGTCGATTAGCAAAAAGGGATTTAAAGAAGATTATCCAGAAGCAGCAAAGTGGCTGAAAGATTTTTCTATTAGTGCCGATCAACTAGCATCTTTAGAATCAGAAATTAACAGTGCAAAAGACGAAACAAAAGGTGTGAAAAACTGGATTTCTAAAAATAAAAAAGTGACGGAAAGCTGGGTAAAATAATAGATGGAAAAGAAAAGGTTGTCTCATAAGTGAAGCTATTGACTTAGAGACTGTTTTTTTGGGGGAGAACTTTTTATCTGCAGTTTTGCTAACGGATTAAGTTCGGTAAAATCTCAATAAATGAAAGTTTTTTAACCTGATATGTAAATTAAAAAAATATATTTAAATTAAAAAAAGTGGCATTGCTTTCTATTATCCAAGTACAATTTAAATAATGAATGCTTTACGTTTCGCATGTAAGTATTTATTTATACCTATGTTGTCATAATTTATGTGATTCCCCAAAGCATAAATTACTTTTCATTACCTTATTGTGTACAAAAATATTGTAAGATAGGCTCATGCTTTTAACAGCATGGGCCTATTTTTATAGACAGCTTGAAAATAGGTATTTGCAAACTGGAAAATTAATCTTTCCCTCTTGTACAATAAATATTCTTCTGTACAAAAATAGAGTGTATAATAGGAATGTTGACTTGATAGGAAAAAGAGAGAGCCTTATCAAACAAAGGAAAATGGAGTGGAGAGAGTGTACCAAACGTAAAATGGTACAGCAGCAAAAATAAACATGTTTTTCGAATGCTTCTAGAAGAATATCTAGAATGAAAGTAGGAACATTATGGAAAAGAAAACGAGGTTTGGCATCAAATCCAAAATTATTATTGGATATTTAATTGTTATTGTCTGTTTATTTATTGCATTTATTGTTTTAAACAGTCAAATTTCATCTTTGCAAAAAGAACGAAATTTTATCATTGATCATGATATTGAAGTGCATGATCTGACCAATCGAATTGAAAAACACCTGCTCGATATGGAAACCGGACAAAGGGGCTATATTATTACAGGAGAAGCGAGTTACTTAGAGCCTTATAACAGTGCAGCATCAAGTTGGGAAAAAGATTATAATGCGCTGTATCAGCTTCTAAATAATAATCCAAATCAGCAGGAGAAACTGGAGAAGATTAAAGGAAGCATTCAAGACTGGATTGAAGCTGCTGGTGAACCGACCATTGCATTTAAAAAAGAAAATAATACAAAAGAGCTTCAGCAGTTTTTTGAGAAAGATCCTGGGCGCCAGTATATGGATGATATACGCAGCCAGTTTACTTCTTTTAGAAATGTAGAGAAAAAATCGACTGAAACAAGAGCAACAGAGTTAGACGAGAAAAATCAAAAAATTAAAATTGGACTTTACGGTTTGCTGTTATTTGTTACGCTTGTTTCACTTGCTATCGCTATTGTTTTGTCCAATTCCATTGTGAATACGATTAAAGAAGTTACGCAAACGATCAAACGAATTACGGCTTCAAAAGGCGAGTTAAAAGGAAGAATTAAAGTTCGATCTAATGATGAAATTAAAGATTTAGGGATAGCTACGAACGCGTTGTTAGAAAATATTGAAGAGCGAAACTGGCTTCAAACGAACATTGCTCATGCTGTAACGATGTACCAAGGTATAGCATCTGTAGACAAGCTTGCGGAAAAATTTCTCTTTACGGTTTCAGAAATGACAGGAGCTTCTTTCGGAGCATTTTATGTTCGAGAGGAAAATGATAAAGGAGATCTATTCGTCAAACAAGCTGCTTTTGCAGATAGAAAAGGCGACGCGGGAAGAGAGAGCTTTTTGATAGGCCAAGGGCTTATTGGACAAGCTGCTTTAGAAAAAAGAACCCTTGTCATAAACGATGTACCTGACACGTACCAGCTCATTGCTTCAGGATTAGGAGACGTAAAACCTAAGAGTATTTTTATTGTGCCCGTCTTATTTGAAGATGAAGTAATTGCAGTTATCGAGCTGGCATCGCTGCACGAATTTACAGTTTTAGAGCAAGAACTTATTAGTCAAGTGATTGAAACGTTTGGTCTCACTATCAATGGTGTAATCAGACGAATGGAAATTGCCCGTCTATTAAAAGAATCTCAGGCGATGACAGAAGAGCTCCAGGCTCAGTCTGAAGAACTTCAAACACAATCAGAAGAGCTGCAAATGCAGTCTGAAGAGCTGCGTATGATTAATGAACAGCTAGAAGAAAGAACAAAAGATGCAGAAGAAAAATCGTTTGAATTAGAGGCTGCAAAAGAAGATTTAGAAGAAAAAGCGCATCAGCTGGAATTGAATTCTCAATACAAATCTGAATTCCTTGCTAATATGTCGCACGAGCTTCGAACACCGCTTAACAGCATTCTTATTCTGTCTGAAATGCTTGAGGAAAACGCGGCTAAAACGCTATCTGAAGATGAAGAAGAATATGCTCGTATTATCCATTCTTCAGGAAAAGACTTGTTGGCATTAATCAACGACATCTTGGATTTATCAAAAGTAGAGTCTGGAAAACTAGATGTCTTGCTTGCTGAGATGAATATGAGTGAGCTTCCAGATCAAATTGAACGTAATTTCAGCCACGTTGCTGAACAGAAAGAAGTGCAATTAAAAATTAATAAAGCACAAGATGTACCGGACATCATTCACACAGATGAAAAGAGATTCCAGCAAATTGTGAAAAATCTTTTATCAAATGCATTTAAATTTACGGAATCGGGATCTGTCACAGTATCTATTCAACGAGTAGCTGACCATCGTCTTACAACAGCTATGCGTACAGTCGATACGGATTGCTGGCTAGAAATAGCTGTAGCTGATACAGGGATTGGTATACCAAAAGAAAAGCATCAGCTTATCTTTGAAGCGTTTCAGCAGGCCGATGGAGCTACGGTTCGCAAGTACGGAGGAACGGGACTTGGCTTATCTATTTGCAGTGAGTTTGCAAAATTATTGGGCGGCTGGATTTCCCTAAGCAGTGAAGTAGGAAAAGGAAGTACGTTTACACTCTATCTTCCTAGTCTCTCTAACGGTCTTGTTGACTATGAAAAAGTAAATTTTGCATATGAAGAAGTAGCAGTATCTGTAGAAGAAGCTGTAGAAGAACCTAAACCTGAAGCAGAAATAACTGAAATTCATTATCCTGTACAACCAGTTGAACCTTCATTACAAGATGATGAAAATGTATTTCAGGATAAGCGAGTGCTCATCGTAGATGATGACCAGCGCAACATCTTTGCCTTAAAAACTGCGCTAGCTAAACAAGGTATGACCATTATGACAGCTCATAACGGAATAGAGTGTCTTGAAATGATGAAGAATAGTGAACCATTTGATCTCATTTTAATGGATATTATGATGCCGCAAATGGACGGATATGAAGCGATGCAGAAAATTAGAGGAGAGCTAAAGCTTGTTGATTTGCCTATTATTGCATTAACCGCTAAAGCGATGAAAAATGATCGTGAAAAATGCTTGGAAGCTGGAGCATCAGATTATATCAGCAAACCTTTAGATTTGAATCAGCTGTTCTCCGTTATGCGTGTATGGCTAGTAAATTAAGCGGGGTATGAAACATAAATGGATATGAAGCACCTAGATTTAAGTGAAGACTTAGTTATGAATAAAAAAACAGATTTGGAGATTGATTTACTGCTGACGGCTATTTATCGATTAACAGGATTCGATTTTAGACAGTACGCTAAATCTTCTATCTGTCGCCGGGTCTATAATCGAATGAAAATTGAACGTATTCCAACCGTATCTCGATTGTTAGAAAAAGCAATTCATGAAGAAGAATTTATGAATCAGCTTTTAAATGATTTTTCGATAAATGTAACAGAGATGTTTCGCGATCCCAGCTTTTTTAAAGCATTTCGCACAAAAGTGATTCCGGTATTAAAGGATTATCCAGAAATTCGCATTTGGCACGCTGGCTGCGCAACGGGCGAAGAGGTATTTTCTATGGCGATTCTTTTAGAAGAAGAAGGGTTAATGGATAAAACGGTCATCTACGCAACCGATATGAACGAAGATGTATTAGAAAAAGCAAAACAAGGTGCCTTTTCTTTACGTAAAATGAAGTCATATACAAAAAATTATATTCAAGCCGGTGGAAAGAACGCCTTCTCGGAATATTATCAGACGGATCATCACTATGCATATTTTCATCCGTCGCTGTTAAAAAATATTATCTTTGCTCAGCATAATTTAGTCACGGATCAGTCATTTAATGAATTTCACGTCATCATTTGCCGAAACGTCCTTATTTATTTTACAGCTCAGCTGCAAAATCAAGTGTATAATTTATTTTCAGAAAGCCTGTGTGCAAAAGGATTTCTTGGGCTTGGTGATAAAGAAACGCTTCGCTTTGCTGAAGGAGCAGCTTCTTATATCGAGTTTGCAGGGAACGAGCGCATTTATCAAAAGCAATAAAAAAAGACCTCATTTGTGAGGTCTTTTTTTATTGTGCTTGGGCTTGAATCATAAGCACGCACATGTCATCAGGCTGATTTAACTTTTGTTCTTCTGAAAAAATTTCATTCATAAATGTCTGCGGATTTGTCCATTTTTGTTCAGTAAGCTTTTGAAGACGAAGAGCAGATTCATTTTCGCAAGGGCCCATTGATTCAAGAGCTCCGTCTGTAAATAGCAAAATTTGCACATCGTTTTCAAAGCTGACAACAGATTTCTGAACGTCCATTTCTTCAAAAAAACCTACAGGGCAGCTTCCTCGTTGAAGAGGAACAAGCGTATGTTCATCCACTAACATATAACCTTCTGGATGCCCCGCATTCACATATTCTACTGTCTTAGCTTTCGTATCAATCACTAAATAAATAGCAGTGAAATAGTAAGGGATTTCATCTTTTTCGCTGTGCAATAATTCCATGTAGCGATTCAACTCTGTAATAACCTGCTCAGGGTCTACGAGAGACTTGATAGCTTCTCTGAGCACAGACGAAATAAACATACAAACAAGCGAGGCAGAGATGCCGTGCCCCATCATATCAAAAAGGATAATTCCGTACCGGTGCTCGTCAATTTTGTGCCAATAGTACATATCACCCGCTAATTTAAAAGAAGGATAATATGAAACTTCCATTTGAATATCTTTCTCTCGTAAAGGGGGACTGAGTAAGTTTTGCTGTACGTGCGTAGCTAAATCTAACTCAGTTTGAATTTTCTTTTCATGTTCCGTGTGCCAGTCAATTTCTGCTTTAAGACGTAAGGCTACCCGCATACGAGCCAGCAGTTCCACTTTATTGATCGGCTTTGTAACGTAATCTGTTCCGCCGGCGTCTAGAGCTTCTACTAATTTGCTGCTGTCTTCTAGGGCTGTGACAAAGATAATTGGAATATGTTTTAAGCGTTCTACCTGTTGAATTCGCCTGCAGGCTTCGATTCCATCAATTTCGGGCATCATAATATCAAGTAAAATCAAATCGACCGAATTCGTTTTTGAGTTCTCATCGTCCAGGTTAAGATAGTCAAAAAGGGCATGGGCAGACGTAAGAGACACACAGTTATCGTAGCCAGCGCCTTTTAAAATTTTTTCAATCACAAATAGATTGACTTGATTGTCATCTACTAGAAGAATGGTCATGCTTTATTTCCCCTTATTATGTTTGAAGACTAATGATTGAGTATGTAGTTTTCAAGCATTTTTTATACTTTTTCTGTTTTTCTATTTATCTATTATACAGAAAACACAGCGTTTAGGGTATTTTTTAAGATTATTCTTTTCTATTTAAAAAGTCACTTGTCCCCAGAAAAGGAGACAAATAACTTTTTATAGCAACTTGTATAACGCAAATATCCCGAAAGTCAGTACTACCGCTCCCGAAATACGATTTATCCAGATCAAGCTGTTATTCGTAAACTTCGACCGGGCAAGACTAATAGCAAAACTGAGCGAAAGCCACCAGCAGGCCGATCCTAAAAATACGCCTGCAACCATTGTCAAAGCAGAAGCAGCATCAAATGCTGATTTACTAATGCCTACACCAGAAAATACGCCAATAAAAAATAAGATCGTCATTGGATTCGTAACCGTTAAAAAAAGAACGGATGTATAAGAACGAAGTAAACCTTCTCCTTTAGCAGCGGCAGCGTGCTCTGCAGGTCGAGAACAAAAAGTTTGTACACCTAAATAACATAAAAATAATCCCCCAATCAGCTGAAGCCAAATCTTTTGGGTTAGTAAAAAGGTTGTAATGAACGTTAGGCCAAACGCAGCGATGCATCCATAAAGAGCATCTGCTGTAGCTGCTCCCAGCCCGGATACAAATCCGTGTAATCGCCCTTTAGATAACGTGCGGTTGATACATAAAATCCCAATGGGACCGACGGGAGCAGCAACGGAAAAACCGATCACTAACCCCTTTAGAAAATAAAATAAGTTCATCTTTTACGTTGCTCCTATGAAGTTTTTCTTTAGTATAGTACAAAAGCAATCGTGAATGAAGCCAAATTTGAGAAAGTTGTTAACACATATTTTTAGTCTGTTCGGGTACATCATAATGGTGTTATAAAAAACATCACTAGTAAATTTATTTTAATCATTAAAAAGTTCAAAAACTAAATTATTTTACACAGAAAATTAAATGTAGTAAAATAATTCACTGTTACATATATAGAAAGATCTACCACTAAAAAGTAGTCACTCGTAATGAGATGAAGAGAGGTTAGTCATCATGAGTAATCTGTTTGTAAAAAAAGATGTTAACAAGCTGTTAGAGGAAAATGCAGCAAAAGAATCAACTAAGACACTGGGGTTATTTGATGTTATTTTGATGGGAGTAGGAGCAACTATTGGGACAGGAGTTCTGGTTATAGCAGGGCTAGTTGCCGCCAGGGATGCAGGGCCCTCGGTCTCCATTTCCTTTGTTAT
The DNA here is from genome assembly GCF_021029645.1 of Priestia sp. TSO9. NCBI lineage: Bacteria > Bacillati > Bacillota > Bacilli > Caryophanales > Bacillaceae > Priestia > Priestia sp. TSO9. Next base: position 927,532 of record NZ_JAJEKD010000009.1, read on the forward strand.
TTCTGCAGTAGCCTGTATTCTTGTTGCACTGTGTTATGCAGAATTTGGTTCAGCTGTTCCAAGTTCGGGAGGCGCATATACATACATATATGTTTCATTAGGAAAATTTGCAGCGCATTTGATAGGGTGGTCCATCGTAGGATGCTATACGGTATCTTTAGCTTCCGTAGCGGGCGGATGGTCATCTTATGTGAATAATGTGCTTACTGAATTTGGTATTAGACTTCCTGAATCGTTCACGGCTATACCAAGCGATGGAGGTGTTATCAACCTTCCCGCGGTATTTATTGTGCTGTGCATGTCGTTTTTATTAACAAGAGGGGTAAAAGAAAGTAAAAAAATAAATAACTTAATGGTTTTAATCAAGATAGGTATTGTTCTTTTATTTGTAGCTGTCGGCGTCTTTTTTATTCATACAAATAACTGGCATCCATTTACCCCTTTTGGTGTGAAAGGAATCTTTGCAGGCGCAGCTTCCGTCTTTTTTGCTTATAACGGATTTGATGCCATTTCTACTTCGGCAGAAGAAGTGAAAAATCCGCAAAGAAACTTGCCGCTAGGTATTTTGATTGCACTGAGTGTTTGTGCAGTCATTTACGTAGTAATTGCATTAGTATTAACAGGAATGGTTTCTTATAAAGAGCTAAACGTAGGCGATGCATTGTCATATGCGCTCAATAGCGTAGGACAAGAATGGGCAGCGCTCATTGTATCTATAGGAGCGGTTATTGGTATTATGGCCGTCGTATTTGCTTATTTGTTTGTCGTGCCTCGCATACTGATGTCAATGAGCCATGATGGATTATTGCCGTCTCTTTTTGCGAAAGTAAACCGAAAAAACAGTGAACCTGTCATATCCACATGGCTTGTCGGGGCGTTAGGCGCGATCGTAGCTGGTTTTGTTGATTTAAAACAGCTGGCAGATTTAGCGAATATGCTGGCGATTGTCACGTTTGCTGCCGTTTCATTTTCGATTTTGGCTCTGCGAAAAAGTCAGCCTAATTTAAAACGCGGTTTCAAAGTACCTTTTGTACCATTTATTCCGATTATTGCTATTCTTTGCTGTATCTTTCTCATGTTCAACTTATCAATGAAAACGTGGATGTATTCAATCGGCTGGATGCTGATTGGCGTCTTTATTTACGTTGGATACGCCAGAAAGAACAAGAGCGCTTAACAAAAAGACTCTAAGCGAACAAGCTAGAGTCTTTTTTGTGTATATATTTCTCTTGAAAGTGATCTATGAACATAACGTAAAAATTAAAACTTTATTTGAGACATATGTCCTTTTTATTTTAGGAAGTGTTATTGTTTAATAAAAGAAACCGTTATGATGGAGAGGAAAACATGAGGGAAATTACGAGTGAGAAACAGCTGATGGAGTATATAAATACTTATAAATTAGAGTCGGTTTTCAAAAAAGAGTTACTACCGCATTTGTCACTGTATGATGTCGAGGCAGGGGAACGTCTTTGTTCTCAAGGAGATGCGTCTCACTGTTTGTACATATTGATGAAAGGCAAGGTTAAAGTTTATACCATATCGCCCGAAGGCAAGACGCTTGTTCTTTCCTTTAAACAGCCCCTTGAAGTAATAGGCGATATTGAGTATGTACAAGATGTTGAGATTATGAATACGGTTGAAGCCGTTTCACCTTTAGTTGTTATCGGCATACCATACAAACGATTAAAACAGCATGCGAGCAATGATCCACAGCTGCTGACGTTTTTACTGGAAATGCTCACAAAAAAGTTTTGCGCAAAATCGAACTCGCTAAGCTTTAATTTAATGTACCCAGTGGAAGTACGGCTGGCTAGTTACTTGCTCTCTATTTTTTGTGAAGAATCGCATTTGGTTATGAATCAAAAAACAGAAAGCTTAAAAGATATAGCTAATTTAATCGGAACGACTTACCGGCATTTAAATCGTGTTCTTCAGAAATTTGTAGCGCAAGGAGTTATTGAAAAAAAGAAAGGCTCCATTATTCTCAAAGATAAGGAAAAACTGAGCTGTCTAGCAAACGACAATATATACGAGTAGAAAAAGTAATAGATTAGTTGAAGGGGAGAGAGAAGAATGAAAACATACCGAACGCTGCTATTTGACATTGATAATACGCTTTTAGATTTTAATGCAGCCGAAGAGCAGGCTTTACAGCTTCTTTATGCTAACCACGATATTCCGCTGACTGAGGAAAGCAAAAAACGTTATAGTTTAATTAACCAGGGGTTATGGACAGCTTTTGAAGAGAATAAAATAAGCCGTGAGCAAGTTGTAAATACTCGCTTTTCTATTCTATGTAAAGAATATGGAATAGAAAAAGACGGAAAGCTACTTGAAGCAGAGTACCGAACGTATTTGAACAATGGCCATCAGCTAATTGACGGAGCAATTGAGGTAATTAAAAATCTGAGCAGGTACTATGATTTGTACGTTGTTACAAACGGAGTCTCGGCTACACAGTATAAGCGCCTTCAAGACTCAGGCCTATATCCTTATTTTAAAGAAGTATTTGTTTCAGAAGATACAGGTTTTCAAAAACCTATGAAGGAATATTTTGATTATGTTTTTTCACATATAGAAGAGCTGTCCGTACATAAAACATTAATTGTCGGAGATTCTTTGAGTGCAGATATTCAAGGCGGACAGCTAGCCGGTATTGATACCTGCTGGTTTAACCCTCAGGCAAAAAAGAACGATACAAAGTGGGTGTCAACCTACGAAATAGGAAGACTTCAAGAGCTTTATGACTTGCTGAACGTAAGTAATGAAGCAGCTTCGTTACAAGTGTAAAATATATAATAAAAGAAACAAAAAAACACCAGTCCTTTCCTCTGAATAAAAAGGCTGGTGTTTTTTATTTTATGGCTTTTGAGAGCTTAAAAATAACTCTAGGGATATCGGTCTATGAACGTAATTACTAAGGTAATCAATACATATTTAAACAGTTTTATCCCAAAAGCAATAGGGTATTTTAACAATATCCCAGATAAAGTAAGTAACTAGGAGGTCGTAAAAGATGATTAATGGAAAAAGCTTATCTCGTTCAGGAAAGAGTTCATATAGAAGAGAAACAGCGGTTGGAAAAACAGGAATGGTAGCCAGTGCTCATCCAATTGCAACAGACGCCGGAGAACAAGTGCTAAGAGCTGGAGGCAACGCAATTGATGCAGCAATTGCCGTTCAGTTTGGGCTCAACGTCGGAGAACCGATGATGACCGGTATTGGAGGCAGCGGCTTTTTTATGGTGTATCACAATGAAAGCAAAACAACTAAAATTTTTGACGGGCATTCTCAGGCTCCTAAAGCAGCTTATCCTGAAATGTTTCTTGATGAAAATAAAGAAGTTATTCCGTTTAGAAAGCGTTCTACTCATGCAACGGCAATTGGAATTCCAGGGATTTTAAAGGCGATGGAAGCAGCTCGTAAAGAGTATGGAACAAAACCCCTTGCTGAATTGATTGAACCGGCTGCCAAAGCAGCAGAAGCAGGTGTGGAAACAAACTGGGTTCTTGGAGATATTTTAAAAACATACGCTTACCGACTAGGAGAACATGCTAAGCAGCTATATTCCCCAAACGGCAAGCCTATGCAAGAAGGAGATATGATTAATAAAAAAGATCTTGCTAAAACATTTCGTATTCTTCAAGAAAAAGGTATCGAGGCTTTTTATGAAGGTGAAATTGCAGAAGCCGTTATTTCAACGATCAAAGAGCACGGCGGTTTTATGGAACTGTCGGATTTGAAAGAATACCAGATTAAGATCGATGAGCCCGTGTGGGGAGATTATAAAGGATACCGAATTGCTTCTTCCAACATGCCTAGTGCAGGAGGAACCACCGTGCTGCAAATCTTAAAGCTATTAGAGGACTTTGATGTGTCTCAATACGACGTGAAATCTTGGGAAAAGTATTATTTGTTTGCAGAGGCTATGCGCATTGCATTTTCAGATAAAATTGCATTCTCTGGAGATCCAGCCTACAGTGACATTCCACTAAAAGGGCTTTTAAATGACGAATATATAAAGGAACGTCAAAAATTAATTAATTGGAAACATAAAAATGAGAAAGTTGATTTTGGCAACCCGTGGGATTATGAGAAAGGCCAAAAAGTGAACGTGGTGCGTCAGCCTTATGAACCTGAACGTGAGCTTAGTGAAACAACTCACTTCACCGTAGTTGACCGCTGGGGTAACATTGTCGCTTGTACATCAACTGTGGAACATCCTTTTGGTACAGGAATTATGGTTAAAGACCATGGGTTTTTACTCAACAACGAGCTTACTGATTTTGATGCTATTCCTGGAGGATTAAATCAAGCGGATGCAGGAAAGCGTCCGGTTAGCTGTAAAAGTCCAACCATCGTTTTTAAAGATAGCGAACCTGTACTAACTTTAGGATCTCCAGGCGGACCAACGATTGTAGGGTCTGTGTTTCAAACACTTATGAATGTCTTAGACTATGGAATGGATATAAAAGAAGCGATTGAAGAACCAAGAATTTTCAATAGTACAGGATCACTTATCGGTTGGGAAGCCGGAGTGGATATGAATGCCAAAGGAGAGCTAGAAGCCATGGGATTTAATTTTGGAGATGAGCCATTCCCAATCGGAAATGTTCAAGGGATTCAAATCGATAAAGAAAACGGCCGTTTATTTGGAGCAGCTGATTCCAGCCGTGAAGGAAAAGCAACTGGCTTAGACTCTTAATAGTTAAAAAATACATTGTACGCCCTCTCTTTTTACAAAAGAGAGGGCGTACAATGCATTAAAAAAGATAAAAATGAGTAGGTAAAAAGAAGGAATATTTTTTTCTGAAAACATACTTTAGACCTTTATTATTATCAGCCTAATCTTCAGAAAGGAAAAAGAATAGAACGTTTTCATGTCCGGCTAATAAAAAAAAGGTACTGATTTTTTAAGAGGTTAATGAAAACAAAATGGTCGGAAAGTATAAAAAACGGAATAGCGTTTTCAATGCTGGAAAGATAAAGTGTTTAATCATGTAGAAGTATAAAACGAAACGTCTGGAAATCGTGGTTTGAAATGTAAAAAAAGCCGTACACTTTTGTTAGGAAAACGGTTACATAAAAAGGGCTCTTACAAGTAAACTTTGGTCCTAGTTACAGCTCAATGAAAAAGATAAAAATGAGAAATAGCTACATTTGGCATGTTTGACTTTCGTCATTTATCCAAGTAATCTTTTGGTTGAACGGAACCGGTTCTGTTTTCGGATTTTTGATAGCTAATTGAATTAATAAATTTATATTTTTTACTAACACAAAAGGAGAAAACATATGAAAATGAAACGAGTTGCTAAGCATACAACTGCAGCTACATTGGCTGCAGCCCTACTAGTAGGTGGAGGATATCAAACATTTGCTAAAGGAAATGACAGTAAAGACTTTAATAATAGCTACGGCATTTCGCATATTACTCGCGATAATATGGTGAAAATTCCGCAGCAGCAAAACAGTGATCAGTTTAAAGTTCCTGCTTTTGATGAATCAACTATTAAAAACATTGCTTCTGCTAAAGGAAAAGATGCATCAGGAAATACAATTGACTTAGATGTATGGGACAGCTGGCCATTACAAAATGCTGATGGAACAGTGGCGACTTATCATGGATATCAAATTGTGTTTGCACTAGCAGGTGACCCAAAAGATTCGAATGACACGTCTGTTTATCTTTTCTATAAAAAAGCTGGAGACAAATCTATTGACAGCTGGAAAAACGCTGGAAGAGTGTTTAAAGACAGCGATAAATTCGTTCCGAATGACCCGCATCTTAAAAATCAAACACAAGAATGGTCTGGTTCTGCCACGTTAACAAAAGATGGTAAAGTTCGTTTATTCTACACGGATTATTCAGGTAAACAATACGGAAAACAAACGTTAACGACAGCTCAAGTGAACATGTCTCAGCCAGACGATACTACGTTAAAAGTTGACGGAGTAGAAGATTACAAGTCAATCTTTGATGGCGACGGAAAGATTTATCAAACGGTTCAGCAGTTTATTGATGAAGGCGGGTATGACACAGGAGATAACCATACGCTAAGAGATCCTCACTACATAGAAGACAACGGACATAAGTACCTTGTTTTCGAAGCGAACACTGGAACAGAAGATGGCTATCAAGGCGAAGACTCTTTATATAACAGAGCATACTATGGAGGAAACAATCCTTTCTTCCAATCTGAAAAGAAAAAGCTTCTTGAAGGATCTAATAAAGAAAAAGCTTCTTTAGCAAACGGGGCTTTAGGCATTATTGAGTTAAATGACGACTATACGCTCAAAAAAGTAATGAAGCCGCTTATTACATCAAACACAGTTACAGACGAAATTGAACGTGCAAACATCTTCAAAAAAGATGGAAAATGGTATTTGTTCACCGATTCTCGCGGATCTAAAATGACAATTGATGGAATCGGACAAGATGATGTGTATATGCTAGGCTATGTTTCAAATACGTTAACAGGAAAATATAAGCCTTTAAATGATACAGGATTAGTTCTTCATATGGATTTAGATCCTAATGATAAAACATTTACGTATTCTCACTTTGCTGTACCTCAAACAAAAGGCGATAATGTCGTTATTACAAGCTACATGACAAATAGAGGCTTTTATGAAGACAATCACTCTACATTTGCACCAAGCTTCTTAGTAAATATTAACGGTTCAAAAACATCTGTTGTAAAAGATAGTGTTCTTGAGCAAGGTCAGTTAACAGTAGATGAAGACTGAGCGCTTCGCAATAGCAACAAAAGAAAATGGTGATTGTAATCACCATTTTCTTTTGTTTTATTCGATGTAGACAAAAAAGAGAAAGGTGGGGTTTGTTTGAAGAAAAAAGGTGCTTATAAATGGATAGCGCTTGCCGTTCTTTTAGTTGTAATAGCCGGACTCATTATAGCAGCCGTATCCAAAAAAGAGGATACAAAAGACCATGGAAAAGAAAAAGAGAATAAAAGTGAATCCACTTACCGCCCAGTGTATCACTTCAGCACGCCTGATAAATGGAAAAATGATCCTCAAAAGCCCATTTATTTTGACGGGAAATATCATTACTATTACTTATACAATCATGATTATCCTAAAGGGAACGGGACGGAATGGCGACATGCAACGTCTAAAGATTTGGTTCATTGGAAAGATGAAGGAGTAGCTATTCCAAAGTATACAAATAAAAATGGCGATATATGGTCCGGATCGGTTGTAGAAGATAAAGAGAACACAGCAGGGTTTGGTAAAGGCGCAATTGTAGCGATTATGACCCAGCCTTCTGCCGATGGACAAAAGCAAGAACAGTATCTATGGTATAGTACCGATAGAGGAAAAACCTTTAAATCATATAGCAAAAATCCTATCATGCCTAATCCAGGCACCAAAGATTTTAGAGATCCCAAAGTCATATGGGATAATGAACATGAAAAGTGGGTTCTCGTCATGTCAGAAGGTGAAAAAATCGGATTTTATGAATCTTCTAATCTAAAGGATTGGACGTATACGGGAGGATTTGTAACTAAAGATATTGGCATTACCGAATGTCCAGACCTTTTTCAAATGAAGGCAGATGACGGGACAGTTAAGTGGGTTCTCGGGACAAGTGCAAATGGAAAAGAAAGCGGAAAGCCAAACACCTATGCTTATTGGACAGGAATTTACGATGGAACAACATTCACTCCCGACCTGGACGAGCCGCAATGGCTCGATCATGGCTTCGATTGGTACGGAGCAGTCACGTTTGAAGACGGTAAAAATAAAGGTTCCTTAAAAAAACGCTACGCTTTTGCATGGATGAATAACTGGGATTATCCAGATAAGACGCCAACGATGAAAGAAGGGTTTAACGGCTTCGATTCAGTAACCCGTGAAATTATGCTTTCAAAACAAGACGACAATCAGTACAGCCTGTTATCAAAGCCTGTCGAAGAATTAAATCAGCTAACTGATTCAACAAACTCTCTTGAACAAGTAGAAGTGAATGGAGAGAAAAAGTTAAAGATAAAAGGTGAAGCTTATCAGCTTGATACAGATATTTCATGGTCAGATGCAGAAAATGTAGGCTTACGACTTCGAGAGTCCGCCGATCAAAAGCGGCACATTGATGTGGGTATTTTTGCAAAAGATAACGTCTCATATGTGAACAGAAGCTATAGCAATCAGCCTGATCAAAGCAAAGAGTATGTGGAAAGCCGTGATTACTTTGATGCAGGCAAGAAAAATGTTTATTTGAAGATATTAGTAGATAAAACAAGTATTGAAGTCTTTGTTGATGATGGGAAAACCGTGCATTCTAGCGAGGTGTTTCCGCGTCACAACGACCAAGGAATTACGCTTTTCTCTCAAGGAGGAACGTCTCTCTTTAAAAATATAGAAATCAAACATTTTCGTTCCATTCAGTAATTTCCCTACTTTTAAAAAGAAGGAGCAGAATATCGCCTTATTGTGGTTTAGTACTAGGCAGAAAGGGTACATGTCTACTAACAGCAAATGAAAGGGTGTTTATTCAAATGGAAGAGAAAATGAGACAACTAATAGAGGGACTTAATACCGATTTAGCGGGTGAATATTCGGCGGTTATTCAGTACACTTACTATGCGTCTACAGTAACCGGCCTAGAATATCAAATTTTAAAACCTTTCTTTGAAGGAGAAATTCCTGACGAGCAAGGACACGCCCTTTATTTATCGGAAAAAATTAAAAACCTTGGCGGTGAGCCAACAACAAAGCCGGCTGAGGTGAAGCACGTTTCAAACGTGACGGAAATGCTTAAAGAAGCGAGCAAGGCTGAAAAAGAAACTATCCAGCGCTACGAAGAGCGTAAAAAACAAGCAGAAGAGTTAGGGTTAACAGAGCTTGTTGTAAAGCTTGAAGATATGATTGCAGATGAAACAAATCATATGGAAGAAATGGAACGTTTATTAAAAGATCCCCGACTAAGTTAATCATACAAAATACGTAAAAGCATCCCGTACCAGGTGTTACGGGGTGCTTTTTTGTAATTTGAAAAGGAAATAAAACATCATGTACGCATGTTTCTATCAATGAAAGGAAAGTCATATTTTTGAAATTATCTATCGCTTTGAAAAAATTTATAGTAAAATAATTATTTGGCTGCATATGGCAGCAACTATACGCGGGGCATCACATACATATAAAGGCTAAAAGGGTATCCATATATTGAAACCGCTTTTATTTTCTATAAAAAAAACCATGGTATGCCCGCAGTTACAAGGAGAGAGAAAGATGAGGAAACGAATCATGACAGCGCTGCTGCTTGTCACTGTTTTAGCTGCAATGGAAGGAACCATTGTCAGTACGGCTGTTCCAAGAATTACAAGTGATTTGTCGGGCATTGAGCTAGTTAGCTGGGTATATGCCATTTATATGCTGACAACTGCTGTATCTACACCTATATACGGAAAGTTAGCGGATCTATTCGGCCGCAAAAAAGTGATGCTTGTTGGAATCGTTATTTTCTTAATCGGATCGATACTTTGCGGACTTAGCTTTTCGATGCAGCAATTAATTGTCTATAGAGCTATCCAAGGGCTGGGCGCCGGGGTCGTTATGCCGCTTACAATGATTATTATTGGCGACTTGTATGAAGAAGCAAAAGAAAGAGCCAAAGCGCAAGGATGGATTAGCGCAGTTTGGGGAGTTGCGGGAGTTCTCGGACCTCTTCTTGGGGGATTCTTAGTGGATACGCTGTCTTGGCGATATATTTTCTTTTTGAATATACCGTTTGGACTAATGGCTTTTTTTGTTCTTTTAGTAAACTATAAAGAAGAAGTGGTAAAAGAAAAACGCTATATCGATTATATTGGAGCGGTGACGTTTTCAGTGGGAACAATTGCGTTTTTATACGCGCTTTTAACCGGAAGTCAGCATCAAAACTGGGGAGATCCGACCATTATAGGGTTATTTGTTCTAGCTGTTCTGACATTCATTGGCTTTATTTATATAGAAAAGAAATCGCCCGAACCTCTTATCCCGCTTGAACTGTTTTCCATTCGAAGTGTATCTGTTATAAACTTATTAACACTTCTTGTCGGATCAGTAGTTATTAGTATTACGGTCTACCTTCCAATTTGGAGTCAAGGAGTGCTGGGGAAAAGTGCAACCGCTGCTGGTTTTGTATTAATGCCTATGCCAGTATGCTGGACGATTGGTTCACTGCTTTCAGGGAATTTAGTAGGGCGTCTTAAAACGCACTCCATCCTTACGCTGGGCACGGCCATTGTAAGTACGGCTTGTTTTATGCTGTTTTTAGTTTCCACCCACTCACCCGTATTTTTAATTTATGTAGCCGTTGGGGTCCTTGGGTTAGGAATGGGTATTATTACGCCTATTTTTATGCTGGTTATTCAATCAGCGGTCCCGGCTAGCAAAAGAGGAGTAGCGGTGGCTCTTAATACGTTTACAAATACATTTAGTCAAACGCTAGGTTCTGCGGTGTTTGGTACAATCTTTAACTTAGTGACACTTTCACAAGCAAAGAAATTAGGGCAAGAAAATTTAAATGCTTCGTTTGAGACAGGCGGAGTACCAGCAGAAGAACTGTCAAAGCTGCATGAAATTCTTGCATCAGGTGTTCACATTATTTACAGTGGAACATTTTTAGCTGCATTACTAAGCTTTGCTGTTTCATGCTTCCTAGTAAAAACAAGACATGAAAAAATAAAAAATATATCTGTGCAAAAGTAACGAAAGAGGCTGAAACACAAGTATTTTAGTTGAAGGACAATCCGAACGAGTTTGATTAGGAATCAAACTCGTTCGGATTTTTTATAGGTATGGTGAATGTAGCTTTCACATATCTAGCTGCTTTTAGCTGTTGATTGGATTGATTTCGTTATATATCAGTCTCTTCTTTTAAAAAAATATCAAAGAAAGAAAGAAAAAAGATATTGTCTGATAACGTTCACGCAAACTCATTCATAATAAGAAGGATTTTTATCAATGCAGAAAATTTTTTATTTTTTGTTTTTTTAGTATGGACATTTACCTAGTTGTTGATTATTATGAATTCTATAAGCATTGAATTTTAAGCGCTTTCAAAAGAAACATTTGTCTTTCTCAGGAATACACTTGATTTTTAACTCATATACTGTAAGTGCTTAGATGAATCTTTTAATGGGGAAAAGAGAAGTTTATAAGACGTGTTGAACAACAATGAGGGGGTATGGAAGATGACAAGCAGACGTTTAAAAGAATTCTTGAATAATAATTTAGAAGATTTAAAAGATAAAGGATTATACAATGTCATTAATCCGGTAGAGGGGCCCAATGGACCTGTGATTCAAATTGAGGGAAAGCAATTAATTAATTTATCATCCAACAATTATTTGGGGCTTGCTACAGACGAGAGGCTTATTAATGCGTGCAACGAAGCCACTAAAAAATACGGAGTGGGGGCTGGAGCTGTCCGAACGATTAATGGAACTCTAGATATTCATATTAAGCTAGAGGAAAAGCTAGCCGAGTTTAAGCATACAGAAGCAGCTATAGCTTATCAGTCTGGGTTTAACTGTAATATGGCAGCCATCTCCGCGGTTATGGATAAACATGATGCAATTTTATCAGATGAGCTGAATCACGCTTCAATTATTGACGGATGCCGGCTATCAAAAGCAAAAATTATTCCTTTTAAGCATTCGGATATGGAAGATCTTCGTGCAAAAGCAGGCGAAGCACAAAAATCCGATTTATATAATAAAATAATGGTAATTACCGATGGTGTGTTCTCAATGGATGGAGACATTGCTAAGCTTCCGGAAATTGTAGAAATCGCAGAGGAATTTGACTTAATCACATACGTAGATGATGCTCACGGGTCGGGCGTATTAGGGAACGGCATGGGCACAGTTAAACATTTTGGCTTATCTGAAAAAGTAGACTTCCAGATTGGAACATTATCAAAAGCGATTGGAGCTGTAGGTGGGTACGTAGCCGGAAAAAAAGACTTAATCGACTGGTTAAAAGTAAGAAGCCGTCCGTTTTTGTTTTCGACTGCTATTACACCAGGCACGGCTGCTGCCTGTATGAAAGCAATTGAAATCCTAAGCACAAGTACAGAGCTGCAGCAGCAAATGTGGGAAAACAGTCGGTATTTAAAGCAAGGATTAAAAGAACTAGGCTTTAACATTGGGGAAAGTGAAACACCTATCACTCCGTGCATCATAGGAGATGAAAACCAAACCCAGATTTTTAGTAAGAGATTAATAGAAGAAGGGGTATACGCTAAATCAATTGTTTTCCCAACCGTTCCAAGAGGGACAGGACGCGTTCGCAATATGCCGATGGCTGCTCATACGAAAGAAATGTTAGATGAAGCACTTCGTATCTACAAAAAAGTAGGCAAGGAAATGAAATTAATCTAAACGTTGAATCTAGGCAGTACACGAGGAGGATATTGACATGAAAAAAGTATTAATAACGGGTTCTTTAGGGCAAATCGGTTCTGAGTTAACGGCGAAAATGAGAGAGAGATATGGTTCAGAAAATATTATTGCCACCGATATTCGCAAAACGACGAGCGATGTCGTGACTTCAGGTACATTCGAGATTTTAGATGTAACGGATCAGACTGCGTTATTTACGATCGCTAAAAAGCATAAAGTTGATACGATTATTCACTTGGCTGCGCTGTTATCAGCGACAGCCGAGCAAAAACCGCTTCTAGCTTGGAATCTAAATATGGGCGGATTAGTAAACGCGCTCGAAGTAGCACGCGAGCTTCAGTGTCAATTTTTTACTCCAAGTTCAATTGGTGCATTTGGTCCAACGACTCCAAAAGACTGGACGCCGCAGGATACAATTCAACGTCCTACCACGATGTATGGTGTTAATAAAGTAGCGGGTGAATTACTTTGCGATTACTACCACCATAAATTCGGAGTAGATACACGAGGGCTGCGTTTTCCAGGCTTAATTTCATACGTAACGCCTCCAGGTGGAGGGACAACGGACTACGCTGTTGAAATTTATTATGAAGCCGTTAAACATAAGCGCTATACGTCTTATATCGACAAAGGAACATATATGGATATGATGTATATGCCTGATGCACTGAACGCTGTTATCCAACTAATGGAAGCAGACGGTTCTAAGCTGAAGCATCGAAATTCATTTAACGTTTCTGCCATGAGCTTTGATCCAGAACAAATGGCGACTGAAATCAGAAAAACGATTCCGGAATTTGTGCTGAATTATCAAGTAGATCCTGTTCGACAAGCAATTGCGGAAAGCTGGCCTAACCATATAGATTCCAGCTGTGCAATAGAAGAGTGGGGGTTTAAAACAGAATATAACCTAGAAAAAATGACGAGAGAGATGCTGGGAAAGTTAAAAGTTGAATCACAGCTTGTCTTAACGTAAGTAGAGAAAAATGATTTCTTCCTTAAAATTAAAGTAAGCGCTTACTAAAAGGTAGGTTACTTGTTTATGCAAGTTCTACTTCGTAACAGTGGTGGACAGTACACATAAATCTCCTAATCCTTTAAGTGAGCGCTCGTTCGTTGAATAATCAGCACCTTTGTAAGTACCGTCTGTTAAAATAATAAGGGGATAGAAGGGAGGGAATGACAGTTGAGCAATAAATTTCAACAAGTTAATGATTTTTCAATGGGAAGATTAACATCTTTACTCGTTCTTTTACATAATACGGAACTAGCTGAAGGTATTGAAAAGGAAATTAATGAGAGAGGATACAGCTACACAGTAGGAAAAGTCGGAGCGATGGAGCTGTCTAAAGTCGTGGCGGCAATTGAAACGAGCGCCAAGACAAACAAAATTATTAATGCCCAGTCGTACCGGGAAGTTCACGCTCTTTATCATGCTATACTTGAAGCCATTCAAGGAGTTAGTCGAGGAACGCTGCAGCTGGGTGATATTTTACGGACGGTAGGACTCACATTTTCAATCGTGCGCGGAAAAATTGAGTTTTCAGGATCAAGCGACGAATGGATTAGCGTTTGTGTGTATGGAACGATAGGTGCGCCTAAAAAAGGCTTTGAACATGATACATTAGGCTTTGGTTTTAACCACATTTAAAAAATAATGAACGAAATAGTACGAATGTAAAAATTGAGAGATGTACATAGACATAGCTGCTTTAAAGAAGATATTTTTCTTATTGAAAGGTTCTGTGCGGCGTGTTAACATAATAATTAATATAATAACTGCCTTTAAGACGGTCCAGAGAGGCCGAAAAGGACGGATCACTCATTTACTGCTTCTATGCCTATCTGTGCCCTTTTGCCCTCTGCGACAAAAGGGCTTTTATGTGTTACTTACCTCTTTTAAACGAAGTCCAGAGAGGCTTCAAAAGAGAATGGAGATATGTTATTTATCCATTCCTTCAAAAAAGAAAGAGCGTTGATACGGAAAGAATACACTGGAGGGTGGAACAACATGAATTATCGTAACAAGACAGTTGTAGCATCAGTAGCAGGTTTGACGTTAGAAGGGATGGACATTATGTTTATCTCGTTTGCTATGTCAATGATTATTGCTGAATTTCACATTGATTTAGCAACAGGTGGACTTATTTCTTCTATTACGAATATAGGAATGCTGATAGGTGGAGTCATCTTCGGAATTTTAGCAGATAAATTTGGAAGAGTGCGGGTTTTTACCTACACGGTTCTTCTATTTGCAGTCGGAACGGCATTAACAGGTTTTGCAGCAAATGTTGAACAAGTGTATGCTTCGCGATTTATTGCCGGAATTGGGGCTGGAGGAGAGTACGGGATTGGTATGGCTCTTGTAGCAGAAGCGTGGCCGAAACATAAGCAAGGACGAGCTTCATCCTATGTTAGTATTGGCGCACAATTTGGAGTGATCCTTGCGGCGCTTTTAAGTTCTCTAATCCTGCCGATTTTCGGATGGAGAGCGCTGTTTTTTGTGGGAGTCATCCCGGTCATTTTTGCTTTTATCGTACGAAAAAATTTAAACGAATCTCCTGAGTGGCTACAAGCTCAAAAAGAGAAAACAGCGGTTGTTAAAAATAATGGTAAGCTTCGTCAATTATTCGCTACGCCTAGGACGGCGATGACGACTATTTCGCTGGCAGTGATGGCTACAGTCCAAATTGCAGGCTATAACGGACTGATGATATGGCTTCCATCTATGCTTCAGCAATCACAAGGCCTCTCTGTTTCAAGTTCAGCTCTTTGGACAATCAGTACAGCCGTGGGAATGATTATAGGCATGCTAACATTTGGTCAATTTATGGACCGTTTTGGATCGAAACGTACTTTTGGAATCTTTCTTCTTGCTTCAGCTTGTGCGGTATTTTTATACTCGTATGCCGAAGGAGGTGTAGGGCTGCTTATAGGAGGAGCTGTGGTCGGATTTTTCTCAAACGGAATGTTCGCGGGATACGGAGCATTGATCAGCAGCCACTATTCAGTAGAAGTTCGCAGCACTGCAACGAACACCATTTTTAACTTTGGGCGAGCGCTCGGAGGGTTATCACCCATTCTTGTCGGCTATCTTTTGCAAAGCTATGATATGACAGTAGCGATGACGTACTTGGCGGGGCTATACTGTATTTCGTTTATTTTTATGGTAAGTCTTAAAAGAACGGGAGAAAAGAAAGTGAAACAAATGGACGCTCAATCTGTTCTTTAAAATAAAAGATAGATTCTATGCTTTTCTGGAAAAAACCGCGCTTACTCAAAAGGGCGGTTTTTTCGAGTGTATAAAAAATAAGTTCAGGTGTTATATGGTTGTTTCTTTCGCAGATGCTTTATTAACAAAGACCTCTACATTATCTATA
Source organism: Priestia sp. TSO9 (assembly GCF_021029645.1). Lineage (NCBI taxonomy): Bacteria > Bacillati > Bacillota > Bacilli > Caryophanales > Bacillaceae > Priestia > Priestia sp. TSO9. The sequence goes on from NZ_JAJEKD010000009.1 coordinate 943,325, forward strand.
AAAATATTTATGGATAGGCAGATATTTTCTAATTTGTATTATAGTAATTCCTCTCTTACAATATGGTGTGTAAGGCGGAAACAGAAAATACTATCTTTATTTACAGGAGGACGTTACTATGTCTAAACATATATTAATGGTCGTAACAACGGCTGACAAAATGAAAGAAAATCATCCAACAGGCCTTTGGCTTTCAGAATTTGGTGAAGCGTATGTAGAGTTCAAAAATGCTGGATTTACGATTACTGTGGCAAGTCCTCTAGGAGGAAAAGCGCCGGTGGATGCTCGTAGCCTTGAAGGAGAGACTTCTCAAGAAATCTTAAATACAGCTAAGCATCTAGAGAATACCCTAAAACTTGATACAATTACAGACAGTGCTAAATTCGATGCTGTTTTCTTACCAGGCGGTCACGGCACGATGTTTGATCTGCCAGATAATCAAACGCTCCACGCTTTAATTCGTGAACTATACGAAGGAGACAAAGTAGTAGCCGCTGTATGCCATGGACCGGCAGGCTTAGTAGGTGTTACATTATCAGATGAAAAGCCGTTGGTCGAAGGAAAAGATGTCGCTGCGTTTACAGATAATGAAGAACGTGAAACAACATTGGACCGCTTCATGCCGTTTCTTTTGGAAACGCGTCTGCGTGAACTGGGTGCAAATGTAGTAACTGCTCCAAACTGGACAGATAATGTACAAGCAGACGGAAACTTGATAACAGGTCAAAATCCTCAGTCAACAATCAGTGTAGCAAAAGCAGTTGTGAAACAATTATTGAAATAAGATGTAAAGAAGCCTGTAGGCTTATAGCCTACAGGCTTCTTTTATCAACAGCATGAAGAAAGAGCGCTGTTGATAACATGGATGTTTTGCTGTCTTGGACTAGAGAAATCAATCATCATACAAAAAATATGATGGTCAGTGTAATAAATACAAAAAGAGGGAAGCTTTTTATGGGAAATATTTTTTAAAGAAATGAGGAAAAACGATGTCAGAAATTATTATTAACGCCATTTTGAAAGCCAAGCCAGGAAAAGAAGAAGAGCTTCGATCAGAGTTAGTAAAAGTTATTGAACCATCAAGAGGAGAAAAAGGATGTATTCAATACACTCTCTACCAGGATACAGACAAAGCAGGTACATTTGTTTTTTATGAGAAATGGAAAAGCAAAGAAGATATTGAAGCTCACATTGAAACACCTCACTATCAACAATACAGACAGCAAACAGAACCGTTAATTGAAAGCAGAGTGGTACATCGTTTGCAAGAAGTACGTTAATACAAAAGAGGTTGGGCCTAAAGTATTTTAGTGGAAAGAAGATCCGAATGAGGAATCGAGATTCTTGATAGAGAATCAAACTCGTTCGGATTTTTTTTGGTTACGTTGTATGTAGGTTTCATTTAATGAGACCATGCAGGAGCGTAAGCGATGAGGGGGCTCATCGACAACCTTGGAAAGCGAAGGCTTGCACGAAAATCAACAGCGGTATAACAAATAATCCACTACTTTATCCCATTTGTTCATCTTTAAATTGGCTTGATTTCGTTAGGACTCAATCTCTGTTGGTTATAAAAAACTAAAAAGCTGCAGAGGAAAAAAATTCACCTGCGAAAAGCCGATTGGAAAAGGGATAAGGCAGTGAAAGAAACAAAAATAATAGAAGCGGTGTTTGAGAAGCAGACAGGCGGGTAGATAAAAACTAGATGACATAGTTCAACAATTAACAAAATAAAAGTAACAAACTAAAAGGAGAGATCAAATCAATGCGTACAAACTTAAAACACTTTATTAACGGAGAATGGGTTGAATCAACAGGAAACGAAACGTCAGATGTGATCAATCCTGCTACTGAAAAATCAATTGGTAAAATTAGCTTAGGTACAAAAGAAGATCTAGATAAAGCCGTGGCAGCAGCTAAAGCAGCTCTTCCCACATTTTCAAAAACAACAAAAGAAGAGCGAATCAAAATGCTTCGCAATATTGCAAAAGGATATGAAAAGCGTAAACAGGAACTTATCGAAGTTATGACTGAAGAGCTTGGCGCTCCTTTAAAGATTTCAGAAGAAGTTCACTATGAAATGGGACTTAGCCACTTTAAAGAAGCAGCTAATGCACTTGAAGATTACACATTTGAAAAAGATCATGGAAGCTACAAGGTCGTGAAAGAGTCTATTGGAGTAAGCGGACTTATTACACCATGGAACTTCCCAACAAATCAGACGTCTACTAAAATTGCAGGAGCTATCGCAGCAGGAAGCCCAATGGTATTAAAACCATCTGAACTTACACCGTATGCAGCGATGATATTAGCAGAAATCATTGATGAAGCTGGCGTACCAAAAGGTGCCTTTAACCTTGTAAACGGAACGGGAAGCACAATCGGTGACGGTATTAGTTCTCACCCGGACATTGATTTTGTATCATTCACAGGATCAGGTGCTGTAGGTGAGAAAATTATGCAAAACGCGGCTAAAACAATCAAAAAAGTAGCGCTTGAGCTAGGCGGGAAATCACCGCTAGTTGTATTAGAGGATGCGGATGTAGAAGAAGCGGCTAAAATAGCAGTTTCACACATTGCAATGAATACAGGGCAAGTATGTACGGCAGCAACACGTATTATCATTCCTGCCTCCATGAAGGAAAAATTTGAAGAAGCAGTGAAGAAGGTTCTGCCATCATTCCCAGTTGGTAATCCGTTAGACAAAGACAACGTAACTGGACCGCTCGTAGCGGAAAAACAGTGGGATCGCGTACAGGATTATATTAAAAAAGGAATGGACGAAGGTGCAACACTTCTTACTGGCGGAACGGGCAAACCAGACGGCTTAGAGACAGGATACTTTGTTAAACCGACAGTCTTTACTGATGTTTCGAATGATATGGTTATTGCACAAGAAGAAATCTTTGGACCTGTAACAACTATTATTACGTATGATGATCTAGAGCAAGCTCTTGAAATTGCAAATGATACAATTTATGGACTTGCAGGCTATGCGGTCGGAAAAGACCAAGAAACACTTGACTATGTTGCTAAAAATATTAGAGCTGGTCAAATCATTGTTAACGATGCCGAGCAAGACAGAGCTGCACCATTCGGTGGATTTAAGCAATCTGGTATTGGACGCGAATGGGGAGCATTTGGTATCGAAGAATATCTAGAGCCAAAAGCGATCATGGGCGTTAAAGTTCCAGCAAAAGTATAATTGGTGTAAAAAAAGAAAGGAGTTTTTCTCCTTTCTTTTTTTATGGATACATAAAAGAGAGCTAGTTAAAAAAAGAATAACGAAAGCAAAGGTGGATAGCATAAACGTGTATGGCGCATATGAAGTGACACGTTAAAGGAGGGAATTATAATTGGATAGAGAGATGCACGGAAGTTCATCAACGGAAAGCTTTATTCCCATGAGCTCTATAGCCAGTGGAAAAGGAGTCGAAGTGACGCGGGATATCTACAGCTACACTACACAGATTGTTAACATATGTTTTATAGGAAATCCAGATAAAGACAATAGTTTTGTACTTGTGGATGCGGGAATGCCTAATTCGGCTTCTATGATTATCGAAGAGGCAGAGGAAAGGTTTGGAAAAGGAAAAAAACCAAAAGCAATTATTCTTACACATGCACATTTTGATCATATTGGATCTATTATTGAACTAGTGGAGAAGTGGAACATACCGGTATATGCACATCCACTTGAACTTCCATATGTGACGGGTGAAAAAAATTATCCTGCACCGGATGGTACAGTGGAAGGCGGGCTCGTGGCAAAGCTTTCTCCACTATTTCCAACGGAAGCCATTGATTTAGGCTCTCATGTGCAAGCTTTACCAGTCGACGGCTCTGTACCTCATATGCCGGAATGGGAATGGATTCACACCCCTGGTCATTCTCCAGGACATATTTCTCTTTTTAGAAAGCAGGATCTTGCACTTATCGCTGGAGATGCTTTTGTTACCACTAAGCAAGAATATTTACTGGATGTACTAGAGCAAGAATTGGAGATTAGCGGTCCTCCTCGTTATTTAACTACGGACTGGGCATCTGCCCAAAAATCAGTTGAAGTGCTTCAGTCACTTCATCCGTCTGTGGCGGTGACAGGACATGGAAAACCCGTTTCCGGCGAATGGCTTTCAACTAATTTATTGAAGCTTACGAAGAATTTTGATGAAATTGCTCGTCCTGATTACGGAAAGTATGTATAAGAATAAAAAAATTGTAATCTTTACGCAGCTCTTAAAAGCTGCAGGTGAAGATCAAAAGCTCTACGAACTCACTGAGTTCGTAGAGCTTTTTCAGTTTTTCGTATAAAAGTGAAAAAAGGTTGTTATTATCCTTATTAAAAATTTTGCTGAATAGCCTGCTGGGTTTCGCGTAAGTGTCTTAAGTGTTCTTCCATTCGTCTTAATTCTTTATCACCAGACGTCGCTTCTTTTTGTTCATCAATTTGCTGCTGAACGATATTCAAATGCATTTGAGCATTTTGAAAATTAGCTCCATTCAAATTCATCTGTCCTTGATAAACAGCCTGCTCAGCTAATTGTAGTGCTTCTTTAATATGAGTGTATGAATTCATGCCTCTCTCATCCTTCTGTATAGTATTTACAGTTAACATGCGCTGCTTTTTCGTCGCTATACAAAAGGATTTAGAAAAAAAATAAAAATTACGTAGTACAAGCTAAGCAGGCTGCATACATTTATCATAGTTCAATTTATAAAACCTCAGAAGCAGGGAGGGATACATGTGGGAGCTTTTTTCAGCTATATGTTATTAGGGCTATCGTTAGCCGCACCAATCGGTCCCATCAACGCCGCTCAGCTTGATAAAGGAATCAAAAATGGTTTTCTACATGCTTGGTTCTTAGGGATAGGAGCAACATCGGTTGACGCTCTTTATATGCTTGTAGTTTATTTTGGGTCCGTTCATTTTTTAAGCAGCGATTTTATGAAAACGTTTCTTTTTTCGTTTGGATGCTTCGTATTAATTTATACCGGTATTGAAGGGTTAATGAGCGCAGGGAAAATTACACAGCATAGAAACGCAAAAGGAGATTCGGTCGTAAAGTGTTTTTTTTCAGGTTTTTTACTTTCATTAACAAACCCGCTTACTATTCTGTTTTGGCTCGGTATTTATGGCTCTGTTTTAGCCAAAACAGCTAATACATACGAAACAGAACAGCTTATTTTATACAGCTGTGCTATTTTTACAGGGATTTTATGCTGGGATATTGCTATGGCAGCTTTAGCAAGCACTTTTCGAAGGTATTTAGCAGCGACGTTTTTGACCGCAGTTTCCGTTATATCCGGTCTTTCTCTAATAGGATTTGGTATATATTTCGGCTGGCAAGCTGTACAGCAATTCATTATTTAAAAGGGGAGAAAGGAGAACTGAATTTAAAGCGTTTTCTATCTGCTGAAAAATAGTAGAAAGCCGCCTCTTTTTACGCATAAATTTTTCAAACTATCACACACTACATCGAGGTGTAAGGAGTGATAGTATGAAAAAGAAAATAGGCTGCGGAAGTCAGGTTGAAGGGAAATTAAAATGGTGGCAGCTATCTTTAATCGGAGTAGGGTGCATCATCGGTACAGGCTATTTTTTAGGGTCAAGTATTGCAATAAAAGCAGCCGGCCCCGCTGTATTAATCGCCTTTTTATTAGCAGCAGTATGTACGTTTATTGTATTTGACGCTCTTGCTAAAATGAGTGCTCAAGATCCTCAAAAAGGCTCTTTTCGTTCCTATGCAAAGAAAGCTTATGGAAGATGGGCCGGATTTAGCAGCGGATGGGTATACTGGAGTTCAGAGATGCTGATCATGGGGAGTCAGCTCACGGCTTTATCTCTTTTTACGCGTTTTTGGTTTGACGGTATTCCACTGTGGGTCTTTGCCTCTATTTATGCTGTTTTAGGCATTGCTGTTGTATTAATTGGGACAAAAGGTTTTGAACGAATGGAAAATGTATTTGCTGTCACAAAAGTGGCTGCTATTTTAATGTTTATTATATTAGCTAGTCTCGCTTTATTTGGATTTCTTGACGAAGGTGCCAAACAAGGAGTGCCGCGAACGATAAGTGAAGTATTTCCCCACGGGTTTTTAGGTTTATGGGGCGCTTTGCTTTATGCCTTTTATGCTTTCGGCGGCATCGAAGTCATGGGAATCATGACGGTTCGTTTAGAAAAACAAGAAGACGCACCGAAAGCGGGAAGAAGTATGCTTATTCTCCTCGGAATTATTTATATTGTTTCACTGAGTTTAGCTATTTTAATTGTGCCATTTCATGATTTTTATGGAAATCAAAGTCCATTCATAACGGCTTTAGAAACATATCACCTTCCATTTTTCCCTCATGTTTTTAATGGAGCAATGAT